>NZ_JBPWPY010000001.1:2890000-3530000 GCF_051811145.1 Rhizobium sp. 11_C7_N12_5
CGTGTTCAAATCCGGCTTCGGCATGCGACGCCATCCGATCCTCGGTTTTGCGCGCATGCATACGGGCGTCGATTGGGCTGCGCCCCGCGGCACGCCGATCATCTCCGCCGGCAACGGCATTGTCGAAAAGGCCGGCTGGGATTCAAGCGGCTTCGGCAATCAGACGCTGATCCGTCATGCCAATGGCTACGTCTCCTCCTATAACCATCAGAGCGCCATCGCCAAGGGCATCGTGCCGGGCGCGAAGGTGGTTCAAGGACAAGTCATCGGCTTCATCGGCTCGACCGGCCTCGCGACCGGCCCGCACCTCCACTATGAACTGATCGTCAACGGGACGAAGGTCGACCCGCTGCGCATCCGCCTTCCCGGCGGCAAGTCCCTCGAGGGCGAGGCTCTCGCCAAATTCCAGGAAGAGCGCAAGCGCATCGATACGCTGCTCAGCGACGACAAGTCGAAACAGGTCGCAAGCAAGTAGCCCTGAAGGCTGGGACATCCCCGTCAGCGGGCAACCAGTTAGGCTCGAACAGATCCCATCCGAACAACCAGTTCCGCCATGAGCTCATCCACCGCCTTGAAAGCCGTATCGACGACGATAGGCCCCGAGCTCCAGCTATCATAGTTTCGCGTAACGACCTCGTCCCAGGTCGGGTTCACAAGGCCTTCGATATCGGCCTCGCGCGTTTCCACGCGCCGGCGATGCTCGGTCCTGTCGGAACAGATGACCTCCACCTCGATTGACGGCACACCCGCCCGCTGCGCGACGTGCCTCCAGGCTTCGCGCGTCACCGAAATGGGATTGACTGTATCCGCAATCACGGTTCTCCCCAGTTTCAGATTGTCTTCGGCGACCCCATAGGCAACCATATATCCGGCAGGTCCGACATCAGCTCTCAACATACCGGAATTCCGCAACGCCTGCTCGATCGTGTCGAGCCGGACGTGCACACCGCCCAACCGCTGCGCCAGCGCGCGCGCAATGGTGGTTTTTCCGCTGCCCGGCAGGCCACCGAAGATAACAAGCATGGTTTCCTCCGTCCCTCTCCAAACCCGCGCCAGCATCACAGAGGAGGCAAGGTCAGGCAAGCAGGCTCTCAAAAGCAAGATGGCGGCCGAAAGGCCGCCATCCGCATTTCATCAAACATTCTCGACCTTATGCCGCCTCGTTCACCGCATGGCGCGGGCGGAACAACAGCCTGTCGGAACCGCTGGTGACCTTGACCAGCGAGCCATCCGGAATCTGCCCGGAGAGGATCTGTTCGGCGAGCGGATCCTGGACATATTTCTGGATCACCCGCTTCAGCGGCCTTGCACCATAGGCGGGGTCGTAGCCCTTGTTGGCGAGCCAGTTGCGGGCATCGTCGTCGAGCTCGAGCGTGATCTTGCGTTCCGACAAAAGCTTCAGCAGCCGCTCCAGCTGGATATCGACGATCGCGCCCATCTCCTCGCGCTTCAGGCGATGGAACAGGATGATCTCGTCGACACGGTTCAGGAATTCCGGGCGGAAATGCGACCGCACCACATCCATCACCTGTTCGCGCACCAGATCGCTGTCATCGCCTTCCTTCAGCTGGGTCAGATATTCGGCGCCCAGGTTGGAGGTCATGATGATCATGGTGTTGCGGAAGTCGACCGTGCGGCCCTGGCCATCCGTCAAACGCCCGTCGTCCAGAACCTGGAGCAGGACGTTGAAGACATCGGGATGCGCCTTCTCGATCTCGTCGAACAACACGACCTGATAGGGTCGGCGACGGACGGCTTCGGTCAGCGCACCGCCTTCCTCATAGCCGACATAGCCGGGAGGGGCGCCGATCAGCCGGGCCACGGAGTGCTTCTCCATGTACTCGGACATATCCATGCGCACCATGGCCGTATCGTCATCGAAGAGGAAGCGGGCGAGCGCCTTAGTCAGCTCCGTCTTGCCGACGCCGGTGGGGCCGAGGAAGATGAACGAGCCGATCGGCCGGTTCGGATCCTGCAGCCCGGCGCGCGACCGGCGGACGGCACGCGATACCGCTTGAACGGCATCGCCCTGGCCGACGACCCACTTCGCCAGTTCGTCTTCCATCCGGAGCAGCTTGTCGCGTTCACCTTCCAGCATCTTGTCGACCGGAATCCCGGTCCAGCGGGAAACGATCTGGGCGATATTGTCGGCGGTGACCACTTCCTGCACCATGGAATCGCGGGCACTGTCCCGCTCTTCCGCAGTTTGCAGCTCCTTCTCCAGCTTCGGGATCACGCCGTAGGCGAGCTCGCCGGCACGCTGGAATTCACCCTTGCGTTGGGCGGTTGCCAGCTCGTTGCGGGCTTCGTCAAGCTGCTTCTTCAGATCGGCGGCAAGACCCAGCTTCTGCTTTTCGGCTTGCCAGCGCGCCGTGAGCGCATCGGCTTCCTCTTCCAGCGAGATAAGCTCGGTCTCCAGCCGCTTCAGCCGGTCGGCCGAGGCCTGGTCGGTTTCCTTCTTCAGCGCTTCACGCTCGATCTTCAGCTGGATGATGCGGCGATCGAGTTCGTCGAGTTCTTCCGGCTTCGAGTCCACCTGCATGCGCAGGCGGGCCGCAGCTTCGTCCATCAGGTCGATGGCCTTGTCCGGCAGGAAACGATCGGTGATATAGCGGTTCGACAGCATGGCGGCGGCCACCAGGGCGGCATCGGCGATGCGGACCTTGTGGTGCTGCTCATACTTTTCCTTCAAGCCGCGCAGGATCGAAATCGTATCCTCGACTGTGGGCTCCTCGACCATGACGGGCTGGAAGCGTCGTGCGAGAGCCGGATCCTTTTCGACATGCTTGCGATATTCGTCGAGCGTGGTCGCGCCGACGCAATGCAGCTCACCGCGGGCGAGCGCAGGCTTCAACAGGTTGGAAGCATCCATGGCGCCATCCGCCTTGCCCGCGCCGACCAGCGTGTGCATTTCGTCGATGAACAGGATGATCTCGCCGTTTTCCGACTGGACCTCGTTGAGCACGGCCTTCAGCCGCTCTTCGAACTCGCCGCGGAATTTCGCGCCGGCGATCAAGGCGCCCATGTCGAGCGCCATCAGCTTTTTGTCTTTCAGCGATTCAGGCACGTCGCCATTGACGATGCGGAGCGCCAGGCCCTCGACGATCGCCGTCTTGCCGACGCCGGGCTCGCCGATCAGCACGGGGTTGTTTTTCGTGCGGCGGGAAAGAACCTGAATGGTGCGGCGAATTTCGTCGTCACGGCCGATGACCGGGTCGAGCCTGCCTTCGCGAGCCTCGGCGGTGAGGTCGCGTGCATATTTCTTCAGTGAATCGAAGCCCTGCTCCGCATTGGCGGAATCGGCGGTACGACCCTTGCGGATATCATTGATGACTTGATTGAGTGTAACAGGCGTCACGCCGGCTTTCTTCAGCGTCGCGGAAGTGGAAGCGGACGACTCGATCGCCAGTGCCTGCAAGAGGCGCTCGACGGTGACGAAGCTGTCGCCCGCCTTCTTTGCCGCATCCTCGGCGGTGGCAAATACCTTGGCGAGCGGCTGTGCGAGATAGACCTGGCCATCGCCGCCGGAAACCTTCGGCAACTTGGCAAGCGCGGCGTCATTGGCAAGACGGGCAGCCTTGGCATCGCCGCCGGCGCGTTCGATCAACGACGCGGCCATGCCTTGGTCGTCGTCCAAAAGCACTTTCAGAACATGTTCGGGTGTGAACTGCTGATTACCCTGCGCAAGCGCATAGGTTTGGGCGGATTGCAGGAAACCGCGCACCCGCTCGGAGTATTTTTCAATATTCATACTGGACCTCCATGGATCGGCCTGCCCTAACCGGCGCAGATCGATGATTGAGATTGAGCCCCCTCAAGAGGCGGACCCCGCCTTGTCGCTGTTGGGATTTGCAGCAAGGCAACTGAGGAGAATATGGGAGGGTATCTGAGGAGTTTAAAGGGCGGCAAAAGCGAAAAAAGTGAGGGATTTGCCGGGTTGAGCCGCGTTGACCCAAAGGCGGAAGATTGCAGCGACGTCGGCCTCTGCAAAGCAGGAAGGACATGTCATCCGCGAACGATGGCGCGGATTCCCATACCCGCGTTGCTCTCATCGGCAAAACGGGCAACCACGTGCAAATGAACATGAAACACGTGCTGCCCTGCAACGGCTCCGACATTCCAGCCGAGAGTGAAGCCATCCGGGTCGCAATGTTCCAGGTGAGCCTTTGCCATTGTCAGCATTTCGCCCAACCCGGCCCACTCCTCGGAGCGGATATCGAAAGGGCTTTCCGCATGCCGACGCAGGATGATCATGACGGCATGCGGCATTTCCGGACCGATACTGCCAAGCATATAGAAGGAGCGGTTGCCACCCAGAGGCTCATCGGCGAGCAATTCATTCCCCAGACAGAAACGGCAGCCGGCTTTATCAGTCGAAAGCATCAAATTTCTCCACTCGATAGGCCGGAGAAGGACAAGTTCCGTTTCGGAAGCGAATGATAACGGCTCCGGAAACTTCTGGCCGTACTCTGAGAAAAAAAGGAACCGAAAGCAGAAATGGGAACGGCGGCACTTTCAGCACCGCCGTTCCCATTTCAGTATTTTGACCGGCTTCCCCTGACGGGAGGTCGTCTTATTCCGATGCAGCGTCGGCCAAAGCCGGGGCGTCGCCCGCGGCGGCCTCGTCCTTCCCTTCCGCATCAGCCGCGCGGCGGGGCTGGCGACGCGGGCGGTTTCCGGCATTGCGGCGGCGCGGCTGGCGCTCGGCGGCTCCGCCGGGAGGCGTCTCTTCCTCGATTGCCACCTCGGCCGGGATGCCTTCAATCACCGGCTGCGGGCCGGTGCCGTCGATAACCTCGGGTTCGGGAGCCGGAGCGGGCGCAACGACGGGAGCATGCTGACGAACCGGAGGCGGAGCCATCTGCGGCTGGTCGTCCATGTCGTTTCCGTCGATATCGTCCATATCACGGTCGCCCGCATCGCGGTCGTTATAATTATTCTGATCGTCGCGCTGAAAGCGCTCCTGCATCTGCGCCTGGGCGCTGGCGATAATCCGATTGTAATGCTCGGCATGCTGAAGGTAGTTTTCAGCCATGACGCGGTCGCCGGAGCTGTGTGCGTCGCGAGCCAGAGCCGCGTACTTCTCGGCGATATGCTGAGCGGTTCCGCGAATCTTCACATCGGGACCGGAGCTGTCATAAGTCCTGGTCAGCGGATTCGAGCCTTTGCGGTTGAAGTTGTTATTGTTGTTGTTATTTCCGCCGCCGCCGCCGTTGTTGTTACCACGCCCCCGACCGCGCTTGTTCTGCTGTCCTGGCCTCATAGATCCTTCACCTGAATTCTCTTCGTTGGGATAAAATCATACACGACACCTGCCGCCGCGGCTCGGATACTTCCGAGCCAGGGCCTGCGTGCCGCAAGCAAACTGCGCTTTAGCGCCGGTCTGCCGCTCGACTACGTCAGATTAACTGATCACGCATTGGGTTATCTTCAACCTTTGACACTCTTACCAAAGAGCGGATCCCCGAGGCCTGTCCAAGATAGACGAATCGTCCCGTCTATTCCCAGCCGCCCAACGCGTGAGCGCAACCTATATCGCTTCCTCAGGAAATCCAAGCTTTTTATTTGCGATAACAACAGGGGGCCTACAAACCTGCAGCAACGTGTCGCGTTACCGATGAAATTGAAACACAAGCACCCGGTCGTTCTGGCCGTAGTCACGAACCGCCTCGACAAGGAGAAATCCTGCTCCTTCAAAAACCGAAGTCACCGTTTCACGCTGATCGTAACCGATCTCTACCCCTATCTTGCCGTCCGGGTATAGAAACCGCGCCGCATCCTTTGCGATCGCCCTATATGCATCCAGCCCATCAAGGCCCCCGTCAAGGGCCCCGGGAGGATCGAAATCCTTTACTTCTGGAGCGAGAGTAGAAACGACACTGGACGCAATATAGGGCGGATTTGAGACAATCACGTGAAATCGTTCGTGGATGGCACCAAACCAGCTTCCTTGCGCAGTCTCGAACCGCGCCGCCAAGCCATTTCGCTCCGCGTTCCCGCGGGCAGTCTCCAGCGCCTCAGCGGAGATATCGGAACCGACGCCCGTCGCTTGCGGGCATTCACGCAGCAGGGCCAGACAAATGGCCCCCGTTCCCGTTCCCAGATCCAAAATGTGGACATTCCCAAGCTCGGATTGAAGGCACCGCACATGCGGCAGCATGGTATCGACGAGGATTTCGGTGTCGGGACGCGGCTCGAGCGTGGCGGGCGACAACCGCAACGGCAGACCGTAGAATTCCCGCTCACCGAGGATTCGGTAAACCGGCTCATGGTTCAAACGGCGGGCGACCGCCGCCCGCGCCGTCGTCACATCATCCGGCAGCACCGCCTCGGAACCCCGTGTCACAAGCTCCGTCGATGAAAGGCGGAGAAGCCCTCCGACCAGGATGCGCGCCTCGGTGGCGGGATCATCGAGGGTGGCCGCCGCAAAGCTGGCGCGCACCTCCTGCAGGAGCCCGGCTACGGTCGACCCCTGCCCGCCGCTCATGCCTGTTCGCCAAGCTGGGCGAGCTGGCTCGCCTGGTAATCCGCCAGAAGCGCATCGACCACCTCGTCGATCTCGCCTTCCATCATCCGGTCGAGCTTGTAGAGCGTCAGGTTGATGCGGTGATCGGTAACCCGTCCCTGCGGGAAATTATAGGTGCGGATGCGTTCGGATCGGTCGCCGGAGCCGACCTGACTCTTGCGATCGGCCGAGCGTTCGCTGTCGGCGCGCTGGCGCTCCATGTCGAAGAGACGCGAGCGCAGCACCTGCATCGCCTTGGCGCGGTTCTGATGCTGCGACTTTTCCGAGCTCGTTACCACGATGCCGGAGGGAATATGAGTGATGCGCACCGCCGAGTCCGTGGTGTTGACGTGCTGGCCGCCGGCACCCGAAGAGCGCATCGTGTCGATGCGGATATCCTCGGCGCGGATCTCGATATCGATTTCCTCGGCTTCCGGCAGCACGGCGACGGTTGCCGCCGAGGTATGAATTCGGCCGCCCGCTTCGGTCTCCGGCACGCGCTGCACGCGATGCACGCCGGATTCGAACTTCAGCCGCGAGAACACGCCCTTGCCGCTGATGGTCGCGATGATTTCCTTGTAGCCGCCCGCCTCGCCTTCGCTCGCCGAGAGAACTTCGACTTTCCAGCCATTGTTCGCGGCGAAGCGCTCATACATGCGGAAGAGATCGCCGCCGAAAAGCGCGGCTTCCGAGCCGCCGGTCCCGGCGCGGATTTCTAGGATCGCGCTCTTCTCGTCGGCGGCGTCCTTCGGCAGCAGCAGGATCTGGATTTCCTGTTCCAGCACCTCGATCCGCTCCTTGACCTCGGGCAATTCCATATCGGCAAGATCGCGCATCTCGCGGTCGACGGACTTGTCGGTGAGCATGGCTTCCAGATCCGAAGCCTCGGCAATCGCCTTCTCATAGTCGCGGATCTTGGCGACGACCGGCTGCAATTCGGAATATTCGGAAGCAAGCTTCACATAGACATCCGCGGCGGGACCGGCGGACATGCGCGCCTCGATTTCACCGAAACGGCGCTCCAGCTCGCGCATTTTTTCAACGGGAAGCTTGGCCACCCTAGACTCCAATTCTTCTTATTATATCTGCTGTGATGTGATGCGCATGATCTCGTCCGGACACCGCTTACGGTCTTTCGGGATCACACGCTAAAGCGGAATATTGTGACTTTCGGCGAAACGCACAAGGATATCGCGCATCGAGGTCGTCGGACGCTTATCGTTCAGTGCCTCCTCCATGACGGTCGAGAGGGCCTGAAGATCGAGCCCCAGAAGCATCGCCTTGACCGGACCGATCGAGGCCGGCGACATCGATACCGAACGGAAGCCGAGGCCGAGCAGTGCCATGGCCGAAATCGTCTTGCCGGCCAGTTCGCCGCAAAGCGTCACCGGCGTCTTGTTGCGCTCGCCGGCCCGCACGATATCCCGAAGAATACGCAGGAACGGCCGGTCGAGCGGATCGAAGCGATCCGACACGCGGGCATTGCCGCGATCCACCGCCATCGAGAACTGGAACAGATCGTTGGAACCGACCGAGACGAAATCGACTTCCGCCATCAGCTCGTCCAGTTGCCAGAGCAGCGCCGGCACTTCCAGCATGGCGCCGAACTGCAGCTTGCGCGGCAGGCTATGCCCGAAACGGGAGAGATGCTGCACTTCCTTCTGCAACAGCTCGCGCACCGCCTTGATCTCGGAGACCTCCGTGACCATCGGCACCATCAACTTCAACTCGCCGTCGGCCGCCGCCTTCAGCATGGCCCGCAGCTGCATGCGCAGCAAGCCCGGGCGATCCAGGGAGAGACGAATGGCGCGCCAGCCGAGAGCCGGATTCTCTTCCTCATGCGCGCGGAAATAGGACACGACCTTGTCGCCGCCGATATCAAGCGTTCTGAAGGTGACGACGCGCCCGTCCGCCTGCTTTAACACATTGCGGTAGAACGCCTCCTGCTCATCCGCCTTCGGCATGGTGGAAGCGATCATGAACTGCAGTTCCGTGCGGAACAGGCCGATGCCTTCGGCACCGGATTCGGCAAGCTGCGGCAGATCGACCAGCAGGCCGGCATTCATCTGCAATGAAATGCGCTGTCCGTCCTTGGTGACCGGCTCGACCGAGCGCAACGCGCGGAACTGCTCCTGCCGACGGGCGCGAAAACGCACCTTTTCCTCGTAGGAACGCTGATGATCGGCCATCGGCCGGAGATGCACATGGCCACCATCGCCATCGATGATGACCGAATCGCCGTTTTCCGCAAGGGCGACGATCCCGGTCGCCTGGCCGATGACTGGAATGCCCATGGCACGGGCGACGATGACGACGTGGCTCGTGACGGCGCCCTCTTCGAGCACCAGGCCGCGAATATTGGCACGGGGATAGTCGAGCAGCTCGGCAGCACCCATGGCGCGCGCGAAGATGATCGCATCGTTCGGGAAACCTTCGGCGCTTGTGCGGCCCGAATGGCCGATAAGCTGCCTGAGCAGCCGATTCGCCAGGTCCTCGAAATCGTGCATGCGCTCGCGCAGATAAGGATCGGTCAGGCGCATCATGCGCGCCTTGGTATCGCTCTGCACTTTTTCGACAGCGGCTTCCGCCGTCAGGCCGTTGCGCACGGCTTCTTCGAGCTTGCGCACCCAGCCCTGGTCATGCGCGAACATGCGATAGGTTTCGAGCACCTCGCGATGCTCGCCCTCCATCGAGACGTCGCGGCGCGACAGCATGTCGTCGATCGAAATACGCAGCGAACCGAGCGCTTCGGCCAGCCGGCGGATTTCCTTGTCGGCATCCTCGTTCAAGAGGTTGGTGACGACGATGCGCGGCTCGTGCAGCACGACATAGCCGAGGCCGATGCCTTCATTGTAGCAGTCGCCGTCGATGGTGACCGAGCGGGTGAGATCGAGTTCCAGTCCCGGTTTGGTGATCTTCTTCAGCTCGCCGGTGGCGATCATTTCGGCGAGCACCATCGCCGTGGTTTCGAGCGCTTCCAGCTCTTCTTCGCGATAGTTCCGGCTTGCCTTGTTCTGAACGACGAGAACGCCGAGCGACCGGCCGGTGCGCAGGATCGGCACGCCGAGGAAGGAATGGTAGATCTCTTCGCCCGTTTCCGGCAGGTAGCGGAAGGCGGGATGCGATTGCGCGTCGGACAGGTTGAGCGGCTGGGCGGAGGCGGCGATCGTGCCGACCAGGCCTTGCCCCATCTTCAGTTGCGAAAGGTGGACGGCTTCCTTGTTGAGGCCCTCTGTAGCATAGAGCTCGAGTACCCCGTCGGCGCGCAGCACATAGACCGAGCAGACTTCGGCGACCATGTTGCTGGCGATCTGGCGAACGATCCGGTCAAGACGCTCCTGCGGCTCCAGCGGCTCCGCCATCAATTCGCGCAGCCGCTTGAGCAGAACGCGTGGACCGCCGGATAGGTCTCTCATTGCGTCTCTAGCTCCCGAATCAAGATGTCATGCCATTCTTGCCCGCGTCTGAGCCGGCCGAAGCTTGCCTCCGTCGCGGTCCGTCGTCAGCAGTCCTGTATCAACTCTTATCCAGACCGTAGCAGGAATGCAAAGTCCTGACTGCCAGTTCCGCATAAGGACCGTCGATCAGAATGGAAATCTTGATTTCTGACGTCGTAATGGCCTTGATGTTGATACCTTTTTCGGCAAGTGCCCGGAAAGCGGTCGCGGCAACGCCAGCGTGCGAACGCATGCCGACGCCGATGACCGAAACCTTGACCAGACCTGATTCGTTTTGGATCACGTCGTAGCCGATCTTTTCCTTGTTCTCGCCGAGAACGCGCAGCGCCTTGTCGACATCGCCCGAGGGAACCGTGAAGGTCATGTCGGTCTTGGAGCCGTCCTCGGAAATATTCTGGACGATCATGTCGACATTGATGTGGTTTTCGGCCAGCGGCCCGAAGATGGCGGCGGAAACGCCCGGCCGGTCGGCAAGACGGCGCAGCGAGATCTGGGCCTCATCCTTGGCATAGGCAATGCCGGTGACTACTTCCTGTTCCACGATTTCTTCCTCGTCACAAATCAGCGTTCCGGGCGGGTTCAAGAGATCGCCCATGCCCGGAGCATCGGGATCTTCAAAAGAGGAGCGCACGAAGGTGCGAACCTTAAAGACCATTGCCAGCTCGACCGAGCGCACTTGCAGCACCTTGGCGCCGAGCGAGGCCATTTCGAGCATTTCCTCGAAGGCGATCTTCTTCAGGCGGCGTGCCTTCGGCTCGATGCGCGGATCGGTCGTGTAGACGCCGTCGACATCGGTATAGATATCACAGCGATCGGCCTTGACGGCAGCGGCGATCGCCACCGCCGATGTATCGGAACCGCCGCGGCCGAGCGTCGAGAGGCGGTTGTCCGGGCCAAGCCCCTGGAAGCCGGCGACGACAGCCACCTGGCCTTCTCCCATGCGGCGGATCATTTCGCCGCCGTCGATTTCGAGAATGCGCGCCGCGCCATGCGCATTGTCGGTGCGGATCGGGATCTGCCAGCCCTGCCAGGAGCGGGCGTTGATGCCCATGGCCTGCAGCGCGATCGCCAGCAGGCCCGATGTCACCTGCTCGCCGGAAGCCACCACCGCGTCATATTCGCGCGCATCATAGATCGAATGATCGGCACCGGCGACCTTCGGCATGTTCTGGACCCAGCCGACCAGCTCGTTGGTCTTACCGGACATGGCGGAAACGACGACCGCGACCTCATGGCCGGCGTCGACTTCACGTTTCACATGGCGTGCGACATTCTTGATACGGTCCAGATCCGCGACGGACGTTCCGCCGAATTTCATCACGATGCGTGCCATGTGCCTCTACCAGTACCCGGCGCCGGGCGGCCGAAATGCGATAAGCCCGGCATGCAAAATCGCCCTTCCGGTTTGGTAGCCGGAAAAGCTTGATCTCAATGGGGGCGTCTCTTAGCGAGTTTGGCAGGCGGGTGCAATAGCTTGGCACGGCCGGCGCCCCTAAAACTAATCCCTAATACTCCACTTTTAAGCTCGACCACATCTTGTCGAGGATAGTCCCTTCCTTGGGGATATTTTCCTTGTTGGAGAAGGTGGCAACGAGTACGCCGCCATCCGGACGCCCTGTAGCCACGATCTCATACTCCATGACATCATTTTCCGTTGAGGTTTCCGCCTTGACGCCTTTCAGCACGACCCCGCCGGTAATTGAGCGCTGCGTGGCCTGCTTCGTCATCTTGGCACCGGCGTTGATGCTTTCCTGAACCATCTGCTGCAGCACGAAATCCGTGATGCTTGAAGGATTGAGTCCCTTGTATTCCTGCACGATGATGCCGGTGCCAATCGGCGTTATCAGCGCATATTGCTGCACGGTGCCGCCAAGGTCAGTCTTGGCGACAGAGAACTGGCCATCGTGATCGAAAGAGAATTTGGTACCGGTGAACGTCACCGTTTCGCTGCGCTGCAGCGCCACCGAGAGCTTGCGTCCATCCTTCATCGTCATGTCGAGCGTGTCGCCGGGATTGATTCCCACTTCGACGCCATCGATGGTCAGGCGATAACCCTTCCCGTCTCCGGCCTTCGCCGGCGCGACCGCGAGACAGGCAATTGCAATTGCCGCCGCAAAACATAGTGGTCTCATAAGGAACTCCTCCATAAGTCGGCCGATCGAAATCGATCCGGCTCTGCAAGTCCATTTGACAGCCCCGGCGATTGATCGGCCATGCGACGGTTCACTGTCAACCACCGTCCAGCCGCTCTCACCGATCGGGACAGCCGGCGGACAGCATCTAAGGCCCGGCCCTTGACATCGGCCGCCGATCGTCCGACTTCACATCCGACAGATTATTCCTCGCAACCGTCCGAACGAGTGGCGCGGCACAGACCAGGGAGTGAGCCATGACCGAAGCGGCGAAAAGCACGATCGACCAGAGCGAAGTGGACCGTTTCTCCGCCATGGCGGCCGAATGGTGGAGCCCGACCGGCAAGTTCAAGCCGCTGCACAAATTCAATCCTGTTCGCCTTGCCTATATCCGCGATAACGCTTGCGAAAACTTCGGCCGTGATCCGAAGAGCGGCCGGCCTCTGGAGGGCCTGCGCGTGCTCGATATCGGTTGCGGCGGCGGATTGCTGTCGGAGCCGATGGCGCGCATGGGTGCCTCCGTCGTCGGCGCCGACCCCTCCGAAAAGAATATCGGCATCGCCTCGACTCATGCGAAGTCCTCCGGCGTTGCCGTCGACTATCGCGCCGTCACCGCCGAGCAGCTGGCCGAAGCCGGCGAGACCTTCGATGTCGTGCTGAACATGGAAGTGGTCGAGCATGTTGCCGACGTCGAGTTCTTCCTGTCGACCTGCGCGAAAATGGTGCGGCCCGGCGGCCTGATGTTCGTCGCCACCATCAACCGTACGATGAAGGCGGCAGCGCTTGCGATCTTCGCCGCCGAAAACGTCCTGCGCTGGCTGCCGCGCGGCACGCACCAGTATGAAAAGCTCGTTCGCCCGGAGGAGATCGAAAAGCCGCTCGCCGCCGATGGGATGGACATCATAGCCCGCACCGGCGTGTTCTATTCGCCGCTGCAGGACCGATGGAACCTGTCGAAGGACATGGATGTGAACTACATGCTGCTGGCGAAGCGGCCGGGCTAAAGCCACTATCTGCCGAAAGCAGGCAATTTGGCCTAGACTTTCAGCGCCCTGACATGCGCCAGCAGGTCGCCCTGGCCTATGGCATTCAGGGCAGCGATTTCCTTCACCCGGCCACGGTCGATCTCTGCGGGATGGCCGTCAGGGCCGTAGGGGTGCTTGAACGAGAAGGCGCGAGCGCTCGGCCCGTTGTCGTGAAGTTGTTCCAGCCGCTCGACACCGTCTTTCCATGCCGGAACCGTATCGGCATCCAACCACCAGAGAACCAGCGGCGGCCAGCTTTGCCTGACATTCCAATGCCGAGCATGTTTCAAGGCATCCGCATGCACACCGCTATAGCTAAACGCCATCAGCGATTCGATATCCGCCCAGAGCGATAGCGACGACGGAGCGGTCGCAAAGCCGCTACCTGCGATGAAGCGCGGAAAGATCTGTTCGCCCCAACAGGCTATGCCAGGCTCACCTGCATAACCGGAGCGGCCGATGAAGCCATAGGCCCGAGCCACCGCCTCGAAATTCGCCGCTTCCCGCAGGCGAAATCCTTCCACGGCGGGACTTTCATAAGCCGCGACATGCAGCCCGAAATTATACATGGCGAGATGCCTGCGGCCGTCTGCCGGCATCAATTGGTATCGTCGGGCAGGACGGGGATGGCGGCGATTTCGATACCCTCGTCGACAAGAGCCTTCGCCTCGTCCGGCGTCGCCTTGCCGATAATCCCGCGTGCATCCGCCTCACCATAATGGATCTTGCGGGCCTCTTCGGGAAATTTCGTGCCGACATCCTCGGCATTGGCTTTGATGGCTTCGACCGCTTCCTTGAGCTTGGCCATCGCTTCCTTACGGGCAGCATCCATGGCAAGCGTCTGCGTCTCGGTCTTCTTGCGCGCGGTGGATACAGACGGCGCCATCAGTAGCTTTGAAATCGCGGCCGAGTTGCAGACCGGGCACGTCAGGAAACCGCTTTCGACCTGCCGGTCGAAATCGGCACTTTCCGAAAACCAGCCCTCGAACTCGTGGGCATTGTCACAACTAAGGGAGTAGCGGATCAAGCAGCGACGCCTCCAGCCGCCGGCGTCGCGATCTTTTCCAGCGAAAATTCACGCGCATTCTTCAGGTTTGGAATTTTGTCATGCGCTGCTTTCACCGCCGCGATATCGATCTCGGCGATAACCACCGCCTCGCCTGTGCCGCCGGCGGATGCCAGCACCTTGCCCCAGGGGTCGATGATCATCGAGTGACCGAAGGTCTCACGGCCGTCCTCATGCTTGCCGGCCTGCGCGGCGGCGATGACGAACATGCCGTTCTCGATGGCGCGGGCGCGCAAGAGGATTTCCCAATGCGCCTCGCCGGTCTGCCTGGTGAAAGCGGCGGGGACCGTCATTACTTCGGCGCCGGCAACAGCCTGGGCGCGGAAGAGCTGCGGAAAGCGCACGTCGTAGCAGATGGAAAAGCCGAGCTCGGCAAAGGGCAACGACGTGATCCGTGCCTCCGATCCAGGCCGATAGACCGCGCTCTCGCGCCAGCTTTCGCCATTGTCGAGATCGACGTCGAACATATGGATCTTGTCGTAACGGTTGACGAGCTTGCCGTCAGGACCGAAGAGGAAGCCGCGATTGGCGATCTTGCCGTCGTCGAGCGCGATGGCTGTCGAGCCGATGTGGAGGTAGATGCCGAGTTCCTTCGCCAACTCGGCGGCCGTCTTGACGATGATGTCGCCTGCCTCATCGCGCAATACGGCGCGCAGACCGGGTCGGTCCTTCTGCACGGCGCCCGTCATCTCCGGCGTCTGCACATAGACAGCGCCCTGCGAAGCGCCTTCACGGACCAGACGCGCCATGTCGGCTGCGTTCTTCACCGGATCGACACCGGAGCACATCTGAATGGCGGCGGCTTTGAAGGTCATCGTCGTCTCCCTTGCGAAGCGGTTCAGGCGGCGAGCATCGGATCGAGCTTGCCGGCCCGATCGAGCGCATGGATGTCGTCGCAGCCGCCGACATGCTCGTCATTGATGAAGATCTGCGGGAAGGTCGAGCGGCCGTTTGCCTTTGATATCATCTCCTGGCGCAGCTCGGGCGAATAGGTTGCGTTGCGCTCGACATAATCGACGCCCTTGGATTCGAGCAGCGATTTCGCCCGGGCGCAATAGCCGCAGAATTCACGCGTATAGATAACGACGGATGTCATGATCCACTCCGGAAAAGTACAGGTTCACAGTCATATAAGATGGCCGACGACCCTTGCAA
Organism: Rhizobium sp. 11_C7_N12_5; assembly: GCF_051811145.1. Classification (NCBI taxonomy): domain Bacteria; kingdom Pseudomonadati; phylum Pseudomonadota; class Alphaproteobacteria; order Hyphomicrobiales; family Rhizobiaceae; genus Rhizobium; species Rhizobium sp. 11_C7_N12_5. Next base: position 2,905,342 of record NZ_JBPWPY010000001.1, read on the forward strand.
AGGTCAAAACCGTCACATCCGCCGCACCGGCTTTCTTCAGGGCGCGTGTCGCCGCCGCCACCGTCGCGCCGGTGGTGTAGACATCGTCGACAAGCACGACGCGCCGGCCGAACACATCGCCCGCGCGATGCTCTGACACCGCGAACGCCCCGCGCGCATTGTCCTGCCGCGCCTTGGCGCCAAGACCGACCTGCTGGCTCGTGCGCTTGACGCGCAGCAGCGTCGCCGGAAGCAGCGGCTTGCCCGAAAGGCGGGCAAGATGGCGGGCGAGTTCGGCTGCCTGGTTGTATTTGCGCGCAAACAACCGCGCCCGATGCAGCGGCACTGGGATTATGACGTCGCAAGCGGTGACCATGCCGTCGCTGGCGCGCAGCATCCAGCCGGCCATCATCGGCGCCAGATCGGTACGATCGCGATATTTCAAGCTGAGAACGAGGTCGCGCACGATGCCGTCGTGAACCGCGGCGGAACGCAGCCGGTCGAAAACCGGCGGGTCGGCGATCGCCTCGGCGCTGAGGATCCCAGCGCCGAGATCATGGGAAAACGGGCTGCCCAGGATCTCGCAATAGGGCCGCTCGATGAACCGGATACCGGACCAGCAGGCGGGACAAAGGCCGCGATGCGCGCCAACCGAAACCCCGCAACCGGGACAGGCAGGCGGATAGACCAGATCGGCCAGAGCCAGCCAGGGCCTTATCAGCCCGGACCGCAATTTCGTTAGCGTGATTTCGCGCGCCATCATCCCCATATGATTGACACTAGCTTTTTCCCGCAGGCTTTGCGAAGGGAAAACGCGCGTGCTCGCCACGCCCCGCCGAAGTGATGATATTGCAGGAAACCGCCATGGAAATCGTGTTCGACCAATCGCTGCTCGCTGCCCGCAAACACCGGGCGCTGCGACAGGGCGACGCCAAGGCTGCGTTTCTTCTCGACATCGCGGCGAGCGAACTGGCGGAGCGACTTGGTGTCATCGAACGGCATTTCGACGAAGCGGTGGAGCTTCACGGCGCGACCGGCATCGCGGCGCGCCTCGCGCTGGCGACCGGCAAGATCGGCCATCTCAGCAGGATCGAAAGCGAGACGGGCTTTGCCGCACCCGGCGAGACCTTGATCGCGGCGCCGCTCGAGGAATTGCCGCTCGAAGCCGAGTCGGTCAATCTTGTCCTCTCTCCCCTCAGCTTGCATGTCACCAACGATACGCCTGGCGTTTTCATCCAGGTCCGCCGCGCGCTGAAGGCCGACGGCCTTTTCCTGGCGGCGATCCCGGGCTTGGGAACCCTGCAGGAATTGCGCGATGTGCTGCTGGCAACCGAGATCGAACTGACGGGTGGAGCCAGCCCGCGCGTCATCCCCTTCGCCGATGTCCGCGATGTCGGCGGCCTTTTGCAGCGTGCCGGTTTTACTCTGCCCGTCATAGACGCCGAGACCTATACAGTGCGCTACGACAATCTGTTCGCGCTGATGCGCGACCTGCGCGCCATGGGCATGACAAATCCGCTTGCCGATCGCAGCCGCAAGCCGCTGACACGTGCCTTTTTCCTGCGCGCCGCCGAACTCTACTCTGAGCGCTATTCCGATGCCGACGGCAGGATTCGGGCCACCTTCTCGATCATCTATGCATCCGGCTGGACGCCGCATGAAAGCCAGCAGAAGCCGCTTCAGCCGGGTTCGGCCAAGGCACGCCTGGCCGATGCGCTCAAGGTCGAGGAGCACAAGCTCAAACAATAGTCCGTCAGTCGAGGCGAATGGAGCGGGCGGCCGCTTCAATTCCCGGAGGCAGACGAATTCTGAATCGTGTTGGACAATATATTGAAGGCGCTCGCAAGGCTCCCGCCGAAAGCGCCGACACCACTGATGATCGCCGCGGACATGAGGGCAGCGATGAGGCCGTACTCGATGACCGTTGCACCGGTCTTGTCATTGAAAAAACGCCGTACAGAACGCATACGCTCAAAGCTCCCAGCCCCAGCATTGGACATCAACATCTCGTGAATCCGATGCTCGTCATGGCATCTGGCAGGCTATGCGTAAGCTCTATTGGCAGCCGCTGTCGGCTCCGTACCCCTGAACGATGCAGACCGAACCCGGCTCATGCTGCAGCACGCTGCGGCGGATGGTATAACGCTTGCCGTTTTCAGTCTGTGGGATCGAACCGGTGGTAATATTGTCGAGATCCGGTGCACTTGCAAGCACACGCGACTTGGATTTGTCGGAGAGCATTGGCGTCAGGATAAGCGAAAGCGCGACCGCCGCCGTACCGAACAGCAAAGCGATATTCAACGCGCCCGTCTTGCGCGACGTGGAATAGGACTGCTCTTTTTCCTGAACAGCTTTCCAGAAATCGTCGTCCATTGTGTCAAGCCTTCTCTAACGCACCCAACAACCGCTTGATTGAGAGCATTGAATGCCAGAAGGTCATAAACGATCCCTTAATATCCACATGCAAATTAATGAGGCGTAATATTCCGGGACAGCGCCCGATTCGGGCTATAGGCCTGATATTAAATGGCTAATTTCTGTTAACCATACTTGCCGGATGCCGTCTCTGAGCGCGCCAAATATGTGCGCTGCAAACTCAAACAAGACCCGGTGCGTCATCAGGCGACAAACTCCTCTTAGAATAGCACGCCAAAGAATAGTTATAAATAGATTACACCAATAGATTGATGTTGACGCCCACTCGCGCGAATGCGACGCATGACAAAGATACTATTCTCATAAGTTGTGGCGGAGCTGACATATGGTGGGGTTGTTCAAAGCGGTCGGCGGCCTCGTTGTCGCCTTCGCGATCGTGTTGGCCGTCTCGATGCTTTTCATCGGTGGCATCGGCGGCTTTGTCGCGGGGCTGGCCGCGGCGCTTTTCTATGCATTTTGCGGTGCCGTGATTTTTACCTTCGGATTGATGCTCGAGCATCTAGAGGCAATCCGCCGGGATTCAGCCAGACAATCGGAAGTGCTGACGGAGTTGCTCCGGAGAACACAGAAGACAGAGCCTTCCCATCGAGAGGCTACGGCGAATAATCTCGATCAGCTCGCTCAGTCGAACTTCCGCTTCAAGGAAATCTAGGCCCTGTTGACAAAGTCCGTGGTGATAGTGCGATAAGATCGCTCCATGGCGGAGGTTTTTGATGTCCACACTTGATCGAGAAATAAGACTTCGACTTAGTGTGCAACACGCGTTGCTTGGGGCAGTATCGTCGGCGCTAGCCGCTGTTACGTGCGGCTGGAATGGCAACGAGATTGTCCTCGAATTCTTGATTGACTCGGACTTCAATGATGAAGATCGAGAACGTATGGAGGTAGTCGCATCTGAGGTCGTCGCGGATTTCGGTGATGAAGCGATAACGACTATCTTCACGTCACTACCTTCAGAAGGGCCGAAGATCCCAGTCGCTAAGCGATGGTGGGCTTACAAGCGATTTCAGCCAAACGCCATGTCAGTTGATCGAAAACTGGAGTGGCCCATCGTTGTGCAGATACTCGCGCTTGTCGACAGGCTCTTTCAAGAGAAAGCGTCCTGGCCGGAACTCATCAAGCAAATAAGAGGTGCAGCCGACGTGGATATTTTGACGGCGGAAAAGATTGCGCTTTCCCACAATGGATGGCGACGATTGTGTAACTATCGGATCAATCATGATCCTGAATGCAAGAAACAGGCGTCACGGCACATGAAAATCCATGGGCCAAGCTCACTGATTTCATCAATCGGCGGACGCTTTGCCGTCGCAGGGCCAGAGTTGAACTAAAGGCGTTCCGTGAAGTGCGGCAGCCAGATTTTTGCGGCGGCCAGTGAAAGGAACGCTTCGAAGGAAGTTCGCGTTTTGTCGTAACGGGTGGCAACCCTGCGGAACTGCTTGAGCCGATTGAACATTCGCTCGATTCTGTTGCGGTCTTTATATGTTTGAAAGTCGCAGGATGGCGGGTTTTTGCGGTTCGCTTTCGGCGGGATAACTGGACGAACACCGTGGATAAGCAGCTCTTCACGAATGGCGTCGCCGTCGTAGCCCTTGTCGGCGAGAAATGACCTGGGTTTGCCGACGGGCATGGCGAGAAGCGCGGGAACGGCGCTGTAGTCGGAGGTCTGGCCACCTGTCAGGACAAAGCCAAGAGGGCGTCCCTGACCGTCTGCGCGGGCATGGATTTTCGTCGTAAAGCCGCCGCGTGATCGACCAAAACCCTCCTTGTGAGTCCCCCTTTAGCGCCCGCAGCCTGCGAATGGCCGCGAACCGTGGTGCTGTCGATCATATGTTGCCAGTCGTCAGTCAGCCCAAGTTCGACAAGCGTTTCCAGAAGTGCGTCCCATACGCCTTGTTCGGCCCAGCGACGGAAACGAACATAGACCGAATTCCATTTGCCATATCGCTCGTGCATATCTCGCCACGGACAGCCAACGCGCAGAACATGGAGCATGCCATTGAAAAAGCGGCGATTGTCATGCGACGGCCGAGACTTGCGGCCACGCTCGGTCGGCAACAGCGGTTCGACGACCCGCCATTCCTCATCACTCAAATCGCCTCGCGCCATGGCTGCCTCCTAAAAAGCAGTCTTGAATCACGCCTCAGCCGATTTGGGAATGCACTTTGTCAACAGGACCTAACCCTAAAGCAGATCCTGCAGGAATGGGATCAGCGGCTCATCGGCCGGCGGCATCGGATAGTCGCGCAGGGCCTGCGGCCGCACCCATTTGATCGCCTGCCCTTCCCGGCCATGCGGGATGCCTTCGTAACGCCGGCAGATATAGAGCGGCATCAGCAGATGGAAGGTTTCATAGGTGTGGCTGGCGAAAGTCAGCGGTGCCAGGCAGGCAATCTTGGTCTGGATACCGAGCTCTTCCTCAAGCTCGCGCACCAATGTCTCCTCCGGCGTCTCGCCGGTCTCGACCTTGCCGCCGGGGAATTCCCAGAGACCGGCCAGCGACTTGCCCTCGGGCCGCTGCGCCAGAAGAATCCGGCCATCCGTATCGATGAGCGCACAGGCGGCAACGAGAACGATCTTGCGGCCAGCTTCGCTCATGCTTCCTCCGAAGATTGCCAATAGCAATAGCGATAGGCCTCGCGGAATCCGAAGCGGGCATAAAGCGCCAGGGCCGGCTCGTTGTCGGCGGCGACCTGAAGCCAGGCCGTCTTGGCGCTGCGCATCCGCGCCCAACGCAACGCCGACGTCAGGATTTCGGCACCCAACCCCTTGCGCCGATGCTGCGCCGAAACGGAAACCGACAGAATACCGGCAAGATCATTATCCTGTACGCAAAGTGTCGTCGCCACGGGTCCGGCATCGTCATTTTCGATGACGAAGAGACCCGACGGCGGCTTAATGCTGCTCACCACCTCGGCCAGCGCGGGCTTCAGGGCCGGATCAGCCCCATCAACCAGCAGGCTCGCATCGACGTAGCGGCCGACGTCATGGCTCGGAAGGTGATCGAGCATATCCGGCAGCTCCAGATCGACCAGATCGGCGATCATGACGAGCGTCTCGTCGAACCGCGTCCAGCCGCGCTTCTGCAGGAGATCGATGAGCTGCGACGAGGCGAGCGGCGTCTCGCGCACCACCATCGGCCTGCCATAAGCTTCGAACTTCCGCCGCGCCTTCGCCAGCCGGATTTCGAGATCGCGATGATCGGAGGGGTCGAGCGGCACCACCGAATTGAGCCGCTTCGACGGATGACCCGCCGTCAGCCGCACCTGCCAGCTGCCATCATACTGCACGGACGAAGCAGGCCATGCCCGAAAGCCAACTGCTTCGAGCCTGCGCACCAAGGGCAGCTTGTTTATCGTGGACTGCGCATGCATCAGCGAGATATCAGCTCCGGTAGTCGCCATTGATGGCAACATATTCCTTGGTGAGGTCGCAGGTCCAGACCGTCGCGCGGCCATTGCCGAGGCCGAGATCGACCTTCACGGGAATATCCTGCCGCTTCATCACGTTCGACGCCGCCTCCTCCGAATAGGAAGCGTCGCGCTCGCCGTTGACGGCAACGCGGACATCGCCGAACCAGATGGCGAGCTTGTCGCGATCCGCCATCTCGCCGGCCTTGCCGACCGCCATGACGACGCGGCCCCAATTGGCGTCTTCGCCGGCGGCCGCTGTTTTGACCAGCGGCGAATTGGCGATGGAAAGCGCAATGCGCTTCGCGGCAGCGTCATTTTCGGCGCCGGTCACGGTGATCTCGAGCATCTTGGTGGCGCCTTCGCCGTCCCGGACGACCTGGATGGCGAGGTCCTTGAGGAGTTCGTTGAGTGCCGTGCGGAACGCCGCGAGCTTCGGGTCATCGGCGCGGTCGATGCGCGCCTGTCCGTCAGCCGCGGCAGCGCCGGTGGCAAACAGCATCAGCGTATCCGAGGTCGAGGTATCGCTGTCGACCGTCATGGAATTGAAGCTCGGACCGACACCATCGGACAGCAGCGCCTGCAGCGCGGAAGAGGAAATATCGGCATCCGTCACGACGAAGGAAAGCATCGTCGCCATATCGGGGGCGATCATGCCCGCACCCTTGGCGATGCCGTTGATGGTGACCTTGACGCCATCGATCTCGGCGCTGCGGGTCGCAACCTTCGGATAGGTATCCGTGGTCATGATCGCCTTGGCCGCTTCGAACCAGAAATCGCTGACGGCATCCTTCGCCATGGTGTCGAGCACGCCGGCAAATTTGGTCGCGTCCAGAGGCTCGCCGATGACGCCTGTCGAGGCGAGATAGACTTCGTTTTCACCGCAACCGACGGCAGAGGCAGCGGACTTGGCGGTCAGTTCTGTCGCCTGGCGGCCCTTCAGCCCGGTAAAGGCATTGGCATTGCCGGAATTGACGACGACGGCGCGAGCGCTGCCATGCGCCAGGTTCGCCCGGCAGAAATCGACGGGAGCCGAGGGGCACTTCGAGCGTGTGAAAACGCCTGCGACGGCTGCCGGCTTGTCGAAGACCATCAGCAGGACGTCGGTCCGGTTCTTATACTTGATGCCGGCGGAGGCCGTGGTCATGCGCACGCCGCGAAGGGCAGGCATGGAAGCGAAGGTTCTGGGTGCAAGCGGAGAGACGGAACCGGACATGAGAGCCACCTGATAGTGAAAGGCCCGGAAAATCCGGGCCCGATGATCTTGCTTGCGACTGCTTACTGCTGCGGCTGGGCGTCAGGAGAGACGGCGTCGTCCGCCGGTGCTGCGTCCTGCTGCTTCTGCGCATCCTCATAGGCCTTGCTGAGAGCCGGGTCGCTGATGGCGACCTTGCTGTCCTGCTTGGCCTTGTTCAGGAGTTCAAGATACTTGTCGCGCATGACGAGCTGACGAACCTGGTCCTTGACCTGATCGAACGGCGGTGGCGGAGCCACGCGCTTGTCTTCGACCTTGATGACATGCCAGCCGAAATCGCTCTTGACCGGAGTCTTCGTATAAGTGCCAACCGGCAGGGCAAAGGCAGCGTCTTCGAATTCCTTGACCATGCGGCCATGGCCGAAATAGCCGAGATCGCCGCCGTCGGCCTTGTTCGGATCGGTGGACTTTTCCTTGGCGAGTTCGGCGAAATCCTTGCCGCCGTCGAGTTCCTTGATGACTGCCTTGGCTTCATCCTCGGTCTTCACCAGGATATGGCGGGCATGCACTTCTTCCTGCTTCGGAAGGGCGGCGACTTCCTTGTCGTAGCGGGCCTTGACTTCGGCATCCGTGATGGCGTCGGCAACATGCGCCTTGAAATAGGCATTGTGCAGCTCGCGGTCGCGCAGATAGGCCATGTGAGCCTGGAAGTCCGGAGTCTGATCGAGCTTCTCGGCGGCGGCCTTCTGCGAAAGCAGCTTCACGTCGATCGAAGCCGAAAGCGCGGCGACCTTCTTCTGGTCGTCCGGAAGCTGGCCGAGCTGCGGATCAAGATTGGCGATCGCCAGATTGAGTTCGGACTGATGGATTTCAACGTCGCCGACCTTGGCGACAACGGGATCCTGGGCATCAGCCGCAAAGACAGGCGCCTGGAAGGTGATGATTGTTGCGAAAGCAACCGCAGCAAGTTTGTTGTACTTCAACATAAAATAACCCTTCGGTGGTCTCGACCGGCTCGACAGTTATGATTCCGGCGTGAAAAAGCCTTCAGCAGGAGAATGTGGCCTTTGTGTATCGGCCAAATCCCGTTGACATCAATCGACCCCCCTCTTATCTGTCACGCAACCTCGCGTCCAGAACAGTTTCCGGCCGTTTTGTGCTAAACTCCCGTTTTTTTGGGAATGGATAAAGCAGGATACGGCAGGATGAAATCTCAGAAAGGACCAGTAACATGGTCAGCCTAGGTGGAATTGCCCGCAAGTTGTTCGGCTCGTCCAACGACCGCCGCGTGAAGTCGTTCCAGCCGAATGTCGTTGCCATCAATGCGCTCGAGCAAGAGATGCGCGCGCTGTCCGATGAAGCTTTGACCGCCAAGACGGTTGAGTTCCGCCAGCAGCTCGCCGATGGCAAGACCCTCGACGACCTCCTCGTTCCCGCCTTTGCGGTGGCCCGCGAGGCGTCGCGCCGCGTTCTCGGCATGCGACCTTTTGACGTACAGCTCGTCGGCGGCATGATCCTTCATTCCAATGCCATTGCCGAAATGAAGACCGGCGAAGGCAAGACGCTCGTGGCGACCCTGCCGGTCTACCTGAATGCGCTGGCCGGCAAGGGCGTGCATGTCGTCACGGTCAACGACTACTTGGCACAGCGCGACAGCGCCACCATGGGCCGCCTCTATGGCTTCCTAGGCATGACCACGGGCGTCATCGTCCACGGCATGTCCGACGACGAGCGGCGCGACGCCTATGCCTGCGACATCACCTACGGCACCAACAACGAGCTCGGCTTCGACTATCTTCGCGACAATATGAAATACGAGCGCGGGCAGATGGTCCAGCGCGGCCATCCCTTCGCCATCGTCGACGAAGTGGACTCCATCCTGATCGACGAAGCGCGCACGCCGTTGATCATTTCAGGCCCGCTCGACGACCGTTCCGATCTCTACACGACGATCGACGCCTTCATCCCGCGCCTTTCGAAGGAAGATTACGAAATCGACGAAAAGCAGCGCTCGGCCAACTTCTCCGAAGAAGGCACCGAGAAGCTGGAAAACATGCTGAGCGAGGCCGGCCTGCTCAAGGGTGAATCTCTTTATGACGTCGAGAACGTCGCGATCGTCCACCACATCAACAACGCGCTCAAGGCCCACAAGCTCTTCCAGCGCGACAAGGACTATATCGTGCGCAACGATGAAGTCGTCATCATCGACGAGTTCACCGGCCGCATGATGCCGGGCCGCCGCTATTCGGACGGCCAGCACCAGGCTCTGGAAGCCAAGGAACGGGTGCAGATCCAGCCGGAAAACCAGACGCTGGCGCAGATCACCTTCCAGAACTATTTCCGCATGTACGGCAAGCTCGCCGGTATGACCGGCACGGCGTCGACGGAAGCGGAAGAATTCGGCAACATCTACGGCCTCGACGTGATCGAAGTGCCGACCAACCTGCCGATCCAGCGTATCGACGAGGACGACGAGGTCTATCGTACGCATGAAGAGAAATTCAAGGCAATCATCGCCGAGATCCTGGATGCGCACAAGCGCGACCAGCCGGTGCTCGTCGGTACCACATCGATCGAAAAGTCGGAACTTCTCGCCGACCTCATGCGCAAGCAGGGCTTCAACAACTTCCAGGTCCTGAACGCCCGCTACCATGAGCAGGAAGCCTACATCGTCGCCCAGGCCGGCGTTCCCGGCGCGGTGACGATCGCCACCAACATGGCCGGCCGCGGCACCGACATCCAGCTCGGCGGCAACCTCGAAATGCGCGTCGAGCGCGACCTGCACGATGTCGAGCCCGGTCCGGAGCGCGACGCTGCGATCGCCAGGATCGCCGAGGAGATCCAAGTACTCAAGCAGCGGTCGATCGCCGCCGGCGGTCTCTACGTCATCGCCAGCGAGCGCCATGAAAGCCGCCGCATCGACAATCAGCTGCGTGGCCGTTCCGGCCGTCAGGGCGACCCCGGCCGCTCGAAATTCTACCTGTCGCTGCAGGATGACCTGATGCGCATCTTCGGCTCCGACCGCATGGACGGCATGCTGCAGAAGCTCGGCCTCAAGGAAGGCGAAGCCATCGTCCATCCCTGGATCAACAAGGCGCTGGAACGCGCCCAGAAGAAGGTCGAAGCCCGCAACTTCGACATCCGCAAGAACGTTCTGAAGTATGACGACGTGCTGAACGACCAGCGCAAGGTCATCTTCGAGCAGCGCGTCGAGCTGATGGACGCGACGGATCTCACCGAAACCGTCGGCGACATGCGCCACGACGTCATCGAGGATCTCGTCGCCAAGCATATTCCTGAACGCGCCTATGCCGAGCAGTGGGACGCCGATGGCCTGAAGGCGGCGGTCGCCAACTTTTTCGACATCGACCTCCCGATCCACGACTGGGTCAAGGAAGAGGGTATCGCCGAGGACGACATTCGCGCACGCCTGACGGAAATCACCGAAAAGGCGGCCACCGAAAAGGCTGAGCGTTTCGGCCCCGAGATCATGACCTATGTCGAGCGCTCCATCGTCCTGCAGACGCTGGACAATCTTTGGCGTGAGCATATCGTCAACCTCGACCATCTGCGTTCGGTCATCGGCTTCCGCGGCTATGCCCAGCGCGACCCGCTGCAGGAATACAAGGCCGAGGCTTTCGAGCTGTTCCAGGCACTCTTGAACAACCTGCGCCAGGCCGTGACAGCCCAGCTCTCACGCGTCGAGCTCGTGCAGCAGCCGGCCGAACCGCAGACCCCGCCGATGCAGGCACGCCATATCGACGCCACGACAGGCGAAGACGAGTTCGCGCCGTTTAGCCTCGCAAGCGAAAGCTTCGTGTCTCCGGAAAGTCGCGACCCGCAAAACCCGGCAACCTGGGGCCGCGTCGGCCGCAACGAGGCATGCCCCTGCGGCTCCGGCAAGAAATACAAGCATTGCCATGGCGCCTTCGAGAGCACCGAAGTCGTCTGACATATCGTTGCTTTTGAAAATCAACAGGATGCCGCCTTCGGGCGGCATTTTTTGTTGCGGTGAGCCGCCATCGCTTATGTCGCTTTCAAAGGTTATAAAGAACTGATTCTTAACTCTCCTCTGCCAAGACTATCGCAGGTTGATGTCATATTTAAAGTATTGCGTATCGATGATGGCGGTCTTTCAAACAGCAGAGAGAATGCTGCCGTCCGCATTGCGGACTGCGCTATCGCCATATCTGCATAAACTTGCCGACCTTCTCACGGGCCACGACGAAAAGTCCGTTTCGCAGCGCATGGCACTGATCGCCTTCGCCATCCGCATTGCCGGCGCAGCACTCGCCTTCGTCTCGCAGATCGTCCTCGCCCGCCTGATGGGCAGATTCGAGTATGGCGTCTTCGTCTTCGTCTGGGTGCTGATGATCCTCTTCGGCAACCTCGCCTGCTTGGGCTTCCCCACCGCCGTCATCCGTTTCCTGCCGCAATATGAAGCCAGCGGCAATCATGACGCCGTCCGCGGCCTGAATGCGACGGCGCGCCTGTTCGTCGTCGCGGTCTCCGGCGCCCTGGCGCTGATCGGCGCGATCCTGCTTTATGCCTTCAGCGGCAAGATCGAGCACTACTACGTCATGCCTGTTTTCCTCGGGCTGATTGCCGTGCCGATGATCGCGCTCGGTGACGTTCTGGATGGCACGGCGCGCGCCAAACACTGGCCGATCATGGCCTTGAGCCCGACCTTCCTGATCCGTCCGACGCTGATCCTGCTCTTCATGCTCGCCGCTGTCCTTGCAGGCGCACCTCACGATGCGGTCACGGCCATGGCAGCGGCGCTGGCAGGCGCGTTTACGAGCGTCCTCCTGCAATACCTCGCCGTGACTTTGCGCCTGCGCCGCCATTATCCGAGCGGCGCGAAAGCCACCGAGTTCAATGCCTGGCTGGCGGTCGCCTTTCCGATATTCCTGGTCGAAGGCGTCGGCTATCTCCTTACCAATTCGGACGTCATCGTCGTCGGGATCTTTCTTGATCCGGAGGAGGTCGCCGTCTATTTCGCCGCCGCCAAGACCATGGCTCTGGTTCATTTCGTCTATTTCGCCGTCAAGGCAGCCATCGGCCCGCGCTTTGCCGCCATCATCGCCGAAAACGACCGGTCCAAGCTCGCCGCCTTCGCCACCGAAGCGACGCGCTGGACCTTCTTCCCGGCGCTGGCCGTCGGCCTTGCCGTCCTGGCGGCCGGGCAGTTCCTTCTGTCGCTTTTCGGCGCTGCCTTCGCCGAAGGCCAGGTGGTGATGGCCATCCTGCTTGCCGGCATCCTCGTCAAGGCACTGGTCGGTCCCGCCGAAGTGCTGCTGACGATGGCGGACAAGCAGATGCTCTGCGTCTATCTCTATGCTGCCGCGCTCGTCGCCAATATCAGCCTCAACGTCATCCTCATTCCGCATTTCGGCATCGAGGGTGCGGCCATTGCCGGTGCCGCCGCCATGGCGGTCGAGGCCCTGCTTCTGCATCTTGCCGTGCGCCATGCGCTCGGCATCACGCTATTCGCGCTCATCCGCCGCCCGGCGGCACTCGCAACGACGAACGGGGCTCTCTGATCATGGCGCGCCCTCCCTTTACCGAAAGTACCGACAGCCAAGTGAATGCCCTGACGCATACGCTTGCATCGCTGCATTTCGAAACGCCGAAGGCCGAGGCCCGCGCCGAAGTCGGCCGGGCCGGGCGTGAACTCTGCCTCTATCCCGGCAAGCTCGGTTATGAGCTGCAGGACGAGTTGGACTTCCTGTCCAATCGCGCCATGGAGCCGAACGTCTTCTTCTCCGGACGCTTCCTGGCGCCTGCCATGCCGCGGCTCGAAGACCGGCAGGTACGGCTCGCCCTGATGCGCGACAACAGCAGTACGCGCAGCCGCATGCGCCTGCTGATGCCCTTTACGGTCGACAAGCCGGGCTTTGCGCTCGGCCCCTCGATCATCCGCGTCTGGTCGAATTCGTTCGGCCCGCTCGGCACACCGCTGGTCGATGCGGAGGATGCCGGCGAAACGCTCGACAATCTCTTCGAAGCGCTGGCCCGACAGGAACTGCACCTGCCGACCACGCTCGTACTTCCTGATATCCGCCTGAACGGCCGTTTCGCGCAGATGGCAAAGGTTATTGCCATCGGCCGAAATCTGCCCATTGCGGTCGCAAACCCCTTCCAGCGCCCGATACTCGACAGCAAGGACGATGCGCTCGCCTATCTGAAGCGGACGATCTCGAACGCGCATCTGCGCGAAATGCGCCGGCAGTGGCGTCTCTTGGAAAACCAGGGCGAGGTCACCTATAGCGTCGCCCGCCAGCCTCGCGACGTTCACCAGCGCATGGAAGAATACCTGGCGCTCGAGGCAAGCGGCTGGAAGGGCAAAAAACGTTCGGCTCTGGTCACCGATCGCCATCATGCCGCCTTTGCCCGCGAAGCGATCTCCAACCTCGCGGCCGTCGACGCCGTGCGTATCCACACCATCGATCTCAACGGCAAGGCCATCGCCTCGATGATCGTGCTGATCATGGGCGGCGAGGCCTATACCTGGAAGACGGCCTATGACGAGGCCTATGCCCGCTATTCGCCGGGCAAGCTGCTGATGGCCGAGTTGACGGAGTGGCATCTCGACGATGCCAACGTCGTCCGCTCCGATTCCTGCGCGGTGCCGGATCATCCGATCATGAGCCGTTTCTGGCATGAGCGCGAAGAGATGGGCACGCTGATCATCGGCCTCGCCCAAAACGGCGACCGCGACGTCCGGCAGGTGGCCACGCAATTGCACATGTATCGCAGCACCCGCAACATGGCGAAACTGCTGCGCGAAAAGATCCTGTCGCTTACGAAGCGCTAAAGCAATTCCAGCAGAAGTGCGCAGCGGTTCTGCGTCCGGAATTGCTTGAAAACAAAGAGATAGGGCATTTCCGTGACTCCGTCTAAGACGGAAATGCTCTATCTTCGGCGGTCGCCCGCTCGCGCAGCAGGCGACGGATCACCTTGCCCGAGGTCGTCAGCGGCAGCGCGTCGACGAACTCGATCTCGCGCGGATATTCATGCATGGAAAGCCGCGTCTTCACCCACTCGCGGATCTCCACTGCCAGCGCCTCGCTCGGCTCGCGGCCGGGCACCAGGACGACATAGGCCTTGACGATCTCGGTCCGCACCGCATCCGGCTTGCCGACGGCCGCGGCAAGCTGCACCGCCGGATGGCCGCCAAGGCAATCCTCGATCTCGCTTGGGCCGATACGATAGCCGGAAGAGGTGATGACATCGTCGTCGCGGCCGACGAAGGAAACATAGCCCTCGGTATCCTGCCGGCCGATATCGCCGGTCAGCAGCCAGTCACCGGCGAACTTCGCTTCCGTCGCCTTCTCATCCCGCCAATAGCCAAGAAACATCACCGGATCAGGTCGCCTTATCGCGATCTGCCCGCTTTCGCCCAAGGCGACCTCGACGCCATCGGCATCGACGACCGCAATCCGATGTCCGGGCACCGGCTTTCCCGTCGCGCCGGGGCGGCTGACACCGAAGGCCGCACTGGACGACAGCACGAAATTGCACTCCGTCTGGCCGAAGAATTCGTTGACGCTGATGCCGAGCGCCGAGCGCGCCCATTCGAAGGTCTCGCGGCCGAGCGCCTCGCCGGCCGAGCCGATGGTGCGCAGCTTGAGATCGTAATGCGCCCGGGGATCATCGACGGCTTTCAGCAGTCTTAGCGCCGTCGGCGGGATGAAGGCGTTGCGCACGCCCATTTCGGCCATGATGCGGAAAGCCGTGTGCGGGTCGAACTTCTGAGCCGGAGAGGAGACGACGGGCACGCCGAGCATCAGGCTCGGCAGCAGGGCGTTCAACAGGCCGCCGGCCCAGGCCCAGTCGGATGGCGTCCAGAGCTTGTCGCCGGCTTGCGGAAAGCCCTCATGAGCGAACTGCATGCCGGGAATATGCCCCGGCAGGACGCGATGGCCGTGCAGCGCGCCCTTCGGCGGCCCGGTCGTGCCCGACGTGAAGATCATCAATGCCGGATCGTCCGGGCCTGTATCGGCCAGCTCGAAGAGCGGCGGATGTGCGGCCACCAGATCGGCAAAGCCTGCGACATCTTTCTCCGCACCGTCGATGCTGATCACCTGAACCAGCTCCGGCAGCCGGTCGCGGATCGGCCGTAGCCGCTCGAGGCCGAACTGGTTGGTGACGATCGCGGATGCACCCGAGACCTTCAGCCGATATTCCAGCGCCTCGGCACCGAACAGCAGCGCCAGCGGCAGGGCGATCGCCCCCATCTTGTAGATCGCCACATGCGCCACGACCGTCTCGAAACTTTGCGGCAAGAGCAGCGCCACCCGGTCGCCGGCGCGGACCCCGAGTGCCGAAAGCGCATTGGCGAACGCGGCGGAGCGATCCCGCAACGCGCCATAGGTCATGGAGAGATGATCGCCGTCCGGATTGAAATGCTGCAGGCAGATCCGATCCGGCTCGCCTTCGGCCCAGGCATCGCAAACGGCGTGCCCAATGTTGAACTTCGCCGGAATTTCCCAACGAAAATCGCGATAGAGGGCTTCGTAAGTATCACGCGGGGGCAATTTCATGCGGAATTCCGAAAATGGTGCGGTGCAGCTAACACCTGTCGCCCTAGGGGTTCAAGGAAACATTTGAAATTCCCGTCTTCCCCGCCGCGCGAATTGCCTTATTTATTGAGTAATATTTCGAAGCTCTTCACGAACAGATACACTGATCGGCGGCTTTGCTCCGCTGGCTTACCCTTGGTGACGCATCCACTTTGCCTGCCCCTCGGCGGCAGAGCGTTGTTGCGCCGGATACTTGAACGGACGGAGAATATCGATGGAATACGTAAAGCTTGGCAGGACCGGTCTTGAAGTCTCGCGCATCTGCCTGGGTTGCATGACCTATGGCGACCCTGACAAGGGCACGCACGCCTGGTCCCTGAACGAGGAACACAGCCGTCCGCTGCTGCGGCAGGCGATCGAGGCCGGCATCAATTTCCTCGATACGGCCAACACCTATTCCAACGGCTCGTCCGAGGAAATCGTCGGCCGCGCCATCAAGGATTTCGCGCGCCGCGACGACATCGTGCTCGCCACCAAGGTTTTCAACCGCATGCGCCCGGGTCCGAACGGCGCCGGCCTTTCACGCAAGGCGATCTTCGACGAGATCGACAACAGCCTGCGCCGCCTCGGCACCGACTATGTCGACCTCTACCAGATCCATCGCTGGGACTATACGACGCCGATCGAGGAAACGCTGGAAGCGCTGCACGACGTCGTCAAGGCCGGCAAGGCTCGCTATATCGGCGCCTCCTCCATGTATTCCTGGCAGTTCGCCAAGGCGATCTACACCTCGCGCCTCAACGGCTGGACCGAATTCGTCAGCATGCAGAACCATCTGAACCTGCTCTATCGCGAGGAGGAGCGCGAGATGCTGCCCTTTTGCGAGGACCAGAAGATCGCCGTCGTCCCCTGGAGTCCGCTTGCCCGCGGCCGCCTCACCCGCGATTGGGACGAAGCGACGGCACGCACGGAATCGGACGAATTCGGCAAGACGCTCTACACCCAGGCTGTCGACGCCGATCACAAGATCGTCGACGCCGTCGGCGCCATCGCCAAGGCCCGCGGCATCGCCCGCGCGCAGGTCGCCACCGCCTGGATCCTGCAGAAGAGCGCCGTCACCGCGCCGATCATCGGCGCTTCCAAGCCCGGCCACATCACGGACGCCGTCGCTTCGCTGGCCGTCAAATTGACGCCGGAAGAGATCGAGGCACTGGAATCGCCCTATATCCCGCATGGTGTTGCCGGGTTTAAGTGACCGGAGATTTTGGAGCTGGTCAGGCGCAAACGCCTACGGGCATGCTGGTGCAGCAAGCTCCTTCTCCCCGAGGGGAGAAGGGGTTCCGCCGCAACGGTACCGTTGAGCCCGCGGCAAATCGCGCAAAAGTTATTTCACGCGCCGGTCACAATTGAGTCATAACGGGATGAGGTACCCCTTGCCCCCCGAGGACCGCTCATGACCACAGTTCCCTTCATAGCGCGGCGCTTTCAATCGACGGCGGCCTATTACCTGCGCTATCGCATCTCCTATCCCGACAGGCTGATTGACCGCGTCGCCGAGCGCAGCGGCCTGAAGCCCGGCGACCATGTGCTCGACCTCGGCTGCGGCCCCGGCCAACTCGGCATCGCTTTCGCGCGGCTGCAGGGCGCGGCTGTCACCGCAATGGATCCAGAACCGGAAATGCTCGCCGCCGCCGAAGCCGGCGCTCAGGATGCCGGCGTCGAAATCACCGTACGCCAGGGCTCCTCCTACGATCTCGGACCTGATATCGACAAGCTGCATCTCTGCGTCATGGGCCGCTCCTTCCACTGGATGGACAGGCCGGCAACGCTTGCCGCGCTGGACAAGCTGATCGAGCCTGATGGTGCGGTCGTCCTGTTCCACGATAAAAGCATCCTCGCGGAACCGGACTGGCGCGGGATCGTCGAGCCGCTGGCGGAAGCCTATTCGCCCGAACGCAACGCCGACCGCCTGCTGCGCAAGAGCAAGGCCTGGGCGCCGCATGAAGTCATGCTGCTGGCCTCGCCCTTCCGCAATCTCGAACGCATCGGCATCGTCATGGAATATACAAGGGATATCGAAGACATCGTCGGCCGTGTCTTCTCGATGTCGTCTACCTCGCCGCAGGCGCTGGGCGACAAGGCGGCGGAATTCGAAGCGGCGCTCCGCGCGGAACTGCTTGCGGCCGCACCCGACGGCAAGTTCAAGGAGATCGTCGAGGCGAACGGGCTGCTCGCCTTCCGCGACTAGAGCAATTCCAGGAAAAGTGCGTAGCGGTTTTCCGTCTGGAATGCTATATAGTCAGCCCTCGTCTTTACCAGGCGGAGGCGTCAGCTCCTGCCGGGTTGCCGACAGGAATTCCTGCGACAGCGCCGGATCGTCCATCGCCCGCGCCAGGATGACGGCGCCGACCATGGCCGAAAGGCTGGCAAAGGCCTTGCGGCGGCGGTCCTCCGGCGCTTCGCCGGGAACGATCTGCTCGAGGACATCAACCAGTCCCATCAGGCCGCCGGTAAAGGTCGATTGCATTTCGGGGCCATGACGGCTGACCTCCTGCGTCAGTGCCGCGAAGACACAGCCGGTCGCATGCTCGACGACGTTGCGATGCGAGAGGTAATGGGCAAGCAGCGCTTCGAGCGGCTGCTCCGGCGAGCTTGCCGCCACTTCCTTCCAGCGCTCGAGCGAGCGCGACACCAGCGCCTTGCTCGCCTCGCAGGCCAGCTCGTCCTTCGATTCGAAATGACCGTAGAAGCCGCCATGCGTCAGGCCGGCGGCCTTCATGATCTCGGCGACGCCGATGCCGTCAAAGCCTTTTTCGCGAAAAAGCTCTCCCGCGACCGCAAGAATCTTCTCGCGGTTCTCGGCGAATTTTTCCCGGCTCACTCTCATCAAAAAACTCCATCAGAGCTTCAATAAATATGAATTGACAATTTATATGATGGCCATCATCAATACGCAACAAATATGATTGCAATCATGTAAATGCCTTTACACGAACGTTCAAGCCGGGAGAACGGCATGGCGCTACAAGCGAAAACGGCACCCCCGGTCTTTCGCCGAAAAGCGCTCCCACCGCTCGCCCATCCTGACGCCAAGACACGAAACTTTATTGGAACGCACCCATGGTCTCCACTGCTCTTGCTTCGACGCTCGCCCGGCGTAACATCCATTATGGATGGGTGGTCGTCGGCGCCACCTTCCTAACCATGCTCGTCACGGCCGGCGCCATGGGCGCGCCCGGCGTGCTCATCAAGCCGCTGCAGGACGAGTTCGGCTGGAGCACGTCGTCGATCTCCTCGGCGCTCGCCGTCCGGCTGTTGCTGTTCGGCCTGATGGGGCCTTTCGCCGCCGCCTTCATGAATTATTTCGGCGTTCGCAAGGTCATCGTTTTCGCGCTTGCGACCATCAGCGTCGGCTTCATCGGCTCGCTGTTCATGACGCAGGTCTGGCAGCTGCTGCTCTGCTGGGGCATCATCGTCGGCTTCGGCACCGGGCTGACCGCCATGGTGCTGGCGGCGACCGTTTCGACCCGCTGGTTCACCAAGCATCGCGGCCTGGTCATCGGCATGCTGTCGGCGAGCTCCGCCACGGGACAGCTCGTCTTCCTGCCGCTGATGGCCGAGCTGACGACGCGCTACGGCTGGCGCGCGACCGTGATCTTCGTCTGCGGCATGATCGTCGTTGCCGCCTTCATCGTACTGCTTTTGATGCGTGACCGTCCTTCGGACGTCAATCTGCCGCTGGTTGGCGAGATCCACGTCACGCCTGCGCCGCCCGCCACCAAGAACCTGAAGGCCGCACTCGCCTCGCCCCTGTCGGTCCTGAGGGAGGTATCCACGACCTCCACCTTCTGGATCCTGTTTGCCACCTTCTTCATCTGCGGCCTGTCGACCAACGGCCTGATCCAGACGCATTTCGTCACGCTCTGCGGCGATTTCGGCATCGTCCCGGTCGCAGCCGCCAGCATGCTCGCCGTCATGGGCATCTTCGATTTCTTCGGCACGATCGGCTCCGGCTGGCTGTCCGACCGCTTCGACAATCGCTGGCTGCTCTTCTGGTATTACGGCCTGCGCGGCCTGTCGCTGGTCTACCTGCCCTTCAGCAACTTCACCTTCTACGGACTGTCGATCTTCGCCGTCTTCTATGGCCTCGACTGGATCGCCACCGTGCCGCCGACCGTCAAGATCGCTGCCGATCGCTTCGGCCGCGAAAAGGCCGGCCTCGTCTTCGGCTGGGTCTTTACCGGCCACCAGCTGGGCGCCGCAACCGCCGCCTATGGCGCCGGCCTCACCCGCACCGAACTCAACACCTACCTGCCGGCCTTCTTCGTCGCCGGCGCCTTCTGCCTGCTTGCCGCGATCCTCGCGATCACGCTGCAAAAGTCCGGCTCCGCCACGAGGGGCCCGGCCCTGGCCCACTAGGCTCCGCAACGCAAAAGCCCATGGCGTCCACCCACGCCATGGGCCAAACCGCAACCCTGCGGAAACACTCGCAATATCTGCCGCACCCGGCTTGCGCGCCCCGCCGATCACATGCTAGACAGCCGCCTCGTCAGGATCCGTTGCCCCATTGGCGGAATTGGTAGACGCGCTCGACTCAAAATCGAGTTTCGAAAGAAGTGCTGGTTCGACTCCGGCATGGGGCACCATCTTTCAGGCAATGCAAGCTGCCTTCACACTGGTACACGCGCAGCGCTTCAACAAAAACTCCCGTTCGGCTGCCCAGATTACTGCACGAACCCTTGTTCGGCCATGCATCCTTTAAATGTCTCGTTTGAGGCAAAAGCACCGGCAATCCAGTACCTGCCGGCAATTACCTGCGTGTCGGAAGCTCGACCACTACAGATTGCTTTTGCCCGCTCAATTTGCCCTTGCTCTGTAGATGAAACGCGGTGCCAACCATTAGATGCGCTGCCGTTGCATCCGGCGAAGATCGCCCCCATAATTACGATATAAATTGCGCGCATTGATACCTCCCGAGATTCTTGACCTGAGGTTTCTATTCATTCTTTCTAAAACACGCAAAACGGGAGATTCGCGCAGTCTTCCCACGAAAGCAAGATGGCGGTATCTTTGAACGCCAAACTCCCCACCATCACGAAAAATTTTGATTTTGTGCGGCTTCCGTCACCCGGCGACCATTTACAGCCATAATCCTGCCCCCTAAAGGTTTGCAACGCAGCAACAGGGGACCTCATGCTTCGAAGACTTTACGACTGGACCATGTCGCTCGCCGGCCGCAAATCGGCGGAAATCTGGTTGGCTGTTATCGCCTTCGTCGAGAGCTCCATCTTTCTCGTGCCCGCGGACGTGCTGTTCCTGCCGATGTCGCTCGCCAAGCCCGAGCGCGCCTGGCGTTATGCGCTGACGGCAACGGTCGCCTCGGTACTCGGCGGCATTGCCGGCTGGGCGCTCGGCTATTTTGCCTTCGAGGCCATCGCCAAGCCGATCCTGGAATTCTACGGCAAGCTCGACGCCTTCAACCAGATGAGCGCCGGCGTCACCTATGGATGGGTGGTGCTGCTGCTGATCACCTCTGGCCTTGCGCATCTGCCGCCGATCAAGGTGGTGACCATCCTGTCCGGCGTCGCCCATATCGATCTCGGCCTGTTCATCGTCTCGGCGATCGTTGCCCGCGGCGCGCGCTTCTTCTTCCTGGCCTTCCTGCTGCGCCGCTATGGCGAATCCATCCGCCATTTCATCGAGAAGCGCCTCGGTCAGATCACCATGGCCGCCGCTGCCGTGCTGATCATCCTCTACCTCATCTTCCATTATGCCCTGGCGCGCTGACCAAGGAGCCCCCACGCATGTCCACGACCTCGCCTTCCCGACGCGCCGGCCTTAGCTATAGCGTGCTGCTGACGCTCGGCATGATCGTCGTCATCGGCACGGCCCTCGGCTTCCAGCATATCGGCGGCTACATTCCCTGCGCCCTCTGCCTGGACCAGCGCCAGCCCTATTACTATGGCATTCCGGTCGCCATCGCCGCCGCGCTGTCGGCCGTCGCCGGCATGCCCTCCTGGATCACGCGAGGGCTGCTGGCCATCGCTGGCCTGATGATGATTGTCGGCGGCGGTATCGGCGTCTATCACGCGGGCGTCGAATGGCATTTCTGGGCAGGACCGACGACCTGCTCGACGACGGCCAGCAGCATGACGCAGAATGCCGGCGACCTCTTGAACGAGCTCAGCACCGTCAAGGGGCCTTCCTGCACGGAAGCCGCCCTGCGCATCCTCGGCCTGTCGATGGCCGGATGGAATGTGATCGCCAGCATCATCCTGGCCGCAATCGCCTTTGTCGGCGTGAAGAAGGCGGCCTGATCTGGCCGATCGGCAGCATCTTTCGTATGCCGTTCCTCCGATACCCCCTCTGTCATTGTCGTGACAAAGGGGGGTGACGCGCTCCGCGAAAACGCCCACGAAAGAGGCGTCATCCCTTACGGCTGCAGTTCCGAATCCCAGTAGAGATAGTCGAGCCAGCTGTCGTGCAGGTAGTTCGGCGGGAACAGGCGGCCGTTGTTGTGCAGGTCCTGCACGGTCGGCTGATAGGGCTTCTGCGCCGGGAACATGCCGGCCTGCTTCGGCAGCTTGCTGCCCTTGCGCAGATTGCACGGCGAGCAGGCGGCCACCACGTTCTCCCAGGTCGTCTCGCCGCCATGGGCGCGCGGGATGACGTGATCGAAGGTCAGGTCGTCATGCGAGCCGCAATACTGACATTCGAACCGGTCACGCAGGAAAACGTTGAACCGGGTGAAGGCGGGATTGCGGGATGGCTGCACGTATGTCTTGAGGCAGACGACGCTCGGCACCCGCATCGAGAAGCTCGGCGACGATACGCAGTGGTCGTATTCAGCAATGATATTCACACGGTCAAGGAAAACCGCCTTGATCGCGTCCTGCCAGGACCAGAGCGACAAGGGGTAATAACTCAGCGGCCTATAGTCAGCGTTCAGGACGAGCGCCGGTAAGGACTGCGGGGAGACTGCAATCGTCAAGGAACCCTCCTGATCGATTCGGCATCTGCACCTGTATATTAGGCCGGTTGTTACAGGATTGTGAAGTCCAATAAATTCAGCGCATAAAGGCAAAACCAAGGAAACGCAGGTTAAACGATAGGCAGCGCATCCCGCCGGGTTTTCGCGGCGTAATAGGCCCAGAAAAGCCGGGCCGCGACCGAGCGCCAGGGCGCCCAAACTGCCGCTTCCAGGGCCAGAGCCTTGGCCGGCGGCCGTTCTTTATAGCCGAAAGCCATGCCGACGGCGGCCTGCAGCGCCACATCGCCGACCGGAAACACATCTGCGTGACCAGCACAAAACATCAGGTAGACCCCGGCCGTCCAGGGGCCGATTCCCTTGATGGTCATCAGCTCGGAGAGCGCCTTCTCCGGTGATTCGTCGCAGAGCGCATGCAGATCGAGGCCGCCTCCAACGACGGCATCGGCCACGCGCGCCAAGGTATCATGCTTGATTCGCGACAGGCCGAAGGCTCGCCAGGCGTCCGGCTCAAGGCCGGCATAGCCATCGGCGGTCACGCTTCCCAGCCGTGCCGTCATCCGCCCCCAGATCGCATCGGCGCTGGCGCGCGATACGACCTGCGAGACGATGATATGGGCAAGCCCCTCGAAGCCCGGCTCGCGCAGCCGCAGCGGCACCGCGCCCGCCTCTGCGGCAACGGGCCGCAGGCGCGGATCGAGCTCCAGCAGGGCGGCCAATCCCCGTTCGATATCGCCATCGTCGCGAATGATCTGCATGGCGTCTCGTAGTCTCCGGTTCAAATTCGTGGCAGAAGAAAGCATGATCGAGATATCCCGTCAAAAGCCGAAATTCCGCTTTGCCCCGAGCCCGAACGGCCCGCTGCACCTCGGTCATGCGCTGTCGGCCATCCTCAATCACGAGATGGCGGCCAAGGCCGGCGGCGATTTCCTGCTGCGTATCGAAGACATAGATCGGGGCCGCTGCACACCCGATTTCGAAGCCGGCATCTTCGCCGATCTCGCCTGGCTCGGTCTTCGCTGGCAGGAGCCGGTGCGCCGGCAGTCCGAACATTTTCCGGCTTACCAGGAGGCCCTGCAGGCACTCATCGGGCGCGGCCTCGTCTATCCCGCCTTTCTGACGCGCGGCGAAGTCAAGGCCAGGGTGACAGCCTTCGAGGCGGGCGGCGGGCCCTGGCCCCGCGATCCGGACGGCACACCGCTCTATCCCCCTGACGATCGCGAGCGCGACGATGCGGAGCGGCAGCGCCTGCTGGAGGCCGGCCTCAGGCATGCCTGGCGTCTCGATATGGAAAAGGCCATGGCGACGACGAATGGGCCGCTCCACTGGCGGGAAAGCGGCGATGGCGAGAGAGGCGATATAGCGGCCGATCCGGCAGCCTGGGGCGACGTCGTGCTGTCACGTTCCGACGCGCCGTCGAGCTACCATCTTTCCGTTGTCGTCGATGACGCCGTGCAGGGCATTACCCATGTCGTGCGCGGTCTCGACCTTTTCCACGCCACATCGATCCACCGCCTGTTGCAGACCCTGCTCGGCCTGCCCGAACCGCTCTATCACCATCATCGCCTGGTCCTCGACAGCGACGGCCGGAAGCTTTCCAAGAGCATGGGCGATACCGGCATTGCCGAATGGCGCAGGCAGGGCCTGTCACCGGCGGAGCTTCGCCGCCGCATCGGCCTCTGACGACGCCTTTTCCGCTGCGCGGCTTGCTGCCGCCTTGCCGAAGAGCAGGCGCCGCACCCGGAACTTCATCAGCGCGGCGTTGATCTCCGCCCCCATGATGAAGATCACGGCGAGCATATAGAGGAAGATCAGCACGATCATGACAGATGCCAGACCGGCATAGGTGGCGGTATAATTGGCGAAGGTCGAAAGATAATAGGCAAAGAGCAACGCGCCGATCGACCAGAAAACCATCGTCAGCACCACGCCGGGAATGACGTCGAGCAGGCGGCGCCGACCGGCCGCCAGCCACAGATGCAAGATCAGCAACCCGGCCAGCAGCAGGAAAATGGTGCCGTAGATTCGCCAGCTGAAGACGATATCAAGGATATCGGCCAGCGCCGGTACCCATTGCCTGGCATAGTTGACCGCCAGCGGCACGGCGACGAGCAGGATGCTCAGGATCGCAAAGATCAGCACCGCGATCAGCACATAGCCGAGACTGGCAAGACGATTGAAATACCAGGGCCGCGTCTCCAGCACGCGGTACGCACGGTTAAGGGATATGCGCAGCGCCTCGACGCCGTTCGAGGCGAAATAGGCGGCCGCAAGCACCGAGATCGTCAAAAGGCCGCCGCGCGGGATCGTCAGCACCTGCACCACCTGATCCGCCACGGGCTTGGCGATCGCCTCCGGCCAGGTATCGAAGATGAGATGCACGGCCGTGGACGAAAACTGGCTCGCGCCGAGAAAGCTTGCCAGCGCCGTGCCGAAGATCAGAAAGGGGAAAACCGCCAGCAGCGTCGAAAGCGCCACATGGCTTGCCATGGCGAAGCCGTCATCCTCGACGAAATGAAACACCGCATCGTAAACCACCTTGTAAACCGTCCGCAGGACTGTCGGCATTCCATCTCCACTTGACCTCGGCATTCACCCGCCGGTTGTCGATTGTGTCGGCCCCCCAAATATGGGAAACGAGTTTCTGTTTGTACAGGAAACATCCTATGACAGAACAACGCATTATCCTGCTAACTGGTTGCTCGTCCGGAATCGGCGCTCACTGTGCCCGGGCGTTGCAGACCGACGGATGGCGCGTTTTTGCAACCGTGCGCAGAGAGGAAGACCTCGGCCCGCTCGAAGCCGACGGCATTGAAGCGCTGCTCATGGATTATACGCGACCCGAGACGATTTCGTCCGTCGTGGCAACGCTGCGTGAACGGACGGGCGACCGCATCGACGCTCTCTTCAACAACGGCGCATACGGTCAGCCAGGGGCCGTCGAGGATCTCACAACCGAAGTTCTGCGCGAGCAGTTCGAGACCAACTTCTTCGGCTGGCACGAACTGACGCGCCAGGTCATTCCGCTGATGCGCAGGCAGGGGCATGGCCGCATCGTCAACTGCTCGTCCATTCTCGGGCTCATTCCCTATCGCTTCCGTGGTGCCTACACGGCCTCGAAATTCGCGCTGGAAGGTCTGACGATCACGCTCCGGATGGAGCTGCAGGACAGCGGCATCCATGTCAGCCTGATCGAACCCGGCCCGATCGCGACGCGCTTCACCGCCAATGCGCTCGCAAAGATCCGCGAGCATATCGACCTCGAAGGCTCGGCTCATGCCGCTGAATACCGCCGGCAGCTGCGGCGGCTTGATGGCTCGGGTCCGATCAGTAAACATAAATTGGGGCCCGAAGCGGTCTACGATGTGTTAAAATTGGCTTTGAATGTGAAAAATCCGCGTCCACATTATCTTGTAACCACCCCTGCCAAGCAGGGCGTCCTCTTGAAAAGGCTATTGCCGGCTAACCTTTTCTATCGTCTGATGCGCCGGCTGGATTAGAGCAATCCCAGGAAAAGCGCTGAGCGGTTTTCCGTCCGGAATTGCGGAAGAATAATGAGAAAGAGCGGATCGGAGAGCCCAGGAAAGGCTGAACTGCTCTGAAGACAAGGATGGAGGAGCCATGTCGACCATTACTTATATCGCCGCCGTCATCGTCATGGGCCTCGTCGCGATCGTTCTCGTTCGCGGCCTGCTGAACATGATGAAAGGCGATAATCCCAACCGTTCGAACCGGCTGATGCAGCTGCGCGTCCTGCTGCAGGCGATCGCAGTCATTCTGATCATGCTCACGCTCTGGCTGACGGGCGGCGGGCGCCCCGCCTGACAACAGGAAGACGATGGTCAAGCTCAACAAGATCTACACCAAGACCGGCGATGACGGCACGACTGGCCTCGTCGCCGGCCCGAGGCGGCTGAAGCACGATCTGCGCGTCGAAAGCTACGGCACCGTCGACGAAACCAATTCCGCGATCGGCGTCGCCCGGCTACACACGGCCGATATGCCCGATCTCGACGCCATGCTGATGCGCATCCAGAACGATCTCTTCGATCTCGGCGCCGATCTTTCGACGCCGGAAACGGATGAGCCGCCGGCCTACGAACCGCTGCGCATTGTCGATCATCAGGTCGAACGCCTCGAACACGACATAGATGCACTCAACGCCGATCTCGAGCCGCTGAAGTCCTTCGTTCTCCCCGCCGGCCGCCCTGCGTCCGCCCATCTGCACCTCGCCCGCACAATCGCGCGGCGCGCCGAACGCCTCCTGGTAGAGCTGTCCCGCAGCGAGGGCGAGCGCGTCAGCCCGGCGGCGCTGAAATATGTCAACCGGCTGTCCGATTTCCTCTTCGTTGCCGCGCGTCATGCCAACGACCATGGGCGGGCCGATGTGCTCTGGGTTCCCGGCAAGAATCGGTAGCGGGACGTTTCCCACACTCGGGGCGCATTTTTATTGACGTTAACGTAAACGTTATTTACACCCCTAAAGCAATTTGCCTGTCTGCGGCATGGAAGCGTTGTAATTGGGAAAAAAACGCGTATCCATGTCGCCATTCGACAAACGGAGCGGCGCTGAACAGGCCATGGTCTGGAGCGCAGTGTTGAAGGAAGGACCTCATGAAGATTCTCGTCCCCGTGAAGCGGGTAGTTGATTACAACGTCAAGATTCGCGTGAAGCCGGATGGTTCTGGCGTTGAGCTGTCGAACGTGAAGATGTCGATGAACCCGTTCGACGAGATCTCGGTCGAGGAGGCGCTGCGCCTGAAGGAAGCCGGCAAGGCCGAGGAAGTGGTGGTCGTGTCGATCGGGCCTGCCAAGGCTGAAGAGACGCTGCGCACGGCGCTTGCCATGGGGGCCGATCGCGCCATCCTGGTCGAGACCGACGATGCCGTCGAGCCGCTCGCCGTTGCCAAGATCCTGAAAGGTGTCGCGGATGCGGAGCAGCCCGGCCTGATCATCGTCGGCAAGCAGGCGATCGATGACGATTCGAACCAGACCGGCCAAATGCTGGCTGCCCTTCTCGGCACGGCGCAGGCGACCTTCGCCTCGAAGATCGAGATCGGCGACGGCAAGGCCCAGGTCACCCGCGAAGTCGATGGCGGCCTGCAGACCATCGAGATCAAGCTTCCGGCTGTTGTCACCACGGACCTGCGCCTCAATGAGCCGCGCTATGCCTCGCTGCCGAACATCATGAAGGCCAAGAAAAAGCCGCTCGACAAGAAGACGCCGGCCGATTTCGGCGTGTCGACCGAGCCGCGCCTGAAGGTGCTGAAGACGGAAGAGCCTGGTGGCCGCAAGGCGGGCGTCAAGGTCAAGTCGGTCGCCGAGCTCGTCGAGAAGCTCAAGACCGAAGCCGGCGTCCTGTAAACCAGTCCGAACGAGGAGTTAGACATCATGGCCATTCTTCTTCTGGCTGATCACGACAATGCACACCTCTCCGACCAGACAGCCAAGACACTGACGGCAGCGACCAAGATCGGCGGTGACGTCCACGTGCTCGTCGCCGGCTCGGGCGCCAAGGCTGCCGGCGAGCAGGCTGCCAAGCTTTCAGGCGTCTCCAAGGTACTGGTTGCCGAGGATGCGTCGCTTGCCAACAATCTCGCCGAACCTCTGGCAGCGCTGATCGTTTCGCTGGCCGGTTCCTACGACACCATCATCGGTGCGGCCACCTCGGTCGGCAAGAACGTCCTGCCGCGCGTTGCCGCCCTGCTTGATGTCGCCCAGGTCTCCGAGATCATCGAAGTGGTCTCTTCCGATACCTTCAAGCGGCCGATCTATGCCGGCAATGCCATCCAGACCGTGCAGTCGACCGACGCGAAGAAGGTGATCACCGTGCGCACGGCCTCCTTTGCCGCAGCTGACGCAAGCGGCAATGCCGCGATCGAAAGCATTTCGGCAGCTGCAAACCCCGGTCTTTCCAGCTTCGTTGGCGATGCGCTGTCGAGTTCCGACCGTCCGGAGCTGACGTCTGCCAAGATCATCATCTCCGGCGGCCGCGCGCTAGGCTCGGCCGAGAAGTTCCGCGAAGTCATCCTGCCGGTTGCCGACAAGCTCGGTGCCGCCGTCGGCGCATCGCGCGCCGCCGTCGATGCCGGCTACGCGCCGAACGACTGGCAGGTGGGCCAGACCGGCAAGGTGGTTGCGCCGCAGCTCTACATCGCCTGCGGCATTTCCGGCGCCATCCAGCATCTGGCCGGCATGAAGGACTCGAAGGTCATCGTCGCCATCAACAAGGACGAGGAAGCCCCGATCTTCCAGATCGCCGACTACGGCCTCGTCGCCGACCTCTTCGAAGCACTGCCGGAACTCGAAAAGGCGCTTTGAACGCGCCTATCGATCTTCTCGCAGTTGCGAGAGACTGGAAAATCGTCTCTTATAGGTCTATCAATCTTGCCGGGCTAGAAATAGCCCGGCAAATTTGTGATGTAAAACATAGCGCACCGCCAAGAGCGCGCCGCCGGGGAGTTGGCAATGAGTTCGCTGAAGACGATCGGTATTATCGGCGCCGGCCAGATGGGTTGCGGCATCGCCCACGTATCCGCCATGGCCGGCTACAAGGTTCATATTTACGATCTGTCGCAGGATCGCATCGAAAGCGGACTTGCCACCATCAACGGCAATCTTGCCCGACAGGTCACCTCCGGCAAGACCAGCGATGAGGACCGTAAGGCCGCACTTGCCCGCATCACCGGATCGAACGACCTCAACGATCTCGCCCAGGTCGATCTCGCCATAGAGGCTGCGACCGAGGACGAAAGCGTCAAGCGCAAGATCTACGCGCAGATCTGCCCAATCCTGAAGCCCGAGGCACTCCTCGCCACCAACACCTCGTCGCTGTCGATCACACGCCTCGCCTCCGCCACCGACCGGCCCGAACGCTTCATGGGCATTCACTTCATGAACCCGGTTCCGGTGATGAAGCTGGTGGAATTGGTGCGCGGTATCGCCACCGACGAATCGACGTTCTCTGCCGCCAGGGAATATGTCACCTCGCTGGAAAAGACGATCACCGTAGCCGAGGACTTCCCGGCCTTCATCGTCAACCGCATCCTGCTGCCGATGATCAACGAGGCGATCTACACGCTCTATGAAGGCGTCGGCACCGTCGATGCCATCGACACCGCCATGCGGCTCGGCGCCAATCACCCGATGGGGCCGTTGCAGCTCGCCGACTTCATCGGCCTCGACACCTGCCTGTCGATCATGCAGGTGCTGCATGACGGTCTCGCCGATTCGAAATACCGCCCCTGCCCGCTGCTGGTGAAATATGTCGAAGCCGGCTGGCTCGGCCGCAAATCCGGCCGCGGCTTCTACGACTATCGCGGCGAAGTGCCGGTTCCGACGCGGTAAAACACCCTCGCCCCAACGGGGAGAGGGTCGCGCGATAGCGCGGGGTGAGGGGGCGTTACCGGG
Source organism: Rhizobium sp. 11_C7_N12_5 (assembly GCF_051811145.1). Classification (NCBI taxonomy): domain Bacteria; kingdom Pseudomonadati; phylum Pseudomonadota; class Alphaproteobacteria; order Hyphomicrobiales; family Rhizobiaceae; genus Rhizobium; species Rhizobium sp. 11_C7_N12_5. The sequence goes on from NZ_JBPWPY010000001.1 coordinate 2,935,285, forward strand.
AATGCCACGGTCCCCCCAGTAGATGAATATGAATGCGACGCACGGCCTCCTCATCCACCCTTACGGGCCCCTTCTCCCCGAGGGGAGAAGGGGGGAACATCAAATTCCGGCCGCCGCCTTCACCAGCTTCTTCGCATCGTCGCTATCCCATACCGCCGGCCCGTTCATCGCCGATAGCAGGCAGCCCTTGTCGTCGATCAGCAGCGTCACCGGCAGGCCGAAGGCCAATCCCTGCTTCTTCAGCACATTGAACACGCCCATCGTGTTGTCACGGTAATAGCCGAGCTTGTCGATGGCATATTCCGTGCGGAACGCTTTCGGCTTTTCCTCATCGCCCGTGTCGATGTTGACGGCGACCACCTCGAACTTGTCGTTGCCGACGCTCTTCTCCAGCGCATTCAGCGCCGGCATCTCCTCGCGGCACGGCACGCACCAGGTCGCCCACACGTTCAGCAGCACGGTCTTGCCGGCAAAACTGCCGATCGAGAGCGGCTGCCCGTCGGAACCCTTGAAGGATACATCCTTCAGCGAGATCGGCGCCGGCGGCACGCTCATGGCGGCAACCTGCCCCCTGGTGAAGGGCGTCAGAGCGGCGGCGCGATCCTTGGCAGTCCCGCATTGATCGGCTGCGGCCGTTTCACCAATGCCATTGCCATACCCTGCCTCCTTCACGTATACCGCTGCCGCACCGGCGATAACCCCAGCGACGGCGGCAAGCATAACGAGTTTCATGGACGGCAGACCGAACGGCTTCTTTGCTGTCATTTCATTCTCCAGGTGGGCATCTCATGACTGACGGCACGGACACCAAATCCTCCAACCAGATGTGGGGCGGGCGTTTCGCCTCCGGCCCCGCGGCGATCATGGAGGAGATAAATGCCTCGATCGGTTTCGACAAGAAGCTGTTTGCACAGGATATCCGCGGCTCAATCGCGCATGCCGGCATGCTCGCCCATCAAGGCATCATTTCCACCGAGGATAAAGACAAGATCGTTCACGGTCTGAACACGATCCTGTCAGAGATTGAAAGCGGCAATTTCGAATTCTCCCGCCGCCTCGAAGACATCCACATGAACGTCGAGGCACGGCTTGCCACCTTGATCGGCCCGGCTGCCGGCCGGCTGCACACGGCCCGTTCGCGCAACGACCAGGTGGCGCTCGATTTCCGCCTCTGGGTGAAGGAAGAGCTGCAGAAGTGCGAGCAGGCGCTGACTGGTTTGATCGCAGCCTTCCTCGACCGCGCCGAAGAACATGCCGATAGTGTCATGCCCGGCTTCACGCATCTGCAGACGGCGCAGCCCGTCACCTTCGGCCATCACTGCATGGCCTATGTGGAAATGTTCGGCCGCGACCGCTCGCGCGTGCGCCACGCCATCGAACACATGGACGAATCGCCGATCGGCGCCGCAGCGCTTGCCGGCACCGGCTTCCCGATCGATCGCCACATGACGGCCAAGGCGCTCGGCTTCCGCGAGCCCACCCGCAACTCGATCGACACCGTCTCCGACCGCGATTTCGCCATCGAATTCCTGTCGATCGCCGCCATATCAGGCATGCACCTATCGCGCCTTGCCGAGGAAATCGTCATCTGGTCGACGCCGCAATTCGGCTTCGTGCGCCTGTCCGACGCCTTCTCCACCGGCTCCTCCATCATGCCGCAGAAGAAGAACCCGGATGCGGCGGAGCTGGTGCGCGCCAAGACCGGCCGCATCAACGGCTCGCTGGTGGCACTTCTGACAATCATGAAGGGTCTGCCGCTCGCCTATTCCAAGGACATGCAGGAAGACAAGGAACAGGTCTTCGACGCCGCCGAAAGCCTGGAACTGGCGATCGCCGCCATGACCGGCATGGTGCGCGACCTGACGATCAACACCGCCCGCATGAAGGCCGCCGCCGGCTCCGGCTATTCGACCGCGACCGACCTCGCCGATTGGCTGGTGCGCGAAGCAGGCCTGCCTTTCCGCGATGCCCATCATGTGACGGGACGCGCCGTGGCGCTTGCCGAAAGCAAATCCTGCGAACTCGCCGAACTGTCGCTGGAAGAACTGCAAGGAATCCATCCCTCGATCACCGACAAGATCTTCGACGTGCTGACGGTCGAAGCCTCGGTTGCCAGCCGCAAGAGCTTCGGCGGCACGGCGCCTTCGGAAGTGCGCAAGCAGATCGCCTTCTGGCGTGCCCGCAACTGAAAAGACTGACGAAAACGCACCCAAACAATCAGGGTGCACAAACGCGGGAAACTTCGCTAAGAAGGGTGACTTTCGCGTTTGTCGCCCAAGAGGATTTCGATGCAGATCAACATGCCGCATATCATCCGCCTGACCGTCGTGCTTTCGGTCGTCGGCCTTGCCGTCGTCGGATGTGGCCGCAAAGGCGATCTCGACCCGCCGAGTGCTCACGCGACCAAGGGCGGCGACGTCTCCAAGCCGACCAAAGAGCCCAGCCCGGACAAGAAGTTCTTCCTTGATCCGCTTCTCTAAATAGGCACCGATCGTGAACCATTTTCAGTATCGCGACGGCATCCTCTATGCCGAGGATGTTCCGGTTCCCGAGATCGCCAAGGCGGTCGGCACCCCTTTCTATGTCTATTCGACGGCAACGCTCGAGCGCCACTATCGCGTCTTCTCCGAAGCCTTCAGCGATGTCGATGCCATGGTGTGCTACGCCATGAAGGCCAATTCCAACCAGGCGGTGCTGAAGACGCTCGGCCGCCTCGGCGCCGGTGTTGACGTCGTCTCCGTCGGCGAGCTGCGCCGCGCCCTGGCTGCGGGAATCCCGGCAAACCGCATCATGTTCTCCGGCGTCGGCAAGACGGCGCAGGAAATGGACGTCGCGCTCGAAGCCGGCATCTACTGCTTCAACGTCGAGTCCGAGCCCGAGCTGGAAGTTTTGAACCAGCGCGCCGTCCGCGCCGGCAAGATCGCGCCCGTTTCCTTCCGTATCAACCCCGATGTCGATGCCCGCACGCATGCGAAGATCTCGACCGGCAAGAAGGAAAACAAGTTCGGCATCTCCTGGGAGCGCGCCCGCGCCGTCTATGCCCGCGCCGCCAGCCTGCCCGGCATCAATGCCACCGGCATCGACATGCATATCGGCAGCCAGATCACCGAGCTGCAGCCTTTCGACGATGCCTTCAAGCTGCTGCGCGATCTTGTGGAAACGCTGCGCGGCGACGGCCACGATATCCATCATGTCGACATCGGCGGCGGCCTCGGCATCCCCTATCGCGACGACAACGATCCGCCGCCTTTGCCCGATGCCTATGCGCAAATCGTCAAGAACCAGCTGCGCGGCCTCAACTGCAAGATCGTCACCGAGCCCGGCCGTCTCATCGTCGGCAATGCCGGCATTCTGGTGACGGAAGTCATCTATGTGAAGGATGGCGGCGACAAGAGCTTCGTCATCGTCGACGGCGCGATGAACGATCTGATCCGCCCGACGCTTTACGAGGCCTATCACGAGATCCGGCCGGTCGCGATCACCGCTGCCAATGCTCCACGCATCAAGGCCGATGTCGTCGGCCCGGTCTGCGAGACCGGCGATTATCTGGCGCTCGACCGCGAAATGGCGATGCCGAAGCCCGGCGATCTCCTCGCCGTCAGCTCCGGCGGTGCCTATGGCGCCGTGCAGGCCGGCACCTACAACAGCCGGCTTCTGGTTCCCGAAGTGCTGGTCAAGGGCGGCGAATTCCATATCATCCGCCCGCGCGGCACCTATGAGGAGCTGATCGGGCTGGATTCCATCCCGGCCTGGCTCGAGGGATAATCGGCTTTGCTCGGGATTTCGGGCAGCAAGGGCAGACCCATCCGTCCCTGTCCGATCGATCACGTTTCAGCGAAGTCCGATGAAAAAGCAGCCTTTGGCACCGCTTGCCCTCGTCTTCGCCACAAAGAATGTTATCTTTGTTCGAATGGCGTCTCGCCGGGCGCCGCGAGCGCGGGCGTGTGGGATGCCCGGCCATTTCCAACGGGCAACTAGCCATCAACGTCAGATCGGGAGAAAACCGGACCGATGACCAGCCCCAGCAACCCTAAGAAGGGCGCTTTCGCCACCCGCCCGGCGCTGGCGCGCATGGTTGCGGTCAAGCGTCTGTTTGCTCGGCTCGTGCTGGTTTCCGAGCAGCTGCTGCCGGGGCTGCTGCTGCCGGCGTCCATTATTGCTCTCTTCCTTTCAGCCGCCTGGTTCGGCATTTTCCGCATCGCGCCCGATGTCCTGCGCTTCCTGCTGCTCGCCGTCTTCGCCGTCGGTTTCGCCATCTCCCTCTATCCGCTGCGCCGCCTGCGCTGGCCGAGTGTCAGAGAGGCCGACCGCCTGCTGGAGGAACGCAACGGCCTGGCGCACCAGCCGGTCGCCGTGCAGGAGGACGAGCCGGCTTTCGACACGCCCTTTGCCCGCGCACTTTGGCGCGAGCATCAGACCCGCATGGCGCAGCGTATCGCCGCATTGGATGCGGGCCTGCCGAGGCCGGATATCGCGCGTTACGACCGCTTCGCACTACGTGCCATTCCGGCCTTGCTGCTGGTGACCGCCTTCAGCTTTTCCGGATCCAATGGCGGCGGCTCGCTGAGCGATGCCTTCACGGCATCGACCTCCACATCAAGCAATCCGGATGTCCGCGTCGATGCCTGGGTCACTCCGCCCTATTACACCGGCCAGGCGCCGATCTATCTCACAGGCAACGTCGCCAATGCCAGTGACAATCTCAACGTGCCGCAATTCTCCGAACTCACGGTGCGGGTTACGGGCGCCTCCACGGATGAAAAAGTGTTGTTCCAGGCAACTGGCGCCGACAAGGGCACCGAGGTTCCGGAACAGGTCGCCGATGCCGGCAATCAAGCCCCTGCCGGTAGCGGACCGGCGGCCCCGCCCGTCGCGCAGCCGGTGGTCAATAACGCCGCCAACGCGTCCAGCACCGATGCAATGATTGCGCGCACCCATGTTCTCAAGCTCGAAAAGGGTGGCGAACTGACGGTCAACGGCAAGTCCTGGTCGTTCAAGGTGATCTCCGACAAGCCGCCGGAAATCACGTTTGACGGCATTCCGCACGCGACCGCCAACGGCGCGTTGGAACTCGGCTTCAGGGTCAAGGACGATTACGGCGTCGAGGAAGCCCATGCGGAGATCGTGCCCGTCGATTCCGATCCCTCAGCGACGCCGCTCTATGACCTGCCGGAATTCAAGCTGGACATTCCGCGCCGAGACCGCCGAAATGGCAAGGGTCTGGCGAGCCACGATCTGACGCAGGATCCGCTTGCCGGCAAGCGTGTTCGCATAGCCCTGGTCGCCAAGGACGGCGCCGGGCAGACCGGGCGCAGCGCGCCCTATGAGATGGTGCTGCGGCCGCGCAATTTCAGCCAGCCGCTTGCCGCTGCCGTCGCCGAGGAACGCCAGGTCTTCGCGCTCGATACCCGCAAGATGCCGGAGGCGATCGAACTCAATAAATCGCTGACCGTCCGGCCGGAAGAGACCATTTCCGATCTCGGCAACTATCTGGCGATCAGATCGGCCCTGACGCGCATGAAGCTCGCCAGCAGCGAAGCCTCGCTGAAGGATACGGCCGACTATCTCTGGCAGATCGCGCTCGGCATGGAAGACGCGCAGCTGACCGATGCGGAAAAAGCGCTGCGGGATGCCCAGCAGAAGCTCTCCGACGCCTTGCAGCGCAATGCCTCCGATGACGAGATCAAGAAGCTGACGGCCGAGCTGCGCAAGGCGATGGACGCCTACATGAAGGAACTGGCCGAACGCATGCGCAACATGCCCGCCCAGCCCAACCAGCGTTCAGCCAATATTCTGCGCCAGCAGGACCTGCAGCGCATGATGGACCAGATCGAAAACCTCGCCCGCTCCGGCAATCGCCAGGCAGCGCAGCAGATGCTATCCGAGCTGCAGCAGCTGATGAACAGCCTCCAGGCCGGCAAGCCGCAACCTGGGCAGCAGCAACAGAACCAAGCAAATGACAAGATGCGAGAGCAGATGGACAAGCTCGGCCGCATCATGCGCGATCAACAGAAGCTGATGGATCAGACCTTCAAGTTCGATCAGGCTATGCGCGACCGCATGCAGCGCGGCGACTCCAACGAGGACGGCGATGGCCTGATGGACCAGCCACTGCCCAATCTCGGTGACCAGATGCGCCCGGACATGGGGCAGCGAAATCAGGATCAGCAACAGGGCCAGAACCAGCAAGGCAAGAAGGACAGCGACCCCACCGACGGCATGACGGCCGACCAACTGCGCGATGCCTTGAAGCAGCTGCGCCAGCAGCAGGACGACCTCGCCAAGCAACTCGGCGAACTCCAGAAAAACTTGGGTTCAATGGGGATGAAGCCGAACCAGAATTATGGCAAGGCTCAGCAGGAGATGAAGGGCGCATCCGGCCAGCTGACCGAAGGCAACGGCGAAGGCGCCGTACAGGGCCAAGCCCGTGCGCTGGACGCCTTGCGCAAGGGCACCCGTGACATGATGAACCAGCTTATGGCGCAGATGCAGCAGCAGGGGCAGGGCCAAGGCCAATTGCAGGGGCAACCGGGCCAGGGTAATCAGAACGGCCGCGATCCGCTTGGCCGATCGCGCAACAACGACGGCAACTTTATGGACAATCCGGACGGAGACATGGTGCCGAAGATTATCGACGCCCAACGCGCCCGCGAAATCCTCGATGCCATTCGCGAGCGGCTGAGCAACAATCCTTCGCTAAGCGAGGAACGGCGTTATCTGGAGCGTTTGCTGAATCTGGGGCAATAAGACAGGCAGCGCAGATCAAGCAGCCAATGCGCGGGCGACGGCCTTGCGGATATCCGGCAGCGCAAAGGGCTTGGCCACGACATCTACGATCTTTTCCATAAGGTCGTCGGCGCGCTCGCGCTGCTCGGCATAACCGGTCATCAGCAGGATCTTCATTCCAGGCCAGGTCGAATGCGCCTGATGCGCGAGCTCGATGCCGTCCATGACCGGCATGCGGATATCCGAGAGAAGCAGGTCGAAACCGCCCTGCTTGAGCTTTTCCAGACCTTCGGCGCCGTCGGCCGCTTCTTCGGTCTCGTGGCCGTCCAAGCGCAAGGCGCGGGCGACAAAGGTGCGAAGAGAGTCCTCGTCTTCCGTAATCAGAATTTTTGCCATGGTCTGTGCTCCGTGGTCCATCATGTTCCGCGACAGAAATCACCAGAATTCCGTTTGCGATAGGTAAACGACGGGGGGATGATTAGGCTCTGTGGTTAATGAGTCGTCATCGCCGGAGCAGAATGGGACAGCCGGGCCGACTGCCCCCATTAACGCAGATTACGGGGTGGCGTCGCCCAGGACCACGCCGACGAAGGGCAGTTCGCGGAAGGCATAGGCAACGTCCATACCGTAGCCGACAACGAAATAGTCGGGGCATTCGAAGCCGACATAATCGGCCTCCAGCTCCTCCTGGCGCTTGACGCTCTTGTCCAGCAGGACGGCGAGCGTCACATTGCGGGCGCCGCGCTCATAGAGCAGTTCCTTGGCAAAACGCAGCGTACGGCCCGATTCCAGAATATCGTCGATCAGCAGCACGTCGCGATCCCTCACATCGCTGTCGATGTCCTTGACGATGCGCACGCCCTGGGAGACCGTGCCCGCGCCATAGCTCGAAAGGGTGATGAACTCGACCTCCGGCGCCAGCCCCGTCTCGTGCAGCGCGCGCAACAGGTCGGCGGCAAAAATGAACGAACCCTTGAGGATCGCGATGACGAGGAGATCCTTCGTCGGTCCGCTGGCGATTTCCTTCGCCATGGCATGATTGCGCTCGGCAATCTGCTCGGCAGTGAAAAGCGGCTCGATGTTCTTCCCGCGTACGACAGGCATTGATTGGCATGCTCCATGGCTGCTGCGGCGCTCGGCCGCCGATCAAGCACAAGCCCGTAGCACAATCGGCAAGCCTGACACACCCCCTAGAGCCGGATGATTTTAGGTCGAATCGACCTAAAATCTGAATCCGCTCTCGAATCAAACAGGTAGAGCGTGATGTCGCCCGAAAACAGCTTACACTTTTCGGCATCACTCCCTAGGGCATGAAGGAAAGACGAACATCCGGCGTTTTTCCACCAGGATGCTGCAATCGTGTGGAAAATCCGCGGCTTTCATGCGGCCCGAGACGGTTCATCGGCGCATTGACGACGACGCTTCGCACCAGCTGGTCGCCGGCAAAGAGATCGGCGCGCATCGACGGTATCGACAGGGTGGCACCGCTCGCATTCTCGATGATGCCATTCAGTGTCAGGACGCGCATGCCGTTCTCGTCGCGCGGCGTCAGCGTCACATGCGAGAATTGCAGCGGTTCGCCCGCCGCCTCGTTCGGTGCGCCGGACAATCCGGAAAATCCACCGGCAAGTCCGAAGACGAGCACGGCAAGGGCGACGATGAGCGCCACGAAGCAGCGCCGCGATGCCTGCTGCAAAACGCCTTCGGCAAAACGCAAAGCGGATAGGGTTCGCGAGAGGACATTCCCACGCTTCGGCCGTGACGGCGCTTTCGATCCGGAGGGACCGTCGTGGCGCATGTTGACGCCCGAAGCGCTCCTGCCGCGGCCGCCAATGACGGTCACGAATTCGGCATCGATGATATCCTGCTTCGGCACGAAACGGTGCGACTGACCCGAACCAGACCCAGGTTCGGGCGGAATGAGGTCATAAACCAGCCCCGCCTGCTGCTGCCGGTGGCGAAAAGCGCCCATGATGACCTCCCTTTGCGGTGATCCACATGGTTTCGACGCCCATTGCTAATCTGGGCATTGAAACGAATCCTGCCCAGTCGTAAATTTTAATGGTTAATGCTTCGCAAAGATCGCCATGAATGGGGCGCCTTTCCAGAAAAATTTACCGGCTGTTAATGCCATTGGTTAACAAGTCGCCTGATTGAACCCTGCGGAAGACTGGACTGCCCGTTGATTCACTTTGAGAACGTCGGTTTGCGCTACGGCATGGGTCCGGAAATCCTCCGCGACCTGAGCTTCGACATTCCGAGAAAATCGTTCCAGTTCCTGACCGGACCTTCCGGTGCCGGTAAGACGACTCTGCTGCGGCTGCTCTTCATGTCGCTGCAGCCGACCCGTGGGCTGATCCGCATGTTCGACCGGGAGATTTCCTCGATCCCGCGCAACGAGCTGCCGCTCCTGCGCCGGCGCGTCGGCATCGTCTTTCAGGATTTCCGGCTGCTCGACCATCTGACGACCTACGAGAATGTCGCCCTTCCGCTGCGTGTGCGCGGCAAGGATGAAAGTTCCTATCGTACCGATGTGTTGGAACTGCTGAAATGGGTCGGCCTCGGCGAGCGCATCAACGTACTGCCGCCGGTTCTGTCAGGCGGCGAAAAGCAACGCGCCGCCATTGCGCGCGCCCTCATCGACCGCCCGGAAATCCTGCTCGCCGACGAGCCGACAGGCAATGTCGATCCGCCGATGGCACGACGGCTGCTCAACCTGTTCCTGGAGCTCAATCGCCTCGGCACTGCGGTCGTCATCGCCACGCACGACCTCGGCCTGATGGACCAGATCGAGGCTAGGCGCATGATTCTGTCGGGAGGGCATCTCGATATCTATGACTGAGCCCGCGCCCCGCAGGAAAGCCCCGAATGCCAAAGCTGCGCAGTCGCAGCAAACACCCCCCGCTCCTCCGCCGGAGCGGAAGCGGCCGGAAATGCGCGTGCGCCCCACCGGGCCGATCGTGCCGTCCTCCAATATTCAGGGCAACGCGCTAATCGTCGTCATCGCCATCATGGCCTTCCTCGCCTGCCTCACGCTCGGCGCCGTCAGCATGGTGCGCGCGACGGCGGCAAGCTGGGAGAGCCAGATTTCCCGCGAGATCACCATCCAGATCAAGCCGGACGACAATCTCGACATGGAGAAGGCGCTGGTCAGCGCCCGCGACATCGCGCTGAGCTTCGTCGGCACCAAGTTCGGCCAGATCGTCGACGAGGCGGCAACTGCGCGTCTTCTCGAGCCATGGCTCGGCGCCGGCCTGGACATCAAGGAATTGCCTGTCCCCCGCCTCGTCATCATCACCATCGACGAGACGCACCCGCCGGATTTCGAGGCGATGCGCGCCCTGCTCAAGGCGCAGATCTCGCAAGCGACGCTGGACGACCACCGCACCTGGGTCGACCGGCTGGTGTCGATGGCGCACACAACAGTCCTCATCGGCACCGGCGTGCTGCTGCTGGTCTTCACGGCCATGGTGCTGACCGTAGTCTTCGCCACCCGCGGCGCGCTCTCGGGCAATCGCCACATCGTCGAGGTATTGCACTTCGTCGGTGCCGAGAGCACCTTCGTCGCAACCGAATTTCAAAAGCACTTCCTGAAGATCAGCCTGAAGGGGTCGGCAGCCGGCAGCGGCCTTGCCGCCCTGTTCTTCGCAAGCGCCGGCATCCTGCAGAGCCGCACGATCGCCACGCCGCAGACCGACCAGGCAACCGCCCTTTTCGGCACTTTTTCCGTGGGCGCACTCGGCTATGTCGGCATTCTCGCAACCATGATCGTCATCGCCCTGCTCACGACTCTCACGGCGCGCTTCACCGTCATGCGCACGATCTACGAGATCGATCTGATCCGTTCCGATCCCGGCAGGGCCGACGGTGTGCAGAATTGACGCCGCGGTGAGTATTTTTTGCTGTCCGTCAGCCCGTTCCTTGCCGCAATTGTCGTATAGTACCGAATCATGAGCATGGATCTGTCGACTCGCAAGACCGTGAGTTCGCAGTCGATGCGGGAGGAATCCCGCAGCGATAGACCTGTGCGTCGTAGCTTGTTCCGGCGCCTCTTGCGCTGGGGCGGCTTCGCCTTCATCTTCCTCGCCGCCATCATTTTCGGCGGCTTCCTGCATTTTGCCGATTCGATCACCACGCTGAAGCCACCGCTCGAGCCCAAGGCAGACGCCATCGTCGTGTTGACGGGCGGCTATCAGCGGATCGACCAGGCCGTCGAATTGCTGCGCTCCGGCGCGGGCCACCGGCTGCTGATATCTGGCGCACATCCCACCACGACGCCGTCGCAGATCCGCAGGCTGACGCAGAGCTCGGTCGGTCTCTTCAATTGCTGCGTCGACATCGGCTATGACGCCATCGATACGATCGGCAATGCACGCGAAGCGGCAAAGTGGATCCACGCCAAGGGCTATAAGAGCGTCCTGGTGGTGACGAACAACTACCACATGCCCCGCAGCCTCGCGGAACTGAAATATGTCGATCCCGCGACGGATTTCATTCCCTATCCGGTTGTCAATTCCGATTTGAAGACCAAGAACTGGTTCACCGACCCGAATGCGCTGCGCACGATGATCTCCGAATATGCCAAGGTTCTCCTCACCGGCGCCCGCAATCTCACTGGCCTGGGGCGTCCGGTCGGTCTGCGCTCGCAGGAACAGAGCGACGATCCGGACTGAGATCTCCGGCCGCACACGCACCGACTTTTTATTGACGCCGTAATCGTGTAGGCAAGCCTTAGGATGCCGGCGCAAGCCGGTGCATTGGGAAAGTCTTGATGATTATCTTGCGTTCGGTCCTGTTCAACACAGCCTTCTATACCAATCTGATCATTCGCATGATCGTGCTGTCGCCGATCTATTTTCTGATGCCGCGCAAGGCTGCATATGCAATCCCCAAGGCATGGGCGAAATCCAGCACCTGGCTGATGGAAAAGATCGTCGGCACCACCTTCGAGATCGAGGGCCTCGAGAATATCCCCAAGGGCAGCTACATCTTCGCGCCCAAGCATCAGTCCTTCTGGGACACCTTCGCGCTGCTGCCCTATCTCGACGATCCGGTCTATATCCTGAAGCGCGAGCTGATGTGGATTCCGTTGTTCGGCTGGTATGCGGGGAAGCAGCGCATGATCCCGGTGGACCGAGGCGCCCGCGGCAAGGTGATGTTCGACGTATTGAAGCGCACGCGGGAAGAGCTCGCCACCGGCCGCCAGCTCATCATCTACCCCGAGGGCACCCGCCGCCCGCCGGGCGCCGAACCGGTCTATAAATACGGCATCGCCCGCATGTATCGCGATCTCGGAATCCCAGTCGTCGCCGTCGCCATGCATCCCGGCCTGTTCTGGCCGCGCCGCACCTTCCGCAAATATCCAGGCCACCTCAAGGTGCGCATCCTGCCGCCGATCCAGCCCGGCATGGATCCCGACGCCTTCTTTGCGCGGCTGATGGAGGAGACGGAAAAGGCGAGCGACGAACTGCTGGTCGAAACGATCGCCAACAATCCGCATCTCCCCGTCCCGCCGACCGCAGCACAGCGTCTGGCGGAAATCGGCAAGGCAAAAGTGACCACTGCGGCGGTTTGAACCGAAGGCGGCCGCATCACGTTGAAGAACGGCCTGTCAGGACGCTTCCCGCATACGCTCGATTTCACCGGCGACATGCTCGAGCCACTGATCGCGAATCCCCATCTCGCGCAAATGCGTCAGCGTGTTGAAGACATAGGCATCGTTCGGGCCGGACTGGCCGCTGGCGGATTCGACGATATGAGCGGCCTCTATGGCGTCCAGCGCGCCGGCATATTGCCTGTGATCGCGATCGACGACATAGGCGACGGAGATCACGCGCCGGCCATCGGCGAGCCGGATCGGCGCTATCCTTTCCAGATAGACATTGGTGACCAGTTCACGCTCACGCAGATAGGCCAATACCTCGTCCCACGCAGCCGTCGAGACGCGAAACGCCATGCCGCGGCAGGAGCCGCCACGATCGAGACCGAGGACCAGGCCGGGACTGGCCTCTGTGCCGCGATGGACCCAGGAACGAACGCAAAGCGAGCGGCGGTAGCCGAAAATAATGGCCTCCGCCTTTTCCTCATAGTCGAAGCCCGGATTCCACATGAGCGATCCGTAGCCAAACACCCAAAATTCGTCCATATCCAACGCCAAATCAGTGTGAAACTTCAGTCCAACCATTGGAGAACAACATGGCAGCGTCAAGCCAGAGCGTAGCGACCGGTCGAGGTAAACGTCTATCGCTCATCCTGATAGGACTGTTGGTGGTCTTGGCCGGGCTCTATACCGGCGGGTGGTATTACGCGACCAATATTGTCAAAACCAATGTGCTGAAGGCGCTCGGTCAGCAGAACAGCGCCGGCATTGCCGGCAAATGCACAAACATGGCCTTCAGCGGCTTCCCCTTCTCCATGGGATTGACCTGCGACACGGTGACCGTCGACAATCAGACCCGAGGTGTCTCTGCCAATTTCCAAACCCTCAATGCCTCGGCGCCGGTCTATCAACCGAACCATGTCAGCTGGAACCTGAAATCACCGGCCGAGTTGCGCACCGCCGAAGGGCTGGCGGTATCGGCCGAATGGACGGATCTGCAATCGAACCTCGTTGCCAAGGGGCGTGGCGTCGCGCGGAGCCAGACAGTAATCGAAGGTCTGAAGGCAGCCATCGTCTCCTCCGCCACCGGCCAGAGCGCCGATGTGACCGCCGCCCGCACCGAGATGCACGCCAGCCAGAACGGCAGCGACCTGGATTTCGCGATCGGCATCGAGAATGCCAATGCCGTCATCAAGGATTTCCCGCAGACGCTACCGACCGCCTCGACAAGCGCCAATGTGACGCTGACCGGCAAGGCCGGCCTGCTCGACGGCACCGACCGGGAAGGCCTTCGCGGTGCCGCAGGCGTGCTGCATCAGGCCGTCATCGATATCGGCGACGGCCGCGTCATGACGTTGTCAGGCCCTTTCAATTTCGACGATCAGGGACTTCTATCCGGCCAGTTCAAGCTGGAGATCAATCAGATCGGGCCATGGGGCGATAGCCTGACGGCAACGCTGCCGGCGGCCAAGAATATCATCAAGACCGCCACCAAGCTGCTGAAGGCGCTTGCAAACGGCGCCGACAAGGTTTCCGTGGACCTGACGGCCGATCGCGGCCACCTCGCGCTCAGCGGCTTCATCCCGCTCGGGAAGATCCCGCCGATCTGAGGATCAACACCTTCGCCCCAGAGGGGAGAAGGAAAAGCCGCTACTTCTTCGCATCCAGAGCATGACGTCCGAAATCCGGTGCATCGACGTCCTGGCCCGCCTCGACGATCGAGCGGCGGATGGCGCGGGTGCGGGTGAAAAGTTCGAAGATCTTGTCGCCCTCGCCCCAGCGGATCGCCCGCTGCAGGGAGGCGAGATCTTCCGAGAAGCGCGACAGCATCTCCAGGATCGCATCGCGATTGTGCAGGCAGACATCGCGCCACATGGTGGGATCAGACGCGGCAAGGCGGGTAAAGTCGCGGAAGCCGGAAGCGGAATATTTGATGACTTCCGATTCGGTCACCGTCTCCAGATCGTCGGCGGTGCCGACGATGTTGTAGGCGATGAGATGCGGCAGGTGCGAGACGATCGCCAGCACCTTGTCGTGATGCTCAGGATCCATTTCGTCGACGCGCGAACCGAGCGTCTCCCAGAAATGCCGGAGTTTCCGGATGGCTGCCTCGTCGGTGCCCGGGATCGGCGTGAAGATGCACCAGCGCCCTTCGAACAGCCCGGCAAAGCCCGCATCCGGCCCGGACTTCTCTGTCCCCGCCAACGGATGGCCGGGAATGAAATGCACGTTGGCGGGCATGTGCGGCTGCATCTGCGCGATGACGGAAGCCTTGGTCGAACCGACGTCGGTGACGATGGCGCCCGGCTTCAGATGCGCCGAGATTTCCTTGGCGACGCTTTCCGAGGCTCCCACAGGCACGGAGACGATGACGAGATCGGCGTCCTTGACCACCTCGGCCGAGGACGGCGTGTAGCGATCGCCGAGTTTCAGCTCCTCGGCGCGCTTCAGCGTCTCGGCGCTGCGCGTCGAGATCACAATTTCCTTGGCAAGGCCCAGCCGCTTGATGTCATGGGCGATGGAAGAGCCGATCAGGCCGATGCCGATCAGCGCGATACGGTCGAACTGAACGCCGCTCATGCCTTGCGCCCCATGAATTCGGTCAGCGTGTCAATGAGGCCGAGATTGGCCTCTTCGGTGCCGATGCTCATGCGCAGCGAATTCGGGAAGCCATAGGCGCGCACGGCCCGGACGATATAGCCGCGGCTGGTGAGGAAATCATCGGCCTCGGCGGCGCGCTTGCCCTCGCCGTCGGGGAAATGAACGAGAATGAAATTCGCGACCGACGGCGTCACCTTGAGGCCGATGGCCTCGAGCGCAGTCGTCATCTTCTCGATCCAGAGCGTGTTGTACGCGACTGCCTTCTCGGTGAAGGCCTGATCGCGAATGGCCGCAGCGCCCGCGGCGATGGCACCGCTGTTCATGTTGAACGGGCTGCGCACACGGTTGACCGCATCGACGATATCGACCGGCGCGTACATCCAGCCGATGCGAAGCGCCGCCAGACCATAGATCTTCGAGAAGGTTCGGGTCATCACGACATTCTGGTTGGCCGAGACGAGCTCGAGACCGGCCTCGTAATCGTTGCGGCGAACATATTCGGCGTAGGCAGCATCCAGCACGAGGATCACATGCTTCGGCAGACGCGCATGCAGGCGGCGAATTTCGCTGACCGCAACATAGGTACCGGTGGGATTGCCAGGATTGGCGATGAAGACCATCTTTGTCTTCTCGGTGACGGCGGCGAGAATGGCGTCGACATCGACGGTGCAATCCTTTTCCCTGACCGTAACCGGCGTCGCGCCGGCAGCCATGATCTGGATCTTGTAGACCAGGAAACCATGCTCGGTGATGATGCCTTCGTCGCCGGTACCGAGATAGGTATGGCAGAGCAGGCTGAGCAGCTCGTCGGAACCGTTGCCGCAGAGAATATTGGCGACGTTCAGCCCATGCACATCGGCGATTGCCTGACGCAATTCCTTGGCCTGCCCGTCCGGATAGCGCTCCAGCTGCTCGGCCGCGCCGCGGAAGGCCTCGATGGCCTTCGGGCTGGCGCCGAGCGGCGTCTCGTTCGAGGAAAGCTTGAACACGCGCGCAACGCCCGGTGCATGCTCCTTGCCCGGCACATAGGCGGCGATATCGAGAATGCCGGAACGCGGGACAGGCTTGCTCATTTCCATGCTCATGGGTTCGACCTTGGGAAGGGCCGGAAACGTCCGGCTTTAGACACCCCGTCGCATTAATGCGGATTGACAAATTTGTCGAGTGTTTGCGCCGCCGGCGGTCCTGTCAGGCGCCGTCGCGCGTCGTCGGTATGCCGCGCGGCGCAAGAACAGGCACGAAGACGCGGCGCGAGGCGCGGACGGCGACGGGCAGGCCCTGATAAAGCCGCTTCTGCGCCTCGACGATGATGACGCCGGAGAAAGCAGGCCACAGCGTGCGCCCTACCCTTTCGAAGGCGCGGCGCAGCCGCAGCACCGTGCGCAGCTTGGAGGGCGGGAAGAACAGCGCTTCGGCCGTCGCTCCCGGCGTGAAGTTGGTTTCCCGCAGCAGCGAGGTGAGCTGGCCGCGCGAATAGGGCCGGCCGGAACCGAACGGCGTGTGCTCCATGCGCGCCCAGACGCCCCGGCGGTTCGGCACGGCGATCACAAGCCGTCCACCGGGCGCCAATACCCGCCACAGTTCCTTCAGCGTCTCGCGCGGGCTCTCGGCGAATTCAAGCGAATGCACCATCAGCACGCGATCGATCGAACTGTCAGGCAGCGGCAGCTCTTCATCGAAGATCAATGCCGTCGACGATGCGGAGCCCATCGGCCAGTTCACCGCGCCCTGCCCCGCCGGCATGAAGGCGAAGGTGCGCTCGGTATCGGTGCGGAAGCGATCAAGATAAGGAACGGCATAGCCCAGGCCGACGAGGCGCTCCTCCGGCATGCGCGCCCAGATGGAGGAAAGCGCCATGGCAATCGACTGCTCCGCCAAGCGTCCGAGCTCGGAATGGTAGAACTGACGGAGATCGACAATATCGGCGTGCATCGAAACAAATGTTATCAGCCGAGCGTTGGACTTCAAGGCCGAACAGCTTACATTCTGTCTCAACGGAAAAGACGAGGACGATTTCGATCATGAAACCATTGGAATTAGAGGTATTTATCTGCCGGTCCGACAATTTTGGCGTGTTGGTCCATGACCCTGAAACCGGATTGACGGCATCGATCGACGCCCCGGAGGCGGATCCCATTCTGAAGGCGGCAGATCGTCGCGGCTGGACGATCAGCCACATCCTGACAACCCATCATCATACCGATCACGTCGAGGGCAATCTGGCGCTGAAGGAGCAATTCGGCTGCGAGATCATCGGCCCGATCAACGAGGCCGTCGCCATTCCCGGCCTCGACCGGGCCGTGGGCGATGGCGATACGTTCGAATTCGCCGGTCACACGGTCAACGTCATCGAGACACCGGGCCACACGGCCGGGCATGTCTGCTATCACTTCGTGGACGACAAGCTGCTCTTTGCCGCCGACACGCTGTTTGCGCTCGGCTGCGGTCGGCTGTTCGAGCGCATAGCGGCCGACATGTGGGCCTCGCTTCAAAAGCTTGCCGTATTGCCGGATGAGACCGCAATCTATTTCGGCCACGAATATACGCTTTCCAACGCCCGCTTCGCGCTTACCATCGATCCCGACAACGAGCGGCTGAAGGCGCGCGCTGCCGATATTGAAGCGCTGAGAGCTGCGGGCAAGTTCACCATTCCGACGACTTTAGCGCTGGAGAAGGAAACCAACCCCTTCCTGCGCGCCGCCGATCCCTCGATCCGCCGTCACCTGCTGATGGAAAGCCGCAGCAACGAAGAGGTTTTCGCGGAGATCCGCAAGCGCAAGGACAATTTTTGATGCAGGTGAAAGAGATCATCGAAACGCTTTCCATGCAGCGGCATCCGGAGGGCGGCTGGTACGTGCAGACCTTCCGTGACGAACAGGGCGGCGCGCGCGGCCACTCCACCGCAATCTACTATCTGCTGGAGGCGGGCGACCGCTCGCATTGGCACCGGGTCCGCGATGCCGCCGAGGTCTGGCACTATTATGCCGGTGCGCCGCTCGCTTTGCATCGATCCGCCGATGGCGAGGCGAGCGAAACGCTGGTGCTCGGCACCGATCTGGCAAGAGGCGAGCGTCCGCAGGCGATCATTCCCGCCAACTGGTGGCAATCTGCCGAAAGCCTGGGCGAATTCACGCTCGTAGGTTGCACGGTTGCTCCTGGTTTCGAATTTTCGAGCTTCGAGATGGCTGCGCCCGACTGGAAGCCCGCCTCCGCCTGAAAACCCTTTACCATTCGTTGACATCGCGCAGGCCCAAAGCGCCGGTGCGATGCCGACCGTCTTGAAAAAGCGTCACGCTGCGTCAGCTTTACACGGGGAGAGAGAATATTGTTTCATCTGGAGGAGGCTTTTTCGTGCGTTTGTTGTTCCCTTTATTCATCGTGGCGGGTTGCGTCATGAGCGTTCCCGCCCTTGCCCTTGACGCGCCCGCCTCACCGCCGGCCGATCGCCCGCTGAAAAACTTCGTCACCTCGGTCGAAAGGGATGGATCAATCACCTTCCGCCTCTATGCGCCGGCGGCAAAAGCGGTCTCCGTCGTCCTTGGATCGTACGATCCGATGGCCATGCAACGGGGTGACGATGGCACCTGGAGCGTGAAGACCGAGGTACTGAAACCCGATCTCTATGAGTATTATTTCAATATCGACGGCTTCCGCAGCATCGACACGGGCACCAATGCACCCAAACCGCAGCGGCAGGTCAATACCAGCCTCATTCTGGTGCCCGGCAGCATTCTCGATACCCGCAATGTGCCGCATGGCGACCTGCGGCTGGTGACCCTGCATTCCAAGGCACTCAAGTCGGAGCGGCAGATGTATGTCTATACGCCGCCCGGCTACACCGATTCATCGAAACCGCTGCCGGTGCTCTATCTCTATCACGGCTTCGGCGACACGGTGGGATCCTGGGTGGCGCAAGGCCGCGCACCGCAAATCCTCGATAACCTTCTTGCCGAAAAGAAAATCGAGCCGATGATCGTGGTCATTCCTGACACGGAAACCGACGTGCCCGAAGCGATTGCCGAGAATTTCCCCGGAGCCGACCGTCGTAAGGATTTCTATCCTGCCAACGCTGAAGCGGCCGATCGGGAGCTTGTCGAAGATCTCATCCCCTACATGAAAAATCACTACCGGGTGCGCAACGATGCGGACGGCCGCGCCGTGGTGGGTCTGTCGCAGGGCGGATACCAGGCGCTCGTCTCCGGCCTGTCGCATCTCGGCACTTTCGGCTGGGTCGCGACCTTCAGCGGCGTCAGCACGACGACCGTGCCGAACAAGGCCGTCGATGCCGCGCTGAACGAACCGGCCAAGATCAACAAGGCGCTGCGCAATTTCACAGTAACGGTTGGAAGCAAGGATCAGGTCGTCGGCAAGGATGTCGCCGGCCTCAAGGCGACGCTCGAGGAAAAGAAGATCGCCCACGAATACCATGAGTATCCGGATCTCCAGCATGAGATGGACGTCTGGCGTCCGTCGCTCGCCGCGTTCCTGGAGAAGGTCTTCAAGAAATAGCCGACACCGGTTGCGGCGAAAATTACTCCGCCGCTTCCGCCTGCGCCGAACCGGCATTGTCTCGGCGCAGGATCATGCGGTGCGCCGCGAGCACAGCCCCGCCGGTCACGAGCAGGCAGGCAAATGCGATGCCCCAGCTCGGTTCCGCGAAGCCGAAAAGGGTGAGGATCAGCGTCGACAGCAATGGCGCGGCATAGCTTGCCGCGCCGAGAATCTGGATGTCACCGTTCTTGATGCCGAAATCCCAGGCATAGAATGCCGCACCGACCGGAAAGAGGCCGAGGCCGAGCACGGCGATCCATTGCGTCGGGCTCTCGGGCCAGAGCGTCTCTTCTAGGCCGAGGTGGCAGAGGAACGAGAGAATTGATGTCACGAGGCAGAATATGGTGACGACATCGGTCGACACCGCCTCGAAACGGCGCGTGATCAGGGAATAGCCGGACCATGTGAAGGCACAGAGCAAAGCCGCGCCGTAACCGATTGCATAGGCGCCTTCGAAATGAAAGCCGTTGCGGCCGACGATCAGAACCGTACCCGCCAACCCCATCAGCGCGCCGAGGATGTGATACCAGCGCAGCCGCTCACCTGGCAGCAGCGCCGAACCGACGACGATCAACAGCGGCCAGAGATAGGCAATGAGGCCCGCTTCCACCGCCGGTGCATGACGCAGCGCAGTGAAATAGAGGAAGTGATAGCCGAACAGCCCTACGATGCCTGTTATCCAGACTTTGGCCGGCTGACGCAGCAGCTGCAGGCGCTCGGGCCTCAGCGCCAAGACGACGATGCCGGGAATGCTGCCGATGGCGAAGCAGATGGCAAGCAGCTGAAACGGCTGCATCTTGCCGGATGCCACCGTCAGCAGCGCCAGAAACGACCACATCACGATGGCCGAGAAACCTGTCAATGTCGCACGAAATTTCAACTCTGCCCCCAGCCTGGTGCCACCGACGTCCCCAGGGCCCGCTAGAGCAATACCAGGAAAAGTGCGCAGCGGTTTTCCGTCCGGAATTGCGTAGAAATAACGGCTGAGGCGGTCAAGCGATTCTGTGAAGCGTTTGACGACCTCAGCTACCGTATTTCACGGCCGTTATCGTCACCGTCCCGTATTGCGTCGGGATGCGGACGTAGACCGGAGCATATACATTCATGGTATCGGCCTTGGCAAACCAGATCTCCATATTGTCGCTCTTGGCAAGATAGAGATAGTCTTTGCGGGTGCTCTTGTAGCCGCTCTTCGGCGTGAAGCGGACACCGCAGGCGATGGTCTTGCCCTTGAATCCGTCGGTAGAGAACGGGTGCGATCCCTTCGGCGACAATTTCAGATCCATGCGCATCTCACCATCGAAGACGGCCAGGGTCTGGTTGCAAAGATTGAGGCTGGGCGTGATCGGAAAGATCATGCCGGAAATGGGATCGAGCACCGACTTCAGATCGCTCACACTCAGCGGGATCCAGCTGTCCGACCGCTTCGGCTCCGGCACGATCGTATTCGATGTCACATTGCCGTTGGTGTAGGCGACATCATAGGTGCGTTCTTTTTTTCCGTTTTTGTAGAAGAGCGAGTAATGCGTGGCCTGCAATTTGTTATCGCTGACGACGCCGGCTACATCAGTCTTCGCATCGATCGAGGTAACGAGATCCGCGAGGCCCGCGGACGTGATATCGCCGCGGATCGTGAATTGGTTGCCTGTAACTTCGGTCTTGAAATCCGCCCTGGCAATCGGCAGGCCGGCGAGTGAAACGCGATACTGTGTTTCATGCCGTAGCATATCGGCCGACGCCAGGGATGGCATCGACGCGACGACGGCCGAAATAATAAGGCACTTCCGAATTTGAACCATGATCAGGGCCTTCAACGAGGATCAAGCAGGATATATAGATACTTTACCTGCTTGGTGCGACCGCAAGAGAACAGCAGCTTTTTGACGGAATTGCGGGAAAACACAAGGTTTGGCTTGACGCGGCCGGTCGCTCTGATTATAGAAACGCAACTTTCCAATTATGGCCTGTTGGATTGCTCGTCGGGTGTTGCCCGGAACGACTATCCGATGGCCAAGAAAAACAAAAGTAGGTGTTTCATGTCCCGCATGTGCGAATTGACCGGCAAGGCCGTCCTCGTGGGCAACAATGTCAGCCACGCCAACAACAAGACCAAGCGTCGGTTCCTGCCGAACCTTTGCCAGGTCACACTGATTTCTGACGTTCTTGGCCAGCGTTACCGTCTGCGCGTTTCCGCTGCAGGGCTTCGTTCGGTCGAGCACCGTGGCGGCCTTGACGCTTTCCTTCTGAAGGCAAACGAAAATGAACTCAGCATGCGCGCCCGCCTGCTGCGTCGTCAGATCATCAAGAAGACCGCTGAAGCCGCAGTCGCTGCCTAAGCTCTAGCGCTTCGAGATTTCATACGGGCTAAAAGGCTTGCACGGATCACATCCGGACAAGCCTTTTTCCATGTCCGGTTTTCTTCAACTGGTGGCATCTCCCAGGATAAAAAAATGCTGACGGCACGTCATACCCTTATCTGCGTTCTGCTGATGACGCTGGTCGTCGTCGCCTCTAATATCCTTGTGCAGTATCCGCTGCAGGCTCAGCTTGCCGGCATCAACCTTGCGGATATCCTCACCTGGGGCGCCTTCACCTATCCCGTCGCCTTTCTCATCACCGATCTGACCAACCGCCAGTTCGGCCCGAAGGCCGCACGCAAGGTAGTGTTCGCCGGTTTCGTCGTCGGCGTCGCCCTGTCGTTCTTCACCGCACAGCCCCGCATCGCGATCGCCTCAGGCTCGGCCTATCTCGCCGGCCAGCTTCTCGACATCTCGGTCTTCAATCGCCTGCGCCGCATGGCCTGGTGGCGCGCGCCCCTGTTCGGCTCGCTGATCGGCTCGATGCTGGACACGCTGATATTCTTCTCCTTTGCCTTCGCGCCCTTCTTCGTCTTCTTCGGACCGAACGATCCCTTCGCGATCGAATGGGCGCCGATCCTCGGCGCGTTCTCCACCTCGGCGCCGCGCTGGATTTCCTGGGCGATCGGCGATTTCTCGGTCAAGGTAACCGTTGGCCTCGTCATGCTGCTGCCCTATGGCGCGCTGATGAACATGCTGAAGCCGATGCCGCAAGCCCCGACCGCGTGAACGGGCGATAATTCACGTCCGAACCGCTTCTAGTTCTGACTGACGACGCTTTCGTCGCTCAGGCGGAATTCCAGCATCAGGCTGCGCTGCAGGATCGAGTGATTGTCGTCCGAAACCAGAATAAGGTGCAGGGTGCCATCGGCCGCGCGGAACACGTCGATCCCTTCCATATTGTCGATCTGTTCTCTGGAATTGGCCTCGAAAATCACCTTGCCGTCCACGACCGCATCCGGCCTGATATCCGCGCCGGCAATACGGCGGATGCGCATACCGAGACCATGGGCCAGTCCGAAGCGCCGCTCCAGCAGCAGCAAATCCCCGTCGGGCAGAAACACGCCGTCGCTGACATCGAAGCTATCGTAATGCCGCACGGTGAAGCGGCCCTGCAGCGGTCCGTCAAGGATGGCCGCAAGCATGTTGCCCTGATCATCCAGGCTATCCTCCGCAACGATGACGGCTGCTCCGGCAAGCGGGCTCGACTGTGGCGCGATCATCAGGGCTTCGAGGCTGCGATTGGCGCGCAGCTGGCGCCTCGGAATGAGGATGGGGATGGTGTCGTCCGGCGGCGAGGTCTCGAAACCCGGGTCGGGATAGGTATCGACGCGATGATGCTGCTCGTAGCTCACGAGGACATGGTCGCCGCGCAAGGCCAGCCCCTCGGCATCCATCGCCCCCTTGCCAGCGTCGGTGTCCCCATAGCGGTCGATCATCGGCATGATGCGCGCCTCGGTGATACCCTTCAGCCGACCCTTGTCGTCGCGCTCGATGGCGCCGGTCAGCCAGTGGCCGGTATCCAGTACCGAGATGAAATGACGTTGATCGGGACGAAAGCGGATGGCTGAGATCGCACCGAGGAGCGCATTGTCCGAACTGAGTTCAAGACCGCCGACGAATTCCAGCGCCCCGAACTGCGTTTCCTGCGAACCCGGCCTCAAGGTGGAGATGACAGTGGCGCGAATATCGGCCGGAGCGCTCTCGTCGCCGGAGCTGCAGCCGACGAGCAGCGCCAGCACGGCTATCAGGCCGACGCATCTCATTGCGACCGGCCGGCCCTTGGAATCGGTATTGTCGAAAGGAAACGGCATCGGCCGCGAGGCCGATGCGACAGAAAGCCTGAGCGGGCTCAGCTTGCGCGGCGCATGCGCGACCGCGGCATGCTTGTCTTATCCTCGAACAGCGATGCGAGCTGCTCGGTCATGGCACCAGCCAGTTCGTCGGCATCGACGATGGTGACGGCGCGGCGATAGTAGCGCGTCACGTCGTGACCGATACCGATCGCCAGCAACTCCACAGGCGAGCGCGTCTCGATCTGGTCGATGACCGCGCGCAGATGCCGCTCCAGATAATTGCCCGGATTGACCGACAGCGTCGAATCGTCGACCGGCGCGCCGTCCGAGATCATCATCAGGATACGACGTTGCTCGCGGCGGCCGAGAAGGCGGTTATGCGCCCAGATCAGCGCCTCGCCGTCAATATTCTCCTTGAGCAGGCCTTCGCGCATCATCAGGCCGAGATTGGCGCGTGACCGCCGATAGGGTTCGTCCGCCGACTTATAGATGATGTGGCGCAGGTCGTTCAGTCGGCCCGGCGTCTGCGGCTTGCCGCCGGCCAGCCATTTCTCACGCGCCTGTCCGCCCTTCCAGGCCTTGGTGGTGAAGCCGAGGATCTCGACCTTGACGCCGCAGCGCTCCAGCGTGCGCGCCAGAATGTCGGCGCAGGAGGCGGCAACCGTGATCGGCCGTCCGCGCATGGAGCCGGAATTGTCGATCAGCAGCGTCACGACAGTATCGCGGAATTGCGTGTCGCGCTCCATCTTGAAGGACAGCGCCTGCATCGGGTCGATGATCAGGCGCGTCAGGCGTGCCGGATCAAGATACCCTTCTTCCAGGTCGAAGTCCCAGGAGCGGTTCTGCTGCGCCATCAGACGGCGCTGCAAACGGTTGGCAAGCCGCCCGACCGCGCCCTGCAGATGAGCAAGCTGCTTGTCGAGGAAGGCGCGCAGGCGCTCGAGCTCGGCCACGTCGCAGAGCTCCTGCGCCGTCGTGGTCTCATCGAACTCTTCCGTGTAGACGTGATAGTCGACTTTCTCGTTGAAGTCGGCGAAGGGCGTGTTCGGACGACGGGTCTCGCCCGGCGTTTCCGAATCCTCCTCGCCTTCCTCGCTCATATCGTCGTCGGAGATCTCACCGCCGTCCTCGGTGGCGCCGTCGTCCATCTGCTCGTCGGAGGCTTCGCTGTCCTCGGCCGGGGCCGCGTCCGAGCCTTCGTCTTCCTTGACGTCGTCGTTATCCTGGTCTTCGCCGTTCGGCTTGTCCTCTTCGCTCTGCTGCTCGTCGCTGTCCGGCTCCGACTGTTCGTCGCCATATTCCTCGGCCATTTCCATGGCCGTCAGAATATTGCGGACGACGCGGGCAAAGCTTTGCTGGTCGTTGATGGTCGAAAGCAGATTGTCGAGCTCGCCGCCGGTCTTGTCCTCGATGAAGGATCGCCAGAGGTCGAGCACCTTGCCGGCGCTCTCCGGCGGCTTCTGGCCGGTCAGCTTCTCGCGCACGATCATCGCCATGGCTTCGCCGATCGGCGCATCCTCACGCCGCTCGATACCCGAGAAATTCGCCTTGGCGTATTTCTCCGAATTCATCGAGCCGATGTTGGCCGCGACACCGCTCATTCGCAGCGAACCGATCGATTCGACGCGCGCCTGCTCCACGGCATCGAAGATAGCGCGCGCATCGGCGCCCTGCGGCGCCATGACGGCGTGGACGCGCGCGTCGTGACAAGCCAGCCGCAGCGCCATCGAATCGCCGAGGCCACGCGTCACCGCCAGCTCATGCATCGTCGGCCGCTTCGAGAGCTCCGGCAGGCGGATGCGCTCGCCGGTCATCCCCGGGCGTTCGTTGGCGAATGCCACCTCGACTTCGGCATCGCCCGCGATCGAGCGTACGCAGCCGGTGATCGCACGGCGCAACGGCTCCATGTCCACCGGAGCACCCGGCTTCGCTTTGGAATTGTCTCCGCGACCTGACATGATGTGTGGGTTCTTCCCTAGGCTTCGAGCACGATGTTGGCAGCACTTTCCTTCAGCTCGATGCCGAAGGCGCGCTGATAATGCTCGGCGACCAACGGCCGCTCCAGCTCATCGCACTTGTTGAGGAAGGTGACACGGAAGGCAAAGGCGACATCGCCGAAGATCTCCGCATTCTCAGCCCAGGTGATAACGGTACGCGGGCTCATGACGGTCGACAGATCGCCGTTCATGAAGGCCGCACGCGTGAGGTCGGCGACGCGCACCATCTTGGAGACCGTGTCGCGGCCCTTGTCGGTGCGGAAGGACTTCACCTTCGCGAGCACGATGGCGACTTCGTTGTTGTGCGGCAGATAGTTCAGCGTCGTTACGATCGACCAGCGGTCCATCTGCGCCTGGTTGATCTGCTGCGTGCCGTGATAGAGGCCGGTCGTATCGCCGAGACCGATGGTGTTGGCGGTCGCGAACAGGCGGAAGGCCGGGTGAGGACGAATGACGCGGCTCTGGTCGAGCAGCGTCAGGCGGCCCGACGATTCCAGCACGCGCTGAATGACGAACATCACGTCCGGGCGGCCGGCATCATATTCGTCGAAGACGAGAGCGACGTTGTGCTGATAGGCCCAGGGCAGGATGCCGTCCTTGAATTCGGTGATCTGCAGCCCGTCCTTGACGACGATCGCGTCCTTGCCGACGAGATCGATACGGCTGACATGGCTGTCGAGGTTGATACGCACGCAAGGCCAGTTGAGACGCGCGGCAACCTGCTCGATGTGCGAGGATTTGCCGGTGCCGTGGTAGCCCGAGATCATCACGCGGCGGTTATGGGCGAAACCGGCGAGGATGGCGAGCGTGGTCTCACGGTCGAAGAGGTAGTCGGTATCCAGATCGGGCACATAGGCGCCGCCCTTGCTGTAGGCGGGAACGCGAATGTCGGAATCAATACCGAAAACGTCACGGACCGAAACGGTGGTGTCGGGAATCTCGGAAATATCAAGGTCAATCTTGCTCATCATGTCTCCAGGGCGGGTGGCTCTCACCCAGCCATATCAATCTCAGCCGCTTTATCCGAAACGCCGCAGCTTTATTGCTCGCATCCGTTCGGTCGGAACAGCGGCGATACTTCTCCGGGACTAAAGCAAAATCTCGGCACGATGAAATGATCGTTTGCGAGCATCCTTGAACAGAGTCCCGGACAAGAAACGCCGCGTCCGGAAAGTTGGCCGAGGTGCAGCCAGCCAAATGCGCACCCTGCCGCGGTTGCCCACGGCTTCAGCCGATTTGGACCATACCTGATTGAAGGCGGAGAGCAAGGACAGGAATTAACAAAAACCGTTCTGTTTCAATAATTGATAGGCCTGTATGACCGCGCGGAAACGCTCCTCGGAGCCACGGTCGCCGCCATTGGCATCCGGGTGGTGCATTTTCACCAGCTCCTTGTACCGGCGCTTGATGTCCGGCGCAGAGGCATTGGCGCCGAGCCCCATCGTATCGAATGCTTTCGCCTCCAGCGTTTTCAGCTTGCGCTGCTCCGGAAAACGCGGACCGCTGCCGCGGCCATCGCCATCTTTGACGAAGCCAAAGGGATCACGAACCCGGGTATAGGCGCCAGAGCGGACTTCCGACTGCAGGGGACTGTGCTTCGCCGCCTTGTTGACGCCGACGGTCCAGGTCGGACGATGGCCGGTAACGGCTTCCTTCTGATAGCGCGCGATCTCCCCGTCCGAGAGGCCGGAGAAATAATTGTAGCCCTTATTGTATTCCTTGACATGCTCGAAGCAGAACAAAAAGAACTGCCCTTCCGCATTGCGCCCGACGGGTGCGCGATGCGTGCCGTGCTTGTCACAGCCGTCCCATTGGCACGTCGGCGGGCCCTGCTCGGGTTCCTGCGGGCGTTTGCGGCGGGTTCGAATGCGATCGAAGTATTTTGAATCAAGTCCCATAGTGCCCTAATTATGGGGCCTGGATTAGCCCACAACAAGAATTGACAAATGGGAATGTTGCAGGCTTTGTGGGAACCTTTTTCGCGAAGAAGGACGAAGCGGGAACATGGAAACGACACTGCAATCCCGCATTGAGAAGAAACTCAATGAAGCCTTCGCGCCAGAGCGCCTTGTCGTCATCAACGAAAGCCACCTGCACGCGGGCCACCAGCCCGACATGACCGGAACCGGCGAGACGCATATAAGAGTTCGCATCGTCTCCGCCAAGTTCGCGGGCATGCCGCGCCTCGCACGCCACAGGGCGATCAACGATCTTCTGAAGCCGGAATTGGATGCCGGATTGCACGCGCTTGCCGTGGAGCCGGCTGCACCCGGAGAGGCGGTGCGCTGGTAATCCCGCAGGAGATGGCTCTTATTCGGGCTTGTTCTCTTCCATCTCCGCGGGGCGAATGCGCAGCTTGGTGATGCGGTTTTTTTCCCGCTTCATGACGATGAAGCGTTTTCCGTAGAAGGTGAAGGCTTGCCGCTCTTCGGGAATGGTCATCGATTCATGGATGACCAGGCCGGCAATCGTCGTTGCTTCCTCGTCAGGCAGGTTCCAGTCAAGCGCGCGGTTGAGGTCGCGGATAGGCACGACGCCATCGACCACAATCGAGCCGTCGGCCTCCTGCCGCACACCCTGGATGTCGATATCGTGCTCGTCGGCGATATCGCCGACGATCTCCTCCAGAATATCCTCCAGCGTCACGATGCCCTGCACCTCGCCATATTCGTCGACGACGACAGCGAAATGCTGCTTGCGGCGCAGGAAGGCGTTGAGCTGATCCTCCAGATTGGTGCTGTCGGGCACGAACCAGGGCTTCTGTGCGATCTTGACGACATCGAGGTTCTCCGGCTCGACATTCCGCTCGGCCAGCGCCCTCAGCAGATCCTTGGCGTGAATGACGCCGATGATGTTGTCGATCGTGCCGCGCCAGAGCGGCATGCGCGTGTACGGGCTGTCGAGGATGGCGCGCACCACGACTTCGGACGGGTCGTCGGCATTGATGGCGCGCATCGCCGTGCGGTGCACCATGATATCGGAGAGTTCGAGTTCGCCGAGGTCGAGCACCCCGCCCAGGCGGTCGCGGTCGGCCTTGACCACCGACCCTTCCCGGTGCAGCAGATCCACCGCGCCGCGCAGCTCGTCATGCGCCGACAGCATCGAAACTTCCTTCGAGAGGTTGATGCCGAAAATGGCAAGGATCCATCGAACGATGGCATTGACGAAGCTCGATACCGGACCGACGACGGCGACGAAGAGCCGCACCGTGCCGGCGACATTGAGCGCAAAGCGATCCGGCGTCGAAATGGCCCAGCTTTTCGGCAGCACTTCGGCGAATATGACGAGGATGACAGTCATGGCGACCGTCGCGAGCGCCACGCCCGAGTTGCCGAACAGGCCGAGGAAGACGCTGGTCGCCAGCGACGACGACAGGATGTTGGCAAGATTGTTGCCGATGAGCAGCGCGCCGATGAGCCGGTCCCGGCGCTCGATCAGCCGACGCACGATCCCGGCGTCCTCGTCGCCGTTTGCCTCCAGCGTATGAATGCGGCTGCGCGAGACGGCGGTAAGCGCCGTTTCCGAACCGGAGAAGAAGGCCGACAGCAGCACAAGCACGAGGATCGAGATGATCTCGGGCCAATATTCGAACAGTACAGCCAGCGTGCCCTCGACCGTCATCAGGGATGCTTTTCCTTCAGGAAACTCAGGACTTCGGAGGACGGCACGTCGTCGGCGACAAAGGACTGGCCGATGCCATGGGTCAAAATGAACGTCAGCTTGCCGCTCTTGACCTTCTTGTCCTGTGCGATCGCATCCATCAGCGTTTCCGCCGGCGGCAGCTCGCCCGGGATATCGCCCATCCGGGTCGGCAGGCCCACGGCCTTCAGATGCGCTTCGACGCGTTTCGCATCGTCGGCGCTCGCTAGGTTGAGACGCGTGGAAAATTCGTGCGCCAGCACCATGCCGATCGCAACGCCTTCGCCATGCACCAGCCGACGGCTGTCGTAAGCGGTAGCTGCTTCCAGCGCGTGACCGAACGTATGACCGAGATTGAGTAGGGCGCGCGGCCCATTTTCGCGCTCGTCGGCAACAACGACATCGGATTTCGCCTGGCAACTCCTGGCGATCGCCTCGATGCGCGCCGCGCCGCCGGCAAAGACATCTTTCCAGCTGGCCTCGAGCCAGGCGAAGAAGTCGGGCTTGTCTATCAGGCCATATTTGGCGACTTCGGCATAGCCGGCGCGGAATTCACGCTCGCTCAGCGTATTCAGCACGTCGATATCGGCAAGCACGAGATCCGGCTGATGGAAGACGCCGATGAGGTTCTTGCCGTGATGGGTATTGATGCCGGTCTTGCCGCCGACGGAAGAATCCACCTGCGACAAAAGCGAGGTCGGAACCTGAACGAAGCGAACGCCGCGACGCACGATGCCGGCTGCAAAACCGGCGAGATCGCCGATGACTCCACCGCCAAGCGCAATCACGGCATCGTTGCGCTCGACACGCGCGGTCAGCACCGCGTCGCAGACCGTCATGAGATGTTCGAAGCTCTTGGTCTTCTCGCCGGCCGGCAACACGAGGCTGGATGCCTGGATGCCCTCAGCCTGCAGGCCCGCGACCAAGGCGTCGAGATAGAGCGGCGCGACGTTTTCGTCCGTGATGATGGCAGCCTTGCGGCCCTTCAGCCGTGCGGCGATCTCGCGCCCTGCTCGGGCGATCAGGCCGGGGCCGATCAGGATGTCATAGGCGCGCTCGCCGAGAGGCACGCGCACGAGGCGTTCTGCGGAAGCCGCCGTGATCGCATTCATGGTGTTTTGCTTTCTGCTTTCTTTCCCTCGGCAATGGCGGCAAGGACTTCCTTGACCATGGTCTCCTTGCCCACATCAAGGGACAGAACCGTGAGATCGGCTTCCGCATAGATCGGATAGCGCGCATTCATCAGGTCCTCGAGGGTCTGTTTTGGATTCTCGGTTTTGAGCAGGGGACGCGTGTCCCGCTTGTTGATCCGTTCCCAGAGCACGTCGAGATCGGCCTTCAGCCAGACGGAAAGACTGCCGCGTTTGACATGAAACCGCGTGCTCTCGTTGATGAAGGCGCCGCCGCCGGTCGAGACGACACGCGGCCCGCCCTTAAGAAGACGCTTGATCACGCGCGTTTCCAGCGCCCGGAACTCCTGTTCGCCATAGGCCGCAAAGAGCTCCGTGATCGTCATGCGCGATACGCGCTCGATCTCTGCATCGGTATCGACGAAGGGGATGCCGAGTTGCTGCGCGACCAGCCGGCCGATCGAGGACTTCCCCGCCCCCATCAATCCCACGAGGACAAGATTGCGCTGACCTAGCGCGGCGCGCGCCCTGTCTTTGAGGCTCTCTGCAAGGGTCAGGACTTGTTCACTCATCGGCCCATTCACAATTTCTTTGGAAACGGTATCGTCAAATGCGCCTGTAGCGTCAAGACGCCGCGGCGTAAACATGTCTGCAATATCCTTCAGCTAACGCTTGGTGGGTATAATTGTTACGTCGCCGGACCTATGACTGGGACGAGGAGAGTTTCCGAATGCCAACCCTGTTTCGCTTCCTTGTCATCTGCGCGGTCATCGGCGGATCGATATATGGGGCAATGTGGGCGCTCGTGCTCTTCGTCGATCCGCAGCCGCGCGAGGTGACGATCCGTATTCCGCCGGAGCGCATCAATCCACCGGCCACCGGTTCGTTGAAGCCATGAATGCGAGGGCTGGGGTGAGAGATCTGAGCCGAGCGCATCTGGAAGCCTTCCTGGAGATGATGAGCGCCGAACGCGGCGCCGCAGTCAACACGCTGCAATCCTATGAACGCGATCTCGAGGATCTCCACGGCTTCCTGTCCGAGCGCAGCGTCCGCCTGACCGAGGCGGGGCCGAACGATCTCGGCGCCTATCTCTCCGGCCTCTCGATCCAGGGCTTCAAGCCTTCGTCACAGGCGCGGCGGCTTTCCGCCATGCGCCAATTCTACAAATTCCTCTATGCGGAAGGCCTGCGCACGGACGACCCCACAGGCATCCTCGACGCGCCGAAAAAGGGCCGTCCCCTTCCGAAAACCATGGGCGTCGACCAGGTGACGCGTCTTCTGACCCAGGCAGAAGTGGAAGCGGCAGCCGAAGGCCCCGACCAGCTGCAGCGCCTGCGCATGCTTGTGCTGCTGGAACTGCTTTACGCCACCGGCATGCGCGTGAGCGAGCTCGTTACATTGCCGGCCAAGGTGCTGGACCACCAAGGGCGCTTCCTCATCATTCGCGGCAAGGGAAACAAGGAACGGCTGGTGCCGCTGTCGCAGTCGGCCATATCAGCGCTGAAGGCCTATGGAAGGCTGCAGGCCGACCTGGCGGCGAATGCCAAGCAGCCTGCGCCTGAAAGCCCGTGGCTCTTTCCCGCGGCGTCCAGGCAGGGCTACTTGCCGCGCCAGGTCTTTGCGCGCGATCTGAAGGATCTCGCCATTCGCGCCGGGCTGACGCCCTCGATGATCTCGCCGCACGTCATGCGCCATGCCTTTGCAAGCCACCTCCTCGCCAACGGCGCGGACCTGCGCGTGGTGCAGGAACTTCTCGGCCATTCGGACATTTCGACCACGCAAATCTATACGCATGTGTTGGAAGAACGCCTTCATCAGCTCGTGCAAACGCATCACCCCCTTGCCAAACAGGCCAAAAAACAGGAATAGGACCGGCACAAGGGTTAAACCTGCCGTCGCTCGTCACGCGCAAAAGGATCGGAAACGCACCTCATGCACAATTATCTGGACTTCGAAAAGCCCATCTCGGATCTCGAAGGCAAGATTCACGAGCTCAAGAAACTGGCGAGCGAAGACGAGAGCATCGACACGTCAGACGAAGTGGGCCGGCTTGAAATCCGAGTCCGCGAGGCGATGGCCGACATTTATTCCAAGCTCAATGCCTGGCAGAAGACGCAGGTCGCCCGTCATCCGCAGCGTCCGCATTTTGTCGACTATGCCGAGGCACTCTTCACGGAATTCACGCCGCTGGCCGGCGACCGCAAATTCTCCGAGGATGCCGCCATCCAGGCGGGCTTCGCCCGCTTTCGCGGCCAGCCGATCGCCATCATCGGCCAGGAAAAGGGCAACGACACCAAGAGCCGCCTGAAGCACAATTTCGGCAGTGCCCGTCCCGAAGGCTACCGCAAGGCGATCCGCATCCTTGAAATGGCCGACCGTTTCCAGCTGCCGGTCATCACCCTGGTCGATACCGCAGGCGCCTATCCCGGCGTCGGAGCGGAAGAGCGCGGCCAGGCCGAGGCGATCGCCCGCTCCACCGAAATGTGTCTTGGCGTCAAAGTGCCGATCATCTCCGTCGTCATCGGCGAAGGCGGCTCAGGCGGCGCCATCGCGATCGCCACCGGCAACCGCGTCTATATGCTCGAGCATTCGATCTACAGCGTGATTTCGCCCGAAGGTGCGGCCTCGATCCTCTGGCGCGATTCCACCCGCGCCAAGGAAGCCGCCACCAACATGAAAATCACCGCCGAAGACCTGAAAAGCCTCGGCGTGATCGACGGCATCATTCCCGAGCCGCTCGGCGGCGCGCATCGCGATCCGCAGACGGTGATCGCCGCTGCGGGAGACGTGATTTCCAACGCGCTTGGCGAACTTTCCAGCCGTTCGGGCGAGCAGCTGCGCAGCGACCGCCGCCAGAAATTCCTCAACATCGGTCGCAATCTCTAAAGCGCATTCTGAAAACGTGATCGCGAAAAACGGGAATGAGGCCAAATCTTGGCCACATTCCTGTTATCGAAGCTTTTATGGCAAAGAAAAGCTTGCGGCGCTTCGCGGGCGCGTCATAGGCTGGTAAGGAATTTTCAAGTATAAGCCATCTATGATTCCGTTTCATGCTTCGAAGGGGAGCGGCGAAACAGATCGAGCTGCCGCTCTTCGCATTTATGGGCCAAGTCAGAATGCGCATTCGTCACCTTGCTTACATCTTCCTAATGACGCTGGCACTCGCCGGCTGCAACGACGCGTTGGATACCGCGTCGATCGACCTGTCGAAGGTGACGAACAAGGTCGAACAGCCGCTACCCAGCCATATCCTTGCCGACATGGCGAAAAAGGGCATGGACCGCAATTCGCCGATCATGATCCGCATCTTCAAGGAAGAAGGCGCGATGGAGATCCTGAAGGCGAACCAGAACAATCGTTTCGAAGTGATCGCCGCTTACAATATCTGCGCCTGGTCCGGCCGCCTGGGCCCGAAGGTCAAGGAAGGCGACCGGCAAGCGCCGGAAGGCTTCTACATGCTGACGCCGGCCAATCTCAATCCGAATTCGAAATACTATCTCGCCATCAATACCGGTTTTCCGAACCGTTATGACGCAGCCAATGGCCGCACCGGCGCCAATCTGATGATCCATGGCGCCTGCTCGTCGTCGGGCTGCTATTCGATGACCGATCAGCAGGTGCTGGAAATCTATGCCTTCGCGCGCGACGCCTTCAAGGGCGGCCAGAAGGCCATTCAGCTCGAGGCTTTCCCCTTCCGCATGACGGCGGAAAACATGTGGAAGCACCGGCTCAGCCCCAATATCGAATTCTGGAAGATGCTGAAGGTCGGCTACGACAACTTCGAAGTCACCAAGCGGCCGCCGGAAGTGGAAGTCTGCGAGAAGAAATACGTCTTCAACCAGCAGGCCAGCGGCCCGTTCAATGCCGGCGGCAAATGCCCCGTGATGACGACGCCGCCTGCCTTGCAGATGGCGCTTGCCACCTACGACAAGCAATATCAGGCCGATTATGCTGCGGCCACGAAGAAATATAGCGACATGGCCTGGTATGACCCGACCGAAGCCGAGCGCAAGGCCGTCGTCGCCAAGCAGCGCAAGGGCCACGATCTTGCCTATGCTCCCACAGGCACCGCGCTTGCCGCCGGCAAGATGATGAAGGTCGCCGATCTCGAGTCGATGATGTCCAATCAATCGGCGCAGCAGATCGCACGCGGCGGCACCGTCGCCAGCCCGACGACGACGGCAAGCATCCGCCTGGCGACATCAGCTCCCGATGCGGCGGCACAACAGACCGGCGGTCCGCTGGTTGCGGCCAACATTCCGGCGAATGTCCCGATCCCGATGGCCAATCCGATGAGCCCGGTCGTCTATCCGTTGGCCTACGCGCAAAATCCGGCTGTCGAAACCGCACAGACCGAGCCGGCAAAGAAGCCGCCGTTCTGGAAGTTCTGGGCGAAGAGTGAATAGTTTCGACGCCGAGATCTACGATCTGCGCGGACTGAAGTGCCCCTATCCGGCGATCAAGACGGAAAAGCGCCTGCGCGGCATGCCGAGCGGCGCCACATTGACGGTCGAAACGACCGATCCCCTCGCCGTCATAGACATTCCGCATCTCTGCAACGAAAAGGGCCATGCCCTGCTGGCGAGCGAGAAGACGGAAAGCGGCCATCGCTTCGTCATCCGCAAGGGGTGATCCGTTGTCGCCGCTGGACCATCCTCGCGGTGCGAGGATGGCTTCGCTCTCGCCTCACCATGAGGATGAGGGTCGTTCGTCCGTGTTTTGGTGACGACGAATTTCGCAACAACGCGAGTGGATCAGCCTCGCCCTGAGGTGGCCCGCAGGGCCCTCGAAGGGCGAGGCAGGTTGCTTGGCACCTAGAGCGGCTGCGCGTTTCACGGAATCGGAATCGCTTAACCGCTCTATGTTATTGTTTTTACGCAATTCCGGATGGAAAACCGCTGCACGCTTTTCCTGGAATTGCTCTAGAACCTCATCCCCGGCACCGCCAGCGGATTGTCCTGAAGTGCGGCCCGATCAGGCATATCGACCTGCGGCTTGCTGAGAAACGCATCGAACAGGCCCTTCACGAAATCCTGCGGCAGATCCTTGGTGATGATCACCATGCGCGTCCGCCGGTCCTGAGGATCGGGCCAGGCAGGCAGGCGCACCGGCGGATGGAAGATATTCTGCACGCCATGCAGCACGACCGGACGCTCCGGCCGGTCGGACACGGCAACGATCGCCTTCATGCGCAGCAGCTTTTCGCCATGCGCCGAACGCAAAAGATCGATGAACATGTCCAGCGCCATCGGATCGATAGGTTGGGTCTCAACGATCGAGAACGACCGGATCGATCCGTCATGGCGGTTCACGTCATGGGCGTGCTGATGCCGATGGCCATGATGGTGGTGGCCGTGCTCACCGTGATGATGGTGGTGATGATCGTGGTCGTCGTGGTGATGGTGGTTATCGTCGGCCTCCAGCTCGTCATGCAGCCAGCGGCCGACATCGGCGATCTTCGACGCCGGGTCGTAGAGACCGTTGATGAGAATGGCGGCGCGTCCGGCCTCGTCGCTGTCGGCGTTCAGGATCTGCGCGCGCGGATTGAGCGCCCTCAGCCGGCCTTCCAGCAGGTTTTCGGGTGTTGCGCCGGCAATCCCGGTCTTCGAGACGATCAGGCGGTCGGCGACCGCCACCTGCTTGCGCGCCTCTTCATGGTTGTCGAGCGTCTGCAGCCCGTTGACAGCATCGACGACGGTAATGACACCATCGAGATCGAAATTGGCCGCGATGATCGGATTGCCCATGATCGACTGCATGACAGGAGCGGGATCGGCAAGACCTGTTGTTTCGATGACGACACGCTTCAGCGGCCGGATACGGCCGGTCTGCATGGCGTCCATGAGGTTCGCGAGCGTATCCACCAGCTCACCGCGCACCGTGCAGCACAGGCAGCCGTCGGACAGCTCGATGATGGAATCGCCGGAGCTCTCGACGAGCAGATGGTCGATGCCGACATCGCCGAACTCGTTGATGATGACCGCCGCATCGCGCATGTCCTCATCCTTGAGGATGCGGTTGAGCAGGGTCGATTTACCCGCCCCGAGAAAGCCGGTCAGGATCGCGACCGGCACTCTTTGCTGCGAAACGCTCATGGTTCCAATCCGATATCAGAAATTGGGACGCGGCATCGGGATCGGCACATTGTCCGCCGCCCGGCCGGAGATGGCAATCTTGTCGCCCTTGATGGCTTTGTCGCCCTTGGCGGTGGCATCGTCCTTGTCGCCCTTGCTGGCGGTCATGACGTCCTGGCCGCCGATCAGACCTGCATAGATGAAATTCGGCTCGTGATCCATTTCATGGATATAGGGCGACTGTACCTTGGTGCGGCCGAACGGATCGCGCGTTTCGCTGCGCGCCTGCGCGCCCTTGGCGCTGCAGATATCGGCGGTAACATCGGCGACCTCGGCCGACTGAGGCGTGTCGGGCCGCAGGCTTGCCAGCGTCTCCTTGCCGGAAAGCTGATTCTGGAAACCCTTCTCCAGAAAATTGGCGGAATCGTCGGCGCGCGCCGCCAGGCTGTCGGTGCCGAGCACGACTGAGATCAGCGTGCGGCCGTTGCGGGTCGCCGATGCGATCTGGTTGAAACCGGCAGCACAGATGAAGCCGGTCTTCATGCCGTCGGCGCCATCGAAGCGGCCGATGAGCATGTTGATGTTCGGCACCTGCTTCACGCCGTTGGTAAAGCCTTCCAGCGCGAAATAACCGGCATATTGCGGAAACTCGCGGCGCAGCGCGACGCTGAGAACGGCAAGGTCACGCGCCGTCGTATATTGCCCCTTGCCCGGAAGGCCGTTCGGATTGATGAAATGCGTGTCACGCATGCCAAGGCGGGCTGCCTCCGCGTTCATCCGCGCCACGAAGGCCTGCTGCGAGCCGCCCACGGTCTCGCTGACCGCCATGGCAAGATCGTTTGCCGATTTGACGAGCATCATCTTCAAGGCATTGTCGAGCGTCATCTTCTGCCCGGGCTTGAAATACATCTTCGCCGGCGGCTGCGCGGCGGCGAGCTTCGACATGACGACGGGCGTATCGAGATTGATCTGGCCGGACTGGATGGCGCGGAAGGTGACGTAACTGGTCATCAGCTTGGTCAGTGACGCGGGATACCAGCGGCGGAACGCCTCCTGCTGGTCAAGCACGCGCCCGGTGCTGACATCGACGAGAATATGCGGGTTGGCTCCGGCCGTTTGCGCGGTCGACAGGAAAAGCATGGATGCGGCTGCGGCCACGGGAACGAGCCGCAGGGCGGCATACAAACGATTCTGCTTCGTCGGCACGATCTATCCTTCAGAGGTCCGGAATTTTCTCGAAAGCTTCGTCTATTTAACCTATATGGCTAGGAGAAGGCAAAGGCGATTGACGACTTTATTTCCCCGTAGGCGAGACGCTTTGGCATCACGACCTTTTGATCGTGCGTGATATTGGAAGATGCGCTGCACCGGCCATGGCTATGCGACGAACCGATGAGTTGAACCAGAACAGATATTGAGCAGCAGGAACATCAGCATGCCGATCTTGAACAGAGCCGCAGAACTTCAGGGCGAAGTGACCGAATGGCGCCGCTATATCCACACGCGGCCGGAGCTTCTCTATGCGGTTGAAAATACCGCCGCTTTCGTGGCTGAAAAACTACGCTCCTTCGGCGTCGACGAAGTGGTGACCGGCATCGGCCGCACCGGCGTCGTCGGCCTGATCCGCGGCAAGGGCGAAGGACGCACGGTTGGCCTGCGCGCCGATATGGACGCGCTGCCGCTCACCGAGATCACCGGCAAGCCCTGGGCTTCCGAAACACCGGGCAAGATGCATGCCTGCGGCCATGACGGCCACACCGCCATGCTTTTGGGTGCCGCGAAATATCTCGCCGAGACCCGCAACTTCAACGGCAATATCGCCGTCATCTTCCAGCCGGCCGAAGAAGGCGGCGCCGGCGGCGACGCCATGGTCAAGGATGGTATGATGGAGCGTTTCCAGATCGCCGAAGTCTACGGCATGCACAACCTGCCGGGCCTGCCCGTCGGCCACTTCGCCATTCGCAAGGGACCGATCATGGCGGCAACCGACGAATTCACCGTTTCCATCAAGGGCGTCGGCGGCCATGCCGCCATGCCGCACAAGACGATCGATCCGATCGCCATCGGCGCGCAGATCGTCTCCAACCTGCAGCTCATCGCCTCGCGCAGCGCCAATCCGCTGAAGTCGGTCGTCGTCTCCGTCACCACCTTCAATGCCGGCAATGCGCACAACGTCATCCCGAGCGAGGCGAGCTTTGGCGGCACGGTGCGCACGCTCGATCACGAGATGCGCGATCTCGCCGAACAGCGCTTCAAGCAGGTCGTCTCCGGCATCGCCGCCAGCCACGGCGCGGAGGTGGCGATCGAGTTCCACCGCAATTATCCCGTCACCTTCAACCATGCCGAAGAGACCGACCACGCCATCGCCATCGCCGAGGAAATCGCCGGCGCGGGCAATGTCGTCCCCGACATCGACCCAATGATGGCCGGCGAGGATTTCTCCTACATGCTGCTCGCCCGCCCCGGCGCCTTCATCTTCGTCGGCAACGGCGATTCGGCCGGCCTCCACAACCCGGCCTACGACTTCAACGACGAAGCCATCGCCCACGGCATTTCCTACTGGGTGCGGCTCGCCGAACAGCGCCTCAACGCCTGAGACACATCAACCATTTCCCGTGCGCCTACCCGGGCGCGCGGCACAGCAAAAGCGAATTGTCCCGAGGACGTAAAAGGGCTTGGCTTCGGGCCTTTGCTTTTGTATGGATCATCTCAAGTGGTCTCGTAGCTCAGCAGGATAGAGCACCAGATTCCTAATCTGGGGGTCACGCGTTCGAATCGCGTCGAGATCACCACTATTTTTCTTCATTTGATCCCTCCCGTTTTGCAGGGCGTTTTGCAAAGTCTGTTTCCAAGACGTTCTCGAACTTTGCGATAGCGTTATCGGCCATGGTGCTTGTCCGGGCCAAATACTTGTCCAGAATGTCTTGCGCTCGCCGCAGCGAATGCCCCGTCACAGAGACGATTTCCCCGAGATTGCATTCTGCTTGAAACAGCATGGTCACCGTAGTGCCGCGCAGATCGTGGAAATGCAGGCCAATGTTTTCGATGCCTTCGATCGATACATTGTTCAGTCCGGCCTCTTTCGTCGTGGTTTCCCACTGGTCAGCCAGATAGCGCTTCTGGAAGGCTCGTCCGGTCTTTGTAGTCAGGATGAGTGGAGAACGTTTCTGTAGGCCGTCCAGCGTCGCTTTGAGAGCCTTCGTGCACTTGATCTTGATGAGACGGCCCTGCTTCTGCCCGCGGCGGGCTTTGCTCTGCCGCAGCGAGATATGGGTGCCGTCGTAGGCGCTCCATGGAAGCGTACGAATGTCGCCTTGCCGTTGGCCGGTATGCAACGCCAGAACCATCGCAAGCTGCATCTCTGATGAGGCAACCGCCATGAAAGCCTCGACATGTTCCGGCAACCAGATGATTTCGGAGCGGTCGCCTTGGTAGGCGCGCTCGAAGCCATCGAGAACGTTGACCTTGAGGTCGCCGTCTTTTGCGGCCCACGACAAGACGCGCGCCAGCACCGTCACCCGATTATCAGCCTCGCGGGGCTTGTCGGCGGAGAATTGATCATGCCACTTAAGCACGTCGCGCCGAAACTCTTTGTCTTCGAGTGCAACAAGTGGGCATGTCCCAAAGCTTTGTTCCCAAAACTTGAAGATGCGGCGGTACTCAGAGTGGGTGGAAGCCGCCAGTTTCCGCCACTGCTTCGTCTCTTCAAACTCCCGCATCAAACCTGCGAGTGTCCCCCTATCACGCTTGCGATATTTTTCGATCGCCGTTGCGATACAGGCGAGAAACTCGGGCGAGCCGGGTTCGCCATGAAGGCGTTGGCCGGTCGCACGATGATAGTAATACATTTTGATTTCGCCGTTCGCCAAAACGCGACGAACCGGATTGATGCCCTCAAGACTTATGCGCATTTGCTGATTTCCATGCCTTGTAGGCTGAGATCGTTTCCCCGGTACCGAGATCGGCAGCGATGATGCGGGCCGAGGTCGCGGGAACAATTGTGATCTTAAGCCCTTCGATTTCGATACGGCCGACAGCCATGCCGGTAGCTTTTGCCGCTTCAATAGCGCGAGTGATCTGTGCTTTTGTCGGGACCTTGGCCATCTGCTATCCTTTGAGCGGGTGGCAGTCCCCGCCTGGACGGGAGAAAGAGCGCAACAGGTTCAATGCATAATCCGAAGCCACGCCGCGCAAATGCTCATTGCTCAGAAACAGATTGGCCTTGCGTTGGATATCTCCCAACGAAGCGCACGGGTGCGAAGCCAGCACCAAAAGCGCCTTTTCTTCCGCGTCCGCTTCAGTCGTATCGGTAGGAACAGCGCCACCCTCTTCGGTATCGATCCATGCGGCGTGCGCGACCTTCCACGCGGCAATGCAATCTTCCAAACCGGACGCGTTATAGACTTTAGCGGCGGCGCGCATTTCGTAAGAGAGTTGCAGGAGCTCCTCGGAAAGCTCGGTTGCGATACGGTCGGCGCGGATTGCACGCTCCACCATGTCGGTCGTCATGAAATCTATATGTCTGCGTTCGCGGGCATCGATCTGGTAATAGTCGTCTGCCCAAACCGCCTTGATATGATCGCTTGCCTTGCGTCCCGGAAAAAGGACGTCAACGATATGGCTTGTCGCAATTTCGGCAGCGCAAAGCGTATCCTGCGTATCCCCGGTCAGGCAGTCTAGGCGGGTGGCAAGTTTGGAAAGTCGGTCGAGAGTAGTTGCATGATCGATGTTTTCTGTAGTACGCTTCAATTGCATAAGCGACCTTTCCTAGGTTAAGAAAAGTCGGCGCGGTTTCTCAGGCCAGTACGCCGACTTTTTCATTTTTGAGATGGTGATTGGGTAGCGCGCGCGTCCAAAGCAAAGCGCGAAGTTCTGCCGCCCTTGGTCCGTTTCGTTTGCCGCGTAAGGCATCAGTTGCCCATACCCGACACACTCCATTTTCGATACACCACTTGCTCAGGGATGTTCCCTGATAGATAAAGCCCGAACGCACTTGCGCGAGAAGGCTTGCGCCTGGTGTCAATTGGGCTTTTTCTGTTGTCACTGACTTCATGTTGAAGTCTATGACTACATAACCTATGAATGTCAAGCGTGATGGAAGAACCTATTCGGGTTTACATAGAGCGTCTAAAAGCTGCGCTGGGCGTCACTACGGATGAAGAGGCCGCCTCTAAGCTTGGCATCTCGAAACAAGCAATCGCGAATTGGCGTAGGCGGGGTAATGTGCCGCTGGAAGTCGAAATTCGTTTGGTAAATTCGTTTGGACCTGATTTTGCTCGAAGTGAAATAGCCAAGGACGTTTCAGTACTTAGAGAAAATGAAGTGGTCTACGCCGCGACCCTTCACGTGTATTTTAAGATCGCTGAACGACCTAGGGGAAAGCCAACCTTCGAAGAGCTAAGATCTTTGGGATATGTCTTTAAGGAGATTGAGGAAAGTATCAGAAGGAAAGTTCGAGAAATTAGTTTTGAGAATGAAAATAGTTCAACTCTTCTTGAGATTATGATCGCATTGATTGACGCGGGGAAGATTCCGGCGGTAAGCGATTTACTAACCCATTTTGGAGCCGAACGCCCGTAGGCCCCTCCATACGAAGGCAGCCAGATACACTCCGCAGCCTGACCATTTCCCCAAACCCACCATCCAATCGGCCAAAATCTAGGTTTGCCAACTTGGCGACTTGAATAATTATAGCGTATGCGCTATATAGCATACATGAGATGGACAGTCGAAACGCACGACGCTGCTGATGCAGAAATTGAGACTCTGCCTCCCGGCCTTCAGGCGCGGTTGATCCGTCTCATGGAAGCGGTCGAGAATGTCGGCCTTGAACAATTGCGCGAACCGCATGTGAAGCATCTCGAAGGCAAGCTTTGGGAATTGCGCGCCAAAGCCGCCGAAGGCATCGCCCGTGGCATCTACGTAACCGTCACGGGTCGTCGTGTGATCGTACTGCATGTTTTCGTCAAGAAATCACAGAAGACGCCACCGGGAGCGCTGGCGATTGCCAGAGAGCGAATGAGCGAGGTGAAGCCATGACCAAGATTGCCGAACTGAAAAAGAAGCTGATGAACAATCCCGAATTCCGGCAGGAATACGAAAAGGCGGATGCAGAGTTTCAGCTTGTCGAAGCATTGATCGGCGCCCGGACGAAGGCGAACCTTTCGCAGGCGGAGCTTGCCCGCCGCATCGGCACAACGCAATCGGCCATCGCACGGCTGGAAGGTGGCGGCGTCTCGCCTTCGCTGAATACCTTGCGGCGCTATGCCGAGGCCACCGGCTCGAAGCTGGAAATCAATCTGGTTCAGCCGTGATCCGAAAATTTACACAGACGTCCCGTCGAAAACATCCGGTCAGCTATTAGGGCCAGTGGCTAAATGGGACTTTGCTGCTGTTCCGGCAAAGGGCAGCAACTGCTACGCCTATCAAATATCGCCATTCGTGAGCGAATTTGTGCGTGAGCGGCCAAGACTGATTGGTGGATGCTTTACAGCTGTGATTTAGTCGAAGCCCTTTTCCGTGACTCTCTCGGCTTCTTCGACTGCGCACTGCGTTTGAACTTTTTCATGATATCCGACAAGCATCGCGGACAAAT
The DNA here is from genome assembly GCF_051811145.1 of Rhizobium sp. 11_C7_N12_5. Taxonomy (NCBI): domain Bacteria; kingdom Pseudomonadati; phylum Pseudomonadota; class Alphaproteobacteria; order Hyphomicrobiales; family Rhizobiaceae; genus Rhizobium; species Rhizobium sp. 11_C7_N12_5. Next base: position 2,978,350 of record NZ_JBPWPY010000001.1, read on the forward strand.
CGACACGATTAGCTCAGATACTATATAATGATGCGGTATCCAGATATTCATGCCTTCGCTAATAATCCATTCATAAGAAAGCGATCTAATTTCCTGGCCGTTTAGCGTATCCTCGCGGGTCAAAATTTCAGGGAGCGGGAGATCGTCAGGATTGTAAATGCGAACATCTCCCGGCTGACGCGCATAAGCCGCTTCATCTTCTGGCTGACCATACGCAATGTTATACGCCCTGATCCAATTAATTGGAGTCGCTGAGTGGCACCAATTAATCACCTTCTCTAGCTTTTCAGGCTCGATTTTTCGCGCATAATCACCATGTTTTTCGCATTGCGCTGTTTCGACAAATTGCTCCAAATGATAACGATAAGAATATTTTCCGGCGACAAGCGGTAGTCTATAGTATTTCTCCCAATCCGCAGGATATATCTCCGTGCGTCTCAACAGATTTAGCAGTGTTCCATAAAAGCTATACAATACATCGCCCTGACGATCGGGCATTCCATACATTTTTATGTCTTGGATCGCCTCCAAATGACTATTGAATGCGCTCCCCATCTCACTCGAACCATGCAGGAAATATCCGCGACTTAGAACGAAGACGGCATTTGCCCACTCGATATTGGGATGGCTTTTTGAGAAGCTTTCAATTTCATGAAGTATCTCATTCCATTTTAGATCACTGTCGTAGGCGAACAAAATGCCGAAACCGCGACTCTCTTTTGGCGGCCCAAAGACGATCCGGCCGTGACCCTCTATTTTGCGGTCCAGCCGTTTGAACGACGCCAGATTGGCAAGGCCGTCCCTAATTTCCTCACGTGTTAAGCGAGATTTGACCTGGATGACCCCGTAAACACTCTCAACTGGGAGGACCTCAAATACATTCTCCCTGTTCATAAGAGATATAGAATCTTCAGCATCATACAAAGCTATATCAATCTCTTTACTGAGGTGCCCCGTGGGCGATGCTACCCGAATACTACGATCAGAAACCGCATATCGTCTGGGCAAAAAGCCGCTTGTGGTGAGAAATTTTCTTAAAATCTGTTCGCGGACATTCCCGATGTCGCGAGGATGCTTGGCATCGCTGGCTCTAGAGAAATCCACAATCATCTGAGCCTGATGATATCGGAACTCCCGTTCTAATCCGTGAAATGCGCGGTCTTTTGACCGTAGAGCAATTGCGCGCTCCACCTGTTCTTCCAAATTTTTCCGAAGCCTCACTTCCTTGGCTTCGAAATCGTCCCCGTCTTTCGCAGTCCGCCTAGCCATGCTCAGATCCTCTTGCAGCTCTGCCTTATAGCTGAAGTACCCACTTAGTCACAGGCAAGGTCCGCTTTCAGATGTAAACCCAGAAGCTTTGACGACCGATTTTTGGGCACAAAGCGGCCATCAATCTGGGTACGTGCCGGGATCGCCTTTGGACGCCCACAGCCGCAAGGCCAATCCTAGTCCCGCATAACTGACCGGCTTTACGGCCGTCGCTGTCCGAAAAGAAGCCAAAAGGCTTTGAGGAGTGGCTGAAGGGTGGCTTTGTCGACCTGATCGACTACCAGCGCACCCATTGAAGCCCTATCGCGCCAGGCAGGCTTGGAACTGGAGTCGTTACTGATCATGAGTTGGTAGCCAAGCACGCCGATGACGGTAACTAGGACAACCCACGGACCTTGGAGGCCGTGTTGCCGAAGACGTGCAACTGCGGAACCGGCTGCATCGAGGAGGCCCTCCTCGAAGCGCTTGGGCCATACCAACTGGTGTTCGTGACCACGTATCTCAAGTGCTCCCCCTATCGTCCAAGCGACATCGACGCGCCCGTCTCGGTGGGTAAGTGCGTAGGAACAAACCCGGCCTTCCTCGTTAACAGCTGTATGCATCAACACGCCTTCCAGCGTGTCAAGCCAATCGACTCCACGGCTTACGTCGACAGGCATCTGAACGTTCTCACGCGTTATGGCGAGATCTCTTGCCTCTCGGAATAAAGCTAGTGGAATAATCGATACTACCGCCGCTGGTTCTGCGTTTAGAGCGAAGGGCATATCTCGGCCGCCTGCGGCTTCAACCGCGTCGGCGTGAAGTTGGCGAATTTTCTCGGGCAACTGCTCCGACTGCGTAAAGGCGACGCGTAGTTCTTGAGCGTCCATCTCGTACTTCCCCCGGCTGTTGCGGCCGAAGAAGAGGCCGCTCTTCTTGTAACGGACCCTGTGGGGTGCTGCCAAGCTGGCTGGCACGCGGATGATAATTGCGCCGATGGGCTCATCGAGCGGAATCCACTCCATTTTCACGCCAATCAGCTTGGGATCGATTGAATCCCGGAGCGTGTTTTCGAGCCGCTGCAAGGTCTCGTCTTGGCTTGCCACAGTTAGTCCGACAAGGGCGGTGGCGACGCCGCCTTTCTCCTCTATACCAAAGATGAGATCGCCCCCCTGAGCGTTAGCGAGCGAGGTCACATCGGCGAGGAATTCCTTGATGGCATCCGACGTCTCACCCGGAAGATCGCGCTTGAATTCCAAATCACGACGCTCGCTCACACTGTTGGCAATCAACGCCTCAAGATCACCGCGACCGACTTCATCGAACGCTCGGCTAATCATGATGATGGATCTCCGTGACGAACCGGACTATCGCTAATACCGAGCATACGCCGTTTATTCCTTGCGGAATTTGTCCGGACCGGGGGGATTGCCGCGAACCCTCTGGATATGAACTGCGGCATCGCGGTCAATTTCCTTCGCCCGATCGATTCCTTGACGCTGGGTATCCGTAACGGCGCTCGGTCTCTCCGCGTTTGGCCGAAGGACGTTGTAGCGACCATCCTGCCGGCGCGTTACGAAAAATTCATTCGGCTTATCTTTGTCGGCCATAGGAACTCCGTGATTTTTGGAAGATTTTTATTTGGGAATGCAGTCCTTGCCTTTCAAGAGGCGCTCCCACTTGGCAATGTTGTTAGACGACGGAGTACTATCAATGCAGGCGGCGGGGTTAAGCCGCTTCGTTGTTTTTAAAGTTTCATTGCCAGTTCTTAATTCGGGAAGTACGGCCGCCATGCTTGGCTAAATTTACTCTGCCGATATAATTTTGGACTAATGAACGGCAGCTTCCAGCGGTCAGTCTTCGCGGAGCCGCCCAGACGGCCGGCCGCCCTCGGCCCTATGCGGTCAACCTGTGACCGCAATTCCGCGATCTTGCCAAAACACCTATCAGTCTATTGTCTGTTACTCTTGTGTCCGGTCATTGGCGGGAAACTGTCGTGGTCGAAACTCCATTTCTGATCCATGGTCTTCGCATGAACGAAAATCCCCACATCCTAATTCAGAAGCTCCGGCTTCAGCATGGATGGTCGCAGGAGCAGTTAGCAACCCTAAGCGGCCTGAGTGTTCGCACCATTCAAAGGCTGGAACGCGGTACTGCGGCCAGCCCCGAGACGCTGAAAGCGGTTGCGGCGGTCTTCGAGATCGATTTCAACCAACTAAGGGAACCGACCATGGAACCGATTAATAAACTTGCCGTGTCCAACGAGGAGGAGCTTGCTTTCCGCAAAGTGCGGAAGATCAGAGGCTTCTACGTGCATGTCGTGCAATACCTACTCGTCGTGAGTATCTTGTCAGCCTACAACTTGATTTATATGCCGCGCTATTTCTGGGCTGGGTGGACCATATTCGGATGGGGCACAGGCATTCTCATTCATGGCCTAAAGGTCTTCGACAGAATCCCCTTTTTGAACGGCGATTGGGAGAAAAAGCAGGTCGAAAGATATCTTGGGAGAAAACTGTGACATGGTGTTGAAGTCCGCGTCGAGGCGCAAAGCCGTCCTAAAAAATCCGGGCCTCTATCTCCCCTTTCGGCTGAGAGCAGCCTAGTCTAAAAGCAAACTTGTAATCTCGCTGCGGGATTTTCGGTGCCATTCCATCCAATATGGAGATTGCTCCTTCGATTTGGTCAGGATGCTAGCCTTTCGGACGCGGAGGAAGGGTAAGCCGCCAATCTGGCGACTTACGGTGGCGGGCGGTCTCACCTCATCTTCAGGCGAATAAGAAGCTGCGGACGAATGCAGATCGGCAGCACGTTCGACTCGGTGTGAATTTCGCGACCCTTGTCGTGGGGAAGATCGTCCGTGGAAACGAAGACCTTCGTATCCGGGTCGGGACGGCGGTTCGCGCCGCTGATCGTGTCCGGGGGCGCGATATAGCGCTTGAAGAACGGCGTTCCGAGCGGAACGACAATCGCTTCATCGTCAGCGACGGCCTTGCGGGAAACCAGCGTGCCGTTCGACTGGCGCACCTTGTATTCTTCATCGATGCGCTCAAGCGTGAGGCCGGCATAGGTGAAGGTATCTTGGATGTCATCGCGGCCCGGATTGGCGGTATCGCCCTTGTAGCCACGAAGCTCTTCGAGCACGTTCGGATGGCCCACATACTTGTCGAAGAATTCGCCACCAGCAAGGACGCGAAGGCCGGTTGCCGGCGTGCCGCGCAATTCACGACGGATATAGGCCTTCACCTGCCGATTGAGCGGTGAGATTTCCGTGGTGGCGGTCTCCAGATCGAATTCGACGCTGTGCTCGATCAGATCGAACTTTTCGTAGACGTTGAGCAACTGCTTGCCTTCGCCGTCCAGCACGATCCCGTTCAGCGCGCCCCAATCGAGGTAGCTATGCGTCAGGTCGTGTTTGCCGCGCATGTTGATGAGGCGGTCGTTGTAGACATCCTCAAGGCTCGCCATGATCACGTCACCGTCGCCCCAGGTGGTGAGGTTCTGGATATCTGCCGGCGTGATCGCATCATCGAGCGGGAAGTGCGGAATATCGAAGGACACGCCGCTCTTGTCGCCGCGCATGTTGAGGTTCGTTTCGCCGCCGCGCTCGCGGGCCGGGATGACGGTCAATTCCTGCTCGGAAACGCCGAGACGAACATAGGTCGTGTGGATCGGCGTATCGGAGAAGATACCGAGCTGCGCCGGACGTCCGGTCACATAGGGCGGAATGTTGATGCTCTCGGTCAGCCGGTCGTCGGCAAATTCGGGAGCGTTCAGATAGTCGAGTGGAGTAGGCAACGGTTTACACTCCCATGCGTGCGATGATGCCGAGGGCGGCAAGTTGATCGAGGGCGGTTAGCTTCTGCGCGGTGGTGATCGCGCCGGGCCAGACGAGGTTTTGCAGAACGACTTGCGCGCGGCGCTTGAGGTTGACCACCTCCTGATCGCCAGCGGTCGCGTTCGTATTTTGGAGGATGATGGCGGCGGCAATCTGCGTGCCGTCCGTCGCATCGGGAGCGAGCGGCTTGAACTTGCCGCCGTTCGTGAGCTTTCCGAGGACGGTTCCGGCCAAAACCTTGCCGGAACCGGAAGCGAGGGTGTCTGTGTCGCGGGAGAAGCGATTTTTACCCTCGTCTTTGACGATATCGCTTTCCGTCTTGTAGTTGAACGTCTGCATGGCGGTTCCTTATTCGATCCCGTAACGGCGCTTCATGTTGGCGGAGAGATTGGCGCGCTTGCCCGCGCCAGCACGTTCGCTTGCCGAAGGGGCCATGCCGCCACGGTTCAAGCCCTGAGCATTCGCCGTCCAGAGGCGCGGCGGCTGGTATTCCTGTTCGCTCTGGGTAGCCGCGCCATCGGTGCCGCGCGGCGCGGCGTTCATGAGCGCGATAGCTTCCTCAACGGACATGCTGGTTTCGAAGGCCAGGTACTCGGCAAGAGCCTCGCGGCCTTCGGCCTCATCGGATTTCATGATGGCCTTCATGCGGGTCTTGACCGCGTTGGCTGCATCATCCTGCGGCATAGTTTTCTCCTTGGATTTCGGCGTTTTCAGCGCCTTGGACGGGTTGCTGGAACCCCAGTTTTGAGAGGCCGCAAGCGCCACCAGCTTTTCAGGCGCGTTGCGGAATTGGCGGTAATCGAAGGCGGCGACAATCGAACCGGACTTGGCGCTGCTGGCATCCGCGAAACCGGCGCTTGCCGCCTCTTCCGGGGAAAACCACGTTTCGGCCTTCATGATTTCGCGGCAGGCAGCGACGCTCTTGCCCGACTTCGCCGCATAGACACGGGCGTAGGCGGTCGCGAGCGCTTCAAGGGCTTCAATTGTCTTGGAATGGTCGTCGCTGTTGCCGACCGTGACGGCTGCGGGATCGTGGATCATCATCACGGAACCCGCTGCCATGGTGACTTTCTTGCCGGCCATGGCGATCAACGAGGCGGCGGAAGCGGCAATGCCCTCAACGACCACATCGAGCCGACCGGGATAGGATTTCAGGAGCGCGTAAATCGCAGCGCCTTCGGTGGCGATGCCGCCCGGAGAGTTGACGTAGACGGTGATCGCGGCTTTGTCATCGAAGCCGGCCAGCGCGTAAAACACGTCCGTCGAGCTAAAACCGTCTTCACCCGACTGAAACTCGCTGGATTGCACGGAACCGGTCAGGCGAATGGTATTCTTATCAACGATAGCGCTCATTTCAAAAACTCCCCGGAGGAAAGGACGGCGCGCGGATCGGCGTCGATACGGCGAAGCACGTCGATCCCGCATTGTTCGGCATGGCGAATGATCGCCTCTTCGGCGCACTCAAGCTCAAGCAGCTCGCGTTCGGCCTTCTCCAATTCGCGGGCGCGGTCGGCGGTGGAGATGCCCTTGGCCGAGCTGTAGCTTTCGGAGATCGCGCCGCCGATCAGGTCGCGGAGCGGCCCAAAGATCGCAGCGGCGATGATTTCCAAGGGAACGCTGCTTGCCGGCTGGCGATAGCCGGGGGCAGTGAAGCGAGCAGCAAGGTTTTCGACGGCGCTGCCAGCGGTCGCCGCCTCAATCCAGTCATTCAAACGCTGCAAGGCTTCGTCGGACGAAACCGGAGCCTGCTGGATTTTGGTGATGGAATAGCGCTTGAGGACGATGCGCTTGCGGATATCCTCAAGCGTCGTCATCAGGGTTTGGCCGCCCGCAACCGACTTTTCCACGATGCGGCGGAGATCGATATCGCTCATTGCGCACCTCCGTTCTGCACGCGCTGCGCGGCCCATGCTTCGCAGGTCTTGCGTAGGCGATGCGCGGCGGTGGCGCGCTCCTGAAGCAGTTCGATCGAGGCTTCCTGTTCCTCGATATGCTGGTCGATTTCGGCCTGTTTGGTGCGAAGCTGGTCGATGCGGCGGCGGATGCTGCCGCGCTCGCTGGCCAAGCCGTCGCGGCGCTGCTCGGCGAGAAGCTGGCGACGAACCTCTTTCGAGGCGGACAATTCCACGTCCAGCGTGGCGCGGGCCTGTTCCAGCGCGGCGTTTTCGCGGGCGCTGATCGTGCCGAGCACAGTCAGGCGGCTAAGGTCGATGGTCATTCGGTATATCCCCGTTGATGATTTGGAAAATCCCGCCCGCGACCTGAAATTCAAACAGCCTCTTGAATTTCACGTTCGAGGATCTGGCGAAGGCGGGCTTCTTGCGGCATGCGCATCCCGGCGTTGAGGACGCGCCAAAAGGTGGTCGCCGGCTCTGAGGAAGGCGCGGAGGTGGCGCTTTTCTCGCGTTTCCAGCGCCCGGCCTCGTAGCGTTCGAAGGCTTGCCGCATGCGGCGGCTGGCAACGCTCGGAGCCAAGGCACTCCACTCCGGGTGAATGTTGCGCAGGTGCCGCAACATGTCGTCGCGCTGGGCGTTCTTCACGGCATTGGCGGCACTGATACCGCCGTGCCGGCGCGTTCCGAACGCCTGATCAAGCGAGATTTCGCCAGCCGTTTCGAGGAAGGGTGAAAGCCCTTGCAGCATGAAGAGCGAGAGGTGGTAAGGAAGCGGGCGACCTGCCGCCACATACTGCGCGACCTGTCCCAACCAACGCAGCGTCACGGTCGGGTCGTTGGCTAATTTGTTCACGGTCGCCACCCGTGCAAACCCGTGCATAAATCACGTGTGCACACGTGTATCCGTGTACCGGTTGCGAAGGGTGCAACTGGCGAAATCCCGCAGTCCCCCAGGCCCGTCCAGCAGGCTCTCCGCTCACACGGTCCCTGAATGGGGGGCTGACGCCGATCCTCACTGCCGTAGGCCTGCCGCCGCGTGCTTCTCCCGACCACGCTAAGCATCCCGCGTCACCACCCCATCGTGCAGCATCTGTTCGACCAAGTAGCGCTCGCCATCGCCACGCCGCCGCATCTCCGCAGCCGTGGCGGCATCGCTGTGCGTCTCCGTCACCCAGTCAACAAATCGGCTGTACGCGCCGGAACCACGTCTAAGCATGGCAGAATTCCAGCGCCGTCCGGCGGCTGCCTTCGCTATCCGCATGTTCTTGCCATCCACAACCTTTGGTGATTGCGCGACAGGCTCGCCCCTCGGTTCCTTCCCAAGCCCTTTCGTGCTCTCAACTGGCTCGGAAGTTGGCGATGTTTCACCCCCGTCGGCGTGTGGGAAACCCATGTCTCCACAAGCACCGTCCGTATTTAGGTTTATTCCAATAGGTTTATTCCAATAGGTTAGGGGATCATTTTTGATACCTTGAAGGTATCGTTTTTGATCTGTTGAAGGTGTCATTTCTGATACCTTCGCCTCGTCGTTTTCGGGGGGCGAACCGGTCACCATTCGCTTGTCCCAATCGACAATCATGGACCGCATCCGCCCCCAATTTGGACGGTAGCTAGCGCGGTTCGAAAAGCCGCCATGGCTGCTTTTCTGGAACAGCTTGTGCACGTCGCACAACTCTTTGGTTGCGCGCTTTATGGTTATCTCGCTGAGGCCAAGGATGGTTGCAAGCCGTACCACGGAAGGGTCGCACTGACCGGTTTTGCGATTGAAATGCTCAAGCAAAGCGAAGCCGACATTCAGCGCTCCGCCTGAAATGCCGGTGCAAAGTCCAAGGGCGCGGCGAGCCACGGCGATGTCGAGAGCGGAAGGGAGATCAGCTTTCTTCGTCATCACCCAACCGCTCGCGATTGGCACGGAAGTCATCACCCTGCGCGATCAACGCGGCGATATCCGGCTCATAGATGACCTTGATTAGCCCTCTGGCCTCCAAGCGGCGCAGGGAAGCGTAAACACGCTCCTCGGTAATGCCGAAGCCTTCAGCGAGCTTGCAAGCGCTGCCAGAGGCAGAGCCGCGCCGCTCAGAGAGGATCAGGAGCGCCGTCGCAACGTTCTTATCGAGGACACTCAGATTCCTCGAAACACCGATACCGAGATACGCCGTTTCCAGATCGTCAGCGGCAAATGGATGATTGTCTTGTGGATGATTGTCTTGCTGTGCGCCCGTCATTTTACGTGCCCGTAATCGAGGGCATGAGCAAGCTTCGAGGCTTCCACAGCCTCATTAATCGTCAGAGCAAATCGGCGGCGGAGCGCAACAATGGCGTTGACTGAGACGGAGTTTCGATTGAGGTGAAGCCAGCAAGCAGCCTCTCGAATACGAGGGCTTGGGCCAGGGGAATTTTCGTTTTGGTGGTTTGCAACCCCCCTGCTAACGTATTGATTTGATTGAAGCGAATTTTCATCTATTTTGCAGAAATTGTCAGCCGAAACATGGATACGGGACTGCTTCCTAATCTGGGGGTCACGCGTTCGAATCGCGTCGAGATCACCATTTCACTTATCTTCTCTCTGACGCGACCTCAGCAGCCTTTGCGTCAATACCGCAGTCAGGTTATCTTTCATCCATGACGCGAGTGATGGTGATCGGCAATGCAGGCGGCGGAAAGTCGACGATGTGCGAGGCGTTGAGCTCAGCACATGCTTTGCCTCACCTCGCAATCGACAAGATTCAGTGGAAGCCGAACTGGGTCGAGGCATCGCAGTCCGAATTTGCAGCGTCCCATGACGCCTGGCTTTCGCAAGACCGATGGCTGATCGACGGCTACGGATCGTGGGAGTCCGTTCAACGTCGCATGAATATGGCCGATACGATTGTCTTCGTCGATCACCCGATATGGGTTCACTACTGGTGGGCCGCCAAGCGCCAGGTGAAGTCGCTCTTCCTTGGCCGCGCGGACGGACCTGACGGATGCCCCATGTTTCCGGTTACCATTCGTCTCTTCAAAATGATGTGGTGGCTGCATCGGGAAATGCGCCCAAAACTGCTTGCTGCGATCGAAATTCACCGCGGACGGGCGCGGATCATCCATATTCGCTCACCAAAAGAGCTTGCCGAGTTTGCCGCCAATCCAAGATAGGCAACCAGATAGCTGTCTCCACATGTCGCTCTTGCAACTTCGCCCCTGAATTCTGATTGTTATCTGTCGTCTGGATATGGCTGGCATCGAAGTGTCGGAAGGGGAGTAGGAATGGCAGAACACCAGGCCCCAACTGCTCCGACCAACACCGTGGTCCTGATTGAGCCGAGCTTGCTCAACCTGCAAGGCTTTGAAGAGGCACTTGCGCGGGGATGGTCACCTGATCCCAGACGCCAGCAAGACAAAGTCTACGCTGAAGCCGAACTCGAGATGCTCAGGCATGACAGGGCAGGTTTCCTGAGCCGCCTTATATCCAGTGAGGTCATCGCCACATCGGTATCGAACCGAGCGCCTCAATATCTCGCCATTCAGCCATTCTGGATCTGGGACGGGGATTTCTGCGGTTACATCACACTTCGCCATCTGCCCGGAACAACTCGATTTCCGCTGCATGTGCCGGGTCATGTGGGTTACTCTATTGTTCCGTGGAAGCAGGGCAGAGGATATGCCACTCAAGCGCTGCTGCTCCTGTTGCCAATCGCGGCGAAAGCCGGCCTCGCGAGAATAAGCGTCATCTGCAACGAGAATAATCTCGCCTCAAGGCGGGTCATCGAGAAAGCGGGAGGCATGCTCCTGCGCACAGGCACCGATCCATCGGATTCCCCGGACATAACCAAGCTGTTCTTTGACCTACCGACTACGCATAATTAAAAGCATCAGATGCGTCGCGAACCCGCGTCGGGGGGACAACGGCACAAGCAGCACCTCACCCCACCGCGATCCTGTTCCTCACCAGCCTGACGCCGGGGATAGACTCCGCCACCGTAGTAGCCCGCTTCACCTCCTGCTGGGTGGCGACGGTGCCGTCCAGGCGGATCTCCTGGCCGGCGGCAGTCACCGTGACATCGGACGCATCGATCCCGCCGGCGACGGCGAGTGCATTGGCAACTGTGGACTCCAGTGCCGAGCGTCTGGACTGCTCACTTTCCAGATCGAGCTCCATGCCGTGAAATGTCGCCGCTTTGAAAACCATCCATTACCCTCCGCATTCGAGTGGACGGAAAACGCAGCACTTCGCATTTGGTTCAATAATTGGCTGAAAATATCATCAAATCAGTGGTTTCGCCTTAAACGCGCATTGGCGGCCGGAGGGGGTTGCATGGCATCACACTTGCCGCTTCCCGCGATCCCCTGTAGAGCCTTAGGGAATTTCGGCAATATGCGGATACCTGAATGACCACCGGCAGCAAGGCGCGGCGCCGCCTGACGATATTGGGTTCGACCGGCTCCATCGGCCAAAATACGCTTGATGTCATTGCGCAGTTGGGCGGACGCGAAGCTTTCGACATCGCCGCGATCACCGGCCACGACAATATCGACCTTCTGGCCGAGCAGGCCAAAGCCTGTGGCGCTGCTTTCGCGGTCACCGCGAATGAGGATCGCTATCAGGCGCTGAAGGACGCGCTTTTTGGCACCGGCATCGCTGTTGGTGCCGGCAGAAATGCGCTGATCGAAGCCGCCTCCATGCCATCGGACTGGGTGATGGCGGCAATCGTCGGCACCGCCGGCCTTGCGCCGACGCTGGCTGCCGCCCGGCGCGGCGCCGATATCGCTCTTGCCAATAAGGAATGTCTTGTCTCGGCCGGCGAACTTTTCGTGCGCGCCGTGGCCGAAGGCGGCGGCCGGCTGATCCCGGTCGACAGCGAGCACAGCGCCATTTTCCAGGCGCTGGAGGACGATCAGCAGCACGCGGTGGAGCGCATCATCATCACCGCGTCCGGCGGCCCCTTCCGCACCTGGTCGCGCGAACAGATGGCCAATGTTACGCCGACGATCGCCCGCGCCCATCCCAATTGGTCCATGGGCTTCAAGATCTCCATCGGCAGCGCCTCGATGTTCAACAAGGCGCTGGAGATGATCGAGGCCAAGCACCTGTTCAACGTGCGCCCCGACCAGATCGAAGTTGTCGTTCACCCGCAATCCGTCATCCATTCCATGGTCGGCTACAGCGACGGTTCGGTGCTGGCGCAGCTCGGCTGTCCCGATATGCGCACGGCGATCGGCTATGCGCTCACCTACCCCGCCCGCACCAAGCTCAGCGTCGATCGGCTCGATTTCGCCAAGTTGGCGCGGCTGGATTTTGAGGCACCGGACGAGGTTCGCTTCCCGGCATTGCGTCTTGCCCGCACCGCGCTGGAGCGCGGCGGCCTGCAGGGCGCGGTCATGAATGCAGCCGAGGAAATCGCCTTCCATGCCTTCGTGGACGGCCGCATCGGCTTCCTGGAAATGGCCGATATCGCCGAAGCCGTGATGGACGAGATGATCGCGACCGGCAGCGCCGAAACCATGGATGCCGTTTTTGCCGCCGATGAGGAAGCGCGCGGCCGGGCGGCCCTGCTTGTCGCGCAAAAAGAAAAGGCCGCGTAAGCCGCGGCCTTCCTGAGGTCAAACGTAAGCAGCCGCTTCAGGCAACTGCGCGGGCCAACGCACAGCGCGACCACAGCGCATGCAGCGCGCCGACCAGATGCTCGATATCGCCATCCGAATGCAGCGGCGTCGGCGTGATGCGCAGGCGCTCGGTCTTCTTCGGCACTGTGGGATAGTTGATCGGCTGGACATAGACGCCGCTGTCGAGCAGCAGGTCGGAAATCCACTTGCACTTGGACGCATCGCCGACCAGGACCGGCACGACATGGCTCGGGTTCGGCATGTGCGGAATGCCCGCTGCATCGAGCTGGGCGCGCAGCCTGCGCACACGATCTTGATGGCGCATGCGTTCGAACTGGCTGACCTTCAGGTGCTGGATGGAGGCGACGGCGCCAGCGGCAAGCCCCGGCGGCAGCGAGGTGGTGAAGATGAAGCCCGAGGCAAACGAGCGGATGAAATCGCACAGCGCCGTTGATGCGGCGATATAGCCGCCCATGACGCCGAATGCCTTGCCGAGCGTACCCTCGATGACGGTCAGACGATCCATCAGCCCTTCGCGCTCGGCAATGCCGCCGCCGCGCGGGCCGTACATGCCGACGGCATGCACTTCGTCGAGATAGGTCATGGCGCCATACTTGTCGGCGAGATCACAGATCTCCCTAATCGGGGCGATATCGCCATCCATGGAATAGACGGATTCGAAAGCGATCAGCTTCGGCGCCTTCGGATCGGCAGCCTTCAGCTTCGCCTCGAGATCGTGCAGGTCGTTATGCTTCCAGATGACCTTGTCGCACTTCGCATAGCGAATGCCTTCGATCATCGATGCATGGTTGAGCGCATCGGAGAAGATGACGAGGCCGGGAATGCGCGCGCCGAGCGTGCCGAGCGTCGCCCAGTTGGAAATATAGCCCGACGTGAAGATCAGCGCGGATTCCTTGCCGTGCAGATCGGCGAGTTCCTGCTCGAGCAGAACATGGTAGTGGTTGGTGCCAGAAATATTCCGGGTGCCTCCCGCACCCGCGCCACAGTGATCAATCGCCTCTTTCATCGCCTCGATCACTTTCGGATGCTGGCCCATGCCGAGATAGTCGTTGGAACACCAGACGGTCACTTCCTGCGGGCCATTGGGCGTATAGCGTGTCGCGCGCGGAAAATTGCCCCGGCGGCGTTCCAGATCGGCGAACACACGATAGCGGCCTTCATCGTGCAGGCCGTCCAGCTCACCCTTAAAAAATGCTTCGAAATCCATAATCTGCTCCAGAACCATGCAACCGTTTTTCATAAATGCCGGTCTGCACGTCAACCCCTCCGTATCGCTTTCGCGCGCCACTGCGGCAATTGGCCCATAATTTTGAACAATTCCAGACAAGAATAAATGATCATGTCAAATTGACAATCCAAACCATGACCGAAACGAAGGAGCCGGAGCGGCGGTTCAAGCCGCCGCTCCGGCATGTTTCATAGCGGACCTATGCGGCAGCCACGGCGCGCTTGGCCATGACCTTGACCAGATTGGCGCGGTATTCCGCCGTCGCATGCAGGTCGGACAGCAGAGCCGCGGGATCGACGGTCACGCTCGTGATGGCATCCGGCAACCAGTTCGCCACAAGTTCCCGTTCCATGTCGGCTTGACGGAATACACCGTCCGCGCCGGCACCCGTGACCGCGACGCGCACGCCTGCCTCGCTCCTGGCGACGAAGACACCGGTCATGGCGTAGCGCGAGGCCGGATTGGGGAATTTGGCGTAACCCGCCTTTTCCGGCGCCTCGAAGGTGACGGCGGTGATCAATTCGCCACCTTTCAACGCCGTCTCGAACAATCCTTCGAAGAAGTCTTCAGCCGCGATCTGCCGTCGGTCGGTGACGATGGTGGCGTTGAGCGCCAGCATGGCGGATGGATAATCCGCCGCCGGATCGTTGTTGGCGACGGATCCGCCGATCGTGCCCATATGGCGGACATGCGGATCACCGATCATGCCGGCGAGCTCGCAAAGTGCCGGACAGACAGAGCGGATCGCAGCCGAAGAAGCAACCTCGGCATGGGTGGTCGCCGCCCCGATGGTGACCCTGCGACCGTCGACACGAATGCCCTTCAGCGAGGGGATATGCCTGAGATCGACGAGATCGCTCGGCGAGGCCAGACGCTGCTTCATGGTGGCGATCAGCGTCATCCCACCAGAGACATATTTGCCCTCGTCGGCGTCAGACAGAAGCTTGACGGCCTCGTCGACCGAGGAGGCGCGGTGATAGTTCGTTGCGTACATGATCTTCTCCTCCTCTCTTCAGGCCACGGCCTGCGCCGCTTCCCACACCTTGAGCGGCGTGGCCGGCATGGTAAGCTTGTTGTTACCTATTGCGTCGGTGATGGCGTTCATCAGCGCCGGCGGCGAACCGATGGCGCCCGCCTCGCCGCACCCTTTGATGCCCAGTGGATTGTTCGGGCATGGCGTGTTCTGGTGCGAGATCTTGAAGGACGGCAGGTCGTCTGCACGCGGCATGGTATAATCCATGAAACTTGCCGTCAGGAGCTGGCCGCTCTCGTCGTAATGCACGGCCTCCAGCAGCGCCTGGCCGACGCCCTGCGCGATGCCGCCATGCACCTGCCCTTCAACGATCATCGGATTGATTATGTTGCCGAAATCGTCAGCCGCGACGAACTGGATGATCTCGGTCTTGCCGGTTTCCGGATCGACCTCGACCTCGCAGATGTAGCAGCCGGCCGGGAAGGTGAAATTCGCCGGATCGTAGAAGGCGGTTTCCTTCAGGCCCGGCTCCATTCCGGCCGGCAGATTGTGCGCGGTATAGGAGGCGAGCGCCACCTGAAACCACGGAAGCGCCTTGTCGGTGCCGGCGACCTTCACTTCGCCATTCTCGATGACGATATCGCTTTCGTCGGCCTCCATCAGATGCGCGGCGATCTTCTTCGCCTTCGCCTCCACCTTGTCGAGGGCCTTGACCACGGCGGACATGCCGACCGCGCCGGAGCGGGAGCCATAGGTGCCCATGCCCATCTGCACCTTGTCGGTATCGCCATGGACGATGGAGACACTGTCGATCGGCACGCCGAACCGGTCGGCGACGAGCTGCGCAAAGGTGGTCTCATGCCCCTGGCCGTGGCTGTGCGAACCGGTAAGCACTTCCACGGTGCCGACTGCATTCACCCGGACCTCGGCCGATTCCCACAGGCCGACACCGGCGCCGAGCGATCCCACCGCCTGCGATGGCGCAAGACCGCATGCCTCGATGTAGCAGCTCATGCCGATGCCGCGCTTCATGCCGCGCCGGGCAGCCGCCGCCTTCCGGACGGGGAAATCGTCCCAGTCTGCCTGTTGCATCGCGGCATTGAGCGAAGCTTCGTAGTCGCCGGCATCATAATTCATGATGACAGGCGTCTGATGGGGGAACGAACGGATGAAATTGATCCGCCGCAGTTCCGCCGGCGAAATCCCAAGTTCGCGGGCAGCCGTTTCGACCGTGCGCTCCAGCACATAGGTCGCTTCCGGACGCCCGGCGCCGCGATAGGCGTCGACCGGCACGGTGTTGGTATAGACGGCACGGACGTTGGCATGGATCGCGGGGATGGCATATTGGCCCGACAGCAGCGTCGCATACAGATAGGTCGGTACGCATGAGGAGAAGAGCGACATGTAAGCGCCGAGATTGGCGATCGTGTCGACCTTCAACGCCGTGATGCGGTGCTGCGCATCGAAGGCCATCTTCACCTTGGAGACATGGTCGCGGCCATGCGCATCGGTGAGGAACGCTTCGGTGCGATCGGCCGTCCATTTGACCGGCACGCCGGTCTTCTTCGACGCCCAGAGGCAGACGATCTCTTCGGGATAGATGTAGATCTTCGAGCCGAAGCCGCCGCCGACATCGGGCGCTATGACGCGCAGCTTGTTTTCCGGCGCGACATTGTAGAAGGCGCTCATGACAAGCCGCGCTACATGCGGGTTCTGGCTCGTCGTATAGCAGGTATAGTGATCTTCGGACGAATCGTAGATGCCGAGCGTAGCGCGCGGTTCCATGGCATTCGGCGAAAGCCGGTTGTTGTAGATCTCGATATCGGTGACATGCGCGGCCTCGGCAATCGCCTTGTCGGTCGCCGCGGCGTCGCCAAGCTCCCAATCGAAGATCAGATTGCCTGCGGCTTCCGGGTGTATCTGCGGCGCACCGGCTTTCAGCGCGTCCACGGCTTGGACGACTACCGGCAGCTCCTCATAGTCAACCACCACGGCCTCGGCGGCGTCGCGTGCTTCGCCAAGACTGTCGGCAACAACGATTGCAACGGCATCGCCGACATAGCGAACCGTATCGACCGCCAGCGGCCGCCACGCGCCCATCTTCATCGGCGAACCGTCCTTGGAGTGTATCATCCAGCCGCAGATGAGGTTGCCGATCCCATCGGCCAGCAACTGCTTACCTTCGAGCACACCGATCACGCCCGGCATCGCCAGGGCCGCGGCCGTGTCGATGCCCTTGATCTTCGCATGCGCATATGGGCTGCGGACGAAATAGGCATATTTCATGCCCGGCGTCACCATATCGTCGGTGTAGCGCCCCTTGCCCATCAGAAATCGCTTGTCTTCCTTGCGCGCAACCCGCGCACCAATGCCTTCAACGCCCATCACATCCTCCATTGGGGTTCCGGGGCCGGCAAACGCCAAGATAGCAGTCCAGGCGCTTCGCCAGACAATCTCGGTGAAATTCTATTCGGCCGCCCGATTGGCGGCGTGCATTTCGGCATTGGCTGACAGCACCGCCTGGACGATATTGTGATAGCCGGTGCATCGACAGATATTGCCTTCAAGCTCGCTGCGCACCGTCTTCTCGTCCAGCGCTCCGCCATGACGGTTGATCATGTCGACGGCCGTCATCACCATGCCCGGGGTACAGAAGCCGCATTGCAGGCCATGATGCTCCTTGAAGGCGGCCTGAACCGGATGCAGCTCGCCATTGGCGGCCAGACCCTCGATGGTTGTGATCTTGGAACCCGAAGCCTGCACGGCCAGGATCGAACAGCTCTTGATCGACTTGCCGTCCATATGAATGACGCAGGCACCGCACTGGGTCGTGTCGCAACCGACATGGGTTCCCGTCAGGCCAAGCTTTTCCCTGATGAAATGGACAAGCAGCGTACGATCCTCGCACTCGCCGCTGACCGCACGGCCGTTCACCGTCAAAGTCACTTTTGCCATATTTTCCTCCTAGCCTCTCCTCCAGAGGCAAAGAGCATCATTTGACTTTTTTGCAGTCCAATCAACCTCTACTTTAGAAACGCGGCAGATTTTCTACGCCGCACCGAGTGTTTTATTGTCCGAATAAGAAGCCGCCTTCGTTCAGCAACAAAAAAACTGTTCGCGCCCAATGGACAATCATATTTTGCACGATATTTTCCATAGTTGCAGGACTGACAAAGACAGCCCATCGTGGTGGAGCTGAAGAATTGGGACGACGTTGCCGTGTTCGGCTTAACTAACGTTGGAGAGAGTAAATGAAAAAAGTTCTTATGCTCGCATTGATCGGCTTGTCCATCGCAAGCTGCACCCCGACTGAACAGGGCGCTGGCATCGGTGCCGCATCCGGCGCCATCATCGGCGGCGCGGTTACCGGCAATGTCCGCGGCGCTGCCGTCGGCGCGGCCATCGGCGGTGTTTCCGGTGCCGTCATCGGCAGCGTCCAGGAGCAGCCCGGCCAGTGCTACTATCGCGACAGGTACGGTCGTCGCTACATCGACGATTGCCCGCGCGGCGGCTATCGTGGTGGCTACGGCGGCTACTGATCGATCCTCGATCGAGATACCGAAGTCCCGGACCACAAGTCCGGGACTTTCTGATTCCAGCCAGGCGAAATGTCTTGGCTTCGACATGGCGGCGGCAACTCTTGCGCGTCGCCGCAAAGCTCGCCCAAACATGCAGGAACCCCACCGAAAATCCGGGCGTTCGCCCCTCGACGGTCATCTTTTCCAGGTTTTTGACTCCAAAACGGTACACCTGAGGGGCTTTTGCCTCTATGGTGACCGCGCGTTAACCCGGGGGAAACGTAAACCTGAGTAAGTTCTCATGTAACCGTAAAGCGGCGTATGCATAAAAGAACTGGACCGAGGAAGAGTATTGCGTATCGGCAAGCAGGAACCGTTGCAGCGGTTGCGGCAGCGCTTGCGCTCGGGCCCGTTTACGTTGAAAACGCCTTTGCTTTCAAGATTTTCGGCATAAGGCTATGGGGCAAGGACGACACCGCGGATCAGGTTTCCGACCCCGTCCGCTACACGGTCGATCTGAAGGCGGACAATCTCGACAAGGATCTGAAGGAAGCCTTGAGCAGTAGCTCGATGCTGATTTCCGACAAGGACAAGCCCGTCTCCGGCGACCTCGGCGTTGTCGTCAAGGCACGCGACGACCGGGACCGGCTCGTCGCCACGCTCTATGAAAAAGCCCGCTATGGCGCCGTGGTCACCATTACCATCAACGGCACCAGCCTCGACGCATTGCCGCCGACGCCGACCTTCGATCGCTCAAAGCCCGTTGCCGTCACCATCAGCGTCGATCCCGGCCCGCTCTTCAAGCTCGGCAACATCAGCTTGCTCGGCGATGCCGCCGGTCTGGACGCATCGCGTTATGGGCTGGTGCGCGGTGGAGACGCAAGCTCGCTGACCATCCTGAAAGCCGCAGACAAGATCGTCGCCGACTTCAAGAATGAAGGTCATCCGCTTGCCAGGTTGAACAAGCGCGACGTCGTCGCCGATCATGCGACCAATACGGTCGATGTGTCGATGAGGATCGATAGCGGCCCCGTCGCCCCTTTCGGCAATGTTGCCGTCACCGGCCAGAAGTCCGTCGATCCGGATTTCATCAAGCGCTACGCCCGCATCAATGAAGGCAAGCCCTATTCGCCGGACGAGCTGAAGAAGGCCTCGGACCGCCTGAGAAAACTCGGCGTCTTTTCCAGCGTCACCATCCGCGAGGCCGACAAGCTGGCGCCGGACGGCAGCATTCCCACGACCATCGAGGTATCCGAAGGCAAGCAGCGCTATTTCGGTGTCGGCGCGCAATATTCCACCATCGATGGCTTCGGCCTGCAGGGCTATTGGGGACATCGCAATCTGACGGGACGCGCGGATTCGCTGCGTATCGAAGGATCCGTCTCCCGCCTCGGCGAAACGACCGATATCGGCCAGCTCGACTATACCGCCGGCATCACCTACGTCAGGCCCGCGACCTTCTATCCCTCGGCAACCTTCACCACCGGGCTGAAGATGCAGAGCCTGCATCCGGATGCCTATGATGCGAACACCGTCACGGCGAGCGCCGGTCTTGCCTACGAATTGAACGATCGGGACACCGTCTCCGCCGGCGGCGAGGTAAGCTACGAGTCGGACACGACCGACGCCTTCGGAAAGCACAACTATCTGACGGTGGCGATCCCGCTCGAATACGTTCGCGACACGCGCGACAATAAGCTCGACCCGACGGAAGGCTACCGTGCCTCGGTCCTGGCAAAGCCGAGCTATGAAACAATGGGCGGCACGGTGTTCAGCTCCTTCGAGGGATCCATCACCGGCTATCAGGGTGTCGGCGCCAACAACAATGTCGTCTTTGCCGGCAAGCTTGCCGTCGGCTCGCTGCTGGGTGCGAACAGTATCGAGGATATTCCTGCCACCCGGCGCTTCTATGCAGGCGGCGGCGGCTCGGTGCGCGGCTACGGCTATCAGGAAATCTCGCCCTACAACTCCAACGGCGATGCGCTCGGCGGACGCTCCTATGCGACAGCCTCGTTTGAAGCCCGCGTGAAGATCACCGACACGATCGGCGTCGTGCCTTTCGTCGACATGGGCAGCGTCACCGACAGCACCTTTCCGGACTTTTCCGATCTGCGCATTGGCGCGGGCGTCGGCCTGCGCTACGCTACGCCTTTCGGTCCGATCAGGCTCGATGTCGCCGTTCCGTTGAACAAATATAACAACGGCACAGCCTATGGCATCTATGCCGGTATCGGCCAGGCCTTCTGACCGAACGTACAGTTGTCGCGGACGCTTCAGCACACGGTTACAACACTGAGGTTACTATCGCTTTCATGAGCATATTGATTCGAATTCTCGGGAAATTGGCACGCTGGATCGCCTACGCGGTCGTGGCGATCCTCTTGCTCGTGATCGCGGCTGTGCTCGTTGTCGGCCTGGTGCCTTCCGCAACCGGCTATGCCGTCGACCAGGTGGCAAAGCTCGCCTCGACGCCCGACCGTACCATCACCATAACAACGCCTTCGGGGCTGCTCAGCGGCAATCTGAAAGTCGGCTCGATCACGGTCGCAGACACGAAGGGCGTTTTCGCCAAGGTCCAGAATCTCGCCGTCGACTGGTCGCCGGTATCGCTGCTGACAGGCACATTCCATGCCAATCGCGTTGCGGCAGACGTGGTCGACTTCCAGCGCTTGCCCGTCTCGACGACCGCACCCGCACAGGAACCTCAAGCTGCGAGCAATAGCAGCAGCGGCTTTTCCCTGCCGATCGCCATCGATATCGGCGCCATCGCTCTGCCCGACCTCCGCATCGGACAGGCGGTTACTGGGCAGGATTTCGTTCTGGCTGCCGATGGCAAAGTCAAGGCCAATAGCAGCAGCATCGGCCTGACACTCAATGCCAGCAGGCATGATGTGCCCGATGCCAAGCTCTCCGCCGACATCGCTTTTGCGCCAACCGAAAACCAGTTGAAGCTGAAGACGCAAATCTCCGAACCGCGCGACGGCATGCTGGCGGGTCTCCTGCACCTTCCCGGCAGTCCGGCCATCAATATCGACCTCTCGGGCGAAGGCCCGCTTTCCAACTGGGCCGGCAAGCTGCAGGCCGCACTGGACGGCAAGCCGACGGTCGCCATCAACGGTCATCACAGCCTTTCCGCCGACGGCCTGCACCATATCGACGTCAAGGGCGGCGGCGACGTGGATTCGCTGCTGCCGCCAACCATGCGGCCTCTCTTTACCGGCCAGACGACCATCGACCTCTCGGCAACCTTCGACGGCAAGGGCAAGATCGACATTCAGACCGGCAATCTTGCCACCGGCAGTGTCGTCATCGCCGCCTCCGGTACGCTCGATCCCGCCGGCAACAACAGCCTCAATGCCAATTTGATCGGCACCTCAGGCCCCGTGGATTTCCGCTGGCCGATGGAGGACGGCGAGGTCCGCGCCCTGATTTCACGCGTCGATATCGCGCTGACGGGGGCAGCGCAATCGGTGAAAATCGATGCTAAGGCCGCGCTTGAGAGCGCCAGTGCGCCGCAGGGCCAGATCGGCCAGGTGAACTTCAGCGCCAGAAGCGATGCCTTCAATCTGGCGACCATGTCCGGGCCGCTGCAACTGCGTCTCGTCGTTGGCCAGACGGCCTTCCTCAGCCCGGATCTCAATCGGCTGATCCGTGCGCCGATCTCCTTGACCGCACCGCTGCAGATTTCGCCTGACACGATCGGCTTCAACAACACGACGCTGGAAAGCGCCAGCATCGGCGGCACCGTCAACGGCAAATATACGCTGTCGACAAAGGCGCTGACGGGCAATTTCAAGCTGTTCGCCCTGCCCGGCGTGCTGCCGGACAGCGTATCGAACAAGTTCGAAGGGACGATTTCGATGGAGGGCCAGGTTGGTGGCACGGTGCCGACCAAGATGACACTCTCCAATCTGGCGGTGAAATCCAACGTTGCCGAGATCAGCGGCAATATCGCGCTCAACGACCAGTCGCTGACGTCGGATCTTTCCGGCAAGCTGCTTGATCTTTCCAAGCTCATCCCGAATGCCGAAGGTCAGGCCGACATCGGCCTCAAGGCCAAGGGGCCGCTCACCGCGCTCGGCATCGATGCGACGGTAAAGGCCGTCAACGTCAAGCTGGCCGGACGGCTTCTCGATACGCTCGATATCGACGTGACCGGGACCGCCGACCCCAAGGCTCCGCAGGCAAACATCCAGGCCAGCGGCGCAATCGACGGGAAGCCGATCCGCATCACCGCCGACGCCGTTTCCAAGGACGGCCGCACCAGCATTCCCTCGCTATCAGCTGAAATCGGCGCGAACAAACTGCAGGGCAAGCTGGATCTGTCGCCGAGTTTCGAACCATCAGGCGCGCTGACATTCGATCTGCCCGATCTCGGCCTGCTCGCGGCGCTCGCCGGGCAGAAGGCCGAGGGCGACCTCAAGGGCTCGCTCGATATAGCGAGCGCCAACGGCAAGATCGGACTGAAGGTGAACGCCAACGGCAACGGCATCCGCCGCGACGATCTCGTCATCAGCAAGCCGGCCGTGGCGCTCAGCGTCGACGACCTCAAGGCATTCTCCGCCAATGGCAGCATTCGTGCCGCTGCTGTTGCCTCCGGCTCCAACCGCATCGCCGACCTCGGGCTGACCTTCACCCAGCAAGGCAGCCGCACGGATTTCGATCTGAAGTCGACCTATGACAACGCGCCTCTGACCGCGAGCGGCAATGTCGAAACCGCCGGTGGCCAGACCACAATAAGCCTGGACACTTTCGCCGGCGCGCCGCGCACGATACCGGTAAAGCTCGCCTCGCCGACCAAGATCGTCGTCAAGGACGGTGCGGCCGCGCTGAACGGGCTGACGATCCAGACAGGCGGCGGCTCGGTCACCGTCGACGGCACAGCCGGTCAGGCCCTGAACATCAACGCCAAGATCGCCAACCTGCCGGCGAGCCTCGCCAATGTCTTCGCGCCGACGCTCTCAGCCGAAGGCGTCATATCCGGCACGGTGACGGTTACCGGCAAGGCCACATCGCCTGTCGTCGCCTTCCAGACCAATTGGTCGGGCGCGGCAACCAGCCAGACGAAATCCGCCGGCCTTGCGCCGCTCGGCATCAAGGCTGACGGTAAATTCGCCGACAATGTCGTCACGATCAACACCAACCTGACCGGCCAGAATGGCCTGGCACTCAATGGCGGCGGCACCATCGCCATCGCCGGCAGCAAGGCAATGGCGCTGAAATTTTCCGGCAATCTGCCGTTCGATGCCCTTGCCGGCCAGCTTGCCGCCCAAGGCATGGTCATGACCGGTACGGCAAGGATCGACATGCAGGTGGCAGGCACGACGGCAGCTCCCGCCGTCACCGGCACGATTTCCACCGACGGGGCCAAGCTCGTCGATGTCCGCCGAAACCTGACCCTCAACGGCCTCGCCGTGACCGTGACGCTCGACGGCAAGCAGGCCGTCATCTCGCGGCTGAGCGGCAATCTCGCCAGCGGCGGCAGCATATCGGGCACTGGTACGGTCGGCATCACCCCGGACGGCGGCTTCCCGGCCGACATTCAGGTGAAGTTCAACAACGCGACCTATGTCGACGGAACCCTGGTGGCAGCAACCATCAACGGCACGCTCGGCATCAAAGGTCCGATGCTGACAGCCCCTATGCTGACGGGCAATCTCAGGATCAACAAGGCGTCGATCACCATTCCAGAAAAGCTGCCCGCCTCGCTGTCCGAGATCAACATCAAGCACAAGAATGCTTCGGCTGCGGTCAATGCCCAGTTCAAGGACCAGAAGCCGGAAGCGCCGAGGAGCAAATCGACGACCCTCGGCATCGACCTGCAGCTGGAAGCGCCATCGCAGATTTTCGTGCGCGGCCGCGGCATCGATGCCGAACTCGGCGGCAACATCTCAGTCCGCGGCACCGCGTCAGAACCGGTCGTATCCGGCGGCTTCACCATGCGGCGCGGGCGCCTGACCATCCTCAGCCGCCGGCTGGATTTCACCGACACCAGCAAGATCACTTTCGGGGGAGACCTGATCCCGGCGCTCAACATGGAGGCCACGTCGTCGGTGAGCTCCACCACCATCACCGTCGATGTCACGGGTCTCGCCACCGATCCTCAGATCGGCTTCTCCTCCTCGCCTGCCCTGCCGCAGGACGAGGTGTTGGCGCAGCTGATCTTCGGCCAGTCCATGTCGAAACTATCGGCCATGCAGATCGCCCAGCTCGCCGATGCCGCAAGCCAGCTGGCCGGCGGTCGCTCCACGTCGCTGTTCGAAGGCCTGCGCAGCCATCTCGGCGTCGACGATCTGGACATCTCGACGGATGCGAACGGCCAGGCGCAGGTCGGAGCCGGCAAATATCTGAACAAGCGTACCTATATCGAGCTGCAGCAGGGCGCCGCCAACAAAACCAAGGCGATCATCAATCTCGATGTCGGGCGCGGTGTGAAGCTGCGCGGCGCCGCGGGCTCGGACGGCGCCGGCGAAGCCGGCATCGTCTACGAGCATGAGTATTAGGATCTAGAATCCGAGCTTGCTGGTCTTCAGCAAGATATTGGATTCCGTTGTGTTTATGCCATTGATCAGCCGTATCCGGCGCAGCGTCTCATCGAAGGAAGCGAGGTCGCGATCCTCGAGTTCGGCTATGAAATCCCATTTGCCGTTGGTGCTGTGCAGCGCCCTCACCTGCGGCAGGCCGCGAAGTTGGTCGGCGACCTTGTCCGCCAACTTGCCGAGCACCTCGATGAGCACGATGGCCCTGACGCCGGCGGCGCGGGTTTCGTGGCCGGTTCGGATGGTGAAGGCGGCGATGGTGCCGTTTTCCACCAGCCGCTCTATCCGCGCGGCGACAGTGGCGCGCGAAGCGCCGGTTGCCGCTGCCAGGGACGAAACGGAGATGCGCGCGTTGTTGCGCAGAGCACTGAGGAGGTCGCGGTCAAGGTCATCCATATGCTTATCATTCTGGTAAATCGCATTGATCAATCTGTCGAAAGCTAATCTATTTTCGACAATTTTCCATCTTTTTGCTGTCACGCAGACAATCGATAATGCGGCCCGACAGCCTCTTGAGCGGTTCAGCTCTTCACCGAATCTCTGAACCACTTTATCTCATTGTCTTCACGTAATTCCGGACGGAGGCCGCTACGCGCCTCTCCTGGAATTGCTCTAACCCCTCGGAGCGACGCCGATGAATACGCAATCCACACCCATTACATTGATCGGCGTTCCCCTTGAGGAAGGCTCCGGCCGCCGCGGCGCCGGCATGGGCCCGACGGCGCTCCGTATCGCCGGCATCGAAACGACGCTGATCGAACTCGGCCACCGCGTCACCGACAGCGGCGACCTGCGTCCCGCTCCCGCCGCCGACCTGCCGGAGCATCCGCATGCCCATAACCTGAAGATCGTCGGCGCCTTCACGCGCGCGCTCGAGGCCAAGGTCTATGATGTCGCATCGTCCGGAAGCTTCCCGCTGATCCTCGGCGGCGACCACAGCCTCTCCATGGGCAGCGTTTCCGGCATGGCGCGCCATGCGGCGGAGGTCGGTCGTCCCCTCTTCGTCCTCTGGCTGGACGCACATTCCGATTTCAATTCGCCCGCCACATCGCCATCGGGCAATATTCACGGCATGCCCGTCGCCTTCTTCTGCGGCGAGGCCGAAATAGCAGGCGTTCTGCCGGCAGGCAGGCCGCTGGTCGATCCGACGAAGGTTTTCCAGGTCGGCATCCGCTCCGTCGATCCGCACGAGCGCGAGGAAATCCGCGAGCATGGTGTCAACGTCTTCGACATGCGGTCGCTCGACGAACAGGGCGTGGCCGCCATCATACGCAAGGTGCTCGATACGGTCAGCGCCGCCAACGGCCTGTTGCATGTCAGCTTCGACGTCGATTTCATTGATCCTGAGATAGCGCCTGGCGTCGGAACGACCGTGCCGGGTGGCGCGACCTATCGCGAGGCCCATCTCATCATGGAAATGCTCTCCGACAGCAGCCTGGTTTCGTCGCTCGATCTGGTCGAACTCAATCCCTTTCTCGACGACCGTGGCAAGAGCGCCCGCGTCCTCGTGGAAATGGCGGCAAGCCTCTTCGGCCGGCGCATCTTCGATCGTCCGACAAGAGCGGCGTAGCCGCGCATTTTTCATGATCCCGAACCAACATAGTCGGGATCATGCCCGTTTCGGCGGACAGGCGCGTTTCATCCTCTTACTGTCGAAACCGCTTGTATAGGTTTAGGTTTAAGCAATGTTCTTGCTCTATCGTCACGCTAATACGCCGAATCTGGCGTCACGTTTCAAATGGGAAGAACGTTCATGGCCACGATCAATTCCACCAGCTTCAGCGGCGATACTCTGGAGATCATTGCCTTTCGCCTTCATGAGCAGGAGTTCTGCGTCAAGACCACCACGATCCGCGAAATCCGCGGCTGGGCGCCGTCCACGCCAATTCCGCACGCACCGGCCGATGTCATCGGCGTCATGAACCTGCGCGGCTCGGTCATCCCGATCATCGATCTTGCCTACAAGCTCGGCATGCAGAGCACGGTCGCCAACGAGCGCAGCGCCATCGTCGTCGCCGAAGTCCACAACATGGTCATCGGCATGCTGGTCGATCGCGTCTCCGACATCCTCACGATCGCCTCGAGCCAGGTGCAACCGGTTCCGGAAGTCACCGCATCCTTCGACCGCGCCTATTGCGAAGGCATCATCGCCACCGAGAACGGCATGATCTGCTTCCTGAACCTCGCCAAGATGTTCAAGGAAAGCGAAGCGGAAGAACTCGCCGCATAGTTCTAGCGGAACGTCCCTTTTTGAGAACCGTCACCTTCTCGGTGGCGGTTTTTATTTGGCATTGAGATAGCTCCACCATCGATTCTGGAGCGAGGGTAAAAATACAATCTAAACATCCGGCGAAGCGGATGCGCTACATACGCCTGCCAAATCGCTCTCCTTGCAATCCCGGCGAGGCTCCTCTATTTTTCGCTTGGGCACATGAACCAAAAGGAGGTTGCCTATGACATCGCGGGACGCCTGATACACGACTACCGTGACTACTGCCTTTCCAAAGGCATCGACTACGCATGCTTTCAATCCGTACGGCCGCACGACGATACCATGCTCTTCTGCAGCGCTGGCATGCAGCAGTACAAGCCGCTCTTCACCAATCATTCCCATGAGGGTACCCTCTCGAACAGTCAGGCTTGCCTGCGGATGGGAGATCTCGACGAGATTGGCGACGGCACACACTTCCTCCACTTCACAATGCTTGGGCTATTCTCCTTCCGGGAGATGACGCTGTCCGATGCCATCGAGTTCTGGCTTGAATTCCTCGCGCGAACCGGGGTGTTGCCGGACCATGTCACGATCCATCCGGACAGGATCGACGAATGGACGCCGCTCTATCGCGGTCGTATTCCCATCGTCGCGGATCCGGAATGCATGTGGAGCGACGGCAGCGTCAGCGGATACTGTACCGAGTTCTACAAGGACGGGATCGAGATCGGCAACATCGTCAATCCGCTCGGCACCTGTATCGACGCCGGTTTTGGAGCTGAACGCCTCGACATGCTTTCGAACGGGACCTCGCCGGAGAACGCTCTCGAGACGCTCTGCAGCACGGTTCTAAAGATCATCGAGAGCGGCTACCGTCCGGGGAGCAAGGAGCAGGGCTATGTGCTTCGCAAGCTCCTGCGCCGGGTCCACTCCCTCGGCGGCTCGCTGGACCACCCGTTCTTCCAGGAAGAGGTGGAGCGTCAAAACCGCCTCGTTCGGAAGTATGAGCGGCTCCGTCACAGCTATCCCGACAAGTCCATCGAATGGTGGTTCGACACCCATGGCATCGACCCGGAGACGATTTCGTCTTACGGAACCTGATGCAACGATTTGGGTGTCCCGCAAGTCGCATTGACGAACGGGACACCTAAAACCAGGAGCCTTGTCTCTGCGGACTCTTCCTTGGCAGCGGAACCGAACACCTACACGCTCCAGCCAGCCGCCCCAGATGGCGGCGGAGGAGCCGAGCAGCACGAAGAACAGCGTATAGATCCAGCCGAGATCGCCGACGCAACTCCTCCTCATTTCAAAGACCGGCACTTACACCTTAGCGGGAATCGTATTCGCGGACGGATTCTCACCTCTCCATCCCATTATCCTCGTCAACCTGTATGCTAAGCCGGTTTTACTTTTTCGGCCGGCGCCGGCCTGTGGATCAGCGGGGCCGCCTCCAGCACGAGAGGGCTAAACCCGCTATCGCCATGGTCGATGAGCTCGAAAAGCTGACGCCGCATGCGCGGCTCCCAGAATTTGTTGATATGCGTGGCGACACCGTTCACCGCTTCGCTTGCAGGCTGCGTCTTGAAGAAGGTCGCGATCTGGTTCGCCATATAGATGAGCTTCGTTTCGGTCTTGCCGTGAGGCTTGTCGTCAGGCGACATCGGCGATGCTCCCCGTAATAATGCGATGCGGATGGGTGAAAATCTCGAAGTCGTCGCCACGCACCAACGCCACAAGCGTCATGCCGGCCTCGTCGGCCGTGCGAATGGCGAGCGCCGTCGGCGCGGAAATAGCGACGAGCACTGAGCTGCCCAATATGGCAGCCTTCTGCACCATCTCGACGGATAGCCGGCTGGTGACGGCCACCACGCCGTCCGCTCCCTTGCGACCGGAGCGGATGACGGCACCGCAGAGCTTGTCCAGCGCATTGTGCCTGCCGACATCCTCGCGCACGGCAAGCAGTCCTTCTGCCGGGATATAGAACCCCGCTCCATGCACGGCCCGCGTCTCGCGGTGCAGCGGCTGGGCGTCATTGAGGAGAGCGATGGCGCGGACGATATCCTTTTGCGACAGTGACAGCGCAACCCCGGAAACATCCGGCACCTTGCGCACCGCCTGCTCGATCGATTCGATGCCGCAGAGACCACAGCCGACGGGACCCGCCATATGCCGCCGCCGGACACGCAACGCGTCGGCCACGTCATCGACCAGCGTGATCTGCACATCGATCCCTTGCTCGTCCTCGATAGGCTCAACGGCGGCGATCTGGTCGATATTCGTAATGATGCCCTCTGTCAGGCTGAATCCGACAGCAAAATCCTCGAGATCGGCGGGCGTTCCCATCATGACGGCATGCGAGGAGCCGCCATAGGAAAAGGCGATCGGTACCTCTTCGGGGACGATACGCAAACCCGAATTGATGACGCCGTTGCGGCGCGCGGTTTCGGGGACGGTGGTAGTGGGGGTGAATTTGGTCATTACCGGGTCTCCCCTTCTCCCCCTCGGGGAGAAGGTGGTGCGGAGCGCCGGATGAGGGGGGCAAGGAGCGACAGCTCCGCGCGCAAGCGAAGGGCAGTTCTAACCACGCGGAAACACCCCCTCATCCGCCCTGCGGGCACCTTCTCCCCGAGGGGAGAAGGGGAAAGCATATCCATCGTCACTCAGCAGCCTCCATTTTCCCGGCAATACGGCGAGACTGCCGGGCCTGCTCATCATAATCGACCTGCCACCGAGACGGGCCGTTGGACGGCGAGACCTGTACCGCCGTCACCTTGTATTCCGGGCAGTTCGTCGCCCAGTCGGAATAGTCCGTCGTGATGACATTCGCCTGCGTGTCCGGATGATGGAAGGTCGTGTAGACGACGCCCGGGGCGACGCGGTCGGTGATCAGCGCCCTGAGCGTCGTGTCGCCGGAGCGGCTCGTCAGCTTGATCCAGTCGCCGTCGCGAATGCCGCGCTGCTCGGCATCGTGCGGATGCATCTCCAGAAGGTCCTCTGCGTGCCAGACGACATTCTCCGTTCGCCGCGTCTGCGCGCCGACATTGTACTGGCTGAGAATGCGTCCGGTCGTCAGCAGCAGCGGGAAGCGCGGGCCGGTGCGTTCGTCGGTCGCGACATATTCCGTGCGGATGAACTTGCCCTTGCCGCGCACGAAGCCATCGACATGCATGATCGGCGAACCAAGCGGCGTCTTCTCATTGCAAGGCCACTGCACCGAGCCCATTTTTTCCAGATAGTCGTAGGAAACCATGGCGAAGCTCGGCGTGGTCGCAGCGATCTCGTCCATGATCTCGGACGGATGCGTGTAGCTCCAGCGCAGACCCATGGCCTGCGCCATCTTCTGCGTCACTTCCCAGTCGGCATAGCCGTTGCGCGGGCTCATGACCTTGCGCACGCGGTTGATGCGGCGCTCGGCATTGGTGAAGGTGCCGTCCTTTTCGAGGAAGGTCGAGCCGGGCAGGAAGACATGGGCGTAGTTGGCCGTCTCGTTCAGGAAGAGATCATGGACGACGACGCATTCCATCGCGGCAAGGCCGGCGGCGACATGCTTGGTATCCGGATCGGACTGCAGGATGTCCTCGCCCTGGATGTAGAGGCCCTTGAACGTGCCGTCGACGGCGGCATCGAGCATATTGGGGATGCGCAGACCCGGCTCTTTGTCGAGCTTCACGCCCCAGAGCTTCTCGAAGATATCGCGCGTCGCATCGTCGGAGACGTGGCGATAGCCCGGCAGCTCATGCGGGAAGGAGCCCATGTCGCAGGAGCCCTGCACATTGTTCTGGCCGCGCAGCGGGTTCACGCCGACGCCGGGCCGGCCGATATTGCCCGTCACCATGGCGAGATTGGCGATCGCCATGACGGTCGTCGAGCCCTGGCTGTGTTCGGTGACGCCGAGGCCGTAATAGATCGCGCCGTTGCCGCCCTTGGCAAAAAGGCGAGCGGCACCACGCACGAGATCGGCGGGAACGCCGGTGTATTTTTCCGTTTCCTCAGGGCTGTGCTGCGGCTCGGCGACGAAAGCAGCCCAATCCTCGAATTCGGACCAGTCGCAGCGTTCGCGGATGAATTTTTCGTCGAACAGGCCCTCGGTAACGATGACATGGGCGAGCGCCGTCAGCACGGCAACATTGGTGCCGGGCTGCAGCGGCAGGTGATAGCTCGCCTCGACATGCGGCGTGCGCACCAGATCGATGCGGCGCGGATCGATAACGATGAGCTTGGCACCCTGGCGCAGGCGCTTCTTCAGGCGCGAAGCGAAGACCGGATGACCGTCCGTCGGGTTGGCGCCGATGACGAGGACGACATCGGAATGCTCGACGCTGTCGAAATTCTGCGTGCCGGCAGAGGTGCCGAAGGCCTGACCCAGGCCATAGCCTGTTGGAGAGTGGCAGACACGGGCGCAGGTATCGACATTGTTGTTGCCGAAGCCGGCGCGCACCAGCTTCTGCACCAGGAAGGTCTCCTCATTGGTGCAGCGCGATGAGGTGATGCCGCCGACGGATTCGCGGCCATACTGATATTGAAGACGTTTGAACTCGGTGGCTATATGGGCAAAGGCTTCGTCCCAGGTGACTTCACGCCAGGGATCGCTGATCTTTTCGCGCACCATCGGGTTGAGGATGCGGTCCTTGTGGGTCGAATAGCCATAGGCGAAGCGGCCCTTGACGCAGGAGTGGCCGCGATTGGCCTGGCCGTCCTTCCACGGCACCATTCGCACCAGTTCCTCGCCGCGCATCTCCGCCTTGAACGAACAGCCGACGCCGCAATAGGCGCAGGTGGTGACGACCGAATGCTCCGGCTGGCCGATAGCAATCACCGATTTTTCGGTCAGCGTCGCCGTCGGGCAAGCCTGCACGCAAGCGCCGCAGGAGACACACTCGCTGTCGATGAAATGCTCATGCATGCCAGGCGAGACGCGCGAGCCGAAGCCGCGGCCCTCGATGGTCAGCGCGAAGGTGCCCTGCACCTCTTCGCAGGCACGCACACAGCGCGAGCAAACGATGCACTTCGAAGGATCATAGGTGAAATAAGGATTGGACTCGTCCTTCGGCATCCATTTCAGATTGATGTCGCCGCTGTTGCGCGCCTTGACGTGATTGTCGCCCTCATAGCCATAGCGTACATCGCGCAGGCCGACCGCACCGGCCATGTCCTGCAGCTCGCAATCGCCATTGGCGGCGCAGGTCAGACAGTCGAGCGGATGGTCGGAGATATAAAGCTCCATCACGCCACGGCGGATATCCTTCAGTCGATTGGTTTGCGTGTGCACCACCATGCCCGGAGAAACCGGCGTCGTGCAGGACGAAGGCGTACCATTGCGGCCTTCGATCTCGACGAGACAGAGGCGGCAGGAACCAAAGGCATCGACCATGTCGGTGGCGCAGAGCTTCGGCACCTTTATGCCGGCTTCCATCGAGGCGCGCATGATCGATGTACCCTCGGGCACGGTAATCGGACGGCCGTCAACGGTCAGCGTCACCATGGTTTCGGAGCGGGAGGCGGGTGTGCCGTAGTCGATTTCTGGAACGAGAGACATGGGTCTTACTCCGCCGCTTCAATCAAGGGAACCGGAGAGAAATCCTCCGGGAAATGGGTCATCGCGCTCATGACGGGATAGGGCGTGAAACCGCCGAGCGCGCAGAGCGAGCCGAACTTCATGGTGTTGCAGAGATCGGCGAGCAGAACCCTGTTCTTCTCGGGCTCGATGCCGCGGGCGATCTTGTCGGCTGTTTCGACGCCGCGGGTCGAGCCGATGCGGCAGGGGGTGCACTTGCCGCAGCTTTCGACCGCGCAGAACTCCATGGCAAAGCGCGCCTGTTTCAGCATATCGGCGGTATCATCGAAGACGACGATGCCGGCGTGACCGATGAGGCCGTCCTTGGCGGCGAAGGATTCGTAGTCGAAGGGCGTATCGAACAAAGCGCGCGGGAAGTAGGCGCCGAGTGGTCCACCCACCTGCACGGCCTTCACAGGTCGCCCGGTCGCGGTGCCGCCACCGATCCTGTCGACGATATCGCCGAGCGAGAGGCCGAAGGCCGTCTCGTAGAGGCCGCCATGTTTGACGTTGCCGGCAATCTGCAGCGGGATCGTGCCGCGCGAACGGCCCATGCCGAAATCGCGGTAGAAGGCCGCACCCTTGTCCATGATGACGGGTACGGAGGCGAGCGAAATGACGTTGTTGATGACCGTGGGGCAGTTGAACAGGCCCTTATGGGCTGGTAGCGGCGGCTTGGCGCGCACGATGCCGCGCTTGCCCTCGAGGCTGTTGAGCAGCGCCGTCTCCTCGCCGCAGACATAGGCACCAGCGCCGGTACGGATCTCCATATCGAAAGCCTTACCCGAGCCGAGAACCGAAGCCCCGAGAATGCCGGCTTTCCGCGCGATTTCGACCGCTTCGGTCATCGCGGCGATCGCATGCGGATATTCCGAACGCGTATAGACGAAGCCCTTGGTCGCGCCGGTCGCCAGGCCAGCGATCGCCATGCCCTCGATCAGCACGAAGGGATCGCCCTCCATGATCATCCGGTCGGCGAATGTGCCGCTGTCGCCCTCGTCGGCATTGCAGACGATATATTTGCGGTCGCCCGGCGCATCGAGCACGGTCTTCCATTTGATGCCGGTCGGGAAACCCGCCCCGCCACGGCCGCGCAGGCCGGAGTCCGTGACGTCCTTGACGATGTCGGCCGCTGCCATGCCGATGGCGCGGCGTAGACCCCTAAGGCCGCCATGGGCCTCATAATCTTCCAGTGAAAGGGGATCGGTAATACCGCAGCGGGCAAAGGTCAG
The DNA here is from genome assembly GCF_051811145.1 of Rhizobium sp. 11_C7_N12_5. NCBI lineage: Bacteria > Pseudomonadati > Pseudomonadota > Alphaproteobacteria > Hyphomicrobiales > Rhizobiaceae > Rhizobium > Rhizobium sp. 11_C7_N12_5. The sequence continues at coordinate 3,012,191 of NZ_JBPWPY010000001.1, forward strand.
ACGGGTCTGCTCTTTCAGGAATGGGAGGTTTTCGACCTCCCCAAGACAGAGCGGATGCTCGCCGCCTTCGGCGAGCCCGGCATCGAATAGTGCGGGAACATCCCTGGCCTTCACCGGCCCATAGCCGATGCGCTTGCCGCCGATCTCGACTTCGACCAAAGGCTCCAGCCAGAACATGCCGCGCGAGCCGTTACGCACAATCCGCGCGTCGAGGCCGCGTTTGGCGACTTCCTGCGCAATGGCCTCGGCGACCTTTTCAGCCCCGAGCGAGAGGGCGGCGGCGTCGCGCGGAACATAGATGGTCAAGGTCACTGGCGCGCCTCCTTCACGAGGTCTTCGGCGCTCTCGTCGTCAAGCCGCCCATAAAGCTCGCCATCCAGCATTGCCGCCGGCGCGCAGGCGCAAAGCCCGAGACAGTAGACCGGCTCGAGCGTGACATCGCCATCCAACGTGGTCTGATGAAAATCGATGCCCAGCAGCTGCTTGATGCGTTCGGCAAGAGCATCGCCGCCCATCGACTGACAGGCCTCGGCACGACAGAGTTTCAGGACATGGCGGCCGGCGGGATGGTCGCGATAATCGTGATAGAAGGTCACGACGCCATGGACTTCGGCGCGCGAAAGGTTGAGTGCCCTAGCAATCAGTGGCAGCGTGTCTTGCGGCACGTAGCCGAACTCTTCCTGAATCCCATGCAGGATCGGCAAAAGCGGCCCTTCCATCGACTTCATGGTGTCGATGATAACGCCGGCACGGGTCGCGATATCGCCCGCGCCCAAATTCAAACTCATAAGCATCCTCCTGCGCATAACCCCGAAAACCGCTGGCGATTTTCGGAAATGCTTATGCGGCATTTCCTCCGTGGGTGCGCGATCGACGCACGCTGGGACAAAAGTCGCAGGGAGGAGGCCAAGGATCAATAAGGCAGTCCCGTCGTTCGATAGAAGATTTCTATCGATCCTTATCGCCTTCCGCGAGCAATCTCGCCTCATGCAACAGGGCCGAGACGAGCGGTGTGAAAGGCTCGCGATGCGTGGCGACCAGGCCGACGAGATGTTCGGCATCCGGCTCTGTGATCGGGATCTTGCGGATATCGGCCGGAAAGCCGAAGGAATCGGCGATATTCTTCGGCATGATGCTCGCCCAACGTCCGGTCTGGACATGAGAAAAAAGCACGATCATCGAATTGGATTCGAGCGTCGGCTTCGCCACGGTGCCGGCCTCCGCCAGATGCCGGTTGATGATGCGGCGGTTCTGCATGTCGGCCGTCAATAGACAAAGCCGAAGGTCGCCGACTTCCTTCCAGGTCACGCTCTCACGCTCGGAAAGGGGGCTGCCCGCCGCGGTGATCAGGTGATAGCGCTCGGCATAGAGCGGTACGCTGGTGACGCGGCCAAGCGGCTCGTTCTCCAGATAGGTGATGCCGGCATCGATCTCGAGATTTTCGAGCAGGCTCAGAACCTGCAGCGAGTTGCGCGATGTGATGGAGAAGGTGACATCGGGGTGCCGCTCCTGGAAAGGTGTGGTGATCTTCGACACCATGGCAAGCGCCGTCGGAATGGCGGCAATCCGGATATGGCCGGCAAGGCCCTTGCGCGCCGCCCGCATCTCCTCGCGCATGGTTCGGCTGTCGCCGACGATGCGCCTTGCCCATTCCAGCACGCGCTGCCCCTCCGGCGTCAGCCCCTGAAAGCGCGAGCCGCGACTGACGAGCATGACGCCTAGCTGATCCTCCAGCTGCCGGATCGCCGCGGACAAGGTCGGCTGGGTCACGCCGCATTCCTCGGCGGCGCGGCCAAAATGCTTCTGGTTGGCAAGCGCGATGAAGAATTCCAGCTTGTCGATCATTCAACTCTCCCGAATGAGACAGTTAAATGGGCTGGGCCGTCAGCGCAACATTGGAAAAAGGAGTGCGGCATAGGCCGGATCACCGCACCCCACTGGCAATCACGCGCCGCCGTCGATTTCGAAGACGGTGCGCCGATTGCTGTCATCAAGAGGCCAGGCATTTTCGACGTCGGAAAGTGGAACGGTTTTGAAGGCAATCTTGAAGTTTCCCGGCACAGTTGCCCGGAGCAGCTCGGCGGTCGCGTTGATGATGCGGTCGAGAGCGATGCTTCCTATGCCGCTGCCCATCAGCGTGATGGCCGACGACCGCAGCACGGCGCTTGGCAGGCTTATCTCCGCACCGCTGATCGAGCCGACCTGCACATAGCGGATCGGTACCGCATCCTTGCCGGCCTTGGCTGCCGCGATGAGAAGGCTTTGCGCACTTTCACCCCACAAATAGTCGATGACGATATCCACGCCGGACGCGAACTGCTCCTTGAATGCATCTTCCAGAACCGATTTATCCTGGACGAGCGGAATCGTTACATCAGCGCCAAGCCCTTCCAGATCCTTGAGACTGTCGGCATTCCGGCCTGTCGCGATGACTTTGCTCGCGCCGAGATATCTAGCGATCTGAACAGCCAGCCGACCCGAGGTCCCGGTTGCGCCGTTGATCAAAACGGTCTCTCCGGATCTGAGCTTTGCCCGCTCTTGATAGGCCGCCCATGACGACATTCCCGGATTTGCGATAGCCGCCGCCGTGACATCATCGAGCTCCTCGGGCAGTTCAATGCACTGGGCGGATCGCACCGCGGCAAGCTCAGCCATGCTGCCATAAGGTGCGTTCGGCAGAACGAAATAAACCCGCCGACCGTCGTCAAGCCGTCCCACACCATCGATCCCCACGATGAAGGGAAATTGATTGCCGGAACTATAATGCTTTCCCGACGCCCGGCTCTTCACGACCTGGCTGATTGCGGCGGCCCTGACGGAGACAAGCTTTTCATCAGCGGATGAGACAGGCGCCTTGAAATCACCAAAGACAGGGACTCGTCCCGCGTCCAGTACGATTGCAGCTTTCATCGCATATTTTCCTTTTTGATCATCCATGTTATGTGCATAATGCACGCATAAAGGAGACGAGCGATGGCGTCAAGAAATAATGTGCAAAATACACATATACAGCAGCAATTCCGGAAACTCCACGCAGCAGTGCTGGATATCGTCAGCGTGATAAACCGACCGCAGCGCGACGAAGTGCTCATCAAGGAGGCCGGAATTCCGCTCGAGCGGGCGCTTTTTCCCCTGCTGGTCTCAATCGAGCGCTTCGGTCCGATCGGTGTCGTCGATCTGGCGGATCGCATCGGCCGCGACTACACGACCGTCAGTCGCCAGGTCGCGAAGCTTGAGAGCCTCGGTCTCGTTGCGCGGCAGGCCGGTGCTGCGGACCGCCGTGTGCGTGAGGCTGTTATTGCACCAAAGGGAAAACTGATGACGGACGCGGTGGACGCCGCCCGTGACAGGATCGGCAGTGCGATCCTTGGAGCTTGGGATATCAACGACATCGACGAGCTTGTCAGGCTCATGCGAAAATTTGCCGATGCGTTGAACGAGGATCCCCCAACTGCGTAGGGGCGACAGACCGGTGGGTGCAAGTTCAGGTAGTCGAGAGACTATTTCGTCCAGATCCTGGCCGGCTCGCAATCGCTACCGCAGTCATTTCGCTTGCGGCAGTGCCTCTCCGGAAACTCTTAGTAACCCATCTCGCTACCGGCAGATAAACCTTCAATGAGCGCTATGGCGCCTTGTTCGCCAGAAACTGCATTTCTTGCGCGGGCCGTTTTTTCCAGAAGCTTCGCAAATTCGCTCAACGACACGCGATCGGCACGAAGCATTTGCCGGATCACCGGGTCCCGCAAAACTTCCGACATCGTCATTTCACCATTCTGCACGGACTACTCTCCTTCAATGCCATGAAGGCGTATTAGCGCTCCCGCATAACACTGTCGTGTCGTGCAGTTGACGATACGATGATGAATTGAAGGCCAAAACGAGGCTTGGAATGTTTCCGAGCTTCTTGTCGCCGTTCACCTCGGCCTATAGGGCAAAAAATTCGCCGCACCCTACGTTCCGGGGAAAGCGGCGGCATTCCGTCGTCAGCCGACACGCCCGACAGAGACGATCAACAATCGCTCTGACAGAAGGCCTCCTGCAGCCAATTGACCACAGTGCAGATTTCCGAACGGGCGACGGCATAGTGAATGAGCCGCCCCTCACGGCGCGTATCGACCAGCTTTTCCAGCCGCAGCCGCGCCAGATGCTGGGAAACCACCGCCTGCGGCAAGTTAAGAAGTACTTCGAGTTCCATCACGGTTTTTTCGCGCTTGGCGAGCATGAACAGAATCACCAGCCTCGTCTCATGCGAGAGCGCTTTCAGCAAGACGCTCGCACTGCGCGCCTTCCCTGTCATTTCCTCGATATTATGCTCTGCGGCACCGCCTTGCGGTGGAGACGACGACATATCACACAGCCTCTAGTGAGAACTAACATAGGGATATGCTTATAATATTATGAATCCGCAAGTTGATTCAAAAAACACGGAGACCAAAAAAGGTCCGATTTCTCAGCAGATAAGCTGCCCGCCATTGATCTCGATCACCTGCCCGGTGATGTACCCGGAGAGCGTCGGTGCGGCGAGGAAAAGATAGGCGGGGGCACAATCTTCCGGTGTACCCAAACGCTGAAGCGGAATCGACCGGCGCGTCTGCTCCAGTTTCTCCCTTGAGGAGTAACGCTCATGGAAATCGGTTGATATCGTGCCGGGCGAGACGCAATTTACCCGGATGCCGTCGGGCGCCAGCTCTCGCGCCAAGGCCTTCGAATAGGTGGCGACGAAAGCCTTCGATGCGGAATAGATGGCAGAGCCGGGGCTGCCGCCGGTCAGAGCGGAAATCGATACGGTGTTGACGATCGCGGCTTGCCCTGCGGCCCTGAGCAGCGGCAACAATCCTCTCGTCACCTCCATGACAGCGGTCTGATTGAGGTGGACGATTCTTTCATATTGCTCGTCCGTCACTTCGCCTGCGGGAAAGCGGCCGACCATGGTGCCGGCATTGTTGACCAGCACATCGACGCGATCGAATCGCTCGCTGGCGGCGCTGACGAAATCCCGCGTGCCGTTGCCGGCGGCGAAATCGCCTGAGATCAGAAAGGCGCGGCGGTCGGTTTCCGCCTCCATCAGGAAATCGGGCAAGTCGCGCGCGGAGCCGCGCCCGATATGGACGAGAACATGGGCGCCGCAATCGAGAAACTGCCTGGCCACTTCCAGCCCTATGCCGCGACCGGCGCCGGTGACCACGACGTTGCGATTTTCGAACAGCTTCGGATGAAACACGACGACCTCCCCAGTCACACAATCCGCGCGTCGGTAATTGCGGAATTTTCACTTTATCATATGATGACAAAAAAACGAAAGAAAGGGAGCGAAGATCATGTTTCTATCCGGACGCCAGACGGAGATACTCGACATCGCCAAGGCGGAGGGGCGCGTGCAGGTGGAGGAACTGGCGCTGCGCTTTTCGGTGACGCCGCAAACCATCCGCAAGGACCTCAACGATCTCTGCGACGGTCGCGTGCTGTCACGCGTGCATGGCGGCGCGATCTTTCCCGGTGGAACCGAGAATGTGAAATATGAGGCGCGCCGCTCGATCGCCGCGCCGGAAAAACAGGCGATCGGCCGCGCAGCCGCCGGCCTCATCCCGAACAACAGCTCGCTTTTCATCAATATCGGCACGACGACGGAAGCCGTCGGGGAGGCCCTGCTCGGCCATCACGAGCTGATGGTCATCACCAATAACATCAATGTTGCCAATAAGTTGCGGATATTCCCATCCATCGAGGTCGTCATTGCCGGCGGCGTCGTGCGCGGTTCCGATGGCGGGATCGTCGGCGAGGCAGCCGTCGACTTCATTAAGCAGTTCAAGGTCGATTACGCCGTCATCGGCGCCTCGGCTATCGATGGTGATGGCGCGCTTCTGGATTTCGATTTCCGCGAAGTGAAAGTGGCGCAGGCGATCATCGCCAATGCCCGGCATGTCATTCTCGTGGCCGACAGCACCAAGTTCGAACGTACCGCCCCGGTGCGCATCGGGCATCTATCACAAGTGCACACTTTCGTTACCGACGAATGTCGCGTCGAATCCGTGCGGACGACCGCGGCGGAGCATGACGTTCGCCTCGTGGAAACCTCCCGCCGACAGATCTGACCGGCTCGCTTTCTGTCAAAAAACGTTCGTTTGACATTCGTATCTATTTCGTTTTAGATGGATTGATTTTCGAATTTCCATCTTCACGAGATGGGCTGACCTTTGCGGAGGGGCGGGTGAGCGAACAGATCTACGACATTTTCGTTATTGGCGGCGGCATCAATGGTTGCGGTATCGCCCGCGACGCGACCGGACGCGGCTATAAGGTCGCCCTCGCCGAAATGAATGATTTCGCCTCCGGCACATCGTCCGGCGCCACCAAGCTCATCCATGGCGGGCTGCGTTATCTCGAGCACTACGAATTCCGTCTCGTGCGCGAATCCCTGATGGAGCGCGAAGTGCTTTGGGCTATGGCGCCGCACATCATCTGGCCGATGCGCTTCGTCCTGCCCTATCACAAAGGCGGCATCCGTCCGGCCTGGCTCATTCGCCTCGGCCTTTTCCTCTACGATCATCTCGGCGGCCGAAAGCTGCTGCCGCCGACGGCGACGCTCGATATGAAGACCGACCCGGCCGGCAAACCGCTGAAGGCGCTCTTCACCAAGGCCTTCGAATATTCCGACGGCTGGGTGGATGATGCCCGAATGGTGGTGCTGAACGCCCGCGACGCTGCAGACCGTGGCGCCACGATCATGCCGCGAACGAAGGTGATTTCCGCCCGCCGTGAAGACGCGGTCTGGACAATCGAAACGGAAAACACGATCACCGGCGAGAAGCGTTTGTTCCGGTCGCGCCTGCTGGTCAATGCCGCCGGCCCCTGGGTCGATCACGTTCTGTCCGACGCCTTCGGCAAGAACCAGGTGCACAATGTTCGCCTGGTTCAGGGCAGCCACATCATCGTGCGCAAGAAGTTCTCCGATCCCCGCGCCTATTTTTTCCAGAACCCGGACAATCGCATCATCTTTGCCATTCCTTACGAACAGGACTTCACCCTGATCGGCACCACGGATCGCGACTACAAGGACGACCCGAAGGATGTGAAGATCAGCGACGAGGAAACCACTTATCTGTGCAATGCCGCGAGCGAATATTTCAAGGAGCCGGTACGAGCAGAGGATATCGTCTGGACCTATTCGGCCGTGCGCCCGCTTTACGACGACGGCGCCTCGAAGGCGCAGGAGGCGACGCGCGATTACGTGCTGAAGGTCGAAGGCGAGGAAGGTCAGGCACCATTGCTCAACGTCTTCGGCGGCAAGCTCACCACTTATCGCCGTCTGAGCGAACATGCGCTGGAGAAGATCGGCGAAGCCATCGGCCTCAAGGGCACGCCATGGACGGCCAAGAGCTCGCTGCCGGGCGGCGACTTCCCGGCCCGCGGCTATGATGCAGAAGTCGCCAAGCTGAAGTCACGCTATCCCTTCCTTGCCGATCAGCATGCGCGCCGGCTGGTGCGCCGTTACGGCACCCGCGCCAGCATGATCCTCGCCGGCGCAAAGACGATCGCCGATCTCGGCCGCTGCTTCGGAAGCGATCTCTACGAGGCGGAGGTGCGTTATCTGATGGAACATGAATGGGCCTATACGGCTGCTGATATTCTCTGGCGCCGCTCCAAGAAAGGCCTTTACCTTTCGAAGGAAGAAGCCGTGGCGCTTGACGGTTACATCGCCGAGAGCCGAGTCCACGCATAAAGCTCTCGCCTCAATCTTCGGGGTCGAGCAAGCGCGGCCCCGCCCCCTCTTCGGAAAGCCTGTCCCAGGGATTTCGCAGCGGACAGCTTTCCAGCGAGAGGCAGCCGCAACCGATGCAGCCGTCGAGCTGATCGCGCAGGCCTTGCAGGCGCCTGATCCGTGCATCGAGATCACTCTTCCATAGTTCAGAAAGCGCTTTCCAATCGGCCGCCGTCGGCGTGCGCCCCTGCGGCAGTGCCTTGAGCGCCGCCTGAACGTCGGCAAGGGGAATGCCGACCCGCTGCGCCACCTTGATGACGGCGACCCTGCGCAGCACCTCGCGGGGATAACGGCGCTGGTTGCCACGGCTGCGATGGCTGTCGATCAGCCCCTTCGCCTCGTAGAAATGCAGCGCCGAAACCGCCACGCCGCTCCGCGCCGCCACCTCGCCGACCGTCAGCAGCCTGGAAAATTGATTGGGCTCGATTTTTTCCATGATACGCTATTGACCTAAACTTTACTTGAGGTCTTATAACCCGAGCTCCAAACCGCGTAAAGCAGGAGCAAGGCATGACAGAATCAACCCGGCTGGCGATCGTTTATGGCAGCACGCGTCCGGGCCGCCTATGTGACCGGGTGGTCAATTGGGTCGCCCGGGAACTGGTGCACTACCCCCTCATTGAGATCGACATCATCGATCCCCTCGAATTCGATTTACCGTCCCAACATGAGCGCGAGCACGCTGGAGTCGCCGCGCTTTCCGCCCGGCTTTCGCGGGCGGACGCCTTCATTGTCGTGACGCCCGAATACAATCACAGTTTCACGGCCTCGTTGAAATTCGTGCTCGATCTCGTCTACGAGCCATGGCACGGCAAACCCGTCGCCTTCGTTTCCTATGGCGGCATCTCCGGCGGCCTGCGCGCCGTCGAGCAGTTGCGGCTGGTCTTTGCCGAACTGCATGCCGTGACCGTGCGCGACACCGTGAGCTTCGCCAACCCCTGGGGCAGGTTTGCCGAGGACGGCTCGCTCGAAAATCCGATCGAGGCGCGTCAATCGCTGGTTCGATTGATCGCGCGGCTGAACTGGTGGAATGCCGCCCTGAAACCTGCCCGCGTCACCCGCCCCTATCGCTCGGTCGCTGCCTGATCATCACGCGCAATATCCGAATCCGGTCTTTCGTTTCTGGCAGGTGCGAAAGGCTGGTTTGACGTCCGGGCCCTCCTCCACCACGGACCCGGACGTCTATCACTCGCCGGAGCGAGACACAGTTGGCGCATAATCGCGACGATACTTGCCGATACCGCATCGATGGCTTAACCCACTACGGAGAAGATTTCGGCGGGGAGGCTGATGGATAAAACCGCGCGCCTGGGAGGAGCGGATTTCATGCGCGCCGTCGCATGTCTGATGGTCCTCGTTCACCATCTCGTGCTTCGAATGAATTTCTACAAGATCCCTCCGAGCCTGGATCTGACCTTCATATTGGCTCGTTTCGGCAATCACGGCGTCTCGGTCTTCTTCGTGCTTAGCGGCTTTCTTCTCGCACGTCCCTTCTGGCTGGCTCTGGATAAAGCCCAGCCGCTGCCGTCGCTGAAGATTTACGCGATGCGCCGAGCCGCGCGCATCCTTCCGGGCTTCTGGGTCGCCCTGACGGTCGGCTTCGTGATCAGCTTCACGATCTATGGCTTTCCGCTCGATGCGGAGCTCGTCAGCCGCTATGTCGCCGGCTTTTTCCTGATGAGCCAATGGCATTGGCGCACCTTTTTCCCGGTACAGGGCGACGGGCCATTGTGGTCGATCCCCTTCGAGACGACCTGCTATGTCCTGTTGCCGATTGGCTTCCTGCTGCTGTTCAATGAGAAGCTCAGAGCGCGCTCCGCTCTCGTCAGTCGCCTACTATGGATCGGCACCATCGCGGCCGCTCTGATCGGCCATTGGCTGATAGTTACCTATCTTCCAACGGACAGCGCCGGGCGGGGATGGCAATATGGCTTTCAGGGCGGCGCCAAGGAATGGATGCCGCGCTACAACCCCATCGGCTTCTTCGCAATATTTGCGATCGGCGCACTGGCGGCCGGAATCCAGACCATCGTCCACGCCCGCCGTTCGACAATATACGATGTCATAGGCGCGCTTGCGATCATCATGGGCGCATGGCAGCTACCGCAGTCGATCGGCGGTCCAGGAGAAGGCTATGCCTGGCTCGGCATTCCCTATCAATTCCCGCTGCTTCCGCTGGCGGTCGCCATCGCTCTTTGCACTCTGCCGCAATCGCTGTTGCTGGCAAAGGTGCTCGACAACCGCCTAAGCCGCTATGTCGCCACCGTCTCCTTCGGTGTTTACATCTGGCAGGATATCGTCCTGACGCTGATGCCACAGCTCCTCCCCTCGTCCTTCGGCTCAGGCTCGGACGACGTGCTGGGCGGTTGGATAGTCTCAAGCCTGATCGCAACCGCCATCATCTTCGCCATCGGCACGCTAAGCTATATGCTGCTGGAACGCCCCGTCATCGATTGGGCACGGACACGAGAAAACAGAGCCACCCGACCCGCCACTGCGTGACGGGTCGGGGAGAATATCATCGCGGAACGGAAGCGCCTCAGACGCGCGTCGCCTTCAGACGCTCCTCATCGAGAACGATGCCGAGACCCGGCGCTTCCCCGAGATCCAGCCAGCCCGCTTCGTGCTTCAACGGCGATGCCATCGGATAGTCGCGGCGCGCCTCGCTCCATTCCGGATTGTCATAGGGATATTCGAGCCAGGCGACATCGCCGACCCCTGCGCTCAAATGCGCATTGGCGAGAACGCCGATACCGTTCGTCCAGGAATGCGGGGTGAACTGCACGCCCGCCTCGCGCGCCTGATAGACGAGCCGCCGGCAACCGGTAATGCCGCCAACGAGCGCCACATCGGGCTGCACGACATCGAAGGCGCGCTCCTCGATAATGTCTCGGAACTCATAAAGCTCCCGCGTCATCTCGCCGCCGGCGATGCGCAGCGACGTCGCCTGCTTCAGCTCCTTCATGCCCTTGCGGTCGGACCGATGCAGCGGCTCTTCCATCCAGTAGACGCCGAGACGTTCCAGTTCTCTCGCCACCGACAACGCATCCTTGAACGTCCAGGAGAGCGTCGTATCCCAGGGCATGCGCCAGCCCTGATTGCAATCGACCATGAGCTCCAGCCTGTCGCCGACGCGGGCGCGGATCGCCTCCAGCGCCTTGACGTCTTCGCGCCAGCCGCCACGGCCGCCTGCCGACGAGGAGAAGCGCACCTTCATCGCCGGAAAGCCTTCCTCGATATAGCGCTCGGCCTGATCGGCCATTGCAGACGGTTCGCGCAGCACGCCGGAGGATGCATAGAGCCGCACGCGGCTGGCGCGGCCGCCCAGCATGCGCCAGACAGGCTCGCCGGTGACCTTGCCGGAAAGATCCCACAGCGCCAGATCCATCGGCCAGCAGCGGCCATAATGGAAGTTGATATGCGACAGCACTTCGTAGTGACGCTCGAGATGCCGGGGATCCTGCCCTATGAACAGATCCTCATGGCCCTCGAAGCCCTTCATGAGATCGCCGGAGCCGATGCCTTCGCGGCCCTCGTCATCCCTGACGCGCACGATGGTCGCATCGAAGTGCCGGCGCGGGCGGCCGTCCCAACTCGCCTTGAACGCCGGATCGAGTGGCAGGCGATGATTGGTAATCTCAATGGAAACGATCTTGCTCATGGTGGCGTCCCTCTTCCCAAGCATGATCCCGAAACGCCCGAAGCCGCTTTCGAGACCATGTTGATTTTTATGTCTTAGCCGAATTGCTGCCAGATGGTCTTGTAGTCGCAATATTTGTCGATCGCATGCACCGAGCGGTCGCGCCCAAAACCAGACTGCTTGAAGCCGCCGAAAGGTGTGGCGAAGTTCGACATGTCATAGGTGTTGATCCATACTGTGCCAGCATGGATCGCTTCGGAAAGGCGATGCGCCCGATCCATATCCTTGGTGAAGACGGCGCCGGCGAGCCCGTAGATCGTATCGTTGGCGATCCCCAGCGCTTCCTCTTCCGTATCGAAGGGAATGGCGGCAAGCACAGGCCCGAAGATCTCCTGCCGCGCCAGGCTCATGTCGTTGGTCATGTCGACGAAGACGCCCGGCGAGACATAGTATCCGCCGGTCTCGCTCAGAACACGCTCGGCTCCGAAGGCCCGGCGCGCGCCTTCCTTCTCCCCGGCCGCAATCATCGCCAGCACCTTGTTCATGTGCTCTTCCTCGATCAGCGCGCCGATCTGGGCGCCGGGATCGAGCGGGTGCTTCAGCGCGATATCCGAGCGCGTCACCGCCTCGATCTTCTCGATCAACTTGTCCTGCACCGAGCGCTGCACGATCAGCCGCGTCGAGGCATGGCAGGTCTCGCCGGAATTGTAGAAGCAACCCCAGGCCGCAGCGACCGCCGCCGCATCGAGATCGGCATCCTCGAAGACGACGAGCGGCGACTTGCCGCCGAGCTCCAGCGCCACGCGCTTGACGTTCGATTGCGCCGCATAACCCATGATCAGCTTGCCGACCTCGGTCGAGCCGGTGAACGCGATCATGTCGACATCCATGTGCAGCGCCAGCGGCTTGCCCGTCTCCTCGCCATAACCGGTCACGACGTTGAGGACGCCGGCAGGCAGGCCCGCCTCGAAGCCAAGTTCGGCCAGGCGGATCGCCGAAAGCGAGGATTGCTCGGCCGGCTTCAGCACCACGGAATTCCCGGCAGCGATAGACGGCCCGAGCTTCCAGGCATCGATGATCATCGGATAGTTCCAGGGCGTGATCGCGCCGACCACGCCAATCGGCACCTTGCGCACCAGTGCGCGGGCATTCGGGCCTGTCGGGGCGATCTCGTCATACATCTTGTCGATCATCTCGCCGTAGAACTGGATACCGTCGGCGCAGAGGCGCACGTCGACACCAAGCGACGCCATGACCGGCTTGCCGACGTCAAGCGTCTCCAGCATGGCAAGCTCATCGCCATGGGCACGGATCAGCTCGGCCCATTTCAGCATGATCCTCTTCTTTTCCAGCGGCTCCTTCTTGCGCCAGACACCACTTTCGAAGGCGGCGCGGGCGGAAGTGACGGCGGCGCCGATATCGGCGGCATTGCCGCGCGCCAATTGCGCGCCGGGCTTGCCGTCCATCGGGCGGATGCGGGTGAAGGTCTCGCCGGAAGAGGAAGCGCGAAAGGCGCCGTCAATGAAGTGGCGTCCCTCGAGCTTCAGGCCGGAGAGAACATTTTCCCAATAGTCGCGTGTGTATTCCTTGGTCATCTCAGATTCCTTTCGGCAGCGCCATGACGGCGGCCGCAAAATGATCGATGTCGGCATCCGTCACATCGCGGATGGTCGAGCGCCGCATGGGCTGGTTTTCCGGCGCGCGCATCTCGCGGGCAAGATCGATGGCATCGAACGGCTTAAAGGCTGATGGCAGCGACCGCGTGATCCCGCAACGATCCATCCAGTCGGAGACGAAGGCCGGCAGTTCGGCGGCATTGGCCACGCCGCAAGCCTTTGCCGCCGCATTCAGTTCTGGCGTTTCGGCTTCGACCAGCCAGCCAAGCGTCGCCTCGAAGCCGAGCGCGGTCGCAAGACCATGATGGACCGGCGCCAGGCCCGCCAGAGCATGGCTGACATTGTGGGCGATCGCCGTGCCGCAATTGTCGATGGCGATGCCGGCAAAACAGGAACCGAGCAGCACATCGCCACGGGCGGCGATGTCATCCGGCTGCTTGACCGCCGTCTCCAACGCGCCTGTTATCAGCCGCAGCGCCTGATGCGCATAGAATTGGGCGCCGCGATGGGTGTTGCGGTTCGTCGCCGCCTCGAAAGCATGGATGAAGGCATCAATGCCGCACCACGCCGTCAGGTTGGCCGGCAGCGTCTTCGTCAGCGCCGGATCGAGGATGACGAGATCCGCCTTCGTCTCCGGACCCCAGATCCAGAGCTTCTTGCCTTCCGGCCCGGCAAAGATGTTCGTTGCCGAGGTCTCCGAACCCGTGCCGGCCGTGGTGGGCACCATGATCTTCTTCAGCGGGTTCTTCGGCAGCGGGTTGGCGGCCAGTGCGTAGTGCATCGGGTCCTTGCCGGAGGCTGCGCAGCAAGCGACGATCTTGGCGATATCCAGCGCCGAGCCGCCGCCGATGCCGATCACCATATCCGCGCCCTCGGCGACCTGAATGGCGGCCTGCAGATGCGCGAGTTTCGGCTCGCCGGAAAAGTCCGAGAAGACCTGCGTCTTTACACCGGCTTCCGCGAGCTCAGCGCCGATCTTGCCGGCAAGGCCCGACTGCGCCAGGAAAGCGTCGATGACAAGCAGAACGGCTCCGACGCCATCGAAGGATTTGACTGCTGCGGGAAGGTCGGACAGGGCGCCGTCGCCGAAACGAATGTCTGGGATGGCGGAAATGGAAAAGGACACGAGGGATCCCCTGATAAATGCGGCTGATATGACGTCGTGATCCTGCATCACAATCTCAGATCTTCAAATCCGGGCAATTATCAGGAATATTGATGATCTGAAGTTATGGAGAGCCCATGCTCGAGAAAATACCCCTGGAAGCCTTCCGCGTCTTCGACGCCGCCGCCCGCGCGATGAATTTCTCCCGCGCCGGCCGAGAGCTGAACATCACCCAGGCCGCCGTCAGTCGCCGCATCAAGGGACTGGAGGACCACCTCGGCGCGACGCTGTTTACCCGGCGCGGCCGGAACCTGGCACTGACGCCGGAAGGCGAACGGCTGTTCCAGCGTGTACGCGCCACGCTGGAATATCTGGAAGAGAGCCTGGAGCCCTTCCGGGCCGGCACGGGCGAGATTATCTCGATTGCTGCAAGCGGCTCCATCTCGCATCTCTGGCTCGGACAACGACTGAGGGATTTCGGCAAGGAAAGCCCTGGGATCTCCGTGCGCCTGCTGACGACAGACGTCCATTCCGAACTCGCATCGGAGAACAACGATCTCATCATCATCTATTCCACCGGCGAGCATCCGCGCTGGAGCCTGACGCCGCTGATGAAAGAGGTGCTGGTGCCCATCGCATCACCAGACTACCTGGCAATTCGCGGATTGAACCCGCAGGCATTGACTTCGGTTGATATTGCCGCGCTTGATCTTATCGATTACGAGCGTGCCAACGCCCACTGGATCAGCCTACGTCAATGGTTCGGCCGTATCGGCGACCCCTTGAAAGGCAAGCTGCGGAGACCGCGCCTTTCCTTTTCGACCTATATCATGGCTGTGGAGGCGGCGCTTAGGGGCGAAGGCATAGCGCTTGGCAGTCTCGGCCTTGTCGAAGAGTATCTGCAATCCGGTGCGCTCGTCACCGTCGGTACCGACCGTGTCGAGAGCGGCTTCGGATACTATCTCGGCGCACCACGCTTCCGTTCGCTGTCTCCGGAAGCGTTGCAGTTGCACCGGTTCCTGCTGCGCGGACAACAGGCCTGATGCGATTTCGGGAGGAATATCCCCGCTGCTTCCGCCGTGAGAAGTCGGAGATTTAAAGGGGTTGCGATCACTCACCACCTGCCCTCGTGGTTCGAGGGCGCTTACGCGCCACCTCATCATGAGGGCTAACCCGTTATGCCAGACCTCATACTCGACAAACCTCACGCCATTGGAACTAGCTTATGCTACGGCGCCCGCTCCATTCTCACCCTGAGGTGCGGAGGCTCCTGAGCTTGTCGAAGGGGGCGAAGCCTCGAAGGGCGAGCATGGCCCACGCCCTCTGACAAAAAAAGCGGCCCAGAGGACCGCTTTCATCTCAACTATTGCATCCGGATCACATCAATCCTGCGGGATCGAGCCGCGCAGATGCGAGAGTTCCATGATGAAATGCTCAAGGCGCGATTTGTGCTCGTGATGCTCGGCATCTTCAAGCTCGGCCTTGGCAGCATTGATGCGGCGCTCCAGCTCGTCGCGGCTCATGTCCTCGACCGTAACGGCGGATTCGGCCAGCAGCGTGCAGCCCGTCGGCAGGATGTCGGCGAAACCGCCGAACACGACGTAATCCTGCTTCTTGCCCGAGGCCAGATGCACCTTGACGACACCTGGCTTGATGGTGGTCATGGTCGGCGCGTGATGCGCCATGACAGTCATCTCGCCTTCCGAGGCGGGGATGACGACATCGATAACCTGCTCCGACAGGAGCAGGCGCTCCGGAGAAACCAGTTCGAAATTGAAATTGTCAGCCATGACCCGTCACTTCTCGATTGTCTCATTCGCAAGGCAAGGGCGCGCGGGCAATGCCGCGCGCCGATGGATTGGCCTTAGGCAGCCAGCTTCTTGGCCTTTTCGATCGCTTCTTCGATCGAGCCGACCATGTAGAAAGCGGCTTCCGGCAGGTGGTCGTATTCGCCGTTGACCAGGCCCTTGAAGCCCTTGATCGTGT
The DNA here is from genome assembly GCF_051811145.1 of Rhizobium sp. 11_C7_N12_5. Taxonomy (NCBI): domain Bacteria; kingdom Pseudomonadati; phylum Pseudomonadota; class Alphaproteobacteria; order Hyphomicrobiales; family Rhizobiaceae; genus Rhizobium; species Rhizobium sp. 11_C7_N12_5. The sequence goes on from NZ_JBPWPY010000001.1 coordinate 3,028,297, forward strand.
CTTCGAGCGCAACGAGCTTGCCCGGCGCACCGGTGAAGGCTTCGGCGACGAAGAACGGCTGCGACAGGAAGCGCTCGATCTTGCGGGCGCGGGCAACGGCCAGCTTGTCTTCTTCGGACAGTTCGTCCATGCCGAGGATGGCGATGATGTCCTGGAGAGCCTTGTAACGCTGCAGGGTCGACTGGACCTTACGAGCGATTTCATAGTGCTCTTCGCCGACGACCATCGGGTCGAGCATGCGCGAGGTGGAGTCGAGCGGGTCGACAGCCGGGTAGATGCCCTTTTCAGCGATCGAACGAGACAGAACCGTCGTCGCGTCCAAGTGGGCGAACGAGGTTGCCGGCGCCGGGTCGGTCAAGTCGTCGGCCGGAACGTAGATGGCCTGAACCGAGGTGATCGAGCCCTTGGTCGTCGTGGTGATGCGTTCCTGCATCTGACCCATGTCAGTGGCGAGCGTCGGCTGATAGCCCACGGCCGAAGGAATACGGCCGAGCAGAGCCGACACTTCCGAGCCTGCCTGGGTGAAGCGGAAGATGTTGTCGACGAAGAACAGAACGTCCTGACCTTCATCGCGGAAGTTCTCGGCAACCGTCAGGCCGGTCAGAGCGACGCGGGCGCGGGCGCCCGGCGGTTCGTTCATCTGGCCGTAAACCAGGGCAGCCTTGGAGCCTTCGCCGCCGCCGTGCTTGTTGACGCCGGATTCAATCATTTCGTGGTAAAGGTCGTTGCCTTCGCGGGTACGTTCACCCACGCCTGCGAACACCGAGTAACCACCGTGCGCCTTGGCGACGTTGTTGATCAGTTCCATGATAAGAACGGTCTTGCCGACGCCTGCGCCGCCGAACAGGCCGATCTTGCCGCCCTTTGCGTAAGGTGCGAGCAGGTCAACGACCTTGATGCCGGTGACCAGGATCTGGCCTTCGGTCGACTGCTCGACGTAAGACGGCGCGTCCTGGTGGATGGAGCGCTTATGGGCCGTGACCAGCGGGCCGGCTTCGTCGACTGGCTCGCCGATGACGTTCATGATACGACCGAGCGTTTCATGACCGACCGGAACCGAGATCGGCGCACCGGTATCCGAAACGATCTGGCCGCGAACCAGACCTTCGGTGGAGTCCATGGCGATCGTGCGGACCGAGTTTTCGCCGAGGTGCTGCGCGACTTCCAGAACAAGGCGGTTGCCGTTGTTGCTGGTTTCGAGAGCATTCAGGATCTTCGGCAGATCGCCATCGAAATGAACGTCAACGACGGCGCCGATAACCTGCGTAACCTTGCCGACCGAAACTGCGGCCTGAGCTGCGTCAGCCATAATCTTACCCTCTTTTCCTAGCCTCAGAGCGCTTCCGCGCCCGAAATGATTTCAATCAATTCCTTGGTGATCTGCGCCTGACGCTGACGGTTGTAGCTCAGTGTCAGCTTGTTGATCATCTCACCAGCATTGCGCGTCGCATTGTCCATCGCACTCATCTTGGCGCCCATCTCGCCGGCAACGTTCTCAAGGAGCGCGCGGAAGACCTGGACGGAGAGGTTGCGCGGGATCAGATCCTCGAGGATCGAAGCCGCATCCGGCTCGTATTCATAAACTGCGCCCTTGTGGGCAGCATCTTCTTCGACGGCGGCGGGAGCCGAAGCCGGGATGAGCTGCAGCCCGGTCGGCACCTGGCTGATCACCGATTTGAACTCGGAGTAGAACAGCGTGCAGACATCGAACTCGCCGGCTTCAAACATCTCGATGATGCGCTTGCCGATGGCATCCGCATTCTCGTAGCCGATGCGTTTGACGTCGCGCAGTTCCTTGCGCTCGACGATCAGGGAAGAATACTCACGACGCAGGATGTCGTAACCCTTCTTGCCAACCGTGAAGATCTTCACGGTCTTGCCTTCGGAAAGCAGCTTGCGAATGTGATCGCGGGCAAAGCGCGCGATCTGCGAATTGAAACCACCGCAAAGGCCGCGTTCAGCCGTGCAGACCACGAGCAGATGCACATCGCTCTTGCCGGTGCCGGTCATCAGCAGAGGCGCGCCGTCAGCTTCGCTGACAGCAGCCGTGATGTTGGCAAGAACGGCGCCCATGCGCTGCGAATACGGCCGCGCGGCCTCCGCCGCCTCCTGGGCACGCCGAAGCTTCGCCGCGGCGACCATTTTCATCGCCTTGGTGATCTTCTGCGTCGCCTTGACGGAGGCGATCCGGTTTTTCAGATCCTTAAGTGAAGGCATCCGGTATCCGTCCTAGAAGTGAGGTCCGATCAGGCGAAAGACTTGGCGTAGCTGTCGAGAGCAGCCGTAAGCTTGCCCTTGGTCGCGTCGCTGATAGCCTTTTCGGTCCGGATCGTATCGAGGATCTCCTTGCCTTCCGAACGGAGGTAGGACAGCAGACCCTGCTCGAACTTGCCGACCTGCGGAACCGCGACCTTGTCGAGGTAGCCGTTGACGCCGGCAAAGATCACCGCAACCTGCTCTTCCGTCTTCAGCGGCGAGAACTGCGGCTGCTTCAGGAGTTCGGTCAGGCGGGCACCGCGGTTCAGCAGACGCTGCGTTGCGGCATCGAGGTCCGAGCCGAACTGAGCGAAGGCGGCCATTTCGCGATACTGCGAGAGTTCGCCCTTGATCGAGCCGGCAACCTGCTTCATCGCCTTGATCTGCGCGGACGAACCGACGCGCGAAACCGACAGACCGACGTTAACGGCCGGACGAATGCCCTGATAGAACAGGTCGGTTTCAAGGAAGATCTGGCCGTCGGTGATCGAGATCACGTTGGTCGGAATGAAGGCCGAAACGTCGTTGCCCTGCGTTTCGATGACAGGCAGAGCGGTCAGCGAACCGGCGCCCAATTCATCGTTCATCTTGGCAGCGCGCTCAAGAAGGCGCGAATGCAGGTAGAAAACGTCGCCCGGATAGGCTTCGCGGCCCGGCGGGCGGCGCAGCAGCAGCGACATCTGGCGGTAGGAAACGGCCTGCTTCGATAGGTCGTCGTAACCGATCAGCGCATGCATGCCGTTGTCGCGGAAATATTCGCCCATGGCGCAACCGGCGAACGGAGCCAGGAACTGCATCGGAGCCGGATCGGACGCCGTGGCGGCGACGATGATCGAATACTTCAGCGCGCCGCGCTCTTCGAGCACCTTGACGAACTGAGCAACGGTCGAACGCTTCTGGCCGACGGCGACGTAGACGCAGTACAACTTTTCGCTGTCCGGGCCGGCATCGTGGATGGCCTTCTGGTTCAGGATCGTGTCGAGAAGAATGGCGGTCTTGCCGGTCTGACGGTCACCGATGACGAGCTCGCGCTGGCCGCGCCCCACTGGGATCAGCGCATCGATGGCCTTGAGGCCGGTCGACATCGGCTCATGAACCGACTTGCGCGGAATAATGCCCGGAGCTTTCACGTCGACGCGCGAACGGCGGGTCGCATTGATCGGGCCTTTGCCGTCGATCGGATTGCCGAGCGCGTCGACGACGCGGCCAAGCAGTTCCGGACCGACCGGAACGTCGACGATCGCGCCGGTGCGCTTGACGGTGTCGCCTTCCTTGATGTCGCGGTCGGAGCCGAAGATGACCACACCGACGTTGTCGGCTTCAAGGTTCAGCGCCATGCCGCGGATGCCACCCGGGAATTCGACCATTTCGCCGGCCTGGACGTTATCCAGACCGTAGACGCGGGCGATACCGTCACCGACGGAAAGAACCTGGCCGACTTCGGAGACTTCAGCTTCCTTGCCGAAATTTTTGATCTGATCTTTCAGAATTGCGGAAATTTCCGCGGCGCGGATATCCATCAGCCGACCTCTTTCAATGCAAGCTTAAGGGTGGAGAGTTTGGTGCGAAGGGACGTATCGATCTGACGCGAACCAACCTTGACGATCAGGCCGCCGAGGATCGACGGATCGACCGTGACGGCAATCGCCACGTCCTTGCCGGTGACGCCCTTCAGCGCCGCCTTCAATTCATCTTCCTGCGCTTGGGTAAGCGCATGCGCCGAGGTGACCTCGGCGGAAATCTCGCCGCGATGCTGGGCGGCGATGATACGGAAAGCCTTGATCATGCCCGGCAGCGCAAAAAGGCGCCGGTTCTTGGCCACAAGCTTCAGAAAATTGGTAACGAAGGCGCCGAAGCCAGCTTTAGTCGCCAGCACCTCAATCGCGCCGACCTGCTCCTCAGACGAAAAGACCGGACTGAGGACGAAGCGCTTCAGATCGGCGCTGTCATCGAGCATGGCTTGGAACCGATCAAGATCGGCGGTCACTGTCGGTACTGCGCCCTCCTCAAGGGCCAATTCGAACAATGACGAGGCATATCGTTCTGCAACACCAGAAATATGCTGGGATGTGTCTGCCACGGGCACAAATTTCCCTGATTTCAACCCAAGAACTCGGCTTCCGGGTGACGGAAGCCATATATCCTTGAATTCGTTTTGATTTCCCCCAGAAATCAGCAGGAGTACGTTCCTACCTCATCCGAAATTCGGGGTTCGTCTAACATAGGATATTGAGACTCGCAACACGCGTATCCACGGAATACGCCATTCGGGTGAAATTATGATGGCAAAAATCGAAAAGCGTGGGGATAGCGCAGGCAAATAAGGCCACGCCGAGCCTATTTCAGTTCAAATATAGCCCATTCCGTAGAGAAGCGGTAGAGCGGCCAGAATCGCCTGCACAACCAGAAGGAGAAGATTCAAGAATACACTTCCACGATCCGACATGATCGAAAGGATACGGCCGAACGCCGCAACGCCGAAGGAGGCGCCAAGCGCCAGATAGATCATAGGCTGAGCCAGCAGAATCGCAACCAGCCCGAAGCCGGCAAGGAAGCCGCCCGCCGACCGCGCCTCGGCATAGGCTTCGGATCGCCCCTCGCGCACCTGCAATCGAAGGAAGCGATAAGTGTAGCCCGGCGCGAACATCATGACGAGACCGATCAGCGCCGTAGACGCCGCCGAGCAAAAGGCAAGCTGCTCGCCGAATTCGGTCGGAAAATAGAATTCCATCGGTCGCCCCTAAAAGATCGATCGGTGCGCAAATCACCTGAATGAGACGGCCGACTTATGGCATGATCCGGCGGAGCAGGGAAAGGCATGCCGCCATATCAGCCGGGTCAAATCACAGAAAGCTCTGTGGATCGATATCGAGCTGCACCTGCACCGAGCCACGCTCCCTGGGCGATTGCGCCAGCATGGCCCGGAGGAACCCCTGCATGTCGGAATTGCGCCGGCCGTGCACGAGCAGCCGGAACCGGTGGCGGCCGCGCACCAGGGCAAGCGGCGCTTCGGCCGGCCCGAGTACGGAAATACCCTGCACCTGCGGCGCGGCATTGCGCATGCTGCGGGCATGGGTCTCCGCCTCCTGGCGGGTTTCGGCCGAAACGATGATCGAGGCGAGCCGGCCGAAGGGCGGCAGCACCGCCCTCTCGCGCTCGGAAATCTCGCGCTCATAGAAGGCGCCGGCATCGCCTGAGACGATCGCCTGCATGACGGGGTGCTGCGGCTGGTAGGTCTGCAGCAATCCGTGGCTCTTCAGCCCGGTTCTGCCGGCGCGTCCCGTCACCTGAGACAAAAGCTGGAATGTCCGCTCGGCGGCGCGCGGATCGCCATTGGCAAGGCCAAGATCGGCGTCGACAATGCCGACCAGCGTCATCAGCGGAAAATTGTGGCCCTTGGCGACCAACTGCGTGCCGATGACGATATCCGCCTCGCCCTTGGCGATGGCTTCGAGCTCCAATCTCAGCCGCTTGACGCCGCCCATGATATCGGAGGAGAGCATGATCGTCCGCGCTTCGGGGAAATGACGCTCCACTTCCTCGGCAATGCGCTCGACGCCGGGCCCGCAGGCAACGAGGTGGTCGAGCGTGCCGCATTCGGGGCAAGCTTCCGGCGTGCACTCGGCATAGCCGCATTGATGGCACTGGATCTGGCCGCGAAACCGGTGCTCCACCAGCCAGCTTGAACATTGCGGGCACTGGAAACGATGGCCGCAAACGCGGCAAAGCGTCAGCGGCGCATAGCCGCGCCTGTTGAGGAACAGCAACGCCTGCTCGCCCTTGGCAACCGTCTTGCCGATGGCGCGGAGCAAGACAGGCGAGAGGAAGCCGCCGCGTTCCGGCGCGTGGCGGCGCATGTCGACCAGATGCAGGTCGGGAAGAGCGGCATCGCCGAAGCGGGTCGGCAGGTGAATGGTGGTGTAGCGCCCGCTCTGTCCGTTGACCTGGCTTTCGACCGAGGGCGTGGCGGAAACCAGCACGACGGGAAAATCGCCGATGCGGCCGCGCACGACGGCCATGTCGCGCGCATTGTAATAAACGCGATCCTCCTGCTTATAGGCCGGATCGTGCTCCTCGTCGACGATGATCAGGCCGAGGTCCTCGAAGGGCAGGAACAGCGCCGAGCGCGCCCCGGCCACGACCCTGACCTCGCCCGTCACCGCCTGCCGCCAGACCTTCTCGCGCATACGCGGCGCGAGATCCGAATGCCATTCCGCCGGCTTGGCGCCGAAGCGATCCTGGAAGCGCTCCAAGAAACTTGCCGTCAGCGCGATCTCGGGCAGCAGGATCAACACCTGCTTGCCGCGCCTCAGCGTTTCGGCGATCGCCTCGAAATAGACCTCCGTCTTGCCGGAGCCGGTAACGCCGTCGATCAGCGAGACGGAGAACTCGCCCTTGCGCACATCGACCAATATCTCGTCGGCCGCCTCCTTCTGCGGCCCCTCCAGCCGCGAGCCGATATAATCCGGATCGGGCCGGGCGACGACGGGTGGCGGCGGCAGGAAGATGGTTTCGAAAATGCCTTGCGAGATCAACCCATCGACGACGCTTGTGGAAACGCCGGCCGCATGCGCCAGGCCAATGCGCGTCCATGACAGCCCGTCGGCGGCAGTCTCCATGACCTTGGCGCGCGCCGGCGTCAGCCGCTCCGGCTGCCCGCCGATGAAGCGCAACCCCTCGATCATCGGCTCGGGATCGAAGGCGGCCGGCGCGCGCAAGGCCATGCGCGCCACCAGCCCCGGCGGCGACAGCGTATAGGTGGCAACCCAATCGATGAAATCGCGCATATGCTTGCCGAGCGGCGGACAATCGAACACAAGCGTAATGGGCCGAAGCTTCTTCGGATCGACGCCGCCATCCTCGTCGCCATCCCAGACGACGCCGATGACCTGCCTCGGCCCGAGCGGCACCTGCACGACAGAACCCGGCTCGACCGCCATCCCCTCAGGCACCGCATAGGAATAGGCCTTCGGCGCCGGCAACGGCACCAAAACCGGAACCGTGCGGCTCATCACAAGTTTCGCGGGCGCAGCCTCGAAAAGCGCACCGAACAGATCGGAAGAATCTTTATTCATTGCGCCAGACCATGCCCCGGACGAGCACAAAAGAAAACCCGGATTGCCGGATTGCCACTATTCGTCTTCATCATCGATCACACCGGTCAGCCGCATGCCTTCGATCCAGGTGGCACCGTCTTCGCGGATCACCCGGCGCGGCCGCACGCCGCAACGCTCGCGCACGGCAGCGGCCAGAACCTCCGAGTGGGTGACGATCCAGATCTGGCTGGTCTTGACCGCTTGCGCGATCATCTCGGCAAGCGGCACCAGCATGTCGGGATGCAGGCTCGCCTCCGGCTCGTTGAGCGCGATCAGCGGCGGCAGGCGGTAGGACATCAGCGCAGCCGCCAGGCCGAGGAAACGGATCTGGCCGTCGGACAATTCGCGCGGCTGGAAGACGCGATTTGGGAATTCGGGCAGCATCAGGCCGAAATCCGCCGTCTCCTGCGGTTCCGGCACGACAAGACGCGCCCCACCAAGGGCGGCGGCAATGACGCGATCGAGTTCGACGGTATCTTCGCGCGTGTGGACAAGCGTGGCAAAGACGGCGGCGATATTGGCGCCGTCCTCGTCCAGCATGGGAGATGTCACCGCAAGGCATGGCGCACGCAGCGGCGAGCCGCGATCGGTGCGAAAGCCATGATAGAACCGCCAGGCATCGACGGCCCGTCGGAAGGTGCCGACCTCCGGATAGTAGCCGGCATCGCCAAGCAGGGCGATCGCCGTTTCCGAGGTCAGCGCCTGCTCGGGATGCGCCTGCATGCGGCCATTCTCGCCACGAACGGAAATGCCCGGTCCGTCGCGCTTCATCATCGTTACCGACCGCCGGCCCGTTTCGATCGATAATTCCTCGGCCTTGACTTGCGGCTCCAATGGAAAGCCGGCAGAGGCAAGCGGCGGCCGCATGCCGGCCTCGATCCAATAGCGGAAAGTCGCTGCCCGCTCCATGTCGAGCAGCTCGACATCGAAGCGGATGCGAGCGGACTCATGCGAGCGCCGCTTGCCCGACCACATGGCTGAGAACATGCCGCCCTCGCTGGAAATCTCATGCGCCAGCCGCCCACGGACCGCCGCCTGTACGAGCTGCAGCGAACGATAGAGATTGGATTTGCCGACGCCATTCTCGCCGATGAACAGGTTGACATCGGCGAGATCCATTCGGATCGAACGCAAAGAGCGGTAATTCTGGGCGAACATCGAGCGAAGTTGCATGCCCCGGTCTAGCCGATTCCCGATTTAAAGAGAATGCTCGGCCAAGGCCTCGTCCTGCTGCCTGGGCGAAACGAGCGGCGAGAACCTCGCATTGCCGTCAGCCGCAAGATCGACGACCGTGTGCTTCTCCAGCGCTTTCGTCACCTCGTTGACGTCGCCGTCCAGATGCTCGACAGGAATGAGATTGCCGACGAGGAAGTCGAACTGGTCGCCGCGCTTGTTCAGAAGCTCGTGAAAGACAGTCATATCGCGCAGCTCGGTCGACCATCTGGCGAGCCAGTAGAACAGGCCGGAATTGCGCGCCGTCAGGTGCACCGGCAGGATCGGCAGATTGTATTTGCGCGCCAGACCCACGGCGGATGTCTTCCACGGACGCTCGTTCAGCTTGCCGTCCGCCCAATAGGCGATGCGGCCGGACGGAAAAAGCACGGTGACCTTGCCGTCGGCGACGGCACGATTGGTCAGCTGCAGCGTCTCGCGCGTCTTCGGCTTGCTCTTGTGCTCCTCTCGCCATTCCACCGGAATGATCATCTCGGCGAAACGCGGATTGACGCGGACGGCATCGCGATTGGCAAAGATCATCATGTCCGGCCGGCGCGATTTCAGGAGATCGAAAACGGCGACGCCGTCGGCAATGCCGGTGGGATGATTGCTGACGAGAATGAACCCGCCGGATGCCGGGATGCGATCGGCGTGGGTGACGTCGATGTCGAGCTGGAGCAGATCGCTCATATATTCGAAGCATTGAAAGCCGGACAACTTGGCGACATCATTGGCGAATTCGATCGCCTTGTTGTAACGCAGCAGCGTGTAGAGAAAGGGGCGCATGACCGGCCAGAGCGGATTGCGAACGATCTTTTCGCCACGTTCGGCGATCAGCATATCGACAATATGTCCCGGCTGACCCTGCGACACCAAAGCGATCGCTTCTGCAATCTGTCCCAATGCAGTTATCGAACCGCGGCGTGCCATGAAGTATCCTGAATGGTTGGGGTATATTCTATTGCAACCGAATATGATCGAAGCATGACAAGCGCCTCGCATATAGCCGCCAAATCATCGGAGATTTAGGAACGGGCCCATATGCAGATTTTTGGAGTGCCGTTGCTCCCGCAGCACATCGGAAATGCAAGCAGTGCAACGGGAAAGTTAGTGATTCCATAACCTTCCCTAATTCAAAGTGGCAGAAGGAATTTGAATTTCAAGGGGTTTTCCACTGAACGAATTGTTGATCATTGCCGACTCAAGGTTGATGGCGGAGCGTAGCCGCTGGCTCGACGCGCTCGGTCAGGAGCGGCGGCTCTCGGCCCACACACTGAATGCCTATGAGCGCGACACGCGGCAATTCCTCACCTTTCTCACCGGCCATCTCGGCGGCCCGGCAACGATCGCGGATATCCACGCGCTGCGCCCCGCCGATTTTCGCGGTTTTCTCGCCGCGCGCCGAAAAGAAGGGGCCGGCGCCCGTTCGCTCGGGCGCAATCTTGCCGGCCTTCGTTCGCTGCTGCGCTATCTCGAAAAGAAAGGCTTGGTGAATGCCGCAGGCGCGGCGGCCGTGCGCTCGCCGAAACAGCCGAAATCGCTTCCCAAGCCGCTTTCCGATACGCAGGCCATCACGGTGGTCAGCGATGAGGCACAGTTGCATGAGGAGCCATGGATCGCTGCGCGCGATGCGGCCGTGCTGACCCTGCTGTACGGCTGCGGCCTGCGCATTTCCGAAGCGCTGGATCTGAAGCCGCAGGATATGCCGCCGGGCGCGACTGCGCTGCGCATCACCGGCAAGGGCAACAAAACGCGGCTGGTGCCGCTACTATCAATCGTCGTCGAGGCGGTCGATCACTATCGCGCGCTCTGCCCCTATCATCTCGACGCGGACGGCCCCCTCTTTCGCGGCGCGCGCGGCGGCAAGCTGCAGCCGGGCATCATCCAGCACGGCATGCAGAAACTGCGCAGCGCCTTCGGCTTGCCCGATACCGCCACGCCGCATGCCTTGCGCCACTCCTTCGCGACGCATCTGCTGGCGGGCGGAGGGGACCTGCGCACCATCCAGGAATTGCTCGGCCATGCCAGCCTGTCGACGACGCAGGTCTATACCGGCGTCGATTCCTCGCGGCTTCTGGAAGTCTACGATCGCGCCCATCCGCGAGCGTAAGAAAAGATTAACCCCTTGCGTTAAGGGAATATGCGTTTCGCAAGGATAGAGCAGAAACATGTTTCGACATGCCTCCCGAAAGCCGCTTTCGAGCTTTAGAAGTCATGTCCTCTGCCAGCGGAAGGTTTAGATGATTTCTGCCCTCGGATCCAGGACGATGCGGTCACCGACGCCGGCGATCGGTGGCATGCTCCTTTGGCTCGCCACGGCCTTTCCGCTGATGCTGGCGATCATATTGATCGCAACCATGCTGACGCTGCAACCGGCGCACGCCGATGAGACGGTGTCCGACAGCTGCGGCGGCAAGGATCTGATGGCGGAGCTGCAGAAAAGCGATCCTGCCAAATATGCCTCCATCATCGCGGCAGGCGATAAAGTGGAAAACGGCAAGGGCATCTTCTGGAAGATCGAGAAATCAGGCCTGAAGCCTTCCTGGCTGCTCGGCACCATGCATGTCTCGGATTCGCGCGTGCTCACCATGCCGAAGGGCGCGCCGGAGGCAGTAGCGGCCGCCGATACGATCGTCGTCGAATCCGACGAAATTCTCGATGACAAGAGGGCAGCCGCGGCCCTCTTCGCCAATCCGTCGCTGACGATGCTCACCGACGGCTCGACCATCAGCCAGCATCTGTCGCCCGAGGATAACGCCAAGCTCGAAGCGGGACTGAAGGCGCGCGGCATTGCGCTTGCCGCTGTCTCCCGCATGCAACCCTGGCTGATTTCGAGCTCTTTCGAGATGACCGGCTGCGAAATCCACCGCAAGACCGCCGGCGCGAAATTCCTCGATCAGAAGCTGGCAAGCGACGCCGCCGCCGAGGGCAAGCAGGTCAAGGGCCTGGAGACGCTGGCCGAGCAGGCCAAGGCCATGAGCGATCTGCCGATCGCGCTGCATCTGAAGTCGCTGATCCAGACGCTCGAACTCGGCGACAAGATCAACGACGTCAACGAAACGATGACCGATCTCTATCGTGCCGGCAATATCGGCGCGATGATCCCGATGCTGAAGGTAATCGAGCCGGACCAGAACATCTCCGACGACGACACGGCGGCCTTCGAGCAGCGCATCATCCTCGATCGCAACAAGGTGATGGCCGAACGCTCCGCACCGATCCTCGACAAGGGCAACGCCTTCATCGCCGTCGGTGCGCTGCATCTGGCCGGCGACCAGGGCCTGGTAGCGCTGCTGCGCAAGCAAGGCTTCACGGTAACGGCAGTAAACTGACCGCGCTCATCCGTCTGCCGAAATTGGCGAGCATTGTTATGACGATCAGCCGGTGGAATGGTGTAATCAGCGCTATATAGATCCGCCCGAGCCATATCTTTCGCCTGACCAGTGTCGTCGCATCGACCAGCCGACGCCCCTGGTCGTCGTGCCGCACGTCGATGACCACACGAAAATCGAGGTGGCGATCGTCGAACCCCAGAACGACTTGATTGTCCGACTTGCTGACGACCGGAAAGAACCCGATCGTTTCCAGCTCATCCGCCACCAGGCTACGGCTGGATCTCAATCCGAACAGACCAGTCACGGCGTCGCGCAGCCGCACCAATAGCCGCACCCACAGCGGAAACCGGCCAAGCATGGCATGCGCAGCCGTAATTGCCGTAAAATCCGATCTCGCGACCCGCAGCTCATAGCAATCCGCCCAATCCGCACCCGGCAGCGCGGGATGCGGCATATACGGTATCACCATCCGAGGCCTTGCAGACATCGTCTCGCCCGTTGCGTCCATACCAGCAAGCTATCACACTCAGCACATCAACCTGAACAGACAAATGCCGGCTGCGACGATTGTGCAGGTGGACGGACGGCTAGCGCACAGCCGATCCGTTAGCCGGCAATATTTTCATACGCCAGGACGTCTCCGGCTTCAGATAGGCTGTCGCAATTGCACGGACATCCTGCGCTGTTATGGACTGGTAGCCGTTGATGCTGCCGCGAATCCGCTCGAGACGCCGGGCATCCGTCTGGGCACCATGCAAGCTCTCCAGCCAATAGCCGTTGGTCTGCTGCGAACGCTTTATCTCCTCCACGATCGGAGCCTTGGCGCGCGTGAGTTCGTCCGGTGAAACGTCCCTATCCCGCAAATCGGCGCTGATCTTGTCCACCAGATCGAAGAAATGATCCACCTTCGCCGGAACTGTCTCGACGTAGACATAGGCAAAGCCATAGCCCGGGATCGATCTGGACAGGTCGACGTCGCCCTGTGGGCTGTAAGTCGCGCCCTCGGCAATGCGGAACTGATCGATCAGACGATTCCGGAAGATCGCTCCTGTAACATTGGCGGCAACGGCGCGCGGCAAATCGGAGAGAAAATCGCCGATCGGCATGGCAACAAGCGCGCCGGCATTGTCGCTTCGCCCGTCCTGAAGCCGCACGACCGGTTCCGGCGTCGGTGCCGGAAAAAGCGCGCTACTGTCGGTCCGCTCCTGCGCATCGGGCCGGGCCGGCAGCGCACCGAAGGTCTGTGCGGTCATGCGGATCGCATCATCCACCTGAACATCGCCGGCGATGATGACTTCGATCTGCCCCTTGGAAAGGAACGGCCGCAAGAGTGCCTCGAAATCTTCCGGCTTGGTGTTGAGCAACTGTGTCCGGTCCGGAAAAGTCCAGCGCGGATCATTAGAATGCAAAAGCCCGGGAAGATCGCGGCCGACCACGGTCCCTGGCGTTGCCTGAAGCTGCGTCAGACTGTTCAGATAGGCCTGTTGCACCCGCTTGAAGACATCAGGACGGTAGGCTGGATCGGAGACATAGGCCGTCAGAAGCTGCAATTGCGTCGCCAGATCGCTCGGCCGCGTCGCCCCCTCGAACCTGAAGGAGCCATCCTGGATGGAAAAGTCGCTGCCGACGACGTTGCTGGCGAACGCCTTCTGCAAGTCATCGTAGCTGATTGCTTTGAGGCCGGACAGCGGCACCGCCGGCGCCGCCCATATTGGCAGCGAGCGGTCATGCGGCAGATCGAGCCGGCCGCGACCGATATTCGCACGAACCAGGACTTCGTCGGCGCGGAGCTTTGTCGGCTTGACGGTCAGGCGGACGCCGTTGGCAAAGCGTACCATCGTCACGCCGAGATCATCGACGACTCGCTGTTCGACGACGGCTCCGGCCTTCCCGAAATCGGTATACGCCCAGACGGCCGCTGTCGTATGCTCCGGCGCAGTAACCGGCACGGCGCGCGAGTCCGCATAGGCCTTTTCAACAGCCGCGACACCGCCCTCGGGCATTTGCGGGATCTGCAGTACCAGTTGCGGACCGTTGCCCGCAAAGGCAGCCTGGAGACTCTGGTTGACCTCGGCCGCTGTCAAGCCTTTCATCGCAGCATCGAAGAGCGAGAGGTCTTCCTCCGGCGAGGTGAAGACCACGCCTTCGCCGACACTCCAGGCCAAAGATCCGGCAATGTCCGGGCTCGTGCGCGTTGCAGCGCCGCCCGCAGCCGCCTGCAGTGTCGACCGGTATTCGGCAATTTCGCGATCGATCTCGTTTTGCGCAGCACCGAACTCGGCAATGCGGCGCTGCTCCTGATCGATGGCGGCAAGCGCCGCCTGCCACTTGTCGGGATCGCTATCGGCGGCAATCATCGTGACGTGCGCGGACTTCAACAGATCCTGAGCACCGGCCTGCGCGCTGACGAAGGGCGGGTTGGGCTGTTGCGCCAGAACGGAGATGCGCCGGTTGAGAACAGCCAGCCCTATCCCATCGATCAACTGCTGACGACGCTTGGCAACCGTGTCCTGCGAACCATCATAGGGACGCGTCCAGGCGATCTGCACGCGGGTGGCGCCACCCGGCACGACCACGGTTCCAACGCGCTCCCCGTGTTTTTCAAGAACGCCCAGATCGGGCTCCGCCGGCGCCGGTGTATTTGACATCCAATTGCTGAAGTGGCTGCGGATGTCGGCTTCGAGGGCCGCCGCATCGATATCGCCGACCACGATCAGCGTGGCGCGTTCCGGCCGATAATTGGTGCGATAATAGTCCCGCACCAGATCGACCGGTGCGTTGCTGATGATGTCAGTCTTGCCGATAGGCGGACGCAGCAGCACGCGCTGGCCGGGCAGCAGCAGGTTCATGAAGCCGGTTCCGCCCCGATATTGCGGCGTATCGCGCAGCTTCTCCTCCGAGAGGATGACACCGCGCTCGCGGTCGAAGGCGCCGGCATCCAGCGTGAGTTCGCTCGCCGTCTCACGCACCAGCATCAGGCCGGTGGAAACCGTCTCGGCATCGGCCTCAGGCAGATCGAGCGCATAGACGGTTTCGTTGTAGCTGGTCGAAGCGTTCGTATCCGCGCCGAAGGCCAGGCCGAGGCGCTGGAGGATTCGGGTCATCTCGCCTTCGGGAACGTGGGTCGAACCCTTGAACGCCATATGTTCGAGAAAATGCGCGAGCCCCTGCTGATCGTCTTTTTCCTGGAGCGAACCGGTGCCGATGCGAAACCGGATCGCCACCTGCCCTGCGGGCGTCGCATTATGCATGATGGCGAAACGCATACCGTTGGGCAGCGTGCCGAAACGGAGATCGGGCTCCGCCGGCAGATCGCTGGCGGCCTGCGGCCAACCGACATCAGGCGTTTCGGCATGAGCCGGGAGCACACCGGTCGCTAGGACCGTGAAGGCGACAACAATGAACAGTTGTAGGGATGCGGCAATAGCTGGGATTTGGCGTGACATGCTTGCTTCGGTGATTGGGGGAGCTTCGATGATGCGATGCACGAGAGGCCCCGTTCATCGCATCATCGCATGTGCATTGCAATCCCAGTATTCGACCGAGCTTAAACGCCGTTCTTACATGTGGATCGGCTTGAAGAAGGTCGCAAGCGCTGCCTCCTTCACGGCTTCCGACATGGTCGGATGCGCATGGCAGGTGCGGCCGAGATCTTCCGACGACCCACCGAATTCCATCAGCACGGTAATCTCGTGGATCATCTCACCGGCGCCGAAGCCGACGATATGGCCGCCCAGAACCCGGTCCGTTTCCTTGTCGGCCAGGATCTTGACGAAACCATCGGTCGCCAGCATGGCGCGGGCTCGGCCGTTGGCGGAGAACGGGAACTTGCCGACCTTGTAGGCGATGCCCGCGGCCTTCAGCTCTTCCTCGGTCTTACCGACGGAGGCGACTTCCGGCTGGGTGTAGACGACGCTCGGGATGACGTCGTAGTTCACATGGCCCGCCTGGCCGGCGAGGATCTCGGCGAGCGCCACGCCCTCGTCTTCCGCCTTGTGCGCCAGCATCGGGCCCTTCACCACGTCGCCGATGGCATAGATGCCGGCAACGTTGGTCTTGAAGTGGCCGTCGATCTCGACGCGGCCGCGATTGTCGAGCACGACGCCGGCCTCTTCCAGGCCAAGGCCTGCCGTATAGGGCTTGCGGCCAGTCGCGACCAGCACGACATCGGCGTCGAGCACGACCTTGTCGCCGCCCTTGACCGGCTCGAAGGTAACCTTCGCGCCACCGCCGGACTTCTCGACGCCGACCACCTTGGCGCCGAGATGGAATTCCACGCCCTGCTTGGCCAGCATGCGCTGGAACTGCTTGGAGACTTCGCCGTCCATGCCGCCGAGGATGGTGTCGAGATATTCGACGACGGTAACCTTGGCGCCGAGGCGCGACCACACCGAGCCGAGCTCGAGGCCGATGACGCCGCCGCCGACGACGATCATCTTGCCCGGCACCTTGTCGAGCGCGATGCCGCCGGTGGAGGAGATGATGATCTTCTCATCGATTTCGAGCGGCACGCCCGGAATGCCGGCAACGTCGGAGCCGGTGGCGATGACGATGTTCTTGCCCTCGATCTCCGTCACCTTGCCGTCGTCGGCCGTCACGGCAACCTTGCCGGCGGAAACGATCTTGCCGGTGCCCTGGAAGGCATCGATCTTGTTCTTCTTGAAAAGGAAGGCGACGCCATCGACATTCGACTTCACCGTCGCGTCCTTGTGGGCCATCATCTTGCCAAGGTTCAGCGTCGGCGCTGCAACCTCGACGCCGAGCGCGTCCATGCCATGGCCGGCCTGATGGAACACTTCTGAAGCGTGCAGCAGCGCCTTGGAGGGAATGCAGCCGATGTTGAGGCAGGTACCGCCAAAGGTCACTCGCTTTTCGACGACCGCCACCTTCAGGCCGAGCTGCGCCGCCTTGACTGCGCAGACATAGCCGCCGGGGCCGGTTCCGATAATGATCACATCGTAGGACATGGTTTAATTTCCTTGTTTTCTATCTCTGTTAGTCGGCCGCCCGCGCCAAGGCGAGGCGGATGCCGAAGCCGACGAGCGCCGCTCCGGTGATGCGGTTGAACCATTTGCCTGACGCGATGAAGCGATCGCGAACCGGCTTGACGGTGAAAAAGGTGGAGACGCCGGCAAACCAGGCGACCAGAGCCGCCGCCATGCCGATGCCGTAGCTGAACTGGATCAGCGCCGGCGTGTCGTGATGCACGAGCGTCGAAAACAGCGACAGGAAAAACAGCACCGGCTTCGGGTTGAGCGCATTGGTGATGAAGCCCGTCGCCAGGCAGCGCCAGGCGGAGACCGGCTTGCGGTCGGCATCGGTGATCTCGATTTCCGCCACCTTGAAGCCCGGATCGCGGAACGACTTGAGGCCGAGATAGACGAGATAGAGAACGCCGGCCCATTTGATCATGCTGAACAGGACAAGCGATTGCGAGACGATCAGGCCGAGGCCGAGGATGGTGTAGCTGATGTGGAAGAGCAGCGAGAAGCCCATGCCGAGCCCGGTCATCATGGCGGCGCGGCGGCCATGCACGATGCTCTGTCGCAGGATGACGGCAAAATCGGCGCCGGGAATGACGATGAAGATTGAGAACACCGCCATCAGGCCGAGGAATTCGAGAATATATTGCATGAAAGCCACCCTTCCGCTTAACGGCCACCGCTCACGTCGAGCAAGGCACCCGTTATATAGGATGCGTGAGGCCCCAGGAGATAGAGGATGGAGTCGGCCACCTCGTCGGCCGTTCCGGCACGCTTCATCGGCAATTGCGGAGCGATGTCGCGAGCCCGGTCCGGCAGGCCGGCGGCGGCGTGGATATCCGTATCGATGATGCCGGGCCGGACGGCGTTGACGCGGATGCCTTCGGCCGCCACCTCGCGCGCCAGACCGACCGTGAAGGTATCGATCGCCCCCTTGGAAGCGGCATAATCGACATATTGCCCGCCGCCGCCGAGCGTGGCGGCCAGAGAAGAAACGTTGACGATCACGCCGCCCTTGCCGCCGTGCCGAGTCGACATGCGGCGCACCGCTTCCGCCGCGACGAGCATCGAGCCGGTGACATTGACGCGGAACATGCGGTCGATCCGCTCAGGCGTCATTTCGTCGAGGCGCTGGATCACACCAACGATGCCGGCATTGTTGACGAGGCCATCGAGGTGGCCGAAATGCGCGTCGATCGTGGCAAAGATGGATTTGATGTCCTCGGGCTTGCCGACATCGCCGGCGATTGCGATCGCCTCGCCCCCGGCCTCGCGGATCGTCGCCACCACAGCCTCGGCCGCCTCCTTGTTGGACGCGTAGTTGACCGCCACCGCCCAGCCATGCTGAGCAGCGGCCACTGAAACAGCCGCGCCGATGCCGCGGCTGCCGCCGGTTACGAGAAGAACGGGTGCACTCTCGCTCATTGATAGCATCCTTTCAGGCTGAGGACGTCCCAGGGCGCAACGGTTGCCTTGCCCTCGCCCCAAAGAGAAGACTTCTGGATCGAGGGTCCGAGCGCCGGCAGGAAAAGCCGTTCCGCCGCACTCTCGCCCTCGGTCGGAAGCGCGCTGATATGGCCCTTCAGGTCCGAGGCATAGACCATGCCCTGCCAGACGGTGCAGGCCCTCAGATCGGCCCCGGTCACATCACCTTCCGGGCACTCGAACATGATCCTGCCATCGGCGCGCTTTTGATCGTCGGTGCGCGTGACAACGCCATCGGCCACGACATTGGTGTTGCGCACGGCAAGCTTGAACTTGTTGCTGACGGATGATTCCGACCCCATGGGCTCGAAGCGCAGCTCATAGGCGTCATCCATATCGCCGTAGACGGCCTTTTCCTGCACGCATTCGCCCGCGAGAGCCAGTGCCGGATTAACAGCAAAGGCCATTATCGCCCAGCGCACCGGAGCCAGCCGCGTCATCATGCGGTTAGTCAACATCGTCATTCCCCTCCCGGTTCGCGCCGGCCATCGGCGTTCTCCGTCACGCCGAAGTCGGTGAACAGAACCAGCGGCCGCCCGCCGGCATCGAGGCCCCAGAAGACCGGATAGAAGCCATCGCCCCAGCCGCTCCAGAAGATGGCGACATTACCACGCTCGCCGGCCACCGGCCGGTGCATGGCATATTTGTCCTTGTTCGCCTCGAGTTCGGGCGCCAGGACATCATCATAGTAGTTGATATCCGAGGACGACTTCGCGGCCCGGACCTGCTTTTCCCGCTCCTGAATGAGAGCATAGGTATCGGCATCCATATAGCAGCCGAGGCCAGCATCCACCGGATAGCCGAAGAACTCCTCACCCTTCAACGCATTGATATCCTGGCCCGGAATGAGCGCCAGCTCCCAGCGCACCGGCTTGCCCTCGGCAAACCGAATGCTGCCGGCGGCGATGCGGCCGAAGGCTTCATAGAGCGTCACTGGATAATCGCCCGGAGGCACGGTCCTGACCAGCGCCGGACGGCCCGGTCCGACCAGCGGATCGCTGGCAACGATGCGGCCGGACGTCAGTTCGACATTGCCGATGCGAAGGACGGTGATCGATCGTGCAGCAAGACCGGCGTCGCTGAGCGACGCCAGATCGAGGTTGCTGCTAAGCTTGGAAACGTCGAACTCATCCGCGCCGGCGGATGATGGCACCCATGCGGCGACGGCGCACAACAATCCGCGCAGCGTCCGCATGGGCCATGTCGACATGATCCAACGCTCCCTTAGAGATCGAGAACCAGGCGTTCCGGATCTTCCAGGCTTTCCTTGACGCGCACGAGGAAGGTCACGGCTTCCTTGCCGTCGACCATGCGGTGATCGTAGGAGAGCGCCAGATACATCATCGGACGGATGACAACCTGACCGCCGATGGCGACCGGACGCTCCTGGATCTTGTGCATGCCGAGAATGCCCGACTGCGGCGCGTTCAGGATCGGCGAGGACATCAGCGAACCATAGACGCCGCCGTTGGTGATGGTGAAGGTGCCGCCCTGCATGTCAGCCATCGACAGCGTGCCGTCACGGGCAGCTTTTGCCAGACGGCCAAGCTCCTTCTCGACCTCGGCGATCGACATCTGGTCGGCATCGCGAATGACAGGAACGACGAGGCCCTTGTCGGTACCGACAGCCATGCCGACGTGGCAGTAGTTCTTGTAGATGATGTCGGTGCCGTCGATCTCGGCGTTGACGGCCGGCAGTTCTTTCAGGGCGTGCGTGACGGCCTTGGTGAAGAAGCCCATGAAGCCGAGCTTCACGCCATGCTTCTTCTCGAAGATGTCCTTGTACTTGTTGCGCAGGTCCATGACCGCCTTCATGTCCACCTCATTGTAGGTGGTGAGCATGGCGGCGGTGTTCTGCGCATCCTTGAGGCGGCGGGCGATCGTCTGGCGCAGGCGGGTCATCTTGACGCGCTCTTCGCGGCTGACGTCCTCGACGGCGGTCGGCGCGCGCGCGGCGACCGGAGCAGCCGGCGCGGCGGCAGGCGCCGAGGAAGCCTTGGCGATGGCGGCGATGGCATCGCCCTTCAGGACCTGACCGCGCTTGCCGCTGCCATCGACCTGATCGGCGGAGATATTGTTCTCGGCGAGCAGCTTGGCGGCGGCCGGAGCCGGCGGCATGGCGGAAGCCGAAGCGGAAACGGTTGCTGCAGCAACCGGCGCGGCAGCGGCAGGAGCAGCCGGAGCGGCAGCCTGGGCCGGAGCGGCGGCGGCACCGTTGCCGGCACTGATCTGGCCGAGCAGCGCGCCGAGGCCTACGGTCTCCCCGGCCTGGGCAACGATTTCGGACAGCGTGCCAGCCGCAGGTGCTGGAACTTCGATCGTCACCTTATCGGTTTCAAGCTCGAGAATCGGCTCATCGGCCTTGATGGCATCGCCGACCTTCTTGAACCAGGTGCCGACGGTCGCCTCGCTGACGGACTCGCCGAGGGTAGGAACGCGGATTTCAGTGGCCATTGTTCAGATCCTGATTTTTCGTCGTTATACGTTAAGTAGATGATCCGGCAGCAGATGGCCGGAGAATGATCGATGGCATCGGCGAGATTTCGGTGCGGAAGCCGAGTCCTGCAAGAAGGACGGGATCAGCATCGCAGAGCGCCTTCGCGGTGTCGGCATCTTCTGTCTCGATGATCGCCATGCCAAAGGCACCGGCGGCAGCGAAGACCGGGCCGACGACAATGGCCACCCCGGTTTGCGCATGCCCGTGCCAATAGGCGGCATGTTGCTGCATGGCCGCCATCTCCTCCCCAGTGGCGTCATGTGGAAAGCTGGGACGCGGCGGCACGAGTTTCATATGAAAATAAGCCATCGTCCCACCTCCCTATCCTCTTTGCTCGATGACCTTGTCAGAAAACCGCTTCGCACTTTTCTGGATCATGCTTCAACCGCCAAGCGCATCCTCAAGGAACGCCGCAAGCTGCGTCAGATGCTTGGACATCAGGCCCGTCGCCGGAGAGGCGGCGGCCGGACGGCCGGTGTAGCGAACGCGCTGGTACTTGGCATCGATATGGGCGAGCACCCATTCCAGATAGGGATCGATGAAGGACCACGCGCCCATGTTCTTCGGCTCTTCCTGGCACCAGACCATCTCCGCATTGCGGAAGCGGCTGAGCTCATTGATGAGCGCCTTGGCCGGGAACGGGTAGAGCTGTTCGATGCGCAGCAGGTAGATATCGTCGATGCCGCGCTTCTCACGCTCTTCCAGAAGATCGTAATAGACCTTGCCTGAGCAGATGACGACGCGACGGATCTTGTTGTCCTTCTGCAGTTTGATCGGGCCGTCCTTGATCACTTCCGCATCGTCCCAGAGCAGACGGTGGAAGGAGGTTTCCCCCGCCATTTCCGCCAGGCTCGACACGGCGCGCTTATGGCGCAGCAACGACTTCGGCGTCATCAGGATCAGCGGCTTGCGGAAGTCACGCTTCAACTGACGGCGCAGGATATGGAAGTAGTTTGCCGGCGTTGTGACGTTGGCGACCTGCATGTTGTCTTCAGCGCATAGCTGCAGATAGCGCTCGAGGCGGGCCGACGAATGTTCCGGACCCTGACCCTCATAGCCATGCGGCAGCAGGCAGACGAGGCCGGACATGCGCAGCCATTTGCGTTCGCCCGACGAGATGAACTGGTCGAAAACGACCTGCGCGCCGTTGGCGAAGTCGCCGAACTGGGCTTCCCAGAGCGTCAATGCGTTCGGGCGGGCCAGTGAATAGCCGTATTCGAAACCGAGAACAGCCTCTTCCGAAAGCATCGAGTTGATGACTTCATAGCGGGCCTGGGTCGGCGACAGATTGGCGAGCGGGATGTAGCGCTCTTCGGTTTCCTGATCGTAGAGAACCGAATGACGCTGCGAAAATGTGCCGCGTTCGCAATCCTGGCCGGACAGACGAATCTTGTGGCCCTCGACAACAAGCGAGCCGAAAGCGAGCGCTTCCGCCATTGCCCAATCGATGCCTTCGCCTGTTTGCACCATGTTGGCGCGGTTTTCCATGAAGCGTTGAATGGTGCGGTGCGCGTGGAAGCCGGCCGGAATTTCCGACAGCTTGCGGCCGATCTCCTTCAGCGTCTTCATCGGCACGGCGGTCTTGCCGCGGCGCTGCTCGTCGGCATTGTCAGCCGCATGCAGGCCCGACCATTCACCGTCCAGCCAGTCGGCCTTGTTCGGCTTGTAGTGCTGGCCGGCCTCGAACTCCTGCTCGAGATGGGCGCGCCAATCAGCCTTCATCTTTTCGACTTCGCCCTCGGTCAGCACACCTTCGGCGACCAGCCGCTCGGAATAGAGCTGCAGAACCGTCTTGTGGGCGCGGATGACCTTGTACATCTTCGGCTGCGTGAAGGACGGCTCATCGCCTTCATTGTGGCCGTAGCGGCGGTAGCAGAACAGGTCGAGGACGACAGGCTTGTGGAACTTCATGCGGAATTCGGTGGCGATCTTGGCCGCATAGACAACGGCTTCCGGATCGTCGCCGTTGACATGGAAGATCGGCGCTTCGATCATCTTTGCGACGTCGGACGGATAGGGCGACGAGCGCGAGAAGGCCGGATTGGTGGTGAAACCGATCTGGTTGTTGATGATGACGTGCATCGTGCCGGCAACGCGATGACCGCGCAGGCCGGACAGGCCGAGAATTTCGGCAACCACGCCCTGGCCGGCGAAAGCCGCGTCACCGTGGATCAGCAGCGGCACGACCTTGGCACGCTCGGACAGCGGAATGATGTCGCCATCCCATTGGGTGGCGCCCATATCCTGCTTGGCGCGGGCCTTGCCCATGACGACCGGATTGACGATTTCCAGATGCGACGGATTGGCCGTCAGCGAAACGTGCACCTTGGCGCCATCGAAATCGCGGTCGGAGGACGCGCCCAGATGGTACTTGACGTCACCGGAGCCTTCGACTTCATCCGGCGCGTAGGAGCCGCCCTTGAACTCGTGGAAAATCGCCCGGTGCGGTTTGCCCATGACCTGAGAAAGCACGTTCAGGCGGCCGCGATGGGCCATGCCGAACAGAGCCTCCCTGAGGCCGAGCTGACTGCCGCTCTTCAGGATCTGCTCCAGCGCCGGGATCAGCGATTCGCCGCCGTCGAGGCCGAAGCGCTTCGTGCCCTTGAACTTGACGTCGAGAAACTGCTCGTAGCCTTCGGCTTCGATCACCTTCTGCAGGATCGCCTTCTTGCGCTCGGGATTGAAAGCAATACCCTTATCGACGCCCTCGATGCGCTCCTGGATCCAGGCCTTCTCTTCCGGATTGGAGATGTGCATGAATTCGACGCCGAGCGTCGAGCAGTAGGTGCGCTCGAGGATCTCGATCATCTCGCGAATGGTCGCATATTCGAGGCCAAGCACGTTATCGATGAAGATCTTGCGATCGAGGTCGGCCTCGGTAAAGCCGTAGGCTTCCGGCGACAACTCCTTGTAGTCCTCGACCGCAGCGGCGATGCCGAGCGGATCGAGCTTGGCGTGCAGGTGACCGCGCATGCGGTAGGCGCGGATCATCATGATGGCGCGGACGGAATCGCGCGTCGCCTGCAGGACGTCGGCGGTATCGGCCGGCGCGCCGGCGGTTTCCGCCTTGGCCTTGATCTTGGTCTCGATAACCTTCTCGACAATGCCCCAATCGCCGTCGAGCGCGGAAACCAGGTCGCCCTTTGCCGGGATCGGCCAGTTCTTGCGCTGCCACGAGGCGCCCTTGGCCGCCCTCTTCACGTCGTCAGGACTGTCTTCCAGCGCCTTGAAGAATGACCGCCACTCGTCGGAAACCGACGATGCGTCGTCCTCGTAGCGCGCATAAAGCTGCTCGATATAGGCAGCATTCGCGCCATCCAGGAACGAGGTGATCTGAAATTGCTCGTTG
This sequence comes from Rhizobium sp. 11_C7_N12_5, assembly GCF_051811145.1. Lineage (NCBI taxonomy): Bacteria > Pseudomonadati > Pseudomonadota > Alphaproteobacteria > Hyphomicrobiales > Rhizobiaceae > Rhizobium > Rhizobium sp. 11_C7_N12_5. The sequence goes on from NZ_JBPWPY010000001.1 coordinate 3,052,512, forward strand.
GCTTCTTGCCTTGCCATGGTGATATGCGGACAGCCTCGTCCGCCTCCCGACTTGTTTGCATTGCCGGCTTATGGACATCCGGCGACCGTATTTCGTCCACGGCCCATTGGGCCGCACATTTGCTTCTAAAAATTGGAAGGCCGGACGGGATATGCGGCTGCCGCTCCCCGTCCGGGTCTTGCTATAGGTAAGATCAGCCCTTCAGGACTTCCACCAGCGTCTTGCCGAGACGCGCCGGCGACGGCGACACGCGGATGCCCGCCGCTTCCATCGCTGCGATCTTGTCTTCCGCGCCGCCCTTGCCGCCGGAGATCACGGCGCCAGCATGGCCCATGGTGCGGCCGGGAGGTGCCGTGCGGCCGGCGATGAAGCCGACCATCGGCTTCTTGCGGCCCTTCTTGGCTTCGTCCTTGAGGAACTGTGCCGCGTCTTCTTCCGCCGAACCGCCGATTTCGCCGATCATGATGATCGACTTGGTTTCGTCGTCGGCGAGGAACATTTCCAGGATGTCGATGAATTCCGTGCCCTTGACCGGATCGCCGCCGATGCCGACGGCCGTCGTCTGGCCGAGACCTTCATTGGTGGTCTGGAACACGGCTTCATAGGTCAGCGTACCCGAACGCGAGAGAACGCCGACCGAGCCCTTCTTGAAGATGGATCCCGGCATGATGCCGATCTTGCATTCGTTCGGGGTGAGCACGCCGGGGCAATTCGGTCCGATCAGGCGCGACTTCGACTTGAGAAGGCGAGCCTTGACCTTGACCATGTCGGCGACCGGAATGCCTTCCGTGATGCAGACGATGAGCGGCACCTCGGCTTCGATCGCTTCGAGGATCGCGGCTGCGGCACCCGCCGGTGGCACGTAGATGACCGAAGCGTTGGCGCCGGTCGCTTCCTTGCCTTCGGCGACCGACTTGAAGATCGGCAGCTTTTCGCCGTCCTTGCCGGTCCAGGTTTCGCCACCCTTGGAGGGGTGGATACCGCCGACCATTTTCGTGCCGTGATAGGCAAGCGCCTGCTCGGTGTGGAAGGTGCCGGTCTTGCCGGTCAGGCCCTGAACCAGAACCTTGGTGTCTTTGTTGATGAGAATAGACATGCGAGGCCTTTGCTACGAGAGGTTGGAAGACGCGGAGGCAACGCGACGATAGACACCGCTGACGACCTCCTGCCATGTATCGCTGCCGGCGGGCGAGAAAGTGACGCCCATTCGGTAGCAGTCTTCATTTTCGAACTGGAATAGAGTGCGCTGCGCACCGCGCGGCGAGACTTTCGTCAGGACAAGCCTATCCTCGGCCCACTCGCCGGAGGCCGGCGAGGCGGGCGCGAAGCCCACGCTGTCGAACTGATATAGCTTGTAAGCCTGATCCGCACCGTCGAAGCCGAGAATGTTCCGGGATTCGAAAGAGGTATCGCCGTCCCGCGTCTGCACGTAGCGCTGCTCGACGAAGAACCCGCCGAACAGACACTCGGCCGTGAGCCGCGCGGTTGCCGTGCCTTCCTTCGTCCAGGCCGAAGCCGCGACACGCTCTTCCCCTTCCCACGTGCCGGCAAAGGCACCGAGGCGAAGATGAGCAGCCGTTGGAGCGAAGGAGGCAGCCATCCCGATCAGCCCTTGACTGCCTTGACGATCTTCTGGGCGGCATCGTCCAGGTCATCGGCGGAGATGACGTTGAGACCGGATTCGTTGATGATCTTCTTGCCGAGCTCGACATTGGTGCCTTCGAGGCGCACGACGAGCGGAACCTTCAGACCGACTTCCTTGACGGCTGCGAGCACGCCTTCGGCAATGACGTCGCACTTCATGATGCCGCCGAAGATGTTGACCAGAATGCCCTGGACGGCCGGATCGGCAGTGATGATCTTGAAGGCGGCCGTAACCTTTTCCTTGCTGGCGCCGCCGCCGACATCGAGGAAGTTCGCCGGCTCTGCGCCGTAAAGCTTGATGATGTCCATGGTCGCCATTGCGAGACCGGCGCCGTTGACCATGCAGCCGATGTTGCCATCGAGAGCGACATAGGCGAGGTCGTATTCGTGGGCCTGGATTTCCTTCTCGTCTTCTTCAGACGTGTCGCGCAGCGCGCGGATGTCTTCATGACGGAAGAGCGCGTTGCCATCGAAGGAGACCTTGGCGTCGAGGACGCGCAGGCGGCCGTTGGTCATGACGATCAGCGGGTTGACTTCCAGCAGCGCCATGTCCTTTTCGACGAAGGCCTTGTAGAGGATCGGGAACAGCTTGGCACCGTCCTCGCGGGCAGCCCCTTCGAGCTTCAGCGCGTCGGAAATGGCAGCCGAATTGTCAGCAGTGACGCCCGTCGACGGATCGATGGCAACGGTGATGATCTTTTCCGGCGTATCGTGCGCGACGGTCTCGATGTCCATGCCGCCTTCCGTCGATACGACGAAAGCGACCTGACCGACCGAGCGGTCAACCAGGATCGAGAGATAGAGTTCGCGATCGATATCGGCGCCGTCTTCGATGTAGAGACGGTTGACCTGCTTGCCGGCCGGGCCGGTCTGCTTGGTTACCAGCGTGTGGCCGAGCATTTCCTTGGAATTGGCAACGACGTCCTCGACAGACTTGGCAAGGCGAACGCCGCCCTTGGCGTCCGGGCCGAGTTCCTTGAACTTGCCCTTGCCGCGGCCGCCGGCATGGATCTGGCTCTTGACGACGTAAAGCGGGCCTGGAAGCTGCTTGGCGGCAGCGGCGGCTTCGTCGGCGGAGAAGATTGCAACGCCGTCCGCGACGGGTGCGCCATAGCTCTTCAGCAGAGCCTTGGCCTGATATTCATGAATGTTCATGGACTTATCCCTGTTATAGCGCGGAAATTACTTCAGCGACGGCGCGATGGCGATGCAGGCTTCGCAAAGGCCGGCGACGGACGCGACCGACTTGTCGAAGGCTTCCTTCTCGGCCTTGTTCAGGTCGATCTCGATGATACGCTCGACGCCGCCGGCGCCGATGACGGTGGGAACGCCGACATACATGTCCTTGACGCCATACTGACCATTGAGATGGGCAGCGCTGGGCAGGACGCGCTTCTTGTCCTTGAGGTAGGATTCGGCCATTGCGATGGCGGAGGCGGCCGGAGCGTAATAGGCCGAGCCGGTCTTCAGCAGACCGACGATCTCGGCGCCGCCGTCACGGGTGCGCTGGATGATTTCTTCCAGGCGCTCAGCGGTGAGCCAGCCCATGGTGACGAGGTCCGTCAGCGGAATGCCGGCAACGGTGGAGTAGCGGGCAAGCGGAACCATCGAATCGCCATGGCCGCCGAGAACGAAAGCGGTGACGTCTTCGACCGATACGTTGAATTCCTTGGCGAGGAAAAGGCGGAAGCGCGAGCTGTCGAGCACGCCGGCCATGCCGACGACCTTGTTGGCCGGCAGGCCGGAAAACTTCTGCAGCGCCCAGACCATGGCGTCGAGCGGATTGGTGATGCAGATCACGAAGGCATTCGGGGCATACTTCTTGATGCCGGCGCCGACCTGCTCCATGACCTTGAGGTTGATGCCGAGAAGATCGTCGCGGCTCATGCCCGGCTTACGGGCGACACCGGCGGTGACGATGCAGACGTCAGCACCTTCGATCGCGGAGTAGTCGCTGGCGCCGGTCAGGTTGGCGTCGAAGCCTTCGACCGGCGAAGACTGGGCGATGTCGAGACCCTTGCCCTGGGGAATGCCGTCCGCGATGTCGAACAGGACGATGTCGCCCAGTTCCTTCAAGCCGGCGAGATGCGCCAGCGTGCCACCAATCATGCCAGAACCAATAAGTGCGATCTTGTTGCGCGCCATTTCGGTGTATCCTTTGCGATCAAAATCCGTGGCGGGACGCCGAGCGAGGCATCCACAATAGCCGCCAATCGCATAGACCCAAAGGTGCAAATTGGCAATTGATTATTTTGAGAGCAGCAATTTCAATCGGTTAGATCGTAAAATTCTTACGTAAACGTAAGTCACTCTGTCACCGAATTGTTACTCGGCCGCGCGTTTTGCCCGAGTCTGCGCCAGATAGTCTGCGCTGCGCATCTCGAAAAGCCGGGATGTCGTGCGGTCGAATTCGAAGCCTTCGGTCCCGCGCCTTTCCACCAGAAGATCCTCCGGCATCGCAGCCGCGGAAACATAAAGCCGGATGGCATGATCGTAGAGCGTATCGATCAGAATGATAAAACGTTTCGTCTGATTGCGCTTTTCCGGCCCGAGCTTCGGCACGCGATCGAGGAAGATCGTGTCGAAGCGCTCCGCTATGGCGAGGAAATCTGCGGGGCCGAGCGGCGCCTCGCAAAGATCGGCGAAGGAGAAGCGCGCCATGCGATCGACTGCCAGCGGCACATGGATGGAGCGCCCCTTCCTGGGGATCTCCGTGGGCTGCGCCTTGCGTCCATGCAGCGCCTGCATCCAGGATGCATCCATCGCCATATCGGTGCGGTCATCGATCGGGGTCAGATAAACAGGCTGGCTGTTCAGCTTCTCCATGCGGTAGTCGGTCGGCGAATCCAGTGTCACGACATCGACATGGCGCTTCAAGAGATCGATGAAGGGCAGAAACAGGCCACGATTGAGCCCATCGCGATAGAGATTGTCCGGTTCGACGTTCGATGTGGCGATCAGCACGCATCCGAGCGAGAACAGCTCGGAAAACAGCCGCGACAGGATCATCGCATCGGCGATGTCGGTGACGGTGAATTCATCGAAGCAGAGCAGTTCGGCCTCGGCGTAGAGATCTGCGGCAACCGGCGGTATGGGGTCTGCCTGCTTGGTCTCGCCGTTCTTGAACTTCAGCCGCTGCGCCGCGATGCGATTGTGCACATCGGTCATGAACTCGAAAAAATGCGCGCGGCGCTTCTTCTGGCAGGGCGCCATGGCGAAGAACATATCCATCAACATCGTCTTGCCGCGCCCGACGCTGCCGTGGATATAGAGCCCCTTGACGGTCTCGACCGACTTCTTGCGCGTGGCAAACATCCAGCCGAGCGCGCTCGACTTGCTGGCGGGCCGCTTCCGCTTCAGATCGGCAAGCACCCGATCCAGCAGTTTCGCCACATTCATCTGCGCCGAATCCACCTGAAGCGATCCGGAGACCGTCAGCGCCTTCAGCTGCTCGCAGACGCTGTGGGAATAGTCGGGCATGGGCTGCATGGGGAAATACCCGCCTGTGCAAAAGGGAACACGCCCGAGGCGCGGCCCTATCGGAGAAGCTTATCGGCTGAGGCTGAGAGGCTGACCGGAAGCGGTCGAGCCATCAAAGCGCGCGTCGGCCGTCTTGTAGAGCGTTCCGATCGTGCTGCCATCGCGGTTCTTCAAGAGAACCTGCTTGCCGGAGACTTCCCAGGATCCCATTGCGGTGAGCTCGCCCGAGCAGCCACGCGTGCCGCCACGCGAGCCGCTGCCGAGGTTGGTGAGCGTCAGGAACATGTCGCAGCTCGATCCGCCGTTGCTGACCTTCCAGCTGCCGACCATCGATTCCTTGGTGACGTCCATGGCGGAAGCAGCCATCGCCTGCTGTTGCTGCGGGTTGCCACCGCTCGGCGCGTTCGTCGGCGCTGCCGGAAACTGCGAACCATTGGCGCCGTTCACAGGGGGAAGCTGACTTGACTGAACGGAGGGGACAGGCTGTGCCTGCAATGGCGGGGCCGAATAATTATCGTTGTATGCTGTGCGCTGGCAACCGGCAAGCGACAGACCTATCGCAGCAGCCGTCACTGCATATCTGAACTGCATCATCACACTCCTAATTAATTGTCCACCGCTGACATTTGCAAAGTAATGCTCAATGACGTGGGAATTATCGTATTTCACTTTGGTTAATCAAGTCGATACCGCCACAAATTGCCGTCGGCCATAGCTGGACAAGAATCGGGTGGTTTCAAGGCCTAACCCGGCGAACCTCTTCCAGATAGAAGCGATCGGCAAATTCCTGCATGCTTTTGTCGCGCGCTCGATCTTCGCGAAACCGGCCTGAGAAGTCAGAATAGCGTGCGAGCGAGGCCGTCAGAAATTGCGTGAGGGGCAGTGGCGGGACGCCCTCTCCCATTTCGCGCGTCTCTTTCTTGACCGCCACCAATTGCAGAATTGTTGCCCGAATATCCTTGGCTATGTCGATGTCTGCGAGACATTCGAGCATGTTCATTGGCGGCAATTTGGCAAAATCCGTCTGACACATCCATTCGAGCGCTATCGCCGGACGAATGGAATAGAGCAGCTTCTTCAAGCGAACAGGCTCGGCTCCATCGTCTGGCTGATGCCGTTTCATTAAGCCGACATAGTGCTGAGCGACCTTCTCCGGCACCATGATCGCATCCAGCAGCGCGCCGAGGCGATCTCGAAAGCCGGGCTCTTCCTCATAGACGATCGGTGATTTCAGCCATTCGACAAGAACGGCATTGCCCTTCAGTGCCAAAAGCAGCGCCTTGCGCAGATCCCACCCACCGGTATCGATATCGTCAACGATGGGAAACTCGATGACGTCCCGATGCGGGAACAAAGTCAGATGATCCCGCTCCTGCCTGATATAGACGAAGCGGCAATCATAATCGCTATCGGGCGAGGGAAAGCCCCAGGCGCGGCTGCCGCTTTCGATGGCAAGACCGATGCGAATGCCCTCGGCCTTGACCGAAGCAAGCCGCAACCGAATTTCGGCCACGGCCTCTGGCGCAAAGCCTTCTATCGTCATGCGAACATAATCCTCATCGCCGCCGAATTGGCGAATGATGGTCGACGGTCAAACCCGCCGTTCGACCATCATCTTCTTGATTTCGGCGATTGCCTTGGCCGGGTTCAGACCCTTCGGGCAAGTCTGGGCGCAGTTCATGATCGTGTGGCAGCGATAGAGGCGGAACGGATCTTCGAGATTGTCGAGACGTTCGCCCTTGGCCTCGTCTCTGGAGTCGATCAGCCAGCGATAGGCCTGCAGCAGGACGGCAGGACCCAGATAGCGGTCGCCATTCCACCAATAGCTCGGACAGGAGGTCGAGCAGCAGGCGCACAGGATGCATTCGTAAAGGCCGTCGAGTTTCAGGCGGTCTTCGTGGCTCTGCTTCCATTCCTTGGCCGGCGGGGGCGATACCGTCTTCAGCCAGGGTTCGATCGAACGATGCTGCGCGTAGAAATTCGTCAGATCCGGCACGAGGTCCTTCACGACGGGCAGATGCGGCAGCGGATAGATCTTCACCGTACCCTTGATCTCGTCCAGACCCTTGGTGCAGGCGAGCGTGTTGGTGCCGTCGATATTCATCGCGCAGGAGCCGCAGATGCCCTCGCGACAGGAGCGGCGCAGCGTCAGCGTCGGGTCGATCTTGTTCTTGATGTAGAGCAGACCGTCGAGCACCATCGGGCCGCAATCGTCGATATCGATGTAATAGGTATCGATGCTCGGATTCTGGCCGTCGTCCGGGCTCCAGCGATAAACGCGGAATTCGCGCGTATTCGTGGCGCCGACCGGCTTCGGCCAGACCTTGCCTTCGCGCATCTGAGAGTTCTTGGGGAGAGCGAGTTCAACCATGGTCAGTTCCTCTCAGATCAGTACACGCGTGCCTTAGGCTCGATCTTATGCGGATCGATGCCTTCGGCGATCAGGTCAGTATGGACGGGACGATAGTCGAGCTTCACATCGCCGGCCTCGTTGACCCAGGCAAGCGTATGCTTGCGCCAGTTCTCGTCGTCACGGCCGCCGAACTTGCCCTCGGTGTAGTCCTCGCGAGCATGCGAGCCGCGGCTTTCCTTGCGTGCCTCGGCGCCGTAGATCGTCGTGATGGCATTGGACATCAGATTGTGCAGTTCCAGCGTCTCGACGAGATCGGAATTCCAGATCAGCGAACGGTCCGTGACCTTGATGTCGGACAGTTCCTTCCAGATCTCCGAAATGCGGCGGCAGCCGGATTCCAGCGATTCCTGCGTGCGGAACACCGCGGCGTCTTCCTGCATGGCGCGCTGCATTCTCTCGCGCAGCGCCGCCGTCGGCGTGCTGCCGCTGGCGTGGCGCAGACTGTCGAAGCGTTCCATGATCTTGTCGCAGGCGGCAACGTTAACAGGCGGAACCGGGCCGACGCGGTCGATGACCTGACCGGCGCGGATGGCTGCGGCACGGCCGAAGACCACAAGGTCGATCAGCGAGTTGGAGCCGAGACGGTTGGCGCCGTGCACCGAGGCGCAGCCGGCCTCGCCGACGGCCATCAAGCCCGGCAGAATGCGCTCGGGATTGTTGCTGTCGGCATTCAGCACTTCGCCCCAATAATTGGTGGGAATGCCGCCCATGTTGTAGTGGACGGTCGGCAGCACCGGGATCGGCTCGCGGGTCACATCGACGCCAGCGAAAATGCGCGCGCTCTCGGAAATGCCAGGCAGGCGTTCGTGCAGCACGGCCGGATCGAGATGGTCGAGATGCAGGAAGATATGGTCCTTGTTCTTGCCGACGCCGCGACCCTCGCGGATTTCCAGCGTCATGCAGCGTGAAACCACGTCGCGCGAGGCAAGGTCCTTTGCCGAAGGAGCATAGCGTTCCATGAAGCGCTCGCCCTCGGAATTGACGAGATAGCCGCCTTCACCGCGCGCGCCTTCGGTGATCAGACATCCCGAACCATAGATGCCGGTCGGGTGGAACTGCACGAATTCCATGTCCTGCAGCGGCAGACCGGCGCGGGCCACCATGCCGCCGCCATCGCCGGTGCAGGTATGGGCCGAGGTCGCCGAGAAATAGGCGCGGCCGTAGCCGCCGGTCGCCAGCACCACCATCTTGGCGGCGAAGCGATGGATCGTGCCGTCGTCGAGACACCAGGCGACGACGCCGGTGCAGCGGCTGCCGTCATCCGACATGATGAGATCGAGCGCGAAATATTCGATGAAGAATTCGGCATTGTTGCGCAGCGACTGGCCGTAGAGCGTATGCAGGATGGCGTGGCCGGTGCGGTCGGCGGCAGCGCAGGTGCGCTGCACCGGCGGTCCATCGCCGAAATTCTGCATGTGGCCGCCGAACGGGCGCTGATAGATCTTGCCTTCCTCATTGCGCGAGAAGGGCACGCCGTAATGCTCGAGCTCGTACACGGCCTTCGGCGCTTCCATGACCATATATTGCATGGCGTCGACGTCGCCGAGCCAGTCGGAACCCTTGACGGTATCGTAGAGGTGCCACTGCCAGCTGTCCGGCGTCATGTTCTGCAGCGAGGCGGCGATGCCGCCCTGGGCTGCGACCGTATGCGAGCGGGTCGGGAAGACCTTGGTGATGCAGGCGGTGCGGAAGCCCTGCTCGGCCATGCCGAGCGTAGCGCGCAGGCCGGCACCGCCGGCGCCGACGACGATCACGTCATAGGAGTGATCGACATATTTGTAGGCTTTGCCATTCTGAGCGGGTGAGGTCGGTGCCATGATACAATTATCCTACGAACGCGATCTTCAGAATGGCGAAAAGACAGAGCCCCGCCACGAAAATCGCGAAGAATGTGTTGAGCATGAGAAGGACGATCTTGCCGAATTCGCCGTGGACATAATCCTCGATGATGACCTGCATGCCGAGCTTCATGTGAATGACGCCGGAGATCACCATGAGCCCCATGATGACGGCGACGAGCGGGTTCGACAGCGCATGCACGACTTCCGCGTAAGGCGCGCCGGCATAGATCAGCAGGAAAATGACGAAGAAAATGAAGAGCGGAACGTTGGCGACGGCGGTCAGGCGCTGACGCCAGAAATGATCGGTGCCTTCCTTGGCGGAACCGAGACCGCGGACTTTACCCAAAGGGGTGCGCATATCCATGAGAAATATCCTCTAAAGCATGATCCCGAAAATCATCGAGCGGTTTTCGGAAACGATCACACCAATCAACCCAGCCTGATGACGATGCCGATGATCCAGACCAGCACGGTGAGACAGATCGACGCGATAAGCGTGACCTTGGCCATCCTGGTCGAGACGGCAGGATCGAAACCGTAACCGAGATCCCAGACGAAATGGCGCAGGCCGCCGATCATGTGATGCAGCAGCGCCCACGTATAGCCGAACAGGATGATCCGGCCGATGATCGTGCCCAGGATCCAGTTGACCAGATCGAAATAGCCCTGGCCGGTCGCCGCGGCGATCAGCCACCAGGCGACCAGCACCGTGCCGAAGTAGAGCGCGCCGCCGGTGATGCGGTGAACGATCGACATGACCATGGTGGGAATGGGTTTGTAGATTTGCAGATGCGGCGACAGGGGCCGGTTTTGTGTGACGTTCGCCATCAGAACCTCGCGGCGTTACGATACGCTTAAAACCCGGATATCCGGGACAACGCGCGCGCAAAGACATGCTGTGTGCGTTGCATCATTGCGACCATTAATCACCCGGACGCCTATCGACAAGCACAATTGATGCCTGCACCGAATTTAATCGATTGGGATCGCTTTGCACTTTAGCGAGTATGCAAGGACGCGCTCCCCATTCGACCTCATTTACCATTTCCTCAACCCTGACGTGGACTTCGCGCCGGTCTTGGGGCAATCTGCCGTTAAGATTTCATTAACCGACCCAAACGGGGGCGAATCATGAGCTTGCATCTTTTCAGGGCATCAGCGCTCGTTTTGGCGGCAACAGCCGCATTTTCGTCAAGCGCGGTGCTGGCAGGCGATTACCGTCACTGGCATCACCGCGACCATTCGGGCCTCGTGCGCCTGAACCAGACATCGGCGCCGCAGGGTTCCGGGCAGCAGCAGCCGACCAGAATCATTCTCATGGAACCACGCGAAGCCGCAGACACCGGCACCTATGCCGGTACGGCCGATGTCTATCAGGCGAATGGTGGCACCTATGTCGTCGGCTATGGCGGCTACAATCCTTATGCCCGCCCTGCCGCGATGCAGCCAAGGCCGCGCGCCAAGGTCATCAACGTACGCTATGCCGACAATCCCTGCTCGTACGAAGCCGGCGTCTGCGTGATCAGGCCCTGACGGTCTTCAGCCGGCAAGAAACCGCCAGACAGTGGTCTTCTTGATCTCGCTGTCCTCCAGCGCCCGCGTTACCGGCACCTGATAGGTCGCCTGCTCTTCCAGGCGATCCTTGGGAAGATAGGCCCTGCCGGGATCACCGACCAAAACCAGCTTCCCCTCGCCTGCCAATTGCCGCAGCCAGGGAACCAGGCTCCCGGCAAAATCGTGGTCGTAAAAGACGTCACCAGCAAGTATGACGTCCGCCTCCACAGCGTGGCCGATGATGTCGTCGCCGGCGAAGTCGAGATCGACACCGTTTTCGTCCGCATTCAGTCGTAACGCGGTACCGGCCCATGGATCAATATCGACCGCCAGCACATGGCGGGCGCCGGCGCGCTTCGCCGCAATCGCCACGAGCCCGGAGCCGCTGGCGAAATCCAGCACCGTCCGGCCGGCAACCATTTCAGGATGGTCGAGAATGTAGCGTGCCAATCCTTGCCCGCCCGCCCAGGCAAAGGCCCAGAAGGGCGGCGGCAGGCCGATCTCTTCCAACTCCTCTTCTGTCTTCAGCCAGAGTTCATGTGCTTCGCTTGCCAGATGCAGCCGGACCTCCGGCACATGCGGCGGCGCCATGAGGCTGGTATTGGCGCGGATGAAGCTTTCCGGATCGGTTTTCAACGATTCCTCGAACCGGGATCAGACGGGAGGATTGTCAAGTTCGCCCATGCGGCAAACTTCGAGCCATTCTTCGTCGGTTACCGGCTGGACCGAAAGCCGCATGGAGGTGACGAGCGCCATCTGCGACAGCTTCGGATTGGCCTTGATATCCTTCAAGGAGACTAACTTCGGCATGTCGCGGACGGCGCGGATATCGACGCATTCCCAGCGCGGGTCGTCCTTGGCGGTCGAATCCGGATGCGCCAGCGCGCAAACCTCGACGATACCGACGATCTCCAGCCCATCATTGGAATGGTAGAAGAAACCCTTGTCGCCGATCTGCATCGCCCGCATGTTGTTGCGGGCGAGATAGTTGCGCACGCCGGTCCATTCGGTCCCCTTTTCGCCAGCCGCCTTCTGCTGCTGCCACGACCAGGAAGACGGCTCGGATTTATAGAGCCAATGCGCCATGCCTCATGCCTCCGGATTGTTGAAGACCCAATTGAACGGCTTGATCTCGACGCTCTCGAACAGGCCGGCCTTCGTATAGGGATCGGCATCCGCGATCGCCTTGGCCGCCTCGATGGTCTCGGCGCTGACGACGACGAGGCTGCCATTCGGCTTGCCGTCGGCATCGAGGAAAGGCCCCGCTATCTTCAGCGTTCCTTCGGCATTCAGCTTGTTCAAATGCTCCACATGCGCCGGGCGCGTCTCCATGCGGACATTCAGATGACCGGGTTTATCCTTGCAGACAAAGGCGAACAGCATTGCTTGGGCTCCTTCAGATATCGAGAAAACTATTCCGTGGTGATAGGCCGCGTCATCAATTGGCCGATGGCGGTCGCTATGTCGAGCTTGCCGTCGATGATGGCCGAAACTGCTTCGGTAATCGGCATGTCGACGCCGATTTCGCCAGCCAACCGCGCGGCGATAGAGGCGGCATAAGCACCTTCAACCAGCGTGCCGTGCGTCGGATCGCCCGCTTCTCCGCGACCGAGCGCGATGCCGAATCTGAGATTGCGGGATTGATGGCTGGTGGCAGTCAGCACGAGGTCGCCGAGACCGGAGAGCCCGCGCACCGTCTCCGCCTTGCCGCCCTTGGCCGCGACGAAGCGTGACATTTCGGCCAGGCCGCGGCTGATCAGGGCCGCACGCGCGGAATCGCCGATGCCACGGCCTTCGACGATCCCGCAGGCAATGGCCAGCACATTCTTCAAGGCGCCCCCGAGCTGCACGCCGATGCGATCGTCCGATGCATAGAGACGGAAACTCGGGCCGGAGATCGCCTGCGCAAGCCTTTCAGCCACGGCCATGTCGGCCGCCGCGATCGCCATGGCCGTCGGCAGGCCCTTGGCGATATCGGTGGCAAAGCCCGGTCCGGAGAGGACGGCGATGGCATGTTGCGGCAGTTCCCGCTCGAGCATGTCGGTCAAAAGATCACCCGAGACCTTGTCGATGCCCTTGGCGCAGGTGACGACGACGGCGTCCTTGGCAAGGTAAGGCCCATAGAGCCTGGCCGCATCGGCTTGCGCTTGCGACGGCATGGCGAAGAGCACGATGCCGGCATCGGAGATGGAATCAGGTTCGGCCGAAAACCGCAGCGAATCCGGAAGCAGGATCCCGGGCAAGACGGCATCATGCATCCGGTCGGCTGCGAGATCCGCCATCAGCGCCGCCTTGCGCCCGACGAGCGTCACATCGCTGCGGCCGGTCAGTGCGATGACGGCCGCGAGCGCCGTGCCGAAGGCGCCTGCGCCGATGACTGCGATCCGTTCGTTGCCGCTCATGCCTTCGCTCCGCGTTTGCCATGACCCAGGAGAGTTTCCGCCTTCTGATCCAGCGGCCAGCGCGAACGCGGCTGCACATCGAGATCGTCAGGTGCTGCGCCCTTTGCCATGCGCTCCAGTCCGGCCCAGGCGATCATGACGGCATTATCCGTACACAGTCTCAATGGCGGCGCGATGAAGCGAAAGCCGTTGGTGTCGCAAAGCTCCTGCAGGGTGCGGCGCAGCTCGAGATTGGCGGCAACGCCGCCGGCGACCACGAGCGCCGGCGTTTCCGTCGTCTTCGGGAATTCCGCCTTGAAGCGTTGCAGGCCGCGGCCGATGCGATCCTTCAACGTGCGCGAGACCGCCTTCTGGAAAGAGGCGCAGATATCGGCAATGTCCTGCTCCGTGACCGGCGCGATGGCCGTTGCCGCCTGTCGTACCGCGGTCTTCAGGCCGGAAAAAGAAAAATCGAGGCGCGTTTCGCCGACGAGCGGCCGCGGGAAATCAAAGCGATCCGCATTACCGCTTTTGGCCGCCGCCTCCACGGCCGGGCCGCCGGGATAGGGAAGACCCAGGAGCTTGGCCGTCTTGTCGAAGGCTTCGCCCAGCGCATCGTCGATGGTCGTGCCCCAGCGCTCGTATTCGCCGACGCCGCGCACGAGGATAAGCTGCGTATGGCCGCCGGAAACGAGCAGCATCAGATAGGGAAAGGCAAGCCCATCGGTCAGCCTCGCCGTCAGAGCATGGCCTTCCAGATGGTTGATGGCATAGAGTGGCTTGCCTGTGGCGCGCGAGATCGCCTTGCCGGTCATCAGGCCGACAAGCAGCCCGCCGATAAGGCCTGGGCCCGATGTTGCGGCGATGGCATCGACGTCCAAGAGCGACACATTGGCGCGTTTCAATGCCTCGTCGATCAGCGTATCCAGCGCCTCGACATGCGCACGCGCAGCAATTTCCGGCACGACGCCGCCATAAGCGCTATGCTCCACCAACTGGCTGAGGACGACATCGGAGCAAATCGTGGACGTGCCGTCTTCTAGGCGTTCGACAATGGCTGCAGCGGTTTCGTCGCAGCTTGTTTCGATGCCGAGAATACGAAGAATGGACGCCATGGAAGCTGTTCGTTGCCTTTTGGTCGATTGCGATGAAGCGGAAATATGGTTACGGGAACTGTCGGTAACAACGGATCAAAGCGGATGCAAACAAAACCTTTCCGGATCGGCACGCGCGGCAGCCCGCTGGCGCTCGCCCAGGCACATGAGGCACGCGACCGCCTGATGGCGGCGCACGGCCTTCCGGAGGAGATGTTCGAAATCGCCGTGCTCACAACCAAGGGCGACCGCATCACCGACCGCTCGCTGGCGGCGATCGGCGGCAAGGGCCTGTTCACGGAAGAGCTTGAAGAGAAGCTGGCCTCGGGCGAGCTCGACTTCGCCGTGCACTCGGCCAAGGATATGGCGACGAAACTTCCGGAAGGCCTGGCGCTATCAGCCTACCTGCCGCGCGAGGACATCCGCGATTCCGTCATCGGCCGCACGGCACCGAGATTGATCGAGCTGCCGCGCGGCGCGACCGTCGGTTCCGCGTCGCTGCGCCGCCAGGCGCTGATCCGTCGGCTGCGCCCCGATATCAACGTCATCACCTTTCGCGGCTCGGTCCAGACCCGGCTGCGCAAGCTGGAAGAGGGGCAGGCAGACGCAACGCTGCTCGCCGTTGCCGGCCTGAAGCGGCTCGGCAAGGTCGAAGTCATCACCGATATCCTCGATCCCGACGAATTTCCGCCGGCACCGGCACAGGGCGCGATCGCCATCGAAAGCCGCATTGGCGACGCCAGGATGAACGACCTGCTCGCCGCCATCAATGACGGCCCTACCTTCGATACCGTCTCCTGCGAGCGCGCATTTCTCGCCGCGCTTGACGGCTCCTGCCGCACGCCGATTGCCGGCTATGCAATTTGCGAGGGGGATCACCTGCGGTTCTTCGGCATGATCCTGACGCCTGATGGACAGCAGGTGCATACGACCACCATCGAGGGCAACCGCCGCGACGCCGAGGCGCTCGGCACCAATGCCGGCCAGGCTATACGCGCAGAGGCAGGCAGCACCTTCTTCGAAGACTGGATCTGACATCCGATGCGCGTTGTCGTCACCCGTCCCCAGTATTCGGGTGAACGCACCATCCGGCGACTGACGCAGATGGGTCACGAGGCGCTGCTGCTGCCGCTGGCAGAGCCGGTCCATCATGCCGACGAGGCCAGGCGCGCGCTCCTGGACACACAAGGCGCCATTGCCGTCACCAGCGCCGAAGCTATTCGGGTTCTGGCCGCATTGGGATCCGATCTCGGGCCTTATCTCGGCCGACCGCTCTTTGCGGTCGGCAAGGCAACCGCCAAAGAGGCGGCAAGCCTCGGCTTCACCAATGTCGTCATATCCGAAGGGGGCGGCACGGAGCTTGCGGCCTTGATTTCCGACCAAGCGGCAAGCCTTGCCAAGGCTCCCCTCCTCTATCTCGCGGGCCATCCCCGCGCCGCCGGCTTCGAGGCGAGATTGGCGGAGCTGCAACTGCCGTTCTACACGGTTGAATGCTACCGGATGCGGGATATCGCTCCGAAAGATGATATTCTTCGCCGGCTTTTTATCGATATCAGCGCCAATGCGGTGCTGCTTTATTCCCATCAGACGGCGCAGCGTTTTTTCGGCCTGTCTTTCGTGCAGGAAAATCCTGAGATCTTCGCCGAAACGCACTTCCTCTGCCTGAGCGAGGCCATCGCGGGAGCGATTCCCCCTCAGATGCGTTTACACGTCGATATCGCTGACATGCCGAATGAGGACCGACTTCTGGCGCTGCTCGACGCTGAGTAAGGCCGCAATTTTGATCTAAGGTCTTTCCATAATCGCCTTGTCTGTCTAACTTCGTTGCAGCGCATGAAAAGAGGACCTCATGGTACCGGGAAAACCGCCTAACCATTCGAAGCCCAACGACGAGCCGGTCACGATTGATCTGGAGGCCGAAAAAACTGCGCAGGACGCAGCCCCCGAGGATATGACGGAGCACGCCCACGGCGAGTTCGGCTCATCCTCCGCCAATGAAGTGGAAATGCCGCTGGAGGCGGACAAGGAGCCGCTGCGCGAGGAGCCTCGCGAGCCCACCCCTGATCCCGTCCCGGAAGAGCCGCAGGCCACGACGACGCGACAGGCCGAACCTCATGCCTCCTATGCAGAACATCAGCAGCGACGGGAAGGTTCAACCTCCGGCCTGATCGCCGCCGGCATCGTCGGCGGCCTGATTGCGCTCGTTTGCGCCGGCGCCGTTCAATATGCCGGCCTGTTGCCGGGCGGCGGCTCGCGCAAGGACAATTCCGCCGATATTGCCGCACTGAACGCTGAGATCGACGGGCTGAAGCAGAGCATCGCCAGCCTCGCCGCAGCGCCTGCAGCAAAGCCCGACGGCGCTCTTGCTGCCCGCATTTCAGCGCTCGAAACGGCTGCCGCCAACGGCACCTCGACTGGCGGATCGGCGGGAACGGCAAGCGCCGATGCTGATCAGAGGATCGCTTCCCTGAGTGCGGAAGTCGATCAGCTGAAGGCGGACCTCGGCAAGGCAACCCAAAGCCAGGCCAGCTCCGACGCCGAGGTCGGCAAGCGTCTCGACGACGCAGAGAAGAAGCTCAATCAACCGAGCCAGGAAAGCGCGGTCGCCCGCGCGATTGCCGCCGCGGCACTGAAGGCGGCGATCGACCGGGGCGGCCCCTTCCAGCCCGAGCTCGACACCTTTGCCAACGTCGCCTCGGACGACCCTGCCGTTGCCGATCTCAAGACCTTCGCCCAGACCGGCGTTCCCTCCCGCGCCGACCTGATCCGTCGGGTCACGGATGTCGCGACCGCGATCGTCGCTACGACTGAGAGCAACGATCCGAATCAGAGCTGGAGCGACCGCCTGATCTCGAGCGCCAAGACCCTGGTGCAGGTCCGCCCCGTCGGCAACGTTCCCGGCGACAGCGTCGATGCGATCGCCGCGCGATTCGAAGACAAGGTGAAGAATGGCGATCTGCCGGGTGCGGTGACCGAGTGGAACAGCCTGCCCGATGCCGCCAAGTCGGCCTCCGCCGCCTTCAAGCAATCGCTGGAAGCCCGCATCCGCGTCGAGGATCTGGTGAGCGATGCGCTGTCGAAGGCAATCGCTAACACCGGGAAACAGAATTAAGGACGGAGCGCAGGAATGATCAGACTGCTTATCTTCGCCGTTTTCGTCCTGGCTCTCGGCTACGGCTTCTCTTGGCTCGCGGATCGCCCCGGCGATCTTTCGCTGGTCTGGGAAGGCCAGCTTTACCAGACCAGGCTGATCGTGGCCGCCGGCATCCTGATTGCGTTGATCGCCGCCGTCATGATTGTCTGGTGGTTCCTGCGTTTGATCTGGACCTCGCCGCATTCCGTCACCCGCTATTTCCGCGCCCGTAAACGCGACCGCGGTTATCAGGCGCTCTCCACCGGGTTGATCGCCGCCGGTGCCGGCAACGCCCTGCTCGCACGGAAGATGGCGGCGCGCACGCGCGGCCTCATCCGCGCCGATCAGGAACCCCTCATCAACCTGCTCGAGGCGCAGGCGGCTCTGATCGAAGGCAAGCACGACGAGGCGCGCCAGAAATTCGAGCTGATGGCCAACGATCCGGAAACGCGCGAGCTCGGGTTACGCGGCCTCTACCTCGAAGCCAAGCGCCTCGGCGCGCACGAAGCGGCGCGGCAATATGCGGAAAAAGCGGCCGATCAGGCTCCCTATCTGCCCTGGGCGGCACAGGCGACGCTGGAATATCGCAGCCAGGCCGGCCGCTGGGATGATGCCATCAAGCTTCTCGACCAGCAGAAGATCGCCCACGTCGTCGACAAGACCACCGCGAACCGCCAGCGGGCCGTGCTGCTGACGGCACGCGCCAACGACAGGTTGGAGAGCGATCCGGCCGGTGCCCGCGACGATGCGCTTGCGGCCGTGAAGCTGGTGGATGATTTCGTGCCGGCGGCGCTGATAGCGGCGAAAGCTCTCTTCCGCGAAGACAAGGTGCGCAAGGCCGCCTCCATGCTCGAGCAGGTCTGGAAAGCGCATCCGCACCCCGAGATCGGCAGGGCCTATGTGCGTGCCCGCAGCGGCGATTCCGTCATCGACCGGCTGAAACGGGCCGAACGGCTGGAGGCCATCCGCCCGAACAATGTCGAAGCGTTGCTGCTGACGGCAAAGGCGGCGCTGGATGCCGGGGATTTCAACAAGGCCCGCGCCAAGGCCGAAGCCGCCGCGAGGATCGATGCGCGCGAAGGCGCCTTCATGCTGCTGGCTGATATCGAGGAGGCCGAAACCGGCGATCAGGGCCGCGTGCGTCACTGGATGGCGCAGGCATTGCGCGCCCCGCGCGACCCGGCCTGGGTCGCCGATGGTTTCGTATCCGACAAGTGGCTGCCGCTGTCGCCCGTGACGGGCCGCCTCGACGCCTTCGAATGGAAGGCCCCCTTCGGCCAGATCGAGGGACCTGTGGAAGAAGGTTCTGCCGTGTCTGTCGATGCAGCGTTGAAATCGCTGCCGCCGGTGCGCGAGGCGGTTTCCGCAACCGTGCCAGCGAAATCGACCTCACCGAAAGTTGCATCGCCGGCAGCCGATGCCTATGTCATGGAGTTGGAGCCGGCGGCGGCAAAACCCGCGCCCGACGCATCCGCCGCAGCGTCAGAGCCGGCTCAACAGGAGCCGGAACCGCGGCCCTTCTTCGGCGGTGCGCCGGACGACCCGGGTGTGAAAAATCTAAAACTTGAACCGGAACCCAAGACACGGCTCAAGTTGTTCTAAAGCATGGTGCCCCAAGAACCCTGCTCGACTTGTTTTAAGAATGGAATCGGATGTTTGAACGCTTTCAGGAATTCTTCCATAACCTGACCCAGGATCGCCCCAAATCCGGCTTTGCTCCCGATGATCCGCGCATAGCGGTGGCGGCGCTCTGCATCCAGGTCATGGAAGCGGACGGCAAGATCGAGAACAGCGAGAAGAAGCGGCTTCGCAAGCTGCTGAAGGAGCAATATGGCCTGGACGGCCGTCAGCTCGATCGGCTGATCGCCGCCGGCGAGGAGGCCGAAAGCGAGGCCGTCGACTATTATCGCTTCACCTCGGACTTGAAGCGCCATCTCGACAATGCCCAGCGGCTGGAGCTGCTCGGCATCCTCTGGGATATCGTCTATGCCGATGGCGAGCGCAGCGAGATGGAAGATCACGCGATCTGGCGCATCGCCGACCTCATGGGCATTTCCGATCGCGAACGCATCATGAAGCGCCAGGAGGCAGCAGCCCGCGCGCCTGGTTCCAAGATGGAGACAGGCAATGATGATTGAAGCGCCGGAGAGCGCTGGCCGCCCCATTTTGATCGTGCTCCATCAGGAGCACTCCAGTCCGGGCCGCGTCGGCCAGATGCTGCTGCAAAAGGGCTACGATCTCGATATCCGCCGCCCGGTTCTCGGCGACGGCCTGCCCTCCACGCTTGCGGCCCATGCCGGCGCCGTCATCTTCGGCGGCCCGATGAGCGCCAACGACCCGGACGAGTTCGTCAAGGCCGAGATCGATTGGCTGAAAATCCCGCTCAAGGAAAATCGCCCCTATCTCGGCATCTGTCTCGGCGCGCAGATGCTCGCCCGTCATCTGGGCGCCAAGGTGAAGGCGCGCGACGACGGCAAGACCGAGATCGGCTGGTATGCGCTGAACCCGACGGAAAAGGGCCGGCTGCTGATGCGCTGGCCGCAGATGGTCTATCATTTCCATCGCGAGGGTTTCGAACTGCCGCGCGGCGCCGATCTGCTTGCGACGGCCGAGACCTATCCCAACCAGGCCTATCGCTACGGCGCCAACGCCTGGGGACTGCAGTTCCATGCCGAACTCACGCGCGCCATGATGCAGCGCTGGGTCGTGCATGGCGAACACCGTTTCTGCATGCCGAACGCCCAGCAGGGACGCGAGCATCTGGAAGGCCGCATGATCTTCGACTCGGCGCTCAAGGCCTGGCTTTCCGAATTCATCGACATGGTTTTCGAAGGCAAGCAGGCCATGGCTGCCTGAGGCGGCCAACCCAGCTTGTTTCCGGGTCGCCCCTGTCCGTTCGGCCGTGAATGGCGACGACGATCGGTGATTTTGACACCAGACCGAGAGCCATCGGCTCGTCGAAACGTTCGGAGGTGACGTGCAGCTCATGGTGCGACCTGTCCGTAGCCAACCCCTCGAAGCAGTAGAAGGAAAAGCTCTCCGCCGCTATTTCAAGCGTGATCTGCGAGGTGGCCGGCTCAATGAAGCCGCCATGCGGAGCGATAACAACGACACGCGACGACCGATCCTCAATACGGATGCGATAGTCAACGCCCTCCGCTTCATGTTCGCGCAGCGCTGAAAACGAACCGTATCGATCAGGCTGCCTTTTCATTCGGCAACCTCACGCCGGCTGCGGCTCGCCCTTGCGATCGGGCGCGTTCAGGCTGTCGATCCGGCGAAGCTGCGGGAAGGCCGTCGCCCAGAGGGCGGCCACGGCGAGCGTGCCGACGCCGCCGATGACGACGGCGGGGATCGCGCCGAAATAATGGGCCATGGTGCCGGCGCGGAACTCGCCGAGCTCGTTCGACGCCCCGACGAAGACCATGTTGACGGCGTTGACGCGGCCACGGACGTGATCCGGCGTCCAAAGCATGATCAAGGTTTCGCGGACATAGACCGAAATCAGGTCGGATGCCCCCATGATGGCGAGTGCGGCAATCGACAGCCAGGCCGTATGCGAAATGCCGAAGATCAGCGTTCCCAGGCCGAACAAGGCAACGCCGATGAACATGCAGATCCCGGCGCGATGCCGGATGGGATAGGTCGCCAGAAACAGGCCCATGGCGATCGCGCCGAAGCTCGGCGCGGCGCGCAGCAGGCCGAGGCCCCAGGGGCCGAGCGTCAGGATATCGCGTGCAAAGATCGGCATCAGGGCAACTGCGCCGCCGAGCAGCACGGCGAAGAGATCGAGCGAGATCGCGCCGAGCACCACTTTTTCCGACCAGATGAACCGGAAGCCGGCGAGCATCTCGTTCAGGCTTCGCGCCTCATGGGCGACGCGCTGCTGCGGCTTCGGGATCAGGAAGGTCAGCACCGAACCGGCCGCAAAGAAAAGAACGGCCACAGTATAGGCAACCTCGGGACCGACGCCATATAGCAGACCGCCGGCCACCGGCCCGAGGATGGCCGCAGCATCCCATGACATCGAATTCCACGTGATGGCATTCGTCAGGTCTTTGGGCGGTATGAGATTGGGCGCCAGCGATTGCATCGCCGGCGTCATGAAGGCGCGCTCGATGCCGAAGACGGTGAGGATCATGAAGACCGGCAGCGGTGCGAAGGTGCCGGAGACCGTTAGGAACAGTAGGGCGGCCGTACAGAGGGTGCCGATGAAAATGCAGGTGGCGGCAATCATGCGCCTGTTATAGCGGTCGGCAACCGTGCCCGTCACAAGGATAAGCAACAACGAAGGCAGGAACTGTGCCAGGCCGATAAGGCCGAGATAGATCGGCTGGCCGGTATGCGCATACATCTGCCAGCCAACGGAAACGCTGACCATTTGGGTGGCGAAGCCAGTCAAAAACCGCGCAAAGAAGAAATAGGTATAGGCGATGTGCCTGAAGGCGGCAAACCGGTCTCCGCTTGCAGCGAACGACATTGGGCGAGACTTTCCGGCGCGGCGGCCTGCACTAAAAGCACGCTCGGCTGCCTTTTAAACATGATTCAACATGCATCAGTGCATGGGACTTGCCCGTTTAGTCGTCAATGTCTACATGTCTGTCAACCGCGAAATGGAGACGGATATGCTCGCCTTATTTCAAACCATTGATCTGGCTTTGAATCTTTATACCTGGGTGCTGATCGCCAGCGCCATCTTTTCATGGCTCCATGCTTTTAATGTCATCAATTCGAGCAATCAGTTCGTCAACTCGGTCGGCAATTTCCTCTATGCCGTGACGGAGCCGGCACTGCGCCCGATCCGCCGCATCCTGCCCGATCTCGGCGGCATCGACATCTCGCCCGTCATCCTGCTCCTGATCATCTTCTTCGTCCGCTCGCTGATGTGGAACTCGCTGGTTCCGCTTTTCTTGCGGTGAGCACGCCCTGGCAGGTGTCTTCGGATCACCTGCGACTATCCGTCCGTCTCACGCCCAATGGCGGTCGTGACGCGATCGATGGCGTGGAGACCGGCAGCGAGGGCGAGTGCTATCTGAAGGCGCGTGTCTCGGTCGCCCCGGAAAAGGGTAAGGCCAACAAGGCGCTGATCGCGCTCATCGCCAAGAGCATCGGCATTCCCAAATCCGCGCTCAGCCTGGTCAGCGGCGAGACCGCGCGTAAAAAAATCCTCCGGATCGAGGGCGAGCCGGAGGATTTGATAGAAAGATTAAAGGCTATCGCGAAGAACTGATCAGGCCTTCTTGGCGCGCTCGATGGCTTCAAGAATGAGCTCGCCAGCTTCCTTGGAGCCGCCCCAGCCAAAGATCTTCACCCACTTGCCGGGCTCCAAATCCTTGTAGTGCTCGAAGAAGTGCTCGATCTGCTTCAGCGTGATCTCGGGCAGGTCGGTATGTTCCCTGACCTTCTCGTAGCGCAGCGTCAGCTTCGGCGAGGGAACGGCAATGATCTTCTCGTCCCTGCCGGAATTGTCTTCCATCTTCAGCACGCCGATCGGGCGGACATTGATAACGCAGCCCGGAACCAGCGGACGGGTGCTGGCGATGAGGACGTCGATCGGGTCGCCGTCTTCGGAGAGCGTGTGAGGCACGAAGCCGTAATTGCCCGGATAGGTCATCGGCGTGTAGAGGAAACGGTCGACGACCAGCGTGCCGGCCTCCTTGTCCATTTCATACTTGATCGGATGACCGCCGACCGGCACTTCAACGATGACGTTGACGTCTTCGGGCGGGTTCTTGCCAATGGAAATCGCGTCGATGCGCATGCGTGTCCCCTAATAAGGATGGTTGCCGCCAGCCAAATAATAGGAATCATGGCGCAACGCAACAATCCATCGAGAAAGCAGAGGATTTAGTTGGCGTCAGGGCCAGACGAAGCCGATCTTCTTCAGCTGTCGATGATCGAAGGTTTCGATGCCCTCGCAGAAATCGGCGCCACCCTGCCCTCGATAGAACTGGTAGGCATTTTCGTTTTCCTCGAGGCACCAGACGACGAGCCCCTTGCAGCCGAGCGACTTCAACAGCCGGCGCGCCTCGCCGAAAAGCATCCGCCCGAGGCCGAGGCCCTGATATTGCGGGCGCAGATAAAGCTCATAGATCTCGCCTTCCTGCGGAAGGGCGCGGGCGCGGTTGAGCCCAAGCGTGGCATAGCCCGCAATCTCGCCGGCGACATCGAGAACCAAGAGCGTGGCCGGACCGCTGGTTGCCTTGCGCCACCAGGATTCGCCGCGGCGTTCGATCATCTGGCCGAGTGCGCGATGCGGGATAATGCCGGCATAGGTGTACTGCCACGACTGGCGGTGCACCTCCGAAATGGCCCGGGCGTCATGGGGTTCTGCCCGCCGAACATCAATCGACAACGTCTTCATAACGTCTACTCTGGTCTCGCGACTCCGAATTAACCATCCTCATTCATAAAGACGGCAGACTTGCCCACAGCCTTTATCCGTGGATGATCGCTGAAAATTAACGCCTTTTTAACCTTTCCCACAAGGGTCCAAAAATCGAACACACAAAATAAAACCCCGGCACAATGGCCGGGGTTGATTGGTTCGAAGCGGTACAGGCTTTGCCGTTACGCGGAACGCGCCTTTTCGAAGCGCTTGCGCTCGTTCGGGTCGAGATACATCTTGCGCAGGCGAATCGACTTCGGCGTGACTTCCATCAGCTCGTCGTCCTGAATCCAGGAGAGAGCGCGGTCGAGCGTCATGCGGATCGGCGGGGTCAGCTTCACGGCTTCATCCTTGCCGGCGGCGCGGATGTTGGTGAGCTGCTTGCCCTTGAGCACGTTGACTTCGAGGTCGTTGTCTCTGGAGTGAATGCCGATGATCATGCCGGCATAGACCTTTTCACCCGGTTCGATGATCATCGGACCGCGGTCTTCCAGGTTGAACATCGCGTAGGCGACTGCTTCGCCTGAAGCGTTGGAGAGCAGGACGCCGTTGGTGCGGCCGCCGATCGCGCCCTTGAAGGGCTGATAGTCATGGAACAGGCGGTTCATGATCGCGGTGCCGCGCGTATCCGTCAGCAGTTCCGACTGATAGCCGATGAGACCGCGGGTCGGCGCGAAGAATTTCAGGCGCAGGCGATTGCCGCCGGACGGACGAAGCTCGACCATTTCGGCCTTGCGCTCCGACATCTTCTGCACGACGACACCCGAATGCTCTTCATCGACGTCGATGACGACTTCTTCGATCGGCTCCAGCATCTGGCCGGTGGCTTCGTCCTTGTGCATGACGACGCGCGGACGCGACACGGCAAGCTCGAAGCCTTCGCGGCGCATGGTTTCGATCAGAACAGCAAGCTGCAATTCGCCGCGGCCGGAGACGTAGTACGAATCCTTGCCTTCGGCTTCCTCGATCTTCAGCGCGACATTGCCTTCGGCTTCCTTGAAGAGGCGATCGCGGATGACGCGTGAGGTAACCTTGTCGCCTTCAGTGCCAGCGAGCGGGCTGTCATTGACGATGAACGACATGGTGACGGTCGGCGGATCGATCGGCTGGGCGTGTAGCGCCTCGGTGACGGACGGATCGCAGAATGTGTCGGCGACGGTACCCTTGGACAGACCGGCGATGGCGACGATATCGCCTGCATGAGCTTCCTCGATCGGCGTGCGCTCGATGCCGCGGAAGGCGAGGATCTTGGAAATGCGGCCGGTTTCGATCAGCTTGCCATCCTGGCCCAGAACCTTGACGGACTGGTTCGGCTTGATCGAGCCGGAATGAATGCGGCCGGTGATGACGCGGCCAAGGAAGGGATTGGCTTCGAGAAGCGTGCCGATCATGCGGAATGCGCCGTCTTCTTCGCCGACACTCGGCTCCGGCACATGCTTCAGCACCAGATCGAGAAGCGGGCCAAGGCCATCCTCGACGGGGCCTTCCGGCGAATAGTTCATCCAGCCGGCGCGGCCCGAGCCATAAAGGATCGGGAAATCGAGCTGCTCGTCGGTGGCGTCGAGCGCTGCGAAGAGATCGAAGACCTCGTTGATGACTTCTTCGTGGCGCGCATCCGGACGGTCGATCTTGTTGATCGCGACGATCGGGCGGAGGCCGACTTTCAGCGCCTTGCCGACCACGAACTTGGTCTGCGGCATCGGGCCTTCCGAGGCATCGACCAGCACGATGGCGCCATCGACCATCGAAAGGATGCGCTCGACTTCGCCGCCGAAGTCGGCGTGGCCAGGCGTGTCGACGATGTTGACGCGAACGCCCTTCCAGACAACGGAGGTCGCCTTGGCGAGAATGGTGATGCCACGCTCTTTTTCCAGATCGTTGGAATCCATCATGCGCTCAACGGTGCGCTGGTTCTCGCGGAAGGAACCGGACTGCTTCAGAAGCTCGTCAACGAGGGTGGTTTTCCCATGGTCAACGTGCGCGATGATCGCGATGTTGCGGAGTGTCATAATGTTATATCTCTGAGGCTGAGGCGCGATATAAAGTAAACACGCCAATTACGTTTGGCGCGCTCATAGCCTTTTTTTCGCGATTGCGAAAGGGGGGAGGCGCGAAAGCTCGCTTGCACGCCTCTTCAACCCATCAACAACATGGTCCCGACCTTCGAACCCAAGGGCGAGGATCAGGCCGCCAGCCCCTTCTTCTTCAGCATCGCATCCGGGCTCGGCAGCTTGCCGCGGAAGGCCTTATAGGCGTCTTCCGGGTCGATCGAGCCGCCGACGGAATAGATGTTGGCCTTGAGTTTCTCGGCCATGTCGGCATTGAAAGCATCGCCGGTTTCCTCGAAAGCGGAGAAGGCGTCCGCATCCAGCACTTCCGACCACATGTAGGAATAGTAGCCGGCCGAATAGCCATCGCCGGCGAACACATGCTGGAAATGCGGGGTGGCATGACGCATGACGATCGATTTCGGCATGCCGATCTCGGCAAGCACTTGCCCCTGCACCGCCATCGGATCCTCGACGGCGCCGCGAGTATGGAACGCCATGTCGACCAGCGCCGACGAGGTAAACTCCACCGTGTTGAAGCCGGCATTGAAGGTGCGGGCTGCCAGCACCTTGTCGAGCAGCGCCTGCGGCATCGGCGCGCCGGTCTCGTAGTGGACGGCATATTCCTTCAGGATGGCAGGCACGGTCAGCCAGTGCTCGTAAAGCTGCGACGGCAGCTCGACGAAATCGCGGGAAACGCCGGTGCCCGATACCGAGGGATAGGTGACGTTCGACAGCATGCCGTGCAGCGCATGGCCAAACTCGTGGAACAGCGTGCGGGCATCGTCGAGCGACAGCAGCGCCGGCTTGCCTTCGGCCGGCTTGGCGAAATTGCAGACATTGTAGATGATCGGCAATTCGCCCACGTCACCGTTCTTCAATGGCAGTTTGTGCTGCGATTGGAACGAGCTCATCCAGGCGCCGGAGCGCTTGGAGCTGCGGGCAAAATAATCGCCAAGGAACACCGCGACGAGCTTGTCGGAACGGTCGCGGATCTCGAAGACACGCACATCGGGATGATAGGCGGGAACGCCCTTCTGCTCGACGGCATGAATGCCGAACAGGCGGCCGGCGACATCGAAGCAGGCGGCAATGATCTTTTCCAGCTGCAGATAAGGCTTGAGTTCGGTTTCGGAGAAATCGAACTTCTGCGTGCGGATCTTTTCGGCATAGTGCCGCCAGTCCCAGGGCATGACCTCGTGGTTGCGGCCTTCCTCGGCGATCAGCGCGGCAATATCCTTTTCTTCTTCGGCAGCGCGTGCTGCCGCCTTCGACCATACGGTCATGAGGAGGTCATTCACTGCGTCAGGCGTCTTCGCCATGGTGTTGTCGAGCTTCAATTCGGCAAAGTTGCCGTAGCCGAGCAGCCTCGCCTTCTCGGCTCTGAGCGCCAACATCTCGCGAATGATCTCGCGGTTGTCCGTCTTGCCGCCATTGGCGCCGCGTGCCACCCACGCCTTGAAGGCCTGCTCGCGCACATCGCGGCGCTCGGATGATGTCAGGAACGGTTCAATGATCGAGCGCGACAGCGTGACGGCATATTTGCCCTCTTCGCCGCGCTCGCGCGCCGCGGCCGCCATTGCATCGCGCAGATAGCTAGGAAGGCCGGCGAGATCGGCCTCCTCCGACAGCAACAGCGCCCAGTCCTTTTCATCGGCAAGCACATTTTGCCCGAACTGCGCACCGAGGCCGGCAAGCTTTTCGTTGATCGCGGAAAGCCGCTCCTGCTCCGCTTTCGGCAGCTTGGCACCCGACTTCACGAAACCCTTCCAGTGCCGTTCGAGCACGCGGGTTTCCTCCAGCGTCAGACCGAGTTCGTCACGGCCCTCCCAGAGAGCGTCGAGGCGGGCAAAGAGCGCGGCATTCGTGCCGATCTTGGAATAATGCCGCGCCATCTTCGGCGCGATCTCGCGCTCCAGCGCCTGGATCGTCTCGTTGGTATCAGCACCGGCCTTGTTCCAGAACAGCGCCGATATGCGCGACAGCTCATCACCGGCGAGTTCGAGCGCTGTCACCGTATTGGCGAAGCTCGGCGCATCGCTATCCCCGGCAATCGCATCGATCTCCGCCTCGTGGAACACAAATGCGGCGTTGAAGGCGGGAGCGAAATCCGTGTCCTTCACCGCGTCGAAGCGTGGCAGCCCTCGATGTCCGGTCCATTCGACGAGCGCGGGATTGACGGCGGCGTGGGAAGACATGCAGGGCATCCTTTCGACAGATATCTGATCGAAGCACGATATAAGGCCCGCCCCGCCAAATTGGTATGGCGGCGACAAACAAATTCATGGGGAAGGGTCAGGCCTTGCGCCAGCCGAGCAGGCCAGGCGTGGCGTGCCAGAGCGCCTGCGCCGCAAAGCCCATGAAGAGCACGCCGGAGCAGCGCACGATCAGCCGTTCATGCGCGCGATAGAAACGTCGCACAGCCCCCGCGCCGATAATGCTGATCAGGATGATATCCGCTGTCACGAAGCCGGCGAAGGAAACCGTGAGCAATAGCGGCAGCGCGCTGAAAGTCAGCGCTCCGGCTGAACCCGCCACCAAAGCGGTGAACGTCGCCAGCGCAACCGGATATCCCTTCGGGTTGGTGACGCCGAAGATCAGGCCCCGGCGGAACGGCCGGTCGACATTGACAAGCGATTTCCCATCTCCCTTAGGCTTGGCCGTCACCGCGCTCCAGCCGATCCAGGCAAGATAGAAGCCGCAAAGCAATCCGAGCAGATCGAAGACGAAGGTGCCGATGGTCTTGGCGCCGACGATGGCGACCAGCGCAAGCGACGACCAGACGATATCGCCCAGCAGATGGCCGCTGACGAAAAATGCGCCGGCCTTGCGCCCTTGCCCCGCGCCGATGCCCAGCAGCGCCAGAAAAGCCGGGCCCGGAATAAGGACATAAAACAACGCGGCCAGGAAAGCGCCGACAACGAGCGATTGCGTCATGATGGAGGTCCCCACTGCTGATCGCGGGAGAGTAGCAACCTGCTGAATCGGGTCAAGTCGCTGTTCGTTTTATGACAGAAGAAGCCGTTGTGTTCATGGGTTTAAACCAATAAGAACGTATCGGGGCCCAAGAACTGAAAAGCGTAGGTAGGGAAGCGCTTATGAACAGCAGGATTAATACGGATTCGCTCGCCTTTCTTGTGAGCGATTGCGCCCGATTGATCAGGACGGCCTTCGAGCGACGTATTCTTGTCGCAGGGCTCGGCCTGACAGCGGGTGAAGCACGAACGCTGATGCAAGTCGCTGCCATTAACGGTAGTCGGCAGCTCGACATCGCCTCCCGCATGGGGTTGGAGCCGATGACCGTCAGCGCCTTTCTGGACAAATTGCAGGCGCGGGGCCTGATCGAACGCCAACCCGACCCGCTCGACCGCCGCGCCAAGCGGATCGTCTTGTCGGAAACGGCCGCCGCCAAGCTGAAGCAGATCGACAGAGAGGTTTGCGAGGTCGAGCGCAATGCGACGCAAGGCTTCGATCAGGGATTGCAGACGCAGCTGCACGACGCGCTCTGTACGTTCCGCAGCAATCTGCAGAAGGCAGAACTGCCCGCCGAGACCGAACGTGAGTTGAGGCCGGTCGACTAGAGCGATCCCGGTAAAAGTGCGTAGCGGTTTTCCGTCCGGAATTGCGCAAAACAACAACATAGAGCGGTCAGGCGTTTCACGGAATCGCCTGACCGCTTAATGTCCGGCACAGTTCCGCTTTCCAGCAAGAAAAACCCGCCTCCGGCAACCGGAAGCGGGTCTTTTGTTGTTTGGATTCTGATTACTTCGACAGGTTACGCTTGGCGAGCGTGCGCAAGCGCAAAGCGTTGAGCTTGATGAAGCCGGCTGCGTCCTTCTGGTCGTAGGCGCCCTGATCGTCCTCGAATGTGACGAGCTTATCGGAGTAGAGCGACTTCGGGCTTTCGCGGCCGATGACCATAACATTGCCCTTGTAGAGCTTCAGCGTCACTTCGCCTTCGACATGTTCCTGGCTCTTGTCGATGAGGGCCTGCAACATCTCGCGCTCCGGCGAGAACCAGAAGCCGTAATAGATGAGCTCGGCATAACGCGGCATCAGCTCGTCCTTGAGGTGCGCGGCACCGCGGTCGAGCGTGATGGATTCAATGGCGCGATGGGCCGCGAGCAGGATCGTGCCGCCGGGCGTTTCGTAGACGCCGCGCGACTTCATGCCGACATAGCGGTTCTCGACGAGGTCCAGACGGCCGATGCCATTATCGCGACCGTAATCGTTGAGCTTTGCCAGCAGCGTCGCCGGGCTCAGGTGCTGACCATTGATCGAGACGGCATCGCCCTTTTCGAAGCCGACCTTGATAACCGTCGCCTTGTCGGGAGCGGCTTCAGGGGAAATCGTGCGCATATGCACATATTCCGGCGCTTCCTGCGACGGATCTTCCAGCACCTTGCCCTCCGAGGAGGAGTGCAGAAGGTTGGCATCGACGGAGAACGGCGCCTCGCCCTTCTTGTCCTTGGCAACCGGAATCTGGTGCTTCTCGGCAAATTCGAGCAGGTCGGTACGGCTCTTGAACGACCAGTCGCGCCAGGGAGCGATAATCTTGATGTCGGGGTTCAGCGCATAGGCCGAGAGTTCGAAACGAACCTGGTCGTTGCCCTTGCCCGTCGCGCCGTGCGCGATGGCGTCAGCGCCGGTCTTTTTGGCGATCTCGATCAGGTGCTTGGAGATCAGCGGGCGGGCGATCGACGTGCCGAGCAGGTAGACGCCTTCGTAGACGGCATTGGCGCGGAACATCGGGAAGACGAAATCGCGCACGAATTCCTCGCGCACATCCTCGATATAGATTTCCTTGATGCCGAGCATTTCGGCCTTCTTGCGCGCCGGCTCCAGCTCTTCGCCCTGGCCGAGATCGGCGGTGAAGGTGACGACTTCCGCACCCAGCTCCGTCTGCAGCCACTTCAGGATAATCGAGGTGTCGAGACCGCCGGAATAGGCGAGAACGACTTTCTTCACGTCTTTATGTGATGCCATGATGAGATCCGTTTCAATGCAAGCCGAAGGAAAGGCCCGCAAACCCTGTATCGCGGCACTTTTAGCGAGATTATCGCGAGGCGCAAGGGGAAGTGCGGCGGAGCGCCTCGCACGGGTTCGACGCGGGTTTGACTCGCCTCGGGAAAGCACCATATTCGGCGGCGAGCAAGCAATGCCTCGGAGGGCACCCTTTGACCGATATTCAAGACATTTTCAAGAAATCCAATGTAGCCGTCATCACCGGCGGCGCGTCCGGCATCGGCTTTGCTGCGGCGAAATATTTTGCTTCGCTCGACATGAGCGTCGTCATTGCCGATCTCGGCGGCGACCGCCTGGCGGAAGCGAGCGCCGAGCTCAAGACGATCACAGGCGAGGAGCATGTGATGGCCATCGAGACCGATGTTTCCAGCAAAGACTCGTTGGAGGCGTTGGAGCGCGCAGTCCTGCAGCGCTTCGGCCGGGTGCATGTGCTGATGAACAATGCCGGTATCGGACCGGAAACCTCGATCTTCAGCGCACAGGCCGGCTGGGATGCCATTCTCGGCGTCAATCTGCTCGGCGTTATCAACGGCACGCGGACCTTCGGGCCCGGCATGCTGGCCCATGGCGAACCGGGTGTTATCATCAACACCGGCTCGAAGCAGGGCATCACCACGCCGCCAGGCAATCCGGCCTACAATGTCTCAAAGGCCGGCGTGAAGGTGTTCACCGAAGCGCTGCAGCACGAGCTACGCAATACTGCGGGCGCGAAAATATCAGCCCATCTCCTTATCCCCGGCTTCGTCTTCACCGGCCTCACCAAGGGCGAGCGCAGGGAAAAGCCGGCCGGTGCCTGGACGCCGGAACAGACGATCGACTTCATGGTGGAGAGCCTGAAGCGCGGCGACTTCTATATTCTCTGCCCTGACAATGACGTGGCCCGTCCGACCGACGAGCGCCGCATGCTGTGGGCCGCCGGCGATATCGTCGAAAACCGTCCGCCGCTGTCGCGTTGGCACCCCGACTATGCCGACCAATTCAAGGCATTTCTCGAAAAGAAGGATTGATTTGCAATCCCCCCAAAGCCGGATAAGAGAACACGGATCCCCTATCCGGCTTTCGGAGCATCTCATGGACTTCATACCCAGCCTGCCGACCCTTCTCGCCTTTTCGGCGGCAAGCCTGTTGCTGGCGCTGACCCCCGGTCCCGACATGACGTTGTCGATCAGTCGCGCTTTGGCGCAGGGCAAGAAGGCAGCGCTTTTCGTCGTTCTCGGCACCAGCCTCGGCGTCATCGTTCACACCTGTTTGGTGGCCTTCGGCATTTCGGCGCTGATCACCGCTTCGCCGGTCGCCTTCACGGTGCTGAAAACGGGTGGTGCCGCCTATCTCCTGTGGTTGGCGATCCAGGCGATCCGCTTCGGTTCCAGCTTGTCGATCAAGAAGGTCGATGCCGTCAAGGGCACGCCGCTCGCCAATATTTCCACCGGCTTCTCAGTCAATCTGCTGAACCCCAAGGTCATCATCTTTTTCATGACCTTCCTGCCGCAATTCGTCACGGCAGGCGATCCGGCCGTGACGCACAAGCTGCTGTTCCTCGGCTTCTTCTTCATCGTCATCGGCATTCCGGTGAACGTGCTCATCGTTCTTGCCGCCGACGGCCTGTCGTCCTGGCTGCAGAAGAACCGGGGCGTCATGCGCGGCCTCGACTATGCCTTTGCCACCGTCTTCTCGATCTTCGCGGTGAAGATCTTCTTCACTCAGGCTCGTTGAGGACTGGGCCTCGCCCGGCGAACCGGCCGGCGATCCACCAATAGACGGTGGCGCTGACTGCCCCCAAGAAGGCGAAGCAGACCGCGATCGTGATCAGATTGAGGGTCTGCGGCTTTTCCACGCCGCCGGAAATAAGGATGGAGGCCACCGCAGACAAGACGGCGCCATAGATCGCATAACCGTACCAGCGACGCATACCGCGCCATTCCAGAATGGGGATGACGATGAGCGACGGCAGAATGCTGACGATCATTGCGAGCTTGGTGAGCGCAATCGTCAGGACGAAAAGTTCGGGGGCGGCCGTCTCCGGCACCGTCCACGCTGCAACGCAGGCCAGCACGAAGCCCATCAGAGCGCAGGCGGCGACATAGCCCCACAGGAGGCGTATCGGCTTGCGCAGCCCAACGAGCATCGATCTCAATCCTCACCGTGATTGGCGATCATCATCGCTTCGAAGGCCAGGCGTTCGGTCTTGCGCATGCGCTCCGATTCCGACTTTAGCTGGCCGCAGGCGGCGAGGATATCACGCCCGCGCGGCGTGCGGATCGGCGAAGCATAGCCGGCCGAATTGATGAAATCAGCGAATTTCTCGATCTGCTCCCACTCCGAACACTGGTAATTCGTGCCGGGCCAGGGATTGAAGGGGATCAGGTTGATCTTGGCCGGAATGCCCTTCAGCAGCTGGATCAGCCCCTTCGCATCCTCGAGGCTGTCGTTGACGCCCTTCAGCATCACATATTCGAAAGTGATGCGCCGTGCGTTCGAAAGGCCGGGATAGGCGCGACAGGCATCCATCAGCTCCTTCAGCGGATATTTCTTGTTGATCGGCACCAGCATGTCGCGCAAGTCGTCGCGCACCGCATGCAGAGAGATCGCCAGCATGACGCCGATCTCATCGCCTGTGCGGTAGATTTCCGGCACGACGCCCGACGTCGAAAGGGTGATGCGTCGCTTCGACAGAGAGAGGCCGTCGCCGTCGGAAGCGATCAGCAGCGCCGTCTTGACGCTGTCGAAATTATAGAGCGGCTCGCCCATGCCCATCATGACGACATTGCTGACCTTGCGGCCTTCCGCCGGCATGACCGTGCCCTGCGGCGCTTCGCGGTCGGGGAAATCACCGAGCCGGTCGCGCGCCAGAAGCAGCTGCGACAGGATCTCTTCCGCCGTCAGGTTGCGCACCAGGCGCTGCGTGCCCGTATGACAGAAGGAGCAGGTCAGCGAACAGCCGACCTGGCTGGAAATGCAGAGCGTGCCGCGGCCCTCTTCCGGAATATAGACGGCCTCGATCTCGACGGGACGGCCGGCGCCGCGCGGTGGGAAACGCAGCAGCCATTTGCGGGTGCCGTCGTTGGACACCTGCTCCTCGACGATTTCGGGACGTGCGACGGTGAAGTGCGTCTTCAGCATTTCGCGCATGTCCTTCGAGACATTCACCATGGCATCGAAATCGGAGACACCGCGCACGTAGATCCAGTTCCAGAGCTGGCTGACGCGCATCTTGATCTGCTTGTCGGCAACGCCCTTTTCCTTGAGCGCGGCACCCATTTCCTCGCGCGTCAGACCGATGAGCGACGGTTTCGGCGAAAGCTCCACCGGCTGCGACAAGGGCATCGGCTTCAGCTTGGGATGGGTCATGATATCGGTGGCGGACATAGGATCATTCCAACGGTTCACATCGGCGATGCCGCAAAAGCTGAAAGAAGCTGCGGATGCGGGCAAGGCACGGAAATCTGAAGATTCATGCGGTGGCGGGACAAGCTGTCTGCCGCACACCTGCTGTTGGCGCGGCCTTTAGCACTAATTTCCGCTCGCGTCATCCCTTTCCCTCAAAAGCAAAGGCCGGCGTGCTTGCCGGCCTTGTCATCACGGTCGCGGCGGCAGGACGATCACATTGACGTGATCCCTTGGCCCTCGAACTTACTTGCAGTTCTCGATCTGCTTCAGCGCGGCGGTAACGCCCTTCAGCGAATAGGTATAGGAAGTGGCCGTACCCTTTTTCGAAGTCGCCGAAACCTTCAGCGAATGGCCTGATTTGAGGGCTGCGACCAATGCAGGCTCCTGCGCGGCATTCTCGACCCAGGCAGCCTTGTCCTTGGTGAACATCACGAAGGTCTTGTTGTCGATAATGACGTCGACCTTCGAATTGTCCTTGAGCGGATAACCCATCATCGCCTGCGGTTCATAGGAGATATTCTGGCCCGGACGCTGGGATACGATGAAGAAATTGTCGCCATGGTCGATGCCGGCGGTCGGCGCCTTGGCGGTGGGCACGGAGAGAACGTAGCAGACCTTGCCCGCCGCGGACTGGTAGGAATAGGCGCCCCAGGCGTCGAACTGCTGGATGCGCGTCGGAGCCGCCGGCGCTGCTGCTGCCGCTGCCTGCGTCTGCTTCTTGGTCTGGGCGGAGGCAATGCCGGTGCCGGCGAGAACAAGCGAGAGGGCGATTGCGAAGCTTTTTACAAACATGGTTTCCTGCCGATTTCTTGCGGTCCAGAGCGCGTGGCGAGTCGATTAACGCACGCCTATGCTCGTGAGCTGCCTTATTTTGACTTTATTCAGGTTACCAAACCGTCAACGGAGCACTAACCGCCCTTGGCTCCGTGCCATTTCAACCCAGGTATTGCGCAGAGCTTGAAACGCTTCAGAAGGAATTGGAAAACCCGGATGGTGGAACACCACCCTACGGGATCGATTTAAGACAGAAAGATTCAGGCAAGAATTTGTCCTCGCTAAAATCAGTGGGGCCTCATAAAGGTCTGGAAACCCGAGAGGATTCAGATCGACCCCTGTTGGGCGGGCATCAAGCCGTTTTTACAGCCTCTGGCTCGTTCTCCAACGCCCTGTCGGCAGCGTCGTAATGTTCCTGGCGGATATGGCCCCTGATCATGCTGAAGGCGAGCGTCAGCACCGCGACATCGTCCGTAAAGCCGACCACGGCAAAAAAATCGGGGATAACATCGAACGGCATGACGAAATAGCCGAGCGCAGCCAGCAGGATGCCGCGGACACGAGTCGGTGTCTGCGGATCGAACGCGCAATAGAAAGCCGCCACGACGTCGCGGGAAAACGGGATATGACGAGCCGCCTTCCGCAAGGTCGGCCAGAATTTGCTGCGCACCGTCTTCTCCTGCTCCTTTTGGGTTTCTTCATCACCAGGCATCAGGATTTCCCCGTACTTGATGTCATCCATTCCATTCACCTCTATCGAGACCCGTTGCCCGGGCCGTGTAAACATATGGTGATCGCATCAGGCGATTCAATCGATCCGCCGGGCCGCCGCCTTCTCCATCGCCTTCGCGAGCTTGATGTCGTGATCCGTCAGACCGCCAGCATCATGCGTCGTCAGTTTGACGTCGACACGGGAATAGACATTGAACCATTCCGGGTGATGATTGAATTTCTCCGCCGAAAGCGCCGCCTCTGTCATGAAGCCGAAGGCCTCGACGAAATTGCGGAATTTGAACGTCTTCGAAATCGAAATGCGGTCGCCCGAAAGCGTCCAGCCGTCCAGTTCCTTCAGGCTTTCATCGATTGCGGTCGGCTCCAGCTTCTCGTATTTCATGGCAAGGTCACTCCTCTCTAGCGATTGAACGATATCATGGATCGTCAAAGGATTCTTTTTGTCTGCGCCGGCAACATCTGCCGATCGCCGCTTGCCGAAGGCATTTTCAGGCATCTGGCGACCGAAGCCGGTCGCTCCCTTGAATTCGAGATCGATTCGGCCGGCATCGGCGGCTGGCATCAAGGCGAGCGACCGGATCGCCGTTCGGTGGCTGTTGCCGCCGGCCGCGGAATCGATATTTCCAGCCAGCGCGCCCGCCGCATCGCATCATCAGATTTCGGCAGGTTCGATCTGATCCTGGCAATGGATCGGGACAATTTAAAGAATCTACGCAAAGTCGCGCATGCCGATCTTCACGGCAAGCTGCACCTCTTCAACGCCCTTGCGCTTGGCAGCAACAAGGACATTCCCGACCCGTATTATGGCGGCCGCGATGATTTCGAGGCTGTTTACACCATGCTCTTGGCCGGCTGCAGCGCGTTGTTGCCCAAGGCCGGGAAGGCGCTGTGGGGTTCGTGAAGCGGAAATATCTCTTCGGTGAGATAGGGTCCGCCGCCAACCGATTCGCGCGATGACAGAAGCACGAAGCGCCCCACCGTGAACGGCTGGGTATAGAAGTTGCCGCGGCCGGAGAGGTAGTGCACGACATCGTCGACCCGCGAGGACTTCAACCTGGCGAGCGTGACGTGCGGCGTGAACTTGCGGGGATCGGACTGTAATCCGATACGCTGGCAGATGCGCTCGATCTCGCCTTGCAGCGCGTACATGTCCGGTGTCTGCGAGACCCCGGCCCAGACCGAATGCGGCTTCTTGGAACCGAAGGAGCCTATGCCCTCCAGACGAAGCTGAAATTCTGGGCGGTCTATCCGGTCCAGCCGGTCGACGATCTCATCAGCCGTCCGACCATCGACATCGCCGATGAACCGAAGGGTAATGTGATAATTTTCAACGTCGATCCACCTGGCTCCGGGAAGACCACCGCGCAACAACGAGAGGCTCATGGCCGCGTTGCGCGGAATTTCGAGGGCGGTAAAAAGTCTCGGCATCACGAGCACTCCCCGAATCTCTTGCAGGTATAAGTAGGGAATCACGCATTTGCAGTCGGTGCAAGCACCTATTTCGCACCTGCGTCAATCATCCCTACGAAAGTGACAATAGCTGGCAGAATGCGCTCGACCATTACATCGACGCCCTTAGGATTCGGATGCATGCCGTCGGACAGCTGCAAATCCGCATGCGTGGCCACGCCGTCGAGGAAAAACGGATAGAGCGCGAGCTGATATTTGTCGGCCAGGCGCTTGTAGATCGGATTGAACTTCTCGGCATAATCCGCCCCCATGTTCGGCGGTGCCAGCATGCCGACGAGGAGAACCGGGATCTTTCGCTGCTTGAGCTGGCCGATCATCGTTTCGAGATTCTTTTCCGTCTGTTCCGGCGGAATGCCGCGCAGGGCGTCATTGGCGCCGAGCTCGAGAATCACCCCGTCCGTGCCATCGGGCACGGACCAGTCCACGCGGGAAAGCCCGCCGGATGTCGTGTCGCCCGATACGCCGGCATCGGCGACGGCCACATCAAGCCCCTTGGCCTTCAGCGCCGCCTCCAGTTTGGCGGGAAAGCCGTCGCCCGGCGGCAGTTGATAACCGGCCATCAGGCTGTCGCCCAATCCGACGAGCTGGATGGTCCGCGCCTCGACGGCATCCACAGCGCCAAACAAAAGACCGAAAGTGATGACAGCGAAGTGAAACGCAGCAACTTTAAAACTCATGATCAATTTCCTAAATTCGCTGTCCGGGCCAATTTGCGCCCGCCACTATCTCTGATGTTCTCTGATATATAGGGCGTTCGCATTGGCAAAAACCATCATCGAGCTGAAGAAGGCGGATTTAACGCTCGGCAGTGCCGCCGCCTCCGTCCATGTGCTGAAGGGCATCGACCTCACCGTCATGGAGGGCGAGGCCGTGGGTATCGTCGGCCCTTCCGGTTCCGGCAAGTCGACGCTGCTGATGGTGCTGGCCGGCCTCGAGAAGCTCGACAGCGGCGAATTGCTGATCCGCGACACGCCTCTGCATAGCCTGAGCGAAGACCGCATCGCCGATTTCCGCGGCCGCAATATCGGCATCGTCTTCCAATCCTTCCATCTCATCGCCAATATGACGGCGCTGGAAAACGTTGCCGTGCCTCTGGAACTCGCCAACAACAGAGACGCCTTCGACATCGCCCGGCGGGAGCTGCAGGCGGTCGGTTTGGGAGAGCGGCTCAATCACTATCCCGGCCAGCTTTCCGGCGGCGAGCAGCAGCGCGTGGCGATTGCCCGCGCACTTGCGCCCTCGCCTGCTGTCCTCATCGCCGACGAACCGACGGGCAATCTCGACACGGATACCGGCCGGCAGATTGCCGACCTGCTCTTTGCCCAGCAGGCCGAGCGCGGCACCACCATGCTGCTCGTCACCCACGACCCGGCGCTTGCCGCCCGCTGCTCGCGCCAGATCCGCGTACGATCAGGCGAAATCGAGAAGGATAGCGCTCCGTCGCGCGTCAATCAGGCGGCCATCGCATGAACATGGCGGGGATGCGCCTGACGCTCGCCTTCCGCCTTGCCTTGCGCGAACTGCGCGGCGGTCTTGGCGGCTTCTATATCTTCCTCGCCTGCATCGCGCTCGGCACCGGCGCCATCGCCGCCGTCAACTCCGTATCCCGCTCGATCACCGATGCCATCTCGACGCGGGGCCAGTCGCTTCTGGCTGGCGACGCCCGCTTCGAGCTGCGCAATCGCGAGGCAAGCCCTGAGGAACTGGCCTATCTCCAAGGCCTCGGCAAGCTCTCCCGCTCCACCAGCTTGCGTTCCATGTCCCGCCTGCCCGACGGCTCCGACCAGGCGCTGGTCGAGGTCAAGGCGGTCGATGACGCCTATCCGCTCTATGGCACCTTTCAGGCCGATCCCGACCAGCCGCTATCGACCCTGCTTGCCGCCAAGGATGGCGCCTTTGGCGCCGTCGTCGCTCCCCTCCTGCTCGAGCGTTTGAACCTCAAGGTTGGCAGCGATCTGCTGCTGGGCAATACAAAGCTCCACATCACCGGCACCATCACGAATGAGCCGGATGCCGTCTCCGAAGGCTTCGGCTTCGCCCCCCGTCTGCTCACCAGCCGCGATGCCTTGGCCGCCTCCGGCCTGATCACCACTGGCAGCCTCGTCGAGCAGGCCTACAGGATCCGCATGGACGATCCCGCGACCGGGCTGCGCAACCTCGGCGATCGCGCCAATGCCGCCTTCCCGCAGGCCGGCTGGTCGATCCGCACCAGCAGCCGCGCCGCACCCGAGCTTGCCGACAACATCACCCGCTTCTCGCAGTTTCTAACATTGGTGGGACTGGCGGCTCTCATCGTCGGCGGCGTCGGCGTCGCCAATGCCGTGCGCGCCTTCCTCGATTCGAAGCGCACCACCATCGCCACCTTCAAATGCCTGGGCGCCCCGGCCTTCGTCGTGGTGCTGATCTATCTCATCCAAATTGCCGTCATTGCGCTCGCCGGTGTTGCCGTCGGCCTGGTCCTCGGCGCCATCGCGCCGCTGGTCGCCTCGCAATTCATGGCGGAATTCCTACCCATATCGACTGCACCGCGGCTCTATCCCGGCCCCTTGATGCTGGCGGCCCTCTTCGGTCTGCTGACGACGCTTGCCTTTGCCATCCCGCCGCTCGGCCACGCCCGCGAGGTGCCGGCGACGGCACTTTTCCGCGAACAGGGCTTTGAAGCGCGCCGCCTGCCCGGCTGGCCCTATCTGCTCGCCGCCGGCGTGCTGATGGCGGCTCTTGCGGCTCTCGCGATCGTCACCGCCTATGATCGCTTCATCGCCATCGTCTTCGTCGTCTCCATCGCCGCCGCCTTCGTCGTGCTGCGCGTGGTCGCCGCACTCCTCTCCCGGCTCGCCCGCCGCAGCCCGCGTGTGCGCTCGCCGGCCCTGCGGCTTGCGATCGGCAATATCCACCGGCCCGGCGCGCTCACGGGTTCCGTCGTGCTGTCGCTCGGCCTCGGCCTGGCGCTTCTGGTGACCCTGACGCTGATCGACGGCAACATGCGCCACGAGCTGACCGGACGCATGAGCGAAAAGGCGCCGAATTTCTTCTTTGTCGACATACAGGGACCGGAACTTGAGGGCTTCCGCAAGATCGTCCTCAACGAGGACCCCAAGGGCAAGCTCGTCGAGGCGCCGATGCTGCGCGGCCGGATCGTCGCCTTCAACGGCGAGGATGTCACGAAAATGAAGGTGCCGGCGGCCGGACAATGGGTGTTGCGCGGCGACCGCGGCATCACTTATGCCGAGACCTTGCCCGAAAACGCCGCCCTTACCGAAGGGCAGTGGTGGGACAAGGATTATAGCGGCGAGCCGCTGGTCTCCTTTTCCAACGATGAAGGCAAGGCGCTCGGCTTGAAGATCGGCGACAAGGTGACCGTCAATGTCCTCGGCCGCAACGTGACGGCAAAGATCGCCAGCTTCCGCAAGGTGCAATGGCAGTCGCTGTCGATCAACTTCGTGATGATCTTCTCGCCCAACACCTTCAAGGGAGCCCCGCATGCGTGGCTGGCAACCCTGACCGATGCCTCCGCCACCTCGGCGCAGGAGGCGGCGATCCTGAGGAAAGTCACCAACGCCTATCCGACCATCACCAGCGTCCGCGTCAAGGATGCCCTCGATGTCGTCAATACGCTTGTGG
The DNA here is from genome assembly GCF_051811145.1 of Rhizobium sp. 11_C7_N12_5. NCBI lineage: Bacteria > Pseudomonadati > Pseudomonadota > Alphaproteobacteria > Hyphomicrobiales > Rhizobiaceae > Rhizobium > Rhizobium sp. 11_C7_N12_5. Next base: position 3,093,497 of record NZ_JBPWPY010000001.1, read on the forward strand.
GACAGCTCGCCACCGCCATCCGCGCCGCCGCCTCGGTCGCGCTTATCGCGTCAGTGCTGGTGCTCGCCGGCGCGCTTGCCGCCGGCAATCGCGCCCGCACCCATGATGCGGTCATCCTCAAGACGCTCGGCGCGACGCGGGCAATGTTGATCCGTGCCTTCAGCTACGAATATCTGATCCTCGGTTCGGCAACCGCCGTCTTCGCGCTGATCGCCGGCTCCGTCTCCGCCTGGTACATCGTCAGCCGCATCATGCACCTGCCCTCGACCTTCATGCCCGATGTCGCTTTCTCCACGCTCATCATCGCCCTGGTGCTGACGGTCGGCATCGGTCTGATCGGCACCTGGCGCATCCTCGGCCAGAAGGCGGCGCCCGTTCTGCGCGAACTGTGAATCGTCTTCGCGGATTAACCGAACGCCGCGAAAGCCGCCCGATATTACGCCGATTTAACACGGCGCCGACAGCTAGACCCTTGTGTATAAGGCATGAAAGCCTCATATTCTGTGGAGGCATGCTGGAGCTCCGCAGCGGCGCCTGGGCCTGGAAGGCCCGACACCGTACTCACATCGGAGCTTAAAAGAGGAAAACATGGCTGACTTTCGCAACTACCAAAACCGGGCGCAGAGCGGTGCGCAATCCGGTGCGATGATAGACGAAGGCCTTCGAGCTTACATGCTCAAGGTCTATAACCTGATGGCGCTGGGTCTGGCGATCACGGGTGTTGCCGCCTATCTCTCCTTCACCCTCGCTTTCGCCAATGGACAGATCACGACCTTCGGTCAGGCGATCTATCTGAGCCCGCTGAAGTGGGTGGTGATCTTCGCTCCGCTGGCAATGGTCTTCTTCCTGAGCTTCAGGATCAACCGCATGAGCGTAGCCGCCGCGACGACGACCTTCTGGGTCTATGCCGCGCTGGTGGGCCTGTCGCTGTCGTCGATCTTCATTATCTACACCGGCCAGAGCGTGGTGCAGACCTTCTTCGTGACCGCCGCCTCCTTCGGCGCGCTGTCGCTCTTCGGCTACACGACGAAGCGTGATCTCTCTGCGATGGGCTCGTTCATGATGATGGGTCTCTTCGGCCTGATCATCGCCTCGCTCGTCAACATCTTCCTGGCTTCGTCCGCCTTGCAGTTCGCGATCTCCGTGATCGGCGTGCTGATCTTCGCAGGCCTCACCGCCTACGATACGCAGCGGATCAAGGAAATGTACTACACCGCCGACGATGCGACCGTGGCCGGCCGCAAGGCCATCATGGGCGCCCTGTCGCTCTACCTGGACTTCATCAACCTGTTCATGTTCCTGCTGCAGTTCATGGGCAACCGCCGCTAATTGCACGGTTTGAACAACTCATCGGAAAGGCGGCTTCGGCCGCCTTTTTTATTTGCCTGGCTGCCGGCTCTGCGATTTGATATCGACGTTCAAAATCCCAGATCAGGCAATAGAAGCACATGTCCGTCAGCCTTCGCAGCGCAACTCCAGACGACCTCCCGCAAATCACCGCCATCTACCGCGATTCCGTCCTGAACGGCACGGCGAGCTACGAGATCACGCCGCCGAGCGATGAGGAGATGGCAGACCGCTTTCAGGCAATCCGGGAGAAGGGCTATCCCTACATCGTCGCCGAAGACGAGGGCGGCGCATTCCTCGGCTATGCCTATGCCTCGGCGTTCCGCACGCGGCCGGCCTATCGCTGGATGGTGGAGGATTCGATCTATCTTGCCCCGGAAGCCCGCGGGCGGGGCGTCGGGAGGCTGCTGCTGGACGCCTTGGTGGAGAGCTGCCAGACGCTCGGCTTCCGCCAGATGATCGCCGTCATCGGCGGAGCACATCCGGCCTCCGTCGCCGTGCATCGCGCCGCAGGCTTCACCGAGGTAGGGTTGCTGAAAGGCACCGGCTACAAGCACGGCCGATGGCTGGATACCATGCTGATGCAAAAGGCGTTGGGCGATGGTGCGGATACCGATCCGGATCCGTCGGTTTATCCTGGGACGTTGTTCGGCGGGTAGCATTACCCGTATGCCGAGCCTCTGATACCCCCTCGGTCACTTCGGGACAGAGGGGGGCCGCACTATCCTCATACCCACCGTCAATTCAGGGAAACTACTTCTCCACCAGCTTCAGCTGCTTGTCGAAAACCTTCAGCACCTGGCTCAGGTCATGCCCGCGTTTCAGGATCATGCCGCTGGTGCTGACCACCGAGAAGGCGCCCTGCTTGGCGGCCAGCTTCGGGTTCTTTTCGATACGGAAGAGCGGCATCTCGCCGGAGCGTTTGAAGACGGAGAAAACCGCCTTGTCCTTGAGATGATCGATTGCGTAGTCCCGCCACTCGCCTTCGCCGACCATGCGGCCGTAGATCCACAAAATGGCGTCGAGCTCCCGGCGATGAAAGGTCACCGGTATCGGATCCCTGCTCTGTTTGTATTCCCTGAGATCAACAACGACGGAGGTGGTGGTATCGACGGAGCGGCTTTCGCTATGTCGCAAATCCGGCTGATCAGTCATCAATCCCCCAAGGGCTATCTCATGACAGGAGAATGACAGTTTGCCTCAGCCGCTTCAAATTGCAAGACACCTGGCCGCTCACAATTTCTTTTCGGCGCGAGAAAGCATCTTGGCAGCGCCGCATTTCAGTCAAAACGACGCCCAATTTACAAGAATTATAGTCAGCCGTTTGGCGCCGCCGCGCCAAACGGCCCGGCCGGGGCGCATCGATTAAACCCCAGCCCCGAATGCGTCCTCGCCGGGCACCTCCCCTTTTTGGCGGCAGCCAAAATAGGGGCCTTTTCGGCGCTAGCCGAAACGGAGAGCTTTCAGGCTGATGTGGGAAAAGCCACTCAGCCGTCCGAGCCGATCGTCAAGACAGTTGCCCCGATGATGGCGGCCGGATCACCCGAAGGCGTCGAAGCCTGCAGGAGAACGGCAAGCCCTTTCCTACCGGCTTTATCAAGCACATTGGCGGGCAAGACGATGTTCATGGCCTTGCCATCCCACATGCCCACGGTTTCGACATCGGAGACCGCATGCATATAGGCAATCTGCTGGCCGTTGTTTTCGCCGCCCTTCGGAGCCACCATCTGTTCCTTGTCGAAATAGACGACGACCACATTGGCCTTGCCCTGGCCAGCACCGATCTTGATCTCGAGCTCGTCGCCCTTCATGGCGGCATTCACCGGCACGATCAGCCCTTCGCCTCCACGCTGGAAGTCATCAAGCTTGACATTGATTGCGCCGAGGTCGGCACCATTCATATGATCCCGGCCATTGACGACGGCCTGGGGGGTATAGACCCCGCTCCGGCCCAGCGCGCGGGCATAGGCATATTGGCGCGCCGTATTGTCCTTGGACGCCATGGTGTCGCTCCAGCCGAGATAGTTCCAGTAGTCGACATGATAGGCGAGCGCCACAACGTCGCCCTGGCGGATCAGCTTGCGGAACGCCGCATCGGCGGGCGGACAGGAGGCGCAGCCCTGCGCGGTGAAAAGCTCGACCACGCCCTTGATCTTCGCAGCCTCCTGCGCATGCAGCGAACTTGCCAGCGCGATGCCTGCCAGAAGTGGAACCGAAAATCGAAGGCGCATTCCCTTGTACCTCTTTCTCAAATTCGAGAGTGTCTGCCCGTGCAGACCTCGAAACCGCTCACGCTCCCTGGGGCAGCCAAGTCCGTATCAAGCCCGAAAAATCTGAAACAAGAGATAATAGTTTAGCGCGATGACGCAAAGTCACGATGGGGTGAGGCAAAGGCCCGACAACGCGCGTCTCGTACACATCAGCGTGAAAAAAGACGCCGCCGGGAAACTTCCCCGGCGGCATGCAATCATGGCTTCAAAGCCTATCAGGCCTATCAGGCAGCGAGATCGCGCAGAACGGTCTGCAAGATGCCGCCATTGTTGACGTAGATGATCTCATCCAGCGTATCGATACGGCAGATGATCGGGATATCGCGAACCGTGCCGTCGCCATAGGTGATCTTGGCGATCTTGCGCTCGCGCGGCTTGATATGTTCCAGGCCCTCGATCGAGACGATCTCGTCGCCCTTAAGGCCAAGGGTTGCCCAGGTGGTGCCTTCCTCGAAGACGAAGGGGATGACGCCCATGCCCACCAGGTTCGAGCGGTGGATGCGCTCGAAGGACTGGGCGATCACGGCGCGAACGCCGAGCAGGTTGGTGCCCTTGGCAGCCCAGTCGCGCGACGAGCCGTTGCCGTATTCGACGCCGGCGAAGATGACGAGCGGAACGCCCTCGGCCTTGTACTGCATGGCCGCATCGTAGATCGAGGTCTCTTCCTTGGACGGATAGTGGATGGTGTAGCCACCCTCCTTGCCGTTCGGGCCGAGCATGTGGTTGCGGATGCGGATATTGGCGAAGGTGCCGCGCATCATCACTTCATGATTGCCGCGGCGCGTGCCGTACTGGTTGAAGTCGGCAACGCCGACGCCATGGTCGATGAGATAGGAACCGGCCGGCGAGGCAGCCTTGATCGAACCGGCCGGGGAAATATGGTCGGTGGTGATCTTGTCGCCGAACAGGCCGAGAACGCGGGCGCCCTTGATGTCGGAAATGCCGGCGCCGGTCTTGCCCATGCCGACGAAGTAAGGCGGGTTCTGCACATAGGTCGAGTTGTCGTCCCAGGCATAGGTCTGGCCCGGAGGAACCTGCACGGCCTGCCAGTTGGCATCGCCCTTGAAGACGTCGGCGTACTTGGATTCATACAGTTCGCGGGTGACGTATTTCAGGATGAATTCCTGGATCTCGTGCGAGGTCGGCCAGATGTCCTTGAGATAGACCGGCTTGCCGTTCTGGTCTTCGCCGAGCGGCTCCTTGGTCAGATCGAGCTGCACCGAGCCGGCGAGCGCATAGGCGACGACGAGCGGCGGCGAGGCCAGGTAGTTTGCCTGGACATCAGGCGAAATGCGGCCTTCGAAGTTGCGATTGCCGGAGAGGACGCCTGATACGATCAGGCCCTTGTCGTTGATCGTCTTCGAGATCGGCGCCGGCAGCGGGCCGGAATTGCCGATGCAGGTGGTGCAGCCGAAGCCGACCAGATTGAAGCCGAGCTTGTCGAGATCGGCCTGCAGGCCGGACTTGGCGAGATATTCGCCGACGACCTGGCTTCCCGGTGCCAGCGAGGTCTTGACCCACGGCTTGGTCTTCAGGCCCTTGGCGACGGCGTTGCGGGCGAGAAGGCCGGCAGCGATGAGTACCGACGGGTTCGAGGTGTTGGTGCAGGACGTGATGGCGGCGATCGCAACGTCACCATGGCCGAGATCGAAGTCCGTGCCTTCCACCGCATAGCGGTTCGAAAGCTGGCCGGGCTTCTTGTATTCGGTGTCCAGCGAGGTAGCGAAGCCGGAGGCGATGTTTTCCAGCGCGATACGGCCTTCAGGACGCTTCGGGCCGGCCATCGACGGCACGACGTCGCCGAGATCGAGCTCCAGCGTATCGGTGAAGACGAGATCGGCACCGTCATTGTCACGCCACATGCCCTGCGCCTTGGAATAGGCTTCGACGAGCGCGATGCGGTCCTTGGCGCGGCCGGACATGTTGAGATAATTCAGCGTTTCCTTGTCGACCGGGAAGAAGCCGCAGGTCGCTCCATATTCCGGACCCATGTTGCCGATGGTGGCGCGGTCGGCGAGCGGCAGCGCGTCGAGGCCGGGGCCGAAGAATTCGACGAACTTGGAAACAACGCCCTTCTTGCGCAGCATCTGCACGACGGTCAGCACGAGGTCGGTCGCGGTGACGCCTTCCTTGAGCTTGCCGGTCAGCTTGAAGCCGATGACTTCTGGCAGCAGCATGGAGACGGGCTGGCCGAGCATGGCGGCTTCAGCCTCGATGCCGCCGACGCCCCAGCCGAGAACGCCGAGACCGTTGATCATGGTCGTGTGCGAATCGGTGCCGACGCAGGTGTCGGGATAAGCGATCGTTTCGCCGTCTTCTTCCTTCGTCCAGACGGTCTGGCCGAGATATTCGAGGTTGACCTGATGACAGATGCCGGTGCCGGGGGGAACGACGCGGAAGTTCTTGAACGCCTGCTGGCCCCACTTCAGGAAGCGGTAACGCTCGCCGTTGCGCTGATATTCAAGCTCGACGTTGCGGGCGAAAGCCTGCGGCGTGCCGAATTCATCGACGATGACGGAGTGGTCGATGACGAGGTCGACCGGAACAAGCGGGTTGATCTTTTCCGGATCGCCACCGAGGGAGACCATGGCGTCGCGCATGGCGGCGAGGTCGACAACGGCTGGGACGCCGGTGAAGTCCTGCATCAGCACGCGCGCCGGGCGATAGGCGATTTCATTCTCGACTGTGCCCTTGTTGGTCAGCCATTCGGCGACGGCAAGGATATGCTCCTTGGTGACCGACTGCCCGTCTTCGAAACGCAGCAGGTTTTCCAAAAGCACCTTCATGGAATAAGGCAGCTTGGAAACATCGGGCAGACCATTCGCTTCAGCCTTGGGCAGGCTGAAATAGATGTAGTCTTTCCCGTTCACGGTCAGCGTGGAACGACAATTGAAACTGTCAAGAGATTTAGACACGAGATACCCCGTTTCTGATAGCCAACACAGTCGTGCGAACGCCTATGCACTTTATGCACATCAGGATGCGGGTACGGCCATTTCCGCTGTCCGCACGTAAGGCAGAAAACCTTATGTTCGGCGCAAGGATGAAATTCACGCCGACCGCTGGCGTGGTTGCAGGTCTTATAGATAATTTCGTAAAGACTTGCCAGAGTGGCAAGATGCAAATTTGGACAATTTTTTGCGCGTTGCGGCAACGAAAATAGGGAAAGCCTGAGCGAATGCATCTAAGGGCTGAAAATCTGGCGGCGAGGCGGGGCGAAGACCTGATTTTCTCGAACGTTTCCTTTGGCTTGGAGGGTGGCGACGCCCTCGTTCTGACCGGCCGCAACGGCTCCGGAAAGTCCACGCTTTTGCGCGTGGTCGCCGGTCTTCTAAGGCAGGAGAAGGGCCGCGTCACATTCACTGGTGCCGACGGCGATTCGGACCGCCTACCCGGCGAGGCCAGCCACTATCTCGGCCATCGCAATGCAATGAAATACGAGCTCACGGTAGCCGAAAACCTGACCTTCTGGAAAGCCTTCCTCGGCGATATGCCAGGCGGCGCCGGCCTCGGCATCGAGGCGGCGGCGGACGCTGTTGGACTTGCCGATATCACCCATCTCCCCTTCGGCTATCTCTCAGCCGGCCAACAACGGCGAATCGCTTTCGCCAAACTCCTGGTCGCCCATCGCCAGATCTGGATCCTCGATGAGCCGACAGCCGCGCTCGACACTTCGGCGGACCAGCTCTTCACCGATCTGATCTCGGCACATCAGAAGAAGGGCGGCATCGTCCTTGCGGCGACGCATCAGCCGCTGGGATTAAATAATGTGCGGGAAATGCGGATGACCGGATTTGCCGGGGTGAGTGAAGGGGTTTGGGGATGACGAGAACGACGATTTTCCTCTTCTCCCCTTGGAGAGAAGATGCCCGAAGGGCAGATGAGGGGGGCGAGGAGCGAAGCACAGAGCATCTTGAGCGGAAGCGAAAGATCAGACTTTTATGGAGAAGAAGCCCCCTCATCCGGCCCTTCGGGCCACCTTCTTCCCGAGGGGAGAAGGGGATTGGTGCCACATCATGACCGCCCTCTTCCTCCGCGATCTCAAACTCTCGGTGCGCGCCGGCGGCGGAGCCTTGATCGGCATACTCTTCTTCCTCACCGTCGTCGCCGTCATTCCCTTCGGCGTCGGCCCGGACCTGAAACTGTTGTCGCGAATCGGCCCGGCCATCGTCTGGATCGGCGCGCTGCTTGCCTGCCTGCTCGGGCTCGACCGTCTGTTTCAGGCCGAACGGGACGACGGCTCGCTCGATCTGCTCGTCATGCAGGAGACGCCGCTGGTCCTCACGGTTCTGGTCAAATGCGCCGCGCATTGGATAGCCACAGGCCTTCCGCTGGTCATTGCCTCGCCGCTGCTCGGTCTCTTTATGAATATGAGTGAAACGGCGATCGCCGCCACGGCCCTGACCTTGCTCGTCGGCTCGCCGGCGATCACCTTCATCGGCGCGGTAGGCGCAGCTGTTGCCGTGGCGCTGCCGCGCGGCGGCCTGCTGGTGTCGATCCTGGTGCTGCCGCTGGCCATCCCCGTGCTGATCTTCGGCGTCAGCGCGACCTATGCTGCCGTCGAGGGGCCGCAACCCTTCCTGCCGCCTTTCCTGATCCTGATCGCCCTCACCCTGTTCTTCGCCGTGCTCGGCCCGGCGGCTGCCGCCCTTGCCTTGCGGAACACGACGGATTGATCGCGATGAGATACTGTTTCGCCCATCTGAGACAATGCTGTCGATTGCCGGAAAAGCCATATCGGGTTAAACAAGCCGCATGAGCGATATCAGCCCTGCGATCAGCCGATTTTCCGACCTCGCCAACCCCACGCGGTTCCTGGCCTTTTCGGCGCGTCTCATTCCCTGGCTGGCAGCGATCTCGGCCATACTCTTTGCGATCGGCCTCTACCTCTCCTTCTCGACCGAGGGCGATTACCAGCAGGGCGACACCGTCCGCATCATGTATATTCACGTTCCGGCCGCCTGGCTTTCGATGATGTGCTACACGATCATGAGCATGTCGGCGATCGGCACGCTGGTCTGGCGTCATCCGCTCGCTGACGTCGCCGGCAAGACCGCCGCCCCGCTCGGCGCCGCCTTCACCCTGATCGCGCTCGTCACCGGCTCGCTGTGGGGCAAGCCGATGTGGGGCACCTATTGGGTCTGGGATGCGCGGCTGACCTCGGTCTTCATCCTGTTCCTGATGTATCTCGGCCTGATCGCGCTGAACCGCGCCATGGACGATCCGTCCAAAGCCGCGCGCGTCGCCGCCGTGCTGACCCTGGTCGGCTTCATCAACATTCCGATCATCAAGTTCTCGGTCGACTGGTGGAACACATTGCATCAGTCGGAAAGCATCATGCGTCTGGATGGCCCGGCCATCGACACCGCATTCCTCTGGCCGCTCTTCATCATGGCGCTGGCCTTCACCCTGCTGTTCTTCACCCTGCATCTGATGGCGATCCGCAACGAGATCTGGCGCCGCCGCATTGCCGCGCAGCGCCGTATCGCCGCACGCATGGCAAGCCGGGAGGAATAGCATGACCCATCCCTTCTACGTCTTCGGCTCCTATGGCTTTGCTGCCGTCATGATTCTCGCCATCATCGCCTGGACATGGATCGATGGACGCCTGCGTCGTCGCGAGCTGGCCGCACTCGAAGCATCAGGCATCCGCCGCCGTTCGCAGCGCGCGCCCGAAGGCGATGCGAAATGACCACCGATGCCGGCAACAAGGATCAGCCGAAATCGGGCGGCGGCACCGGGCGCTATCTGCTGGCGCTGATCCCGCTCATCGTCTTTGCCTGCATCGCACTTGCCGTCGGCAAGGTCATGTACGACCAGGAGGTTCATGGCACTGACATCTCCGCCATCCCCTCCGCGCTGATCGGCACGAAAGCGCCAAAGCTCGCTCTGCCGCCGCTCGAAGGCTCCAACCTGCCGGCGCTGACCGATGAGGCCATCAAGGGCAAGCTGACGCTTGTCAATGTCTTCGCCTCATGGTGCGTTCCGTGCCGGGACGAGCATCCGGTACTGAAGGAGCTCGCGAAAGACGGCCGGCTGAACATCGTCGCGATCAACTACAAAGACACGAGTGAGAACGCCCTGCGCTTCCTCGGTGAACTCGGCAATCCCTACAACGCCATCGGCATCGACCCCAACGGCTCCGCCGCCATCGACTGGGGCGTCTACGGCATCCCGGAATCCTACCTCGTCGCCCCCGACGGCACGATCCTCTACAAACAGGTCGGCCCGTTTACGCCGACGAGTTTGAAGGAAGGGCTCTATCCGGCCATAGCGAAGGCGCAGGGGAAGCCGGTATCCTGAACTCCTTCTTCCCTCGGGGGTCCGAAGGACGGGTTGAGACCTGCGGCTCAACCCCGGTCATGTGCCCGAAGGGCGGATGAGGGGGCCGAAAAGCAAAACAACAATGGCCTCAAGCGACAAGCGAACGGCAATTTCCCGGTAACGCCCCTCACCCGGCGACCCTTCGATAAACTCAGGATTGCCACCCTCTCCCCGTAGGGGCGAGGGGGAACAAGCTAAATCCCGCCCTGCCAGGTCTTGATCGCTTCGACCGGCCAGACGAGCATCAGCACGTTCAGCGTGAGATTGTCGCGGATCAGGTAACCCGTCAGCAGCTCGAAGAAGATGGCGATGGCGATCGTGACGATCACCGGCGCACGCCAGGCAAACAGGAAGCCAACCACCATGAACACCGCGTCCATCGCCGAATTCAGAATGCTGTCGCCAACATAATCGAGCGAGATCGTCGCGGCGCGGTAGCGGTTGATGATGATGGGCGAGTTCTCCAGCAGTTCCCAGCCGGATTCGATCAGCATGGCGACGAACAGGCGCATCGACAGCGGCTTAGTGCGCATAAGCAAATGCGTGAGCCCGAAGAACAGGAAGCCGTGAATGATGTGAGATGGCGTGTACCAATCGGCGATATGCTGCGAATTGCCGCTGGATTTCACGACGGGCTCGAAAAGCTTCACGTAACCGCAGGTGCAGATCGGCACGCGGCCCATCATATATTCCGCGACGATCTGCACGAGCAGGACAAGGGCGCAGGCGATGAACCAGAAGCTTTGCTGCCGGTAGCGGTTTTGCGCGTCGACTGCTTCGGTCATTTTCCGCTTTCCGCCGGCTGCTCGATCGTATGCTTCATGATCAGCGGCATTTGCGACAGCGTGAAGAGGATGGTGATCGGCATCGTTCCCCAGACCTTGAAGTTCACCCAGAGATTATCCGCGGCCTTGACGTCGGGCAGGTAATACCAATTCGACAAGCGCCAGACGACTTCGTTGAGCACGGCAAGAACCAGGAAGAAGAGACCCCAGCGAAGCGTGAGCTTGCGCCAGCCTTCGCTATCCAGCTGAAAGGCGGCGTTGAAAACGTAGCCGAGCAACGATTTTCCGAAAGCGAGCCCGCCAAGCAGGACAACACCGAACAGAGCGTTGACGATGGTCGGCTTCATCTTGATGAAGGTTTCATTCTGCAGGTAGATGCCGAGCGCACCGAAGACGAGGACGACGATGCCTGACACGAAGGGCATCAGCGGCAGATGGCCGAGCACAACCTTCGAGACGACGAGCGAGATCACCGTTGCCGCCATGAACAGGCCGGTGGCGACGAAGAGCGGCCCTCCCAGCGCGGACAGCGCCGGGAACTGCTGCGCCAACCAGTCGCCGCGCAGATTGCCGAAGAAGAACACCAGCAAAGGCCCGAGTTCCAGCACCAGCTTCAACAGCGGATGATGCTTGTCGGCGGCACTTGGGGTGAGTTCGTTATCGCTGGTCGTCATTGCGGCACTTTCGCTATCGTCGAATTTGTTCTTATCGTTCATTGGCTGCTTCCGGCACCTGTCCCTGCGATGGCGTTGGCGAAATCCTCGGCCTCGAACGGCTCGAGATCGTCTACACCCTCGCCGACGCCGATGAAATAGACCGGCAGCTTGTGCTTGGCCGAGATCGCCACAAGGATGCCGCCGCGCGCCGTGCCGTCAAGCTTAGTCATGATCAGGCCGTTGACGCCGGCAACGTTGCGGAAAATCTCCACCTGGTTCAGCGCGTTTTGGCCGGTGGTGGCATCCAGCGTCTGCAGCACGGTATGCGGCGCGTCCGGATCGAGCTTGCCGAGCACGCGCACGATCTTTTCGAGTTCGGCCATCAGCTCCGCCTTGTTCTGCAGGCGGCCGGCGGTATCGATGATCAGCACGTCGCTCTTGTTGGCCTTGGCCTGCTGGAAAGCATCGAAGGCTAGACCGGCCGCATCCGCGCCGATCTTGGTGCCGATGAATTCCGACTTGGTGCGCTCGGCCCAGATCTTCAGCTGCTCGATGGCAGCCGCGCGGAACGTGTCGCCGGCGGCAACCATGACCTTGAGCCCGGCGCCGGATAGCTTGGCCGCCAGCTTGCCGATGGTCGTCGTCTTGCCGGTGCCATTGACGCCGACGACGAGGATGACGTGCGGCTTGTGGCTGAGATCGAGCTGCAGCGGTTTGGCGACCGGCTTCAGCACCTTGGCGATTTCCTGCGCCATGATGCGGCCGACATCCTCGCTTGTCACGTCCTTGCCATAGCGCTCGGAGGCCAGCGTATCGGTCACCCGCATCGCCGTCTCGACGCCGAGATCGGCCTGGATCAGCAGATCCTCCAGATCCTGCAGCGTCTGGTCGTCGAGCTTGCGCTTGGTAAAGAGCGCGGCGATCTGGCCTGTCAGTTGCGAAGATGTGCGAGCAAGGCCGGCGCGCAGGCGCTGGAACCAGGAGAGCTTCTGCTTGAGGGCTTCGGGAGCGGGCTCGGGGATGCTGGAGGCCGTGGCGAAGCCTTTGGGGAGGATGGGGGCTGCGGCTGGGGTTTCGGTAGTTTCCGGCGACTGTTCCGAGTCCGTCTGAGCTTCGGTGCTTTCCGACGAGAGCTCCGAGCTAGCCGAAACTTCCTCACCCCCCTCTGTCTTTTCGGACATCTCCCCCACAGGGGTGGAGATCGGTTCTGGAGTGGTATCTTCCGCTACAGCATCAGCCTCAGCGTTTTTGGCTTGCTCCGGCTCGACAATTTCACTCTTACCAGCCTGCTCCGGAGCAACCGGCTCATGCGAAACAACCGCCTCTGCGGCCTTTTCAGCCAACTGTTCGTGCTCGACCGGCGCGGCATCCTCCAACCGATCTCCCCCCGCGTGGGGGAGATGTCCCGACGGGACAGAGGGGGGCGAGGTAGGTTCGGCCAACTCGGAAGCCGGCGAAACATCCGCGACAGGCGCTTCTTGCTCCGGAGCGGGCACGTCCGGTGCAATAACCTCCGCAGGCGCCTGTTCTTCCGCCGGCTTCTCACGGCCGAAGGTGAAGACTTTTTTAATGAAACCAAGCGCCATGAAGTATCCGTTGAAGCATTAGGCCGCGTTAGCGGCCAGAAGTTGCATGTCGAGGTGCTTGCCATTGTGGCCGGTGATTGCGACCTGCACAAGGTCGCGCGGGCGAAGGCCGGGGGCGGCGACAAGCGTGAAATTTTCGGTATGGGCCAACCCGTTATTCTCCACAAGCAGCCATTGTCTTGTTCCGACCATGCTGTCGAGATGGGTCTGGTGCAGTCTTTGTCCAGCCTCGCGCAGGCGGGCGGCGCGTTCCTTGATCAGGACGCGGTCGAGTTGCGGCATGCGGGCGGCTGGCGTGCCGGGGCGCGGGCTGTAAGGGAAAACATGCAGATGCGCGATCGCGGCCTGTTCGGCAAGGCCAACGGCATTGTCGAACATCTCTTCCGTCTCTGTGGGAAAACCGGCGATCATGTCGGCGCCGAAGCTCGTCTCGGGTCGCAGGCGGCGCACATCCTCGATGAACCGCATAGCGTCGGCGCGCGAGTGCCGCCGCTTCATCCGCTTCAAGATCATATCGTCGCCATGCTGCAGCGACAGATGCAGATGCGGCATGAAGCGCGGTTCGTCGGCGATAAGATCCATCAGGTGCCTGTCGGCCTCAATACTGTCGATCGAGGAGAGGCGCAGGCGGCGGATATCCGGGATCTGCTTCAGCAATGTCTTGGCAAGCAGGCCGAGCGTTGGCGTTCCGGGCAAATCAGCGCCGTAACTCGTGGCATCGACGCCGGTCAGCACGATCTCGCGATAACCGCTTTCAACCAAGTTACGGGCCTGATCGACGACCGCGCCCATCGGCACAGAGCGCGAATTGCCGCGGCCATAGGGGATGATGCAGAAGGTGCAGCGATGATCACAGCCGTTCTGCACCTGGATGAAGGCGCGCACATGGCCGTCGATATGGCGGATCATCTGCGGGGCGGTCGCCCGCACGCTCATGATATCGTTGACGCGGAGCTTCTCTTCTGCCGAAACGCCGAAATCCGGCAGCGCGCGATAGGAGGCGCTCTTCAGCTTCTCCTCGTTGCCGAGCACGGCATCCACTTCGGCCATTTCGGCAAAGATCTGCTTTTCCGTCTGCGCGGCACAGCCTGTCACGATGATGCGCGCATGCGGATTGTCGCGCCGCGCGCGGCGGATCGCCTGGCGTGCCTGGCGCACGGCTTCGCCTGTTACGGCGCAGGTATTGACCAGGATGGCGTTGTTGAGCCCGGCTTTCTCCGCCTGCGACCTCATCACTTCGGATTCATAGGTGTTGAGACGACAGCCGAAGGTAATGACCTCGACCCCGCTCACCGCGCCTGAGCCCCCTGCTCCTGATCGCGCGTGAAGCTGCCCGTCACGGGATCGACCATACCGGACCACTCCCATTCGGCAGGACCGGTCATGACGACATGCTCGTCACTCTCTCGCCATTCGATGGTGAGCTGGCTCGGCGCAGGCGCGGAGGCGACGTCGATCGTCACCTTGCGGCCGGTGCGGCCGGTGCGAGCAGCGCTGACGGCGGCAGAACAGGCGGCGGAGCCGCAGGCCAGCGTCAGACCGGCGCCGCGCTCCCAGGTGCGGGTCCGCACCGTCGTCCGCGAAAGCACCTGCGCCAGCGTGATGTTGGCGCGCTCGGGAAACATCGGATGGTTTTCAAGCAGCGGCCCGAAGCGAGCGAGATCGAAGGACATCGGGTCCTTGTCGACCCAGAAGATCGCATGCGGATTGCCCATCGACATCACAGAGGGCGAATGCAGGACGGGATTGTCGATCGGCCCGATCTGCAGCTCGATATGGCGCGTGTCGGCGAATTCCTCGGCGAGCGGAATCTTGTCCCAATCGAATACCGGCTTGCCCATGTCGACAGATATCGTGCCGTCCTCGTGCTCGACGGCGTTCAAGATACCGGCGACGGTCTGGAAGGTGAACACCTTCTTTCCGGTCTCGGCTGATAGCGCCTGCACGACGCAACGCGTGCCGTTGCCACAAGCCTGTGCCTTGGTGCCGTCGGAGTTGAGGATATCGATCCAGGCGTCGGTTCCCTGCGCCTTCGGATCATGGATCGCCATGATCTGATCGAACTCGGTAGCAGGATCGGCATTGAGCGCAATCGCAGCCTCAGCCGTCACCACGTCCTTGCGGCCGCGCATGTCGACGACCAGGATCTTGTTGCCAAGCCCGTTCATCCGCGCGAATTCGACCATATTGCTCATGGTGGTATGTCCATCAGTGTTTTCGAGCTGTATATGGCGGAAATGCGGGGGAATTACCAGTGCCGTGATATTCGCTGCTCATGGCCAGGCTTAGGCCGCGCTTGACGAACACAAACGACCGCTTCAACCTCGACAGAGAAGCGACAAAGCTGTCCCGCGATCCTGCTCTATGCGACCGATGTGGTTTGCTCGCGATCCGTCATGTGATTTCTCAGGTGCATCAGCGTCAGCTCGGTTCCCGGGTGGGGCAGTTCGGTCGCCGCCGCACACCGGATTCCAAGGACGGCCGAAGCTCTCTGGTGTCGTAGACGGAGGCCGCGAAGGCGACTTCCAGCCGCCCGTGAAGCCCTGCATGCAAACAGTACCCACCTTCTTGCCGGCTTCTCGCACGATGAGGTCGCACCCTCGTGGCGCAATGATAGTTTGAAATCGCGCATATCCGGACATGGCGGAACGCAGAGACTGTTTCTCCCACAAACCCGTACATCCAATATCCCGCCTGCTCGTAGGGACGGCATCGCCATGGCGGATAAGGCGGCTCTCTGCCTGATCTCGGCAAAAGACCTTGCGGCGCTGAGCCTGGCGCGATTTATTTCGACAAAAATTTGCTCCAGTGTCGGATTGCAGAAGGTTTGCTCGTCCTAGGATCGTCCACTCCGTCAATTCAGAAGGATCATGACCATGCCGAATACCATTCGCCTGCACCGCGTCCTGGCAACCAGCCCGGAAAAGGTCTATCGCGCGTTCCTCGAAGCGGACGCGCTCGCCAAGTGGCTTCCCCCCAATGGCTTTACCTGCAGCGTGCATCACTTCGAACCGACAGTCGGCGGTACGTTCAAGATGTCGTTCCGCAACTTTACGACGGGCAAAAGCCATGCCTTCGGAGGCGAATATGTCGAGCTCATTCCCGGCGAACGCCTGCGTTACACGGACAGGTTCGACGACCCCAACCTGCCGGGCGAAATGGACGTGACCGTCACCTTGAAGAAGGTGCTGGTCGGAACCGAGGTGAATATAACCCAGGCGGGCGTACCGGACGTCATCCCGCCTGAAGCCTGCTATCTCGGCTGGCAGGAATCACTGCGAAACCTGGCAAAGCTCGTCGAGCCAGAGATCAATCAGTAAGCTCGGCACTCACAAGGCTTCTGCACGCAACTCCTTCTCCCCGAGGGGAGAAGGGGTTTTCGGTGCGAACAGGCGGCGCCCCTTCAAACGACCGGCACGTCGAAAACTTCCCCGGCCCTCAGCGGTCGAAACCGGTCCGGCTCCACGCCTTCGGCCTTCAGCGCCGCATCCAAAGCGTGAACGGGCTCATCGATCCCCTCGTCCGTCAGCTGGAAGGTCGCGAAATGATGCCCGGCGACATAAGCGGCGTTGCAGAGCTTCATGCCCTTGACCGCCTCTTCGGGGTTCTGGTGCTGGCCCTTCATGAACCAGCGCGGCTCATAGGCGCCGAAAGGCAGGATCGCGAGGCGGAAGCCGCCATGTTTCTGCCTGACAGCCTCATAGTTGATGCCATCGTGAAAGCCTGTGTCGCCGACATGGTAGATTCTGCCAGCCGGCGTCGTCAGCACGAAAGCGGCCCAAAGGGCCATGCGCCGGTCGCCCATGCCCCGCGCCGACCAGTGATGGCAGGGCTCGACATCGATGGTCACCCCGCCATTGACAGCGATGCGATCGCCCCAATCGACCACGACGATTTCGGCGTCGGGCACGGCGCGGCGGATAATCGTATCGTTGCCGAGCGGTGTAACGATCTTCGGCCGCTGGCGCGCCTGCAGGCTCGCCAGCGTGGCGAGATCGAGGTGGTCATAGTGGTTGTGCGAGACCAGCACGAGGTCGATGGGCGGCAGATCCTCGAAGCGGATGCCGGGCGGCACCACGCGCTTCGGCCCGATCGAGCGGAACGGACTGACGCGTTCGGACCAGACCGGATCCGTCAGCATGTTCAGGCCGGCGATCTGCACCAGCATCGACGCATGCCCGACCATGGTCACCCGCATTTGATCGCCGAACACATGCCGGTCTGGCTTTGCCGAGGGAAAGGCGCTGATGACCGGATTGGGCCAGCGCACCCGGCCGCCCGCGAACTGCCATTTCAGCAGATCAAGCGGACTTCCCGGCCCGACACCGCCGGGATTGAAGAAGCGCAGACCATCGAAATGGTCGGAAGCCGGGCCTTGATAATAGGGGTTCTTTTTCTTGCCGGAGCCGGATGCGCTTGTCATGGCTTGTCCACTCCTTGCCCGCCCATCATTTCCCCTTCGCCAGGCAAGCCAGCCTTCGCCAGCCACTCCTCGACCTCGCGCGCCGTCAGCGTTCGCTCAAGCACGACATTGGCCGGCATAACGAAAAGCTGCGGCGTAAAGAAGCTCGTGTCCCACAGCGCAGCACCTTCGACAGGGGGCGAAAGCAGGATGACCTGCGTGCCATCGATGCGCGTGATGGTATCGACAGATGCCTCGCCCGATATCCCCACAGTGCCAGACTGATTAGGTTGCACCGTTTCATAGCGCCACCATGGCTCGTCGTTACCGTCTTCCACCACGGTTACGCAACGCGCCATGTCGATGATGAACCTGTTTGGCGAGCGGCCGCCTGGCAGGGTCTCCCCGAAAGCCGCCTGGATCAGCGTGAAGAGATGAAAGCAGTTGACGATATTCTCATAGCGCAGGCGGAAGCCTCGACGGCTTGGCACATGCAGGACAAGCAAGAGGTCGCTGCGGCTCAGAAGCATATGGCGCACCCAAGCCGCACCCGGCGTATAATCCTGCAGCTCGGCGAGCTGCGCCATCAGGCTGGTATCACCGGCGGCAAGCGCACGCTCCTTCGGCATCGCCGCGAGGTGGGAGACGACCGGCTGACCGAGCAATTGGAAAGCTTCGAGCAGCTGCTGTTGCCGCGGGCTCAGCTCCTTGCGGCCGGCAAAGCCGCGATGGATCTGCGGCAGCCAGGTCGTAAATAGCTCCCACACGGCGGGACCGCTACGCTCCACCGAACCCCCGGTCTCGACCACGGTACCCAGCATATTCGCCAGGATCGCGGCACCGGGAGGCGGCAGGCTGCGCAACTCGCGCGCCGCCCGCGTGACGATTTTCGGCTGCACCTTGGCGTCGGCATAGAAGGCCTGCGCCGCGGCGTTGAACCGCGCGTCGACCCGGCCGCCGGCATAGCTGCGGCACGCGGCAAGAAGATTGGTCAGGGCTGCATCGTTCATTCAGTTCTGTCTCGGGGAAACATGATTTGGCGGGGATCAATACAATAACTAGAGGAGCGTATTGGCGGTAAAACGACGTTCATATAGCGATATTGGGCATGCATCCCAGGCATTTCCACCGCCTCGGGTTGACTTTGGCGGCCTTTTCCTGTTTATCGCCCGCAATCTGCGACGAGCACAAGCCTCCGAGCCACCGACCGGGACCCATAAAGGTATAAAGAGATCCCGGAGGTCAACACCCGACAGCGCGACGCGCCCTCGGGTGCTTTTTGGCTTTGCGTCTTGTTTTCGTCATGGAAAAGCACGACGTTTTCGGGCGAGGATCCGCGCATCTCCCTTTCGAGGCAAAGCCGAGGAAGATAAGGAATAGGCGCAAATCTAAAGCCCAGAGCGATCGATAAGGAAGAATTGATGTTTGAAAACCTCCAGGACCGTCTTGGTTCCATTCTGAATGGACTGACAGGCCGCGGCGCGCTTTCGGAAGCTGATGTTTCCGCAGCACTCCGCGAGGTTCGCCGCGCGCTTCTCGAAGCCGACGTGGCGCTTGATGTCGTGCGCTCCTTTACCGACCGAGTCCGCGAGAAGGCCGTCGGCGCCGGGATCCTGAAGTCGATCAAGCCCGGCCAGATGGTCGTCAAGATCGTCCATGACGAGCTGATCGAAATGCTCGGCGGCGAAGGCGTGGGCATCGACCTTAACGCGCCGGCCCCGGTCGTCGTCATGATGGTCGGTCTGCAGGGCTCGGGCAAGACGACCACGTCGGCGAAGATCGCCCACCGCCTGACGAGCCGCGACCGCAAGAAGGTCCTGATGGCCTCGCTCGACACGCGGCGTCCTGCAGCGCAGGAACAGCTGCGCCAGCTCGGCGTCCAGGCCAACATCGATACGCTTCCCATTATCGCCGGCCAGTCGCCGACCGATATCGCCGCCCGCGCCGTGCAGGCCGCCAAGCTCGGCGGCCATGACGTCGTCATCCTCGACACCGCCGGCCGCACGCATATCGACGAGCCGCTCATGGTCGAGATGGCGGATATCAAGAAGCGGTCGAACCCGCACGAAATCCTGCTGGTCGCCGACAGCTTGACCGGTCAGGACGCCGTCAACCTCGCCCGCAATTTCGACGAGCGCGTTGGGATCACCGGCCTCGTGCTGACCCGCATGGACGGCGACGGCCGTGGCGGTGCCGCCCTTTCGATGCGCGCCGTGACAGGCAAGCCGATCAAGCTGATCGGCGTCGGCGAAAAGATGGGCGAGCTGGAAGAATTCCATCCCCGCCGCATCGCCGACCGCATCCTCGGCATGGGCGACATCGTCTCGCTGGTCGAGAAGGCCGCTGAGAATATCGACGCCGAAAAGGCCGCCGCCATGGCCGCCAAGATGGCCAAGGGCAAGTTCGACCTGAACGACCTTGCCGATCAGCTCAGCCAGATGCAGAAGATGGGCGGCATGGGCGGCATCATGGGCATGATGCCCGGCATGGCCGGCATGAAGGACAAGATGGCCGCCGCCGGCCTCAACGACAAGCTTTTCGGCCGCCAGCTCGCCATCATCTCCTCGATGACCAAGGCCGAGCGCGCCAATCCGGACCTCCTGAAACATTCCCGCAAGAAGCGCATCGCTAGCGGCTCCGGCACCGACGCCTCCGACATCAACAAGCTTCTGAAGATGCACCGCCAGATGGCGGACATGATGAAGATGATGGGCGGCAAGGGCAAGGGCGGCATGATGAAGCAGCTGATGGGTGGCCTCGCCGGCAAGATGGGTCTCGGCGGTGGCGGCATGGGCGGCATGCCCGACCTGTCGAACATGGACCCCAAGCAGCTCGAAGCCTTGCAGAAGCAGGCGGAAGCCGCAGGCCTCGGCCGTCCCGGCGGCATGCCCGGCCTTGGCGGTGGTGGATTGCCTGGTCTGGGCGGCGCCAAGCTGCCGGGCCTCGGCGGTGGATTCCCGGGCCTGCCCGGTTTGCCGAAGAAGAAGTGAAAAGGATCGTTGACCCCCATGATTGATCCAGACGTCAAGGCCCAATTGGGCAACTACCGCCAGTCGATCGACAATATCGATGCCGCACTGGTGCACATGCTGGCCGAACGCTTTCGCTGCACCAAAGAGGTCGGCGTGCTGAAGGCCAAGTACAATCTGCCGCCGGCCGACCCGGCGCGCGAGGAATTCCAGATCGAACGCCTGCGCCGCCTGGCAAAGGACGCCAATCTGGACCCGGATTTCGCCGAGAAGTTCCTGAACTTCGTCATCAAGGAAGTCATCCGGCATCATGAACAGATCGCCGCCGATCTCAAAGCATGATCCCGAAATGTGTGAAGCGGGTTTCGGAAGAGATCATGCGACACACAAAAACAGCAACAGCAAATAAACACGCCGCCAAAATCAAGCGGTCACAAAAAGCCTAAGGAGTAAGAAACATGGCATTGAAAATTCGTCTCGCCCGCGGTGGTTCCAAGAAGCGCCCGTACTACCACGTTGTTGTCGCCGACGCCCGTTCGCCGCGCGATGGCCGCTTCCTGGAGAAGGTCGGTTCCTGGAACCCGATGCTCGCCAAGGACGACGCCAAGCGCGTTGAACTCGACGCCGACCGCATCAAGCATTGGCTCGACAACGGCGCCCAGCCGACCGACCGCGTTCTGCGCTTCCTCGCCGAAGCCGGCGTTGCCACGCGCGACGTCAAGAGCAACCCGGTAAAGGCAAAGCCGGGCAAGAAGGCTCAGGAGCGCGCTGCCGAAAAGGCACAGAAGGCTGCTGACGCCGCCGCTGCCGAATAATCGGCCCTCATAATCATCGAAAAACGGGCGGCATGGCGACATGCCGCCCGTTTTTTATTTCCCATCGGGGGATGTTCATCCTATGAGAGAACGCAACTACAGCGCCGCGCGTCACATGTGACGCGCAAAGGTCGCTGAAGCACTTTAGATCTGCTGCATAATTCCTTAAATCGATTCCGATTTAAGGAATTATGCGGTGATCCGGCAATCGGCGAAGAGACCATGACGAAACTGCAAAACCCGGTATTGATGGCGACAATCGGCGCGGCACAGGGCCTCAAGGGCGAGGTGCGCGCGCGCGCCTATACGTCTGACCCCGCGGCGCTTGGCGACTACGGCCACCTGTACAGCATGGACGGCCGCAGCTTCGAGGTGCTGGAAATCCGTGAGGCCAAGAACGTGGTGGTGGTGCGCTTCCGCGGCGTCAATGACCGTGACGCCGCCGAGGCGCTGAACGGGTTGGAGCTCTATATCGAGCGCGACAACCTGCCGGACGACGAGCTCGACGATGACGAATTCTTCTACACCGACCTCGAAGGGCTCGAAGCCGTCGACGACAAGGGCACCGGCTACGGCACGGTCAGCGGTGTCTATGATTTCGGCGCCGGCGACCTTCTGGAGCTGAAAGGCCCGGGCAAGCGTCCGGTCCTGATCCCCTTCTCCGAAACGGCCGTGCTCGAAATCGATCTCGAAGGCGGCAAGATCCTGATCGATCCAATGGCCGCTGGCCTGATCGACAATCCGGAAGACCTTGTCGGCAAGCCGCCGAAACCGCCGAAGCCGGAAGGCAAGACGAAGAAATAATCCTCATTTGGAAGTGACTGCGCCATGAGTTTTCGGGCGACCATTCTGACGCTTTATCCGGAGATGTTTCCCGGCCATCTCGGCACGTCCCTTGCCGGCAAGGCGATGGAGCGCGGCCAATGGGCGCTGGACACCGTGCAGATCCGCGATTTTGCCACCGACAGGCACCGCACCGTCGATGATACACCCGCCGGCGGCGGCGCCGGCATGGTGCTGAAGCCGGACGTGCTTGCCCGCGCCATCGACCATGCCAGCGAAAACGACAGCCGCCCGCGCCTGCTGATGAGCCCGCGCGGCGCACCGCTGACGCAGAAGCGCGTGCGCGAGCTTGCAAGCGGCGACGGCGTCATCATCGTCTGCGGCCGCTTCGAAGGCGTCGACCAGCGGGTGATCGACGGGCGCAACCTGGAAGAAGTGTCGATCGGCGACTACATCCTGTCCGGCGGCGAGCCGGCGGCACTCATCCTGTTAGACGCCATCGTTCGCATCCTGCCCGGCGTCATGGGCAACGATCTTTCCGGCCTGCACGAAAGCTTTGAGGGGGGCCTGTTGGAACACCCTCACTATACCCGCCCGCAGATCTGGGAAGACCGCGAGATCCCCGCCGTGCTCACGTCGGGCAACCACGCCGCCATCACCAAATGGCAGAGAGAACAGGCCGAAGACCTGACGCGGCAACGCCGGCCGGATCTGTTGGAAGAGAAGGCAAAGAAATAGCATCGGGAAACCGGGCGGCAAGTTGACGAGTTAGATCAACCGCCGTTCGCCACTAAGGGGGAATCGGCCGAATGCCATTCAAGAATTCCGATGGCCTCACGAGGATCGCTTCGGGACTTGAGCAAGCAGGGATATGCCGCGCCGACGTTCGGGGCTGGGCCCGGTCCTCACAGTCTTGCGGACGACAGGACGCCGCCGTTGAGGTCGATTTCGATGGTGTCAAATGATATCCAGCGATAAAACGCAACGGGCGATGGAACGACAGCGGCGGGGAGGACGCACAGGATGGCAAAAAGCGGCGCGACGGAGGACGAGCAGGGAGCCTCTGCCTCTAATCTCATAGACGGGAGAATTAAGGAACTGGACGATTGGCGGGGCCAGACGCTCGCTCGAGTCCGAACCCTTATCAAACAGGCCGATCCCGATGTGGTCGAGGAATGGAAATGGCGGGGCGTTCCCGTCTGGTCGGACGGCGGGATCATCTGCACCGGCGAGACTTACAAGAGTGTCGTGAAATTGACCTTCGCCAAGGGCGCTTCGCTGGAGGACCCGTCAGGCCTCTTCAACTCCAGCCTCGATGGCAATACGAGACGGGCCATCGATATCCGGGAGAACGAAGATATCGATGAGGAGGCGCTGAAGGCGCTCGTTCGTGCGGCAGCGGCACTGAATATATCGACGCGGAAAAAACCGAAGAAAGCCTGAACAGAATTCGGGGTGGCGGCGGACCACAAACCGTCATTGAAAGCCGCTTGCGCTGCAACAAATTCGCCGCCAAGGGGTGACAAAGCTGTGACAATAGGATATGTGCGCGCCGGGCATGGGAAATTTCCCATCAACCACCAAAGAAAAGCAGACGTATTCGCCCCTGCCTTCACAGGCATATATCCGAGGCGAGACCTTCAGGGTCCGACCAAGGATAGATCGCTCAGGGCGCTCTGGCTGTTGAAGCAACAACGAGGTTGATACTATGAACATCATTCAGCAGTTGGAAGCCGAACAGGCCGCCAAGATCGAAGCCAAGCGCACGCTTCCCGAATTTTCCGCCGGCGACACCGTCCGCGTCAACGTGAAGGTCACGGAAGGCAACCGTACCCGCGTTCAGGCCTATGAAGGCGTCTGCATCGCTCGCTCCGGCGGCGGCCTGCACGAAAACTTCACGGTCCGCAAGATCTCCTACGGCGAAGGCGTCGAGCGCGTATTCCCGGTTTACTCGCCGATGATCGAAAGCGTCGAAATCGTTCGCCGCGGTAAGGTCCGTCGCGCCAAGCTCTACTACCTGCGCGACCTGCGCGGCAAGGCTGCCCGTATCGTCGAGAACACCGGCACTCGCGCCCGCAAGCTCAACGACGCTGAGCGTCAGGCTTTCGCCGATGAGAAGGCTCGCATCGAAGCCGAGAAGGTTGCAGCAGCCCAGGCTCTCGCAGCCGAGAAGGCAGCAGCCGAAGCCGCTGAAGCAAAAGCAGCCGCCGAAGCAAAGGCAGCCGCCGATGCAGCTGCTGCCGCCGCAGAGCCGGCAGCCGAGTAAATTTCGATCCATCCGGATCGCTACGCTTAAAGGCGGCCTTCGGGTCGCCTTTTTGCTGCCTGCCGAAGACAGCTTGGCAGAAAGAAAATTCCGCCGCGAACCGCTTATTTTAGAGTTACTTTTCCGCTTTTGCGCTCGCGGCCATGGCAACGGCCTTGCCATCTGCTTTCCAAATATGACACTTTTCCGCGCGCTAATCGGGGAGATTTCCATGGCATTCCGTCGCTCGTTCCTTCTGGGCCTCAGCGCCCTCGTGCTTGCACCTTTCGCGTCCTTCGCCGCCGACCTGCCTGATCTCAAAGGCAAGACTGTCGTCGTCGTTACTGAGAACGCCTACCCACCGCTGCAATTCGTCGATGCCAAATCCGGCAAGGCGATCGGCTGGGAATATGACGCGATGAACGAAATCGCCAAGCGTTTGAACTTCAAGGTCGAGTACCAGAACACCAGCTGGGACGCGATGATCCAGGCCGTCTCGGAAGGCCAGTACAACATCGGCATGACCGGCATTACCATCAAGGAAGACCGCAAGCAGAAGGTCGACTTCTCCGATCCCTACATGCGCTCCGAGCAGTTCATGCTGGTGCGTGGCGACGAGAAGCGCTTCACCGACGCCAAGAGCTTCGCCGCCCTCAAGGAAGGCCTGATCGGCGCGCAGCCGGGCACGACCCCCTTCTACACCGCAGTCTACGAAGTTCTCGACGGCAACGAGCAGAACCCGCGCATCAAGACCTTCGAAACCTTCGGCGCGACCGTACAGGCACTGAAGACCGGCGACGTCGATCTGGTGCTGACCGACGGCACCGCCGGCAAGGGCTATGTCGATGCCTCCAACGGCGGCCTGAAGCTGATCGGCGGCCCGCTCGGCTCCGAGGATTTCGGCTTCATCTTCCAGAAGGGCTCCGATCTCGTCGCTCCGGTCAATGCCGCCATTGCCAGCCTGAAGGCTGACGGCACGCTCGAGGCGCTGAACAAGAAGTGGTTCCTCGATTACAAGATGGGCCAATGAACTCCCTAGATCGACATATGGGAAGCCCGCTCTGATGGCCCTGCTCGCAGGCCCGGGCGGGCACCAAGGCAAGGATGACTTTCCCTGGTGGCTGGTCGCACTCGCCGTTCTCGGCATCGTCGTCTCCATCGCAATCGCGGCGAACGGCCTCTACGCCCAGATCTTCTCCCTTCTGCTCAATGGCGTCGGCGTCACGATCTTCGTGACGCTGGTGGCCTTCACGCTCGCCATGCTCTTCGGCCTCGGGCTCGCTTTGCTCGGCCTGTCGGACTTCATCGTGCTCAGGCAGATCGCCCGCTTCTACATCGAGATTGTGCGCGGCATTCCGATGCTGGTGCTGCTCGCCTATATCGCCTTCGTCGGCACGCCGGCCTTCGTGGCCATCTACAATGTCGTGACGTCCCCGCTGATCTCCACCGGCTTGACGAGCCCGCTTGTCGTACGTGATGTGCCGTTCGTCTGGCGCACCATCATCGCGCTGATGATCGGTTATTCCTCCTTCATCGCCGAGATTTTCCGCGCCGGCATCCAGGCGGTCGACCAGGGCCAGATAGAGGCGGCGAAGGCGCTGGGGCTCACGCGCTTCCAGCGCTTCCGGCTCGTCATATTCCCGCAGGCGATCCGCGTCATCCTGCCGCCGTTGTCGAACGACTTCATCGCCATGGTCAAGGACAGTTCGCTGGTTTCCGTGCTCGGGGTCGCCGACATCAGCCAGCTCGCCAAGCTCTACTACTCGGCCAACTTCCGCTATTTCGAAACGCTGTCGATCCTCGCCTTCATCTATCTTCTGCTGACGATCGGCCTCTCGCTGCTCCTGCGGCAGCTGGAATCCTGGATGCGCCGGCGGACCGGTGCGGACCGGTCGGCGTTCCGCCCTCTCAGCGTGGGCCAGCCGCCCGACGTGCAGGTGTAGCGGCTGCGGCCAAACGTCAGCCCCCTGCCACCCCATCGTCACCATTGCCGAGACTTGCGAAAATTGATATGAGCAACGCCATGACTAGGATCATGAGCAAAGACGGACGCTACGTCACGGCTTTCGTGCTGCAGGACCATAAGCGCCTGCCGGCACGCTTCTTTGCGATGATTTCGGGCGCGCTCAACAGCCGACTTCGCTGATCACACCCGAGGCCGGCGGTCCTGATCCGTCACCCCCTTTTTCGACACTGCCAATATGGATCTGTAGCCATGAGCGCTCCACGCACACTTTACGACAAAATCTGGGATGATCATCTCGTCGACGCCCAAGACGACGGCACCTGTCTTCTCTATATCGACCGTCATCTCGTTCACGAGGTGACGTCGCCGCAGGCTTTCGAAGGCCTGCGCATGACCGGCCGCAAGGTCCACGCGCCGCAAAAGACGCTTGCTGTCGTCGACCACAACGTTCCGACCTCGCCCGATCGCCACCTCGGCATCAAGAACGAGGAAAGCCGCATCCAGGTCGAGGCGCTTGCCAAGAACGCCGCCGAATTCGGCGTGGAATACTACTCCGAAAACGACAAGCGCCAGGGCATCGTCCACATCATCGGCCCCGAGCAGGGCTTCACCTTGCCGGGAATGACCATCGTCTGCGGCGATAGCCACACGTCGACGCATGGTGCCTTCGGCTCGCTCGCGCACGGCATCGGCACCTCCGAGGTCGAGCATGTGCTCGCCACGCAGACGCTGATCCAGAAGAAGGCCAAGAATATGCTGGTGCAGGTCGATGGCCAGCTGCCACCAGGCGTCACCGCCAAGGACATCATTCTCGCCATCATCGGCGAGATCGGCACCGCCGGCGGTACCGGCTACGTCATCGAATATGCCGGCGAAGCCATTCGCGCGCTGTCGATGGAAGGCCGCATGACCATCTGCAACATGTCGATCGAAGGCGGCGCCCGCGCCGGCCTGATCGCGCCGGACGAGATCACCTTCGAATACATCAAGGGCAAGCCGCGCGCGCCGAAGGGCGAAGCGCTGGAACAGGCGATCGCCTACTGGAAGACGCTGACATCGGATGAAGGTGCGCATTACGACCGCATCGTCACGCTTAATGCCGCTGCCCTGCCGCCGATCGTCTCCTGGGGCTCCTCGCCGGAAGACGTCGTCTCCGTCCAGGGCATCGTCCCGAACCCGGACGAGATCCAGGACGAGAACAAGCGCACCTCCAAGTGGCGCGCCCTCGACTATATGGGCCTGAAGCCGGGCACGAAGATGACCGATATCAACGTCGATCGCGTCTTCATCGGCTCCTGCACCAACGGCCGCATCGAAGACCTGCGCGCCGTCGCCAAGGTCGTCGAAGGCAAGACGGTGGCTTCCACCGTCGATGCCATGATCGTTCCGGGCTCCGGCCTCGTGAAGGAGCAGGCGGAAGCCGAAGGCCTCGACAAGATCTTCAAGGCCGCCGGCTTCGACTGGCGCGAGCCCGGCTGTTCCATGTGCCTTGCCATGAACGACGACCGCCTGAAGCCGGGCGAGCGCTGCGCATCGACGTCGAACCGCAACTTCGAAGGCCGTCAGGGCTTCAAGGGCCGCACGCACCTGGTCTCCCCGGCCATGGCCGCAGCTGCCGCGATCGCCGGCCACTTCGTCGATATCCGCGAGTGGAACTGATCCGCTTAAAGCATGAATAGCAAAGGGCGGCCCGAACGGCCGCCCTTTTTGTTTGTGGGTAAGGCAATTGCATGGGAAATGAAGTCACTGCACGAACACCCCTTCTCCCCCTCGGGGAGAAGGTGGCCCGAAGAGTCGGATGAGGGGGCCAATCGTCTCGAATCCATAGGCTTTCGTGCGTCTGGCCCCCCCTCATCCGCCTGTCCGCACCTTCTCCTCTCGGGGAGAAGGGGTTTGAACCGCCGGCTGACCTTGCTGCGCCCGCTGGCTGAGCCAGACACTGCCGAGCACCACGACGATGCCGAAGATCTGCATCGGGCTCAGTTGCTGGCCGAGCACCCACCACCCCAAGATCACAGCAGTCGTCGGGCTCAAGAATCCGAGTGGCGAGACCACCGATGGCTCAAGCCGCGAGAGGCCGCGAAACCAGAGAATATAGGTGAGTGCTGCGCCGATCAGCCCGAGATAGGCAAAGCCGATAATATTGGCCCCGGTCAGATGCGGAAGCGGCGGCTCGAGCAAGAGGGCGAACGGCAGCAGCAACGCACCGCCCGCGGTCAGCTGCCACGCCGTGAAGGTGAGCGGCGAGACATCCGGCCGCCAGCGGCGGCTGAGCACGGTTCCACCAGCCATGGAGAAGGCGCCGGCGACGCCGGCGGCAATCCCGATGGGATCGAGCGTTGCCTTCGGCGTGAGGATCAGCAGGGCGACACCGCCGATGCCGGCGATCGCGGCGATGATCGAAAGGCTGCGGATCGGCGAGCCGAGCAACAACCGCGCCAGCACGATGACGATCAGCGGCTGGACGGCACCGACCGTGGCCGCCACGCCGCCGGGCAGCCGATAGGCCGAAATGAACAGCAGCCACCAGAAGATCGAGAAATTGAGTGCCCCGAGAACAAGGGACTTGATCCACCAGATCCCGTGCGGCAGCCGCCGCACGATGAGGAGCAGCAGCAGCCCGGCAGGCAAGGCACGCAGCGTTGCGACCGTCAGCGGATAGCCGGCGGGCAAGAGCTGCGTCGTCACCAGATAGGTGCTGCCCCAGATCGCCGGCGCGATGGCTGTCAGCAGAAGGTCGACATTGCGGTTCATGGCCCTAGCCTCAAAATTTATCTTGACCTCAAGATAAACTGAAATATCTTGACGTCAAGATAAATTGGTGGCGATATCCCGACATGGATCGCATCGATAAAATTCTTGACCAGTGGCGCCGCGAACGGCCCGATCTCGACACGACGGCGATGGGCCTGTTCGGGCGCATGCGCAACCTCACGCTCCATCTCTCGCGCGAAATGGAAAAGACCTTTGCGCGCTTCGATCTGAACGCGGCAAATTTCGATATGCTGGCAACCCTGCGCCGCTCGGGCGAGCCCTACACCCTCTCCCCCAGCGACCTGATGGATACGATGATGGTGACATCGGGCACGATGACCAACCGCATCGATCAACTCGAAAAGGCCGGTCTCGTCGCCCGCAGCCAGAACCCGAATGATGGCCGAAGCTTCCTGATTTCCCTGACCCCGGAAGGTTTCAGGCTCATCGACGCGGCCGTGACGGCGCATGTCGAAACGCAGGCTCGGCTTGTTTCCGCCCTCTCGCAAGAGGAAAGAGCTGCCCTCGACGGCTTGCTGCGCAATTATTTAGCCAGCTTCGAATCTCGCTGACAGGTCCGCACGCCGCTCCGCGCAAACATCGCGAATGCAGCCGCGCAGCCAGCGATGCGCCGGATCGGCGTCCAGCCGCGGATGCCAGAGCAGCGAGATCGCCACATCCGACGTCGGCACCGGCAGCGCGAAACTATGCATGTCAACGCGCAGGTTGCCCGTATAGCGTTCCGGCACGCTGACGATCAGGTCGGAGGCCCGGGCCAAAGCCAGCGCCGCCGAAAAGCTGCCGACAATGGTTGCGATCTGCCGCTCCAGTCCCAGCCTTTCCAGCTCCTCATCAATCTCCCCCTTCTTCAAGCCGCGCCGGGAGACGAGGATGTGCTGGCCGGCGGCATAGCGCGCCGGCGTCATCACACCTTCGCTCAGCGGGTGGCCGCGTCGGACCACGCCGATGAAGCGATCCCGGAACAAGGCCTGCGCCCGTAGTTCCGGCCCGGTATCGTCGCCGACGACTCCGGTCTCGAGATCGATCGTACCGTCGCGCAGCGGTGTGCTGTCCTTGTCCAGCTTCTGGGTGAAGTAGAGCCGCACGCCGGGCGCCTGTTCCGCAATGCGAGCGATCAGCTCGGGGCCGAAATTCTCCACAAAGCCCTCGCGGGTGCGCAATGTGAAAATCCGGACGAGCTGTTTCAGGTTGAGTGTCTCGGATGGCCGCAAGGCCGCCTCCGCCTCCTGCACGAGCCGGCCGACGCTCTCGCGCAATTCCAGCGCCCGCGGTGTCGGCACAAGCCCGCGGCCGGCCCTGACCAGCAACGGATCGCCCGTCGTCTCGCGCAGGCGTGCCAGCGCCCGGCTCATGGCGGACGGGCTCAGCCCCAACCGGCGAGCTGCACGCGCAACACTGCCTTCCGCAAGCAGGACATCGAGAGTGACAAGCAGGTTGAGATCGGGCGTCGACATGACGCGACCATAACATGATTTCGCCGAAGCATAGCGTCAAACGCACGAATAAGATGCAAATGGTGCGCGTTCCGCCATATCAGGCAAAGAGCTACCTTTCTGCCAGGACTTCTCAAACGTCGCCAGAAACGGAGCTCATGTTGAAGCCAATTATTGAAAGACCGGACAAGACCGAAGCCGGGCGGATGAAAGCCGCACCTTCGATCCGATGGGCGCTCGCCAGCCTCTCGCTCTCCATGCTGATGCCCTCGCTCGATACCAGCATCGCCAATGTCGGCCTGCCGACGCTGGCAGAGGCTTTCGGCGCTTCCTTCCAGCAGGTGCAGTGGATCGTGCTTGCTTATCTGCTCGCGATTACCGCGCTGATCGTCAGCGTCGGGCGGCTGGGCGATATCGTCGGTCGCCGTCGACTGCTGCTCGCCGGAATAGCCCTCTTCACCCTCGCCTCGCTCTTCTGCGGGATAGCACCGACGCTGTGGCTGCTGATCGCTGCCAGAGCCTTGCAGGGCCTCGGCGCCGCCATGATGATGGCGCTGACGGTGGCGATGGTCGGCGAGACAGTCCCGAAGGAAAGGACCGGCAGCGCCATGGGCCTGCTCGGCACCATGTCCGCCATCGGAACCACGCTCGGCCCGTCGCTCGGCGGCGTCCTGATTGCCGGCTTCGGCTGGGAAACCCTCTTCCTGGTCAATGTGCCGCTCGGGATCGCGAATTTCCTTCTCGCCGCACGCTTCCTGCCAGTGGATCGTCCCAACCGAAAAGCCGGCCAGGGACGCCCGGATGCGATCGGCACGCTGTTGCTGGCCTTGACGCTTGCCGCCTATGCGCTTGCCATGACGATGGGGCATGGCAGCTTCGGTGTGCTGAACATCGGCCTGTTGCTGGCCGCAGCCTTCGGCACCGCGCTCTTCGCCTTTACCGAGGCGAAAGTGAAATCGCCCCTGGTGCGCCTCACGATGTTCCGCGATTCGGCGCTGAGCGTCGGCCTTGCCATGAGCACCCTTGTCTCGACCGTCATGATGGCGACGCTGGTGGTCGGGCCCTTCTATCTCTCCCGCGCGCTCGGCCTCGATGCCGCCCATGTCGGCGCCGTGATGTCCGCCGGTCCGCTGGTGGCGGCGCTGACGGGCGTGCCGGCCGGCCGCATCGTCGATCGCTTCGGCGCTCACCGTATGACCATCACCGGCCTCGTGGCCATGATCATCGGCCTGTTCCTGGTAGCAGCGATGCAGGGCAGGTTCGGTGTCGTCGGGTATATCGGGCCGCTTGCCCTTGTGACGGCGAACTACGCCCTGTTTCAGGCAGCCAACAACACCACCATCATGACCAATATCCGTCCGGACCAACGCGGCGTCATCTCCGGCATGCTAAGCCTGTCGCGAAACCTCGGGCTGATCACCGGCGCATCCGTGATGGGCGCGGTCTTCACGCTGGCATCGGGAACCACAGGCATCACCACGGCCCGCCCCGAGGCCATTGCAACGGGCATGCAGGTCACCTTCGCGATCGCCGCCCTGCTGATCGTCGCAGCACTCGTCGTCGCGCTTACCGGTTTCGCCATTGCGAAGCGCACTGCACTTTCCGAGCAGGCGTCGTGACGCCGGGGCAATGCAGCCTGCTCGATACTAGGGAGGCTCGGAGCTTTCACTCCGAGCCTCCTGTACAATGCAATCCGGCGAGTTGAATCAGAACGTTGCCGTCACTGGATCCGGGCCGATACGGCCGCCGGCAGAATCGAGCTTGGCGATGTCAGCCAGATCGTCGCTGTCGAGCTTGAAGTCGAAAACCTTGAGATTTTCCTCGATGCGGCTCGGCGTGACCGATTTCGGAATGACGATCAGGCCGTTTTCGATATGCCAGCGGATGATGACCTGCGCCGGCGTGCGGCCATGCTTGGCGGCGACCTTGCCGATTGCGGCGTTGGTGAGGAGCTTGCCCTGGCCGAGCGGGCTCCAGGACTCGGTCTTGATGCCGAGCTTGTCGTGCACTTCGCGCAGCGCCTTCTGCTGGAAGGTCGGGTGCAGTTCGATCTGGTTGAGGACGGGCGTGACGCCGGTCTCGCCGATGATGCGGTCGAGGTGTTCCTTAGCGAAGTTGGAAACGCCGATCGAGCGGGCGCGGCCTTCTTCCTTGAGGCGCACGAAGGCCTTCCAGGTGTCGAGGTAGCGGTCGCGGTGCGGCGACGGCCAATGAATGAGATAGAGGTCGAGATAGTCGGTACCGAGCCGCTTCAGGCTTTCATCGAAGGCCTTGAGGGTGGAATCGAAACCCTGGGCCTCGTTCCAGAGCTTTGTGGTCAGGAAGATATCCTTGCGGGCGACGCCGGACTGGCGCATGCCTTCGCCGACACCATCTTCGTTTGCATAGATGGCTGCGGTATCGACATGGCGATAGCCGGCCTTCAAGGCTGTGCTGACCGCCATCGGGGCAACGTTTTCGGGCGTCTGCCAGACACCGAGGCCGACCTGCGGAATGGAATTGCCGTCGTTGAACGTAATTGTCGGTTGCGTGGTCACGATAAGTCTCCAGATGATGGATGGTGGGGTGAAGGCGTGATTCAAATCCGGAAAGAAAAGGTTCCGGCCTGGCTCGCGGGAAGCGCCGGTCGAAAATCTATATAGTGGAGAATATTGGGACTTTAACCCCAAGCGACATCTCAGACAACCCGAAGCACCGTACCTTTTCGGAGCACTGGAAGTATGCGCCGCATGTCGCGAAGGCTGACCGCGACACAGCCGGCCGTCGGCTCGTAGCCGGGCTTGATCAGATGGAAGAAGATCGCCGAGCCACGGTGACGCCGTCGCGGGCGGATGTTCCAATCAAGCACCAGGCATATGTCATAGAGGCCGTCGCCTCGCCGCATTTCCTCGTGGCTCGGCGTGAAGGGAGCCTTCACCAGCCTGTTGTAATTGGCATTGTCAGGCTGATCGCACCAGAGCATATCCCTGCCGATGCGCCGCATCGGCAGGGCGGTGCGAAGGAAGCGAACATGGTCGCCGCGAGTGAAGCCATAGAGCAGCTTCATATCGGCAATCGGTGTCGCGCCGTCGCCCTCGCGCTTCAAAATGCTGCGCCCGGATCGGCCGATCGCCGCCGGCACGGTTAGCGGTCCGACCCGCACCAGCGCACGCGTCTTCTTACCCGGCGCAGGACGTACGACGACCGTGGAAGCGGCCCGCTTGGCCCCTGCCCTTGTCTTTTCCATTTTCCTCACATGTTTTTGCTTTGCACGTGATTTCATTTGAAATCATAGCAGGTTCAACCAAACCACCAAGCCTGAGCCGCGTCGCGACTTGCTAAAAATGCAATTTGGCGTAGGACTTAGAAGGGATTAGAACGAGGATCCGAACGGCATGACCGCACGCACCATTCTCCTGGTGGACGATGACAACGACCTGCGCGAAATGTTGGTCGAGCAATTATCGCTTTACGAGGAATTCAACGTTCTGCAGGAGGTGAATGCCGGAAAAGGCGTGCAGACCGCGCGTACCGTGCCTGTCGATCTCCTGATCATGGATGTCGGCCTGCCCGACATGGACGGCCGCGAAGCCGTGAAGCTGCTGCGCAAGAACGGCTTCAAGGCGCCGATCATCATGCTGACGGGCCATGACACGGACTCCGACACCATCCTCGGCCTCGAAGCCGGCGCGAACGACTACGTGACCAAGCCCTTCCGCTTCGCCGTGCTGCTTGCCCGCATTCGGGCGCAACTGCGCCAGCACGAGCAGAGCGAGGATGCGACCTTCACCGTCGGCCGCTATCTGTTCAAGCCGAGCCAGAAACTTTTGACCACCGAAGACGGGCAGAAGATCCGCCTCACGGAGAAGGAAGCCGCCATCATCCGCTACCTCTATCGCGCCGACCAGAAGGTCGTAACCCGCGATATCCTTCTCGAAGAGGTATGGGGCTATAATTCCGGCGTCACCACCCACACGCTCGAAACCCACGTCTATCGCCTTCGACAGAAGATCGAACGCGATCCCTCCAACGCCGAAATCCTGGTCACGGAAAACGGCGGCTACAAGATCATCCCCTAGGGAACAGACATGGCGCTGAACGACGATATCCGCCTGCTGTCGCAACTGCCGCTGTTTCACGGCATGGGCGATGAGCCGCTGCGGCTGATTGCCTTCGGCGCCGACCGCCGCCACGTGACCGAAGGCCAGACCCTGTTCAGGGAGAAGTCACCGGCCGAATGCGCCTATGTCGTCGCGCGCGGCAGCTTCGAACTCAGCACCATAGACAATGCCGGGGAGAAGCAGGTGGAAGCGGTGATACAGGCCGGCACCATGCTCTCGGAGCTGGCTCTGGTGACGCTGGTGGAGCGGAAATATACGGCCGTCGCGGCCGAAGAGTCCGACGTGATCCGCATCACGCGCGCCCTCTTCCACCGGCTGATCGAAGAATATCCCGATGCCGGCCTGCTGATCCAGAATAGGATCCGCGAGAACTTCGCGACACTGGCCAGGCAGGCAGCGGCGCTTCTCGGCCGGTTTTCCTGACCCCGCACGGCGATCCGGTTTTAGCCAGATCATTCTAAAGCGCGTCGCGATCTTTCAGATTCGCTCCTTGCGCTTTAGGCCCTTGGTTTTTCGCATGCCGTTATCGCAAAACCGCCGCACACTTTTGCGCGACATGCTCTTGAGCATATCCAGGAAAGTGCGAAGCGGTTTTCCGCCTGGAATGCGTAAAGAAGCAAAAAGACAGAACGTTTTCGCGATTCGAAGAAAAGCGAAAACGTTCTAGAGATTGAAATGCGCTGTTACCGGCACATGGTCGGATGGGCGATCCCAGCCGCGCGCCGCCTTCAGGATCTCGATGCGCTGCAGGTGCGGGCCAAGATCGGATGACGACCAGATATGGTCGAGGCGGCGGCCGCGATCGGCAGCCTCCCAATCCTTGGCGCGGTAGCTCCACCATGTATAGAGCTTCTCATTGGCGGGCACCTGCTGGCGCATCAGGTCGAGCCAGGCGCCCCGCTTCATCACCTCGATCAGCCCATCGGTCTCGACCGGCGTGTGGCTGACGATCTTGAGCAGCTGCTTGTGCGACCAGACGTCATGCTCCAACGGCGCGATGTTGAGGTCGCCAACCAGGATCGCCGAGGTGTTGGGCTCGGCGTTTGCATGCAGCCGCTTCATTTCCTCGATGAAATCGAGCTTGTGGCCGAACTTCGGATTGATGGCGCGATCGGGCTCGTCGCCGCCGGCCGGAACATAGAAATTATGTAGCCGGATGCGCCGGCCGCCACGCTCGAAGATCGCCGAGATATGTCTGCTATCGCCGACGTTGCAATAATCTTGCCGATGATCCTCGGTCAGCGGAAAACGCGAGGCGATCGCCACCCCATGATAACCCTTCTGGCCATGGATAATGATGTGTTCGTAGCCGAGCGCCCTCAGCGGCGCATGCGGGAAAAGCTCGTTCGGAACCTTGGTCTCCTGAAGGCAGAGAATATCAGGCCGGGCCTGCATCACGAACTGCTCGACGATGGGCATGCGCAGCCGCACCGAATTGATATTCCAGGTCGCAATCGAAAATCCCATGCCCAAGCCTTTCCCTGAGAGCAATTCCAGGAAAAGTGCGCAGCGGTTTTCCGTCCGGAATTGTGTCAAAACAGACAGCTAGAGCGGTTCAGCGATTCCGTGAAACGCTCTAGTCAGGGTAAGGCTTTAGACCGGCTGCGACGGAAAGGAAAGCGCCATTCGGCGCTTCTCCCGTTGCCAGAAATGGAGACGACGATCAGCGCGTATAATCGATGCGGAAAACGCTGTCATCGAAGGCGACATTGGTCTTCACGTTGTTGATGATGACATCGGTCGTCTTGCCTTGCGGGTCGATGACGGTCCACTGGCGCAGGTCGTAGCTCTTCGAATCGAAGATCATCGCGATTGTGGAATCGCCGAAGACGGTGCGGTTGCCGAGCGTGATCTTGGT
This sequence comes from Rhizobium sp. 11_C7_N12_5, assembly GCF_051811145.1. Lineage (NCBI taxonomy): Bacteria > Pseudomonadati > Pseudomonadota > Alphaproteobacteria > Hyphomicrobiales > Rhizobiaceae > Rhizobium > Rhizobium sp. 11_C7_N12_5. The sequence continues at coordinate 3,129,811 of NZ_JBPWPY010000001.1, forward strand.
CAGGTCCGGCTGGGAATCGACATTGCGCACCATGTCGGCGGAAAGGTCGATCTTATTGGCGAGCAACAGGCTCAGCGGCGTTTTCGACAGCTGGTACATGTTCTTCGTATTCGTCTGGTCGTTGATGACCTGGACGTTGTTGCCATCGCAGATGACGCGCATGCGTGACGGCGGATCGTAGTTGAAGCGCATCTTGCCGGGCCGCTGGATGAAAAAGGAGCCGCTCATCTGGTCGCCGCGCGGCCCGATCTGCAGGAAGCCGCCCTTCATCGTCTTGATGGACGAAAAGTGATCGGCGATGGCCTGGGCAATGTTGGGATTGAGGGCGGCAGCCTGCGCCTGCGCAAGAGCCGAAACCGGTAGAGCGCCTGCCGCACCGACCGCGACCACGGCGCCGAGGAAATGCCGGCGGGTCGGTGAAAATCGGTTCATGGGCTGCGCATCAATCTTTTTCATCGAATTCTCCTTCATGCTTTGTCCATGGCGCGCAAAATCGGCGTCTTCATGGCGCGGCGGCCCGGGTTCGGCTGCGGGCCGCGATCAAATTTCCCTGAACATAGGCGGGATATGTGACACGGAAAGGCGGATCGCCTCAGCGATCCAGAATGTCCGCCTTGGTGGGAACGAGGATTTCGCGCTTGCCGGCATGGTTGGCCGGGCCGATCACGCCTTCTTCCTCCATACGTTCGATCAGCGAGGCGGCGCGGTTGTAGCCGATGCCGAGGCGGCGCTGGATATAGGAAGTCGAGGCCTTGCCGTCGCTAAGAACGATAGCGACCGCCTGATCGTAGGGATCGTCCGAATCGGCGAGATTGGAGGTCCCCGCAGGGCCATGGCCCTCATCGTCCTCATCATCATCGGCGGTGATGGCATCGAGATATTGCGGCGAACCCTGCGTCTTCAGATAGGCGACGATGTCCTCGACCTCGCCGTCGGCGACAAACGGGCCATGGACACGCTGGATGCGCCCGCCACCGGCCATATAGAGCATGTCGCCCATGCCGAGCAGCTGTTCGGCACCCTGTTCGCCGAGAATGGTGCGGCTGTCGATCTTCGACGTCACCTGGAAAGAGATACGCGTCGGGAAGTTCGCCTTGATCGTGCCGGTGATGACGTCGACGGACGGACGCTGCGTCGCCATGATGACATGGATGCCGGCCGCGCGCGCCATCTGCGCCAGGCGCTGCACCGCGCCTTCGATATCCTTGCCGGCGACCATCATCAGGTCGGCCATCTCGTCGATGATGACTACGATGTAAGGCATCGGCTTCAGATCGAACTCTTCCGTCTCGTAGATCGCCTCGCCGGTCTGGCGGTCAAAACCGGTCTGGACAGTGCGGCTGATGGCCTCGCCCTTGGCGACGGCCTGCTCGACACGCATGTTGAACCCGTCGATGTTGCGCACGCCGATCTTCGACATCTTCTTGTAGCGCTCCTCCATCTCGCGGACGGTCCATTTGAGCGCGACGACGGCCTTCTTCGGGTCGGTGACCACAGGCGAGAGCAGATGCGGAATGCCGTCATAGACAGACAGTTCCAGCATCTTCGGGTCGATCATGATCAGACGGCACTGCTCCGGCGTCATGCGATAGAGCAGCGACAGGATCATGGTGTTGATGGCGACGGATTTACCCGAGCCGGTGGTGCCGGCGACGAGCAGATGCGGCATCTTGGCGAGATCGGCGATGACGGGTTCGCCACCGATCGTCTTGCCGAGCGCCATGGCAAGCTTGGCCTTGGAGGTCTCGAAATCGCGGCTGGCGACAAGTTCACGCAGATAGACGGTCTCGCGCGTGGAATTCGGCAGTTCGATGCCGATGGCGTTGCGGCCGGGAACCACGGCGACGCGGGCGGCGATCGCGCTCATCGAGCGGGCAATATCGTCGGCGAGACCGATGACCCGCGAGGACTTGATGCCGGGTGCAGGCTCCAGTTCATAGAGCGTCACCACCGGGCCGGGTCGGACATGGATGATCTCGCCCTTGACGCCGAAATCCTCCAGCACGCCTTCGAGCATGCGGGCATTCTGCTCCAGCGCATCGGCGGAAAGCGTCGTATCCCGGGTGACGGTCTTCGGCTCGGCGAGCAAATGCACAGCTGGCAGCTGGAAGCCATAGGGCCGTATGAACGAGGTCTGTGCCTCACGCTCCGCACGCACGCCGGGCTTCGGACGCGCGGCCGGCGGGATGATGCGCTGGCCGGCTGCCGCCTTCGGCGAAGCGGGACGCAACGGCCACTCATCCTCGTCCTCATCATCGGGCAGGATATCGGCCGGGCGCCGCGGATCGCGCTCATAGGACGAATCCTCGTCCTCATCGTCGTCATCGCTGAGGCTGATGGAGGGCGCGGAAACGACACGGCGTGCAGCCGAGCCTCCAAGCGAAGGCTCGACGCGATCGCCCCGGGCCATCGGCGTCTTGGCGCGCACGGGCTCGTTCAGCGTGCCGAATTCGTCATCATTGAAATCATAGGGCGCATCGAAGGCGTGGTCGCGGCGCTTGCGCGGACCCATGCCGAACAGGCGGCGGAGACGAGCATGCGCATTATACCATGCATGCATGACCGCCCCGAAAGCCATAAAGTTGCCCAAAAAGCCGGTGCGATCGTCGTCCTCGTCTTCATCGCCTACCCGACGAGCGCGGCTGTGTGTGTTCTCATAATCGTCTTCGTCCTCGTCGTCCTCCACCAGGCTTTCACCGATCACGCCCGCGCCAAAAAGCATGAGCCAGATCGCGGGAACAGCCAGAACCGAACCGATCACGATGGCGACGACGCCGCTCGGATAGGTGCCGATGAAAAGGGCGGGAAAGCGCAGGAGGATATCGCCGACGACCCCGCCGATGCCGTTCGGGATCGGCCAGGTCGGCGGCGCGGGAAAGCAGGCGATGGAGCCGGCCGCGACGACGCAGCCGCCGAGCCACGCGCCAAGGCGCGACGGCACGCGATTGAGCTTGCGGTTGGAAATGAAAGCAAAGGCCCAGGCGGCGACAGGCAGCAGCGCGACGAGGGAGGCAAGCCCGAGCGCCTGCATCATGATATCGGCAAAGGCGGCACCGGGAAAACCGAGCAGGTTGGTCGGCGCATTGCCGGTGGCGTAGGAATAGCTCGGATCCATGACGTTCCAGGTCGCCAGCGCCGCGACGGCCAGCGCCAGCAGGAACAGCAGCCCAAAGCCCGCCAGACCCTTGATCTGACGCCACACCACAGCCGAAAGCGAAAAACGGTCGGGGCGACCGCTCAACGCCGCCGAATTGCTTCTGCCCATGATATCCAGCCCCGTTCCTTGTCGAAAGCGCAAGCGAATCGGTCTATGCCCACTCGCCGGCAGGTTAGCCCTACCTAATCAGAGGAGGGTTAATGGCATGTTAACCATGCGCCCAGGCCTGGCGAATCAACAGCTTTTGCAGCCGGATATTACCGCACAAACAAAAAGTGCCCGAACCAAGGTTCGGGCCAAGAGCGGCCTATTTGCGATGAAATACGCCGCGACGGGATGTTTAGCGATGCCGGAGGCCTTGCTCCGGCATCGCAAGCTCTGATCAGGAATTGTGGTAGGCAGCTTCGCCGTGGGAAGCGAGGTCGAGACCTTCGCGCTCGGCTTCCGGGGTGACACGCAGACCGATGATGATGTCGACGACCTTGTAGAGGATCGCCGAACCGACGCCGCACCAAACGATCGTGGTGACGACTGCGGTCAGCTGAACCATGACCTGGCTGCCCATGGTGACGCCATCGGCATAGCCGACGCCGCCGAGCGATGCGCTGGCGAAGATGCCGGTTGCAATGGCGCCGAAGATGCCGCCGACGCAATGGACGCCAAAGACGTCAGCCGTATCGTCGTAGCCGAACTTGTTCTTCACGACGGACACGAAGAAGTAGCACAGCGGGGAGACGATCAGGCCCATGACGATCGCGCCCATCGGGCCGGCGATACCGGCTGCAGGCGTGATGGCGACGAGGCCGGCAACCATGCCCGAAGCGCCGCCGAGCATGGAGGCCTTGCCGCGGGTGAAGGTTTCAACCAGCGACCAGGAGATGATGGCGGCTGCAGTTGCGATGAAGGTGTTGACGGTTGCGAGCATCGCGCCGCCGGAAGCCTCGAGGTTGGAGCCGGCATTGAAGCCGAACCAGCCGACCCAGAGCATGGAGGCACCGACCATGGTCAGCGTCATGGAATGCGGAGCCATCATGTCCTTGCCGAAGCCGACGCGCTTGCCGACGAGGAGAGCACCGACGAAGCCAGCGATACCGGCATTGATGTGAACGACGGTGCCGCCTGCGAAGTCGAGAGCGCCCATCTTGAAGAGCATGCCGTTCGAATCCCAGACCATGTGAGCGATCGGGAAGTAGACGAAGGTCGCCCACAGTGCGCAGAAGAGAACCGATGCGCCGAACTTGATGCGCTCCGCATAGGCGCCGATGATCAGGGCCGGCGTAATGGCGGCGAAGGTCATCTGGAACAGCATGAAGATGAATTCAGGAATGACAACGCCCTTGGAGAAGGTCGCAGCCGTGGTCGAGGTCGAGACGCCCGAGAGGAACATCTTGGCCGTGCCGCCCCAATAAGGGCTGGTGCCGCCGCCGAAGGCGAAAGAGTAGCCGTAGAGGACCCAGATGATCATCACGACCGCGCCGATCATCGTGCACTGCATGAGAACGGAGAGCATGTTCTTCGCGCGGACGAGACCGCCGTAGAACAGCGCCAGACCCGGCACGAGCATGAACAGCACGAGAATGGTGGAGATGAACATGAAGGCGGTGTCGCCCTTGTCCGGAACCGGCGCAGCGGCTGCCGCAGCCGGAGCGGCGGTCTGCGCAAAAGCGATCGCCGGCGCGAGCAAGGCCGCAGAAAGCGCACCCACCCGCGCGAAGGTGGAGGAAAGCTTGGTAGATGTCATTGCAAATAACTCCCTGATCAGCCGTGTCTTACAGCGCTTCTGAATCGGTTTCGCCCGTACGGATGCGCACGGCATGGTCAATCGAATAGACAAAGATCTTGCCGTCGCCGATCTGGCCGGTCTTGGCGGCCGACGCGATGGCCTCGACAGCCTTGTCGACGATTTCGGATGCGACCGCGACCTCGATCTTCAGCTTCGGCAGGAAGCTGACGGCATATTCGGTGCCGCGATAGATCTCGGTATGCCCCTTCTGGCGCCCGTAGCCTTTCACTTCGGTCACAGTCAGGCCCTGGATGCCGACAGCCGTGAGGGCCTCACGGACCTCATCGAGCTTGAACGGCTTGATAATGGCCATCACAATTTTCATCTGGTTTCCCATCCTTTGTTTACCCTCGGCATGGAGCCGACTCTCCTTGCCGCCGACGAATGTTTCAGCAGCGACTGTGGGTACACATTCAAGGGGCGTGCCAGATTCGTGACACAATTATAACATATTGAAATCTAACAGATTTATCGAATAAACCCAATAAAGCGGCAGTTCGTGGCGTGGCCTCTGCACAAATAAAGTGCATTTTTATAAATTTGCACCTTATTTAATCATTTGCCTTTTTACGAATCAGCCCCTCTTGCGCGACAGACGCAATCAAGACACCGGATCGCGTAAACAGGCTGCCGCGGGTGAACCCGCGCGCGCCGGAGGCGCTGGGGCTTTCCTGGCTGTAGAGCAGCCAGTCGTCGAGCTTGAACGGGCGGTGAAACCACATGGCATGGTCGAGGCTCGCAACCTGGATGCCCTGATCCAGAACCGATGTGCCATGCGCGTTGAGCGCGACGTCGAGCAACGTCATATCCGAAAGATAGGCGAGCACGGCGTTCCGATAGAGCCGGTCGTCCGGCACGGGGCCGGTCAGGCGCACCCAGATATTCTGCCGCTGGCTCGGCTGCGAGCGGGAGAAATAGCCCTCGATCGATACCGGCCGGATCTCGACCGCCCGCTTGCGCTCCCAATAGCGGCGCACGTTCTCGGGCGCATGGGCGAGATAGCGCTCCTTGACCTGCTCCTCATCCATCAGCTCTTCCGGCATAGGGACTTGCGGCATCTCGCCCTGATGCTCGAAGCCGGGCTCGTCGAACTGGAAGGAGGCCGTCAACGCAAAGATCGCCTTGCCATGCTGCACGGCCAGCACGCGCCTTGTGTTAAAACTGGAACCGTCGCGCAGCCGATCGACCTGGTAGAGGATCGGAACCGCGGGATCGCCCGGAAGCATGAAATAGGCATGCAGGGAATGCACGAAGCGATCGTCCGCCACCGTCCTCTGCGCCGCCATCAGCGCCTGGCCTATGACCTGCCCTCCGAACACGCGCTGCCAGCCCACCTGCGGGCTGTTGCCGCGAAACAGGTTCATCTCGATCGTTTCCAGATCGAGCGTCGCAAGCACGGCTTCCATGGGGGTCGGCTTCTCGCTCTCTCGCGACATTTTGGTTGAACTCCGATGGTAGGAACCATGAACAGGATGCTCTATATAGAACAGGAAATGACAGTGGGACACAGGGAAGCGCTATGTTGGACATGCTGGTAGTGGGTGGCGGATATGTGGGTCTTGCCGCTGCGGTGGCCGTCAAGCAGGCAGCCCCCCATCTCGACGTCATGATCGTGGAAGCCGCTCCGGAAACCGCGTGGAAGAAGGACATGCGCGCCTCGGCGGTCATCGCTGCCGCCTCGAAGATGCTTGAAGTCCTGGGCGTCTGGGACGAGATCGCGCCGGAAGCAGAACCGATCACCCGCATGATCGTCACCGATTCGCGCACCAGCGATCCCGTGCGTCCCGTCTTCCTCATCTTTGACGGCGAAGTGGCCGAAGGCCAGCCTTTTGCCCACATGGTGCCGAACCTTGCCATGGTCGCCGCGCTGCGCCGCGCGTGCGAACGCCTCGATATCACCATCAGCCACGGCCTCAGCGCCACCGGATTCGTGACCGACGATGCCAAGGTCGCGCTGACCCTTTCGGACGGCAGCGTGCTGGAAACACGCCTGCTGGTCGCCTGCGACGGGGTACGCTCCAAGCTGCGCGACATGGCAGGCATCAAGACCGTCAACTGGGACTACGGCCAGTCCGGCATCGTCGTGACCGTCGAGCATGAGCGCCCGCATGGCGGCTGCGCCGAGGAGCATTTCCTGCCGTCGGGCCCCTTTGCCATCCTGCCGCTGAAGAACAACCGCTCCTCCCTCGTCTGGACCGAGCGCACCGCCGATGCCAACCGGCTGGTCGCCTCGGACGATCTCGTCTTCGAAGAGGAGCTGGAGCGCCGCTTCGGCCACAAGCTCGGTGCGCTGCACGCCGTCGGCGAGCGTCGTGCCTTTCCGCTCGGCCTGACGCTCGCCCGTGCCTTCGTCGCGCCGCGTTTCGCGCTCGCCGGCGACGCCGCCCATGGCATCCACCCGATCTCCGGCCAGGGCCTCAATCTTGGCTTCAAGGATGTGGCAGCCCTTGCCGAAACCGTCGTCGAAGCCGACCGCCTCGGCCTCGACATCGGCTCGATCAACATCCTCGAGCGCTACCAGACCTGGCGGCGCTTCGACACCTTCCGCATGGGGGTGACCACCGACGCCCTGAACCGGCTGTTTTCCAACGACATCACGCCATTGCGCGTCGCCCGCGATTTCGGGCTTGGGATCGTCGACCGGCTGCCGAGCCTGAAGTCCTTCTTCATGGGCCAGGCCGCCGGCACGGCCGCCAAGGACAATCCACGGCTGCTCGCCGGAGAGGCCATCTGAACGGCCGAAGCCGAAATCCCCATCGGCATGCCTTCCGTCGGCCCGAAGCGGGCCCCTCAAGCACTTTAAGGGTGTAAAATCGCTTCCATGGACTGGAGAAAGACAGTTTGCCTCTTATTTAAGCAGGGAATTGGGAAACCTAAGAGCGAAAGGACCATGCAATGGCAAAGAACACGATCTGCGTATGGTATGACAAAGACGCCGAGGCCGCTGCCCGCTTCTACGCCGAGACCTTTCCCGACAGCGCAGTCGGTGCCATCATCCGCGCACCCGGAAACTATCCGGACGGTAAGCAGGGAGACGTATTGGTCGTTGAATTCACGGTTGCCGGTATTCCTTGCATCGGCCTCAATGGCGGCACCGCGTTTACACACAGTGAAGCCTTCTCATTTCAGATCGCAACGGACGATCAGGAAGAAACCGACCGCTACTGGAACGCCATTGTCGGCAATGGTGGCCGCGAGAGCAACTGCGGCTGGTGCAAGGACAAATGGGGTGTATCCTGGCAGATCACGCCGCGCGTCCTGACTGAAGCGCTCGCGGCAGGCGGCGATCAGGCAAAGCGTGCCTTCGATGCGATGATGACCATGAATAAGATCGACGTCGGGGTGATCGAAGCAGCGCGGCGCGGCTGAGGCGCCATGGTGCGGACGTCAATCCTCGATGCGTCGCGCTTCCGAAATCAGCATGATCGGAATGCCGTCGCGGATCGGGTAGGCGAGACGCGCCTTTTCGGAGATCAGCTCGTTCTTTTCCCGATCGTAGCTGAGCCGCCCCTTGGTGAGCGGGCAGACGAGCAGTTCGAGCAGTTTCGGATCCACCTTGCTGACCGTGATATCCATCACACCACTCCTATTGCAGCATGGAATCGGTCTCGCCCGAGCCAGCAAGTACGATCTTGACGATCGCGATGAAGGTCTCGGCCCGGGTCTTCAGGTCGGGCGCCTCCAGAAGCGCCTGTTTCTCGGCGGGATCGAAGGGCGCCATCATCGCCAGCGAATTGACCAGCATCATGTTGCTCGCCCGCTCCACGCTTTCCCAATCCGCTTCCAGCTTGTTAGCGTCCAGATAGGCCCGGAAAACCGACAGCAGCTCGGCCCGATCGACGGTATCCTCCTCGTCGCGCGACTTGAGGTCGGAAATGAAGGGCGTGATGTGGAAGCTGCGATAGGGCTGGTGGCCGATGACTTCATCCATCAGCCGGAAGCGGCAGATCCCGGTCAACGACGCGATATAGCGGCCATCGCCGGTTTCCGCGATCGAGGTGATGCGCCCAAGGCAGCCGACATGCGATAGATTGGAAGAGTCCGCCGGCTCGCCCAGCGCCGGCTGCACCATTCCAATCAACCGGTTTCCGGCGATGGCCGAGTCGAACATGGCGAGATAGCGCGGCTCGAAAATATTAAGCGGCAGCTGCGCGCCCGGCAGCAGCAAGGCACCAGACAAAGGAAAGACGACCACAGTTTCAGGCAGATCGCTCGGCTTCAGATATCTGGCATTTCCGACTTGCATGTTTTCCATCCCGCTAGATCACTGCGCCACGCGCCGCAGTGGGCCGCGCAGGAACGACACACAGTCGCGGCCGCGCCCCATCTCACGCCGCGCCAGTGAACAATGTGGCCCTATCTGCCGAAAACACAAGAGTATTTCGAGTCAAAACGGCGATACCTCCCGCTTCCCCTCCACCTACGACCACCGCCTGGCGAACTGTCGTAAGGGAGGTTTGGCGCAAGCATTGCACGCTCAGGAAAACAGGATCGATGAAAGTTTGCGGCGGGCAGCGATCGTTGCCGGATCCTTCGGGCCCCAGACGTCGAAGAACTCCAGCAACTGGCGGCGGGCGCCATCGTCGTCGAAGCTGCGGTCTCGGCGCATGATAAGAAGCAGATGTTCGGCCGCCTCCTCCCGCTTGCCTTCGACGTTACGGATCTTGGCAAGCTTGATGCGCTGCTCGTGATTGTCGGGATTGGTCGCCAGCTCATGCTCGATCGCGACGGGGTCGCCGAGCTTGCGGGCTTCGTCGATCTGGTCGAGCTTCTTCACCACGGCCTGTATGCCGGCATCGTTGGCAAGCGTCTCGGGCAGGTCCGCCAATGCTTCGCGCGCCCGCTGGCTCTGGCCGGCGGCGATCATGCATTCCGCCATGCCGGCGAGCGCCTTGGGGTTTTCCGGATCGGCCTGCAGCACCGCGCCGAACAGTTCGGCCGCCCCATTGACGTCGCCGGCTGCGAGCAGGCCGCCGGCTTCCTCAAGAACGGCCGCGATCTCGGCTGCCTGATCGTCGGCACCGCCCGCGGGACCGCCGAGACGATCGATGAACTGGCGGACCTGGCTTTCGGGAACCGCACCCATGAAGCCATCGGCCGGACGGCCATCGACGAAGGCGATGACTGCCGGGATCGACTGGATGCCGAGCTGACCGGCGACGGACGGATGGTCGTCAATGTTCATCTTGACCAGCTTGACGCGGCCATTGGCCTCGTTGACGACCTTTTCGAGAACCGGCGTCAGCTGCTTGCACGGACCGCACCAGGGCGCCCAGAAATCGACGAGCACGGGCTGATTGCGCGACTCCTCGATGACATCCTTGGCGAAGGTCGCTGTCGTGGTGTCCTTGATCGGCGAAGTCCCGGATGCCGCAGGCGCAGCCCCGTAGGAAGCCGAGGCCGACATCTGTCCGCCGAAGGAAGCGTTGTAGGGATTGTTCGGACCGCTCATGAGTATCTCCCGCCTGCCGGCATCCTGAACTTTGGAAGCATGATCCTCATGCAAGCCGACCGGCTTTGCATGGCATCGCGCTCGATGAAATAGCCTAAGCGATCGGACAATTCGAAGAGAAGTCGGATCGCTCTGATCTTAGCGCTAAAATCGTACGTTAGCCCGTCACTTTCAAGACTAGCGGCACATGACCCGTTGCTTCCATGAAACGCAAGAGATCGGCGCTGGCAATCGACGTCGTCGCATCGTTCGACAAGGGATGGCAATTGACGATGTCATGCGCCATCAGATTGGCATCGAGGACGAAGGTGACATTCTTTTCGGTATCGTTGATCGCGCCGAACGCCGTCACCGAGCCGGGAACAACGCCCAAATATTCCATCAGCTTTTCCGGTTTGCCGAAGGAGACCTTGCTGGCGGCGCCGATCAGCGTATGCACCGTCTTCAGATCGACCGTCGCGTTTTCCTCGACGGTCAACAGGAAGAAATTGTCCTTCTTGTCCTTCACGAACAGGTTCTTCGTATGGCCGCCGGGAATCTCGTCGCGCAGCGACACCGATTCGGCGACGGTGAAGACCGGGGCATGATCCTTGGTGCTGTGGACAATGCCGAGACTATCCAGGAAGAGGAAAAGATCGTCGCGGTCTTTCGGGCTGGTCTCGGTCATGGCGTCTCGCAGTGGAAATGGTTCCGCCCCTGATACGTCGCCCACAATTCCATTGCAATCTTCCAGACGACGAAGAGCGGCGTTTCCGGGCTTTCCGCCAGCTACCGAAAAGAACCCGCAATTTTTCTTCGCCAACTCGTCATTTCCTTGTTGCATTTGAAAAACGGTTAGGCCATATAGCGCCCGTCGCCGCAAGACGACGCCCAGCGGTCCAACACACTACCCCGGACCACTGCGGAGATGAGCGGGTGTAGCTCAGGGGTAGAGCACAACCTTGCCAAGGTTGGGGTCGAGGGTTCGAATCCCTTCGCCCGCTCCAGTTTCTCTTTTGTCTACACAAAGACATAGATAACGGTTGTCCCCCCGAGACAGGGGTGACGACCTCGTGCCGAGCCGGTTGTCGATGGTTTGCAAAGTCCTCCGTTCCAAATCGATATAGCCCAGATCATTAATGCCTGATCGCAGCCACGGCTCCCAAACCCTGGCGTTCGCGCGTCGAATCGACAATATCCGTAACCGCCGGCCTTCGAGCGAACGGGCCGGTTCGGCTGGTAACGGAACGATGAACTGCGCGTATAAGCCGGCAGCCGGCTGCGCGCCGTGCCTCGCGCAGCGACATCGAGACGTTCAATATGACGTCACGGCCTCGCCCGCCCCGAGACGGCTCCCTTCCCTGTCGAAGAGATGGATCGTCGGCCGGTTCGGCGAAACGTGCAGCAGGTCCCCGGGCTTCGCCTTGATCCTTTCCCGGAACACGCAACTGATGGTCTGTTCACCCAGCTTGGCCACGACGAGCGTTTCCGATCCCGTAGGTTCGACCACCACGATCGAGACAGGCACACCCGCCGGATCGAGCCGGATATCCTCGGGGCGAATCCCATACGTCACCGCCTCCGCCATCGTTCGGTCGCTTGGCAAGACCATGCCGTCTGCGGTCCGGAATCCCTCGGGCGTCATGGTTCCGTTGATGAAGTTCATCGCCGGCGAGCCGATGAAACCCGCAACGAAGAGGTTGCCCGGCCGGTCGTAGAGGTCGAGCGGGGATCCGGATTGCTCGACGCGGCCATCCTTCATGACAACGATCTTGTCGGCCATCGTCATCGCCTCGATCTGGTCATGGGTGACATAGATGGTGGTGGTTCTCAGGCGCTGATGAAGCTCCTTGATTTCCGAGCGCATTTGAACCCTCAGCTTGGCATCGAGATTGGACAAGGGCTCGTCGAACAGAAACACGGCGGGATCGCGAACAATGGCGCGGCCCATCGCGACGCGCTGGCGCTGTCCGCCCGAAAGCTGCTTCGGATATCGTTCCAGGAGGCTTTCCAGCCCCAGGATCCGTGCGGCATTGCCCACACGAGCGGCAATATCGGCTCTCGGCATCCGCTTCAGCCGCAGCGAAAATCCCATGTTCTGAGCCACGGTCATATGCGGATAGAGCGCATAGTTCTGGAAGACCATGGCGATGTCCCGGTCCTTCGGCGCCAGTTCGTTGACGACGTGCTTGCCGATATGGATCTCGCCCGACGTGATACCTTCCAGGCCGGCGATCATGCGCAGGAGCGTCGACTTCCCGCAGCCGGACGGTCCGACGAGGACGACGAACTCGCCGTCCTTTATGTCGACGGACACCCCTTTGATCGCCTTGAACGCTCCATAGTCCTTACGCGCATTGTTGACCAAGACATGTGCCATTGCCATTCATCCTCCCGGGTTGCAGGCGATTAGAGAGCGCCGATCACGCCTCGCAGATAAGCGAGGCCCTGCCGCTCCCCCTCCCTGCGGGCTTCGAGATCCTTGCCCGGCCAGCCATAGGCGGCATCCTCATGTTCGATGGAGAGCGTTCCATCGAAGTTCGCGGCGCGCGCCTGACGCAGGAACCGCCGCCAGTCGAGCACGCCCTTGCCGGGCAGCTTGTATTGCCACCATCCCTTGCAATGGTAACCGACGGCCTGCTGCGCGGCCGCATCGATCGCCGTGTCCTTGGCATGCAGGATGACAACCCGATCCAGGACCTCCTCCAGGGCCTTGTAGGGGTCGATCCCGATGCGGATCAGATGCGACGGATCGAATTCGAGGCCGAAGCGGCGATCGGGAATTCTGTCGAAAAGCTCCCTCCAGCCACTTGGCGTCGTGCCGACGAAATTGTCGTGCGGACCCGGCCAGTTCTCAATCGCGAATATGAGCCCGCTCGATCGCGTCGCCGCGATCAGCCCGTTGGCGTGTTCCGCAAAGGCATCATAGTTTTCGGCGTCGCTTGCCGTATCGTCGCGCCCCGGAAAGATCACGAATATCGGAACGCCCGCCTCGCCGATCGCCTGTGCAAACTCCGCAGTCATGGCATGCAGCTCAGCCCGTTTCGATGGGTCGGGATCGAGCTGGTTGCCGAAATAGGCCACGGATGAGACGAAGAGATTGCGGCCGCGCGCCAGCGCGACGGCCGCGGCCACTTTCTCCGGCGATTGTATATGGCCTCTGACATCGATCTCGATCGCATCGAAGCCCGCGGCCGCCGCAAAGTCGACAACCTCCTCCAAAGGCCGATCATTGAATGTTGATGTGTAAAAGCCGATCTTCATCGAAATCCTCCCTAATGATCTTGAATGGTCCTAGGCGGTCAGACGGTCCATGAACTTGAGCGGCGAACGGGTGCGCTGCGCGGGATTTGCCGAAGCAAGCATCAGCGCTGTGGCCATTGGCATTGCCGCGGCTCCCAATGCCGACGCATCCTCCCCCAGCGAGGCGCGGTGGATCGAGGGCAGATTGGCGTCCGATCGATGCAGATGTTCGTGTACGTAACGCAGCAATTCATCGACCATGCGGATTGGCAGCCTGCCTCCGACCAGGACAGCATCCGGATCGACGATCGCGCCGATATGCTTGACGGCGACGGCAAGATGAACGCTCATCTCCATCAGCCACTGCGAGACCAGCCGCCGCCCGTCGGAATCGAGGGCAACGAGATCCTGTGGCGTGCGGGCCCGCACACCGTGCTTTTCCAGAAAATCGTAGAGAAAAAACAGCGAGAAAATCTGACCCAGAAGCTGCACCCGGGTGGCGCTGCTATGGGTGGAATCGACGATCGGCAACCAGCCGATCTCTCCGCTCAGACCCATCGCGCCCCGATGGCCGTTGCCGTCCAGAACGAGGCCGCCGCCGGGGCAGGCGTTGATGGCGATGTAGAAGAAACTGCTGCTCTCCGCACCAAGTCCGTATTCCAACTCGGCGAGCGCTGCGGCATTGGCCTCGTTTTCGATGAAAACCGGATGCGGCGTCAATCCTTCCAGCGCGGCGCGTACGTCGAACGCCGTCCATTCCTCGTATTCCGGCGGCTTTCCAAGCAGCGAGATTTCGCCGAGCCAATCGGGCATGGCCAGACCGATCCCGGCCAAGCGAGCCTCGTCGATGAGCCGGCTCCGCTGGAAATGGGAGATGGCATCGGCCGTGAGCTGCATGAATTCGCTAGGGAGGATGAAACGTTTCTCATAATGGACGCGCGCCCGAACGTTGCCCACCGCATCGACGGCAAGGATGGTCAGATGATCACGATCGATGTTGACGCCGATCGCAAAATAGGCGTCGGGATTGATCTCCAGCTCGATGGCCGGCTGGCCCCTGAGGCCGTGCCGCCTGCGCGCCTCGATAATCAGGCCCTCATCCAGCAACCGATCGACGATCCGGGCGATGGCGGGCTTGGTGAAGCCGGTCTGGCGGGCAATTTCGGCGCGCGAAATCGGTGCCTGGCGGTGAATGCAGCGAAGCACGACGGCCCGGTTGTGCTCGCCGGCGTCCCCGACATTTGCGCCGGATAGGTTGAGAAAGATGTTCCCGTCGTCGGTCTGCGTCATGTTTGAATATTCCCTCGTCCGAAATCCTTACTCAATCCGTTAGGGCAGTTCGGCTCGTCACGAAATCTCAAAACCGCTCCTTGTTGTTTCCAATCTCGCACGGAGAACCGCACAAGCGCTTTTCCTGGAATGCCTTCAGTCAGCATCATCAGCCCTTTACCGCCCCGCTGGTCATCGCCCCAAGGATCAGCCGCTGCAGTGACAGGAAGGCGATGATCGCGGGTACAACGGAGATCAGGCAGGCCGCCGCCAGCAACTGGACGGATGAATCGGTCTGCATTCCCTTGAAATTGAAGATTCCGACGCCGATCGGCATCAGATTGTTCTGCGTGAGAAGCAGAAACGGCACGAGGAATTGCGACCACCCCGCGATGACGGTGATGATGAAGACCGATGCGATCCCCGGTGCCGACAACGGCAGTATGATGCGCCAGAAAACCGAGAAACTGTTGCAGCCGTCGATCATCGCCGCTTCGTCGAGGCTGCGCGGTATCCTGTCCACCGCATTCTTCAACAACCATGTCGCCACCGGCACGCCGAGCGCGACATAGACCATGACAACGGCGAAATGCGTGTCGAGCAGGCCGAGCCGGTTCATATAGCGATAGAGAGGAACCATGATCACAAGCGGCGAGATCATCTGGAACATCAAAAGCCCCATCATCGACAGGCCCTTGCCGCGGAACTGGAAGCGGGAAAAGGCATAGGCAGCCGGAAGCGCAACGATCAGAACGCCGAGCCCGCTTAAGGCCGCAAGCTTCAGGCCATTCCAGAGATAAAGTTGGAAATAGCTGTTGTTCAGCACGGTCATGAAATTCTCGAAGGTCGGATTGTTCGGGATGTACCTCGCAACGCCGCGATAGATTTCCCGACGGTCTCGCATCGCCATCGACAGCAGGTAGGAAAGCGGTCCGGCAAAGAAGACGAACATCACGAGCATGAAGAGATAGCTGATGAGATCGCCGAGACGGCTGCCCGTTCTGACACTCATTGCTGTTCCTCCTTGGGCAGAAACGATGCGTAGACAAGGGCGAGACCGAGGCTGATGAACAGCATCAGCACCGAAAGCACGCTGCCCCCGGACAGATCATAATTCCTGAAGACGATGTTGAAGACGTAGAGCGAGATGACTTCCGTTGCCCGTCCAGGCCCGCCGCCTGTCAGCGTGATGATGGCATCGAAGGTGTTGACCGTCATGATGGTGATGAGGATCATGTTGACGAGAATGGCCGAACGCAGCTGCGGCAAGGTCACGAAAATGAACCGTTGCCACCCTGTCGCGCCATCGACTTCCGCAGCCTCGTAGAGCGAGGGATCGATGGCCTTCAACGCCGCATACATGACCACCATGGAGAATGCCGTGCCGCGCCAGATGTTGGACAAGAGCGCCGACCAGGGCGCTATCGCCGGATCGGACAACCAGGCGACGACGGGCAGATGCATGAG
Organism: Rhizobium sp. 11_C7_N12_5; assembly: GCF_051811145.1. Lineage (NCBI taxonomy): Bacteria > Pseudomonadati > Pseudomonadota > Alphaproteobacteria > Hyphomicrobiales > Rhizobiaceae > Rhizobium > Rhizobium sp. 11_C7_N12_5. The sequence goes on from NZ_JBPWPY010000001.1 coordinate 3,146,161, forward strand.
ACGCAGGATGCTGTTGAGGGCGCCATAAGGCGCCTCGGAAAACAACATCTGCCAGATGATGCCGCCGGCAATCCCCGGCACGACCCAGGCGACCAGCGCTGTCGTCCGCAGGATGGCGGTGCCGAACAGGCCGCGGTGTTCGCCGCGAACGACGACCACGGCGACTGCAAGGCCGAGAACCTGCTGCCCTACGACGCTGCCGCCGACAAAGACGAGGGTCGCCCAGAGAATGTCGGGAAGCTGCGGGGAGCTCAGGGTGTTGACGACGGAGTCCAGCGTGTATTGCTGGCTGTCGCCGATAAGGGTGGCATTGGTCAGCGACAGGCGGAAGACGTCGAACACCGGATAGAGATAAAACAGGCCGATGACGATGATTGCCGGCATCATCCACGGCAGCGGCGCACCGGTAAAGCGACGCGCGAACGATCTACTGGGAGACGGACTTGCTGCCTCAATTGCGATGGGACTCATGAGCTTCTCTATCCGCGTTTTGATGGCGATTGACGACGCCCAAGGAGACATCGCCGCGGCTGGATCGGCTCAAACCATCACCGGGTCGCAGAGCCGATCCCTTCATCAAACAATCCCGGTCGGAAAGCCGCATTGCGCTTTCGTCCGAATTGCTTCGGCTAGAGACGCTTGTAAGCCTCCATTGTCGCCTTGAAGGCACCATCGAGCGCTTCTTCCGGCTGCTTGGTGCCGGAGAGGACATCCCCCATCATGATCTGGATCTGGTTGGAGATCTCGGGATAGATCGGCACACCAGGGCGCGCTTGCCCGTCGGCCAATGCCTGCGAGAAGGTCTTGTTCGCATCCGTGGCGAAGACCGGATATTTATCGAATAGCGACTTCCTGGTCGGAAGCTGTTGCTGCAATGCGTTTGCCGGGCCCATATAGACGTCACGAGCAAGATTGGCGCACATCTCCACCTTGTCCTTGTCCTTGCTGAAGGCGGCAATCGTCCAGCCGCCGGTACCGGTAGAGCGGTGATCCGCGGTCGGGCCGGGGATCGGCGAGAACGTCCAGTTGTTGAAATCGGCCTCGTCCAGCGTTGCCTTTAGCTGCGCATATTGCCAGTTGCCGCCGATGAAGAGCGCAGTCGTGCCCGCAGCGGCGGCAGCGTTTAGATCATCATAGTTGGCAATGGTGGTCACCCGTTTCGGCGCAGCACCGGAAGCGACGAGATCCTTGTAGTAATTCAGGGCCTTGAGAAATTTCTGCTTGTTCTCCCCCTCGCCAAACACAGGCTTGCCGCTGTCATCCACCAGCTTGCCGCCAAGGGCCCAGTAGTTCGCAAGCCAATCGAAAGTGGCTCCCTCGTAGCGGCCGCCGTTGAAAAGGACGCCTTCCATTCCCTGCTTGACGGAGGAGAGCGCCGCTGTCTTCAGGCCGTCCCAGGTCTGTGGCGCATCGGGAACGATGGACTTGTTGCGATAGAGCACGCGAAGATCCGTATCCCACCACCAGGCGCGGATCGTTCCGTCCTTGTCGAGGATACCGGTGCGGATGAAGGGGAAGAGGTCGGCGACTTCATCCTTTGAGAAATACGGCGTGAAATCCGCGAGGACGTGATTGACCATGAACTGCGACAGGACGAAGGAATCGACCGCGGCGCAATCCGGCGCATTCCCGGCCTTGGCCTGCTCGAGCATTTTCGCCTGCTCGGTGCCGATGTCTGTCGACATGAACTGCAGTTGCAGCTTCCAGTCCGGATGCTTCTTGATAAAATCGACGAACAGCTTCCGATAGCCGTCGGCAATCGCCGGATCGGCATTGTTCGGGCTATCGTTCGTCAGACGGACGACGAGCGTCTTGGGCGCATCGGCAAGGCCGATCCGGTCTTTCGTCGCCAATTCCTGTGCGAAGACGGCATGCACTGACAACAACACTGAACCCAGCGCAAGCGCGCTGACGGTTGCTCTGATCATGATGGGTCTCCTCCCCATTGTGAATGGATGCAGCCTGGTGGTCGGTTGACCTCTCCTCATTTCCATGCTGCATTAATTAGATTAAGTTACTTTGATTTGATGTCAAGGATTTGATGTCGAGCCGTGGGATGGAGGATCAAAGGATGGCGGCTTTCAACACGAGCTGAAGGGACGAATGCCCTTTCCCAGATAGCGAAACACGCAACCGCGGATGCTGCGGTTGCGACGGAGGTGCTTTTCCTCCGGCTACGACGATAGCCGGCTGTTAGATCCAGGAGGACATTATGCGTTTGCTCATTCTCGGCACCGGCGGCATGGCCAACCAGCATGCCACAAGATTCAAGGAAATTGACGGTGTCAGCGTCGTGGGAGGTGTCGACATAGACCCCGAACGTCTCGCGGCATTTTGCTCGCAGCACGGCATTCCCGATCATTTCGGCTCGCTGGAGGAAGCCTTGGCGTGGGGAGAATTCGATGCCGTCGCCAACGTGACGCCGGACCGCATTCACCATCCGACGACCCTGCAGGCGATCGCCGCCGGCAAGCACGTCTTCTGCGAAAAGCCGCTGGCAACGGATGCCGTCAACGCCATGGAGATGGCCGACGCGATGGAGCGTTCGGGCAAGGTCGGCATGGTCAACTTCACCTACCGCAATTCACCGGCCCTCCAGAAGGGACGCCAGATGGTACTGGCAGGAGAAATCGGCGAAGTCCGGCATGTCGAAGCCTCGCATCTGCAAAGCTGGCTGGTCGGCCGGCACTGGGGCGACTGGAAGACGGAAAGCAAATGGCTGTGGCGATTGAGCAAGAAGCATGGCTCGAACGGTGCGCTCGGCGACATCGGCATCCACATTGTCGATTTCACGTCCTACGGCTCCGGGCTCGACGTGGCGCATGTCTTCGCCCGGCTGAAGACATTCAACAAGGCCCCGGGTCACAAGATCGGTGAATATGATCTCGACGCGAACGACAGCTTCACCATGAACGTCGATTTCAGCAGTGGCGCAATCGGCACGATCCAGGCGACACGGACGGCTGCCGGCCAGATGGACCAGCTACGGCTGCGCGTCTACGGCGAGACCGGCTCGATCGAGATCATATACGATACCGGCAAGTCGACGTTGCGCGCCTGCCTTGGAGACGATGTTCACACGGCGACATGGCGCGATGTCGCGTTCGACCCGGTCGAGACCAACTATCAGCGTTTCGTCCAGGCCGTGCGCGCGGGCAAGACCCAGGAGCCGTCCTTCCGGCGCGCTGCCAATATCCAGAAGGTTCTCGACCAAGCGATCGCCTCCGATCTCAGCCATGCGGACAAGGCGCTTGCCTGACATCGCCGACCAAGCTTGTAACCACCGGAGCGTGATGGTCTTTTGTTCGAATGGTCACCACGCTCCGGTTCTTCAATTTCGCATGCCCTAGCCTGCCGCCGGCGGCGGCAGCAATGTGTCGAGGAAGGGCAAAAGGGCGGCGCCCAGTGCAATACCGCCGCCACTGAAACTTGCGGGTTTCATCGGCGAAATCCAGGGGGTCAGAAATGGGCGGACGGTGGTATCCCGGCGTTCGATCGACAGTTGATGAATGAGGGATTCGATGAGGCCGCGCGGCAAATCCCCTCCGATCATGATCGTGCTGGGCGCAATGAAGCCGGCAATGGCGAGGATCGGGTCGAGGAGATGGCCGGCCGCGCTGCGAACCCATTTGTCGAGCGCCGGCGATCTCGGCAGTTCGCGCCCCTCGCGCATGCGTTCGAAGTCCTCTTGGCTCAACACCGCCCTCAAGGCGCCGAAACCGACAGCGCCATTGAGGGGAACGTTGTCGGCGCCGGTGTGCATTTCGCCGATGCTGCCGGCTCTGCCATGAACGCCTGAAAAGGGTATTCCGCGGATGAGGTAGCCAGCCTGGACATCTTCATCGATGATGATCATCGCCAGCGCGTCCAGCGGCACGGCATTGCCCATCGTGCGCTCCGCAAGCAGGGCGGCCGTGCATTCGTTCTCAACGAATATGTGCGGCAGCGTCACCATGGCGGCAAGCCGGTCGGTCTGCTCGTCGGTCCAGCCATTCGCGGCGATGCCGAGCCCGACGATCCGCAAGGATTTGGCTTCGCCTTGCATGAGATCGTCAACGGCGGTCTTTGCGGTATCGACGGCCGCATCCGTCACGCTGAATGTCCGGCGCTCGTGCACCTGGCCGCTAAGATCGATCAGGACGATTTCGCCGTGCGACGGGCGCAGGCGGATGCCTATCGAAAAAGCCCCTTCCGGCCGCAAGGCGAACTCGGAGGACGACGCGCCTCCAACATGATGATTGCGCCTGTTGGAGCTGATCAGGCCATCATCAGCGAGTCTGCGCAATATGTTGGTGATTCCCGGACCGCTCAGTCCGCAATGCTGCCCAAGCTCGAGCCGCGTCAGAGGACCGTGACGCCTTATCGCTTCCAGGATGACGCGGATGTTTCGGTCGGCAATTTCGCCGGAACGCAGACCGACCGTCTTACCGCGTTTGATGTCCGTGAGGGGAACCTGTGCCCGCCGCGGCCCTGTCCTCAGATACCGCATAACCGCCTTCCAATAATCCTTTAACGCTTGTGGACCAAGCGGAAATCACTGGCAACTCATTTGTGTCGGAACGGCCTGTCCTATCCAGAGTTTGCATGGGCCAGACCTCAGTAAGACACGGCCCGCAACGCCCGTCACGGGCCGTATCTCACCTATTCGTTCGTCCTATTTGGCGATACGAGTCTAGCCGCGCCGTCAGGCTGTTCTGGCTCCGGGTTCGAATGTCACGGTGCCCGCCGAACCGCGCCGTGCCTCGTTGGCGGCAAACAAGAGATCGACGCGCACGGTGCCGGTGAACCAGCTCGCGGGACACTTGCCGGAGGGGCTGCTACCGTTTCTGGTGATTTCCACGGTTCATTCCTTTCGGCTTCCTATCCTGCGAGAACATAGGTGTGCCCATTCAGCAGGATTATAGCAAAATCCCGCAAAGACTTATGGGCTGCAGACATGAATTGCATGCCTCCGCAGCCATAATCTGTGCTAGAATACCCTCGCACTTATGCGAGAGGTCCATGAATGCTTCGCGAAAACGTTAACGATCTGCTCGCCTTCCTCGTCGTCGCGCGTGAGCGAAGCTTTACGAAAGCGGCAGCAAAGCTCGGCATATCGCAGTCTGGCCTAAGCCACACCATTCGCGGCCTCGAAGAGCGCCTCGGACTTCGGCTGCTGACACGCACGACACGCAGCGTTGCGCCGACGCCCGAAGGCGAGCGTCTGCTGACGACGATCGGTCCGCGTTTCGAAGAGATCGAAGGTGAACTGATCGCGCTGACCGATCTCAGGGAGAAGCCGGCCGGCACCATTCGCATCACTGCCGAAGATTTCGCGATCGACCATGTTCTGTGGCCGAAGCTTCGCAAGGTCCTGCACAATTATCCGGATATCAAGGTCGAGTTCGTCATCGACTATGGCCTGACCGACATCGTCGCGGAACGTTTCGACGCAGGTGTACGCCTTGGCGAGATCGTGTCGCAGGCCATGATCGCCGTCCGTATCAGCCGGGAACAGCGCATGATCGTCATCGGCTCCCCGGACTACCTCGAGCGAAATCCGGCCCCAGTGACGCCACAGGAGTTGCCTAGGCATAATTGCATCAATCTCAGGCTGCCGACTCGTGGCGGTCTCTACGCCTGGGAGTTCGAGAAGGACGGCGAGGAGCTGCGGGTGCGGGTCGACGGCCAGCTGACCTGCAACGGCATCACGCAGATCCTGACGATGGCGGTTGACGGCTATGGGCTGGGATTCGTTCCGGAGGGTCTGGCAAAGCCGGAAATCGACGCCGGACGCGTGGTTCAGGTTCTGGGCGATTGGTGCCCGTACTATCCGGGATATCACCTCTATTACCCCAGCCGACGGCAGTCGTCAGCGGCATTTAATGTCGTCGTGGATGCGCTGCGGGACCGGGGGTAGCAACCCGGCTTCCTGTCTCGATCGCGCCCGCCCCAACTTGATGGAAACAGGCGCCGCGAGCCTATTGTGCCCTCAACTTTCCCGCTTTTCGAACACGTCCCTGGCGATAGGAACGGCCGAAAAGACGTTCGGCCAACCGGCGTAGAAGGCCAGATGCGTCAGCAGCTCGGACGCCTGATCCCTTGTCAGCCCGGCATCCATGGCCCGGTTGAGATGGTAGGTAATCTGCGCCACCTGGCCGCAGGAGATCAGCGACGTGACGGTGATGAGGCTGCGGTCGCGGGGAGCGAGGCCAGGCCGCAGCCAGACATCCTTGAACAACAGAGTGTTTGTATATTGAACGACGCCTTGCGAGACCGGCCCGACGTTCTGCTCCACGCTCGCAGCGCGTTGAGCATCCGCCACCTCGTTCAGCGGCAGAGGGGTTGGCGACACTTCGGGTAGCTGCTCCGCGCCGATGCCGCGGGCGGCAAAGACGTCCTTGGCGACGGCGACAGCCGTGATGGCATTGGCCCAGCCGGAATAGAAGGCGAGGTGCGTGATGATCTCCGAGAGTTCCGCGGGCGTCACGCCATTGTCGAGCGCCAGATTGAAGTGGTAGGGCATCTCGATCGGCTGATTTCGGGCAATCAGCGCCGCCACCGTCACGACGCTGCGATCACGAGGCGAGAGACCCGGACGCTTCCAGAGGTCGCCGAGCAGTGCGTCTTGCGTGTATTTTGCAAGCGCAGGCGAGACGGCCTGGACATCACCCATCGTGATGGGTGCGGAGGCGAGCCCTTTCCTGTCGTCCTCGGCCAAGGCTGGCGTTGATGCGGCCAGCGTCATTGACAGGGCAGTCGCGGTAAGCTTGTTCATATCCTTATCCTTTTCGACAGCGAGACTGGGCCGAAACGTTTCGGCACCCATGCTGACAGATGGGTGCCGACATCTCAGGGATTAGATGTCCGTTGCTGATAGGGCTTATGGGCCTGGCACATGAGCGGCCCCGGCATCACAGAGGACACGATGCTCTCGCAACCGACGACGTTGATCATGAGGGCAGCGCGTCAAATCCCGACACGCTTCATATGTTCCTCCGGATACCGCGCACCTTGGATCTCGATGTTCGCGGCTTCGATCTCGTTCAAGTCTTCCATCGTCAGATGCACGTCGATTGCGCCGACGTTTTCCTCGAATCTCTCGAGCTTTCTCGTCCCGAAGAGCGGCACGATCCAGGGCTTCCGCGCAAGCAGCCAGGCAAGCGCCACCTGGGCCGGCGTGGCGCCATGGCGACCACCGATGCGCCCGATAAGATCGATAAGCTTCCGATTCGCCTCCCTTGCTTCGGGGGCGAAGCGAGGAATGCTGTTACGCATGTCCGACTTGTCGAAGGAGGTATCGACATCGATCTTGCCGGTGAGGAATCCCTTACCCAACGGGCTGAAGGGGACGAGGCCGATGCCCAACTCTTCAAGCGCTGGAAGTATCTCGGCCTCCGGCTCGCGGGTCCAAAGCGAATATTCGCTCTGCAGGGCCGCGACGGGCTGGACGGCGTGGGCACGGCGTATGGAATTCGCCCCAGCCTCGGATAGACCGAACCAACGGACCTTACCCTGCGCGATGAGATCCTTCACGACACCAGCCACATCCTCCATCGGTACGTCGGGGTCGACCCGATGCTGATAGAGGAGGTCGATATGGTCCGTTCGCAGCCGCCGGAGGCTGCCTTCGATCGCCCTTCGTATGTGATCCGGCCTGCTGTTGACATTGCCGCTATTGACGCCCGTATCCGGATCGACGTCCCAACCGAACTTCGTGGCGATCTTGACCTGATCGCGAAGAGGCTCGAGAGCCTCGCCGACCATCTCCTCATTCGTAAACGGACCGTAGACTTCGGCGGTGTCGAAGAAGTCCATGCCCCTTTCGACGGCCGTCCGCAGGAGCTTGATCATGTCGTCTCGGTCAAGCAGTTCTCGAGCCGCTCCATATCCCATGGCGCCCAGGGAAAGTGCCGAGACTTCGAGGCCCTGGCCCAGCGTGCGTTTTTGCATGTCGGTATTCTCCTTTAATCGCGCGGCGTGATCTTGACGGTCGCTGCACGCGCACGCTCCCCGATCATGGGAGCCAGATAAGTGCTCTTCAAATATTTGGTGCGATAGGCATCGTCGATCTTGTCGTTGATCTCGCCCTTTGCGGCCTCGAACAGAACCTCGATCACCATGCCGGCCGCAGTGATCCGGCCTGCCTTCTGGTGGATTGCTGCCTGATACCACCGAGATCTCGCGCCGCTATATCCGCGAACATAGAGGCCGCCCTCAACAGCGACCGACCAGATCCATGTTGGCGTGCCATAGGTCGCGCCGTCATCTCTGAACGGCGATATATGCAGATCGTCCGTTTCGGCGATTTGCTTGAGCCTTTCCTTCTCCCATGCCATACGGCATTTCTCCTGGCCTGCCGGCCTGCAATTTTGTCCGGTGACAGACATCATCTAGAGAATTGCCGTCTGCCGACTATTGGCCTATTTCTGCTAGGACTTATGTGCCCGATTCATCAATGTGCTGAAGGTGAGAGAGGCATCATGCATTTCTTCACGTGCCGTCGCCGTACAGGGATTGGAATCCCTGGCTCACTTCGATTTCGGAAGATCCCAAGCCCAGCCCGACCATCGTCCACAGCGGCGGTACCATGTCTGCGCCCGCTCCATCGCCTGTTCGCCAACGGGGAACCATCGGCCGGGGATAGGAGCCAACGGCTATCTCGCCTGGTGCTGTAACCGCAGACATGCTTCGCCCCTTGCCGATCGTCCCTTGAGCCACTAGGGGATGCGGGTCTCAAATCAGTCTCAATTGACGTTCAGGTCTGCACCTCGAATTGACGGACAGAACGCGGTATTGCTCGCATGAAAAGAAAGACGCCCCTGCTGATCGCGATGCTGTCGCTTCTGCCTGTGCCCGCCCTTGCCCATCCGCATATCTTTATCGATGCCAAGTTCGAGGTCGTGGCGGCGCCCGACGGCTCCATCAGCGAGCTGCGCAACGTCTGGAGCTTCGACGAGGTGTTTTCCTCCTCGGTCCTCATGGATTACGACAAGGCTGGCAACCAGACGCTCAGCGCGAGCGAACTCAAGGCCGTCGGCAAGACGGTCCGAGATTCGCTTGCGCAGTACGGCTATTATACGAACGTCACCAGCAACGGCAAAGCGGTGCCGATGGCCAAGCCCGACGCGATCCAGGCAGACTACAAGGACGGCTCGCTGAGCCTTACCTTTTCATTGAAGCCCGAGCAGAAGACCTTTCTCAAGGGTACCACGATCTTCGGGATTTATGACAAGACGCTCTACACGGCGGTCGATTTCGCCACCGACAACGATATAGCGACGTCCGGAGCAGCCTTCGGCCGCTGCAAAAGCAAGGTTGTGAGGCCCAACCCCAAGGAAGTCATGGCGGAGAACCAGGCAGCCCTCACCAGCATGTTCTTCAGTGATCCGAAGGGCACGGACTACTCGCTGCTCGTGGCAACGAGGCTGGAAGTTCAGTGCTGATGCTGCGCGAGGGACTGCCCCCGGCCTGACGCCATCACCTTAATCAGGCGAGCCGGCATCGATTCGCGCCGAACCTTCGGTGCCTCGGCATAGCGAGATATAGCGGCGGGCGATGATCCAGCAGCCGAGCGCCCAGGTCGCCCCGGCACACCAGCCGCCGAGAACATCGGTCGGATAGTGCACGCCGAGATAGACCCGGCTCGCGCCGATCATCAATGTCAGCAGGATGCCGACCGCGATGGTGAAGATGCGCGTCGAGCGATAGCGTCGCGTACCGGAAATGAGCACTGCAAGCGTCAGATAGGTAACAGCCGATACCATCGCATGGCCGCTCGGGAAGCTTAGATCATGAACCTCGACCAGATGCGGCACGATATCCGGCCGCGACCGCGCAACGCCGAGCTTCAACGTCGTGCTCAGCGCCCATCCGCCAAGCACCGAGGCTAATACGAGGATGGCAACGGCGCGCTGCCGGTCGAGCAACAGATAGACCGCCACCAGGACCGTCATCATCATGAGGACAGTGATGCCGCCGAGACTTGTGATGTCCTTGACCGCATGGGTCAGCCAGCTCGGTCCTATGGGAATAGACAGGTCACCAGGCTGGCGAAGCGCCAGCAAGATCGCCTCGTCAAACCCCCTTGTACTTCCCTCGAGAACCTCGCCCGTCAGAGAGACGAACAGAAGAACTCCGCCCGAAAGGGCGGCGAACATCACGAGCAGCAGGGGCTCAAAGCGGCTCAACCATCCCATTATGCCTGGTTTGCGAAACCGTTGATCGTTCATGCCGTATCGCCTGCCTGTCGCATTTTCACGTTGCCTCTTTCATATCTGGAAAGAAATCTATCTTCGGCCCAAGCTCCGCACCAATCGAAAAGCCTCGGCTTGCACAACCGTGACGCACCGAAAGCCGGTCGTCCTGAAAGCGTCCGGACCGGAGTTCTTTCCGAAACGGGACGATGGCTATCTAGGGATAAAATCGGCAGGTTCCAACCGCGAGGAAAAAACAATCACGCCACGTTTGGCGCCAGGGCGTTTCAGGTTCATGACATGTTGCGCCTCTATTCTCGTCCGCGCGCTCTACAATCGCCGACGGTAACAGGGGATTTATTCGTTCATGACGAGGTGCATCTCGATTGCCCGCAAGAGAACACGACAACAGCGCCAAGACCGGTTCGCGGCCAAGGATCGAGATTCCCGGTGGCAAGCAATGAAACCTCATGAGCGCCGCGACCCATCTTCCACAAACGATGCAAAACGTTTCGGCCGTCATCCTGGCACAATGATTGCAGCAAAAATTTTTGCTATTTTCGGAACGTTGAGCTGTGATAATAGTCCCGCAAGGGCGATCAGGGATCGGGTGTAGTCAGAGTGTTAAGTGTTGGGACATCTTTCTCCGCCCGGTTGCTGGCGATGGCCGGATTGGGGGTGCTGATGACATCAGCCATCGGCGCGTTTCCCGCATCATCCATGGCCGAGGATGCCGCAAAGCCTTCATCAAGCACCTGGGTCGTGACGCTCGGCGCTACCGTGGAGTATGGTCCGAGCTACGAAGGATCGAAGCATTACACCTTCGGCGCCTTGCCCTCTTTCGATTTCCATCGCCTCGGCGAAGCCACGGAATACAGCGCTCCGGACGATAATTTCGACTATACTCTCTTCGACTTGCACGGCCTCGAAATAGGACCTGTGGTCGGCTTGAGGGATGACCGTTTTGATCTCAACAATTTGCAGCTGCGGAGCCAGCGCAGGGTGCGCTGGAATTTCGATGCCGGCGGCTTCGCACAATATTGGCTGATGCAAAATCAGCTTCGGTTTCGGACGGAAGTGCGCCAGTCCCTTTGGGGCGGCGATGGCCTGGTCGGTGATCTCGCGCTCGATTGGTTTCAGCCCGTCGGCGACAAATGGCTCCTGTCCGCCGGGCCTCGCCTATCGCTGGCAAACTCCATCTACATGCGCAGCAACTTTGGCATCTCGGCGGGTCAAGCCGCGAGGAACGGTCATGTCAGCGCCTTCGACGCCGGTGCCGGCGTGAAATCTGTCGGTTTCACGGTGGCTGCGACCTATACGATCTCGCCCGAGTGGAGCGTGCAGGTCTACGAGAAATATAACCGTCTGGTGGGCGATGCTGCCGACAGCCCGATCACCTCGAAGTTCGGCTCACCCGATCAGAATATTATCGGCTTTACCCTCAACAGAACCTTCAACGTCAATTTTTGAGGCGCTGCGCGCTTCATGATCGGCGATGTAGTTTCGCGTAAGCGGAATGACGTCGTTGCGCTTGGCTATCTGGATCTGGAAGACCACAAGATCCTCATAGCGGAAGGCAGCCTCCGCCGTCGAAAGATAATATTCCCACATGCGGCAGAAGCGCTCGTCATAGAGCTGCGCGGCCTCGGGCCAGCGCGCCATGAAACGAGCCCGCCAGCTTTCGAGCGTCTTCGCATAATGCAGCCGCAACACCTCGACATCGGTGATCGCAAGCCCCGCCGCCTCGATTTCCGGCACGATCTCAGAAAGTGCGGGAATATAGCCGCCGGGGAAGATGTATTTGTCGAGCCATGGCGTGGTGAAGCCGGGCGTCGCCGAGCAGCCGATGGTGTGAAGCACCATGATGCCGTCATCCTCGAGCAGTTCGGCGCACTTGCGGAAGAACGTGCGGTAGGAGGCGAGACCGACATGCTCGAACATGCCGACCGAGACGATCCTGTCGAAGCGGCCGGTCAGGCTGCGATAGTCTCTGAGCGCGAATTGAACTTCCGCCGGCGTTCCACCGGCCTTGTCGGCCACGCGCTTGGAGGCGTAGGCGTGCTGCTCTTCGGACAGCGTGACACCAAGAACGTAACCTCCAGGCGCATGTTCGGCCAGGTGCAGCGCGAGGCCGCCCCAGCCGCAGCCGATATCGAGAATGCTGTTATCGGGCTCGATCACGAGCTTGGCGGCCAGATGCCTTTTCTTGGCGATCTGCGCCTCTTCGAGAGACTGGTCGGCATGTTCGAAATAGGCGCAGGAATATTGCCGGTCGGGGTCGAGGAAGAGCTCATAAAGCCGGCCATCGAGATCGTAATGATGCGCGACATTGGCCCTTGAACGACCCGGAAGATTGCGATGACGGAAAATCCGCAGCTTGGTTCGGGCATGATCGATGACGCGCGCGATCAGCGGGTGGGTGCTGTTCTGCGCCTCCCGCAGCATCATGGCGACGAAGTCGTAGAGGGAGCCCTGCTCGACGATGAAACGGCCGTCCATGTAGAGTTCGCCAAGCCTCTTATCGGCATCGATCAGGAGAGCCCATTGCGCCCGGTCATCGGTGAAACGGACACGCACCGGCTCGCCGGTGCCATCGCCGAATGTGAAGACACGACCGCTTGCGGTCGTCACGGTCAGCGCGCCGCGCGTGACGATGGACGAAAGAGCGCGTTTCAGGCACCAGTCCACAAGGCTGGAGAAAACGGCATAACCCTTGCCCCTCGGGCGATTTTCAGCTTGCGGGTTGGACATCATCTATCCTTGCCGGCAACGGTGCGCGGTGCGTCGTGCTTCGCGTTCCAGTCGCCGTGATCCTCGGCTTCCACGTTGGCGCTTGCGATCAGCCAGACGCCCGTCAGGATCAAGCCGCTGCCGATCACCTGCAGGGCAACGATCCGTTCGCCGAAGACGAACCAGCCGGTCGCGATGATCAGCACGTAGCTGATACCAGAAAGCGGAAAGGCCCGGCTGAGATCGAGCTCGGAAAGAACATTCATCCAGATGAAGAAGCAGGCTATCTCGACGGCGATCGCCGCCAATATCCAGTAGGAGGAAAGCGCCTGCCACAACCATGCCTCCGCGCCGCCATCGCCCAATTGTTCCGCCCCATGCTTGATGAAGAACTGGAACAGCGTGTTGAGCACCGGCACGGCAAGCCAGGAAAAACGCATCGGCATCACGCACCCGCCTCATCTGTCGAGAACAGCGGCGACACCAGCCGCAGCAGTCTCTGAAGGACGGGATTGCGATGGCGAAAGAACATGGCGTTGGACGTCAGCTTGCTGCCAAGCCTGATCTTGTTTTCATAATAGGCCTGACCGCTTTGATAGCGGCTTATGCCATGATCCAGGCAATAGCGCAGGTTGGTGAACCAGCTCAGGAAATAGAGATTGTACGGCCGCCCCTTTTCGCCATCCATGCAGAAGAACTTGTCGATGGCGACATGCTCGTCATGCACGATCAGATTGGCGGCGAGCAGCCGGTCCTCGACGAAGTAGAAGGCGCAGTAGGAACGGCCGCCCATGCGGGTGAGAATTCCCTCGAAATATTCGGGGGTGAGCTCTTCGAACTGCCAGTCGCTGCGGTTTCGCGTGTCGTGATAGAGCGTCATCACCTCGGGCAGGAACGCACCGAAATCCGTCCTGATCTCGACTCTGACCTGTTCGAAGGACTTCAGCTTGCGCCGCATGTCCTTGCGGGTGCCGGAGGAAAGCTTGGCGAGATAGTCGTCGATCGTCTTGAAATCGATGTCGAGCCACGCCGTCGGCAAAGCGCCGATCGAGGCATAGCCATGTGCGGAAAGCGGATCGCCAAGCTCGGCGGAAACCTGTTCCGGAATATCCTTTAGACCGACGAGCGCGCAATCTTCCGTGACGGCAAACTGCTCGAAGAAAGACAGCATCTCCGCAAACAGCACGGCACGGCGCTCGTCCGGCACGTCGGGGTGAAAGCCGATCGCGCCCGTCTCGGTGCAGGGTGACCCCAGGCAGGCGAGGCGCAGCTTCAGAAAATTCGGGAAATGGCGCTGCACGCGCCGCACGGACCTACGCAGGAAGCCCTCTTCCAGCGTTGTGTCCAACGCATAGAGGCAGAGAAAAGCCGGCATGGCGGCGCTCATCCGTCCATCTTCGACGACGGTGATATAGCGCCATTCGAAGCCCTCGATGCCGGCTTCCTCGATGGCAAGCAGGCAATCGTAATCCTCGACCTGACCCTGAAAACAGGCGTTCCAGGCATCGCGGCCGATCGCACGGATGCTGAAGTGAACCTGGGCCACCGGATTGCCCGTCGGTTTGGGCACGGTTTTAAGCAGCGGCTGCGACATGGCGCGCCTCGAAGAAATCCGCAGTGAAATCGGCCACCTGGCGATGCTGTCGGTCCACATGGATCATGTGATAGCTGTCCTTGATCCATTTCAGCTCATGCGGGCCGCCGATGTGATCGGAGATGTAGCGTGCGTGTTTCGGACTGCTGAGGTCGTCGTCCTCGGCGTGCAGGATCAGCGTCGGCGTCTGGATATTCGGCAGCATGCCGCGGAGGGTCTTGCCCAGCCGATGCATCTCGACCAGCCCCTTGCCGGGGAATTTCTCGAGAATGCCCTCGCCTGCCATGCCCTCGATCAGCCGGCGCATCCGCTGGTCCTTGATCCCGAGGGAGGCCGTCTCCTTGAAGCTCAGGCGATCGAGGAAAGGAATACGGGACAGCCAGCCTATCTGCGACGACAATAACGGATAATAGAAGGGAACGTCCCAGCCGTCATAGTGAAAGCAGGGCGAGTAGATAGCCACCGCGTCGATCGCCTTCGGCTGCTGTTCGGCGGCCAGCAGCGCCAGCTTTCCGCCGACGCAGATGCCGGCGGCAAAAACCTCCTGCGTTCGCGTGGCGAGCAACGCCGAGGCTTCGACGACGCTATCGAGCCAATCTTCCCAGCGGGTGCGCCGCAGCGTGCCGGCATCGACGCCGTGGCCGGCCAGCAACGGTGCATAGATGCTGTAACCCTTGCGATTGAGTTGGCGGGCGATCAGCTTCATTTCCGCCGGTGCGCCCGTCAGTCCGTGTACAAGAAGCACGCCTTTTCCATTTGAGCCCTCCATGAAGAAGCTCAACTCATCAGCTTTCATGAGAGAGCTCCGACTGCCGGTTCTCCTTGGCCATGAAGCCGAGGGCGTGGCAGGTGCTGATGACATGCGTACCGGCTTTTTCCTGCTCTTCCTTGATCTGCTCGTGCAGTGTCGGCAGTTTCGTCCAGTGGGTGCGCGGCCGGTAATGATGTTCAGCATGATAGCCGTTGCCGAACCACAGCCAGTTGTAGAACGACTTGTGGCTGGAAACGCCCCAGGCGATCGGCTCGTCCGGATCGCCGTTCAGATGTTCGTAGTAGCCGTTCAGGGACGACAGGCAATTGCCGAGATAATAGAATGGCACGAAGAACAGCACCGCTTTCCAGTCATAGAGGAGCGCGATGGCTGCAAGGCCGAGGAAGAAAAAGAGCTCGAACCGACCCCAGGCCGCATCGAACGGACGGTTGCGGGAGATAGCCTTATGAATATCGCCGAGACTGTCGCGGAAGAAGCTCATAAATGTGTAGGACCACACATTCTCGGGCTGTCCGTTACGACCGTGGCGATAGATCGACAAGAGATCGATGGTATCGCCCTTTTCGTCCGGCCTGTCGCTGTTGCCGGAATGATGGCGCATATGCACCCAGTGATAATAGGTCTGCGAAAAGCCGATCGCGACCGACTCCAGCAGGCTGAAGGCGTAGTTCATCCAGCGCGGCTTGAAATAGGGCGTGTGGATGAAATTGTGGGATATGCTGTTGATGTTCCAGGAGATCGATACGGCATACAGGCAGCCGAGAACCGCCGAGAGCCACAGGGGACGGTTTTCGAAGCCGACGATCAGATAGACATCGAAAGCAAGATGCGCGACGGCGGCCAGAACCGGCGCCACATCCCATCTGGTGTGCGCGAAAATTTTCATAGTCCGGTAACTCCCACACAGGCCACGCCGGCGGTCACGAAGAACACGCCCGTTGCATGGCGTAGGTTGATGTTTTCTTTGAAGATCACGGCACCGGCGAACACGATGACGACATAGCTCAACGCCATAAGGGGAAAGGCGATGGTGAGCGGAACGTGCTCCAGAACGGCCGTCCATGCAAAAAGCTCCACGGCCCAGAACACGATACCGAGCCAGGTAACCGGCTTCGCCATTGCTGAAAGCAGCGTATGCTCGCTGGCCGATTGCTTGAAGCAAACCTCGCGGGCCGTCTCTGCCAGCACGCAGAAGAGTATGAGCCCAAGCATGGGAAGGGTCAGGATGCCACTCATTGCATGTACTCCGCCAGCACTTCCAGCAGCGCGTGATTGGCCGCGCTGTTGATGTTTCTGGTCGTTTCAGCTCCCTGCCGGACGCGCGGCTGATCGATGAAGATCTCGGCTCGCTTCATCAGCTGGGTCCTGAGGCTGCCGGCATAGCTCGGAGCGGAATAGTCACCGATGACATCCGCGCCGATGATGCGATGACGGCTGCCGATTTCGCTGATCAGTGCCAGCAGATAGGGCAGCCGCATGCGGCCCTGATCCCAGTTCGTGACGGCATCGTCGGCGGCAAGGACATCCTTGTCGATGGTAACATAGACAGCCTCGGTGCGAATACGGCTGAGCATGCGGTCGATGAAATTTTCCTCGCCGATCTCCGAGATCGATTTCCAGTGCAGCGCACCCTTTTCCTGCCGATAGCTGGCGCCGCTGCCATAATCGGCCAGCACGCGGCTCGGCGGATGTTCGTAGGGATAGAGCTCGAGCTTGCCTTCACCGAGCCAGTGCAGGTTCGCCCCTTTGCGTTCCGGGCTGCGAAGATCGTGGCTGCAGACGCCTATCGTGATGACCTTCTGGATACCGGGATTGGCAAGGGCGGTATTGACCCAGGAGCCGCAATGCATGCCGCCGTCGAAGGTAACCCAATCCGGATGATTGTCGAAATGGATCAACGTCGCCGCGCCGGATTTCCGCTCCAACGCGCCGGCTAGCAGCATCGCCGTGATGTGATGGAAATCGCCGGATCCCATGAAGCAGAGCTGCGGATCCTTGGCCGGCGCCGGCGTATTCTTGACGATTTTGCGGCCGAGCTCCGCAAGAGCTTTCTGCTTGCCCCATAGCCGAATCTCTCGGCCCGTATCCTTGTCGAAATATTGGTACGCGCCCGCAAATTTGCAGGCGCGCACGAAATCCGGCTGCAACTCCAACGCATCATCGAGATGAAGAAGCAGGAGTTGCACCGTCTTATCTCCGGGCGGCGCGCGTTAGAAGCTGATCGAGCAGGGCAAGAGCCAGATCGATCTCTTCGCGGGTGATCAGCAGATTGGGCGCGAAGGTGATGACGTTCTTGTGGTAGCCGCCGACGTCAAGCACCAGGCCGTACATCTTCGCGCCGACCTGCAGGTCGCCCTTCATGCCTTCATCGCAGAGCCAGTCCATCGTGGCCTTGTCGGGCGTGTAGCTGTCGTCCTTGCAGATTTCCATCCGCAGGGCCAGGCCCAGCCCGTCGACTTCGCCGACGATGGCATGGCGCTTCTGCAATTGTTTCAGCCCGTCGAGGAAATAGGCGCCCTTCGCCATGATGGCCGCGCCGAAATCCTCTTCCTCCAACATCTTCATCGTTTCGAGTGCCACGGCGGTCCCCATCGGGTTGCTGGCGAATGTCGAATGCGTCGAGCCGGGCGGGAAGATGGTCGGATTGATCATTTCCTCCCTTGCCCACACGCCGGAAAGCGGATTGAGCCCGTTGGTGATGGCCTTGCCGAAAACCAGGATATCGGGCGAGACACCGAAATGCTCGATCGACCAGAGCTTGCCGGTGCGGTAGACGCCCATCTGGATTTCGTCGACGACGAGCAGGATGCCGTGTTCGTCCAGCACCTTCTTCAGCTCGACGAAGAAGTTCATCGGCGGAATGACGTAGCCGCCCGTACCCTGGATCGGCTCGATATAGAACGCGGCATATTCCGATTTGCCCGCCTTCGGATCCCAGACACCGTTATATTCGCTCTCGAACAGACGGGCGAACTTCTGGACGCAGTAGTGCCCGTATTCTTCCTTCGACATGCCCTTCGGGCCGCGGAAGTGATAGGGAAACTCGACGAACTGCGCCCGATCTCCGAAATGACCGTAGCGGCGGCGATAGCGATAGCTCGAGGTGATCGCCGAAGCGCCGAGAGTGCGGCCGTGATAGCCGCCCTCGAAGGCGAACATCAGGCTCTTGCCGCCGGTGTAATTGCGCACCAGCTTCAGCGAATCCTCGACGGCCTGCGAACCGCCGACGTTGAAGTGAACGCGCCCCTTGTGCCCGAACTTGAGTTCGGCATCCTGGGCGATCATCGCCGCAAGCTCCACCTTTTCACGATGCAGATATTGCGATGCGACCTGCGGCAGCCGATCGAGCTGACGATGCGCAGCGTTGTTCAGGCGCTCGTTGCGATAGCCGAAATTGACAGCGGAATACCACATCTGCAGATCCAGAAACGGTGTTCCTGTGCGGTCGTAGACAAAGGAGCCTTCGCATTCTTCAAAGAATTTGGGCTTGTCCGTGTAGTGGACCGTGTCGCCGTGCGAGCAGTAGGTCTCTTCGAGGACACGCAACTCCTCCTCGGAACGGACGGGCGCTTGCGTGTCGCCACTGAAGGCTTCGGCTACATTCGTTTTCATTCAATGCCTCTCAGTCAGATTCATGCTGTCTTGGAATGCGGCAGCACACGGGGGCGCCGTACGACGCTTGGAAGAACGGCTTCCATTTTTGGAAGCAGATCGGAAAAGTCCTCGAAAGCGACATAGGGAATGCCGTTTTCGTCACAGTAGTCGGCAAGCTTGGCCTTCGCGAAAACGAGGTCCACCTTGTCGGAAACGCAAAAATCGCTTCGCCCATCGCCGATGTAGACCTGCAGATCGGCGCTATCGACAACGCGGCATTTGCAGACGCCCGACCCGGACACGCAGCCCGTTGCCGTAAACGGCGGGAACAGCGAATAGGACTCAGCGCCTTGGCCGAAGCTGCAGGTGAGCACGTTGGCAACGATCGGCAGACCTTCGATGCCATGACGCGCCAGAATGCGGCGGATGAAATAGTCGACGCCATCGCTGACGACGGTCACGGGCAATTCATTGCGGCGGCAATAGGACAGGAAGCTTTCGAAACCCGGATCGATCGACACCGTGTCGAGAAACTGATCGAGCTCCGCCCTGCTTGCCTTAATGAGAGCGATCTGCCGGCGCATGCACTCGCCGGAACCGATCTGCCCCTGCTTCCAGAGCCGCTCTATGTCTTCCCACTCGGAACCGGCGAAACGGGACAACACCATATCCGTCGCGTCTTCGATGGATATGGTTCCATCAAAATCGCAAAACACCTGCATGAAATACCCTTTCACCATATCCCTAGTTGCGTCTAACAACCGCGGATGAGCCAGGCATGAGCTGAAAATGATGCGAAAATGAAAACAGACAGGAAGTTGATTTTTAACTTGCGAGCAATCTCAGGTCGACTTGGAGACCCTTGCTCCAACGCGGCGTTGAAAGCTCGACCGTCGCCGAGAGCCGGTCTGCCGTATCCGCGACGATGGCGAGACCGAGGCCTGCGCCTTCCGTGTGAAGCGTATTGAGCCGATAGAAGCGCTGGAACACCGCCTCCCTTTCCTGGGGCGGAATACCCGGCCCGCTGTCGCTGATCGAAATCCGGCCGAAACCGTCTTCCGACGTGATCGAAACCTTGATCTCCCCTCCGACGGGCGTGTATTTGATGGCATTGTCCAGGAGGTTGCTGACCATCATGCGGATCAACGATTCGTCGGTCTGAACCTGCAGTGCTTCGTCTCCCTGCAGCACCACGTCGAGCTCGCGGCTGGTGATGATATTGCCGAATTCGGCAAGCACCGACGCCACCAGATGATAGAGCGTCACCGACGTCGGATTGAGGGGATGGTGACTGACCCTTGCCAGCCGCAGCAGCTGCTCAATCAGATGAATGGCGCGGTTGTTGCTGGCAACGAGGTCGGCGACGATCGCCTGCCGTTCATGCTCGCTGTCGCTGTTTCCAAGCATCTGCAGCAACAGTTTCACGCTGGCCTGGGGCGTGCGCAGCTGATGCGCGGCAAGATCTGAAAAGCGCCGCTCGAGCGTCAGCGACTGGCCGAGCTTCTCCAGCAGCTGGTTGATCGAGCGGCCGAGCGGCAGGAGATCTCGCGGCAAGCTTTCGACAGGAATGGCTGAGAGATCCTCGGGCGATCGGGTGCGGATTTGCCGCACCAGCCCATGAATCGTTCGCAGGCCGCTGTTGATGCCGAGCCAGATAAGGAAGCCGATGACCGGCACGAGCATCAGCAGCGGGAAGAAGAGATTAAGGAGTATGTTGGAGACGAGCGTTTCGCGAAGCGCGATCTTCTCGCCAAGCTCGATCACGATGCTCGTGTTCGGGATTGGCAGCGAATACACGCGCCAGTCCTCACCGCCATATGTCAGGGTCGTAAACCCAACTTTCTGTTGCGGTACGTCGGAAGGGAAGGCCGTGCTGCTGTAGAAGCGAATATTGCCGTCGACCCAGGCGCGAAACATATGCGCCTCGGCATAATCGTCGGCGTCCTCGTTGAAGGCCAGCTGATTGTCCATGTTGAAATCAATGTCGTCGATCTGCTTGGCCGCGCGGTCCGGCGCCTTTTCCAGGGGTCGGCGCAGCAGGCTCCAGATCACGTTCGCGTCATCGATAAGCTGGGCATCATAGATATTGTTGATCTCCCGAGTCGCGCTGTTGAACGCAAAAGCGGCAATCACCACGATCGTCACCACGACGACCGGGGCGATCCGGAGAAACAGCTTGCGGGTAAGCGTTGAGTTGTTCATCGCTCGATCATGTAGCCGACACCGCGGATCGACTTGATGAAGTCGGTGCCGAGCTTCTTGCGCAGATTGTAGATGGTGACTTCGATCGTATTGCTCTCGACGGTGTTTTCGGCGTCATAAAGCGCGTACTCGATATCGTTCTTCGTCACATAGCGGCCGCTACGCTCCATGAGCAGCTTCAGCAGATGGAACTCCTTGGCCGTGGTATGCACCTGCGCGCTTCCCTTTCGAGCGACCATGGCGGAAGGATCGACCTCCACATCGCCGCATCGAATGACGCTCTCGGTGCGGCCGTCGCGCCGGCGGATGAGCGCGCGCAGGCGGGCGAGCAACTCGTCGAGATCGAACGGCTTGACCAGATAGTCGTCGGCGCCCTCATCGAGCCCCTCGACCTTCTGACGCACGGAATCGAGCGCCGTCAACAGCAGCACGGGCACCGCGTTGCCACGCTGCCGGATCCGCCGCAGAACTTCCATACCGCTCAGCTGCGGCAAATTGATATCGAGAACGATCGCCGCAAAATGGGAATGCTCGGCTGCCTCGAGGCCGGATTCGCCGTCCCGCATCCAGTCGACGCCGTAGGCATGTTTTTCCAGGGCCTTCTTCAGCGATGAGCCGAGGATATTGTCGTCTTCAACAAGCAGAACGCGCACGATCGACCCCATGTAGCCGAGAAAATTTCATAGCCGATGTGAGCCGCAATTGGAGCGACCTTGTGGCAAAGCTATGACGGATCATTTCCGCTTGGCAAGAGCCGAGGGAGTGCATCACCCTCCCGAAGGTTGCGCCGCCGGTTCGGAAGGATGAAATCGCCCCGTCAGGCAACCTCAGAGCCGCACCCGATCAGGCAATCGGCAAGGTACGCGCTCGCGGGGTTGCCGTCGCGCGACCGCAATATCCCGATCTCGCGATAGAATGTCGACGCAGCGAGCGACACCGCACGCACGGACGGCATAAGGGGCGGGCCGCCATCGACGATCGGTAGAAGCGCCACCCCGAGCCCTTGCCCGACCAGAGCCAGCAACGCGGCTATGTCATCGATCTCCACGGATTCGTTGGGCGCTATCGCATGGGACCGCAGGAACCGATCAACCTGCCGGCCGCCAAACGAGCTGCGATCATAGCGGATGAATGGCTGCTCCCGCAGCAATGTCTGCCAATCATCACCCTCCACCCGATCGGGAACCGCCAGCACATAGGGCTCCCGCAGCAGGGGCTGCCACACAAGATCCTTGGGTATGCCGAAGGGAGGCTCGATGAGTACCGCCAGATCAAGCTCGCCGGCATCGAGCAGATCGAGCAAATGAAGGGAGACACCCGGAACGATATGAACATGATGGTTCGCAAATCGCTGGCGGAACGGCACGAGCGCACGCGCAAGCACCGTCGATTGAACAGAGGCAATGGCGCCGATGCGCAGTTGGCCGCCCGAAACCTCATCGGCCGGATCGGCGATGCGCTCGAACATCGCTATGATGCCCTTGGCGCGTTCCAGCGTTCGCAAGCCCGCGGCATTCAATGTGGCGGAACGGCCGGTTCGCTCGAATAATTGGACGCCGAGCCTTTCCTCGAGACGCTTCATTTGACCGCTGACGGCCGCTTGCGTCAGTCCGATCCGATCACCAGCGGCCGCAAATGTCCCGAAGCGGGCGACAGCAACAAGCGTTTTCAGTTCGGGTATCATGATGCATAATTTTTCCTATGACTCAGCCTTATAATATACAATTTTTCATAGGAAATAATGTACCTTATTGATCGCTGCATCGAGTTCGCACATCTGGAGACGATCATGAGTGCAGCACCTCTTCACCCTTTCCATCTCGCATTTCCCGTCAACGATCTTGCGGCGGCCCGCACGTTCTATGGCGGCCTTCTTGGCTGCCCCGAAGGTCGGAGCTCCCCCGACTGGATCGATTTCAATTTCTATGGCCATCAGGTCGTCGCCCATCTGGCTCCGGGAGAAACGGGCGAAGTGGCGGCGAATGCGGTCGATGGTCACGGCGTTCCCGTGCGCCATTTCGGAGTCGTTCTGTCGATGGAGGAATGGGAGGCGGCGGCCGAGAAGCTGACCAAGGCCAACATAGACTTCGTCATCAAGCCCTATATCCGCTTCCGGGGCGAGCCTGGAGAACAGGCGACCATGTTCTTCAAGGATCCAAGCGGAAACGCCATTGAGATGAAGGCCTTCGCCGACATCAACAGCCTGTTTGCCAAGTAAGGCATTAAGCCCCGCGATGTGAGCGCCCAGGAATGGCGGAACGCTCATATCGCAGGGTTTTCCTACGTCCTCGAAGAACCGCGAGCTCCGCCGACAGTCGGACGATCCGTGCTCAGCCTCCGCATGGATGCTTCTAGCACGTCGAAGATCCGGCCATCGGTCGACTGCGCGACATTGAACCGCATGAAGCTGCCGGCATTATCGGCCACGCTGAAGGCATTGCCGGGAGCAAGGATGACGCCTTCGGCCAGGCAGGCGCGGGCGACATCCGCCGCATCCAGGCCCTCCGGCAGCCGGCACCAGAGGAGCATGCCCGCCTGCGGCTCGAGCCAGGGCGTGATGCCGATAGCCTCCAGTCGCGCCGTCACCTCGCTCATGGCCTTGGCAAGCCGGACGCGCAGCGCCTCGACATGCTTGCGATAGCTGCCGTCCTTCAGCGCCAGATAGACGAGCTCCGCCGATAATTGTCCGCAACTGAAGCTGCTGGCAACCTTGAGATCGACGAGTCCGTCGATCCAGTCCGCCCGCGCGGCGATGAAGCCGCACCGCACCGAGGCCGAGAGCGTCTTCGAAAAGCTGCCGATATGGATCACCCGCTCGAGCCCGTCATAAGCGGCAAGCCGCGGTGCCGGGACATTCTCGAAATCGGAAAAGATATCGTCCTCGATGATAACCAGGCCGGACGCATCCGCCAGCTTCAGCAGGCGATGCGCCGTCACGGGCGACAGCACGGCACCCGTCGGATTATGGATGGCGGAGTTGGTGATATAGAGCCGGGGCTTGTGCCGTTCGAGCGCCTGGCCGAACAGCTCGACATCCGGCCCCGTCGGCGTGAAGGGCACGGCGACGACATTGGCCCGGTGCGCACGCAGCAGCGCATGGAAATTGAAATAACAGGGATCGTCCACCAGCACGGTGTCGCCGGGCTCCAGCAGGAAACGGCAGAGAAGATCGATCGCCTGCGTGCCGGATTCGGTCAGCATGATCTGGTCTGGAGGCACGGTGATGCCGTGCTCGCCCAGCCGCCTGGCGAGCAGCTGCCGCAACGGCGGCAAGCCGAGCGGCGTGGCGTAATTGGCGAGCGTTTCGAGGTCTCCGCGCGCCAGCGTCCTCATCGCACGGCGCAGCGCCGCCTGCGGCAACCAGGATGCGGGAAGCCAGCCGCAGCCGGGCTTCAAGACATCGTCGCCCATCTCAAGCGATTGCCGCGAAATCCACAACGGATCGACGTTGCGGTCCGATCTTGCGCCGGCCTCAGACAATGAAAGCGGCGGCAGGGGGCCGCATACATAGAATCCTGAGCCCGGCCGCGAACGGATCATCCCCTCGGCGGCAAGACGCTCATAGGCCTCGACCACGGTGGAGACCGATACCTGCATGGTCTTGGCGAGGCTGCGAACGGAGGGAAGCCGTGCGCCGGGCATCAGGCTACGGGTGGCTATTCGATCGGAAATCGCAGCCATCACGGCTTCGATACGCGTGCCGCCGACCGCGCTCACAACCAATGCATCGCCCATCCGTACTGCACCTCATACCATAACAGTTCCCGTAAATTGTACTGCACTGTCTCTGGAATAGCCAGTCGGCTTCGCCGATACCGCTGACATCAAGAAGGAGCATGCGCAATGGACAAGGCAACGATAGGATGGATCTACGGGCTGATAGGGGTGGTGATCTTCAGCGGATCGCTGCCGGCGACGCGGGTGGCCGTCATGGACTTCGATCCGGTGTTCCTGACCGTCGCCCGCGCAGTCATCGCCGGCCTATTGGGCCTATGCCTGCTGCTTGCCTTTCGGGAAAAACGCCCCGCCCGCAGTGATATCGGGTCACTGGCGATCGTCGCGCTCGGCTGCGTCGTCGGTTTTCCCCTGCTGACGGCGCTGGCGCTCAAGCATGTCACATCGGCCCATTCGATCGTCTTCATCGGGTTGCTGCCGCTTGCGACCGCCATCTTCGGCGTGCTGCGCGGCGGCGAACGACCACGGCCGGCTTTTTGGATATTCTCCGCCATCGGCAGCGCCCTCGTCAGCGGCTATGCCCTTACGCAGGGCGTATCGGCCTCGCCGGTCGGCGATCTGCTGATGCTCGCAGCCATTCTCGTCTGCGGACTCGGTTACGCCGAAGGTGCCGTGCTGTCGCGCCGGCTCGGCGGCTGGCAGGTCATCTGCTGGGCTCTGGTTCTGTCCCTGCCGGTCACCGTCGCGCTCTGCATCGCCACCATGCCGCATACTATCGACGGCATCGGCGGCCCGGCCTGGATCGGCCTCGCCTATGTTTCGTTGTTCAGCATGCTGATCGGCTTCGTCTTCTGGTATCGCGGACTGGCGCAAGGCGGCATCGCAGCCGTCGGCCAGTTGCAGTTCCTGCAGCCATTCTTCGGCTTCGCGCTTGCGGCGGCATTGCTCAAGGAAAGCGTCAGCTGGTCCATGCTCGTTGTAACGATCGCTGTCGTCGCCTGCGTCGCCGGCGCCCGGAAATTCGCGCGCTGAGGCACCCGTATCAGACGGCCGTGTGCCGGCTTGATCTTCTAAACTGATCGGTTTATAAAATACCAATCGGTTTAGAAGGAGCACATCATGCCGACCCCACTTGTCCCACCCTTCACCCGCGAGACCGCGATCGCCAAAGTCCGCATGGCAGAAGACGGCTGGAACAGCCGCGATCCCGAGCGCGTCTCCAAGGTCTATACTGAAGACAGCCAATGGCGGAACCGCGCCGAATTCCCGCGCGGCCGCAAGGAGATTGTCGAGTTCCTCACGCGCAAATGGGCAAGGGAGTTGGATTATCGGCTGATCAAGGAACTCTGGACTTTCGAGGGCAACCGCATCGCCGTCCGCTTCGCCTATGAATGGCACGACGACAGCGGCCACTGGTTCCGCTCCTACGGCAACGAGAATTGGGAATTCGATACCGACGGGCTGATGCAGCGCCGTTTTGCCTCCATCAACGACATGCCGATCAAGGAAAACGAGCGGAAGTTCCACTGGCCGCTCGGCCGGCGCCCCGACGATCACCCCGGCCTGTCGGATCTCGGCCTTTGAAATGACGCGCATCGTCTTCGAAAAGCCCGATGCCGTTGCCCTTGTGGCCGAGGTCTTTCGCGAGCTCGGCTACGAGGGCGCGTCGATGAGCAGCATCACGGCGCGCACCAAACTCTCGAAGGGCAGCCTCTATCATTTCTTTCCCGGGGGTAAGGAACAGATGGCGGCCGAGATCATGGCCCATATCGATGCCTGGTTCGTCACGGAAGTGTTCAGGCCGCTCGAAGAGGATGACCCTCGCGCCGCCATCCTCGGTATGTGGGAGACGACGGACACCTATTTCCGCTCCGGCCGCCGTGTCTGCCTCATCGGAGCCTTCGCGCTGGACGAAACGCGCGATCGCTTCCCGAGCGCCATTCAGAACTATTTCCTGCGCTGGATCGAAGCACTCGCCGGCGCCTTGACGAGAGCCGGCCTGGCTGCTGCGGAAGCAAGAGTGCTTGCCGAGGAAGCAGTGGTCGGCATCCAGGGTGCGTTGACGCTGGCAAGGGCGCTTGGGGATGATGCGATTTTCGGCCGCACCTTGGCGCGGCTGAAGGAGCGGCTGGGAGCGGCAGTCGAATAAAAAGCCCCGCGTCGCGAATCACTTGATAGGCGACAGCGCCTTGACCCTGACGCAGGGGGTTCACATCTTATTGCGCGATGTCCGAGAAACGGTGCCTTCCGCCATCAATATTAACGATGAGTTGCGCGCCAAAGCGCTGATCTTAAATAATCCTCCATAAAAGCGTGGCAGCGTTAATCATGTTTGATTTGCAACTATCCGAGCTCCTGTGCTCATCAGCAGGGAATGGGAGCATCCAGGAGATGGGTAGAAGATGCTGCAGCAGGTAAACGACACCGACAACGCGCTGATCGATCGATTGCAACGTTCCGCGTTCGATTATTTCATGCTTCACACCAATCCGGAAAATGGGCTGGTGGCCGATACGTCAATCAAGACAAGCCACTGCAGCATTGCCGCCGTCGGTTTTGCGCTGTCGAGCTATCCGGTCGCCGTCGAGCGCGGCTGGATCGACCGCGCCGAGGCAGCGACACGGGTGCTGACCACGCTCGATTTCTTCGCCGACAGCCAGCAGGGCACCGAACGCGGCGCCACTGGCCATCGCGGCTTCTACTACCACTTCCTCTACATGGAGACCGGCAAGCGCGCCTGGAACAGCGAGCTTTCGACGATCGACACCGGCTTGATGCTGCTCGGCGTATTGACGGCCGCCGCCTACTTCGATGGCCCCAGCCAGACCGAACAGGACATCCGCAAACAGGCGACCTTTCTCTACGAGCGCTGCGATTGGCGTTGGGCCCTCAACAAGGGACCGACGATCAGCATGGGCTGGAAACCGGCAAGCGGTTTCCTGCGCTGGCGCTACCAGGGCTATGACGAGGCGATCTTCCTCTATGTCATGGCGCTCGCCTCGCCCACGCATCCCATCCCGTCCTCGAGCTACGACGCCTTCGCCTCGACCTACACCTGGATGATGTTCAAGGATACGCCTTTCCTTTATGCAGGGCCGCTGTTCATCCATTTGTTCTCCCATGCCTGGATCGATTTTCGCGACATCCGCGACAAGCACGTGGCCGACAAGGACATCGACTATTTTCGCAACACGCAGACGGCAATCGCCGTTCAGCGCGACTATACGGACCGCAATCCCGGCCATTTCCTCGGCTATGCGAAGGATATCTGGGGGCTTTCGGCCTGCGATGGCCCCAACCCGACCGGAACGAAACATAGCCGGCGACACGGCCAGAGAGTTTTCGGCTATGCCGCGCGCGGTGCGCCACTCGGCCCCGACGACGGCACGATCGCCCCTTGGGGGCCGCTGTCCTGCCTGCCTTTCGACCGTCAGGCTGCGCTCGACGGCACGAAGGCGCTGCTTTCGACCTATCCCAGCCTGCTGCTCGACGGCCGCTTTCCCGGCGGCTTCAATCCGAGCGTCAAAGGCCCAGGCCCGGAAGGCTGGGTGGACGACCGCTCGGTCGCCATCGACCAGGGCCTGCTGGTCATGATGATCGAAAACGCCCGCACCGGCTTGATCTGGAACCTCATGCGGCAATCGCCGATCCTTCGCCACGGCCTGGAACGAGCGGGCTTTACCGGCGGCTGGCTCGACGAGAAACAGGCGACGCCCGCGATCGCCTGATTTTGATCGCCGGTAGCCATCAGGTATCCTCGTCGACATGGCAACGTTGCTGCGCAACCCCTTCTCCCCTCGGGGAGAAGGATCTGCCTCCTTGCACCAATTCATCTTAGCGTAAGAGCGCGGCCGAAACGCATTCACCTGACCATCATCTTCAGCGCTTCAAAGCCCCTTGATCGCCTCGATTACCTCGTCCTCAACCAAAATCCCATTGGCGATTGCCTCGCGTCGCGAGGTCTGCCCGCGCCGTCCGGGCAGGCGGACGTTGGGATCTTGGGTGATCTCGCTTGCCAGCAGTGCAAGCCGCTGTGCCGTGTCGGCAACGCTCATCGCCGCCGGATTGATGGCGATGATCGTGTGGCCGAGCCCTGGCGGCGCACCCTTGTCATCGAAGAGCGACGAAGCCTCGAAGGCATAGTTGGCGCCGGTGAGACCGGCGGCGAGAATTTCCACCATCAACGCCAGCGCCGCCCCTTTCGAATCGCCGGCAGGGATCATCGTGCCGGCAAGCGCCTCCTCGGCATTGGTAGTCGGCCTGCCCTCGCGGTCGAAAGCCCAATCGGCGGGAATGGATGCACCCGTCTGCCGCGCGGCCATCACCTTGCCGCGCGCCACTTTCGATAGCGCCAGATCGATCACGATCGGGTCGTCGTCCGGCAGCGGCGCGGCAAATGCAATGGGATTGGTGCCGAAGACCGGCGTCTTGCCGCCCCAGGGCGCCATGGACGCCGGGGCATTGGCCACCATCAACGCCACCAGGCCCTGATCGGCGAAGCGCTCCACCGTCAGGCCCATCACGCCGGCATGATGAGAGCGGCTGATGGCGGCAAGCGCGATCCCCTGCTCGCGTGCGATGATCGGAAGCTCGCCGACGGCAAGATCGAGGGCAGGATAAGCATAGCCATGGCCGGCATCGATGCGCAGAACGGCGGGAAAGGGCCGGCTCATCTGCGGCACGGCGAAACCATCGGTCTTGCCCGCCTTTGCATGCCCCGCATAGGCAAGGACGCGCCGCAGTCCGTGACCGCTCTGACCGGCAGCCTCCGCCGCAACGAGCGCGACGGCCACGGAGCGGGCGTTGTCAGCGCTCACGCTGCTTCGCTGCAGTGCCTCCACGACAAGCGTTTCAGCTTCGGCAAGCGACAGATGCATGAGACGAGACCTTGAGAACAAATGAGGAGGATGAAGACTTTCTACGCCTTCGCCCTCCTCGTCGCAATGCAACAAAACTCTGGCTATTCCACATCGAATTTGACGCCTTGCGCCAGCGGCAGGGTCCGGCCGTAATTGATGGTATTGGTCGCCCGGCGCATATAGGCCTTCCAGGCATCCGACCCGGATTCGCGGCCGCCGCCCGTTTCCTTCTCGCCGCCGAAAGCGCCGCCGATCTCGGCACCGGAGGGGCCGAGATTGACATTGGCGATGCCGCAATCCGAACCGCGCGCCGAAACGAAGGTCTCGGCCTCGCGCATGTCATTGGTGAAGATCGAGGACGACAGGCCCTGCGGCACGGCATTATGCAGCGCCACAGCGCTGTCGAAATCGCTGTATTTCATCACGTAGAGGATCGGCGCGAAGGTCTCCTGCTCGACCGGGCCGGTCTGCTCGGGCATCTCGACCAGCGCCGGACGGACGTAGAAGGCTTCGGCCGATCCGCTCTCGACACGTTCGCCACCGGTGATCTTGCCGCCGGCCGCTTTGGCTTCAGTGAGTGCCGCCTGCATCCTGTCGAAGGCATGTCTGTCGATCAGCGGACCCACAAGCGTTCCCGCCTCCAGCGGATTGCCGATCGTCACCGAGCCATAGGCTTTCTGCAGGCGCGGCACGAGTTGATCGTAGACGCTCTCATGGACGAAGAGCCGACGCAGCGACGTGCAGCGCTGGCCGGCGGTGCCCATGGCTGAAAAGGCGACGCCGCGCAACGTCAAATCGAGATCAGCCGTCGGGCAGACGATCGCGGCATTGTTGCCGCCGAGCTCGAGGATGGCGCGTGCGAACCGGCCGGCGAGGCGCGGACCGACGGCGCGGCCCATCGCCGTCGATCCGGTCGCCGAGACCAGAGGAACCTTCGGATGATCGACCAGCAGTTCGCCGAGGTCGCGACCGCCGATGATCAGTATCGAGAGATTGGCCGGCGCCTCCCCGCCTTCGGCGACATAACGCTTCAGCGCCTTTTCGAATAGAGCCTGCACTGCAAGCGCCGTCAGCGGCGTCTTTTCCGAGGGTTTCCAGATCGTCGAATTGCCGCAGACCATGGCAAGCGCCGCATTCCACGACCAGACGGCCACCGGGAAATTGAAGGCGGAGATGATGCCGATCGGCCCAAGCGGATGCCAACTTTCCATCATCCTGTGTTCTGAGCGCTCGGTGGCGATGGTCAGTCCGTAGAGCTGGCGCGAGAGACCGACGGCGAAGTCGCAGATATCGATCATTTCCTGGACTTCGCCGAGGCCCTCGGAGGTGATCTTGCCGACCTCGACGGAAACCAGCCGGCCAAGCGCCGCCTTGCCGGCGCGCAGCTCCTCGCCGAGCAGGCGGATCAGCTCGCCGCGCTTCGGGGCCGGCACGTCGCGCCATGCGAGAAACGCCTCATGCGCCTTGTCGATCGCAGCCTTCGCCTCTTCGGACGAATGCTCCTTGAGCCGGCCGATTTCGGCGCCGGTCACCGGAGAGGTGACGGCGAGCGTTCCGCCCGTAAAGCGATCGGCTGCAACACCGAGTTCCGTCAATATCGCCTTGGTCTCGGCGGCAAGATCGAGTGTCGCGGTCATCTCGTTTCCTCTTCCTGTAATGATGGTTCGGTTGCCGTTCTATCTCTTTGCTTTTCCGCAATTCCGGACGGAAAGCCGCTGCGCATTTTTCCTGGAATTGCCTTAAACTCTTGCGCCGACAAAATGCGCGGCTTGGGCGCCGGCCTCGTACCACATTTCCTTGACGGCCCTGAAGCCGGGCTCCACGATATCCGTCACCGGCAGCGGCAGCTCGGCCTCGGAGATCTGGCCGAGGATATGGCTTGCAAGCACTTTTCCGAACACCGTGCCCGGCGCGATGCCGCGACCATTATAGCCGGAAAAGCCGACGACATTCTGCGCAAGCCTATGGAAGCGCGGCAGCGCGTTGTCGGTCATGCCGATCTTGCCGTACCATTCGCATTCGAAGGGAATGTCCCCGAGCTGCGGGAAGAGCTTTCTCAGTGACCGGCGCGCCCAGTTCTTGTGCACGGCAAGGCCGGTGTTGCGCAACGCCCCGACACTGCCGAAAACGAGTCGGCCGGCTTGATCCATGCGGAAGGACGAGAGGACCTCCTTGGTGTCCCATGCCCCCTCCCGGCCGGGCAGGACGGATTTGCGCAAGTTGTCGCCGAGCGGCACGGTGGCAAAATTGAAATAGGGAAGATGCACCTGCTCGTTTCGCACCGTCTCCCAGGGGCCGGTGCTGTAGGCGTCCGTCGCAACGACGATCCAGTCAGCGCTGACCTTGCCGCCATCGGTCGAAACCACCCATTTCGCGCCGCTCCTTTCCGTCGCCGTCACGCGGCTGCCGGTGTGAACCGCAACACCGGCCTTGACCACGGCATGCGCCAGGCCGCGCGCATAGGCGAGCGGCTGCAGGGTGCCGGCACGCATGTCGAGCAAGGCCCCGGCATAGGCGGAGCTGCCGACGCGCCGCTCTGTCTCGTTTGCGTCGAGAACCGTTACAGGCGCACCGCGCTTGCTCCATTGCCGCGCCCGCTCCTCGATCTCCTTCAAGCCCTCGGGGCCGACAGCGCAATGCAGTGTCCCATTGCGCTCCAGCTCGCAGGCGATGCCGTGCTTGTCGATCAGCTCCATGACAAGCTTCGGCGCATTGCCGAGTAGATCGAGGAGCCGCTCGCCATGAACGGGGCCGAGCTCGCCCGGCAGGTCTTCCGGCATCACCCACATGCCGGCATTGATCAGGCCCACATTGCGCCCGGCACCGCCGAAGCCGATTTCATTGGCCTCCAGCAGCGCCACACTGCTGCCTGCCTCGGCGAGATGCAGCGCCGCCGACAATCCGGTATAACCACCGCCGACCACCACGACATCGGTGGAAACCTCGCCGGCAAGCGGCTTCGTCACCGGCGGTGGCGGGGCGGTCTTTTCCCAAAGACCGTGGGAACGTGGGTCATTCAGCATGAGATCGGTCCAATCGATGAAGGCAATCCGGCTAATCTAGCGCCACGTTCGAACTTGCGGAAGCGGCAAGAGCGACATCCGGTGGACAGAGAAAAACTTGCATGGCCATGGCGCTTTCGGCCATTATAGAGAAAATGCCGACCGCCATCGCGGTTGCAGACAAAAGCACGCCGCCGTCGCGGTCGCGGACAGAAGCAGGACAGTCTCATGAAGCCCATTTTCGTTCAGCTCCAATGCGCTCCCGGCAAGACCTACGAGGTCGCCGACGCAATCTACCAGACGGAGCTGGTCTCGGAGTTGTATTCCACCAGCGGCGACTACGACCTGCTGCTGAAGGTCTACATCAAGGAAGAGCAGGATATCGGCAAGTTCATCAACGATAACATCGCCCATATCCCCGGCATTGTCCGCTCGTTGACGACACTGACGTTCCGAGCGTTTTGAGAGATCCAGACTTCGGATCAGCATGCGCCACGGTTAAAGGTTCGCGGGATTGCCCCTCACCCCAACCCCCTCCCCGTTCTTACCGAGAGAGGGAGTTCACTGAGTTTTGCGGCCCGGGCACGATCGCATGGCAAGTCCCCTCTCCCCGCATTGCGGGGAGAGGGCTGGGGTGAGGCGCCACGCACTGTAATCCGGCATCAACACACTCGCCTGACAAGCACAATCCCCTTGCGCAACGCTCCGATATTAACCCTCTTGCCTAAAGCCGCTTGGCTTTCGACCCGCGATTAAGCCTTTTTTAACCGACCGGATGATCTGCTTCGCCGACTGATCAACGGGCGGCGCGCCGTAGCGCCGGATTGCTGTCGCTTGGCGCAGCATAGGGGTTTAAGGTGGATCGATGACATCGGCTATTGCTGACAATCAGGCAAACAAGCAGGCCGGACCGCTGATCGTGCATGTCGTGCGCCAGTTCCTGCCGAACAAGGGCGGCCTGGAAGACGTCGTCGCCAATCTCTGCCGGCAGTTGATCTCCCGCGGCTATCACGTGCGCGTCGTCACCTGCGACAGCCTGTTTTCAGACCCGGGCCGCCAGCTGCCGCCGACCGAAACGATCGATGGCATCGAGGTCGTGCGCATCCCCTGGTCCGGCTCCAGCCGTTATCCGCTGGCGCCGCAGGTGTTCCGCCATGTTGCCGATGCGGATCTCGTGCATGTCCACGCCGTCGATTTCTTCTTCGATGCGCTTGCCTGGGGCAAGCTGATGCACGGGCGCCCCATGGTTGCCACCACGCATGGCGGCTTCTTCCACACGCCGAAATATGCCGCCATCAAGAAAGTCTGGTTCAATACCGCTACACGATTATCGGCGCTCGGCTACAACTATCTCATCTGCTGCAGCCAGTCCGACGCGCGGCTGTTTTCCAATATCGCTAGAAATCGCGTCCGCCTGATCGAAAACGGCGCCGATGTTAGCAAGTTCGCCAATTGCGCCGCATTGGAAGCCCGCCGCCGCATCGTCACCATCGGCCGCTTCTCGGTCAACAAGCGGCTCGACCGCATGCTCGACGTGATGAAGGCGCTCGCGGCGCGCCATGCAGACTGGCATCTCGACATCATCGGCGCCGTGTCGGATCTCGATCAGCCGACATTGGAGAAGGAAATTGCCGCACGCGGCCTCGAACGAAACGTCTCCCTGCATGTGGCGATCGATGACGGCTCGATCCGCAACATCATCGCCCGCGCTTCGCTCTTCGCTTCGGCCTCCGAATACGAAGGTTTCGGCCTGGTGGCGATCGAGGCCATGAGCGCCGGCCTGCTGCCGGTGCTGAATGCCAACGACGCCTACAAGGCCCTGGCCGAGACCCACCCGGCGCTGATGCTTTCAGATTTCTCCGATCCGGAAACGGCCGCCGATACCCTCACCGCGGCATTCGAGCGCCTTGAGGCAGATGACCTGAGCTTGAGGCAGGAGCTGCTCAGCGACGCCCGCGCCTATGCATGGGATGAGGTCGCTCAGCGCTACATGGATGTCTATGCCGAAACCATCACGCCCAAGGGCAAATCGCCTCAGCTCCTGCGCCAGCGCGGCCAGGTCGCATAACCCTCCAGAATGCCCAGAAGCCAGGCGCGCTTGTAGCGCGCCGCATCGGGATTGAATCTGGCGAGCGCCGCGAGCCAGCCGGCAACGGGCCGGAACAGCCGATAACAGACATAGGGTAGCGGGAAAGCCTGCTTGCGCATCAGGGCGCCAAAGCCGCGGCCATATTTGCGCGCCCGCTCCACCTGCCGCGGACCATATTCGCTCGTGACCTGATCGTGATGAACGATCAGCTCCGGGAAGAACATCGCCCGTTTGCCGACGGCAAGCGCGCGCAGCAGGAAATCCGCCTCCTCGCCGCTCTGGAAGGGTGATTCCGAGCCGACGCCGAGGTTTTCATCGAAGCCGCCGATATCGGCAAGCGCCGCGCGGCGCACGAAGATGCCGTTTGAGTTGCCGCATTTCAGATAGTTCCAGCGCGTGAGGGCACGCCGCGTCTCGCCGGTCGGGCTGACGGAGGCCAGCCCCTCGGCGTCGAGGGTACGGCCCGTGACGATCGCAAGTTCGGGGTGCGCGGCAAACAG
Source organism: Rhizobium sp. 11_C7_N12_5 (assembly GCF_051811145.1). Classification (NCBI taxonomy): domain Bacteria; kingdom Pseudomonadati; phylum Pseudomonadota; class Alphaproteobacteria; order Hyphomicrobiales; family Rhizobiaceae; genus Rhizobium; species Rhizobium sp. 11_C7_N12_5. Next base: position 3,181,353 of record NZ_JBPWPY010000001.1, read on the forward strand.
CGTCCCGGCAGCGGCAAGCGTATCGGCTTCGTACCAGCAATCATCGTCGGGAAAGCAGACATAGTCGCCCGTGGCTGCCGCCAGACCATTGTTGCGCGCCCGCGAAAGCCCCTTGGGCGAGCGGATATGCCGGATCGCGAAGAGAGACGAAAAACGGCCGATGAGCCCGGATAGTCGATCATCCGCGTTCTGATCGACAAGAACGACCTCGAAATCCTTGTAGCGCTGTTCGGCCAGCGACCGGAACAACCGCTCCAGCTGGTCAAAACGATCGATCGTGCAGACGATGAGGCTGAACAATGAAACCCTCCGGACAAGCCCCAGACGGCCAACATCAGAAGGAATGAATATTAGCCGAAGTAAAAAATCAACTTACAGCAGCATTAAACGCTAAATATTAAGGCATATGAAATAGAGCAGACGTTATCTCCACGAAGAGCCGATATGTGCGTTGGTTTAGGCGAATTGAGGAACGGTCTGTCTTCATGACGAAGAGCATCATGGCAAATTCGGTTTTGAACGCGGCGGCGGGATTGACCCTGCTCGCGACCGGCTTTGCCTGTTCTATCATTGCAGCACGCCTGCTGGGCCCGGAAGCCAACGGCATCATCGCCTTTTCGCTGTGGCTGACGACGACGGGAGCGCTTATCGCCGAACTCGGCGCCGGCGTCACGCTGCTGCGCATCCTGCCGCAATTGAAGGGACGGGGCTATTCGGCCGAGGAACGACTGGGCTTTGCCGCCTATCTCCTGCAGCCGACCATCCTCGCAACCTTGATCCTGCTCGCCGGCTATGTTGCCTACTACTGGGATACGGGGCGGTTGCATTGGGCCGGCGACGCGTCCGCCGTCATCGCCATCACCGGCGTGTTTTTCGTTCTCCAGTCATTCGGCGCCTATAGCAAGAACTACCTGATCGGCGAGCAACAGCTCGGCACGTTCCTGCGCATCACCGTGACAAGTTCGGTGCTGCAGCTCGCCGCCGTGCTCGGCGGCGCCATCTTCTTCGGCGTCAGCGGCGCGCTTGCCGGCTATGCCATCGGCCAGTTGCCGATGTTCATCGCAACCCTCAGGATCGCCATAGCGCGGAAAAACAACTGCGGTGTCGGCCTTGCCTCTCTCATCAGTTCATCCCTTGTCCTCTCGATCGAACTCATCAACAGCTCGATCTTCCTCAACCGCATCGAGCTGCTTTTCCTGCAGCATTATTGGGGCATCGAAGCGGTCGGCTTTTATGCCGTCGGCCTGTCGCTCGCCAATCTGGCGCTGCAGCTGCCGGTGCAACTGAGCGGCAGCCTGCTGCCCTATTATTCCGAACAGATGCATGCGCGGGCATCCGACAAGCTGCCGGTTCACGTCTTCGCGGGCGTGGCGCGCAGCATAGCCTACATCACCCTGCCGATGAGCTTCGGCCTTGCGGCCATCGCGCCTGAGCTGGTGGTGACGATCTTCGGCACGCCGTTCGCTCCGAGCGGCGGCATGGTGGCGCTGCTGTCGCTGACCGCGGTGCCCTATGTCGTCATGCAGATCTGCACGCAATATCTCTATTCCCTCGATCGTGCGCGCGAACGCACTATCATCGGCGGGATCGCCAGCGTCGTCATGGTGGTCGGCTGCCTGATCGCGGTGCCGTTCTACGGCGGCGAAGGCGCCGCGCTGGTTCGCCTGCTGGTCTTCACTGTCATGTGCCTCCTGATGGTCCGTCGCATGGAATTCGAGGGCTCGACGCGGGGCATGCTCGTCAACTTCGCCAAGGTGACGGCTGCCGCCATTCTTTGTGCCGCCGCCGCCTATGGCTTCGTTCAAGCCCTATCCGGCGTCGCGGGCCTGGCGGGCGCCGTCATCGCCGGCGCTCTGGCCTATGGCATCGCGCTCAGGCTGCTGAAAGCCGTGCCCACGGAGGACGTCGACGTCCTGCAGAAAATCGCGGCGCGATTGCCCGCCCGCATCAATCCGATTGCCGTTCAAGCTCTGGCGTTACTGGCGCCCCGCCGAATATAAGGAGACCGTCATGGCTGGTTGGGGAGCCGCCGAACAACACCATAAATCGAAGCGCATGAAGGCGGCAGCCGTGCCGGTGACCTTCGCGGGTACCGTTGGCCTGTTCACGCCGGCTGCTGTATCTCCAAGCGCAACTGCCGTGCTGTTCCTCAGCCCTTGGGGCTTCGAGGAAATGTGCGTCCGCAAGTTCTGGCGCATCCTGGCGGAGGATCTTGCCGATATCGGCGTATCCAGTCTGCGTTTCGACTATGCCGGCACCGGTGATGCGCTTGACGTCGCCGATGATGGCCGGGGCCTGGTGTTGTGGGAAGAAACCGCGCTCGCCGCCGTCTCCACGTTGAAGTCGCTCTCCGGCTTCGAGAGGTTGATTCTCATCAGCCAGGGCCTCGGCGGCAGCATAGCCGCCACGCTCGCCGAGCGTCTGTCCGATGTAGACGGCATCGCCTTTCTCGCGCCGGTCGTTTCCGGCCGTGCCTATCTGCGTGAATTGACCGTCTGGTCGAAGATGATCGACGAGGGCATGGGACTTGCGGAGGCGCAGCGTCAGACCGAAGGTGTCACCGTTGCCAGCCTGCGCATGCCGGACAGCATCGCTGATGCCGTCAAGAAGCTCAATCTGATGACACTCTCGGGGCTCGGCGCGCCGAACGGCCTCGTGCTGACCCGGCCCGGCCGGCCCGGAGACGCGGACTTTTACCGCCACCTGGAGACGCTCGCCCCGCATGTCGAGCAGGCTCCCTACGAGGGTTACGACGACCTGGTGTCGAACCCCACCGTCGCCGTCATGCCGACCGTTGCGGGCCACAGGATCCTCGAGTGGGTGAAGTCGATTGTCGTAAAGCCCACAGCGGCGGTTTCTATCAATCTTATGAGGCCCGATGCCGAACCGCTCGTCGGTGACGGCTTTCGCGAGACGCCGGTGCGTTTCGGCGCCGGCGAACGCATTTACGGTGTGCTCTGCGAACCCATGGGCGTTCGCACCGGTGCAACGGCACTGCTCCTGACCACCGCCTACGACCGCCATGCCGGCTGGGGCCGGATGTCGGTTGCCATGGCACGCGCGCTTGCCCACGACGGCATCGCTTCCCTGCGCTTCGACACGGCCAATGTCGGCGACAGCCCACCGCTTCCCGATGCTCCGGAGCAGGTGCTGTATTCGCGCGACCAGCAACGGGATGTCGCCGACGCGCTCGACCTGCTGGAAGCGCGAAACCTGCTGCCGGCGTTTGTCGTCGGCCGTTGCAGCGGCGGCTATCTCGCCTTCCAAGCAGCCTTGCGCGACATCAGGTGCAACGGCCTGATCACCGCCAACCCTTACAATTTCTTCTGGGACGAGACCCGATCGGTCGACGAAGCCCTACGATTCGCGCCACGGTCGCTCGAAACCTACGGGCGGAAATTCCTGCAGCTGGAAACGCTGAAGCGGCTCTATGGCGGCCAGATCGATGCTGGAAGCGCGATACGCAACATGGCGATCGTGCTCGCCAGACGCGCGGTGCGATTGTGCCGTCCGTTGTTCAGTCTCTTTCCCTTCTTAGCCGGTGCGCGCGAACCCGTCATCAGCGGTTTCCACGCGCTCGCCAAGCGCCGGGTCGACATCTCCCTGATCTACAGCGCCCATGATATCGGCCTCGATCACCTCCACGAGCAGTTCGGCGAAAACGCCGCCGGCCTGAAGCATTTTCCGGACATCCGCCTCACCATCATCCCCGAGGCAGACCACAATCTCACCCCGCCCTATGCGCGCAAGGTGTATCTGCGAGAGGTCAGGGAGATGGGATTGAGGCTCGGCAGGCGATGAAATCTGACCGTAACGTCAGCCGGAAATACTCGCCATATCCGGCACTTGTTGTATAGTTGCAGCATGAGGCTGCTGATCGTCGAAGACAACCGCGAACTGGCGTCCTGGCTCGGCAAGGCGCTGCGTCAGGCGCAATATGCCGTCGACATCGCCTACGACGGCGAGGACGCCGAGCACATGCTGAGGGTCGCAGCCTATGCCGCTGTCATCCTGGATCTGTCGCTGCCGAAAATGGACGGGTTGACCCTGTTGAAGCACGTGCGCCAGAGCGGCAACAAGGTGCCGGTCATCATCCTCACGGCCAATGCCAGCCTCGACGGCCGGATTGCCGGCCTCGATAGCGGTGCCGACGATTATCTCGCCAAGCCTTTCGAGATTGCCGAACTGGAAGCCCGCATCCGCGCCGCCGTCCGCCGTGGCCACGATCACGCTGCGCCGGAGATCGCCGTCGGCGACCTTTTGTTCGATGGCGGAACGCGGCAGTTTTATCTCGCCGGCGAGGCCCTGGCGCTGACGCCGCGCGAACATGCCGTGCTCGAACACCTGGTCATGAAGGCCGGCACGACCGTGACCAAGACCACGCTGTCGGAAAGCGTCTTCGGCTTCGACGATCTCGCCGATACCAGCGCCATCGAAATCTACGTGCATCGCGTCCGCAAGAAACTCGAGGGCAGCACCGTGCAGATCGCGACGCTGCGCGGCCTGGGCTATCTCCTCCGCCATGCACAATAAGGACGCTCCCTCGCCGAAAGGACGCCTGGGCCGCACCGTAAGCGCGCTGACGAACAGCCTGCGGGCACAATTGTTTGCCTGGGTGGTCCTGACGCTGATCGGGGCGATCTGCATCAACCTTTATCTCAGCTTCCGCTCGGCCGACGCCACGGCCGATCTCGTCACCGATCGCACGCTGCTCGCCTCGGCCCGCGTCATCGCCGAAGCCGTGCATGTCGATGGCAGCGGCACCGTGCAGATCGATATTCCGCCGGCGGCGCTTGAAATGTTCGATACCGGCTATGGCGACCGTGTCTTCTACCAGGTGGTGACCGCGTGGGGAAACCTCATCGCCGGCTATCCCGACCTGCCCCACCCGAAACGGGAGCAGGTCGGCGAGGACACGACCTTTCGGGCCGACGGGATGCGGGCCCTGATGCTGAGCCATCCCGTCGTCGGCCTCAACCAGGACGGCCCGGTTTCCGTCACCGTCGCCGTCACCCACAACAGCCAATATGCCATGCGCCGGAGGCTGTGGCTGTCGGACTTCACCAAGCAGCTCGTGCTCGTCCTGGTCGCCGGCCTGGTGACCATCATCGGCCTGCAGCGCGGCCTCACGCCGGTGCTGAGACTTCGCGACGCCGTGCGCGAGCGCGGGCGTCAGCGCCTGGATCCTTTGGAGCCCGATATGGTGCAGAACGAGCTGCGGCCGCTCGTTCACGCCCTCAACGATCACATGGAGCGCGTGCAGAACCAGATGGCGGCGCAGCGCCGCTTCGTCTCGAATGCCGCCCATCAGTTGCGCACGCCGCTCGCCCTGATTTCGACGCAGGCAAGCGTTGCCGCACGCGAGACGGATAGCGCCAGGCGCGACGAGGCTTTGCAGGCGCTGCGTTCGAGCACGCGGCAGGTCACCCGGCTTGCAAGCCAGCTTCTCACCCTCGCGCGTGCGGAACCCGGCAGCCGCCGGCCACGGGACGACACGATAGACCTTGCGGATACCGCCCGGCGGGTGCTGGAAAATCTTGCCGAAGAGGCCTTGCGGCACAATATCGACCTCGGGCTGGAAGCCGGCGAAATGCCGGTGCGCATCGAGGGAGACGGCACCATGCTGCGCGAGATGCTGGTCAACCTCGTCGACAATGCCTTGCGGTACACGCAGCCAGGCGGGCGTGTGACGGTGGGCATCGGACGGGAAGGCGATACGGCCCTCCTATGGGTCGAGGATAACGGTCCGGGCATTCCGGAAGCCGAGCGTGCCCAGGTGTTCGAGCGCTTCTATCGCATCATGGGCACCGAACCCGAAGGCAGCGGCCTTGGACTAGCCATCGTCCGCGAGGTCGTCGACGGCGCCGACGGCTCGGTCGCGCTTGGCGAAGCGGCCGGCGGCGGGCTGTTGGTCAGCGTGCGGCTGCCGGCGGTTTGAACTGCGAAGTTAAGTCGGGAATTTACGTCGCGATCCCTGGTTCTGGAATGCGATAGTTGCGGGATAGTCCCCTCTCCCGCAAGCGGGGCGAGGGGGTCTCTCACGCCAGCGCAACAAAAAGGGCCGGGCAAGATGCCCGGCCTCGGCCTTGGGAGGCGCCAGAAAAGTCGCGGCTTATTGCGCGTCCATATGCTGTTGCGGACGCCAGCGGGTGATGCGGTTTTCCACCAGGGTCATCACATATTCGGCGCCGAGCGTCACCAGCATCACCAGGATGATCGCGGCATAGAGGCCGGCAGCGTCATAGGTGCCCTTGGCGATCGAGATCAGGTAGCCGACACCGGCCAGCGAGCCGACGAATTCGCCGACGATCGCGCCGATGATGGCAAACGAGAAGGAGACGTGCAGACTTGCGAAGATCCAGCTCATCGCCGACGGCAGGATGACGTTGCGGGTGACCTGCCAGTTCGAGGCGCCGAGGATGCGGGCATTGGCGATCATGTTGCGGTCGGCCTCGCGCACGCCCTGAAAGGCATTGGCGAATACCACGAAGAACACCATGATGAAGGCGAGCGCCACCTTGGAAGGCAGGCCGAGACCCATGATCATCACGAAGATCGGCGCCAGCACGACGCGCGGGATCGAATTGATCGCCTTGATGTAGATCGACAGGATATCGGAGGCCAGCCTGTTGCGGCCAAGAGCGACACCGACGAGAACGCCGGTGATCGAACCGATGACGAAGCCGATCAACGCTTCTTCCATGGTGACGCCGAGATGATACCAGAGCGAACCGTTTTCGGTGCCTTCCGTGACCCAATCATAGAGCCTGTAGCCGATGGCGGTCGGGCTGGAATAGAAGAACGGATCGATCCAGTGCAAATCCGAAGCAAGCTGCCAGACGCCAAGGATCGCCACGAGGATCGCGACCTGCCAGAACAGCACGACATATTTGCGGCGTGACATTGCCTTCATCGCTGCTGCTTCGATTTCCGCATCCGAGGTACCGGCGCGGAAGATCGGCGCATTGCCTGTCTCAAGGGCTGTGTTTGCCATGATCAATCCTCCCCTTATGCCGCTTGGGCGGCACGGCGATAGCTGGTTTCGACCTCTTCGCGAAGGTCATCCCAGATCGTCTTGCAATAATCGATGAAGTTCTGCTCGTAGCGGATCTCCGAGACGACGCGCGGACGCGGCAGGTCGATCTTGTAGACAGACTTCACCGTCGCAGGTCCCGCCGTCAGCACATAGACCTTGTCAGCCAGTGCAACAGCCTCTTCGAGATCGTGCGTCACGAACACCACGGAAGCCTGCCGTTCAGCCCAGAGCTTCAGCAGTTCTTCATGCATGACCGTGCGGGTCTGCACGTCTAGAGCCGAGAACGGCTCGTCCATCAGCAGGATTTCCGGCTCGTTTATGAAGGTCTGCGCCAGCGAGACGCGCTTGCGCATGCCGCCCGAGAGCTGATGCGGATAGTGATGCAGGAATTTCGTGAGGCCGACGCGGGCAAGCCAGTCCTTGGCGCTCTTCTCGGCCTCTGCTTTAGACTTGCCTCGGAACAGCGGGCCGGACATGACATTGTCGATAACGTTCTTCCAGGGGAAGAGCGCATCCGTCTGGAAGACGAAGCCGACACGCGGGTCGATGCCGTTGACCGGGCCGCCCATCAGGCGGACTTCGCCGGCACTGGGCCTGGCAAGGCCGGTGACGAGGTTGAGCGTCGTCGACTTGCCGCAGCCCGTCGGGCCGACGACGGCGACGAATTCGCCGCGTTCGACGGTCATGTTGAAATCGCGAAGTGCCGTCAGCGATTTGCCGGTCGGTGAAACGAAACGGCGGCTGACATTGATGAGCTCGATCGCCGATGTCCGGCGTCCATCCTGTTGCATGGTGCTGATCCTCACGCGTGCCTTAGGGCGTGCACGCAAAGCCCGGTGAACTGCCGCTTCCAACACCAGCCGGAAGCGGCATTGTGACTGCTTACTTGACGTTCTTGACGAATTCCGTCGTGTAGGTCTTCGACAGGTCGATCGTCTTGCCCTTGACGTTCTTGGAGAACGCCGAGAGCACGGCGAGAACGGTCTTCGGGCCATCTTCCGGCATTACGCCATCCGGCGTGAACATTTCCTTGCCGGCGTCCAGGGCCTTGATGTAGCCATCCTTGTCGCCGACGTAGAAATCCTTCGGCATCTTGTCGGCAATCTCTGCGGCGGAATGGGTGTGGATGAAGCGCAGCGTCTTGACGAAGGCGTTGGCGAGCTTCTGCACTTCTTCCTTATGGGCATCGACCCATGCGGCATCCATGTAGAGGGATGCGGCCGGATAGGTGCCGCCGAGCGCTTCCTCGGTGCCCTTGAGCGTACGCAGATCGACGAGAACCTTGGCCTCGCCCGTCTTCAGCAGACGCGAGATCGTCGGCTCGGTGGTCATGCCGGCCTGGATGGCGTCCTGCTGCATGGCGGCGATGAAGGTCTGGCCGGCACCCACCGGAACCGGGGTCACGTCGGCAGGCGAAAGGCCGGCCTTGGATGCCATGTAGAGCGTCAGGAAATTGGTGGAAGAACCGAGGCCGGTAACGCCGACGCTCTTGCCCTTCATATCCGCGAAGGACTTGATTTCCGGATGCTTGGCCGAGACCAGCTCGACTTCGCCGGGCGCCTGGCTGAACTGCACAACCGACTTGATGAACTTGCCCTTGGCCTGCAGGTCGACACAATGATCGTAGAAGCCGACGACACCCTGGACAGCACCGGCCAGCAGCTGGTTTTCGGCATCGACGCCGGCCGATTCGTTGAGAAGCTCGACCTCGAGGCCTTCATCCTTGAAATAGCCGAGCCCTTCGGCAAGCTTGGCCGGTAGATAGATCTGCTTCTCGTAGCCGCCCACCATGATGGAAATCTTGTCGGCGGCCTGTGCCGCCGTGGCTGCAAGTGAAGCAGCAGTCATGACGAGGGAAAGGGCTACGGTATGAAAAAAGGCGCGCGATGAACGCATCAAATGTCTCCTCCTGTTTTGGTGCTTGCGTCGCCCGACGCCGCAGAACATCTGCTTCCTCCACGAAGCTCGACGAACCTAGCGCGTGCAACCTTTCAGTCAGCTTTCAGTGCGCAAGCTCAAAAGGCGACATTACAATTTTTTTTATTTCAATGAGCTGAAAGGGCTTTTGGCGCGCGCTTGAAAAAACGGCACAGGGACAATGGCGGTTGCCGCCATCGTCAAGATACCGTTGCGATCGCCCCTTGCAACGGGGAAGCATCTTCCGATCCTGGCATTTCTACTATAGCGACATATCTAGAACATCGTATGTTCATTGGGGGATGACGGATGAGAAGCGTAGCCGCAGCGCTGATTCTAACGACGATCGCAACCGCCGGGCCGGCCTGGGCCATCTCTCGCTACGAGTCGCTGAGCCGAAGCTGCGCATCCGTGCAGCAGCTCATTGCCGGCGAACGCGCCGTCATATTGCGTTATCCCTCGAGTGACGGCCGCATTTGACCGGTATGTCTCCGATGACGCGCAATGCGGCATAAGTGGTTGTGCGGCCCGCACCTTCGTGCCGACCAGGGACAACCCGCAATGCCCAGTCCATAATTGCAGATCTTCTTCCGTCTTCAATCCGCATTGACGCGCCGCGTCTTTCTGCGTTTATTTGGCCTTCACTGCCACAAAAACTTTACAAAAAAGACTTTTGGTTGAATTTTACCCATATTTAACACACATTGTACGGGCAGATTGGACGAAGGTTCCCTGCCCCTATAGTGTCACAGCTAAGGTGGCATCCGCCTGGTCCCCTGTTTGAAAAGGAGATTGCGCAGTGAGTGCAAAAGTACCGAATCCGATCGACGCCTATGTCGGCTCCCGTGTTCGCACACGTCGACTGATGCTCGGCATGAGCCAGGAGCGGCTTGCTGAACAGATCGGCGTCACCTTTCAACAGGTGCAGAAATATGAAAAGGGCACCAACCGCATCGGCGCCAGCCGGCTGCAGGCGATAGCCAACGTTCTGGCCGTACCGGTCGCCTTCTTCTTCCAGCAAGACAATACGCAGCCGCTCAACACGGATGGTCTGGGCGCGATCAACGGCCTGGAGGATCTGTCGGAGTTTCTGACCTCCAAGGAAGGTCTGAGCCTTAACAAGGCGTTTATGAAGATCAACGATCCCGGCATACGTCAGTCCGTGCTGACACTGATCAAGTCATTGTCAAACGCCTCCGAACCGCTCGCGGGCCATGTGCCGCAAGCGGCCGACGCATCGATAGGCCTTCGCAACTGACCTTTAGCCTTGCCGCATCGAACATGGTCGAGGCGCGAACCCAACGGAAGCGCTGGTGGTCGCCTCGACAGTCGCAGTTGCGCTGTGTGCTGACGCTGTTTCCCCTCGAAAGCCGGCGCGTGGCATGGGCAATTGGGAGGCTGTGATACCCGGCCGGTCAATGATCTAACCCTTCGGCGGCAATGATGACCGTGGATCCTTCCCCAGCCGAATTTCTTGCCGGACATTCGGGCCGGAAGGCATCCGCGCTCGCCGCATCTCCTTATTCGGATCGCGCCTGCTCAGCCGGGGAAACCTTTCGGCGGATCGAGCCGTGTCTCCTGGCCCACGGCGTCACCCGTCTCGCGCGCCTGACGGGGCTCGACAGGCTCGGCATTCCCGTTTGGCAGGCAATCAGCCCGAACGCCCGCTCGATCGTCGTCCACAACGGCAAGGGCGTCACCGATCTCGATGCCAAAGTCTCGGCCGCGATGGAGGCACTGGAACGGGCCACGGCCAGTACGCCCGCCCTGGAAACCGTAAACACCAGTTGCGAGCGGCTGATGGCCGACGGACGCCGCACCGATACTCTGCCGCAGCTCATTGCCGGCGGCCAGGCCGATATCGCCGATGACGAGGACATCGCCTGGGCCGAGGGTCACGATCTCATTAGTGGAGAGGCCGTCTGGATCCCCGTCGAAGCCGTAGCACTCGATCGCACCATCCGAGTTGCACGTTTCTGGCAATCATCCGACGGGCTGGCTTCCGGCAACACCTTCGCCGAGGCCATCCTGCACGGCGTGCTGGAGCGCATCGAGCGCGACGCCGTGGTACTTTGGGACATCTCCACATTGAAGCAGCGCATGGACGCCTGCATCGACCCTGCCTCCTTCCACGATCCGGTGCTGAACGAGTTGACGGCCAGGATCGATTCCGCCGGGCTGACATTGCGCCTCTTTGACATCACCAGCGATATCGGCATCCCCGCCGTCACCGCTCTGCTCGGTCCCAGCGACATCGCCGCGGCGAGACGCGTGCGCTATCTCGATGTCACGGTCGGCAGCGGCGCACATCCATCGCCGCTCCGGGCAGTGATCCGCGCGGTGACGGAAGCCGCGCAGTCGCGGCTCACCTTCATCAGCGGCGGCCGCGACGATATAGAGCCGGAAACTTTTACCCGGGAACTGCCTGATAGCATCCGAAGCTGCTTCGACGCTGCCCCAAAACCCGCATCAAGGCTCGATGCCCCCTTGCCGAAAGGCGCCGAAGCCTTGTTGGAGCTGACGATCGATCACATGCGCCACGCAGGCATCGCCTCTGCAATAGCGCTTCCTCTGGCGCACACCTCCTTGCCCTTCTCGGTTGCAAAGATCGTGATACCAGAGCTCGAAAACCCACCGGGCAACCGCAAGCGCCGATACGGCCACAGGGCGCTTTCGAAATCCCTGCATCTGCTGTGACGATGCATATGCCCGGAAATCGAGCTTGGAGACCTGATATTTCCGGCCGCTGACCGGCGCATTTCTTCATTCTAACGTCCTGAAATTGCATAGGTAGGATTATTGCACAATCACGCCTCGTGTCACGCTGCATGTCACGCGCCAACCCCAGGAACATAAGTTAAGGTCTGCTCATGTTCTCGGCAAGATGCAATTCACCACCGCGAACAGGGGGCAATAGAGGGTGTGAAATGACTGCAGTACTTTCGATCGAAATGACAAACCAGGATCCGGATTCACTTAAGGAACTGGCGTCGATCGCACGACTCATCACTTATGCGCGGCAAAGTGCCAAAAATCTCAACGCGGAATTCCCGGTCTGGTGCCTGGATCTGGCGCTCGGAGCCGTGTTGCAGGAAATGTATGCAAACGGATTGCAGATGCCTTTGTTCGAAGAGGGCACGGACAGGGCAAACATGGCCGTTGCGCATTGAGCGCACCGGTGCGGGTTTCGGCGGGGGACCCGAGAAAATGTCGGTATGGTTAGCAAGCCATGCCGGCATTTTTGTTGAGGAGCAGAGAGCAAGACCAACCTGGAGCGTTTTGTTTCTTTACGCATTCCAGACGGAAAACCGCTTCGCACTTTTCCTGGAAATGCTCCAGCTAAACACCGCTCGTGCGCGGCTGCACACCTGCCACGAAGATCGCGATACATTGACGCAGGTGTCGCAAGCGCGTTTCCCGATCGGGCCAGTCATTCGGATGGCCCGGCTTTGAGATCATGGCGCCGAAGATCATGCTCATCAGCATGCGCGCGCCGCTTGCAACATCGGCAATCTCGATAAGACCGCGCTGCTGCTGCTGGCTAAGCCAATCGGCAAGCATCTGCTGCGATTGCTTTGCGCCGTATGTGTGCATCAGTGTTGCAACCTCCGGAAATTGCTGCGATTCACTGATGGCGAGATGAATGAAGGCCTCGCGTTCGCGCTCCTTGGTCTCGTCGATATTGATCATGAAGATCTGTTCAAGCGTCTCGCCGAGCGGCAGATTCTCATCCGCGTCACGCGGCAAGGCCAGCATCGAGGCACGATGGTCGGCGATGATCGCCATGAAGAGATCGGTCTTGCGCGGAAACAATCGATAAAGGGTCTGCTTGGAGATCCTGCATCGGGCGGCAACCAGATCCATCGTCGTTCCGCCATATCCCAGCTCGTAGAATGTCGAGCGAGCCTCGCCGACGATCTCCGCGCGCCGCGTATCGTCGTTCACGGTTTTCGGACGACCGCGCGGGCGGCGTATCGCAGCCTGATCCGCGTTGCCTCCCCGTTCCTTCGTCCGCACTTCCATCTTGACCTCAACAGCCGAATGAGATTGACATTTGGAGCAATACAAATATTTTCCGTACGACATCGTACTGTAAATAAGGCAACAGGAAATAGCAACGTGCGAAAGCTTGCCTCTTTCACCTCCGAATCCACATATCCTGCGATATCCAGCCGCCTTCTGGCCACCCGAAGCGCGATGATCGTTGCGGGGGTCGCTGCCACGATGCTGCTTGTCGGCTGCAATGAGCAGAAGAGTGCTCAAAGCGGTATGCCGGCCGTCAAGATCGAAGTCAGCGCCATGGCGCTGCATCCGCAATCGGTGGCAATCACCGCCGAGCTGCCCGGCCGCACCAGCGCCTATCTCGTCGCCGAAGTGCGACCGCAGGTCGGCGGCATCATTCGCAGCCGTAACTTCAAGGAAGGCAGCGAGGTGAAGGCGGGCGACGTGCTCTACGAGATCGACCCGGCCTCCTACCAGGCATCCTATGACAGCGCGGTCGCTTCCTTGCAGAAGGCGGAAGGGGCCTTGCCGAGCGCTCAGTCGAAGGTGGATCGTTATAAGAGCCTCACGGCACAGGACGCGGTCAGCAAGCAAAATCTGGACGATGCTGTGTCCACTTTGGCTCAGGCGAATGCCGACGTGGCATCCGCCAAAGCGGCCCTGGAAACAGCGCGCATCAATCTCGACTACACCAAGATGCGCGCGCCGATCGGCGGCCGTGTCGATGCTTCCGCAGTCACCGTTGGCGCTCTCGTCACCGCGGACCAGACGACCGCACTGACCACCATCCGCCAACTCGATCCGATCAATGTCGACGTCACGCAGTCGAGCACGAACCTGCTTGAATTCCGTCGCGCCGTCGCGGAAGGCAGATTGAAGACCAGCGGCGACAACGTCTCGGTGCATCTGACGCTCGAAGACGGCAGCCAATATAAGGAAGCCGGCAAGCTCGAGTTTGCTGAAGCCTCGGTGGCCGAAACCGTCGGAACGATCACCGTGCGCGCCGTCTTCCCCAATCCGGACCGCATTCTGCTGCCCGGCATGTATGTGCGCGCCACCATTCAGGAGGGCATTGCCGAAAACAGCTTCCTCGTGCCCCAGCGCGCCGTTTTCCGCAACACCAAGGGCGAGCCTACGGCCATGTTCGTGACCGCCGACGGCAAGGTGCAGCAGCGCGTATTGAAGGTACAGCGCAGCATCGGCAACAGCTGGCTTGTCAATGAGGGCATGAAGGACGGCGACCGCGTGATCGTCGAAGGCAGCCAGCGTGTCCGCGACGGCCAGGAAGTCAACGTCTCTCCCGTGACCATCGATGATGCGACCGGCGAGGTGAAGCAGGCAGCAGCCGACGCCAAGCCGGCACAGCAGCAGGCCGAATTGGAAAAAACCGATATCAAGGCCGCCTCCGGCGCTCAGAAGTGAGATTAGACGATGTCTCGTTTTTTCATTGACCGGCCGATCTTCGCCTGGGTTATCGCCATTGTCATCATGCTTGCGGGCGCGTTGTCGATCCTCACACTGTCGATCTCGCAATATCCGCAAATCGCGCCCACCACGGTGAGCATCAGCGCCACCTATCCCGGCGCCGATGCCGCAACCGTCGAAAACTCGGTGACCAAGGTCATCGAGCAGGGCATGACAGGTATCGACAATCTCGATTACATGACGTCGACCTCGACCTCGACGGGCCAGGCCTCGATCTCGGTGACCTTCACCAACAAGGCCAATCCGGACGTCGCGCAGATGCAGGTGCAGAACAAGCTGCAGCTCGTTACCGCACAGCTGCCGCAGACCGTGCAATCGACCGGCATAACCGTTTCAAAATCGACGTCGAACTTCCTCATGGTCGTCGGCTTCGTCTCGTCAGACAACAAGCTGAACTCCAACGACCTGGCGGACTATGTTTCCAGCACGCTCAACGATACGCTGAAGCGCATCGACGGCGTCGGCAACACCCAGATCTTCGGTGCCGGCTACGCCATGCGCATCTGGGTCAATCCGGACAAGCTCGCCAAATATCAGCTGATGGTCAGCGATGTCACCAGCGCGATCGAGGCTCAGAACTCGCAGGTTTCCGCCGGCCAGCTCGGTGCGCTGCCGCAACGCAAGGGTCAGCAGCTCAACGCGACTGTTACGGCCAAGAGCCGTTTGCAGACGCCGGAGCAGTTCGAAAATATCATCCTGAAGAGCCAGTCCAATGGTTCGCTGGTGCGTTTGAACGATGTCGCCACCGTCGAGCTCGGCGCGTCGTCCTATACCACGTCGAGCACCTATAACGGCCATCCCGCGGCAGGTCTTGCCGTGATGCTCGCTTCCGGCGCCAACGCCATCAGCACGGCGGAGGCGGTCAGATCGACTATTAACAATCTGAGCCAGACCCTGCCGCCGAATGTCGAGATCGTCTACCCCTATGACACGACGCCGTTCGTCAAGCTGTCGATCGAAGACGTGGTCAAGACGCTGTTCGAAGCCATCGTGCTCGTCTTCATCGTCATGTTCGTCTTCCTCCAGAACATCCGCGCTACATTGATCCCGACGCTCGCCGTCCCGGTCGTCCTGCTCGGCACCTTCGGCGTGCTGTCGCTGTTCGGATATTCGATCAATACGCTCACTATGTTCGGCATGGTGCTCGCCATCGGTCTGTTGGTGGACGACGCCATCGTCGTCGTCGAGAACGTCGAGCGCGTGATGGAGGAAGAGGGACTGTCGCCGCGTGAGGCGACGATCAAGTCGATGCAGGAAATCACCGGCGCGCTGATCGGCATCGCCACGGTCCTATCGGCCGTGTTCATCCCGATGGCCTTCTTCTCCGGCTCGGTCGGCATCATCTACCGCCAGTTCTCGGTGACGATCGTCTCGGCGATGGTGCTCTCGGTCATCGTCGCGCTGATCCTGACGCCGGCCCTCTGCGCCACCATTCTGAAGAAGCCCGCACACGGCTCGAAGGAGCGCGGTGTTTTCGGCTGGTTCAACCGCAACTTCGAGCGGGGAACACGAGGTTATCAGCGCAGCATCAACGGCATGATCCGCTACTCCATCGTCTTCCTGCTGGTGTTCGCGTTGATCGGCGGCGCCGTCGCCTATCTGTTCAATCGTCTTCCCAGCTCATTCCTGCCGGAGGAGGATCAAGGGATTCTGCTGACCGCCATTCAGCTTCCCCCCGGCGCCACGGATTCCCGCACCTGGGCTGTGCTCAATCAGGTGAGGGACTATTATCTCAACACCGAGAAGGACTATGTCGACGGCGCATTCGCCGTGGCGGGCTTCGGTTTCAGCGGTCAGGGACAGAACGTCGGTATCGTCTTCGTGAGATTGAAGGACTTCGACAAGCGCTCGACGCCGCAATCGAAGGCGCAGGCGATCGCCGGTCGCGCCATGGGTGCTTTCTCGAAGATCAAGGACGGCAGCGTCTTTGCGCTCGCACCGCCCGCGATTCCGGGCTTCGGCAGTTCGAGCGGCTTCGACTTCTTCATCAAGGACGTCAACGGCGCCGGCCATGCCGCGCTCATCCAGGCCCGCAACCAGTTGCTGGGCGCAGCCGGCAAAAGTGCGAAGCTCTTCGGCACTCGCCCGAACGGCCAGGAAGATACGCCGCAATATTCCGTGAACATCGATCAGGAAAAGGCGAGCGCGCTCAATATCACCCTGTCCGATATCGACTCGACGCTGTCGACGGCCTGGGGCGGCACCTATGTCAACGACTTCATCGATCGCGGCCGCGTCAAGCCCGTCTACGTACAGGCCGACAAGAATTTCCGCATGCAGCCCGAGGATTTCGGCCGCTGGTACGTGCGCAACTCCGGCGGCGATATGGTGCCATTCTCGGCCTTCGCCAGCGGCGACTGGACCTATGGTTCGCCGCGGCTGGAGCGCTATAACGGCTCGTCGGCCGTTGAAATCCAGGGCGCGGCAGCACCGGGCGTCTCGTCGGGCGATGCCATGAACGAGATCGACAAGATCATGGCGACCCTGCCCCCCGGCTTCAGTCATGAGTGGACCAGCCTGTCGGCCCAGGAAAAGCTCTCCGGCAACCAGGCGACCCAGCTCTATGCAATCTCCATCCTGGTCGTCTTCCTGGCGCTGGCGGCCCTCTACGAAAGCTGGTCGATCCCGCTCGCCGTCATGCTGTCGGTTCCGATCGGCATCTTCGGCGCGCTGCTGGCCGCCACCATCTTCGGCCAGTCGAACGACGTCTACTTCAAGGTCGGCCTGTTGACGACGATAGGTCTGGCCGCCAAGAACGCCATTCTGATCGTCGAATTCGCCATTGAGCAGCAAAACCACGGCAAGGGGCTGATCGAGGCGACGCTGGAGGCCGCTCGCCAGCGCCTGCGGCCGATTCTGATGACCTCGCTCGCCTTCATTCTCGGCGTCATGCCGCTGGCGATTGCCAATGGCGCGGGATCGGGCAGCCAGAACTCGATCGGCATCGGCGTCATGGGCGGCATGATCTCGGCGACCGTGCTCGGCGTCTTCTTCATCCCGTTGCTGTTCGTTTCGGTCCGCCGCATCTTCAAGGGCAATGTTCGATCGACGGCAGCGCCGGAGGCCGCCAACCCTGACGTGGCGCATTAAGGCCTCTCACTCGCTCTCGAAAAAAGGAGCGGGCGGTCGAGACCTCGATCACGGATCGGCTGCTTCGGCTTGATTTGCCCAATCTGTCATCAATGATTAATATGCAATCATTGATGACAGAATATTTGTATTGCCAGTATGACGATCCGCAATATCGATGATCATCTAAAGACCCGGCTGCGCATTCGCGCCGCCGCACACGGGCGATCGATGGAGGATGAGGCGCGAGACATTCTGCGGGCGGCCTTATCGACCGAAGAAAAGCGTAAGCCCAATTTGGCCGAGACAATTCGTCGTCGCATGGCTGCAAGCGGTGGGGTTGTGCTGGATATTGCCCCACGTGAACCAATCCGCCCGGTCGATCTCGATCCATGATCATTCTCGACACCAATGTCATTTCGGAACGACGGGCGCGATCACCATCGCCAATGGTTGAAGCATGGCTCGCCGCCCAACCTCCTCTTACGGCCTCCGGCTCTTGCCCGAGGGCCGACGCCGAAGCGAATTGGAAGCTGCCATTCTCCCGATATTCGAAGAGGATTTCGCCAGAAGAGTTCTCCCCTTCGATGGCGAAGCTGCGGGAGCTTATTCCCTCCTTGCAACATCGCCGCGGCGGGCGGGCAGGCCAATCAACCAGTTCGATGCTCAGATCGCCGCAATTGCGGCGTCGCGAGGAGCGACGCTTGCAACACGCAACGTGCCGGATTTCCTGGACACCGGAATAGCGATCGTCAATCCGTGGAACTATCGGGACTGATCCGATCCATATGCCGCCAACTCAAGTTGATAGCGAAGACATCGGCGGTGCCGGCTCTTGCTTCGGCGACCATCGTGCATGCAGCTTGGCAAGCATCAGATAGATGATCGGGGTGGTGTAGAGCGTCAATACCTGCGACACGACCAGTCCGCCGACGATGGTGATACCGAGCGGACGGCGAAGCTCCGAACCTGGGCCGGTCGCGATGATCAGCGGAATGGCGCCCATCAATGCGGCCAGCGTCGTCATCAGGATCGGACGGAAGCGTTTGAGGCAGGCTTGATAGATCGCCTCCTCCGGGGACAGGCCGAGCACACGCTCTCCCTGTAGGGCGAAGTCCACCATCATGATCCCGTTTTTCTTGACGATGCCGATCAAGAGGATGATGCCGATGAAGGCGATGATCGTCAATTCGGTGCCACTGATGACCAGCGCCAGCAGGGCGCCCAGGCCGGCGGATGGTAGCGTCGAGATGATCGTCAGCGGATGCGCCAGGCTTTCATAGAGAATGCCGAGAACGATGTAGACCGTCAGAAGCGCCGCCAGAAGCAGGAGCGGCTGGCTGCTGGACGACTGCGTGACGCTTGCCGCATCGCCGGCGAAATCCGCGTGCAGCGTGTCGGGCAGGTGCATGTCGAGCACCGCTTTCTGGATGGCGTCGTTCGCCACCTGCAGCGGCGTGTTGAGCGCCAGATTGTAGGAAATGGTGACGGACGGATATTGGCCCTGATGATTGACCACCAGCGGCGCAAGCGTCCGGTCGACCGATGCGACGGCGCTGAGGGGGACCTGCGTGCCACCGGAGGCCGGCACATAGAGCTTGGAGATATCGTGCGGATCGAGGGCGTAGTTCGGATTGGCCTCCAGCACCACACGATACTGGTTGCGCTGCGTATAGATCGTCGAGATCTGCCGCTGAGCGAAGGCATTGTTCAGCGCGGCATCGATGGACTGGATGTTGACCCCGAGTTGTGAAGCGAGGCTCCGGTCGATATTGACGGTCGCCTGCAGGCCGTTGGGCTGCCTGTCGGTCGCGACATCGGTCAGCCCCGGAAGAGCTTGCATGCGTTCCAGCACCTTCGGCGCCCAATACACCAGCTCGTCATAATTCGCGCCCCAGAGCGTGAACTGATACTGCGACTGCGATTGGCGCGCCCCGGCGCGGATGTCACCAGGCGAAAACAGGAAGGTGCTGAGCCCTGGAACGGCCGTGAGTTGCTTGCGAAGCCGGTCGATGACGTCGGCCGTCGGTGCCCGCTCCGATTCCGGCTTGAGTGAAATGAGGAGCTGCCCGCGATTGATGGAGCTGGAAAAGCCGCCGCCGCCCAGGGAAGAACCAAGACCCGAGACTGCAGGGTCCTGGGCGACGATATCAGCCGCCTGCCGCTGCAATTTGACCATGGCCGGATAGGAGATATCGGTCGCAGCCTCCGTCCCACCCTGGATGAAGCCCGTATCGTCCTGCGGAATGAAACCCTTCGGAACCTTGACGTAGAGATAGCCCGACATGACGACGCAGGCGATGATAACAAGCACGGACAGCACGCGGTGATGCAGCACCGCTTTCAATGTACGGCCATAAAATCCGATGATCGCGCCCAGCGTGCCTTCGATAACGCGGCCGAACGGACCTGGCCGCGCATCGATGTCGTGCTGACGAAGGCGATGGCCGCAGATCATCGGCGTCAGCGTCAGCGACACCAGCGTTGAGACAACGATGGTGAATCCGAGCGTCAGCGAAAAGGTCTGGAAGAAGCGGCCGACGATGCCGCCCATGAAGAACAGCGGTATGAAGGCGGCGAGCAGTGACAGGCTGATGGAAACCACCGTGAAGCCGATCTGCCTCGCCCCCTCGAGCGCCGCCCGCATCGGCTTCATGCCGCTTTCCAGATTGGCATAGATGTTCTCGATCATGACGATGGCATCGTCGACGACGAAGCCGACCGAGACGGCGAGCGCCATGAGAGAAAGATTGTCTATGGACAGTCCGAACAGCCACATCGCGGCAAAGGTTCCGGCCAATGAGAGCGGCACGGTGACGCCGGCTGCAAGGGTCGGCGTCGCGCGCCGCAGGAAGACGAAGACCACGGCCATGACCAGGCAGATGGTGGCGAGCAGGGTCCACTGCATATCGTTGACGCTGGCATGGATCGTCGTGGTGCGGTCGGAAAGGACTGCTATCTTGACGCCGGCGGGGATGAGTCTCTGCAGCTCGGGGATCAGCTCCTTGACGCCATCGACGGTGGCAATGACGTTCGCATCCGCCTGCTTGGTGATGTTGAGCAGCACGGCCGGCTTGCCGTCGTACCAGGCATCGGAGCGGCTGTTGCGCACGCCCGGCTCGACGGTGGCGATATCCGAGAGGCGGACGGCCGTGCCGTCGCCGCTCCGCACGACAAGCCTTCCATAGGCTTCCGGCGTCCGCAGCTGACTGTTCACGGCAAGAGAGAAGGCGCCGTTGGCGCCGTCGATGGAGCCGAAGGGACCGAGCACGTTGGCGTTGACGATCGCCGTACGGACGGCATCGAGCGATAGGCCCATGGCCGAGAGACGGTCGGGATCCAGCCTGATGCGCACCGCCGGCTGATCGGCGCCGCTGACCGTCACACCGCCGACGCCATCCACCTGCGAGATACGCTGCACGACCACCGTATCGGCCGCATCATATATGGCGCTCGGCGCGACATTGTCTGATGTCAGCGCCAGGATGAGGACAGGAGCCGCGGCCGGGTTGATCTTGCGGAAGGAAGGCAATGTCGGAAGATCGCCCGGCAGGTCGATTGCCGCCGCATTCAACGCCGCCTGCACATCCTGCGCCGCGCCATCGACACTGCGCGAGAGATCGAATTGCGCGATGATGGTGCTCGAGCCGAGGGAGCTGACCGAGGTCAGCTGCGTGACGCCTGCAATGGTGCCGAGATGGCGCTCGAGCGGCGCCGCGACGCTTGCCGCCATGCTGGCGGGATCGGCGCCCGGCCGGCCGGCGGAGACGACGATCGTCGGCAGATCGACGGTCGGCAGGCTTGCCACCGGCAGGAACCGATAGGCGACGATGCCGAGGATCATCAACCCGATCGCCAGAAGCGTCGTCCCGACAGGGCGTTTGATGAACGGCTCGGAGAGGTTCATGTCTCACCACCCGCCAGTTCGTTCATCTCTGGACTCGGCGTTCCGCTGGTGCGGCCGACGATGCGGGCGCGCAGGCTCTCGAAAGCCAGATAGATCACCGGCGTCGTATAGAGCGTCAGAAGCTGGGAAAGCACGAGGCCGCCGATGATGGTGATACCGAGCGGGATGCGCAGTTCGGCACCCGTGCCCTGCGCCAGGGCCAATGGCAGCGCACCGAAGAGTGCCGCCAGTGTCGTCATCATGATCGGGCGGAAACGCAGGATAGAGGCCTTGAGAATGGCTTCGCGCGGCGGAAGGCCTTCCTTGCGCTCCGCCTCCAGCGCGAAGTCGATCATCATGATCGCATTCTTCTTCACGATACCCATCAAGAGCACGATGCCGATCAAGGCGATGATCGACAGGTCCTGCCCGAACAGCATCAGTGCGAGCAGCGCGCCGACGCCGGCCGAAGGCAGCGTCGAAAGAATGGTAACGGGATGCACGGCGCTTTCGTAGAGCAGGCCGAGCACGATGTAGATGGTCACGACGGCCGCGAGGATCAGCCAGGGTTCGCCCGCGAGCGAGGAGGCAAATTCTTCCGCATCACCCGAATATTTGCGCTGGATGTTATCAGGCATGCCGATGTCCTGCTCGGCCGCCTTGACCTCGGCAACTGCCTCGCTCAGCGAAGCGCCCTTGGCGAGATCGAAACTGATCGTCACGGCCGGAAACTGCTCGTCATGGCTGATGACCAGGGGCGCCGTCGTGAATGTCGCTGTGGTGAACGCATTGAGGGGAACCTGCGTGTCGCTGGCGCCCGCAACGTAGAGCTTGTTGAGCGACTTCGGATCCGACTGGTATTGCGGCGCGGCCTCGAGAATGACGCGATACTGGTTCGCCTGGCCGTAGATCGTGGCGATCTGGCGCTGGCCGAACGCGTCATTCAAAGTATCGCTGACGGCCTGCATCGACACGCCGAGCCGCGAGGCGGTTTCGCGATCGACATCGACGAAGATGCGGCCGCCGCCCATTTCGACCTCGGACGTGACGTCGATGAGCTTCGGGCTCTCCTGCAGCTGCTGAGTGAGCTTTGCGGCCCAGTCGACCACCGTGGCCGTATCCGTCCCGGTCAGCGTGTATTGATAGGGTGCGCGGCTTGCCCGGGTACTGATCGAGATGTCGCGTACGCTTTGGAAGGTGACATGGATGCCGGGCAGGCCGTCGACTTCACCGCGCATCCGGTCGATGATCTGATCGGCGGAAACGTCGCGCTGGTTCCTCGGCTTCAGCACGAGGCTGAGATTGCCTGTGTTCAGCGTCAGATTGCTGGCGCTGGCACCGATGACGGAGACGATGCCCTTCACGTCCGGATCCTTGCGCAGCCGGTCGGCCACGGTCGCCTGTATCGTCGTCATGGATTCGAAGGAGGTCGTCGGCTCCGCTTCTATGACGGCCGTGATCAGCCCCGTATCCTGCGCCGGCAGGAAGCCCTTGGGAATGACGACATAAAGCGCGATGGTCGCGGCCAGCGTCACCACCGTTGCCAACAGCGTCAGGGCACTCCGGTCCACAGCCCAAACGAGACTGCGTCTGTAGCCCTCGACAAGTCGCTCCATGAAACGGTCGGTTCCGGCCAGAATGCCGCCCTTGCGCTCCCTGGGCTTTCGCAGGATTCGGGCGCACATCATCGGAGTCAGGGTCAGGGACACGACTGCCGACACCACCACGGCAATGGTGAGCGTCAGCGCAAACTCGCGGAACATGCGCCCGACGATCCCGGTCATGAACAACAGGGGAATGAAGACGGCAACCAGCGAGACGGTGAGCGAAATGATGGTGAAGCCGATCTCGCCGGCGCCCTTCAGCGCCGCCTGCATCGGGTTTTCGCCCTCCTCGATGTGGCGGGCGATATTCTCTATCATCACGATGGCGTCGTCGACGACGAAACCGGTGCCGATGGTCAGCGCCATCAGCGAGAGATTGTCGAGGCTGAAGCCGGCAAACCACATGACGCCGAAGGTCGCGATCAACGACAGCGGCAGGGCGACGCCTGCAATGAATGTCGCCGTCACCGTGCGCAGGAAAAGCAGGACGACGAGAATGACCAGACCGATGCTGATCACCAGCGTCCATTGCACGTCGTGGATCGAAGCCCTGATCGTCTCGGTGCGATCGTTGACGATGTCGAGCGAGATGCCGGCGGGCAGCGCCTGCTTCAGCTTCGGCAACTGCTGCAGGACGCTTTCGACCGTCTGGATGACGTTGGCGCCTGGCTGGCGCATGATATCGAGAATGACGGCGGGCTGTCCCTGATACCAGGCGCCGACACGATTGTTCTCCAGCCCTTCGACGACGGTTGCCACGTCCTTCAATTGCACCGGTGCGCTGTTGCGATAGGCAATGATGACGGATTTATAGACATTGGGATCGACGATCTGGTCGTTGGCCGCAAGCGTGAAGCTCTGCTGGGTGCCGTCAAGCGAACCCTTGGCGCCGGCAACGCTGGCATTGGTGATCGCCGAGCGTATGTCCTCCAGAGCCAGGCCGTAGGAGGCGAGACGCGGCAGATCGACCTGGATGCGGATGGCCGGCTTGACGCCGCCCTGGATGTTGACGTCGCCGACACCGGAAACCTCGCTCAGCCGCTGCGCCATCATCGTATCGGCGAAGTCGCTGAGTTCGCGGATCGAATAGCTGTTGGAATGCAATGCCAGCGTCACGATCGGCGTATCGGCCGGGTTCACCTTCGAATAGGTCGGTGGATAGGGCAAGGTGCGCGGCAGCGTCGAGCCGGCGGCATTGATCGCCGCCTGCACATCCTGCGCGGCGCCATCGATATTGCGGCCGAGATCGAATTGCAGGGTGATCTGGCTGATGCCGAAGGCGCTCGACGAGGTCATGGACGCCAGCGACGGGATCTGTCCGAGCGGTCGCTCGAGCGGCGCCGTCACCAGGGCGGCCATCGTATCGGGATCGGCTCCGGGAAGCTGCGTCGTCACCTGTATCGTCGGAAAATCCACCTGCGGCAGCGGCGCGACCGGCAGGAAGAGAAAACCGAGAATGCCGCCCAGGAGAACCGCGACCCCGAGAAGCGAGGTGGCGATAGGCCGGGAGATGAAGAGCGACGAAACGTTCATTGTTGCTGTGTCGGCGTTGTGGGCGACGTGGCGGGGGCAGCGCTGCCACTGGCATCCGCACCCTGGCCGGCGCCGGCGGCATGCTGGCCGCGATGGCTGCCATTGCCGCCCTCACCGTTGTGCCGACGATGCGGCCGCTCACCATCATTGGCATTGTTGGTTTGGCCGCTTTGCGGATCGTTCTCCGCGACCGGCTGCCCCTGATCATTCGCTGCCGGCGCATTCGGCGTTGCCTGAACCGGACTGGCTGAAATCTGGACTTTCGACTTATCCTGAAGCCGCGCGAAGCCGGTCGTCACCACCTTGTCGCCGGGCGACACACCGTCGGTGATGACCGCCAGCGTGTCATCCTGCTGGCGCACCTTCACCGCCTTCATGGCAACGGTCTCATCCTGGTCGACGATATAGACGAAGGTGCCGTTCGGCCCGCGCTGCACGGCGGCGCTCGGAATGGTCGTCACGCCCTTCAGCGTCTCGACCAGAAGACGCGCATTGACGAAAGCACCCGGCCAAAGCGCCAGCTTGTCGTTCGGGAAATTGGCCTTCAGCCTTATCGTGCCTGTCGTGGGGTCGACCTGGTTGTCGACCACCGCAAGCGAGCCATTGTCGACCACCGTCTGGCCGTCGTTCCCCAGCGCCTCGACGGCGAGCGTTCCGGCCAGGCTGGCCGCGTTGACGCGTGCAAGCTGCTGCTGCGGAATGGAAAAGAGGACGGAGATCGGCTGGATCTGCGACAGCGTCACGATGCCGGTCGTGTCGGACGAGCTGACCAGATTGCCGATATCGACGTTGCGGATGCCGGTGCGCCCGTCGATGGGCGCCTTGATCGTCGTATAGTCGAGCGTCGCCTGGGCGCTTTCTATGGCTGCCACATCGACCTGGATTTGCGCCGTATATTGCGCCACCAGCGACAGCTGGGTGTCGACCTGCTGCTGGGTGCCCGAGGCGCTCTTCACCATCAGCTGATAGCGCGCAAGGTCACGCTGGGCGCCGGCGAGCAGGGCTTCGTCCTGCGCCTTCTTGGCGACCGCCTGGTCGCGCTGCGCCTTGTAGACGCCGTCATCGATACGGGCGATTACGTCGCCCTTCTTGATGTCCTGGCCTTCGTCGAAATCGATTTCCACGATCTTTCCGTTGACCTGGGCGCGCACCGTCACGGTGTTCAGGGCCTTCACCGAACCCACGCCATCGATATAGACAGGCACATCGGCCGCCTTCGCGTCGGCCACAAGCACCGGAACAGGACCGCTGAATTGCGAGAGGCCGCGCCGTCTTCCGCTGCCGCCACTCCCCTGGCCCTGGCCGTTGCGACGCTCACCTTGAGCTTGCTGGGCAGGTGCTGACGCATTCTGATAGCCGAGCAGCCGCTCGGCGCTGCCAAGCCAGAGATCGCGAGTGGCATAGGCGCCATAGGCCACTGCACCGATTACCGCCAGCGACATTACGACCCGAAAGGTCCGAGCCATCAACATACCTTCCTTCAAAGCCTTCGACGGTTCACGACCCGCCAGCATCACAGGGCGCGACTCTAGCTTGCATCGCGCCACTTAGGAATTTGGTATGGCCATTAAATTTTGTCCATTTTAGCGCGACTTAGCGTAACAAACTGTAACATTGGACAAAAACTAGGGTTGTAGTTGCAAAAGATCAGCGGCTGCGCAAGCGCACGCTGTCCCCTGTGATCACAGCACCCCCCAGCCGCGATAGCGCCCGCGACCGGTCATCTCGCGCAGGCCGAGATCAGCCACCAGATTGAGCGCGCCTCTTGGGGTAACACCGACATGGCGGGCGATCATCTTCGCCGAAACGATCGGTCGCGACAGCACGATATCGATAACCTCCGGCAGGCTGCTGTTCGATCGCCGGTCCTTCAGCCGCAATTCCATCTGCAGCTTGGCGAGCGAAAGCCGATCGAGTTCCTTGAGACCCGAATCGGCCGAAAGCGCCATGGCGTCCAGGAAGGCCAACAGCCGTGTGGTGCGATCCGACGCACGCCGCCGCTCGTGCCGCACGGATTTCAGGCCGACATTCAGGCAGAAGAGATGCGAGGTGACCTTGCCGCGGCTGCGCAGATAGGCGCTGACCAGCAGGCCGCCGAGCCAATGCTGCCGCCGCAGCGGCTCGATCCGCTCCCAGGCGTCGAAAAGCACGGCGGCGCCAAGAACCGGCGGCAACAGATCGGCCTCGCGGATCAGGGCGCGCCAGCTCTCCAGCCGCTCGCCTTCATCCCAATCCTCGTCGCGAACCAGGGCAAACGGATCGTCGATCGTCTCCGGCCTGGCATCTGGGACGCCGCCGTTCAGGATCTTGTCGGATCGGGCAAGAATGGCGTCGATCTCGGCGAAATCGACGCCGAAATCATCCCCCCCATCCTCTTGTCCGTCATTAGGCTCACCGAGCGGC
The DNA here is from genome assembly GCF_051811145.1 of Rhizobium sp. 11_C7_N12_5. Classification (NCBI taxonomy): domain Bacteria; kingdom Pseudomonadati; phylum Pseudomonadota; class Alphaproteobacteria; order Hyphomicrobiales; family Rhizobiaceae; genus Rhizobium; species Rhizobium sp. 11_C7_N12_5. The sequence continues at coordinate 3,208,288 of NZ_JBPWPY010000001.1, forward strand.
GGCGGACGCAGCTGGATGACGTCCTTGGCCTCGCCGATATCGCCCCGCAATGCGGCAAGTCCGGCCGCCTCCAACCCCCAGGAGGGCTCCGCGCTCCACAGACGACGCCTGACCCGCAGCACGGCGTGGGCGATGGTCAGCTCATGTGTCGGCGTGCGCGCATCCATGCGCGCATCGTGCAAGACCAGATCCTCCACATGCACCAGCTCGCCACCGACCCAGAGCGCGCCCGCTGCGTCGAAAAAATGCCCGCGCTCGCGAAAACCGTCCGCCACCGCATGCCTGAGGACACGCTCGTCCAGCCGCGCCAGCATGTCTTCCGCCTTGATGATGGCAGCCAGGAGCGTCGTCAGCGGGAGGGTGGTCAGATCATATCGCATTGGAATCACATCATTGAATCATTCTTACGGAACTTATCATCGCCGCATCCGGCGGGATAGGAAGAGACCCCTGTGAACTGTGGATGACAATCCCCATTTTATGCCTTGACCTTCCAGTGACAGGAAGGTTCATAAGCTATCCGACGCTCCCATCGGAGCAATGGAGTTTGATATGGCATTGCACGACGAACACGATCACAGCCATCACGGCCACGGTCATCATCACCACCACGACGGACAGCCGCAGGAGACGATCACCCGCGATCCCGTTTGCGGCATGACTGTGGATCCCGCCGGCAAGCCGTCGCTCGATTCTCAGGGCCGCACCTTCCATTTCTGCTGCGACGGCTGTCGCAAGAAGTTCGAAGCCGCACCGGAAAGCTATATCTCCGCCAAGGACCCGGTCTGCGGCATGACCGTCGACCGCGCCACCGCGCGTCATTTCCTGAAGCACGAAGGCGAGAAATTCTATTTCTGCTCCGCCGGCTGCAAGGGCAAATTCGAAGCCGATCCATCAGCCTATCTCGACGGCAACAAGCCCTCGCCGAAACCGGTACCGAGGGGCACGCTCTATACCTGCCCGATGCACCCCGAGGTCGTCAGCGACCATGCCGGCGATTGCCCGAAATGCGGCATGGCGCTGGAGCCCATGGGCGTCCCCTCCGCCGATGAAGGACCTAACCCGGAACTCGTCGATTTCACGCGCCGGCTCTGGATCAGCGCAGCCTTGTCGCTGCCGCTGCTGGTGATCAGCATGGGTCCGATGTTCGGCCTGCCCGTACGCGGCTGGATCGGCGAACCCACCGCCACATGGATCGAACTCGTGCTGGCAACGCCGGTCGTGCTCTGGGCAGCATTGCCCTTCTTCCGTCGCGCCTGGAATTCGCTCGTCAACCGCAGCCCGAATATGTGGACGCTGATCGGCCTCGGCGTCGGCACCGCCTATCTCTACAGCCTCGTCGCCACGCTCGCGCCCGGCCTGTTTCCCATGAGCTTTCATGGTCATGGCGAGGCCATACCCGTCTATTTCGAGGCCGCCTCGGTCATCATCGCGCTGGTCTTCGTCGGCCAGGTGCTGGAGCTGAAGGCGCGCGAACGCACGGGATCCGCCATCCGCGCCCTGCTCGATCTCGCGCCCAAGACGGCGCGACGCATCGGCACCGACGGCAGCGAAGTGGATGTGCCTGTCGACCAGATTGAGGCCGGCGACCGGCTGCGTGTTCGCCCCGGCGAGCGCGTGCCCGTGGACGGCTCGGTCGTCGAAGGACAATCCACCATCGATGAATCGATGATCACGGGCGAACCGCTGCCGGTCGAAAAGGCCAAGGGTGATGCATTGACCGGCGGCACGATCAACAGGAACGGTTCGCTGATCATGCTGGCCGAAAAGGTCGGTGCCGACACGACGCTGTCGCGCATCGTCGAGCTTGTCGCCAAGGCGCAGCGCTCGCGCGCCCCGATCCAGACGATGGTCGACCGTGTATCCGCGGTCTTCGTGCCCGCCGTGGTCGCGGCCGCCATCATCGCGTTTTCCGTCTGGGCCTTCGTCGGACCGGAGCCACGACTGGCGCATGCGCTGCTCGCCGCCGTCGCGGTGCTGATCATAGCCTGCCCCTGTGCGCTTGGACTGGCGACGCCGATGTCCATCATGATCGCCACCGGCCGCGGCGCACAGGAAGGCGTGCTGGTGCGCGACGCCGAGGCGCTGGAACGCTTTGCCAAGGTTGATACGCTGATCGTCGACAAGACCGGCACGCTGACGGAAGGCAAACCGAACCTCACCGACATCGTCACAGCTGACGGCATCGAGCAAGCTCATCTGTTGTCGCTCGCCGCCAGCCTCGAGCGCGGCTCCGAGCATCCGCTCGCCGAAGCGATCGTTGCGGGCGCCGAAGAGCGCGGAGCCAGCTTTGTCGAGGTCTCCGGCTTTTCGGCAACATCGGGCAAGGGCGTCGAAGGCCGTGCAGGCCATACCGCGATTGCGCTTGGCAACGCTGCCATGATGGCGGATCTCGCCATCTCGATCGACGAATTGAAAGCCGAGACCGAGCGCCTGCGCGGCGAGGGCAAGACTGTCATGTTCGTCGCCATCGACAACAGGCTGGCGGGCCTCGTCGCCGTTGCCGACCGCATCAAGCCGACGACCGCGGCCGCGATCAAGGCACTGCATGAAAGCGGCTTGAAGATCGTCATGGCAACCGGCGACAACGGCCGCACGGCAGACGCTGTCGCCAAGCAGCTCGGCATCGACGAGGTCCGCGCCGACATGCTGCCGGAAGGCAAGAAGGCGCTGATCGATGAGCTGCGAGCGAAGGGCCACATCGTCGCCATGGCCGGCGACGGCGTCAATGACGCGCCGGCGCTCGCCGCCGCCGATGTCGGTATCGCCATGGGCACAGGTGCGGATGTCGCCATGGAAAGCGCCGGCATCACGCTGGTGAAGGGCGATCTCAACGGCATCGTCCGGGCCCGGCGCTTGTCGGAAGCGACGATCCGCAACATCAGGCAAAACCTTGCCTTTGCCTTCGGCTATAATGCGCTCGGCGTGCCGCTGGCAGCCGGCGCGCTCTATCCGATCTTCGGTCTGCTTCTGTCCCCGATGATCGCCGCGGCCGCCATGAGCCTGTCGTCGGTCTCGGTCATCGCCAACGCGCTCAGGCTGCGGCTGGCAAGATAGGGAGAACTTATATGAACATCGGCGAAGCATCCGACCGCTCCGGCCTGCCGGCGAAGACGATCCGCTATTATGAGGATATCGGCCTCATCCGTCCCGACCGCAGCGACAACGGCTATCGCGACTATCGCGCCGGCGACGTGCATAAGCTCCGCTTCCTGCATCGCTCGCGCAGCCTCGGTTTCTCGGTCGAGGAATGCCGGCAGTTGCTGGCGCTCTACGAGGACAAGAGCCGCGCCAGCGCCGACGTCAAGGACATCGCCACCGCGAAACTCACAGAGATCGACCGCAAGATCCGCGAACTGACGGAACTGCGCCGCACGCTGGAACATCTGGTCCATGCCTGTCACGGCAACGAACGGCCGGATTGCCCGATTTTGGAGGAGCTGTCGGAGGGGTGAGATTATTGTGGCGGCAGGTCAGGCGAATGCGTCGATGCCGGAACGATGTGCCTGGCCCCTCACCCCAACCCTCTCCCTGCTTGCGGGGCGAGGGAGCTACTCGCGCCTCTCACGGCGTTCTCCTCAAACCCGCTGTTTTGCTCGATCGTCCCTTCTCCCCGCTAGCGGGGAGAAGGCTAGGATGAGGGCCATGCCGGCAAGCGCGGCGTTGGCAAGCGCGCCTGACCTGCCTCCCACATCATTCCACTCACCCAACCCGCTCAACCGCAATTGCCGTCGCCTCGCCGCCGCCGATGCAGAGTGCGGCGATGCCGCGCGTCGCGCCCCGGCGTTCGAGGGCGTGCAGCAGGGTCACGATCAGCCGCGCGCCGGTGGCGCCGATGGGGTGGCCGAGGGCGCAGGCGCCGCCGTTGACGTTGAGGCGGTCTCGCGCAATGCCGAGATCCTTAGCGGCAGCCATGGCGACCACGGCGAAGGCCTCGTTGATCTCGAAGAGATCGACATCGCCGACCTTCCAGCCGGTCTTATCGAGCACCTTGCGGATGGCGGGGATCGGCGCGGTAGTGTACCAGGCCGGCTCCTGGCTATGGGTGGCATGCGCCTTGATTTCCGCGAGGATCGGCAGCCCCTCGCGCTCGGCAACCGAGCTACGCGTCAGGATCAGCGCAGCCGCGCCATCGGCGTTGGCCGAGGCGCTGGCCGCCGTGATGGTCCCGTCCTTGCGGAAAGCGGGCTTCAGTGTCGGGATCTTTTCCGGCGAGACCTTCTGCGGATGTTCGTCCTTGGCGATCGTCACCGGCCCGCCCTTGGCCGCGACCGAAACCGGGGTGATCTCGGCCGTGAAGGCGCCGTTCTCGCTCGCGGCGCGGGCGCGCGACAGCGTTTCGACTGCATAAGCATCCTGATCGTCGCGGCTGAACTGATAGGCCTCCACCGCCATCTCGCCGAAGTCGCCCATGGAGCGGCCCTTCTCATAGGCATCCTCCAGCCCGTCGAGCATCATATGATCGAAGATGCGGTCATGACCCATGCGGTAACCGCCACGTGCTTTCGCCAGCAGATAGGGCGCATTCGACATCGATTCCATGCCGCCGGCGACCGCGATCGAGGCCGAACCGGCGAGGATCAGATCATGTGCCAGCATGGTCGCCTTCATGCCGGAGCCGCAGACCTTGTTGATCGTCGTGGCGCCTACCGCATCCGGCAAACCGGCGCCGCGTGCCGCCTGTCGGGCCGGAGCCTGCCCCTGCCCTGCCGGCAGCACGCAGCCGAACAGAACTTCATCCACCCTGTCAGCCGACAATCCAGCACGCTCCAGTGCCGCGCGGATGACGTGCGCACCGAGCTCGGTCGCCTGCAAGGACGACAACTCTCCCTGAAAACGACCAAGCGGCGTGCGCGTGGCCGAAACGATGACAACGGGATCAATAGCGGGCATGACATCTCCTCACGGTCAGCAAACGATATGCTTTAACCCATTGCTAGCACGTTAGATGATGTTCGTCATCTAAAAATCGCGAAAATATCACCCGCCAAAATCGCCTCGACGCTGATGGCATAAAGGCGCGATTGCCCTCGTTGGAGACATATCCTATGGATATCCCAGCATAGCGAAATGGATATCTCATGCCACTTTACATCAAGGACGACACAATCGACCGGCTGGCTCGGCGCTACCAAGCGCTGACGAAAGCGTCGACCAAGACCGAAGCCGTGAGGCTCGCACTGCAGAAGGCGCTGGATGAGGAGTTGACCAAACCCGTCCTTGCCGATGTCGCCGTCGCCTTCTGCCGCAACCTCAAGCGAAAGGCGACAGCCAAAGCCGAGGGCGATCATACGACGGGAGAAGCCTGATGTTTATCGACGCTTCGGTATTGTCGGCAATGATGACTGACGAGGAAGAGGCGCGGGCGCTTGCCATCCGCATGCAGCCGGCAACAGCGCGGATGACCTCACCGCTTGCGGCAGCGCGGGCGGCAATCGAGATCTCCACCATCCTGGGGCTCTCGCCAACCGAGTCTGCGGAAGCGGTGCGCGCGTTCCTGCAGCTCATGAACATCCAGATTCTCGCCGTTCCGCCCCGTGTCGCCTTTCTGGCGGCAGAGGCATATGAGCGCTACGGCGAGGGCGGCCGCGCGGGGCGCCTTAGCCTCGACGATTGCATGACCTATGCCTGCGCCCACTATTATCGCCAGCCGCTATTGTCGAAAAGCGGCCGGTTCAATCAAACCGATATCGAAATGGCCTGAGCCACCCGATGCGATGCTGCCGTCAAGGGCAAAGCGAGGCCGAGCCTGAGGAATAGGTGTTCGAGCGCGCGCCGACCGAGTTCGGTGCGGCAGCGCATTGCAGTCGGGAAATCGAATCGCCGGCGCGGATCGGGCCGGTCACCGACGGGTCGGTGTTGATCGTGCCGTCTGGAAGGATAGCGTCCTTCGAGTGGTCGACATTGCCGACGTCGGTCTCAAGCGCCTCGACCTTGAGGTTCTTGGGGTGATGCTTATGCACCTGTTCCGCCATCGCGCCGCTGGACATGCCAATGACGAGGGCCGAGATAGCGAGAGTTTTGAGCAGCATGAGACTGCCTCCTGTGGGGGGTTAAAGCTCCATTTATATGGGAACTCGTTAACCGATTTACAGCGGCTTGTATCTCAATATCGTTATGAGTTTGAAGGTTTTGACGACGTGTTGATTTTGTGCCGCGACACCTCCGCGCCGGCATCGTGCGGCAGGCTGATGAAACGCAGCGAAGAGACGGCGCCGATCAAGGCGACGACGAGGAAAGCCCAGCGAAAATCGACAGGAGAGAGCGTGGCGCCACCATGAATGGTGCGCGAGAGATTGAGAACAGCCGCGGCAACGGCAACGCCGAGCAGCAGCGAAACCTGCTGCAGCATGCTTGACAGGGTCGAGGCGGAACTGCGCTGGGAAGCATGGATATCGGCAAAGCCGAGCGTATTCAGCGCGGTGAAATTCATCGATCGTGACAGGCCGGCCGCCAGCAGCAGACAATAGATCAGCCAGTTCGACGTCGATGGCGACAGAAATGCGAAACCGCCGATGCATAGGGACGAGATCAGACCGTTGACCACGAGCACATTACGGAAGCCGAAGGCTCGCAGCATCTGTGTCGTGATCGCCTTCATGCCGAGATTGCCGGCAAAGTAGAACAGGAGATAAGTGCCGGCGTTGATCGCGGTCTGGCCGAAGCCCACCTGGAAGAGCAGCGGCAGCAGGAAGGGCGTGGCGTTGATCGCCACCCGGCTCGCCGTACCGGCCGACAGCGTCGACATGGCGAAAGTCTGGACCTTGAAGGCGGAGAGATCGAGCAGGGGTGCATCGACCCGCATGAAATGCCGGGTAGCGATGACGGAAAACACCACGCCGGCGGCGATCAGCCCGACGCTGGCCACGAGAGCGGTCGTGCCCTGGACGACGAATTCGAGACCGGCGAGCAGGAAGGTCAATCCCGCTGCCGACTGCAGGAAGCCGATGAAATCGAGCGGCGCAACCCTCTCCTCGCGCTGATCCGGCACGAAGCGCAGCGCGAGGCCGAAGCCGATGATGCCGATCGGAATATTGATCAGAAAGTTCCAGTGCCAACTCAGATAGGTGGTGATGAAGCTGCCGAGCACCGGACCGATGACGGGCGCCGTCAGCGCCGGCCAGGTGATCATCGACATCGCATGCACCAGATCGGATTTGCGCGCATTTTTGAGCACAATGATGCGTCCCACAGGCGTCATCAGCGCGCTGCCGATACCTTGAACGGCGCGGGCAATGACGAACTCGGCGAGGTTGCCGGAAAGGGCGCAAAACAGCGATGCCACGGTGAAGATGGTGATCGATGCCAGAAACACCCGCCGCGCGCCGTAGCGGTCGCCCGCCCAGCCCGCAAGCGGCACGAAGGCCGCCATGGTGAGCAGATAGACTGTGATGCCGATGCTCATCGACACCGGCTCGACGCCGAATGTGCTCGCCATCTGCGGCAGCGACGTCGTGACGATGGTGCCGTCGAGGATCTGCATGAAGAAGGCGACGGCGACGACGAAGGCGATAATGCGGGATTGCCGGCCGAAACTGGTCTCGGAAGGATGCTCTGTGGTCCGGACAACGGTCATGGCATGGAATTTCAAAGAATGGGGTTCAGGGCGTGGTCGGGCTCTGCCGACGGCAATCATACGATCATTGAATACGCCCATCACTGCGGCTTGCAAAGCCGCAAACCCATGCGGGAGCCATCAAAAATTGACACGGTGACATAAGAAACCGCGATCTCTGCCGGATTTGCTTCGGCGGCACCCTCTGCCCTCCAACATCGAGCAGGCTTCAATCGTTGGAATAACGCTGCTCACGCCAGGGATCGCCATACATGTGATAACCATTCTTCTCCCAGAAGCCGGCCCTGTCGGCGCCGATGAACTCGATGCGGCTCAGCCACTTGGCGCTTTTCCAGAAATAGAGATGCGGCACTACGAGACGCATCGGCCCGCCGTGCTCGCGCGTCAGCGGCTGGCCTTCCCAGGTTGTTGCGAGGATCGCATCCTCCGCGGCAAAATCCGACAGCGGCAGGTTCGTCGTATAGCCGTCATAGCTGGTCAGCAGCACATGATGCGCCTCGGCCGTCGGCATGGCAAGATCGAGCAGATCGCGAGTCGCCACTCCCTCCCAGCGATTGTCGTAGCGCGACCAGGTCGTCACGCAATGAATGTCGCTGATGCGGGTGCTCTGTTCGATCGCTTGGAAGGCGGTCCAATGAAGGCTGAGCCGCTTTTCCACGAAACCGAACACATCGAGCCGCCAGCTCGACAGCGAAACCTGCGGCTGCTGCCCGAGATCGAGCACCGGCCAGTTCTTGACGAGATGCTGACCCGGCGGCAACCGCTCGGTCTCAGGCCGGCTGATGCGCCCGGTCAGAAACTTGCCCTCCGCCGCCCAGCGGCGCTTGGAGGTTGTGAGCTTGCTATCGGCGGGGATCTGATCGTCGCTCATCGGGGTACCCTCTCTGCTGCGCGGAAATAGGATAACCGGGCCATGCCCATGTCAAGTCAAAGAGCGGCCGATAGCCGACTATATTGCCTCGATTTCGATGAGGAACAATTGCGCCGAACCCGAAATCGGATGTCGCGTGGAAGCCTCGTTCGAGAGGGCTAGGCAATCGCCTGCAATCAGGACCGCGCCATTGATTTCGGCAGTTCCCCGATGGCAAAGAATCAATGCGGTCTCGCTCTTAGGCTCAACCTTGCCATTTCCATCAACCGAAATGCGCAGCACCGAATGCGTGAAGCGTCCCCGCCGTGTCATCACGTTGAGATCGGTGATCGTCCCGTCGATCAAAGTCGCGGAAGTCGGCGCATCCGCCGCGAAGGATAGCGGATCGCTTTCCTGCGTCAGACGCTCCGGCTCGCGGCCCTCGATGAAGAGGGTCATCCCCTCACCCTCGAGAATGGATAGCGTGCGATCGATGCCCGGAAAGACCGAGAACGGTCCGTCCGAGGCAACCGTCGCCATGCTGACGCGCCAGTCGAAGTCGGCAAGCCCGACGCCGTCGGGCGAAACGGCGATTTCCACCGTTTCTCCGCCGCCGTTCTTCCAGGGCATGCGCTTGTGGTCACTGGCGCGCAGCAGCTTCATCTTCAGTTCCCCAGGATTGCCGGCAGGCGCAGGTCCTGCTCCTTGGCGCAATCGATGGCGATGTCGTAGCCGGCATCGGCATGACGCATGACGCCGGTCGCCGGGTCGTTCCAGAGGACGCGCTCCAGACGGCGGGCGGCATCATCCGTGCCGTCGGCGCAGATGACCATGCCGGAGTGCTGGCTGAAGCCCATGCCAACGCCGCCGCCATGGTGCAGCGACACCCAGGTGGCGCCGGAAGCAGTGTTGAGCAGCGCGTTCAAGAGCGGCCAGTCGGAAACGGCATCCGAGCCGTCCTTCATCGCTTCCGTCTCGCGGTTCGGCGAGGCGACGGAGCCGGAATCCAGATGGTCGCGACCGATGACGACGGGCGCCTTCAGCTCGCCGCTCCTGACCATTTCATTGAAGGCAAGGCCGAGGCGGTGACGATCGCCGAGGCCGACCCAGCAGATGCGCGCTGGCAGGCCCTGGAAGGCGATGCGCTCGCGCGCCATGTCCAGCCAGTTATGCAGGTGGGTGTTGCCGGGAGTGAGTTCCTTCACCTTGGCATCGGTCTTGTAGATATCTTCCGGATCGCCGGACAGGGCAGCCCAGCGGAACGGACCGATGCCGCGGCAAAAGAGCGGGCGGATATAGGCGGGCACGAAGCCGGGGAAGGCGAAGGCGTTTTCGAGGCCCTCGTCCTGCGCGACCTGGCGGATATTGTTGCCGTAATCGAGCGTCGGCACACCGGCATCCCAGAAGGCGACCATGGCCTCGACATGAACCTTCATTGAGGCGCGGGCGGCAGCTTCAACGGCCTTCGGGTCGCTCTCGCGCTTCGCCTTGGCTTCAGCCACGGTCCAGCCGAGCGGCAGATAGCCGTTCAACGGGTCGTGGGCCGAGGTCTGGTCGGTGACGATGTCGGGACGCGGACCGCCGGCCTTCATGCGCTTCACCAACTCGGGGAAGATTTCGGCGGCGTTGCCGAGCAGGCCGACGGACTTGGCTTCGCCGGCCTTCGTCCACTTGTCGATCATGGCAAGCGCTTCATCGAGCGTCTTTGCCTTTTCATCGACATAGCGGGTGCGCAGGCGGAAATCGATGCGGGTTTCGTCGCTCTCGACGGCGATGCAGCAGGCACCGGCCATGACGGCCGCCAGCGGCTGCGCGCCGCCCATGCCGCCGAGACCGCCGGTCAGGATCCACTTGCCCTTGAGGTTGCCGTTATAATGCTGGCGGCCTGCCTCGACGAAGGTCTCGTAGGTGCCCTGCACGATGCCCTGCGTGCCGATATAGATCCACGAGCCGGCCGTCATCTGGCCGTACATGGCAAGGCCCTTCTTATCCAGCTCGTTGAAGTGATCCCAGGTCGCCCAGTGCGGCACGAGATTGGAATTGGCGATCAGCACGCGCGGCGCATCCTTGTGGGTGCGAAACACGCCGACCGGCTTGCCGGATTGCACCAGCAGCGTCTCTTCCTCGGTCAGCGTCTTCAGCGTCGCGGCGATGCGGTCGAAATCGTCCCAGGTGCGGGCGGCGCGGCCGATGCCGCCATAAACGACCAGCTCGTTCGGATTTTCGGCCACATCCGGATCGAGGTTGTTCATCAGCATGCGCAGCGGCGCTTCGGTCATCCAGCTCTTGGCGTTGAGCTCCGGGCCGCGAGGGGAGCGGATTTCGCGGATATTATGGCGTGGGTTTGTCATGTCACATCTCCAAGGAGGGCAGGATGTCGGTTGAAATCGAGGCATTGAGCGCGCCTGAAGCGATGAGGTCGCTGGCGGCCTTGAGGTCGTTTGCCATGTAGCGGTCTTCTTCGAGCGATGGCACGACGGTGCGGATCGCTGAGATGGCAAGGGTCAGTTCCGGGCTGGTCGCCAGCGGCGCGCGCAGCTCGACACCCTGGGCGGCGGTCAGCGCTTCGATGCCGATGATGCCGAAGAGATTGTCAGTCATGCCAAGCAGGCGGCGCGCACCGTGGCAGGCCATGGACACATGGTCTTCCTGGTTGGCGGAGGTCGGCGTCGAATCGACCGAAGCCGGATGCGACATCTGCTTGTTTTCCGACATCAGCGCCGCCGAGGTCACCTCGGCGATCATCAGGCCGGAATTCAGGCCCGGCTTCTTGGCGAGAAACGCCGGCAGGCCGTAGCTGAGCGCGGGGTCGACGAGCAGCGCGATACGGCGCTGCGCGATCGCGCCGATTTCGCAGACGGCAAGAGCGATCTGGTCGGCGGCGAAGGCGACCGGCTCGGCATGGAAATTACCGCCGGAGACGACGGAATTATCAGACAGCACAAGCGGATTGTCGGTGACTGCATTGGCTTCGATTTCGAGCGTGCGTCCCACAGAGCGCAGGAGATCGAGGCAGGCGCCGTCGACCTGCGGCTGGCAGCGGATGCAATAGGGATCCTGCACGCGCTCGTCGCCCTCGATATGGCTCTCGCGGATCACCGAGCCGGCCAGCAACCCGCGAAGGGCGGCGGCGGTATCGATCTGGCCCTTGTGGCCACGCAGCGTATGGATATCGGGGTGGAACGGTGCGGAGGAGCCCATGGCCGCATCCGTCGACATGGCGCCGGTGATGAGGGCCGCCTGGGCGGCGCGATGGGCACGGAAGAGACCGGCAAGCGCCAACGCGGTCGAAACCTGCGTGCCGTTGATCAGCGCCAGCCCTTCCTTGGCGGCGAGCACGACCGGCTTCAAGCCTGCCTTTTCGAGTGCCGCAGCACCGGAAAGACGCTCCCCGGCATAAAAGGCTTCGCCATGGCCCATCATCACGGCGGTCATATGCGCGAGCGGAGCAAGATCGCCCGATGCACCGACCGAACCCTTTTCCGGAATGACGGGCACGACACCCTTGTCGAGCATGGCCTCGATCAGCCGTACCAACTCCAGCCGCACGCCCGAGGCGCCGCGCCCGAGCGAAACCAGCTTCAGCGACATGATGAGACGGACGACATTGTCAGGCAGCGGCTGACCGACGCCGCAGCAATGGGAGAGGATGAGATTGCGCTGAAGCGTGGCGACATCGGCGCTGTCGATCTTGATCGATGCCAGTTTGCCGAAGCCGGTGTTGATGCCATAGACAGGCGCATTGCCGGCGGCAATCTCGGCGATCCGGGCGGCGGCCTTGGCGATGCCCGCATCGAAGGAGGCATCGAGCTTAGCCGGCTCACCGGTCCAATAGATCGTCGCCAGTTGCTGCAGCGAAACGGAGCCGGGATGGAGAACGACAGTCATCGGTTGAACCTTTTTCCCTTGAAAACATGAGCATGGAGCGGATTGAAGCCGATGCGATAGACCAGCTCCGCAAGGCTTTCGACGTCCCATATAGCAAAATCGGCCGACTTGCCGGCTTCGAGCGTCCCCGTCTCGGACAGCAGGCCAAGGGCACGCGCGCCTTCGCGGGTGGCGCCAGCGATGCATTCCTCGACCGTCAGGCGGAAAAGTGTGGCAGCCATGTTCATGGTCAGAAGCAGCGACGTCAGGGGCGACGTACCTGGATTCGAGTCAGTGGCGATAGCGATCGAAACGCCCGCCTCGCGCAGAGCCTTGACCGGCGGCTTCTGCTTCTCGTTGATGGCATAGAAGGCGCCCGGCAGGAGCACGGCAACCGTTCCCGCCGCAGCCATGGCCTTGACGCCATCCTCGTCGAGATATTCGACATGATCGGCGGAAAGTGCGCCATAGGAGGCCGCGAGCTTGGCGCCGCCGAGATTGGAAAGCTGTTCCGCATGCAGCTTCACCGGAATGCCGAGCGACCGGGCAAGATCGAAGACCCGGGCGATTTCCGCCGTCGAGAAGGCAATCCCTTCGCAGAAGCCGTCGACGGCATCGACGAGACCCTCTGCATGCGCCTGCCTCAATCCGGGCAGCACGACATCGTCGATATAGTCGCCGTTACGGCCTTTGTACTCCGCCGGCGTCGCATGCGCGCCGAGATAGGAAGTGACGACCCGGACCGGGCGAACTTCTTCGAGCCGGCGAGCGGCCCGCAGCATCTTCAATTCGGATGGGATATTGAGGCCGTAGCCGGACTTCACCTCGATCGTGGTGACACCTTCGGCCAGCAGCGTATCGAGCCGCGGCAGCGCGACGGCAACAAGCTCATCCACCGACAGCGCACGCGTAGCGTTGACGGAGGAGACGATGCCACCGCCGGCGCGGGCGATTTCCTCGTAGCTAGCACCCTCCAGCCGCATCTCGAATTCGCGGGCGCGATTGCCGCCATAGACGATATGCGTGTGGCAATCTACCAGACCGGGCGTGACCCAGCGACCCTCGAGATCGATAGCCTCAGCGTTGGAGACATCGGGCAGATCGGCTTCGCTGCCGGCAAAAACGATGCGGCCATCCTTCGTCAGGATCGCACCCTTCTCGACCGTACCAAGCCGGGCCGAGCCCTCTTTCAAGGTCGCCAAACGGGCATTGCGCCAGACGCGGATTGCGCCGTCGCTTGCCGTGCTATCTTCGGAAAAATTGTTCCCACGCATCAGCTTTACGCCTTTCATCGTTGGCTCATAATGTATATACATATTAAAAAGGCTGACAAGAGGGATTTTGGACTCCAAGTCCGAAAGGAAAGGGTGAGACCATGACGACACTTCACGCACGCTCGGCATTGCTTGGCGACGGATGGCACGAAAATGTGCGGCTAACCCTCGAAGGCGGCCGCATTGCCGATATCGCCGTTGATGTCGCGCCCGAAGGCGCTGATGGCAGGCAGGATATTCTGGTGCCGGCGGTGCCGAATCTGCACAGCCACGCCTTCCAGCGCGCCATGGCCGGCCTCGCCGAAGTCCGCGGCCCGGCAAATGACAGCTTCTGGAGCTGGCGCACCGTCATGTATAAATTCGCGCTGTCGATGACCCCCGATCATGTCGAGGCCGTTGCCGCGCAGCTCTATATGGAGATGCTCGAAGCGGGCTTCTCCCGCGTCGGCGAATTCCATTACCTGCACCATGACAAGGACGGCAGCCCCTATGCCAATATCGCCGAACTGGCGGAGCGCATCGGCGCGGCCAGCGCCGAAACCGGCATTGCCCTGACGCTGCTGCCAGTCTTCTACGCCCATTCCGGCTTCGGCGGCGCGGCCCCCATCGACGGCCAGCGCCGCTTCATCAATTCGCTCGAAAGCTTCGAGGCGCTGATGGCCGGCTGCCGCTCGGTAACAAGCCGCCTGCCCGGCGCCGAACTTGGGATCGCACCGCACAGCCTGAGAGCCGTGACGCCGGAAGAACTTGTAAAGCTCGTGCCGATGGCCGGTGACGGGCCAATCCATATCCACGTCGCCGAACAAGTGAAGGAAGTCGAGGATTGCGTTGCCTGGTCCGGCGCGCGGCCGGTGGAATGGCTGCTCGACAATGCTCCGGTCAATGACCGTTGGTGCCTGATCCACGCCACCCATATGACCGAGGATGAAACCCGGCGGATGGCGAAGAGCGGCGCGATCGCCGGCCTCTGCCCCATCACCGAGGCCAATCTCGGCGATGGTGCTTTTGCCGCCCCTCTCTTCCTGGAGGAAGGCGGCCGTTATGGCATCGGCTCGGATTCCAACATCCTGATCTCCGTTCCGGAAGAACTGCGGCAACTGGAATATTCGCAGCGACTGGCACTGCGCGCCCGCAACGTCATCGCCTCAACAGGCGGCTCGACGGCGCGGATGTTGTTCGATGGCGCGCTGGCAGGCGGCGGCGCAGCCCTGAAAGCGCCGGCTGGGCTTGCCGTCGGCAACTACGCCGACATGGTTTCCCTCGATGCCAGCGCCGTGCCGTATCTGTCCGGCGACCGCGTTCTCGATCACTGGACATTTGCCGGTGGTGTCACGGTCGACTGCGTCTGGGTTTTGGGCCGCAAGCAGGTCGAAGGCGGTCGCCACATCAAGAGAGAGACGATCTCTGCACGGTTCCGGCAGGCAATGGCCGAGCTGATCGGTTGAGAAACCACTTTTCCTCCCGCCGATTGGCCCTTAAATAATTCACGGGAATTCCCATGTCTTACACGGAGATGGCAGGCGGCATGACCACGGGTAAAGAGGCGACCCTGCATCAGCGTATCCTGAGCGATATCGAGGGCCAGATCGTCTCGGGCGCCTGGCCGCCGGGTCATCGCATCCCCTTCGAGCTGGCCTTGGCGGAGCAATATGACTGCTCGCGCATGACCGTGAACAAGGCGCTGACCCAGCTTGCCCGTGCCGGCCTGATCGAGCGGAGAAAGCGCTCGGGCAGTTTCGTCACCCATCCGCTGGCGCAATCGGCCGTGCTGGAAATCCACGACATCAAATCGGAAGTCCAATCGCTCAACCTGCCCTATTCGCACAAACTCGTGAAACGCACCGAGCGGCGCGACCGGTCGGAGGACGCGCGGCGGCTGCAGTTTGCAGGCTCCGTCCCGGTGCTCGAAATCAGCTGCATTCACTATGCCGGCCCGCGACCCTTCTGTCTGGAAGATCGTGTCATCAACCTGGATGCCGTGCCGGAGGCGGCCAAAGCCGACTTCGCGACCTTGCCACCGGGGCCCTGGTTGCTGAACCAGGTGCCATGGAGCACCGCCGAACACCAAATCCGTGCCATATCGGCCGAGGGCGAGGCCGCCGCGAGCCTTGACGTTCCCAAGGGGACCGCCTGTCTTGTCGTCGAACGGCGCACATGGAGTTCCGCCGGCCCGATAACCCATGTCCGCCTCACCTATCCCGGCGATCGTCACAGCCTGGTGGCGCGCTTTACCCCGTCGAGCTGACCGACACCGCCCGCTATGGCCGCTGCTGCGTAGGCTCGGTCTGCATGGGTATGAGGCTGTCGGATTGGCGCAGCGGCTGAGCGGGATCGACCAGCAGGATGCTGAGCGCAATCAACACCAGTGCCAGAATCAGAATGATACCGATCAGAAGTGGACGAATCGCGGTCATATCGGTTCTCCAACCTCCCCAGCCCAGCGCAACGGCGCGACAGGGATTTCGAGACAACCACCCCAGTCTAACGTCAAACGTTAAGCAAAGTTTGATGTTTCCGCACTTATTCCGGTTTTTCCAATCAATTCTCGGGCGGAACATAGCCCTCATCTCACGCTTGTTTGAATGGCGAACGGCAGAGCCGGCGCATAGGATCGTTGTGTCGATGGCCCCGCCCGCCAATCCCCGCAGGGAAATCCCACTGGCCGGCTCAGCATCGCATCAAACACGACCGGCTCACCGCTCGGCCGATATCTCAAGGAGACACTGCCATGCATCGCAAACGCCTGATCACGGGTGCGCTGACGCTCACCGTCGCAATGTTCGCCGCGCTGCAAAGCGTTGATGCCGCCGAACGCGTCAGGGTACGCGGCACCGTCGAAAGCCTCGATGGCGACACGCTCAAGGTCAAATCCCGTGACGGCAATGACGTGACGGTTGCGCTGAAATCCGGCTGGAACGTCAGCGGCGTCGTCCAGGCAGCCGTCGATGACATCAAGCCGGGCGATTTCGTCGGCATCGCTTCGCAGCCGACTGACAGCGGCATCAACGGCGCCATAGAAGTCGTCATCTTCCCGGCAGCATTGAAGGGAACGGGAGAGGGCGATCGCCCCTGGGATTCAAAGCCGAACAGCTCCATGACCAATGCGACGGTCGCCAATGCCGTGACCTCGGTGAATGGCCCGACATTGACGCTCACCTACAAGGGCGGACAGCGCAAGATCAACATTCCCAAGGGCACGCCCGTCGTGACGCTGGCAACCGCCACGAAAGCGGATCTGAAGCCCGGTGCCGGTGTTTTCATCACCGGAGAGCAAACTGACGCTACGACCGTATCAGCCGACCGCGTCGCCGTCGGCCTCAACGGCACCGTGCCGCCGATGTGATCGCCAGGAGAACCGGCACACTGCGCGACTGCCTTGAACTCGGCCTCCAAAAGTAGGACCTCTGCTTCAGAGATCATTACCGAGGCGCGCATGAGCACGACTGTAAAAGCAAAGGGACAGGTCACGATTCCCAAGGCCGTTCGCGACATGCTGGGAATCGGACCTGGCAGCCAGGTCGATTTTCGCCGGACGGCCGACGGCAACATCGTCGTCGTGCCGGTGGATGCCGGCAAGCAAGTCAGCCGGTTTGCCAAGTTTCGCGGGCATGCCGGAAAGGGCATGAGCACCGACGAGATCATGGCATTGACGCGCGGCGACGGCTGACGTGATCCTTGTCGATTCCAACGTCCTCCTGGATATCATCACGAATGATCCGGTGTGGTTAGATTGGTCGTTGGCACAGCTTGATGGCGCAAGCCTTCTCGGCCCTCTTTGCGTCAACGATGTCGTCTATGCCGAGATCTCGGTTCGCTACGATAGAATAGAAGATCTCGACGCCATGCTCGCGGAAACCGGCATCGAGATCATGCCCATCCCGCGGGCAGCGCTCTTCCTCGCAGCCAAGGTTTTCACCCAATACCGCAAATCGGGCGGGACACGCGGCGGTGTCCCGCCCGATTTTTTCATTGGTGCTCATGCGGCCGTTAGCGGCCTGTCCCTGCTGACCCGCGACACGAAGCGCTTCCAGACTTACTTCAAGTCGGTCACGCTCATCAGTCCACCGACCTAAGGGCGGAGCAGGAAGCCCTACTCCGCCGCCTGCGCATGCGGACGATGATCGATCGCCTCGTCCTCGTCGTCTTCCGGTTTCGGCTGTTTCCAGGCGATCAGGCGGTAGAACATCGGGATAAAGAAGGTGGCGATGAAGGTTGCCGCCAGCATGCCGCCGATGACGCCGGTGCCGATTGCATGACGGCTGGCCGAACCGGCGCCGGTGCTGATGGCGAGCGGGACGACGCCGAGGATGAAGGCAAGCGATGTCATCACGATCGGGCGGAAGCGCAGCCGCGCCGCCTCGAGTGCCGCGTCAGCCGCACTCATCCCTTCCTTGCGTTTCAGCACGGCGAACTCGACGATCAGGATGGCGTTCTTTGCCGCGAGGCCGATCAGCGTCACCATGCCGATCTGGAAGTAGACGTCGTTGGTGAGCCCCCGCAGATAGGTGGCGAGCAGCGCACCGAACAGCGCGAAGGGGATCGCGGTGATGACGGCGAGCGGCAGGCTCCATTTTTCATACTGCGCGGCAAGAATGAGGAACACCATGATGACGCCGAAGATCATCGCCTGCGTGCCCGCGCCACTGGTCTCCAGCTCCTGATAGGCAGAGCCCGTCCAGGCGATCTGGAAGCCATCAGGCAAGGTCTCGGCCGCCACCTGCTGCATGGCCTTGATCGCATCGCCTGATGTATAGCCGGGCGCCGGATTGCCGGTGATCTTGGCGGCGTTGAAGGCATTGTAGCGTTCGAGTTGGTCCGGCCCGATGACGCGCGACACCTTGATGAGCGCATCGAGCGGGATCATCTTGCCGCTGTCGGAGCGCACGAAGACCTGGCGCAGATCGTCAGGCGATTCGCGGAAGGGCGCCTCCGACTGCAGATTGACCTGATAGTTGCGGCCGTAGAGCGTGAAATCGTTCACGTAGAGGCTGCCGAAGGTCGCCTGCATGGCATCGAAGACCGAGTTGATCGGCACGCCGAGCGCCTTGGCCTTCTCACGGTCGAGATCGGCGCGGAACTGCGGGACGTTGGTGTCGAGTGTGGTGCGCACCGCCGCAAGCTCCGGCCGCTTGGAGGCGGCCGCGACAAGCTTCTGCGCTTGCTCCGAAAGCCCCGCGACGCCCTTGCCGCTGCGGTCCTGTACATAGACCTCGAAGCCGCCTGTCGTCGACAGGCCCTGGATCGGCGGCGGGTTGAAGGCAAGCACCATGGCGTCCTTGATGCCCATGTTGGCGCCGATCATCGGGCCTGCGAGATTGCGGGCGTCGAGTTCGGGCGTCTTGCGCTCGCTCCAGTCCTTCAGCGTCACGAAGGCAACGCCGGCGCTGCTCTTCAGGCCGCCCGACAGCAGGTCGAAGCCGGAGACCGCAAAGACGTTCTCGACGCCGGGAAGCTTCTCGGTGTTGGCAAGCGCCTCATCCATGACGGCCTGGGTGCGCGTCAGCGAAGCCGCCGGTGGCAGGATGGCGATCTGGAACAGCGAGCCCTGGTCCTCGTCCGGCACCAGCGATCCCGGCAGCGTATAGAAGAGATAGCCGGTCACGCCGAGCAGGCCGGCAACCAGCACGCAGCCGACGATGACGCGCTTCAGAAAGAAGGCGACGCCGGCCGCATAGCCCTGCGTCAGCCGCTCGAAAGCCCGGTTGAAGATACGGAAGGGCAGTACCGGCTCGTGATGGCCGGGCTTCAGGATCAGCGCGCAGAGTGCCGGCGTCAGCGTCAGCGCCACGATACCGGACAGGGTGACCGAGATCGCGATAGTGACCGCGAACTGCTTGTACATCTGGCCCGCCAGCCCGCCCATGAAGGAGACCGGGATGAACACGGCGCAGAGCACCAGCACGATGGCGATGACCGGGCCCGTGACTTCGCCCATCGCCTTGATGGCGGCCTTCTTCGGCGACAGCTTCTCCGTCGACATCAGGCGCTCGACATTTTCGAGCACGACGATGGCATCGTCGACCACGATGCCGATCGCCAGCACCAATCCGAACAAGGTCAGAAGGTTGATCGAGAAGCCGAGCAGATACATGCCGGCAAAGGTGCCGATGATCGAGATCGGCACGGCGATCACCGGGATCAGGGTTGCCCGCCAGTTCTGCAGGAAGACGAAGACGACGACAATGACGAGGAGGATCGCCTCGATGAAGGTGTGCACCACCTCCTCGATCGATACCTGGATGAACTTCGTCGTGTCGTAGGGAATCTGATAGGCGACCCCATGCGGGAACGACTTTTGCAGCTCGTCGAGACGGCCCTTGAGTGCCGCCATCGTATTCAAAGCATTGGCGCCCGGCTGCAGATAAACGGCGATCGGAACTGCCGGCGTGCCGTTGAGGCTGCTTTGGATGGAATAGCTCTTGGTGCCGAGTTCGATGCGCGCCACGTCCTTCAGCCTCAGCGTCGCGGCATTGGCCGTCGAACGCAGGATGATTTCGCCGAAGCCGTCGACATCGGGCAAGCGCCCCTGTGTCGTCACGGTATAGGTGAAAGCCTGCGGATTGTTGCTGGGCTGGTCGCCGAAGCGACCGGCGGCAAATTGCGAATTCTGCTCCTGGATGGCGGTCGCGACATCGCTCGGCGTCAGATTATATTGCGCCAGCTTGTCCGGCCGCAGCCAGATGCGCATCGAATAATCGACATCGCCGAGCAGGTTGACGTCGCCGACGCCGGGAATGCGTTTGAGATCGTCGATGACGTTCAGAAGCGCGTAGTTGCCGACATAGGTGCGGTCGTAGCGGCTGTCGGTGGAATACATCGCCACGAAGCCGAGGATGGAGGTCGAACGCTTGGTGACGACGACGCCGAGGCGTGTGACGTCCTGTGGCAGGGTCGAGACCGCACGCTGCACGCGGTTGTTGACGTTGATCGCAGCCTGATCCGGATCGGTGCCGAGCGCGAAGGTCACTGTGATCTGCATCGCGCCGCTGTTGGAGTTCGTCGACTGCATGTAGAGCATGTTTTCGACGCCGTTGATCTGCTGCTCCAGTGGAGCTGCAACGGTCTGGGCCACCGTCTCGGCGCTGGCGCCGGGATAGGTCGCGGTGACCACCACCTGCGGCGGCGTCAGCTCGGGATATTGCGCGATCGGCAGAATACGTATGCAGACGGCGCCCGCAAGCAGAATGACGATCGAGATCACCGCCGCGAAAACGGGGCGATCGATGAAGAATCTGTTGCCCAACATCAGTTCTGCGCCACCTTTTTCGCGTCCTTGGGCGTTGCATCCGCCGTCGCCTGCACAGCTGCGCCCGGGCGCACCTTGATGATGCCTTCGGTAATCAGCTTGTCACCGGCCTTGAGGCCCGAAAGCACCAGCCAGCTGTTGCCGACCTTCTGGCCGAGCGTTACCGGATTGACGTGCGCCTTGCCGTCCTGGTCGATCGTGTAGACGAATTGGCCCTGCGGGCTCTGCATCAATGCCACTTCCGGGATCGTGATGGCATTGTCGAGCGACACGCCCGTTACCCGCGCGCGCACGAACTGGCCCGGCAGCAGCCGGCGATCGGGATTGTCGACCACGGCGCGGGCCTGCAGCGTGCCGGTCGACACGTCGATCGTGGAGGAGGTGAAATCGACGACGCCGTCATGATCGTAGCTCGTGCCGTCGCCGAAAGAGATTTTGACGCCGAGATTGGGCGCTTCGCCCTTGGCCTTTTTCATGTCGACGAGCCGGCGCACTTCGGCAGCCTCGGAATCCGAGAAGGAGAAATTGACATAGACCGGATCGAGCTGGGTGATGTTGGTGAGCAGGCCGGTATCGCCCGTGGTGCCGATCAGGCTTCCTTCGGAGACCTGTTCCAGGCTGGTGATGCCGCCGATCGGTGCGGTCACCTTGGTATAGTCGAGGTTGAGCTGCGCCGTCTGAACCTGTGCCCGCGCGGCCGCGACCGCCGCTTCCGCCAGCTCCCGCGCCGAAATGGCGTCGTCACGGGCCTTTTGTGTGGCTGCATTCTGGTCGAATAGGTTGATGTTGCGCTTTTCTTCGCGCTGAGCCTGAGTGAGCTGCGCCTGCGCCTGCTGAAGCTGCGCCTGAGACTGGGCGAGCGCTGCCTGGTAGGTCGCCGGATCGATCAGGAACAGCACATCGCCGGCCTTGACCTCGGCACCTTCGACAAAGTTTCTTTTCAACAGGATACCGCCCACGCGCGCCCGCACATCGACTTGCCTAAAGGCGGAGATGCGCGCAGCATATTCGTAGGAGAGCGATACGGTCTGGGGCTTGACCTCGATTGCCGTCACCTGCGGCGGCGGCATCTGTCCGGCCTGCTGCGCGAGGGAGGGAAATGCGCCGAAAATGAATAGTCCGGCTGCGGCGAGACTGCTGCGCAGGAGGAGAGAAATATGCATCGTCATGGAAAATCACCGCGATCTCAGACATTTTTGTTGCGCCGCAATATACAAACATCCATGAATGATTGTAAACATCAAATCGACGTGACTTTTTGCTCGATATCGTGTGCCGCGCATTGGCGCTTAGATATTAGCGTATGAAATCAAATACATGGAATGAGGCGAATGACCCCCTTTCGCCTCAAGGAAGCTTCGAGGAGGAGCATGCGCAGAACCAAGGAAGATGCCGCCAAGACCAGAGAGGAAGTCCTGACCGCCGCCGCCGCGGTTTTCTATGAAAACGGCGTAAGCGGCTCCAGCCTCGAGAAGATCGCCCAGCGTGCCGGCGTAACACGCGGCGCGATCTACTGGCATTTCAAGGACAAGGCCGAGGTTTTGACGGCGCTGCATAGCGAAATCCGCCTGCCGCAGGAGGCGATCGTCGATCATGCGCTGGAACATGGCCACGACGATCCTCTGGGCCTGATCGAGCAGGCATCGATCGAGGTCGTGCATATCCTGGCGAATGACGAGCATCAGCAGCGCGTCTTTGCCATTATGATCCTCGGCTGCGAATTCACCGAGGATCCCTCCGAGACTGCCCAGCGCATCATCACCGCCAACGCCGAAATGTACGAAAAGCTGCAGAAGCTGATCGACATGGCCGACCAGCAAGGCAAGCTCGCCAGCGGCTGGACCGTCGACACCGCCGCCCGCGCCTTCCAATGCTCGATGAACGGTCTTTTTGCCGAATGGCTGCGATCGGGCAAGTCGTTTCCGGTGGTCGATGTCGGCGAGAAGCTGGTGCGCAGCCTGATCGGCTCGATGCGGCGCAGCCAAGACCGGTAATTATTCGCGGGCGTGCCGCATGGCTTCGGCAAGCGAGATGTCCGACTTGATCTCCCGGGTCGACATCGATGTCACGGTGTGCCGCACGCCGGGCAGCCTGTTGAGCTCCTGCCGCAGCAGCCAGTCGAGCGCCGCCATGTCGGTGGCCAGAATATGCAGGAGATAATCGGCCTCGCCGGTGGTCGCATGACAGCGCCAGATCAGCGGATGGCGTCGCACGGCGGCTTCGAAGACATCGAAACGCTCGACATCGATCGAGACCTGCACGAAAGCCTCCAGGCCGAAACCCAGCCGGGCCGGATCGAGCGCCGTCCTGTACCCCCTGATCACGCCCGCCTCCTCCAGCGCCTTCACCCGCTTCCAGCACGGCGTCTTGCTGAGGCCGACCAGCTCGGCGAGAGCGGCAAACGAGATCCGGGCATCCGCCTCCAGCGCGGCAATGATCTTGTGATCCAGTGCGTCCAATTTCATCGTTCTTTCCATATCGCTGAAAATGATCGATCGTACTCCTGTTTTCCAATTTTGGGTGACAAATTGGAACAATGTTCAAGCTGAAATTTCGTATCCTTCGATAGGAGCAAACATGCTTGGCGGCCGCGGGCCGGATGAAAAGGGAACGAAGATGCAAAAGGAAGAATACTACGCCCGTATCGAAGCGCCCGACATGCGCGACTACGGCGTCTACCTGCAATGCGACAAGCTGCTTGCCTGTCAAAAGCCGTTGAGCGGCATGGTCAACGGCGATGAATTGCAGTTTCAGATCGTTCACCAGGTGGAAGAGCTCTGGATGAAGCTCATCGCCTACACGCTGGTCGACGTCATCGGCTTCATGGAGGAGCGCAACACGCACCGCGTCGTAACCCTCATGGGCCGCGTGCATCGGCTCATGCGCATGATGACGACCCAGCTCGACCTCCTGGAAACCATGTCGCCAAAGGAATACCAGGAAATCCGCCTGCAGCTCGGCAATGGCAGCGGCCAGGAATCGCCCGGCTTCAAGTTCCTGCTGCGCATGCCGCCAGATCTCTGGCACGCCTTCAAGGCGCACTATCTCGATGCCGCCGGACTGACGATCGAGGATATCTACGACGGCAAATACGATCACGGCGACAGCTACGTGGTCGCAGAAGCCTTGGTGGAATTCGACGAACTGTTCCAGAAATTCCGCGCCAACCACATCTATCTCATCCAGCGCTCCATCGGGCTCGGCTCCAAATCCCTGAAAGGCCGGCCGGTTGACCTGTTGCAGGCCGGCGCCCGTCACCGCTTCTTTCCCGATCTCTGGGATATCCGCGCTGAGATGACAGATCGCTGGGGCAGCCAATATGGTGTGGTCCGGGATTCCATTTCCAAGCACGACGCCGCCGAATAGGCGACAGTTGAAAGCAACCTTCCGCCGCGCGGCATCACGCGATGGAAGGTTTTCACTGCCCGCGCACAACCGCGACAGTGGGGTTGGCGCGATATGTGTCCCTCCTCACAAGGCGCGTCGTTAGCGCCTATAGTCGACGACCATCTTTCCGACGGCGGACCCTCCTTCCACGAGGGTGGAACCCTCTCCTCCCCACAATAACAGCGACGTCAACTCCGGCGGCAACGGCATAGGCAAGGTGCTTTGCTGCCCGATAAAATGCCAAAACCATGAAATATAGCCTATTGCATAATGTTGATATCCAGCATATTTGTTTAGTCACTTCAAAATTCGATCCTCCCGGAGTCCGCATGACGCAAATTCAGGAAGCCGCCGCGCAAGACCGCGCATGGAAATTCGCGAGCGCCGACGAGGACGACCGCCCAAGCCTTCCCGAAGTCAATTCCACCATCAAGGTTCCCCATACCGGCACCTGGGTTCGGCGCCTGATCGCCTTCCTCGGACCGGGCTATATGATCTCCGTCGGTTACATGGACCCCGGCAACTGGGCGACGGACATCGCGGGCGGCTCGCAATTCGGCTACACGTTGCTTGCCGTCATCATGCTGTCCAACCTGATGGCGATCCTGCTGCAGGCACTGTCGGCCAGGCTCGGCATCGTTACCGGCCGTGATCTCGCCCAGGCCTGTCGCGATCACTATCCGCGGCCCGTCAACCTGGCTCTATGGTTTGCCTGCGAACTGGCCATCATCGCCTGCGACCTCGCCGAAGTCATCGGCACCGCGATCGCTCTGCAGCTGCTCTTCGGAATTCCGCTGATCGGCGGCGCATTGATCACCGCGCTCGACGCCTTCCTGCTGCTGCTTCTTATGAACAAGGGCTTCCGATATCTCGAAGCCTTCGTCATCGCGCTGCTGGTCGTCATCGCCACCTGTTTTGCCGTGCAGATCGTCGCTGCCGCGCCTCCGGTCGCAGGCATCCTCCACGGCTTCATCCCTTCGCCCGAGATCGTCACCAATCCCGCGATGCTCTACATCGCCATGGGCATCATCGGCGCGACCGTCATGCCGCATAATCTCTACCTGCATTCCTCGATCGTGCAGACCCGCGCCTATAAGCGCAATGACGAAGGCCGCCGCGACGCCATCAAATGGGCAACCCTCGACAGCACCATCGCCCTGATGCTGGCGCTCTTCGTCAACGCCGCGATCCTGATCGTCGCTGCCGCCGCTTTCCACACCAGCGGCCATGCCGACGTTGCCGAGATCGGTCAGGCATACGAACTGCTGTCGCCGCTGCTCGGCCTCGGCATCGCCTCCACGTTGTTTGCCGTCGCGCTGCTCGCCTCAGGGCTCAATTCGACCGTTACGGCGACGCTCGCGGGCCAGATCGTGATGGAAGGCTTCCTCCGCCTGCGGATTCCGCATTGGGCAAGGCGACTTTTGACCCGCGGCCTCGCAATTATTCCGGTTGTGTTCGTGACCGCTATTTATGGTGAAAAAGGTACTGCCAATCTGCTCGTGCTGAGCCAGGTCGTCCTGTCCATGCAGCTGCCCTTTGCTGTCATTCCGCTGGTCCAATTCGTCACGAATCGCGAGAAAATGGGCAAATTCGTCGTCTCGAGAAGTATTGCCATTCTCTCCTGGCTGGTCGCGGCAATCATTCTGGTGCTGAACTTCAAGCTTCTCTACGACACCATCTTCGGTTGACGAATCATCCGGAACGCGCGAATCTGGACCTGTGGACGATCACGGCAATTAACAGAGTCGTAATATTTGCCTAGATTTCGCCATGATTTGCCCTAGTTTGGGCCCACCGCAGTCTGCAGGGTTCCTCACTTCATGGTCGAAAGTCCATTGCGCGTCCAATTTCCTGCAGAAGCTGCGATGCAGGCGCGGCCGCATCATGAATTTCACATTCCGTTTCTGCCTCGCTCCCCACATCTTCGCCATCTGATCGCGATCAGCCTGGCGGGCACCGCTTCCTTCGGCCTTCTCGCAAGCGTGCTCTATCCATTGCTGGCGCATCATACCATCGAACAGGCCGTGCCGATGCGCACCGCCCAACTTGCGCGCCCGCAGCCGGCGCTGCGCAAGAGCACCCGCATCGCCGCTGCAAAACCGCGTTTCGATGGTGCCCGTTTCGCGCAGGTGGCAGAGAAAACCTCGAGCGGCGAAACCCGCATTTTCACCTATCACCGCACGACGCTGGTTTTCAAATCGGCGGAATCCGCAAACTCAGACGGCAATCTCGGTGCCATCAACGCCTCTTATGGCGGCGAACGTGCCGAGGAGGTGGTGTTCTCGCCGCCGTCGCTGTCGGATATCCGCCATGGTATCTATCCGCAGACGACGCATTATGATGCTGTTCGGCGCTCGCGCTTCCCCGTTCGCGGCGTTCCGCTGAATGTCAGCGTTTCGAGGGCAACCACGGGCGAGTCTGGCCGCGAGTTCCACAAGCTCGTCTCCATGCCGAAGGACAAGCAGGATCTGCAGGACATCCTGGCATCCGCGGGCCTCAGCAGCGACGCCGGCGATGAGCTGCAACGTGCGCTTGAGACCGACACGGTTTCCCCCGGCGACAGCCTGGAACTGCTGCTGGAGAAGAAGGGACCGAACGCACGCCCGAAGCTGATCATGGCCCGCCTCAGCGGCGACAAGACGCCCGAGCGCGTCGTCGCGCGCGACGATGCGGACAGCTTTGTGCCGATGGCCAATGACCAGCTGTTTTCCACGCTCTATAGCGAAAGCCAGGCCGAATTGCCTGCCTCGACGGAGGTAGCTGCCGTCGACCTCAAGGACGTTGACGGGAACGACGAGACGACAATCAGCGCCAAGCTCGAGAAGGCAGGCCTGACCAGAGAATGCGCCTCGCAGCTCGTCAAGCTTGCCAAGGCCAAGGGCATTTCGCTGACGAGCGTCGAAGATGCGCCCGACAGCGTCGATCTGCTCTTCCGCAAGGCGGAGGAAGGCAAGAACGAGTTGATGTTCATCGAGTTCCATGCCGACGGCGACACGCACCGCTTCTATCTGCACAAGAATAGCGGCGAAGAGCCCTCGGAATTCTACGATGAAGGCGGCCATTCGATCGCCAAGTCGCTTGTGCACCGTCCCGTGCCGAACGGCACGCTTGGCGACGGTTTCGCCTGGCGCATCCATCCCATTCTCGGCGTGAAGAAATTCCATAACGGCGTCGATTTCCGCGCACCGATGGGCAGCCCGATCCAGGCCGCCGGCGATGGTGTCGTCGAAAAGATCTCCTGGGAAACAGGCTACGGCAAATATGTGCGCATCCGCCACGACGGCGGCTATGAGACCACCTATGCCCATATTTCCGCAACACCGTCGGACTTGCGCGTCGGCCAGCGCGTCACCCAGGGCCAGACCATCGCCTATGTCGGCTCGACCGGCTACTCCACCGGCCCGCATCTCTACTATGAACTGCGCGTCAACGGCCGCTATGAGAATCCGCTGACGGCACAATTGCCCGCAGGCACGAATCTCACGGGCAAGTCGCTCGACAGCCTGCGCTCCCAGGTCAACCACGTCGAAAACATCATGAGCTATCTCGACGTGCCGCCGGCGCGCGACGATCCGCCACCGCCCTTCCCGGGCTTTGAGCCGGGACCTGGGCCTGCCGGCCCCGGACCGAAGCACTTCGGCGCACCTTAAGCCTCCGTCGCGCGCGCTCGGCTGATTGCGGACGCAGTTGCGCAGATTTACGACCGAGCACTGACAATCGGCGTTGCGCTTCCTATATCCCTTTCCGAACGCAAATCGTCAGGCCCTCCGCCGTTGCCGCGGCTTTGTACCTGACCCCTCACCCTAGCCCTCTCCCCGCACTGCGGGGAGAGGGCTAGGCACAAAGCGCCACATCGGCGGACACACCCGACCATCGCTCACCCCAGGAGCCACGTGATGTCGCAAAAGCCAGTCAAAACACCCGGTCCCGATCATCCCATCACGATCGAAGAGAAGCATGCCCATGTCACCGTTTCCGTCGCCGGCAAGGTGATCGCCGACACCCACGAAGCGCTGTCCCTCAAGGAGGCATCCTATCCGGCTGTGCTCTATATCCCGCGCAAGGATGTCGACCTGTCGTTGCTGGAAAGAACAAGCCACGAAACCTACTGCCCCTACAAGGGCGACTGCTCCTATTACAGCATCCCCGCCGGCGGCGAGCGTTCTGTGAACGCGATCTGGACCTACGAGAACCCTTATCCCTCGGTCAGCCAGATCAAGGACTACATGGCTTTCTATCCTGATCGCGTCGACGTGATCGACATCATCAGCTAAAGCGCCAGACCGCTCGACGCATCGAAGACGTAGACCAGGTCCGGGCTGACGGAAACATTCAGCGGCTGGCCATAGCGCACCGGAGCCTCGCCATCGACGACGGCCGTCACCTGCTCGCCGGCGAGGTCGAACAGCACATGCGTCTGGGCGCCGGTCGGCTCGACCAGCAGCGTCTGGCCGCTGAGCGGCGAACCGCCGCTCGCAAGGCTCAGATGCTCGGGCCGCAGGCCGATCTTCACGCTCTGGCCCGGCTTCACCTTGCGCTCGCCGGCGATGCGCACCGACGTGCTATCCTTCAGCCGCACGGCCGGGGCGCCATCGACACCATCGACCACACCATCGAGGAAATTCATCGCCGGCGAGCCGATGAAGCCGGCGACGAAGAGATTGGCCGGCTTGCGGTAAAGCTCGATCGGCGTGCCCTGCTGCTCGATCTTGCCCTGGTTCAGGACAACGATGCGGTCGGCAAGCGTCATCGCCTCGATCTGGTCGTGGGTCACGTAGATCGACGTCGTCTGCACCTTCTGATGCAGCGCCTTGATTTCCGAGCGCATCTGCACCCGCAATTTGGCATCGAGGTTGGACAGCGGCTCGTCGAACAGGAAGACGGCCGGATTGCGCACGATGGCGCGGCCCATGGCGACGCGCTGGCGTTGGCCGCCGGACAGCTGCGCCGGCTTGCGGTCGAGCAGCTTGGTGAGATCGAGCATGCGCGCCGCTTCGTTGACGCGCTGCTCGATCACCGGCTTCGGCTCACCCGAGAGCTTCAGGTTGAAGCCCATGTTCTCGGCGACGGTCATGTGCGGATAGAGCGCATAGGACTGGAAGACCATGGCGATGTTGCGCTCGCGCGGCGTCATGCCATTGACCACCTGCCCGCCGATCGACACATCGCCGTCGGTGATTTCCTCAAGCCCGGCGATCATGCGCAAAAGGGTCGATTTCCCGCAGCCTGAGGGGCCGACGAGGGCGATGAACTCGCCGTCATCGATCGCCAGCGAGATATCGTGGATGACCGTGAGCGCCCCGTAGGCCTTGTGGATGTTGTGCAGTTCGACGGATGCCATGCTTTTTGCTCCGATAGGGCTCAGGATTTCACCGCGCCGGCGGTGAGACCGGCGATGATATGCTTCTGCGCCAGGAAGAAGACGATGATGGTGGGCAGGATGGTCAGCGTGATGAAGGCGAGCACCAATTCCCATTCGGTACCGAATTCGCCGCTATAGACCATCATGCCGAGCGGCCAGGGATAGATCGAATCCGAGTTCAGCATGATCAGCGGCAGGATGTAGCTATTCCAGCTGCCCACAAAAGAGATGATGCTGACGGTTGCGATGATCGGCCGCGAGAGCGGCAACGAGATATGCCAGAAGAAGCGGATATAGCCGCAGCCATCAACGAAGGCGGCCTGGAACAATTCTTCCGGAAGGTTGCGAAAGTAATTGCGGAAAAGCAGGATACTCATGCCGAGGCCGAAAGCCACCTGCGGCAGCACGACGCCCCAATAGGTATTGAGCAGGCCGAGATCGCGGATGCGGATGAACAGCGGCAGGATGGCGGTCGCGGCCGGGAACATCAGGCCGATCAGGAAATAGTTCAGCAGGAAGTTCGAGCCGAAGAATTTTACATGCGCGAAGGCGAAGGCTGCCATCGCCGAGACCGATACCGTCAGGAACACGGTCAACACGGCGATGATCAAAGAGTTCATCATTTGCCGCCAGTAGCGGTCGCCGAACAGGATGCCGGCATAATTCTCGAAATGCCACTCGGCCGGCAGGCCGAAGGGATTGGTGCGAAGATCGCCGAGCGACTTGAAGCCGCCGAGCGCGGTCGTCAGCAGCGGGATCAGCACGATGGCGGCGATGATGGTGAGCGACACGTAGAGATAGATCTTCGTGCCGGTGCTCAGTCGAACGGATGTGGCCATATCAGTCATTGCGCATAAATATCCGTTTGTAGCCGAAGGCGAGGGTGACGCAGATCACGAACAGCACGACGCCGACAGCGCTGCCGAGGCCGACCTGCATGCGGGTGACGCCGAAATTGTAGAGGAAGGTCACCATCGTCTGCGTCGAGTTGAACGGTCCGCCGCCGGTGAGCGGCATGATCATGTCGAAGAGCTGCAATGATCCCACCACGGCGAAGAACACGGAGAGACGCAGCGTCGAGCCGAGCAGTGGCAGGGTGACGTAACGGAACTTCTGCCAGCCGGTGGCGCCGTCGATCTCGGCGGCTTCCAGCACGCTCTTGTCGAGGGATTGCAGGCCGGCGATGAACAGCATCATGTGGAAGCCGAAATATTTCCATACGATCACGCCGAGCACCGCGTACATCGCCAGATCCTTGTCGGCGAGCACGTAAGGCGTGGGCGTGCCGAGGAAATGGGCGATCGCGGCGAAGAGGCCGTAGTCACCGTCATAGACGAAGCGCCAGATCAGGCCGGCAGCGACTTCGGCCAGCACATAGGGCAGGAAGAAGATCAGCCGGAAGAGCACGACGCCGCGGATGCGGTTGGCGAGCATCGTTGCCAGCCAGATCGCGAGCGGCACCTGAATGGCGATCGACACCACGATGATCAGCGCATTGTTCTTGAGCGATGTCAGGAACGCGCCGTTCTTGAACAGCACCTGGAAATTGCGCAGGCCGACGAATTCAGTGGGCGGACCGTAGCCGTCCCAGCGATAGAGGCTGTACCAGGCCGCTTCCCCCATCGGCAGGATGACGAAGATGGTGAAAAGCAGAAGCGCTGGCGGCAGGAACAGTAGGATGACCGGCATGCGGCCGCGTGCGGCGGGCGACTTTCGCTTCGCTGCGGGCTTCGCCCGTGCGACGGAGGGCATGGCGGTCGTGGCGCTGACATCGGTCATAGATAATCCTGACCCCTGAAGTTCCAGGGAAGCACACGTCGTCTTTGGAATGGCGAGCCGGTATTAGGAGCCGGCTCACCCGATCAATTGTCACGCCAAAATTCAGATGAATTCCACAAATTGGCGCTAGGGCACGTTTCACCTTCTCCCCGCCGGGGAGAAGGACGCCCGAAGGGCAGGTTGAGGGGGCGTTGCACCGTAAGGGCCGCAAAGAATATGCCGCACCCCCTCATCCGTCTCTCACCGCTTCACTTCGCTCAGCGTCTCGATCCACCTTCTCCCCGTTGGGGCGAAGATCTAAGATATCAAAGCTGATCCTGCTCGAAGGCTTCCTGAACCTGCTGCGCGCCATCCTTCGGAGTGACCTGGCCCGAGACGATGCCGACAGCCACGTCGTTGACCACGCGACCGACGGACGGGCCGAGATCCTGGTCGAAGAAGTTCTGGTGCCAGGTCGAATGCGCCAGCTGGTCGGCAGCCTCATGCATCAGCGGACCCTTGACGCCGTCTTCAGCGCCGACAGCTACCGGGATGATCATGCCGGCCTGCGCCATGGTGCGCTCATTCTCCGCATTGGTCAGATAAGCGAGGAAATCGAGCGCTTCGGGCGGAGCTTTCTTGGTGACGGCCCAACCGTTCAGGCCACCGAGCGTATCGGTCCCAAGGCCAGCGCCACCGGTGACGGCCGGAAAGGCAAAGCGGCCGACATTGTCGTTCGCCAGGCCCTTGCCATCGCCGGCATTGGTGCGCTGGTTGGCGACGGTATTCTCGAACCCGAGGATCATGGCGGCCTTGCCGTCGCCGAAGACGCCGAGCGCCTGCGGCCAGGTGGTGCCGAGATAGCCAGGCTGGAAGGGTTCGAGCTTGCCGAGTTCGGCGAGCTGCTCGCCGGCCTTGATGATGGCGGGATCGTTGAAGCCGTTGCCCTTGCCGTTCTTGGCATCGCTGAAGACCTGCTGGCCGCCGTCGCGCATCACCAGATAGCTCCAGTAGAAATGAATCGGCCACTTCTCGCCGCCGCCGCCGGCGATCGGCGCGATGCCGGCCGCCTTGATCTTCTTGACCGCGGCCAGATAGTCATCCCAGGTCTTGATAGCGCTTGCGTCGACGCCAGCCTTGGCGAAGAGCGCCTTGTTGTAGAAGAAGGAAACGGTGCCCATTTTGTACGGCACGGCGCTGATCTTGCTGTCGAAGGTCAGGCCTTTGACGGCGGCCTGATTATAGCTCTTCGACCACGCACCGTCCTTGGCGTTCATGGCCGCAGTGAGGTCCTGCAATGTTCCGGTCTGCTGTTGCTGCTTCAGCACGCCGCCGCCCCAGCTGAAGAAGAAATCGGGAGCGTCCTTCGATTGCAATAGTGTCGGCAGTTTCGCCTTGAAGGCCTCGTTGGCCAGGAACTGCATCTCGATCTTCGTACCGGGATGCTTGGCCTCATACTGATCGGCGATCTTGCGCCAGACGGCAACATAAGTCGGATCGGTTTCCAGATGAAGCCATTTGACGACGGTGTCGGCGGCAGCGCTCGACACGCCGGCCAGAATCGCCAATCCGGTCGTTGCGGCAATAGCGGCGATGCGAAGGGCCTTGGCCCCACGTAGATGGATCATGATTTTCTCCTCCCAAGGGAACCAAGAGCCTCAATATTTTTTCCCTTATGCGGATTAATTCAACGGAGCTTTGCTGAAATGTCAACCACCATCGCTAAATTTTCGGCAGATCGTCGGTAAAACGGCTTGACATTGGGCAATGGGCATAGGTTATTTAATACGCATTCCGTTAAAAATACCAGGCCGCCGCCGAGCGGGTCCGACATCCGGCACCATTCTCATGAAAACAGCAGATCCCGAACTCATGCGGGCGATAAACCGCTTCAACGTGCTGGATACGATCCGGCGGGCGGGCTCCATCGCACGCATCGAAATCAGCGAACGCACCCAGCTTTCGACCACCACGGTCTCGGCGATAACAGCGTCCTTGCTGGATGACGGCCTGATCCTGGCGCGCACGGAGGGCGACCTGCGCGAGGCCGCCGCCCGAGGCCGGCCCCGCGTCATGCTGGAACTCAATCCGGATGCCGCCCGCGTCGTCGGCGCGAAGATCGCCGCCAACCGCATGGTCTTCGTCGTCACCGATTTTCGCGGCGAAGTGCTTTCGACGCTGACGCTGGCGCTCCGCGTCGACCGGCAGCCGATCGGCGTCATCGCCGATCTGATCGAGGACGGCGTGCGCCGCTGTGTCGTCGACGCCAACCTGGCGCTTGATGAAATCGATTCGGTCTGTCTCGGCCTGCCCGGCGTCGTCGAACACCGCACCGGCCATGTGCGCACCAGCCCGATCTTCCGCGAAACCGGCGTCGATTTCTCCAGGGAAATGTCCGAACGGCTGGGCGTCACCACCATCGTCGAAAGCGACGCGCACGCCATCACGCTCGCCCATCACTGGTTCGGCAAGGCACGAGACCTTGACGACATGGTGCTGGTGTCGCTGGAACAGACACTGGGGCTGGGCGTACTGCACGGCGGCCAGCTCTTTCGCGGGGCCGGCGGCCTCAGCCACAATCTCGGTGACCTCGTTCTCGGCATCGGGCCGCAGGGCACGGTCAGACTGGCGAGCCTTGCCGGCGAGAGCGCCATTCTCGGCGATCAGCCGAGCGGCCGCTTCGCCGAGGCGATCCGTCTCGGGCAGGGCATGGCGCATGCCAAGACGCTGATTGCGGCGGAAGACAATACGCTGATCGGCGCGGCGGTCCGCGCCGGCGAAGCCTGCGGCACGGCGCTCGCCAATATCGTCACGCTGTTTGCCCCGCCGCGCGTCATTCTTGTGGGATCGAGCCTGGCGCTCGGCCAGCCCTTCCTCGACAGCCTGCGGGAGGCCTATTCACTGGCGATCCCACCGTCGATCAGGGGCGTGACCGAATTGGTGTTCGATCAGTCGACCGACGAGACCTGGGCGCAGGGTGCGGCGGTCGTCGCGCTGCGCGAACTCTACGAATCGCCCTGGGGAACGACGGGGCCTGCACCGGCCCTCTGATCCTCGGGGACAGGCAAAGACAATTATCTGGAGGAAGTCTATGAACAAGGTCGGCATCGGCATTATCGGCTGCGGAAACATTTCCGGCGCCTATCTCACCGCCATGAAATCCTTTCCCATTCTCGACATCAAAGGCGTCGCCGACCTCAATCGCGAGCTTGCGGAGGCAAAGGCCGCCGAATTCGGCCTGAAGGCGGTTGAGATCGCAGCCCTGCTCGCTGATCCCACGGTCGAGATCATCGTCAACCTGACCATCCCGAAGGCGCATGTCGCGGTCGGCCTGCAGGCGCTGGATGCCGGCAAGCACACCTATTCGGAAAAGCCGCTCGGCATCAATTTCGCCGAAGGCAAGCAGCTTGCGGAGGCGGCTACCGCCAAGGGTCTGCGCATCGGCGCGGCGCCCGATACCTTTCTCGGCGGCGGCCATCAGACGGCCCGCGCCATCATCGATGAAGGCGCAATCGGTATCCCGGTCGGCGGCACCGCCACCTTCATGTGTCCCGGTCATGAGCGCTGGCATCCGAATCCGGCTTTCTATTACGAAATCGGCGGCGGCCCGATGCTCGACATGGGTCCCTACTACATCACCGACCTCGTCAATCTGCTCGGCCCCGTCTCACAGGTCGCAGGTTTTGCCGTGACGCCGCGCAAGGAGCGCATCATCACCAGCGAGCCGCGCAATGGCGAGCACATCCCCGTGCATGTCGCGACCCACGTCGCCGGCGTCATGGCCTTTGCCAATGGCGCGGTCGTGCAGATCGGCATGAGCTTCGACGTCGCCGGCCACAAGCATGTGCCGCTCGAAGTCTACGGCACCGAGGGCACTTTGATCGTGCCCGACCCCAATCGCTTCGGCGGCCCCGTCGAGTTCCTGAAGAAAGGCGGCGAGTTCGCGGAGCGCGAAATCACGGCTCCCTATGCCGACGGCAATTACCGCTCTCTCGGCGTCGCCGATATGGCGCATGCCATCCGCTCGAACCGTCCGCACCGGGCCAATGGCAGCCTGGCGCTGCACGTGCTCGAGGTCATGGAAGCCTTCCAGACCGCGTCCGATAGCGGGCGCACGGTCACCATAACAACGCAAACGGAACGTCCGGCCCCGCTGTCCGAATCCCTCGTGGACGGAAAAATCGGCCGCTAACCGCGCAATTTCAGGAGGAATATCATGCGTGAAGCACTTATCGTCTGGGGCGGCTGGAGCGGCCACGAGCCGCAGGAATGCGCCCATATCATCCGCGACATGCTGGAGGAGGACGGCTTCAAGGTCTATCTCGAAAACAGCACCGAAGCCTTTGCCGATCCCTCGATCCACGATCTCAGCCTGATCGTGCCGATCGTCACCATGTCGAAGATCGAGAAGGAAGAGGTGAAAAATCTTGCCGCCGCAATCGAGAGCGGCGTCGGCATCGCCGGCTATCACGGCGGCGCCGGCGACTCATTCCGAGAGAGCGTCGAGTACCAGTTTATCATCGGTGGCCAATGGGTCGCCCATCCCGGCAACATCATCGACTATACCGTCAACATAACCCGCCCGGACGATCCGATCATGGAAGGAATCACCGATTTCCCCTACACGTCCGAGCAATATTACATGCATGTCGACCCGTCGAACGAGGTGCTGGCGACCACGACCTTCACCGGCGAGCACGCCTACTGGATCGACGGCGTCGTCATGCCGGTGGCCTGGAAGCGCAAATACGGCAAGGGCCGCGTCTTCTATTCCTCGCTCGGCCACCAGGCCAAGGAATTCGACGTGCCTCAGATGAAAACGATCTTCCGCCGCGGCGCCAACTGGGCGGCGCGCTGAGGGCGCCTGCCTCTTTCTGGCAAGGATTGCCCGTCATTTAATGCGAGCAAGAGTTGCCCCTCACCCTAGCCCTCTCCCCGCGCACGGGGAGAGGGGACGATCCCGATCCCTCGCCTCTCGATAGGCTGGAAGGAAGGCTGCGGGTGCCCCATCCCCTTCTCCCCGTGCCGACCGGGAAAAGGTGGCCGATAGGCTGGATGAGGGGCCCAGGAGGCTTCAGGAACTTTAGTGGCCCTGTACCTCATACCGGCATGAGAAACCGGTCACCCTTCACCTTGCTACCTTGACCCGAACTGATAAAATACCGCCAGCAAGCCACAAACTCTTGTGCTGCTTGCGCTTTTCGTTGCCATGGGGGTGGGATGGATCAAGGCGCCATGGAAGCACCCAACAGCTCGTCGGTCAGCTACGGCACCGAACCGGGATTGCGTTTCGCCTCCCTGCTCGACGGGCATGGTGGCTGCAGGCAGCTCAGCATGGATCAGGTCGGTTCCTGCAAGCCCGGAGAGGGCGTCACCTGGCTGCATTTTGAGCGCGACCATCCGGCAACCGCCGATTGGATCACCCACAGGAGCAATCTTGATCCTTTCGTGGTCGAGGCGCTGCTGGAAGAAGAATCTCGTCCGCGTGTCGAACCGGTAGGCGACGGACTGTTGATCATCCTGCGCGGCGTCTGCGCGACATCGCCCGATGGCACGACGCAGAAGCCCGCCGATATCGATCTGGTGCCTCTGCATCTCTGGGTCGATGGCAATCGCATCATCTCCCTGCGCGACAGCGGCCACTACATCACGGCGCTGCGCGATATCCGCCTGTCGCTGGAAAAGAAAAAGGGGCCGCAGCGTTCCGGTGAGCTGCTCGCCCTGATCGCCGACAAGCTGGTGCGCGATCTCGAACCCGTGCTCGACGCCATGGACGAAGAGGTGGATGAGCTCGATGAGCTGATCTTTCACGGCGAGGCCGGTCAGGTGCGCGAACGCCTGAAGCTGCTGCGCCGCCGCGCCGTGCAGCTTCGCCGTTACCTGGCGCCGCAACGCGATGCGCTGAACCGCATCGAACATGACGACGCGCCCTGGCTTGCCGAACGCGATAAGCTGCGCCTGCGCGAGGTCATCGACAAGCTGATGCGCTATATCGAGTATCTCGACGCCATCCGCGATCGCACCAGCATCCTGCATGACGACCTGTCGACCGTCATCAGCGAGCGCATCGCCCGCAATTCCAACCGCCTCGCCGCCCTAGCTGCCCTGCTCCTGCCGCCGAGCGTGGTGGCCGGCCTGTTCGGCATGAATGTCGGCGGCATTCCCGGCGTCAACGACACCTGGGCCTTCGTCGTCATCGTCCTCTTCGTGACGATCACATCGATCGCCACCCTCTGGGTGCTGAAGCGCATCAACTGGCTTTAACGCCCGGCTCTCGGTTAGGCCAAGCCCATGGCGCAGGCAATCCTTTCGAATAGGCAGCAGGCAATCCCGGCCGACGAGCGGAGCATTGGCCAGGCGATCAAAGGTCCCTGAGCAGCCTGAAACCATCCACCCGCCTTTCGGGTCTGAAATATGGTTTCCCTATATTTCCGATCCCGATCAATCGGTTATCCGTTTTGTTATTTTTTGCTAAAATAAGACCTGGGCGAGATTTATGAAGCGAAACTGAAACGCGACCAGTTTTCGTTTGACATTCCTTTATCTTCATTTATCGTCATTCTTGTTTCGGTTTTCGCGTGAGGGGTGCAAATCGAAACGGGGGAGGTATCATTGTCCAGACATCAGATCCGTATCGGAAATGGCACGAAGTACGGCACAGCAAGCCGCACCGCCGCCATCAACCTCGCGCACCTTGGTTTTCGCTGCCACGACGTTTGCGCAGGCGGATCGATGCAATTCTTTCTACGACCATAGCCTCGGCAATAGACGGCACCCGGTGAAGGCATAGCCCGATCCGGACGGATCAGTCTTCTTGAAATCCTCGTGGCGGCATCGGCCTGCGACGCATGGAGGGAATTTATCGTGCTTGAACTCAAAGGCGTCTCGAAGTCGGTCACCGGCGAGACGCATATCGCGGAAACGAACCTGACGCTGCAGCGCGGCACGCTGAACGTGCTTCTTGGGCCGACGCTTTCGGGAAAGACATCGCTGATGCGGCTGATGGCCGGCCTCGACAAGCCGACCACGGGCACGATCCATGTCGACGGCGCCGACGTCACCGGCCTGCCGGTGCAGCGCCGCAACGTCGCCATGGTCTACCAGCAGTTCATCAACTACCCCGCCATGACCGTCTACGACAATATCGCCTCGCCCATGCGCCTCAGCGGCGCGAATGCGGCAACCATCGACCGGGAAGTGAAGAAGGCCGCCGACATCCTGCGACTCGGCCCCTTCCTCGATCGCCTGCCGCTCAGCCTCTCCGGCGGCCAGCAGCAGCGCACGGCGCTTGCCCGCGCCATCGTCAAGAAGGCAGGGCTGGTGCTGCTCGACGAACCGCTCGCCAATCTCGATTACAAGCTGCGCGAGGAATTGCGCGCCGAACTGCCGAAGATTTTCGCCGAATCCGGCGCCATCTTCGTCTACGCCACCACCGAGCCCTCCGAGGCGCTGCTCCTTGGCGGCAATACCGCGACCCTGTCGGAGGGACGCATCACACAATTCGGATCGACGATCGAAGTCTTCCGCAATCCGAAGGACCTGATCACCGCGACCACCTTCGCCGATCCGCCGCTGAACACCATAATGCTGAACAAGCGCGGCAGGGAATTCGTGCTGGACGAGAATATCCACCTGCCCGTGCCGCAAGGCCTCGAAAGCCAGCCGGACGGCCGCTACACGATCGCCTTCCAGCCGCATCACCTGGCCCTTGCGCCGCAGACGCCGGAAGCCGTCGCCGCGCCGGCGAAAGTGATGGTAACCGAGATCACCGGCTCGGAAAGCTTCATCCATCTCGATTTTTCCGGTCGGCGCTGGGTGATGCTAACCCAGGGCGTCCAGGATATCGACGTCGATGATGCGATCGATGTCTATATCGACCCCCGCCACATCATGGTCTTCGACACCGATGGCGCCGCCGTCGCTCCCGACCTGCAACAAGCCGCCTGAGGAGAGACATCGCCAATGGCACGTATCGATCTTGACCACATCAGGCACGCCTACAACGACCATCCCAAATCCGATGCGGACTACGCGCTGAAGGAAGTGAACCATAGCTGGGAAGACGGCAGCGCCTATGCGCTGCTCGGACCGTCCGGCTGCGGCAAGACCACTTTGCTCAATATCGTCTCGGGCCTGGTGCAAGCCTCCGAGGGCCGCATCCTGTTCGACGGCAAGGACGTGACCCGGCTATCGACCCAGGAGCGCAACATCGCCCAGGTCTTCCAGTTCCCGGTCGTCTACGACACGATGACCGTCTACGACAACCTCGCCTTCCCGCTGCGCAACCGGCATGTTCCGGAAGCCGATGTAAAGCGCAAGGTCGATGAGATCATCGAAATGATCGGCCTTTCCGACAGCGCTCATCGCAAGGCGCGCGGGCTGACGGCCGACGCCAAGCAGAAGATCTCGCTCGGCCGCGGTCTCGTGCGCTCCGATGTCAACGCGATCCTCTTCGACGAGCCGCTGACGGTCATCGACCCGCATATGAAGTGGGTGCTGCGTTCGCAGCTGAAACAGCTCCATCGTCGCTTCGGCTTTACCATGGTCTACGTCACCCACGACCAGACGGAAGCGCTGACTTTCGCCGACAAGGTGGTTGTCATGTACAATGGCGAGGTGGTGCAGATCGGCACGCCGAACGACCTGTTCGAACGCCCGCGCCATACCTTCGTCGGCTATTTCATCGGCTCGCCGGGCATGAATGTCATGCCGGTCGAAATCGAAGGCCGCAACGCGCGCCTCGGCAACCGTACGATCATCTTGCCCGGCGCGCTGCTGGAAAAACGCGCCGGCCGCTCCGAACTCGGCATCCGTCCGGAATTCGTCCGCATCGGCCGCGAGGGCATTCCCGCCACCGTCACCAAGGTCGAGGATCTCGGCCGCCGCAAGGTGGTCCGCGCCAAGCTGGATGGTCAGGATATCGTCGCTGTCATCGGCGAGGACCAGGCGGTGCCGGCCGAGCCGCATATCGCCTTCGATCCCGCCGGCATCAATATCTACGCCGACTCCTGGCGCATCGAGATGGGAGCCTGACGATGGACAAGACCTGGAACAACAAAGCCTGGTTCATGCTCATTCCCGTTCTGCTGCTGGTCGGCTTTTCCGCCGTCATTCCCTTGATGACGGTAGTGAACTATTCGGTGCAGGATACCTTCGGCAACAACGTCTTCTTCTGGGCGGGCACCAGCTGGTTCGAGCAGATCCTGCATTCCGGCCGTTTCTGGGATGCTATGTTCCGCAACCTGATCTTCTCCTTCGTCATCCTGGCGATCGAAGTGCCGCTCGGCATCTTCATCGCCCTTAATATGCCGAAGAAGGGTGTCGGCGTGCCGGTCTGCCTCGTATTGATGGCCCTGCCGCTGCTGATTCCCTGGAACGTCGTCGGCACGATCTGGCAGGTCTTCGGCCGCAGCGACATTGGCCTGATGGGCTATGTCCTCGTCGGCCTCGGCATCGACTACAACTACGTCTCCGATCCGGTCGACGCCTGGGCGACGATCATCCTCATGGACGTCTGGCACTGGACGAGCCTCGTCGTGCTGCTCTGCTATGCCGGCCTCGCCTCCATTCCCGACGCCTTCTACCAGGCGGCCAAGATCGACGGCGCCTCGCGCTGGTCCGTCTTCCGCTACATCCAGCTGCCGAAGATGAACCGGGTGCTGCTGATCGCCGTGCTGCTGCGTTTCATGGATAGTTTCATGATCTATACCGAACCCTTCGTCGTCACCGGCGGCGGCCCCGGCAACTCGACGACCTTCCTGTCGATCGATCTCGTGAAGATGGCGCTCGGCCAGTTCGACCTCGGCCCGGCGGCGGCCATGTCGCTCGTCTACTTCCTTATCGTGCTGCTTCTGTCCTGGGTCTTCTACACCGTCATGACCAATTACGATGCGGGAGCAAGCCAATGAGCGGCAAACCCCTGTCCACCACGGCCGACGACGCCGCGCTGCACAAGATGGCAGTCTCCGGCGCGACAACAGGCAATGCCGCCGCTGCCGGCGCGCAGGTTGCGCGTAGGCAGAGCGAGAAGGGCCGATGGTCCTGGCTGGTGCCGGCGATCTACATCGTCTTCCTGCTCCTGCCGATCTACTGGCTCGTCAACATGAGCTTCAAGACCAACGAGGAGATCGTCAACGGGTTGACGCTCTATCCGCACGCGCCGACACTGCGCAATTACACGATCATCTTCACCGATCCGTCCTGGTACAAGGGCTATATCAACTCGATCACCTATGTCGTCATGAACATGGTGATCTCGGTTGCCTGCGCCCTTCCCGCGGCCTATGCCTTCTCGCGCTACCGCTTCCTCGGCGACAAGCACGTGTTCTTCTGGCTGCTGACGAACCGCATGGCGCCGCCGGCGGTGTTCGCGCTGCCCTTTTTCCAGCTCTATTCCGCCTTCGGCCTGATCGACACCCATATCGCAGTGGCATTGGCGCATTGCCTGTTCAACGTGCCGCTCGCGGTCTGGATCCTCGAAGGCTTCATGTCCGGCGTGCCGAAGGAGATCGACGAGACGGCTTATATCGACGGCTATTCGTTCCCGCGCTTCTTCATCAAGATCTTCATTCCGCTGATCGCCAGCGGCATCGGCGTCGCTGCCTTCTTCTGCTTCATGTTCTCCTGGGTCGAGCTTTTGATTGCCCGCACGCTGACGGTGACCGACGCCAAGCCGATCGCCGCCATCATGACGCGAACGGTCTCGGCCTCGGGCATGGACTGGGGCCTGCTTGCCGCCGCCGGCGTGCTGACCTTGGTCCCCGGCGCGCTCGTCATCTATTTCGTCCGCAACTACATCGCCAAGGGCTTCGCGCTCGGCCGCGTCTGAAGGGAAACCGCCATGAACACAGATTTTTCCTGGATGGCCTGGACGCTGCCGACAGCGCTGTTCTTCTCGACGATCCTGGTGCTGCTGATCGGCATGGCGGTCTGGGAATATGTTTCGCCCGGCGGCAATCCGCGCGTCGGCATCCTGCATTTCGAAACGACACGCGGCGACCGGCTGTTCATCTCGCTGCTCGGCGCCGCCTTCATCCACATCGGCTGGCTGGGCCTGGGAGGCCCCAGCCTGTGGTGGGCTCTTGCTCTTTCCGTGGTCTACGCCATCGGCGTCTTCCGTCTGGTCTGAAGCAAACTGGTACGGAGGCCGGGGTCTGGCCGCCTGGGAATATACTCGCAACCTGTAGGGAGGAATTTATGCGAAGACATCTCTTAACGACGACGGCAGTCGCCCTGCTGGCCTTGGCCGGCACGGCTCATGCCGGCATGAACGAAGCCAAGGCATTCCTGGACAAGGAGATCGGCGATCTCTCGACGCTCTCGCGCGCCGACCAGGAAAAGGAAATGCAGTGGTTCATCGACGCGGCCAAGCCCTTCCAGGGCATGGAGATCAAGGTCGTCTCGGAAACGCTGACGACCCACCAGTACGAATCGCAGGTTCTGGCACCGGCCTTCACCGCCATCACCGGCATCAAGGTCACGCATGACGTCATCCAGGAAGGCGACGTCGTCGAAAAGATCCAGACGCAGATGCAGACCGGCCAGAACCTCTATGACGGCTGGGTCAACGATTCCGACCTGATCGGCACCCATTGGCGCTACAAGCAGGTGCGCAACCTGACCGACTGGATGGCGGGCGAGGGCAAGGACGTCACCAATCCCGGCATCGATATCCCCGATTTCATCGGCACCAGCTTCACCACCGCTCCGGACAAGAAGCTCTACCAGCTTCCCGACCAGCAGTTCGCCAACCTCTATTGGTTCCGCTACGACTGGTTCAACGACGAGAAGAACAAGGCCGATTTCAAGGCCAAGTACGGCTACGATCTCGGCGTGCCGGTCAACTGGTCGGCCTATGAGGATATCGCCCAGTTCTTCACCGGCCGCGACGTCAACGGCAAGAAGGTCTTCGGCCATATGGACTATGGCAAGAAGGACCCATCGCTCGGCTGGCGCTTCACCGATGCCTGGCTTTCCATGGCCGGCAACGGCGACAAGGGCCTGCCGAACGGCCTGCCCGTCGACGAATGGGGCATCAAGGTCGATGCCAATTCCCGCCCTGTCGGCTCCTGCGTCGCCCGCGGCGGCGACACCAACGGCCCCGCTGCCGTCTACTCCATCCAGAAATATCTCGATTGGCTGAAGGCCTATGCACCGCCGGAAGCCCAGGGCATGACGTTCTCGGAATCCGGTCCGGTTCCGGCGCAGGGCAACGTCGCCCAGCAGATCTTCTGGTACACGGCCTTCACCGCCGACATGGTCAAGCCCGGCCTGCCGGTCATGAACGCCGACGGCAAGCCGAAGTGGCGCATGGCACCGTCTCCGCATGGCGTCTACTGGAAAGACGGCATGAAGCTCGGCTATCAGGACGTCGGTTCCTGGACGCTGATGAAATCGACGCCGGTCGACCGCGCCAAGGCCGCATGGCTCTACGCGCAGTTCGTGACCTCGAAAACGGTGGACGTGAAGAAGAGCCATGTCGGCCTCACCTTCATCCGTGAATCCACCATCCGCGACAAGAGCTTCACCAAGCGTGCGCCGGAACTCGGCGGTCTGATCGAATTCTACCGCTCGCCGGCACGCGTGCAATGGTCGCCGACCGGCACGAACGTTCCTGATTATCCGAAGCTGGCACAGCTCTGGTGGCAGGCGATCGGCGATGCCGCATCGGGTGCCAAGGACGCACAAGGCGCCATGGACGCCCTTTGCGCCGATCAGGAAAAGGTGATGCAGCGCATCGAACGCGCCGGCGTTCAGGGCGATATCGGCCCGAAGCTCGCCGAGGAACACGATCT
This sequence comes from Rhizobium sp. 11_C7_N12_5, assembly GCF_051811145.1. NCBI lineage: Bacteria > Pseudomonadati > Pseudomonadota > Alphaproteobacteria > Hyphomicrobiales > Rhizobiaceae > Rhizobium > Rhizobium sp. 11_C7_N12_5. The sequence goes on from NZ_JBPWPY010000001.1 coordinate 3,252,402, forward strand.
CGCCTACTGGAACGCCGATGCCGTCAAGAACGGCCATCTCGCTCCGCAGCTGAAGATCGCGACCGAGAAGGAAAAGCCGGTCACCGTCAACTACGACGAACTGGTGAAGAGCTGGGCCGACTCGGCCAAATAAACCCGATCGATCGATTGAGGAGATGCGGCTGTGCCGGGGTCTGAAAAGGCCCCGGCATTTTGCTGTTCCCAGCCCAAACACTTCTCAGGCGCGCGTCAACGGGACCTTCGTACGGCACCCCGGCGATGGGCTCGGGCGGGGTCATCAACCAAAATCAGCCGAATCGGGGTGCAACCAGTTGTCATATGCTTGACACATTCCATCCGCGCGCAAACTATCCTTACCCGGATCAAGACTTTCACGCCTGTTTGAAATCGTTGATGCGACCCGTTGATTTTACAGAATTTCATAAAGGAGAACGGAGTGAGAAATAGATACTTTGGACGCCTGGCATTCGTGTTCGGCCTCGCTGCAGCCGTGCCTGCTTTTGCCGCCGATGTGCCGGCCGCCATGCCGGACGATAATCTCAACGCCGTTCTCTGGGATCAAACCTCGGTCGAAGCCCAGGCCAATGCGCTTGGCGCCTATGCGCTCGCACGCCTCCGGCTTGACGAAGCGCTTGCCGACAAGAACTGGACGGCAGCACCGGTCGAGCAAACGGGCAGTTTCCAGGATTTCCCGCCGGCCATCATCCTCGATGTCGATGACACCGTGCTCAATACCTCGCCCTATCAGGCGCACAACATCACGGCGGGCACCAGCTTCACGCCGGATAGCTGGACGAAATATGTGAATGCCCAGCAGGACAAGCCGATCCCGGGCGCGGTCGACTTCACGCAATATGCAGCCTCGAAGGGCGTCAAGGTCTTCTACGTCACCAACCGCACTGCCGATGAAGAAAAGCCGACCGTCGAGGAAATGAAGCGCTTCGGCTTTCCGATGGGCGACAATGTCGACACTTTCCTCAGCGCCAAGGAACAGCCCGATTGGGGCTCCGCCAAGGGCACGCGCCGCGCCTTCATCGCCAAGAACTACCGCATCCTCTTGATGTTCGGCGACAATTTCGGCGACTTCACCGACGACTACAAGGGCTCGGTCGAGGAGCGCCAGAAGGTCTTCGAGGCCAACTCCGCCCACTTCGGCCATGACTGGATCGCCATCGCCAACCCGACCTACGGCTCGTTCGAGAGCGCCCCCTACAAGGGGGATTACAAGTTGCCGCCTGAAAAGCAGCGGCAGATGAAGCAGGATGCGCTGAAGCCCTGGGATGGGAAGTAGCCGTCGTTCGAGGGTGATTGTCAGGCACGTTCAAGTCTGTGGAACCTTAGTGCCTGGCCCCTCATCCTAGCCTTCTCCCAGCAAGCGGGGAGAAGGGACGATCGAGAAACCGCTGGTCTTCAGGAAGACTGAAGCTAAGTCAGGCATGATAACTCCCTCGCCCCGCTTGCGGGGAGAGGGTTGGGGTGAGGGGCCAGGCACAGAATCAAGGCAAAGCCGAACCAGCCTCACCGTCATCCACTCACATAGCCGGCCTTCAATCAGCTCTTCCGCTTCAGCTTCGTCGCACCTTCCTCCACCAGTCTCTTGGCCGCCTCGGCGACCGTGATCTTGCCGAAGGCGAGCTGGTCGGCGACGGGACGCGCGACGTTCTGGTCGAATTCTCCGGAGCCGAGCGGCGCCGGCACGGGATAGGTGCCGACCTGATCCTTGAGCAGCTCGATATATTGCACCGTCTGCTGCTCTACCGGATTAAGCGTCGGCAGGATGGCGGCGCGCACGGCGGGCGACATCGGCACACCGCGCTCGACGCCGAGGATCTTGCCTGCTTCGACATCGTTGACGAAGAAATTGATGAATTTCGCCGCCGCTTCGCCGTTCTTGCTGGTGGCGCCCACGCTCCAGATCAGCGCCGGGCGATAGTAATGGCCGGAGGGGCCGTCTTTCTTTTCGCGCGGCAGCATCGTGACGGCGAGCTTGCTCTTGACCACGAGCTGATAGCCGACGAGCTGGTTGGAATAGGCCATGCCGATGGCCGATTTGCCGAGAGCCAGGCAATTGCTTTCGATGACGTTCTGGTCGAGCGTCTGGACATCGGCGGAGACCGTGCCGCCGCGCTTGCGCAGCTCTTCCCAGTAGCTGTACCATTCCTTGGCATCGTCGACGCCGAAGCCGAGCCCGCCCTCCTCGGTAAAAAGGCTCTTGCCGCGCTGGCGCAGCCAGACATCGAGAACATAATTGTAGCGCGCGCCATAAGGCCCGCCCCAATAGCCGCGTTTGCCGGCCGCCTTGGTCATCTCAACGGCAAGATCCGCATAGTCTGCCCATGTCGTGGTGGGGCCGGGCGGCGTCAGGCCGGTCTTCTTGAACATGTCCTCGTCATAGAACATCGCGAAGGAATTGAGCCCAAGGCCGACGCCGTAAAGCTTGCTGTCGACGGTCGTGAGCTTCAGCACATCCTTGCCGAAACTGTCGACATTCAGCGTCGAGGGCACGAACTGATCGAGCGGCATGCAGGCGCCGCGCTTGGAATAATCGGAAATCGTGCTCGGCTCGAGCTGGAAGACATCGGCGATGTTCTGGCTGGCCATGCCAGTCGCAAGCTTGGCCCAGTAGCCGTCACCGCTGATGCTCTCGCCGATGACGGACAGATCGGGATTCTTGCTGTGAAACAGTTCGGCGACGGCGACCGTGCGCTTGCCGCGATCGGGCGAGCCCCACCACATCGCCCGCAGTTGCGTGGCGTCGGCGAAGGCCGGCATCGCCCCTCCCCCGAACGCGAGACCCGCAGCAGCTCCGGCAGTTCCGATCATGAATGAGCGGCGATTCATGCGCATGAGATTCCTCCTTCTCTTGCGTTGTCATCCGCGACGGTCTCCCGACGTCTTCAGCGGACAATTCCGAGCGAAGATATGCAATTTCATTGCGCTACGCAATAAAAAACTCTTTGTTGCAAATTTGCACAATTTTGCATAACAATTGCGATATGAGCGATGTTCGATCCAAACGTATCAGGCAAGCCGATATTGCTGCCGCAGCCGGCGTCTCCGTTTCGACGGTGTCGCGCGTGCTGACCAATGAACCCGGAATCAGCGACATGATCCGCCAGCATATCTTCAAGGTGGCTGGTGATCTCGGCTACCCGCTGAAGACGGCTGTGGAGGCGGAGGCGGGCGGCCTAGCGCTGATCGCCAGCGATAGCGTTACGGGCGGTTTGAGCGTTTTCTACGAAGGCATTCTGGAAGGCCTGCGCGCCGGCGCCGCCGAACGCGGCATGCGCTTCGACATTCGCCTCATCCGCGAGGCCCGCACCGAACCGAATCTGGTGATGGAATATCTGCAGGCTGCCGGCGCCGAGGGCCTCTTCCTTGTCGGCATAGATCCCTCCGAGGAGCTGTGCCGATGGCTCGAGGCAAGCGGCACGCCCACCGTTCTCGTCAACGGCACGGACCCGAAACTGCGCTTCGACGGGGTTTCACCCTCGAATTTCTTCGGCGCCTACAACGCGACGCGGCGGCTGCTCGATGCCGGCCACCGCCACATCCTGCACCTGACCGGTTCTCATCGCCAGACCATCCGCGAGCGCATCCGTGGCTTCGAAGCCGCGATCGCATCCGTCGAGGGGGCGCATGGCCGTATCGTGCCGATGAACTTCCGGGGCAGCTCCAGCCAGGAGGCCCATGATACAACAGCCGCGATCCTCGCTGCGGATGAGGGCTTTACAGCCGCCTTCTGCATGAATGATTTCATTGCCGTCGGCGTGCTCGACGCCGTGACCGAAGCCGGCCTGCGCGTGCCGGAGGATTTCGCCATCGTCGGCTTCGACGACCTGCCCTGCGCGCTGATGACCAATCCCAGGCTGGCGACCATGCGTGTCGACCGCGCAGCGCTGGGGCGCGAGGCCATAAGCCTGATGATCGCCCGCTTCCGCGACCGCGATGCGCCGGCACGCCACGTTTGCCACGGCGTTATACCGGTCGCCGGCGGTACCCTCCCACCCGAAACCTGAGCCTTCCCCGCAGCGGAACCAATCGAGAGAGCCACACCGATGATCTACGACCCCGCCAGCACCAATCCGCTTGCCGGCAACCCGTTGAAGAACCTCACCGACATGCGGCGGGCGCTGACCGACCTGTTCGATCCGCTCCTGCCCTATTTCTCCGAGGGCAATGCCCGTGTCCGCATCGACGCGGCAGGCGCCCATTTCGACCGGGCGGCCGCCGATCTCGAAGGATTCGCCCGCCCGCTCTGGGGCCTTGCGCCATTCGGCGCCGGCGGCGGCGATTTCGGTCATTGGGACCGTTATGCCGAGGGGCTCGCCAATGGCGTCGATCCCGACCATCCGGAATATTGGGGCACTGTCAACGGTCGCGATCAGCGCATGGTCGAGCTTGCAGCGCTCGGCTTTGCGCTCGCGCTGGTGCCCGAAAAGATCTGGGAACCGCTCGATGCGCGCGCGCGGAACAATCTCATCGCCTATCTCAAGCATGCTCGCACTTTCGACTATGCCGACAACAATTGGAAATTCTTCCGCATCTTCGTGGATATCGCGCTCGACCGGCTCGGGGCCTCCTTCGACCGCAGCCTGACGGAGAATTATCTGACAGAGCTGGATGGCTTCTATATCGCCGACGGCTGGTATCGCGACGGCGATATCAGGCGCATCGACCATTACGTTCCCTTCGCGATGCACTTCTACGGGCTGATTTATTCCAAGCTCGTCAATGACGACCGCGCCGAGCGCTACCGCGAACGCGCCATGCTCTTCGCCAAAGATTTCCGCCATTGGTTTGCGCCAGATGGCGCCACCATCCCCTTCGGCCGCAGCCTGACCTATCGCTTCGCCTGCGCCGGCTTCTGGTCGGCGCTCGCCTTTGCCGATGTCGAGGCGCTGCCCTGGGGCGAGATCAAGGGGCTTTGCCTACGGCACCTGCGCTGGTGGGCCGACAAGCCGATCGCCAATCGCGACGGCACCCTGCCGATCGGCTTTGCCTATCCCAACCTGCTGATGTCGGAAAACTACAATTCCGCCGGCTCACCCTATTGGGCCTTCAAGGCCTTCCTGCCTTTGGCGCTTCCCGAAACACATCCCTTCTGGACAGCAGAAGAAAAGCCGCTGGAAAATGAGCCGGCTATCGTCCCGCAGAAGCATCCCGGCATGGTGATGATGCGCAGCAAGGCCGATGTCGTGGCGCTCTCCAGCGGCCAGGAAAACCAGCAGATGCGCTTCGGCGCCGAAAAATACGCGAAGTTCGCCTATTCGGCCCGCTACGGCTTCAGCGTCGAGAGCGACGAGCGCATCTTTGCCGGCGGTGCGTTCGACAGCATGCTCGCCTTCAGCGACGACGGTCTGCATTACCGCGTCCGCGAGACCAACGAGGAGGCGAAACTTGCCGGCGACACGCTCTATGCCAAATGGTCGCCTTATGCTGATGTGACAGTGGAGACATGGCTCATCCCCGCCTCGCCCTGGCACATCCGCCTTCACAGGATCACTACGCCTCGGCCGCTTCAGACGGCGGAAGGCGGCTTTGCCATCGCGCGGCGCGATTTCGAGGTCGATACGCTCTCCTCCGAGACGGGTGCGGCCTATGTCATCGGCGAGGAGGATTTCAGCGGCATCCTCGATCTCGGCTCCACGATCGAGCGCAAGGGGCTGGCGCAGAAGGCGCCGCCGAACACCAACCTGATCGCTTCCAAGACGCTGGTGCCGCAGCTGCGCGCCACGATCCCCTCAGGACAAACCATTCTCGTTTCCGCAGTTCTGGCTGAAAAGGATCCCTCCTCCGTCGGCGGCATCTGGACGAAGCCGCCCGCCAGGCCCGATATCGATGCCCTGCGCGCGCTCGTGGCCGACAAGGGCATCACGGTCAGCGCCATCGAGGCGCCCGGTCGCCTGCCATGACGCAATTCGTCTCCACACGTCCCGCCATTGCCTTTGCGATGCAACCCACCCGCACGCAACACGTCCTGCCGGAGGTGCTGATCCAGCACCTCGATACGGTCGGCCGCGTGCTGGATGCAACGCCGATGCAGCGCTTCGATGATGACCGCGCAAGCAAACTGCTCGCCGAAACCGAAATCCTGATCACCGGCTGGGGCTCGCCGGCGATCGATGCCGCGGCGCTGGCGCTGGCTCCGCATCTGAAGCTGGTGGCTCATTCCGCCGGTACAGTGAAGGGCCTGCTCGGAGACAGCCTGTTCGATCGCGGCATATCGGTCAGCCATGCGGCGCAGGCCAATGCCCTCCCGGTCGCCGAATTCACGCTTGCCGCCATCATCTTTGCCGGCAAGAAGATCTTTCGCTTCCGCGATCTCTATGTCGCCGACCGCAACCGCAAACGAACGCAGCCGATCCAGGCGGAAGCCATCGGCAATTATGGCCGCACGGTCGGCATCATCGGCGCCTCGCGCATCGGCAGGCGGGTGATCGAACTGCTCGCGCCCTTCGACTACCGGGTCCTGCTCTACGATCCCATGGTCGATGAGGCAGAAGCCACGCGCCTCGGCGCCGAGAAGACCGAGCTGGACGCCTTGATGGCATCAGCCGACATCATCTCGCTGCACGCGCCGTCCCTGCCGGCGACGCGGCACATGATCGACGCCCGGCGCCTCTCGCTGATGAAAGAGGGGGCGACCTTTATTAACACCGCGCGCGGTGCCTTGGTCGACGAGGCGGCGTTGATCGCCACGCTGAAGACCGGCCGCATCGATGCGATCATCGATGTCACCGATCCGGAAATCCCGGAGGCGGATTCCGCCTTCTACGACCTGCCGAATATCTTCCTGACGCCGCATATCGCCGGCGCCGTCGGCCTCGAGCGGACCCGCCTCGGCAAGATGGCAGTCGAAGAAGCCATTCGTTTCATCGAGGGTCGGCCGCTGCTCCACGCGATCCGCCGCGAGGACATGGCGCGCATGGCATGATGCGACGCAGCAAATCCATGAAAACTCCCTGAAATCGCCCCATTTCGGCACAGGCGAACAACCCGTTTTTAATTATTCCGCGCTAGCAATCTTCTTATCGAAGAGGTTCTAGTTATGCGTACCCGCGTGCTTTCCATTCTGGCTGTGTTGCTGCTCGGCGTGCTGGCGGGTTGCGCAACCGCACCCTCGCGCACCCGCAACATCTGCGCGATCTTCGACCAGCGGGACGGCTGGTTCAACAATTGGCAGCGGGCAGCCGAACGCACGGAGCGCAAATACGGCGTGCCGGTGCCGATCCTGATGGCGACGATTTACACCGAATCCGGCTTTCGGCCACGCGCCCGTCCGCCAAGGCGATACCTGCTCGGCTTCATTCCCTGGAAGCGTCCAACGACCGCCTACGGCTATTCGCAGGCCCTCGATGGCACCTGGGACAAATACAAGCGCGAGACGGGCAACTGGACCGCGAGCCGCACCAACTTCGCCGACGCCATCGATTTCGTCGGCTGGTATCACTACCAGACGCATCTGCAGACCGGCATTCCCCTGAACGATTCCTACGATCTCTATCTCGCCTACTACTCCGGCCCGAAGGGCTATCTGCAGGGGGCATGGCGCGGCAATTCCGCCGCACTGTCCGGCGCCAAGCGCTTCAACGGCATGACCAGGATCTACGCGCAGCAGCTGCCGAGCTGCAGCTGATCGCGCGGTCGACTTCGGAGCAATTTCCGCAATACACGTAGCTGCGGGCCTAAGGCCGCGGCTCCAAGAGGTTCAAGCCGCCATCCTCGCCCCAGATGTCGGCGATCGATACCTGCTGGCCGGTGCGGCTGCTCTCCAGCGCCGCGATGCCGCAGAGAACCGACATCGCACCCGCGCGCGAACCGGCGCGTTGCTTGAGCTCGTCGTTCGGGCCGGAGCGCAACAGCATGTTGCGCAGCCGGTCGTCGCCGCCATAGTGGCCGCCGGATGAATGCGGCACCCATATCCGCTCGACGTCGCCGAAATTCTTCATGACGACGATCTCATCCGCCGGTGGCGTCGTCCAGTGTTGCTTCTCGTATTGCCGCAGCTCGATCCGGCCCTTGTGGCCGTTGAAGGCGATGTGATGCCCTTCGATCGGCATGTAGGTATTCAAGGAATAGGAAACGTTGACGCCGCTGCGGTAGCGGATCGAGGCGACCATCGTGTCCGGAATGTCGATATCCTCGCGGAAGACGCAGGCATCGCGCACGTAGCCGTCGACAGTGGACGGATCCTCATAGAGGCTTTCGAGCAGCGGTGTCGCGCCGATATCGAGATGATAGTCGCACTCCTCCTTGTAGCGACAGTTACGACAGCGCTCGCCGCGGAACGGACCCTTGCGGCCGTAATGCTTGAGATCGGCAAAGGCTGCAACCGTTTCCGGATCGGAATCCAGATACCAGTTCAGCAGATCGAAATGGTGCGTCGCCTTGTGGACGAAGAGACTGCCGGAATTTTCGACGAATGCATGCCAGCGGCGGAAGTAGTCCGCACCATGGCTGGTGTCGAGATACCAATGGAAATCGACTGAGGTGACATCGCCGATAACGCCGGAATTGATCAGCTCCTTGATCTTTGCCGCCGTCGGCGCGAAGCGATAGTTGAAGGAGACATCCAGCCGCTTGCCGGTGCGCGCCTCGGCATTGAGAATGCGCTTGATCTTGTCGACCGTCGTCGTCATCGGCTTTTCGCTGATGACGTTGGCGCCGGATTCCATCGCCTTGACGATCAGATCGTCATGGCTGGAATCGCGGGTGCAGACGATGACGAGATCCGGTTTCTCGACCCGCAGCAGCTCATCGAAATCGGTATAAACAGGCACCGACGCGCCGATATAGTCGAGCGCCCGCTTGGCCCGCATGGCGTTGAAATCGCAGACTGCAACGAGTTCGACCTCGTCGCTCCAGCGCTCGACCAGATCCTTGCCCCACATGGTCGCGCCGCGATTGCCGGTACCGACCAGAACGTAGCGTTTCTTCGATGACTGCATCTGCTCCTCCAGAATCTGTGATGGCGATGGTCAGGCTAGTCCGGGTTTGGCCGCACCTTGCTGCCTGGGCGCTGCATCAAAGACAAAACGAGCCTGACCTTAACCAGAGTCCTATTTCAGCGATGCCTCCATCGCCGTCCAGTCCGGCTCCACGGACGAACCAAGCCCGACGGCACTGATAACGGAGCCGATCGCAAGCTGCCCGCCCTCGATCCGCAGCCGCGTCCGGCCGTTGCTCACGCGATAGAGATCGGAATGGGCCCGGGCCAAAGCCGCCTGCTCGGCGTCCGGCGCGCCGGCCATGCCATCGACATAGTGATGGCCGTTGCGCTCGATATGCGTCATGCCGATCAGCGAAGCGAGCGCCAGGTCCTGCTGCACGGCAAGGCCGCCCTGCGTCGTCAGATCCTCCGCCGACATGAAATAGGGTATGCCGTCCTCGGTGCTCCATTTGGCGACGCGTGCCCGGTTCAATAGCGAGCGATAGAAACCCTTGCAGGACTTCGAGGAAATGCCGGTATAACCGAGCCCTCGGGCGGTAACGAAGGCATCGATATCGGCATCGGATTCATCGATCTCCACCGGCTTGAATGCGGCAAGCGCCTTTACCGACTTCTCGAAAGCGTAGGCACGTGCGATCGGCTGCTCGACGAACAGGATCGAAGCGGCGAAACGCGCCAGCCTCGGCTCCTCCTTTATGCGGGCGAGCAGATCCGCGACCGCCTCGGCGGATGAAAACTGCTCATTGCCGTCGAGCGTCACCGAGTATGCAGGCACCTTGGCGTCGATGACAGCAGCAACACGGCAGAGGCGGTCGATATCGGCATCGGGAGCGCCCGACACCTTGACCTTGAAGAAGGTCAGGCCATAGGCGTCGATCGCCTCCTCGAAGCTCTCCGGCAGGCCGTCGTTCAGACGGTCATCTACCGGAATATCGTCCGGCACGATCGCATCGACCAGACCGACGGTGTGGCGGGCAGCGAGGCTTCCGGCGGGTTCCAATGTCAACAGGAAGCCGGAAAGATCGAAACCGGAAAGATCGTGCGCTGTCGAAGAGTCGATGCCGGGCCGGTTCGCCCTGATCGCCTGCGCAACCGTCAGCCCTTCCAGCCGGCAGAGCGCATCGAGGATCGCCCTGTTGGCGAGCGCAAGACCGAAAGAGGCGACGAGGCCGTTCAGCTTTTCAGCCGCAGCCCGCGCCTGATGCGTTGCCTCGACGGCGGCATGCAGCCCAAACGCCGTTCCAAGGCCCGCGCCTCGCAGGGCATCGAGTGCCAGAGCCAGCGAACGGCGCAGCTGATTTTCATTGTCGGCATTGGAAAGCTCGGGCGATTTGTCGAACCATTTCGGCACCATCAGCTCGGCGGCCATCCCCCCAGCCGAACGGCCGCTCGCATCCTCGATGCGCACCCGCAGGAAAATCTGCCGCGCCTCCCTCAAGGTCGCCGCCCCGAAGCGGAAGGGAAGCCGCAATTTGACCGGGCGCTCGAATGCCTCGGCCTCGACAAGCCTGATCTTCAATGACTCTGTCATGATGGTTGGGTGCTTCCTTCGAAGAAATCGATCGTCTGCGGCTGACCGGCACTCCAGACAGGCTTCGACGTGTTGGTCCGATGCTGTATCCAACAATGCATCAGGCTACCGAGCGCCTGAGCCGGCCCGAAGAGACTATCGAGCAGGTAGCGCCGGTGGCAAATCATATCGGGAATGATGCCAACGCCCTTCATGATGTCTCCTCCCTGCCCGATTCCCTCCAGAATCAGGAAAAGCAAATGCTTGGTCGCCTAAGCAATGTAACCATATGGTTACAAGATCGCGCGATCACTCCGGCCTTGTCAACCGCCTTTTGAAAATTTCTCTGAAGGCTGGAGAGCCATGGGCCCTCGGGACACGCTATGCCCGGATGGAGGCAAGGGTCACCTCTACGATATGTTCGCCCCAGGCATTGAGCGCGTCCGGGCTGGTCAACTTGCGCGCAAAAATCGTCGACAAGGTGTGACGGTTGGACAGGTAGAAGAAACCGAGTGCCGCGATCGTCAGATAGACGGATACGGGATCGACGGCGGACCGGAACACGCCGGCAGCCTCACCGCGGCGCAACACATCTGAAAGCTCATCGATGAAATGCGAATGCATCTCCAGCACCCTGTCCGATCGCTGCAGATAGTGTGCCTGATGCAGATTTTCGGTCACGAGCAGGCTTAGAAACTCGGGATGCGCGAGAAAATGCCGCCAGGTGAACAGCGCAAGTTCCCGCATTCCCTCTTCGGGGTCGCGGCGGGCGAGATCGAGATGCTTTTCGGCGTTGCGGATCGCCGCATAGGTCGCCTCCAGCACGGCGAGATAGAGCCCCTCCTTGTCGCCGAAATAGTGGTAGAGCATCCGCTTGTTGGTCTGCGCCCGCGCCGCGATCGCATCCACCCGCGCGCCGCCGAAGCCATGCGCGGCAAACTCTTCCGTCGCTGCTTCCAGGATCGCGGCATGGGTCCGTTGCGGATTGCGCGACACTTTTTTCGACCGTGTTCGTATAGCCTCGCCGATCCCGGCTTGCGCTGACTTTTCAGTCTCTTGCCTCTCCCTGGCGGTCATGACTAACCTCCTCCCGCATCGATCTTTCCCGCGAGGGGCGCCACCGGCTCTCGCAGACGTCGTTTTGATTGTGACACGATTGACGCTTGACAGCGGTCGCATTTCTATCCAACTTGTAACCAAATAGTTATATCATGCAAAGCAGTTCGTAAATCATCGGTTTACTGGGGAGGAGACCAGGATGACTTTGACGATCGATCGCCGGCAGCTCATTGCCGGCATGGCAGCTACGCTAGCTTTCAGCAGTATCGGACTTTCCCGCGCCCATGCGGCAACGGCGATGCGCCTTCTTTGGTGGGGATCGAAGGAGCGAAGCGATCGCACATTCGCAGCCGTCAAGGCCTATCAGGCCAAGAATGCCGATGTCACCATCGCCGGCGAGTCCTTCGGCTGGGACAGCTACTGGACGCGTCTCGCCACGCAGACGGGCGGCGGCAATGCGCCCGATCTCATCCAGATGGACTATCGCTATATCTTCGAGTATGCCCGCCGCGGCGCGCTGCTCGACATGACGCCCTATCTCGGCAAGAGCCTCGCGATCGAGGATTTCGGCCCGGCTAATATCGATTCCGGCAAGGTCGACAACAAGATTTACGGCGTTAATCTCGGCGTCAATTCCTCGATGGTCGTCGTCAATGCGGCGGCCTGGACCGAAGCCGGCGTCGAGCCGCCGCATGACGGCATGACCTGGGAACAGCTCGGCGATGCCTGCGCCAAGGTGACATCAGCCAAGAAGCGCCGCGGCTTCTATGGCACTGCGGATGCGAGCGGCGGAGAGCCGGCCTTCGAATGCTGGCTGCGCCAGCGCGGCAAGGCGCTCTATACCGCCGACGGCAAGGTGGCCTTCGAGGCCAAGGATGCCACCGAATGGTTCGACTTCTGGGGACATATGCGCAAGATCGGCGCTTGCGTTCCGGCCGATGCACAGGCGCTCGACCAACAGACCCTCGAAACCGACATGCTCGTGACCAAGAAGGCAGCCGTCAGCTACGCCCATTCCAACCAGTTCGTCGCCATTCAGGGTCTGGTCAAGGAAAAGCTCAATATCGTTTCCTATCCGGTCCCCGGTGCTGACGGCAAACCCGGCCAGTATCTGAAGCCGTCGATGCTGATGTCGGTTTCGGCGACCTCTGCCAACAAGGACGCTGCCGTCGCTTTCGTCAATTACCTGGTGGAGGATCCGGAGGGCGCCAAGGCACTCGGCGTCGAGCGCGGCGTTCCGCCGTCGACAAAGATCCGCGATCTCCTGACCCCGGATCTCGATGCGACGAGCAAGCAGGTCGTCGACTATATCGGCCGACTGACGCCGCATGTCGGAGCGCTGCCGCCGTCTCCGCCGAACGGCGCCGGCGAGAATGCATTCCTGCTGAAAAAGATCGCCGAGGAAGTGGCCTTCGGCAAGACCAGCGCGCAGGACGCCGGGACGAAGTTCACCGAACAGGCAGCAGCAAACGTTACGCGAGGCTGATACCGTGGGTACAAACAGCAAGAGCGTTGCCGGCGGCTTGGCCGTCGGCGTGCGCGCGCCGATGCGCGTGGAAACCACCTACAAGGCGCCGAGCGCATTTTCGCGCAACGCGCCGGGCTATCTCTTTCTCCTGCCATGGTTCATCGGCTTCTTCGGACTGACCCTCGGACCGGCGATTGCGTCGCTCTACCTGTCCTTCACCGACTACAATCTGCTCCAGTCTCCGAACCTGGTCGGATGGGACAATTACGTGCGCATCGCCACGGCGGACGACAAGTTCCTGTCGTCGATGAAGGTGACGCTGTTCTACGTGGTCTGCTCCGTGCCGCTGAAGCTTGCCTTCGCGCTCTCGGTGGCGCTGCTGCTCAACCGCGGCATTCGAGGCCTTCCCGTCTACCGCGCCATCTTCTACCTGCCGTCGCTGCTCGGCTCCAGCGTCGCCATCGCCGTCCTGTGGCGGCAGATCTTCGATGCCGACGGCATCATCAACACCCTGCTCTGGTATGTCTTCGGCATCAACGGCCCGAGCTGGATCTCCAATCCGGACTATTCGCTCTATACCCTGATCATCCTGGCAATCTGGCAGTTCGGCTCGCCGATGATCATCTTCCTGGCGGGCCTCAGGCAGATCCCGACCGATCTCTATGAAGCCGCCAGCCTCGATGGCGCCTCCAAGAGGCGGATCTTCTTCAAGATCACCCTGCCGCTGCTCACGCCGGTGATCTTCTTCAATGCGGTGGTTCAGACCATCGACGCATTCAAGGCCTTCACGCCGGCCTATGTGATTTCCTCCGGCACCGGCGGCCCGATCGATTCGACACTGTTCTATACACTCTACCTCTATCAGGAAGCCTTCGGCTATTTCCGCATGGGCTATGCCGCCGCACTCGCCTGGATCCTGGTGATCATCATCGCGATCTTCACCACCTTCTCCTTCCTCTCCGCTCGTTATTGGGTTCATTACGATGACTGACGCGAAGCTCACCCATTTTGCCGAGGATATGAACCCGCCGCGCGAGCGTCCCTGGTTCGTCTCCGTCCTCATCCACATCGCCCTCGTCGCCGCGTCGATCGTGATGCTCTATCCGCTGCTGTGGATGCTCTCAGGCTCGATCAAGGACCAGAACGAGATCTTCGGCACGGCATCGCTGATCCCGTCACACTTCGACTTCAGCTCCTATGCCCGCGGCTGGTTCGGCGGTCAGGTCACCTTCGGCACCTTCGTCTGGAATTCGGTCGTTATCGCCGTGCTCTCGGTCATCGGCAACGTGATCTCCTGCTCGCTGGCGGCCTATGCCTTCGCGCGGCTGGAATTCTGGGGCAAGAATTTCTGGTTCGCTTTGATGCTCGGCACGCTGATGCTGCCCTACCACGTCACGCTGATCCCGCAATATATCCTCTTCCTCAAGCTCGGCTGGGTGAAGACCATGCTGCCGCTGGTCGTGCCGAAATTTCTCGCTGTCGACGCCTTCTTCATCTTCCTGATGGTGCAGTTCTTCCGCGGCATCCCCCGCGAACTGGATGAGGCCGCCATGATGGACGGCTGCAGCCCGTGGCGCATCTACTGGCGCATCATGCTGCCGCTGTCGCTGCCGGTACTCGCCACCGCCGCCATCTTCTCCTTCATCTGGACCTGGGACGATTTCTTCGGGCCGCTGATCTATCTCTCCGACATCAACACCTACACGGTGCAGCTCGGCCTGCGCTCCTTCGTGGATTCCACAGGAAGTTCCGACTGGAGCAGCCTGTTTGCCATGTCGAGCCTGTCGTTGATCCCGGTCTTCCTGATCTTCCTCTTCTTCCAGAGGCTGCTGATCGACGGCATCGCGACCGCCGGCCTCAAACGCTGATTATGAACCTCGCAGCCCCGAATACCCAAGATTCGGGACGGCGAACCAACAAACCTACGAAAGGAAATGTCGCATGAGCGCGCTGCGCTTCGCCGCCATCGGCCTCAACCACGATCACATTTACGGCCAGGTCAACGTCATGCTGCGGGCCGGCGCGGAACTGGTCGCATTCCATGCCATCGAGGACGACCTTGCCGCCGTCTTCGCCGAGCGCTTTCCGCAGGCGAAACGCGTTGCCGACAGAAAAGAAATCCTGGAGGACCGCTCCATCGCGCTGATCGTCAGCGCGGCGATTTCCAGCGAACGGGCGGGCCTTGCCATCGAGGTCATGCGCCACGGCAAGGACGTGATGCTCGACAAGCCCGGCATGGTAACGCTGGATCAACTCGCCGAGGTGCGCAGGGTGCAGGCCGAAACCAAGCGCATCGTCTCCATTCTCTATTCCGAGCATTTCGAGACGGCATCGACCGTCAAGGCCGGCGAGCTGGTCAAGGCCGGCGCCATCGGCAAGGTCATCCACACGACGGGCCTTGGGCCGCACCGGCTACGCAAGCCGACCCGGCCGGAATGGTTCTTCGACCGCAAGCGCTACGGCGGCATCATCACCGACATCGCCTCGCATCAATGCGAGCAGTTCCTGTTCTTCGCCGGCTCGCTCGAGGCCGAGGTGTTGTCGGCAACCGTGTCCAACCGCGCCAATCCCGAGACGCCCGGGCTGCAGGACTATGGTGATGTCCACCTGCGCACGCCTGACGTGACGGGCTATGTCCGCGTCGACTGGTTCACGCCGGACGGCCTTTCCACCTGGGGCGACGGCCGCCTCTTCATCGTCGGCACCGAAGGCACGATCGAGCTGCGCAAATATATCGACGTTGCCGGCCGCCCCGGCACCGATCATCTCTTCCTCACCGACCGCAAGGGCATGCAGCATATCGACTGCGCCGGCCTTGATCTGCCCTACGGGCGGCAGTTTGTAGCCGACATCAGGGACCGCACCGAAACGGCGATGGGCCAGGACCATTGCTTCAAGGCCATGGAGCTGGCGCTGAAGGCGCAGGCGCTTGCCGAAGCAACATCGCTCAACAGCATCCAAAGGTAATCCGCATATGTCCGACATAAAGAAAGTCGCGATCATCGGTCTCGGTATCGGCCGCTCCCACATCGTCGAAGGCTATCTGCCTCATTCCGATCGCTTCGAAGTTGCCGTCCTCTGCGATCTCAACGAGGAGCGCCTGAACGCGGTCGGCGACGAATTCGGCATCGGCAAGCGCATCAAGGATTTCTCCGAAGTCCTTGATATGTCCGATATCGACATTATCGATATCTGCACGCCGCCCGGCTCGCATTTCGAGCTCATCATGCAGGCGCTCGCAGCCGGAAAACATGTGGTCTGCGAAAAGCCGCTTGTGGGATCGCTCGCCGATGTCGATGCCGTCATCGCCGCCGAGAAGACGGCCAAGGGCAAGCTGATGCCGATCTTCCAGTATCGCTACGGCGACGGCATCCAGAAGGCCAAGCGCATCGTCGACGCCGGCATCGCCGGCAAGGCCTATGTCGCCACCTCCGAAACCCATTGGGTGCGTGGCGCCGATTATTATGCCGTCCCCTGGCGCGGCAAATGGGCGACGGAGCTTGGCGGCGTGCTGATGACGCATTCCATCCATCTGCACGACATGCTGACCTATCTGATGGGACCGATCGCAGGCCTTTTCGGCCGTGTTGCCACGCGCGTCAACGACATTGAGGTCGAGGATTGCGCGAGCGCCAGCCTGCTGATGGAAAACGGCGCGCTCGCCACCATCAGCGCCACGCTCGGCTCGCAGGAGCAGATCAGCCGCCTGCGGCTTGCCTTCGAGAATGTGTTGATCGAAAGCAACCACGAGCCCTACAGCCCCGGCCAGGATCCCTGGAAGATCATCCCGGCCAATGACGAAATCGCCGCGAAGATCGATGCGCTGCTGGCCGACTGGACGCCGATTCCCAACCGCTTCAACTCGCAGATGAAGCTGTTCCACGAGGCGCTAATGTCAGGTGGACCGCTGCCGGTGACGACAGCCGATGCCCGCCAGGCGCTGGAACTGGTCACGGCATTCTATGAATCATCGGAAACGCGCACCGAAGTCCGCTTCCCTGTCGGACCGGAAAGCGCAAAATACAAGAGCTGGAGGCCGTCATGAACGTTGCCCCGTCAGCCATCAGGACGAACAAGGAGGAAGCGCCCATGGCGACAAGTGTCTCGCTGCAGAAGGTTATCAAGCGCTATGGCGAACTCCAGGTCGTCCACGGCATCGATCTGGAAATCGAACCGGGGGAATTTACCGTTTTCGTCGGCCCATCCGGCTGCGGAAAATCAACGCTTCTGCGCATGATTGCCGGGCTGGAGCCGATTTCCGGCGGCGGTCTTTATCTCGACGGCAGCCGCATGAACGATGTTCCCGCCTCCAAGCGCGGCATCGCCATGGTCTTCCAGTCCTATGCGCTCTATCCGCATATGTCGGTCTATAAAAACCTCGCCTTCGGCCTGGAAACGGCTGGCATGAAGAAGCAGGACATCCAGCCGCGCGTCGAAAAGGCCGCCGAGGTCCTGCAGATCACGCAGCTTCTCCAACGCAAGCCGAAACAGCTCTCCGGCGGCCAGCGCCAGCGCGTCGCCATCGGCCGCGCCATCGTGCGTGAACCCAATATCTTCCTCTTCGACGAACCGCTTTCGAACCTGGACGCCGAGCTGCGTGTCCAGATGCGCGTCGAGATCGCCCGCCTGCACCAGCGGCTCGGCAACACCATGATCTACGTCACGCACGACCAGACCGAGGCAATGACCATGGCCGACAAGATCGTCGTGCTCAACGGCGGCAAAATCGAGCAGGTCGGCGCACCGCTCGACCTCTATAACAAGCCGAAGAACAAGTTCGTGGCCGGCTTCATCGGCTCGCCGAAAATGAACTTCCTCGACGCCAAGATCGTCGCCTCCGACGATGGCTCCGCCGTCATCGACCTCCACGGCCAGACAGTTCGCCTGCCGCGCCGGCTGGGCGGCATCCGGCCCGGAGAGAACGTGACACTCGGCGCGCGCCCCGAACATCTGAACGTCGGCGATCGCGGTCTGGCGCTCGGCACCGCCGGCGTCGATCTCGTTGAGCATCTGGGCGGCCAGACGATCCTCTACGCCACGCTGCAAGGCGGCCAGACGCTGACGGTGGCATTGGAAGATCAGCAGGCCATCCGCGCCGGAGAAACGGTCAACATCCGCATCGATCCCGAACGCTGCCACCTGTTCGGACCGGATGGCGCAACGCTGTAAGGGAAGCTGATGCGCGCAGGGGTTATCCTGCCCGCCAGGGGCGAGATAGGGCTCCGCATTCGCCGCACCTTGATCACACTTCGACGATTCGCCGGCTACCGACAGCGCGGATCTGACCCATCGGAACGGCGTCGGCCGGTATTCCTGCCCGCCGGTGAAGCCGAACACGCCGGCTGCCGTCCGGCGGGAGATGAAACCAGTCATCCTCAGCCCGGTAGGCCTCGAAATCGATCTGCACCGATTGCGCAAGCCGATCGCTGCGAAGATCCAGAAACCAATCCTCGCCCTCCTGCAGGACCGATGCTGCAATCTCGGCGTCGTGGAATGCGGCCGCCCTTCCGAGCGGGAAATGAAAGGCTTCCGCAATCAGCGCGCCGGTACCGGGTGCCGTCAGCCGCGCCACCGTCACATCATGCGACGGCGGGCCGAAGCGAAAGGCGTAGCTCGTGTCGAAAAAGGCGCCGAAGAGATCCGTGCAGGCAATCCTCTGCTTGGAGCGGGCTTCGACTACCAGTTCGCGGCTACCGCCCACCACCCTCTGACGGCCATCGCGCAGGCAGGAAACCTCGAGCGCGATATCAAGCGCCGCATCGCTCTCGTTGATCACATGCACATCAAGGCCGTTGGTGCCCTCGTCTGTCAACAGCACCTGCACAGGCCGGAAGGCGCGGCGCAATGCATACCATATCGGCTTGGGCTCGCCGGTCGAATCGATCACACCCCAGCCCGCGCCGGGCAGCAGGTCCTGCAGCGTCCAGACAAGCGCGCCGTTGCAACCCGAACCTTGTCGCCGCCATTCGGCATAGGTCTCTTCCGCGACCTCGCCGGTCACCGCGCGGGAAAGACCGAGATAGAGATCGGGGTCCTCCCGCCGCAATCGGTTGGGCTCGAAGCCGTAGAGTTCCTGAAGGTAATGATCGCGCACATCCTCGAAATCCCAGGATGCGCCGCGATCGCGTGGCACGCGCTCCTTCCATAGCGGGCTATGAACAGCCGGAACCGGCAGATGCCGGATGAGCGTGCGGGCCTGCGGCACATGCGCGAATGCCAGGCTCTCGGCCGCAAAGCGGACATCGGCGCGGCGCGCATCGGCAAGCGGCCGCATGTAGGCGCCGACGCCGTAGTAATGCGTCACGCCGGCATTCGGAGAAAACGGCATGGCGCCGCCGGACGGCGAGTTGACGACATAGGGCACATCGGGCCGAAGCGATTGTACGACCGGCGGGATGATGTCCTCGACAATCGGGCTTTTCCAGAACTGTTCGGGCAGGCCCATCATCGCCGCTTGCTGATGGATCTCGCTGCCGCCGCAAAGAACGGCAAGCGAAGGCGACAGGCGCGTACGGCCAAGAAGCTGCGCAACCTCCGCCTCGACATGGGCGTTGAAAGTCTTGTCGTTCTTCGGGTAGTCGAAATTGGCGAACATGAAATCCTGCCAGACCAGCAGGCCGAGTTCGTCGCAGAGGCGGAAGAAATCCGGCGCCTCATAGGCCATGGTGCCGCCGATGCGGATCATGTTCATGCCGGCCTGCGCCGCCAGCCGCAGCCAGGGTTCGTAATCCTCGCGGCCGCCGGGCAGGCGCACGATGTCGGCCGTCGTCCAGACCGCGCCGCGGCAGAAAATCCGCTCGCCGTTGATGACAACAGCAAAATCCTGCCCATCGGCGCCACGATCGACTGACAGCCGTCGAAAGCCGGTGTTTCCGAGGGGATATTCCGCACCGTCGATGACAAGCGCGACGTCATATAGGTATGGTGCGCCATGCGTATGCGGCCACCATGGCTCCACACCGGGAATTTTCAGGATGGCGTTGTAGCGGCCGGGACTGTCCAGCTCGAAAGCCTGCTCGACCTCACCGCAGCGCAGGACGATCTCCCCGGCATCGCCCTCGATCGAAAGCGATGCATAGAGCCGGCCTTCGCCATCATCGAGCAAGTCCGGCCGCAGGGAGAGATCGCGGACGACAGGCGCGCTCGGGCGCAGAAGGGAAACCGGTCGCCATGGGCCAACGGCATGGATCTCCGGACACCAGCCGGGCATGTGGCCGAGCAATGTCGTGCGCACGAAGCGGAGGCCCTGCGGCGTGATCATCTGCGGCCGCCAGCGGGCGCGGGGACCCTGCTCCGAAAGCCTTGGCCCCAGAGCGCGGAAGCACAGCGCCAGCTCGTCGCCGCCGAGCAGGCTCACGGCGATATCATGGGCTTCGAACATGCTTTCGGAGACGAGGATTTTCTGACCGTTGAGGAAGACCTCGCAGAGTGTCGCCAGCCCTTCCAGCCGCAGCACCGCATCGCCGGCATCCACATCCACCATGCGACAAATATACCAGGCATCCCGGTCGTTGAGGATGTGAGGTTTCGCGCGGTCGAAGAGCCCGGCCTTTTCCAGCGCCTCGGCCACGGTGCCCGGCACCGGCGCGGGGATCAAGCCGGCCGAAAAGGGCACGTCGGAAGGCAAGGCACAGGTGCCCGCATCCGTCAGGACCAGATTCCATCCTTCGCTCAGCCGCATTCCGCCGCCGATATCAGCCAAGCGCCCGCCCATGACATCTTTCCGGGGGATTTCCCCGCCCCACATCTATCCCGAAATCGCCGAGCCGTTTCGCAACCGAACGGCAGCCGGTCAGAGCTTCCGTTCAAGCAGCCCCATCATGGCATCCCACGCATCGGCCGCCGGATCAAGCGCCGTCCGCAATGGCTCGAATTTCTTGCGCGTAATGGCGCGGGCAAGCTGGAACTGCACCGATTTCGCCGCTTCGGAAATCCGTCGCGCTTCGACGGCAGCGTCGGAGAAATCCGCCGTCAGCCAGTCCAGATGGCTGCCCGCGAGCTCGAAATTGGCGCCGAGCTGGCGCAGCGTGTTGAAGGCATATTTATGGAAGAAGCCGAAAGGCCGCTCGGCAACCGCTTCGACCTGCACGGGAAAGACCTCGGCAAAGGCGCGGATAGGATTGGCCTGCGGACGGCGGCGGAAATGGAAGGACAGCAGCTGCCGCGATGTTTGCCGGACGGCGGATTCTCCCGGTGTCTTGTCGGGAAATTTCGCGAATTCCGTATAGGGCAGGAACGGCAGGTCGTCTTCCGTCAGCTGCAGCTGGAACAGCCCGTCGAAATCTTCACCTGAGAGGCGGAAGAAGCCGCCATTGTGGAAATAGTCGATTGTACGGCCGTCCATATCGAGCCGGTTGATCGCGACAGTCGTCTTGCCATGCTCGCGGCGATAACCGACGCCCTGCGTATCAGGCATGAAGAAGGAGTCCATCTCCACCAGGCAGAGCCGGCCGCGGCCGATCTGCTCGCCGACGTGATGCTGGACCTTGTCGTAGATCGCAAGCTCCGTGCAGCGGATGCCGTAGAGCGCTTCGAGATCTTCGAGCGGCACCTTAAAGAAAGTGAACTGGTCGCCCTCGAAATCCTGGCCCAGCGTGAAGCCAAGCATGGCTTCCGGCTGAAGCTTCAGGCTCGAGAGCACTTCGATCCACAGATCGATGTAGCAATTGGTCTCCGGCCACATGCGTTCGCTGTCGTGCAACGCATGTGGCTTGTAGGTGGCGGGATCCAGTCCCTGGAAAACGGCAGCCATGGAAGCGATCAGCCCCACAGCGTCTTGCGCACGCTCTCGGGCCATTCCTTGACGTCGAGACCATGGTGGTGGAAGAGCGCCAGCGCAATGCGCTCGAGGCCGAAGCCGACGCAGGCGGTATGCGCAACGCTACCGTCAGCGAAGTTCAAACCCCATTTCGTCCCAAAGGCGTCCTGGTGATAGTTGAAGCTCATACAGGCCGTCGGGTTGGCTGTCGAGGTGATCGGGATCAGCAGTTCGAACTTCAGGTTCTGGTCGCGCTGGTTGTTGGCGAGCATCTTGCCGGCGCGGCCGAAGAAGGGATCGTTGGCAACGTCGATGGTCACGTCGAGGCCGACGGCCTTCATCATCTCGATGCCGCGATCCATCCAGCTTTGGCGGAAATCCGTCACATGCTTGTCGGTGCCCATGCAGACATATTCGCGCATGCGGAAGAGCTGCTGGCGGGCCGGATCCTTGGATGGCTCGTGACGGAAGCAGTAGGACTGCAGATCAAAGAGCGCGCCGCTTTCCGACAGAGCGCCGCGCTTGGCAACGGTCGGATAAAGCGGATAGCAGGCCGCCGGCGTCAGCACGATATCGGTCGCCTGCTGGTCTTTCGTCCAGTCGTCGCCGACTTCCATGCACTTCAAGAGGCTCATATGGTCGAGTTCGCTGCCGCAGAAGCTGTGCACCGTGCCGGCGAGCTGCGGGAAGCTCTTCATGTAGCCGCTCTTTTCGAAAAAGGCGCGGTTCATGCCCGGCGGAAAGCGGATGGCCTCGGCGCCATCGGCGCCGCCGAATTTGTCGATCAGCCGCTCGAAGGCGGCAATGACGTCTTCGAACTGACCGCTGCGCCCGTAGAGACCGTCAACGCCGGTGTCGATCAGAAGACCAGAATCAAAAAGACGATCGAGAAACGAGGATTTCATATCCATTACGATTACCCCAACAGGCTTGTATCTTGTTTGTGGACGAGCAGCATGGTCGACGTGTTGCCGAGAATGCGATCATTCGAGATCATCAATTGAGCGGAGTGCGCATCGCGCAGATGGCGGCCGAGGCTGTAGGGCGTGCCATTCTTGTAGCCCATGATGCCGCAGATCAGCATGGCGTGGTTGATGATCGGCAGGATCATCTCCGACGACGCGATCTTGACGTTGTTCATCGCGACGGCAAAGGCCATCGAAGACAGCCGATCGGCATCAACCTTGGCCTCTTCATAAACCTTAAGACCGGCAACGACATTCGACTTCACCATCTGCAGCAGACTGGAGACTTCCGCCAGCCGCAATGCACCCGGCGGCTGCGTGCCCGGCGATTTGCGGGCCGCTGCGCGCACGAAAGCCTGAGCACGGGCAACGGCATCGGCCGCAATGCCGTACCAGACGCCGCTCCAGAGCAGATGCGAGCTCGCCAGCATCGATTGCGCGGCGATCTCGGCAAACGGCTTCGGCAGGATCTGCACGGCCGGCGCCTCGCCCTTGAACAGGAAGCCGTCGGAGCAGGTGCCGCGCATGCCGAGCGTGTTCCACTCGACCGTGCGTTCAATCCTATACTGATCCCTAAGGAAAACCGTCAGCACCTGGTCGGAAGAAGCCGCCTCGGCGTGGCTGCGGGATGTGATCAGGATCGCATCGGCATGGGCGCCATAGGAAATGACGGTCGCATCCTTTTCCAGGAAGCAGGTATCGCCCTCGACCTTGATGGCGCAGATGCTGTTGCGCAGATTGCCGCCAATGCCGCCTTCAGTCGTCGCCGAGGCCAGCAACAGCTGCTCGCTCGCAATGCGGCGCATGAAATCACGGTGCCAATCGCTGTCGGCGCCATGCTCGACCAGGCTCGAAAGCTTGATCTGATGCATGGCGAAAACCATGGCGCTGGCCGCGCAGGCCTGGCCGAGGATCGAGCAAAGCTCGGCGATTTCAGTGATCGATGCGCCCTCGCCGCCAAGAGCGGCCGGGATCTGGATGGATAGCAATCTCTCGGCGCGCATCGCGTCGACGGCTTCGCGCGGGAACCGGCCCTCGGCATCGACGGCATCGGCGTGTTGGCTGGCGATCGCGGCGACGCGCGCGGCACGTACCGCCGGTCCGTCTCCCGTCCCAACCTCAAGCAAAGCGACCGCCACGCTCATCATGCAACCTTCCGGCTGTCCAGGATCATACCGACAGTCTTTTCGATGGCGGCAATGCTGGCGAAGGACTTGCGGTTCAGCAGATTGTCGGGAAACTCAACGTCAAAAGCCTCTTCGATGCCGAGCATCAGCTGTACGGAAGCAAATGAGGACAATCCCGTGACATAGAGATCGGCATCATCGGCAATCCCATCGACAGCAACGGGAAGCGCACCGAATTTGGTCAGCAAATCGCGAATCGTCTTATTCATAATCTTGTCCCTTCTGGCAATGGCAAGCATAACTGCAGTTACGCAGTCTTATCGTCAGCCAAGAAGTAACGGGCAAAATAGAACATTCCGCTAATCGACGTGGTAAATACAATTGGGATATACTTCTAGAAAATTCGCATATTCAACATTTTTCTAAATGAAGTTTACCATCTGTAAGCCATGCAAGGCAGCGTTTACAGGCAAATATTAAGATGCCCTAATATTTTCGCGTATTCGATTTGTGAATAGGCGCCACCGACAATAAGGTTAATGTGCCAACTTCGCCAATACGTTTTATTCAAAAAATCTCATAACAAGCATAGCGGCAGAGTAAAACGGCGGCCCAGGATCTATGAATCGGGCGGGTAGACGTGCTCGCCGCCGCGATAATCCGAAATCGAGTAGCAACCCTCGCTGACCTCGCGAACCGAACTCTTGCCGATATCCGCCTTGCCGTGGCCGCCGGGAATATCGAGAATGTAGGTGGGCTGGCAGAGGCCGGAAATGCGGCCGCGCAGAGCCGAAACGATCGCCTGGCCTTCGGCGATCGTCAGGCGAAAATGGCTGGTGCCGGGCGCAAGATCGGGATGGTGCAGGTAATAGGGCTTCACCCGCGTTTCGACGAAAGCCTTCATCAGGGCTGCCAGCACATCCGGATCGTCGTTGACGCCCTTCAGGAGCACCGATTGGCTGATCAGCACGATCCCCGCATCGACCAACCGGGCGCAGGCAGCGCGCGCCTCACCCGTCAGTTCCCGCGGATGATTGGCATGCAGGGCCACATAGATGGTCTTGCCGCTAGCCTTCAGTGCCGCGATCAATGCCGCATCGATCCGCAAGGGATCGACAACGGGAACGCGCGTGTGGAAGCGGACGATCTTCACATGATCGATATCGGCCAACTGCCGCAAGATCTCTTCGAGCCGGCGCGGCGAAAGAACCAGCGGGTCGCCGCCGGTGAGAATGACCTCCCAAATCTCGCTGTGACCGCGGATATAGGCAAAGGCGGCATCGAGCGCCTCGCCGTCGAGCGTCCCGAGACCTTGTGGCCCGACCATCTCGCGGCGAAAGCAGAAGCGGCAATAGACCGGGCAGACATGCACGGCCTTCAGCAGCACGCGATCCGGATAGCGATGGACGATGCCTTCGACGGGGCTATGGGCATGATCGCCGATCGGATCGGCACGCTCTTCCGGCGTGACGGCAAGTTCAGCCATGTCGGGCAGGAATTGCCGGGCAATGGGATCGGCTGGATCGGTGCGGTCGATCAGCCGCGCAACGGTCGGTGTCAGCGCCACCGCATATCGCTCCGTCACCGCCTCCAGCGAAATCGCCTGATCGGCATCGATCAATCCGGCACGCTCGAGTTCGCTGATATTCCTGATCGGACGCATCGAATTCATACGCCGAACTCCGCAACCGGCGCCCAGAGCACCTGCTCGATCCGCGAGGCCCCGGTTGCCAGCATGACGAGCCGATCGAAGCCGAGCGCGATGCCGCTTGCGTCAGGCATGACGGCAAGCGCCTCCAGAAAATCCTCGTCGAGCGGATAGGTTTCGCCATAGACGCGCTGCTTTTCCGCCATCTCGATTTCGAACCGCCGCCGCTGCTCGTCGGCATTGGTCAGTTCACCGAACGCATTGGCAAGCTCGACTCCGCAGGCATAGAGCTCGAAACGTTCGGCGACACGGTGGTCTCCAGCGGAGGGCCGGGCAAGCGCGGCCTCGGAGACGGGATATTCATCGAGGATCGTCGCACGGCCGAAGCCGAGATTGGGTTCAACCTTCTCGACCAGCACCCGGCTGAAGAGATCGGGCCACACGTCATCTTTGGCGACGCGTATGCCGACCCGCCGCATGTCCGCCGCCAGACGCTCCGGGTCCGTGGATCCGTCCATGCCGATGGAGGCAAAAAGATCGATGCCGGCGTAACGTTCGAAAGCCGCTCCGACGCTGATACGCTCCGGCGTGAGGAAAGGATCGGTCTCGGCGCCGCGATAGGTCAGCTTTTTTGCCCCGACCGTCTCGGCTGCCAGCGCCAGCAGCACAGAACAGTCGGCCATCAGGGCCTCGTAGCTTTCCCCAGCCCGATACCATTCCAGCATGGTGAATTCCGGATGGTGCAGCGGGCCCCGCTCACGATTGCGATAGACATGGGCAAAACAGGCGATGCGCTCCTCACCGGCCGCGAGCAGCTTCTTGCAGGCAAACTCTGGCGACGTATGAAGATAGAGAGGTGATGCCTTGCCGTCCGTCGTCAGCGCCTCGGTCTCGAAGGCATGGAGATGCGCCTCGTTGCCGGGCGACACCTGCAGCGTCGCCGTATCGACCTCGATGAAGTCGTTGCGCGCGAAGAAACCCCGCAGAGCCGCCTGGATGGCGTTACGGCCAATGAGAAACGGCCGCCGGTCCGCATGGACATTGCGGGTCCACCAAGGAGACGCCTTGCTCGTTGTTGGCTTCATTCCTAGCTTTCTTCAGGGCGCAGGCCGCGTTGGGGGTGGCAATTTCCATTGATTTAGGGTAGTTGCGC
Organism: Rhizobium sp. 11_C7_N12_5; assembly: GCF_051811145.1. Lineage (NCBI taxonomy): Bacteria > Pseudomonadati > Pseudomonadota > Alphaproteobacteria > Hyphomicrobiales > Rhizobiaceae > Rhizobium > Rhizobium sp. 11_C7_N12_5. The sequence continues at coordinate 3,279,043 of NZ_JBPWPY010000001.1, forward strand.
CCCCAAGCAAACAATTGCTGCGTCTCGGAGAGCATTTAGACAGTCCCTCTACGACGCAAAACACAGCGTTACAAGGAAGTCTTATGGTCAAGGTCATCGCCTCTTCGGTCCGCAAGGGCAACGTTCTCGACGTCGACGGCAAGCTCTACGTCGTTCTCACCGCCGCGAACTTTCATCCGGGCAAGGGTACGCCGGTTACCCAGGTCGATATGCGCCGCATCGTTGACGGCGTTAAGGTGTCCGAACGCTGGCGCACCACTGAGCAGGTCGAGCGCGCCTTCGTCGAAGACGTGAACTTCCAGTACCTCTATGAAGACGGCGAAGGCTTCCACTTCATGAACCCGGCCAACTACGATCAGGTGGTCGTCGATGTCGAGACCATGGGCGACCAGAAAGCCTATCTGCAGGAAGGCATGACCTGCGTCCTGTCGATCCACGAAGGCATTCCGCTCGCGCTCCAGCTGCCGCGCCATGTCACGCTTGAGATCACCGAGACCGAACCGGTCGTCAAGGGCCAGACGGCATCCTCGTCCTACAAGCCCGCCATCCTGTCGAACGGCGTGCGCACCATGGTGCCGCCGCACATCAACGCCGGCACCCGCGTCGTCATCGCCACGGAAGACAATTCCTACGTCGAGCGCGCCAAGGACTGAGCCTCGGCCGCTTGCTTGCATGAGAAACGCCTCGTCGCCAAGACGGGGCGTTTTAGTTTCAGCGGCTGGCGTCGCCATGGCCGGACATGCACGTCTCCGAAGCAAAGTTACGGCGCGTTGGCCTTCTTCGTATCCCTGACCGTTGCCTCTGCGGGTACGGCCGCCGGTGGCGTGGCTGCGGCCACATCATCCTCGTCGCGCGATACCAGTGCCTGCAGATGCAGGACGCGAGGGGACATGGCATGAAGATAGGCTTCGTTGCGGCCGATATAGATCACGGTCACGTCGGTCAATTCCGCCAGCAGCGCTGAAAACTGCGCCTGAATTTCCGCCTCCAGCCCTTCCATGGCGTCGTCGAGGACTACCCATTTCGGCTTCGCCAACAGCAGATGCGCAAAGCCGACGGCCTTCTGCTCCTCGATATCAAGCAGCCGGTCCCAGCGGGCTTGCGTGTCGAGACGGCTCTTGAGGCGACCAAGGCTCACCTTGTCCATCGCGGCCTCGACCGCGGCCTCGTCGTAGACATCCCGATCCTCAGGGAAACAGATCGCCTCCCTGAGCGTGCCGCTCGGCACATAGGGTGTGTGTGGCATGAACAGAACGTCTTCCATCGGCGGCAGGCTGACGGTGCCGGAGCCGCTATACCATTGATGCGCCAGCACCTCGAACAGCAGCCGGCGGTTCACGCCGTGATCGCCGTTGACCATGATGTGTTCGCCGGCATTGATCGTGACCGTCCCCTCGGCAATCCGGAAGCCGTTCTCGGTCGCCTCGTCGCTGGTCCTGGTGGAGATCTCCATGTCGGTCCATACCATCGTGCCGGGCGCGGCCTTCTCGAAGACGAGGGTGTGCGGCATCGGCGTCTTGTCGTCCATCTCCGTCAGTGCCTTGCGGAAATCGGTGACGCGCATCAGCGTGGCGCGCCATTCGGCGATCGGTCCGAAATTGGCAACATACCAGCGCAGGGCCGAATTGACCTGATTGAAGGCGCCGACTGCCACCATGAGCTGGCCGAAGGTCAGCCCGCCGGAGAAATAGGCGGGCGCAGCCACGAGGATGGGGATGATCAGCACCAGCCAGCCGTAGCCGGCGGAAACCCAGGTGAGATTGGTATTGGCGATCGCAAGCTGGCGGATGACGGCGAGCACGGCGGAAATATCGACATTGATCCGCCGGCGTTCATTCTCTTCGCCGCCGGCAATGGTGATCGCCGGCATATGCTCGTTGGCATGCATGAGCGCGAAGCGCAGCTCGGCTTCCTTCGAATAGCGATCGGCATTCAGCCGCACCAGCCGGCGGCCGACGAACTGGCTGAGGAACGATGCCGAACCGGCATAGAGGATCGCCGCCCAGACCATATAGCCGGGGACGGAGAAGCTTGCACCCCTGAAATGGAAGACCATGCCGCTCGACAGTTCCCAAAGCACGCCGATGAAGCTCAGCAGCAGGATCGTCGCCTGCACCAGGCCGATCGCCAGACCCGTCGTGCTTTCGGCGAGATTGCGGGCATCCTCATGGAGCCGCTGGTCTGGATTGACGCCGATCAGGCCGGAGGAGGCAAGGCGAAGCGCACGCTTGGCCTGCAGCCATTGGTTCACCAGATCCCTTGCCAGGCCCTCGCGCATATAGAGCGCGGTCATCTGGTTCAGCCATGCCTGGATGACGTTGAGGACCAGAAGCGAGCCGGCAATGATGCCGAAGACGCCAAGCTGGTGGAAGAAGGCGGAGGTATCGCGCCTTGCCAGCGAATCGTAAAAAGGAGCGTTCCAGCTGTTGAGCAGCACCTGGACATAGGCGGTGACCAGGATAATCAGGAAGAGCGCTACGGTCAGCGAAATGATCTTGATGCGTACCGGCGAATTCCAGAAAGCCGAGAACATCATCCTCAGCCGAAAGAAAAGACTCAAATCGTAACCGACCTGCTCGTTTCCCTGGATATTCGGCTTGGCTTGCGCTTCAACTGCCATCAGCACTTCCCTGCGACGCACGTCCCGTCAGTTAATCAAGACCCGCCCTCATGTCCACCCTTGCAACAGATTGGTGCGATCACGTTCCTATATACACGGTTTCACGCCTTGAACCGAATAAGGTCAGCAACTAGCTTGCACTGGAAAGATTGAGAAAGCCTTCCGATGCAATTTCAAGGAACTGCCGACTATATCGCCGACAAGGATCTGATGGTCGCCGTCAATGCAGCCATCCGGCTGGAGCGTCCGCTTCTCGTAAAGGGTGAACCGGGCACGGGCAAGACGGAACTGGCGCGACAGGTGGCCGCTGCTCTCGGCCTGGACCTCATCGAGTGGGCCGTAAAATCGACCACCAGGGCGCAGCAGGGCCTTTACGAATACGATGCCGTCTCGCGCCTGCGCGACAGCCAGCTCGGCGACGCACGCGTTCATGATATCAGCAACTATATCAGACAGGGAAAGCTCTGGCAGGCCTTCACCTCGCCGCGGAAATGCGTGTTGCTGATCGACGAGATCGACAAGGCCGATATCGAATTTCCGAACGACCTCTTGCAGGAACTCGACCGCATGGAATTCCATGTCTACGAGACCGACGAAACGATCCGGGCCGCCATCCGGCCGATCGTCATCATCACATCAAACAATGAAAAGGAGCTGCCGGACGCCTTCCTGCGCCGCTGCTTCTTCCACTATATCCGCTTCCCCGACATGGAAACACTGGAGCGCATAGTCGAGGTACACTATCCCGGCATCAAGCAGACGCTTCTGCATGCGGCGCTGACGCAATTCTTCGAGATCCGAGACGTGGCGGGCCTGAAGAAGAAGCCCTCGACATCCGAAGCCCTCGATTGGATCCGTCTGCTCGTCGCCGACGATGTCGATCCGGCCACGCTGCGCGGCGATGCGAAAAACGCCCTGCCGAAGCTCCACGGTGCTTTGCTGAAGAACGAGCAGGACGTGCACCTCTTCGAGCGGCTGGCCTTCATGGCGCGTGGGCAGGGAAAATAATGCAGCCGGATGCTGTTAAGGTCCTGATCTACGCCGTTCGGGAGCGCCACTTGCTTGTTTTCGACGAGCCGGATTTTCCGGCGGTCGAACTGCAGGTCCCCGGCGGTACCGTCGAGGCCGGCGAAGACATAGCGGCAGCGGGAGCACGAGAGTTCGAAGAAGAAACCGGGCTCACAGCAAACGCGCTGCATCCGCTCGGCATCGACGATTACCGGTTCGAGAAGAGCGGTCGCACCTGTCACCATCAGCGGCATTTTTTCCGCTGCACCCTCCCGGAGACGACACCGGCCACCTGGCGCCACTTCGAGATGACGCCGTTCGATGGCAGCGCACCCATCTGCTTCCGCTTTTTCTGGATATCGCTCGCCGAGGCGCGGAAGCGTCTCGGCTATGGCATGGCGGCGCTTCTTGAACATTTGTAAGTGAGAACCGACATCAGAGCGCGGCCGCCAGCCGCCGCAAAGCTTGCCCATTGACCAGCGGGAACAGCAGGTTTATGAAATTCCTTCTGTGGTGATTTGGCCGGCCGGCTTGCAGCCACGTTAAATAAGTCGCTAAAGGGCCGCGTGCGGACCGGTAGCGATTCATGATCGCGGCCGGTTTTTTTGTATTTGGTCGAGTGAAAACAATGCCCATCAAGATTCCCGATACGCTGCCCGCATTTGAGACCCTCCGGAACGAGGGCGTGCGGGTGATGACCGAAACGGTGGCGATCCGCCAGGATATCCGCCCCCTTCAGATCGGGCTTCTCAACCTCATGCCGAACAAGATCAAGACCGAGATACAGATGGCGCGCCTCATCGGCGCATCGCCGCTGCAGACGGAGTTCTCGCTGGTGCGCGTCGGCGGCCACAAGGCCAAGAACACCTCCGAGGAACACCTGTTTTCCTTCTACCAGACCTGGGAAGAGGTCAAGGATCACAAGTTCGACGGTTTCATCATCACCGGCGCGCCGATCGAGCTGCTGGAGTATGAAGAGGTCACCTACTGGGACGAGATGCGGCAGATCTTCGACTGGACGGCGACCAATGTCCATTCGACGATGAATGTCTGCTGGGGGGCGATGGCCGCCGCCTATCATTTCCATGGTGTGCCGAAGCATACGCTGAAGGAGAAGGCCTTCGGCGTCTATCGCCACCAGAACCTTGCACCGTCATCCGTCTATCTGAACGGCTTCTCCGACGATTTCGCCATTCCGGTCTCGCGCTGGACGGAAGTGCGCCGCGCCGACATCGAAAAGGTGCCTGGCCTGCAGATCCTGATGGATTCAAGCGAAATGGGCGTCTGTCTCGTGCACGAACAGGCCTGCAACCGGCTCTACATGTTCAATCACGTGGAGTATGATTCCACCTCGCTGGCGGACGAATATTTCCGGGATGTGAATGCGGGCGTGCCGATCAAGATGCCGCATAACTACTTCCCCCATAACGACCCGGAGATTCCGCCACAGAACCGGTGGCGCAGCCATGCACATCTGTTCTTCGGCAACTGGATCAACGAAATCTACCAGACCACGCCTTATGATCTGGAGGAGATCGGCCAAGAAAGGGCTTGAGCCTTGTTCATTCCCTTCTTCCTGAAGCTGAAGGAAGCGAAGGTGCCGGTCACGCTCCGGGAATTCCTGTCGCTGCTCGAAGGGATGGAAGAAGGGATAGCCGATTACGATATCGAGGCCTTCTACTATCTGGCCCGTACGACGCTGATCAAGGACGAGCGCTTCATCGACCGCTTCGACCAGGTTTTCGCCGATTATTTCCGTGGCGTGGAGGCGATCGGGGCCAATGCTGACGCGGTGGAGGCAACGGCCATCCCCGACGAATGGCTGCGCAAGCTGGCGGAAAAGCATCTCACCGAAGAAGAACGGAAGCAGATCGAGGCGCTCGGCGGGTTCGACAGACTGATGGAGACACTGCGCCAGCGCTTGGCCGAACAGCAGGGCCGGCATCAGGGCGGATCGAAATGGATCGGCACGGCAGGCACATCGCCCTTCGGCGCCTATGGCTATAACCCTGAAGGCGTGCGCATCGGCCAAGAGACGTCGCGCAATCGCCGGGCGGTGAAGGTCTGGGATCGCCGTGACTTCCAGAATCTCGACGACGGCGTCGAGCTCGGCACCCGCAACATCAAGGTGGCGCTGAAGCGCCTGCGCCGCTGGGTGCGCGAGGGGGCGGCCGACGAGCTGGATCTCTCCGGCACCATCCGCTCCACCGCCGAACACGGCTATCTCGACGTCCAGACCCGGCCGGAACGGCGCAACGCCGTCAAGCTCTTGATGTTCTTCGATGTCGGCGGCTCGATGGACGATCACATTCGTGGGGTGGAAGAGCTGTTTTCCGCCGCCCGCTCCGAGTTTCGGCACATGGAGTATTTCTACTTTCACAACTGCCTCTATGAGGGCGTGTGGAAGGACAATCGTCGCCGGCGTGTCGATGTGACAGCGACAACGGATCTGATCCGCACCTTCGGTCCCGACTACCGTGTCGTCTTCGTCGGCGACGCCGCGATGAGCCCTTACGAGATCACGCAGCCGGGCGGCTCGGTCGAGCATTGGAACAAGGAGGCCGGCGAGGCCTGGCTCGCCCGAATGACCGGCCATTTCCGCAAATGCATCTGGATCAACCCCGTTCCGGAAAGCTATTGGGGCCATACGACCTCGATCTCGATGATACGCCGTCTGATGACCGATCGCATGTATCCCCTGACGCTTGGCGGGCTGGAGAGAGCGACGAAGGAATTGTCACGCTAACTGATCAGCATTTGCATGCCGCAGCGCCACCAAATTACCACAACCATTTGTAGATAAAGAAGCACAGCAGATACCGTCCCAAATCGCTGCGGAAACTGGTGGAGATATGCGTGCGCCACGCTGTAAAATTACTTCTCTTCATCGCAACCATTTTGCTCGTCTCGCAGCAGGCAAGATCCGAGGAAGAGGGCTTCTCCGGACAATGGGAACAGATCGACTCCAACGTGAGCGCCGGTGAAAAATGCCGCGTGGGAATAATCAGGCAAGGCAGATTCATGAGGATCAGCACGAACAACGGCTGGAGCGCCACCGCAGAGACGAGCAGCAACGGAAATTCCAGCTACGCGGCAGGCATGGGACGTTGGAACTCCTACGTGGAAAAATATAGTCAAAAAGCGTTCTATATCCTTCTCGCCGTTCGCGGCGACAGATTGATGGTGATCATGAAGACCGAAAAAGCGGATGGGTCGAACCAAATGGTCAGAACGCTTTTCAGCAGACGGACAGCCAAACTTCGTTACGGCAAGACATAGTAGATCAGGATGAAATCGACCGCCTGTCTTACGCACCGCACATTCGCAGCATAACGTGCCAGTCCCAAGCCAGCGGCAAAGCCTAATCAGACCTTGCCTCTCCTCTGCTCGCCCCTAGTTTTCGCCATCGAACTGGTTGCGGAACGGCGCGAATGGAGGCAGGGTCTGACCTCGCATACTCAAAAGCAATGGATGAGTTGATATGACGGAAAGCACTTTGCAGCGGGAAATTTTTGGGACGACGGCGGATGGGGATACCGTCTATCGCGTCAAGATCGTCGGTGGCGGCCTGACCGCCCACATCATGTCCTGGGGGGCGGTCGTCCAGGATCTGCGCCTTGACGGCCACGGGCCCTCGCTTCTGCTCGGCTTCGACAATTTTGCCGATTATCCCCTCCACTCCTCCTATTTCGGCGCCACGCCCGGCCGCTGCGCCAACCGCATCGGCGCTGGCCGCTTCACGCTGGATGGCAAGCAATACCAGCTCGAGCTCAACGAAAAGGGCGTCACGCACCTGCACGGCGGCAAGGACAATATCGCCAAGCGCAACTGGACGATCGTTGAGCACGACACCGACCGCGTAGTCCTCAAGATCGTCGATCCCGACGGGCGCGCCGGCTATCCCGGCAACTGCACGATACAGGCGACCTATCGAGTGCATGGCAACGGCGAACTGTCGGTCACCTACGAATCGACCACCGACCAGCCGACGCTCGCCAACGTCTGCCAGCATGCCTATTTCAATCTTGACGGCCGCGACGATGCTCTCGGTCACGACATCATGATCGCCGCCGATCACTATACGCCGACGGATGAGAAGCAGGTACCCACGGGCGAAGTGCGTTCGGTCGAAGGCACTGTGTTCGATTTCCGCGAGATGGCGCCGATGAAGCGCTTCGACGGAACGGAGCAGGCGCTGTACGACCATAACTTCTGCCTCTCGACCGAGCGCACTGCCAAGCGTTCCGTTGTGCTGGCCCGCAGCGTCAATTCCGGCGTGTCGCTGGAGGTGCGCACCACCGAACCCGGCGTGCAGTTCTATACCGGCTTCAAGCTCGACGTTCCGGTTCCCGGCCATGATGGCCGCAAGATCGGACCGTTCGCCGGCTTCTGCCTGGAAACGCAGGTTTGGCCCGACGCGATCAATCACGAAGGCTTCCCCAATGCCGTGCTCCGCCCGGGCGAGGTATTGCGGCAGGAAACGGATTACATCTTCACCAAGAACTGATCGGGGCATGCCCCGCTCTCTTGAAATTCGGCCGGGCGTCCAAAGCGCCCGGCCGATTCTTTTTAGGCCCGCAGGCAGATTCGCCTTGTGAATTGGTTCTAAATAGGTTCTATATGCACATCATGGATAGAACCAGTTTGATCGCTGAATTGAACAGCCGCGGCCTCAGCGATGGGACCGGGAGTGGGCCGCTCTATAAGCGTCTGGCGCAGGCACTGACGGGCCTTATTCAGGAGGGACTGCTGAAATCGGGCACCGCGCTGCCCGGCGAACGCGATCTTGCCGGCGCCCTGCAGATCGGCCGCGTCACGGTGCGAACGGCCTATCGCGACCTGCTCGCTTCGGGCGTCATCGAATCCCGCCACGGCAGCGGCACCTTCGTCTCGCAGCATGTCGAGCGCATCGAGCAGCCGCTCTGGCGCCTCTCCTCCTTCTCCGCCGACATGCGCTCACGCGGCCGCGAGCCGGCAGCCCGCATCCTGTCGCGCACCATCAGCGCGCCGGCGCCGGAGGAATCCTTCCTGCTCGGCCTCGGCCTTGACGAACCTGTGCTGCGGCTTGACCGCCTGCGCCTGGCCGACGGCCAGCCGCTCGCCATCGAACGCGCCGTCGTCCCCATCAAATTCCTCGGCGAGGACGCGGTATCCGAGGGTTCGCTCTATGATGCGCTCGCTGCCAAAGGCTTCAAGCCCGTGCGTGCCCAGCAAAGGCTGACGGCCGTGACGCTGGACCCCACATCCGCATCGATCCTGACCGTCAAGGCCGGAGCGCCGGCGCTTTTGATCGAACGGGTGTCACGCCTCGCGGACCAGCGCGTCGTCGAATACACCCGCTCGCATTATCGCGGCGATGCCTATGATTTTGTAGCCGAATTGAGAATTGGAGATGACCTATGAGCGAGACCCAATCCCTGATGCTGACGGAAGCCGGCCAGTCGCCGGACGTGGTTGCAACGCTGCTTGACAAGGAAAAGCCCGCCTTTGCCGAAATCGCGAAGCTCTTCTCCTCCACGCGCCCGTCGCTGGTCACGACAGCCGCGCGCGGCTCTTCCGACCATGCCGCGACCTTCTTCAAATATCTCTTGGAAATATCCTGCGGCATCCCGGTCGCCTCGGTCGGCCCGTCGATCGCCTCCGTCTATGGCGTTCCGCTCCACCTAAAGGGCGGCATCCACTTCACCGTGTCGCAATCCGGCGGCAGTCCCGATATCATCGCCATGCAGGCCGCCGCCAAGAAGGGCGGCGCTACCACGATCGCCGTCGTCAACGTCACCGACAGCCCGCTTGCCAACGAGGCCGACATCGTGCTCGGCCTCAATGCCGGCAAGGAACAGAGCGTCGCCGCCACGAAATCCTTCATCGCCTCCGTTGCAGCCCTTGCCGGCGTCACCGCAACGATCTCGCAGGACCAAGCCCTCTTCGCCGGCCTAGCCAGGCTGCCGGAAGCACTGAGGGCCACCTCGGGCATCGACGGCAAGGCTGCCGAAGACGTGCTCTTCAACGCCTCCTCGCTCTATACCGGCGGACGCGGCCCCGCCTTCGCCATCGCACTTGAAGCCGCGCTGAAGGCCAAGGAAACCGCCGGCCTGCACGCCGAAGCCTTTTCGCTGGCCGAACTGATGCATGGCCCGATGCGGCTGGTGCAGCCAGGCTTCCCCATCGTCGCCTTCTCGCCCGATGACGCGGCCTTCGCCAACAATGCCCGGGCGCTGGAGCGACTGCAGAAGCTCGGCGCAACCGCCGTCTCCTTCTCGACCGCTCCGCTTGCCGGGATCAACCTGCGCATGCCGACCACCGGGAACGGCCTGCTTGATCCGCTGGTATCGCTGCTTTGCTACTACCGCCTCATCGAGTCCGTGACGCGCCGCAAGGGCTTCGATCCTGACAAGCCGGCTAACCTTCTCAAGATCACGGAGACCATGTGATGGACTATAAGGTCTTTACCGGCGCCCGAATTTTCGACGGCGACCGCTTTCACGACGACAGTGCACTGGTGATCGGCAACGGCCGCATACACGCGATCACCAGTGCCAACGACGTGCCCGACAACGCCGAAACGGTCCAGCTTAACGGCGGCGTCCTGTCGCCGGGCTTCATCGACGCTCAGGTGAACGGCGGTGGCGGCCGCATGCTGAATGACGAGCCCTCGGCCGAATCCATGTACATGATCGCCGAGGGGCATCGCCCCTATGGCACCACCTCGCTGCTGCCGACGCTGATCACCGATGTCGCGGCCGCGACGACGGCCGCAATCGAGGCGGCAGTCGAGGCCGTGAAGGCCAATCGCGGCGTCGCCGGCCTGCATCTCGAGGGCCCGCATCTGGCGCCGGCCCGCAAGGGTGCGCATCTGGCCGAGCTGATGCGTCCGGTCGAGGACAGCGATGTCAGAACCTTCATCCGCGCCCGTGAGGCGATCGGTACGCTGCTGGTCACCATGGCGGCCGAACAGGTGACGGAGCGGCAGGTGCAGGCGCTTGCCGAAGGCGGCGTCATCGTCAGCATCGGCCATAGCGACTGCACGGCGGAAGCGGCAAATGCGCGTTTCGATGCCGGCGCCCGCGGCGTCACCCATCTTTTCAACGCCATGAGCCAGATGGGCCATCGTGCGCCGGGCCTTGTCGGCGCGGCGATCGACCACCCTGCCCCGTGGTGCGGCATCATCGCCGATGGCCACCATGTCGATCCGATCGCGCTGCGCGTTGGACTTCGCGCCAAGCGCGGTGAAGGCCGGCTTTTCTTCGTCACGGATGCCATGTCGCTCGTGGGCACCGATCTTCCGAGCTTCACGCTGAACGGCCGCACGGTCTATCGCACCAAGGGCGGCTATTGCTCCAAGCTGACGCTGGACGACGGCACGCTCGCCGGCTCCGATGTCGATATGGCTTCCACCATCCGCTATGGCGTCAATGTCCTTGAACTGCCGCTGGCCGAAGCGTTGCGCATGGCGACCTCCTATCCCGCCCGCTTCCTGCGGCTCGGCGATCGTGGCCACCTGACGCCCGGAACCCGCGCCGACCTGGTCCATATCGACGACGGCATCGAGGTCACTCAAACATGGATCTCGGGCCAGCCTTCGGCTTGAAACAATCGAGAAGGAGGCACGGCATGAGCACAATCACAGACAGCTATTTCTCCGCCCTCATCGACCGGCTGGAAACCCTGCGCGAAGCGCTGGCGGAACCGATGTCGAGGGCCGCCGCCGCCATCTGCACGGCAGCGCGCGCCGATCGCCGCGTCTATGTCTTCGGCACCGGCCATTCGCATATGCTGGCGGAAGAGGTGCACTATCGCGCCGGCGGCTTGGCTTTCACCATCCCGGTGCTTGTGGGATCCGCCATGCTGCACGAAGGCGCCGTCATCAGCTCGGTCTATGAACGCACGGAGGGCCTCATCCGCCCGATCTTCGAGCGCTATGGCATGCAGCCGGGCGACGTGCTGATCATCGCCTCCAATTCTGGCGTCAATGCCGCGCCGATCGAGGCTGCCGATTTCGGCCGAGAAATCGGCGCGACCGTCATCGCCATCACCTCGTCCGCCTATTCGGCCGCCATCGCCAACGGCCGCAGGAGGCTTGCTGATATCGCAGATATCGTGCTGGACAATGGCCTGCCGCCGGGCGACGCCATCATCGACCTGCCGGGCACCGATCTAAAGGTCGGGCCGGCGTCGACGGCCATCGGCACCACGGTGCTGAACGCCATCTTCGCCGATGTCGCCGCCGAGCTCTGCAAGGACGGCGAGCCGCCGGTCTACCTCAGCGCCAACATGCCGGGCGCCAAGGAAACCAATCAGCGGCTGGTGAAGAAATACCGGCCACGCAACCCGCATCTCTAGAAACGCGCGGCGGTTTTCAGTCCGGAATTGCATGAAAGCAAACGATTGGAGCGGCTCAGCAATCCCATGGAAAGCTGAGCCGCTCCAATTGATGTTATTGCGCCGCCGCGTCTGAGGCTGACGGCTCTTCCACCACTGCCTCTGTCTGCTTACGCCGCCTGCGCAGCACGACGTAGAACACCGGCGTCAGGAACAGGCCGAACAGCGTCACGCCGAGCATGCCGGAGAATACGGCCGTGCCGAGCGACTGGCGCATTTCCGCGCCGGGCCCGGTGGCGATCATCAACGGCACAACGCCGAAGATGAATGCGAAGGCCGTCATCAGGATCGGCCGCAGACGCAGATGGCTGGCCTCGATCGCCGCCTCCACCGCGCTCTTTCCTTCGAGCTGCGCCTGACGCGCGAATTCGACGATCAGGATCGCGTTCTTGGCCGCAAGGCCGATCAGCACGATAAGTCCGATCTGCGTCAGGATATTGTTGTCCATGCCTCTCAGATGCACCCCGATCAATGCGGCGAGCACCGCCAGGGGCACGATGAGGATGATGGCGAGCGGCAGCGTCCAGCTTTCATACTGGGCCGCAAGCGCGAGGAAAACGAAGATGACCGACAGGGCGAAGATATAGACCGCCGTATTGCCGGTATTCCTTTCCTGATAGGCAAGCTCCGTCCATTCGAAGGTCGTGCCCGTCGGAAGAAGGTTCTTCGCCAGCCCCTCCATGGTGTCGAGGGCCGTACCGGTGGAGACGCCCGGCGCCGGATTGCCCTGGATGGGAACCGAGACATACATGTTGTAGCGCTGCACCAGCGTCGGCCCGGTCGTATCCCGGATATCGACGAGGGTGCCGAGCGGCACCAGCGCGCCAGTGGCTGAGCGAACCTTCAGCGCCAGAATATCCTCCCGGTCCATGCGATATTGCTGGTCGGCCTGCGCCCGCACCTGATAGACGCGGCCGAAGGCGTTGAAGTCGTTGACGTAGGACGTGCCGAGGTTGATCGACAGCGTCTCGAAGATGTTCGGGATCGGCACGTTCAGCGCCCGCGCCTTGTCGCGGTCGATCGCCAGGAAATATTGCGGGCTGTTGGCCGAGAAGGTGGTGAAGACGCCGCTGACACCCTTATTCTGTGCGGCAGCGCCCATCATTTGATAGGCCAGCGGCAGGATCCGGCGCATGTCGGGATTTTCGCGGTCCATGATCTGCATCTTGAAGCCGCCGGAATTGCCGACGCCGCGGATCGATGGCGGCGGAATGGCGATGATGAAGGCCTCCTGAATGCCCTGGAGGCTGCCATAGATCTGGCCGATGATCTTCATGGCCGTCTCGCCGCTCTTCAATCTCTCCTCGAAGGGTTTGAAGGGCGTGAAGATGACGCCCGAATTCGAGGCATTGGTGAAGGTCGCGCCATTGAAGCCGGCAAAAGCAACGGCGTTTTCCACGCCAGGCGTCTTGTTGATGATCGCGGTCGCCTTCTCGATGACGGCATTGGTGCGCGCCAGCGACGCTCCATCCGGCAATTGCACGACGACGATGGCATAACCCTGGTCCATTGTGGGAACGAAGCCCTGCGGCACGATCCTGCCCATGAACCAGGTCGCGCCGAGCAGCCCGACGAACACGAGAAGAGCGCAGCCAAGCGCGACCCAGGTGGTGACGAGATGGCGGATGACCCAGGAATAGCCCCTGCTCATCGACTCGAAACCCCTATTGAACCCATCGCCCAGAGCGCGACCGAAACGCGAGACGATATTGTTGGATTTCTTGTGGTCGTGTGGACGCAACACGATGGCGGCAATTGCTGGCGACAGCGTCAACGAATTCAGGCAGGAAATCGCCGTTGCGATGGAGATGGTCACCGCGAACTGCCGGTAGAACTGTCCCGTTATGCCCGGAATGAAGGCGGTCGGCAGGAAGACGGCGATCAGGACCAGCGAAATCGCCAGAACTGCAGTGCCGACCTCGTTCATCGTCACATGCGACGCCTCCTTTGGCGTCATCCCGAGCGCCAGGTTGCGCTCGACGTTTTCGACGACCACGATCGCGTCGTCGACGACAATGCCGATGGCGAGCACCAGGCCGAACAGCGTCAGCATGTTCAGCGAGAAACCGAAGGCGAGCAGGAAGGCGAAGGTCCCGATGAGCGATACCGGAATGGCGACGATCGGAATGATCGCCGTCCGCCACGACTGCAGGAAGACCAGCACGACGATGGCAACGAGCACGGCTGCCTCGAAGATCGTCTTATAGACCTCGTAAATCGATTCCGCGATGAATTCGGTCGGATTGTAGACGATGCGATATTCGAGGCCCTGCGGAAAATCCTGCGCCAGGCTCTGCATCGTCTTCTGGATGCTTGCGGCGGCGTCAAGCGCATTGGTGCCGGGGCGGGCAAAGATGCCGAGCGCAACCGCCGGCTTGCCGTTCAGATAGCTGTTGGTAACGTAGTCCTGCGCGCCGAGCTCGATACGCGCCACGTCCTGCAGCTGCACGAGCCGGCCGCTATCCGTCGCCTTGACGATGACATAGCGGAATTGCCGCGCATCGGAAAAACGCCCCTGGGTCGTCACCGTATATTGAAAGGCGTTGGTGCCCGAAACCGGCGGCCCGCCGATCGAGCCGCCGGACACCTGCACGTTCTGGTCCCGCAACGCCTGGACGATGTCGCCTGCGGTCATGCCGTAGGCGGCGAGCTTTTCCGGGTCGAGCCAGATGCGCAGCGAATATTGCCGCTCGCCGAAGAGCTGCACGTCGCCGACACCGTCGAGACGGACGAGAAGGTCGCGGATGCGCGTTCGGGCATAGTTGGAGATATAAAGCTGGTCGTAGCGGTTGCTCGGCGAGAGCAGATGCACGACCATCATCAGATCCGGCGAGCTTTTGACCGTGGTGATGCCGATGCGGCGGACATCATCGGGCAGGCGCGGTTCGGCAATGGCGACGCGGTTCTGCACCAGCACCTGTGCCTTGTCGAGATCGGTGCCGAGCTTGAAGGTGATGGTCAGCGACATCGAGCCGTCGGCGCTGGAATAGGAGGACATGTAGAGCATGTCTTCCACGCCGTTGACCTCCTGCTCGATCGGCGTCGCCACCGTATCGGCGATCGTCTGGGAATCGGCGCCCGGATAGGAGGTGCGCACCACGATCGTGGGAGGCGCGACCTCCGGATATTGCGCCACCGGAAGCTGGAAATAGGCAATGCCGCCGACGATCAGCAGCACGATGGACAGAACCGACGCGAAAATCGGCCGGTCGACGAAAAAATGGGAAAACCTCATTGATCCGTCCCCTGTGCGTCCGCCTGAGCCGGCGGCTCGTCATTCGACGCTTCCTGCGGCAATTCGATCAGCTGAGGCGCGACCTTGACGCCGGGCCTGATGCGCATCAGGCCGTTGACAATAATGGTCTCGTCACCGGTCATGCCGTCGCGGATCACCCGGTAGCCATAAAGCTTCGGCCCGACCCGCACCGACTTCGGCGTCACGTTGCCGGCCGTGTCGACGACATAGACGACACGCTGGTTCTGATCCGAACCGATGGCTTCGTCGGGCACCAGAATCGCCTTGTAGCTGTTAGAGCCCTGCACCTGGATGCGCCCAAACAGGCCGGGCTGGAGAATGAGATCGGGGTTGGGGAAGGTAGCGCGAACACGGATCGTACCCGTTTGATTGTCCACACGGTTTTCCGCAAAGTCGAGCTTGCCCTTGAAAGACTTCTGGTGAGAGTCGGCGATCGTCACGGTGACGTTGAGACCGCCGCCGCCCTGCTGCAAGGCGCTGCCGTTCTTGCGCGCCTCGTCGGCATAGGAAAGCAGCCGGCGCTCATCGACGTCAAAATAGAAATCGATCGGGTCGAGAGACACGATGGTCGTGAGGATGGTCTGATCGGCCTGCACGAGATTGCCGACGGAAATCAGCCGACGGTCGATCCGGCCGCTGAGCGGCGCGGTGATCTTGGTGAAATCCATGTCGAGATTGGCGCGATCCACGGCCGCCTCCGCCCCACGCACATTCGCCTGCGCCGAGATGAGGTCGCGGCGGCGATCGTCCAGGTTCGAGGCCGACTGGCTGCCCGTCGTCGACAGGGATTCCGTCCGCTTGAATTGCGCATCGGCAAGCGTGAGCGACGATTTCGCCACCTCCAGCGACGCCGTCGCCTCGTTCAAGGTGGTGATGAACGGCCGCTGGTCGATGACAAAGAGCAGGTCGCCCTGCTTGACCATGGTGCCGTCCTTGAAATGCACCTCCTGCAGATAACCGCCGACCCGCGAGCGCACGGAGACCTCGTCGACCGCCTGGAAGCGCCCGATGAACTCGTCGCTGTCGATGACATCGCGAACGACGGGCTTGGCGACCGTGACGGGCGCAGCCGGCGGCGCGCTTTGCGCCAGCGCCTGGGCGCTCGAGAAAACGGTGATTACACAGCTGAACAAGATGGCACGCGGCAGCATCGGCATGAAGGCCCCCTCGAAAAACCGCACACGACAATAAGCGCCGCCGCGTTAAACGTCTACGATATTTGCCTGCAACTTTTACGAAGGACCTGTCGCCATCAGGCGAAATCCAATCAAGTCTCTTCGGACTTCCCCAACATGCACCACGGGCCGCGCCGGCCCGGGGGTATCAACCGGCTCATCGTCCGGCAGCATGCGTTAATGTATAAACAGTTTATCGGATTCGACAACAGGGAATGAAGCGGCCGCGACCGAGCGCAACCGATTGTTTTTTCTAATATAGACGGACGCGCATAGGGCGAGCTGGCAGAGATATCAGCCCTCCAGCTCCTCGCGCAGCATTTCAAGCTCAAGCCATTCCTCTTCCATCCTGATCAAGCTTTCGCGCAGCTTTTCCATCTCTGCCGCAAGACGATTGAACGTAGCGGGATCCTTGGTGAAGAGAGTGGGATCGGCCATTTTCTTCTCGCGGACGGCGATCTCCGCTTCCGCCTTGGCCATTTCCTTGGGCAGGTTTTCCAATGCGAATTTCTGCTTGTAGGAAAGCTTGGCCTTGCCTTTCGAAGCGTCCGCGGCGGATGACGCAGTCTCTGCGGCCCTCGGCTTTTCAGCCGCCTTTTCCGCCCGCTTGCGCTCTTCCATCGCGCCCTTGCGCTGTGTGAGCATGTCCGAATAGCCGCCGGCATATTCGATCCATCGGCCGTCCGGATCTTCCGGGTTGGCGGGCGCGATCGTCGAGGTCACGGTGCGGTCGAGAAAATCGCGGTCGTGGCTGACGAGGATGACCGTGCCGGAAAAGCCGGCGACGATTTCCTGCAGCAGATCGAGCGTCTCGATGTCGAGATCGTTTGTGGGTTCGTCGAGGATCAGCAGATTGGTCGGCCGCGACAGGATACGCGCCAGCATCAGCCGGGCGCGCTCGCCGCCGGAAAGATTCCTGATCGGCGTGCGGGCCTGCTCCGGCTGAAACAGGAATTCCTTCATGTAGCCGGTTACATGCCGTTGCTCGCCGTTGACAAGCAGGTTTTCGCCGCGCCCGTCGGTCAGGTAGTTGGCAAGCGTGTCCTCGGGATCAAGCTCTTCGCGCTTCTGGTCGAGCGTGGCGATCTCCAGATTGGTGCCGAGCTTCACCGTGCCGCTGTCCGGGGCCAATTGGCCGGTCAGCATCTTCAGGAGCGTCGTCTTGCCGGCGCCGTTCGGGCCGACGAGGCCGATGCAATCGCCGCGATGCACGCGGATCGAAAACGGCGCCACGATGACGCGTTCGTCATAGGCCTTGGTGATCTTCTCGGCCTCGATCACCAGCTTGCCGCTCTCCTGCGCATCCGCGGCGGTCGCCTGCACGGAACCCAGCGCGCCCCTGTGGCCACGATGGCGCGAGCGCATGTCGTGCAATTCGCCGAGGCGGCGCATGTTGCGCTTGCGCCGCGCGGTCACGCCGTAGCGCAGCCAGTGCTCCTCGCGCTCGATCGCCTTGCCGAGCTTGTGCTGCTCCAGCTCTTCGGCTTCCAGCACCTGATCGCGCCAGGCTTCGAAGAATGCAAAGCCGCGATCGAGCCGCCGCGAGGTGCCGCGATCGAGCCAGACGGTCGCCGTCGAGACTTTTTCGAGGAAACGACGGTCGTGCGAGATCAATACCAGCGCGCTGCGGGTCTTCTGCAGCTCGCCTTCCAGCCATTCGATGGTTGGCAGGTCCAGATGGTTTGTGGGCTCATCGAGCAGAAGGATGTCCGGCTCCGGCGCCAGAACGCGGGCAAGAGCCGCACGGCGCGCTTCGCCGCCTGAAAGGTTCTTCGGATCCTCTTCGCCGGTGAGGCCGAGATGCGACAGGAGATAGGTGACGCGATAGGGATCGTCGCCAGGCCCCAACCCGGCTTCGGCATAGGCGGCCACCGTCTTGTAATCGGCGAAATCCGGTGCCTGTTCGAGATAGCGCACGGTCGACGACGGATGACGGAACACTTCGCCGGACTGCGCCTCGACCATGCCGGCTGCGATCTTCAAAAGAGTCGACTTGCCCGAACCATTGCGGCCGACGAGGCAGATCTTGTCACCCGGCTCCACCTGCAGCCCGGCGCCGGCGAGCAGGGGTGCTCCGCCGAAGCTCAGGAAGATGGCGTCGAGTTTCAGAATGGGAGGGGCCAAGATCAGACTCCGCTGAGATCATAAGGGCGGGCAAGGACGATCGCCCTGCCGCTGCCGAGCGAAAAGCGCACAGCGCCTTCCGCCACATTGGAAATGGTGCGCGACGTGCCGAAGGGCAGATGGAAATCGCGCAAGGGATAACGGGCATTGTCGATGAAAAGCCCCGTAAGGTCGCTGAAACCGAGAACCGAAAACAGCGATCCGGTCGGTAGCTGAAGCATCAGCTCTCCCGGCGGAAGCGGCACCGCTTCCTCATCACCGGAGGTCAGCAGCACAT
Source organism: Rhizobium sp. 11_C7_N12_5 (assembly GCF_051811145.1). Lineage (NCBI taxonomy): Bacteria > Pseudomonadati > Pseudomonadota > Alphaproteobacteria > Hyphomicrobiales > Rhizobiaceae > Rhizobium > Rhizobium sp. 11_C7_N12_5. Next base: position 3,297,882 of record NZ_JBPWPY010000001.1, read on the forward strand.
CAAAGCCCTTTTCGGCGAGCTGGACGCCGTAGAGCAGGTGCTGGATCGCATGATCAGACCGTTCGCCACCCATGGCCCCGGCGAGGATCAACCTGGTTGCCCCACGATCGATTGCCTCCGATACGGCAATCTCGCCATCGGTTGCCGCTTTCGCCGCCGGATAGGGCTGCTTCGGCACCTTGGGAAACGCCGCGAGGAGGTCCGCGGATGTGGAATCGAAATCGCCGACCCAGAGCTCCGGCTCTGCGCCAAGCGCCACGGCATGGCGCATGCCGCCGTCGGCCGCGATGAAACGGCTACCGGAAACCGCGGCGCGCAACCGATCCGTCATGCGAAGCTCGCCGCCGAGTAGGATGGTGAAGGTGGTGGACTGGCTCATGCGCCAAGCCCATAGCGCAAAGTCGTATCCCTAGGGAAGAGCGCCGTTCGCAAGAACGACCCGTGTCGGCCGCTCAGTCGGCCGTTTCCTTGAGGCGGGCCTCAATAACGCGTTCATAGCCTGTGACATAGCGATCGAACAACAACGAGAAACTCTTGATTTCCTCAGCCGACCAATCGGCAAAGATGCCGCCGATGACGGAGTATTTTTGCGCCTGAATTTCCGACAGCAACCGTTGCCCCAGCGCGGTGAGCACGACGACGATGCGCCGCGCATCTGCCTGGGACGCCTTTCGCCGCAAGACACCGCGCGCCACCATATCGGCAACGATGCGGCTCGCCCGCGACGGATCGATGCGCAGGATGTCCGCAATCGTCCCGACGGTGACTTCGCCTGTGGCCTCTGCCCGCCTCACGACGTCGAGCACATCTAGATGCGAAAGCTCAAGCCCCGGGGCGACGTTCTGGATGGCGAGCCTGCCGATCATACGGCGGCCTGTCAGCAGGCGCATGCGCGTCATCGCCTGACCGATCAGCAGGAGATTCGCGTCTTCGGTCAGCGGCGGGCCTTCAACTTCACGTGTATTCATCGCTGATGTCATCTTTCCACCATATCAGAGGCGGAAAAGAAATAAAACATGCAAACAGCATTCACCTGTCATTGACAATTATATGCTAACAGCACATATGTTTCCTATATGAAGGCGGGGCGCCCCGCGCATTCGCTCGACTGCGCAGCGTTTCGGACAAGCTGGGATATCTTGCTCCATGGACATGCAGACAACGTTCGCGCCGCTCGTGACGGATCCCAGGCGGCGGCTTATTCTCTTCCTGTTTCTGATGACCGCCATGTTCATGGCAACGCTCGACAATCAGATCGTATCGACGGCACTCCCTACCATCGTCGGCGAGTTCGGGCATCTGGAACGCTTCGGCTGGATTGGATCGGCCTATCTTCTCTCCCTTTCCGCCGTGATGCCTGTTTATGGCAAGCTCGGCGACCTCTTCGGCCGCAAATATGTGATGATGACGGCGATCGCGATCTTCACTGTCGGCTCCGCCGTCTGCGGCCTTGCGGTGTCGATGGACACGCTGATCGCCGCCCGCGTGCTGCAGGGCTTCGGCGGCGGCGGCATCATGGTGTCGATCTTCGCCGTCAACGCCGATCTCTTCGAGCCGCGCGAACGCGCCCGCTACCAGAGCTATTCGAGCCTCGTGCTGATGGCGTCCGGCGCCATCGGCCCCGTCCTCGGCGGCACGATGAGCGATCTGTTCGGCTGGCGCTCGATTTTCCTCGTCAATGTGCCGATCGGCTTCATCGTGCTCGCCGGCCTCGCCACCATGCTGCCCTACCGCAAGCCGGCCCGCCGGCCGAAGATCGACTATGCCGGCGCGCTTGTTCTTGCACTGACGACGACAAGCATCGTGCTCGCCGCAGACGGCACCGAACTCTTCGGATCGCTGCTGTCGCCGCAATGCCTCGGCATCATCGCCTTCGGTGTCATCTGCGCTATCGCCTGGGTCTTCATCGAGCGGCGTGCGCCCGAGCCAATCGTGCCGATGACACTGTTCCGCAATCCGACATTCGGCCTGCTCCTGATCATCTCGATCACCAGCGGTGCGGTCGCCATCGGCATGGTCAACTACTTCGCTCTCTTCCTGCAGACGACGACGGGCCTTTCGCCCTCGCTGGCCGGCCTGCTGTTCATCCTTTTGACCGGCGGCATCGTCTGCGGCTCGCTTTCCGCCGGCAGGTTGATCGCGGCAAGAGGCCGCTACAAACCCTTTGCCGTCGCCAGCGCCGCCTGCAGCACCATTGCTTTCGGCTCGCTCGCCTTCGTCCATGCCGGCACGCCCATCGCCGTCATCGGCGGCCTGATGCTGCTGCACGGCATCGGTATCGGCCTTGCGCAGCAGGTGCCTGTCATCGGCGTGCAGAACGCCGCCAATAGCCGCGACGTCGGTGCTGCTACCGGCGCGGTGACGCTGTCGCGGATGGGCGGTGCCTCGATCGCCATCTCCATCTATGGCGCCATCATCGCCGCCAAGCTCGGCAATGTCGGTGTCTCGATTTCAGGCGTTTCCGACATCAAGGAACTGACGCCGAAGATGATGGCGGCCCTGCCGGAAGCCACCCGCGAAGCCGTCGCCAATGCCTATGCAAGTGCCTTCAGTCCCCTGTTCATGACGGCAGCCGGCATCTGCCTGCTCGGCCTTCTGACAGCGCTCACGCTGAAGAACGTGCAGCTGCCCGGCGCCACCAAGAAATTCGAAAACACGGTTGCCGCCGAAGCCGCCGAATAGATCGTGCGGCCTGCAATCGACGGGGGAATCATTCCCCTTGTCATCCCTTCGTCACAAGGCTAAATCTGCCGATGCTCTAACGGGGTGCCTTATGTCCTTTGGGATATTTGGCTGAGAGGCTTTGACAGGCCAACCCGCGGAACCTGATCCGGCTAACACCGGCGGAGGGATTAGACGCGTGACGAAATCATGGCGCCCTTTTCCCCTTCAAGACGAAACCAAAGAGGAGGCGCTGTCATGCACGACCGATCGCTATTGTCATTCTTCGCCGGCCTGGCTCTCGCCGCCGGCACGACGTTTTTTACTGCCCAGGCCGCCCAGGCTGCCGACAAGACGCTGACCATCTACACCTATGAGAGCTTTACCGCCGATTGGGGTCCCGGCCCCAAGGTCAAGGCCGCCTTTGAAAAGACATGCGGCTGCACGGTCAACTACGTCAGCGTCACCGACGGCGTGGCGCTTCTGTCCCGCCTCAAGCTCGAGGGCGCCGGCACCAAGGCCGATATCGTTCTCGGCCTCGACACCAATCTAGTCAATGAAGCCAAGGATACCGGCTTGTTCGATGCGAGCGGCGTCGACACATCGGCGCTCAAGGTTCCCGGCGATTTCAAGGATGATGTCTTCGTGCCCTATGACTACGGCCATTTCGCCGTCATCTATGACACGCAGACGGTCAAGAACCCGCCGAAGAGCATGAAGGATCTCGTCGAGGGCGATCCCCAGCAGAAGATCGTCATCGAGGATCCGCGCACCTCGACACCGGGCCTCGGCCTCCTGCTCTGGGTCAAGTCGATCTACGGCGACAAATCAGCCGATGCCTGGACCAAGCTCAAGGGCCGCATCCTGACGGTGACGCCCGGCTGGTCGGAGGCCTATGATCTCTTCACCAAGGGCGAAGCGCCGATGGTGCTCTCCTACACCACGTCGCCGGCCTATCACATGATCGAGGAAAAGACCGACCGCTATCAGGCGGCTGCCTTCTCCGAAGGACATTACATCCAGATCGAGGTCGCCGGCCTCGTCAAATCGTCTTCGAATAAGGACCTTGCCCGCGATTTCCTGAAATTCATGGTGTCGCCGGCCTTCCAGGACATCATCCCCACCAGCAACTGGATGATGCCGGCCTCCGCCACATCGACGCCGCTGCCGGACGCCTTCAGCAAGCTCGTAGTGCCGACGAAGACCTTCCTCATGAGTCCTGAAGTCGTCGAGAAGAACCGCAAGGCCTGGATCGACGAATGGCTTGCCGCCACCAGCGGCAACTGACATCGCGACCATGCTGACGGCACTCGAAAGAAGACGCGCCATTTCCGGCGGGGCGCTCAGCCTCGCCGGCATCGCGCTTTTCGTCGGGATCGCCGTCGTCGTCCTGCTTGCCGCCGGCATCGAATCCGGCGGCGACTCCACGCTCGCAGATCCCTATCTGCTGCGCGTGCTGCGGTTCACCCTGCTGCAGGCGACCCTGTCGGCGCTGCTCTCCATCGTGCTTGCCATCCCCGTCGCCCGCGCCCTGGCGCGCCAGCCGCGCTTTCCCGGCCGGCTGTGGCTGATCCGCCTGATGGCCGTGCCCATGGGCCTGCCTGTCCTGATCGGTGCGCTCGGTCTGCTCGGCATCTGGGGGCGCCAGGGATTGCTCAATCAGGCCCTCACGGCACTTGGCCTGTCGCAGCCCGTCAGCATATACGGCCTTGCCGGCATCCTGCTGGCGCATGTCTTCTTCAATATGCCGCTTGCCTGCCGGCTTATGCTCGCCGGGCTGGAGCGTGTGCCGGCGGAATATTGGCTTGTTGCCGGAGGCCTCGGCATGCGGCCCGCCTCGGTCTTTCGCTTCATCGAATGGCCTGTCTTGCGCGGCCTCATTCCCGGCATCGCCGGTCTGATCTTCATGCTCTGCGCCACCAGCTTCACACTGGTGCTGATCCTCGGCGGCGGCCCGGCCGCAACCACGCTGGAAGTCGCGATCTACCAGGCGCTGCGCTTCGATTTCGATCCCGGTCGTGCCGTATTGCTGTCGCTGCTGCAGATCGTCGTCACAGCCGCGATTCTCGGCGCGATGACACTGTTTCCCTCGCCTGACGATCATGGGCTGACGAGCGGCCGCTCCCTGCGGCGCATCGACGGGCAGCTGCGCGCCGCGCGATGGGCCGATGCTGTATTGCTGTCAAGCGCTGCCCTCTTCATCGGCCTGCCGCTTGCCTCAGTCGTCGTCGCCGGCCTCGAAGCCGATCTTCTCAAGCTCGCCGGTCAGACGATCTTCCTGCAGGCGGCTGTCACGAGCCTCGCCATCGCACTCGCCGCCGGCCTTCTGGCCGTGGCAATATCGTTCGCGATCATCCGCACCCGCTCGGTGATCTCGGCCGACCGCAACAAGACCTTCAGCCTGCGCGGTCTGGCGACGGCTCTGAGTGGAACCTCCTCCCTCATCCTGCTCGTTCCGCCGATCGTGCTGGCAACCGGCTGGTTCCTGGCGCTCAGGCCATTCGGCGATCCCAGCCGCTTCGCCGCCGTCCTGATCGTGACAATCAATGCGCTGATGGCGCTGCCCTTCGTCATCCGCGTCCTCGAGCCGGCTTACGTGGTTCATAGACGCCGCACCGAGCGGCTGGCGGCGAGCCTCGGCCTTGAGGGGCTCTCCCGCTTGCGCCTGATCGACTGGCCCGGCCTGCGCAAACCGCTTTTCACGGCGCTCTCCTTCGCCATCGCGCTTTCGCTCGGCGATCTCGGCGCTGTCGCTCTTTTCGGCTCGGACAGCCTGATGACCCTGCCCTGGCTGGTCTACAGCAAGCTCGGCAGCTACCGCACCAACGATGCCGACGGATATGCCTTGATCCTCGGCGTGGTATGCCTTCTCCTCACCATCGCCGGCACGGCGGGCCAAGGCACCCGCGAAGACGAAGGCAGGCGAAATGACTGACCGCGGCGACATGATCGAACGCAGCATCGCGATGACCGGCGTAGAACTGCGCCTCGGCACGCATGATTTCCGCTTCGATTGCGCATTGCCGGAGGGCAGGATCATTGCCATTGCCGGCCCCTCCGGCTCGGGCAAGTCGACCTTCCTCAACCTGTTGGCCGGCTTCGAACAGCCCGATCGCGGCCGCGTCCTGCTTGCCGGACAGGATGTGACCGGCAAGCATCCCGCCGAACGGCCGGTGTCGCTCGTCTTCCAGGACAACAATCTCTTTGCCCATCTGGATCTCTTCACCAATGTCGGCCTTGGCATCAGCCCGTCGTTGAAACTCTCCGCCCGGGACCGCCAAAGGGTCTCGGAAGCCCTGGCGCGTGTCGGGCTCCCGGGTTTCGAAAAGCGCAAGCCGGGAACGCTTTCCGGCGGAGAGCGGCAGCGCGCAGCCTTCGCCAGGGCACTGGTGCGCGACAAACCGATCCTGCTCCTGGACGAACCCTTCGCCGCACTCGATCCTGGGCTGCGCTCCGGCATGGTCGAGCTGCTGAAGGCTCTCCACCACGAAAGCGGTAATACGGTCCTCATCGTCTCGCACGATCCGGCCGAGGTCAGGCGTCTTGCCGACCATGCCGTCTTCATCGACGGCGGCACGATTCGGCTTTCCGCGCCCATCGAAGCCTTCCTGAAGGAGGGCGGCATTCCGGCACTGACCACATTTTTGCAGCATTGAATGCGACGCAGCATGCTGTTGCCGGTTTTGCCTTAATTTCGTCCAGCCAAACGGCTGAAAGTCCTGGGAGAAATGCTTGCTAAAATACAACGCTGCCACATTTAAACGGAGTCTCGCTATGCAACCGGTGCCAAAATCGGCTAGAGCAAGGGGTGGAGACCGTCCGGTAAACGCGGATTGATGGGGTGAAAGCAACCTTTATCGGCGCGCGACGACGATCGGCCCGGTAACGATCAACCGGATTTTGGCGCCGAGCCGGCATGGCAGCGAAATGAGTGAGACACAGGTACTGAAGCAGAGCGAACGAGCAAAACGAAGGATCAGCGTGCCCGTCGCAGCCCGTTTGCGCCGCCTGGCTTCTCTTCTTGTCGCCGCGGCAATGTTGAACAGCTGCCAAACGGTGATGGATCAGTCCTATCAGCCGAGCGTTTCGCCCTCAGCCAATCCGCAGATCGTGTCCGAGGTGCAGAAAAACGATCCGCGCGCGCAGATGGGCGCGCGCGAGCATCCACGCATTCTCGCGAGTTACGGCGGCGAATACAAGGACGCCAAGACCGAACGTCTCGTTGCCCGCATCGCCGGCGCCTTGACCAGCGTGTCGGAGAACCCGCAGCAATCCTATCGCATCACCATTCTGAATTCGCCGTCGATCAACGCCTTCGCCTTGCCGGGCGGCTATCTCTATGTGACGCGCGGCCTTCTGGCTCTTGCCAACGATGCGTCGGAAGTTGCCGCCGTGCTGTCGCACGAAATGGCGCACGTGACAGCCAATCACGGCATCGAACGCCAGAAGCGCGAAGAGGCCGAGGTCATCGCCAGCCGCGTCGTCGCCGAGGTCCTGTCGAGCGATCTCGCCGGCAAGCAGGCGCTGGCCCGCGGCAAGCTGCGCCTCGCCGCCTTCTCCCGCCAGCAGGAACTGCAGGCCGACGAGATCGGCATTCGCACACTCGGCCAGGCAGGCTATGACCCTTACGCCGCGGCACGCTTCCTGAACGCCATGGAAGACTACAGCCGCTTCATGACGGCCAATTCCGACGTCGACCAGAGCCTGGACTTCCTGTCCAGCCATCCGAGCACTCCGCAGCGCATCGACCTCGCCAAGGCACACGCCCGCGAATTCGGCGAGGAAGGCAAGGTCGGCGACACCGGCCGCGACTATTATCTGAACGGTATCGACGGCCTGCTCTATGGCGACAGCCCGGAGGAAGGCTATGTGCGCGGCCAGACCTTCCTGCATGGCGGCCTTGGCATTCGTTTCGACGTGCCGCCTGATTTCCGTATCGACAACAAGGTCGAGGCTGTCATGGCGACCGGTCCTGGCGATATCGCCATTCGCTTCGACGGCGTTGCCGACACCCAGAACCAGAACCTGACGAATTATATTTCCAGCGGCTGGGTGACCGGCCTCGATCCTTCGTCGATCCAATCGATCACCGTCAACGGCATGCCGGCCGCCACCGCGCGCGCTTCTGCTGATCGCTGGGATTTCGACGTCACCGTCATCCGCGACCGCACGCAGATCTTCCGTTTCCTGACGGCGGTCCCGAAGGGGAACCTCGCCCAGCTCGATCAGACGGCCAATGTGCTGCGGTCGAGCTTCCGGCATATGACCCCGGAGGAGGCTTCGTCGCTGAAGCCGTTGCGGGTTCGCGTCGTCACCGTCAAGCCCGGCGATACGATCACCACGCTTGCTGCCCGCATGATGGGCACCGACCGCAAGCTCGACCTCTTCAAACTGATCAATGCCCTGCCCACCGGCGCAAACATTGCACCGGGCGACAAGGTCAAGATTATTGCGGAATAACGGCGGGTTTACCTTCCCCCGCTCGGGAGAAGGTGTCTCTCAGGCATAGGTTGCCATACGCGGGTCGGCATCCACCAGCGCGCTGCGGAGCTTGTCCATCGCGCGGCTTTCGATCTGACGCACACGTTCCTTGGAAATGCCGAGATCGGCGCCAAGCTCCTCCAGCGTCGCCCCATCCTCGACAAGGCGGCGGGCGCGGATGATCTTCATCTCGCGTTCATTGAGGTGCTTCAGCGCCGATGCGAGCCAGATGCGACGACGTTCGCCATCGATCATGTCGGAAACCTGCTCATCCGGAAGCGGCTCGTCGCTGATGAGAAAATCGATACGTTCGGCGCTCTCCGAATCGCTTGCTATCGAAGGCGCCTGCAGCGAGGTGTCGCTGCCGGAAAGGCGCGCATCCATGGTCTGCACATCGGCAAGGCTGACGCCGAGCGTGACGGCGATTTCCTCGTGGATAGACTGAACGGTAATGCTCGAATTGCTTCTTGCGAGCTTGGCGCGCAGACGGCGGAGATTGAAAAACAGCGCCTTCTGCGCCGAACTCGTGCCGCCGCGCACGATCGACCAATTGCGCAGGATATAATCCTGGATCGACGCGCGGATCCACCAGCTGGCATAGGTCGAAAAGCGCACTTCCCGCTCCGGCTCGAAGCGGGCGGCAGCTTCCAGCAAGCCGACGTAACCTTCCTGCACGAGATCGCTCATCGGCAGTCCGAAATTGCGGAATTTGCCTGCCATCGAAATGACAAGGCGCATATGGGCGGTTGCGATCTGATTGCGGGCGCCGCGATCGTCGTGATCCTTCCAACGTATGGCGAGATCATGTTCTTCGTCACGATCTAGATATGGAGCAGCCATCGCAACTTTAATCATGCGCCGATCTGCAGACATATTCGTCATATGCATCTCCTGGGTTCGGCCTCAAGTCGTCTCTGTGCCGCGGTCGACGAAAAGGGCAGCAAGCGTCGTTTCCGAACATCCCTGCTCGGATGAAAATCAATGAATGAAATGCAATTGGAGACCAATCTCCGGCTCGCCGGATAATCGATGACTAGTCTAACTCGATATCAGCGAACGAATCTGACGATTGAAGCATCTTCAGATCGCCGGGGAGCTTCGAATGAAAACGCATAGGCCGGTCCTCGTGAACAATCAATGAAACAGCCAGTCGAGACAACTCACCCGTAGGAAGGAACCCGCACCGACCGCCAACACGAGCTTTAAACGCGGCAGACGGAAAAAGGTTCCAAAGAAAAAACCCGGCACGAGGGCCGGGTTTTTTGAAGCAGTATCTGGCACTGGTCTTATGCGGCTTCGTCCTGGGAATCGTCTTCTTCGACGACCTTGCCGCGCTTGGGACCCTTGTTGAGATTGGCCTCGACGAGGCGAACGGCTTCGGTCTCCGACATCTTGTTTACGGCAGCAATTTCGCGCGCCATGCGATCGAGCGCGGCTTCATAGAGCTGACGTTCGGAATAAGACTGTTCCGGCTGATTCTCGGCACGATAAAGATCGCGAACCACCTCAGCGATAGAGATCAGATCGCCGGAATTGATCTTGGCATCATATTCCTGAGCGCGACGCGACCACATGGTACGCTTGACGCGGGCCTTGCCCTGGACGACCTTAAGTGCACGCTCGACGAAATCCGTCTCGGAAAGCTTACGCATGCCAATGCTCATGGCCTTGGCCACGGGCACCTTCAGACGCATCTTGTCTTTTTCGAAGTCGATCACAAAAAGCTCAAGCTTCATGCCTGCGACTTCTTGCTCTTCAATCGCGGTGATCGTACCAACCCCGTGAGCGGGATATACGATCGATTCACCAGTCTTGAAGCCATGGCGTGCTGCTGAAGGTTTTTTCTGCTGGGTCGTCATTCTTTTCAAAAACTCCCTGTTACGCACCGGTAAAGGCCGGCGCCGGGTCAGTCAGGCCCGGATGAGACGGAAGCACCGTCGGGTGACTTCATCCTGGTCCAGCCAGACTCATGCAAAAGAAACCCCTCCATCGCGATCCCAGACCCGACAACTCAAAACGTTGATATGTCAAGGAAACCGCGTACGGATTGGTGATTTGCTTTCGTGATGGTTTTGGGCATGCGAAATGCCGCTGTGGATCAGTGTGGGCAAGCTATCACAAAAATCTGAGGAAATCAATAATTTGCTTCACGCGCGCCAAAAAGGCCACGTTGACAGCCCGTGCGGCCCAACGGCAATGATTCGTTCCGTGCGATATCGACTACACCTTTATCGGCAGCCTGTCACGGCTTTCGATCAGTCGCCCGCACCCGGGTTCGCCGAGAAATACTTCTCGAACTTGCCCTCTTCGCCGTCCATTTCCTTGGCTTGCGGAAGCGGATCGCGCTTTACCGTGATATTCGGCCAGATGGACGCATATTCGGTATTGATCTTCAGCCACTTGTCGAGACCCGGCTCCGTATCGGGCTTGATCGCCTCGGCAGGACATTCGGGTTCGCAGACGCCGCAATCGATGCATTCGTCAGGATGGATGACGAGAAAATTCTCGCCCTCGTAGAAGCAGTCGACGGGGCAGACTTCCACGCAATCGGTGTATTTGCAGCGGATGCAATTGTCGGTCACGACGTATGTCATGAAGCACTCCAGGAATGTCTCTAGTTTTCCGCGGATGCGCAACCTGGAACGTCGCGCCCTCCCGCGGTGCCGAACGAACAGACGAATGCCAAGCGAGCACGCGTGCCGTCCGGCTGGTTACCGGCAGGTTGATGGTGAGGTATCGACTTTGTAAGCCAATTTCAAGGACAAACAATCTTGAAAACCATCCGGGGCAGACAGAGTTTTCTAATCCCCGTCCTTGGTCAGGCGATCGATGGCGCGCCGGTCGCGTTTCGTCGGCCTGCCGCTGCCCGGCGCCCGCAAGGCCTGTTCGAACGCCGTGAGGCGTTTTGTCTCATCTGGCGGAGGCGTCAGGTCCTCGTAGAGCAGCTTGGCTTCCTCAAAGGGTCCCCTGCGTTCGCCGGGTGCACGCACGACGAGGACCAAATCGCGCCGTTCGAGGGACAGCTCGATCCGGTCGCCTGCCTTGATGCCATAGCTCGGCTGTACGACCCGTTCGCCGTTCACCCGCACGCTGCCATTCTGCACATAGACCTGCGCCAGCGAACGGGATTTCACCATGCGGGCAAAGAACAGCCATTTGTCGATGCGCTGTCGCGAACCGGAAAATGTCTGTCCCTCGTCCTTCATGGCCTATTTCTTCATCTGCTCCTTAAGCGCAGCGAGCTTTGCGAAAGGAGAATCCGGATCGATCGGCTTTTCCTTGCGCGGCGGCTTGGCTTCGAAGCGCAAAGGCTGCGACGCGCCGCGATTGTTCCGGTCGTTCCGATTGTTGCGGTCATTGCGATCGCCGCGTTCTTGGCGGTCGTTGCGCTCGGGGCGGCCCCCTTGATGCGGCGGACGGCCACCATCGCGATTATTGCCGCGCGGGCCTTTGTCGGCACCACGGACTTCGCGACCGTCGCGCTTGTCACGGCCTTCGCGATTGCCTTCGCCGCTCGGCTGCTGCTCGCCAGCGCGGCGGTTGCCGTTCTGAGCGCGGCCCTCGCCCTGTTGGCCACGGCGATCACCGTGACCACGCCCGCCTTGACGCTGCTGTTGATCGCTGCGGCCGCCAAGACGCCAAAGCAGAACCGGCTTCGGCTCCACCGGCTCCGCTGCAACGGCCTCGGTTTCGGTGGCTTCGGTAGCCGCAACCGCCGGCTCAGTCGATGCATCCGCAGCCGGAACTGGTTCCTCGGCGGTTGATTCGGCCTCCTTGGCGGGCTCGTCGCTGGCAGCGTCGGCATCGTCGTGGTCTGCCTTTTCGGCAGCAGCTTCCGTCGCCTGCGCGGCCGGAGCCGCCACTGCATCCTGCTGTGCGAGGAAGGCTGTCGCCTCCTCCGCCTTCACGGGATCGGCACGATAGCCGAGACCCTTGAGGATCTCTTCCATATCCTCGAGCGTCGCGCCGAGGATCGAGAGCATCGCCGTCGTCGTCGTGAAGCGGCGGCCGTCATAGGCGCCTTCAGGTCGCGAAGCCTGGCCGGGCTTCCACTGCAGCAGCGGGCGGATGATATCCGCCAACCGCTCGAGAATGTCGATGCGCACCGCGCGCTTGCCAAGGAAGCGGAAGCCGGCGAGCTTGTAGAACATGCGCTCGTAGCTCGGATCGGTGACAACAGAGGTGCGGCCGGCGGCCAGCACCGGAATGAGATCGCCATAGCCCGGCTTGTCCAGGCCATCGTTCTTCAATGCCCAGAGCAGGCTGATGAGCTCGGCCGGAGCCGGCTTCAACAGCGCAGGCACGAAAATATGATAGGCGCCGAAGCGAACGCCGTAACGGCGCATGGAGGCGCGCGCGTCCTGATCCAGCGACTTCACCTCTTCGGTGACATCGCGGCGGAAGAGCACGCCCAGATTTTCCACCAGCTGGAAGGCGAGCCCCTTGGCGAGGCCCTGCAGATCCTCAGCGCGCTGGAGATCGTCGAGCGGCTTCAGGATCGTGCTGATGTGATGGTTCACGAAGCGCTCGATGCGGGCGGCGACATGATCGCGCGCATTGCCGGTCAACTGCTCGTCGGCGAGCAGGAGGACACGCGGCCGCATGATATGATCGCTGCCCGATAGGCGCGCCACTGGATCGCCGAGCCAGCGCACGAGACCATCGGCACTGATCGCAAGATCGCTGTTGCCGGCCGCGTGCATGCGAGCGGCACGCGCCTCGAACTCCAGCGCAAGCGCCTTCAGCGAAGCCGACTGGACAGCCTTGGCGTCCGGCCCCTCCGTTCCGGAGATTGGCGTGAACCGGAATCCGGTCAACTGCCCCACATGATGCCCCTCGACGAAGACATCCCCATTCACACTGATTTCAGCTTCCAGCATCGCATTCTCTCTCAGGCGCTTCATGAGCACAGATGTCCTGCGATCAACAAAGCGTTTCGTCAACCGTTCATGTAACGCATCGGACAATCGATCTTCGATTTCCCGCGTCTTTTCTTGCCAGTGTGTCGGATCGGCAAGCCAACCGGGCCGGTTCGACACATAGGTCCAAGTCCTTATCTGCGCGATTCGCGCCGAAAGCGTGTCGATCTCGCCATCTGTCCGATCGGCTCGATGCACCTGCTCGGCCAGGAAGTCCTCTTTCACCGTGCCATAGCGCACGAGATCGGAAAAGAGGGTAGCGATAAGATCGGCATGCTGGGCGGGCGTGATACGCCGATAGTCGGGAAGCGCACAGGCCTCCCATAATTTTTCGACCCGCGCCGGGCTGCTGGCAAGATCGGCAATCTCCAGATCGCGTGACAGATATTCCAACGCCTGCTGGTCTACCGCAGGCAGCGCCCGCGTCAAGCCCTGCACGCGCGGGGCGTCTTCGAGACTGGCGCGCAGCGCGGCGATCGAGGCGAAGTCGAAATCCTTGCTGCGCCATTGCAGCACCTTCACCGTGTCGAATTCGTGCCCCTCCATCCGGCGCACCAGCTCATCGTCGAAGGGATCGACCTGACCCGTCACGCCGAAAGTGCCGTCCTTCAGATGGCGCCCGGCGCGGCCTGCGACCTGGCCGAGCTCGGCGGGATTGAGATTGCGGAACTGATAGCCGTCGAACTTGCGGTCCTGGGCAAAGGCGACATGATCGACGTCGAGATTGAGGCCCATGCCGATGGCGTCGGTGGCGACCAGATATTCGACATCGCCTTCCTGGTAGAGCGCCACCTGCGCATTGCGGGTGCGGGGGCTCAGCGCGCCGAGCACGACGGCGGCTCCGCCGCGCTGGCGGCGAATAAGCTCCGCGATGGCATAAACCTCGTCGGCGGAAAAGGCGACGATCGCCGTGCGTTGCGGCAGGCGCGTGATCTTCTTCTGCCCGGCATAGAAGAGATGCGACAGCCTCGGCCGCTCGATGACGGTAATCCCGGGCAGAAGCTGCTCGAGAATCGGCCGCATCGTGCCGGCGCCGAGCAGCAGCGTCTCGTCCCGGCCGCGCAAATGCAGGATGCGATCCGTAAAGATATGGCCGCGTTCCAGATCTCCGGCCAGCTGCACTTCATCGATGGCGACGAAGGAAGCACGCGTCTCGCGCGGCATGGCCTCGACGGTACAGACCGAAAAGCGCGCATTGGGCGGCGATATCTTTTCCTCACCCGTCACCAGCGCAACATGCTGGGCCCCGACCTTCTCAACGACGCGCGTATAGACCTCACGCGCGAGCAGCCGCAGCGGCAGGCCGATCACGCCACTGCCATGCGCCACCATGCGCTCGATGGCATAATGGGTCTTGCCGGTATTGGTAGGTCCGAGCACTGCGGTCACGCCGCGTCCGCTCAGGATCATGGGGTGCGAGATTTGAGTCATGGGTCCGTGCATGGGCGAGAAACTACCGTCTTCCGATCAGCGAGCTCCTCCTTGAAGAGAAGAACAAATGACGACCATATGTGACAAAGGCAAGACCTGAATCAAAAAACAGCGGCCGCAACAGCTGATTTCATAAACGGCAGTCTCAACCAAAAGCTACATTATCCCTGCATCCCATGCGAGTCCCCCCGACTGGGGAACAGCTTGGGAACGAATCGGCGACGAATCGCTGACTCGGCGGCGTTCTTCATTCGTTCACTACTATATATGGATTTCGATTCACAGAATCCCACCAGATACTGAATCGCACTTTCATGGCCTTTTTCGCGGAAAGGGGAGTCAAGCAATGAATTCGCGGGAGGCGAAATTTCACACGGATTTACGGTTAATCATTTGTAAACATACCGGATTTCCCGATGTGCCCGCCGTCGCATTAACAATCGGGCCAAAGCCGGAACGAATCAGCGACGAATCGCTGATTCCGGCAGTTTCTGTCTTTGTTCTCTACAATATATAGCGGCTTTTCGTCGAAAGCACGCAGGACTCTGAATGGTTGAGACCGCGATTCGGCCCGAATCTTGGATTGCGGTTAATCTTTCAGCGAGCCCAGATATAATGAATCAATAAATACACCCTGTAATTGTATCCGTTAACGCTTCGACCAAAGCCGGAACGAATCGGACACGAATCGCTGATTCGTCCGCGTATTTCGTTTGTTCACGGCCATATCTAGTAGCTGGACAGAAATGCATCGCGAGATGAAGAACGGCACGCGGGCGCCGGCCAACGCGCAAACTCGTCCCCATTAACCAATCGGACCTGCGACACACCACTTTCCGGCGAACCGCCCAGGCTCCTTCCCGCTCGAGCCTCGAGCGCAAGCGCCTTCCCCGCCGACCCAACGTTAACCAAGGCCATATGCAGAACGAATCGCAGACGAATCACAGACATGATCGCCTTCCCGTTTCGTTCACCGCAACACATTGTATTTTTAGAAAATTTTAACCATAGGCATAAGTCCTGCCTGGCCGGTTCGCCATCACATCACATGATCGCGTTAACCCTTTGCCGGACACCGAGCCCATTGCACTCGCGTATTTTTATTTCTTAGCCGGAACAATTTTCCCGGAAGAAAGTTTCTACGGCAGCAACGCAAGGAACTCCGCTAGTTCCCCACAAACGAACCAGCGGGGTCGCATGGAATATGCTGTTGGCCGGGCGACAAGCCCGTGCCGGCGAAATGTTCGAGCGACGCACATGGAGGACGCATCATGCTTGGTACGGTACTGCTCGTCATACTGATTCTGCTACTGATCGGCGCACTTCCGAGCTGGGGTTACAGCCGGGCTTGGGGATATGGTCCATCAGGCGGCCTCGGACTTGTTCTCGTTATCGTTCTTATTCTGCTATTGATGGGTCGGATCTGATCCTCAGACCATTGTTGAAAACCTCGAAACACTAGGGAGCTAACACCATGAAGAAGATCATCGTCGCGATCGCGCTCGTCGGCGCACTAGCGTCGTGCACCGCCACGGAGAAAGGCACAGCCATCGGCGCCGGTACAGGCGCCCTGATCGGTGGCGTGGCCACGCATAGCTGGGGTGGCGCCGCGGTCGGCGCTGTCGCCGGTGGTGTCGTCGGCAACCTTATCGGACGGTCGCATGAACGTAGCGGCTATTGCATCTACCGCGACCGCTATGGTCACCGTTACGAGGCTCGTTGCCGCTAAGGCAGGCTGACGCCTCATGGCCGGTTGCCCTTGACGGTCGATCATGATCGTCAGGCTCTTTGCGCCGCCCCCCCGGGGAGAGCAACTCCTGTAGGACAATCCTCTTCCCGCGAGAACCGATCGCGGGAAGGGAGCAGTGTTTTGAGAAAGGAACGGCATCATGGCCGCAATCATCGCAAGCATTGCAGCGTTCGCGCTCATTGGCACCAGTTTTTACGCGCTCGTCTACGCGACAAGGGCGCGTGACAAGGAAAAGCGGCGGATGGCATTGGAAGCCGTCGTCCTGGAATTCAAGCCGCGACGGCAGCAATCGGCCAATTCAGGCCGAGGATGATTGCCGGGCTCGCCCGGCAATCCCACCGATAACGAAGATCGGCTTCAAGCGAAGAACTGCCCGCCATTGGCTGATATCGTCGATCCCGTGATGAAACCGGCATCGTCGCTGGCAAGGAAGACAACGACGCGGGCGATTTCCTCGGGCTGGCCCAGACGTCCCACGGGGATCTGCGGAATGATGCGCTCGTTCAAAACCTTTTCCGGCACAGCAAGCACCATTTCCGTGCCGATATAGCCCGGGCAAATGGCATTCACGGTGATGTTTTTGGCAGCCCCCTCCTGCGCGAGCGCCTTGGTGAAGCCGAGGTCGCCGGCCTTGGCGGCGGAATAATTTGCCTGGCCCATCTGCCCCTTCTGACCGTTGATCGACGATATGTTGATGACGCGGCCGAAGCTGCGGTCGCGCATGCCCTGCCAGACATGATGCGTCATGTTGAACAGGCCGGTGAGGTTTGTATTGATAACCTCCTGCCATTGCTGTGGCGTCATCTTGTGGAACATGGCGTCCCGGGTAATGCCGGCATTGTTGACCAGAACCTCGACATGGCCGAGATCGTGCTCGACCTTGGCGATGCCTTTGCCGCAGGCCTCGTAGTCGGTCACATCCCACTTGTAGACGGCAATGCCTGTCACTTCGTGGAAGGCCCGCGCTTTTTCCTCATTGCCGGCATAGGTTGCCGCCACCTTGTAGCCCGCATTGCGCAGCGCCATTGAAATGGCCGCTCCGATTCCTCGCGTACCCCCCGTTACCAATGCCACTCTGCTCATGTGCCACTCCCCTTTGTTGCTGCGGAGACGAGACGACCGCTCATCAGGTCGCCTGCTCCGCCTTCGCCGCCTCTTCTGGAAAACCTTGCTCGGGATCTCGAGCGCCCCCGCGCTCGAGATGCTTCAAAATGCCTCGAAGCACATGGCAACACCCATGCCGCCGCCGATGCACAGCGTGGCGAGACCCTTGCGGGCGCCGCGGCGCTTCATTTCGAACAGCAGCGTGTTGAGGATGCGCGCGCCGGAAGCGCCGATCGGATGGCCGATGGCGATGGCGCCGCCATTGACGTTGACGATCGACGTATCCCAGCCGAGGTCCTTGTTGACGGCGCATGCCTGAGCGGCGAAAGCCTCGTTGGCCTCGACAAGGTCGAGGTCGTTGACCGACCAGCCCGCTTTTTCCAACGCTTTGCGGGACGCCGGGATAGGTCCCGTGCCCATGATCTGCGGATCGACGCCGGCCGTTGCCCAGGAAACGATGCGCGCGAGCGGCTGGATGCCGCGGCGCGAGGCTTCGCCCTCGGTCATCAGCACGGCTGCGGCCGCACCGTCATTGAGGCCGGAAGCGTTGCCGGCCGTCACCGTGCCCTCCTTGTCGAAGGCGGGCCTGAGCTTGACCATGCCATCCAGCGTCGCGCCATGGCGGATATATTCGTCGGTATCGACAGTGACGTCGCCCTTGCGCGACTGGATCGTGAAGGGAACGATCTCGTCCTTGAACCGCCCGGCCTTCTGCGCTGCCTCTGCCTTGTTCTGCGAAGACACGGCAAACTGATCCTGATCCTCGCGCGAAAGCTGCCATTGGCGCGCGATATTCTCCGCCGTGATACCCATGTGATAGCCGTGGAAGGCATCCATCAGGCCATCCTTGATCATCGTGTCGACCATTTTCATGTCGCCCATCTTGGTACCGGCGCGAAGATGCGCGGCATGCGGAGCCATCGACATGGATTCCTGCCCGCCGGCAACGATGATCTTCGCGTCGCCGGTCGCGATCTGCTGGAGGCCGAGCGCGACTGCACGCAGGCCGGAACCGCAAAGCTGGTTGACGCTCCAGGCGGTCGCTTCCTGCGGGATGCCGGCCTTCATCGCAGCCTGGCGGGCGGGGTTCTGTCCTTCGCCGGCCTGCAGCACCTGGCCAAGGATCACTTCGTCGACTTCCTTGGCGTCGACGCCGGCGCGTTCCAATGCGCCCTTGATGGCGGTGGCGCCAAGCTCGTGCGCGGGAACGGCCGCAAAAGCGCCGTTGAAAGAGCCGACGGCGGTACGCGCCGCGCTGGCGACGACGATGGATGAACTGCTCATGGATGCCTCCTCACAGAATGGACAGTATATGAGGCGAAACTGTCAAAGCTTTGCGCCTGAGTCAAACAGCAAGAATTTTCATCGCGCACATTTCGCGAAGCTGTCACTGCCTTCAAAAAATGCAATCAAAGGAAAGGTCTTGCCGCATCGCACAAAGCGATTGTCACCAAGCTTCTTTTGCGTCTACACTTAGGGGTGGAGGAGTATTCCATACAATCAGACGGGGCCAGGAGACTGATAATGGCAAAAAATGAGGGCCAGATCGTAATCAAGAAATATGCCAATCGCCGCCTATACAACACCGGAACCAGCACTTACGTGACGCTGGACGACCTTGCGGAGATGGTAAAAAAGGGCGAGGAGTTTACCGTCCAGGATGCAAAAAGCGGTGAGGATATTACGCATTCGGTCCTGACGCAGATCATTTTCGAACAGGAATCGAAGACCGGCAACACGCTGCTGCCGATTTCTTTCCTTCGCCAGTTGATCGGTTTTTACGGCGATCAGATGCAAATGGTCGTACCGAGTTTTCTCGAGCATTCCATGCGTTCGTTCACAGAGCAACAGGTGCAGATGCGCGAGCAGATCAACCGGGCCTTCGGCGAAACGCCTCTCGGCAAGAACCTGCAACTGCCGATCCAGATGGTCGAGGAACAGGTTCGCCGCAACACCGAGATGTTCCAGCAGGCCATGCAGATGTTCTCGCCCTTCATGAAGCCCCCGGCGAAGGAAAGCCGCAAGGCCGAGGCCAAGGATATCGACGAGCTGAAGGAACAGCTCCGCGCCATGCAGAGCAAGCTGGATAGCTTGTGAAATCTACCCTTCTCCCCTCGGGGAGAAGGTGCCCGCTATCCTTCAACGCTCCAGAGGGCGGATGCGGGATGAGCGCCGACCTTGAATTTACGGAGAGTGCATACCCAGCGGCGCGGCCCCCTAACAGGCCGCTTTTCTTCCACCCATACAACCAGATCAAAACGGAAAAAGGCCGGCGAACCGCCAGCCTTTTTAATTCATGCCATCAAGGCAGCGCTGAAATTATGCGCTTTCCTTCGGCGTCAGGACCTGGCGACCGCGATACATACCGGTCTTCAGATCGATATGGTGCGGACGGCGCAGTTCGCCGGAGTTCTTGTCTTCAACATAGGTCGAAGCCTTCAGTGCGTCAGCCGAACGGCGCATACCGCGCTTGGACGGGCTTGTTTTTCTCTTCGGTACAGCCATTTTCGGTACTCCAATTTGCGGACGAAACATATCTACGGCCAGCCAGGCGGCCGAAATAGACATGCATCAATTTCGGAATTTGGCCGGGCTTGTACATGACTTATCGGGCTTTGACCAGTCCCTTCCAGCATTTTTTGCCCGCAGCAGCTGATTCAGCATATCGGAACCGATCGAGGTTCAATCCTCGTCTTCCGGCACGGTCCATGTTTCCTGCAGCGCCGCCTCTTCCCACTTCTTCCAGGCAGGCAAGCCTTTCATGATAGCCATATAGTCCTTTGTGTCGGCATTGGTAGCGATATCGTATCGCTCGAGGCGGCTGATGACGGGCGCAAACATCGCGTCTGCCCCAGAAAACGCTCCGAACAGGAAAGGACCGCCGGAGCGGGACCGCGCCTCGCGCCAGATTGTCTCGATGCGTGCCACATCCTCCATGACCCCTTCCAGCCGGTCGGGGCGGCTCACCGGACGGCGCATGTTCATCGGGCATGCATTACGCAGAGCACTGAAACCCGACAGCATCTCCATGCTGTAGGACCGTGCCAGCGCTCGCGCCTGCCGATCCCTGGGCAGCAGGCCGGCATCGGGGAAAAGCTCGGCCACATATTCGATGATGGCAAGCGATTCCCAGACTTTGAAGCCGCCATGCACCAGCATCGGTACTTTGCCCGTCGGCGAAACCTCGCGAATGTCGGGATTGCCGGCCGGAAAATCGAAGGGGATCAGAACCTCTTCGAAGGCGATGCCGCAACCCTCCAGCGCGATCCATGGCCGAAACGACCAGGAGGAATAGTTCTTGTTGCCGATATAAAGGATCAGCTTGTCCATGATCCCTGCTCCCTTGTTAGCTCCGGAATTCCAAGACGCGAAGTTCCTCGAAATGGTTCATATCATCGAACGAGCAGAAGGCCGGTGGCCGCAGCTCAAGAACGGGCACCTCGGCACGAAGCTCGGCCGCTACCTCGTCCAGCATCGCCTGCCAGCGCGGCAGCGCCTCATCGGCCAGCCGCTCGATGACATAGGTGAAGGTAATGTGAAAGGCATAGGTGTCGTGATCGGGATGGCGATAACCGAGGAGATCGGCCAGCGCATTGCGCCATTCCCGCATCGTCTTGCGGTCCGCTTCAGTTGCGCCATCGACCAAGAGGCCGCTCGGTCGCGCCTTTATCACCGCCACCTTGAACGGATCGCGCATGGAGAAGGCCTTTAGCCGCTCACGCATGATCTCGGTCATCTCGTCGATCGGCGTATCGAGCGCAAGATCTGCAGGCCAATGAGGCTGCGTGCGTCGATATTCGATGACGCCCTGGAACAGCGTCATATGAAGGCTGGAAACCGGCGTGAAGGTAAATTGCCGGGCTTCCGGCATCTCCAGGTACTTCTGCCTTGCCACTACCATGGCACGCTGTGTTTGCGAGCCCTCAGGCACATGGCAGACGATCGTATTGCCAGGCTCGTACTGGAAGACCCCGGAAAGATCGTAGCGCGTACCGAGATGGCGCGGCGGCTCAGGATGCAGGCTCTTGGCATATTGCAGCAGCTCGGGGGAAAAGGCGGAGAAGTCCATGGCATGTCCGATCGTCGTTGGCAGATCATCCGCCCTTAGGTCATAGCCAAGAATGGCAGATGACAACAAGCCGATCGAACGACAAGTTCTGATCTCAATCATAAAGGCATTTGATGTATTCGTCGGCATTCCTCGCACGCCGCTGGATCAGTGAGGCGAGCTGGCTGAGGCCGCGCCCCGGCTTGCTCGCCACCCGATCGATCGGATTGGGGAGCGAGACCGCAAGAAGAGCGGCCTGGCGCGCAGTGAGCTTGGAAGCGGGCACCTTGAAATGATACCGCGCCGCCGCCTCGATGCCGTATATGCCGGGGCCCCACTCGGCGACATTCAGATAGATTTCCATCATCCGGCGCTTCGGCCAGACGAAGGAGGCCGAAACCGCAAGCGGCAGCTCCAGCGTCTTGCGCACGAAGGAACGGCTGTTCCAGAGAAACAGGTTCTTCACCGTCTGCATCGGGATGGTGCTGCCGCCGCGCGTGGATTTGCCCTGGAGCGTCTCCTGGACCAGCATCCGCATCTCGCCCCAATCGACCCCGCCATGGAAGCAGAACTGCCCGTCCTCGGAAACCAGGACCGATTTCACCAGCACCGGCGCTATCTGGTCGAGCGGAACCCAGCGGCGATCATATCCCTGAAACGTGACCACATCGCGCAGCATCAGGGTCGAGACCGGGTGTACGAACGGCAATACGTAGAGGAGGATGAAGAGATAGGGCAGCAGCAACAAGCCGATCAGGATGAGGACGATGCGTTGCCAAAGCGGACGGTCCTTGAAGCGCGCAAACAACGAGGACCGTTGCGGCATATCGGCTTCCTCCTCATTGTCCGTCGATATGTCCAATTGCCTGACGTCCACAATCGCTCCATCCCGGAACACTCTTCACGCATCCGGGAAACGCTCAGAATGCTGCAATCGTCATACCGTCTACACAAAGCGATGACCAGAGTGCGACGCAATTCCCCAACCGGCTGTTGACAATTCTCGTTGCCAGCCATCGCCTCTCATGCCAAACAGCGGCCATGGACAGCACCCATTCCTCATTCGAACAGCGCCTCAGGGACAATGCCGGCAAGATCGAGGCGACGTTGAGCCGGCTTCTCGGCGATGCCAGCCTCAGCGACGAGATCGTTCGTCCCGTCCGGCTTCTGAGCGCGATGCGCCATGGCGTGCTGAATGGCGGCAAGCGGCTGAGACCCTTTCTCGTCATGGAGTCATCAGCGCTTCTCGACGGCAATGCGGATGCCGCCCTGAGGGTCGGCGCAGCCCTCGAATGCGTACATTGCTATTCGCTTGTCCACGACGACCTGCCTGCCATGGACGACGACGACCTGCGTCGCGGCCAGCCGACCGTGCATATCGCCTTCGACTACGCGACAGCGATCCTGGCGGGCGACAGCCTGCTGACCTACGCCTTCGATATCATAGCCGCACCCGAAACGGAGTTGCCGGCCGATCGGAAAATGGCGCTCGTGCTTGCGCTCGCGCGAGCATCCGGCATCGGCGGCATGGCCGGCGGCCAGGCACTCGACCTCGCGGCGGAAAAAGAGACGCCGGACGAAAACGGCATCACGACGCTGCAGGCGATGAAGACAGGTGCGCTGATCCGCTGCGCTTGCGAGGCAGGCGCGATCATCGCCGGCGCCGGCGTGGAAGACCGAAGGCGACTGCGGACCTTCGGCGAAAAGATCGGCCTCGCCTTCCAACTTGCCGACGACCTGCTCGACCTGACAGCCGATGCCGCCACCATGGGCAAGGCAACGGGCAAGGATGCCGCCCGCGGCAAGGGCACGCTGGTGGGCCTGCACGGCCAGGAATGGGCCGAGACGACGCTCGCAAGGCTGGTCACCGAAGCGGCCGATCTGCTGTCCGGTTACGGCGACAAGGCGCATGTGCTTGTCGAAACAGCGCGGTTCGTGGCGAACCGCAGGAACTGAACTCTCTCGGACGCAGCGGCCTGCCTTGCACCAGAGCACCCCGTTGCAGGGGCCTTTCGAAACAGCCCAATGTCACCATGACAAGAATCTCCGCAGCGGAGGGTGATTTTCGCTGCGCTTTATGACAAATTCCCCTACCGAATTGGCCCGCAGACGCGGAATTGTCCGCGCCAGCCAAGGCCCCCCGGGAATTTTCTCCATGCGCGAGACGCTTGCCTATCTGCCGCAGATCCTGCCGGCCTATATCGCCTATATCATCGCCGTCGTCAGTCCCGGCCCGGCGATCATGGCCATCATCGGCACATCGATGACGCACGGCCGCAAGGCGGGCATGACCCTCTCGCTCGGCATCTTCGGTGGCTCGCTGACCTGGGCGATCGCCGCTGCTGCCGGCCTCGCCACCCTGCTCCAGACCTACGCGATGGCGCTGGAGGTGCTGAAGATCTTCGGCGGCATCTATCTGCTCTATCTTGCCTACAAGGCATTTCGCGCCGTGCGGGTAAGCGGCGACGTGCCAACCGCCACCATGGAAACAAAGGCACCGACCTTCAAGTCGCTGGTCCTGCGCGGCTACGGCATCCACGTCACCAATCCGAAAGCGATCTTCGCCTGGCTCGCCATCATCGCGCTCGGCATGCCGCAGGGCGCTCCCGCCTCCGTGGCGGTGCTGATCATCATCGTCTGTGGCGCCACAGGTTTCGTGGCGTTCATGGGCTATGCGATGCTGTTCTCGACGCCGCATGCGCTGAAGATCTACAGGAACGCGCGCCGCTGGATCGAAGGCGCCATGGCCGGCTTCTATTGCTTCGCCGGCATCAAGCTGCTGACGAGCAATATCTAGCGTGAGGGCGGCGGATCACTCCGCCGCGACGCTCTTCTGGCCGAACCGCTTCTCGATATAGTCGGCAACCAGCGCTTCGAAGTCCGAAGCGATGTTCGGGCCGCGCAGCGTCATGGCCTTCTGGCCGTCGATGAAGACCGGGGCTGCCGGCGTTTCGCCGGTGCCTGGCAGGGAAATACCGATGTCGGCGTGCTTGCTTTCGCCGGGACCGTTGACGATACAGCCCATGACGGCGACGTTCAGCGCCTCGACGCCCGGATATTTCTCGCGCCAGACCGGCATGTTCTTGCGAATGTCGTTCTGGATGTTCTGCGCCAGTTCCTGGAAGACGGTCGAGGTCGTTCGGCCGCAGCCGGGACAAGCCGCGACGACGGGTATGAACTGGCGGAAACCCATGACCTGCAGCAGCTCCTGCGCCACCTGCACCTCGCGGGTACGGTCGCCATTCGGCTCCGGTGTCAGCGACACGCGGATCGTATCGCCGATGCCGTGCTGCAGCACATAGCCCATGGCGGCCGACGAGGCGACGATGCCCTTGCTGCCCATGCCGGCCTCGGTGAGGCCGAGATGCAGCGCATGGTCGGAATGCTCCGACAGCATGGAATAGACGGCGATCAGATCCTGCACCTGGCTGACCTTGGCCGACAGGATGATGCGGTTGCGCGGCAGGCCGATTTCCTCGGCGAGATCGGCAGAGATCAGCGCCGACTGCACGATCGTCTCGCGCGTCACCTGGCGGGCCGACAACGGCGAACCCTCGGCGGCGTTCTTGTCCATCAGCGCGGTCAAGAGATCCTGATCGAGCGAACCCCAGTTGACGCCGATGCGCACCGGCTTGTCGTAGCGGATCGCCATCTCGATGATCTCGGCGAACTGCTTGTCCTTCTTGTCCTTGAAGCCGACATTGCCGGGATTGATGCGATATTTCGCCAGCGCCTCGGCGCAGGCCGGATGATCGGCGAGCAGCTTGTGGCCGATATAATGGAAATCGCCGATCAGCGGCACGTCCATGCCGAGCCGCAGCAGCCGCTCGCGGATCTTCGGCACGGCGGCCGCACTTTCGTCGCGGTCGACGGTGATGCGCACGAGCTCCGAGCCGGCCTTGAACAGGGCCGCCACCTGCGCCACGGTCGAATCGACGTCGGCGGTATCGGTATTGGTCATGGATTGTACGACCACGGGCGCACCGCCACCGACGATCACACCGCCGACATCGACGGCAACGGAGGAACGGCGCGGTTTCGGGTCGAAATCACTGGCAGACGACATGGATAGCTCTCGCAGGCCTTTGAAACTGGTGCCTTTCAGGTGGATCACGGAGCGGTCGTTGTCAACCGCTCCGGGTATCTCTTTTGATCGGACAGGATCAGGCCGATAGCGAGCAAAAGCGACAAAATTAATGCTTGCTGTCACCGATACCGTCAGCGTAGCGCGCCAGCGACGACAGCGCCAGCACGACGAGCAGCAGCACCGGCAGCGCCATCAGCACCGGCGAGAATCCGATGTGTTCGGCGGCAAAGCCGATGGCCGAAGGCGCAACCAGCATGCCGGAATAGCCGAGCGTGGTAACGACGGAGATTGCGATGCCGGGCTGCAGGCCCGGAATATTGCCCGCCGCGGAGAAGGCGATCGGCACCATGTTCGAAATGCCGATGCCGCAAAGCGCGAAGCCGAGAATGGCGATCTCCGCATTCGGCGCCAGCGCCGCCGTCAGCATGCCGACGATGGCAGAGATCGTGCAGACGCGCAGCGTCCTCACCGCACCGAGCCGATCACGCACGAAATCGCCGGCGAAGCGCATCGTTGCCATGGTGGCGGAAAAAGCGGCGAAGCCGAAGCCCGACAAGATGACCGATGCTCCCTTTTCCTGGCCGAGATAGAGCGCGCTCCAATCGAGCACGGCACCCTCCGGCACCATGCAGAACAGCGCGACGATGCCGAGCAGCCACGGCAGCGGGATCATCGGCAGCCGCGCCTTCGGCTTGGCCTCGTCCGGATGCGGCTGATCGCCGAGCACCATTGGCCAGGCGACGACCAGGAAGAAGATTGCCAGCACGGTCGAAACCTCAGCATGGCCGAGAACGCCCCAATGCGAAATCAGGAAGCCGCCGATCGCCGAGCCCAGCAGACCGCCCAGGCTCCAGAAGGCATGGCAGGACGACATGATCGCCCGGCGCATGGATTGCTCGACCGATACGGCATTGGCGTTCATCGCCACGTCCATGGCGCCGATGAAGCCGCCGAAGAAGAACAGCGCAACGGCCGCCGTCCAAACATTTGGTGCCAACGTCAGAGCCAGGAGCATCGGTACCAGCAGCACCCCGAACGCCCTGACGACGACCCTCGAACCGCGAACGGCGATCTGCGCGCCGGCCAGCGGCATCATGACAAGCGAGCCGACGCCGAAGACCAGGATCATCAGGCCGAGTTCGAATTTAGACAGTTGCAGCCGCTCGGCGAACTCCGGAATTTTCGGTGCCCAACAGCCGACCATGAAGCCATTCATCAAGAACAGCAGGGAGACGGCCGCGCGCGATTTTGTGAAAAACCCGCTCCTTCGCGCCTCAAGACCCTCCGATCTCGTCATATTGTCCATAAAAAATCCTCCGGATCGGTGCCGCACTCTATTTAAATCGATTGAAATCGCAACGATTGAAAACGGCCGACACGGTCACATTTCGTCTCCCTCTGTTAAAGCGGAGGCAAAGACGCCACAACCTCGAATAAATCATTCATATGTGCACGGCATTGGCAAAATGTCCTATTGACGGCGAAAAAGTAGGCTCCTATCGGTTGAGGCCTGAAAGATTCTTCAGTCGGCCCGAGTCGACCATTTTTTGTCGGCCATCCCTTTGGTGCTTCCGTGAAAAACCCCATCAGCTATGGCATCCTGCTTACGGTGTTTGCCTACATGCTGTTCACTGCCCATGATTCGGCTGTGAAGCTGCTCGTCGCCTCCATTCCGGTCTGGCAGGTCCTGTTCATTCGAAGCTGCACCATCCTTGCCGGCTGCTTCGTCTTCGAAGGCCCGTCGCTGGTCCGCAAGGTGGCGCGCTCGCCGATCATCAAGCCGATGATCGTGCGCAGCATCATCATCCTGATTGCCTGGATTTCCTATTATTCGGCGGCCTCCTACCTGCAGCTCGCGGAGGTGACGACGCTTTACTATGCCGCACCGATCGTCGGCACCATTCTCGCCACCATCGTGCTGCGCGAAAAGGTCACCTTCGCCCGCTGGATGGCGGTGGGCGTCGGCTTCTGCGGCGTGGTAATCGCCTCCAATCCCGTGGGACTGTCGATCTCCTGGCCGGTCTATCTGGCCCTCCAGGCCGCCATCCTCTGGGCAAGCGGCATGGTGCTGCTGCGCAAGACGGCGCTGCATGAGAAGAGCCATATCCAGATGGCCGTCTCCAACATCATGTTCATCATCCTCACCGCCGGCATGGCGATTGCGCACTGGCACACGCCGACGCCGTTCCAGATCGTCCTGCTTGCGCTGACCGGCGTCATCGCCGGCGCAGGCCAGCTGGCCCTCTTCGAAGGCATGCGGCAGGCGCCCGTCTCCGTGCTTGCACCCTTCGAATATACGTCTCTCGTCTGGGCCTTCCTGCTCGGCTACCTGATATGGGGAGACATCCCCGGCGCCAACACCTTCATCGGCGCCATCCTGATCCTCAGCGCCGGGTTCATCATCATTATCAGCGAACGGATGAAGCGGCGCGCCGCGGCGGCCTGAGGCGGATCCAGGCTGGCCGAAGGGATGATTACGCCGCCTGCCGGCGCGTAACCACGCTGAGATTCATTTCGGTGCGCAAGCGGAAACCAAGCGCCTTGTAGAGCGAGATGGCCGGAGTATTCGCCGCAAAGGCATGCAGGTAGACGGTCTCGTCCCTCGCCGAGATCTCGCCGGCAACGAAGCGGAAGAGCAGGGTGCCGAGGCCCCGCCCCTGAAAATCGGGATGGGTGCAAAGGCCGCTGAGCTCGGCAAAACCGGGCTGGCGCATGCGCTGACCGGCCATGGCAACGAGCCGGCCATCGATCTTGACACCCCAAAAGGTGCCGAGGCTCTGGGCGCGCAACGTGAAGGGACCGGGCTTGGTCAATGTGGCCAAAGCGAGCATCTCCGCTGCATCGCCTTCCGTCAGCGGCGCGATCCGGCTGTCTGAGATGCGCTCATGGGGCCGTTCGGCGATCATCTGCACGAGCCTGCTTTCGGAGAGGACCGTCAAGCCCTGCGGGATCGTGATTGGGCAGGCTTCGACGAGCGCCATGACCTCGTCGGCGGCAGGCAGGTTCTCCAATGCCTCAAGGCTTTCCGCCGTATCATCGGCAGCGGCCGCGAAGGGCACGATCGAGGGCGGATAGCGGCGGGCGCGTTCACTGCCTTCGGCCAATGTCGCATGGGCGGTTCGCAGCGCATTCCAGGCCGGCCGGTCGAGAATATGACTCATGATTTCTGCTCCTTATCGACACCTCGACGGGCAAGCGGCGCTTCGGCAAGCCCGTCCTCGATCGCGGCGAGCTGTTGCAGGATCGGTCCGGAGAGATCGCCGCAAAGCTCGGTCACCGCCTGTTCGATGCGCGGCCAGACCGATCGTTTCGAATAATCGACGAGTTCCCGGCCCTTTGGCGTCAGCGAAACCAGCCTTCGGCGCTGATCCTCGGCCGAGGCCTGCATGTCGACGTAACCCAGCTCCAGAAGCTGCGAGATGGTGCGCGTGGCACCCGGCTGGGTGATGCCGACGGCCTGGGCAAGTTCGCCTATCGTCATCGGGCCGGCGCGGTCGATCGCCGCGAGGAAGGGATATTGGGCCGACTGGAGGGAGACGCCGAACTCCACCATGATCTGCTGCGTATCCGCCTGAAGGCGTTCGCCGATACGGCGAAAGCGGCTGCCCAGGCAAAGGAAACCCAGCGATTTCACGATATCCTCAGCCAAGGTGTCCTCCATAACAATTTACATAACTTGTTATATAAACTGTTATGGAATTGATATCAAGCGCCTCTTCGGGTTGGGATGGCGAGCAGTTTCATGTGGGAAGCCGGGCAAGGACTTGTCCAGGCGAAGTCGCAGCCGCAGGGCTCAACGAACGCGACGACGAGCTCACTCCAGAGGAATTCTGTGATACTCCGCAGCTGCGAAGCCGGTTCGAGATCAATATCCGCCGCGGGCCAAATCCGCTATTGCCGGCACCCGCCAGGCGCAAGCCAGGGAGCGCCTCGCAAGAGATCCCTTCAACCGCCGCCAGATAGCCGGGATTTTATTCCGCCTGAACGACAGGCTGCCCGATAGGTTTCGAACGCCTCATCAGAAAAGCCTGCATCGGTCGCTCAAAAAACTTCAGAAGCATCACAGAGATCCCAATCGTGCAAAGCGTAACCAGGACCAATATTCCCGTCACAAAGGATATGGAAAAGTGGTCGCCCAGCAATTTGATCGGAAGCTGCAATGTGTAGGGGTGTATGAGGTAAAGCGAGTAGGAAGCGTCGCCTAGGAGAACCAGGGTAGCCAATATTTTTCCGGCAGGCAGCCGCATGAGCAGGAAGCCCGAGACCAGAAGGACAGCCAACAGGCTCGAGGCGAAAATATTGGGGCCGGCGAGTGTCGTGATGAGGAAATGGGCTCCGCACGCTAAAATAACCAGAGCAACCGCGACGGTATTCGATCCACTCCTGAAGGCGCTGGACGCGGAGTATGCTTTGTGAAGCATCATGCCGAGAGCGAACTCGATCAATATCGGACTTGTGTAGAAACGCCATTCGACAGACCCGTGCGGCCAGATCGCACCCAGTGCCACCAGGGATAGGACGATTGCGCAGGCATACCATGTCGCCTTGGCGCCAAACAGCAGGCAGGCACCGAAAATCATGTAGAAAAACATCTCGTAACAGAGCGTCCAACCCAGAAACAGGATCGGCTGTATCGCGCCTCCGCTTTTCTCATAAGGGATGAAAAGAAGAGATTTAACCACAGTCTCCACGCTCACGATCGTCGAGTTGAGCAGGTTGGGCTTCACAAGCGCAATCAAGATAATCGCGAACGTCAGCAGCCAGTAGAGCGGAACGATTCTGGAAAGTCGCTTGCGTGCGAAATAAGCAACCCCACGTGCCGGATCGGAGGAGTAGCTGATGATAAATCCACTCAGAACGAAGAAAACGTCGACGCCGGCTGCGCCCATGCCAAGATAGTTGCGATCGAGATGATATTGTATCGTGAGACCGCTTCCGAAATGGAAGAGAACGACCGCGAAAGCCGCCGCGAACCGAAGTACCTGGAGAGATTCAAAATGCTTCGAGTTTGATTGCCGAATTGACAGTACGCGTTCGTTAATCATGAAGGCCCCGATCCGCTTTGATTGCCTGTTCCAACACTGTTGCCATTGCCGCATTGGTGCTGCGGCTTGGATGCCAATCGCATCCGAAATCTGTCGGTTTGACCCGCAAGTTCAGATAGCGCAGACGATTTTCGCCTTTCGCGGCGCTCGTCTGGACGGCGAGTTCAATTGCTTTCTCCGCCACGTCGAAATCCTTCTGGGACATCATCGGACCGAGTGCGGCGTATAGATACGCCTTCGGAAATTGATGCCTCAGCCTGGCGACGAGCTTGACGTATTCATCGACAAAATCGCTGGGATTCTTGTTGCCCGAGAAGTCGTTCGTTCCCAAATTGATAACCACCGCGGAAACGCGTTCATTGGGAGCGCTGGGTGCGCCATGTCTCAACGGCGTCACGTTATCCATCACGTCAGCCATGGTTTTCGTGCCTTTGCCGGCATGCGAAAGACCGATTCCCGAAACCGCGAGCGTCGTCAGTTCCATTCCCAGACTACGCGCTGCTACGGCGGTATATGTCAGGTATTGATTTTCCGTCTCGGGGCTGAATTTGCATCCGGGGCCGACGCCCTCGACGCCATAGCCGGCGGTGATGGAGTCCCCTATGGCCACCAGTTCATCCCTCGGGGCTGACGGTGGGAGAAATGAACCGTCCGTTTCCGCCGAAACGAATATGGTATCGCCAATCCATCCCTCGGTGCGGCGCGTCGCGCGAACATCATGGACGCCTTGCTGCAACCCGTCGGCAAGCTGGTATTGGTGCTTCCCCGCCTGCAGATCGAGGCGCTGGGGAACGCCATCCACTTCGATCACCAGACTGTTTTTTCCGGTATCAACGAGCGTGACGGAGAGCGATCTGCCTTCGAAACGAAGCGCGAAACCGCTGCCAGGCCAGCCAAAAGCTGCGTCATCAGCAGCAACGCGGCCGATCCATTTCGATGGCCGCTCAGTCGTTTCCGCCGCAAAGGCCGGCATGAAAGTAGACAAACCCAGAAGGAAAGACGCAGCCACGACAACAAGCCTAGTAACCGGCCAAGGCCGCCAGCACGCAATGATGGGCAATTCGTCACCTCTTCGGGCTGTGTCAGATCAATTCCTGCACTTCACTTCGTAGTAGAAACGCATTTCGATTGCCGCCGGCGTCTCCCGGCAAGCCGCCAGGAGACATTCATGGCGCACGCCCTGCGTGAACGATGCCGCACCAAACAACAATCACATGACGCAACGGGCAACATTGAGAGAAATGGAGCAACACCGGGAGAAGTAGGGCAACATTCAGAATTGTCACCATGCTGCACTGCCACATCAGTCAGCAATTATCGACGGAGACGGAAGCCTCGGCTCTCCTGACGGCTAGATCGGCTGTTCTTTGAGAAAAATATTCGCAATTGCCCAATCGTTTCGCAGTTTTCTACGCTTCCGTGATGCAATTTTTCTGCGATGTATGCGACATTGATTGAAACCGCTCTCAAGAAACGGAAGAAAATTATGAACTGGTTGAAGACTGTTGCTGCCGCCGCCCTCGTGCAGGCTGCGTTTCTCCTGCCCGCCCATGCCGGCGACAACCTCAAGGCGATCCAGACCGCCGGCGTGCTGAAGGTCGGCACGGAAGGCACCTATGCGCCCTTCACCTATCACGACGAGAGCGGCAAGCTCACCGGCTTCGATGTCGAGATCGCCGAAGCCATCGCCGGCAAGCTCGGCGTCAAGGCGCAGTTCCTGGAAGGCAAGTGGGACGGCCTGATCGCCGGTCTCGACGCCAACCGCTACGACACGGTCATCAACGAAGTTGGCATCACCGATGCCCGCAAGCAGAAATATGATTTCTCCGATCCCTACATTGCCTCGAAAGCCGTGCTGATCGTCAAGGAAGGCAATAAGGACATCAAGGATTTCGCCGACCTCAAGGGCAAGAAATCAGCGCAGTCGCTGACCAGCAATTTCGGCAAGCTCGCCCAGCAGTCCGGCGCCGAACTGGTCGGCACCGACGGCTTCGACCAGTCGATCCAGCTCGTGCTGACAGGCCGCGCCGACGCGACGATCAATGACAGCCTCTCCTTCCTCGATTTCAAGAAGCACAAGCCCGACGCGCCGGTGAAGATCGTCGCCCAGCAGGCCAATGCCGATTATTCCGCCGCCATCATCCGCAAGGGCGAGCCGGAGCTGCAGGCTGCCATCAACAAGGCACTGGCCGATATCAAGGCCGACGGCACCTATACCAAGATCTCGCAGAAGTACTTCGGACAGGACGTTTCGAAGTAAGTGGGAATAGGCAGAAACACCAATTTGTGAAAAAGATGCGTCCGGGGTCATCTCCGGACGCATTCTCTTATCGAAAGGCGCTTCTCCTTGGAGCACTGGTTGCAACTGATGTGGGACTCTTTGGGCTCGCTGCTTTGGGCAGGGCTCGTCTTTACTATCCCGCTCACCCTCATCACCTTCGTTCTCGGCCTGCTGCTCGGGCTCGTCACCGCCGTTGTCAGGCTGTTCGGCCCGCGGCCGTTGGTCGCCGTCGCGCGCTTCTACGTCTGGGTGATCCGCGGCACGCCGCTTCTGGTGCAGCTCTTTGTCATCTTCTACGGCCTGCCAAGCCTCGGCATCCTGCTCGATGCCTTCCCGGCCGCCATCATCGGCTTCACGCTGAACGTCGGCGCCTATTCGTCCGAGATCATCCGCGCCGTCATCTCCTCGGTGCCCAAGGGCCAGTGGGAAGCGGCCTATTCCATCGGCATGAACTGGCGCCAGGCGATGAGCCGCACCATCCTGCCGCAGGCCGCCCGCGTCGCCGTGCCGCCACTGTCGAACACCTTCATCTCGCTCGTCAAGGATACCTCGCTTGCCGCCGCGATCACCGTGCCGGAACTGTTCCAGGCCGCGCAGCGCATCGTGGCGACGACCTATGAGCCGTTGATCCTCTATATCGAGGCCGCCATCATCTATCTCGTGCTCAGCACGTTCCTCTCGACGCTGCAGGGCTATCTCGAACGCCGTTTCGCCCGCTCCGGCGGCACGCTGGAGGCGCAGACATGATCGAGCTGTCGCATATCGAAAAACGCTTCGGCGACAATGTCATCCTGAAAGATATCAGCCTGCTGATCCCGGAAGGCACCGTGACGGCCCTGGTCGGCCCCTCTGGCGGCGGCAAGAGCACGCTTCTGCGCTGCATCAACCTTCTGGAAATTCCGACTGCCGGCACCATCCGCATCGGCGGGGAAACGGCCACCTTCCTGCCGGGCAAGAGGCCCGCTTGGCAGGAGATCCAGAAAATCCGCCGCCAGACCGGCATGGTCTTCCAGAATTTTCAGCTCTTTCCGCACCAGACAGCGATCCAGAACGTCATGGAGGGCCTGACGACCGTGCTGCGCTGGCCGGCGGACAAGGCCCGCGCCCGCGCCGTCGAACTGCTGACCAAGGTCGGCATGGCGCACAAGATGGATGCGTGGCCCTCGACGCTGTCGGGCGGGCAGCAGCAGCGCGTCGCGATCGCCCGGGCGCTTGCGCCCTCGCCGCGCGTGCTGCTCTGCGACGAGCCGACCTCGGCGCTCGATCCGGAACTCGCAGCCGAAGTGGTCGATGTCCTCGGCAAGCTCGCCAACGAAGGCACAACCATGGTCATGGCGACACATGATCTGCGGCTTGCCTCGAAGATCGCCAACAATGTGGTTTTCCTCGAGGCGGGCAACATCGTCGAGACAGGTTCCTCCCGCAGCATCTTCGGCTCACCGTCGCAGGAGCGCACCAAGCAGTTCATCTCGACGCTGAATGCCGGTCACAGCTACGATATTTGAGGATCGGACCGCTCGCCGGAGGCAACGAGAGTGACGCAACCCTTTTTTCTGCGCGCGGCGACCGCTGACGATGCCGAGACCATTCGCCTGCTGACGCGGGAAGCCTATGCCAAATGGGTGCCCATCATCGGTCGCGAGCCGCTGCCGATGGTTGCGGACTATGCGGAGGCCGTTCGCAAGCACCGCATCGACCTCGTGGAGATCGAAGGCAGGCCTGCCGCGCTGATCGAAATGGTTCCCGGCGCCGACCATCTGCTGATCGAGAATGTCGCAGTATCGCCGGCACATCAGGGGC
Source organism: Rhizobium sp. 11_C7_N12_5 (assembly GCF_051811145.1). Lineage (NCBI taxonomy): Bacteria > Pseudomonadati > Pseudomonadota > Alphaproteobacteria > Hyphomicrobiales > Rhizobiaceae > Rhizobium > Rhizobium sp. 11_C7_N12_5. The sequence continues at coordinate 3,332,489 of NZ_JBPWPY010000001.1, forward strand.
AGGGCATCGGCCGCAGGCTGCTGGCGCACGCCGAGGATGTCGCGGCCTCGCTGGGACACAGGGAAATCCGGCTCTATACCAACAAGCTTTTTGCCGAAAATGTGCGGCTCTATCTGAAGAATGGCTATGCGATCGACCGTGAGGAGGCGTTCAAGGGCGGCTTCATCGTCCATATGCGCAAATCGGTCGGATAGCGTGCGGCAAGCCGCAACGAGCCGGGTGTTTTACACCGGCGCGATCTGGTAGCCTTCGGAGGCACGCCGCACGCGGCCGAAGCCGGTGATATGGCCGCCGGCGATGATCCAGCCTTCGCGGGCGGCATCTTCCAGCACGGCTTGACGCGTTCGCAACGCCATCTCGGCATCGAGATCGAAGATCAGCCCGATCTTCGGATCACCGGGTTGAAGATCCCCCAGATGCAAGGCATCGCCCCAGATCAGGAGATGGTTGTCTTCGCCGCGAACCAGATAACCGGTGTGACCGGGGGTATGGCCCGGCAGAGGCCGCGCCTCTATGCCGGCCAATACAGGGCCTTCCCCGATCCGTCGGACTCGCGACCCATAGACTCGCTGGAGCTGTTCGGCCACCTTGAAGCCGCCGCGCCGCGCCTCCGGTGTTGCCTCCCGAGCGGCCGGATCGGTGAAAAAGGCGAGATCCCTGTCCGGCACGAACACATCGGCATGGGGGAAATACGGGGTGTCTCCATCCAACAGACCGAGCGCATGATCGCCATGCAGATGGGTGATCAATATGTGCTGGACCTGTTCCGGCGTGATTCCCGCCTCACGCAATGCAGATCGCGCGTGACCGTAATTGGGTCCCCACGAAGTTCCCGTACCGGCGTCCACGAGAATGATGCCATCGGCACCCCGCAGGGCGAAACAGTTTACATCCACTCGAAGCGTCGGCTTGCCCCAAGCCTCGATGACACGCTGCCTTGCAACACTGCCATCGGCATGGATGAGCACATCAATCGACGGTTCGAAAACGCCGTCGTGCAGAAGGATGACGTCATATTGCCCGAAACGCCGGAATTTGCTCGTCATCGATACGATTCCACCTCGATATCCAGACTAAAAAAAGGGGCGGAGCCCGAGAGTCGCCCCTTCCCTATTTCATCAGCGACGATCAGGCGCCGTAGACGACCAGCAGGTCCTTGGCATCGATCTGATCGCCGGCGCGCACGAGCACCTCTGCGATGGTGCCGTCCTTCTCCGCATGCAGCGCCGTTTCCATCTTCATGGCCTCGATGGAAACGAGCACATCACCGGCCTTGATGGCCTGGCCGGGGGCCACGAAGACGGTGGAGATGACGCCCGGCATCGGCGCGCCGACATGGGCTGAGTTGCCCGCTTCCGCCTTGCGGCGGATGGCGCTGCCGGAAGCGCCATGGGCGCGATCCGGCACCTTGATGCGGCGCGGCTGGCCGTTGAGCTCGAAGAACACCGTCACCATGCCCTTGTCGTCGGTCGTCGTCATCGCCTGGTTGACGACGACGAGCGTCTTGCCGCGTTCGATCTCGGCGAACAGCTCTCCGCCTTCTTTCAGCCCATAGAAATAGGCTGGTGTCGGCAGCACGGAAACGGGGCCGTAGGTGTCGGCGGCCAACGCATAGTCGGTAAAGACCTTCGGATACATCAGATAGGAGGCAAACTCGAAGTCATCGACCTTGCGCTCCAGCTTGGTCTCGATCGCCTTGCGCTCGGCATCGAGATCAGCTTCGGCCAGCAGCGAGCCCGGACGTACAGTATAGGGCTTGTCGCCTTTCAGCGCCTTCTTTTGCAATGCTTGCGGCCATCCGGACGGCGGCTGCCCGAGATCGCCCTTCAGCATGGAGACGACGGATTCAGGGAAGGAGACTTCCCGATCCGGGCTGACGACGTCGGCAACCGTCAGATCCTGGCTCACCATCATCAGCGCCATGTCGCCGACCACCTTGGAAGACGGCGTCACCTTGACGATATCCCCGAACATCTGGTTGGCATCGGCATAGGCCTGCGCCACCTGATGCCAGCGGGTCTCGAGGCCAAGCGAGCGGGCTTGTTCCTTGAGGTTGGTGAATTGTCCGCCCGGCATTTCATGCAGGTAGACTTCGGAAGCCGGTCCCTTGAGGTCGCTTTCGAAGGCAGCATACTGATTGCGCACAGCCTCCCAATAGAAGGAGATGCGGCGGATCCATTCGGGATCGAGGCCGGGATCGCGCTCCGTGCCCTTCAGCGCCTCGACGATCGAGCCGAGGCAGGGCTGCGATGTATTGCCTGACAGTGCATCCATTGCCGCATCGACCGCGTCGACGCCGGCGTCGACGGCGGCCAGCACCGTCGCAGCGGCAATGCCTGACGTGTCATGCGTGTGGAAGTGGATCGGCAGGCCGGTCGCCTCGCGCAGCGCCTTGAACAGCACCTTGGCGGCAGCCGGCTTCAACAGGCCGGCCATGTCCTTCAGCGCGATGATATGAGCGCCGGCCTTTTCCAGCTCGACGGCGAGATCGGTATAGTACTTGAGGTCATATTTCGGGCGGGCGGAGTTGAGGATATCGCCCGTGTAGCAGATCGCCGCCTCGCAAAGCTTGTTCTCCTCGGCAACGGCATCCATCGACACGCGCATGTTCTCCACCCAGTTCAGGCAGTCGAACACACGGAAGAGATCAACGCCGCCCTTGGCCGCCTGGCGTACGAAGTATTTGACGACATTGTCGGGATAGTTGGTGTAGCCGACGCCGTTGGCGCCGCGCAGAAGCATCTGCAAAAGCAGGTTCGGCGCACCCTCGCGGATCAACGACAGGCGCTCCCACGGATCCTCGGTGAGGAAGCGCATCGAAACGTCGAAGGTGGCGCCGCCCCAGCATTCCAGCGACAGCAGCTGCGGCAGCGCCCGCGCATAAGTGCCGGCGACATGGGCGATGTCATAGGTGCGCATGCGGGTGGCGAGCAGCGACTGATGGCCGTCGCGCATCGTCGTGTCGGTCATCAGCACGCGCTTTTCATTGCGCATCCATTCGGCGAACTTCTGCGGACCGAGCTTGTCCAGCAGCTGCTTGGTGCCGTCAGGCACCTTGCCGTCGATATAGGGCAAGACCGGCTCTGCCGCCTTCGGCGAGGGCGTCGGGCGGCCGCGCGTTTCGGGATGGCCGTTGACGGTGACGTCGGCAAGATAGGTAAGCAGCTTGGTCGCTCGATCCTGGCGCTTGACCTGCTGGAACAGTTCCGGCGTCGTGTCGATGAAGCGGGTCGTATAGCTGTTGTCGCGGAATTTCGGGTGGGTGATGATCGCTTCGAGGAAGGTCAGGTTCGTCGCCACGCCGCGGATGCGGAATTCACGTAGCGCACGATCCATGCGGGCGATCGTCTCTGCAGGCGTAGACGCCCAGGCCGTCACCTTGACCAGCAGAGGATCGTAGAAACGGGTGATGATGGCGCCGGAATAGGCCGTGCCGCCGTCGAGACGGATGCCGAAGCCGGCGGCCGAGCGATAGGCTGTTATGCGGCCATAATCCGGAATGAAGTTGTGCTCGGGATCCTCGGTCGTCACGCGGCACTGCAGGGCATGGCCGTTGAGGCGGATATCCGCCTGCTTCGGAACGCCCGATTCCGGCGTGCCGATGGCAAAGCCGTCGAGGATATGGATCTGCGCCTTGACGATGTCGATGCCGGTGACGACTTCGGTCACCGTATGCTCGACCTGGATGCGCGGGTTGACTTCGATGAAGTAGAACTTGCCGGTATCGGCATCCATCAGATATTCGACGGTGCCGGCGCCGACATAGCTGGTCGCGCCGGCGATCTTCAGCGAATAGGTAGCCAACTCCTGGCGCTGCGCGTCGGTGAGGTAAGGCGCCGGCGCGCGCTCGACGACCTTCTGGTTGCGGCGCTGGACCGAACAGTCGCGCTCGAACAGGTGAACGACATTGCCGTGCGTGTCGCCAAGCACCTGGCTTTCGACGTGGCGGGCACGCTCGACCAGCTTTTCGAGATAGACCTCGTCCTTGCCGAAAGCGGCCATTGCCTCGCGCTTGGCTTCCGTTACCTCCTTGGCGAGATCCTTGGGATCGCGGATGGCGCGCATGCCGCGACCGCCGCCGCCCCAGGAGGCCTTGAGCATCACCGGATAACCGATCTCCTCGGCCATCTTCGCGACTTCGGCCATATCATCAGGCAGCGGCTCGGTGGCGGGCACGACCGGCACGCCGACCGAGATGGCGAGGTTGCGGGCTGCCACCTTGTTGCCAAGCTGGCGCATCGTATCGGCCCTCGGACCGATGAAGATGATGCCGGCGGCATCGCAGGCGTCGACAAATTCCGGGCTTTCCGACAGCAGGCCGTAGCCGGGGTGAATGGCGTCGGCGCCGGAAAGCTTGGCGACGCGGATGATCTCGTCGATCGACAGATAGCTTTCGATCGGACCGAGGTCGCGGGCCAGATGCGGGCCGCGGCCAACCTGATAGCTCTCGTCCGCCTTGAAGCGGTGCAATGCCAGCTTGTCTTCCTCGGCCCAGATGGCGACTGTTTTTATGCCGAGCTCGTTGGCGGCGCGAAAGACGCGGATGGCGATCTCGGAACGGTTGGCAACCAGGATTTTGGAAATGGGCAATGCAGTCTCCTCACGGCATCGAAACGGGCAATGCTGCACCCGCGAAGAGAATTCTTAACTTCTTGTCACGAGAAGTTCAATTACGGAATAAGTCCGTTTCTGAAAGCAATCGCGACGATATGCTGCCGGTTCCGGGCCTTCAGCTTGTCCTGGATGCTGTTCGTGTACCAGTCGACGGTATGGTTCGAGATTTTCAGAAGCTTGCTGATCTCGATCGACGTCATGCCTTCGGCGAGGTGATTCAGAACTTCCATTTCGCGCTTGGTCAGATTGATGTCGCCCTTGGCGGCTTCTTCCAGCGATTGGGCCTCGTCGCGCAGCTCCAGAAGCCTCCAGAACGCCTTTCTTGCCACGGCATCGAAAAGGGAAAGCTCCGTCGGCGACAGGTCCACGGCATCGCCGCCGATCGTCATGCTTCCAAGCAGGCCGTTGCGTCCGTGAATAGGGAAGATATAGCCGTCGACGAGCCCGTTGGCGCGGGCATCCGCCATCATCTGCTCCATCCGCCGCCGCAGAGGGTCTCCCTTCAGCGCAATCATGGCATCGCGCCAACGGAAGGGCCGCTGCGCCCGGCCGAGATGGCGCGCCACCGGGTCGACGAGCAGATATCTCTTGCTGGCGTAAGTCCGCGGCCAATTATCGGGCCAACGACCCGCAAGTATGAAGTTGGCAATATCGACATTCGGCCGCGGCTGCCTCAACAGGCCATAGAAGTCGAACTTGTAGGAGCGGAGCACCAGCTCGAGTTCGACCACGACATTCTTGGTAAGCTTGCATTCTTCGATGACCACAAGCAATTGCAATAACGAATGGATAGTCACATGCACCCCTTGGCTTTACAGCCCGAATTGTTGGCGGCCGGACATTGCGGTCGATATCCGCTTAAGCCCGCAACCCGCTCGATCGCCGGCAACATACTCAGCTCGGCACAAAATTGAACGCCTTTGGCGAAATTTTTATCTTTCAATCTGGAATGGATATATTTGCGCGACGCAACAGCGTGGTGGCGAAACCATTCTCAAATTGTCACATTTCTGCGGCGACCGATAGCGTCACCTTCGCGCGAGTGCGCGCGGCACGTGAAAATTCCCGTGAAAAAACAGCGTTGGATTCCGTTAATCGCCGGTTCAGGTAGCGATATGTAGCATCGCAACATTCCTAGTTCTGCTTATGCACAGAGGGTGCCCAACGTGTCGCTGTTCAAAGTCTATGCAAGAGCCCTGAAGTATCTTGGCGCGTATCGCTACCGCGTCTGGATGGTCGTGATCGCAAACATCGCGTTGGCGATGACGACCATTTACGAACCGGTTCTGTTCGGCCGCATCTTCGACGCCATTGCCAAGAAACAGGCAGTGACGCCGACCATGATGCTGTGGGCCGGCTTTGCCGTCTTCAGCGCTGTCGCCTTCATCGTCGTGTCCCGCGAGGCGGATCGTCTCGCGCATGGACGCCGCGCGTCCTTGTTGACCGAGGCCTTCAGCCGCATCATTTCCATGCCGCTCTCCTGGCACAGCCAGCGCGGCACGGCGAGTGCGCTGAACACGCTGCTGCGCGCCTGCGAAGCGCTGTTCGGTCTGTGGCTCGAATTCATGCGCAACCACCTGACGACGGCGGTAGCGCTCGTCGTCATGGTCCCGACTGCCATGGCTATGGACCTGCGCCTCTCGGCAGTGCTCATCCTGCTCGGTATCTTCTACTGGGTCATCGGCCAGATGGTCATGAACCGCACGAAGGACGGCCAGACTTCGGTCGAAAGCCACTATAACACGGTCTTCTCGCATGTCAGCGACTCGATCAGCAACGTTTCGGTGCTGCATAGCTACAACCGCATCGAAGCCGAAACCAAGGCGCTGAAGTCGTTCACCGAACGTCTGCTTGCCGCCCAGTATCCGGTTCTCGACTGGTGGGCGCTTGCCGGCGCGCTGAACCGCACTGCCTCGACCGTTGCCATGATGGCGATCTTGATGATCGGCACCGTGCTCGTCCAGGACGGCAGCCTGAGCCTCGGCGCGCTGATCACCTTCATCGCCTTCGCCAACGTGCTGATCGGCCGTCTGGAACAGCTGCGCAACTTCGCCAACCAGATTTTCGAGGCACGCGCCAAGCTGATTGACTTCTATACGCTGGAAGATTCGGTTCGCGAACGCGAAGAGCCGGCTGGCCTGGCCGAAATCAAGGACGTGAAGGGCGAAGTCGAGTTCCGCAACGTTTCCTTCGGCTTTGCAAGCACCTCCCAGGGCCTGCACGACATCTCCTTCAAGGTGAAGGCCGGACAGACCGTTGCCATCGTCGGTCCGACCGGCGCCGGCAAGACGACGCTCGTCAACCTGCTGCAGCGCGTCTTCGACCCGCAGGGCGGCCAGATCCTGGTCGATGGCCAGGACATCACCAAGGTGACGCGCCGGTCGCTGCGCCGCTACATCGCCACCGTCTTCCAGGACGCCGGGCTGCTGAACCGCTCGATCAGCGACAACATCCGCCTCGGCCGTGAAGGCGCGACCCAGGAAGAGATGATCCGCGCTGCCCAGGCGGCTGCCGCCAACGACTTCATCGAAACCCGCGAAAGCGGCTACGAAACCCGTGTCGGCGAGCGTGGCAACAAGCTTTCCGGTGGCGAGCGCCAGCGTATCGCGATCGCTCGCGCCATCCTGAAGGACGCACCGATCCTCGTGCTCGACGAAGCCACGAGCGCGCTCGACGTCGAAACGGAGAACAGGGTCAAGGCGGCGATCGACAACCTGCGCCAGAACCGCACGACCTTCATCATCGCCCACCGTCTGTCGACGGTACGCGAGGCCGATATCGTCCTCTTCCTCGACAACGGCCGCGTCATCGAGAACGGCAGCTTCAGCGAGCTCAGCCAGAGTAACGGTCGCTTTGCCGCCCTGCTGCGCGCCAGCGGCATCCTGACGGACGAGGAAGTCCGCAAGGCGCACACGACGGAACACGAAGCCGCCTGATATTCGCAAGGGGCCCAAGATCGAAGCCGGGAGAGCAGTGCTCTCCCGGCTTTTTGCTGCCGAACTTCCGGCCGGACGACGTTTGTCGGGCAAGCGCGATGCCACCGCAATCTGCGCCTGGCCCCTCACCCCAACCCTCTTCTCCCCGTTGAAGCGGGGGAGAGGGAGCTTACCGCACAGAGTCAGCACCTTTCCCCGTCCACAGGTGCCGCAAACACGAACAGATCCCCTCTCCCCGCCTGGGGGACACCTACATCCAGAAGCCACAGCCAACCAAAAACAAAGAAAGGCCCGGCGGGAAAACCGGGCCTTTCCGCGTTTCTGATCGGAGGTCAATTCGGTTGGGCGCTACCAGGAGTTAACATCGGCGCCCAACGGAGATCGGATCAGAACTTGCGCTCAAAGCGGAATACGCCGGCCCACTGGTCGCGGTCGGCGGCATCCCAATCGGTGTGGGAGACTTCCGGCTCGATCAGCAGATCCTTGACCGGACGCCAGGCGACGTTTGCGGTAGCGGCGAAGATCTTCGAGTCGGTGTAGGCCACCTGGGCATTGGCCTGCAGCTTCGGGGTCAGCTGATAGCTGGAGCCGGTCCAGAAGGCCCAATCGCCCCAGCCGCAATCCGCGCCGTTGGTCGGGCAGGCGGAACGGTTGCTGTTGAGGTAGGAGCCTGCATATTTGTTCAGCTTGTCGCCGTCCGTATTCCAGCCACCCATGAGGAAGGCCTTGAAGGCACCGAAGCCGGCGTCGATACGGGCCTTGACGACACCTTCCTCGACGACGGGATCATAGCCGCCGATGACCCTCAGCGACCAGGCACCCGTTGTGTAGCCAGCGCCGAGGACGACGTCCGGAGCATAGTGGTTGCCCTTGCCGGTCTCTGCCATGCGCCGCCATAGGACGAGGTGTCACCCGAGGAGTTGGAATCTTCCAGCGAGATAATGGCCGTGAACCCGTTGCCGGCATAGCCCATGTAATAATTGTACTGCGAGTCGGTCACACTTCTTTCGCGAAAGTATCACAAACAAAGTTATGAAGAAAAATCAGACAATTGAGCCGCGCATAAAGCGCGCCTCTACAAAACGTTCAGCGGCGTTTTCCGAAATGCAGGGGCATTGCAATCGCTGCGGCCGGCGCTTTCACAGGACGTTGGCCAGCCACCTGAAGCCGCTTGTGCTCGAGATGATAGGCATAGGCGAACTGTGCGGCGATACCGATGACGACATAGATCGCGCCGACGGTAGGGCTCTTGTTGGTCACATAGAGAAGGACCTGGCCGGCCATGGCAAGGATCGTGCCCGCAACGAAGATGCTGAGCGAATGCCGCCCGAGGATCGTCAACGGATGGTTCGCCGAGCGCCGCAGCAGCGCTGATAAGGACGGTATGCTGATGATCAGATAGGCGAGCGCCAGCACATGCAGCAATCGCGGCAGCGACAGGAACGTCTTGTCAAAGCCGGTGACGACAGTCGGCAGGCCGAATGTCGCAAGATAATCGCCGATCACCCAGAGCTTGTCGGTCACCCAGATGAAGGACAGGAGCACATAGGCGGAAGCGAGCCCGATCAGCACGGGATGAACGAGGATCCGCCCGCCACGCTTCACATGCATGGTGGCAACGAAACCGATGACGAAGAGGAACTGCCAGGACAGCGGATTGAGGAACCAGAATCCGTCAAGCAGTGTCGTGTGCGGCGCGATGTAATAGATGCCCGAAACAAGCCAGACGCTGGCGGACACGAGAAGCAGGAGCAGGGGATTTTTGGCCTCCAGCAGCATCATCAGCGGCAGCATCAGAAACAGGGCGCCATACATGGGCAGGATATTGTTGTAGCCGATCTGATGCCCGAGCGTCAGCAGCGCCGGAATGCCACGACCCGGATCCATCAGCAGCGCGAGGATATTCACCTCGCACAACAGGCCCTTCTGATGGAAGATCCATGCGCCGCAGATGAACAGTACCAGCGTCACGAAGGTGGTGATCATATGCGCGGTATAGAGGGTGAAGGCGCGCTTGACCGCCTTCCACATCATTGCCAGCCGATTGCCGGGGAGAAACTTCGTTCCATAGGCGAGGCCGACGGAGATTCCGGAGATCAGAACGAAAGCTTCCGCTCCATCGGAAAAGCCGAAGTTTTTGGTGGTCAGTTGCTCGAAGAACTGCCCCGGCACGTGATTGATGAAGATCATGATCAGGGCCAAGGCCCTGAGGACATCCAACCGAGTGTCCCGCAGCATCGCCGCAGGCTTTGGCAAACTCATTCGTTTTGCCGCAGCCGCGTCGATATTCACCCTCGAGTTCATCAAACTCTCCTGTTCCGACAATCAAATGCGATCGGGGCCAAAGAGTTCCCCCTTTGGCCCCGATCGTCGAAGCAAAACAGTGCGGAAAGCACTACTGTCCGATCGGATAGCCCTCTTCGGGATGGGCGATTGCCCTATCATTTATGGTGACCGAGTATCCCTCAGCATCGGGCGCTTTTGAGACGGAAATACGGTATTTTCCGCTCGGCAGTTCGAGGTCCGCCCCAAAGCCGTCCCATGTCGAAGGCAGCGCCGGCCTAACATACAGTCTGCCGTTCTTGACGCGAATGCCAAGAATGCCCTCGATTGCCACGCGATACAGCCAGCCGGCCGATCCTGTGTACCAGGTCCAACCGCCACGGCCGGTCAATTCACCTTCACCGTAAATATCAGCGGCAACGACATAGGGCTCTACACGATAGGTATCGGCCTGATCACGATCGCGTGCATGGTTGACCGGATTGAGCATGTCGAAGCAATGCCAGGCGTCATCGCCGCGGTCCATTTCCGCCAGTGCCATCACGACCCAGGTGGCCGCATGCGTATACTGACCGCCATTTTCACGGACGCCCGGCGGATAGGACTTGATGTAGCCCGGATCGCGCGTGGACTTGGCAAAGGGTGGCGTAAACAGCCGGATGATCCGGTTGTCGTCGTCCACCAGTTTGTCGAGAACGGCATTCATCGCCTTCTCGCCGCGTGCCTTATCGCCTTCGCCGGAGAGAATGTTCCAGGACTGCGCGATCGAATCGATCTGGCACTCGAAATTCTCGCTGGAGCCGAGCGGGCTGCCATCGTCGAAATAGCCGCGGCGATAATGACCGCCGTCCCAGCCCGCCGTTTCCAGCGCCTTGCGCAGTTCCGGCAGATGATCCGACCAGCGCTTGACGCGCTCCTTGTCGCCGCGAGCTTCCGCATAGGGCAGGAAGGCGGTGAGGGTACCGGCCAGGAACCAGCCGAGCCAGATGCTTTCGCCGCGACCCTGGATGCCGACGCGGTTCATGCCGTCGTTCCAGTCGCCGCCGAGGATCAGTGGCAGGCCGTTGCCGCCCTTGCGCTTGATCGCGAGATCGAGCGCCAAGGCCGCATGTTCGTAGACGCTGGCTTTGTCCTCAGAGACGGTCGGCTGATAGAAGACGTCGTGTGTGCCGGGCATCAGGGCAGCACCCTCGACGAAGGGAAGCTCCTCGTCCAGGATCGACCTGTCGTTAGTGACTGTGCAGTACTGGTTGATGGCATAGGCCAGCCAGACGACGTCATCGGAGATATGCGTGCGCACGCCGGCGCCGCTGCCGGGCAGCCACCAATGCTGCACGTCGCCCTCGCGGAACTGGCGCTGTGCCGCATTCAGGATCTGCTTGCGGGCAAGTTCCGGCGCATGCATCAGGAAGGCCAGCGTATCCTGCAGCTGATCGCGGAAGCCGAAGGCACCCGACGCCTGATAGAAGGCCGTGCGCGACATGATACGGCAGCCGAGGCTTTGATAGGGCAGCCAGGCATTGATCATGTTGTTCATCGCCTTGTCCGGCGTCGAAATCTTCACGCGGCCGGTGAAATCATCCCAGAAACCGCGGTTCGCCGAAAGCACCGCATCGAAGTCGGCCTTGCGGATATCCGCCACCAATGCACGCGCCTCTTCGAGCGAAGCGGTGTCGCCCATATAGAAGCAGATCTCCTTCTGCTCGCCGGCCCCGATCGTCAGATCGAAGGCAAGAGCTGCGCAGGGATCGCCGTCCAGATCGGTCGAATTGGAGAGTGCCGCACCGGAGACGACGGCCTCCGGCAACTGCACCGTGCCATGGCGGCCGATGAATTCGCGGCGGCTTGCCGAGAAGCTCGAATGCGCCTCGCTTGCCGCCATGAAGGCGATCCGCTTGGAATAGTCGATGCTGTAGGGGTTGTTGGCAAACAGCGCGCCCGTCCCCTCGTCCAGCGACGAGAGGATGAAGGGCTTGGTCTTGTGCGGATTGATGCCGAGCACCCATTCCGCATAATTGTAGACCCGCAGCCGCCGGCTGCCCGTGCCCTTGTTGCTGAGGCGCAGGCGGAAGAGCTTGACCGGTCGCTCGCGATCGACCGTCTGGGTCAGCTCCAGCGCCACGCCATCCTCTTCGCTCGAGAAGACGGAATAGCCAAGGCCGTGACGGGTCTCGTACCGGACCTTCGGGTTACGGGACAGGCCCGCATAGGGTGTCATGACCCTGTTGCCATCGAGATCGGCCACGTAGAGCGCCTCGCCCGGGCGGTTGAGGACCATGTCGTTGGTCCAGGGCGTCAGCTGGTAGTCGCGCGAATTGTGACTCCAGGTGAAACCGCCGCCTTCGGCGGGCACGTGGAAGCCGAAACGCTCGTTGGTGATGACGTTGATCCACGGATGCGGCGTCGATTGTCCGCCGGCGAGCCGGACGACATATTCGCGGCCATCCTTGGCGAAACCACCATAGCCGTTCCAGAAATCGAGATCGTCCTGCGCTTCGAGCGCATCGGCAACAAAGACCGACTTCTGCGGCGCCATCGGCACTGCAAGTCGATTGACCGGCACCGGTCCGTCGGACTGCGAGGAGGCAAACAGCGTCGCCGCACGGGCAATCTGGTCGACGAGTTTGCCGTTTCGTGCGTGGAAGATCACGCGCGAGGCCGCGAGGATCTGCTGGTAGGTCTCGTTCTCGATCAGATCCTTGCGAACCGAGAAGATATTCGGCCGCAGCCCGTCGCCCTGATTGTGACGGACGTGCTCGACGAGCTTATCCAACTCGCTCTGCATTTCCTGGACGTGATCCGAGGTGCGTTCGTTGACGATGACAAGATCGGCGTTGATGCCGCGCGAGCGCAGATAGTCCGCCGCACTCAGCGCTTCTCTCGCGATTTCGAGATCGATATCGTCGTTGATGCGCAGGGTGAAGATCGGGAAATCACCCGATATGGTCACCGGCCAGAGCGCCGATTGCGAATGCAGGCCGGCCAGCACGGTGGCGCCGTCGGCGCGCAGGTGCATGTCCGGATAGACGAGGTAGCGGGCAAGCTTCTGGAAGGCTGCCGCCTGCTGCGAGGTGACGCCGACATGGCGCATCTGCATTTGCGTGCGCGTCCAGGCCTGCGTGAGCTCGACCCCGAAAGTATCGGGATTGCGATAGCGGTCGACCGCCTTGTCGACGTCCTCGCGGCTGGGTGCTGCAATCGTCCAGAAGATCACGCTGACCTTCTTGCCGGCCGGAACGCGCACGACGCGACGCAGCGACAGGCAGGCGTCCATGGTGAAGCCGTCCGTGCCGGAGAGCGTTGCGCCCGGATCGAAAGCCGCAGCTTCGGCAAGCGTGCGGCCGCGGCCGAGGAACTTGCGGCGGTCCGTCTCGAATTCCGTCGGGCGTTCGGAGCCGGCATTGTCGACGACCAGATGGGCGACCGACATATCCGGCTCGTTATAGTCGCGCTTGTTGCGCTCCGCCCGGATCATGTCGCCCTTGCCACCGATCTCGGTGCGCACGAACATGCGCGCGAAGACCGGATGACCCGAATCGACATCGTCGCTGGCGATGGCCGGCTCGAGATAGGAGGTGACTTCGATGAAGCGATCCTCCGCGCCCATGTTGAGCAGCGTCACGCGGCGGCCTTCGGCATCGTGTTCGGTCGCAACGATGCACTCGACCTCGCTGGTGAGGTCGCCCACGGTCTTGCTGTACTCAGCCTTTTCGTCGCTGAAAGTGACCTTGACCTTTTCGCCTTCGACACTGCGCGGCTCTGCGGTTGCCGACCACCATTGGCCGGAAGCGGTATCGCGCAGGAAGATGAAGGTGCCCCAACGGTCTTCCGTCGGATCCGGGCGCCAGCGCGAGACCGACAGGCTGTTCCAGCGCGAGTAACCGGCGCCGGTCGCCGTCAGCATGACCGAGTAGTGACCATTGGACAGGAAGGCGAGTTCGCGATCCTGCGTGGCCGGATCGGCGATCTTGCGAATTTCCGGACGCAGCAGATCTTCCTGGATGTTGGCCGGCTGGTCGCTCTCGTGCTTGGCGGCCATGACCGGAATATCGCGCGGAGCCTTTTCCTGCAGCAGCAGTTCGGCAGCTTCGATCACCGGATCGGCATGGAAAAGTTCACGCAGACGGCCATTGAAGGCGACGTTGGCAATGGCGGCGATCGACATGCCGTGATGGTGCGCATAGTAGTTGTAGACAACAGCGCATTTCTTGCCTTCGGGAACACGGGTCGGCGTGTAGTCCACGGCGTCGTGGAAGCCGTAGATGCCGAGCGCGCCGACCTTGCGCAACTTCTGCAGATTCTCCAGTGCGGCGGCCGGGCGATACTGGCTGGCGAGGATCGAGGCATATGGCGCGATGACGGCATTCTGGCCGAGGCCGCGCTTCAGGCCGAGCGAAGGCACGCCGAAATTGGTGTACTGGTAGTGCATATAATGGTCGCGAGCATTGAAGGCCGCTTCCGAAATGCCCCAAGGGATGCCGGTGCCTAGGCGCTTGGCATAGTTCATCTGTTCCTGGACGATCAGATTGTTCGTCTGGTTGAGGATACCGCCCTGACGCTCCTGCATGACGAGCGGCGGCATCAGATATTCGAACATCGAACCCGACCAGGATACCAGCGCGCCGCGCGACCCCACAGGCACGACCTGGCGGCCGAGACGATACCAATGCTCGGTCGGCAGATCGCCCTTGGCGATGGCGAAAAGGCTGGTGAGGCGGGCTTCGGAAGCCAGCAGATCGTAGCAGGCAGCATCGAGTTCGTTCGTCTCGACGCGGAAACCGATGGAGAGCAGGCGCCGCTCCGGGCGATAGAGGAAGCCGAACTCCATGCCGAAGGCGATATCGCGCATGCGGTCGCGCAGCTTCGTCAGGCGCTGGCGCAGCGAATCGACGTTGGCGAGATCGAAAATGCTGTCGGCGATATGGCCTTCGCAGACCTTCACCAGCGTTTGCGACCAGGTGAGCACTTCGCCGCTCTGCGGAGACTTGACCTCATGATCGAGGTTGCCCGCCAGCTTCTGGATATCCTGCGCCAGAACCGAGAGGTTGATGACGCGGATGGAGGCGAACTCATGCTCACGCTTGACAGCGACGAGCGCGTTCTGGAAGCCGGCGATGCGCTCTTCCAGGCGGCGGCGCAGCGGCCGCACGGTCTTGCGGTCGTCCGGGAGCTCGGCAAGCGTCTCGGCGAGAATGCCGGCGACGTCGCCGATGCCGTCGAGGTTGCCCTGCATATGCGCCGAGGGCGCTTCCGCCCAGATGCGGCAGGCCGAGGACACCGCGATCAGATGACCGGCGAAATTGCCGCTGTCGACAGCCGAGACATAACGCGCGCCCATCGGCTTCAGCGTATCGGTGTGATACCAGTTGCACAGGTGCCCGCGGAACTTTTCGAGCTTCTCGACGGTCGCCATGGTCTTTTCCATGCGATCGATGGTTTCCTCGAAGGAAATCCAGCCGAAATGACGCGCGGAGATGATCGACAGGAAATAGACGCCGATATTGGTCGGCGAGGTGCGCGATGCCACAACCGCATTCGGGGTCTGCTGCACGTTGTCAGGCGGCAGATGGTTCTGCTGCTCGACCACGAACGTATCGAAATAACGCCAGGTGCGGCGAGCGATCTTGCGCAGCTCGGCCGAGACGCTTTCCGGCACGTCAAGCCTGTCTTCGGTTTCCGCCGACTGGCTGACATACCAGGCGATCGCCGGCGACAGCATCCAGAGCAGCGCAAAGGGAATGCCGACGAAGAAGGCGTTGTCGCCGGAAAGCGAGGCGAAGGCGAGGGCCAGCAGCGCCAGCACCGGCGCATGCCACATGACGCGATAATGGCCGAGGATCGTCGTCTGCGCGGCGGCCTGGGCGCTGGCGGCCGTGCGCCATTGCAGCATCAGCTTGCGGCTGACGAAGGCGCGGTAGAGCGAGCGGCCGATGGCATCGGCCATGATGCAGGCGCCGTCGGCGATGAAGACGATACGCAGCGCCACTTGCGCATTGGCGGCGCGAATATCGGTCCAGACCGTATAGAGATGGGCGCGCGCGATGATATCGCTGGTGCGGGGGATGATGCCGTTGATGAGCGACAGCGTCGGTGCCACGAACAGGCAGAAGATCAGCAGGATCTGCCACAGAAGCGCGGCAAGCGCTCCCATGAAATACCAGCCGAGAACGGATGCGAAGAACCAGGCGATCGGCGTCAGCGAACGACGCAGATTGTCCACCATCTTCCAGCGGCCGAGGCCGGTCACGCCGCGCTTCGGATTGAAGAGATAGGGAAGGAGCTGCCAGTCGCCGCGGGCCCAGCGATGCTGGCGCGAGACTTCGACTTCATAGCGGATCGGAAAGTCCTCGACGAGCTCGCAGTCGGTGACCAGCGCGCAACGCGCCATCGAGCCTTCGAGCAGGTCGTGGCTGAGAACGGCGTTCTCCTCGATCTTGCCCTTCAGCGAGGCCTCGAAGGCGTCGACATGATATAGGCCCTTGCCGGTGAAGGTGCCTTCCTCGACCAGATCCTGATAGACGTCGGAAACGGCGAAGACGTAAGGGTCGAGGCCGCGATTGACCGAGAAAACGCGCTGGAACACCGACGCATCCTTGCCCGTCGTCAATGACGGGGTGACGCGCGGCTGCAGCACGCCATAACCGCGAACGACGCGCTTGCTGTCGGGATCGAATACGGGCCGGTTGGTCGGATGATGCAGCTTGCCGACGAGCTTGGTGACCGTATCGCGCACCAGACGCGTATCGGAATCGAGCGTCATGACATATTGCACATCCTTCGGCACCGTGTTGGCGCCGGGCAGGAAGGTGGTGTCGCGGTCGCCGCGCAGGAGCATGTTCAGCTCATGCAGCTTGCCGCGCTTGCGCTCCCAGCCCATCCAGGCGCCTTCGGCCGGATTATAGAGACGGCGGCGATGCAGCAGGTAAAAGCGCTGCTTGCCGTCCTCGTCGTAGCGGGCTGCCAGATTGGCCACTTCGCGGCGGGCGTAGTCCAGGATTTCCAGATCGCGCTCGCTCTCTTCCTCCTGGCTATCAGGCCAGTCGCTGAGCAGCGCGTAATAGACTTCGCCGCGCGGATTGGCGAGGTAGTGAACCTCGAGATTGCGGACGAGCTCGTCGACGCTGTCGCGATTGCCGATCAGGGTCGGCACGACCACAAGCGTACGGGCTTCTTCCGGAATGCCTTCCTTGTATTCGTAGCCGACGAGGCGCGCCGGCGTCAGATACATGGTGACGACGAAATTGAAGAGGCCGGTCGCACCCTCGGAGGCCGGCAGCGAGAACATCAGCAGCAGGATGACGGTTTCAGCCCAGCCCATGCCGGCCTGGATCATGTAATAGCCGACGACGCCTAGCACCACGGCGGTGAGAAACAGCACCGGCGCCGCGATCGCCAGCCAGTTGAGCTTGCGCCACTGGCGCACGAAGCTCGTCGATATCGGCGGACGATAGCCGATCGCCTTCTCCAGCTTCTCCGTCTGCT
Organism: Rhizobium sp. 11_C7_N12_5; assembly: GCF_051811145.1. NCBI lineage: Bacteria > Pseudomonadati > Pseudomonadota > Alphaproteobacteria > Hyphomicrobiales > Rhizobiaceae > Rhizobium > Rhizobium sp. 11_C7_N12_5. The sequence goes on from NZ_JBPWPY010000001.1 coordinate 3,349,804, forward strand.
GGCCTATGATGAAATCGCCGATATTCGGCTCATGCGGCTCATGTTCGCCGGACGCCGTCGCCGCCGCGGTCATCGCCATGGCGACCTGGGCGATCTCCATTTCGGTCTTTTCGGAACGGCGCGCAAGCTTTTCAATGCGGCGGCGATAGCTGTTGCGCGAGCCCGGATCGAGCTTGGCATAGTCGGTCTCGTCCCACAGCAGCTTGTCGACCGCACTGACGTCTTCCACCCAGACCGACCAGTCTGTGTCGTCGATCAGGCGCAGGCTCTTGATGATGTTGCCCATCGTCACGTTGCCTGATGACAGCCGATTGTGCTCGGCCATCATGACGCTTTCGGCGTCGGTGCCGGCTTCGGTCAGCCGCTTTTCCATCCAGGTGACGGCAAGGCCTGAAGTGTGCGAGCCGTCGCGCAGGCGATAGAGGAACTGCGTGGCGAAGGTATTGTCCGACGTATAGGGCTCGAGTGTCTTCAGGAATTCGGCGACCTTGGCCTCGTCGTTGAGGCGGATCAGCTCGTCGACGGCGGCATTGGCCTTTTTGCGCGTAAGACGGCTCTGCTCGACGCGGCTCGAAATGCGGCGCAGATTGTCGACGAGAATATATCGCACCAGCGACGGAACGGCCCAGAGCTCGCCGATCTTCAGCATCTCTACCGACTGGAAGCCTTCGACCAGCGCCAGCAGGCCCGGACCGGAAACCGTGCTGTGCGTATGTGCGACATAGAGCCAGGCCAGCGCCATCGTGCGCGGCATGACCATGCCGCCGAGGGTGATCGTCTGCAGCTGATCGTAGAATTTCTTCGGGAAATCGCGGCGGACTTCCTGAATGGCTTCTTCGATGATGTAGTGGTTGTCGAGCAGCCATTCGGCGGCCGGCGTGATCGATTCACCGGCGTCGACATCGGCATTGGCAGAGCGATAGACGCGCAGAATCTCTTTTTCGTTCTCCTTGTGTCGCGCAAAGAAGTCGAACGGTGCAAAGCCCGGCAGCTTGGTGTTGGCGCCATTGCGGGCGAAGGTCGCGCCGCATTCCCGTATCTGCTCGTTGGAGAAATAGGTCGCGCGGATCGCATCGTTGTGATCGATCTGCTTGGCTTCAGAATCGCGCGGCGTAACGGTGGAGAGATTTTGAGATGTCATGGATTCGGGTTCTGGGTCCAAACAGAGTGAGTGGCATTGCCGCCTTTATCGTTTTTGCCCTGCCTGACACAAGAATTCACACATCTGGACCCTTTTGCTTCGCTTCCCGGCGGGCGAAGGGGATGAATTCGAGGTGACAGCTTAGAACAAACGTATAGAGGCGAAGATTTTCACGGGCGGTTTTTGAGAATAATGGCGATTTCCATCATCCCAAAGGGAGTGTCCGTGAAACTGGATATGCGGCTAAATGGTTCCGGCCGCGATCCGCACACGTCAACGACAATCGATCAAGGTCATGAGGCATTCTCCTTGGGCTGATTCATCCAATTGCGGAAATTCAGCATGGTTCGGCATATTGAACCCTCAATATCCCGCAGAAGATGAACTTAAACTGAACCCCCTCAAAAGATTCGCAAATTCCTTTCGGGACGCATCCGCTCCGGAAGCGATTAAGGCCGATTGGCTGACCATAAGCGAGCTACCGCCTGAAACGGAGACACCGCAAAACCTACTCGTCGCCATCCCGCGATGACAAAGTCACGCTCATTTCGAGCCTGGGAAGCGCGACGCACCTGCGCGCAAGGGTTACTTGGCATTCTACATGCCGCCAAACGCCTGATTGCGCCCGGCCGCCTCCCGAAATCTCTCTCATCTTTGCGGGAAGCTTACTGTTTTCACGAGGCGTATACCATCGGGTCGGGCAAATTTTCTTTGTCCGGCAAAGTTCCGCCAGTCGGATGGAGAGGAATTGTCTGAAGTGGAAATGGAGGCTTGAAAAAGCAGCATACCAGAACGACGCGGCTCGACATCGCAGTCAGCCACGCTTGTCATCACTCTATATTATAGGAATGGTCTGCATCGTCGCAGATGGCGGTCACGCCGACCGCCTCGCGAACAGCGTGTTTAAACAACGATGCCGCAAACAATGGCCGCGACGAAAAGAAACGCCGCGGAAAACAGAACGACATGAATCGCCATCTGTATCTTGTGCCGCGTCTTCGCGGCGCGCTTGGAACCATCGAACTGATTCACATGCGTATTCGATATACCCAAATTCGCCATGTGTTGCCTCCGTTCGTTTTTTATTTATATCTCATGGGCCAAGCCCAAGGCGGATATTCATATATTTCCTATCAATTAGGTAGACATGAATTTCCGTCCAGAACTCCGTCTGAGAAAAATTAAACCACTGGACTGCTAGGGGCCCGAAAGATCGGCAAAGCCAAAATCAGCAGAGAATGCGGCGAGCCCAAATCAAACTGCGCTCTATGGCGCTTGCATCAGCGACCTGCTCTTCGGCAGGACCTGTCCGGCGGCGGCTGTTTTCTTCCGAAAGAGCGGCGGCCCCTACGCGTTCCTCTTTCGCCGGCACCGGCGGATGAAGATAGCCCATGGTCATGCCACCCATGAAAAACATGCCTGCCTCCACTTAACGTCTGACCCTTGATCGGGATCACGAAAGTTAACTGCTATTAACGAGATCATGACATAATTGCGGCGGGTGTCAATAGTCTATACGATTGGTCGTGTTTCGATGGGCCATTCGTTAACGAGCGCGCGGGGTCTGGAGACCGTCCGATCAGGTGCGGACGAAGCCCTTGCTGGCGATCATCAGATTGCGCGTATAGTCTTCCTTCACGTCGCCCGCCGCCAGGTCTTTTGCACTCAGCCGCTCGACAACGGCGCCGTTGCGCATGACAGCGAGACGTTCGCACATATGCGTGACGACGCCGAGATCGTGGCTCACCATGACGAAGGTCAGATGGCGGTCCTTGCGTATCTGTTCGAGCAGATTGAGCACCTCGGCCTGCACCGAAGCATCCAGCGCCGACGTCGGCTCGTCGAGCAAAAGGATGGAGGGTTCGACGATCAGAGCGCGGGCAATGGCGACGCGCTGACGCTGGCCACCGGAGAGCTGGTGCGGATAGCGGAAGCGAAAGCCGGTTCCGAGACCCACTTCATCGAGCGCCCTCGCAATGCGCTTTTCGCCGTCGCCGATACCATGGATCACCAGCGGCTCCAGCAGCAGCCGATCGATCGTCTGGCGCGGATGCAGGGAGCCATAGGGGTCCTGGAACACCATCTGCACCTGGCGATAGAAAGCCTTGCTGCGTTTTGCTCCCTTCAACTGCTCGCCGCCGATGCGGATCCTGCCATCGCTGACGGGCGCAAGGCCCGCGACAGCGCGCAGCAGCGTCGACTTGCCGGAACCGGATTCGCCGACCAGACCGAAGGATTCGCCCTTGTTCACCTCGACGCTGACGGCATCGAGAGCGTAGTAACCATCATAGACGACGCTGAGGCCGTCAACCGCGAGCGCCACCGTCATGCCGCCCACTCCGGCTTGCGATCGAGAACCGGCAATGGATGGCGGTTCTCGCCGATGACCGGCATGCAATTCAGCAGACCGCGCGTATAGGGATGCTGGGCGTTATTGAGCTCGGAAGCCTTGATTTCCTCCACGACCTTGCCTGCATACATGACGATCACGCGATCGCAGAAGGAGGAAACCAGCCGCAGGTCGTGTGACACGAAAATCAGTCCCATGCCGCGCTCCGACACCAGCTTGTCCATGATCCTGAGCACATCGAGCTGCACGGTGACATCGAGAGCGGATGTCGGCTCGTCGGCGATCAGAAGCTCAGGCCCGGCAATCAGCATCATCGCAATCATCACACGCTGGCCCATGCCGCCCGATACTTCATGCGGATGCAGGTCGTAGACGCGCTTGGGATCGCGGATCTGCACGGCCTCCAACATCGCCATGGCGCGGTCGCGCGCTTCTCCCCTGCCCACCTTCTCATGCGTGCGCAGCGTCTCGGTGATCTGCCGGCCGATGGGCATGACAGGATCGAGCGAATATTTCGGATCCTGCAGCACCATGGCGATGCGCTTGCCGCGCAAAGACCGCCGCTCCTTGGCCGAGACCGACAGCAGCTCGATACCGCTGAAATTCAGCGTGTCGGCGCTGACGAGAGCGTGCGGCGGCGTCAGGCCCATGATAGCCCGGCCCGTCTGCGACTTGCCGGAGCCGCTTTCGCCGACGATGCCGAGCCTTTCGCGGCCGAGCGTGAAGGACACGCCGCGCACCGCTTCGATGACGCCCGTGCGCGTCGGATAACGAACCCTCAGGTTTTCTACGGTCAACATCGTCGTCATTGGCCGCTCTCCTTCGGATCGAGCGCGTCGCGCAGACCGTCGCCGAGCAGGTTGAAGCCGAGGCTGACGATCAGGATCGCAATGCCGGGCATGGCCGCCACCCACCACTGGTCGAGATAATATTTGAAGCCGTTTGCGATCATGACGCCCCATTCCGGCAGGGGCGGCTGCGCGCCGAGGCCGAGAAAGCCGAGACCGGCCGCGGTCAGGATGACGCCGGCCATATCGAGCGTCACACGCACGATCACCGAGGAGATGCACAGCGGCATGATGTGGCGGAAGATGATGCGCAGCGACGAGGCGCCCATGAGCTGCACGGCGGCGATATAATCGGAGTGACGCACCGTCATCGTTTCCGCCCGCGCCAGACGCGCATAGGGCGGCCAGGAGGTGATCGCGATGGCAATGACGGCGTTCTCGATGCCCGCCCCGAGCGCACCGGCAAAGGCGAGCGCCAGCACCAGCTTCGGGAAGGCGAGGAAGATGTCTGTGATGCGCATCAGCACGGTGTCGACCCAGCCGCCCAGGTAGCCGGAAACCATGCCGATGATGAGCCCGATCGGCGCCGATATGATCGCCACCAGCACGACGATGTAGAGCGTCCACCGCGAACCGTAGATGAGGCGGGAAAGGATGTCGCGCCCGAGATCATCCGTGCCGAGAAGATAGCCCGGCGTGCCCGGAGGCTTCAGATAGGCATTGGTCAGATCGCCGATGACGGGCGAATGCGGCGCGATGACATCGGCAAGCGCTGCCACCAGCACGAGCGCAATGATGATCAGCAATCCGACAACGGCCAGGCGATTGGCGGAGAATTGCCGCCAGGTGACATAGGCACGCCCGAGCCTTGCCTGCCGGCGCGACTGCGGCCGGTCGGACAGCAGCCAGTCACGCCAGCCGAGGTGGGTGGTCTCAGCGGTCGCCGTCATTTACGTCGCGTCCTTGGGTCGAGGGTCCGATAGAGCAGATCGGAGAACAGGTTGATGCCGATGAAGACCGTGCCGACGACGATTGTGCCGCCGAGAACGGCGTTCATGTCGGCATTGCGCAGCGAACTGGTGATGTAGAAGCCGATACCCGGCCAAGAGAACACGATCTCCGTCAGCACCGAACCCTCCAGCAGTCCGGCATAGGACAGCGCGATCACCGTGATCAGCGGCACCGCTGCGCTGCGCAGGGCATGGCCCCAGATCACCCGCGTCTCCGAAAGACCCTTTGCGCGGGCAGCGACGATATATTCCTGGCCCAGTTCGTTCAGCATGAAGCTGCGCGTCATGCGACTGATATAGGCGAGCGAGAAATAGCCGAGCAACGACGCCGGCAGGATGATGTGGCGGAAGACGTCCCAGAAGACGTCCCACTGCCCCTGCAGAGCGCTGTCGAGCAGATAGAAGCCGGTGATCGGCGTGAAGGTATATTCGTAGGCGATGTCGATGCGGCCGGGATAGGCCACCCAATTCAGCTTCGCATAGAAGATGACCAGCGACACCATGGCCAGCCAGAAGACCGGCACGGAATAGCCGACGAGGCCGATGACGCGGACGATCTGGTCGATGAAACTGTTGCGGCGCACGGCGGCAAGCACGCCGAAGGGAACCCCGAAAATCGCACCGATGATCGTGCCGACGGTCGCAAGCTCCATCGTCGCCGGAAAGACGCGCTTGATGTCGTCCATGACCGGATTGGTCGTCAGCACCGACGTGCCGAAATCGCCGGTAAGCGCGCTCACCAGATAGTAGTAGAACTGCTGGTACAGCGGCTGATCGAGATGCATTTCGCGGCGCAGGCGATCAATCACCTGCGCAGGCGCATGATCGCCGGCAATCGCCAGCGCCGGATCGATCGGGATCACCCGTCCGATGAAGAAGGTGACGGCCAGAAGGCCGAGATAGGTCGTGATCGCAACGACGAGGAATCGCAGCAGACCCATGAAAAAAGGAGCGGCACGGCCCTTCTTGGGCCGCACCTGCATTTTCCGCTCGACAGTGCTCAAAGGACTAATCCTGCCGGATTATCACTTTGACACCGGCCAGACAAAGTTGGTGTCGAAGGTCGGACCGAGCTTGAAGTCCTTCACGTCCTTGCGATAGCCGGCAACTTCCGTCTGCTGGAACAGGATGACGAAGGGGCTGGCATCCAGGAACTTCTTCTGGATGTCCTGATACATGGCGGCACGCTTGGCGGCATCGCCCTCGAACAGCGCTGCCTTGGTTTCCTTCTCCAACTCAGGCGTCGTCCAGGTATTGCGCCAGGAGAGCGTCTTGTTCGAGCTGCCGTCAGAATTGTCGTCGTTGGTCGTGAAGGTATCGGCGTTGGAATGGGGATCCCAATAGTCGTTGCCCCAGTTGCCGAAATAGATGTCGTGATTGCGGGCGCGATATTTGGTCAGCTTCTGCTTGCCGTCGCCGGGGATGATCTCCACCTTGATGCCTGCCTGGCCGAGCGTCTGCTGGATCGATGTGGCGACACCGGTATCCGGCTCGATGCTGCGCACGTCCATGGTCACGGAGAAGCCGTTGGGCAAGCCGGCCTTGGCGAGCAGTTCCTTGGCCTTGGCGATATCGAGCTTGAACGGATTTTCATCCAGCGCACCGAGCAGGCCCTTCGGCTCGAAGGTCTGATGGATTTCGCCGATACCCTTGATCAGGGTCTTGCCGATGGCATCGTAATCGACAAGGTACTTGAACGCCTGCTGCACTTCCGGCTTGGCAAGGTTCGGGTTCTTCTGGTTGAGGCTGATGTAGTAGATCGTGCCCTTCGGCGCGTTGGTGGAGGCAAGCTGGGCGTTCTTCTCGATGGCTGCGAGATCGGTCGGCGACAGGTTGCGGGCAACGTCGATATCGCCGTTCTCCAGCGCCAGACGCTGCGCCGAGCTTTCCTTCATGAAGCGGTAGATGACGCGGGCGAGCTTCGGCTTTTCGCCGTAGTAATTGTCGTTGCGCTCGAGGACGACGGCTTCGTTGGCGCGCCATTCACGCAGCTTGAACGGGCCGGAGCCGGCAAAACCGGTCTTCAGCCAGCCATTGCCGAAGTCGTTGTCGTATTTGCTGTCGGCCGATGGCGTCACCGGCTTGACGTGCTGCAGCACCAGCTTCTTGTCGACCACTTCGGCGACGGTCGCGGTCAGGCAGTTCAGCACGAAGCTCGGTGCGTAGGGCTTGTCGACGGTGAAGACGAAGGTATTCGGATCGGTGGCCTTGGCCTTTTCCGTCACATTGTCGCCGGTCAAGCCGAACTGGGTAAGAATGAAGGCCGGGCTCTTGTTGATCTTGACGACGCGCTCGAAGGACCATGCCACATCATCGGCGGTGATCGGATTGCCGGAGGCGAATTTCAGGCCGGGCTTCAGCTTGAACGTATAGGTCAGATGATCATCGGAAACCGACCAGCTCTCGGCAAGATCGCCCTGGATCTTGGAGGTGTCTTTGATATCGAGGCGAACGAGCAGGCTGTAGCTGTTGCCGGTGATTTCGGCAGCGGAAAGTTCATAGGCTTCCGCCGGGTCCATGCTCAGAATGTCGTCGAAGGAAAAACCTTCGACCAGCGTGTCCTTCGGCGTTGCGGCAAAAGCGCTCGGCACGGCCATTGTCAGAATAGAGAGAGCAACACCGGCCGTAAGGACGCGGAAGCTGCGGTTCATTCTGGTAATCATCATTGTTTTCGTTCCCTTCTTTGAGCTTTTATCAATATTGCGACGCGCGTGTTGCGCTGCCTTCCTTCCAAGCGGACGCCAGGATGCGAAGCCAGTTCTCCCTACACAGCTTTACAAGATCGGCTTCAGCATAACCAACGTTCCGAAGGGCGGCAATCAGCTTCTGGTTACCCGCCGCATCACTGATTTCCTCGGGAATCGTCGCGCCGTCGAAGTCCGATCCGAGGCCGACGCAATCGATACCGACGCGGCTGACCAGATGATCGACATGACGCACCATGGCTTCGATCGGCGTATTGGCATCAGAGCGGGCATCTTCGCGCAGCATGGCCGTCGCGTAGTTCAGGCCGACAATGCCGCGGCTTTCCTTGATTGCGCCGAGCTGCTTGTCGGTGAGATTGCGGGCAACGGGCGTCAGCGCATGCGCATTGGAGTGGCTGGCCACAAGCGGCTGATCCGAGGTCTTGGCCACATCCCAGAAGCCCTTCTCGGTGATATGGGCGAGATCGATGAGGATACCCAGCCGGTTGCATTCGCGCACCAGCGCAAAGCCCGCATCCGTCAGGCCCGGGCCGGTATCCGGAGAGCTCGGATAGGCAAAAGGCACACCGTGGGCGAAGACATTGTTGCGGCTCCAGACGGGGCCGAGCGAACGCAGCCCCGCCGCATAGAAGGTTTCGAGCGCGACGAGGTCGGCATCGATGGCTTCGCAGCCCTCCATATGCATCACGGCTGCGAAAATGCCCTTCTCCATGCAATCGCGAATTTCTCCGGTGGTACGGCAGAGCTTCCACGCGCCGGCGCGATCGAGCCGCAGCGCGATCGCCGCCATTTCCAGCGCGATATCGAGCGACGGCGCCCGCTCCAGGGGAGCAGCAAGCGGCGTTGCGTAATGACCGTTGCGATCGGGATCGGCGAAGACGAGGTCGCCTGATGGAATGTAGATGGCGCAGAGACCGCCGGCCAGACCGCCCGCTTTGGCGCGCGGCGCATCGATATGACCGCTCGATATCCCATCCTTGAATTCGGCGATCGGGTCGGCGCCATCGCGCTCGTGATGCCAGAGTCTCAACAGAACGTCATTATGACCATCGAATACGGACTGCATTGTCTATCCTGGGTGAAGCTCATGCGGAGCAGATGGAAAGCGGCCAGAATAGAAAAGCTGGCGGGATTCGCCATACCCAAATGAAAAAAATTTGCATTTGCATGGAATGCCGGATGCAAATGAAAAAGGCGGGGCAAAACCCCGCCTCGGATCATCGATCCTGTTTCAGGCGTTTCAGCGTTTCGCCCGCTTCTTCTGGCGGTAGACGTCGATGGCGACGGCGGCGATGATGATGACGCCCTTGGCGATTTCCTGGTAGTACGCGTCGACGTTCAGGAAGGTGAAGCCGGAAATCATCACGCCGAGGATGACCGTGCCGATCACCGTGCCGGCGATGCGCCCCACGCCGCCGGTAAGCGAGGTACCGCCGATGACGGCGGCTGCGATCGCGTCCAATTCATAGGTCACACCCATGCCGGCCTGCGCCGTCTGGACGCGGGCGGCGGTGATGATGCCGGCAAGCCCGGCCAGAAGCCCCGCAATTGCATAGACCTTGACCAGATGCCCCTCGACATTGATGCCCGACACGCGCGCTGCCTGCATGTTGGCGCCGATCGCATAGGTGAACTTGCCGTAGCGGGTGTAGCGCAGCACGACATGGAACGCGACCGCGATGATCAGGAAAACGATGACGGGCCAGATTCCGGAACCGATGAAATTGAACTGCTCGGTGAGGCCGGAGATCGGCTGTCCCTTGGTGTAGAGCTTCGACAGGCCGCGCGCCGAGACCATCATGCCGAGCGTGGCGATGAAAGGCGGAATTTTCGTCCGGGTGATGAGCTGACCGTTGATATAGCCGGCAAGCAGGCCGATCAAAAGCCCGACGCCGATCGGAACGAAGAAGGGCATGTCGGTCAGCGCCGGATAGACGGCCCGCGCCCAGGTGGAGGACTGGGCAAAACTCGCAGCGATCATGGCGGTCAGGCCGACGACGGAGCCCGACGACAGATCGATCCCGCCGGTTATGATGACCTGCGTCACGCCGATGGAGATGATGCCGATGACGGAGACCTGCAGAATCATGATCTTCAGGCGCTGCACGTTCATCAGGAAGCTCTGCCCGACGAAGATCCAGCCAAGGATTTCGCAGACGAGTGCAATGCCGATCAGCACGAGGAAGATGCCGAGTTCGGGCGGAACACGGCGACGTCTCGGACGCGTCAATGCCGGTGCGGCCGCCTCTGCAACTTTGCTAACCATGGTTCAATCCTCCCTTGCGATGATTGACGGCGTCACTGCGCCGCCAGCTCCATCACCTTCACTTGAGTTGCTTCCGCTCGATCCAGGAATCCGGTGACCCGTCCCTCATGCATCACCATGATGCGGTCGCTCATGCCGAGTACCTCGGGCATTTCCGACGAGATCATGACGACGGCGACGCCGTCGCGCGCCATTTCGGTGACCAGGCGATGGATTTCCGCCTTGGCGCCGACATCGATGCCGCGCGTCGGCTCGTCCAGGATCAAAATGCGAGGCTTGGTAAGCAGCCACCGGCCGATCAGCGCCTTCTGCTGATTGCCGCCGGAAAGATTTTCGATCCGCTCATCAAGGTTCGGCGTCTTGACGCGCAGCTTGCGCGCCATCTCCTCGCAGGCCTGCTCCACAGAGCCCTCCTGCACGAAGCCGCCACGCACGAACTTGTCGTGCAGCACGGCGACCTGCATGTTTTCGAGCACGCTGAGGATCAGCAGACAGCCGGTGTCCTTGCGGTCTTCGGTCAGAAACGCCATGCCGTGACGGATCGCCGCCGCCGGCGAGGAAATCTCGACCTTCTTGCCGAAAAGCTCGATCGTGCCTGACGATGCCGGCGTCACGCCGAAGATCGTCTCGGCGACATTCGATCGCCCGGAGCCGACCAGTCCGGCAACACCGAGGATTTCGCCGGCCCTGACATCGAAGGAAACATTCGAAAAGACGCCGTCGAGGCTCAAGTCCTTGACCGAAAGGACGGTTTCGCCGATCGGCACCTCCTCCTTCGGGAACATCTGCGTGATCTCGCGACCGACCATCATACGGATGATGTCGTCGCGGGTGACATCGGTGGACGCATGCGTGCCGATATACTTCCCGTCGCGGAAGACCGAGAATTCGTCGGCGATCTCGAACAGCTCGTTCATCTTGTGGGTGATGTAGACGATACCGATGCCCTGTTCGCGCAGGCCGCGGATAATCTCGAACAGATGCGCCACCTCGCGCTCGGTCAGCGCCGAGGTAGGCTCGTCCATGATCAGCACGTCGGAATCGTAGGAGACCGCCTTGGCGATTTCGACCATCTGCCGGCTGGCAACCGAAAGCTCGCTGACCTGGATTTCGGGATCGATCGAAATGTTGAGGCGGCGGAAAAGCTCTTCGGTCTTGCGGCTCATCTCGGCGTGATCGACGAAACCGAAGCGGTTCTTCGGCTCGCGCCGGATCCAGATATTCTCGGCAACAGTCATGAACGGCATCAGGTTGAGCTCCTGATGGATCATCGCAATGCCGTTTTCCAGCGCATCCAGCGGCGATTTCAGCCGGATCTCGACGCCCTTGAGGCGCACTTCGCCCTGGTCTGGAATATAGATGCCGGCAAGGATCTTCATCAGCGTCGACTTGCCGGCGCCGTTTTCGCCCATCAGCGCATGCACAGTGCCGCGCTTCAGACGGAAGGAAACATCGTCGAGGGCCAGGACGCCCGGAAATTCCTTGCGGATGCCTTCTGCGCTGAGCAGGTAGGCGGCGTTGGGGACGGCGCCGCTGGCGCGTACCGCAGCCATGGTGGATGGGCTGACAGCCATTTTTTCCTCCCGGGCAGCTCGGATTTATGAGGATGCGGGCTCAAACGCCCGCATCCGTCGATCATCGCACCGTCAGTTCTTCTTGACGAAGTCCTTGACGTTTGCCGGCGTCACGAGCTGGAAGGGAATGTAAACCTTCTTCTCGATCTTATCACCCTTGGCGAGCTTCAGCGCGGCATCCACGGCGCCCTTGCCCTGACCGGCGGCATCCTGGAATACCGTGACCTTCAGGTCGCCGGCCTGCATCGCAGCCAAGGCATCCTGCGTCGCGTCGACACCGGCGACGACGATCTTGTCGAGCGACTTGCCGGAAGCCTTCAGCGCCTGGATGGCGCCGATCGCCATTTCGTCGTTGTTGGAGATCACGGCATCGAATTCGATGCCGCTGGAAAGCCAGTTGGTCATCAGGTCGGCGCCCTGGGTACGCTGCCAGTTGGCAGTCTGCTCCTGGACGATGGTAATGCCCTTGCACTGGTCGGTGGCGATAACGTCATGCACGTCCTTCGTGCGCATGCGAGCAGCCTGGTTGGACAGCTCACCCATCATGACGACAGCCTTGCCCTTGCCGCCGAGAAGCCGGCAAACTTCCTTGGCTTCCAACGTGCCGGATTCCTGCTCGTTGGATGCGACGAAGGCCTGCTTGTCCGGAAGGCTGTCGACGTTCGCCGGCTCGCGGTTGACGTAGATCAGCGGGATCTTGGCATCGGCAGCCAGTTTGGAGATGGCAGCCGTCGCGTCGGTATCGACCGGGTTGACGATGATGGCATCGACCTTACTGGCGATGAAGTTCTGAATCTGGCTCTGCTGCTTGGCGATGTCGTTCTGAGCGTCTTCGACCTGCAGGTTCACGCCCTTCAAGGTCTTGGCGTAGTCCTGCATGCCGTTGCGCAGAACGGTCAGGAAGTTGTCGTCGAACAGCGCCATCGAGACGCCGATTGTTTCGGCATGGGCCGCAGTCGACAGCATAAGTGCCATCGCCGAGCCAAGGATGAATTTCTTCATGTTTTTCCTCCCAGATACGGTGCCCGGCCGCACCCCTCCTAAATGCCGGAGCCCCCGGTTTCGACCGCAGGACCTACAATCAATTCGGCCGTCACTCCCATGGCGGCCACATTGAAAAACGGAACAAACAAACCGTAAAATTCTCTATGCGGAATATTCATTCCATTTTTCCACACAAAGGTCAATACTATTTTCTGACCGCATCGCAGAAGCCGGCGATGACGGATTTCTCAGGGCGGATACTGCAAGAATCGACGATCGAACCTACATACGGGCACCCCTCAGGTGGAACCGACGTTCCATCGCCATATGAACGGGGTAGAATGCCATTGATACCGGCCGCCCGGCCGGCCATAACGGAGAACAAGCATGCCTTCGATGTACAGTTTCTCGGTCCCCGTCTTTCAGCGCGGCCTGCAAAATCTTTCCGCCTATCTCGACAGGATCGAAGCCTATGCCGCTGAAAAAGATATCGAGCCGAATGAACTCATCGCGGCGCGTCTGTTTGACGACATGCTGCCGCTTTCCGGTCAGTTCCAGCGCGCTTCCGATACCGCAAAGCTCACCATATCCCGGCTCGCCGGCATCGATGCTCCGCGCTTCGAGGACAACGAGACGACCGTCGCCGACCTGCGCGAGCGCCTGAAGAAAACGCAGGATTTCCTCGCGACGGTGACGCCGGAGGCTATGGAAGGCAGCGCCGAGCGGGAAGTCACCATCTCGCCGGGAGGCAACAAGACGGTCTTCAAGGGCGAGGATTATCTTGCAAAGTTCGCGCTGCCGAACTTCTTCTTCCACATCACCACGGCACACGGCATATTGCGCAGCCGTGGCCTGCCCGTCGGCAAGATGACCTATCTCGGACCGTTTGCCTGATAGCCTGCCATTGAATCTCGATCAGGGCCGGCGCGAAACCGGCCCTTCTTCCGTCAGCTCCGTATAGGCAAGCGTCTGGTCCAGGTGCTGTGCCCGCAGGGACAGGAGCTTTTCGGCATAGGCAAGCCGGGTTGCCGCGTAGGCTCCATCAGCAGCGACATTGGAAAGCTCCATCGGGTCCTTCGCCAGATCGAACAGCAGTGGCGGCAGGCCGGCGAAATGGACGTATTTGAAGCGCTCGTCCCGGATGACGGCGAGGTTGCAGGCATTGGATTTCAGGCCGAAATGCCGCTCAGGCTCGCCATTGGCGATATCGCGGAAATCGAACTCCCAGAATGCCGCCTCGCGCCAACCCTCCGGCACCGCGCCCGCGAGAAAAGGCAACAGCGTCTCACCATCGACATGGTTTCGAGGCTCGATACCGAGCCGGTCGCACAGGCTCGGGAAGATATCCGCCGCGCTGGTGAAATGCTCCACTTCCCGACCGTGGGCAACGGGCCGGCCCGGATCGCGAATAACAAGCGGGACATGATAGCTGCCGTCGAAAAAGCCGCCCTTGCCGAGCATCCAGTGATCGCCCATCATTTCGGCATGGTCCGATGTGAAGATGATCAAGGTGTCATCCCAGGCATCGGCATCCCTGAGCGCCTGCCAGATCCGCCCGAGCTGTGCGTCGACCTCGGCAATCATGCCGTAATAGATGGCGCGGATCGCCGACAGATCCTGCGACGTCCAGTCGGCGATGGGACCTTCGCCGCCGTAGATGAAACCGCTCTTGTCGATCAGCGGCAGGGCGAAGGCAAGAAGCGGATGCGCTGCCTGCTCCGCCTCGCGGTTGGCGGCGCGCGCAAAAGTCGGGCCATCACTCGCCGAGAACATGCGATTATAGGGTTCCGGCACCGAGAACGGCGGATGGGGCCTCAGAAAGGAAACATGCGCGAACCAAGGCGCATCCTGCTCGCCGAGCCAACGGATGAATTCGCCGGCGAGGAAGGCCGTCTGCGTCTCGTCCTTGGAATAGGTGGGCGCATTGCTTGAAATCTCGCCGGGCTTCGCGCCGACGGGAATATGGATTTCGCGGCTGACGGCATCGGCATGGCCGCGCGAACGCAGCCAGGATAGCCACTGCTTCTCATGCTCGGGCAGAAGCTGCCGCGCCGTGAAGCCCGGCAGCACGCCCTCATAGGTCGTCAGGTGCGGATCGTGAGGATCCCTGCCGCGTGGATCGGGCGCCGTGTCCGTATAGCCGAACAGCGTCGGATCGTAGCCGGCCCGGCGCGCTGCAAGCGCCAGATTGTCGAAACGGGCATCCAGCGGCGACCCGTTGCGGCAAACGCGATGGTTCATCTGATAAAGGCCGGTATAGAGCGTCGCCCGCGCCGGCGAGCAGGGCGCGGCCCCCGCAAAATGCCGGCGGAACAGCACGCCCTCCCGCGCCAGCGCATCGACATTCGGCGTCCTGACGCAATCGTGTCCAACCGCGGAAAGGCAATCGCCCCGCCACTGATCGGCCGAAATCAACAGCACGTTTGGGCGCTTGCCCACACCATTCAGAGAGGAACGCTGCTCAGTGCTGGTTCGACTTGGCATGCCAATTCCAGGCGGATTCGACGATCTCAGTCAGATCATATTTCGGCGACCAGCCGAGAACGTCGCGGGCCTTGTCGTTATTGGCGACCAAGGTCGTCGAATCGCCCTCGCGGCGACCGACATATTCGACCGGGAACGGCCGATCCGACACGGTCTCGATCGTTCCCAGCAATTCCTTCACCGTCGTGCCGGTGCCGGTGCCGAGATTGAGCGCGACGGATTCGCCGCCGCGCAGCAGATATTCCACCGCCCGGACATGCGCGTCGGCGAGGTCGAGCACATGGATGTAATCGCGCACACAGGTCCCATCGCGGGTGTCATAGTCGCTGCCGAACACCTTGAAGCCCTGGCGGCGACCGAGCGCGGCTTCGATGGCGAGCGGAATGGCATGCGTTTCCGGCGTGTGCCACTCGCCGATGCGCCCCTCGAAATCCGCGCCGGCGGCGTTGAAATAGCGCAGCACCACGGAGCGCAGCCCCTTGTACTGATCATAATCGGCAAGCGCCTGCTCGACGATATATTTCGTGCGGCCGTAAGGGTTGATCGGCACCTGCCGATGGCTTTCGTCGAGCGGCACACTCTGCGGCAGGCCATAGGTCGCGCAGGTGGAGGAAAAGACGAAGGCCCCGACACCGGCCGCCTGCGCCGCCGAAAGCAGGGTCAACGTGCCGATGACGTTGTTTTCATAGAAGGAAACGGGATCCTTGACCGACTCGCCCACTTCGATCAGCGCGGCGAAATGCAGGATGGCGGCTGGCTTGTGTTTGGCAAGCACCTCGTCGAGGCGCGCGCGATCGCGGATATCCCCCTCCTCGGCCGGACCCCATTTGACGAATTCACGATGGCCGTTGGAGAAATTGTCATAAACGACTGGCTGAAATCCCTTGTTCGCAAGATCCAGACATGTATGCGAGCCGATATAGCCGGCTCCGCCTACCACAAGCACCGTTTCTCCTGCCATAATCACCTCTTCTCAACCTTCAACGACATCTAGCCCAAGCGCGGGGGACCGTATTCGATCCGACGCGTAGAGTTAGAGAGCTGTAGCCGACTTGCAAGGCCGGAGAAAGGCGCAAGATTGGCAGGATCGGGACGAAAAGCTAAGCCGGCTTCGCCGCAGCCTTACTGGTGTGCATGAGAATTCCGACAAGCGCCAGAACCGGCGGCAGCAAGAAACATTGCATGCCGGCGAACAGAAAAAGTGCGGCGGCCATGCCGCAGCCAAGGGCAAAACCGCCGACGGCAGCTCCCATGCGGGCAAGCCGGGCGGTCATTGCCGCCCGCGCCTCCGGCTCGGCCCCGCGCAGCATATCGGCGATATCGATCATGATCTGCGTCGTCGTCCCCGTCATCATCGTCGTCGGCGGCGTCGAGCCGAGATGGACGCGATGAGCCGCCGTCTGGATCGCCATCGCCGAGACCAGCGTCATGCCTGTGAGGATCGCCTGCCAGCCATCCCCATCGGCGAACGGGCCGAAACGGATGGCGAAAATGGCGGCAAGCACCAACAGCAGGAATTTCAGCGACAGGATGATCTGCAATGTCGGCAGGTTGCGCCGCGACAGATCACTGCCAATGAGGCGCGCGAGAATGACGACCACGCAGAAGACCGGCAGCGCCAGAAGCTTGGCCGCAGCGCCGGACGTTCCGAGCGCCATGGCCGCGCCGAAGGTCACGAAATTGCCTGTGACATGCGCCGTGAACAGTCCGTGCAAGGCAAGAAATCCGGCGGTATCGACATAGCCGCCATTGATGCTCAGGAGGGTGGGCAGGCTCGGCTTCATCGGCTCCTCGTCTTCGCGTTGATCGCCTCCGATCTTATCGCGCCGAACAATCGCCGATGTCGAGATAATTGCGCAATCACGCTGTACAAGCTTGTGACGATTTCTCCAGCTAATCGCCGCTCGCGCCTATTCGCCGCGCTCGCTTTCGAGTGCGGCGATTTCGTCGGAGATTTCCGTAATCCTTTGCTGAAGCTCTGCTTCGGTGCCGTCCTCGACGTCACCTTCGCCAAAACAATAGCGCGCTATATGCAGCTCAAGCTTGGCCTCGAGTTCCTCGCGCTGGACGTGGAGATGTTTGAGATGGCTGTTTCGCATTGCGAACCACGCTTTCGATAAAATAAGTCTCACCCTTATAAATAGGTTGGAGACCAGAAAGTTTCGATGCACATGTCAGGCGCCTGGCCAAAACTGCTTCCGCAACACGCTGTAACACCGTATCCCCCGCCTATTGCAAAGCCCTCACCCGATATTCACATTCACGCGACCTGCACCTGAAACACGCTGAAGGCAAATATTGGCGCTGACACGGGCCATGGATTTGGGCTAATTCAGGTGGCTTGTTCGAGGTATGGTGTGTTGAACGAAAAAATTGCCGTCATCGGCCTGGGTTATGTGGGATTGCCTGTCGCGATCGCGCTGGCCGAAAAATTTCATGATGTGGTCGGTTTCGACATCAAGGCCTCCCGCGTCGCCGCGCTGAAGGCGGGTGACGATGATACCCGCGAGGTTTCCGCTGAGAGGCTGAAAGCGAGCGGGCTGCGCATCAGCAGCGACCTGCAGGACCTGCGGGACCGCGATATTTTCATCGTCGCCGTGCCGACGCCGATCGATCGCAACCGGCAGCCGGATCTTAGGCCGATGATTTCCGCCTCGCGCACGGTGGGCCAGGTTTTGCGCAAGGGCTCAGTCGTCGTCTACGAATCGACTGTCTATCCCGGCGTGACGGAAGAGGTATGCGGCCCGGTGCTCGCAGAAGTTTCCGGCCTGCGGCAGGGTGAGGATTTCCATGTCGGCTATTCGCCTGAGCGCATCAACCCCGGCGACAAGGAACACACCTTCGAGCGCATCGTGAAGGTCGTCGCCGGCGACAGCGAGGAAACGCTGGACAGGATCGCCGCCGTCTATGGCGCCGTGGTCGAGGCCGGCATTCACCGCGCGCCCAGCATCAAGGTCGCCGAAGCCGCCAAGGTGATCGAAAACACCCAGCGCGACGTCAACATCGCGCTGATGAACGAGCTGTCGATCATCTTCGAAAAGATGGATATCCGCACCGCCGACGTGCTCAAGGCGGCAAGAACGAAATGGAATTTCCTGCCTTTCACCCCCGGTCTCGTCGGCGGCCATTGCATCGGCGTCGATCCCTACTACCTCACCGCCAAGGCGGAAGAGCTCGGCTATCACCCGGAGGTCATTCTTTCCGGCCGCCGCATCAATGACGGCATGGGCGCCTTCATCGCCCAGAAGCTCATCAAGATGCTGGTATCGGCAAAGAAGCCTATCAATGGCGCCAGAATCGGCATCTTCGGCCTGACCTTCAAGGAAAACGTGCCCGATCTGCGCAACAGCCGCGTGCCCGACATCATCCGCGAGCTGCACCAGTTCGGCCTGGAGCCGCTGGTGCACGATCCGATGGCGAGCCATCCGGAAGCGGAAGAGGAATACGGCATACGCCTGGCGCAACTGAAGGATTTCGGCAAGCTCGACGCCCTCGTTCTTGCCGTTCCGCACAAATCCTATCTGGCCGAGGGTGCTGCCGGTATCCTCGATCTGCTGACCGAGAACGCCGTGGTCGTCGACGTGAAAGCGGCACTCGACCCCCGCAATCCCTTGCTACAGAGCCACTCGGTCTGGAGCCTCTAGGGGTCTGGCGGAAGACCCCGGCCCGATGCCGATCAACCGTCTTTCGCGTCGGAACCACCGACCGTCAGCGCCAGTCCCTCCTCGACGGAATAGGGCGGCGACCAGCCGGTGATCGCTTTCGTCTCGCCGATATCGACCTGAAGCGAGCCAAGAAGACGCTGTGCCGCCGCACGGCGCCCGAGGAGCGCTGCTAGTCCTTCCAGCAAAATCGGTGGCACCGGCAGCATGAGGGCTTTCCGCCCCGTGGCCGACGACAGCCTGGCAATCAATTCGCCGATCGAAAGATCCTCGCCGTCGCTGATCAGAAACACACGATTTCCGACGGCCGGATGACGAACGCAGAGCAGCATGAAATCGACGAGATTGCCGACGAACACCAGAGACCGCCGATTGACGACATTGCCGAACGGCCAGGGGAACGGCCGCTTGGCCCATGTCATCAGGCTTGCGAAATTCGCTTTGACGCCGGGTCCGTAGACCAGCGGCGGCCGGATGATGACGACATCCATGCCCGTCTCGGCGGCCACGGCCAGCAGTGCCTCCTCCGCTTCCAGCTTCGAGCGGCCATAGGCATCTTCCGGGTGCGGGACATCCGAGGCCTTGAAGGGCTTATCCCGCGCGGTTTCCTCGCCATTGACCTTGATCGAGCTCAGGAAGAGGAAGCGCCTGACACCGGCTCTCGCCGCCTGCCGCGCCAGATTGACCGTGGCATCGACATTGACGGCGCGAAATGCGGCAAGCGGATCGGCTGCACTCTCGTTCATGACATGAACGCGGGCGGCCAGATGCATGACGACGTCGGCACCGGCAAGCGCAGCCGACCAATCCGTCCCGCCATCGATCGCGCCCATGGCGACGAATCCCGGCCTCGGCGCGCGGCTCACCGGCCGATACTCCATCTGCCGCCGGGAAAGCTCGGCACAAAGCGTCCGTCCGACAAAGCCCGTCGCACCGGTGACCAGGATCATGCGTCCATTGCCTCTATTCGTTCGTCTGTTCGTTTTGTCGGACATGCTTTGCATAGGACATCGGCTGAGAACAAGCCCGAGGAATTTTGAGCAGGGCGGTTGTGCGCCAATCCGCGATATGAGATGCACAACGGAACAATGGCTATCATCGCGACCGCAAAGCCGGTGCCAATGCAACTCAACGAGACGATGCTCTATACGATCGCCAAGCGCCTTTTCGATTTTCTTGCCGCTCTTGCCGCGGCCATCGTCTTTTCCATTCCGATCCTGATCGTCGCCATCGCCGTTCGCGTGACATCGCCAGGCCCCATCCTCTACTGGTCGGATCGGGTCGGCCGCGGAAATAAGATTTTCGGCATGCCGAAATTCCGCAGCATGCGCACGGATACGCCCGCGGTCGCCACGCACCTGCTGAAGGATCCCAAGATCTATCTGACGCCGATCGGCTCCTTCCTGCGCAAATCCAGCCTGGACGAGCTGCCGCAGCTCTGGTGCATCCTGAAGGGAGAAATGAGCATCGTCGGCCCCCGCCCCGCTCTTTTCAATCAGCACGACCTGATCGCGCTCCGCACCGAGCGCGGCGTCGATGCCTTGTTGCCCGGCCTTACCGGTTGGGCGCAGGTCAATGGTCGCGACGAACTGCCTATTCCTCAGAAGGTGGCGCTGGACGAGGACTATCTGCGCCAGCGCTCCTTTCTCTTCGATCTCAAGATTATCATTCTGACGGCATTGAAGGTGGTTCGACGCGATGGAGTGACCCATTAGCAGGCACCTTGGCAAGCATCGGACGGAAATCGCCGTGGCGGAGGGAGTGGTGCGCAAAAATGCCGTATTCCTGCCCCTTTGCGACCCTAGGGGCCGTCATCGGGTTCCGGAATGCCGGATATTCAATCGAATGTGGACGACGACATTGGACGACTCGCGCATGAACAACCTGCATGCTGATCTCGCGGCCGAAACTCCTGGCGTCGCCAAAGCAGCGAGCACAATGCCGAAAGCTGTGGCGATCATCGGCGGCTTGCTTTGGCTTTTCCTGGCTTCTCCGACCGTCGTCGAAAGCGACGCCTATCGCTATGCGGCGGCGCTCCTCTCGCTGATCGCCCTCTATTACTATATGAGAGCGCCCGTGCGGCCGCGCACGGACTGGATCGGCTGGCTCTGCATGGGCTGGGCTTTCTACGTGATGGCGCGCTTCGGCATCAACTATTGGCTGACGCCGCAGCATGATATCGGCGCATCGGACTGGCTCTACGCCTTTCCCTTCTTCTTTCCCATCATGGGCGTCGCCTTCCTGATCTATGAAGAGCTGATGGAAAAGATCGTGGCGGCCTATTTCGCCATGGCGCTCATCATGCTGATCGCCACGCAGCATTTCCGCGAGGTTTTTGCCGGCGAGACCATCCGCCCGCTGATCATGAACAATCAGATCCACGGCGCCGTCGCCTGCGGCATGATCGTCATCTTTACGCTGTTCTGGCTGCTGCACTACCTGACGGAAAAATCCGGCGATCGACGGATTGCTCGCTTCGCCTACATCGTTTCGCCCTTCATCTTCGCTCTCTGCTTCATCGCCATTTACGGTGCCAAATCGAAGGGCGTCTGGCTGGCGCTCGGCATTACCCTACCGCTGATGGCGCTTATCACGCTGACCTATCTGCGCATGAAGAGCGGCATCATCGCCATCGTCGCCGTAGCGGCCTTGCTGATAGCCGGCGTCTATGGTGTGCGGCACAATCTCGACAAGACGGCAGGTCCGACCGTATCGGCGGCTCTTGCCATGGTGGAAAATGTCACCGGCGGTCACGATCTGGGCGGCGTGGTCTCAAGCACCATCAGCTCCACCAATACCCCGGTATCGATGGACGAGCGCCTGCAGCTCTGGTCGAACAGCTGGGAGGTCTTCTCCTCCGCGCCCGTTTTCGGCTGGGGCAGCAAATGGCTCGAGCGCTGGGCCGAGACGCGCTATTCGCACATTCAATACACGCTGCTGCACAATGGCTACCTGGAGATCCTGGTGCGCTACGGCCTGTTCGGTGCCGTCGTGATGGCCTTCATGCTCGGCGTCTTCATCCGGGCCGTCTGGCGCGCCCGCAAGGCGGGAATCATCCCCCGGGCCGCATGGCACGCCTATATCGTATGCATTTTCTTCTTCTCGCTGACGCTGCTCAGCAACTCCAACAACCGTCTCGCCATCGGCGAAGGCTTCGCCTTCGCAAGCTCCGCCTTCGCCTGCTGGTGCCACATGCGCACCAAAGGCGAATATCTGGCGGCGTCGAAGCCGGTGCTGCAGAGCGCCACATCCAGCGCTTGAGTTCATCAGCCGCGGCGCTTAGCGATCGCCTTTTCGAAGATGCGCTCCAATTGCCGCGCACTTTCCATCCAATCGAAGCGAGCGGCATTCGGCCTTGCCTTTTCGGCAAGGCGCGCATGAAGCTCGCTATCGGTCGCAAGGCTTTCCAGACCGCCAAGGATGGATTGCACATCGTTGGGGTCGACGAGGATACCCGCCTCCCCGGCAGCCTCCGGCATGGATGATGTATTTGATGTCACCACGGGTATGCCCATTGCATTGGCTTCGATGATGGGAAATCCAAAACCTTCATAAAGCGACGGCATCGCCAGAAATCGGGCCCGGCCATAGAGCTGCGCCAAATCGGCATCGGATACATAGCCGGTCAGCCGAACGAACGGCTCGATCTGCAGGGTCGCGATGTGCTCCTTGAGATCACCAAGCCTCCAGCCTTGGCCGCCGGCGAGCACGAGCAGCAACTCTTGCCGTATCGCTTCCGGCAAAGACGCGTAGGCCTGCAACAGCCGCAGCAGATTTTTGCGCGGCTCAAGCGTCCCCACGAATAGAATATAGGGGCGATCGACGCCAAAAGACGACAGAGGCTTGGGCTCGGTCGTCCCGCCGATGGCCGTCAAACCAGGATAGACCACGTTAAGCTTTTCGCCGCATGCCGGAAACTGAGCCTTCAGCACATTAGCCGTGGCGGCGGAAACGGCAACGACTTCATCCGCAACTGCAATCCCCGGCTTCATCAGCCAACGATCGCCCATCCATGTCTGCCAGCGCATGGTTGCGGCCATGTCCTTCCAGACGAGGTCATGGATCGTGATGACTCGCGCGATCCGGCGATCAAGAAAGGACGGCAGACGGTGCGCCGGCCCCCAGAAGACGTCAATCCCGTCCTGTGCCGCGCGGCGTGGCAGCTCCGTCTGCGCCCAGATCATTCTCCTCACGCCGCCCGGAAAGCGCGCGACGCGCAGCTCCGCGGGGGGCAGAGCCTTTACGTCCCCATGAGGCTCCTGCGGAAAATAGAGATAGAGCTGATGGCCAAGAAGCGCGAGATGCCGGCTCATTTCCAACACATACCGGCCAATTCCGGTCATGCTCGTCACCAGATTGCGCGCGTCGATACCGATCTTCATTTGGAAATCACCCCTGCGCCGACATGTGTCGCGATCTTGTCATCACAACGGGACCCTCAGCGGATTGCTCCACCAGCCGACTGACTCTTGAACCATGCCTATCTCGGCAGAGGCAGCACCCCGTCGCTTGAACTCCAGTGGGATATCGATCGCCAAATAGACACTATCGCCGGGCGGCACTACGAGCGGAATACGAGATTCATAGTTGTCGGGACCTATAAAGCCGCCATCTTTCGACGGGATGCGATAACTCGCCGCCACTCCAAACGAACCATCGGCGGTGCTGGCGCTCGCCCATGATTTTGGCGAGAGATTTGTCACTCGGACGAGGTATTTCAGGTTCCCGCTGTCGGTTGCGATCGGTCCTTCGACCAGCTCGATCTTGTGCCGGGTGTCCCCGCGAACAAGCGGCTTGGACATTTTCGTGTTGCCGATATCGGTAATCGGGACATAGGTCTTGTCCGCAGCTGGCTTGTATATCCGATACCAGTCGTCAGCGAGGACGACCCGCTGCAATTCCTCGGCGCTTTCCCTCCAGCTTGTCCCTCTATTCACCATCGGCTGCGAAGAGGAAGAGAGGACGCTATCGGTGGAAGCATTCACGAATGAACGGATCGTTGCTGCAAGAGAATCGGCGGAACCGCTGGTGAAGAAGCGACAATTTTGGTCACTCGCCGTGACTTCGCGAAAAACGGGAATATCGCTCGCAATCACGGCTTTCCCGAAATGCGCCGCTTCCACGATCGGAAGACCGAAACCCTCCGCATAGGAAGCCGCAATCAGCGCATTGCTGCTCGCATAGGCCTGCTGCAGCTTTTCATCCGAAATGCCATTGAGCCAGACGAGGCGCTTTCCGTATTCACGATGCTGCTCGATGCGCCGAACAAGATGCTCGACGCCCCACCCGGGCTTCCCGACGATCGTCAGCCCGACATCCTGACCCTCATCCCACAATCGATCGAAAGCGTCCAAGGCGATCGCATAGCCTTTACGAGGCTCGAGTGTCCCGACCATAAGGAAGGCGGGGCGCTCGTTTTGGCGATCAGCGGCGATGCTTGTGGAAACGGCCGCTTTGCCAAAATCGGCACCGAGATGCCAATAGCCTATCTTCATCTCTCGCGGAAACTGGATGGCCTCGAGTATCGTGATCAGCTCATCGGCAACGGCCTTCGAAATACAGACAAATGCGTTCGAATAAGCAAGTGCCGTCTGAAACCATGCCGAGAAGGTGGGAGGCATGCCTGGATCGCAGAAGCCGGGAAATCTCAACGGAACCGTGTCGTAGAGACACGAAATGACTGTCGCGCCTCTGAGCCGCGCGGCGCGCAGTGTTTTATAGTGATGCCTGAAAAACTCCCAGGAACTGTCGAGCATCAAGATGCGGTCACTCGCGGAAAACTCCAGACGCGCATCTTCTGCGAATGCAGTCACACCCTTGGGTTTCTCCAGCGTCCTCGGAATAGCGAACCAACCGTCGGGGGAATCGCTATAGGCCACGATCCGCTCTACATCATGGCTGTCTGCATCCTGCGACGCAGGCAGATTGGCACATATGTTCTTGACGACCCGCTGAATCCCGGTCTTGTGATCGACGCGATATGTGGATGTGGCGTCGATGATCAGCCGCGACGCTGTCGATCTTATGATCTCCGCGCGCGCAAGCGCCTCCGAAACCATGTCCGGCGGGAGATCAATACTTTGAACCTGGCGCAAAACGGCTTGCTGAGCCGTTGAAAGCGGTTCAGCGTTACCTTTGCTCCGGGCAGTCGCAACGGCATCCTTCAATGCGGCAACGGCGATGGCGGCGGATCTCGTCCAGCTGAAGTCCAGAGCACGGCTCCGCTGCCTCTCGGCCGCAACTCTTGTCGCCTCGCGGTCGCTCAGCGCATGCTGCATGACCCGTGCTATGTCAGTCACATCGGCTGGGTCGAAGAGAAATTCTTGATCTCCAATGACTTCGGGCAAGGCGCCGGTGTTCGACGCTATCACGGGGGTGCCGCAAGTTGTCGCTTCCAGCGCCGTCAGGCCAAAACCCTCCAGTAGAGAAGGCTGGATTACCAGGTCTGCCTCCTTATAGAGTGCTACAAGTTGGCTGTCGGTCACATGTCCAACCGCTACAAAGTCCTGCGCGGGAAGCCCCAGCTTCCGCCATCTCTCCTCTTCTTCTTTGAGGGGCGATTTCGGATGATCACCGGCCAGCACGAAACTGTACTGCGCTCGCAGATCTCCCGGCAACCGCGCAAACGCCGCGATGGCGGATTTCACATTCTTTCGCCAATCCAGGCCGCCAACATAAAGGATGAAACGCTTCTCCGTTGGCCTGGGAAACTTTCCATCAGCATGGTCGATCGCATCCCTGAAATCTTTCGATATTCCTGCGAGCATATTGATGGCATGAGAATTTTTCGAGATTTCGACGCACTCGCTGCGAGAATATTCGGAAATGCAGAGATTGAGATCGAATTGTGAATAAAAGGCAAGGCGCCGCTCATAGCAGGTACGCGTCGCCGACGTCAGCAAATACTGTTGGGGGTAACGGTGAGGTATCGCATCGTAGAATATCGATGCGACAGGAATTTTCAAAATACCATTGGGAAGAAGGGGAATGGCCTTATCCCTAAAACCTTCGAAAGGGCTTGCGGAGAGGGCAATGTCCGGATTGAGCGAGGCCACATGATATGCGAGCGCGATCTCGCTGAGCCGCCGTCGCTCGGAATAGCCGTCGATCCCTTCCCCACCCTCGGCAACGCCATGCCACATGAGGATGTTGGCGGGTTTTATCCATTGTTGAAGATGGTCACGAGCAGCAAGCGCATCCTGCGGCATACCGGCATTGAGCGAGACGAGGAGATCGATCTCCGGGTGATTATCGATGATCCCCAGGAGCAGTTCCTGCACATATCGACCAATTCCGCGCCACTTGCTCGCTGTCTGAAAGCATTGCCCATCAATCCACAATCGCATCAAAGACGATCTTTCATTTCGATTTTGAGATGCCCTGAAGCAACATGTTCCATTTGGTCACAGCGCCCTTCGGCGCATCGATAAACCATTGCCCCTCCTGGTCGCCGTCCAGGAATTCGAGCGTTGGAACTCCATATCCCTGGGCTCTTGCGAATGCCGCAAGCCTTCCCCTTAACATTGGAAAGCGCTGCGCCGACCGAAGGCAGGCATCCTTTAACCGCGGCCTTTTGGCAAGCCAACCCAGGAGCCTTTCGAGAAAGACAGCGACGATACGTTTCAGTAGCCTCTTCATCTCCACGAGCTTTCGATTTCCTGCCCGAAGCGGGCGAGTAAAACATCATGAAATGCTATTGTGCACCTGTTCGAGTTGGTGGCGAGGAACACTCTCCGGACTGCTCGCGTCCCGGGCAGCGTCCTTCAGATCGCAGATTTGATCGTCCTCTGCTGACGCGCAAGCTCCGCGCTGGTCTACATTATCAGCGCGCGATCCGGATCTTCCAGTCCTCGAACACGTCGCCAAGGGTGCGACGCAGGTCTATTTCCGGCTTCCAGCCCAGGGCTTCGAAGGCCGCCCTGTTATCACCGGCGGCGACGGCAATTTCCGATCCGCGCAACCGCTTCGGATCAACTTCAACGTCGACATCCGATCCGGACAGCTCAATCAGCATATCGAGTATCGACTGAATCTGCACCGGCCGGCCTGACGATAGATTGAAGACTCCACCCAGAACCTCGGATGTCACGTCGTTCAGCGCGGCATCGGCATAGGCGCGCACGACATCGCGAACGTCGAGAAAGTCGCGGTATGCCGAAAGATTCCCGACGCTGATACGAGGAACTCCGACACCCGAGGCAATTTCGGCGAGTTGCTTCGCGAAAGCGGGTACGACATAGTCGACCGTCTGGCCAGGTCCGGTATGGTTGAACGGACGAAACCGGATCGCTTTCAATCCATCATAGGCAAGTTGGCCGATCAAAATATCGGCCGCCGCTTTCGTCGCGCCGTAGACATTCATCGGCTTGAGCGCCGCGGTTTCTTTTATCGGCACCTTCGCCGCGTCAACGAACGAGGCGCCATAGGCTTCAGAGCTGCCGACGAAGACAAACCGGGCCTCCGGCGCATATTCCATCACGGCATAGGCGAGATTCATCGTACCCTGGAAATTCACATCCCAGGCCCGCTGTGGCATCTTTCGCGCATCCCCCGGGGCGGCGATGGCAGCGAGATGGATGATGGCCGTCGGGCGGCAATCGCGGATCAAGGTCGCCACCTGCTCCCGATCCGCAATTTCGGTCTTCCAGTCCGATACATCGCTTTGACCGGCGGTCAGAACGGTCAGCTCCGTACCCAACTCCAGCCGTCGCTTGTTGAGCTCATGCAACAGCCACGAGCCCACGAAGCCGCTCGCGCCTGTTACAAGAATTCGATGTTCCCTCGGCATGAGCTGCCTCGCCATCCGCTAGAGAGTCTTACTTGTCCAACCGCTTGAGGTCGGCCTCGACCATTTCGACAATCATCTCTTCGAGGCTGATTTTCGGCTCCCATCCAAACGTCTTGCGAGCCTTCTCCGGGTTGCCGAGCAGCACATCCACTTCCGCCGGGCGGAAGAGTTGAGGATCGATCACCAGATGATCCTCCATCTTCAGGCCGACATGCTGAAAGGCGATGGCGCACATGTCGCGCACGGTCGTCGTCCGACCGGTCGCAATGACATAGTCGTCAGCGACGTCCTGCTGCAGCATCAGCCACATGGCACGAACATAATCCTTCGAATGCCCCCAATCGCGCTTGGCATCGATATTTCCGAGCCGAAGTTCGTTTGCCAGGCCAAGCTTGATGCGAGCGACCGCATCCGTCACCTTGCGCGTGACGAACTCGATACCGCGAAGTGGAGATTCATGGTTGAAGAGAATGCCGCTCGACGCATGCAGGCCGAAACTCTCACGATAGTTGATCGTGATCCAATGGCCGTAGAGCTTGGCGACCGCATAGGGCGAGCGCGGGTAGAAGGGCGTCAGCTCCGACTGCATCGGCTCCTGAATGAGCCCGTACATTTCCGAGGAAGACGCCTGATAGAAGCGAGCCTCAGGCCGCTCGAGACGGATGGCCTCCAGGATATTCGTCACGCCGAGAGCCGTTACCTGGCCGGTGAGATAGGGCTGCTGCCAGGAGGACTTGACGAAGGATTGAGCACCGAGATTATAGACTTCGTCCGGCTTAACGTCCTTTACGGTACGGACGAGACCGGAAAGATCCATCAAGTCACCGTCGACGATACGGACGTCTTGCTCGATGCCAAGCCATTGCAGGCGGCTGAGATTGACATCCGAAGTGCTTGAACGACGGGCAAGTCCGTGGACTTCATAACCGTTTTTCAGCAATAGTTCCGCCAGATAGGCGCCGTCCTGACCCGTGATCCCCGTTACCAGTGCTTTCTTCGCCACTTATATCTCCATTCTCGCCGCATTTGACCAAATTGCTTACAGCAAGGCACCGCTTTTTGCCGAACACATAGTCACGTCCGGGCACCGATTTTCCAGCGCCATTTAGCCGTTATGTGAGCCAATGACAACGACTGGCGACAAGCTCCCTCATCGCGTGCACTATCGATAACAAAAAACCACCTATGAGGAAGTCCATACTGCAATCGTTCGTTCCATGTCAAAATCGGACTGGGCAGCAAGTTTGGGGATTCTGGGGCCGCCGCATTCGTCGGCCGCAGGGGATTCTGGGGCCGCCGCATTCGTCGGCCGCAATTGGGCACCGAAGACAGACCGCGTCATAATAGGCCGAACGAGCTCAATTGAAGACTTCCGCGATCGAATTTTCCCTAGACGCGCTCGCTCTGGATCGGCAATTCGCCCGCCAGTTCGCGATATAGACCATAATAGGCCAAGCACATTTTCTCAGCGGTGAAATGCGAGAGATAGCGATCCCGGGCCGCGGTACCCATCGCGATCGCCTTCTCCCTATCCTGCCAGATGCGCTTCATCGCATCCGATAGGGCATCGATGTCATTCGGCGGTACCACGAATCCCGTCTCGTTGTTCAAATTGACGAAACTTGTCCCAGTGCCGATTTCACAGGAAATCATCGGCTTGCCGAACATGGCAGCCTCGACGAGCGACAGTCCGAAAGCCTCTGAACGGAGCGGGGACGGGAAAACCAGCGCCTCGCAGAGTTCGAGCAGGGCGATCTTGTCGGGATCCGGCAGGGCGCCGACAAAGTGGACATTGTGGACACCTTGTTCGGCCGACTGCTTCAACTCCGCTTCCATCGGCCCGCTGCCGACGACGACGACGCTTAGGCCGTTCCTCCTTGCCGCCTCCAGCAGGATGTGAACACCTTTGTAATATCTCAGAACGCCGACAAACAGGAGAAAGCGGTCGGGAAAGCGGTTGCGCCACCGCGCACGGGTCGCCTCATCAGCCCTTGGATAGTCCGTCTCGTCGAGACCCAAGGGAATGACTGTCGTCTTCGATTCGAACCGTTTCAGGACGTCACTCGACGCCAGATAGTTGGGGGACGTCGCAACGATGCGATCGACACTTTTCAAAAAGCGAGACATCAACGGCTTGTAGAATTGCAGCAGGACCTTTTGCTTCACGATATCGGAATGATAGGTGACGACCGTCGGCTTGTCGGTATGGGCCGCAAGATGGACGATATCCATCACCGGCCAGGGGAAATGATAGTGGACGATGTCAGCCCTGCTGCTCAGCTCGCGAAAACGTCCGAACACCTCGCGCGAGAAGCCGGTGGAGGCGAATTCGAAATCGAGTCTGGCCTTGTGAGCCATATGGCCATCGAATTCCACGCTGTGTTCGCTGGGCTTTTTGCTAAGTGACAGAACATCGGATTCGACGCCGTATTTGGCAGTCCCTTTGGCAATCGCATGGATCGTCCGCTCGACACCACCAAATGTATCGGGCCAATATGTTTTGAAGAAATGTAGAACGCGCATGCTATTCCTGTATCGAAAAGCGATGGCGGCGTCACCTACGGCATCGTTTGGCCTGTCAAAAACACATGACGAGTCGCATTGCCTTGCATGCATGCTTCGCCGGCGAGCGGCCCCGATATCGTCTCAATCGAACGTTTCTGCATCCGCGAGCAACGGCTGGCGTCGATCCTTGGCGGAAAGTGTCGATACGTCGGCGGTTTTCCAGTCGATGGCGATTTGCGGGTCATCCCAGCGAATTCCGCGATCGCTCTCCGGCGCATAATAATCCGTCGTCTTGTAAAGGAATTCGACATGGTCGCTTAGCGTCAGGAACCCATGGGCAAATCCTTCCGGGATCCAAAGCTGGCGCTTGTTGTCCTCCGACAGCAAAACCCCCACCCATTGCCCGAATGTCGGCGAGGATTTCCGGATATCGACAGCGACATCATAGACTTCGCCAACCACGACTCGAACGAGCTTGGCCTGGGCATGCGGCGGCAACTGATAGTGCAGACCGCGCAAGACGCCCTTTCCCGACCGGCTATGGTTGTCCTGCACGAAATCGGCGCTTCGCCCGATCGCCGCCTCGAACTTGGCCTTGCTGAAGCTTTCGAAGAAGAAGCCACGGTCGTCGGCAAACACCGTGGGTTCGATGATCTTGACATCCGGAATGGCGGTATCGATGGCTTTCATTCGTCTTCCTGCTTCAGTTGATCGCATTGCGGAGGCAAGCTGCGGGAGATGTCACGGCGCGGTCAGAATATCCGCTCACGCAGCATTCCGAGAAGATATTGCCCGTAGCCATTCTTCTTGAGCGGAAGGGCCAGCGCCTCGACCTGCGATGCATTGATCCAGCCGCTGCGATAGGCGATTTCCTCGGGGCAGGCGACTTTCAGGCCCTGCCGGTTTTCGATGGTGGCGATATAGTGACTGGCCTCCAGCATGGATTCGTGCGTGCCGGTGTCGAGCCAGGCATAGCCACGCCCCATTGTCTGCACATCCAGTTGTCCGGTGTTCAGATAATGCATGTTGACATCGGTTATTTCCAGTTCGCCGCGCGGCGAAGGGCGTATGGATTTCGCCACGTCGACAACGCTCGCATCATAGAAATAGAGCCCGGTGATGGCATAATTGCTCTTCGGCAGCTCCGGCTTTTCCTCCAGGCTGATCGCCCTGCCCTGCTCATCGAATTCGACCACACCGTAGCGATGCGGGTCCTGGACGTGATAGGCAAAGACAGTTGCTCCGGCCTCTTTGTCGCCCGCCTGATGGAGCAGCCCCGAGAAGTCATGTCCATAGAAAATATTGTCCCCGAGCACTAGGGCGGACGGTGCTCCATCCAGGAATTTCTCGCCGATCAGGAATGCCTGCGCCAGACCATCCGGGCTCGGCTGAACCGCGTACTCAAGCTTGATCCCCCATTGGCTGCCATCCTTCAACAGCTGCTCGAAACGGGGCGTATCCTGCGGCGTCGAGATGATGAGGATTTCGCGGATGCCGGCCAGCATCAAGGTCGTCAGCGGATAGTAGATCATCGGCTTGTCGTAGATCGGCAGGAGCTGCTTGCTGACGGCCAGCGTAACAGGATAGAGGCGTGTTCCCGATCCACCAGCGAGTATGATGCCTTTGCGTGCCTTGTTCATGGTCCAGCGTCTCGTCTCTATCGCGTTCTCGTTCCGTCAGGCCATAGGGTGACTACAAGCCTTCATGAGATCTTGCCAGTTTCAATGCGTCGAAGGCTTCAGCCTGTCGATGACGTCCTCGACACCCTCCTGCCAGGCAGGAAGACTGAGGTCAAAGCCATCCATAAGCTTTGTGCAATCCAGTCTCGAATTGTGCGGGCGCTTTGCAGGCGTCGGGTATTCGGCGGTCGGGATAGGCTTGAGCGCGTCGATGGTCAGCGCAAGCTTGACGTCCCTGGCAGATGCCTGGCGGACGATATGCGCCGCATAGCCATGCCACGACGTGTTGCCTTGCGCGCTGAGATGATAGGTGCCCGACAGATCCGACGCATCCGGACGGGCGATACGCTCGATGACCGTGCGCGTGACATCGGCGATCAGGGCCGCCGATGTCGGCGCCCCCACCTGGTCGGCAACAACATTCAAGGAGCTGCGCTCTTGCGCGAGCCGAAGGATGGTCTTCAGGAAGTTGTTGCCGTGATGGCCGTAAACCCAGCTCGTCCGCAGGATGAGATGGCGACCGCCGGCGGAGCGGACGGCCTCTTCACCCAGCCATTTGCTTTCGCCGTAGACCGATTGCGGATTGGCCGTATCGCTCTCCACATACGCATCGGCTTTGGTGCCGTCGAAAACATAATCGGTCGAATAGTGCACCAGCCAGGCGCCGTTGTCGGCGGCCCAGCGCGCCAATATCCCCGGCGCCGCCGCATTCACGGCCATCGCCTGCTCCGCGTCGCTCTCGGCACGATCAACAGCCGTATAGGCGGCCGGATTTACGATGACGCGCGGCCTGTGCGCCTGCAGTGCTAAGAGAATGCTTGCCTCATTGGCAAGATCCATCTCGCCGCGGGTCATGGCCACCACGTCGCCGAGTGCTGCGAGCGAGCGCTGCAATTCGAACCCGACCTGTCCGTTGGCGCCCGTCACCAGAATTGTGCTCACAGTTGCACCTCATACTGCTTGCCGACCCATTCGCGATAGGCGCCACTGGTGACGTTTTGCACCCAATCCTGGTTACCGAGATACCATTCGATCGTCTTGCGAATGCCCGTCTCGAACGTCTCCTCGGGCTTCCAGCCCAGTTCGCGTTCGAGCTTGCGGGCATCGATGGCATAGCGGCGATCGTGACCGGGCCTGTCCTTCACGAAGGCGATCTGATCGCGGTAACGAGTGCCATCGGCCTTCGGCCGCAGCTCATCGAGGATGGCGCAGATGGTATGGACCACATCCAGATTGGGCTTTTCGTTCCAGCCGCCGACATTGTAGGTCTCACCGACCCTGCCGGCTTCCAGCACGCGACGAATGGCGCTGCAGTGATCCCTGACGTAAAGCCAGTCGCGGATCTGCTGTCCGTCGCCATAAATCGGGAGGTCCTTGCTCGAAAGCGCATTCAGGATCACCAGCGGGATCAGCTTTTCCGGAAAGTGATAGGGGCCGTAATTGTTGCTGCAATTCGTCGTCAGCACCGGCAGCCCATAGGTATGATGCCAGGCGCGAACGAGATGATCCGATGCAGCCTTGCTGGCCGAATAGGGGCTGTTCGGCTCATAGCGATTGAGCTCGTTGAACGGCGCGTCGTCCTTGGACAGCGTACCGTAGACCTCATCGGTCGAGACATGGAGAAAGCGGAAGGCCGGCTTCTCGTCGCCCGGCAAGCCATCCCAGTGACCACGAACCGCCTCCAGCAGATTGAACGTGCCGACGACATTCGTCTGAATGAAATCGCCGGGCCCGTGAATGGATCGGTCGACATGGCTTTCGGCGGCAAAATTGATCACCGCGCGGGGTTGGTGGGTCGCAAGCAACGTATCGACCAGTCCGCGGTCACCGATATCGCCATGCACGAATACATGACGATTATCGCCGTTCAATCCCCTCAGCGTATCCAGATTACCGGCATAGGTCAGCTTGTCGAGGTTGATGACCCTTTCATCACCCTGCCTGAGCCAGTCGAGAACGAAATTCCCGCCAATAAAGCCGGCTCCTCCGGAAACCAATATCGTCATTTAAATTCCATTTTTGCCGAAATTTTTTATAAAACTGCAGCCGAGGCCTGCAGCACCGAGAAATAAACAGCGTTGGCAATGTCCCCGCCACCTGAAGCCTGCTCGAGCATACTGGAGAACGGTGGGCGGCGTACAAAAGATGGCCGGGACCGATCCGCCGGTCTCACCAGGTCACCCTGAGGACGCTGTACGCAGAACCGTCGCCGGAGAACCACTATGGGCTTGGGCTGGAATCAATTCCATTTGGCGGGAGACAATCATCCCTTCTTGAAATGTTCGCATAGGAACAACGACGCAGCTCTTCATGTGCGGCGGCAATTGGCTAAATCAGGCTACCTTATTATCCGGCGACACCACCAAACACAATATACCGTGACAAGCAATGGTTGAGAATCGCAACTCCTTTGAAAAAAAATTAACTGAACTTCAGCGCGATCCGGAAGCGTCAACCGGCTTCGAAAGCGACTAGAGTAACCCGGCTCGAGCCAAGGCTGCTACTTCTATTGATTGGAAGCCGAGAATTGGCTGGGGAACCTGGACTCGAACCAAGATTAACGGAGTCAGAGTCCGTCGTTCTACCATTGAACTATTCCCCAACGGCCGCCTAGCGATGAAATCGTTCGCGGCGAAGGCTGCGCCTCTATAATAGAATTCGCCGCAGATGCAAATAGTTTAACGCGGACAAATGCAATTTTTTGAAAGCCAAAAGCTGAAATCCGGGATGGCCGGCGAATGCGCGTTCTTCAAGGAGATTCTGCGGATATCACCGTCCGCGTCGCCCATGACAGCTGATCAGGGATAGCCGGCGTCTCTCAAGACCAGCATTTCGGCCGGTTTACCAGCGCAAGATGCGTCGGCCGATCACATAACCCACCGCGGTGACCATGGCGATTGCCATCGGATACCAGAGCAGGACGAAAAGCGGGCTGTCATCCGTGCAGTTGGATGCATAAAAGGTTGCGGCGATGCCGCTGGCGGCAAGCCCCGCGACGGCGCCGGCCAAACCCGGCCGCTCCGGCGCCCCATGACGCAATGCAAAGAGGAAGCAGGCAAGCGGGCCGATCGACAATAATGGGATGAGCGTCAGGCAAAAGCGGGCATTGTGTCCGATCATCCGTGCGCTCCAGCTATCCGCCGGCATGACCGCCATCTCAACGGCCGCCGCCGCCAGCAGCAATAGCGGCGCGGCCAGAAGCGTCCAGCCCCAGATGCGCAGGGAGACGCCTGGCCGGCCGATGCGGAAGACGACGGCGCAGGCCGTCGCGGCGAGAGCGATCGTGACGACGAATTTGAACAGGAAACGAACGGTCTCGATCGCGCTGCCTATATCGGCGCGGAAACCGATCATCGCAAAGAAAATGCCACCGCTGATCAGGATGCCCGCGATGACCGACAGGGCCAGGACCTTGCCGATCCGCGTGCGGACCGGCGCATCCTGCGCCAAAAGATTGATGAGGTCATCGGTTTTCACTGGTCTCACTCCGGTACAAGGCCGCAAGCACCTTCAAAGCACGATGCAGTGCAACACGCACCGCACCTTCTGTCATCCGCAACCGATCCGCCGTCTCCCGCACGCTGGTTCCCTCGACGGAAATCGAACGCACGATGGTCTTCTGCGGATCCTTCAATTGTTCCAACATACGATCGACGTCTAACCGATCCAAGGCGTCCGTCTGGTCTTCCGCCTCGAGAATATCGATCACGTCATCGATCGGTACGCTCGTATGTCGTCCACGTCGCCTGAGGCCGTCGATCAGCTTGTTGCGCACGATCGTCGATATCCACGGGCCGATCGGGCGCGATGCGTCCCAGGTTCCGCGCTTCAGATGGATGGTCAGCAGCACTTCCTGAACCACGTCCTCGGCCTCGCTTACCGGCGCGCCGAACTGTTCGCAACGCCGGCGCGCCATAGCGCGCAGATGCGGTGTCACTGCGGACAGAAAACGATGGTAGGCCTGCACGTCGCCGTTGACGGCGGCACGCATCCAGACTGCCCATTGCTCTTCGCGCGCCGAATGATTCACCCGACATCTCCTCTACGCAGGACCGCAGGCTTTCGTTACCGGCAACGGCCATTCTTTTTCAAGCCTTTTCGGAACAGGCTTCGATCTAAGACGACGGCGCCGTGATCGAACGGTATTATTCGCCCGCTTGCGCGCTTCCAATTAGAGCATCATTGGCTACACTCAGAGCAGGTAGGATAAACGCGTAGCCGGCGCATGACATCGTAACGACGTTCAAAAAAATTTCGCACCGCCTGTAACATCCGCTCGGACAGCTCCGTAGACCTTGATGCAAGCCAATGACGGCTCGCCACCATCAAGGAGACAGTCCCATGAAGAACAGCCTCATCACCCTGGCCATTGCCGGTTCGATCGCCTCAGCACTTGCCTCCGTCGCGGTTCCCGCTGCGGCTGCCGACTCCAAGGAAAAATGCTACGGTGTCGCCCTCAAGGGTCAAAATGATTGCGCCGCAGGCAAGCATGATTGCGCCGGCAAGTCGACCATGAGCTACGACAAGATGTCCTTCAAGCTCGTTCCGACCGGCACCTGCACCTCCATGAAGACCCCGAAGGGCCACGGCACGCTGACCCCGGCTTGACCCCAACCCGGATCACCGATCCAATCACAGGATGTAAGGAGCATGGCATGAACAAGATTTCCGCAGTCGCCTTGGCCGCATCGGTCGCGACGGCTTTGACATTGGCCGCCGGCGTCACCACCGCCTCGGCCGCCGATGCCAAGGAAAAATGCTACGGCGTCGCCCTCAAGGGCCAGAATGATTGCGCCGCCGGTCCCGGCACGACCTGCGCCGGTACATCGAAAGTCGATTACCAGCGCAACTCGTGGAAGCTCGTTCCCGCCGGAACCTGCGAAACGATGAAGACACCGAACGGCCACGGCACCCTGATGCAGGGTCCGGCGCCTGTCTGACCCAAGCGTGGTGACGCAGGGCGGCGCAAATTCCGCGCGCCGCCCTCCTCCCAAGATCAAGCATATCCAAATGGAGGCTTGCAATGAAACCGTCAGAACTTCCCCGTCGCGCCGGCGTCGGCTTCAAGCCGGAGCATTTCGCCGCCATAGACGCCGTAAGCCAACCGATCGGCTTTTTCGAGGTCCATGCCGAAAACTACATGGGCGCCGGCGGACCGCCGCATGCTCAACTCGGCAAGCTCCGTCAGGACTATGCCCTGTCCATTCACGGCGTCGGCCTTTCGATCGGCTCGATGCAGCCGCTTGATGCCGATCACCTCGCCCGCCTGAAGATCGTCTGCGACCGCTACGAGCCGGAGAGCTTTTCCGAGCATCTGGCATGGTCGAGCCACGACACCACCTTTCTCAACGATCTCCTGCCTTTGCCCTATACCGAAGCGACCCTCGCCCAGGTTTGCGCCCATATCGATGAAGTACAAACCCTGCTCTGCCGCCAGATGCTGCTAGAGAATCCGGCTACATATCTACTGTTTGAGGAAAGCACGATCGAGGAAGTCGATTTTCTCTCAGAAGTGGCCCGCCGTACCGGCTGCGGCCTGCTGCTCGACGTCAACAACGTCTTCGTCGCCGCCACCAATCACAGGCTGGATCCGCGCGACTACCTCAAACGTTTTCCAGTGCAGCAGGTGCGCGAAATCCACCTGAGCGGCCATTCGGAAACCACCGACGATGCCGGCGCGCCGCTTCTGATCGACAGCCACGACACGCCGGTGAAGGATCCCGTCTGGGAACTCTATGAGGAGCTGATCACCCGCACGGGACCGATCGCCAGCCTGGTCGAGTGGGACAATGATGTCCCGCAATGGCCGGTTCTGAGGGCCGAGGCCGAGGCCGCCGGCACCATCCTGCGGCGTGCCGCCGAACGCCGGGCGGCATGAGGAGGAGTGATGTCTCTCTCGACGCAAACCGAATTCGCCGCAGCGCTTGTCGATCCCGGCCGGTCCGTTCCTGAGGGCCTCGCGGCCTGGAACGGTCCCCGCCCCGAGCGACGCTTCGGCGTCTACCGCAACAACGTCGCCATCGGCCTGAT
This sequence comes from Rhizobium sp. 11_C7_N12_5, assembly GCF_051811145.1. Classification (NCBI taxonomy): domain Bacteria; kingdom Pseudomonadati; phylum Pseudomonadota; class Alphaproteobacteria; order Hyphomicrobiales; family Rhizobiaceae; genus Rhizobium; species Rhizobium sp. 11_C7_N12_5. The sequence goes on from NZ_JBPWPY010000001.1 coordinate 3,387,770, forward strand.
CGGCGCGCTCGCCTCGCGCTTTCCGGCTGCCGAAAAGATTGTCGGCGAGGAATTCTTCGCCGCCATGGCGCACGAATTCATCCGGCAGCATCCGCCGCGATCGCCGTTGCTGCTGGCTTATGGCGACGACTTTGCCGATTTCGTCGCGATATTCGAACCCGCGCGCGAAATTCCCTATCTGCCCGATGTCATCAGACTGGAGGCTGCACGCGGCAGGGCCTATCACGCCACCGACTCAACACCGCTCGACGCCGCCTTGCTGGCAACGATCGAGCCGGAAGGGCTGGCAGGTTTAAGCTTCGTGCCACATCCCTCCGCGTCGATCATTCGCTCGGCCTTTCCGGCGGTCACCATTTGGGCGATGAACGTCGGTGAGATCGAGCTGGCGGACATTGAAGATTGGACGGGTGAGGATGCGCTCGTCGTTCGCCCGCGGATGACTGTGGAAGTGCACCGCTTGCCGGTCGGCGGCGCCGCCTTTCTCGAAGCGCTCATTGCCGGCGCCGATCTGGGCAGCGCCTTCGAGACGGCTCTTGCTGAAACTCCGGACTTCGATCTTTCCGCCAACCTTGCCGGCGCGCTCGCGGCCGGCGCATTCACGGCCGTTCGCTGAACGCCAGGGAGAACCAACATGCAAGACCAGATGATGACGGCCGCCATGGCCGAACGTGAAACCGTGCCGCAAAGGCTCCACGGCGCCCTCAGGCTTCTCGACCGCATTCCGCATGATCTGATCGCCCTCGTTGCGCGCCTGTCGATTGCCGCCGTCTTCTGGCAGTCCGGTCAGACCAAGGTGGATGGGTGGCAGGTGACCGATAATGCCGTCTACCTCTTCCAGACGGAATACAAGCTGCCCTTCGTCGATCCCTGGATTGCCGCCCACATCGCCGCCTTCAGCGAGCATTTCTTTCCCTTTTTGCTGGTGATCGGCCTGGCCAGCCGGCTGTCGGCACTGGCACTGCTCGGCATGACGCTTGTCATCGAAATATTCGTCTACCCCGACGCCTGGCCGACGCACGGCACATGGGCGACCTGCTTCCTGGTGATCATCGCCGGCGGTCCGGGCCGGATCGCGCTCGACCATTTCATCGCCAAGCGGTTCGGCCGATCGTCATAATGCCGAAGCGGCAGGAGCGCCGGTCACCGGCGCTCCATAGCATGGCTTCCACAGAGTAATCCGCGCCCTATCGCAGCACGGGTTCCCCATGAAAGCGGCGTTGCGACGGCTTCGAGACGCCAAAGCCGACTTCCATCATCAGGCGCGGCTTTTGCGTGGGAACGGTGCCCATGTGGAAGCCGAAAGGATCCTCGACAAAGCCGGAGCCGGCCTTGCCCGTCAGCGTTACGGTGCTCGCTCGCCCATAATAATCGAGCACTTCGTCTGCCGAATGTCCCACAAGCAGCGTGAGCTGATGTTTGACACGCCTCCGCTTGTGGCTGCCTTTGACGAAGACGTGCGGGCCGGTGCCCTCGTCCACGTCGACCAGGTTGAAGAAGAACTTCAGCATCCGCCAGTCGTCGAGGTCGAAATGGAATTTGTCGAGCGAAGCCATGCTTCTGTCCGCTTCCGACGCCTGCGTCGGAAAACTCCACCAGATGCGCGTGGTAATCACCTTTGCCTGCCCACCAAGATATTGCCGGGCGACATCGATCAACAGCGGATCGCGTTGAACTGCGAGGACCGCATCGCAATCGAGCGAACGCTCGAAGAAATGCCCGCTGAGGATCGGGCGTGCGAAGCGGGTCTCCGCCTGCTTATGTTCGCTCGCGACGAATTCGAGCTTCCTGTTGAAATTGCCGAAGCAGCCGGTGGTTTGCGCGAATTCTGTGATTTCGCGATGGATATGGTCCGGGAGCATCAGGCCCGAATAGATGCCATCCGTCCGCAATGCGTTGACGACAGTGTTACGCTCGAGCCCGGTGAACATGGAAGCACCGGAAACGGGAAGCGTGACGGCTTGCCTGGTGGCAAACCAATGCATGCGCCGAAACGGGAGTGTTCGCGCCAGGAGGAACATCGGCAGCCAGGCTGGATTTTCCCGAAGATCGGTCAGGTAGGTGGGTATCCTGACAGCCATTCGCTTGAAGCGACCGCCTTGCCGAGCAATGGACTCCAAGTCTTTTGCCGGGGGATTGTGCATAGCTATCCTTTCCGCACATGTGCAAAAGCCACGCAACAGGCCCAACATCCTGTTGATGTAATTCTTTGAACATAAACATTTATTCGCTGCAGCGGGGGTCTCTGCTGCACTGCGGCAAATAGAAGCCGGTGGACCCCGGTCAAGGGGGCGGAAAATCACAATCCTGATTTAAACGGTAGAATTTTTCGCATAAACACGCTGCGATTTAGCAAATGCTCACGAAAGCGCACGGGCCGGTTGTTTTCACGGCCTCCGGTCCGAAAACAGCGTAGCCGGACGCATGAACGGGACATTTCATTTGCCGTTGCTTAGGACAATGGCGCTATTAAACACTTGGCAAGCGCAAGCCGAACGACAGGATCGAGACCTCGCGGCAACAAAGTTTGATGGCGGCTACGATTTTGACAGTCTTCCAACCGTCACAATCCTGTTCGCATTATTGGCTAAACGAGCGGAAAACGTGAAAGAAGGCCCCCGTATATGACAGAAACGAAGACCTTTGACCCGGCGGACGGGATAGTCGACTTCGATGCCGGCGAAGGCGAAGCCGCAACCGTGGTGGAGATGGACGACTATACCAAGAGCCTTGCCCAGGCGAAGGCAAAGTCCGTCAAGCTCGTCGATGCCATCACCGGCCAGACGCTCAAGAAAAAAGATGCCGTGCACGTCGACGACCTCCGCCCCTCGCTGGCGGATTTCATGCGGTTGAAACATCCCGAACTTCGCGCCGACGACTATATCAGCCGCAAGGCGATGGACGACTATCGCGCCCAGTATATCGCCGAACTTTTGACCGATGAGCGCGGCGAGCTTTCGAACCTCGAAGACGAAGTCGTCGAAAGCCTGAAGACGCATGATACACTGGCCGAGAATATCGAAGAGGATTACGAGGATCACCGCTCCATCGGCGACCGCATGGCCGACATCGTCGCGTCCTTCGGCGGCAGCTGGACCTTCATCATTTCCTTCTGTTTGTTCCTGACCGTGTGGATGGGCATCAATGCCCTCATGGGCGAAAACAAGGCCTTCGATGCCTATCCGTTCATTCTGCTGAACCTCATTCTCTCGACGATCGCTGCATTGCAGGCTCCGATCATCATGATGAGCCAGCGCCGGCAGGAAGCAAAGGACCGGCTGCGCGCGCTCAACGACTACAAGGTCAACCTGAAAGCCGAACTGGAAATCCGCCACCTGCATGAAAAGGTCGACCATCTCCTCAATCGCCAATGGGAGCGGCTCACCGAAATCCAGCAGATCCAGATCGAGATGATGCTGGAACAAGCCAAGGCCGCCACACGCGCCATGAAGGCCAACAAGGCGGTGAAAGCCAAGACCAGTGCACTGAAGAGCCTCTTCGGCAAGGTCAAGGATCCCGAGCCCGACGATTCGCCGAATTGACGCGACGAAGACCGATGCGGCCATGGCCCTGCCCCGCGGCCATGGTTGCGCCGGATAGCCGGCTATTCTCCAAAGTCGGTTCTGCGGATCTCGGTCCCGCAAGATAGTCAACCCAAGCGCGGAACACGTCACGCCTCGGCCTTGAACGTGCGGCCGAGATCCGGCCCGAGGCCGAAATAGTGCCTGAACACGTAGAGAAGCGGGCTCCATCTCGTCGTATCGATATGATTGCTGCCCGGCATGACGATGCTCCGGTGCGCATGAACGCAGACCACCTTCGCTTCGATGATCCGGAAATTCTCAGGCCGGTCCGAGGGCCATTCGCCACCGGGTTCGTACGACGCCACGACCTCGGCTTCGAATTGAATCGGACACTCCGCTATGCGCAGCGGACTGACAAGCTCTGCAGCTTGCGGCGTAAAGCCGGCGACATCGAACTTGTCGGATTCGAACCGGTATCCGATCTTCTCCTTGTGGGGAGGAACCGGATCGCGACCCGTGGTCGGAGCAATCGCCTCGATCTTCTGCCACAGATCCGGAGAGGGAAAATTCAACACCAGCTGCCGCTCCCGCATGGCGTTCTCCCGACCCTTGCTTGTCGATGTCAGGCCCAGAACGACGCGGTCGAAGAGCGTCCAGGCCGACGACATGGGCGAGATATTCGTGGTGCCATCGGGATTGAGACTGGTAACCAGCACGACGGGCGTGCCGACATAGAGCACGCTGGGCTTGATGACGATATGTTCGCGATCACTCTCGACGGACTTGGATAAGGCTGTGTTCATCAACATTGCAAACTCTCCTTATTGAGCTGCAGTGTAGCCGAACAGGCACATGGAATAGTTCGGTCGTGGCCGAACAATGGACATCAGAGAACAGATCGGTCGATGTGGGCGGCGGCAAATATGCCCGGGCCTTCCTCGCGCTTTTGCGTCGCAGCGGTCTGGTCGCTGGGTAGATCGAGGCGGCCGAAGACGCGGATTCCCACGCCCGGGCAATTGACATTCGCCGCCGGTGTGACACCGTTTCGGCTTGTTGCTGAAACACCGTTTTGAGGCAAAATGACAAAACGATCGCAAGCAGTTATCACCACGGCCGAAGAACGCCCGCGCGACGGATGGGACGACCCCATCCATGGCCGCATATCCTGGCACACGCTGCTGAGCAGCGACATCACCCCCACCGACAGCATGAGCGCCGGCATTGCGGAACTTGCCCCCGGCGGCGAGCTCAAACCTCACCGGCATGACCCGTCGGAAATCTATTTCATCTTCGAGGGGACAGGCATCGTGCGGATCGACGGGCAGGAAACGACGGTCAAGGCCGGCACGACAGTCTTCATTCCCGGCAACGCCGAACACGGCATTCGCAACGAATCGGGCACAGATCTGAAGTTTTTCTACGTCTTCCCGACCGGCTCTTTTGCAGACGTGATCTATCGCTTTCCGGAAAACTGACCAATCTCAAGACGATTCTTATCTGGCACGCGATCTGAGAAACATAGGCAACCAAGGCCCAAGAATGGCGGAGAGGGTGGGATTTGAACCCACGATGCCCTTGCAGGCATGCCGCATTTCGAGTGCGGTGCATTCGACCACTCTGCCACCTCTCCGGTTATGCTGGTCGGCGCGTTTGAGCGCGGCGTTCTCATAGCGAGAGACGGGGGGGATGGCAAGGGCGAATATGAAAGCTTTTCATCCTTTTGCCTTGACAGATCAGGGGCGCTTATATATCCCGTGCGACGCAATAGGTGTGGATAAGTCCGTACCTTGCCAGCCTTGCTTTGCGCGAGGTTTCACCGGCAGATCTTCTTGAGGGCCTCAAGCCTTTGGAATCCCTGCTAAGTTTCGACTGATAAAAAGACGGCCACTTGTCCTTGTTGGCAAGAGAGCCGGAACGAACATGAAAGGACAAAAAATGTTCGCAGTCATCAAGACCGGCGGTAAGCAGTACCGTGTGGCAGCCGACGACGTGCTGACCATCGAAAAGCTGGAAGTCACCGCCGGCGACATCGTAGAATTCACCGAAGTCCTCGTTATCGGCGAAGGCGCCGACGCTGCGATTGGTGCTCCCTTCGTCAAGGGCGCTTCCGTCAAGGCCGAAGTGGTCGAGCACAACCGCGGCAAGAAGGTCATCGCCTTCAAGAAACGCCGTCGTCAGAACTCGAAGCGTTCGCGCGGCCATCGCCAGCATCACACGGTCGTCCGTATCACGGACATCGTGGCTGCCAAGTAAGTAACGGGATCAGGGTTTAAAGGAGAACTCCAATGGCACACAAAAAAGCTGGCGGTTCGTCGCGCAACGGTCGCGATTCCGAATCCAAGCGCCTTGGCGTGAAGAAGTTCGGCGGCGAGAACGTCGTCGCAGGCAACATCATCGTGCGTCAACGCGGCACGCAGTGGCATCCGGGCACCAACGTTGGTCTCGGCAAGGATCACACGATTTTTGCGCTTACCGCGGGCAACGTGAACTACCGTACGAAGGCCAATGGCCGCGTGTACGTGTCTGTAATGCCGAAAGCGGAAGCAGCGGAATAAGCCGGTAGCGCTCTAAAACAGCCGGCGTCTCATCGACCCGGCTGATCGCATCAGGTTCAGTCAAGAAAAAGGGGAGATGGGGCGCCATCTCCCCTTTTTCTTTACCCTCAACCAAGGAGGACTGAACCATGCAAGGCGAATTGTTAAGGGAAGACCAATCAAGGTCTCCCGAAGAACGGCTGAGGCCGGAGCGGTTAAGGACCGATTGCCCTGTCTTACTGTCGGAAAGGCTCGTTCTGCGCGCGCCCCACGAAGAAGACATCGACGCCCTTGCCCATCTCGCCAACAACGCCAATGTCGCTACTATGGTATCGCGTATGCCGCATCCGTATACGACCAATGATGCCGCCGATTTCGTGCGACGCACGAAGCTTGGCGAGATTGGCAAGTGCGTCTATGCGATTACCAAAGCCGATAACGGCGCCTTTCTTGGATGCTGCGGCGTCGAGCCGACGGCCGATCCACGCACCGTCGAGATCGGCTACTGGCTGGGCGAACCGCACTGGAACCAGGGCTATACGACGGAAGCCGCCCATGCCCTGATCGACATGGTCTTCCGCACGCGCGAAAACGTTGGCCAGATCGATGCCCGTTGCCGGGTCATGAACGTCGCGTCCAGACGGGTCGTGCAGAAGTGCGGCTTCCAGTTCCAGGGGTCCGGCCTTGCCGCATCCCTGGCGCTCGGCAGCTCCGTGCCGGTCGAATGGTACAGGCTCGACCGCAAGACCTGGATATCGTTGCGCAGCTGGGGAGGTCTGAGATGAACGCGCTTGCTCTCAACCGCCGCAATGACAGGATGCTGATGCCGGGGCCGTCGCCGGTCATCCAGACCGGGCGGCTGACGCTGCGCCCGCACCGGCTCGGCGATGCCGACGCGATCGCCGAATCGCTGTCCGATTTCGCCGTCACCCGCATGCTGGCCCGGGTTCCCGCGCCCTATGACCGGCAGGATGCGCTGGACTGGCTGGTCCAGCACACCTCCGGCCTCGGCATCGATTGGGAACTGGCCATCACCGAAGGGGATGATGCCCATATCGGCTGTGTCGGCATCGAGCTCAGGCATGGCCGGTGGCATCTCGGCTACTGGCTGAACCGCTATTACTGGCGGCAGGGCATCATGACCGAGGCGGTCACATCGGCTCTGGAGCGCTTTGGCCGCCGCATGCCCGAGGTCGCCGTCCATTCCGGCGCCTTCGCCGATAATCCGGCATCCCTGAAGCTGCAGCAGAAGCTCGGCTTCGAGATCACCGGATGCTCGGAGATCTACAGCTTTGCCCGCAACACCATGGTTCCGCATATCGAAACCGTGCTGAAGCCCGGCGCGCTGCGGCTCTCGCAGGCGGCGTGAAGCCCTGAAATCCAGTCATCGCCGGCCGCCGGCGATGACGCCACACCAATCGGGCTGTTCTTGATGTTATGGCACGTCGAGCGCACGATATTCTTTGACCTCAGCCCGAAGCGCCTATATCGAAGGCAACATGACGGGTAAATGGCCGGCCGATGCGTCTCTATGGATGCGCAAAGGGCGGCTGAAATCGATTAAAGAGCGCATAGGCTTTTCTAAATCCCATTCGATCCGAAGGGATATGCGCCGACACCGGGTGACGGACGTAAGATGAAATTTCTCGATGAAGCAAAAGTCTATATTCGCTCAGGCGACGGCGGCGCCGGCAGCGTCTCCTTCCGGCGCGAGAAGTTCATCGAGTTCGGCGGACCGGACGGTGGCGATGGCGGTCGCGGCGGCGATGTCTGGGTCGAGGCGGTCAACGGCCTCAACACCCTGATCGACTTCCGTTATCAGCAGCATTTCAAGGCGACGATCGGCACGCATGGCATGGGCCGGAACCGCGCCGGCGCCAAGGGCGAAGACGTGACGCTGAAGGTGCCCGTCGGAACGCAGATCTTCGAAGAAGACGGGGAAACCCTGATCTGCGACATTACGCAGGAAGGCCAGCGCTTTCGCCTGGCACCCGGCGGCAATGGCGGCTTCGGCAACGCCTATTTCAAATCCTCGACCAACCAGGCGCCGGACTGGGCCAATCCCGGCCTGCCGGGCGAAGAAAAGACCATCTGGCTGCGGCTGAAGCTGATTGCCGATGCCGGCCTTGTCGGTCTGCCGAATGCGGGCAAATCGACCTTCCTCGCCTCTGTCAGCCGTGCCCGGCCGAAGATAGCCAACTATCCATTCACGACGCTGCATCCCAATCTCGGCGTCGCCACCATCGATGGCCAGGAATTCGTGCTGGCCGACATTCCCGGCCTGATCGAAGGCGCGCATGAAGGCGTCGGGATCGGCGATCGCTTCCTCGGCCATGTCGAGCGCACCCGCGTGCTGCTGCATCTGGTTTCCGCCCAGGAAGAGAAGGTCGGCAAGGCCTACAAGACGGTCAAGCACGAGCTTGAAGCTTACGGCAACAACATAACCGACAAACCTGAAATCGTCGCGCTATCGCAGATCGATGTGGTGGACGAGGAAACGCTGAAAAAGAAGACGCGCGAGCTGGCACGAGCCTGCGGCAAGACACCCTTCCAGATCTCCGCCATCACCGGCCGCGGCATGACCGAAGTGTTGCGCGCGCTGCGCGACGTCATCGTCGAAGCCAATGCCGGCGAGGCGGACAAGCCGGCAAAAACGCATAAGATACGCCATCGCGACCTGCAGACCTCCGACGACGTGGATGAGGGGGACGACGATCACGAGGAGCAGCAGGGATGACCGCCCGCAAGCCGCTCGACCGCTATCGCCGGATCGTGATCAAGATCGGCTCGGCTCTTCTCGTCGATCGCAAGGCCGGCCTGAAAAAATCCTGGCTCGACGGCATGTGTGCCGATATCGCCGCCCTGAAAGCCAAGGGCATCGATATCCTCGTCGTCTCATCCGGCGCCATCGCGCTCGGCCGTTCGGTGCTCGATCTACCCTCCGGCGCCTTGAAGCTGGAAGAAAGCCAGGCCGCCGCAGCCGTCGGGCAGATTTCGCTCGCCCGCGCCTGGTCCGAAAGCCTGTCGCATGACCATATCGTCGCCGGCCAGATCCTGCTGACGCTTGGCGACACGGAAGAGCGCCGCCGCTATCTGAACGCCCGCGCCACCATCAACCAGTTGCTGAAGATCGGCGCCGTGCCGATCATCAACGAGAACGACACGGTCGCCACAAGCGAAATCCGCTATGGCGACAATGACCGCCTCGCCGCCCGCGTCGCCACCATGACAGGCGCAGACCTTCTGATACTGCTCTCCGACATCGATGGGCTCTACACCGCCCCGCCGCATCTCGATCCGCAGGCACAATTCCTCGATACGATTGCCGAAATCACGCCTGACATCGAGGCCATGGCCGGCGGCGCCGCCTCCGAACTGTCGCGCGGCGGCATGCGCACCAAGATCGATGCCGGCAAGATCGCCACCGGCGCCGGCTGCGCGATGATCATCGCCTCCGGCAAGACCGATCGGCCGCTGAAATCAATTGAAAACGGCGCGCGCTCGTCCTGGTTCGCACCGTCGGGTACGCCCGTCACCGCCCGCAAGACCTGGATCGCCGGACAGCTGCAGCCGGCTGGCGAGCTGCATGTCGACGAGGGCGCGGTGACCGCGCTCGGCGCCGGCAAGAGCCTGCTGCCCGCTGGCGTGCGCAAGGTCGTCGGCCATTTCGGCCGCGGCGATACCGTGGCCGTGATCGGCCCTACCGGTCGCGAAATCGCCCGGGGCCTCGCCGGCTACGACGCCGAGGAGGCGCGCCAGATCACCGGCCGCAAGTCTGCGGAGATCGAGGCCATCCTCGGCTATGCCGGCCGCGCCGCCATGGTGCACCGCGACGACCTCGTCATGACCGCGTCCGTCAAGACCAAGGCGGAGAAATTGAAGAGGGATGAAGCCCATGCTTGATACTGTCGCACAAAGCCCCGACATCGAAGCGCTGATGAGCGATATCGGCCGTAAGGCCCGGGCTGCGTCGCGACCGCTGGCCTTCGCCTCCACAGAGAGCAAGAACAGGGCGTTGAGCGCCATGGCGGACGCCATTTTGGACCACAAGGATCATATTCTTGCCGAGAACGCCAAGGATTTGAAGGATGTGGAGGGCACGGATATGCTCGCCTCCTTCGTCGATCGCCTGACGCTGAACGACAAGCGCGTCGCAGAAATGGCCGACGGCATTCGCGCCATCGCCGCTTTGCCGGATCCGGTGGGCGAGGTCATCGCCGCCTGGGACCGTCCGAACGGGCTGAAGATAGAGCGCGTCCGCACCCCGCTCGGCGTCATCGGCGTCATCTTCGAAAGCCGGCCGAACGTGACAGCCGATGCCGGCGCACTCTGCCTCAAGGCAGGCAATGCCGTGATCCTGCGCTGCGGCAGCGATTCGCGCCGCTCGTCGCAGGCGATCCACGACTGCCTGGTCGAAGGGCTGAAGGTGGCGGGTCTGCCTGAACATGCCATCCAGCTCGTGCCCGTCAGCGACCGCGCCGCCGTTGGCGCCATGCTGCGTGGCCTCGAAGGCAATATCGACGTCATCGTGCCGCGCGGCGGCAAGAGCCTGGTCGCCCGCGTGCAGACCGAAGCGCGCGTGCCGGTCTTTGCCCATCTCGAAGGCCTTTGCCACATCTATATCGATGCTTCGGCAGATCTCGACATGGCGAAAGCGATCGTCGTCAACGCCAAGATGCGCCGCACCGGCATCTGCGGCGCGGCCGAAACGCTGCTGATCGATTCGAAGGTCGCATCCACGCATCTGAAGCCGCTGCTCGACGGGCTTGCCGAAGCAGGCTGCGAAATTCGCGGCTCCGCAGAGGTGCTGCAGCTCGTGCCAGGCCTGAAAGCGGCAACGGAAGAAGACTGGACGACGGAATATCTGGCCGCGATCATATCCGTCGCGCTCGTCGACGGCATTTCCGGCGCGATCGCCCATATCGGCAAATATTCGTCCAACCATACCGAAGCCGTCATTGCCGAGGATCCCGAGGTCGTCGAGCGCTTCTTCACCGAGATCGATTCGGCGATCCTCTTGCACAATGCCTCGACGCAGTTCGCCGATGGCGGCGAATTCGGCATGGGCGCGGAAATCGGCATCGCCACCGGCAAGATGCATGCTCGCGGACCGGTCGGCGTCGAACAGCTGACCTCCTTCAAATATCGCGTGCGCGGCACCGGACAGATACGGCCCTGACGTGCTGAGAGAAGAGATCGATCAACGCTATCTGCGCATGCCCCATGCCGAGCGCGGCATGGTGGTCGGTCTTTTCGGCGGCTCGTTCAACCCGCCGCACCGTGGCCACGCGCTTGTGGCCGAGATCGCCATTCGCCGGCTCGGCCTCGATCAGCTCTGGTGGATGGTGACGCCGGGCAACCCGCTGAAGAACCACAATCATCTTGCGCCGCTTGCCGAGCGGATCGCGCTCAGCGAAATGGTTGCCCGCGATCCGCGCATCAAGGTGACGGCATTCGAGCAGGCGCTCGGCATGAACTACACGGCCGATACCCTGGCTCACGTGAAAGCCCGCAACAGCCGGGTGCATTTCATCTGGATCATGGGCGCCGACAGCCTCAATACGTTCCATCGCTGGCAGAAATGGGAGGAGATCGCCCGCACCTTCCCGATCGCTGTCATCGATCGGCCGGGATCGACGCTGTCCTACCTTTCCGCGAAGATGGCCAAGACATTTCATTATGCCCGCGTCGACGAGGATGATGCCCGGGTGCTTTGGAAGAAGCGTGCACCGGCCTGGACTTTCATCCACGGACCGCGTTCGGCGCTCAGCTCGACAGCCCTGCGCGCGGCACAATAACCGACTGAATTTTCAGGAAAACTCCCAGAAATGAAAAGCCCGACGGGGGAGGAGGATCCGTCGGGCTTTAAACCTGATCAGCAACTGGGAGGAGGAGAGTTGCCGATCCATATCTAGCGGCATTGGGAGGAGGAGATCGCCGCTTCGATGGTTATGTTTTAGCAGATTTCACCGATAGATAAATGGCCGATTGCGCATTGCAGCAATGCATTCCACGCATATCTTTGAAAATTTCCTGCCCAAAAAACGCTTCTTTTGCGAATTGTCTGATTTTTTAACGTCACCCAGACTCCAGAAGCCGGAGCGGAAAAGCGCCAGAACCCACGGTTCGTAACGTTACGTCTTGTTTCGTGAGCGTTCGCCAAACCATTGGGCGAATCCAGTCATGCGTTTTTGACGTAGCATAATCCACTCATATGCGCCTTTGAAAAGAAAACCCATAAAATTCGTAGGGTTACATAGCAACAATGCGATGTATTTTTCGAGATATATCCCTAGCCAAGCTTCGCGCATCGTTATATCTCTCGAAATATGTCGATATCTTTGGGGAGAAATAAGATGGCAACCAGCCGACGCCGATGGATCAAGCTTGCAACCGCCGCACTATCAGCGGCATGGCTTGGCCTCTCGGTCATTCCGATGCCGGCTCTCGCCGCCGACAAGATCGTGGTTTTTGCTGCCGCCAGCATGAAAAACGCGCTCGACAATGCAGATGCCGCTTTCACCAAGGAAACGGGCAAGGAAGTCACCGTGTCCTACGCCGCGAGCGGGCCGCTGGCCAAGCAGCTTGAGAACGGCGCCCCCGCCGATGTCTTCATTTCCGCCGACACCAACTGGATGGACTATGTCGCGGGCAAGAAATTGATCAAGGATGACAGCCGCACCAACCTCCTCGGCAATAAGCTCGTTCTCGTCGCCGCCAAGGACAAGGCCAAGCCGGTCGAGATCAAGCATGGCCTGGATCTGGCCGACCTTCTCGGCGACGGTCGCCTGGCGATCGGCCAGCCGGAATCGGTGCCGGCCGGCAAATACGGCAAGGCAGCGCTTGAAAAGCTCGGCATCTGGGCTTCGGTGGAAAAGAAGGTCGCCGGCGCTGAAAGCGTACGCGCAGCCCTCGCGCTCGTTTCGCGCGGCGAAGCGCCCTACGGCATCGTCTATCAGACCGACGTCTCAGCCGATCCCGGCGTTGCCGTCGTCGGCACTTTTCCGGCAGATAGCCACCCGCCGATTGTCTATCCGATCGCAATCACCAGCAACAGCACCAATCCGGATGTGCAAGCCTATTTCGACTATCTGAAATCGGCTAAGGCTGTTCCATTCTTCGAGCATGAGGGCTTCACGATCCTGAAGCGGTGAGCATTCTCACCGCATATTGGGCATAGAAGTTCAACGATCCAGGCTCGCCGACCCATGGCGGGCCTAAGATGTTTTAAGGGGCGGGATTTGGACGCATTGGGTTTGAGCAGCGATGAATGGACAGCCATCGAGCTGAGCCTGCGCGTTTCCATTGTCGCCATGCTGGTCAGCCTGCCCTTCGGCATCGCCGCCGCGTATCTGCTCGCCCGCGGCAGGTTCTGGGGCAAATCGATCCTGAACGGCATCATCCATATGCCACTGATCCTGCCGCCAGTCGTGACCGGCTTCATCCTTCTCATCCTTTTTGGCCGCAAGGGGCCGATCGGCTCGCTGCTCGAGCAATATCTCGGCATTGTCTTTTCATTTCGCTGGACAGGCGCCGCACTCGCCTGCGGCGTCATGGGCTTTCCGCTGATGGTCAGAAGCATCCGCCTGTCGATCGAAGCCGTCGACCGCAAGCTGGAGGAGGCGGCCGGCACCTTGGGCGCCAACCCCCTATGGACGTTCCTGACAGTGACCCTGCCGCTGATCCTGCCCGGCATCATCGCCGGCATGATCCTGTCCTTCGCCAAGGCCATGGGCGAATTCGGCGCCACCATCACCTTCGTCTCCAATATTCCAGGCGAGACGCAGACCCTGTCTTCGGCCATCTATACCTTCACGCAGGTGCCGGGTGGCGATGCCGGCGCGATAAGGCTGACGATCGTCGCCATCGTCATTTCCATGGCCGCCCTGCTCGCCTCGGAATTCCTCGCCCATCTCGCCGGCAGAAGGGTGGATTTCGAATGACGCTCTCCGTCGACATCCGCCACCGGCTGGGCGCCTTCTCGCTTGAGGCCACGTTCACCTCCGACGGCGGCGTGACAGCCCTTTTTGGCCGTTCCGGCTCCGGCAAGACCTCGATCATCCGTATCATCGCCGGTCTCATCCGGCCCGATCATGGCCGCGTCAGCCTTGACGACAGCGTCCTTGCCGACACCGGCCGGCAGGTCTTCGTTCCGCGCCATCGCCGCCGCTTCGGCTATGTCTTTCAGGAGGCGCGCCTGTTCCCGCACCTGTCGGTGCGGCAGAACCTCAGTTACGGCCGCTGGTTCGCGCCCAGGAACGAGCGCAGCGAAAGCTTTGACGGTGTGGTCGATCTCCTCGGCATCGCCGCACTGCTCGACCGCAGGCCGGCCAAGCTTTCCGGCGGCGAGAAACAGCGCGTCGCCATCGGCCGCGCACTCCTGTCCTCGCCACGGCTGCTGTTGATGGACGAACCGCTGGCGGCACTCGACGAGGCGCGGAAAGCGGAAATCCTTCCCTATCTCGAACGGCTGCGCGACGAGACGAAGATCCCGATCATCTATGTCAGCCACTCCATCGCCGAGGTGGCGCGGCTGGCAAACCGCGTGGTCGTCATGCGTGACGGCAAGGTGGAGGCGATCGGCCCCGCCCTCGATATCTTCAGCCAGCTTTCCGGCCCGCTGGCGATCGACCGGCGTGACGCGGGCGTGCTGCTGGAAGGCCGCGTCGAGCATATGGAGGATCGGCATCAGCTGACCGTCGTCGCCCTGAAGGCGGCGAAACTCTTCGTGCCCGGCCAAGCTGCCGCCCTCGGCAAGACGGTGCGCGTCCATATCCCCGCTCGCGATGTCATGCTGGCAACAGCCAGGCCCGAAGGCCTCAGCGCGCTGAATATTCTCGAAGGCGAAGTGCGCGATATCAGCGCGGCGGCCGATGGAACCGTGGAGGTGAAGGTCGATTGCGGCGGCGATATCGTGCTCGCCCGCATCACGCAGTTCTCGGCCGAACGGCTGGGTCTGCGGGTCGGCCTGCCGGTCCATGCGGTCATCAAGACCGTGGCGCTCGAACAATAGGTCTTGATCAAGACTTTCCGGACGAAGCTTCCGCCGCGCTGCGATTGGCTTCGAGCCATTGCAGATCGGCGGCTATCGCCGCCCGCAAGGTCGTTTCCATGCCGCGAAAGCGCTGCAACAGTTCTTCGCCGAACGGGGTAAGGGCAGCGCCGCCACCCTTCTGGCCACCGCGCTGCGATTCGACGACCGGCTCCCGGAACATATGGTTCAATTCGCTGATGAGCAGCCAGGCACGACGATAGGACATGTCCATGGCGCGGCCGGCGGCCGAGATCGAGCCGGTGTCACGAATATGCTCGAGAAGTTCCATCTTGCCGCGCCCGAGCCGGTCCTGCCCAGAAAAACTGATGCGGAGAATAGGCTTCAACGATGGCTGCGGAGTGTCGGTCATGGCATCTGGGCGTTTTGGTCTGCCTTCGTGTATACGCGGCCTTCGCGCGCCTGTACATGGCGGTTAGAATGGACAAGCGACGGCACAGACCTATCTGATCTTCAGCCTCACGACGCATTGATGCCGACAATATCGGCAACGAGAAACTGCGTTTTGCATAGGGATTGGAAACAGATGTCAGCCTATATCATCTCCGATGTCACCGCCAAGGATGCCGACGCCTTCCAGATCTACCGGACCCGCGCCGCTGCCTCCATAGCCTGCTATGGAGGCCGTTATCTGGTGCGTGGCGGCCCGATCGAACAGTTGGAAGGAAACTGGGCGCCGCGAGCGATCATCGTCGTGGAGTTTCCGGACATCGAACGGGCCAGAACTTGGTATCGTTCTCCCGAATACGCGTTTGCTCTCGAAGTTCGTGATCGGGCTCTGAGCCGAAACCTCATTCTTCTCGACGGAATAAGCCAGGAAAGCTAGCGAGGACGCCGTCAGAGCGATCATTTGCCCATATATGGTGCGAATGCGCGGGATTTTGATACAAATCCTTGTCTTCGCAGCCGATAGATGGCCGCGTGCGTCTTGAAACCTTAATGCTTTGATGCCTATCTTTGTAGCGTGATCGACTCAGATCGCGTATGAGCATGTTCTGTTACTCAAGGAAGGAAGAGCACTGACAACAGTACACGCCAAGGGGAGAACGCTTGTCGTTATCCCGAAGAGCTCGGAACGTGGCGCCGATGCCGCTGCCCGCGCCCTGCAAGCCGTCCTCGCAAGCCTCGAGGACTCCAAGGCCGAAAATATCGTTACCATCGACATTGCTGGCAAATCCGCGCTTGGAGACCATATGGTCGTCGTCTCCGGTCGCTCGAGCCGCCATGTCCTGGCGATTGCCGACCATGTCATGACCGACCTCAAGGACGAGGGCTTCGGCAACGCCCGCGTCGAAGGTCTGGATGGCGGCGACTGGGTGTTGATCGACACCGGCGACATCATCATTCACGTCTTCCGTCCTGAGATTCGCGAGTTCTACAACATCGAGAAGATGTGGGCCGCGCCTGACCTCGACGAAGGCACGCTGCACTAGCCGATCCAAGGGCGCTGTTCCCGGCCCCGGTTGGCAGCTTCATATCGCCGGACATGACTGTCCGGCAAGAGTTTGGTTTCGTGCCGCCATCATGGCGGATAGGCTTGGGAGCGGGAATGCGGATAGGTCTTTTTGCCGTGGGACGGTTGAAAACCGGCCCTGAGAAGGATCTTGCGGCTCGCTATCTCGATCGTTTCGCCAAGGCCGGGCCGGCAATCGGCCTGGAGCTGATGCGCTTGACCGAGGTTGCCGAAAGCCGCGCCTCCAACGGCGAGACCCGCAAGCGCGAGGAGGCGGCTCTGCTGCAAAAGGCGCATCCGGAAGGCGGCGTCCTCATCCTGCTCGACGAACGCGGCAAGGCGCTTGATAGCGAAGCCTTCGCCGCCATGCTCGGAACGTTCCGCGATCAGGGCAAGCGCGACCTGACGATCGCCATTGGCGGCGCCGACGGGCTCGACCCGTCTCTCTACGACAAGGCCGACATGACCATATGCCTCGGCAAATTGACCTGGCCGCACCAACTCGTGCGCATCCTCATTGCCGAACAGCTCTATCGCGCGGTCACCATCCTTTCCGGCCATCCCTATCACCGGGTCTGACCTCCAATCGCGACAACGTGCCTCCTTCGAAAACAGTTTGGCTTTCGGTCATTTTGCGTTAACGAAACGCTCACACAGGCGTGTTTTGATTCCTGCTTCAAAAATGACGATGCTTCCTAGCTGATCGCGGCAAATCGGCTTATTTTCACGCGATCCGAAGGGACCAGGCCCGAACCGACTGGATGAGAAAAGCCCCGCCCATGCTTTCCCGGCTTCTGCTGCCATCTTTGGCCGCATGCCTTGGCGTGGGCGTCTATATGGCAGGCCCGATTTCTCTCATGGACATGGCCCTGGCGCAGGAGGCCGATGCCGGCACGGCACAAGCGCCCGACGAACATCCTTCGACGACAGCGCCGGCGCAACAGGCACCCGACCCGGCCGCTGAACTCGCCCGCAAGCGCGACGAAACCCGCGCCGAGCTGGAGACGCTGTCGAAGACGATCAACCTCTCCTCCGACAAGACGAAAGAGCTGGAAGACAGCATCGCATCCCTCGACAAGAGCACCGCCAGCCTGCGCCAGGCATTGATCGACAGCGCCGCCCGCCGCAAGGAAATGGACCGCAAGATCCAGCAGAGCGAGAAGACGTTGACGGATCTCGCGATCAAGGAGGACAAGATTCGCGGCTCCCTGCATGAGCGCCGCGCCCTGCTGGCTGAGGTTCTGGGGGCCCTGGAGCGCATGGGCCGCAATCCGCCGCCGGCACTCCTGGTCACACCGGATGATGCGCTCGCCTCGGTGCGCAGCGCCATTCTTCTGGGTGCAGTCGTGCCCGGAATGCGCAAGGAGACGGACAAGCTCATCGCCGACCTGACCGATCTCAGCAAATTGCATGCCGCCGCCGCCGCCGAAAAGACGAACCTCACCGCCACCATGACCAACAGTCTGGAGGAGGAGCGGCGCATGGACCTGCTGGTTGCCGAGAACGACAAGCACAGCAAGGAAAATGCCGCCCAGCTCGACGCCGAGCGCAAGCGTGCCGAGGAGCTTGCGGGCCAGGCGACCAGCCTCGAAGGGCTCGTCGCTTCGCTGGAAAGCCAGATCGGCTCGGTCCGGGACGCAGCGGCCGCCGCCCGGGCGGAGGAGGTCCGCAGGGGGCAATTGACCGACCAGCAGCGCGAGCAGGCAAAGGCTTTGGCCGAGAGCGGCGTGCCCGATAAAAACCGCATTGCGCCCGCATATCCCTTCTCCGATCTTAAACAGAAGTTGGAGTTGCCTGTGGCGGGCGATATTCTCCGCCAGTTCGGCGACGACGACGGCACGGGCCACACGGCGATGGGAGCAACCATTGCGACCGGCCCCGATGCGCTTGTCACAGCTCCCGCCGATGGCACGGTCGTTTACGCCGGCGCGTTTCGCAGCTACGGCCAGATGATCATTTTGGATACGGGCGACGGCTACCACATGGTGCTGTCGGGAATGGACGCGATCAAGACGCGTCCGGGCAGATTTGTCTTCGCCGGCGAGCCGCTCGCCGTGATGGGCCAAAAAAGAGTCGCGAGCGCGACTGCATTGGCGCTGGAAACGGATCGGCCAACGCTTTACATTGAATTCAGAAAAGATGGGAAGCCGGTCGATTCTCGACCCTGGTGGACCTCCAAAGACACTGGAAAGGCACGCAATGATACGTAGGGCTTCTCTTGTTCTCGTTGGCGCATTGATGGGTGCGACTGCGATGGGCGTTATCTACACGGCGGTCGTGCCGGCGGAAGCCGCTGGCGCGTCCACCTACAAGGAATTGTCGATTTTCGGCGATGTCTTTGAGCGTGTTCGTGCCCAGTACGTGACGCCGCCGCAGGAAGACAAGCTGATCGAATCCGCGATCAACGGCATGCTGTCCTCACTGGATCCGCATTCGAGCTACATGAATGCCAAGGATGCCGAAGACATGCGCACCCAGACCAAGGGTGAATTCGGCGGTCTCGGCATCGAAGTCACGATGGACAACGATCTCGTCAAGGTCATCACCCCGATCGACGACACGCCCGCCGCCAAGGCCGGCGTCCTCGCTGGCGACTACATCACCGCCATCGACGGCCAGTCCGTGCGCGGCCTGAAGCTGGAAGACGCCGTCGAGAAGATGCGCGGCCCGGTCAAGACGCCGATCAAGTTGACGCTCATGCGCAAGGGTGCCGACAAGCCGATCGAGCTCACTATCGTCCGTGACGTGATCGCTGTTGCCGCGATCAAGTCGCGCGAAGAAGGCGGCGATGTCGGCTATATCCGCATCATTTCCTTCACGGAAAAGACCACGCCCGACCTCGAATCCGCGATCGCCAAGATCAAGAAGGATATCCCCGCCGACAAGCTGAAGGGCTATGTCCTCGACCTGCGCCTCAACCCGGGCGGCCTGCTCGACCAGGCGATCAACGTCGCCGACGATGTGCTCGAGCGTGGCGAAATCGTGTCGACCCGCGGCCGCAATCCGGACGAGACCCGCCGCTTCAACGCCACCCCGGGCGACCTGACCGACGGTAAGCCGATCATCGTGCTCATCAACGGCGGTTCGGCTTCGGCTTCGGAAATCGTCGCCGGCGCCCTGCAGGATCTGCGTCGCGCCACGGTCCTCGGTACCCAGTCCTTCGGCAAGGGCTCCGTCCAGACGATCATCCCGCTGGGAGACGGCAACGGCGCGCTTCGCCTGACGACGGCGCTCTACTATACGCCGTCGGGCCGCTCGATCCAGGGCACCGGCATTACGCCCGACGTCAAGGTCGACCAGCCGCTGCCGGACGATCTGAAGGGTAAGCTGACAACCGAAGGCGAATCGAGCCTGCCGGGCCACATCAAGGGCCAGAGCGAAACCGACAAGGGTTCCGGCTCGTCGGCCTATGTGCCGCCGGATCCGAAGGACGATATCCAGCTGAACTACGCGCTCGACCTGCTGCGTGGCGCCAAGACGGATCCGTCCTTCCCGCCGAACCCGGAAAAGGCAGTTTCCTCCAAGTAAGGAAATGGCGCCGGGCTGGAAACAGACCCGGCGCTTTCATAAGGAGGGAGCGGAACTCGCGTATCGTTCCGCTCTCCCCGATCGAACGAGTATGGGCTCGTTCAAAAGCTGTTTCGTTCATGTTTTGACACTTTGAGCCTGAGGCGCGGTTTTCCGTTGCGTGACAACGCTGGAAAGCGGAATGCTCAGAGCCGGAACAATTTCCCGTTTGGGGCGGATACGGACTTTGGGAACGGATTTGCATGCACCGCTGGGACAGAATCGCGGCCCCGGCCGTCAGCGGAGACTGCCGCCCTTCGGGCGCATTCTTGGCGGCTTCTGTCTGATCGCCATCGCCGGCTTTTCCCTTTATTCGGCGCTGCTGCGCGACGATCTCAAGAAAACCCAGCCGATCGAGACCGCCAAGAAGGAAGAACCCGCGCCTGCTGTCGAAGAAAAGCCGGCGGCAACGGGCCTGACGCAGGTCGATCCGCAATCCGGCGCCAATACCACGCGCATCGTCACCGGCGACGGCTCCGTGGTCACGATGTTCAGCCCCAATAATCGCGATGGCAACGGCCCGGTATTGATCAACGCCAATCAGGTCGGCCAGGACCCCCGCATGGCGGCAACGCCGAACGACAGCCTGCTGGAGGATTCGCCCTTCGGCAAGTTGCCGATCACGGGGCCGAGCGGCTTGAGGCCGATGGATCAATATGCCAGGCCCTGGTCCGGCGCACGCGGCACGCGCGTCGCCATCGTCGTCAGCGGCCTCGGCCTCAGCCAGACCGGCACGCAGCGCGCCATCGAGAAACTGCCGGAAGAGATAACGCTCGCCTTTGCGGCCAGCGGCAACAGCCTGCAGCGCTGGATGCAGGATGCGCGGCGCGGCGGCCACGAGATCCTGATTCAGGTGCCTTTCGAACCCTTCGACTACCCGGGCAACAATCCGGGTCCCGACACCCTCCTGACATCGTTATCCGCCACGAAGAATATCGACAACCTGCACAAGGCGATGGGCGAGATCACCAATTATACCGGTGTGATGAACTATCTCGGCGGCCGGTTCCTTTCCAATACCAGCGCCATGGAGCCGGTACTGCGCGACATCGGCAAACGCGGTCTGCTTTTCCTCGACGACGGCTCTTCGGCGCAATCGAAATCCGGAATGCTCGCCAAGACGCTGGAGGTGCCGCATGCCTTTGCCGACGTACAGCTCGACGGAGAATTGCAGCAGGATGCGGTCATGAAGAAACTCGACGAGCTCGAGCGCATCGCCCGGCGCAACGGCTCGGCGATCGGCGTTGCCTCCGCCTTCGACGAGAGCGTCGACGCCATCAGCAAGTGGAGTGAGGAAGCCGCCATGCGCGGCATCGAAATCGTCGCGGTCTCGGCGCTTGCCGACGACCCCAAGCACCCCTGATCTTTGGAGAGAATGATGAGCAAGCCCCACGCGCCCGTGAAGGCCGAAGACCTGCCCTACCGCCCTTGCGTCGGCATCATGGTGCTCAATCGCGATGGCCTGGTCTGGGCCGGCCGGCGCATTCCGATCGGCAATTCCGAGTATGACGGCTCGCCGCAGCTCTGGCAGATGCCGCAGGGCGGCATCGATGCGGGCGAAGATCCGCTGGAGGCCGCCTATCGCGAGCTCTATGAGGAAACTGGGATGAAAACGGTGAGCCTGCTGGCCGAAGCGAAGGACTGGATCAACTACGATTTGCCTTCGCAGCTGATCGGCATCGGCCTGAAAGGGAAATTCCGCGGCCAGACCCAGCGCTGGTTCGCCTTCCGCTTCGACGGCGACGAAAGCGAAATCGCCATCAACCCACCGCCGGGCGGCCATGAACCGGAATTCGACGCCTGGGGATGGAAGCCCATGGCAACGCTGCCCGAGCTTATCGTCGCCTTCAAGCGATCGGTCTACGAACAGGTGGTCGCCGAATTCGAGCACCTGGCGGGTCTGCAGGCCGAAGACTGAACGGGGGGATCCGGCCGCTCAAAAAGCGGCCGGCTTCGTGATACCAGTTATTCTGCTGAGTCGGCAGAATCGGCGTTCAGCTGGCCGTACTTGGCTTCGCCGATCTTTCCAAGCAGCTCGAGCTGGGTTTCCAGGAAGTCGATATGGCCTTCCTCATCCATCAGCAGCTCTTCGAACAGCTTCATCGAGACGTAGTCGCCGGCGTCATGACAGATGTCGCGCGATTTCTTGTAGGCCGCGCGGGCGTCGTATTCGCCAGCGAGATCGGCCTCCAGCACTTCCTTGACATTCTGGCCGATACGCAGCGGTGCCAGCGTCTGCAGGTTCGGATGTCCCTCGAGGAAGATGATGCGGGCAACGAGGCGATCTGCGTGCTGCATCTCCTCTATGGATTCCGCACGCTCCTTCTTTGCCAGCTTGGTATAGCCCCAATCTTCGAGAAGTCGGTAATGGACCCAATACTGATTAACTGCGCCAAGCTCGAGGAACAGTGCCTCGTTAAGCCGCTCGATGACTTTTTTGTCGCCTTTCAATGTCCGCTCTCCTGCTGTCTTCATGAAATTTTTTCAAGCGGGACATGAAATCAAATATTTCTGCTTCCGTCGAGTGACGACGGGCATGATAGTCCTCGGTTGTCTGTATAATGATATCAACGACATTCGGGAAACATCCGCAGCAGCGACCGCGCTTCGACATGGCGTGATAAACCTTGGCGGGGACGATGAGCTGCCAACAGTCCTCATCCAGGAACTCGTTGATGACGTCCCGGATTTCCTTGTCGGTGATGTAATTACAGCTACAAACCAGCATTCTTCGCTCAGCCCGTCAAACATGACACTTGCTGTCTTGTTATCTGCTAAAGAAGACGCTCTTTGTCAAGAAAGAAACGATTCATTTTGATCGGCAGGCGACACCGGTGGCCTATGGGCCCCGGATGCAAACCCCTGCATTCAATGAAAGTTGCGGCCTCGCGGCATCACCTTCGCCGTTTCGACAATATCGGTGCGGCCTTCCGTCGCTGCCCCGGCCTCGCGCTCCAGCGGGTCGGGCGATACACGTCTTTTCTTTTGTCGGTGGTCCATGGTTGGCCGCAGCGCCTCATCCGCCCGGTCGCTGACGCCGAAGCGCCGTGCCTCGCGCTGCAGAATGCCGAGCGCCGCGGTCATATCCTCGATATAGTCGACCACCACATGGATGACACCGCTCTCGCTCTGCAGGCGGCCGCGAATCTTCACCAGCCGCGCACCCATGACGATGGCGCGGTATTTTTCAAACATTTTCGGCCAGACGATTGCATTGCCGACACCCGTCTCGTCCTCCAGCGTCATGAAGATCACCCCATTCGCCGAGCCCGGCCGCTGGCGTACCAGCACCAGACCCGCGATCGTCACCATCCTCCCATTCGCCACATTGGGCAGATCCCGGTTCTGCACGATGCCCATGTTGGCGAAGTCGGCACGCAGGAACGAAACCGGGTGCGCCTTCAGGGACAGCGACAGGTAGCGATAGTCCTCGATGACCTGCTCGCCGGGCAGCATCTCGGGCAGTGCGACCGCCGGCTCGAGCTGCAGGTCCGTATGGTCGCCAAGATCGAAGAGGGGAAGTGTTTCCGCAGCGCTGCCGGCATCGAGCGCCCGAACCGCCCATAGCGCCTCACGCCGGCTCAAGCCGATGGAACCGAAAGCATCGGCATCCGCCAGGCGCTCGATCTGCGACTTGGCAAGCCCGGAGCGCAGCCAGAGATCGCGCACGGACCGATAGCCATCGCCGCGACGCTCGACGAGCTGTTCCATCTCCTCATCCGACAGGCCCTTGACCTGCCGGAAGCCGAGGCGGACGGCACATTTCGTCTTGATGTGGCCGCGCATCGACGCATGGCGGGGCTCGACCGCGTCTTGATCGAAGCGCGCCTCCTCCAACAGGCAATCCCAACGGGAATGATTGACATCCACCGGCCGCACCTCGACGCCATGTTCGCGCGCATCGCGCACCAGCTGCGCCGGTGCATAAAAGCCCATAGGCTGGGCATTGAGGATCGCCGCGCAGAAGACATCGGGATAATAGGTCTTCAGCCAGGAAGAGGCGTAGACGAGCAAGGCAAACGAAGCCGCATGGCTTTCGGGGAAACCATATTCGCCGAAACCTTCAATCTGGCTAAAACAGCGTTCGGCAAAGTCTTGAGGGTAACCGTTCGCGACCATGCCCGAAACCAGGTCCTGCTTGAATTCGTCAACCTTTCCTGTCCGCTTGAACGTTGCCATGGACCGGCGCAAACGATCAGCTTTTGCCGCCGAAAATCCGGCTGCTGTAATGGCAATCTGCATCGCCTGTTCCTGAAATAGGGGAACACCTAACGTTCTTTCCAAAACCGCCTTCAATTCAGGCCGATGGTAATCGATCGGCCGATTCTGAAGAACGTCATCCCGTCGTTTGAGATAAGGATGCACCATATTGCCCTGGATAGGACCGGGCCGGACGATCGCTACCTCGATAACCAGATCATAGAATCTGCGGGGTTTGAGACGCGGCAACATGCTCATCTGCGCCCGGCTTTCGATCTGGAAGACGCCGATCGTGTCGGCACGGCAGATCATGTCATAGACCGGTACGCGGTCGGGATACTCGCCACTCCCGAGATCGGCGAGTTCCTTCTTAACGTCGTAATGCAGCAGCAGCAGGTCGAAAGCCTTGGCAAGGCAGGTCAGCATGCCGAGGGCCAGGACGTCGATCTTCAATATGTTGAGATTGTCGAGATCGTCCTTGTTCCACTCGATCATGTAGCGATCGTCCATCGCCGTGTGCATGATCGGCACGACCTCGTCCAGCCGATCCCTGGTGATGACGAAGCCGCCGACATGCTGAGTCAGGTGACGCGGAAACCCCATCAGCGTCGCGGCATAGGAAAGGACGTTCCGTGTCGTCTTGTCGGTGAGATTGAGACCGGCAAGCTTGGCCTCGCGTTCGGACAGTTCCTCCGTCGACCAGCCCCAGACACCGCTGGCAAGAGCTGACTGCACATCCTCCGACAAGCCGAAGGCCTTGGCCACTTCGCGACCGGCCGAGCGTGCCCGATAGCTGGTCACCGCCGCCGTCAGCCCGGCATGCTCCTTATGATAATGCCGGTAGATGAACTGAATAACCTCTTCGCGCTTCTCATGCTCGAAATCGACATCGATATCCGGCGGCTCCTCGCGCTCCGTCGAGATGAAACGCTCGAACAAAAGTGTCGTGATCTCCGGATTGACCTCGGTAATTCGAAGACAGTAGCAGACTGTGGAATTGGCGGCAGAGCCGCGCCCCTGGCACAAGATATTCTGACTGCGGGCATATTCCATGATGCGATGCACCGTCAGGAAATAAGGCTCATATTGCCGTTCGCGGATGAGCTTGAGCTCATGATCGATCTGTTTGGCGACCTTTTCAGAGATTCCATTGGGATAGCGCCATTTCGCACCCTCCCGCGTCAACCGCTCCAGCGTTTCATAAACCGCCTCGCCCGGAACACTTTCGTCGGGATAATTATGCTTCAGCTCATCGAGCGAAAAAGACAGCCGACTAAAGAATTTCTGCGTATTGGCCACGGCCTTCGGATAATCCCTGAAAAGGCGCGCCATCTCGGCAGCACCCTTCAGATAGCGCTCGGCATTGGCCGCGAGCCTGAAGCCCGCTTCCGCGATCGTCACATGCTCGCGGATCGAAACGACGATATCGGCAAGCGGCTTGCGTTCGGTTGCGTGATAGAGCGGCTGGTTGCTGGCGATCAGCCGCACCCCGTTGCGCAATGCAATGATGGAGAGCGTGGCAAAGACCAGCCGATCCCGCCCGTCATAGGCAGGCGACAGCACCATATGGAGCTTCCTGCCGAAGCGCATCCATAGCCGCGCCAGGCATTGCTCCAGCTTCTCCTGCCCTTCCGGCGTCTCCACGCTCTCAGCGTCGGGAACGAGCGCCAGCATCATCTCGTCACCCCATACCATCAGGTCGGCTTCTTCAAGCTTGCAGGAGCCTTTCTCAGCCTTGAGATTGCCGGCGCTCAACAGCCGGCAAAGGTGCGCCCAACCCTTGCGATTCTGCGGATAAGCAAGAATGTCGGGCGTATCGTCCGAAAAGACCAGGCGAGCGCCGGGCTGGAAAGCGACCGGCTTCAGGAGCGGCTTTTCCGGCTTCCCTTTGGCTCGAAGCTCCAGATTCTCCTTGATAGTTTCCTTGTATTTCATCTGGAGAAGCTTGGTATGCGCATGTGCCTTGACCACGCCGGCAACCGAATTGCGGTCGGCAATCCCAAATCCGGAAAGCTTCAGGCGGGCGGCCTGTACCACCATCTCCTCCGGATGCGAGGCTCCTTCGAGAAAGGAGAAGTTCGTTCTCACTCCGATCTCGAAGAAGGGCACAGGCTCGTGAAAGCTCGGACGCGCGTTCATGCGAAAACTCCGTGCATGTACCAGTCCGGCGCCGTCTCGCCTCGGCCATAGAGACCCTTGCGGAACAGCCAGAAACGATGGCCCTCCTCGTCCTCGACCTGGAAATAATCGCGGGCCGGCGTTTCCTCCTCCTCGATCCACCATTCCGCCGAAAGCCGCTCCGGCCCTTCGGCTCGGCTTACCCGATGCATGACGCGCCGCCAGCGGAATTGCCGGGGCGGCCCGTCAGGTACTTCGGCGGCAACGGTTTCGATCAGTTCCGGCATGCGAAACAACCGTAGCGGCCGTTCACCCCGGAAAAAGCCGTGGCCGGCATAGTCGCTGCCTGTCCGCCTATGGGCGGCGAGGATTTCCATGGCGGGCACCGGTCGGGCGGCCCGTTCGGGAATATGACTTTCCCTGAGCTCGAAACCCTGCAGGCAATCCGGTCCCAGCCGCGCCGCGACCCGGTCGGCGAAGGCAGCAAGCGACGTGCCCTGCCGGCCTTCTCCAACGAAATCACCCTGCATCGCATCGAAGGGTGCATGCTGCAGAACATTCAGGCGGACGATCTCGAAGCCGTATCCCACATCGAGATCGTCATGAATGGCGGTAAAACGCTCGGTGAACAGGCTGGCGATCCGGCTCGGCTCCCGCAGCGGCTGCGATGCCCCGGCGGCAATGCGGAATACCGCCCCATCCACCCTGAACAGCAAAAGCTCGAAGGAGCGGCCTCCGACACCGCGTGCCTCCAAACCCGGTTTCAGCGTTTCGGCAAGCTGGCGGGCGAGCTGCAGAATATCGGCTTCCGCCTGTACCGGCTCGGCAAGCCGGCGCTCGACAGACAATTGCGCGACCGGCCGGCGCGGCGAAATCGGCTCTTCGACCAGCCCAACGGCCTGATCGAGCCGCAACAGCAGCGATGCGCCGAAACGGCGGGCAAGCGGTGCGCGTGGTGCGGCCAGAAGATCGCCCACCTGCTTCAACCCCAGCTTCTGCAGCGCGGCGATCGTCTCCTCGCCAAGCCGCAGCGAAGCCACCGGCAACGGCGCCAACGCCTCCTCCATGGCTTCTGGGGGAACGATGCGGCTTTCCTCGAAACGGGCGACCGCCCAGGACAGGCCTGGCGCCGAGGAAATGGCGCCGCGCACGTCGAGCCCCAGCCGGGAAATCCGGATCAATATATCCTCGAGCAGCGCCTCCTCACCGCCGAAGAGATGAGCGCAGCCTGTAATATCGAGAAACAGCCCATCCTTGCCGTCGATCGCCACCAGCGGCGTATAGCGATCGCACCAATCGGCGATCGCTTCCAGCAGCTTGCGATCCGCCGAGGGTTCCTCCTCGACGACATCGAGGGTAGGGCAGATTGCCCTCGCCTCGGCCACGCCCTGGCCCGGCTTCAGCCCGATCATCTCCGCCCGCTCGTTGAGCGCGGTCAGCCGCATGGTATTGTTCAGCTTGCCGGCGCAGACCAGCGGCGGCGTTTCAAGCCGGCCTGTCGAACGCCAGGACAGGCCCCAGCGCTTGCGGGCGATCCGGTCGGTGGGCAGATGCGGAAAGGTCAGCGCCAGAATGCGCTGCGTGTTCGCCGGGAAGGGCAGGGTGCTGAGCATCGGGGACAAGGGCAAAGCGGCGGTCATGGGCATTCCACTCCAGGGTTATGGAAAGAGGCGCCGGGTTGCGGCTCTTTTCCAAGGTCAGACGAAAGGCCGGATGACCGATGCTGCCGCCAAGCACCGATCCGTCCGGCAGGGGCCGCGCCTGCGCCGGCGCGGGTTCGACAGAGAAGCGGAAGAGGGCGCTGCTTGCCTCCTCCTCGCCTCCTTGCCGCAACAGAAACAAGGGCCGCTCCGCCGCCTTGGCCCTCAGCGCCAACCGCCGGCTTTCGGTCAGCCCGAAGCGGGCGGGATTGCCGCGCACCTCCAGGATGACGACCGCAAAGGCGGCGCTGGCAAGTGCTGCCTCCGCCAGCCAGAGCGCATCTTCCAGCTTGCGTGGCGAAGCCTGCAGGAATGCCGTCGGCTCCAGTCCGAAATCTCCGATACCGATGGCATAGGGCAGGCCCGCCTCCATCGTGGCGACCGTATCGCCGATCCACAGAACCGGGGATACGGCAGCAGTGCCGGCAGCTTGCGCATGAAGCCGCGCGGCAAGAGCAAGGGCGAAGCCGCTGGCCGCCCCCGCATCGCGCAGGCCCAGCGAGCGGACCTCGGTCAGACCATCAAGGGGAACACCGCCCTGCATCGCCGCATCGAGGTCGTCGACGCCGGTCGCAAGCAATGGCTGGGCAACACCTGCAAAACCGGGTCTCCCCTTCTCCGCCAGCGTTTCGCGCGCCGCCGCGGCCAGCGCCGGTATAGGCCTGCCTTCAAGTCGGGCAATAGTTTCACGCAGGGCAAAAAACGTTTCCCGCGCCACGGCGGCTTCGGCCATGACGTTATCTCCAGATCATTTATGTTCCTGTTATGTTCTTATGGATTCCAGAGGTCGGAAAAAGAGTCAACACCAATTTATAAGAAAATATTCCTTTGCCTTAATCCGCACTCGTAAAAGCGACGCAAAGGCTCTATATGACCAGCGAAGGAAGGAAGCATTCATGGCTCGCATTGACCAGAGCGAGGATTGGCGGGACCGCCACGCGCCCTCAATCAGCACATTCGAATCTCTGGCCATGGAGGCTTACAGCCACTTGCCGGACGAATTTCGCTCGCTCACCGGCAACCTCATCATCCTCATCGAGGATTTTCCCGATGACGATGTGTTCGAGGACATGGCGCTGGAAACGCCCTTCGACCTGCTCGGCCTTTTCGAGGGTCGCGGCATATCCGAGCGCTTCACCGCCCAGACCGGCGAGATGCCCAACAAGATCCGCCTCTATCGTCGGCCGATCATCGATTACTGGGCGGAAAACGAGGAAACCCTCGGCGACATCATCACCCATGTCCTGATCCACGAGATCGGCCATCATTTCGGCCTGAGCGACGAGGACATGGAGCGCATCGAGGAAAGCGCGGAAGAAGCGACGGATCGATGACATCAGACCCCGACCGCAGGACGGTCAGGGGAAGGGCACGAGGTACCCGGTACTTACTGCTCGGAAAGCTTCATCTCAGGATCGTAATCCTTTCCCGCGACTTCCTTGACGACACCCTGGCCGCACTGCATCTGGCCGGTCGCCGCATTGAAGGCGTAGGTCGGCGAGCCCGACAGTTCCCAGCCTTTGTTCAGCGCCGCTGATACCTTGTGGCAAAAGGAAGCGTCGTCGGGCCCGGTGAGGAAGCGGTAGAGTTTCATCAAAGCGTCTTTCGTAGGATATCAGCCCTCACCCTGAGCGTGTCGAAGGGTGATGGCGTGCTGCGATCAGGCGAGCTTTATGAACCAGTCTCTCTGCCTGGACAAGATGCAGCCGCTCCACCATCCGCCCGCCGAGGTTCACGACATTGAGATCAGCAGCGTTCGGCGCGGCAAAGGCGCCGATGATGGCCTCAGCCTCGGCAATGGCTGTTGCATCCGGACCGAAATGCCGGTTGGCGGCTTCGATCTGGCTCGGATGGATCAGCATCTTGCCGAAAAAGCCCATGGCGGCGCCCTGGCCGCATTCGGCGTCGAACGCCTCCATATCCTTGAAATCGTTGAAAACGCTGTCAAGGGCCTCAAGCCCGTAGGCGCTCACGGCCAGCACCACCTGCATCAGCCAGGGAACGAGATAGGCGCGGCCCGGCTGCGGCAACACGCCGGTTTCCTTCCTGAGGTCGTTGAGACCGACGACGAAGCAATCGAGCCTGCTGCCCGACGTGCGCCCGGCCTCGGCGATCGAAGCCGCATTCAGGATGCCGCGTGGCGTCTCGATCATCGCCCAGATGCGCAGGCTCTCCGACGCATCCGCCTCGGCCAGCCTGTCGCTGACATCAATCACGTCCTGCGGCTCGTCCACCTTGGGCAACAGCACCGCATCCGGCTCGAGCGCCAGAACCAGGTCCAGATCGTCGGCACCGAAATTGGAGGAAAGCGCATTGATGCGAATGACCCGCTCCTTGCCTGATAGCGGCGAGGCGGCGAAGAATCTCCGTAAATTATCCCGCGCCTCGGCCTTCTTCTCCGGCGAGACGGAATCTTCGAGATCGAAGATGACGGCATCGCAATCGAGGCTATCAAGCTTTTCCAGAGCGCGCCGGTTGATGGCGGGAACGCTCAACACCGAGCGGCGCAGGCGGGCGGGACGAGAGAAGGATGATTGGCTCATAGTGTCGTTTTGCCGCGCTTTTAATCGGCAGGCAAGCCAACAAAAAGCCATGCTCCTCTTGCAGATGGAAAGGAAGAGGACCACATTGCCGTAAGTAGAGAGGTCTCGACCATGCAGAATATCCGTTCCCTGTTCATTGCTCTTGCCGGTATCACCGTGTTTGCAGCCATGGCGCTGTTTACCGTTTCGCTCACGCTTGCCGTCGGCGGTATCCTGACCGTGCTCATGGCAGCCCGTGCGATTTCGCTCCGCATGAAGCCTGCGCCGGTGCGCGCCAAGACGAACAGCCAGCGCGAAATGCGCATCTGGAACGACGGTCGCGGCACGATTATCGATCTCTGAGGTCGGACACAGGGCAGGGGCAGCCTATTGCCCACTGTCGAATGCGCTCGCACCAATCCCAGGCATGTTCCTGAAGGCGGATTGCGACCAAAGCGCCGGTTTTAGAGCATCTCCAAGATTCTCCTTCATTTCGGGCCGGATTTGCTCTATTGGCAGGATAATTCGTGCTTAGACGAAAATGAAGGCAGGACCCCATGGACAAGTTCGTGAAGTTGACCGGTGTTGCAGCACCGCTCCCGGTCGTCAATGTCGACACCGACATGATCATCCCGAAGGATTATTTGAAGACCATCAAGCGCACCGGTCTCGGTACGGGGTTGTTCGCTGAAGCCCGCTACAACGAAGATGGTTCGCCGAATCCGGATTTCGTGCTGAACAAGCCGGCCTATCAGAATGCGAAGATCCTCATCGCCGGCGACAATTTCGGCTGCGGCTCCTCGCGCGAGCACGCTCCTTGGGCGCTGCTCGATTTCGGTATCCGCTGCGTCATCTCGACCAGCTTCGCCGACATCTTCTACAACAACTGTTTCAAGAACGGCATCCTGCCGATCAAGGTCAGCCAGGAAGACCTCGACAAGCTGATGGACGACGCTTCGCGCGGCTCCAACGCCATTCTGACGGTCGATCTGGAAAACCTCGAAATCACCGGCCCGGACGGCGGCTCGCTCAAGTTCGAACTCGATGAATTCAAGCGCCACTGCCTGCTGAACGGCCTCGACGATATCGGCCTGACGCTGGAAAAGGCATCTGCGATCGACAAGTTCGAAAAGTCGAACGCCGCCGCTCATCCCTGGGCCGCCTGATCGATTTCATCATTGTTTTGCACTTCGAAGCCGGGCCTTGCAGCCCGGCTTTTTTCATGCGGAGGCCCCCTCTCCCCGCAAGCGGGGAGAGGGGGCTGTCCCGCAATTACACGCTCAAGAACCGGGGAACGCAAATCTCGGAAAACGGATCGGGCACCATCTTTTCCACCCGCTGTAATATGATCGACAAGAAGGGGGTCCATATAAGCCTGCCGAGGCCGTTGCGGCCTCTCCTCCCGTCCTAATTCCTCTCCACGCAATGGAGCCTCTCCATGACTTCCCTCCCTATTGTCGGCGCCGCCATGACGCTCTCCGACGTCGAAACTCATCGCAACTGGCTGCTCGAAAAGCCGCGCGATCTGGAACTGCAGAGCTTCGTCGAAGCCGAAGTCCTGAACGGCGATTGGCAGCCGCTGGCCGAGCGCGCCCGCAAGCTGCTTGACGGCCATGAAGGCCGCCTCGGCATCCACGGCCCGTTCTGGGGTTTCGTCATCGCCTCGCAGGATCCGGACATCCGCGCCGTCGTTTCCAAGCGGCTGCTGCAGGCACTCGACGTCTGCGCCAATATCGGCGCCACGCAGATGGTCATCCATAGCCCCTATACGTCCTGGTCCTACAACAACCTCGACAACAACAAGGGCGAGCGCGAGAAGATCATCGAATATACGCATCTGACGCTCAAGGATGCGGTGAAGCGCGCCGAAGACATCGGGCTGACCATGGTCATCGAAAACATCGAGGACAAGGATCCCCATATCCGCGTCGGCCTCGCCGACAGCTTCAATTCGCCCGCCGTCGCCGTTTCGATCGATACCGGCCATGCCCATTACGCCCATGGCTACACCGGCGCGCCGCCGGTCGACTACTATGTCCACGCCGCCGGCAACCGCCTGCAGCACGTCCACCTGC
The DNA here is from genome assembly GCF_051811145.1 of Rhizobium sp. 11_C7_N12_5. Taxonomy (NCBI): domain Bacteria; kingdom Pseudomonadati; phylum Pseudomonadota; class Alphaproteobacteria; order Hyphomicrobiales; family Rhizobiaceae; genus Rhizobium; species Rhizobium sp. 11_C7_N12_5. The sequence goes on from NZ_JBPWPY010000001.1 coordinate 3,420,512, forward strand.
AGGATGCCGATGGCTATGCCGATCGCCACTGGAGCCTCGGCGAAGGCAATATTCACTGGCGTGCCGTCTTTGCCGCCCTTGCCAAGCTTAACAATAACCCGCGCCTGATCATCGAGATCAAGGACAAGTCGAAGATCCCGGCATCGGCTGCCTATCTGGCCTCGCTCGGCTTGGCTGAGTAAACGGAACAGATGACATCGGTCTCTGGTCTTGCGCCGGAGGCCGGCTAGCTATGCGTCACACATCGCCGCAGCGGTCAGGTCCATCAATCGACCACTGCGCCAATCGCCAAGGCAATTGAACGCGGCAGCGGATATGGCTGCTCTTGCGGCAGATGCGTGTCCAGATAGGTCTGATCTCCTGCGTCAACCGCCTTCTTGAGGCGCAAAGCCTGCTCAGTGACATCAGTGATCTTCTTGATCCACTCTTCGGCATATAACGGTACGGTATCGCCGCTGAGACCGATCTGAAGCGACCGATGGGGCAAAGGTCGGAAAAAGATGTCTCGCTCCGGATCCCACTGAATCCGAACCATACTGACCTGAAGCTTTTCCTTCCAAGCCGTCTCGCTGACATAAAGCTCCGGGTCGAAGTGGCTCAGGCATGCCATCGACAAGGCCCGCTCGAAACCGGCGCGATCGATATCGATGGCCAGCACCCGCTTTTGGTTCTCATCCTTGAGACCCCAGCCGCAGCGATACATCATCCAGAGAAAAGACGGTTTGATCCAGGTCATTCGCGAGAAACTGAACGGCGCTGCAAAAGTGCCCTGCCGAAGCGCTATATCGGCGATCTGATCGCCATAAGCCTGATAAACCCGGATTGTAGTGTCAGTAAAAATTGCTCGTATTTGTTTATGCATGGCCATTTATAGATAGAAAGCCCTGACCGAACAAGCCGACGTCGAAAGATGCGATGGGCGACAGATGGCACCCCAAACTCCCGAAAACCGTACCGTTTCGCGCCCTTCCTCGCTTGAAAAGCCGCATTTGCAGGTCTAAGAACCCGCAACCTATTTCTTTCGCGGAGGCTTTCCCATGACAGTGCGCAATCTCTTCCTCCTGCCGGGTGACGGCATCGGCCCAGAAGCCATGGGCGAAGTCCGCAAGATCATCGCCTATATGAACGAGGCGAAGGATGCCGGTTTCGTCATCGACGAAGGCCTTGTCGGCGGCAGCGCCTATGATGCGCACGGTGCGGCGATCTCCGATGCCGATATGGCAAAGGCAATGGCCGCCGATGCCGTTCTCTTCGGCGCCGTCGGCGGTCCGAAGTGGGATGCGGTGCCTTACGAAGTGCGCCCGGAAGCCGGCCTGCTGCGCCTGCGCAAGGATCTCCAGCTTTTCGCCAACCTGCGCCCGGCCATCTGCTATCCGGCGCTGGCATCGGCCTCGTCGCTGAAGCCGGAACTGGTCGAGGGTCTCGACATCCTGATCGTGCGCGAACTCACCGGCGGCGTCTATTTCGGCGAACCGAAGGAGATCATCGATCTCGGCAACGGCCAGAAGCGCGGCATCGACACCCAGGTCTACGACACCTATGAAATCGAGCGCATCGCCGGCGTCGCCTTCGAACTGGCACGCACCCGCAACAATCGCGTCTGCTCGATGGAAAAGCGCAACGTCATGAAATCAGGCGTGCTCTGGAATCAGGTCGTTACCGCCACGCACAAGGAAAAATATGCCGACGTCCAGCTCGAGCACATGCTCGCCGATGCCGGCGGCATGCAACTCGTTCGCCAGCCGAAGCAGTTCGACGTCATCGTCACCGACAACCTCTTCGGTGACATGTTGTCCGACGTCGCCGCCATGCTGACCGGCTCGCTCGGCATGCTGCCTTCGGCCTCGCTCGGCGCTCCCGACGCCAAGACCGGCAAGCGCAAAGCGCTTTACGAGCCGGTACATGGTTCGGCGCCCGATATCGCCGGCAAAGGCATCGCCAACCCGATCGCCATGATCGCCTCCTTCGCCATGTGCCTGCGCTACTCCTTCGGCCTCGTGGCTGATGCCGATGCGCTGGAAAAGGCGATCGCCAACGTGCTCGACAGCGGCATCCGCACCGGCGACATCATGTCGGCAGGCAGCCGCCAGGTCGGCACCGCCGAGATGGGCGACGCCATCCTCGCCGAATTCAAGGCCCTGTCCGCATAAATCGCCTGATATATTTCACGTGAAACACGAAACCCCGCTCTGCTTGTGCAGTGCGGGGTTTTTCGTCGAGCCTCCGGGCAGCGCAGCTATGGCCGGCCACCTTAAAAATACTGTTACAAGAGCCTGCTAGGCTTGATCGCTGACTTGGTGGAAGTTCGACGACGGACGGTGGACATGCAGGCGATCTTGACGTCTCTCGACAGACGTTGGCGGCGAAGCGACGCACGGCTTGCGCCATCCCATTGGAAGATCTGTCTTTTCCTGACGGCCAATATCGTCCTTCTCTCCGCACTGCTGTTCGACTGGCCCGTCGGCGCAACCCTCAAGAACCTGTCGCCATCCATTCGCTTCTTCGGTGGAATGCTGACCGATTTCGGCGATTCCGGCTGGATCATCCTCATCAGCGCCTTCCTGTTCTTCGAAGGCTGGGCCGGCAGCAGGTTGCTTCACTCGCAACGCTGTCGCTGCCAGGCGCTGCGTATCTGCCAGATCGGCGGCTATCTGCTGACCACCATCGTGCTTTCGGGTCTCCTCGCCAATCTGCTGAAGCGCGCCATCGGCCGCGCCCGCCCGATGCATTTCGCGGATTGGGGGCCGTTCGGCTTCTCGCCGTTCAACGGCCGTGCCAGCTTCGAGAGCTTCCCGTCGGGCCATGCGACCACCATCGGCGCGCTGTTCGTGGCATTTGCCTTCCTCTTCCCACGCTATCGCTATATCTTCGCCGCATGTGCCCTCTGGCTGGCGATCACACGCGTCATGATCGGCGCGCATTATCCAAGCGACGTCATGGCCGGCCTGGCGCTCGGTGGATGGTTCTCCTTCATGACAGCGATCGTCTATTCCCGCTACGGCCTGCTCTTCCGCATCAACAATGCCGGTTGGCCGACACCGAGATGGCCACTGCTGAAGACCAGCAAGCCTTTGATCTGAAATCGATCTGCGGCTATTGCGCCGCCTGCGGCATCTCCGTCGAAACACCGGATCGGTCTCCGCACAGAACAGGCGGAACAGGGCACTCCCTTTCGCCTGAGCGCGCCTTCATGCCTGGCCGCATCCCAAAGGTTGCCAAGGTCATCAGGCATTCATATATCTGGGAGGACAGCCGCCGCGCAAAGCGGTCAACCCGATTTCGTTTCCACTGTGATGAAAACCATGGATGCCGGTCCGATACGTTTGAGCGAAAGGCAGCTGGGATTGATTTCCCGGGCGCTGGCCGAGCCGCGCCGCGTGCAGATCCTGAAGGAAATCGGCAAGCGAACCGAGCCCATGGCCTGCAGCGTCCTCAACCAGTGCCACACCGTCAGCGCCGCGACGATTTCGCACCATCTCAAGGAACTTGAAAACGCCGGTCTCATCGAGATCCGGCGTGAAGGCAAGTTCGCAAACCTTGTGTTGCGACGCGACATCCTGGCCGCCTACATGGCGGAGCTTTCCAGAATCTGACAATTTCGTCTGCGGTCGTCGGCGCCTGCCCTTGTATCAGTTAGATGATTATCTAAATATCAAACGGACGATGCCGATCGGTTTTCGGGTCGCATACGCCCAATAGTTCGACAATTGTAAAATCGTCTAACAATTCTCTACAGGAGCTAATATGAGCAAGCTGACAGGCAAGGTCGCGATCGTGACCGGAGCATCCAAGGGCATCGGCGCAGGCATCGCAAAGGCGATGGGCGAGGAAGGCGCGGCCGTCGTGGTCAATTATGCCTCGAGCCGCGAAGGCGCCGACAAGGTGGTGGCAGAAATCACCGCCAAGGGCGGCAAGGCGCTCGCCGTCCACGGCGACGTATCAAAATCCGAAGACGTAAAGCGGCTCTTTGCAGAGGCTAAGCAGGCCTTTGGCGGCGTCGACATTCTCGTCAACAATGCCGGCGTCTACAAATTCGCGTCTCTGGAAGAGATCACCGAGGAGGAATTCCATCGTGAATTCAACATCAACGTCCTCGGCACGCTGCTGACGACGCAGGAAGCGGTGAAGTATTTTGGCCCGGAAGGCGGCAATGTCATCAACATCGCCTCGACCGCCGTCACCATGAACCTGCCGACCACCGCGGTCTATACGGCGACCAAGGCGGCCGTGACCTCGATCACCCAGATCCTTGCCAAGGAACTCGGCCCTCGCAACATCCGCGTCAACACCATCTCGCCCGGCGGCGTCGAGACCGAGGGCGTCATCGCGGCCGGCGTCATCGGCAGCGACTTCGAAAAGCAGATGGTTTCGCAGACGCCGCTCGGCCGCCTTGGCCAGCCGACCGACATCGCCCCGATCGCGGTCTTCCTTGCCTCGAAGGATTCGAGCTGGCTGACGGGGGAAACCCTCTATGCCGGCGGCGGCCTGAAATAGGCTTCACGGCGAAGCCGCTCTCCAGGAGGAGGGCGGCTTTATACGGCCGGCTGTGGCGCCGAGCCAATATGTTAGCGAACGATTGCAAAACGACCCCGTTTTCCTATTTACTGCAAATGTTCGGGTTTTCCGCACAGCATCGCAGTCGACCGTGCCGCGAAGCGACATCTCGTCCGCGAAACCTCAAAATAGATCCTGTCTGCAATGCGATCCCACGCAACAGCGAATGTCATCGAATTCCTTCAAGATCCGCCGGCGATCACTGTCGCGAACATCAAAACGGAGGACGACTTTATGAATACCGCTAACACCAAATCGAAACTGGGCACCCGCACCAATCTCAGTGAAGAAGCGACACGCGATATTTCCGCAGCGCTGAACGCGCTGCTGGCGGATGTCTTTGCCCTCTATCTGAAAACCAAGAATTTCCATTGGCATATGAGCGGCCCGCATTTTCGCGACTATCACTTGCTTCTGGACGAACAGGGCGATCAGATCTTCGCCATGACCGACCCGATGGCAGAGCGAGCCAGGAAGATCGGCGGAACGACGTTGCGGTCGATCGGCAATATTGCCAGGCTGCAGCGCATCCCCGACAACGACGCCGAATATGTCGATCCCCAGGACATGCTCGCCGAATTGGCGGATAACAACCTCAAGCTTGCTGCCGAAATCCGCGCGACCCATGACGTCTGCGACGAATATGGCGATATCGCCACCGCCAGCCTTCTTGAGAACTGGCTGGACGAGACGGAACGCCGCACCTGGTTCCTGTTCGAATCCACGCGCAACACCAACCGCTAACCGCGGCACTGCCCGCCTTCGGACATAATGACCGCGATGGATGCCATAATCTCGATTTCCTCGCTCCCGCTTCTGCGGAAACGAGGAAATCCTTGACTCCTGTGGAAAACCTCTTAGAACCGGCGACGGAAAAGGAAGACTTCCATGGTTCGCTTCGAGCAGATCGACGGCTTCAGTCACCTGGCGGAATATGCCGGGCTGGATGTCTATTTTCCGGTTTCTTCCAAAACCAAGGCCAAAACGACGACGAAAACCGTCTGACGTCTCTGGCCTGCCGCTCTCTCCCCGGCTCGGTCGGGGACAGGAACCGGTCGTCATGGCCGCAGTTCCCCCCTCGCCAAAGAGGAGAGAAGAGAAAGAGAGCTTGAGAAATGGGTTTCAAAGTTGCAGTAGCGGGCGCGACCGGGAATGTCGGCCGCGAAATGCTCAATATCCTGTCCGAACGCGGTTTTCCGGCCGATGAGGTCGTGGCGCTCGCGTCGGCCCGCTCGCAGGGAACCGAAGTTTCCTTCGGCGACCGGACGCTGAAGGTTTCCAACCTGGAGAACTACGATTTCTCCAACACCGACATTTGCCTTATGTCGGCCGGAGGCGATGTCTCGAAGAAGTACTCGCCGAAGATCGGCGCCCAGGGCTGCGTCGTCATCGACAACTCGTCCGCATGGCGCTACGACGCCGACGTGCCGCTGATCGTGCCGGAAGTGAACCCGGATGCCATCACGCAGTTCACCAAGCGCAACATCATCGCCAATCCGAACTGCTCGACCGCGCAGCTCGTCGTTGCGCTGAAGCCGCTGCATGATTTCGCCAAGATCAAGCGCGTCGTGGTCTCGACCTACCAGTCCGTTTCCGGCGCCGGCAAGGACGGCATGGACGAGCTGTTCAACCAGACCCGCGCCGTCTTCGTCGCCGACCCGATCGAGAACAAGAAGTTCACCAAGCGCATCGCCTTCAACGTCATTCCGCACATCGACGTCTTCATGGAAGACGGCTACACCAAGGAAGAATGGAAGGTGCTGGCCGAAACCAAGAAGATGCTCGATCCGAAAATCAAGGTCACCTGCACAGCTGTCCGGGTGCCGGTTTTCATCGGTCATTCTGAATCGGTCAATATCGAGTTCGAAAACGAGATATCAGCCGATCAGGCTCGCGATATCCTGCGCGAGGCGCCAGGTTGCCTCGTCATCGACAAGCACGAAAACGGTGGCTATATCACGCCTTACGAGTGCGCCGGTGAAGACGCGACCTATATTTCGCGCATCCGCGAGGATGCCACCGTCGAAAACGGCCTCAACATCTGGGTCGTTTCCGACAACCTGCGCAAGGGCGCGGCACTGAACGCCATTCAGATTGCCGAACTGCTCATCAACCGCGGCCTGATCAAGCCACGTAAGCAGGCTGCATAAGCATTCCTAAACCAATTTACGGTTTATAAATCTTCGCCAGCTAAGCAGGATTAAAATGGAAGCCTCGCCATTTCGGACCGAAAGGCGGGGCTTTTGCAAATGCCTTTGGCGGCGATGCTTCCCGTGAAGCGAAAACATCGGTCGCTAAAATGTGATAATGACAGGACGGTCGGATGCTGGCATGGTCCAGTGAAGACTAGACCGCGCACGAGCCCGGATTGGAGGGCTTATGCGCCATTCAAAAACGGTTACCGCGTTTGCGGCGCGGTAAGAATTCGGGGAAACTGAATGCGCATCACAAAGTCTGGAATGGCAACTCTCGTGGCGGGCGGGTTGTTGCTGGCGACGCCGATTGCCGCGAATGCGGCATCCTGTGGCAACACTTCCGCCGGCTTCGAGAACTGGGTGCAGGAATTCAAGCGGGAAGCGCAAGGACAGGGCGTCAGCCCGTCGGTCCTCGATCGGGCCTTCGCCAACGTCCATTACAATCAGCCCACCATCCGGGCCGATCGCGGCCAGAAGAGCTTCAAGCTTTCCTTCGAGGAATTCATGAAGAAGCGCGGCGGCCAGTCGATCATCAATCGCGGCAAGAGCATGAAGCAGGCCAATGCCGCGCTCTTCTCCAAGATCGAGAAGCGCTTCGGCGTGCCCCCAGGCCCGATTATCGCCATCTGGGGTATGGAAACCGGCTTCGGCGGCTTCATGGGCGATCAGCATACGCTCTCGGCCGTCTCGACCCTTGCCTATGATTGCCGCCGTTCCGCATTCTTCACCGAGCAGCTCTACTCTGCCCTCAAGCTTGTCGGCGAGGGCTACCTCAGCCCGTCGGCCCGTGGCGCTGCGCACGGCGAAATCGGTCAGACGCAGTTCATGCCGAAAAACGTCGTTGCCTTCGGCGTCGATGAAGATGGCGATGGCAGGGTCGACCTTGTGGGATCGCGCGCAGACGCGCTTGCTTCGACGGCGAACTTCCTGCGCGGTCATGGCTGGCAACCCGGCGCCGGCTACCAGCCTGGCGAACCGAACTTCTCAGCCATTGCCGGCTGGAACGACGCAAAGGTCTATCAGCAGGCAATCGCCTATATTGGTCAGCAGATCGACGGCAGATAAGCTGGATCAAAACGAAAAAAGCGCTGCGACCGGATGGTTCACAGCGCTTTTTATTTGAGCTAATTTTAGCTCCTAGACATCAGGCCGGATGAAATCCCGGGTTTCAGGGTCCATGACCCACAATTCCCCTGTGGAAATATCGAACCATGCGCCATGCAGGCTCAGCTTGCCTTCTTCTTCCCGCGCCTTGATCTCCGGAAAGCTGCGCAGATTGTCGAGCGAATTGCGGATCGAGATGCGCTCCAGCGCCGTCTGACGCTCCGCCGGCGTCATGATGTCGTTGCTCTGGATCTGTTCGGCGGCCGGCTTCAGCAGCCCCATCCACCTACCGATGAAATCACCGGGCGAAAGCGGCTCGGCGTTCGGATCCAGTGCCGCGCGAATACCGCCGCAACGGCCGTGACCCATCACGACGATATCGGAGACTTTGAGCGACAGAACCGCGAATTCGAGCGCCGACGAGGTCGAATGGAAATTACCATCAGGCTCATAGGGCGGCACCATGTTGGCGACGTTGCGGATGACGAAGAGTTCTCCCGGGCCGGCATCGAAGATGATCTCCGGTGCCGAGCGGGAGTCGCAACAGGCAATCACAAGCGTCGACGGGTTCTGGCCGAGATCGGCGAGCGTGCGATAGCGCTCGCGCTCATCGACGTAACGCCCACTCATGAAATTGCGATAGCCGTTCAAAAGGGTGTCGGGAAAGCTTTGCATGGATATTGAATTACAGCGCACATCGGCCGATGGCAACTATTGCGCTGCAAAAAGCGCCCGGCATTCCCGGCTGCTATTTTTTCCGCCGCTGCGCCGGATGCATGAGGTGCCGCAGCTGTACCATCGCCATCGGCGTCGATAGGCTGGCCGCATCCGCGGCGAGCGTCAACTCGTCGCTGCCGCGCTTGACGGCGCGCGCCAGCACTTCATAAACGCTGGCCGTGGCAAGCTGCAGCGCCCGTTCCTCGTCCATCCCGGACACAAGGCGGGACAAGAACAAGGCGGACAGCAGGTCGCCGAGCCCGTTCGGAGCATTCTCGATGCTGCGATGCTCTGCAAGCAAGGCGCTGCGGCCGCTAAGATAGAGATTTCCGATACCGCCAGCCATCATCGGCACCGCCGACGTCACCAGCATGCGCGACGGCCCGAGGGCGAGTGCGGCCTCCATGATGGCATTGTTGTCTTCGAGCGGCGCGCCGGCGAGCCAGGCAAGCTCGTAGCGGTTTGGCGTTGCCAGCGACGCCAGCGGGATCAGATGATCGCGGATCGCCTCCGCCGTCGCTTCGGGCACATAGAGCCCGCCGGCATCGCCGATGACCGGATCGCAGGCATAGAGGAGATCGGGGTTCTTCTCCCGCAAGGCCGCCACCAGCCGGGCAACGGAATGCACCTGCGCTGCATTGCCGAAATATCCCGACAGGACAGCCTTCACCTCAGGCAGCCACGGCGCGGCGATCAGATCGTCGATCGCACGGTCGAAATCCGCCTCGTTGAAGGTCAATCGCGTCGAACGACCGTGGCCCGGATGCCATGGCAGGACGATGGTCGGCAGCGCCCAGACCGGATGGCCGAGCGTTTCCAGCGCAAAGACCGCGGCACGATTGCCGACGGAACCTCTGACGACATGGCTGGAGATGACGATAACGGCGCCGGCCGATATTTGCGACATGATAATAACTTCCAGTTCAGGGCTTCAAACTGCAATGGCGCCGTTGATGATCCCTTTCGCGCCACTCTGTCAACCGCGCTTCACAAACTCATGAAAACCTCTGTTGAATAGCCGGGTTCGGCAATTTCACGTCAACGCCATCTGCTTTGGGGCGAGATCCACCTTTCGGCAAGATTTCTAAAAATTCGCGGCCAAATCGGTCGAAAAGCAATCTAATTTGCATTCATTTTGCCAGTTTTTTCGCTAAACCTTCTGCTACTGTGGTCAAATTTCGAAAATCGGGAGGAATTTCATGGCGTCCAGGACCAATCCGAAACGGGAAAAGCAGCTCGAAGCGGTACGCAAGATCGCGGCCACGACGGGCAAGGCGCATCTCGATCCCGAAATCCTGTTCGGCCGGGCAAGCAATGACGACATGGAGCATTACAGTCCGGAAATGCTGGCCCATGCTGCGGTGCACGCCGCGCGAGAGTTGGCAGCTTGGAACGGCACGTCTCCGCGCGTCAACATCGAACAGGTCGCCAATATCGAGCCTGATGGCGTCGCGGTGTCGATCCTCTCGATCACCGACCACAACATGCCCTTCCTCTACGAATCGATCATGGGCGAGGTGAGCAGCACCTACCGCGATCTCTACATGGCCGTGCACCCGATCCTGGTCATCGAGGAGGGCAAGCAGCCCAGTCTCTATTCCGCCGATCAGTTAAGCAATCCCGCCCATCGCGTCAGCCATATCCAGCTTCATCTGTCGCCATTGACGGCAGCGCAGGCAACGGATCTCATCAAGCGGCTGCAGGCCGCGCTCGATCAGACGCATCTCACCGTTTCCGACTGGAAGCCGATGCTGGCGCGCCTCGATATCGTCATTTCGGAACTCTCCACATATGAGGCCGCGGGACGCCGCAAGGGCGATCGCGACGAGGCTCTTGCCTTCCTTGCCTGGTTGCGCGACGGCAATTTCACCTTCCTCGGCATGCGCGAATATGTCTATTCCGGCAAGGGCGCCGACGCCAAGGTCGAGCGCGATCGCGGCGCCGGCCTCGGCATTCTTTCCAATCCGGATGTCCGCGTGCTGCGCCAGGGTAAGGACGCCGTCACCACGACGCCGGAAATCCTCGCCTTCCTCGACGGGCCGGATTTCCTGATCGTCACCAAGGCCAACGTCAAGTCGGTCGTCCATCGCCGCGCCTATATGGACTATGTCGGCGTCAAGCGCTTCGACAGCGACGGCAATGTCACCGGCGAGCTGCGTATCGTCGGCCTTTACACCTCGACGGCCTACACCAGCGCTGCCACCGAAGTGCCGCTGCTGCGCTCGAAGGTGCAGAAGGTCAAGGATCATTTCGGCTTCGACCCCACAAGCCATTCCGGCCGCATGCTGGAAAATACGCTGGAATCCTATCCTCGCGACGACCTCTTCCAGATCGATACGACGCTGCTCGCAAGCTTCGCCGAACAGATCAACGATCTGGCCGACCGGCCGCGCGTGCGGGCGCTGCCACGCATCGACCATTTCGATCGGTTCGTCTCCGTCATCGTCTATGTGCCGCGCGAAGAATATGATTCCGTCGTCCGTGAAAAGATCGGCAATTATCTGAAAACCGTCTATGACGGCCGCGTCTCTGCCTATTACCCGGCCTTCCCGGAAGGCGGCGTGGCGCGCGTGCATTTCATCATCGGCCGCAGCGCCGGCAAGACGCCGCATATTCCGCAAGCCAAGCTGGAAGAAGCGATCCGCGCCATAACCGCCCGCTGGGACGAGCGTTTCGTCATGCTCGCCGGCCCGAAAGCGCCGCGCATATCCGTCAGCCAGGCTTTCCAGGAAGCCTTCTCGCCGGAAGACGCCTTTGCTGATCTGCCCAATATTACGGCAACGGCCGGCGCCGAGCCGATCCGCATCGGCTTCTATGTCCGCAAGGACGAGGCAGGCGACATCCTTTCGCTGAAGATCTTCCACGGGCGAGGCAATCTGGCGCTGTCGCGCCGCGTGCCGCTGTTGGAAAATCTCGGTTTCAACGTCATCAGCGAGCGGACCTTCGATATCTATGTCACGGCCAAGGATGGCGGGGCGGGTCATGTCGTGCTTCATGACATGGAACTCGAGGCTCGTGGTGGCCTGACGATCGATCTCGCCCGCCATGGTGCCGCGCTGGAGGAAGCCTTCCTCGCCGCCTTCAGCGGCACGATCGACAATGACGCCTTCAACCGGCTGATCGTTTCGGCCGATCTCTCCGCTCGCGAAACCAATGTGCTGCGGGCTTACTCGCGCTACCTTCGCCAGGCCGGCATCGCCTATTCGCAGGACTATATCGCCGCGACGCTGGACAAGTATCCGCGCATTGCAGGATCGCTCTTCCGCCTGTTCCACGACACGCTCGATCCGAAGCTCAACGATAAGAGCCGTACGAAGAAGCTTGTCGAGCTGCACGCCGCCATCGAAACCGAGCTCGCCGACGTTCCAAGCCTCGATGACGACCGGATTCTCCGCCGCTACGTCAACGCCATCGATGCGACGCTGCGCACCAACTATTTCCAGAGGAGTGCCGACGGTACGCCGAAGGCGATGCTCGCCTTCAAGCTCGATCCGAAGCTTCTCGACGGCCTGCCCGAGCCGCGTCCCTTCCGCGAAATCTTCGTCTACGGCGTCGAGGTGGAAGGTGTGCATCTGCGCTTCGGCAAAGTGGCGCGTGGCGGCCTGCGCTGGTCCGATCGCGCCGAGGACTATCGCACCGAAGTGCTCGGCCTGGTGAAGGCGCAGCAGGTCAAGAACGCCGTCATCGTGCCCGTCGGCGCCAAGGGCGGCTTCTATCCGAAGAAACTCCCCGTCGGCGGCAGCCGCGACGAGATCTTCAATACCGGCCGCGAAGCCTACAAGACCTACATCCGCACGCTGCTGTCGATCACCGACAATATCTCCGGCGCCGATATCGTACCGCCGGCCGATACCGTGCGGCTCGATGGCGATGATCCTTATTTCGTCGTTGCCGCCGACAAGGGCACGGCCACTTTCTCCGACACTGCCAATGCACTGGCGCAGGAAGCCGGCTTCTGGCTGGACGACGCCTTCGCTTCCGGCGGCTCGGCCGGCTACGACCACAAGAAGATGGGCATCACCGCCCGCGGCGCCTGGGAAACCGTGAAGCGGCATTTCCGCGAGATGGATATCGATATCCAGACGACGCCCTTTAACGTCGTCGGCGTCGGCGACATGTCCGGCGACGTCTTCGGCAATGGCATGCTGCTCTCGCCGAAGATCCGCCTTCTGGCCGCCTTCGACCATCGCGACATCTTCATCGATCCCGATCCGGACATGGAAAGGACGCTTGCCGAACGTCAGCGCCTCTTCGACCTGCCGCGCTCCAGCTGGCAGGATTTCGACAAGTCGGTCCTGTCGAAGGGTGCGATGATCATTTCGCGCTTGGCAAAGTCGGTGACGCTGACGCCGGAAGCAGTCGCTGCCATCGGCATCGACAAATCGGTCGCCACGCCCTTCGAGATCATGACGGCGATCCTTAGGGCTCCCGTCGACCTGCTTTGGTTCGGCGGCATCGGCACCTATGTCAAGGCGCCGTCGGAAACGGATTCGGATGTCGGCGACCGTGCCAACGATCCGATCCGCATCACCGCCGAAGAGGTTCGCGCCAGGGTGATCGGCGAGGGCGCCAATCTCGGCGTCACCCAGAAGGGTCGCATCGCCTATGGCCTCAAGGGCGGACGCTGCAACTCCGACGCCATCGACAATTCGGCCGGCGTCAACACCTCGGACGTCGAGGTCAACATCAAGATCGCGCTCGCCAATGCCATGCATGACGGCCGCCTGACGCGTGCCAAACGCGATATCCTGCTGGCATCGATGACCGACGAAGTCGGGACTCTGGTATTGCGGAACAACTATCTGCAATCCCTGGCGATCTCGCTGACGGAGCGCAAGGGCACCGGCAACGGCCTGGAACTCAGCCGCTTTATGAGCGTGCTGGAAACGGCCAAGCAGCTCAACCGCAAGGTCGAGACGCTGCCCGACGATCAGACCTTCGCCGAGCGTTATGCCAACGGGCGTCCGCTGACGCGCGCTGAAATCGGCGTGCTGCTCTCCTATGCCAAGATCGTCCTCTTCGACGCGCTTATTGCCAGCAATCTGCCTGACGATCCCTATTTCGCCGCGACCCTCAGCCGCTATTTCCCAGCCAAGATGCAGCGTTCGAACGCCACCGATATCGACAGCCACCGGCTGCGCCGCGAGATCATCGCGACGGCGCTCGCCAACGAGGCGATCAATCGCGGCGGTCCGGGCTTTGCTGTGAGCATGATGGACGCGACGGCGGCATCGGCAGCCGAAGTCGTCAAAGCGGCCGTGGTCGCCCGCGACGGCTTCGATCTCGATCGCCTCTGGAACGAGACGGACGCGCTTGACGGCAAGGTTGGTGGCCAGATGCAGAACCGCGTCTATGGCGAGATCACCGAGGTCTATACGGTGCTCACCCGCCTGCTTCTGAAAACCGGCGCAGCCAAGGGCGACATCGAGGAGACGGTTAGCCGGCTTCAAGCAGCGCTGAAAAAGCTGCGGCCGGTCTTCCTCAGCCATATCCCGGCCGATTTCGCAGCCGAGATTGCCGCCCGCGAGGCGGAATACCAGGCTGCCGGCCTGCCGGAAAAGCTGGCTTCGGAAATCGCCACGATTTATGCGCTCGTCCTCGTTCCGGAGATCATGCAGATCGCCGAGCGCACCGGTGACACGCTGAACCGCGCCGCCGAAAGCTACTTCACCGTGTCGCAGACCTTCCGCGTCGGCCGCCTGCTGCTTGCCGGCAGCCGGATCGTCACGGGCGATCACTATGAAAGCCTTGCCCTGGCCCGCAGCCTCGACCAGATCGCCGGCGCCCGTCGCGATATCGTCATCTCGGCCCTGGCAAACCATCCGAAGGACAAACAGCCGATCCAGGCGTGGCATGCGGAAGATCGCATCCGCATCAACCGCATCGCCGAAGAGCTTGGCAGCCTGAGCGAAAGCGGTGATCCCAACCTCGCGCGAATCACCGTTGCCGCAGGCCTGCTGAGCGATCTTGCGAACGGCCGGGCAAGGTGACACAGTCCGCCCCGACCCCGGCAGGCGGGTGAGGGAATCAGGGGCTGGATTTGGTGACGACCGGGATTGGCGACGACGTGCCGGCAAAAGTGCCGGCACGCGGCATTTGGGGCTGGATGTTCTTCGACTGGGCGGCACAGCCGTTCTTCACCGTCGTCACCACCTTCATCTTCGGCCCCTATTTCGTCGCGCGGCTGACGGCCGATCCGGTCTCGGCGCAGACGACATGGAGCAATATGGCGACGATCTCCTCGGTGATCATCGCCCTCCTGTCGCCGGTCCTCGGTTCGATCGCCGATCAATCGGGCGCGCGCAAACCCTGGATCGCCTTCTTCGCCGTCATCAAGATCGCCAGCCTCTTCTGTCTCTGGGGTGCAGCACCGGGCTCGCCGGTGATCTATCCCGTCATCTTCATGATCCTCGCCTCGATCTCGGCCGAATTCTCGATCGTCTTCAACGATTCGATGATGCCGAGGCTGGTCGGCAAGGACGATATCGGCAAGCTGTCGAATGCCGCCTGGGGTCTCGGCTATCTCGGCGGCATGATCGTGCTGATCACCGTCGTCGCCCTGCTCGCCGGCAATCCGCAAACCGGCAAGACCATCTTCGGCCTGATGCCGCTCTTCGGCCTCGACGCAACGCTCGGCGAGGATGCGCGCGTCACCGGTCCGATTTCCGCCGTGTGGTACTTCCTCTTCATCCTGCCGATGTTCTTCTTCACGCCCGATGCCGCACGCGGCCTGCCGCTTCGAACCGCAGTTCGCTCGGGCCTGCGGGAGCTCAGAACGACGCTCGGCGAGTTGAAGCGCCGGCGCGGCATCAGCCTCTTCCTCGTCGCGCGCATGGTCTATCAGGATGGCGTCAACGGCCTGCTGATCCTCGGCGGCACCTTTGCGGCCGGCATGTTCGGCTGGGCGACGATCGAGATCGGCATCTACGGTATCATCCTCAACGTCATCGCCATTTTCGGCTGCTTTGCGGCCAGCTATGTGGACCGCTGGCTGGGCTCGAAAACGACTGTCGTCATCAGCCTGACGCTGCTGCTCGTCGCGACCTTCGGCATCATCTCGACCGGGCCTGGCTTCACGCTCTTCGGTCTCGTTCCGCTCTCGACCGTCAGCACCGGCAGCCTGTTCGGCACGGCGGCGGAAAAGGCCTATATCGGCTATGGCCTGCTCATCGGCATCGCCTTCGGCCCGGTGCAGGCCTCGTCACGCTCCTATCTGGCGCGCAGCGTCAGCCTTGCCGAGGCCGGCCGCTATTTCGGCATCTACGCACTCTCAGGCCGCGCCACCAGCTTCATGGCGACGCTGTTCTTCTCTCTGGTGACCTATTGGAGCGGCTCGGCGCGGCTCGGCATGGCGACGCTGGTCATCTTCCTCGCCGGCGGCCTGCTGCTTCTGCTGCCGACGCCCTATCCGGCTGACAAGGCGAAATAGGGATATTCCCATTTCGCTGAGGGATATGCTCATACCCTTCTCCCCAGCGGGGAGAAGGTGCCCGAAGGGCGGATGAGGGGGTCCCCCGGCGTATTCGGAACCAGCCTATATCGTTGCGAACAATATATAACTTCCGGCAACGCCCCTCACCCCGCGCTGCGCGCGACCCTCTCCCCGCTGGGGCGAGGGTAAAGCCATCAATGGCGGAAATGGCGGATGCCGGTGAAGACCATCGCGACATTATGCTCATTGGCGGCGTCAATGACTTCCTGATCGCGCATCGAGCCGCCCGGCTGGATGACGGCGGTGGCGCCGGCGGCAATCGCCGACAGCAGGCCGTCGGCAAATGGCAGGAAGGCTTCGGAGGCCACGGCGGAACCGCGCGTCAGCGGTTCGGCTAGCCCCATCGCCTTGGCCGCTTCTTCCGCCTTGATCGCGGCAATGCGGGCGGAGTCGACGCGGCTCATCTGTCCCGCGCCGATACCGGCCGTCTGGCCGTCCTTGGCGTAAACGACGGCATTCGACTTCACGTGCTTGGCCACACGGAAGGCGAATTTCATGTCCTCAAGCTCCTGCGCCGTCGGCGCGCGCTTGGTGACCACCTTCAGCTCCATGTCCTCGACCAAGGCATTGTCGCGGTTCTGGACCAGGAGGCCGCCGGAGACGGTCTTGGCGGTCAGGCCGGCTGCGCGCGGATCGGGCAGAGCGCCGACCGACAGCAGGCGGAGGTTGGGCTTGCGGGCGATGATCGCCTTGGCTTCCTCGCTGACCGCCGGTGCGATGATGACTTCAGTGAAGAGCTTGACGATCTCTTCCGCCGTTTCCGCATCGAGCAGGCTGTTCAGCGCGATGATGCCGCCGAAGGCCGAAACGGAATCACAGGCGAGAGCCCGCTTATAGGCTTCGACCAGGCTCGGGCCGGTGGCGACGCCGCAGGGATTGGCATGCTTGATGATCGCGCAGGCCGGACCTTTTTCCGGCAGGAACTCGGCCACAAGTTCGTAGGCGGCATCGGTGTCGTTGATATTGTTGTAGGAAAGCTGCTTGCCCTGGAGCAGCGTTGCCGTGGAAACGCCGGGACGGTTTTCGCCGGTGACGTAGAAGGCCGCCTTCTGATGCGGGTTTTCGCCATAGCGCATCTCCTCGCGCAGCACGCCGCCGATGACGCGGTGGCGCGGCGTGGCGATATCGAGCGCTTCGGCAAACCAGTTGGAGATCATCGCGTCATAGGCGGCAGTGCGGGCAAAAGCCTTGGCGGCCATGCGCTTGCGGAAATCGTAGGTGGTCTGGCCGGCATCGGCGGAAAGCTGCGCCAGCAGCTCGGCATAATCCGCCGGATCGGTCAGCGTCGTCACATAGGCGTGGTTCTTGGCGGAGGCGCGGATCATCGCCGGGCCGCCGATGTCGATATTCTCCACCGTCGTCGGATAGTCGCCGCCAGCCTTGCGCACGTCCTCGAAGGGATAAAGATTGATGACGGCAAGGTCGATGCCTTCGATGCCGTGCTCCTTCATCGCAGCCTGGTGCTCGGCATCGTCACGGATGGCGAGCAGGCCGCCATGCACCTTCGGATGCAGCGTCTTGACGCGGCCGTCCATGATCTCCGGGAACTCCGTGACCTCCGAGACATCGGTGACGGCAAGGCCTGCCGCAGCAATCGCCTTGTGCGTGCCACCGGTCGACAGCAGCCGCACGCCCTGTTCGCTGAGCGCGCGGGCCAGCTCGACGATGCCGGTCTTGTCGAAGACGGACAGAAGCGCGGTCTTCACCTTCACTTTGTCAGGGGCAGGGATTTTCTTGGAAACGACGGCCATGGGCTTTCTCCGGTCTGAAGCAATTCCAGGAAAAGGGCGCAGCAGTTTTCCGTCCGGAATTGCGAGATAACAAAAACAGAGCGAAAACGCTCTGGCATGAGGAGATGTCCGGCGGAAAGGGCGCGGGACGATAATGCCGCCCCGTTAGCATAGCTGGCGCGGTTAGCCTATGGCCGATGGGATAAAAACCAGCGGATTTCCGGCTTTTCGGTGATCTGGAAAACGATCTCGAGCTGATCGGAGGAGCGCATACCGGAAGGGTCGGCGAAAAAGATATCCTCCGCCACCAGCACCTCGTTACCCGGCGAGGAGAAGACCCAGGTCTCGCCGTCAGGCGCGATCAGCAGCGCGCTATCCGTCTCGGTCTGCAAAAGGCTGATCGAGGGATGGATATGGAAGCGGGCCGACGCGATACCTTCGCCTTTCGGCGCCTGTTTCCTGCCTTCCGGCACGAGGAAGCGGTCGCGTCCCGCGAGAATCGTGCCGCTAGCATTGAGGCTCAGCTCGCGCTCGTGAACATAGCCGAAGGTAGAGAGATAGCCGTCATGCGCAGCCCGGACATAATCGCGCCCATCTTCCGTCTCCGCGCGCTCGACGATGACCTTCTTCACGCCGCCGACCATGATCGGCCCCAGCGATTTCGACTTGGAGAACAGGCTCGACGAGGTATCGTTGAGGGTGACGGTCGAATGCGCAGCGGTCGCCCGCGCGGCCTGTGCGTAGCGCTCGCCGGCGAATTCCGGCGAACCGGAATTGATGATGAAGCGGCTCTTGCCCGACGACATTTCGAAGGAGAGGCAGCCCGCATGCGCCGTGCGGCTGAGATCGACCGATGCGGGAGCGCCGACATCGACGATGACGACGGCCTGGCCGGCTGCCAGCCGATGATATTTCGTGTGCGGCAGCGCCTTGAACGCCTGACCGGCCGTCTCGTCATAGCGCAGGACCGACATCAGTTCGTTGGCAAGCGTCGACGTCGCTCCGTTGAAGAGCGCCAGATCGCCGTCCTGATGGCGAAAGAAGCGAAGCGCCGGATACATGCGATCTATGCCGGGAATGAGGCGGATCGGCACGTCATGGCCGAGATTGACATAGGTCTGGCGCAACGGCAGCAAATCGAGCAGCAGCTCCAGCGACACCCGCGGATTGCGGGAGATATGGCCGCCATCGGGCAGGATCTGCCGGTCGATCTCGCGATCGAGCGCCTGACCGGCGCGCTTCAGCGCAAGGGCGCTATGGGGCATGGCAACAGAGGACATGGCCAGCGCGATGCGCACACGAAACCGCGTCGTGCCGTCCCTTGCCGTCGACGCCATTCGGCGCAGATAGCGCACGTGGAAGACGAGCATGCGCATGAAGCGGCGGTAGAAGCCGCTATCCGTCCCATGCAGGAGCACAGGCGAATGCGACAACAGGGCGATCAGCCGCTGCGCCGCGATGTCAGGCGACCAGGCAAGGCCATGCAGCCGGCGGCCGTGAACGGCGATCCAATCGCTCAGAATCGAACGCGCTAAGGCCGAAGCCTGGTCGCTCTTCTCTGCCCGCAAATGCCGCAGCCAGCGGAAATTGTGCAGACGCGCGGCGAAGGCCCGCGACGGCAGCTCCAGGGAAAAGGGCGATGCGCCCTGCAGTTCCAGAACCCGGCCGGCGAGCAGGATGCGGCCGTTCAGAAGTTCTTCGACAAAAAACGGATCGACGCTGCGCAGGTCGGTCGGCGCCACGATCAGGCGTTCCGGCACACGCATGGTGTGGCGGGTGAGACGCAATCGCGTCAACGCCGCGCGGCGCGACATCCGCCGCCATGCTTCCCGCATGTATGAACTCACAAAACCCTGCCGCAGACCTGCATATTCGCTTCTGCTTACTCTCGTTACCCGTAGTTAAAAAGAGGTTACACATATACCAATTAAGGACATGTTACCGGATTCTTAACTGATGCGCGAAAGATGCGATAAGAGTGCGACTAACGCGTGCGTCGCAGCATGGCGGCGAAAAATCCGTCGAGGCCGGAGGCAAAGCCGCCGGTCAGCGGCAGCATGTCCGGCGTGGTGCGGAAAGCGCCGAGAGGTGAGATCGCTGCTTCGAGGCCGGGCCAGTCGCCGGGCGTGATTGGAACGCGCTCGACACTATCAGTATCAGCGAGAAGACGGGTGACCAGATCCTCGCCTTCTTCGGGATCGAGCGAACAATTGGAGAAGACCACTAGGCCGCCGGGCTTGACCAGCGTCAGGGCATGGCGAAGCAGGCGCTCCTGCAAGGCGGCAAGCTTGGCGATATCCTCCGGGCCCTTGGTCCAGAGCACGTCGGGATGACGGCGGGTGGTTCCCGTCGAGGAGCAGGGGGCATCGAGAAGGGCAGCATCGAAAAGCGCGTCGGGCTGATATTTGCTCATATCGGCAACGACGGTCTCCGCTTCCAGCCCGAGACGCGCGAGATTGGCCGACAGCCTCTTCAACCGATTGGCAGATTGGTCGAGAGCCGTGACCTTGCCGCCGGCAAGGATCAACTGCGCCGTCTTGCCGCCGGGCGCGGCACAGAGATCGACGATCCGCTTGCCGGCGAGCGAGCCGAACAATTTCGCCGGAATACTGGCGGCGGCATCCTGCACCCACCATTCGCCCTCCTCGAAGCCCTCAAGCGAGGGAATGGACCCTTCGAAAGCGGCGAGCCGCACGCCGCCGGTCGGCAGCACCACGCCATTGAGGCGTTTTGCCCAGCCTTCGGCATCGGATTTCACCGTAAGATCGATCGCCGCCGGCTCAAGCTGCGTGTCCGAAATTTTGAGTGCAGCCTGCGCCCCGTAGGCAGATTCCAGGCGGGAGAGAAACCAGGCCGGCATCGCCGGCACGCTTGCGACCTGTTCTAGAATGACCTGCTTCTCCCGCCCGATGCGCCGGAGAATGGCGTTGACCAGCTTGGCAAAGCGGCGATTGCGGGGATCGCGATTGGCCTGCTCGACAGCAAGATCGACGGCGGAATGATCCGGCACATCGAGATAGAGCATCTGCGCAGCACCGACCACCAGCACGTGATGCAGGGCGCGAGCGCCTTCCGGCAGCGGCGCATCGAGCAGAGACGATATCGCCGCTTCGATGCGCGGCAAATGCCGCAGCGCGCTGTTCAGGATGGCGCGCACTAGCGCCCGATCGCTATCGCCGAGCGCCTTGTAGGCAGGATTGCCGCCCTCCGCATCCAGCATGCCGTCGAGCGGTGTCTTGCGGTCGATGACGGCAGCCAGAATCTTCGTTGCGGCAGCGCGCGCGGCAAAGCCGGGCTTTGCAGGCGCCGAATCATGCTGGCGAGCCTCAGCCGGCCCCTTGCCCGATCCTCTTCCGTCCTTGTTTAAAGCTTTGTTTTTCTTGTCAGAACTCAAGACCAGGGTCCCTTCGGCGGTTGCGAACCACCGCGACCCGTATTCGGTACGGAGCGCGATTTGCGTTCCGGATTAGCAGTCAAGACCGGTCCCGTCGAGCCAAAGCCGGACGGCGCCCTGGGCGAAGGGCCGCCGCCGCCACCATAGCGCGCCATTTCATGCAATGCGGCGATGCGGTTTTCCGTGTTCGGATGCGTCGAGAACAGATTGTCCATGCGCTCGCCCGACAGCGGATTGATGATGAACATATGCGCCGTCGCCGGATGGCCTTCGGCCGCTTCGTTCGGGATATGCTCCGCCCCACGGGCGATCTTGCCAAGCGCCGAGGCCAGCGACAGTGGATTGCCGCAGATTTCGGCGCCACGGCGATCGGCCGAATATTCGCGTGTGCGGCTGATCGCCATCTGCACCAGCATTGCCGCCAGAGGGGCGACGATCATCGCCAACAGGACGCCGATCATGCCGAGCGGATTGTTGTTGTCGCGGCGGCCGCCGAAGAAGAAGGCGACGTTGCCAAGCATGGAAATGGCGCCGGCAAGCGTCGCCGTGATCGTCATGGTTAGCGTGTCGCGGTTCTGCACATGCGCAAGCTCATGCGCCATCACGCCGGCTACTTCGTCCGGCGTCAGCGCATGCAGCAGGCCGGTCGAGGCGGCAACGGCGGCGTTTTCCGGGTTGCGGCCGGTGGCGAAGGCATTCGGCTGCGGACTGTCGTAAAGATAGACCTTCGGCATCGGCAGGCCGGCATTGCGGGCGAGATCCTGGATGATCCGGTAGAATTCCGGGGCGCTGCGCTCATCCACTTCCTGCGCATTATAGGTGGAAAGCACCATCCGGTCGGAATTCCAGTAGGAAAAGAAGTTCATGCCGGCGGCAACGACAAATGCGATCAGCATGCCCGATTGACCGCCGATCAGATAGCCGACGCCCATGAACAGGGCGGTCATGAAGGCAAGCAGCATGGCGGTACGCATGAGATTCATCGAGGGGTCTCCAACACATCTGTCGTCCAAACCTTTTTCTTTGCGGCCGGACGCACTATGATTTGGCTATTCATCCGCCTATTTCAACGGTTCCGGACCGATCGCCTCATGCAGACAGCAGATAACGACAATAAATTAGACACCGAAGCCGGTGAAATCACCCGCAAGCCGCTCTCGCCCGCCGCCAGGCGCGCGCTGGCAGAAGCGGAAGAGCGCCGCAAGGGGCAGGAAGCTCAGGCGCAGGCCGAACTCCCCCCCGAAATCGGCGGCCGCGGCGGCGCCGACCCCGCCCGCTTCGGCGATTGGGAGATCAATGGGCGGGCAATTGATTTTTGAGACACATTGCTCATCACCATGATGAGAAGGAGCCACTACGCCCAATAGCCGATACCGCTATCGTGGGGAAACAGAGGGGAAATGATGCCTGTAGGTTTCTCCCAGGGACTGTCCTTCGATCAGAGCCGAACAAATTGGGATGGTACAGGCCCCCGGCCACTCGCTTGGTCTGTTTGGTACCCGGCCAACGATGAAGCGATAGAGACGCCACCATTGGCGCCATCATGGTTTAAGCAGGAAGCCGTCGCGTACGATGCGCCGATCAAGCTGACGTCCGATCCGCTGCCGGTCGTCATGTTGTCCCACGGCTCGGGCGGCGTCGCGGGCGGCTTGAGCTGGCTTGGGCATCGTCTGGCGCAATCCGGCTTTGTTGCCCTGGCGATAAACCATCATGGTCACACGGGCTCCGAGCCCTATAGGCCCGAAGGCTTCCTGTGTCTCTGGGAACGGGCCAGCGATTTAAGCGCATTGTTCGACGCCGATGATTGGAAAGAGGTTCTGGGAGCGACATTCGGGAACCGCGCCCACGTCGCCGGCTTCTCCGCCGGTGCTTATACGACGCTGCTGCTCTTGGGAGCACGCGTGGCATACTCCCAGTTTGAACCTGATAATCCTCGAAAGAGCCCAGTGCGAGGCCCAAGGGAATTCCCTGATTTGGCCAAGCATATCCCTTCACTTCTACATGACAGAATTTTTCTGGAGTCGTGGAATCGGCGAAGGGAAAACTTCAAGGACGAAAGATTTGTGAACGGGCTGGCGATTGCGCCTGGCCGCTCGGTTCTCGGCTTTGCCGAGGACAGCCTCGAACAAATAAATGCGCCGGTTCAAATTATAGGAGGCGATGCGGATACCATCGCTCCCGCGAACGAATGCTGCGTTTGGCTTCACGAAAAGATCCGACCCAGTTCCCTTGAGATCCTCCAGGGAGGAGTAGGTCATTACACCTTTTTACCAGAACCCACGCCGCAAGGCATAAAGACGTCGCCGGAGATATTTTATGACTCCGGTTTGCAGCGAAGAAGCGTACACGATCATGTCGCTCGCTCCGCGATTACCTTTTTCAGAGCTTCCGGATGAGCCTTGAAAATTAGACGAGGATTTAGCCTCGTCTAATCCTGAGGCATTCTCCCTACCAGCCGAAGCAGCGCGGGGTTCACCTAAGCCGCATCGGCCTTGTTCTGTCTATTGGCGATCAAATCATCAACGACAGCCGGATCGGCCAGTGTCGACGTATCCCCAAGCGCGCCGAAATCGTCCTCGGCAATCTTGCGCAGGATGCGGCGCATGATCTTGCCGGAGCGGGTTTTCGGCAGGCCGGGGGTGAACTGGATCTTGTCCGGCGAGGCGATGGGGCCGATTTCGGTGCGAACGTGCTTCACCAGCTCCTGCCGCAGCGCGTCCGAACCTTCCTGGCCGACCATCAGCGTCACGTAACAGTAGATGCCCTGGCCCTTGATCGAATGCGGATAGCCGACGACAGCCGCCTCCGAAACATGCTTGTGCGATACCAGTGCCGATTCGACCTCGGCCGTGCCGAGGCGATGGCCTGAGACGTTGAGCACGTCATCGACGCGGCCGGTGATCCAGTAATAGCCGTCCTCGTCGCGCCGGCAGCCGTCACCCGTGAAGTACTTGCCCTTGTAAGTCGAAAAATAGGTCTGGATGAAGCGCTCGTGGTCACCATAAACAGTGCGCATCTGGCCGGGCCAGCTGTCGGCGATGACGAGATTGCCGTCGGCCGCACCTTCCAGCACATTGCCTTCGCTATCGACCAGCTCCGGCTGGACGCCGAAAAAGGGCAGGGTGGCCGAACCGGGCTTCAGGTCCGTCGCGCCCGGAAGCGGCGTGATCATATGGCCGCCGGTTTCCGTCTGCCACCAGGTATCGACGATCGGGCTGCGGCTGTCGCCGACCACCTTGTAGTACCATTCCCATGCTTCCGGATTGATGGGCTCACCCACCGTGCCGAGCAGGCGCAGGCTTGAGCGCGACGAACGCTTGACGAAATGATCGCCGGCACCCATCAGCGAGCGGATCGCCGTCGGTGCGGTGTAGAAGATATTGACCTTGTGCTTGTCGATGACATCCCAGAAGCGGCCCTGGTCGGGATAATTCGGCACGCCTTCGAACATCAGCGAGGTCGCCCCGTTGGCGAGCGGCCCGTAGACGATATAGGAGTGGCCGGTCACCCAGCCGACATCGGCCGTGCACCAGTAGATATCGCCGGGGTGATAGTCGAACGTATATTCATGCGTCATCGCCGCATAGACGAGATAGCCGCCCGTCGTGTGCAGCACGCCCTTCGGCTTGCCGGTGGAACCCGACGTATAGAGAATAAAGAGCGGATCTTCCGCCTTCATCTTCGCAGGCGGACAATCCGCCTTCACCTTGGCGATAGCCTCGTGATACCAGAGATCGCGGTCGGCCTCCCAGGCGACCTTGCCGCCGGTGCGGCGCACGACCAGGACATTCTTGACCGCAACTTTCTGCTTGGCCGCGATCTGGATCGCCTTATCGGTGTTTTCCTTGAGCGGGATGGATTTGCCGCCGCGAACGCCTTCGTCGCAGGTAATGACAAAGGTCGATTCGCAATCGACGATACGACCGCCCAGCGCCTCGGGCGAAAAGCCGCCGAAGACGACCGAATGCACCGCGCCGATGCGGGCGCAGGCGAGCATGGCGTAAGCCGCTTCCGGGATCATCGGCATATAGATGGTGACGCGATCGCCCTTCTTGACGCCGTGCTTCTTCAAGACGTTCGCCAGTCGGCAGACCTGCTCGTAGAGCTCGTTATAGGTGATCTTCTTGTCGATATAGGGATTGTCGCCTTCCCAGATGAAAGCGACGCGGTCCCCGTGCTTCTTCAGGTGCCGGTCGATGCAATTGTAGGAGACGTTGGTCACGCCGTCCTCGAACCATTTGATCGAGACCTTGCCGGTAAACGACGTATTCTTGACCTTGGTATAAGGCTTGAACCAGTCGAGGCGCTTGCCATGCTTTCCCCAGAATTTGTCGGGATCCTCGACGCTCTGCTGATACCATTTCTGGTATTTCGCCTTATCGATCAAAGCACGCGCCTTGACCGGTTTCGTCACCGGGTGAATCTTTTCCGACATAGTCTCCTCCTCGAATTCCGGCACCCCCTGTCGCAATTATGGGTGCTCTTTCCGCCCAATCAATAGCAGGTCAAACTACGACAGCAATTGGACAAAGTGCATTTCATACTCAAAGAATTGCAATTCCGCGACACTACCGTTATATAGGGCAATATTTCCCGGACAATGTGGTGTTACACCCCGGACCGCGACACCGGCGCGGACTGACAGAAGGACTATATCTATGGCTCAACAATTGCTCATGCCGAAGGCAACTGCCATCTGGCTTGTCGACAATACAGCCTTGTCATTCGACCAGATCGCGCAGTTCTGCAAGCTGCATCCGCTCGAAGTGAAAGCCATTGCCGACGGCGAAGCCGCACAGGGCATCAAGGGTCAGGACCCGATCTCGACCGGCCAGCTTTCGCGCGAGGAAATCGCCCGCGCCGAAGCCAATCCGAACCACAAGCTGAAGCTCTCCGAGCCGAAGGTTCGCGTGCCCGAATCGAAGCGCCGCGGCCCGCGTTACACGCCCGTTTCCAAGCGCCAGGACCGCCCGAATGCCATTCTCTGGCTGGTGCGCAACCATCCGGAACTGAAGGATGCGCAGATTTCCCGCCTCGTCGGCACCACCAAGTCGACCATCGAGCAGATCCGCGAGCGCACCCACTGGAATTCGGCCAACCTGGCACCGATGGATCCGGTGACGCTCGGCCTCTGCAGCCAGATCGACCTCGACATGGAAGTCGAAAAGGCCTCCAAGGGCCGTCCGCTGCCGACCGCCGCCGAACTCGGCGCGACGCTGCAGCCCGCCCAGGAAACTGAAAAGCTCGGCTTCAGCTATGAGCGTGACGAGCCTAAGGAAAAGGAAATCGACGCCGACGCCGTCTTCGCCAAGCTGAAATCGCTGAAGTCGACCACCCGCGACGACGACGACGATCAGTTCTGAGATCCGGCATTATCGGTTGCAAATACGAAGGCCCCGTCGAAATCCGGGGCTTTTTGTTGCTGAGCAGCCGCGGGCCATACTCGATAGAACCAAGTTCTATACAACGACCGTGCGCAGAAGGTTAGCGCCTCATGGTGAGGTGCGTAGGCTCCTGAGCTTGTCGAAGGGGCCGTAGCCTCGAACCACGAGGGCGAATGGTGGACGACCACACGCATCTCTGCCCGACCCATGACGGCGTTGCCTTTGTTTTCGATTGGATCTACCGCGCCCCGAAAATCGCTGAGCCGACGCGAACGCTTGTCGCGCCAAAGGCGACGGCAATTTCATAGTCGCTTGACATGCCCATGGAGAGCTTTTCCACGCCTGCTTTTTTGGCAAGCTTTGCGAGCAAGGCAAAATGCGGCCCCGGATTCTCGTCCGCCGGCGGAATGCACATCAGGCCTTCGATCGAAAGTCCGAGCTCCTTGCGGCAGAGATCGACAAAGGCGGCGGTATCATCAGGTGCGATCCCAGCCTTTTGCGGCTCCAGACCGGTATTCACCTGCACATAGAGCCTGACGGTCTTGCCTTGCCGTTTCATTTCATCGGCGATCGCACGGGCGATCTTTTCCCGATCGATCGTTTCGATGACATCGAACAGCGCCACGGCATCGACGGCCTTGTTCGATTGCAGCGGCCCGATCAGGTGCAGCTCGATCCCAGGCGTCTCGGCCTTCAGCTCTGGCCATTTGCCCTGGCTTTCCTGCACGCGGTTCTCGCCGAACACGCGCTGACCGGCCGAAATTGCCGGCCGGATCGCAGCGGCATCGAACGTTTTGGAAACGGCAACGAGCTGCACGGCACCATCAGGCCGACCGGCCTGACGCTCCGCCGCCGCGATGTGGGAACGAACTTCGTTCAGGCGCTCTTGAAGTTCCATCTTTTCGCCTCGATATTCACGCTTGCTTCTCAGACTTTGCAGTAATGAGGCGAGCGGCCTTTGCCAAGGGCGATTGCGCCGGAATCCAGCTTTGCTTTGCAAGATAAGGCACTTGCCGCGCCTGCTAAACTTGACGCTTGGGTGGTTTCGTGGTGAAGGTCACGCCTTAATCCCCATGATTTTCCGGAATACAAAATCAGATGACGACCGAACGTTATAATCCGCGCGACGCCGAGCCTCGCTGGCAGCAGAAATGGAACGAGGACGAGGTCTTCGTGACCGACAACGCCGATCCGCGGGAGAAATACTACGTTCTAGAGATGTTTCCCTATCCGTCGGGCCGCATCCACATGGGTCATGTGCGCAACTACGCCATGGGCGATGTTGTTGCCCGCTACAAGCGGGCGCGCGGCTATAACGTGCTGCACCCCATGGGCTGGGATGCCTTCGGCATGCCGGCGGAAAACGCCGCCCGCGACAACAAGGTGCATCCGAAGGAATGGACCTACCAGAACATCGCCTCGATGCGCACACAGCTGAAAGCCATGGGCCTGTCGCTGGACTGGAGCCGCGAATTCGCCACCTGCGACGTCGACTACTATCATCGCCAGCAGATGCTCTTCATCGACATGATGGAGAAGGGTCTGGTCTATCGCAAGAAATCCAAGGTCAATTGGGACCCGGTCGACAACACCGTTCTTGCCAATGAGCAGGTCATCGACGGGCGCGGCTGGCGCTCCGGCGCCCTGGTCGAGCAGCGCGAGCTGACGCAGTGGTTTTTCAAGATCACCGAATTCAGCCAGGAGCTGCTTGATGCCCTGGACACGCTCGACCATTGGCCCGAAAAAGTACGGTTGATGCAGAAGAACTGGATCGGCCGCTCCGAAGGCCTGTCCATCCGCTGGGAGATCGTGCCGGAAACCGCGCCCAATGCCGATCGCGAGATCACGGTCTACACGACGCGTCCCGACACGCTGTTTGGCGCGTCCTTCCTGGCGATATCGGCAGATCATCCGCTGGCCAAGGAAGCCGCTGCGAAGGACCCGGCCATCGAAGCCTTCTGCGAGGAGTGCCGCCGCGCCGGCACCTCGCTGGCAGCACTCGAAACCGCCGAGAAGAAGGGCATGGACACCGGCATCCGCGTCCGTCATCCCTTCGACCCCTCCTGGGAATTGCCGGTCTATATCGCCAATTTCGTGCTGATGGATTATGGCACGGGCGCCATCTTCGGCTGCCCGTCGGGCGACCAGCGCGATCTGGATTTCGCCCGCAAATACGATCTGCCCGTTGTGCCTGTTGTCATGCCCGCTGATGGCGATGCTGCGAGCTTTACCGTCGGCGACGTCGCCTATGACGGCGACGGCGTGATGATCAATTCGCGCTTCCTTGACGGCATGAGCACCGAGGAAGCCTTCCAGACGGTGGCGACGAAGCTCTCTGAGACGAGCCTCGGCAACACGCCGCAGGCGGAACGCAAGGTGAATTTCCGCCTGCGCGACTGGGGCATCTCCCGTCAGCGTTACTGGGGCTGCCCGATCCCGGTCATCCATTGCGATGATTGCGGCGTGCTGCCGGTGCCGAAGAAGGATCTGCCGGTCAAGCTGCCTGACGACGTGACTTTCGACCAGCCCGGCAATCCGCTCGACCGGCACGCCAGCTGGCGGCACGTCGCCTGCCCGCAATGCGGCAAGGATGCCCGTCGGGAAACCGATACGATGGATACCTTCGTCGATTCGAGCTGGTATTTCGTCCGCTTCACCGCACCTTGGGAAAACCAGCCGACCGACCAGTCAGCAGCCAACCGCTGGCTGCCGGTCGATCAATATATTGGCGGCATCGAGCATGCGATCCTGCATCTGCTCTATTCGCGCTTCTTCACCCGCGCCATGCGCGAAACCGGCCATCTTGACGTCAAAGAGCCCTTCAAGGGCCTGTTCACGCAGGGCATGGTGGTGCACGAAACCTACAGCCGCGGCCAAGGCCTGACGCGCGAATGGGTATCGCCGGCCGATATCAGCATCGAGGAAGTGGACGGGCAGCGCCGGGCAACGCTGCTGTCGACCGGCGAGAACATCGCCATCGGCTCCATCGAGAAGATGTCGAAGTCTAAGAAGAACGTCGTCGATCCCGATGACATCATCGCGTCCTACGGTGCCGATACCGCGCGCTTCTTCGTGCTTTCCGATTCGCCTCCCGATCGCGACGTCATCTGGTCCGAAGCGGGCGTCGAAGGCGCCCACCGTTTCACGCAGCGCATGTGGCGCCTGGTCTCCGAAGCGGCCGAGGCTCTGAAGTCCGTCGAGCCGACTCCGGCTAAGGAGGGCGAGGCGCTTGCGGTTTCACAGATCGCGCACCGCACGCTGAAGTCCGTTCAGGGCGATTACGACAAGCTCGCCTTCAACAAGGCCGTGGCGCGCATCTACGAATTCGTCAACGCGCTGGCTGCGCCGCTGGGCAAGGTTGCGGCTGGCCAGGCCGACGCCGCCTACTGCTCCGCCGTTCGTGAAGCCGTCGAGATCCTGATTGCGCTGGTTGCGCCGATTACGCCGCATCTGGCCGAGGAATGCTCGGCAGCACTCGGCAATAGCCACATGATCGCGACCAGCCCCTGGCCGACTTATGACGAGGTGCTCGTCGTCGAAAACGAGATCATCTATCCCGTTCAGATCAACGGCAAGAAACGCGCTGAATTGACAATCGCGCGCGATGCAGATCAGAATGCCGTCCAGCAGGCCGTGCTTGGCCTGGATGCCGTCAAAAGCGCGTTGAATGATCAGGCGCCAAAGAAGATCATCGTCGTTCCACAGAGGATCGTAAACATTGTCGTCTGATACTCTTTTCAAGTTCGCCCGCATTGCCGGCGTAGCATCTCTGATGGCCGCTGCCGGCCTTCTGTCCTCCTGCCAGGTCAAGCCGCTCTATGCCGTCAGCACCGGCGTGACGCAGAAGCTGTCCGAGGTCTCTTTCTCAGACGCCACTTCGCGCGTCGGCCAGCAAGTCCGCAACCAGCTGATCTTCATCGCCGGGCGCGGCGCCGGCGAGACCAAGACACCGAAATACACCGTCGATCTGGGCGTCAGCTCGGGCACGGGCGGCGTTATCTACCTGCCGTCCTCCGATACGTCGGGAGCTGGCCGTACGACCGTCACCGCATCCTTCACGCTGAAGGATGCCAGCAACGGCAAGGTACTGAAGTCCGGCAGCCGTTCGGTCACGTCGCTGGTGGATTTCCCGTCGCAGGAATTCGCCAAGCAGCGTGCGATCCGCGATTCGGAAGATCGCGCTGCCCGCGAGGTCGCCGAAATGGTGGCTGCCGACATCGCTGCCGCGCTCAGCCGCTGATCAAGGGCGCGGCATGGCGGAAATCAAGTCTCACGAATTTGACGGATTCCTCCAAAATGCCGCGCGGAACTACCGGATTTTCGTCGTTTATGGCCCGGATCGCGGCCTGGTTTCCGAACGCGCGGCCCAAATCGCGGCCAAGACCGGCGTCGATCTGAAAGATCCTTTCTCCGTTATCAAGCTCGATGTTACCGACCTGCAGAGCGATGCAGGCCGCTTGCTCGACGAAGTCAATGCCATC
Source organism: Rhizobium sp. 11_C7_N12_5 (assembly GCF_051811145.1). Lineage (NCBI taxonomy): Bacteria > Pseudomonadati > Pseudomonadota > Alphaproteobacteria > Hyphomicrobiales > Rhizobiaceae > Rhizobium > Rhizobium sp. 11_C7_N12_5. The sequence continues at coordinate 3,451,563 of NZ_JBPWPY010000001.1, forward strand.
GGCCTCTTCGGTGGCGAGAAGCTCGTCTGGATTCGCGGCGCCGCCAACGAAAAAGGCCTCATCGATTCGTTGCAGATTATCGCTGATAACCCGCCGGATGCGAGTTTTGTCATTATCGAGGCAGGCGATCTCAAGAAGGGGTCGGGGTTGCGCAAGGTAGCCGAACCGTCTCGCGCGGTCGCGACAATTCCCTGCTACGCAGACGACATTCGCGCGCTCAACGGTCTCATCGATACTGAGCTGGCAAATGAAAATCTCCGCATCACGCCCGCGGCCCGCCAGGTGCTGTTGGAGCTTCTCGGCGGCGATCGTATTGCCTCGCGCAACGAAGTCCGCAAGCTGGCGCTCTATTGCCGCGGGCAGGGTATGATCGAGGAAGGGCATGTTACCGATATCATCGGCGATGCCAGCGCGATCTCCACGGACGACGCCGTCGACGCCATTCTGAAGGGCGATTCGGAAGCGTTCCTGCATGCCATGCAGAAGATCGCCACCTCGAAAACGCCGATGTTTCTCGTGCTACAGGGCTGCCTGAGGCAATTTCAATTGCTCGATACGATGCGGGCCGAAATGGACGAAAAGCGACTGGCGCCAGCGCAGGTCATGCAGACACTTGGGCGCCACCAGCATTTTCGCCGCAAGCCGATTATCGAGCAGGCACTCAAGAGCTGGACAGCGCCAGCCATTGCCCGCGAGATGAACAGGCTGCAATCCGCCATCCTGCAGACGCGCCAGCGCGCCAGCCTGGAGGATACGATCGCCACCCAGACCCTGCTGGCAACAACGCTGCAATCCGCCCGCAAGGGCTGATGTTTCACGGGAAACATTTTTCCGCGCACATCAGCGCTTCATGGGATCGCTTATGCGGGCTAACCTATTGTTTTTATGCAATTCAAGACGAAAAACCGTTGCGGACTTTTCCCGCAACCGCTCTAGCGCCGTTCCAGCAGCCGGCAAATCTCTTCCAGTTGCTCGAGGGTCTTGTAGGATATCTTTACCTGACCGCCATTGCCGCGATGGTTGATCGCGACATCCAGCCCGAGCGCATCGGACAGGGTACGCTCGAGCGCCAGCGTATCGGAATCCTTCTCGTCCTTGCGGGTTCCGGCGGGACGGGGATCGTTCTGGGCCTTGATGTCATTCTGCGCCAGACGCTCGGCATCTCGGACCGACATGCCCTTGGAAACGATCGTGCGGGCAAGGGTCGCGGGGTCGGAGGTCGACACCAGCGCGCGCGCATGACCAGCGGAAAGGCTACCGGCAGCGAGCATATCGCGCACTTGATCGGGAAGCTTCAGAAGACGCAGGGAATTGGCGACATGGCTGCGGCTTTTGCCGATGATCTCGCCGAGATCATTCTGGGTATATCCGTGCTCGGCAATCAGCTGCTCATAGCCCAGCGCTTCTTCGAGCGGATTGAGATCCGCACGCTGAACGTTTTCGACGATGGCAATTTCCAGCGCGGTCTTGTCGTCAACATCACGAACAATGACCGGGATCTCGACCAGACCGGCCAGCTGTGCCGCCCGCCAACGTCTTTCGCCGGCTATTATTTCATAACGATCGGTCGAAACGGGGCGAACGACGACCGGCTGCACAATCCCGTGCTGGCGAATGGAGCTGGCGAGATCATGCAGCTCGGTTTCGTCGAAATAACGACGGGGATTTCGCGGGTTGGGGGCGATGAATTCGATCGGCACCATACGATCTGGATTGACCGGCGGTCTTCCAACATCCACCGGCGTCGGCTGGTCCATCTCTCCGATAAGAGCCGCCAATCCGCGCCCAAGACGCCGTTTCGAAAGATCATCATTCATCGCCGATACTCACCCTGGAACAAATATTATATCAGGCTGCAGCCTTACGCTGCCTCTCCCTTTGAATCACTTCCGAAGCCAACTGCAAATAAGCTTGGCTGCCCGCGCATTTCAGGTCGTAGAGAATTGCCGGCTTGCCATAAGAAGGGGCCTCGGACACGCGAACGTTGCGCGGAATCAACGTATGGTAGACCTTTTCACCCAAATGCGTGCGAACGTCGTTCACGACCTGCTGCGCGAGATTGTTGCGGGAATCGAACATTGTCAAGACGATACCCTGAATGTCGAGCGATGGATTGACGGTACGCCGAACCTGATCCACCGTCTCAAGCAATTGACTAAGGCCTTCAAGAGCGAAGAACTCGCACTGCAGCGGTACCAACACCGAGTGTGCGGCTGCCATGGCATTCATGGTTAACAAATTAAAAGAGGGCGGGCAATCGACCAATATATAAGAGAAGGCGAGGGCGTCCGAACCGGACAACGCACGTCGAAGCCGAAAGACACGATCCGGCTGTTGCGCAATTTCCATCTCGACGCCAAGCAAGTCCATTGTCGACGGCACGATAAAGAGATTCGGTACAGCAGTCTCCAGGACGGTTTCCAGGATCGTATGCGTACCGGTCAAAATGTCATAGGATGAAAGCTTCCGATTTCGTCGCTCGATGCCCAGGCCGGTGCTGGCATTGCCTTGCGGATCGAGATCAACGATCAACACGCGCTCGCCGATCGCGGCGAGGGCCGTAGCCAGATTGATCGCGGTCGTCGTCTTGCCAACGCCGCCCTTCTGATTTGCGATGGTAATAATCCGATTTCGCTCGCCGATCATCTGCCGCACATCCAATTTATGGTTAAATCAGGCGCCGAAGGCGGCTTAACTCCAGAATAACAGAATCCCGCTCAACGACACTCTGGTGTTTTAACAGATCGAATCCCCAACGACCACGGGCTTTCTGAAGCTCGCGCTCGTAATCCCGGCCTTTGTGGAGCAAGAGACGTATATTTTCGTTGCGCTCCACCCACGGGGCGGCGTAGTCCAGCAACATGTCCAGCTCCGCAAGCGCCCGCGCAGAGATCACATCGCAGTTCTGAATAGTCGCTGGAGCCTCTTCGATTCGGACGGCATGAACTGCGCCGCGAGCGCCGCATTCGCGCAGGCAAACTCTTAGAAAGGCCGCTTTTTTCTGGCTGCTTTCGACCAGATCCACATGGCCTTCACCCTGCTCGGCCAGCAGAATCGCGGTAATGACGCCCGGAAACCCGCCACCGCTGCCCAGGTCGACCCAGTGAGCAGGCTTTGGATGAAGTTGGAAGATCTGCGCGCTATCGGCAATATGTCGCCGCCAGAGGTCATCGACAGTCGACGGCGCAACCAGATTGATCGTCTTAGCCCACTTTTGAAAGAGTTCCGCAAAATGCTGCAGACGTTCCTGTGTTTCACGTGAAACACGTACACCGTTTAATTCCATAATTGGACTCTCAAACCTTGCAAGTTCAGGAAACGAGCTTCCGCTCGTCAACACTGCCCAGCTTTCTCAAATGAGCCAGCAACAACGAAATTGCCGCCGGCGTCATCCCGTCGATGCGCGAGGCCTGGGCGATGTTCTTCGGTCGTGCCAGGCTCAGCTTCTGCTTCAGCTCATTAGATAAGCCGGACAGAACGGCGAAATCGAACTCCGCAGGGATAAGGCGTTCTTCCTCACGCCGCGTCTGAACGATATCAGCGGTCTGCCGGTCCATGTAGACGGCGTAAGCGGCCTCGATTTCCAGGGCCTCGACAACACCTCGCTCAATCGAACGTAGTTGCGGCCAAAGCTTGGACAGCGATTCGATGGATTGACCGGGATAAGAAAGAAGCTCGTAAGCTGAGCGCCGCTGGCCGTCCTTGTTCAGATGCAGCCCCGTCTTCTCGGCCTCACTCGGCGTCACATTCAATTGCTTCAACTGGTTACGAGCCTGCCCCAGCTTTTCCAGATAGGTGTTGAACCGCACGCCACGCGCAGCGGTCACACATCCGATCGATAGGCCAACCGGCGTCAGGCGCACGTCAGCATTGTCCGCCCGCAGCGACAGACGGTATTCCGCGCGCGACGTGAACATGCGATAGGGCTCGGCGACACCGCGCGATGTAAGATCATCGATCATCACACCGATATAGGATTCGGTGCGGCTGAGCTCGATTGCTTGACCACCAGAGGCAAAACGCGCGGCATTCAGGCCCGCAACCAGGCCCTGCGCGCCGGCTTCCTCATATCCAGTTGTGCCGTTAATCTGGCCGGCGAGGAAAAGACCGGGAATCTTTTCCACTTCCAGGGACAGTTTCAGCTCGCGAGGATCGACGTGATCATACTCGATGGCGTAGCCGCATTGTAGAATCCGAACTCGTTCCAGACCCGGAATGGTTCTGATGAAGCTTTCCTGTACATCCTCGGGGAGCGACGTCGATATACCGTTGGGATAGATCGTCGTGTCATCCAGCCCTTCGGGCTCAAGAAAGATCTGATGGCCATCACGTTCCCCGAACTTGACGATCTTGTCTTCGATCGACGGGCAATAGCGCGGTCCAACTCCTTCGATCTGACCGGAATACATCGCCGAGCGCTTCAGATTGTCGGCAATGATCTTGTGCGTCGCCGGCGTCGTGCGGGTGACACCACATTCGATCTGTGGATTCACGATGGAATCCGTCATGAAGGAAAAAGGCGTCGGATCTTCATCCGCACCCTGGCGGCCGACCGAATCCCAATCGATCGTCGTGCCATCCAGGCGTGCCGGTGTGCCGGTCTTCAGACGACCAAGCGCCAAGCCATGACGCAGCAAAGTGCCGGATAGCCCGATCGACGGTTCTTCTCCGACCCTGCCAGCTGGAATTTTCTTGTCACCGATATGGATCAAGCCGCGAAGAAAAGTCCCCGTCGTCAGCACCACGGCGCCGCAGGGGATCACTCTGCCATCCTTCAAGGTGACTGCGGAAACTCGCCCATGCTCGATGGCGAGATCGAATGCATCACCTTCGATGATATCGAGATTCTCGATCGCGGCGATCTCCGCCTGCATAGCCAGGCGATAGAGCTTACGATCAGCTTGCGTTCGCGGACCGCGGACGGCTGGCCCCTTCTTCCGGTTCAGCATGCGAAACTGAATGCCGGCCGCGTCAGCCACTCGCCCCATCAGGCCATCAAGCGCGTCGATCTCGCGGACCAGATGACCTTTTCCAAGGCCGCCGATCGCCGGGTTGCACGACATCACACCTATTGTACTAGGCTTGTGGGTGATGAGCGCCGTGCGCGCGCCCAAACGCGCAGCAGCAGCGGCAGCTTCGCTGCCCGCATGGCCGCCGCCCACGACGATCACATCATATGTTCTGTCGAGCATTATCAAAGTCCTCGTAATGCCGCTTGTTTGGCACAGCGATTTCAGGAGTCAAGAAGGTTTCACGTGAAACGTTATCTCTGGTGTGCCGATCGCGCTGTTTCACGTGAATCATTTGCCGATACAGAATTCCGAGAAGATGACATCCAGCAAATCCTCAACATCCACGCGGCCCGTAATCCGACCGAGACTATTTGCGCTCCGTCGAAGATATTCCGCCCGTATATCAAGGCCGGCCGAAATGGAGGCGACCGCTGCCGTCAGCGCCTCTAAGCTATCCGAAAGAAGCGTACGATGACGCGTTCTGCTCGGCAAAGCCAGAGAGAGGGAACTGGAGCGGCCTCGCAGATCCTCCAGCAGCAATGCATGCAACTCGGCAAGACCAGCTCCCGTGGCGGACGAGATGCGCAGTTCATAGTCGCCGTCAGCTTCATCGGGATAAATGTCGGATTTGGTACCGATCCTGACGACTCTGCCGGTAAATCCCGGAAACTCCAGTTGAGCCCGTTCACCGATCTCCGCCAGCGAAAGGACAATATCGGCATCAGCGGCCGTCCTCAGCGCACGCCGAATGCCCTCACGCTCCACGACTTCGTCCGTATCGCGCAGACCCGCAGTATCGTAGAGCTTAACGGCGTAGCCATCGATATTGAGATCGACATGCAGAACGTCACGGGTCGTCCCGGCAATTTCGGTAACGATCGCCACCTCGCGGCGCGCCAGCACATTCATCAGGCTCGACTTGCCGGCATTCGGCGCACCGGCAATCACCACCTTCAATCCGTCCCGAATGATCTCGCCGAAATCCGCTCCCGCAAGATGATCCGCCAGTTCCAAGCGGAGCTTGGCCATGTCGCTCCAGACCAGATCCGAAACCGAGCCCGGCACATCTTCTTCGTCGGCAAAATCCAGTTCCGCCTCGATCAACGCGCGGGCGCGCGTCAGGCGATCCGCCCATCCGTCATAGAGCTGCGACAGACCACCGGCCGCATGTTCCATCGCCAGGCGCCGCTGCATCTCCGTCTCAGCGCTGATGAGATCTGCTAGACCCTCGACCTCGACAAGATCCATCTTGCCGTTTTCCAGCGCCCGGCGAGAGAATTCACCATGTTCCGCAAGGCGGCATTGATCGAACGTCGCAAGCTCAGCCAGCAGCGCGGCAACGACAGCTTTACCGCCGTGAACATGAATTTCCGCACAATCCTCGCCCGTAAACGAGTTGGGTCCGGGAAAAATGAACACCAAACCGCGATCAAGAACAAGACCGTTACGAGTCCGAATCGTTTTCAAAACAGCCTGTCGCGCGGCCGGCAACAGTCCGGCAAGCGATTCTGCGACTTCCAGAGCCTTTGCGCCACTCATGCGGATCACGGCGACGCCGGAGGGAAGGCCACCGCTGGAGAGTGCGTAGATCGTGTCGCTGGTCACTTGCATGGATTTGGTCCGCATCCGAATCGATTCCGAGTGGAGGCTCATTATCCTTCTCTGGGGTACGGCCTCAAAAGAAATCGGGCCGCCCAAGGCGACCCGATGATACACATTGTGGGCGCCACCATAATGGCGCCGCCGATGAATCCGGCTAATGATTATGTGTTCATCGACTCGAAGAAATCCGGATTGTTCTTCGTCTGCTTCAGCTTGTCGATCAGGAACTCGATCGCATCGGTGGTACCCATCGGGGCCAGAATACGGCGGAGGACAAAGATCTTCTGGAGATCCTGGCGCGGAACCAGCAGGTCTTCCTTGCGCGTACCGGACTTGAGGATATCCATGGCCGGGAAGATGCGCTTGTCGGCGACCTTGCGGTCAAGAACGATTTCCGAGTTACCGGTGCCCTTGAATTCTTCGAAGATGACTTCGTCCATGCGGCTGCCGGTATCGATCAGCGCGGTCGCGATGATGGTCAGCGAGCCGCCTTCTTCGATATTACGCGCGGCACCGAAGAAGCGCTTCGGGCGCTGCAGTGCGTTGGCGTCGACACCGCCCGTCAGGACCTTGCCGGAAGAGGGAACGACCGTGTTGTAGGCGCGGCCGAGGCGGGTGATGGAATCGAGCAGGATGACGACGTCGCGGCCGTGCTCGACAAGCCGCTTGGCCTTCTCGATCACCATTTCGGCGACCTGGACGTGACGGACGGCCGGCTCATCGAAGGTCGACGAAATCACTTCGCCGCGCACGGAGCGCTGCATGTCGGTGACTTCTTCCGGACGTTCGTCGATCAAAAGGACGATCAGGTAGCAATCCGGGTGATTGGCGGTGATCGAATGGGCGATGTTCTGCAACAGAACAGTCTTACCGGTCCGCGGCGGAGCGACGATCAGGCCGCGCTGGCCCTTGCCGAGCGGCGCCACGAGATCGATGACGCGCGGCGAAAGATCCTTCGTTGTGGGAACGTCGAGTTCCATACGGAAACGATCGTTCGGATAGAGCGGCGTCAGATTGTCGAAGTGGACCTTGTGACGGATCTTTTCCGGATCGTCGAAATTGATCGTGTTGACCTTCAGCAAAGCGAAATAGCGCTCGCCTTCCTTCGGACCACGGATCGGCCCCTCGACCGTATCGCCCGTCTTCAGCGAGAAGCGGCGGATCTGGGAAGGGGAGATGTAGATGTCGTCCGGGCCGGGAAGATAGTTGGCATTCGCGGAGCGAAGGAAACCGAAGCCGTCCTGCAGAACCTCGACGACGCCCTCGCCGATGATTTCCACGTCCTGGCTTGCGAGCACCTTCAGGATCGCAAACATCAGTTCCTGTTTGCGCATCGTGCTGGCGTTTTCGACCTCGAGCGACTCGGCAAAGGCCAGGAGATCGGTCGGGGATTTGTTTTTCAGTTCTTGAAGCTTCATTTCAGCCATGAAGGGAATTACTCGTTTTTTTATGAGGGGAAAGGCAATGTTGTTCGAATTCAGAACCGCGATAGGGGCGTTCGCGGGAGACAGAATGGATACATGCCACGAAGAAGAGATGGCGGGAAAATAGCGATTCAGTCTATGGCCCGCAAGGGGGGCAGGCAAAATGAAGGAAATTTAACTCCGCCGCTAAAAAAGACCCATCTCACGCAAAGGGTTTCACGACGACAAGTATGACGATCAGGATCATCAACAGCGCCGGCGCCTCGTTCATGAGACGCCAATAACGCGCCGAATGCTTGTTCTCATCGCGAGCAAAGGCGCGCGCCGCGCTGCTGAAGTGACCATGAACAGCTGATAGCACGACAACCAGCCCTATCTTCGCATGTAGCCAGCCGCCCTGGAAATCATAAACCGACCAGGCAAGATAGAGCCCGAAAATCCAGGTCAAAATCATCGCCGGCGTTATGATGTAGCGCAACAGGCGCTGTTCCATCACCTTGAACGTCTCGGATTGCTGCGAGCCAGGTTCGGCATCGGTATGATAGACGAAAAGCCGCGGCAGGTAGAACATGCCGGCCATCCATGAGATCACCGCGATAATGTGAAGGGCCTTGATCCAGAGATAGAGATCGGCCGGATGCCAGGCGAAGAGCCCGATCGCCAGGGCTGCGAAGATCAGGATCATGAAATAGGCACGTCGCCCGGCTCTCCGGCCCGGAGCTTTGTCTGTCTGCTTCTCCGTCGTCATCAGCCTCTCCATCCCCGCACGCGCTCGACGAGTGCGGCGACATTGGCCGGGTCCGCCTGCGGCGTTATCCCGTGCCCGAGATTGAAAATCAGCGGACCGTTCCCGAGATGCTGCAGGATATCATCGATCCCTTCCTCCAAAGCCCTGCCGCCGGCAACGACGCGCATCGGATCGAGATTGCCCTGCACTGGGCCCTCCTGCTGCAGCTCTCGGGCGAAAGCCAGAGGCACCGACCAGTCCAGACCGATCGCATCCGCACCGGTCTTCTGCCGGTAGGTCTTCAATTGATAGCCCGCACCCTTGGCGAATGCGATGATCCGCGCCTGCGGCCGGCGTGCCTTGACCGACGCGATCATCCTTGCGACCGGCCTGACGGCGAAGGCCTCGAATTCCTTCTCGCCGAGTACACCAGCCCACGAATCGAAAATCTGCACGGCATCGGCACCAGCATCGATCTGCGCCACGAGATAGTCGGCGGATATGTCGGCGAGCAGCGTCAGAAGATGTTCGAACGCCTTCGGGTGACGGTAGGCGAACAATCGGGCGGGGGCCTGATCCGGCGTGCCGTGACCGGCGATCATATAGGTCGCAACGGTCCAAGGCGCGCCACAGAAGCCGAGAAGCGTCGTTTCGGGGGGGAGATCCCGCCGCAACCGCCGCACCGTCTCCATGACCGGCGCAAGATGGGCAATCACGCCTTCCGGCTTCAAAGCCAGGATGCCTGCCTCGTCGATCGGATCCATCTCGGGGCCATGTCCCTCGGTAAAGCGGACATTGCGCTTCAATGCGTCAGGAATGACAAGGATGTCGGAAAACAGGATGGCGGCGTCGAAACCGTAGCGGCGTATTGGCTGCAGCGTCACTTCCACAGCATAATCGGGCGTATAACAGAGATCGAGAAAGCTTCCGGCCTTGGCGCGCGTCTCGCGATATTCTGGCAGATAACGACCGGCCTGTCGCATCAGCCATAGAGGGGGAGGGCTCACCGTTTCTCCACCCAGCACCCTTATAATCTTCCGACGTTCACCGGTCAAAGACATCATCCCATATAAAATCAAATATATATCTTAAGGTTTCTATTTCTTAGAGTCGGTGACTATCAAGGATTAAAGTTCATTCATCGCCTATCCAATTTGTCGCGCCTCGCCAGCAACTTTTCAGGAATTTACACGAGGCTATGGGGATATGTGGAAAGCAAAGAAGATCTTCTAATCTTTTGAGTAGGTTGCCGCGAATTCCACTCTCAAGCCTTCTGGGGATAAGTTGGGGAGAGGCGCGGAACTTCCCACCTTGTCCACATTGCCCACAAGCAACGCGGAAGCGACCGGACGAAAAACCCAAATGTGGAAAACTCGGCAGTTTTCCCCTTGCCCAGGACAGGCCGCTTCTCGTACCTCTTTTTTTCCCGGGATATTAACAGGCGATGGAAAGTAGCGTGGAAAACCGAACAAGCTTCTTTCATCTTCACCTGATTTCTGACTCAACGGGAGAGACTCTCATCTCGGCCGGTCGGGCCGCATCGGTTCAATTCCATGCCACGCAGCCGATCGAGCACGTCTATCCGCTGATTCGGAATCGCAAGCAGCTTCTGCCTGTACTCGAAGCAATCGATCACAGTCCCGGCATTGTCCTCTATACGATCGTCGATCGCGAGCTTGCCGACTTCATCGACGAGCGTTGCCGGGAGATGGGCGTGCCCTGCGTCAATGTTCTCGAGCCGGTCATGAATGTCTTTCAGACCTATCTCGGCACGGCATCGCGTCGCCGGGTCGGGGCGCAGCATGTGATGAATGCCGACTACTTCGCGCGCATCGAAGCGCTGAACTTCACCATGGATCATGACGACGGGCAGATGCCCGATGATTATGACGATGCCGACGTCGTCATTATTGGCATCAGCCGCACCTCGAAGACGCCGACCAGCATCTATCTGGCAAACCGCGGTATCAAGACCGCCAATATTCCGATCGTGGCGGGCATGCCTTTGCCGGAAAGCCTGGCCAGGGCGACGAAGCCGCTGATCGTAGGCCTGGTGGCAACAACGGATCGGATTTCGCAGGTGCGCGAAAACCGCATTCTCGGCACGACGCCCGGCTTCGATCGTGGCGATTACACGGATCGCGCCGCCATCTCCGAAGAGCTGAAATATGCCCGCTCGCTCTGCGCGCGGCACAATTGGCCGATCATCGACGTCACGCGTCGGTCGATCGAAGAGACTGCGGCCGCCATTGTTGCCCTGCGCCCCAAGCTGCGCTAAGCGCTGCACATCGCTATTTCAAAGGCAGCCGCCATGACTGTGCCCCTTATCCTTGCATCGTCCAGCCCGTTCCGGCGGATGTTGATGGAAAATGCCGGATTGCATTTTCAAGCCATCGCCGCCGATATCGACGAGCGCGCAATCGAAGCGCCGTTGGAACGCGATGGCGCCGGTCCGGATGCCGTGGTCCTGGTGCTGGCCAAGGCGAAGGCGAAAGAGGTGAGCGATCGCTTTCCCGGTTCGTTCGTCATCGGCTCGGATCAGACCATGTCGCTCGGCAGCCGGGTCTTTCACAAGCCGAAGACCATCGCGGATGCCGAAGAGCATCTGCGGGTCTTGTCGGGCCAGACACACCGGCTCAACAGCGCCATCGCTCTGGCGCGCAACGGCGATGTCATTTGGGAACATGTGTCACACGCCAACTTGACGATGCGTGAGCTATCGGCCGATTTCATCCATCGGCATCTCACCCGTGTCGGCGAGAAGGCGTTATCGAGCGTCGGTGCCTATCAGCTCGAGGGGGAGGGTATCCAACTCTTCTCCAAGATCGACGGCGACTATTTTACCATAGTGGGATTGCCGATGCTGCCGCTCCTCCGGCAGCTGCGTGAATTGGGAGCGATCGATGGATGATTCACGTGAAACACAATCTCCGAAAGCCTTCGTCACGGGCTATCCGGTCAAGCATTCCCGCTCGCCGCTGATCCACGGCTATTGGCTGCGCCAGCTCGGCCTTGCCGGCAGCTACCGTGCGCATGAAGTCTCCGCGGAAGACTTTCCGGCGTTCATCGTTTCGCTCAAGGAGCGCTCCGGCGGTTTTGTCGGCGGCAACGTGACGATCCCGCACAAGGAGGCGGCTTTCAAATTGGCGGACCGGCCGGACGAATTGTCTGAGGAGCTTGGCGCTTCCAATACGCTATGGCTTGAGGAGGGGCTGCTTCACGCGACCAACACCGATGGTCGCGGCTTCACGGCAAATCTCGATGAACGCCATCCGGGCTGGGATCGCAGCGAGCGCGCCGTGATCCTCGGAGCGGGCGGTGCCAGCCGCGCCGTCATACAGGCAGTGCGCGATCGCGGCTTCACGGAGATCCACGTCGTCAACCGCACCGTCGAGCGGGCACAGGAATTGGCGGATCGCTTCGGCGATCGGGTTCACGCGCATCCCATCGCCGCACTTCGCGAAGTCATGCAGAACACAGGCCTGTTCATCAACACCACGTCGCTCGGCATGGATGGCGAGGCTGCCCCGCGGATCGATTTCTCGCCCCTTGCGGAAGGGGCTGTCGTGACGGACATTGTCTATGTGCCGCTGAAGACGCCGCTTCTGGCGCAGGCGGAGGAGCAGGGCTTTGCCATTGTCGACGGTCTTGGCATGCTGTTGCATCAGGCGGCGCCGGGCTTTGAAAAATGGTTCGGAAAACGCCCGGTGGTCGATGAGGCTCTGAGGGCCTTGATCATCGCCGACATGGACAGGCACACATGATCAGAATCGGCCTCACGGGATCGATCGGGATGGGAAAGTCGACCTCGGCGAAACTGTTCGCCGAAGCCGGTATTCCGGTGAACGACTCCGATGCCGTGGTGCATGATCTCTACAGCAACGAGGCGGTTCCATTGGTCGAGGCTGCTTTCCCCGGTTCGACCAGGGACGGGATGGTCGATCGGCAGGAGCTTGGCCGCCAGCTTTCGGGTGATCCCTCCGGTTTCAAGCGACTGGAGGCCATCGTCCATCCGCTGGTGCGCGAGCGCGAGCGCCTGTTCCTCAAGCGCCAACGGCAAGCCGGCGTCGATATGGTGGTGCTCGATATCCCGCTGCTGTTCGAAACCGGGGCGGACAAAAGGGTGGATAAGATCGTCGTCGTCAGCTGCGATCCACAGATTCAAAGGCAAAGGGTGCTTGCCCGGCCGGGCATGACAGAGGAAAAATTCGATATGATTCTCTCCCGCCAGACGCCGGACGCGGAAAAGCGGGCGCGCGCCGATTATGTCATCGATACCGGCCGGAGCATCGATGCGGCGCGCGAACAGGTAAAAGAGATCATAGCGGACCTGCGGCAAAAGCCGCCGACTGATGAATCAAAAGGCGGAGAGCCCTGATATGCGCGAGATCATTTTCGATACCGAAACCACCGGGCTCGACAACAGGGCGGACCGTATCATCGAAATCGGCGGCATCGAACTCATCAACCATTTCCCCACCGGTAACACGCTGCACCTCTTCATCAATCCAGGCGATCGCAAGGTTCATCCGGACGCACTCGCCGTGCATGGCATCACCGACGAGTCCCTGAAGGACAAGCCGCCCTTCGCCGATGTCGCCGATCAGATCCTCGAATTCTTCGCCGGCGCCAAATGGATCGCACACAACGCCACCTTCGACATGGGCTTCGTCAATGCCGAATTCGCCCGGCTCGGCCGGCCGCCGATCCTGCCTGATATGGTGGTCGACACCCTGGCCATGGCGCGCCGCAAGCATCCCATGGGGCCGAATTCGCTGGATGCGCTCTGCCGGCGCTACGGCATCGACAACTCCCATCGCACTCAACACGGAGCTCTCCTCGACTCCGAGCTGCTTGCCGAAGTCTATATCGAGATGATCGGTGGCCGGCAGACCGCTCTCGGCCTCGGCAGCAGCAACGGTTCATCGGCGCGCTCCCGTCAGAATGACGAGGGGGAGGAGATTGTTGTCGATGTCTTCGTGCGGCCCGAACCTTTGCCGGGCAGGGTGAGCGAAGAAGAACTGTCCGCCCATGCGGCGCTGATTGCCAAGCTCGGCGCGAAGGGGATCTGGTCCAAATATCGCGCTTCCGAATAGAAGCGCATTTCGAGGCACCAAAAGAAAATGCCCGGACATTGATCCGGGCATTTTCTTTTCTATCGATGATAGGCGGGTGAAGGCTTAGTTGGGAACGGCCGAAACCTGGGCGCGGGCCTGCTCTTCGGCCATGCGCTGCGTGAACATCTGCGCGAAATCGATCGGGTCGATCATCAGCGGCGGGAAGCCGCCGTTGCGGGTGATATCGGCGATGATCTGACGCGCGAAGGGGAACAGCAGGCGCGGGCACTCGATGAAGAGCAGCGGCAGCATGTGTTCCTGCGGGAAGCCGGTGACGCGGAAGACGCCGCCATAGACCAGCTCGGTATGGAAGAGAACGCGCTCGCCATCCTTGGCTTCGGCATTCAGCGTCAATACGACGTCGAAATCCGAATCAGACAGCGGATTGGCGTTGACGTTGACATTGATATTGATGTCGGGAGCATTTTCCCGGGCCTGAAGCGAGCGCGGAGCACCCGGATTTTCGAAGGAAAGATCCTTGGTGTACTGAGCAAGGATGCTAAGGCTCGGGCTGGCTGCGCCGTTGCCGCTGGTCTCGTTGGCCATGGGGGTGTCCTCTCACGTCAATAGGTGTCGCCATCTAGCATTTCGAATTGGGGCTTACAACCCTTATGCCCCGGCGCTTTTTGGACCGCTGTTCTAGTCCTCGAGCCGCTTCTGATCGGACCAGGGCGAGTTGCGCTTAGGCTCGCGATGGAAATCGGTTTCGTCGAGATCGACGACCGTTCCGGGTTTGCTTGGCTGAGCCTGCGGACCGGCGCCCGGCCCTTGACCGCGACGAAAGGCGCGGGAATTGCCGACGACGACGATACGGTTGCGCAGGATCCTCCAGGCGAGATCGCGCACGGCCGGAATGAAAAGCAGCAGGCCGATGATATCGGAGATGAAGCCCGGCAGCATCAGGAAGAAGGCCGCGATAACGATCATGGCGCCATGCACCATCTCGCGGCCGGGATCGCCGCCATTGCGGCTCTCGGTCGAGATGCGCTGGAGAATGCCGATCCCCTGAATTCTCAAGAGCGCCGCACCGAGCAGGGCGCTGAGGATCACCAGCCCCAGCGTCGCCCAGACGCCAACCATCTTTCCGACGACGATGAAGCCGGCGATTTCCGCGAGCGGCATCAGAAAAACGAAGATAGGTAGAAGCGATAGGCGCATGTTATCCTGGTCCTGAACGCGGGTTTCTCGGCATAAGCGTTAGTTGAACGCGCATAATAAAGAAACTGGTCCGCTATTTGAATGATAGATGGATGCAGACTATATGGGGATTGAAACTTTAATTTTAACGGTGGTTCCGATACGAGATGGGTGCAAACGACTTTGTGACGATCTTTTTCCTGGTGGCAGCGGTGCTGATCTTCTTTCAGTTGCGCAGTGTCCTTGGCCGCCGCACGGGGAATGAGAAGCCGCCGCGCGATCTCTATGGTTCCGCCGATCCGGTGAATGGCCCGACGCCGCCGGATGCCGGCAAGGTGGTGACCTTGCCGCGTCGCGACACGGCGGAAGAGGAAGATCGCTTCGCCGCCGTCGACGCCTTCACCCCGGCCGGCACGCCGCTCAATGATTCTCTGCGCGAAGTGAGCAAGACCGATCCCGCCTTCAATCCGAAGGAATTCGTCAATGGCGCCCGCATGGCCTATGAGATGATCGTCATGGCTTTTGCCGATGGCGATCGCAAGGCCCTGAAGGGGTTGCTTTCGCGCGAGGTCTATGACGGCTTCGACGCAGCAATCGCCGATCGCGAGGCCAAGGGTGAAAAGGTCAAATCGACCTTCGTCGGCATCGATAAGGCCGATATTCTCAGCGCCGAGATCAAGGGAACCGAAGCCTTGGTCACCATGCGCATCGTCAGCCAGATGATTTCGGCGACCTACGACAAGGCCGGCACGCTGATCGACGGCGACGCCGAGGCCGTGGCCGAGGTCAGCGACCTCTGGACTTTCGCCCGCGACACCCGTTCCCGCGATCCGAACTGGAAACTTGTGGCGACCGAATCTGAACAATGACGAGCCCATTGCAGGATTTCAGACTGGAACCGGCAACCTTCGCCGATCTGAAGGGCTGGAAGGACGACGATCCTTCCAGCCTTTTTCGCGCCATGAAGGACTGTCGAACCCATATCCGCGGCGTAAAGCCCTACCGCACCGGCGCTGCCGGGCTGACCGCCGATGAACTTCTGGTTCTGCTCGATGCCGCCGAAGATTGGGAACCACGCGATGCGGCCGAGGCACGTGCCTTCTTCGAAGAGCATTGCCGGCCCTTTTTCATTCGCCGTGGCGATGGCGCCAAAGGGTTCGTAACCGCATTCTTTGAGCCGGAGATCGAGGTTTCGGCCACGCCGGACGAGACCTATCGCTATCCCTTCTACCGGCGACCGGATGATCTGATCGACCTGGACGACGGCAATCGGCCTGCGGGTCTCGACCCGTCCTATATGTTCGGACGCCTCCGCGACGGTGCGATTTCAGCCTATCCCGATCGCGGCGAGATCGATCGCGGTTATCTTGAGAGCAAGGGGCTGGAGATCGCCTGGGCGAAATCCAAGGTCGACGTCTTCTTCGTGCATGTGCAGGGGGCTGCCCGCCTGCGCTATCCGGATGGGCGCATGGGCCGCATCACCTATGCCGCCAAGGCCGGGCATCCCTTCTCGGCGGTCGGGCGCCTGCTCATCGAGCGGGGTATGCTCGACCGCGCGACGATATCCATGCAGACGATCCGCGACTGGCTTTATGCCCACCCACGGGAGGTCGACGAGGTTCTCTGGCACAATCGGTCCTATATCTTCTTCCGCGAGGCCGATGTCAGCGACCCCACGCTCGGTCCGATCGCCGCCGCCAAGGTGCCTCTGCTTGCCGGCCGTTCCCTTGCGGTGGATCGCCTGATCCATACCTTCGGCTTTCCCTTCTTCATCCGCTCGGAAAGTCTCACTCATCTTGATGCCGGCAAGCCTTTCGCGCGGCTGATGCTGGCGCTGGATACAGGCTCCGCCATCGTCGGGCCGGCGCGCGGCGATATATTTACCGGTTCGGGCTATGATGCCGGGGAGCTCGCCGGCACAGTGCGCAATGACGCCGATTTTTATATATTCATTCCAAAGGCGGCGGCGCGAAGGTTCGGCTGATGGCCTCGGAACGAAAGAACAAGGAGCATAAGCTCAGCGCGGAGGACCGCATCCTCTGGGGCAGGGTAGCCAAGAGCACCCGGCCCATGGCCGGCCGAATGGCCGATATGGAGGCTTTCGAAGCAGCGCTGGCAGCCGAAGCGGAGAGCGAGGAAAAGGCCCGCGCCGCAAAGGCGGGAACGGCTCCGGTGCCAACCGACCCGCAAAATGTGCCGACGCCCGCCAAACAGCCTTCCGGCCGCCACCACCAGCTCGAACGTCCGGTCAAGCGCAAGATCGCCAAGGGGCGGCTGGCGCTGGAGGCCCGGATCGATCTTCACGGCCTCATCCAGAGCGAGGCGCATGGCATGCTTCTGGATTTCCTCCTGCGCGCTCATGGCCGCGGGCTTCGCCATGTGCTTGTCATAACAGGCAAGGGCAGCTCCATGGGCAGCGAAGGGGCGCTCAAGCGCGCGGTACCGCTCTGGTTTTCCAAGCCGGAATTCCGATTTCTGATCTCCTCCTACGAGACGGCGGCGCAACATCATGGTGGCGACGGCGCGCTCTATATCCGCCTGTCGCGCCTGAAGGGGGACAAGCCTTGACCCCCTTCGGCGAAGCGGTGAGAAAGCTCAGGCTGCGCAAGGGCGTCTCGCAAAAGGAAATGGCGGCCGCGCTGAATGTGACGCCGGCTTATTTATCCGCCTTAGAACACGGAAAACGCGGGACACCGACCTTTGATCTGCTGCAGCGCATCGCCGGATATTTCAACATCATCTGGGACGAAGCCGAGGAATTGTTCCTATTGGCGCGCTTTTCCGACCCCCGCGTTGTCGTCGACACGTCGGGGCTTGCACCTGAATATACGGCCTTCGTCAACCACTTGGCCGGCAAGATTCGCAATCTTGACGCAGCAACGATACAAGAGCTATCTCGAGTTCTCGAAAATGGCGGCAAATCAGGCTGAAAAGCGCCTCAATCCCCTGTTTTATACCTGATTTAGGGGCCTTCCGTTTGGAAGTTCGGGGTGAAACATCCTATATTCAGGGAAAGAAAAACCGCTGATTCGTCAGTGATCGGCGAGATTCTCTAAACACTGGAAAGACTTCAATAAAATGACCGATATATCCGTAACCGAAAACGGCGGTAACGCCGAGTATGGCGCAGACAGCATCAAGGTTCTGAAGGGCCTTGATGCCGTGCGCAAGCGACCCGGGATGTATATCGGTGACACGGATGACGGTTCGGGCCTGCATCACATGGTCTACGAAGTCGTCGACAACGCCATCGACGAGGCGTTGGGTGGCTATGCCGACATCGTCACGGTCACCCTCAATCCCGATGGTTCGGTGACGGTAACCGATAACGGCCGCGGCATCCCGACGGATATCCATACCGGCGAAGGCGTATCGGCCGCCGAAGTCATCATGACCCAGCTTCATGCCGGCGGTAAGTTCGACCAGAATTCCTACAAGGTCTCCGGCGGCTTGCACGGCGTCGGCGTTTCCGTCGTCAACGCACTGTCCGTCTGGTTGAAGCTGAAGATCCGCCGCCAGGGCAAGATCAACGAAATGAGCTTCACCCACGGCGTGGCCGATGCGCCGCTCAAGGAAACCGGCGATGCCGGCAATGAGACCGGCACCGAAGTCAGCTTCATGCCGAGCTCTGACACCTTCACCATGACGGAATTCGATTACGGCACGCTGGAGCATCGCCTGCGCGAGCTTGCTTTCCTGAATTCCGGCGTGCGCATCCTTTTGACCGACAAGCGTCATTCCGACATCAGGCAGGAAGAGATGCTCTATGACGGCGGCTTGGAAGCCTTCGTCGCCTATCTCGACCGCGCCAAGAAGCCGCTGGTCCAAAAGCCGGTGTCGATCCGCAGCGAGAAGGACGGCATCACTGTCGAAGTCGCCATGTGGTGGAACGACAGCTACCATGAAAACGTGCTCTGCTTCACCAACAACATCCCGCAGCGCGATGGCGGCACGCATATGGCCGGCTTCCGCGCCGCGCTGACGCGCCAGATCACCTCCTACGGCGAGTCATCCGGCATCACCAAGAAGGAAAAGGTGACGCTGACGGGTGACGATTGCCGCGAAGGCCTGACGGCTGTGCTGTCGGTGAAGGTTCCCGATCCGAAATTCTCCTCGCAGACCAAGGACAAGCTGGTTTCCTCGGAAGTCCGCCCGGTGGTCGAAAGCCTCGTCAATGAAGCGCTCGGCACCTGGCTCGAAGAGCATCCGTCCGACGCGAAGGTACTGGTCGGCAAGGTTGTCGAAGCCGCTGCCGCCCGCGAGGCCGCCCGCAAGGCGCGCGAGCTGACCCGGCGCAAGGGCGCTCTCGATATTGCCTCGCTGCCCGGCAAGCTCGCCGACTGCTCGGAACGCGATCCCGCCAAGTCCGAAGTCTTCCTCGTCGAGGGCGATTCGGCAGGCGGTTCAGCCAAGCAAGGCCGTTCGCGCGAAAATCAGGCGATCCTGCCGCTGCGTGGCAAGATTCTCAACGTCGAGCGCGCCCGCTTCGACAAGATGCTCTCGAGCCAGGAAATCGGCACGCTGATCACCGCACTCGGTACCGGCATCGGCAAGGACGAATTCAACGCCGACAAGCTGCGCTATCACAAGATCATCATCATGACGGATGCCGACGTCGACGGCGCCCATATCCGTACCCTGCTGTTGACTTTCTTCTTCCGGCAGATGCCCGATCTCATCGAACGCGGCCATCTCTATATTGCCCAGCCGCCGCTCTATAAGGTGACGCGCGGCAAATCGGTGCAGTATCTGAAGGATGAGAAGGCGTTGGAAGAATATCTGATCGCGCAGGGTCTTGACGATGCGAGCCTCAGGCTTGGCAATGGCGAGGTGCGCGCAGGACAGGATCTGCGCGAGGTTATCTTCGATGCGCTGCGCCTGCGCACGCTGCTCGACAATCTGCATTCGCGCTATAACCGCGATGTCGTCGAACAGGCGGCGATTGCCGGCGCGCTCAATGCCGAACTGGTCAGCGATCGGGCGCGGGCCGCGGTGCTCGTTGATGACGTCGCCAAGCGGCTCGATATCATCGCCGAGGAAACCGAACGCGGCTGGACCGGCCTCGTGACAGATGAGGGCGGTTTACGCTTCGAGCGCATGGTGCGCGGCGTCAAGGAAGTCGTGCTTCTCGACATGGCGCTGATCGGTTCGCAGGATGCACGCCTCATCGACCAGCTCGGCGTCCGGCTCAAGGAAACCTACATCGTGCCGCCGAAGCTCGTGCGCCGCGATGGCGAAACCGAGATTTCCGGCCCGCGCAAACTGTTGGAAACGATCTTCACCGCCGGCCGCAAGGGTCTTACCATGCAGCGCTATAAGGGCCTTGGCGAAATGAATGCCGAGCAGCTCTGGGAAACGACACTGGATCCGAATGCGCGCTCGTTGTTGCAGGTCAGGGTCGCGGACGCGAACGATGCCGACGGCTTGTTTGCCCGGCTTATGGGCGATGAGGTCGAGCCCCGGCGCGAGTTCATTCAGGAAAATGCGCTAAGCGTCGCCAATCTCGACATCTGATCTCTGTCAGAAGAAACAAAAAGGCCCGCCAGAACATCTGGCGGGCCTTTTCCATTGATATCAATTACTTGGCGATAAACGTGCCATTGAAGGCAACCTCGGAAAGCGCATTGCGATGGTTCGGCACTTCGCGCTCCCTCAGCTTTTCCGGCAGCTGGTTTTTGTCGCCGATCTTGCCGATCGCGACAGCGGTCTCGACGCGGAACCCTTCAGGAATACCGAGAACCTCGTAGGACTTCTCGACATGGAAGCCGCCCATGCCGTGGGCTGCATAGCCGGCTAGATGTGCCTGCATCGCCAGAAAGCCCCAGGCAGTGCCGGCATCGAAGGAGTGGCTGTAGCTGGGCTTCTGCTCGGCGGAACCGAGTTCGCCGCTATGGGTGCGCGAGATGACGAAGAGCAGCGCCGCAGCGGACTTCGCCCAGCCCTGGTTGAATTCGATCAGAAGATCGAGGAACTTGTCCCAGTTCTCCGAACCGCGCAGGGCATAGACGAAGCGCCAGGGCTGCAGGTTCGACGCGGATGGCGCCCAATGGGCAGCCTCCAGAATGGTCAGCAGATCCTTTTCCGGCATGGTCTCGTTGGAATAGGCGCGCGGCGACCAGCGATCGAGGAAGATCTTATCGATCGGATACTGCGATTCGCGATTGTTGCTTGATGTCATTGGGGCTTCTTTCCATCAGTGGGAACCAGTTGCAGGTCCTTTTGCAGGGATTTCGTGGTTGGCCATCAACATATGAGGCGTGTCTATACTCGGCTCTCGTCGGCAGTCCAGATCACATCAAGCTCTTCGCGAAATGCAAAACGCTTGAGGTGATCGGCAACAACTGCCTGCATGCGTTCGAGATCCTCGGGCTTTTCGACACTCAGCGTCATGATCAGGTTGGTGGGATTGGCCGCCAGCCCAAGAGAGGCTTCGGCGCTGAAAGGCACCTTCCCGGCCGTTTCATTGAATTCCACCGCAAATCGGTGGCTCCAGTGCTTGCAGAGCTGCTGCAGATAGCGACTGGCATGCTCTGTTTTCACTGACGAGACGGATGCGGGCATGGGATGCTCCAGTAAACTTGAACAGAAGACACGTGTTTCCATACATAGATCCTTCCGCATTCGCCAGGTAGACAGACTGTTTCAAGTTTGCGTTATTTCGGCGAAATCCTGTTTCGCTATGCTGTCGCGGAAGAGAACACTCGCGACTGGAGACGCAACCTTGCTGGTGAACGGGAAATGGACTGAGGATTGGCAGCCGGTCCAGGCCAAGGATGAAAAGGGCGGCTTCGTCCGCCAGACCTCGAGTTTCCGCAGCTGGATAACACCCGACGGCCGACCGGGACCGACGGGAGAGCGCGGATTCAAGGCGGAGGCCGGCCGTTACCATCTTTATGTCGCGTTGATTTGCCCCTGGGCGTCGCGCACCCTGATCGGCCGCAAGCTGAAGGGTCTTGAGGATGTCATTTCCGTCTCGGTGGTCGAACCGGCGCTGACCAAGCAGGGCTGGCGTTTCGGAGATTATCCCGGCGCGACAGACGACCCTGTCAACGGCGCCACCCATATGCATGAGATCTACACCAAGGCCGATCCGCTCTTCACGGGCCGCGCCACCGTGCCGGTGCTTTGGGACAAGCGGACCGGCACGATCGTCAATAACGAATCATCAGATATCCTGCGTATGCTGAATGACGGTTTCGGCGATCTCGCCCAGAACGGCATCGATCTTTATCCGGCCGGCAAGCGCGAGGATATAGACCGCTTCAACGCGCGGATCTATCCGGCCCTCAATAACGGCGTCTATCGCGCCGGCTTCGCGACGACGCAGGTTGCCTATGAGGAAGCCTTCCATGGCGTGTTCGAATGTCTCGATCAGGTTGAGGCCGAGCTGGAGGGCAGGGACTACCTCTTTACCGACCATCCGACCGAAAGCGATATCAGGCTGTTCGTCACCCTCGTCCGTTTCGATGTCGCCTATCACGGCCTCTTCAAGTGCAACCTCCGCAGGCTGTCGGATTATGCCAATCTCCGGTCCTTCTGCCGCCGCATGTTCGACTGGCCTGGGATCGCCGAGACGGTCAGCTTCGATCACATCAAGCGCGGCTACTATTCGGTGACGGCGCTCAATCCGAGCGGTATCGTGCCGCTCGGCCCTGCACTCGAAGAGCTGTTCTGATACTCGACCGCCCCCAAAAACCCGTCTAAGGTCCGCTCGTTTTGATGGAATTGG
The DNA here is from genome assembly GCF_051811145.1 of Rhizobium sp. 11_C7_N12_5. Lineage (NCBI taxonomy): Bacteria > Pseudomonadati > Pseudomonadota > Alphaproteobacteria > Hyphomicrobiales > Rhizobiaceae > Rhizobium > Rhizobium sp. 11_C7_N12_5. The sequence goes on from NZ_JBPWPY010000001.1 coordinate 3,474,311, forward strand.
GAGGACCGTTATGAATGGGGAGGAGTTTCGGCGCTGGTCGGAAAAGGCGGCGAATTGGGGTGCGGATTATCGCGCATCGCTCCGGGACCGGCCCGTGCGGGCGCAGACGGCTCCCGGCGAAATATCCGCGCATATTGCCGATTCCCCACCGGAATCCGGCGAAGCGATGGAGGATATTTTCAAGGATTTCGAGGATATCCTCGTTCCCGGCATGACGCATTGGCAGCATCCGCGCTTCTTCGCCTATTTCCCCGCCAATGCCGCCCCGGTCTCGGTGATCGCCGAATATCTGGTCAGCGCCATCGCTGCCCAATGCATGCTTTGGCAGACCTCGCCTTCCGCCACCGAGTTGGAGACCAAGGTGGTCGACTGGCTGCGTCAAGCCCTCGGCCTGCCTGACAGTTTCACCGGCGTCATCCAGGATTCGGCCTCAACCGCAACTCTTGCCGCCGTTCTGGTCATGCGCGAGCGGGCGCTGGACTGGCATGGCAACAGCCACGGACTTGCTGCAAACAAGGCGGTGCGGATCTATTCGACCGATCAGGTCCATACGTCAATCGACCGCGCCATCTGGATTTCCGGCGTCGGCGCGGAGAACCTGGTGCGCATCCCCTCCACCGGTCCGAACAAGGCCATGGATCCTCAGGCGCTTGCCGCGGCGATAGAGCAAGACCGCGCCGCCGGCTTGCTGCCGGCCGGTGTTATCGCCTGCGTTGGTGGCACCAGCGTCGGCGCCTGCGATGACATCGCTGCTGTCGTCGATGTGGCGCATGCCCACGGACTTTACGTGCATGTCGATGCCGCCTGGGCGGGCTCCGCCATGATCTGCCCGGAATTCCGTGAGCTGTGGCAAGGCGTCGAGCGGGCCGATTCCATCGTCTTCAATCCGCATAAATGGCTTGGCGCGCAATTCGATTGCTCCGTCCAGTTCGTTCGCGAACCGGAAACGCTGGTGCGGACGCTGGCGATCCAGCCCGAATATCTGCGTACCCATGGCCATGACGGCATCATCAACTATTCGGAATGGTCGGTGCCGCTTGGCCGGCGCTTCCGCGCGTTGAAGCTCTGGTTCCTGCTGCGCTATCACGGCCTGGAAGGGCTGCGGGGGATGATCCGCAATCACGTCGCATGGTCGCAGAATCTGGCTAAGCGCCTGGCGGCCGAACCCGATTTTGAGATTGTCACCCAGCCGTTTCTGTCGTTGTTTTCGTTCGATCACAAGGCGCCGACGGGCGCCGATCAGGAAAGCCATACGCAGCGCCTGATTGCCGCGATCAACAATGACGGCCGCATCTATCTGACGCAGACCCGCGTTGCCGGCCGCCTGGTCATTCGCTTTCAGGCCGGACAGTTCGAAGCGACAGCGGAAGATATCGATACGGCTTTTGCTGTCATCGTCGAAATCGCCAGAGCATTGCCCCCGGTCTAGAAAAACTGTTGTTCCCACGCGGAACGCGGGAGCATGCTATGCTCTGAAATCGATTGATGACACTGGTAAATAATTCGTTCATATATGGTGTCACCAATCTTGGCTTTGAAAGCAATCTCGTCTTTGAAAAATGCAGGGAAGGAAAATCCATGAAATTGTTGCGTGTAGGGCAAGCCGGAAAGGAAAAGCCGGCACTTCTAGATAGCGACGGCAAGATCCGCGATCTCTCCGCGCATGTCGCCGATATTGGTGGAGAGGCCATTTCGCCGGCTGGTCTCGCAAAGATCGCCGCTCTCGATCCGAAGAGCCTGCCGGAACTGGCGGAAGGCCGCATCGGCGCCTGTGTCGCCGGCACCGGCAAATTCATCTGCATCGGTCTGAACTTTTCCGACCATGCCGCGGAAACCGGTGCCACCGTGCCGCCGGAGCCGATCATCTTCATGAAGGCAAGCTCGGCCATCGTCGGCCCGAATGACAACGTGCTGATCCCGCGCGGCTCGGAAAAGACCGATTGGGAAGTCGAGCTCGGCGTCGTCATCGGCAAAAAGGCGAAATATGTCAGCGAAGCCGATGCTCTCGATTATGTCGCCGGCTATTGCGTTTCGCACGATGTTTCCGAGCGCGCTTTCCAGACGGAACGTTCGGGACAATGGACCAAGGGCAAGTCCTGCGACACCTTCGGTCCGATCGGCCCGTGGCTGGTTACGAAGGACGAGGTTGCCGATCCGCAGAACCTCGGGATGTGGCTGAAGGTCAACGGGAAGACGATGCAGAACGGCTCGACCAAGACCATGGTCTATGGTGTTGCCTACCTCGTATCCTATCTCAGCCAGTTCATGTCGCTGCATCCGGGTGACGTCATCTCCACCGGCACGCCTCCCGGCGTCGGCATGGGCATGAAGCCACCGCAATATCTGAAGCCGGGCGATGTCGTCGAACTCGGCATGGAAGGCCTCGGCACGCAGCGCCAGACCTTCCTCGCAGACGCATGAGGCCTTGAGGCTCAGGAACTTTAATCTTTTGAGATCATTGTTGATGCCGGAGAAGCGATTCTCCGGCGTTTTTATAGGTAAAACTCTCTGCAGTTATGTTGCCCCCCAGCAAAAACTGCTAGACTGGTTAGTAAGAGCTTAAAGGATGGAGATTGCGCCTGAGGAGCCGCAATCATCCTGCTGCGCAGCGCAACCGGAGGAGCGCCGCAATGAAAGCAGCGACATATGAGGCGCATGAGCTTTTGAAAATCCATGTGATTTGCAAGTTCGCGCGCCGGCATCTCGAAAGGTGACGCCCCCAAATGTTTTATCAGTTTTACGAACTCAATCATGCCGCCCTCGCACCCTTCCGCGCCGCTGCCGACATGATGCGCCTGGCCTCTGCCAATCCCCTTAATCCGCTGTCGCATACCATGCTTGGCCGCACGTTGACGGCAAGCCTCGAAGTCTTCGAGCGCACGACCAGGCGCTATGGCAAGCCGGAATTCGGGCTTCATGAGACGGCGATCGACGGCAAGCCGGTTTCGGTGCACGAAAAGATCGCCTGGAAGAAGCCGTTCTGCAATCTCATCCATTTCGAGCGCAGCCTGCCCGCCGGTCACGGCATCGATCCGCGCATCCTGATCGTCGCGCCGATCTCGGGCCACTATGCGACACTGCTGCGCGGGACCGTGGAAGCCCTTCTGCCGGGCGCCGATATCTACATCACCGACTGGATCGATGCCCGCATGGTGCCCATGACCGAAGGCACCTTCGATCTGGAGGATTATATCGATTACGTCATCGAGATGCTGCACCATCTCGGGCCGGACACGCATGTCGTTGCCGTCTGTCAGCCGTCCGTGCCGGTTCTCGCGGCCGTTGCGGTGATGGAGGCGGCCGGCGATCCTCTGGTGCCGGCGTCGATGACGCTGATGGGCGGCCCGATCGATACGCGCATCAATCCGACGGCGGTCAACCAGCTGGCCAAGGACAGGCCGCTCGAATGGTTTGCCGACAATGTCATCATGAATGTCCCCTGGCCGCAGCCGGGCTTCATGCGGCCCGTCTATCCCGGCTTCCTGCAGCTTTCCGGCTTCATGTCGATGAACCTCGATCGGCACATGATCGCCCACAAGGACTTCTTCGTGCATCTCGTCAAGAACGACGGCGAGCCGGCGGAGAAGCACCGCGATTTCTATGATGAATACCTGGCTGTCATGGATCTGACCGCGGAATTCTATCTTCAGACCGTGGACCAGGTGTTCATCAAGCATGCGCTGCCCAAGGGCGAACTCATGCATCGCGGCCGGCCAGTCGATCCTTCGGTGATCCGGAATGTCGCGCTGCTGACCGTCGAGGGCGAGAATGACGATATCTCCGGCGTCGGCCAGACGATGGCGGCGCAGACTATCTGCACCGGCATCCCCGATCATATGCGCATGCATTATCTGCAGCCGGACGTCGGCCATTACGGTGTCTTCAACGGCTCGCGCTTCCGCCGCGAGATTGCGCCGCGCATTTTAGCCTTTGCCCGCGAGCATGCCCGCACCGGCCGGCCGGTCGTCAAGCGGGTGATCAAGGGCGGGAAATCCGCCTGAGGAGCATAATCCAAAAAAGGCGCAGTGATTTTTGGATGAAGATCATGCAAAATCAAATAGTCAGAGCGTGATGACGTCCGAAAAGAACGTCATAACGCTCTGGCAGCGCAAATTATTAGCTTTTGTTGAATTATCCGCGCGGATTCAAGGGCTTGTCCGATTCCGCCTGAATATGCCATTGAAGGCTCACGAAGAGGTTACCATCTCGATTCCAGCGGTTTCGAAGATGATCGGGCCGTTTACCGCGCCGCGCGTCCTTGGAACGCGCTGAGATGCAGTAGAGCTTTAAAAAATGCGCAGAAGCCTTTCCGTCGATCGGTGTTGGTCGAGGGGCGATGCGCCGTGCGAGGATACCTCACGATGAACCAATCTGCATTGCTACGCCCGGATTGGACTCCGGCTACTATTGCCCTGATGGTGCTTGGCTTCGTGGTCTTTTGGCCACTGGGCTTTGCCATGCTCGCCTATATTCTCTTCGGGGAACGTTTGCGGGATTTCAAAAGGGATGTGAATGAAAGGGCCGACGGCATGTTTGCCGGCTGCGGCCGCCATCGCGGCCGTCACCGTCATTCCTTCTCCACCGGCAACGTCGCGTTCGACGACTGGCGCAAGGCGGAACTTGAGCGCCTCGAGCAGGAGCGCCGCAAGCTGGACGAGATGCGCGCCGAATTCGACAGCTACGTCCGCGAGCTGCGCCGCGCCAAGGATCAGGACGAGTTCGACCGCTTCATGCGCGAGCGCAACAGCGTCAAGCGCAATGACAACAATGGCGGTCCGGCGACCGAATTCCAGACGCCGTGACCGAGGCCCTGTAACGCAATCGAAACCGGCATCCGGCGATGCCGGTTTTTCTTTGCCAGATATCAGCCCGAATCGTATAAAACTGCCTTCCATGTTTCCGCTTCTATCCAGATCCCGCAGAGCGTCTGCCGAACCACCCGCGCCGGAAACGCGCACCCTGAACGTCGCCGGCCGTCTGATGCCGCTGACGATACGCCAGCATGAGCGGGCGACGCGCATCACGCTTCGGATCGAGCCAGGCGGACGCTCGCTGAAGATGACCATTCCGCGCGGTCTTGCGGCACGCGAGGTCAATGCCTTCCTCGACCGGCATCAGGGCTGGCTTTTGACAAAGCTCGCCAAATTCACGACGGACAGCAGCCTGCGCAGCGGCAGCGAAATCCTTCTGCGCGGCGTGCGTCACCGGATCGAGCACACAGGTACCCTGCGCGGTCTCACCGAAGCCATCATCGTGGACGGCCAGCCGGTGCTGCGTGTCAGCGGTCTGCCGGAACATGCCGGCCGCCGCATCGCGACTTTCCTGAAGAAGGAGGCACGCGCCGATCTCGAAAAGCTCGTGGCGGTGCACGCCGGAACGATCCGCGCGCCTGTCTCCTCCATCACCATGAAGGACACCCGCAGCCGTTGGGGCTCTTGCTCTTCCCAGGGAAACCTCAGCTTCTCCTGGCGCATCGTCATGGCGCCGCCGCTGGTCATCGACTATCTCGCCGCCCATGAGGTCGCGCACTTAAGAGAAATGAACCACGGCCCGCGCTTCTGGGCGCTCTGCCGCAAGCTCTGCCCCGATATGGACGAAGCCAAGGCCTGGCTGAAGCGCCATGGCAGCCAGCTGCACGCGATCGATTTTGATTGAGCAAGCCGTTATCGGCTAAAGGCTTCTGGCCCCTTTCGCGTGATGTGGCTCATTCGGGTGCAGCGATGCGAATCGGCCGTGTGCCGATCGGAGCGCCGGTTGCACGGTCGATCATGACGGGATCGATCTCCGTCCCGGTCTCGGCGTCGAAGAACCGGGTTACACCGTCTGCATTGCGGTGCTTTCGCCCCCACGCGCCGATCGCAAACAGGACAGGCAGGAAGTCCTGGCCCGCTGCAGTCAATATGTACTCATCCCGCGGCGGCCGCTCCGAATAGCGGTGCTTCTCAATCAGCCCGTCCTCCGTGAGCGCTGCAAGCCGACGGGTCAGGATCGTCGGGGCGATGCTGAGGCTCTTGCGGAATTCATCGAATCGGGTGAGCCCGGCATGGGCGTCCCTTAGGATCAGCATGCTCCATGCGTCCCCCACCAGCGCGAGGCTGCGGGCAATCAGGCATGATTGGTCTGAAAGATTCTGCATGTTAGTATCTTTTTGATAGTGACTTAGTTTCGAAATGATAGTAACCTAGTTTTCATCGATGTTCCATGATAAAAATGAAAGCTGAGACAGATGAGCGGTAAAGAACGCGGCGTCGCCCTGGTCACAGGCGCTTCCTCCGGCATTGGGCTGGCAACCGCACGAGCTCTGCGGCGCAATGGTTACCAGGTGTTCGGAACCAGCCGCAAGCCGATGGCCGACACCTCCGATGGCGTGACGATGCTGGTTTGCGACGTCACCGACGATCGTTCGGTACAGAGTGTGGTCGAAGATGTTGTGATCCGTGCAGGACGGATCGATCTTCTCGTCAACAATGCCGGGATCGGGTTGCTCGGAGGTGCCGAGGAGTCTTCTGCCGTACAGGCAAAGGCTCTGTTCGATGTGAATGTCTTCGGCGTCGTGCGTCTGACGAATGCGGTGCTGCCCATTATGAGACGCCAGCGAAAGGGCAGGATCATCAACATGAGCTCCATCCTTGGTCTCATACCCGCCCCCTTCAACGCCCTCTATGCATCGACCAAGCATGCGATCGAGGGCTATTCGGAATCGCTCGACCACGAGGTGCGAACGCAAGGCATTCGCGTCGTGCTGGTCGAGCCTGGCGTCACCCGCACGTCTTTCGAGGAAAATCTCACGCGTGCTGATCAGCCGCTTCCCATCTACGACACCATTCGCACCGATGCGGAAAAGCTGATGCGGGAGATCGTCGAGACGGGAGATGCACCGGAGATCGTCGCCGACATGCTCGTTAAGGCGGCCAATGCGGCATCACCGAAGAGACGTTACACCGCAGGAAAGATGGCAGGCCAGGTCCGGCTCATACGCCGCTTCCTGCCCGAGTCATTCGTCGACAAAAATCTTCGGAAGTTCAACAGGCTTCCGGCCTGAGCCGCTAGCGCCGCAACCTTAGGAAAAGAAAGTCAGTATCATGAAGGCATTCCTGATCGATCGCTATGCGAAAGGTGCTGCTCTGCGCTTGGGCGAAGTCCCCGAGCCGGAGTTGCGGGAAGACGAAGTTTTGGTCCGGATCCATGCTGCCAGCGTAAACCCGGTGGATGCCAAGATCAGGGACGGCGAGTTCAAACTTGTGCTGCCATACCGCCTGCCGCTGATCCTGGGCAATGACGCGGCAGGCGTCGTGGTTCGGGTCGGATCTAAAGTCCGGAAATTCAAAACCGGCGACGAAGTCTATGGGCGCCCGGCCAAGGACCGCATCGGCACATTCGCGGAGTTCATTGCGATCAACGAGGCCGACGTTGCGATGACGCCGAAGAACCTGACAATGGAAGAGGCGGCATCGGTGCCGCTCGTCGCCCTGACCGCCTGGCAGGCGCTTGTCGACCGGGCAAACCTGAAGAAGGGGCAGAAGATTCTGATCCATGCCGGCTCGGGCGGTGTCGGGGCGATTGCCATCCAGCTTGCCAAACATATCGGTGCGACCGTGGCGACGACGACAAGCACAGCCAATGTCGATCTGGTCAGAAGTCTCGGAGCGGATGTCGTCGTCGACTACAAGAAGGACGATTTCGAAAACGTCCTGCAGGGGTATGATGTCCTGCTGAACAGCCTTGGCAAGGATACGCTGGAAAAATCACTCCGCGTTCTGAAGCCGGGTGGGAAGCTGATCTCGATCTCCGGTCCGCCAGATCCGGAGTTTGCCAGGGAAAGCGGTTCCGGCTGGCTGCTTCGGCAAGCCATGCGCCTGCTGAGCTTTAGCATCCGCAGAAAATCCAAACGCCATCGCGTCAGCTATTCGTTCCTCTTCATGAAGCCGAGCGGCGGGCAGCTCGAGCAGATCGCCTCATTGATCGAGGCAGGAGCCATACGACCTGTCGTCGATCGGGTCTTTCCGTTCGAAAAGACCAACGAGGCGCTGGCCTACGTCGAGACAGGCCGTGCTCGGGGCAAGGTCGTCATCGCGGTGCGGTGAGGACTTTTGCCTCATGAAGGCCATTGTATAGGTTTCAGGCCAAAGAGCACTGTTGCCCGCCGTCGCCTTCGGCAGCGCAAAATTCCCCCGCCTGTCGCCTTTAGGCTCGACTCTTTTGAAATTTCGTGTCACTCCGCTGCCATGAACCCCGATGTCAAAATTTGCGGTCTGAAGACGCCGGAAGCGGTGGATCGTGCGCTTGCGCGCGGCGCCACCCATATCGGCTTCATCTTCTTCGAGAAGAGCCCACGCTATATCGAGCCCGATCTGGCCGGCCGGCTGGCCGAGCGCGCTCGCGGCAAGGCAAAGATTGTTGCCGTCACGGTCAATCCCACCAATGACGATCTCGATGAGATCATGTCGCTGGTGCAGCCGGATATATTGCAGCTCCATGGCAATGAAAGCCCGGAGCGTGTCTTGACGATCAAAGCGGTCTATAATGTCTCGGTCATGAAGGCCATGTCGGTGCGTGACGCCGACGATCTGAAGCGGGTCGAATCCTATATCGGCATTGCCGACCGCTTCCTGTTCGATGCCAAGCCGCCTGTCGGCTCGGAGCTGCCGGGTGGAAACGGCGTGTCCTTCGATTGGGGCCTGATGAGCTGGCTCGACGATCGGGTCGACTACATGCTGTCCGGCGGCGTCAACAAGGATAATGTCGCGCTCGCGCTGGCATCCACCAAGGCCACGGGCATCGATCTTTCCTCCGCCGTCGAAAGCGCGCCGGGTGTGAAGGATCTGGGTAAGATCGACCAGTTTTTCGACGCATTTGCAGAAGCATGTCTGCCGGAACCGGCAGCAGGGAGTAGAGAGTGAACCAGACGCCAAAACTGAATTCCTTCCGCGCCGGCCCCGATGAGGACGGTCGTTTCGGCATTTATGGCGGCCGTTTCGTTGCCGAAACGTTGATGCCGCTGATCCTGGATTTGCAGGAGGAATGGAACAAGGCGAAGAACGATCCGGCCTTCCAGGCGGAATTGAAATCTCTCGGCACGCATTATATCGGCCGCCCGAGCCCGCTTTACTTTGCCGAGCGCCTGACGGCCGAACTTGGCGGCGCGAAGATCTATTTCAAGCGCGAAGAGCTGAACCACACCGGGTCCCATAAGATCAACAACTGCATCGGCCAGATCCTGCTGGCCAAGCGCATGGGCAAGACCCGCATCATCGCCGAAACCGGCGCCGGCCAGCATGGCGTCGCTTCCGCGACCGTTGCCGCCCGTTTTGGCCTGCCCTGCGTCGTCTACATGGGCGCGACAGATGTCGAGCGCCAGGCGCCGAACGTCTTCCGCATGAAGCTGCTGGGTGCCGAGGTCATTCCGGTGACGGCCGGCAGCGGCACGCTGAAGGATGCCATGAACGAAGCCCTTCGCGATTGGGTCACCAATGTCGACGACACCTATTACCTGATCGGAACGGCCGCCGGCCCGCATCCCTATCCGGAAATGGTTCGGGATTTCCAGGCTGTGATCGGCACGGAAGCCAAGCAGCAGATGCTGGAGGCCGAAGGCCGCCTGCCGGATCTCGTTATCGCGGCCGTCGGCGGCGGTTCGAATGCGATCGGCATCTTCCATCCCTTCCTCGATGATGAAGGCGTCAAGATCGTCGGCGTCGAAGCCGGCGGCAAGGGCCTTGAGGGCGACGAGCATTGCGCCTCGATCACCGCGGGCTCGCCCGGCGTGCTACACGGCAACCGCACCTATCTGCTGCAGGACGATGACGGCCAGATCAAAGAGGGACATTCGATTTCGGCCGGCCTCGACTATCCCGGCATCGGCCCGGAACATTCCTGGCTGAACGATATCGGTCGCGCCGAATATGTGCCGATCATGGACCATGAGGCGCTGGAAGCCTTTCAGACGCTGACGCGCCTCGAAGGCATCATTCCGGCACTGGAGCCGAGCCACGCCCTCGCCGAAGTCATCAAGCGCGCCCCGAAGATGGGCAAGGACGAGATCATCCTGATGAACCTCTCCGGTCGCGGCGACAAGGACATCTTCACCGTCGCCAAGATTCTGGGAATGTGAGTTAGACGCCATGACCGCACGTATGGACAAACGCTTCGCCGCTCTGAAGGCTGAAGGCCGCCCGGCACTCGTCACCTATTTCATGGGTGGCGATCCCGATTACGACACCTCGCTCGGCATCATGAAGGCGCTGCCAGAAGCCGGTGCCGACGTCATCGAGCTCGGCATGCCCTTTTCCGATCCCATGGCCGACGGCCCGGCGATCCAGCTTGCCGGCCAGCGCGCCTTGAGGGCCGGCCAGACGCTGAAGAAGACGCTGCAGCTCGCCGCCGATTTCCGTAAGACGGATGCCGATACGCCGATCGTGATGATGGGCTATTACAATCCGATCTATATTTACGGCGTCGAAAAGTTCCTCGATGACGCCCTTGTCGCCGGCGTCGATGGCCTGATCGTCGTCGACCTGCCGCCGGAAATGGACGACGAACTCTGCATTCCCGCCATCAGGAAGGGCATCAACTTCATCCGCCTGGCGACGCCGACCACCGATGACAAGCGCCTGCCGACCGTTTTGAAGAACACGTCCGGTTTCGTCTATTATGTCTCGATGAACGGCATCACCGGTTCGGCTCTGCCGGATCCGTCGCTGGTGTCGGGCGCAGTTGAGCGTATCAAACAGCACACCGACCTGCCGATCTGCGTTGGCTTCGGCGTCAAAACGGCAGAGCATGCCAAGGTAATCGGCGGCTCCGCAGACGGCGTGGTCGTCGGCACCGCCATCGTCAACCAGATCGCCACCAGCCTCACCAAGGATGGCAAGGCCAGCGCCGACACCATCCAGGCCGTCGCGACGCTTGTCCGGGGCCTGTCGACGGGAACCCGCTCGGCACGCCTTGTTGCCGCCGAATAGTTTCCCCATATAGGCCTGTCTTCAAATCGTTGCGAATTGAAGACATGGCCTATGGGCATTAAGTGACGACTACGATATCGATTGATATGGTCGATTAGGAGTTTCGAATTGAACTGGATCACGAATTACGTTCGCCCGCGGATCAACTCCATGCTGGGCCGTCGCGAAATTTCGGAGAATCTCTGGATCAAGTGCCCGGAGACCGGCGAAATGGTCTTCCACAAGGATCTTGAGGACAACAAGTGGGTCATCCCCGCTTCCGGCTTCCATATGAAGATGCCGGCCAAGGCGCGCCTTGCCGATCTCTTCGACAATGGCGAGTATGAAGCCCTGCCGCAGCCGAAGGTCGCGCAGGACCCGCTGAAGTTCCGCGATTCGAAGAAATATACCGACCGCCTGAAGGACAGCCGCATCAAGACCGAGCAGGAAGACACGATCCTTGCCGGCGTCGGCAAGGTTCGCGGCGTCAAGCTCGTTGCCGTCGTGCATGAGTTCAATTTCATGGGCGGTTCGCTCGGCATCGCTGCCGGCGAGGCCATCGTCAAGGCATTCGAGCGGGCGATTTCAGAGAAATGCCCGCTGGTCATGTTCCCGGCTTCGGGTGGCGCGCGCATGCAGGAAGGCATCCTGTCGCTGATGCAGCTGCCGCGCACCACGGTTGCCGTCGACATGCTGAAGGAAGCCGGCCAGCCCTATATCGTCGTTCTGACCAATCCGACGACCGGCGGCGTCACCGCCTCCTACGCCATGCTGGGCGACATTCATCTGGCCGAGCCGGGCGCGGAAATCTGCTTTGCCGGCAAGCGCGTCATCGAGCAGACGATCCGCGAAAAGCTGCCGGAAGGCTTCCAGACCTCGGAATACCTGCTGGAACACGGCATGGTGGACATGGTCATCAAGCGTCACGACATTCCGGATACCCTGGCCACGCTCCTGAAGATCCTGACCAAGGCGCCGGCAAACGACGTGTCCGCCAAGAGCAAGAATGGTGCTGCGCTGGCGATAGCGGCGAGCGCCTGATATCATCGATGGCGGAGGTGCGGGATGACGGCTATGGATCAATCCGCAATGAGCGAGGCAGCACGGGAGATTGACAAGCTGATGGGGCTGCACCCCAAGGGCTTCGATCTCTCCCTGGAGAGAATAACCCGGCTGCTCGATATCCTCGGTAACCCTCATAGGAAATTGCCGCCGGTGATCCATGTCGCCGGCACCAACGGCAAGGGATCGGTGACGGCCTTCTGCCGCGCGCTGCTCGAAGCCGGCGGTTACAGCGTCCACGTTCACACCTCGCCGCATCTCGTCAATTGGCACGAGCGCTACCGCATGGGCGTCAAGAGTGGCCGCGGCAAGCTTGTCGACGACGCCGTGTTCGCTGATGTGCTGCGGCGCATCGCCGACGCCAATGGCGGCCAGAAAATCACGGTCTTCGAGATCCTGACGGCAGCGACCTTCATCCTCTTTGCCGAGCATCCGGCCGATGCCGCCGTCATCGAAGTCGGCCTCGGCGGCCGTTTTGATGCCACCAACGTCATTTCCGATCCGGCCGTGTCGGTCATCATGCCGATTTCGCTCGATCATCAGCCCTATCTCGGCGATCGCGTCGAGCTGATTGCGGCCGAGAAGGCTGGCATCATGAAATCAGGCCATCCGGTCGTCATCGGCCATCAGGAATATGATGCGGCGCTCGACGTGCTGATATCGACGGCCGAGCGGCTGCGTTGTCCGACGGCCGTTTTCGGCCAGGATTTTTCCGCCCACGAAGAATATGGCAAGCTGGTCTACCAGGACGAGTTCGGCCTCGCCGATCTGCCGCTGCCGCGCCTGCCGGGCCGCCATCAATATGCCAATGCCGCCGCCGCCATCCGCGCCGTCAAGGCCGCCGGTTTCGTCGTTACCGAAGCGATGATGGAAAAGGCGATGACCTCGGTCGAATGGCCGGGCCGCCTGCAGCGGTTGACGGAAGGCAATCTGATGTCGCATGCGCCCGAAGGCGCGGAGATCTGGGTTGATGGTGGCCATAATCCCGGCGCCGGCGAAGTCATCGCCGAAGCCATGGCCAATTTCGAGGAGCGCCAGCCGCGGCCTCTGTTCCTGATTATCGGCATGATCAACACCAAGGATCCGGTCGGTTATTTCAAGGCCTTCGCCGGTCTTGCGGAAAAGGTCTATTGCGTGCCGATCCGCGCCAGCGACGCGATGATCGATCCGGTCATTCTGGCGAACGCGGCCTATGATGCCGGCCTGGTGGCGGAACCGATGTCTGATGTCGGCGAGGCGCTGGATGCGATCAAGGCCTTCGTCGTGCCGAATTCACCCGCTCCGCGCATTTTGATCGGTGGATCCCTCTATCTGGTCGGCGACGTTCTTGCCGATAACGGCACGCCGCCCCGATAAATTGGATCAGGATCAATAAAAAAGCCCGGTCGAGCCGGGCTTTTTTATTCTATTCAGTCGATACCTATCAGGATGCGCTGGAAATCCAGCTCTGCAGGGCGGTCTTCGGAGCGGCGCCGACCTTGATGTCAGCCACTTCGCCGCCCTTGAACATGGCAAGCGTCGGGATCGAGCGAACGCCGAACTGGGCGGCCAGTTCCGGATTTTCGTCGATATTGAGCTTGGCGACCTTGACCTTGCCTTCAAACTGTACGGCGAGCTCTTCCAAAGCCGGAGCGATCATCTTGCACGGACCGCACCATTCGGCCCAGAAATCAACGACGACAGGCTCTGCGGACTGCAGGACTTCAGCAGTGAAGTTGGAAGTATCGACTTTAACGGTAGCCATAGGCTGCTCCTTTACCAGGATTTGCGGTTGCTATGTATGTGAGGGGGCGGCGCCTGAATTTCAATGTCCGATATTTCACTTTGTCTGGAGCTCCGCAAGCGCCAATGCAAGGGCGTCGTCGGACAGCGTATAGATCGAAGCGTTTTCGGTATAGACCAGCAGGCAATCGATGCGTTTTCCCGGATAGAGCGGCGAAAGGATGGAGCGGTAGATAGCAAGCTGCGCTTTGTGCGCGAAGGGAATGTCCCGCTCACTGCCCGGGGGCACGCGATTCGTCTTGTAGTCCAGGATGACGATGCGGTCGTCGAGTACCGCCAGACGGTCGATGCGGCCCGAGACGGCGTAGGACTGGCTGCCGAGCGTCAACGTGCCCATGATCGAGACTTCGGCCTGGGCATGCGCGCTGAAGGTGCCTTGCAGGTCCGGGTGCGAGAGTAGCGCCATGACGGAGCCGATCAATGCTTCCCGCTCGGCCTGGGGCCAGAAGCGCGCGGCGCGTTCGGCGTAGCGCCGCGCCGCGTCGGCGCGATCCTCCGGCGCGATATCAGGCAGTGTCTGCAGCATGCGGTGGATGAAGCGGCCCTTCTGCAGAGCGTGGTCGGACTTCGCTTTCTCGCCGAAAAGCGCCGAAGTGACGAGCAGATTGTCGGCCTCATCGTCGATGACGGTGCCGACCCCAGAGGGGCTGAGCGGCCGGGGAAGGTTCCTCTGCGGCGGCAGTGGTCGGCTGAGTCCCGCAGGCAAGCCCGCGCGCTCCATCAGTTTCTCCGGCTCCGGCATGATTTCGAAATCGAGCTTCACTTGCGCAATTCGCCAGCTCAAGCCCTGCCAGTCACCATCAGCGCCGGAGAAAGTCCTCAACGTACAATGCTGCTCGTCCTGGCGCAGCGCCGCCGAAATCATCGCGTGCCATGTATCGCTGTTTTCGCGGATGCCGCGGTAGCCGCAGATGATCAGCCGGTCGGCAGCGCGCGTCATGCCGACATAGAGCAGGCGACGATATTCTTCCTCGGTCAGCGACTGCAGCCGCGCCGTATCGGCCTGCGTCAGCGAATTGGCAAGCGCGGAGACCGGCACCCAGACCGGCAGCGGGATCTGGTCCTTGCCGGTTTCGATCAGCCGCATCTTCGGCAGATGCGTATGGGTAAAGGCCTTGCCGCCGCCGTCGACGAGGAAGACGATCGGCGCTTCCAGCCCCTTCGAGGCATGCACCGTCATGATCCGCACTTCGTTGCGGCCCTTGTCCTGCTCGCGCTTGACGGTTGGTGCTTCCAGTTCCAGCGTCGAGATGAAAGATTGCAGGCCGGGCAGGCCGCCCGTCTCGTGATCCAGCGCGAAGGTCAGGAATTCGTCGAGGATGTCGCTGACCTCGGTGCCGAGCCGCGCCAGAAACTGCCGCCGGCCGCCGAAGCTGCCGAGCACGCGAGCATAGAAGTCATGCACCGCCAGGCTTTTTGACAAAGCAAGGAAGGTCTTTAGCTGTTCGACGGCCCGGCTAAAGCGGTCATGGCCGTCTTCGGCGAACCGTTGCAGATGGCTCCAGACGCTCTCGTGGTCATCACGATAGGCCGCGACCGCGAAGACATCCTCTTCGCTGAGGTCGAACAACGGGCTTTTCAGCAGGGCGCAAAGCGAAAGATCGTCTTCCGGCAACAGCAGGAAGCGGCCGAGCGCCAGGAGATCCTGAATGGCGATATGGCTGGTCAACACCAGCCGGTCGGCACCGGCGACGGGAATGTTGCCGCGCCGTTTCAGGGCGCGGGTCAGCGCGTTGACAAAGCTGTCGCGCTTGCGCACCAGCACGAGAATGTCGCCGGCTTCGATGAAGCGGGCCTTGCCTTTCTCGATGATCGTTTCTCGCCCGATGAGGTTGCCGATCGTCTGCGCCATCCGCCGCGCCAGGATGGCGGGCGGTGCGCTTTCCGGCGTCGAATCGAAAGGTGCCGTCCAGTCCTCCTCCTTGGCAGCCGGTTCCGGCGCGATCATCTCCCAGAGATCGACGGCGCCGGGATGGCCGATGCGGCTGGAGCGGTGCACCACCGGCTCGTTGACGGCGCTGAGCCCCCTAGCGTTCTCCGGACTGGTGAAGATATGGTCGACGGCGCCGAGCACATCGGCCGTCGAACGGAAGGACAGCGGCAGCCGAATCGACGAGAACCGCAGGCCGCTGGCATCGACCCGTCGGCGGGTGCGATCGCTTTCCTCGGAAAAGCGCTCCGGCCGCGCGCCCTGGAACGAATAGATCGATTGCTTCTCGTCGCCGACGGCAAAGATCGTCCGCAGCGTCGGCCGCGCGCTTTCGCCGGCGAAGAAATCCTCCGCCAGCGACTGGATGACGCTCCACTGGATCGGGCTGGTATCCTGTGCCTCATCGACAAGGATGTGGTCGATACCCTTATCCAGCTTATAGTGAATCCATGGCCCGACGCCCTTCTTGTTGAGAAGGTCCGCCGTGCGGGTGATGAGATCCTCGAAATCCAGCTGGCTGCGCCGCTTCTTCAGCTCCTCATAGTCTCGGTTCAGCCGGTCGGCGAGGATAAGGGCAGCGCGGGTCGCCCGGTACATCCGCATCAGTTTCAGCCGGTCGCGGCAGGCAACGACATGAGCGCGTGCCGCCGCCACTGCATCGGAAAGTGCCGGAGCGTCCGCCAGCATCGCCTTCACAAAAAACTGGCTGTCCGATTTCGGTTCGCCTTTCGCGGTCAGCATGACCTTTTCGAGTATCTCGGCGCGGGCGATAGCATCCGCCTCGCGTTTGGCGAGGCGCAGCGCATAAGCGATCTCCTGTGCTTTTGCACCGCCCTTCTGATCGGCGAGCGTGAGATAGAGTTCCAGCGTCGCACCGGAGAGGCCGGGAAGCGGCCAGTACTGTTCCGCAATGCCGGCTTCCGTGTCGTCGGCGGAAAGTCCGAGCCGCGCCAGCAGCGTCGCTTCAAGGCCGCCCTGTCGCTCCGCCGCTTCGGTAAAGCGGCGGATGGCGTTGCGTTTGGCGACGATATCGCCGAGCAGCGTTTCCAGGCCCGATTCATCGCCGAGATCGAGCACGTAGGCAAAGGCTTGTGCCAGCTCGGCATCGCCGTGCGGCGTCGCGGAGGCCAGCAGCGCGCGGCGCGCATCCTCGAGTAGGGTCGCCGCCGCACGGTCGTCGAGAACGGAGAAATGCCCGGCGACATTCGCCTCGAGCGGGAATTGATGCAGCAAGGCCTCGCAAAAGGCATGGATCGTCTGGATCTTCAACCCGCCCGGCGTCTCCAGCGCCTTGGCAAAGAGCCGACGCGCCTCGGCAAGCTTGAAGATATCCGGTTCCGCGCCTTCGATATCGGCGATGCGCGTTTTCAACTCCTCGTCTGGCATCGTCGCCCAAGTTGCCAGCCGGTCGAAGACGCGGTTCGACATTTCGGAAGCGGCGGCCTTGGTATAGGTGAGGCAGAGGATGGCCGAGGGCCGGGCGCCTGATAGCAGCAGGCGGATGACGCGCTGGGTGAGCACATGCGTCTTGCCCGAGCCGGCATTGGCCGAAACCCAGGCCGAGCGTTCGGGGTCCGAGGCGATGGATTGCTGGATCGTCGTCCAGCTGATCCAGACGCCGGGGTCGTCGCTGTCGGGCAGGCCGGCTGGTTCGCTGGCGGAAAGCTCACTCATCGCCGCCGCCTTCCTGTTCGCTTTCCGCCGTCGACCATTCCGAAACGCGGGCGAGGTGATCGTAATCGCCGCCATATTCGAACTGCTGGGCGGGGATCAGCCGCGAGGAAAAGCCCTTCTCGCCGGATTGCAGCAGCGAAACGAATTTGACGAACTGGTCCATCGCGTCCTGCGCCAGGTCCATAGCCGACTTTGTTTCCGTCTTGCCGCCGCGGCTGGAATGTTCGTTGTTGACCTGATCGACCCTGAAACGATCGCCCGGCCGCAGCCGCACGTAAAGCAGGTTTTCGGGAACCATCGCGCCGATATTGCGGAAGGCACCCTGTCTGAGCGCATAGGCTTCCAGCGCCAGCTGCGGGTCGAGCAGCGCGCGGGCCTGCGGCGGCGAGGGATTGTAGCCCGTCTTGTAGTCGATGATATCGGCCGCCTTGTCGCTCTTGATGTCGATGCGGTCGGCGACGCCAGTCAGCCTGACGCCGATGGGCTCGATCTCGACACCGGCCGGCACTTCCGTCGCCGTCTTGCGAACCTCCGGCCGTCGTTCCGCTTCCCAGGAGAGAAAGGCGCGAGCCACTTCGCGAAAGCGCGGCCGCCAGACGCTGTCGATATGGTCAGGCAGCCGCTGTGCATCGAACAGCTCAGCGATGATGCGATCCATAGCCAGCGTCGCATCCGGTGTGCCGGCAATGTGGCCTTCACGAACGAAGCGGTCGATGATCTTGTGATAGAGCGTGCCGCGCTCGGCCGGGCCGGGATCGCGATTGAACGGATCGACCGGATCGAGCCGCAGCACGCGCCGCGCATAGATGGCATAAGGGTCGCGACGCAGGCGGCCCACCTCGCTGAAGGAATAGCTTTTCGGCTGCAGTTCAGCGGGCGGCTTCGGCGCCGGCCGCGATGCCGGGGCCTGATTGTCGCCTTCGTCGATCAGGCCTGCCCAATGGCGGTATTGATCGCCGCGTGCCTTCAATGTGCTTTCAAGGTCTTCGCCGCCGAGCGCGATCAGCCGCTGCAGCCACCGGGAGGCGACCGTCGGCGTCGAACCCTGGCGCAGCGCGCGCGAATAGATGAGGTCACGGGTGCCGTTTGCCATTTCGAAATCGTGGGCAAGCTGGCCGATGCGCCGTTCCGGCGGCTCAAGGCCGATCTCCGTCTTCATCGTGCGTGAGATGAAGGGATTGTTCGCCGTCTGTCCGGGCCATGAGCCTTCATTCAAGCCGCCGAGGATCAGTGTGTCGACGCTCTGCAGGCGCGCTTCAAGCGTGCCGAAGATGAAAAGGCGCGGGTGGCTGAGAGCCCGCGGCTTCACCGCCTGTCCCACGCAGAGGGCCGTCATGATGTCGATCCATTGCGGCCCGTCCGCCTCGAGCTGGCCTTCGGTATCGATGACTTCCTTCAGCAGGCTGGCGAGCGTATCTCCGGCTTCCCCGGACCAAAGCGCCGCCAGATCACCGCGCTCGTCGGTCGCGACGGCTTCGAGCGTCCGGCCGGTGCGCTCGGCCCATTCCGAAAGGGTAGGTAAGCCGTCGGCCGTCTGCAAGGAGAGTGCCGTCACAAGCGGCTCACATGCCCTAGTGACCCTACTCGCCAGCTCGCGTGCATGCTCCACCGATTCGGGGGGGAGCGATTTGCGCCATTGGGGCGCGTGGCGGTCGTTCGCCTGTTCGGCGAGCCTGATATCGAGCAGCGCTTCCAGCGTGCCGATATCGACATGGGTGACTCCGCCCCTGAGCGCCAGGATTTCCAGCGCGTCGACGCCGAGGCGGTGCGTCTGCGGCGGCAAGCCGAAGCGGGCGAGGGGATGCTTGAGCAGCGAGACGATGGAGACGGGATCGCCAGGGCGGAGCGTCGCTTCGAGCAGCAATTGCAGCAGCGTGCCTTGCGGCATGGCCGAAAGCGGCGTGCCAGCCGAATCGTCGGCGGTGATGCCGAAGCGAGATAGCTCTGCGGTCACGCGCCTTGCGAGGTTGCGATCGGGCGTGATCAAGGCGGCCTGGCTTTCGCCGCCATTGCGTCCCGGCTTCTCCAGCGCCAGTCGCAATGCGATTGCGATTGCCGTCGCTTCCTCGCGCTCGTTTGCCGCCTCGATCAGGGCGACATCGGCGAACGCGCCGGCTATGGCATCAGGAGCAAGCGTCTTGTGCCAGCTTCCCCAGCCGCTCGTCGCCTCAGCCGGCGCCAAAGCGCGCGACAGGATCTGCGCCCGCATCTGCATGCTCTCCGCCGCCTCGGCAACGGTTTCGACATCGTGACGGGTGGCATGCAAGCGCTTCAGCAGCAATGAAAGGCCGTATTGCGGATGGCTGCGCGTGGTCGGATCGGGCCTTTCGCCGGCGACTGTTTCCGGCGCGACGAGCTGCCAGTGCTCTTCCGGCATCGAAAGATCGAGTCCGGGCAGGACGATCACCCCCTGCGGCAACGAGGCGACGGCCGCGATCAGCTCCGCAGTTGCCGGCACCGAGCCGGTCGAACCCGCGACGATCACCGGTCCCGGATGCTGCGTCGCGGCAATCCGCTGTGCTTCGGCGCGAAGGATGGCATTGCGATTGCGGGCGGCGGAGGACTTGCCGAGCTCTTCGAGGCGCGCCGGCCAGAAGGCGCTGGCGATCCGCAGAAATTCGGCCGTCAGCTGCCACCAGAGCGCATGCTCTTCGGCGTTGAGACTGGCAAGCTCGCTCCAGTCCCGATCCTCGGTCTCAAGCGAATCGATAAGCTCGGCGAGATTGCGCGCCAGCCATATGGCATCGGCCGGGCTTGCGGGGGCGACGAGCGGTGAATCGGAATGGATGTCGCGCACGATCTGCGGCAGCTTGTTGCGCCAGGCAAGGATCAGCCGCGCCAGCTCCAGAAGCCGCGCCGTATTGGCAAGCGGCTGCGCCAGATCGGCCGTATCAGGCAGGGTTTCCTCGAAATAGCCGCTGTCGTCATCGGTTTCGCCGAGCGGGCGAATGATCGGCAGGATGGCGGAACGGCCGCCGAGCAGATCGACGAATTCCGAGCGCAGGACACGCGCCGCGCGCCGTGTCGGCAGGAAGATGCTGACCTTGGCGAGCGACAGCGGATCGTTCGGATCATGGCGGAAATGCTCGGTCAGCCGGCCGTCGCAGAGAGCAGCCGCAAGGGTCTTCAGGAAGGGCAGGCCTGTCGGGATCGTCAGGATGCGTTGCCGGTGGCCGCCTGCCATGGGCCTCACGCAAACGCCCGGAAAGTCCGGATCGTTTCCTCCGCCTCGCCGACTGCCTCGGGTGTCCCCACAGTCAGCCAGTGACCGTCGAGCATCGTGCCGTAGAGCCGGCCGCGGGCAATGGCCTTGTCGAAGTATATATTGATGTTGAAGGCGTCAGCCGGTGCGTCGTCGAGGAGCGACGGATCCATCGCGATGGCGCCTGCATAGACGACGCCGTCATGCGGCGCGTCTCGATAGCGCTGGAGCCGGCCGTCTTCTGTCATGCTGAAATCGTTCTTGCCGTTATGGCCCGTCGTTTTTTCCAGCTCGACGCAGAGCATGGCCATGTCCATGTGGGAGGCGTCGTAGAATCCGGCTAAACGCTCAAGGTTCGTCGGTTCGCCTGGCCGTTCGCCGATCCAGAACAGATCGGCATTCATCACGAAAACCGGGTCGCGGCTCAGCAGCTTGAAGCCTTTGACCAGGCCGCCGCCGTTGTTCATCAGCGCGTCCCGCTCGTCTGAGATCAGGATCTCGAGCCCGCGATAGCTACGCAGATGCGCTTCCATCTGGTCGGCATGGTGATGCACATTGACGACTGCACGCTCGACGCCGGCTTCGGCCAATGCGTCCAGTGCGTAATCGATCATCGGCTTGCCGCCGATCTTCACCAGCGGCTTCGGGATGGTGTCGGTGATCGGCCGCATGCGGGTTCCGAGCCCCGCGGCCAATACCATGGCTTGCTTGATGGTCATCTCGTCTCGAACTCGTGATTCGGTCGCTTGCTTTCCTTTAGCACAAGGCCGGAAAGCCGTCGCCGGGTCTTCGGTCGCTATGCCCCGCCGATACCGGCTTTCTCGCACCATTCGCGCAAGGGAGCCAGCGCCTCATGCTCGAAGGCGATGGCGAGATAGGCGAGGGTGCGCGGCATGTGCTTGAGGTAGCCGGGTTTGCCGTCACGCTGCAGCAGCCGCACCCAGAGGCCGGCGAGCTTGCAGTTGCGCTGCGCCGACATGATGGCCCAGCTTTTCAGGAACTTGGCCTCGTCGAAGCCGCCCTCGGCATGCCGAAGTGCGAGGTAGTCCGATATCAGCTGATCGTGGAGATCGCGCTCGATCGTCACGCGCGCATCCTGCACGAGCGAGGCGAGATCATAGGACGTAGGCCCGATCATCGCGTCCTGGAAATCAATGAGACCGATGCGCTGAATGCCCTTTTCCGCCGCCCGCCAGATGATGTTGGGCGAATGCATGTCGCGCAGCAGCAGGTTTTTTTCCGCGTCATCAAGCTGGTCGATGAGCTGATCCCAGATCGCCAGATAATCGGCGCGTTCGGCGTCGCTGGCCGGGGTGCCGCGTTTCCAGGGCAGATGCCAGTCGAGAAGCAGCCGCGCTTCCATCTTCATGGCGGTCCGGTCGAAATCCGGAATGTGATGGGTATGATCCGGCGTCACCGGAATATCGTGGGGAATGGTAAGGCTGTGCAGATGTGCGAGGCACGCGACGCTGGCGCGATAGCGCTCGGCGATGGGCCTGCCATGCTCGTCGAGCACGCCGTCGGTGCCGAGATCCTCGATCAGCAGGATGCCTTGCTCGTAGTCGACGGAGAAGATATCGGGTGTGGCAAAGCCGTTCTCGCGGAGAATGTCGGCGAGAGCCACGAAGGGGTAGGCATTTTCGGCGAGATGCGCGACCTTCGGATAGGGCTTGCCATCGAGCACCGGCGGTCCCTCCGGTAGTGGCGGCCAATCCATCAGGATCACACGGCTGCCCTCGCCACGCGGATAGATGGACTCATAGGCCCGCAGCGAGGCGTCCCCGGTCAGGAAGCGGCGCCGGGCGCCTGCATAGCCACTAGCATCGAGAAAGGCGCGTATCGCCAGCACGCGCCGGATGCGCGCCATTTGCCTGGCCGGCGCCATGATCGTCGCCCGCCGTCCTTCACCCTCATGTTCCAGTTTGATTACGATGCGCTCTTTCGGCAGCTCGCTTTCCGCCATTTCAGGCCATTCGACGAGGCAGATGCCAGTCTGCAGCGCTTCGTCGAAGCCGAGTTCCATCAATTCGCTGGGATCGCCAAGGCGATAAAGGTCAAAATGGGAGACGGGGATGCGCAGCTCATAGGACTGCACGAGCGTAAAGGTCGGGCTTGGTACGTCGAGTTCCGCGTCATCGGCCATGGCACGCAGCAGCGCGCGTGCGAGCGATGATTTGCCTGCGCCGAGGTCGCCGGAAAGCGCCACGCAGTCGCCTGCCTTCAACGCCAGCGCCAGATCCTCCCCAAGCTGGGCGGTGGCCGTATCATCTGCAAGGAAGAGGGAGATGCTGGTGTCGGTTGCTGTCATTCTGCTGCGACGGAGTGGGGCAGTCCGGCGGACGGAATACGGCAGGTCACCTTCGTTCCCTTGCCTGGCTCGCTTTCGATCGAGACCTGGCCGTCATGCAGGCTGACAAAGCTTTCCACGATGGAAAGGCCAAGGCCCGCGCCGCTGCGCTTGCCGCCCTTGCCGTTGGAAGCGAAGCGGTTGAAGACCGTGTGGATCAGATCTTCCGATATGCCGGGGCCGTTGTCCGCGACCGAGAAGACGAAATCCGTGCCTTCGCGTCCGCAGGTCAGCGCGATAGTCGATCCCTCGGGCGCGAAATTGGCGGCATTGGTCAGAAGCTTGAGCAAAATCTGCTTCAGCCGCTGCTGGTCGGCGACAATGGAGCCGAGATGGGCGGGTACGGTGATTTCCAGCGTCACGCCGCTTTCCTGCAGCCGGTCGGCGATCTGCATCGATACTTCGTCTAGGAGATCGCTGAGCACGATCTCGGAATAGTTCAGCCGCATGATGCCGGCATCGACCGTCGCCAGGTCGAGAATATCGTTGACCAGCGTCAGCAGCACCGACGACGAGGTGGAGATATGGTCGATATATTCGGCCTGCCGATCGTTCAGCGAGCCGATGCCGGGCGTCTTCAGGAGATCGGTGAAGCCGATGATGTTGGTCAGCGGCGAACGCAGTTCGTAGGAGACATGCTGGACGAAGTCGTTCTTCAGTTCGTCCGCCTTCAGCAGCGCCTCGTTCTTCTCGGTCAGTGCCCGTTCGGCGCGCACGCTGTCCGTCTTGTTGACGAAGGTCAGCATGGTCTGCGCATTCGGCAGCGGAATGACGGCGTAATCGAGCACCAGATTTGAATAGAGCTCCAGCGTGCCCTGCGACGACGGCCGCTCGTCATCGAAGCTGGTGATCTGCTCGGCAAAGCGCTTCCAGCCGTCCGGTCGGTCGTAGGATGGCGTGCAGGCCTCGGCCAGCGCCTGGATATGCGTGCCGGGCTTGGCCTGCGCCTCCGTGATGTTCCACAGAATGCGGAAGGCCGGGTTTGAAAGGCGGATACGGCCATCAGGCCCGAAGACGGCAACGCCTTCGGATAGGTGGTCGATGGTCTCGCCCTGCACCTTGACCAACGTATTGTAGCGCGTCTCAAGGTCGACCTGCTCGGTCAGGTTCTCGAACACCCAGGTGGCGCCGCCCTGGGGATGCGCCGTGGCGAAAACCCTCAAAATCTGGCCATTGGGCAGGTGCCAGAGGTCGCTCTGCGTATCGAGCGCGCGATAGACCGAAAGGACGCCGTCCTTCCATGTCTTCCAGTTCAGCTGCTCGGGCAGCTTCTTGGCGCCGCGCAGCCGGTCCAGGATCTCGCTATTGTCGGGGCGCTTCTCGAGGAAGGCGATGTCGAGCTCCCAGAGCTGGACGAAAGCCTGATTGTAGAACTGCAGCCGTCTGTCGCCGTCGAAGATCGCAACCGGCGTCGCCAGATGATCGAGCGTCTCGGCATGACTCTTCAGCGTACGCGCCAGCTCGGCCCGGACCGCTTCCGCCTCGGAAACGTCGATGGCGATGCCGGCGGAGCCGCTCGGAGACTTTACGTCGATGACGTCGAAGAACGTGCGGTTGCCGTGCACGACCGTCGAAATCTTTTCGTGAAAGGGCGATTCCGGGGTCGCCGAAGCGCGAATGCGCTCGCGGGCCACGGTCGTCAGGAATTCGCGCCCCTCGCGGATGGCTTCCTCCGTCGAGACGGCTTCAACAGCTTCGCCATAGGCCTGGTTGATCCAGGTCAGCTTGCCTTCTGCATCGCGCTGCCAGACCGGCAGGTCGATGGCGTCGAGCAGATTCTGGAAGGCGGAGATCGACGTCATCAGCCGGTCGCGCTCGATCTTCAGCTCGGCCAGTTCGGCGCGCAGATTGTTGAGCGCGATGAAGCGAACGAAGGCGCGGCCGCCGGAAATGCGGCCCTGCGCTTCTAGGATCTCGTCGCGGTTGGTCTCGACCACCATGTCGAAGCTCTGGCCGTTGCCGCGCAGCTTGTCGATCGCCTTGTCCAGCTCGCCGGCCGACCACGACTTCAGCCAGCGGCCGAAAGCAAGGAATTCGTTGTCCTGGGGCGCGCCGGTCTCGACCGGGAGCTGGCCGAGCAGCTCCGGGCGCGCATTCTGGCCATCCCAGATGACGATACGGCGGTTCTTGTCGGCGATCAGCGCCTGATACTGGGAAATGCGTTGATTGGCATCGGACAGCGCCGTGCGGATCTCGCGGCTTTCGTTTTCCAAATTGCCACGCTGCCGGACCATCCACACGGTCGACAGCAGAGCGGCGGAAATGACGCCGATGATGATGGAAAAAACAGCCATTTCGGAAGAGGTGAAGAGGCGCACGGTCGCCTGCGACGCGATGTTGCTCTGCGCGAGAACAGGACCCGCCAGGCCGGTAACGAGGCCACCGAACACGCTGAGCCGCAACAGACGGGTCAGCGAGGCCAGCCGACCCTTGTCATTCCCTCGCTTCGTCCGCGGTAAAAACATATATGCGCCGCCCTGCCGCAACCACGCTGCCGCTCCGCGTAGCACTGGCTGATGCAAGTTGTCTTCCCCTTCAGACATAAGAGGTCTGTCTCCGTCCTTCAGAGCATGATGCCGAAAAGTGTAAGCGGTTTTCGGATGACATCATGCTCTACTTATTTGATTGGAGAGCGGATTCAGATGTTAGGTCGAGCCGACCTAACATCATCCGGCTCTACTGTGCCGCATCCTGACAAGACATCCCATTTTCATGGCTCCGGGCGCGCCGGTTCGTCACGAATCAAGTTCAAAAACAATACTGCCTAAGGGAATCTGCGGGAAGGGAGCTGGCCAAAAAATAAGCCCCGGCATTTGTCAATGCCGGGGCCACAAGATGTTGTGGATATTGATCTTAAAATCAGTATCTGTAGTGGTCAGACTTGAAAGGACCTTGGGTCGTGACGCCGATATACGCGGCCTGCTCGTCCGAAAGCTCGGTCAATTTTACGCCGAGCTTGGCGAGATGCAGGCGGGCGACCTTTTCGTCGAGGTGCTTCGGCAGCACGTAGACCTGATTCTGATACTGACCGGGCTTGGTGAAGAGCTCGATCTGCGCCAGTGTCTGGTTGGTGAAGGAAGCGGACATGACGAAGGATGGATGGCCGGTGGCGTTGCCGAGGTTCAGCAGGCGGCCTTCCGACAAGAGGATGATGCGGTTGCCCTTGGCGAACTCGATCAGGTCGACCTGCGGCTTGACGTTCGTCCACTTCAGGTTACGCAGAGCGGCAACCTGGATTTCGTTGTCGAAGTGGCCGATGTTGCCGACGATCGCCATGTCCTTCATCGCGCGCATATGGTCGATGCGGATGACGTCCTTGTTGCCGGTCGTGGAGATGAAGATGTCGGCGCTGGAGACGACGTCTTCGAGCTGAACGACTTCGTAACCGTCCATCGCAGCCTGGAGCGCGCAGATCGGATCGACTTCCGTAACCTTGACGCGGGCGCCGGCGCCGGAAAGCGACGCGGCAGAGCCCTTGCCGACGTCGCCATAGCCGCAGACGACAGCGACCTTGCCGGCCATCATGACGTCGGTTGCGCGGCGGATGCCGTCAACCAGCGATTCCTTGCAGCCGTACTTGTTGTCGAACTTCGACTTAGTGACCGAGTCGTTGACGTTGATCGCCGGGAAGGGCAGCAGGCCCTTCTGGCTAAGCTGATAGAGGCGGTTGACGCCCGTGGTGGTTTCTTCGGTCACGCCCTTGATGGCGTCGCGCTGCTTGGTGAACCAGCCCGGCGAAGCCTGAAGGCGCTTCTTGATCTGCGCGAAGAGGATTTCCTCTTCTTCGGAATGGGGGTTGGAGAGCACGTCCTCGCCGGCTTCGGCGCGGGCGCCGAGCAGGATGTACATGGTGGCATCGCCGCCGTCGTCGAGGATCATGTTGGACAGGCCGCCATCGGTCCACTGGAAGATCTTATCGGTGTAGATCCAGTAGTCCTCGAGGCTTTCGCCCTTGATGGCGAAGACCGGCACGCCGGAAGCAGCAATCGCCGCAGCGGCATGGTCCTGGGTCGAAAAGATGTTGCAGGATGCCCAGCGAACCTCGGCGCCGAGCGCCACCAGCGTCTCGATGAGAACGGCTGTTTGAATCGTCATGTGCAGCGAGCCGGTGATGCGCGCGCCCTTCAGCGGCTTCGTTTCGCCGAACTCGGCGCGGCAGGCCATCAGGCCCGGCATTTCGGTTTCGGCGATCGTGATTTCCTTGCGACCGAAGTCGGCAAGGCCGATATCCGCGACGACGTAGTCTTTTTCAGTGCTCATGAAGATCTCCAGCCTGAACGATGCAACCGCGCCGTGGGCAAAACGCCTCGGCCGAATGCAACAAGAATTGCACGCTGACAGCGTGTGGGATGATGCCGTGTAGCAGGCTTCAGGCTGGAAATCAATAATGATATAAAGAAGTCTTTATGTCTTTATATCCTGGCGGCAGCCAAGAGGAAAACTTAGATTTCCTCGCCGAACTTGTTGGCCACAAGCAGGTCCAGCGCCTCGAGCGCTTCGGCGGCCTGATTGCCGCTCGCCGTCACCAGCACGCTGCAGCCGGGGCTGGCCGCCAGCATCATCAGGCCCATGATCGAATTGCCGCCGACCGTCGTCCCGTCCTTGGAAACGGTGATGGCGGCGTCGTAGGCTTCGACGGTCTGGACGAATTTGGCGGAGGCGCGGGCGTGGAGGCCTCGCTTATTGATGATCAGGAGTTCCCTGGAAAGCTCGGTCATAGAGGCGGTGCTGTCCGTCATTTGCCGCTGAGCACACGGCTGGCTACGTTGATGTATTTGCGTCCGGCCTCCGAAGCTTCAACCAGAGCCTTCTCCATGTTGTTGTCGCCGCGCACGCCTGCAAGCTTGATGAGCATCGGCAGATTGACGCCGGCGATGACCTCGGTATGGCCGCTATTCATGACGGAAATTGCAAGATTGGAGGGCGTGCCGCCGAACATGTCGGTCAAGATGATGACGCCGTGGCCATCATCCGCGCCGGCGACGGCTTGCAGGATATCCTGTCGCCGCTTGTCCATGTCGTCTTCGGGACCAATGGATACCGTTTCTATGAACTTCTGCGGACCAACGACATGCTCGACCGCATGCCGAAACTCTTCAGCTAGCTTGCCATGAGTGACAAGCACAAGTCCGATCATGATATTACTGCTCCCATCGCATTACGCAAACAGGTGGCCAATATCGCAATGCAGCAATGTCGTCCACCAGTTGGGGGGACATCTTGGCGATGAAAAGACGAAGTGCAAGCTTAAAATACAGGATTTGAACGCCTGTGAAGGCTTAAAAGGCCGATTAATCCAAACTGGAAGCGATTTTCGCCATAATTGTTGCGAGCGGATTCAGCGAGTTGGCAGACAGGCGGACCAGCGGCAGCCGGATGGAGCCGGTCACGTTTATCTGCTCGTCCTCGGGAGGCAGCCTTTCCGCCGTCGCTGGATCGACCGGACGGATAGCGAAGTGCATTTCGGCCTTCTGAACGTAAGGCAGGCGAACAATGCCGGTGTAGCGGATTTCCATCAGGCCGGCGATCGAAGGCGGGCATTCGGCGAGAATGGAACCATCGTGCTCTGCGATCAATACCCGGTCGTCGGCGACCAGCGCTGCGGCGAGCCCGAGCGGCTTGGCGGCTGTCAGACATGAAAAGGCGAGCGAGGATTTGCCGCTGCCCGAAGGCCCCAGGAACAATAGGCCGGTCTTGCCGATGACGATCGCTGTCGCGTGAATATTGGCTGCTTCGACGGTCAAGCGGCCGCTCATGCTGGTGTCTCGGCGGGCAGAGACAGGATGAAGCGGGCGCCCAGCAGCGTTGTGCCGTCAGTGTCGATAATGTTCTCCGCGCGGAGCGATCCGCCATGCGCCTCGGCAATCTGTCGGCTGATCGACAGGCCGAGACCCGAATTCTGCCCGAACTCCTCCGAATCCGGCCGGTCGGTATAGAAACGTTCGAAGATGCGGTCGATGTCCTCGGCCTGGATGCCGGGGCCATTGTCCTCGATGTAGATGACGCAGCGCGTCCTCGTGCGCGTCAGCCTCACCGTGATCTTCCCGGTGCCGTTCGGGACGAAGGATCGAGCGTTTTCGATGAGATTGGTGACGATCTGGCCGATACGCAAGTCGTGACCGACGACGGTGAACTTCGCCTTGTTGGCCGGCTTGCGGTCGACCAAATACTCAATCTCGACTGCCCTCTTGCTGTGTCCGACCTGGCGGGAAATATCGATCATGTCGCGCAGCAGCACTTCCAGATCGAGCGATTTTTCATCCGAGCGGGCGAGTTCAGCGTCGAGACGCGAGGCGTCGGAGATATCGCTGATCAGCCTGTCGAGGCGGCGCACATCATGCTGGATCACATCCATCAGCCGCTTCTTGGAATCGTCGCTCTTGGCCAGCGGCAGCGTCTCGACGGCGCTGCGCAGGGATGTCAGCGGGTTCTTCAGCTCGTGGCTGACATCGGCGGCAAAACTTTCGATCGCATCGATGCGGTCGTAGAGCGCCGACGTCATGTCGCGCAGCGCGATCGATAGGTTGCCGATCTCGTCCTGGCGGGCGGAGAAATCGGGAATTTCCTCGCGCTCCTTCGCCCCGCCGCGGCGCACGCGAATGGCGGCGGCCGAGAGCCGGCGCAGCGGATTGGCGATGGTTGACGACAGAAGCAGCGACAGGACGACGTTGACCAGCGTCGCAACGCCGAAGACGCGCATGATCGCCAGGCGCTCGGCATGGACGATCTTGTCGATGTCGCCGGCTTGGGTCGAGAGCAAAAGCACGCCGAGCACAGCCCGGAAACGCTGGATGGGCACTGCGACCGAGACGATCAGTTCGCCCTTTTCCGTGGTGCGGACGACGGCACCGCGCACGCCGGTCAGTGCGTTCATGACTTCCGGATAGATCGAACCGTCGCCTCCGGGCGCTTCCTTGTAAACAGGCAGGTTGCCTGGCTGCAGCATCTTGTTCAATAACCCGCTGAACCAGTCCGACCAGCTCTGCTTCTCGTCGTCAACAGGCGGCAGGTCATAGCGCAGCACCTGGCCGCGGGAATAGAGGTGGCGGCTGTCGAGCAGCAGATTGGCATCGGCGTCGAAGATGCGGGCGCGGGTGCGTGTCGGCGAGATCAACCGGGTCAGCACCGGCGCCACCTTTTCCGGATCGATCGGGAATTCCAGGTCCTCGTCGTTCGGAACAGGCGTAATGCTCTGGCCGGCCTGCAGCTCGAGCAGCTTCTGCGGATCGATGGTGATGGAATTGGTGTCGACCGATGCCGAGGCGGAAACGGCACCGGCGATGATTTCGCCCTGGGTCAGCAGGCTCTCGACGCGCGCGTCGATCAGGCCTTCCCGGAACTGGTTGAGATAGAGAATGCCGCCGACAAGAACGACAAGGGCGGCAAGATTGAAGAACAGGATGCGCCGCGTCAGGCTCGAAAAGACGGCATTGCCGAAGATTCGGCGGATCAGCGTGAACGGATGAGTCCATCGGCGGCGCGCAGGTCGAGCGCCGCTCGGGCTTTCCGCGTCATCTATATCTCTGTCCTGCACCAGCTGTGCCAATCCAATGGCCCTTTCGAAGAACGGGATCGCGGTCCCGTCCGCATGCTCTTATTCCATTGCCCGCTGTATGGTCCAGTTAACTATTCGGGCATGATGCCGAAAGGTGTGAGGGGATTTCGGACGACGTCATGCCCTATTGCTGGTTCCGGAGCGGATTCAGATTTTAGGTCGATCCGACCTAAAATCATCCGGCTCAGGCAGCTTCGCGGAAGCGGTAGCCGACGCCATACAGCGTCTCGATCATATCAAAATCGAGATCGACCATCTTGAATTTCTTGCGGAGCCGCTTGATGTGGCTGTCGATCGTGCGGTCGTCGACATAGACCTGCTCGTCGTAGGCGGCGTCCATCAGAGCGTCGCGGCTCTTCACGACGCCGGGGCGCTGCGCCAGGGAATGCAGGATCAGGAATTCCGTGACGGTCAGCGTCACCGGCTCGCCCTTCCAGGTGCAGGTATGCCGCTCCTGGTCCATGACGAGCTGGCCGCGCTCCAGCGAGCGGGCCTGCTGCGTGGCACCCGGCTTGGCAGCTGCGCTGCCGCCGGCTGCGTTCGCGGCCTCGCGGGCGGAAGCGCGGCGGAGCACCGCCTTGACGCGCTCGACCAGCAGGCGCTGCGAGAAAGGCTTGGTGATGAAGTCGTCGGCGCCCATCTTCAGGCCGAAGAGTTCGTCGATCTCCTCATCCTTCGAGGTGAGGAAGATCACCGGTATATCGGACTTCTGCCGCAGGCGGCGCAGAAGTTCCATGCCATCCATGCGCGGCATCTTGATATCGAAGATCGCCAGCTGCGGCGGCCGGGCGAGCAGACCATCGAGCGCGGACGCGCCGTCCGTATAGGTCTCTACCTTATATCCCTCTGCTTCCAAGGCAATCGACACGGAAGTCAGGATATTGCGGTCGTCGTCAACGAGCGCGATTGTCAACATGGTATTCGTCTCCGTCATCAGTGCGCGTCTCCCGGATTTGGAATCCAGCCCAGGCGGTTTGCCAGCTCGGTCGGCGGTAACCTGGCGCGCTTATGGGGATAAAGGTGGAACAAATTGTGGCAAAGATAAAGGGGTGGATTGTCGAACCGCGACGCGCTTGCTCAAAGGTTGTGCGACGAAACGTCCCGGTGTTGTCAATTCAAACGATTTAAAATTATCGAAGTTTATTTAAATCGATTAAATAACTGATATCATTAAATATTTTTTGTTTTTCGCTCTTGTGCTTTTAAAAAGACGTCTCTACGCTTTAGAAAGTTCTAACGGCCAAGGCCTTGTTGAGGAAAAAAGTGATGGAGCAATTCGGCGTCCGTAATCCCGCAACCGAACTGGGAACGATCGGCCTGGGAGCCGCCGCCAGCGTGCGCTATAACCTCATGGAGGCCCACCTCTATGAAGAGGCGATTCGCCGCCGCGAAGCTGATCTCACCGCCGATGGTGTGCTGAGGGCGCTGACCGGGCAGCACACCGGCCGTTCCCCGAAGGACAAGTTCGTCGTGCGCGACGCCACCACCGAAGATCAGATCTGGTGGGACAACAACAAGCCGATGTCGCCGGAGCACTTCGCGCTGTTGCAGGAAGATATGCTGGCGCATGCGCATGGCAAGGACCTGTTCGTCCAGGATCTCATCGGCGGTGCCGATCGCGACTACGCCCTGCCGACGCGTGTCATCACGGAATTCGCCTGGCATTCGCTGTTCATCCGCAACCTGTTGATCCGTCCCGAACGTTCGGCGCTCGAAAGCTTCGTGCCCAGGCTGACGATCATCGACCTGCCGAGCTTCCGCGCCGATCCGGAGCGTTACGGCTGCCGCACGGAAACGGTGATTGCCTGTGATCTGGTCAACGGCATCGTTCTGATCGGCGGCACGTCCTATGCCGGCGAAATGAAGAAATCGGTCTTCACCGCGCTGAACTATCTGCTGCCGGAACGCGGCGTCATGCCGATGCACTGCTCGGCCAATGTCGGCCCTGATGGCGACGCCGCGATCTTCTTTGGTCTGTCGGGCACCGGCAAGACGACGCTCTCAGCCGATCCGACGCGCACGCTCATCGGCGACGACGAGCATGGTTGGGGCGAAAACGGCATCTTCAACTTCGAAGGCGGCTGCTACGCCAAGACCATTCGCCTGTCGGCCGAGGCCGAGCCGGAAATCTACGCCACGACCCGCCGCTTCGGCACGGTGCTGGAAAATGTCGTGTTGGACGAGCATGGCCGCCCGGATCTCGACGATGGTTCGCTGACGGAGAATACCCGCAGCGCCTATCCGCTGCATTTCATCCCGAACGCCTCGGAATCCGGCTTAACAGGCCATCCCGAGACGATCATCATGCTGACGGCCGATGCCTTCGGCGTCATGCCGCCGATCGCCAGGCTGACGCCGGAACAGGCGATGTACCACTTTCTCTCCGGTTACACCGCCAAGGTCGCCGGCACGGAGAAGGGCGTCGTCGAGCCGGAAGCCACGTTCTCGACCTGCTTCGGCGCTCCCTTCATGCCCCGCCATCCGGCCGAATACGGCAATCTGCTCAAGGAGCTGATCGCCCGCCACGGTGCCCGCTGCTGGCTGGTCAACACCGGCTGGACCGGCGGCGCCTACGGGACGGGACGGCGCATGCCGATCAAGGCGACGCGTGCCCTGCTGGCCGCCGCACTGAAGGGCGATCTCGACAATGTCGAATTCCGCATCGATCCGAATTTCGGCTTTGCGGTGCCGGTTGCCGTCGAGGGCGTCGACACGGCCATCCTCGACCCGCGCTCCACCTGGGCCGATGGCGAGGCCTATGACGCGCAGGCCAAGAAGCTGGTCCAGATGTTCGTGACCAACTTCGCCAAGTTCGAGGATCACGTCGACGGCAATGTCCGCGACGCGGCGCCGGGAATGCCCGTCGCAGCAGAATAAACATCCAGAACGGGAATGACTCACGTGAAACCCGGCGACCAGTTCGCCGGGTTTTCATTTTGCCCGGCAGTAGTTTTCAACCGCGCTCCGATGTGGGATAGACAGGCGCGGAGAAAACCATGGCCAGCGAAGCGCTTTACATCAACGACCGGATCACCATCGCCGGCTGGGAGCTGACGGAACAATTCGTTCTGGCGGGCGGTCCTGGCGGCCAGAACGTCAACAAGGTTGCGACGGCGGTCCAGCTTTTCTTCAGCCTCCAGAATTCGCCGTCGCTCAACGAGCGCGTCAAGGCAAATGCGGCGAGGCTTGCCGGGCGGCGCCTTTCCAAGGACGGCGTGCTGATGATCGAGTCCAGCCGTTTCCGCAGCCAGGATCGCAATCGCGAGGATGCCCGCGAACGCCTGAAGGAACTGATCCTCGAAGCCGCGGCCCCGCCGCCGCCGCCGCGCAGGAAGACCAAGCCGACGAAGGGTTCCATCGAGCGCCGGCTGAAGGAAAAATCCGGGCGCTCCGAAGTCAAGAAGATGCGCGGCAAGCCTGGCGGCGATTAAGCCGGCTTTCGGGCTGCGCTTTTGGTTGGCGGGATTAGAATGCGGATTGTCGGGCGATCTGATTTCGCGGCAGCTGCGTGCCTGCGACGACGGCACATTCACCTGGCCGGCACCATCAGGAAAACATCAATGCTGCTTCCCAACGGAATTCGCCATCTCCCCGACTATCTCGATCGCCCCAAACAGGAAGGCCTGGTCGAGGCCATCCGCGCAATCGTGGCCGAAGCGCCGCTGTTCACGCCCGCCATGCCCGGGACAGGCAAGGAAATGTCGGTGCGCATGACCAATTGCGGTGCGCTCGGCTGGGTGACGGACAAGCAGCGCGGCTATCGCTATCAGCCGACGCATCCCGTCACCGGCCGACCATGGCCGGCCATGCCGCCGCAATTGCTCGATCTCTGGAATGATATAGCTGGCTATGAAAAGCCGCCGCAGGCCTGTCTCGTCAATTTCTACGCTGACGATGCCCGCATGGGGTTGCATCAGGACCGTGACGAGCAGGATCTGGCTGCACCCGTCCTGTCGATCTCGCTAGGTAATAGCTGCCTCTTCCGGGTCGGCGGTCTCAACCGCAACGATCGCACGCTATCCTTCAAGCTTGCGAGCGGCGATATCGTCGTTCTCGGCGGGGAGGGAAGGCTATGCTTCCACGGCGTCGATCGCATCTATCCGGCAACGTCGACACTCTTGAAGAATGGCGGCCGGATAAACCTGACCTTAAGGCGTGTTCAGCCCTGAGCCTCAGAGCTTCCTCAACGCCACCTGTTCGATCAGGTGATTCTTGCCCTTCTGCAGGATGAGGTCGGCGCGTGGCCGCGTCGGCAGGATGTTCTGGCGCAGGTTCTTGAGGTTGATGTTCTTCCAGAGCCCTTCGGCGATGGCCAGGGCCTCCTCGCCGCTGATCGAGGCGTAGCGGTGGAAGAAGGAATTGGGATCGCGGAAGGCGGTTTCGCGCAGCTTCATGAAGCGGGCGACATACCAGGTATGGATAAGCTCCTCGTCGGCGTCGATATAGATCGAGAAGTCGAAGAAATCTGAAACCATCGGTACGATCTTGCCATCGGCCGGCAGATGCCGCGATTGCAGCACGTTGATGCCTTCGAAGATCAGGATATCCGGACGGTCGACCGTCTTGAATTCATTCGGCAGCACGTCATAGACGAGGTGCGAATAGCAGGGCGCCTTCACATCCGGCTGTCCTGCCTTGATCGCCGAGAGGAAGCGCAGCAGCGCTGCCGTATCGTAGCTTTCCGGAAAACCCTTGCGCTGCATCAGGTTGCGGCGCTGCAGCTCCGCATTCGGATAGAGAAAGCCGTCCGTGGTGATCAGGTCGACCTTCGGGCTCGACGGCCAGCGGCGCAACAGTTCTTTGAGGATACGGGCCGTGGTGGACTTGCCGACGGCGACGGAGCCGGCAATGCCGATGACGAACGGTGTCTTGGCGACATTCGAGAGGCTCAGGAACCGGTTGCGCTGCTCGAACAGGATCTGCGAGGATTCCACATGCGAGGACAAAAGGCGCGACAGCGACAGATAGATGCGCCGGACCTCGTTGAGATCGATCGGGTCGCCCATCGAGCGCAGCCGCGTCACTTCGTCGGCCGTCAGCGTCAGCGGTGTGTCGGCCCGGAATTTCGCCCACTCTTCCGAAGAAAAGAAATAATAGGGCGAATAGGCTTTCGCCTGAAAAATATCGAGCGTCTCGGGCGCAGTCGGGGTCTTGGTTGCTATCGTCATCGCTCTCTACCGGCGCGCCTTCTCCTGAAGGCCGGATTGTGAGGTGCGCCTTTCGAGCTCACCCATGACATTCTGCAACGGAATGCCTGCAATCTTCAATACGACCATAAGATGATAAAGCAAGTCCGCGGCCTCATAGGTGAGGTTGTCGTGATCGTTGGTGACCGCCGCCATCACGGCCTCGATCGCTTCCTCGCCCAATTTCTTCGCGGCTTTCGGCTGGCCGGCGGCGCATAGCCTGGCGGTCCAGGATTCCTCCGGCGAGGCCTTGGAACGCTCCTCGACAATTCGTTCGAGGTCGGAGAGGGTAAATCCGCTCATTGGTTCGCTGCCTCCTAATCGAGCCGCATGGGAATGCCGCGCTCCGCCATGTAGCGCTTTGCTTCGCCCACCGAATAGGTGCCGAAGTGGAAGATCGAGGCGGCGAGCACCGCCGTCGCATGGCCTTCCTTGACACCGGCGACGAGATCGTCGAGGTCGCCGACGCCGCCGGACGCGATAACAGGCACCCGCACGGCATCCGCGATCGCCCGCGTCAGCTCCAGATCGTAGCCGACCTTGGTGCCGTCGCGATCCATGGAAGTGACGAGAAGCTCGCCGGCGCCGCGCTCGACCATCCGGCGCGCGAAATCGACGGCGTCGATGCCGGTCGCGTTGCGGCCGCCATGGGTATAGATCTCCCAGGCGCTCATATTGTCGCCGCCGAGCGCCTCGGTTCGCCGCCGCTTGGCATCGATCGAGACGACGATGCACTGGTTGCCGAACTTGTCGGCCGCTTCGGCGACGAAATCCGGATTATTGACGGCTGCCGAATTGATCGACACCTTGTCGGCGCCGCAGAGCAGCAGCTTGCGGATATCGGCGATGGAACGCACGCCGCCGCCGACAGTCACCGGCATGAAGCATTGCTCGGCGGTGCGCGCCACCACATCGAAGATGGTTTCGCGATTGTCGGAAGAGGCCGTGATGTCGAGAAAGCAGAGCTCGTCGGCGCCGGCGGCATCATAGGCCTTGGCCGCCTCGACGGGATCGCCGGCATCGACGAGATTGAGGAAGTTGACACCCTTGACGACGCGGCCGTCCTTGACGTCGAGGCAGGGGATGACGCGGGCTTTCAGGGTCATTGCACTGCCTCCCTGGCCTGCTTGATCAGTGCCAGTGCTTCCTTAGGGTCGATGCGGCCATCATAGAGCGCGCGGCCGGAAATCGCACCCTCCAGTTTGCGGGCGTCAGGCTCGATCATGCGGCGGATATCGTCAAGCGAAGCCAATCCGCCGGAGGCAATGACCGGGATGGAAACAGCTTCGGCCAGTTCCAGTGTCGAAGCCCAATTGATGCCGGTGAGAATCCCGTCGCGGTCGATGTCGGTGTAGATGATGGCGGCGACGCCGGCGCCTTCGAATTGTTTCGCCAGCTCGATGACGCCGAGTTCGGAGGCTTCCGCCCAGCCCTCGACCGCCACCTTGCCGCCCTTGGCGTCGATACCGACGGCGATATGGCCCGGAAACTGCCTGCAGGCTTCGACGACAAGCGCCGGATCGCGCACGGCGACCGTGCCGAGGATGACGCGGGTCAGACCGCGCGACAGCCAGTTTTCCATATGCTCGAGGGTGCGGATGCCGCCGCCGAGCTGTACCGGGTTCTTCGTTGCCTTGAGGATGGCGTCGACGGCAGCGCCGTTGACGGTCTCGCCGGCGAAGGCGCCGTTGAGGTCGACCACATGCAGCCACTCGAAGCCCTGGTCTTCGAAGGCTTTCGCCTGAGCCGCCGGATCGGCATTGTAGACGGTCGCCTGCTCCATGTCGCCGAGCTTGAGGCGCACGCATTGGCCGTCTTTTAGGTCGATAGCGGGGAAAAGAATCATGATTTCTGTCCTTGGAGCGCGAGCCTTACGGCTTCCAGCGCAGGAAATTGGCAATCAGGGCGAGGCCGAGTTTCTGGCTCTTCTCCGGATGGAACTGCGAGCCGGCCATGTTGTCGCGTCCGACGAAGGCGGTCATTGGTCCGCCATAGTTCGTGGTGGCGATGACGTCTTCGCCATGGTCGGCGGCCAGATGATAGGAATGGACGAAATAGGCGTGCAGCCCGTCCGGCCCGGTCGGAATCCCGTCGAAGAGCGCGTGCGGATGCCGGATATCCAGCGTGTTCCAGCCGATCTGCGGGATCTTCAGGCTGGGATCGTTCGGGGTCATCTCCTTGACGTCGCCCTTGATCCAGCCGAACCCTTGGGTAACGGTCTTTTCCAGCCCGCGCGACGACATAAGCTGCATGCCGACGCAGATTCCGAGGAAGGGGCGGGCCTTGTGTTCCACGACATCGATCACGGCTTCCGCCATGCCTGAAACGGCATCGAGCCCGCGACGGCAATCGGCGTAGGCGCCGACGCCCGGAAGCACGATACGGTCCGCGGTAGCGACGCGCTCGGCATCATTTGTGAGGTCGATGTCCGCATCGATGCCGGCTTCGCGGGCAGCCCGCTCGAAAGCCTTGGTGGCCGAGCGCAGATTGCCGGAACCATAGTCGATAATTGCGACGCGCATCGTCAGCGTCCTCCGTCATAGCCGGGGAGACCGAAGCTCGGACCGGAACGGCTGGAATTGCTGTTGTTGGCCGAGATATCCCAATTTTTCGAATGGATATCCTGCTGCGGTTCCTCGTCGATGTGGGAAAAATGGATTTGCTCCGCCGTCGCCAAATCATGCGCTGAGACGAGATTTTCCATTTTCCACCCGCGGTCCATAAGCCGCTGGCCGAGCGCATACGGGCCCTCGAGGGCTGCCAGAACATGCACGCCGAGCAGAATGGCTGCGCCGGCGGCAAACAGGCCCGGCTGGCGCATCAATTCCAAGGCAAGGCCTTGCAACAGAAAAGCTGCGGCGGCATGCAGCCACAAACGATGGAAAAGCATCCACAGCACCGGAAACAGGAAGGCCTTCAAGGAAAAGCCGTCGCGGATGAATCGCGTACCGTCGCGATACCGGTCCGATACTTCGGATCGGTTCGCCGCTCCGGGTGGAGTCAAAATCAGATAGCTTGCCATTTCTTCACTTCCCCAGGTTGGGGTTCAGGCGAGCGTGCCCTTCGTCGAGGGCACCCGGCCTGCCTGCCGCGGATCGATCTCGGTTGCGGTACGCAATGCGCGCGCAACGGCCTTGAAGCATGTCTCGGCTATATGGTGATTGTTGGCGCCATAATGGTTGAGAACATGCAGTGTGATGCCGGCATTCTGCGCTAAAGCTTGGAAGAACTCACGCACCAGTTCGGTGTCGAACGTGCCGATCTTCGGGGCGCTGAAGCTGACGTTCCACACAAGGAAGGGCCGGCCCGAGAGATCGACGGCCGCCTTGGTCATCGTCTCGTCCATGGCAAGGTCGATCGAGGCATAGCGCGTGATGCCGCGCCGGTCGCCCAGCGCCTTGGCGATGGCCTGGCCGATGGCGATGCCGGTATCCTCGACCGCATGATGGTCGTCCACATGCAGGTCGCCCTTGGTGTCGATCTCCATGTCGATCAGCGAATGTCGCGAAAGCTGTTCCAGCATATGGTCGAAGAAGCCGACACCCGTCGAAATCGTCGACTTGCCGCTGCCGTCGATATTGACGGACACGGAGACGGAAGTCTCGTTGGTCTTGCGGGAAACGCTTGCCGTGCGGCTTGCTGCGGTCTCTGCCATGGGCTGCTCCATCGGAATACGGGGGTTCCTTATCAGGCGTATTGAGAAATATCCAGAAGTTACGCGCGGGCTTGCGTCTTTAGCCGGCTCGTCTGCATTGATCCGGCTTGGCTGCCATTTGCAATCGTCAAAAGCCCTCTTACATAGGTGCTGACGGGGCCGAAACGCGGCCCGGCAGAAAGCCCGCCGGAACGGGGGCAAACAGGTGTTAAATGACGACAATTGTGACTATTCGCAAGAACGGCAAGGTCGTGATGGCCGGTGATGGCCAGGTCAGCCTTGGCCAGACCGTAATGAAGGGCAATGCCCGCAAGGTTCGCCGCATCGGCAAGGGCGATGTCATCGCCGGTTTCGCCGGCGCGACCGCCGATGCCTTCACCCTGCTCGAGCGCCTTGAAAAGAAGCTGGAACAATATCCGGGCCAGTTGATGCGCGCAGCCGTTGAGCTCGCCAAGGACTGGCGCACAGACAAATATCTGCGCAACCTCGAAGCCATGATGCTGGTTGCCGACAAGAGCGTGACGCTCGCCATCACCGGCAACGGCGATGTGCTCGAGCCGGAACACGGCGCCATGGCGATCGGCTCGGGCGGCAATTTCGCGCTTGCGGCCGCCCGTGCGCTGATGGATACCGACAAATCCGCTGAGGATGTCGCCCGCCGCGCCCTCGATATCGCCGCTGACATCTGCGTCTACACCAATCACAACGTGATTGTGGAAACGCTCGACGCCGAAGCCTAATTTCCTCTCTTGATAGTTTCTAGCCCTGACGGGAAACACACGAAATGACCACTTTTTCCCCCCGCGAGATCGTTTCCGAACTCGATCGTTATATCGTCGGCCAGCATGAGGCCAAGCGCGCCGTGGCGATCGCCCTGCGCAACCGCTGGCGCCGCCAGCAGCTCGAGCCCGATCTGCGCGATGAAGTCATGCCCAAGAACATCCTGATGATCGGCCCGACCGGTGTCGGCAAGACGGAAATCTCCCGTCGCCTCGCCAAGCTGGCCGGCGCGCCCTTCATCAAGGTCGAAGCCACCAAGTTCACCGAGGTCGGCTATGTCGGCCGCGATGTCGAACAGATCATCCGCGATCTCGTCGAAGTCGGCATCGGCCTGGTGCGCGAAAAGAAGCGCGCCGAGGTTCAGGCCAAGGCGCATATGAGCGCCGAGGAACGCGTGCTTGACGCCCTGGTCGGCGCGACTTCATCGCCGGCGACGCGCGACAGCTTCCGCAAGAAGCTGCGCGACGGTCAGCTTGATGACAAGGAAATCGACATCGAAGTTGCCGACACCGGTTCCGGCATGCCCGGCGGCTTCGAAATC
The DNA here is from genome assembly GCF_051811145.1 of Rhizobium sp. 11_C7_N12_5. NCBI lineage: Bacteria > Pseudomonadati > Pseudomonadota > Alphaproteobacteria > Hyphomicrobiales > Rhizobiaceae > Rhizobium > Rhizobium sp. 11_C7_N12_5. The sequence goes on from NZ_JBPWPY010000001.1 coordinate 3,514,965, forward strand.
CCCGGCATGCCCGGCGCCAATATCGGTGTGCTCAACCTGTCGGAAATGTTCGGCAAGGCCATGGGCGGCCGCACCAAGAAGGTGCGCACCACAGTCAAGGATTCCTACAAGGAACTGGTGCGCGACGAATCCGACAAGCTGATCGACAACGAGGCGATCCAGCGCGAAGCCGTGCAATCCGCCGAGAATGACGGCATCGTCTTCCTGGACGAAATCGACAAGATCGCGGCCCGCGACGGCGGCATAGGCGCCGGCGTCTCCCGCGAAGGCGTGCAGCGCGACCTGCTGCCGCTGGTCGAAGGCACGACGGTTTCGACGAAGTACGGCCCGGTCAAGACGGACCATATCCTCTTCATCGCCTCCGGTGCGTTCCACGTGTCGAAGCCTTCGGATCTCCTGCCGGAACTGCAGGGCCGCCTGCCGATCCGCGTCGAGCTCCGGCCGCTGACCAAGGAAGACTTCCGCCGCATCCTGACCGAACCGGAAGCCAGCCTCATCCGCCAGTACAAGGCGCTGATGGAAACGGAAGACCTGAAGCTCGATTTCACCGACGACGCCATCGACGCACTTGCCGATGTTGCCGTGCATCTGAACTCCACAGTCGAGAATATCGGCGCACGCCGCCTGCAGACGGTCATGGAGCGCGTGCTTGATGAGATCTCCTACAACGCTTCGGACCGCGCCGGCGTATCGGTGACCATCGATGCCGCCTATGTTCGCGAGCATGTCGGCGATCTCGCCAACAACACCGATCTCTCCCGCTTCATTCTGTAGCAGGCTGGCAGAGGCGATTTAAAACAGTAAGCACTCGACAGCGGGCCGTTAACTTTTTAGTTAGGGGCCCGTTTCTTTGTGTCGGATGGCTTTATTCGGCCAAGTTTATCCGTCAGGCAGCCGCACGGAAACATCGGTTGAAACTTCGACAGGACAGCCATCTTGCGACGCATACTGATCATATTTCTTCTGGCGGTCGCCAGCTTCTCCTGGATGCCCGCATTTGCGGAAGCGGCAGTCGCGGTGCCGCCCGGTAACCGAAATGCCGAGCAGCCGCCGGTTCCCGGCGCCTCCGTGCGCCGCACCCGAGGCACGAATTCGACCTTCGACCGCAAGTACCAGAAAGTCCGCGAGCTGCTGGCGACCGACACCAAGCTGATGTCGAAGATCAAGTCGACGGCACGCGCCTATGGCATCGATCCGATCCATATCATCGGCGCGCTCGTCGGCGAGCACACCTACAACGTCGATGCGTATGACGGTCTGCAGTCCTATTACGTCAAGGCTGCCTCCTATGCCGGCCAGAGCTTCCGCTTCGCCTATGACGGCGAAAGTGTCGACGATTTCATCACCCGGCCGCAATTCGACGTCTGCAAGAGCAAGAGGGACTCCTACAGCCTCTGGACCTGCCGAGACGATGTCTGGGAAGACGATTTCCGCGGCAAGACGGTCGGCGGCAAATCCTATCCCGACAATCGCTTCAGTGCGGTTTTCTTCCAGCCCTTCTATGCCGGTCAGACCTTCGGCCTCGGCCAGGTCAATCCGCTGACGGCACTTGAGCTATCCGATCTGGTCAGCAGCACCTCGGGCATTCCGAAGCTGGATGAGAAGGATGCCGGCGGCGTCTATAAGGCCATCATGGATCCCGACCTGTCGCTGGCCTTCGTTGCCGCATCGATCCGCAAGTCCATCGACGACTATCGCTCGATCGCCGGCATGGACATATCAGGCAATCCGGGCATCACCGCGACGCTCTACAATCTCGGCAACACCCGCAAGCGCGCCGCAGCACTTGCTGCAAAGAACCGCGGCGCCGCGCAGCCGGTCTGGCCGGAGGAAAATTACTATGGCTGGCTTATCAATGATAAGCTGAGTGACCTGAAGTCGCTTCTCTAGATTTTGCTGGCGGCATTCACCATATCGGGTGTCTGATGCCGCTCAGGCCACATAGGCCAAGCAGGAGCCCGGCTTTCGAGGAGAATTGATCTCATGGACATGATCCCGGAAGCCTTTTCTCCGCCCGCGCCGGTCCCGCGCACCGTCCCGCCATCGCGATTGACGATCATCCGTACCATCCTGCGCAATCCGCTCGAATTGTGGGGCGAGCCCTCCTATACGCTGCCTTGGATCAAGACCAAATTCTTCAACGAGCGGACGCTGATTGTCAACGATCCCGGCCTGATCAAGCATATCCTGGTCGACAACGCTGCCAACTACCGCATGGCCGATATCCGCCAACTCGTGCTCCGGCCGATCCTGCGCGATGGGCTGCTGACCGCGGAAGGGCCTGTCTGGAAGCGCTCGCGCAAGGCTGTGGCACCGGTGTTCACGCCACGCCACGCCCAGGGCTTTGCCGGCCAGATGCTGAGTCAGAGCCTGGAATATGTGCACAAATACGAAGGTGTCGGCGACAAGGGCGCGACTTTCGACATCGCCGCCGATATGACCGAGCTCACCTTCGCCATTCTGGCCGAGACGCTGTTTTCCGGGGAGATCGTCACCGAAAGCGAGCATTTTGCCGACGATGTCAACGAGCTGCTGCATCGCATGGGGCGCGTCGATCCCATGGATCTGTTGCGCGCGCCCGCCTGGGTGCCGCGCGTCACCCGCATCGGCGGCCAGAAGATGCTCGACAAGTTTCGCGGCATCGTCCGCAATACCATGAACCTGCGTCTCGACAAGATGCGCAGGGATCGCGCCAGCGCGCCGGATGATTTCCTGACGTTGCTTCTGGAAAAGGCCGGCCCAGACGGGCTCACGATGGAGGAGATCGAGGATAATATCCTCACCTTCATCGGCGCAGGTCATGAGACGACGGCCCGCGCGCTTGCCTGGACGCTCTACTGCGTTGCCAACAGCCAGCATATCCGCGAAGCCATGGAAGAGGAAATCGACCGGGTGCTGGCAACAGATGCCGAGCCCGTCGCCTGGCTCGACCTGATGCCGCATGTCCGTGCCGCTTTCGAAGAGGCGATGCGCCTCTATCCGCCGGCGCCTTCGATCAACCGGGCCGCTATTGCCGACGACGAATGGATGAGCACGAAGGGCGAGCGCGTGACGATCCCGAAGGGGATCACCGTGTTGATCATGCCCTGGACGCTGCATCGCCACGAGCTCTATTGGGAAAAGCCGCGCGCCTTCATGCCCGAGCGTTTTCTTCCGGAGAACCGCGGCAAGATCAACCGTTTCCAGTATCTGCCTTTCGGCGCCGGTCCCCGCGTCTGCATCGGCGCCACCTTCGCCCTCCAGGAGGCGGTTATCGCTCTTGCGGTCATGATGCGCCGCTTCCGCTTCGACACGACTGAAGAGACCGATCCCTGGCCGGTGCAGAAGCTGACGACCCAGCCGCGCGGTGGTTTGCCGATGCGGGTTACGGTGAGGAACGGTTCGGCATAGCCGAAGCAATCGATCCGGTGAATCGATTGCAGTGACGAACGCCCGGAGCGGAAGCGAAGGGCCAGCGGCTGAGAATGCGGGGCCTATCTCGCCCCTGGCGGCGAGAAAGCAATTTCACTGGTTTAGGAATTGCGAAACAGGAGTTCTATACGTTCAAAATCTCGGTGCAATTTCTAAGCCATTGAAATTGCAAGAGCGGGGGTCCGTATCTTGCCTATTGTCGAGATTCTCCGCGCCCCACCTGCCCCCTCTCTTGCAAAAACTAAGAATTACACGGCGGACAAGCCCCTGCCTAATCTTAAGTTTTTGCTTTCTCGCCCGCCAAGGGCGAGATAGGTTTCGCGCTTGCCGCTTCGACCTCAATCCCCAAGGATGAATTGATCAGTGACGTCTCATTTCCTGCTCGGCATCGACACGGGTGGAACCTATACCGATGCCGTTCTCTTCCATGAAACCGATGGTGTGATCGCCAAGGCGAAATCGCTGACCACGCGGCACGATCTGGCCGTCGGCATCGCCGGCGCCGTTGATGCCGTCATTGCCGATGCCGGCGTTCCGGTTACGGCGATCGGCCTTGTTTCGCTGTCGACGACGCTCGCCACCAATGCGCTGGTGGAAGGGCAGGGCGGTCGCGCCGGGCTGGTCATGATCGGCTTCGGTCCCGATGATCTGAAGCGCGATGGCCTGGCGGAAGCGCTCGGGTCCGATCCCGTGCTGTTTCTGCCGGGCGGCCACAATGTTCACGGCAACGAAAATCCGCTCGATCTGACGGCATTGGAAGACGCACTGCCGGAACTGGCAAAGACGGTCTCCTCCTTCGCCATTGCCGGCTATTTCGCCGTGCGAAATCCGGCTCATGAAATCAGGGTGCGCGATCGTATCCGCGAATTGTCGCATCTGCCTGTTACCTGCAGCCACGAGCTATCCTCCAAGCTCGGAGGCCCGCGACGGGCTTTGACGACGCTGCTCAATGCCCGTTTGGTATCGATGATCGATCGTCTCGTCGGTGCCTGCGAAGGGTTTCTGGCAACGCGCGGCATCGCTGCGCCGATGATGGTGGTTCGTGGCGATGGAGCGTTGATTTCGGCTGCCGAGGCCAAGCTTCGGCCGATCGAGACCATTTTGTCCGGCCCGGCCGCGAGCCTGGTCGGCGCGCGCTATCTCACAGGCCTCGACGATGCTGTCGTTTCCGATATCGGCGGCACGACCACCGACGTTGCCATCATGGATGCCGGCCGGCCGAGGCTCGACGCCGATGGCGCTGTTGTCGGAGGCTATCGCACCATGGTCGAGGCCGTCGCGATGCGCACCTATGGCCTTGGCGGCGATTCGGAGGTGAAGATCAACGATCGCGGCCTCGTCGCCGGCTTCGAACTCGGGCCGCGTCGCCTGCTGCCGCTCAGCCTTGCCGCCCATGCGCATGGCGAGGCCGTGCTTGACGTGCTGGAGCAGCAATTGCGTGCGCCGCATCTTGCCCGCAATGCCGGCCGCTTCGCCATGCGCACCGGCGTGCCGGATCATCTGGCGAGCGGCCTCACGCCGCTCGAACAGGCGCTATTCGACAGGATTGGCAATACTCCCCTGGCACTCGACAAGCTTCTGACCGTAACCTCGCAGAAGGCTACTCTGGACCGGCTGGTGGCGCGGGGGCTAGTGCATCTGAGTGGTCTGACGCCGTCGGATGCCATGCATGTGCTGGGTCGGCAGAACCAGTGGAATGCGGAAGCTGCGCAGCTTGGGTTGGCCCTGGCGATGCGGCTGAAGGATGGCTCCGGACGCGCCATCGCCTCTTCCATCGAGGAATTGGCACAGAAAATCGTCGATCGCCTTACCCGCCAATCGGCCGAGGTCATTCTTGCCGCCTGTCTTGCCGAGGACGGCGTTGCCGATCTGGATCCGGCCAGGTCGATCTCGATCGATCGCGCCCTTCGCCGCGCCTCGGGCATTGCTCGCTTCGCTGTTTCGCTTGACCGCCCCCTTATCGGGCTCGGCGCTTCGGCACCGGTCTACTATCCCGCTATCGCCGCAATGCTGGGGAGCGAAACCACCATTCCTGCTCACTCGGATGTGGCCAATGCGGTCGGCGCCGTTGTCGGCCAGGTGCGAGCCAGCGCCACCGTCTTCGTCACCATGCCGGAAGATGGTATCTACGTTTTGAACGGAGCCGGCGAAAGTCTGCGGTTCACCGATGAGGACAGGAGCTTTGCTGATGCGCGGGCGCGGGCCGTCGAGGCTGCGATGGCGCAGGCGCGGCTCAATGGCGCCGTGGATCTCGTGGTGGCAATGGATGAGCAGGTGGACGCGCCGGAGGTCGAGGGGAGCCGCAAGCTGATCGAGGCACGTTTCATCGCAACCGCCAGCGGGCGTCCTCGCATTGCCATGGACTGATTGTTTCCGACGGCGCATAAATCTTTCTAACTATTGCCAAATTGACGGAAAGCGAAACCGTGAGCAAAGTGGCAGCATGTGAAAATTGAGCCGTGAAACGGCCTTGAGGAGTATTTGGCATGAGCCGTATTGAGAAGAACGGGCTGCAGATCGAACCGGTACTTTACGATTTCCTCGTCAAGGAGGCATTGCCGGGTTCTGGTATCGATGCCGACACCTTTTTTGCCGGCTTCTCCAAAATCGTCCACGATCTCGCGCCGAAGAACCGCGAGCTGCTCGCCAAGCGCGACCGGATGCAGGCGGCGCTCGACGATTGGTATCGCAAGAATGGCGCGCCGGTCGATATCGCCGTCTACGAGGCTTTCCTGCGCGAAATCGGCTATATCGTGCCGGAAGGCCCGGCCTTCACGGTCTCGACCGCCAATGTTGATCCGGAAATCTCTCATATTGCCGGCCCGCAGCTCGTCGTTCCCGTCATGAACGCCCGCTATGCGCTGAATGCCGCCAATGCCCGCTGGGGATCGCTCTACGACGCGCTTTACGGCACAGATGCCATCCCCGAGACCGATGGCGCCGAGAAGGGCCGGGGCTATAATCCCAAGCGCGGCGAAAAGGTCATCGCCTGGGTGCGCGATTTCCTCGATGCCGCCGTGCCGCTTGCCGGCGTAAGCTGGAAGGATGTTACCGGCTTTGCCGTGAACAATGGCGCTCTGGCGATCACGACCAAGAGCGGCGTCGCAGCGCTGGCGGATGCTAGCCATTTTGCCGGTTATCTCGGCGATGCGGCCACCCCGTCGCATATCCTGCTGAAGCAGAACGGCATTCATATCGAAGTTGTCATCGATGCCGGCACCGATATAGGCAAGACCGATCCGGCCAATATTTCCGACGTCCGCCTGGAATCGGCGATCACCACGATCATGGACTGCGAAGATTCCATCGCGGCCGTCGACGCCGAGGACAAGGCGGAAGTCTACCGCAACTGGCTCGGCCTGATGAAGGGCGATCTGACGGAGGAAGTCGCCAAGGGTGGCAAGACTTTCATACGCCGGCTCAATCCCGACGTAGCCTACACGGCGCCGGACGGCAGCACGTTCGATCTGCACTGCCGCTCGCTGATGCTGATACGTAACGTCGGCCACCTTATGACCAATCCGGCGATCCTCGATCGCGATGGCAACGAGGTCCCGGAAGGCATCATGGACGCTGTCATTACCGGCCTGATCGCGCTTTATGACATCGGTCCGAACGGTCGCCGCAAGAATTCGCGCAGCGGCTCCATGTATGTCGTTAAGCCGAAGATGCATGGACCGGAAGAAGTCGCCTTCGCCGTCGAGATCTTCTCGCGCGTCGAGGACGTGCTCGGCATGCCAAGCAACACCATGAAGATGGGCATCATGGACGAGGAGCGCCGCACCACGGTCAACCTCAAGGAAGCCATCCGCGCCGCCGGCGAGCGCGTCGTCTTCATCAACACCGGCTTTCTCGACCGCACCGGCGATGAAATCCATACCTCGATGGAAGCCGGACCGATGATCCGCAAGGGCGACATGAAGCAGGCCGCCTGGATTGCGGCCTATGAGAATTGGAATGTCGATATCGGCCTGGAATGCGGCCTTTCCGGCCACGCTCAGATCGGCAAGGGCATGTGGGCCATGCCGGACCTGATGGCGGCCATGCTGGAACAGAAGATCGCCCATCCGAAGGCCGGAGCGAACACCGCCTGGGTGCCGTCGCCGACGGCCGCCACACTGCATGCGACCCATTATCACCGCGTCAACGTCGCCGATGTCCAAAAGAGCCTGAAGAGCCGCGCCCGCGCCAAGCTTTCCGATATCCTCTCGGTGCCGGTCGCCTCGCGGCCGAACTGGACGCCGGAGGAAATCCAGCGCGAGATCGACAACAACAGTCAGGGTATCCTCGGCTATGTCGTCCGTTGGGTCGACCAGGGCGTCGGTTGCTCCAAGGTGCCCGATATCAACAATATCGGCCTGATGGAGGATCGCGCCACACTCCGCATCTCGGCGCAGCACATGGCCAACTGGCTGCACCACAAGGTCATCACCGAGGCCCAGATCGTCGAGACGATGAAGCGCATGGCCGCCGTCGTCGACCAGCAAAATGCCTCCGATCCGCTCTACGTCGCCATGTCCGGCAATTTTGACGGTTCGATCGCCTTCCAGGCGGCGCTCGATCTCGTGCTCAAGGGTCGCGAGCAGCCGAACGGCTATACGGAACCGGTGCTGCATCGCCGCCGTATCGAGCTGAAGGCAAGGCAGGCAGGGTGATACCGTCTCTTCCTCAGAGGCCACCTCGATCCTTCGAGGCCTCGTCGTCTGCGCTGATGCTTTGACGGCAAGGCACCTCGGGATGAGGTGGGGAGAGTCCTACGGCCAGCGGAAAAGATCAGTCCTCATCCTGAGGTGCGCACCCGAAGGCGGAGCCTCGAAGGACGAGGGCGGGTGGGACGGCATAGCATCACGCCGCTTTCTCGAACAAAAAAGGCCGCCGGATGGATATCCGGCGGCCTTTTTAAATCCGAATGCCGGCAATGATTACTGGATGACGACGACCTTGGTGCTGCGGCCCGGCAGAACGCGGCTATAGAGATCGATGACGTCCTGATTGATCAGGCGGATGCAGCCCGAGGAAGCAGCGGTACCGATCGAAGCCCATTCCGGCGTGCCGTGCAGGCGGAACAGCGTGTCCTGGCCCTTGTCATTGTAGAGATACATGGCGCGCGCACCGAGCGGGTTCGAGAGGCCGGGATTCATGCCGCCATCGACATACTTGGCGATTTCCGGACGGCGGACCGCCATTTCCTTCGGCGGATGCCAATTCGGCCATTCCTGCTTCCAGGCTACATAGGCCGTGCCGGACCAGGAGAAGCCCTGCTTGCCGACGCCGATGCCATAGCGCATCGCTTCGCCGTTGCCGAGAATGTAGTAGAGATGACGCTCGCGCGTGTTGACGATGATGGTGCCTTCAGCCTCGTCGGACTTATAGGCAACGATCTGGCGGCGGAACTGCGGCTTCACCTTCTGGATCGGGATCGCCGGCAGTTCGAAGCCGTTGTCATTGGTGATGCCGTAGTCACCATCGAAAGTCTTGATGGTATCGGCTGCGGAGTTTGCGGTGGCGGACGGCGCGGCTGCGGCAGTGGTGGCATAGCCAGCCGACGCGAGCATTGCGACAAGGCCGAGTGCGGTCATAGCATTACGGATGCGCATGGAGGACTCTTGAAATTTCGTGGCAGGGGATGGATGACTATCAATCATCTTTGTCTACGGTTTATTTTCCATTAAACTAAGCTTTGCAAGCTGCTGTGGGGCTCAAAAATAGCTCCGGCGCGCAAATTAGAGGGACATGGTTTTTTTGCAACAATGCTTGCCCCGTCCCTGAGGCAATTCATGACGATTTTGAACGTTTACAATAACAATCCGTTAATAGATGGCAGGCAGTCGGAACGAGCTATGCTTGTACGCAAGGGCGTGCAATTATTACTGCACGAGATGCGTCATGCCGTCCTGCCGGAGTTGCCGCTAGCGAGCCGCCGCCGGGCCGACCTCGTCAGCCTTTCCGAAAAGGGCGAAATCTGGATCATCGAGATCAAGACCTCGATCGAGGATTTCCGCGTCGACCGCAAATGGCCCGATTACCGCCTGCATTGCGACCGGTTGTTCTTTGCGACGCACAAGGACGTTCCGCTCGATATCTTCCCGGAAGATTGCGGGCTCTTCCTGTCGGACGGCTATGGCGCCCACATGATCCGAGAGGCGCCGGAGCATCGGCTGCCGCCGGCGACGCGCAAGTCGGTGACGTTGAATTTCTCCCGCACCGCCGCCCAGCGTCTGATGCTGGCTGAATGGGCAACGGGCAAGGATTTTACCTTCTCCCCTCGGGGAGAAGGTGACAGCCCTTCGATCAATCCAGGGGCGGATGATGGGGGCGAGGAGCTTTAGCGTCGAGCACGCGGAGCGTAAGCGAAGGGCCTTCTACTTGGGTGCGCGCTTGGCGAGGATGCGCTGCAGCGTGCGACGATGCATATTGAGGCGGCGGGCCGTCTCGGAAACATTGCGCTCGCACATTTCGTAGACGCGCTGAATATGTTCCCAGCGCACCCGGTCCGCCGACATCGGATTTTCCGGCACTTCCGCCTTCTCGCCCGGGCGCTGCGTCAGCGCCGCGTAGACATCGTCGGCATCGGCTGGCTTGGCGAGATAGTCGAGCGCACCGAGTTTCACGGCCGTGACCGCCGTCGCGATATTGCCGTATCCGGTCAGCACCACGATATGCGTATCGTCGCGTCGCTGCCGGATCGCCTCGATGACATCCAGGCCGTTGCCGTCGCCGAGCCGGAGGTCGACGACTGCATATTGCGGCGGGTTGGCCTTGGTCTTGGCAACACCTTCCGCCACCGATTCCGCCGTCTCGACCACGAAGCCCCGGATTTCCATCGCGCGCGCCAGCCGGCGCAGGAAGGGGCCGTCGTCATCGACGATCAGCAGTGTCGCATCCGTGCCGATATGGGCTGCGGCATCCTTGTCCCCGGCACGCGAGGCGGCAAGCTCTTTATCCGTCATTCTATCTTCTATCCCGGCGACCATCCGCCTGCATATTCCACCAATTTGACGACCGCTGTTTTAAGCCGTGAAAATCATTTTGTCGAATTACTGTCGATCAACATGCGCGGCCATTCGACGCGCACGCGCGCGCCCGGCGTTTCCGGATCGCGGTTACCGAAGGCGAGCGCCGCGCCGGAGCGCTCCAGCAGCGTCTTGGCGATGAAGAGGCCGAGCCCGAGGCCGCCAGCCGTGTCGTCGCGCTGCCGCGTCGTCACGTAAGGTTCCCCGATCCGCGTCAGGATCTCCGGCGAATAGCCGTTGCCGTCATCCTCGATGACGATCGTGAGCGTATCGGCGGTGTACTCCACCGTGACGGTCACCGTCTGGCGGGCATAGTCGACGGCGTTCTCGATGAGGTTGCCGAGACCGTACATGATGCCGGCATTGCGGTTCAGTACGGGCTCGCCGGCTCGCGGGCTCTTTTCGATCAGCTGCAGCGTGATCCCGAACTCGCGATGCGGGGCGATGATCTCTTCCATCATCGACGACAGGGTCAGCCGCCGCATATGCGCCTCGTCCTCCGAGGAGAGCGTGGTCAGCCGCCGCAGGATATCGCGGCAGCGTTCGCTCTGGCTGCGCAGCAGCGCCACATCCTCGCGGAAACGGTCGTCCTCTTTGAGCTCTCGTTCCATCTCCTTGGCGACGACACTGATGGTCGCAAGCGGCGTGCCAAGCTCATGCGCCGCCGCCGCCGCCAGCCCATCGAGCTGCGACAGGTGCTTTTCCCGCTGCAACACCAGCTCCGTTGCCGACAGCGCGTCGGCAAGCTGGGAGGCTTCCATGGAGACGCGATAGGCATAGAAGGCCGCAAAAGCCATGGTGGAGGCAATGGAGCACCAGACTCCCAGCTGCATCACGCTGTGCACACTCGTGGCAACCCCGTCATACCAGGGCAGCGGGAAGGGCGAGAAGGCAAGGCCGGTGATGCAGATCATCGCCAGCACGATCAGCGTCATGCTGTAGCGGATCGGCTGCGAGGCGAAGGAAATGATGACAGGCACGCAGACCAGCACGGAGAAAGGATTGGTCAGCCCGCCGGTGATCAGCAGCAACCCGCAGAGCTGCAGAAGATCGAGGCCAAGCAGCGCAAACGCCGCCGGCGGCTCCAACCGGTGCGTCGGTGGAAAACGCAGGGTCAGGAAGAAGTTGATCCAGGCAAGACAGGCGATCAGCACGTAGCATGGCAAGAGTGGCATCGGAAATTTCAGCCAGAAGGCGACGATCGTCACCGTCGCCGTCTGGCCGCCGACGGCAAGCCAGCGCAGGCGAACCAGCGTCTGCAACCTCAGTCGCCGGCTGCTATGGTGGTCGTCCTGCGCCTTTATCTCTGCATCGGAAAGTTTTTCCAGTCCGCGGAAGAAGCGTGCCATCTTCAGGTTCCCCTTGGCTTGACGCGCGTCGTCGGCAAGGCATCCGCCGGATCTTCCGGCCAGGGGTGCCTCGGGTAGCGGCCGCGCATGTCGGCGCGCACATCCCGCCAGGATCCGGCCCAGAACCCGGGCAGATCGCGCGTCGTTTGGATCGGGCGATGGGCTGGCGACGTCAGCTCCAACACCAGCGGCAACCGGCCGCCGCCGATGGCAGGATGTTGTTTCAGCCCGAACAGCTCCTGGACGCGGATGGTCAACAGCGGCTCCTCGCCATCATATTGAATGGGATGGCGCTGGCCGGTCGGCGCCTCGAAATGCGTGGGTGCCATCCGGCCGAGATCGCGTTGCAGCTCATGCGGCACCAGCGACATCAGCCCGTTGGAAAGCCCGCCGGCGGAAATGTCGGAAAGTCCGCGAGCCTCGGCCTGGAAGGGTGTGAACCACTCGTCCAGCCGCGCGAGCAAGGCGTCGTCGCCCATATCAGGCCAGGGCTCGCCGATCGTGCGATGCAGAAAGCCTATCCGCGCGCGCAACTGCGCCGTTTCCTTGGAAAATGGCAGCACGCCGATGCCAAGTTCGCGAATACCCTCGGCCAGCGCCTTTGCCGCCTGCTCGCCGGATGGGCGCGGCAGGGGCGTTTCCTCAAAGATGATCGCGCCGAGCCGCGTGGCGCGCCGCGCCCGCACCTGCCGGCTGGCTTTGTCGAAGAAGCTCTGATCCTCGGTGCGGATCTCGCCCGGCAGATGCTCTTCGACATCAGTGCGGGAAATCTCGGCTGCCGCAAGAATACGCGCTTGTGCCGCGCGGCCGGTCAGATCGGCGATGACAAGCATCTCGGAACCGGCAAGGCGCTCGGTTTCCGGCAGTTCGGCGCCGCGCCCGTTCGCCATGACGAAGCGCCCACGCCCGCCGCGCTGCAGCGCGATGCGATCGGGAAAGGCATGCAGCAGCAGCGAGCCGGCCAAAGACGGTGGCGTTGAGCCGGCAGTCCTTTTGCCGCTGGCCGCCGAGGCAAGCCTTCCGGCCAGCCGGCGCGCTGCCTCGGCGCGTTCGCCCTTTTCCGTCTTGAAGCGCCGCAGCCGTTCTTCAAGGTCGATGCTCTGTCCACCAAGTCCCTGTTCGGTCAGCAGCACGGCAAGCAATGCGGCCTCGCGCGCCTGGCCGAAATCGGCGGCTGAGATCACCATCGCCGCCAGCCGAGGCGGCAGTGCCAGCTCGCGCATCAGCCGGCCGCGGGCCGTCAGCCCGTTCTCCGCGTCGAGCGCACCCAGTTGCCGCAACAGCGCCCGCGCCTCGGCAAGCGTCGTGGCCGGCGGCTGGTCGGCAAAGGCGAGCGCGGCCGGATCCTGCACGCCCCAATGTGCGAGGTCGAGCGCAAGGCCGGACAGATCGCTGGAGAGGATCTGCGGCGGCGTGAAGGCGGGCAGCGCCGCCGTCTGGCCGGGGTGCCACAGCCGGATGGCAATACCGGGTTCGGTTCGCCCGGCGCGGCCGGCCCTCTGATCGGCCGAGGCGCGCGATACCCGCACCGTTTCCAGCCGCGTGATGCCGGTCGAGGCTTCGAAGACGGGCAGCCGCTGCAGGCCGCTATCGATGACGATGCGCACGCCGTCGATGGTAATCGACGTCTCGGCGATCGAGGTTGCCAGCACGATCTTGCGGGTACCTTGCGGCGCCGGCCGGATCGCCGCGTCCTGCTCCTTCTGGCTGAGATTGCCGTAAAGTGGCGCGATCATCGTGGCAGTGCCGAACCGGCCCTCCAGCCTTTCCGCCGTGCGGGTAATTTCCGCCTGTCCCGGCAGGAAGGCGAGGATAGAGCCTTGTTCCGACGCATGCGCGTCGAGGATCGCTCGCGTCACCGTATCCTCGATCCGCTCACCCGGCGGCCGGTCCTGATGACGGATGTCGATCGGAAAGCTGCGGCCCATGCTCTCGATGACGGGCGGATGGTCGAGCAGGGTCGCGACACGCTCCACGTCGAGCGTTGCCGACATGACAAGGATGCGCAGGTCTTCACGCAGCGCCGATTGCACGTCGAGAGCCAGCGCCAGGCCGAAATCCGCATCCAGCGAGCGTTCGTGGAATTCGTCGAAGATAACAGTGGAAACGCCCGATAGTTCGGGATCGTCGAGGATCATCCGCGCGAACACGCCTTCCGTCACCACCTCGATACGGGTCTTGGCCGAGATGCGGTTATCGAGCCGCATGCGATAGCCGACGGTGTCGCCGACCTGTTCGTTGAGCAGCGATGCCATGCGGGCCGCCGCTGCCCTTGCCGCCAGCCGCCGCGGCTCCAGAACAATGATCTTGCCGTCATCGCGCCATGCCTGCCCCAACAGGAAGAGCGGCACCAGCGTCGTCTTGCCGGCGCCGGGCGGTGCCGAGAGGACGGCGCGCCGATGCTCTGCAAGGGCAACGCCGATATCGGCGAGCACATGCGAGACCGGCAGGTCGGGCAATGAGGGCGTTGTATGCGTCACGCCTGCCGGCTCCGCACATATTCATAGGCAAGGATCGCGCCGGCGAGATCCTCGAGCGCCGCGCCCACCGATTTGAACAGGGTTATGTCCGCGTCATCGGTCCGCCCGGGATGCGCCCCGTTCACCAGCTCGCGGAGCTCGGCCCGGATGTCGTCGGCTGCCAATACGCCATTCTTCAGGGGCTGGGTGATGTCGCCGGCCTCTTTCATCGCGCCGGCACGCGTGTCGACAAACACCCGCGCCCGCCGTATCGCCGTATCGTCGGCCTCGCGCATATCCGGCTTGAAACCGCCGATGAGATCGAGATGCGCGCCCGGCTTCAGCCATTCCCCCTGGATCAGCGGTGCACCCGATAGTGTCGCGCAGGAAATGATGTCGGCACTGCGAGCCGCGGCCTGCAGATCCGCGACGGGCTCCGCGGCCAGGCCGAGCGCCTGCGCCTCCCTGGCGATGCCCGCTGCTTTCTCGCGGTCCCGCCCCCATATGCCGATCCGCTTCAAGGGCCGGCCCGTGGCATGTGCCTGGATCAGATTGAGCGACAGTCGTCCGGTGCCGCACACAAGCAACTCCTCGGCATCCTCGCGCGCAAGATATCGGGCAGCAAGCGCCGAGGCCGCCGCCGTGCGCCGCGCCGTCAGCTCGCCGCCATCGATTACCGCCAGCATCTCCCCCGTCTGGCCCGAGGAAAGAAGATAGGTTCCGAAGATGGCCGGCAGGGCACGCGCCGCATTTCCCGGGAACACCGAAACCATCTTCACGCCCATATAGCGTCCCGGCAGCCAG
>NZ_JBPWPY010000001.1:3535000-3630000 GCF_051811145.1 Rhizobium sp. 11_C7_N12_5
GGGAACCACGTTAATATTCGTGGGCCTGGTGGTAGTGACGGATTGCTTAACTTGTTCACACTTATTGGATTGTGTGGGCGGGGACGCGGTTCCAGGAAATAGCTCCACCGTATAGACCGTACCCGAAACCGACACAGGTGGTCAGGTAGAGTATACCAAGGCGCTTGAGAGAACTATGTTGAAGGAACTCGGCAAATTGCACGCGTAACTTCGGAAGAAGCGTGACCCTTATATACGCAAGTATGTGAGGGTGGCACAGACCAGGGGGTAGCGACTGTTTACCAAAAACACAGGGCTCTGCGAAGTCGCAAGACGACGTATAGGGTCTGACGCCTGCCCGGTGCTGGAAGGTTAAGAGGAGGGGTGCAAGCTCTGAATCGAAGCCCCAGTAAACGGCGGCCGTAACTATAACGGTCCTAAGGTAGCGAAATTCCTTGTCGGGTAAGTTCCGACCTGCACGAATGGCGTAACGACTTCCCCGCTGTCTCCAACATAGACTCAGTGAAATTGAATTCCCCGTGAAGATGCGGGGTTCCTGCGGTCAGACGGAAAGACCCCGTGCACCTTTACTATAGCTTTACACTGGCATTCGTGTCGGCATGTGTAGGATAGGTGGTAGGCTTTGAAGCAGGGACGCCAGTTCTTGTGGAGCCATCCTTGAAATACCACCCTTATCGTCATGGATGTCTAACCGCGGTCCGTTATCCGGATCCGGGACAGTGTATGGTGGGTAGTTTGACTGGGGCGGTCGCCTCCGAAAGAGTAACGGAGGCGCGCGATGGTGGGCTCAGACCGGTCGGAAATCGGTCGTCGAGTGCAATGGCATAAGCCCGCCTGACTGCGAGACTGACAAGTCGAGCAGAGACGAAAGTCGGTCATAGTGATCCGGTGGTCCCGCGTGGAAGGGCCATCGCTCAACGGATAAAAGGTACGCCGGGGATAACAGGCTGATGACCCCCAAGAGTCCATATCGACGGGGTTGTTTGGCACCTCGATGTCGGCTCATCGCATCCTGGGGCTGGAGCAGGTCCCAAGGGTTTGGCTGTTCGCCAATTAAAGCGGTACGTGAGCTGGGTTCAGAACGTCGTGAGACAGTTCGGTCCCTATCTGCCGTGGGTGTAGGAATATTGACAGGATCTGTCCCTAGTACGAGAGGACCGGGATGGACATATCTCTGGTGGACCTGTTGTCCTGCCAAGGGCATAGCAGGGTAGCTACATATGGAATGGATAACCGCTGAAGGCATCTAAGCGGGAAACCAACCTGAAAACGAGTGTTCCCTATCAGAGCCGTGGAAGACTACCACGTTGATAGGCCGGGTGTGGAAGTGCGGCAACGCATGAAGCTTACCGGTACTAATAGCTCGATTGGCTTGATTGTTCTCATTGCCAGTGCTCATCACAGGCTGAATGCAACGCATTCATGCCTATACGCCGAACGCGCAAGCGTTCGTCCGCGTAGAGCAAACCAAAGACGTGTTCATAAAGACAAATGAAGTCTCAGACTTCGCCAGCTTCTCATAGGGCATAAACCGCTCAAGCGGTTTAGCCCGAAGTTGCGCTTTGCCGACCTGGTGGTTATGGCGGGGTGGCCGCACCCGTTCCCTTTCCGAACACGGCCGTGAAACGCCCCTGCGCCCATGGTACTTCGTCTTAAGACGCGGGAGAGTAGGTCGCTGCCAGGTCTGCCAAGCGCAACTCAGGCTAAATCGCATCGCGGTTTATGCCTAAATAATCTTCTCATCACACACGCGGTAAACTCGGAAGAGTTTATCGCTCAGCGGCTCCAGCCGTGCTACAATGGGCCGCACAAAGCGGCCTTTGCCGCTTCTGAAAGCAAGCAATTATCCCCTTGCGCACCTGAAATAAGGGCCAAGGGAAACAAGCGACAAATCGATCAGCGATTTGCGCTGGACGCGATAAGCCGAAAAGCGGCTTACGCTGGTAACGCGGGGTGGAGCAGCCCGGTAGCTCGTCAGGCTCATAACCTGAAGGCCGCAGGTTCAAATCCTGCCCCCGCAACCAAATCACCCAAATGCATATACTTCAAAGCCGTTTCGGCGTTCAGGGACTTGCCGGAGCGCGCACCCAGCCGGGCGGCCACCTCAAGCAGCGCCCTACCTCCGCCTTCCTCATGGGCCACGGCGTCCTCAATAGCTGACATGCCATAGCTCGCAACCGGAGCAGCCTGAAGAATGAGCCGCGCTCAAGCAAAGAGCCAGCAGACAATCAACTCAAACCTTCCTAGCAATAATCGGCGATAAGCTTGAACCCAAAACCAGTTCAACCGTAAACCAATTAATTGACAGATATGAGCGTCACAAGAGCGCGGCGCGGCGCAGAAGGTGCGTAAAGACCTCGGCCAGTTCCTTGTCCATAAACGGCTTCTTCAGAACCGGCCGGTCGCGATAACCATCCCGAATGTCGTCACTGCTGTAGCCGGTTGAGAAGGCGAACGGCACACCATGCGTAGCGAGCGCATCGGCTACGAGGTAAGTCATTTCGCCGTTCAAGTTCATATCCAGCATGGCGACATCGAAATTTTGAGATTCGATCAGGGCGATGGCCTGATTGACCGTGGCGGCGCTGGTCACGGCCGCACATCCCAGGTCTGCCAGCATGTCTTCGATCATGATGAGGATCAGCATTTCATCCTCGACAACGAGCACGCGGCGACCGGAAAGCAATTTATCCATCACGAACACCGTTCGACGCAGGAAAGTTGATCGTGCAGACGATGCCCTCACTCCGGTAGTCGAGATCAACCGTGCCCTCCAGTTCATGAGCTAGGCCGCGCTCGATCACGCGCGAGCCGAACCCTTTCCGTGATGGGTATGTCACCGACGGGCCATCCTTCTCCTGCCAGCGTAAATGAAGCCAGTCGCCTCCCGGCGACGGCCCAATCGTCCATGAGATCAGCACCGATCCGGTCTTGTTGGAAAACGCGCCGTATTTCACGGCATTGGTCGCGAGCTCGTGGAACGCGATGCCGAGCGCAAGGGTTACCTTCGGTGAGACGCGGATATTTCGGCCCGTGATGACAAAGTGCTCTGAGCGCCCGTTTCCAATCCCAAACGGCTCCAGAGCCGCGTTGACCAGATCGAGCAGCCCCGCACCCTCCCAACTTTCCCGGGTCAATAGGTCATGAGACCGCGACAGGGCAAAGAGCCGTGGCTCAATGGAATCCCGGATTACATTGACGTCGGACGCATTCCTCAGGGCTTGCCAGACAATCGACTGTACCGTCGCCAGCGTATTTTTGACACGATGGTTCAATTCGTCGATGAGCATGCGAGACTGGGCCTGTTCCCGCTTATGATCGGTAAGGTCGACAAAAGAGGCGAAGTGCTGCACGATAACGCCGCTTTCGTCTCGAACCGGGCTGATAAGGACCGCCGACCAAAACACGCTGCCATCCTTGCGACGATAGGAAATTTCCGAACCGCCGGTCGTGCCCGCGAATGCGGCGTCGATGCGCGCGAGCGAATCGGGATCCGTGCCGCGCGCCATTAGAAAGTTGAAGCTCTGTCCGAGTACCTCTTCCCGAGTATAGCCGGTCAAGTCGAGAAAGGCGTTGTTGGCGAAAATGATGGGATTGTCGGATTCTTTCGCATCCGTAAAAACCATCGCCATTCGTGTCGTTTCAGCGGCGACGACGAAAGGACCGAGCTCCCTCCGGAAGTCGTCGACCTCGGCTTCGGCGATTTTCTGACCATCAGATTTGGCGATTATATCTGGCATGTGCCGGCCTTATCTCGTGGTTTGGCGGGCCGCGGCCAGTCGATATTATTGTATACTCTATGAAGCTTCGCGACCAGCGAACATTTATCCGCGCCGCAAGGGCATCCTTAGTACCAACGGCCCCGGCCGAACCAGCCGCCGCCGCCGATCAGCAGAACGACAATAACGATGATGAGAAGTGTGGTGGTATCCATGTAAGTCTCCTGGGGAGCGCCCGATCATCTCCATCGCGCTTGACTGCACGGTGCGTTGTTCGTAATGGCACTCCAACTAAACTCAACGTTCAGAACCGAATTTGGTTCAATTCGACTGCATATTTGTTGATGTATCGGCGAGATCAGCCGGTCAGGTTCCGCCGCGATCGGTGATATTGCGACAACACATGTCCGCCGATATGGCATCAAGTCGTGCGAAGCCAAAAAATGTCGATGTTCGAAACTTGAGCCACTTTGCGAGCACCTATCGTCCCGGCGGCTTGTCGCTGCATCTGACTTTTTGAGCGTCCAGTTGTCCGTGTTCAAACGACTTGGCAGCGCGGCTGCCTTCGGGATAGGGGTTGCCTTCTGCCGGGTTCTTCTGTTTGCCGGCTTTTGAGCCACGCCCATAGGCGCTGGTATCGCGTTTGTCAGCCTGCTTCACATCCGTTGCGCTCAAGAGCGGCGATTCATCATGCTTTGCCATGGGGCTATCCTTCTCTATTGCGGGTGAGCCTTCTCTATTGCTGAGCAGGCGCCGTCGCAGGCGGCATTGAGGCTGCCGACGGCTGTATCGTGGTCCTCTGGGCAGCCGGAATTCTAGACTCCTTCGCGCTCGTGTAAGACGAGTTTGCATAAGGCCAAAAGTTCCACGCCAGCGCTGCGACAGCAACAACCGCCAATATAGCGATCGGCGGTCCCCAAGAAGAGCGGCGTGCATATGGCGTGGTTCTGAGATCTAGATTTGGTTTATTCGAATTAGTGTTCATGTAAATTTCCTCCATACAGGAAAACTCTTTGCTGGAGCAAAGGTTCCGGTCGCAGAAATATTGGAGAATACTTATAGAAGGCTGGCGGAGATCCCAAATTCCACCCTCCATACCTGGCCATAGGGCAGGCGAAAGACGAAAGACCTCAGATTTGAGACCGAACGTCTTGACTGTGCGAAGTGTGTCGAATGGTCGGAATCGGAGTGGGACGGCTCATCGCGGTGGATGATCGTCTGCGGTGCGAGGGTTTCCGTGATAAGGCGATGGAACGGCTCGAATATCCGCTCACGTTTCGAGGCCTTTATGCCGGGTCTCCTTCGTCCTCACTTCGATGATCGCGCGTCTGTCGATCTTGATGGTGATATTTCCCTTGCCGCCTCTGTGCTCGATCGTATTCTGGACGAGTATTGACGATGACGCGCTGTAGTGCGCCGGCATCACCCTAGATGGCCAGACGGTCGACACCTGTCTCAGCGACAATTCGTATCCCTGCGTACTGGCGAGAGGCGTCGTGTCGGCGGCGACGTTCCGGCAGAATTCCACCAGATCGACGCACGAGACATTCGTGCCGATGACATCCAGGCGCCGCAGGTCGAGCAACTGTTCGGCAAGCGCGGCAATATGCGCCGCATCGGAGAGAAACCGGCTGCGGATCGGTCTTGCGGTATCGTCTCGACGCGCGCCTGCGGGATGGCCGCGAAATCATTCGCAGCGGCGACCGGTGGCGCGGTCGAAGAGGTGCAGCGCGTTGGCGTCGAAACCGAGCTTCAGCGTCTGCCCTGCGGCAATCGCAGTGCGCGGGGGCAGGCAGGCCATGAGCCGCTGCGAACCGGCTTGCGCGGTCACGATCAGTTCGGGACCCGTCAGCTCCGCGACTTCGCAAATGGCCTCCAGCTTGCCCCGCTCGTCCAGACGCATCGTTTCCGGCCGTATGCCGACGACCAGTTCCTGTCCCTGTTTGACCCCGTCCTTCGTCGCAGGCATGGGCAGCGTGATCGAGGTGCCGTCGATGCGCAGGGCACCAGCCTCGGCGGTCGCGTTCAGCAGGTTCATCGGCGGCGCGCCAACGAAGGTCGCGACATAGAGCGTTGCCGGGTGATTGTAGATCTCGTCCGGCGTGCCGAGCTGCTCGATCCGACCATCCCGCATCACGGCGATGCGGGTTGCAAGCGTCATCGCCTCGATCTGGTCGTGGGTCACGTAGACGACGGTGGTCTTCAGTATCTGGTGAAGACGCTTCAATTCCGTGCGCATCTCCATGCGCAGCTTGGCGTCGAGGTTCGACAGCGGCTCGTCGAATAGGAAGACCTCCGGCTTGCGCACCAGCGCCCGGCCGATCGCCACGCGCTGGCGCTGGCCGCCGGAAAGCTGGCTCGGCTTGCGCTCGAGCAGCGGTTCGATCTGCAGCAGCTTCGCCGCCTCGCGTACCGCCTTGTCGCGTTCGGCCGCCGGCACCTTGCGCATCTCCAGGCCGAAGCCGATGTTGCGATGGACCGACAGGTTCGGATAGAGCGCATAGGACTGAAACACCATGGCGATGTCGCGATCCTTCGGATGCACGCCGAGCACCGAGCGGTTGCCGATGCGGATATCGCCGCTGGTTGCTTCCGCCAGCCCGGCGATGATGTTGAGCAGCGTGGACTTGCCGCAGCCGGACGAGCCGAGCAGCACCAGGAACTCGCCGCTTTCAAGCGATATGTCGATGCCTTTCAGCGTCTCGACATCGCCATAGCTCTTGCGGATGTTCTGGATTTCAAGCGCGCTCATCGAACGGCCTCCTCGGATGCTTTGGCCGGGCCGTAGCTGCGCGGCAGAGTGGAAATGGCACGGGAAGCGACCGCAGTCCCAGCCGAAATGCAGGCTGCAAGCGGCTCGCCTCGGGCAAGGGCGGCCAGGAAACCCGCGTTGAAGACATCGCCGGCACCGATCGTATCGACGACGGTGACACGCGGCGCGGCGACCGAAACCAAGCTGCCATCGGCCCCGATGGCAATGGCGCCCTCGGGGCCGCGCTTTACAACGACGATGGCTCCATCAGGCATGTGCGAACGAAGCGCACTCGCGGCCTGAACCGGATCGTCCACGCCGGCAAGCGTCGTCGTTTCGACTTCGTTCATCAGCGCGATGCCGCAACGGGAGAGCCAATGCCGCGTCGAATTGCAATTCTTCTCGGTCCAGCCGTCAAGCGGCCAGCCCGTGTCGAGCGCAACCGTGATCCGGTGTCTATCCGCCCAGTCGAACAGCGCTTCGTAGTCGCGTGTCAGGTCGTCGGTGAGGAAGGCGCCACACAGCAGCGCATAGCCGCCGGAAAGTTTCGTCCCGTCGAGCACGGCATGCACGTCGGCTAATGTGAGCCGTGGCAGGTGGCCGCGTGTCGTGAAAAAAGTGCGCTCGCCGTCCGGATGGGTGATGCCCACGGATAGAGTCGTGCCTTCGGGACGCACCGGCCACTTGCTGCTGCGGGTGCCGAATGCTTCACTGAGCCAGCGTCCAAACTGGTCGCTGCCGACATTGGCAGCGATCTCGTAATCGATGCCGAGGCCTTCCCAGGCGAGTGCGGTATTGCCCGCCTGCCCGCCGACGCGCAGCTCGTCATGGTCGACGATGATCTCCGTGCCGGCCTTGGGCCAAGGCTCGGCCGGTCCGAGGATCAGGTCGATGTTGACGTTGCCGATGACTGCTAGTGGCTTCATTCATTCGCTCCGGGTGATCTTGGTGGAGCGCAGCGGCGTGCCGGCATTCTCGACCCGGTCATCGGCAAATGCGATCATCAGCGCCTGCGCCACAGGCAGCATCTGGAAGATGGCGGCAAGGCCGCTTTCCGGCTTGAAACGGAGCGTGATGCAACCGGGGACCGGTTCTTCCCGCGAACCGTCGAAGATGATCACAGGCGCCCCCGTCTCGACGGCGGAAACAGCCATGGCCGTCACCAGGCCGGCGGTCGCGTCGTTGCCGCGGAAAAGCACGACGCCGATTGATGGCCCGAGCATTTCCATCGGCCCATGCCGCAACTGGCCGCCCTCGAGCGAAAAGCAGGGGCGGCGCGACAGTTCGGTGAGGCCAAGTGCAAGCGCCTCGGCAACGCCCTGCAGGCGGCGGCCTGAGGTAACGATGGTGGCGACATCGGCAAGGGCAGCAAGCGCCGGCGAGATATCGAGCGTCTGCGGTGCCTGTAGTACCGCCAGTGCGCTCGCGGGATCCTGCCCAAGCGCGGTGAAGATCGCCAGATGCAGCGCGAAGGTCACGGTGAGGCTGCGCGTTGCCGCAAAGGCAAGCTCGGTGCCGCCGGCGCCCACCAGCGAGGGAGCGGTCCTCGCGAGGAAGGAGCTGCCCTCCAGCGTCAGGCCGAATGTGTCGGCATTGCCGCCCGTCTCGTCGAACCAGCGCAGCACTTCGGCGCTTTCGCCGGACTGCGACGTCACGAAGATCGTCCGGTCCTCGAGCGACAGCGGCTGGCCGAGCTGTTCGGAGAGCGGTAGCGCGATCGCATCGATGCCGGCAGCGCGGTAGAGCGGCTCGACGGCGCGGTTGACGGCGTGGGAGCCGCCCATGCCAAGCAGCAGCAGCTTGCCGGTGCGCTTCAGCGAGGCTGCCGCCTTGGCAGCCATGTCGGCAGCGGCCTCGAAGGAGGCAATCGCATCGGCATGTTGGCGGGCCATTTCGCGATCGATCGCGGCAAGCCCGGCGGGGCGTGTTTTCTCTGTGGTCATGTTCATCCCTTGACGCCGCCGCTGGTCAGCCCGGAGATCAGGGCACGTTGCATGACGAGACCGATCAGCACCGGTGGCAGGGCGGCCAGCACGCCGGCAGTCGCGATCAGTCCGTAATCCGAGACACGGCCGCCGGCCAGATCGGCGATGGCGACAGTGAGGGTCTTTGCGCGCTGGTCGGAGGTGAAGAGCAGCGCATAGAAGAATTCATCCCAAGCAAGCAGGAAGGCAAAGAGCGCCGAGGTCGCCATCACAGGCATGGCAAGCGGCAGCGTGATGATCTTCAGCGTCTGGAACAGCCCGGCGCCATCGATCATCGCCGCGGCCTCGATCTCCTTCGGAATGGAATCGAAGCCGGATTTCATCAGCCAGGTCGTAAACGGCGCGAGGATCGTCAGGTAGACAAGTGCCAGACCGAAGACGTTGTTGAGCAGGCCGAGATAGGCAAGACCCATATAGAGCGGCACGGCAAGTGCGACGGGCGGCAGCATGTAGGTGGCGATGACCATCGAGAGCGACCATCCCACGGACGGCGTGCGCGACACGGCCCAGCCAGCGGGGATCGCCAGCGCGATCGCTGCGATCGTCGCCATGCCGGCAACCTCGATGCTGTTGCGCAGCGACGAGGTAAAGGCGGCGCCCTCGCTGTTTTCCAGCGTCGAAAGCAGCACCCAGTAGCGCGAGAAGTCAGCCGTCTGCGGCCACCAGCGCAAGGGCTTGGCGGCAAGATCGGCAGCCGGCGAAATGCTCATGATGAAGAGCCAGGCAATCGGCGCCAGGATGACGACGGCGAGCAGGATGGCACAGACATAAATGAAGCAGGTGAAGAGCGGGCTCTTGCGTTCCATCAGGTAGCACTCCCCGCGGTTTTGCGGACAAGGGCGGCATAGGCCGCGGCAAGCACCGTCACCAGCAGCGTGACGATGAGGGCAAGCGATGCGCCCGACCCCGCCCGCTGGAAGGAGAAGGCTTCCTGATAGACGAGGATCGATAGCGTACGCGTGCTGTTTGCCGGGCCGCCGCGTGTCATCACCCAGATGATATCGAAGACCTTGAAAGCCTCGATGGTGCGCAGCACCAGCGCCACCATCAATGGCCCGACAAGATAGGGAAGGATGACGAAGCGGAAGCGCTTGAAGGGGCCGGCGCCGTCGACCAGCGAGGCGGCGGTGATATCGCGCGGCACGGCCTGCAGGGCGGCAAGCGCGATGAGCGCCACCAGTGGAAAATTCTTCCAGCAATCGGCGACGATCAGCGCCGTCAGCGCCGTGCCCGGTTCGCCGAGCCAGGAGCGATAGGCGTCGATCAGGCCAAGCTGGGTAAGGGCTGCGTTCAGCGCGCCATATTCCGGATTGTAGATCAGCCGCCACAGCGTGGCGTTGACGACGGTCGGCAGTGCCCAGGGCAGGATCATCAGCGCGCGCAGCACGCCTCGGCCCTTGAATTCCTGGTTCAGGAGCAGCGCGGCAAGCACGCCGAGCACCATTTCGGCGGCAACGGATACGATCGCGAACCAGGCCGTGGTGATCAAGGTGCGCTGGAAATTGGAGTTCGCCAGCATCTTCGCATAATTGTCGATGCCGACGAAATTGCCGCCGGTGCCGACAAGCTTTGCGTCCGTGAAAGAAAGGCCGACGGTATCGACGAGCGGCCAGCCGATGACGGCGACCATCACCACCAGCAGCGGCAACATCAAAAACCAGGCGCGAGTTGTCATAGAGGTGCCGGACATGACGGGCCCCTTCTTTCATTCTTCATGGAGGATCGAGAGGCGGGCGGCGATAGGCGCCGCCCGGTAAGACTATCAGAGACCGCTGTTCTGGGCAGCAGACTTCAGCGCATCTTCCGGCGAAGACTGGCCGAGCAGCGATTCTTGGATCGCCTGCTGCAGTGCTGTCGACAGTTCCTGATACTTCGGTGTCGTCGGACGCGGATACATGGCCGCAAGCCCGACCTTTGCGGCGGCGATCAGGTCTTCCTGGCCCTTGGTGACAGCCGGGTCGCTGTAGGATGATGCCCAGATCGGCAGGCTGAGCTTGGCATACTGGTTCTGCGTTGCCTGCGAGGTCATGAAGGTGATGAACTTCCAGGCTTCGTCCGGATGCTTGCTGGCGGTGGTGATGCCGAGGCCCATGGAGCCGTTGACCGCCGAAGCCTCGCTCTTGCCGGCGACGCCCGGTGCCGGCACGACGCCGACCTTGCCGGCAACCTTGCTGTCCTTCGGATCGTTCGCCATGTTGTACATGTAGGTCCAGTTCAGTGCGAAGGCTGCGTCGCCATTTTCGAAGACCTTGCGGACGTCCTCTTCGAGGAATTCCTTGGAATTCGGATTGGTGAGGCCGGATTTGTAGCTGGATACCATGTATTTCAGGGCATCGAGGCCGCCGCCGTTCTGGAAGTCCGGCTTGCCGTCCTTGAGGAAGTCGCCTTTATAGGCGCTGACAAGCGTGGTGTAGTCGCAGATCGCGGCTTCGGCCTGCGACCAGCTCCAGGCGATTGGCGTGGCCAGAAGGCCCTTGTCCTTGATGATCTTGGCCTGTTCGGTCAGCTCGTCCCAGGTCTTCGGTGGCGTCTTAATGCCGGCCTTTTCCAGGATTTCCTTGTTGTAGAACAAGTACTTGGTGTCAAGAATCCAAGGCATGCCGTAATATTTGCTGTCGTATTGGACTGTGGTCCATGCGCCGGGCAGCACGCCCTTCTTCGTATCGTCAGGGATACGCGAGGAAACATCGACCAGAACCTTGTTGGTCGCGTATTCGGCGGGCCAGATGACGTCGAACAGCACGACGTCGTAGCCGCCGCCCGAGCCTTGCGCCAGCACGGTTTTGTCATGCAGGCCCTCATAAGGGACGAATTCGAGATTGACCTTGATGTCCGGATTGGCCTTGGTGAAGGCGTCCGTCATGGCGCGCACATCGGCTTCGCTATAGGCGGCCTGCGCCATGAAGAGGGCGTTCAGGGTCGTTTCGGCAAAGGCGTGCGACGCGAAGGATACGCCGATCAGCGCTGCGCCGAGCAGTGTCTTGTTCAATGATTTCAACATTCCAGCCTCCAGTTTTTTTTTGACAGTCACGCGATTTTCCAACGGCGGCTGAAATGTCGCCGTCAGGTGTCGAACGGGCAGCCGGCCAGGCTGCCGAACCTCGATCGGAGCGTCTTCGGAGCCCTGAGGCTCCCCTGCGTTCCCTCATGAAACTCTGTGGTTTCTTTTAAGTCAATTGTCTTGACTTATTTGTTCTTCAATATTCTATTGGTGTCAAGAGGCAAATGCACATGAACGATGTTCGCCCGATCAGGGCCACGAGCGGAACGAACCACGAAGGCACCAGTGCCCATAACCGGCGAGTGATCATCGACGCCTTGCGGCTCAATGGTGCCCTCTCCCGCGCCGATCTGGCACGTGCCACCCGCCTGACGAAACAGACGGTCTCCAACATCATGGAGGAGCTGGAAATCGACGGGTTGGTGATCTCAAGGGAAACGGTGCGCCGCGGCAGGGGGCAACCCTCGACGCCCTATGGGCTCGTGCCGGAAGGCGCCTTTGCGATCGGCCTGCAGATCGATCGTCACATCACCCGCGCCATCGCTGTCGATCTGGTCGGCAATGTGCTGATCGGCAAGGAGGCGAACCTGCCGGTCGGCGGACCGGCCACGGGCACCCCCGTGGTGCTGCAGCTCGTGCAGGAGGTTCGCACCGAGCTCAAGCTGCGTGCCGCACAGGCGGAGAAGCGCCTCGTCGGGCTCGGCGTCGCGATGCCGGGTCCGTTCGGCATTGAGCAGGATGGGGACGACAATCCCTGGATGATGGGCGCTTGGCAGCGCTTTCCGCTATTGGAAACGCTTTCCGCCGGCACCGGCCTCAACGTCACCCTGCAGAACGACGCCGCCGCCTGCGCGACCGCCGAGCGCATGGTCGGCGCTGCGCATGGGCTCGATCATGCCGTTTGCCTCTATGTCGGCTACGGTATCGGAGCCGGCCTGATCCTCGGTGGCGATCTTTATAGCGGCGCCCATGGCAATGCCGGCGAAATCGGCATGGCGCTGCTCACGGCCGGCGGCAGGCTGACCCAGCTTGAACACCGCGCATCGCTGGCCTCGCTCTACGAGCATCTGGGCGTCGATCCGATGGCGCCGGACATCTATTCGCTGATCGACAGGCGCGCTGCCGCCGATGATCCGGAGATTCTCGCCTGGATCGAAAAGGCGGCGATCGACCTGCGCTGGAGCGTGCATCTCATCGAGACTATCTTTGATCCGCAGACCGTGATTCTGTGCGGAGGCGCGCCTGCAGCCCTTGCGACGCGGCTGATCGACGCCATGCAGCCGCTGTTGCCCTCCAATGCCGATCGCGCCGACCGGCTGTTGCCGCGCCTGCAGCTCGGCATGACCGACCCCTGGGCCGTGGCGCGCGGCGCGGCCGCCGAGCCGATCGGCCATGCCTTCGATCCGCGCTTCTCGGCGATCCTGAAATCCTGAAGTTTAGAGCGATTGCAGGAAAAGTGTGCAGCGGCTTTCCGTCCGCAACCGCGCAAAAACAAAGACATAGAGCAGTCAAGCGGTTTCGTGAAACCGTTGACTGCTCTATGTGTGGCGCGGGCTCGCGCCGAGGCGCGCAAGCACTTTGTTCGGAATGCCATAGCGCTGGATGACGTCGCGGCTGTTGCGCAGGCCGCAGATCTCGCGATGAATGAACATGGCCCAAACGGCTTGCGCAGCAGCATCGACCAGCCGCTCGTGTTCGACGCCATCCTTGCCCTTGGCCTCGCCCTCCTGCAGCGCGGCGAGTGCTGCCTCCACCTTCATGCCATGGCGGCCGAGCGAGCTGGCGCGCTCCGACATCATCTCATATTCGAGAATCCCGAGGCCGGTCTCGTTCATATTGGATGGATTGAAATTGCGCGGCGGGCGAACCGTCATCTCTGACTCCGCATGCAGGTGACCAATCTTGCCTCGGTTTTACACAATTTCGATCCAATTTCCAAACCGCGACGTCGGTATTTCGATCGAAGGCGTGGAATGCGGAAGTATTGGATTTCGGCCCGCGAAGACGTTTTTCGGGTGGCTGGAACCTTATATTTTGGGTCTCATGTCATGACGACAAGGAGATCGACTGCCGCCTTGCGGCACGATTCGAAGGAAGGATATCGGCATGACCACATCCACGCGAAATGCCGGCAAGCATTATGTCTACAGGATCATGGCTTCGCCCGTCGGCGCGCTGAAGCTTGTTGCCAGCGATGACGGGCTTGCGGCCATTCTATGGGATAATGACCGGCCCAATCGCGTGCAGCTGCCGATCGTCGCCAAGGACGACAGCCATCCCGTCGTGCTGGAGGCCGAGCGACAACTCCGCGAGTATTTCGCCGGCGAACGGCAGGCTTTCGATCTCCCGCTCGATTTTTCGGGAACCGAGTTTCAGCGGAAGGTATGGCGGGCGCTGCTGGCCATTCCCTTCGGCGAGACGCGCACCTACACCCAGATTGCTGCCGAGATCGGGGCGCTGAAAGCGATCCGTGCAGTTGGTGCCGCCAATGGCCGCAACCCGATCTCGATCATCGCGCCATGCCATCGGGTTATCGGATCGGCGGGTGAGCTCAGAGGATTTGCCGGCGGCCTCGAGCGCAAGGCTTATCTGCTGCGGCTGGAGGGGGCCGGGACGAAAGCCTTCGATTTCGCCGGCTGACCGTTGGCGATCATCGTCGGCATAAGATGCAAAGAGCCTGTCTGGTTTCGGCAGGGCGATTGCATATGGGAAGAGATCGTTGCCGGGTAACCCCTTCTCCCCAAAGGGAGAAGGTGCCGACAGGCGGATGAGGGGGATGTCAGGAGCAAGAGTACTGATGGGGTACGGCGATGAGCCCCCTCATCCGACCCTTCGGGCCAAGGATTGCGTCACTGGCATGCTCCATATGCAATCGCCCACCCGGAAGTCCGGATGGGCTGTTTTCATTTTGCGCAATCGCACTCAACTGCCGGCCGTGATGTCACGAACCGGCCGTGTCGTTTCAGCCTTCAAGCCACTTCACCTGTTCCGGCGTCAGCTTGATGTCGAGCGCCGAGAGACTGTCTTCCAGCTCGGCGATCGTGCGCGGGCCGATCAGCGGGATGACCGGGAACGGCTGGGCAATGACATAGGCAAGCGCGATATGGATCGGGTTGCGGCCGAGCTTCTGCGCCAGTTCGATCGCCCTGTCGCGGCGGCCGAAGTTGCGGTCGGAATACCAGACGCGCACCAGTTCCTCATCGTTCCGTTTGTCGCGGCCGGCGCGGTCGGTGAAGAAGCCGCGGCCCTGGCTCGACCAGGCGAAGTTCGGGATCTGCTTGGCGTTCAGCCAAGCCTTCCATTCGTCGTCTGAGGCAGCGACGCATCCGGCCCAGATCGGGTCGAGCATTTCGGCCAGCGAGAAGTTGTTGGAAAGCGCCGCAGGTGCGGTCTTGCCGTTCTTCTCGGCATAGGCGATCGCCTCGTCGAAGCGGGCGCGCGTCCAGTTCGAACCGCCGAAAATGCCGCGAATGCGGCCGGCTTTGACCTCGGCATCCATGGCATCGACGAACTCGCTGACCGGGACGGCCGTGTTGTCGCGATGCATGAAGTAGATGTCGACATAGTCGGTCTTCAGGCGGTTGAGCGACTGGTCGAGTTGCTTGGAGATCATATCCGGGTAGCAAAGCGGCGAATGGGCGCCCTTGCCGATCAAAACAATCTCCTCGCGCGGCACCTTCCGGCTGGTGTGCCAATCGCCGAAGATGCTCTCCGTCTTGCCGCCGCCATAGACATAAGCAGTGTCGAAGGCGTTACCGCCGGCTTCATAGAAGGCGTCGAGCGTCAGCGAGGCGGCCGCGAAATTCGGGAAGAATTCGAAGCCGAGCATGACGGTCGATGCCGGCTTAGTAATGCCGGGGATGTCGCGCTTCGGGATGCTGTTGCCCTTGGTAACGGCTGTGCCGGCGATGTTCTTCGTCCTATGCGTTGCCTTCTCGACTTCGTATTCGAGGCCGATGGAGGCGCGCCACTGATCGAGAACTCGGAGGTTGCCGATCGAATCCGCCCAGCCGATGCCGGGATAGGCGAATTCCTTGTGTCCGGCGCGGATGGCATCGCCCGCCGCATCGACCTCGAAGGAATAGAGCCAGCGCTCCTCCTTGACTTCGATGGTCTGGGTCTCCCCGCCTTTGATGAGCTCGATCTTGCCGACGCCGCCCTTATGGCCGGAGGCGAACCAGAAGTCTGCAACTTCGATGCGTCCTTCGGAGCCGATGATCCGCAGCGTGTTGTCCTGGTTTGCCATGATCGAGCAGGAGACTTCGGCAATAATGCTGTTTGGGAATTTCAGCACGGCCGACGCCCATTCGTCGACGCCCGTCTGGCCGAGATGGGCAACGCCCGAGACCTTGTCGGGATCGAGAAACGGCTTGCCATCGGCGGCACCGGCAATCAGACGCGCCATCGACACGGGATAGCCGCCGACATCGAGGATGCCGCCGCCGGCCGTTTCATTGGCAAACAACCGATGTTCCGGCTTGACGGTGCCCATGTTGAAGCCGAAGGACGAGCGGATGATGCGCAGCTCGCCGATCGCGCCGCTCTTCACCAGTTCGATCAGTTTCGCCGTCTGCGGATGGACGCGGTACATGAAAGCTTCGCCGGCGAAGACCCCGGCCTTCTTGGCTTCGTAATAGATTGCTTCTGCATCATAGGCCGAAAGCGCGATCGGCTTTTCGACAAGCACATGCTTGCCGGCGCGGATCGCCTTGATCGCCCATTCGGCATGGCCGGTGTGCGGCGTGGCGATATAGACGGCGTCGATGTCCTTGTCGGCAAGCAGCGCCTCGTATCCGCTAACGATGCGGGCGCCGGGGAAATTGTCGCCGAGACCCGGCTTGTCCGGGTTGCGGCTGGCGATGGCCACCAGCTTGCCGCTGCGGGAATGGGCGATGCCGTCGGCAAAAGTCTGGGCGATCCTGCCGGGGCCGATAATGCCCCAGCGGATGGGTGTATCTGTACTCATGGAACGATCCTTTCCTAAATCTGCATGCTGTCTTGGGAGAAAAGACAGCGCCTACCGCAATCGGTTTCCGGCACCGTCGAAGAGGAATGTCTTGGCCGCGGAAAGCGCGACGGTAAGCGTGTCCCGGTTGCCGGTGTTGCGGGACTCTTCGCGTTCGATGACGATCTGCTCGCCGCCGGCGATGTTGGCGTAGATGTAGCTGGTGTTGCCGAGATGCTCGGCGACGTCGACGTCGACGGTCAGATCCGCATCGCCTCGCCCGGCGTCGAGGAAGTGCTCGGGGCGAACGCCCAGCGTCACATGCTCGCCGATTTCGACGCCCGCTGCCGTGATCGGCAGCGACAGGCGGACATTGCGCTGGTCGCGAAGGGCCACCCCGACGCGGCCAGGCTGATTGTCGACGACCTCGGCGCGCAGGAAATTCATCTTCGGCGAGCCGACGAATCCGGCGACGAACTGGTTGGCCGGATCGTCATAGAGGTCGAGCGGTGCTCCCACCTGTTCGATGTTGCCGCTGCGCAGCACGACGATCTTGTCGGCAAGGGTCATCGCCTCCGTCTGATCATGCGTCACATAGATCATCGTCGTGCCGAGCTTCTTGTGAAGGCGGGAGATTTCGACGCGCATCTGCACGCGCAGCTCGGCATCGAGGTTGGAGAGCGGTTCGTCGAACAGGAAAATCTGCGGTTCGCGCACGATGGCGCGGCCGATGGCGACGCGCTGGCGCTGGCCGCCGGAGAGCTGCTTCGGCCGGCGCTGCATCAGCTCGGTGATCTGCAGGATCTCGGAGGCCTGCTTGACGCGGCGGTCGGTATCCGCCTTCGGATTACCGTTCATGCGCAGGCCGAAATTCAGGTTCTGCTCCACCGTCAGATGCGGGTAGAGGGCATAGGACTGGAAGACCATGGCGATGCCGCGATCGGCCGGCTCCATGTCGTTGACGACGCGGCCGCCGATCTTGAGCTCGCCGCCGGAAATATCCTCCAGCCCGGCGATCATGCGCAGCAGTGTGGATTTGCCGCATCCCGAAGGGCCGACGAAAACGACGAATTCGCCGTCCTTCACCTCGAGATTGGCGCCGTGAATGATTTCCAGTGAACCGTAGCGTTTGACGATGTTGTTAAGGGATAGTTCAGCCATACGGGTCTCCCGGAATTATTTGATTGCGCCGGCGGCGATGCCGGCGATGAAGTGGCGCTGCAGGAGAACGAAGATGACGAGGATCGGCGCCGTCAGCATCACCGCGCCGGCCATGATGCCGCCCCAGGATACTCTGGTGAGGCCGATGAGCGTCCCGAGCGCCACGGGCGCGGTCATCATTCCAGGCCGGGAATTGATGAGCAGCGGCCAGAGGTAGTTGTTCCAGGAGGCCAGGAACAGGATAATGGCGAGCGCCGCCATCGTCGGTCTTGCGAGTGGCAGGGCGATGCGCAGAAAGATCTGCCATTCCTTGACACCCTCAACCCTGGCCGCATCAAACAGCTCGCCGGGCATCATCGAGAAGGCCTGGCGCATGAACAGCACGCCGAGCGAATTGAAGAGTGGCGGCACGATCAGCGCGACCCAAGAATTGGCCAGCCCGAAATCGCGCGCCACCATGATGAACTGTGGGATGACGACGACGGAGTAGGGAAGGGTGATCGTGCCGAGGATGATGCCGATGACGCCCGGACGGCCGGCGAACTGGTAGCGCGCCAGAGCCCATCCCGCCATCGAGGTCAGCATGACCGACAGGACCGTATAGACGATGGCAACGACGATGGAGATCGTCATAGCGCCGATGAAGTTGGTGTCGGCCTGGAGGTTGCGGACGTTGTCCATGAAACCTGTCGACGGTGTCAGGATGATACCGGGGCTGAAAATGCCGTAATCGGGCATGGTCGAGAAGACGAACATCATCCAGAGCGGAAACAGCCAGATGATGGCGAGCGGCGCCAGCAGGCCGTGCAAGGCGAGCGAGCGGATCAGAGTGGATTTGGACTTCGATTTCATTTAGCTTCGCGCCCCACCCAGAGATTGAGAAGAGAGATGACCACGGCGAGCGCCGCCATCGTGTAGGCAATCGCCGAGGCATAGCCGAAGTTGGTCGACTGGAAGGCCTGGCGATATAGCAACAGGCCGAGCGTCTCCGTCCCACCGCCGGGGCCACCCCTGTTGGTGATCAGATATGGTTCGGTGAAGAGCTGCATGGTGCCGATGACGGACAGGACCACGCAGAAGAGAATGATCGGTTTCAAGAGCGGCAGGGTGATGTGGATGAACTGCTGGAAGCGGCTGACACGGTCGAGCGTTGCAGCTTCATAGACATCCTCGGGGATCGATTGCAGCCCAGACAGGATGATAATGGCGTTGTATCCGGCCCAGCGCCAGGTGACGGCGATGATGATGAGGACCATGGCGGCGTGGGAGTCTGCAAACCACGACACCGGCGAAATGCCGACACCGCCGAGCAGCTTGTTGATGATGCCGAAATCGACGTTGAACATTAAGCGGAAGACGGCTGCATAGGCGACCTCGCCGACCACGACGGGTGCGAAGAAAGCGAAGCGGAAAATGCCGCGCGCCTTGAGCAGTGGTGAATTCAACAGCACCGCCATGACAGTGGCGAGCGTGATCATGACGGGTACCTGGACGATCAGGATGATAAGCGTGTTTTGAAGTGCGTTGTAGAAGGCCGGGTCGCCGAATAGTCGCCCCCAATTGAGCGGCAGGTTGAAAGTCCAAGGATTGACGCGGGTATTCTGGAACGAAATCAGGAACGAATCGATGATCGGCCACACCCAGAAGGCCGTAAACACCAGAAGATAGGGCGCAAGAAACGCATAGGCGCTCCGGTTCTGCAGCCGCATGAAAGCCTCCTCCTTTATGCGCAGTGAAATGATCCGTGACGACACATCCCCGCCGCCTCCAGGGCGGCGGGGATGCCGGGCGCGGCTTGGGATGCGCGCCCGGCTATGTCACTCATTTCGCGAGCGGCAGACCCGTCGCCGAGGCGATCTGCTGGGCCGCGTCGTCGAGCGCCGCCTTGCCGTTCGGATAGCCGCCGGCAAGGTACTTCGTCTGGACGGCCTTTATGATTTCGTCGGCGTCGCTGAAATACTGGGTGCCGGGATTCGGGCGGATCTTCGGCAGGGTGGCGAGGATATCGGTCCAGACCTTTTGCCCACCCCAATAGGGCTGCGGCTGGTTGACGAAGGGATCCTGAACCGCCGTCAGCAACGACGGCACGAGCCCGAAGGACTTCAGCATCGTGACCTGGCCCTCATTGGTGCCAAGCGTGTAGCTCAGATATTTCCAGGCGGCTTCCTTGTTCTTCGAGCTGTTGGCAATCGCCAGCGAAGAACCGCCGAGGTTGGCCGCATGCGGGCCGTCGGCCGTCATGCTCGGCATCGGATAGACGCCCCATTTGCCGGCGAGATCTGGCGACGTGGAGCGGATGGTGCCTTCGTACCAGCCGCCATAGAGCTGCGATGCCACCTTGCCGGCAGTGTTCGACTGGATTTTCTCGTTCCAGTTTGCAGCGCTCAGCAGGCCCGCGTCCTTGATTTCCTTCACCTTGTCCAGCGCCTTGACGCAGGCGGGCTGGTTGACGGTGATGCTCTGGCTGTCATCCGAGAAGTAGCCGCAGCCCTGTTCATTGGCGAGCATGCGGAACCATTCGGTGTCGCCGTTGAGATCGGCCTGCGCCATGATCACGCCCGGGTTTGCGGCAGAGATCTTTTTGCCGGCAGCGATGAAATCGTCCCAGGTCTTGATCGTTGCCGGATCGACGCCGGCCTTTTCGTAGAGATCGCGGCGATAGAACATGGTGACCGGGCCGGAATCCCATGGCATCGCATAGGCCGCATCGCCGACTTCGAGTTCGGCGCGCTTGAAATCCGGGAACTGCTTCTTGAGGTCGTCATTATAGCCGAGCTTCGTCAGGTCGGTCAGGCAGTCGGGGAAGCGGTTCCAGAAAATGGAAGCTTTGTGGTTTTCGATCGACATGACGTCGGGCAGGCCGTCGCCGCCGGCGGCGCAAGCGGCCAGCATCTTGTCGAAGACCTGTGGGTTGCCGATGTCCTGCACATCGACCTTGATATCCGGATATTTCTTATTGAAGCCTTCGATCGTGGATTTCAGCGCCGACGCGGCGATGTTCCAGCTCCAGACCGTAATGGTGGTTTGTTCCGCAAAGGCAGAACCGGAAGCGAGCAAGGTGGCAAGCACCGCCGCTCCAGCAAGTTTTAAACGCATTGAAAATCCTCCCTTTTCAATTGCTGTCCGCAAGCGAACGCGCTTAAACTAGCTCCCGGTACGCTTCTGTCTCCTAAAAAGGGAACATGGACTTGGCGAAAAGTAAGGTGGGCGATCGAGCGGTCTATCAGCCGGGCGCGAGCAGTGTCGAAGGGCTGCCAACGATCCTGCAGATGTTTTATTCCCATCCGCTGCCGATGGCGAAGCCGCATTGGCACGCGCAGGTGGAAGTGAACTACATCGTGCGCGGTACCGTACATTACCATATAGGCGATCATGAGCTTCATCTGAAGGCCGGCGAGATCTGCCTCTTCTGGGGCGGTCAGCCGCATCAGCTGGATGAACTGTCCGACGATGCGATCTATGCGGGCGCGCATCTGCCGCTCGTGCATTTTTTCCGCATGCGGCTGCCGCTCGATATTTCCAGCCGGCTGATCCGCGGGCAGACGCTGATAAGCTCGGCAACCGATGCCGCCGATGACGAGAATTTCGCCAGATGGCACCGTTACGCCATGTCCGGCGATCGGACGAAGGCCGAACACGCCGTCGCCGAACTTCTCTTGCGTCTGGAGAGGATCGCCTTCGAGCCCTACCGCATGGTACCGGAGAAGCAGGAAAACCTGACGAACGAGCAGGTCCATCCGCAATCCTCGCGCAGCCTGGCGAGAATGTGCGATTTCATCGCCGCCAATTTCCTGCATGACATCGATACGGTCGATATTGCCAAGGCGGCGGATTTGCATCCGAAATATGCGATGAATCTCTTCAAGAAATCCACCGGCATGACCCTCGGTAAATATGTGAACCTGCTGCGTCTTTCTCGTGCCCAGGCGATGCTGATGCGCGACGGCGCCAATGTCCTGCAGGTTGCTATGGACAGCGGCTTCGGCTCGATAAGCGCCTTCAACAAATCCTTCCGCCACATTGCCGGCATGACGCCTTCCGATTTCCGCCGAGACATGCGCGTCCTCTCCGCGATGAATGTCGAAGCCATCAAGCCTTCGATGCGGCGGCCGGCCCCGCAATTCCATCGCTAGCGCCTCTTGCGATCGCGGGCGGTCTTGCGCATTGCTTGTGACCGGTTGAGGGAGGGAGAATCCCATGCGGCAGTTTTCTGCTTGTATCGAGTGGTTGTTCGCGCGCGAAGATGATGTCTTCGCCGACCGTATCCGGCTGGCGCATCGGGCCGGGCTGGATGCGGTCGAGTTCTGGCGCTGGACCAACAAGGATCTGGATGCGATCGCCGCCGCGGTCGCCGAGACCGGCATTGCGGTGTCCGGCCTGGTGGCCGAGCCGATGATCGCGCTGACGAATCCGGCAAACAAAGAGACGTGGCTTCAAGGCCTGCGGGAATCCGTCGTCGTGGCGCGACGTCTCGGCGCGCCGGTTCTCATTGCCCAGGCCGGCGACGATCTTCCCGAGTTTTCGCGCGCCGAGCAGCGGGCAGCCCTTGTGGCGGCCGTGAGTGCTGGCGCGGATATCCTTAAGGGTTCAGGCGTTCGGCTTGGTCTTGAGCCGCTCAACACGAAAATCGACCATCTCGGTTACTACCTGTCGTCGACTGCGGAAGGCCTCGACATCGTCGATGAGGTCGGCCGCGCCGAAATCGGCATCGTCTACGATCTCTATCATTCGGCCGTGATGGATGAGAAGACGGAGCATGTCGTCGGTGATCGCGTCGACCGGATCGTGCATGTCCATGTCGCAGATTATCCGGGCCGCAGCGATCCTGGCACGGGCCACATCGATCTGGTTGACCGGTTGGACTGGCTGTTTACACATGGTTATGGCGGCAGGGTGGGCCTGGAATACCGGCCGAAAACGAGCGACGCCGAGGCCGTCCGCGCTGTGGTGAAGTCGATCGGCGGCTAGGGCAATCCCAGGAAAAGTGAGCAGCGGCTTTCCGTCCGAAATTGCTTGAAAACAAACGGTCTAGACCGGCTCCAGCATGCCGAAGACCGCGACCAACCCGATGACAACAATGCCGATAACGATTTCGGCGATACTTCCAAGGCGAAGCGCCTGCAAGGCGCGGCTTGGGTTGCGGCCGATCCATGGCACGAAGACATAGCGATTGATGATCGCCAGCAGCGTCATGCCCGCGACCAGCGCGATCTTGATGGCAAGCAGCCTTTGATAGGGCGAGGACCAGTCGGTCGGCAGGCGTTTCAGGACCATCATGGTATTGATGACGCCGGAGAGGATGACGAGCGCCACCGCCCAGTGTCCCGCATGCGAGAAGCGGCGCAGCGCCAGTTGCGCGTCCGCCCTGCATTCCGGACGGCTCAGAAGCCGGAGAATGGAGATCAGCGGCAAGAGCGCGCCCAGCCAGCCGCCGCCGGTCAGGACATGGAGGATGTCGTTGGCGCGGTGCGCATAGCGCAGCCAGCCTTCAAGCATCGATGCATGTCCGGTCAAGGCAAGCGCGGCAAGGCCGAGGCCCGACCCCAGCGCGACCCCACGGCGGCGCCAGCCCTCGGGCGACAGGAAGACCAAAAGCAGAATGGTCGCCGCAAGCACCTGCGCCTGCCACGCTCGGCCAACCGTGGTATCGAACAGGACGTCATGGACCGTGCCGGCATCGAGTGCGTCGCTCCAGCCGTTGCCGATGGCGGCGGTCGCAGCGGGCAGCCAAAGCAGCGCCGTCAGGGCCGCGATCGCCGCAAGGAGGACGAAAGGGATCGCAAGGATGCGCCAGACCCGATCGGCGAGCGCCTTCGGCACCAGAAGAGACAGATAAACACAGGCACCCCACAGCAGCATCAGCGATGCGTCGTGAAAAAAGCGGCAGAGTTCGAGCGCTGTCGTCGGATTCATCAGGGCTTCACGGTAAAGTTACAGGCACTATTGATGATAGGCCTTCGGTCGGGGCTGGCTTCGTTTTTCGTTATTGTATGGCAAACGCGCAGCTATCGTGCCAACAAAGCAGGGACGCCGGGCTCGCCACGCTCCAGCGAGCAAATAGTCTCCCGTTGAGTTGTCAAGCGCGATAGGATTCCGGATACGCCCTGTCAACTTTCTCCATGCATAAAGGCGGCATTCGGGACGCTTTGCCGCAAGGCAGGCTGGTGTCGACGGCAAATGCCGGTCGAAACATCCGGCGAGAGCGCTGATTCCTGCTTTTCGGCAAAGAATCGTCGCTTTTGAGTCCTTTCTGCAAAGGTTGTTAAGGCGTTCCGGGGTGTACGCTCGAAAGGGAGTTTCATGTCGGCAGCTAGGACACGTGAAAAAATGGCTCATGGCTTCGGCCGTCACCGGCATCGCGAGCGGCTCGAGAATCTCGACATGCCCACCTACGTCATCGGCGACGTACATGGCCGGTACGATCTCTTGAGCTTGCTGGAGCGCAAGATCGTCGCTGATGCCGCCGGGCTGCCAGGGCGCAAGCTCATCATCATGCTGGGGGACTATATCGATCGCGGCCCGGCCTCGGCGCAGGTCGTCGGCCGGCTCATGGCGCCGCCGCCGAATGGCTTCGACCGCATCTGCCTGACGGGCAACCATGAAATGGAAATGCTCGCCTATATCGATGGCGAGATATCGCTGGATGATTGGGTGGCGCTCGGTGGTGCCGCCACTCTCAACTCCTACGGGGTGGATATCCCGACATTGCGGGAGCAATATCCGAGCCAGAAAAAACTCGACACATTCATCCGAACCTGGCTTCCCGACGATCACATCAATTTCCTGCGCCGGTTGCCGATCCTGCTGGA
The DNA here is from genome assembly GCF_051811145.1 of Rhizobium sp. 11_C7_N12_5. Classification (NCBI taxonomy): domain Bacteria; kingdom Pseudomonadati; phylum Pseudomonadota; class Alphaproteobacteria; order Hyphomicrobiales; family Rhizobiaceae; genus Rhizobium; species Rhizobium sp. 11_C7_N12_5. The sequence continues at coordinate 3,559,373 of NZ_JBPWPY010000001.1, forward strand.
TACGCCGCAGGCTTTGTTCGTCCATGCCGGTATCGATCCGGACCGGCCGATTTCCGATCAGCAGGAGGCTGACCTCGTGTTCATCCGTTCGCGTTTTTACGACAGTGCGCAGCCGCTGCCGAAGCTGATCGTGCACGGTCATACGCCGGTCAAACGGGCCGAAGCCCGCGGGCTCCGGCTCAATCTCGACACCGGCGCTTTTCACACCGGGCGGTTGACGGCGGCCCGGCTATGGCAGGGCCGCATCCACATTACCTCCACTTGATTTGCCGGCTTACAGATTGCCGATGCAGAGGTACTTCATTTCGAGATAGTCGTCTGCGCCGTGGCGCGAGCCTTCGCGGCCGAGGCCGGATTGCTTGATGCCGCCGAAAGGCGCCGTCTCTGAAGACATCAGGCCGGTGTTGATGCCGACCATGCCGTATTCCAGCGCCTCGGCAACCCGCCAGACCTTCTTCAGATCGCCGGCGAAGAAATAGGCGGCAAGGCCGAATTCCGTGTCGTTTGCCTGCGCGATCACGTCCTCGACCGTCTCGAACCGGAAGAGCGGCGCGACAGGGCCGAATGTCTCCTCGCGGGCGACCTTCATCGTCCGGTCGATGCCGGTCAGAATGGTCGGGGCGAAGAAGGTGCCGGCCCCTTCGATGCGCTTGCCGCCGAGGAGGACCCGTGCGCCCTTCGATACGGCGTCCTGAACATGGTCTTCGGCCTTGGCGACGCCCTGTTCGTCGATCAGCGGCCCGATGGTCACGCCCGGCTTGAAGCCGTCTCCGACCGAAAGCTCTGACACCTTGGCGGCGAGCTTGGCCGCGAAGGCATCATAGACGCTGGATTGCACATAGATCCGGTTGGCGCAGACGCAGGTCTGGCCGGCATTGCGGTACTTCGAAGCCAGCGCCCCTTCGATGGCGGCGTCGAGATCGGCATCGTCGAAGACGATGAACGGCGCGTTGCCGCCGAGCTCGAGGCTGACCTTCTTGATCTGGTCTGAGCACTGGCGCATCAGGATGCGGCCGACCTCTGTTGAGCCGGTGAAGCTGATCTTGCGCACCTTGGCATTGCCGCAGAGCTCACGGCCGATCGCCGGCCCATCGATGCCGACGATGATGTTGAGAACGCCGGCCGGAATACCAGCCTCTTCGGCAAGCACGGCAAGCGCAATCGCCGTCAGCGGCGTCTGTTCGGCAGGCTTGGAGACAACCGTGCAGCCGACTGCAAGCGCCGGCGCAATCTTGCGGGCGATCATCGCCGCCGGAAAATTCCAGGGCGTAATCGTGCCGACGACTCCCACCGGCTGCTTGATGACGACCATGCGCTTGTCATTGGACGGCGCGGGTATGGTTTCGCCGTAGATGCGCTTGGCCTCTTCCGCATACCATTCGACATAGGACGCGGCGTAGAGGATTTCACCCTTTGCCTCCGGCAGCGGCTTGCCCATCTCGACCGTCAGGATCGCCGCCAGTTCATCGGCATTGGCGATCATCAGATCGAACCACCTGCGCAGGAGGACGGCGCGTTCCTTGGCAGGGCGGGCAGCCCAGGCGACTTGGGCGATGTAGGCAGCGTCGATCGCCGCCGTCGTCTCGGCGGCACCCATGTCGGGGAGCGTCGCGAGCACTTCGCCGGTGGCGGGATTGATGACATCGAAGGTCTTGGTCGCGCCGCCTGCCGTCCAGACGCCGTTGATATAGCCGGTGTCGCGCAGGAGCCGCGAGGAGAAGGGGACATGCTTGGTCATTGCGGTCGTAAACGACATGATATGCACTCCGACAGGTTTTCGCCCGGCAGGCCGCGCGGGCGGATCATAGAGAAAACGCGGAAGGGCGGCGGTTAGCGCGCGGCACTCGCCTCGATCATGGAGGCTTCGAGAATGTCGAGCGCCTCGCTGAACACGCCGTCCTGGATGGTGATCGGCGACAGGAAGCGGATGACATTGCCGTAGACGCCGCAGGTCAGCAGGATCAGGCCCTTGTCGAGAGCGATCAGCCGCACCTTGTTGGCGAAGTCGGCGCTGGGCAGCTTCGTTGTGACATCGTTGAATTCCACGGCATTCATGAAGCCGGGGCCGCGAATGTCGACGATCTCGGGCACCTTGTCGCGCAGCGATTCCAGCCGCTGCTTCAGCCGCGAGCCGAGCTGGTTGGCGCGATTGCAAAGATCCTCGTCGGCGATGACGTCGAGCACGGCATGGGCAGCGGCGATACCAAGCGGATTGCCGCCATAGGTGCCGCCAAGGCCGCCTGGTTCCGGTGCATCCATCACTTCGGCGCGGCCGGTGACGGCGGCGAGCGGGAAGCCGCCGGCAAGGCTCTTTGCCATGGTGACGAGATCGGCGGCGACCTCATGATGATCCATCGCGAACATCTTGCCGGTGCGCGCAAAGCCGGTCTGTACCTCGTCGGCGATCAGGAGAATGCCGTGCTGGTCGCAAATTTCGCGCAGCGCCTTCATGAAGGCTGGCGGCGCCGGATAGAAGCCGCCTTCGCCCTGCACCGGCTCGAGGATGATGGCGGCTACGCGCCGCGGATCGACATCGGCCGCAAACAGCTTCTTCAGCGTCGCCAGCGATTGTTCGACACTGACGCCGTGCAGCGGCACAGGGAAGGGCGCATGGAAGACATCGCCCGGCATCGGGCCGAAGCCGATCTTGTAGGGCGCGACCTTGCCGGTCAGCGCCATGCCCATGAAGGTGCGGCCGTGGAAGCCGCCGCCAAAGGCGATGATGGCGGAGCGGCCAGTGGCGGCGCGGGCGATCTTCACGGCGTTTTCGACGGCTTCGGCGCCTGTCGTCACGAAGATCGTCTTCCTGGCGAAATCACCGGGAACGATCGCATTCAACCGTTCGGCCAGATGCACATAGCTTTCATAGGGCACGACCTGGTGGCAGGTGTGGGTGAAGCGGTCGAGCTGTTCCTTGACGGCGGCGATCACGCGGGGATGGCGATGGCCGGTATTCACCACGGCAATGCCGGAAGCGAAATCGATATAGCGATGTCCCTCCTTGTCCCAGATCTCGGAATTTTCGGCTCGGTCGGCATAGATTTGCGTCATCATGCCGACGCCGCGGGAAATGGCGGCATTCTTCCGTTCGGTCAGGGTCATCGCTGTGGCTCCAAGGAAGACGGTTTCAAATTAGCTTGCAGAACTTCTGCAAGTTCTTTAGAAAATTCCTACATTTTTCCTGCAAGATTTCAAGTGGGATTTTGTGCGGATGACAAGAATGCGCGAAGGTTCACGTAAGCGCTTCTTCCATGCTAAGCAGATCAAAAGACTAGAGATCAGGGATGATTGGCAAATGAGCAGTATCGAGCCCGAGCGCTCCCCCGTGCGCTACAAGGTGGCGGAAGCGGCGCGTCTCGCGGGCGTGTCGGCTTCCACCCTGCGGCTATGGGAAAGCCAGGGCCTGGTCGTACCCTTTCGCTCGGTGACCGGGCACCGTCAGTACAGCGCCGAGGATGTGGCGCGGCTGAAGCGCATTTCCTGGTTCCGTGCCGAGCGCGGCCTCAACCCGGCGGCTATCCGCGAGGCGCTGGAAAACGAGGATGCTTCGGGACCTGCTGCCGACAATGGCGAACAGATGGCGCCTTCCGGCATCGGCCGCAAGCTGCGGGCGCTGCGCCATACGGCCGGCAGGACGCTGGAGCAGGTCGCCGCCGACATGGGAATAACGTCGTCGACGCTGTCGACGCTGGAGCGGACCTCGCAAGGCGTCAGCTTCAAGACCCTTCATGATCTCGCGGATTACTACGGCACGACGGTCTCGCGCCTGTCGGGCGAAGAACGCGAGGATGTTCCGGCCCTGATCAGGGCGGGCGAGTGGCGCACCTGGCCGGCGACGACGCCCGGCGTCACCGTCCAGCTTCTGGCCGAAGGAAAGACGATGATGGATTGCCATCGCTTCGTGCTGTCGCCGGGCGCGGCCAGCGAAGGCGCCTATCGTCACGAGGGGGAGGAATTCATTCACGTCCTGGCCGGGCGTCTGGAACTGGTGCTCGACAGCGATCAGTTCTTCGATCTTCTGCCTGGCGATTCGCTTTACTTCGAGAGCCGCCGCTATCACTCCTGGCACAACCGCCATGATGGTGAGACCATATTGCTCTGGGTCAACACGCCGCCGACATTTTGAGCGGCGAGCGGTATCGTCATCCCCCTGTCTGTTCTATAGAACGGACGAAAAGCGAATTCAGAAGATAAAGCCGGGAGAATCTCATGGCTGCCACCATCCGTTATCACGAAGGTGATATTTCCGCTGACGATGCCGCCCGCTACACCGGCGCCATTGCCGTCGATACGGAGACCCTCGGCCTCATTCCGCGCCGCGACCGGCTTTGCGTCGTGCAGCTTTCGCCGGGCGATGGCACGGCCGATGTCATCCGCATCGCCGCCGGCCAGAAGCAGGCCCCCAATCTCGTCGCCATGCTTGCCGATCCCGCCCGCCAGAAGATCTTTCACTATGGCCGCTTCGATATCGCCGTGTTGTTCCACACCTTCGGCGTCACCACCACGCCGGTGTTCTGCACCAAGATCGCCTCGCGCCTCTGCCGCACCTATACCGACCGTCATGGCCTGAAGGACAATCTCAAGGAAATGCTCGAGGTCGATATTTCCAAGGCGCAGCAATCGTCCGACTGGGCTGCCGAAAGACTGTCGCCGGCGCAGCTCGAATATGCCGCCTCCGACGTGCTTTATCTCCACGCGCTGCGCGCCAAGCTGACGGAACGCCTGCTGCGCGACGGCCGCATGGACTATGCGGACGACTGCTTTGCCTTCCTTCCCACGCGCGCCAAGCTCGATCTTCTCGGCTGGGAAGAGGCGGATATTTTTGCGCATAGCTGATAGCTTTGCCTGAAGAGCGAAACTCTCAATGAAAGCCGGTGCTGCGAAAGTGGCACCGGCTTTTCTCTTTAGCGATCTGTTAAGGAACTGACTGCTATCATATCGGTTGATTTGCTGCGTTCGACGGCGTTTTCCCGTTTCGCACCCCGGTTACCTGGCGTTCGAACATCGACCGGCCGCATGAGCGGACCCTGATTGACCCTGCCCCCCGCTTCCATCGTCGCCTTGCCAGACAAAGGAGCATGTCATGTTGCTTCCCGTTGGTGCCGTGTCCGCCGTGGCTGCGCCTATTGAAAAGCCCGTCGTTGTGACGGCGGAGACTGCCGGCCTCCAGACAGCGGCAACACCGCTGGCCGTTCTATCGAGCACGATCAACGCCAACGTCGAGGGCAAGCTGAACATGCTGCTGGTGGCGGCACGCGAGCGGATGTTCGATAGCCTGCTCTCCGCCATCGATGCTGCCGGCGCGGCGCTGAACGTTTCACGTGAACCGGGCGAGAGCGATGCCGCCTTCGCGCAGCGCATCGCCGCCACGATCCGCAGCCTGCCGCCGCAACAGCTCGCTGAGGCACAGCAGCGGCTGAACGCGCAGATAAGCACGCCGATCCCGTTGCCTCTGCTGGCCAAAGCGTTGGAGAACCCGGAAAGCCCGCAAGCGCTACAACTGGCTCTCAGCCTCGAGCCTGCGCCTTCCGCAGAACCCGACGCCGTGTTGAAGGCGGTCGTCAATTCCTACGGCCAGAATGCCGGAGAGCCGGAAAGCGTGGTAACGCAGATGCCGACGCCGGCCCTGACGCAGAAAGCAGCCGATATGGCAGCCCCGGCAGCATTGTTGACGGTTCCCGTGAAAGAAGCGGGGCCTTCTACGGCGCTGCCTGCGGCGGCTCAGCCTGTCGCACAGCCGGCACAAGTGCTCCAAGAGGCACCGTCGCCGAGTGCTTCGGCTTCGCCCGTCCCCGCTGCCGCCGTTCAAGCGGCTCCGGCGCAAGCGATCGCACAAAGCGGATCGGCTCCGGCTCCGCAAGTAGCACCTGGCGCCAACATCGACGCCAATGCGACCTTGTTGTCTTCGCAACTTGCGTCCCTTGTCGATGATCTGACTGCGGGGCCATTGCTGGCGGCGATCGCTGCCGAGACCAAGCTGCCGACTGAAGTCGAGTTGATCAGATCGCCGCTTACGCCGCCGCCGATGCCGCGCGACATCCAGCAGATTCAGGCCGATATCAAGCAGGGGCTGCAGGTTGTCATCAACCCGCCTGTGGCGGCAGCCAGTTCGGCCCTTCTGCAGATCATCGGCAATCCGGCGGCCTCGGTCGAACAGATCATAGCGCAGGCGCTGACCGCCAATGGGGCAGGGCAAATGTCGCCCCAGCCACAGCCGGCCGTCGATGAAAGTGGCAGAAGCCGCCTTGTTGCGGCGGGCTTTACGCCGACAGCGCTGGCAGCTGAACCGGAGGCGTCTGTTTCCGTTGCGTCACTTGCCGGAAAGCCCCAGCCTCAGACATCAGCTGCAGCAGCAACGTTCGATGCGCCAGAGCAGATGGGAGTAATTGCCCCGATACCGCTGGGGGTTCCCTTCGTCGTTGCGAATTATCTGCCGGCGGCCACCCCCACCAAGGACGCCGAATCGAAACCGGTCGATCGCGTGGATCCTGTCGAAGACGAGGATGACGAGGAAGGCGAAGAGGCCAGCGACGGCGATAAGGAGCAGCACGAGACCGAAGACGATTCACAGGCTCCGGAATCATCGCCGCAGGCGGCCGACGAGACCTCCGGCGATACGGAAGCGCAGCTCGTCTCTTCTCAGAATGCGGTTGTCCCGCCGGACCTGCCTGCCTTGTCGCAGCCCGCGCCGGCCGATCGCCCGCAGGATCATGCCTTCGATTTCTATCGCCGCATGGTGGAGTGGGAATAATCGGGAAGAGCGCATAGTACAGTCAAAGAAAAACCCGCCGGATCGCTCCGGCGGGTTTTTGTTTCGATAAGGCTTCAGCCGAAGATTATTCGGCGTTGCGGTTCTTGAGAGCCGCACCCAGGATGTCGCCGAGCGAAGCGCCCGAGTCGGACGAACCGAACTGAGCAACGGCTTCCTTCTCTTCCGCGATTTCCAGAGCCTTGATGGACAGCATGATCTTGCGGTCCTTCTTGGAGAAGTTGGTGACGCGGGCGTCGACAATCTGACCAACCGAGAAACGCTCCGGACGCTGTTCGTCGCGGTCACGCGACAGATCGGCGCGGCGGATGAACGAGGTGATGTCTTCGTGGCTGACGAGCTTCACTTCGATACCGCCGTCGTTGACTGCGATGACTTCGCAGGAAACGACTGCATTCTTGCGCAGGTCGCCGGAAGCTGCTGCTTCGCCGACTGCATCCTTGCCGAGCTGCTTGATGCCGAGCGAGATGCGTTCCTTGTCGACATCGACGTCGAGAACGACGGCCTTGACGACATCACCCTTGTTGAACTCCTCGATGACCTGTTCGCCCGGACGGTTCCAGTCGAGGTCGGAGAGGTGCACCATGCCGTCCACATCGCCGTCGAGGCCGATGAACAGGCCGAATTCGGTCTTGTTCTTGACTTCGCCTTCGACTTCGGTGCCGGCCGGATGGTTGCGGGCGAATGCAGCCCACGGATTTTCGAGCGTCTGCTTCAGGCCAAGCGAGATACGGCGCTTGGTCGGATCGACTTCGAGAACGACCACTTCGACTTCCTGGCTCGTGGACAGGATCTTGCCGGGATGAACGTTCTTCTTGGTCCAGGACATTTCCGAGATGTGGATCAGGCCTTCGATGCCCGGCTCCAGCTCGACGAACGCACCGTAGTCGGTGATATTCGTGACGGTACCGGAAATCTTCTTGCCTTCCGGATACTTGGCCTGGATGCCATCCCACGGATCGCTCTCGAGCTGCTTCATGCCGAGCGAGATACGGTGGGTTTCCTGGTTGATGCGGATGATCTGTACCTTGACCTGCTGGCCGATGGACAGGATTTCCGACGGATGGTTCACACGGCGCCAAGCCATGTCGGTGACGTGCAGCAGGCCGTCGATGCCGCCGAGGTCAACGAACGCACCGTAATCGGTGATGTTCTTGACGACGCCGTCAACAACCTGGCCTTCTTCGAGGTTCTGAACGATTTCAGAACGCTGCTCGGCACGGGACTCTTCCAGAACCGTACGGCGGGATACGACGATGTTGCCGCGGCGCTTGTCCATCTTGAGGATTTCGAAGGGCTGCGGGTTGTGCATCAGCGGGGTCACGTCGCGGATCGGACGGATGTCGACCTGCGAGCGCGGCAGGAAGGCGATAGCGCCGTCGAGATCGACGGTGAAGCCGCCCTTGACCTGGTTGAAGATGACGCCTTCAACGCGTTCGCCAGCTTCGAACTTGGCTTCGAGCTTGATCCAGCTTTCTTCGCGGCGAGCCTTTTCGCGCGAAAGAACGGCTTCGCCCAGCGCGTTTTCGATACGCTCGACGTAGACTTCGACTTCATCGCCAACCTTGAGCGTGCCGTCCTTGGCGCGCGCACCGAATTCCTTCAGTGCGATGCGGCCTTCGACCTTGAGGCCGACGTCGACAACGGCGACATCCTTCTCGATGCCGGTGACGATGCCCTTGGTGACATAGCCTTCGGCGAGATCGTTCTTGGCGAAGGATTCTTCGAGAAGGGCTGCGAAATCTTCGCGAGAGGGGGTAGTTACAGACATAAAATCTCCTGGCGTGTCCTTATTATGCATTTTTGGACACTGATGCGCCGGTGGTTCGTGTTGAACAGGCCTGACCCCAGTCCGCCTTCCCCTTGAGGGAAAGCTATCCGGCGCTTGGACGGAATGTCAGGCTTCATACAAATTGGCGACTCCGTGCGCTATAAGCACGCGACAGCCGCTCGCATTTTCAGGCATTTCGGCTCAGAGCGGTGTCGATGATCGACTTTGCCGTCTGAAACGCCGCTTCTATACTCATTTCTGAGGTATCAAGCAAGTACGCGTCTTCGGATGGCCGAAGCGGGCTGTCGGTGCGGCCCATGTCACGCTCGTCGCGGCGCTTCACATCCTCGAAAATGGCTGCGTAATCGGCGCGGCCGCCGGCCTCGACGATCTCGTCGTAGCGCCGCTTCGCCCTGACCTCGGCCGAGGCCGTGACATAGAATTTCACCGGCGCGTTCGGGCAGACGACAGTGCCGATGTCGCGACCGTCAAGCACGGTGCCGGGCTCCTTGCCGGCAAAGCTGCGCTGCGCTTCGACCAGAGCCCGGCGCACGGCCGGCATGACGGCGATCTTCGATGCCGCTTCGCCGATCTCGTGTTGCGACAGGATGGCCCGGTCGAGCCCGGCGAGATCGACCTTGCGCGCCATGGCCGCGGCGACAGTCTCGTCATCGAGCGGCAGGCCGGCATCGAGCAGCGCTTTGGCGGTTGCGCGGTAGGTGAGGCCGGTATCCAGATGGTGGAAACCATAGGCGTCCGCGATCCGGCGCGCCAAGGTCCCCTTGCCGGCTGCCGCCGGCCCGTCGATGGCGATGATCATTCTTCTTCTGTCCCTACCCTTTATCCCGATGTTACTTGCTGTAGCGACGCACGAGATCGGCCATCTCGGCGGTGTCGGTGCGATCGATCGCGTCGAGGCCGTCCGCCACGCCCTGCCGGTCGGCCAACGGCCGGTTCTGGCTGACCTTCCATTTGCCGTCAATCGTTTCGATATCGATCTCGATGCCGATAATGCCCTTCAACTGCGCTGCGACGAATTCCGGCGGCGCATCGTCGACCGCCCAGGGCTGCGAGCGGCTGTTCTCGTTCTCGCGCGTCAGCGCGCCGATCTGCGTGCGCAGCCAGGCGGGATCTTCGATTATCCGCGCGCTGCCGCGAACCTGGACGATGGCATAGTTCCAGGTCGGCACGACCTTCCCGGTTTCACGCTTCGTCGCATACCAGGACGGGGTAATATAGGTATCGGCGCCCTGGAAGACGACTAGCACCGGCGCGCCATCAGCGATTTCCCGCCACTGGCCGTTGGCCCTGGCGACATGGGCCTGCAGCGTGCCCTTCGGCGAAAGGCCCGTCTCGAGATGGAACGGCACTGGATTGGCGATCAGGCCGCCGTCGCCCGCGGTGATCAGCAATCCGAGCGCGTGGGCGCGGATGAGATCGTGTTGCGTACGGAGATCGTCTTCGCGATGGTGGGGCGGCTGATACATGGTTCCGGTCCGTTTGCTGTCTCCATCCTCCGGCGCTTCATGGCGCGCGGCTTCGGATGCTGTTCGCGCGCGATCTAGCAGTCCTTGACCTCGATCGTCGCGCCCAATCTTGTCATCATATCAAGAAAATCCGGAAAACTGGTAGCGATCGTGCCGGAATCCTCGACCGTGACGGGGTGCCCGGCGGCAAGCCTCGTGACGAGGAGGCTCATGGCGATGCGATGATCGAGATGAGCCCCGCGGCTGGAACCGCCAGCACCGATCTTCGCCGGCGATTTTCCTTGCCACGCCGGTATTCCCTAGCATTATAGGACTGGCTGCGATCTCCCTGCGCCAGATGTCCTGCGGCTTGCACCGGCTCGTTAACATGGGCGCGCTGACCAGTCATCCCGCAACGCGCGAAAACCGCGTGCGAAGCGGCATGAAGTTTAGCTTTGACAGAGACGGCCGCAACGATTAAGGGGACCGGCTGATATTTCCCTTAAAACGCCGGTTTCCCCGGCATTGCCGGATTTTCATTCGGTCATTCATGAGGCTTTGACAGTGGCGAAAACGGAACTTGGAACAAAACGTACCGATCCGGACAATGGCAAGAAGTTCTACGACCTGAACCGGGACCCGGTCGTCTCGCCTTATACCGGCAAGTCCTGGCCCTTGTCCTACTTCGAGGAAACCTCCGCTTCGAAGGAAGTTCCCGAAGAAGAGGAAGTGGCCGAGGTCGATACCGAGAACACTGAAGTCGAACTCGTGTCTCTCGAGGATGCCGATGAGGCGGCGGCCGGCGACGATATTCCGGATATCGGCGATGACGATGTCGAAATCGGCGACGATGACGACGATACCTTCCTCGAAGCCGACGAAGATGAGGATGATGACGACATGAGCGACATCATCGGCGTCACCGGCGACGACGACGACGTCTGATCTGCGGACAAGACGGCCCGGCAAACAAGAAAAGTTCCCGGGCCGAAATTTTCGGCTTGCTATCTGTAAGAACCAGAAGTAATAAGCCGCCACCCCGACGGGCAAAGCGCTTCGAAGGGACCCAGGGCCGGTCAAACGGCACCACCTTGATGGGGCTATAGCTCAGCTGGGAGAGCGCTTGCATGGCATGCAAGAGGTCAGCGGTTCGATCCCGCTTAGCTCCACCAGCCTTCGCTCTGCGAGCTTCGGCTCGGCAAGCCGGTAGGCTCGATGTGCCGAAGGCGAGAAGGTAGCGAAGGCTGTCGCGCTGAAGCTGCGCAGCAACGCAAGCGGACTTTCTCCAAATATTGCGATCATGTGCTGGCCAAACATCGTCGATGATTCTGGCGTAATTGGCGATAACGCATGAGTTGCGTGCCCGTCTCAGTACACTATCATACCCTGCATGAAGTACGTCTATATCCTCATAAGCCGCGACTTTCCTGACCGCCACTACATCGGCGTGACCGGGGATCTCAAAGCTCGTCTGGCAAAGCACAATGCGAGGGAAGTCCCGCATACCTCCAAATATGCACCGCGGTCGATCAAAACCTACATTGCCTTCTCCGATGAATCGCAGGCTTATGGATTAGAAAAATATCTGAAATCGAGCTCAGGACGCGCTTTCGCGAAGAAAAGGCTGTAGCTCTCTTCTCGGCATCTAACCGACACCTCGATGGCACGGCGGTCGAAAAAGCCACATTGCAGTGCACAAAAATCTGCTAGGGAGAGAATGAATCGTTTCTGCCGACAAGCTTAAGGATGTGCCGTGTTCGTTTTTTCGAAACTTGTCTGGATCTTCGGTCAGCCGCTGTCGCTGGCGTTCTTTTTCGGCCTGCTGGCGTTGCTCGCCGCTCTCCTGCGCTGGCGCGCCGTCATGCTCGCCTCGTCGCTGTTGTCGGTGCTGATCCTGTTCGTCGCGCTCTATACGACGGCGGGCGCCTATATAGTGCAGGGGCTGGAGGAGCGCTTTCCGCATGCCGCCGCCGATCCGGCTGACCTTAAATGCATGATCGTGCTCGGCGGCGCCACCCAGAACGAGGTGACGACGGCGCGTGGCGGCTATGAGCTCGATTCGGCAGGTGATCGCCTCGTCGAGGCGCTGCGGCTGGCGCAGAAATATCCGCAGGCGCGGATCGTGGTCTCGGGTGGCGATGGTTCGATCGGCGGTAGCTACGAAGGCGACGCCGTCATCTCGGAGCGCTTCTTCACCGCGCTCGGCATACCCACAAATCGTCTCGTCGAGGACAAGACCTCGCGCACCACCTTCGAGAATGCCGTCAATACCAAGGAGCTGCTGGCGCAGAACGGGCTTTCGGGCTGCCTGCTCATCACCTCAGGCTTCCACATGCCGCGCTCGATGGGCATCTTCCGCAAGCAGGGCATCGATGTCGTGCCCTGGCCGGTGGACTATCGCAGTACCGGCAAGGAAACGCTCGGCCTCGATTTCACGCAGCCTTCGCTCAATGCGCAACTGCTGGCGACCGGCATGCGCGAATGGATCGGCCTCGTCGGCTATTATGCCGTCGGCCGCACATCGGCGTTTTATCCCGGACCGTGACCACGTGTCCGGACCGTAACCACGTGTCCGGACCGTATAATTATGTGCCCGCGCCCTGATGGCTATTTCTTCGAGATGGTGACGAATTTGACGCCGCGCACCCTGACGGTGATCTCGCAGGGGTCGCCGCCGGTGCGGTCGCAGAAGTGCGGGTGCATCTTCATGACCAGTACCATGTTGCCGAAGCGCTGGATGAAATCGTAGCCGTAGATCTGCGCCGTGGCGATCATCAGGTAGCCGCCTTCGGCCACATGGACGTAGAAATTGTAGGGGCAGCCTTCATCCGTGCAATAGGGGCCCTTTTCGCCCTTGCAGGTGATCTCGCCTTCGTTGATGACGATATCGGTCAGCGTGTCGTTGTTGATATCCTGCTCGGTGGCGAAATGATCGCCGAAGCTCACCTGGCCGTCGCAGGTCTTGGTGAAGTGCTCCTTCTCGAACGCCACCGGATCCTGAAGAATCGACTGCTGCGCCAGCGCCGTAGCGGGCATGATCACGAATGTGATGAGATTGAGGATCACGATCAGCAGGGATTTCACGGGAAATTTCCTCTTCGAAGCGCCGTCGCGGCCACGTTGGTCGCCGTAACCGCTGCGACATCTTTACACGCGCCTGCTTGCGCGGCCCTTGCCGTCGTGATTCATTTCATGAAAATCGCCGCCGGCGCCCTGTTGGAGTTCCCGATGTCGCTTCTCTCGTTTCTCGATTACGCCGGCGTCGCCCTTTTCGCTGCCACCGGCGCGCTGTCTGCCTCGCGCAAGCAGCTCGATCTGATCGGTTTTCTGTTTTTTGCGGCGGTCACCGGCATCGGCGGCGGCACGCTCAGGGATATCATCCTCGGCCGGGTGCCGGTCTTCTGGGTGCTGAACCCGACCTATATCATCATCTGCGCCATCGTCGGCGTGCTGTTCTTCTTCACCGCGCATCTGTTCGAATCGCGTTATCGGCTGCTCATCTGGCTCGATGCGGTGGGGCTGTCGGCCTATTGCGTGATGGGGGCGGCAAAGGGCATGGCGGCGACAGGCTCGCCCACGGTTGCCATCGTCACCGGCGCGCTGACGGCGACCTTCGGCGGCATTCTGCGTGATCTCTTGGCGAACGAGCCATCGGTGCTGCTGCGGCCGGAAATCTACGTGACGGCCGCGCTCGTCGGCGCCGGCGTCTTCACCGCAGCCAATTCAACGATGCTGCCGCTCTATGCGTCGGCCGGGCTCGGTGTTGCCGCGGCCTTCGCCGTGCGCGGCGGAGCGCTATGGTTCGGCTGGACCTTCCCGACCTATCATCACAAGCCCGGCAGGCATCCCGACGATGTGATGTGAGACAGGGAGGCAGTAGGAATTAGGCAATAGCAAAAGGCCGTGAAACAATTCCACTGCCTACTGCCTCTTATCGCTGCTTGCGGCGCAGGCGGATCACGACGTCGACATGGGCGATTTCCATGCCATTCGGCGGCTCCGGCAGGTTGCCGATCGTCAGATTGCTGATCGGAATATCCAGCACTTCGTTGTGGCCTTCGACGAAGAAGTGATGATGATCGGAGACGTTGGTGTCGAAATAGGTCTTGGTGCTCTCGACGGCGAGCACGCGGATCATGCCGGCTTCGGTGAATTGATGCAGCGTGTTGTAGACGGTCGCGAGAGAGACGGGCACACCGGCGGCCACGGCTTCCTCGTGAAGCTCCTCGACCGTCAGATGCCGGTCGCCCTTGGCGAAAAGGAGATCACCCAGCGCGATCCGCTGCCGGGTCGGTCTCAAGCCGACATTGCGCAGCCTGGTCTCGATCGCGATTTCGGCCTCTTCCGCCATTCAGGGACTCCGGATTCCAGATTTCTATTATTCTTCACTAAGCCATATAACTTTTGCCTTGATCGCTTTCAATAGTTTCGATGGGGTGGGAAGGTGCTCAAAAGCCGGAAAAATCGGGCTTTTGCCGCATTTGCCACTGGTCGCAGCTCTGGCGTTCCTGTATGCGACCACCACATAAGGGCTAGCGGGTTCGATTGGATGGTGGAGTGAGAGTGTGATGGTTGCGCTTCATTTTCTGTCGATCTTGCACTAAAGCTTCACATCCATCGGCATTCATGCGGGGGAAACGGAATTTTTATGACGACGAGACAATCCAGCTTCAACTACGAGGAAATCCTGGCCTGCGGCCGCGGCGAACTGTTTGGCCCCGGCAACGCACAGCTTCCCCTGCCACCGATGCTGATGGTCCATCGCATTACAGATATTTCCGAAACCGGTGGCACCTTCGATAAGGGCTATATTCGCGCCGAATACGACGTGCGTCCCGACGACTGGTACTTCCCCTGTCATTTTGCCGGCAACCCGATTATGCCAGGATGCCTCGGCCTGGACGGCATGTGGCAGCTGACCGGCTTTTTCCTCGGTTGGCTCGGTGAACCCGGCCGCGGCATGGCGCTTTCGACCGGCGAAGTGAAGTTCAAGGGCATGGTTCGTCCGGAGACGAAACTCCTCGAATACGGCATCGACTTCAAACGCGTCATGCGCGGCCGCCTCGTTCTCGGCACTGCCGATGGCTGGCTGAAGGCCGACGGCGAAACCATCTATCAGGCGTCAGACCTGCGTGTAGGCCTGTCAAAGGACAAGGTTGCCTGAACTGCGGCGTTGCCGCCTCCACAAAGACAGACTGTTTAAGAAAAGGTCATCGACATGAGACGGGTAGTTGTTACGGGTCTGGGTATTGTCTCTTCGATTGGAAACGATGCTCAAGAAGTGACCGCCTCGCTGCGCGAAGCCAAGTCCGGCATTTCTTTCTCCCCCGATTTCGCCGAGCACGGCTTCAAGTGCCAGGTCTGGGGTGCGCCGAAGATCGATACGACCGAACTGGTCGATCGCCGCGCCATGCGCTTCCTGTCGCAGGGCGGCGCGTGGAACCATGTCGCGATGAAGCAGGCGATCGCCGACAGCGGCCTCGAGGAAGGTGATATCACCAACGAGCGCACCGGCATCATCATGGGCTCCGGCGGCCCGTCGACCCGCACGCTGATCGAAGCCGCCGACATTACCCGCAAGAACAACAGCCCGAAGCGCATCGGTCCTTTCGCCGTGCCGAAGTCGATGTCGTCGACGGCATCGGCGACGCTTGCGACCTGGTTCAAGATCCACGGCGTCAACTATTCGATCTCGTCTGCCTGCTCGACCTCGGCGCATTGCATCGGCAATGCGACCGAAATGATCCAGTGGGGCAAGCAGGACGTGATGTTCGCCGGCGGCCACGAGGATCTCGACTGGACCATGTCGAACCTCTTCGACGCCATGGGCGCCATGTCCTCCAAGTTCAACGAGGATCACCCGGAAACCGCATCGCGCGCCTATGACGCTAACCGCGATGGCTTCGTCATCGCCGGTGGAGCCGGCGTGCTGGTTCTGGAAGAGCTAGAACACGCCAAGGCACGCGGCGCCAAGATCTACGCTGAAGTCGTTGGCTACGGGGCCACCTCCGACGGCTACGACATGGTCGCACCTTCGGGCGAGGGCGCGGTACGCTGCATGCGCCAGGCAATGGCCACGGTGAAGGGCGACATCGACTACGTCAACACCCACGGCACCTCGACGCCGGTGGGCGATAGCAAGGAAATCGGCGCGATTCGCGAAGTGTTCGGCGACAAGATCCCGCCGATTCAGTCGACCAAGTCACTGACGGGCCATTCGCTCGGCGCGGCAGGTGTTCAGGAATCGATCTATTCGATCCTGATGATGCAGGAGCGCTTTATCGGCGAGAGCGCCCATATCGCCGAACTCGACCCGGAATTTGCCGGCGTGCCGATCGTGCGCAAGCGCATCGACGACGCCAAGATCGATATCGCTCTTTCGAATTCCTTCGGCTTCGGCGGCACCAACGCCACGCTCGTATTCCAGCGCTACAACGGATAACGCAATGACCGGAATCATGCAGGGTAAGCGCGGCCTCATCATGGGCGTCGCAAACAATCATTCCATTGCCTGGGGCATTTCGAAGGCGCTCGCAGCCGAAGGCGCGGAACTGGCATTCACCTTTCAGGGCGAAGCGCTCGGCAAGCGCGTCAAGCCGCTTGCAGCCGAAGTCGGCTCGGACTTCCTTCTGCCTTGCGACGTCGAGGATCTGGCTTCCGTCGATGCCGTCTTCGAAGAGATCAAGACGCGCTGGGGCAAGCTGGATTTCATCGTCCACGCCATAGGCTTCTCCGACAAGAACGAGCTGAAGGGCCTCTACGCCAACACCACGCGGGATAATTTCACGCGCACCATGGTGATTTCCTGCTTTTCCTTCACCGAGATCGCAAGGCGCGCCGCCGACCTGATGGTCGAAGGCGGCAGCATGCTGACGCTGACCTATAACGGCTCGACGCGCGTGATCCCGAATTACAACGTCATGGGTGTCGCCAAGGCGGCTTTGGAAGCCTCCGTGCGCTATCTCGCTGCCGATTACGGCCCGCGAGGCATCCGCGTCAACGCCATCTCCGCCGGCCCGATCCGAACGCTGGCCGGTGCCGGCATTTCCGACGCCCGCGCCATTCTCTCCTGGAACCAACGCAACGCGCCGCTACGCAAGTCGGTCACCATCGATCAGGTCGGTTCGTCCTCGCTCTATCTCCTGTCGGATCTGTCGGCAGGCGTTACCGGCGAAATCCATTTCGTCGATGCCGGCTACAACATCACTTCGATGCCGACGCTGGAAACGCTGTCGAGCGCCGACGCCGAGTAACCACACCATTCGGGTGCTGCAACGATCGGCTCGATTGCAAATTCTGTAGCATCTTAAGGCCGCCATCAGCGGCCCTAAGCGTTGGCGGAGGTCCGAGTGGCGCATGAAAACTGCATCTTTTGCCGTGTGTCGGAACTGACAGTCGTCGCCGAAAACGCTGTTGCTTTTGCGATCAGGGATAAATTTCCCGTCCGTCCGCTGCACACGCTGATCATTCCCCGGCGCCATGTGACCGATATTTTCGCAACCGATACCGAAGAACGCGAAGCGATTCACGAGCTCGCCATTCGGTGCCGGGAAGCGATCGGCCGCGAAGATACATCCGTCAGCGGATTTAATTTCGGGTCGAACATCGGCCATGCAGCCGGCCAGAAAATCTTTCACGCTCATGTTCACTTGATCCCGCGCCGTTTGGGTGAGGGAGAGTTGCTCGCTGCGCGACCGGACTGAGCGGCCCTATTGCCGCAAACATCAAGGATGATCTGGATGCACGAGGACATTGATTGCTTTTGCGCGACCGAGCGGCTCATTCTCCGCAGCTTCGTGCCGGAGGATTTCGAGGCCTATAGCACCTATCGTTCGCTTCCTGAGATCTACCGCTATCTCTACAGCGCCCCTCCATCACCGGAGGAAATGCGGGAGCGTTTCGATGCCGGCTTGAACACGCGCTTGTCGGAAGATGGCGATATTCTGCGCTGCGCCGTTGTTCGGCGCGAGGATGATGCGCTGATGGGTCAGGTCAGCCTCAAGCTCGTCAGCAAGGCTGCCCAACAGGCCGAGCTCGGCTACATCTTCAATCCGGCTTATGCCGGCAAGGGCTACGCCACCGAGGCCGCTGCGGCCATCATCACCCTCGGTTTCGAAAAGTTCGGCTTCCATCGAATCTTCGCGCGCCTGGATGCGAAGAACGCCGGATCGGTCGGCGTTGTCGAACGGCTCGGCCTGCGCCGCGAGGCGCATTTGGTCGAGAACGACCGCTTTAACGGCATATGGGGCGATGAATATATTTATGCCCTGCTGAGCCACGAATGGGCTGCAAGAGCGCCGAATCGGCCGCGTTAACCCGCATTGGCTAAAATTTTACGAAAACTTTAGGTTAATTCTATCTTGCCGGGGATGGTCCGTTACCACCGGCCGGAATTGCGATACATCAAGCGCATTCAACAGTATTGCCTGCATGTCCATCGGCGTTCATTGACCATTTACGGGAACCCCAGCCGTGAACACCATAGCTGTTGCCAATTCCAAGTCGCTCGTTCCACCGGACAAGACGACATCGCTCGGTGCCATTGCCGGTACGAGAGCGCTGGGGCCGGATATATTGCGCGCGGTTGCCATCCTGCTGGTCATGCTGCTGCATCTGCCGGCAGAGGCGACGCCGTTGCCGCTTGTGGGCATCAGGCCCTATGGATGGCTCGGCGTCGACATATTCTTCGTGCTCAGCGGCTTCCTTATCGGCACCCAGCTGATGGCGGAAGCGGCGCGCCGTGACAGCGTCGATTTCAAGAGCTTCTATCTGCGGCGGGCCTTCCGCATATTGCCGGCATTTCTAGTGGTCCTCGCCCTCTACACGTTCATTCCGTCTCTGCGCGATACGCCGACGATGCAGCCGGCCTGGCGGTTCCTCACCTCCATACTCAACTTCGGGCTCGATCCTCGCTCTGGCGGTGCGTTCACCGAGGCGTGGTCATTGAGCGTCGAAACGCATTTCTATCTGATTCTGCCGGTTCTCGTTTTCCTGCTGAAACGCCGCGCGACGATGGTTTTCATTGCCATTCTCGCAGCGACGATCGTCATTGCCGGCATGGGTTTGCGGTTTGCGATCTGGCGGAGCTTGGTCGGCGCGCCTGCGGAAGTGCATGAATATGGCCAAGCCTTTGCGACCTATCTCAGGGATATCTACTACCCGACATACAATCGGCTTGATGGCTTGACGTTCGGTGTCGCTCTGGCCGCCGTTCGGCTGTTCAGGCCGTTGCTGTGGGAGCGGTACATGCCGCCCTATATCGCGCTCGTCCTCGGCAGCATTCTTGCCACGGCCGCCCTGATGATCTTTTCCGGGCGAGGGCCGTTTGCCGAGACCCATCTGCCGCTTTTGCTCCAGCCTTTCCCCGGCACAGTCGTCGGGTTCCCGCTGTTTTCGGCCGGAGTAACATTGATCCTCGGCGCCATGCTGGATCTGCAGCCGAAGATCGGGCGCTGGCATCTTCCGGCGATCACAGGCATCGCGACCCTATCTTACAGCCTGTATCTGACCCATAAGGCCGTCTACCAGCTCGACAGGATGGTCTTTGGCCGGGAAAATCTTCAGGGCCTGTCCGGCTTCGTGATCTATGTTGCGACATGCTTCATCGTGGCGGCGGCGCTCTGGTTTGTCGTCGAGAGAAGCTTCCTGCATCTGCGGGATCATCTCGTACCCCGCTCGCGCTGAGCCGATATGCTTGCATATACAAAAAGGCGGCCAATGACCGCCTCTGCTTTGCTTATTTCTTCGCCCAGAGCACCTTGAAGCGGGCATTGCGGCAGGTTTCGCCATGCTCCTTGAAGCTTTCCGCCAGCACCGGCTCATAGGGCAGGCCGCGATTGGCGACCAGCATCAGGCGGCCGCCGCTGCGCAGGGAGGCGGCGGCAGTCTTGATCATCGCCTGGCCGAGCGAAGGTTCGGCGGCGTGGCCTTCATGGAAGGGCGGGTTCATGATGATCAGGTCGTACTTGTCCTTGACCGGCTCGCTCGCCAGATCGTGCCAGAAGAAGCGCTGGGCGACCTTCGGGCAATTGGCCAGCAGATTGGCGCGTGCAGCTTCCAGCGCGCCGTAATGGGCCTCATAGAGGTCGATACGGGCGATTCTTGGCGACTTCGTCGCAAGTTCCACGGAAAGATAACCCCAGCCGGCCCCGAAATCGGCGGCATCGCCGGTAAAGTCGGTCGGCAGGCGCGAGGCGAGCAGTTCCGAGCCGGCGTCGATCCGGTCATGGGAGAACATGCCAGGCGCTGTGGTGAAACGGTCGTCGACGCGTGTAGCTGGCTTGCCAAGCTGCGCCGTCATCACCTTGATGTCAGCGGGGCGCGCGAACCAGAAGGCGACACCGTGATATTTCGGCATGTACTCGACCGCGAGGCCGAAACCCTCCATGCGCTTGCGCAGCGGCTGAATGCCGTCTTCCTTGCCGCCGGCGACCACGATGAGGCCACCTTCCCTAACGCGCGACAGCGCTTCGGCGATATGGTCTTCGTTTTCGCCCTTGTGCTTGCCGCAAAGGACCAGCGCGCCGTCATAGTCGCCGCCCTCGATCTCCGGCGTCACGTTGATCCGCTGCGCCTGCAGCTGGCGATAGAAGGGGCGGAAGCCCTGAACGGCCGAAAGTTCCGCGGTAAATCCGTCCGGCAGCGAAAAGCCCGCCTCTGCTGCGAGAAAAAGGATCCGCTTACCCTCGCCGGGCGCGTCAATGGTGCCAGAGGCAAAGGGATGAAACAGGGTCTTCAGGGCGTCGCGGCTCATAGGCGTTATCTCGTCATGGGAATGGGTTTCGATTGTCGGATATGTGCGCCATCGTCGTATTCCATGCTTGCCCCTCACCCTAGCCCTCTCCCCGCATAGGCGGGGAGAGGGCTAGGGTGAGGGGCCGGGCACATAGTTTCAGCGAAAACGGGCCAGGCCGACAGCAATAATATAAAAAGGGCGCGGAAACGAATTCCGCGCCCCGGAACGTGAATGAAGGCGCGGCTTATTCGGCCGCGTCATCCTTCTTCTTGTCGGCGGCGAGTTCCTGGCCGGTCGCCTGATCGACGACCTTCATGGAAAGGCGGACCTTGCCGCGCTCGTCGAAGCCGAGCAGCTTGACCCAGACCTTGTCGCCTTCCTTGACGACGTCCTGCGTCTTCGCCACGCGCTCGGAAGCGAGCTGCGAGATGTGGACGAGGCCGTCACGGGCGCCGAAGAAGTTGACGAAGGCGCCGAAGTCGGCGGTCTTGACAACCGTACCTTCGTAGATCTGGCCGACTTCCGGCTCGGCGACGATCGAGTGGATCCACTTGCGGGCCGCTTCGATCTCCTTGCCGGAGGACGAGGCGATCTTGACGGTGCCGTCGTCTTCGATGTTGATCTTCGCGCCGGTCTTTTCGACGATTTCGCGGATGACCTTGCCGCCGGAGCCGATGACTTCACGGATCTTGTCGACCGGGATGTTCATGACTTCGATGCGCGGTGCGAATTCGCCGAGCTGGCCGCGGCTTTCGGTGATTGCCTTGGACATTTCGCCGAGGATGTGGGTGCGACCGCCCTGTGCCTGGCCGAGAGCGACCTTCATGATCTCTTCGGTGATGCCAGCGATCTTGATGTCCATCTGCAGCGAGGTGATGCCGTCGGCCGTGCCGGCGACCTTGAAGTCCATGTCGCCGAGGTGGTCTTCGTCACCGAGAATGTCGGAGAGAACGGCGAAACGATCGCCTTCTAGGATCAGACCCATGGCGATGCCGGCAACCGGCTTGGCCAGCGGAACGCCGGCGTCCATCAGAGCGAGCGAGGTGCCGCAAACCGTTGCCATCGAGGACGAGCCGTTCGACTCGGTGATCTCGGAGACGACGCGCAGCGTGTAGGGGAACTGTTCGACCGTCGGCAGCATCGGGCGGATAGCGCGCCAGGCGAGCTTGCCGTGACCGATTTCGCGACGACCCGGGGAACCCATGCGGCCGGTTTCGCCAACCGAGTAGGGGGGGAAGTTGTAATGGAGCAGGAAGCGCTCCTTGTACATGCCCGTCAGGCTGTCGACGTACTGTTCGTCTTCGCCGGTGCCGAGCGTGGCGACGACGATTGCCTGCGTTTCACCGCGGGTAAACAGCGCCGAACCGTGCGTGCGCGGCAGGAGGCCGACTTCCGAAACGATCGGGCGAACGGTCGACAGGTCGCGGCCGTCGATACGGCTCGACGTGTCGAGGATGTTCCAGCGAACGATCTTGGCCTGCAGGTGCTTGAAGACGGCGCCGATGACTTCGGCCGAATACTTCGGCTCGACGCCTTCCGGGAAGAAGTGTGCCTTGACCTTGGCCTTGACGGCGTCGACGGCAGCGTAGCGCTCAGCCTTCTGCGTGTTCTTGTAGGCGGTGCGCAGCTCGGCTTCGGCGATGCCGAGCATTTCGGCTTCGAGTTCGGAGTGATCTTCCGGCGTGAAATCGCGCGGTTCCTTGGCCGCGACTTCAGCGAGCTTGATGATCGCGTCGATGACGGGCTGGAAGCCGCGATGGCCGAACATGACGGCGCCGAGCATGACGTCCTCGGGCAATTCCTTGGCTTCCGACTCAACCATCAGAACGGCGTCCTGCGTGCCGGCGACGACGAGGTCGAGGCTCGATTCGTCCATCTCGTCGAGATGCGGGTTGAGCACGTATTCGCCGTTGATGTAACCGACGCGGGCGCCGCCGACCGGGCCCATGAACGGAACGCCGGAGAGCGTGAGCGCTGCCGAAGTGGCAACCATCGACAGGATGTCGGGATTGTTTTCGAGATCATGCTGGATGACGGTGACGACGACCTGCGTGTCGTTCTTGTAGCCTTCCGGGAAGAGCGGGCGGATCGGGCGGTCGATCAGGCGGGAAACGAGGGTTTCGTTTTCGCTCGGACGTCCTTCGCGCTTGAAGTAGCCGCCGGGGATCTTGCCGGCTGCGTAGGTCTTTTCCTGGTAGTTGACGGTGAGCGGGAAGAAATCCTGGCCTGGCTTCGGCGACTTGGCGGAAACGACGGTGGCAAGTACCACGGTCTCGCCGTAGGTTGCCATGACAGCGCCATCGGCCTGGCGGGCGATCTTGCCGGTTTCGAGCTTCAGCGGGCGACCGGCCCACTCGATTTCGACGGTATGGATATCGAACATATCTTGTCCTTGCATTGTGCGGGAAAAGGCGCCGTCGCCAATGAGTTCGGCAAGGTGCATCTTCGACCGCACGAAATGTGACGCATCACGGGCAAGACAACGAGAGGCTTTCGAAGATCGGCCGAAGCGCGAAGCCTCGGCTGAAAGCATCCGGCAATCCTGCCCCATGACAGGTCAACGGTTGTTGTTGGCAGGACCGGCCCATCCGGCCTGCCGGCGGTTTCACATCGCGCAAACACAAGGCGCTAGGGAAACTCGTCTCAAGGGTTCATACCCTTCATAAGCATCCGGCGGACGTTCAGGAGAACGCCCGCCGGAAATTCGATTAGCGACGGATACCGAGGCTGGTGATCAGCTTGGTATAACGGCCTTCGTCCTTCTTCTTGAGATAGTCAAGAAGCGAGCGCCGGCTGGAAACCATCGTCAGGAGTCCACGACGGGAGTGGTTGTCCTTCTTGTGGTCCTTGAAGTGGCCTGTGAGATTGTTGATGCGCTCGGTCAGGATAGCAACCTGGACTTCCGGAGAACCGGTGTCGCCTTCGACGGTCGCATATTCCTTGATCAGCGCAGCCTTGCGCTCAGCAGTGATCGACATCGGATAGTCCTTTCTATGAGAGGAAATTAAAGTCGCCAAAAGCCGGGATGTCGTCCAGCATTGGCCGCGAATGCAATCAGGCATGCCCGATGCTGGCGCTGCCTATAGACCATTTGACATGCAAAGGGAAGAGCCGCGATTTTTCCTTCTCCCGGCCGGGAGAAGGCGGCGCTTACACGAACACCCGCTTCGGTCGGAATTCCCCCTCACCGATCTCGCCGATGGCGATCAGCTTGCCGCGCGCGGTGGCATAGGCCTCCGTTTCGGCGACCGGCGCATCGCGGCCGCGGACCAGAATAGGATTGCCCATCTTCAAACGGTGCGCCTGATCGTCGTTGATGACGAGGTGCGGCAGCGACGACAGGGCTTCGGCCGTGTCGATCAGCAGCGCGTCGAGGGCCGCCAGCCGCTCGTCGGCATCCTCGATTGCTTCGAGCGCCACCAGATTGGCGAGCGGCACCATCGCCTCCTCCGCAAAGGGGGCGACGAAACTGCGGCGCAGGCTGGAAATATGGCCGTAGCAGCCGAGATCGCGGCCGAAATCGCGGGCAAGCGCCCGGACATAGGTGCCCTTGCCGCACTCCACCTCGAAATGCGCCGTATTGGCATCTGGGCAGGCAAGCAGCGTCAGCCGGAAGATCTCCACTTCGCGCGAGGGGATCTTGACCGTCTCGCCGTCGCGGGCGAGGTCGTAGGCGCGTTCGCCGGCAATCTTGATGGCCGAGAACTGCGGCGGGATCTGGTTGATGACACCGGTATATTGCGGCAGCAGCGCGCGGATGTCTTCTTCGCCCGGGCGCTTGTCTGACGTCTGCGTCACCTCGCCTTCGAGATCGTCCGTGGCGCGCTCTTCGCCCCAGGTGACGGTGAATTCATAGATCTTGCGGCCGTCCATGACGTAGGGGACCGTCTTGGTGGCGTCGCCAAGCGCGATCGGCAGCATGCCGGAGGCAAGCGGATCGAGCGTGCCGGCATGGCCCGCCTTCTGCGCCTTGAAAAGCCACTTGATCTTGGAAACGGCCTCGGTCGAGCCGAAATCCACCGGCTTGTCGAGGATGAGCCAGCCCGAAATCGGGCGGCCCTTGGGCTTGCGTGGTTTGGACATTCTCTGTCTCTGTTATCGGTTTTTGTCGGTATCGGTGTCAGCATCGCCGTCATTGAGATCGCGCTGGACCTCCGGCGAGCGCAGCAGCGCATCGATCTTCTTGTAGTTGTCGAAGCTGGTATCGTCGCGGAAGCGGACTTCCGGCATGTATTTCATCTGCCGAAGCAGCGGCCCGAGACGGCCGCGGATGTATTTCGAATGACGATTGAGCGTGTCGATGACGATGTCGTGGTCGGCGACGCCGAGCGGCGTCACATAGGCGGTGGCGATCTTCAGGTCCGGCGACATGCGCACTTCGGAAATGGAGATCACGGTGCGCTCGATCAGGTCGTCGCGCACTTCGCCGCGCTGCAGGACCTGCGTGATCGCGGCGCGCACTTGTTCGCCGACGCGAAGCATACGCTGCGAGGGCGCGGAAGAAGTTGGTCTGGTCATGGTTTTTCCGTTAGCAGCGTCCCTTGGACGCTATAAAGCGGGTCACATGACTCGATCCGGCGCAAAGGTCAAGGCTGGATGGCCCGTTCTGCCTTCCAGAAGCCCAGAATCCGCTGGAATGCGGCATCCTGGGCTCCATCTGTCGTAAGCATTCGGGGTGCGGCGTACCGCGAGACGGCGTCCCGCCTGTCGCATGACCGCGATATGCTCGTCCGGTTGACGAACGTAGGAAACGACGATCCGATCGTTGTCTTCAGACGTTGTCGTCATGAGCGGCGCGCCTTTCTCCAGCCTCTTCGAACCCAATAAAAAACCGCCGGCGATGACCGGCGGTTTTGATATCCAGCCAATGGGAAGGCGCTTACAGCGTGCGCGTGATGTGCTCGACGCGGAAGCATTCGATCGTATCGCCCGCGCGGATGTCTTCGTAGTTTTCGAAGGCCATGCCGCATTCCTGGCCGACGTTGACTTCGGAGACTTCGTCCTTGAAGCGCTTGAGCGTCTTGAGCTTGCCCTCGTGGATGACGACGTTGTCGCGCACCAGGCGGACGCCGACGCCACGTTCGACCTTGCCTTCGGTGACGCGGCAACCCGCGACCTTGCCAACCTTCGTGATGTTGAACACCTCGAGGATCTCGGCATTGCCGAGGAAGGTTTCGCGGCGCTCCGGAGACAAGAGGCCCGACATCGCCGCCTTCACGTCATCCACCAGATCGTAGATGATGTTGTAGTAGCGGATTTCGATGCCTTCGCGCTCTGCGAGCGTGCGAGCCTGCGAGTTGGCGCGGACGTTGAAGCCGATGATCGCCGCGTCGGAAGCTCCGGCCAGCGAAATATCGGATTCGGTCACGCCGCCGACGCCCGAATGGACGATGCGGGCGCGAACCTCGTCGGTGCCGAGCTTGTCCAGCGCGCCGGCAATGGCTTCGATCGAGCCCTGCACGTCGCCCTTGATGACCAGCGGGAACTCCTTGGTGCCCGTGGCCTGCAGCGTCATCATCATCTGTTCCAGCGAACCGCGCTGGACCGACTGGCGGGCAGCCGCCTTATCGCGGGTGAGACGCTGACGGTATTCCGAGATTTCGCGGGCGCGGCTTTCGTTTTCGACGACAGCGAACTTGTCGCCGGCCTGCGGAGCACCGGAAAGACCGAGTACCTCGACCGGCATGGCCGGGCCGGCCTCCTTCACATGTTCACCCTTGTCGTTGACCAGCGCGCGTACGCGACCCCACTGATCGCCGGCAACGACGATCTGCCCGGGGCGCAACGTGCCCTTCTGGATGAGCACTGTCGCAACGGAGCCGCGGCCGCGATCGAGCTGGGCTTCGATGACCGTGCCTTCGGCCGTGCGGTTCGGATTGGCCTTGAGATCAAGGATTTCCGCCTGCAGCAGCACGGCTTCCAGCAGCTTGTCGAGGTTGGTGCGGTTCTTCGCGGAGACTTCCACGTCGAGCACTTCACCGCCCATGGATTCGACGAAGACTTCATGCTGCAGCAGTTCGGTGCGAACCTTCTGCGGGTTGGCTTCGTGCTTGTCGATCTTGTTGATCGCCACGATGATCGGAACGCCCGCCGCCTTGGCGTGGTTGATCGATTCGATCGTCTGCGGCATCACGCTATCGTCGGCCGCAACGACCAGGATCGCGATGTCGGTCGCTTGGGCACCGCGAGCACGCATTGCCGTGAAGGCGGCGTGGCCAGGGGTATCGATGAAGGTGATCTTCTGGCCGTTCTGCTCGACCTGATAGGCACCGATATGCTGGGTGATGCCGCCAGCTTCGCCGGCCACCACGTTGGCGTGGCGGATGGCGTCGAGCAGCGAGGTCTTGCCGTGGTCGACGTGACCCATGATGGTAACGACAGGCGGACGGGAAACCAGTTCGCCGTCTTCGTCGGCAACGTTGAAGATGCCGTGTTCGACGTCGGATTCTGAAACGCGCTTGACCGTATGACCGAATTCGTTGGCGATCAGCTCTGCCAGATCGGCGTCGATGACGTCACCCGGCTTCAGCATCTGGCCTTCCTTCATCAGGAACTTGATGACGTCGACGGCGCGTTCGGACATGCGCTGCGACAGCTCCTGGATGGTGATTGTTTCCGGCAGCACGACTTCACGCGAAATCTTTTCGCGCGTTTCCTGCATCTGGCTGCGGCGGAACTTTTCCTGGCGGCGGCGCATGGCCGAAAGCGAGCGGCCGCGAGCGCTGCCGTCTTCGTCGACATTGGCCGTCGTTACCGTCAGCTTGCCGCGACGACGTTCTTCGTCGGTCTTCGGACGCGTAGTGACCGGCTTTGCCGGCTCGGGGCGCGTGACCTTGCCGCGCGCCGGAGGGCCACCACGCGGCGGGCCGCGATCGGTTTCTTCTTCATTGACCCGACGACGATTGGCCGGTGCTTCCACGGGCAGCGCGCCGGGGCGCGCCGGCTGCGGAGCCGCATCCGGGCGACGAGCAACGACAGGAGCCGCGGCCGCCTGCACGTCCGGCTTCGGTGCTTCCACCGGTGTGGGCGTTTCGACCTTTGCCTCTACGGCACGGGCAGCTTCTTCTTCGGCGCGGCGGGCGGCTTCGGCCTGCTCCACGATGCGACGGGCGGCTTCCTCTTCGGCGCGGCGCGCTTCTTCCTCGGCACGGCGGACGGCGTCCGCGGCATCGCGGGCCTGGGCGTCGGCGAGTGCGCGACGGCGCGCGTCCATTTCATCGGCAGACAGATGGTTCAGAACCACCGGTCGCGACGAGCGTTCCTGCTGCGGCCGCTGCTGATAGCTTTGGTTGGGCTGTCCCGGCCGCTGTTGCTGGCCACCGGGCTGATGAATGCGCGGAGCGGGCTGCGGCGGGCGCGGCGGCTGCGGCGTCGGTTCCGCGACGCGCGTCACGGATGGCGTTGCGGCAGCCGTCGTCGAAGCCGCGATCGGCTTTTCGTCTTCGGGGCGTAGGGGGCGGCGCTTGCGGGTCTCAACCACGACCGCCTTGGTGCGACCGCGGCCCATGTCCTGGCGCACGGTGCCCTGGTTTACGCCTGAAGGCTTCAGGGTGAGGGTCTTCTTACCCGAAACACTCAGCGTCTTGTCGTCTTGATTGTCGGTCATTCCGTTCCTGTTCCTTCGGACAGGGCTCGGAAACGTCCGTCAGACCCTGTCGTTCAATGCATGTACCTTAATGAGGCGTCCGGCATAGGCCGGTGACCGCGTCATTGTTTTCGCCGGCCAGCGCCGCCCGTTGCCCGGGACTGACCGCCGTTGCGGTACCGTTCGAGCAGGTTTGCGCGCTTCACTACACCTTCACCCGCCCGCCCTGCAAGCGCTGCGGCATGGATAAAAGCATTCTGGCCCATCAGTTCTTCCATTTCCGCCTCCGTGAAGACACGGAATGACGGTATTTCCTTTTCGGTCTCCATGCCGAGATGCCAGGCTTTTCGTGCCTGGTCGATCTTGCGGACGCCGTCAGCGGCGGCATCGATCGCATGGAACACGGCGAGTGCCGAACCGTTGCGAACGGAGCCATCTACCTTTGACGAGCCATTGACGAACTGGCTCGCTTTGCGCGCCATGTGCATCATCCCGGCAAGCTGCGCCACAAGAAGGCGGTCGACGATGGCGCCGAGATCGCTCGGTGCCGTCACCTCCGCCTTCAAGGCGCGAGAAAACAATTTCTTCGCTACCGCCTTGTCCACGAGTGCCCGGTCAAGCTTGACCCAGCAGCCGCGTCCCGGCAGCTGCCGCTTCAGATCGGGAACAACGGTCCCGTCAGGAGCGGCTACGAAGCGGATCAACTCGTCGGGCGATCCGCTTTCGCGTGTTACGATGCACGTGCGGCCGTTTGCGCCGTCACCCCCGAGATCTTCGTCTTCAGGCGGTGCGCTCGGCCTCTCGGTGATCGTCATGCTTCTTGCTCGGCTTCATCCTCCGCGACCTCTTCGGTCTCAGTGGCGAGATCGGCTTCGGTGATCCAGCCAGCCGACAGACGAGCCTGCACGATCATCTGCTCCGCCTCGACACGCGAGACTTCGAGCTTGGAGAACAGGCCTTCGAACTTCTTCGTCTCGCCGTTCTTGCGTTCGCTCCAGCCGACGAGGTCGTCGGCGGCGCAGCCGGCGAAGTCCTCGATCGTCTTGATGCCGTCCTCACCGAGGGCGACCATCATCTGCGCGGTCATACCGTTGATCTGGCGCAGCTCGTCGGATACGCCGAGTGCTTTGCGCTTCTCGTCCATTTCGGCTTCCAGGCGCTCCAGATATTCGCGGGCGCGCTGCTGGATTTCCTGGGCGGTTTCTTCGTCGAAACCGTCGATGGAGGCGATTTCGTCGAGTTCGACATAAGCCAGCTCCTCGACGGCGGCAAAGCCTTCGGAAGCCAGAACCTGGCCGACCATCTCGTCGACATCGAGCGCGTCCATGAACAGGTTGGTACGCTCGTTGAATTCCTTCTGACGGCGTTCCGATTCCTCGGCTTCCGTCATGATGTCGATGTCCCAGCCGGTCAGCTGCGAAGCAAGGCGAACGTTCTGGCCGCGGCGGCCAATCGCCAGCGACAGCTGTTCGTCCGGAACCACGACTTCGATGCGCTCGGCGTCCTCATCGAGAACGACCTTGGAGACTTCAGCCGGCTGCAACGCATTGACGACGAAGTTCGCCGGCTCGTTGGACCACGGAATGATGTCGATCTTTTCGCCCTGCAGCTCGCCGACGACGGCCTGGACGCGCGAACCGCGCATACCGACGCAGGCGCCGACCGGATCGATCGACGAGTCGTTCGAAATAACGGCGATCTTGGCGCGCGAGCCCGGATCGCGGGCAACCGATTTCACCTGGATGATGCCGTCGTAGATTTCAGGCACTTCCATGGTGAAGAGCTTGACCATGAACTGCGGATGCGTGCGCGACAGGAAAATCTGCGGACCGCGCTGCTCGCGGCGAACGTCGTAGACATAGGCGCGGACGCGGTCGCCGTAGCGGAAGTTCTCGCGCGGGATCATCTCGTCGCGGCGGATGATGCCTTCGCCACGGCCGAGGTCGACGATGACGTTGCCGTATTCGACGCGCTTGACCGTACCGTTGACGATTTCGCCGACGCGATCCTTGAATTCGTCGAACTGGCGGTCACGCTCGGCTTCGCGCACCTTCTGCACGATGACCTGCTTGGCCGACTGGGCGGCGATGCGGCCGAAATCCATCGGCGGCAGCGGATCGGCGATGAAATCGCCAAGAGCTGCATCCGGGTTGCGGTCGCGGGCCAGTTCTAGCGGGATCTGCGTGGAATAGTCCTCGGCCTTCTCGACGACTTCGAGCAGGCGCTGCAGCCGGATTTCGCCGGTCTTCGGGTTGATGTCGGCGCGGATGTTCGACTCCGAGCCGTAACGCGAGCGCGCGGCCTTCTGGATCGCGTCTGCCATTGCGGCAAGCACGATCTCGCGGTCGATGACCTTTTCGCGCGCCACTGCATCTGCGATCTGCAGAAGTTCTAGCCGGTTCGCACTGACTGCCATTGTTTTTAGTCTCCGTCTTCCTGCCCTTGGGTTCCCGTTCCGTCAGGCGGTTCGTTGATCGATTATTCTTCTTCGTCGTCCGCTTCGTTCTGGTTCGCTGCCTCGGCTTTCGCCAGCTTGTCGGCGCGCAGCGCGTCGCGGATGAGATCGTCCGTCAGGATCAGCTTGGCCTCGGCCAGCGTGCTGAACGGAATGGTCACCTTCGGTTCCTCGCCATAGGCAACCTGATCGCGTTCGATCGTGAAACCATCGTCGTTGACGTCGGCGATCTTGCCGCGAAAGCGCTTGCGATTATCAACCAGGATCGAGGTCTCGCACTTGACGATATGGCCGATCCAGCGGCGGAAATCCGACTTGCGCACCATCGGCCGGTCGATGCCGGGCGAAGACACTTCCAGATGATACGCCTTATCGACGGGATCTTCCACATCAAGCACCGGCGAAATCGCCGTCGAGACTTCTTCGCAATCCTGAACGGTCATGGTGCCGTCGTTGCGCTCGGCCATCACCTGCAAAGTCAGGCCGTTCTGGTTCAGGAGGCGCACACGCACCAGGCGGAAGCCCATGCCGACGATCACGGGCTCGATGATGGCGGCGACGCGCTGGTCAAGGCCGGTTTCGACGATCAGGCGCGGTTCATTGGTATTGTCTGCGTTTGTCACTTCCGACAAGCGTTCACTCCTGCAGGCTACTGCATTTGGGAGATCGAGCTAATAAAAAAGAGCGGGTCCTTGCGGCCCACTCTTCATCACACGATCAAGAATTTGAATGCGGATATAAGCCCGTTTCCGGCAAATTGCAAGGCTTTCGCGCCGAAACCTGCTCGGCTGCCTATTTCAGTACGCCGAGCATCGAACTGTCGGGATAGCAGGTGGGCTTCATGCCGCTCTTTTCCTGCCATTGGCCTATCGACCGTCTCGTCTTGTAGCCGGGCAGGCCATCCGTGCCGCCGACGTCGTAGCCCTTGCGCTCCAAAGTCTTCTGCATGCCGGCGACATCGGAGCGTAGCATCTTGCCGACATCGCCCCATTGGCCCTGGAAGGCGCCGCTGCCGGCGGCGATCCGGTCGGCAAGGTTGCCGATGTAAATGCCGTAGAGGTCGGAGTTGTTGTATTCCTTGATGACGTAGAAATTCGGCGTGACGATGAACTCAGGTCCGTCGCGGCCGGCCGGCACCAGCATCATGCCGCTGGCGCGCAATTCGTCTGATGGAAAGGCTTTGCCGGAAATCCTGGTGATGCCGAGCGATGCCCAGTGCGAGATCGGCTTGGCGAGATCAGGCCCTTCCTGGGCACAGGAAACAGCCTGCGGGATGGCGACCTCGTAGCCCCAGCTGCGGCCGCGCTGCCAGCCCTTCTGGACCAGATAGTTGGCTATGGATGCCAGTGTATCCGGCACCGAGGTCCAGATGTTGCGGTGGCCGTCGCCGTCGAAATCGACAGCATATTTCAGGTAGCTGGTGGGCATGAATTGCGGCTGGCCAAGCGCGCCTGCCCAGGACCCCATGAACTGATTGGGCGTGACGTCGCCATGGTCGAGGATGTGCAATGCCGCGATAAGCTCGGTGCGGAACATGTCCTTGCGGGTCGACATGAAGGCTTTGGTCGCCAGCACCTGGATCGCCGAATTCGGCAGCTTCGCGGCCCCGAAGCCGGTCTCGCGGCCCCAGATGGCCAGCAGGATCGGCCCCGGCACCCCGTAGGTCTTCTCGATCCGCTGCAGCACCGGGCCATATTGCGAAGCGAGGCTCCGTCCGGTCGCTGCCAGCTTTTGCAGCCGCGCCTCGTTGAAATACGGAGCGGGCGAGGAGAATTCGGCCTGCGTCTGCTTCTGCTCCTGGGGCTTTGGAAAGCCCGGGGGTACGAGATCCGGCAGGTCCCAGTTCAGCGTGATACCGGCAAAGGCGGCGCGGAAGGTCTTTTCGGATATCCCGTCCTTTTGCGCCTGGGGCCAGAGATCCTTCTGCAGCCAGCTCTGGAACTGCGCTTCGACATCGGCCTTCGAGGCGGCAAACGCGGGCAGGGGAAGGATGGTCAGGAGGAGGATGAGCAGCCGCAGAATATGTCGCGCGATACCCCCCTCTGTCCCTTTCGGGACATCTCCTCCACAAGGGGGGAGATCGTGGGCGGCGCGCTTCATGCCATATCGACGGTCCGAAGTTTCTGCAGATGCAGCTGCTGATTGTTTGGTGAAGACAGAGCTCCGGGTTACCAATCTCCACCCCTGTCGGGGAGATGTCACGAAGTGACAGAGGGGGGTGCGCACTCTCCTCATGCTCTGCCTCTCCTCAAATCGCCGTCCGCGCCCGCAGCGCCGCCGTCAGCGTGCCTTCGTCGAGATAATCGAGCTCGCCTCCTACCGGCACCCCATGGGCCAGCCGGGTGATCTTGATCTCAAGACCGGCAAGCTGGTCGGTTATATAGTGTGCTGTGGTTTGGCCTTCCACCGTGGCGTTGACGGCGATGATGATCTCGCGGACGCCGCCTTCGGCGACCCGCGCGATCAGTCCGCGAATATTGAGATCGTCGGGGCCGACGCCATCGAGCGGCGACAGCACGCCGCCGAGCACATGGTAGGCGGCATTCATCGCACCGGCCCGCTCCAGCGCCCAGAGATCGGACACATCCTCGACGACGATGATGACGGACTGGTCGCGGTGGTCGTCGGTGCACACGGTGCAGGGATCGACGGTATCGACATTGCCGCAGCGAGAGCAGATCTTCACCTTGTCATAGGCTTCGCCCATGGCGTGGGAAAGCGGCCCGAGCAGCTGGTCCTTCTTCTTGATCAGGTGCAGAGCCGCGCGCCGCGCCGAGCGAGGCCCAAGCCCCGGCACTTTCGCCAGAAGCTGGATGAGTTTTTCGATTTCGGGGCCGGTGACTCGCTTTGCCATGGGAGGCTTTTAGCCCATAAGCTCAAGGAACGGAATCACGGAAGGGATGATTGGCCGATGAAAATTCTGGCCATTTGCGTCGGCGCCGCCGAAACGCTGCCCGGCAGGAAAAGCAGGACCGGCATCAACAAACATGCCGTGAGCGGCGGCGTCATGATCGACGGGGAAGGTCTGATCGGCGATGCGATCTGCAATCGCGAGCATCACGGCGGCCGCGACCAGGCCGTCTATGTCGAGGGATCGTTGACGCTGGATTGGTGGGCGAAAGAACTCGGGCGCCCTCTGGAGCCCGGCACGTTCGGCGAAAATCTCGTCATCGAAGGGCTCGACAATTGCGCAGTCGCCGTCGGCGATAGATTCATAGTCGGCAATCTTGTTCTGGAGGCCACCTCGGCCCGTATTCCCTGCGCGACCTTCGCCGCGAAGATGGGTGATCCCAAATTCGTGAGACGCTATACGCGTGCGGGGCGCCCCGGCATCTACTGTCGTGTCGTCCAAGGCGGCACCCTAGCAGCGGGCGCTGTCGTGACCTACGTTCCCTATGCAGGCAGCCCCGTCACCATGCCGGAAATGATGGCGACTTTCGGCAGGCAACTATCGCCGCAGGATCGAGCGCGTTATCTGGCAGCACCCATTCACTACAAGCTGAGGGCCATGCTCGAGGGCGACGCCGGTAATCTCTAGGCTTACCGCATGGCGATCGCCACGGCAGCACCCGCCATGGTGCCGGCGCTGGCGCGATTGGCGATGCGGACGGCGCGGCGGCTCTTCAGGAACGTCCTCGCCTTTGCCGCAAGCATTGCCCAGGAAAGATCGATGACAACAAGCACCACGAACATCGTCGCCACAAGCTCGGCCCAGCCGGAAAGGGTGACGGCATGAAGATCGATGATCGAGGGCAGCAGTGCCACGTAGAACACCATGATCTTCGGGTTGCCCATGGTCACCGTGAAGCCGGCGAGGAAAAGCCGCGCGGCTGATGGCTCGTCCGGTAGCTGTTCCTCTGCCGTGTCCGAGGCCGCAAACCACATTTTCCAAGCGAGATAGAGAAGATAGGCGACGCCAAGCCATTTGATCACCACGAAGGCCCAGTGGAAGGTTTCGGCGATGGTCGCAAGGCCCGCAACGGCGCAGGTCAGCCAGATCGCTTCGCCCAGCCACATGGCGGAGAGAAAGGGCAACACATTGCGGGCGCCCTTGGTGAGCACGCGTGCCACGAGTGCTGCGATGTTCGGCCCCGGCGATCCAGCGGCGATGAACAGTGCACCGGCAAAAACAAGCAACATCGACAGGCTCATCGCATTCTCTCCGATCGGGCAGGCCAGAAGGCATATGGAAGGCACCCAGAAATAGCATCCTGGCTGCCGTTTTCCAAATTCCCGATGTGCTCCTCACCCGAGTTGCGCGCGAAATCGCTCGAAGAGTGCCTTGCCCTCAGGCCAATCGCTCAGCCCGGATGCTGAATTGATATGACCGAGTGGCCCCACACTCACAAACTCGCTGCCCCAGATTTCGGCGCTATCCCGGGAATAATCGTAGGGGCCGTAGGGATCGTCGGTGCTGGTGACGAGCATGGACGGAAACGGCAGCCGTTGCCGCGGCGGATTGGCGAAACTGCCGGCCCCAGTCAGATAGACCTCACCGGTCGGATCGGGTGGCGCGACAAGGAAGGCACCAAGGATCGGCGTTTTCTGCACGGGTGCCCAATGCGCGATTAGCTGGCAGGCAAGACTATGAGCGATCAGGATCGGCGGCGTTTTCGAGCGGGCGATCTCCCTTTCGAGCGCTTCGATCCAGTCTGTGAGCATCGGTCTGTCCCAGCTCGATGGCTGGAATCGTCGTATGTGCGGATCCTGCCGCTCCCACAAGGTCTGCCAATGATCTCCGTCGGAGCCACCAAGCCCCGGCAGCATGATGATATCGCTCATCCCTGTCCTCTCTCGCTATCTGGTGGAGAAAAACTGACATGTCGCTCAAGCAATTGACATTGCAATCCATTGGATAAAATCTTCTCCAACCGATGAATTAAAGGTGGAAAATGGAAAGCGCCGAGAAGGAGTTGGACCCGACTGACATGTCGATGATCGAGATCCTGCAGCGGGATGGAAGGATCTCGGTATCGGAACTCGGTCGCCGCGTCGGCCTTTCGCAGCCGGCGGCATCGGAGCGGTTGAAGCGGCTGGAAGAGCGAGGTGTGATCGCAGGCTATCGTGCCGTCGTCGATCCCGCTACGGTCGGGCTCGGCATGATGGCGGTCATCCGGCTGCGCACCTCGCATGAGCATATCCGTCCATGCCTGAAGCAGTTTTCGGAAATGCCCGAGATCATCGAAGTTCTCAGATTGACGGGGGAGGATTGTTTCCTGCTCAAGGTCCTCGTGCCGACAGCCGCCAACCTTGAAACCATCGTCGATTCCATCGCCCGCCATGGCGCGGTGACGACGTCGCTGGTGCTGCGGAACGAACCGGTAAAGCCGATCGGCCGCGAATTGATCCGCAAGACGATCGCCCGGTGAGGGAGCCTTTGGGCGCCGATCTTAGAAAGGCAGCTTGAAACCGGGCGGGATCGGCAGGCCGGCGGTCAGCTCGCGGGTCTTGTCGGCGGCGATCGCCTCGGCCTTTTCCTGGGCATCCTTGTTGGCGGCGACGATCAGGTCTTCGAGGATCTCGACATCGTCTTCCTTGAAGAGCGACGGATCGATCTTGATGCCCAGCATCTGGCTCTTGCCGTTGACGGTGACGGTGACGAGGCCGCCGCCGGCCTTGCCTTCGACGCGAATGTCGGCGATTTCCGACTGCATCTTCTCCATCTTGGCCTGCATTTCCTTCACTTTGCCCATCATGCCCATGATGTCACGCATCGTCATTGGTCCTTCTTTTGCGTATCGTCAGCGTAATTGGTGAGGATGGGATGCGAAGGCCGCTCCAGGCCGTCGAGCCCATGCGGTTCCGCTGCCGTTCATCCTACTCCTAGAATTCTATGTCGTCGCCCGGCAGAATATCCCCGTCGACGGATTCTGCGATGGCTGGAGCGGTTGTCTGCTCCTCCTCTTCTTCCGTCTCCGGTGCCCGCACGCGTACGTCGATGATCTTTGCACCGGGAAACTGCGACAGGATGGCCGCGACATCCGGGTCCTGCCGCGCATCGGCGACCCGCTGCTTCTGCGCGTTCGCTTCGGCTTCCACCAGCGTCGGCTCGCCTTCGTCGCGGCTGAGACTGACGATCCAGTGGATGCCGGTCCATTCCTTCAGCTTGACGGCAAGCTCGTTCAGCAGTGTGCCGGGAGCGCCTGATGTCAGGCTGACGTCGAGCCGGCCCGGCTCCAGCCGTACGGGGCGCACGAAGGTGCGCACCAGCACCTTCAGTTTCGGATCGCGCTTCTGGCCGGCAAGCTCGGCGATATCGGCCATCGAATTGATCGGCACGAGCGGCTTTGGCGCTTCGGTCGGCCTCGGCTCAATACGTCCCACGGGTTGCGAATCCGGCTGCGTATTCGGCACCGAACGCAGCATGGCAACCGGCGCCGAGGGCGCGGGTCGTGGCGCTGGTGTTTCGACGGCTCTCGCCATGGCAGTGCCCTGGTAGGAAACCGGTGTCCCTCCGCCGCTGCCGATGGGGGATGCCGACGGTGGGCGAGCACCGCCATTGCCATCAGAAAATTCCACAAGCCTGCGCGCGGCATCTTCCGGTGCGGGCAGATGCGCGGCATGCGCCAGCCGGATCAATACCATTTCGGCAGCACCGGCAGTCCGCGACGCGTTCTCGGTCTCGGCTATGCCCTTCAGAAGCATCTGCCAGATGCGCGACAGTGCCGTCACCGCCACGCCCTGCGCAAACTCCAAGGCTTTTATGCGCTCGACTTCGCTCAGCGACGGATCGTCGGCGGCTTCGGGCACATATTTCAGGCGGGTGACGAGATGGGTGAAATCGGCAAGGTCGGTCAGCACGACGACGGGGTTGGCGCCGGCCTCATACTGGCTGTTGAACTCGGCCAAGGCGGACGAAACATCGCCTTTGACGATGTGGCCGAAGAGATCGACGATGCGGGCGCGGTCGGCAAGTCCCAGCATCGAGCGCACGGCATCGGCTGCAACAAAACCGCTGCCGTGGGCGATCGCCTGGTCGAGCAGCGACAGACCGTCGCGCGCCGAGCCTTCGGCGGCCCGGGCGATCATGGCGAGCGCTTCCGGCTCCACCTCGATGCCTTCCTTGCCGGCGATGGTGGTGAACAGTCCCACAAGATCGGACGCGCTGATGCGGCGCAGGTCGAAGCGCTGGCA
The DNA here is from genome assembly GCF_051811145.1 of Rhizobium sp. 11_C7_N12_5. NCBI lineage: Bacteria > Pseudomonadati > Pseudomonadota > Alphaproteobacteria > Hyphomicrobiales > Rhizobiaceae > Rhizobium > Rhizobium sp. 11_C7_N12_5. The sequence continues at coordinate 3,597,288 of NZ_JBPWPY010000001.1, forward strand.
GCGCGACAGGACCGTGATCGGCACCTTGCGGATTTCTGTCGTGGCGAAGATGAATTTCACATGCTCGGGGGGCTCTTCCAGCGTCTTCAACAGGCCGTTGAAGGCGGCCGTCGACAGCATGTGCACTTCATCGATGATGTAGACCTTGTAGCGCGCCGATACCGGCCGGTAGCGCACCTGCTCGATGATCTCACGGATGTCGTCGATACCCGTATGGGAGGCGGCGTCCATCTCGATGACATCGACATGCCGGCCTTCCATGATCGCCTGGCAATGCTCGCCTGGCTCGCGCAGATCGATCGTTGGGCGATCGATGTCCGATGTCTTGTAGTTGAGGGCACGGGCAAGGATGCGGGCGGTCGTCGTCTTGCCGACGCCGCGCACGCCGGTCAGCATGTAGGCCTGCGCGATGCGCCCGGTCTCGAACGCGTTGGTGAGCGTGCGGACCATCGGCTCCTGGCCGACCATAAGATCCGTGAAGTCCTTGGGCCTGTACTTGCGGGCCAGCACCCGGTAACCGGTGCCGGTCGAGGCGGCATCTTTTGCTTGTCGCTCGCTGTCGCTCATCGCCCTGCTGTTGCCCGCAGAAAGCCGGGTCTTGCTTTCGGAAAGGGTGGGAGGCTGGCACGATGACCCGTGCCGGGCTCGTTAGGGCTGCTTCCTTCCGGACCTGACCCGGTTGGCGAGTGGCTCGTCCACCACCAACCTCCCAGATGCACATATCGGCAATATCGCCATCAAAAGCAAGCCAAGGTCAAAAAAAACTGCTAAACATTTGATAAAACAATGGAGGATGCCCCTTGAAAGACTTCGCTCTCGACGAGAGACTGGCGAATGACAGCGTTTCCGTCGTGATGACAGGCCTTTGCGACGTGCGCCTGATGAAGGATAGCCGTTGGCCGTGGCTTCTGCTGGTGCCCCGCCGGCCCGATAAATCGGAAATATTCGAGTTGACACCGCTCGACCAGATTTTGCTCACTTTCGAGACCGAGAAGGTCGCGAGCGCCCTGAAGGCGCTGACAGGGGCGACAAAAATCAACGTCGGGGCTCTTGGAAATATCGTCCGTCAGCTTCATGTTCATGTGATTGCGCGGTTCGAAGGGGACGCAAACTGGCCCGGCCCGATCTGGGGTCACGGCAAGGCGGAGCCCTATTCGGACGAAGATATGAACAGCTTCATAGCCAAGTTGCGGGACACGCTTTCACAATGAGCCATTCCATCTTTTCCTCGGATGCGCCCCATCCGGAAGCCAGCAGTCTCACCGCCTTTGCGGAAAATCAGCTTAACCGGGATGCCGAGCATCGCGACGAGGAATCGATCAAGCAGGCGCTGGCCAAGGAAGGCACGCATATCCTGGCCTTCGCCAAGGAGCAGCTGGTCTTGAAGCACGACGGCCAGGTGCTCGATCCGCTGTTTGCCCGCTACGAGTTGCAGGAACTCGATCCCGATTGGGAGGCCGCCGTGCTGCTCGGCTACCGCAGGACCGGCGAGCCGCGGCTGGCTGTGCCGGTACGCATCAACGCCGACGAGCTCGCGAGCCAGTACAAGCCGGCCGACATGCGCTCGCTCTGGCGCGACCTCTTGCTGGAGGGCGAAATCCTCGGCGAGGCGGCGCAGGGCATGAGCCTCATCCGCTGGAACAGCGACAACCGCTTCTGCGGGCGGTGCGGCTCCGTCATGGAAAGCCGCATCGGCGGCTACAAGCGGGTCTGCACGGCCTGTGAACACGTGATCTTCCCGCGCACCGACCCGGTCGTCATCATGCTGACGGTCGATGAGGAACGGAATCGCTGCCTGCTCGGCCGCAGCCACCATTTTGCGCCCGGCATGTATTCCTGTCTGGCCGGTTTCGTCGAGCCGGGCGAAACAATCGAGAATGCCGTGCGCCGCGAGACGCACGAGGAATCCGGCATCCAAACCGGCCGCGTGCGCTATCATGCGTCACAGCCCTGGCCGATGCCGCACTCGCTGATGATCGGCTGCTATGCCGAGGCGAAGTCGACGGAGATTCATATGGACGAAGCCGAGCTCGAGGACTGCCGCTGGTTCACGCCGGAAGAAACGCTTGCCATGCTCGATCGCGTCTCCGCCTCCGGCAACACGTCCCCGCCCAAGGGGGCCATTGCCCATCGCCTGATGCGCGACTGGGTGGAATGGAAACGATAGGTCTTTGCCTGCCATGGCACGCTCGGAACGCTTGTTGACGCTGCTGCAGACGCTTAGGCGCTACCGCCGCCCGGTCAGCGGTGCTGTTCTGGCGGAGGAAACCGGCGTCAGCCTGCGCACGCTCTATCGCGATATCGCGAGCCTGCAGACACAGGGCGCCATGATCGAAGGCGAGCCGGGCATCGGCTATGTTCTGAAGCCTGGCTTCATGCTGCCGCCGATGATGTTTTCGCAGGACGAGATCGAGGCGCTGGTGCTGGGGTCCCGGTGGGTGGCGCGTGCTACCGACGCGCGACTGGCGGCAGCGGGCGCGGATGCGCTTGCCAAGATCGCCGCGGTGCTGCCGGCCGAGATGCGCGACGAGGTCGATCAGGCAGCGGTGGTCGTCGCGACGCGCCGCATCACCGAGGACAGGACCGATCTTTCCCTCATGCGCAAGGCGATCCGCACGGAGCGCATGGTGCAGCTGACCTACGGCGATGTGAACGGCTCCATTTCGACCCGGCGCATCTGGCCCTTCGCGCTAGGCTATTTCGACAATTCGCGCATCATCATGGCCTGGTGTGAACTGCGCCAGGATTTTCGTCATTTCCGCGCCGACCGTATCGTCGATTTCGCGGTTCTGGAGGCACGCTATCCACGCCGCCGCGTCGCCTTGGCCAGGGAATGGCACGCCCGGGAGGGCGTCGTCCACAACTGATCTCGACACCCAATACTACTGCCAGAAACTGTCAGTAGGCTTGGCTATTATCGGCACCATCCAAGCAGGATGGGAGGACCGATCATGGCAAGCAACGTTTTCATCACTACGAAACAAGTGCAGCGCGGTGGCGTCGAAGCCGGCAATGATATTTCAATATCGGCACCGCTGGCTCGCCTCTCGCAGATTGTGCTTGGCTATTTCACCCGTCGCTGGAACCGCCTCGATATCGAGGAAACGCCGAATTCCGTGAAGCGCGATCTGGGCTTCCTGGACGGACGCGCCCCTTACCGTGAGGAAGAGCGGATGCACTAACCGCACCGCCGACTCACAGCCTAACTTCCGACACGCTCAACTCGCCTTCCGCCGGCAAGCTTCGCCCAGCTTGCCGGACCGCATATGCTCGCCCTTATATCCCCTAAAACCAAAGGAATATCCCGATGACCAACCCCAACCTCATCATCTTTTATGTCAAGGATCCTGCCGAGAGCACGCCGTTCTACCGTGACCTGCTCGGTCACGAGCCGGCCTTCGCCTCGCCGAATTTCGTGGCTTTCTCGCTCAACAACGGCTTCAGCCTTGGCCTGTGGCGTCGCAGCAGCGTCGAACCGCAGCCCTCCGCCATCGGCAATCGCGGCGAACTGGGCTTCATGGTCGAAGGCGCAGGCGCCGTCGAACAGCACTACAAGGATTGGAAGGCGCGTGGCCTGCCGATTGCGCAGGAACTGACGACGATGGATTTCGGCCCGACCTTCGTCGTCCTCGATCCCGACGGTCATCGGCTCCGGGTTTGTGAGCCGGATAAATAAGCTGCCAGGCGTGTGGCTTGCACCTCACCCTAGCCCTCTCCCCGCTCGCGGGGAGAGGGACGACAGCGAACCCTCGCCGGGCGCTGTGATGGAAGGAAGGCTGTGGATGCACCTATCCCCTTCTCCCCGCGCGGGGAGAAGGTGGCCGACAGGCCGGATGAGGGGCAAATCGTCCATTATTCGAGTTGACTTGCGGCATTCGCGGAAGAGACTGATCGATAACCCAGAGAGCTAGGAAGGCGCAATTGCTGCATCACATTTCATTCGGTGTCGCAGATATCGAGAAAGCCGCTGCATTCTATGACGCCGCATTTGCACCGCTTGGCTATGTGCGGGTTTGGGAAGACCTAAACCCAGGCAATCCCGACCAAGCGATCGGATATGGCCCAGCAGGCGGCGGCGACAAGTTCGCCATCAAATTGCGGGGCAAGGACGCTCGAGCTCCCGGCTCCGGCTTTCATCTCGCCTTTGCCGCACCAGGCCGCGAAGCCATTTCGTCGTTCTATGAGGCTGCGCTGGCTCACGGCGGCGTGGACAATGGGGCACCGGGTCTTCGGCCTCACTATGGCCCGAATTATTTTGCCGCCTTCGTCATCGATCCGGACGGCCATCGCATTGAGGTCGTTACCAAGGCTGCGGAATAGCTGACGGGTGGAAGCGCAGCGGTATCGCCATCCGCCCTCGTGGTTCGAGGCTGCAGCCCTTCGACAGGCTCAGGGTGCTTTCGCACCTCACCATGAGGACTGATCTTTTGTGCCGCCACAGAAGGCACTCCACCTCATGGTGAGGGGCACTGCCGTGGGAGCGCAGCGAAAACGGTGGTGCCTCGAACCACGAGGTGGCTTCCGACACGACCGGACTTAGAGATCGCCCCGCATCGGATGCCCCTTGTAGACGCCGAGGATGCGGACTTTTTCCGAGAAGAAGCGCAGTTCTTCCAGCGCGCGGCGCACATGCGCATCGGCGGGATGGCCTTCGATATCGGCATAGAATTGCGTTGCGACAAAACGGCCGCCGAGCTGGTAGCTTTCGAGCTTCGTCATGTTGATGCCGTTGGTGGCGAAGCCGCCGAGCGCCTTGTAGAGCGCGGCGGGAATGTTGCGGACGTTGAAGACGAAAGTGGTGACGATTTTTTCGTCCGGCGAGCTGCGTGCCGCCCAGTCTTCATCACGCGACAGGATGACGAAACGCGTCATGTTGTTTTCGGTGTCTTCGACATTCTCGGCGATGATTTCCAACCCATAGAGATCGGCCGCAAGCCGCGGCGCCAGCGCCGCCATGCTGCGGTCGCCGGTTTCCTTGATCAGCTTGGCGGCTCCCGCCGTATCGCCGGCAATGACCGGTTTCCAGCCATTGGCGCGCACGATGTTGCGGCATTGGCCGAGCGCGTGGATATGGCTGTGGACCGTGCGGATTTCTTCCTTTTTCACGCCAGGCAGCACCATCAGCTGGAAGCGGATCGGCATGAAATATTCGCCGACGATATGCAGGCGCGATTCCGGCAGCAGATGATGAATGTCGGCGACACGGCCGGCAATCGTGTTCTCGATCGGGATCATGCCGAGATCGGCGTCACCGTTCTCGATGGCGGTGAGGGCATCCTCGAAGGTCTGACAGGGCAGCGGTTCCATGGTCGGGAACATGTCACGGCTGGCCATATCGGAATTGGCGCCGTACTCGCCCTGGAAGGAGATCTTGTTGGTCTTGGTGATCATGGGACTGCCTTTGGGGAGTGCCGTCAGAGAGAAGCGGCGGAAAGGATACGGCGAGCCTTTTCGAGGTCGGCGGGAGTATCGACACCGAGTGGGATCGTGTCAACGATCTCGACGTCGATGCGCATGCCGGCTTCCAGCGCCCGCAGCTGCTCCAGCGATTCGCGCAGTTCCAGCGGCGATGGGCCGAGGCTGACGAATTTCGCGAGCGCCGCGCGACGATAGGCATAAAGGCCGATATGATGATAGAGCGGACCATTCCCGTAGGGCGCGGTCGTCCGGGTGAAATAGAGCGCCCGCAGGCGATTGTCCGAAATGGCCGAACCGACCACCTTGACGACGCTCGGCGCCGTCTTTTCTTCCTCGTCCTTGATCTCGACGGTCAGCGTGGCAATGTCGACGGCCGGATTTTCGAGCGGACGCAGCGATGCGCGGATGGTTTCGGGATCGATTGTGGGAAGGTCGCCCTGGACATTGACGATGATTTCGGCGCGGCCTTCGGGATCGACGACCTGCAGCGCCTCATAGATGCGGTCCGAGCCCGATTGATGATCCCTGCGCGTCATGACGACTTCGAAGCCGGCATTGGCAACGGCGGCATAGGTATCCTCGTGATCGACGGCGACGACGATGCGACCGATCGCCGCCTCGCGCGCACGCTTGGCAACCTGTACGATCATGGGCAGGCCGCAAATATCCGCGAGCGGCTTGCCCGGCAGGCGAGTGGAAGCGATGCGGGCGGGAATGAGGACCAGGGTCTTGTCTAAATTTGAATCTGTCATTCTTGGGCCTTCTATTCCCGCGGGAAAAGTGTCAAAACGTCTCATGGTGGAGGCGGTTTACAGAGTTGCAAGAAACAGCCAAAAGACATAGGTTTCGCGCGAATTCAAGATGGGCCGGCAGAGGATGCTGGTGGCGAGGGGAGCATAGCAGATGAATTCATCCTACGTGAACATGGGAGTCGGGGCACTTTTGGCCACGCTGTTCGTGTTGAAGTCCGTGTCGCTCGCGTCAGGATTTATTTTCCATTCAGAGGCACCGGAAAAGCCCGGTTTCGCCATAGTCGCGGCCGAGGAGCCGGCTGCAGGCGACAAGGCCGCGGCCGCCAAGCCGGATACGCCGATCGCTCAGCTCTTGCAGAAGGCTGATGCCAAGGTCGGCGAAACGATCTTCAAGAAGTGTCAAGCCTGTCATTCCGGGGAAAAAGGCGGACCGAATAAGGTCGGCCCGGATCTCTGGGGCATCGTCGATCGCCCGGTCGGCGAGCATGAGGGCTTTGCCTATTCCTCCGGCATGAAGGACTTCTCCAAGGGCGGCTCGGAAAAGTGGACTTACGATCATCTCTATCACTTCCTCGCTGCTCCGAAGAAGTTCGTTGCGGGAACGGCAATGGGCTTTGCCGGCCTGCCCAAGGAAGAGGATCGCGCCAACGTGATCGCCTATCTGCGCACGCTTGCCGATACGCAGGTGCCGCTGCCGGATCCGAACGCCGCGCCGGCTGCTGCGACCAACTGATATTGACACCAGTACCCGCAATCGAAAGCCCGGTCAGAATAGCCGGGCTTCTTCGTGCCGTTTTTCAGAGGGCATGCTTGCGCGAGCGCGTCCTCTGATCGAGATCATAGACCTTCAGCCCTTCCTCGGCCTTGGGCGGCACGCGCCATTCCTGCGGAGCCAATGCCTTGCGGCCGTCGCGCAAGCCAGCGTCCCAATGCTCGCGCATCGAAAGCGCTGAGAACTCGTAGTCCTTGGAATGTGAGCGGAACTGCTTGTTGCGATAGATCAGGTGGATGATGGTGACGCTGTAGTCGCAGCTATGCACCTGCAGCTTCTGGATTTCGGGGTCGGCCTTGGCCTCATCGGGAAGGCGGGCATAAAGTTCGGATATGGCGCGCCTCAGGCGGTGACGCTCCAGAAAGAGGTCGGTGTTCAGTCGGGTGCGGCTCGAATAGGTGATGTCCTTGCGCCGCTCCTCGACTTCTTCGAGATCCTGCGGCAGATTGCCGACGGCGCTGAAGAGATCGACCTGAAACACCACGGTATCGACGCCTGCGCCGTTGCTGAGCACATAGCCCAGCGGCGTGTTCGAAACCAGGCCGCCGTCCCAGTATTGCTCGCCGCCGATCTTGATCGCCGGAAAGCCCGGCGGCAGGGCACCGCTCGCCATTACGTGTTCCGGCGTGATCTTGGTGTCCTTATTATCGAAAAAGGCGAAGTTGCCGGTGCGCACATTGACCGCACCGAGGCTGAGCCGCACCGGGCCGTGATTGATTCGGTCGAAATCGACATGGTCGAGCAGCGTCTGACGCAATTGCTCGGTGTCGTAGATGCTGGTCGCGCCCTTGGAACCAGGCGCCTGGAACCAGGATGGAATCTGCCAGGGCGAAAAGAAGCCGGGGACGCCGAAGGTCGACACCCACCAGCTGCTGACCGTGCGATAGAAAGCGGTGCTCTGGCGCTGCTGTTCCATCAGCACGTCGACCGGGAGCTGGATGCCGACCTTGTTCCAAAAGGAGCGCAGCGCCTTGAGCCGCTCTCCCGGCACATTGCCGGCCATGATCGAGGCGTTGATCGCGCCGATCGAGATGCCGGCGATCCAGTCGGGTTCGATATTCTGTTCTCGGAGCGCTTCGAAGGCGCCCGCCTGATAGGAGCCGAGAGCGCCGCCTCCCTGGAGTACGAAGACTTTCTGCGAATAGGCCGAAGCGGGATTGGTGAGTGGAGCTGCAATATTCATGTGCCATCCTTTGCTGCGCTTCAGTCTTCAAGGCTGCGATGCGCAAATATATGACCATTTTCCTGCCTGTTTCTCCGAATGCGGAGATATGTCGTCCCGGCCATTGGCGGCTTGGGGCCGGCCTAGCCGAGAATATAGGCCCAGAGCGACACCGAAAATGCGCCGAGCGCGGTCGTCAGCGTAATCGTCGAGGCTGCGAGACTGTGACCGACGCCGAAGCGATTGGCAATCAGCCAGGCGTTCACACCTGTTGGAACTGCGGCTGTGAGCACGAGTGCGGCCCGCCATTCCGGGCTGAGACCGAGGAGGTGGCCGGCCGCCAGCACGCAGGCCGGCAGCAGGAAAAGCTTGAAAGCCGCCATGACGCTGGTGATGCCGAGATTGCCTGATAGCCCGTATTGGCGCAGCGCCATGCCGAGCGAGATCAGCGCCGCCGGGCCGGCAATATTGGCGATGCTGTCGACGACGGTGCTAAGCGTCGCCGGCAAGGGAATGCCGACGATATGCACGACGAGGCCGCAGAGAAGCCCGATGACCAGCGGATTGCGGACAAGGTTCCTGCCGACCTGCCGGAGGAGCTTCCATATGCTGCGGCCGGCGCCGCCGTTTTCCTTGCGTTCGGCCTGCTCCATCAGCAGCGTGCCGGCGATCATCATCGTCGGCAGATGCACGGCAATCAGGATCGACATCGCCATGATGCCGTCTGGCCCGACCGTGCGCCCCACCAGCGGCAGGCCGATGAAGATCGTGTTGGCGAAGGCGGAGGACACGCCGGCCAGTACGCCGATGCGCGCATCCCGCCCGAACAGCCGCGTCGCCACCAGATGGCCGGCAGTCCAGGTGATGGCAACGCCAGAGAAATAGGCGATCCACAATCGAAACGGCGAGGCGCCGCGAAAATTCGCCTCCGCAATGGTCTGGAACAGCAGCAGCGGCACGGCGATCTTGAACACGAACTCGCTCATCGCCTCGCCGACCTCGGCCTTCAAGAGGCCGGTGCGCACGATCACCCAGCCGACGAGAATCAGCAGGAAAACCGGAAGGACGTCGGTAAAGATTTCGGACATGCCGGGCGAGGGCCGTGAAGGGTGAGCTCGAGGGATTTGACCCGGAAGTTGTAGCAGCTTGGCCCATCGTGAGAAGCCGCAAAAGAAAAAAAGCGGGATCAAACCCGCTTTTGCCGATCCGGTCCCGCCGGACGGTCCTCCCGGTGCACATGCCGCCAGTTCATCCGTGGTCGGCCCGCGTACCGGGGAGGAGGAAGGTATCATAACTTCCCAGGCTGGCTTGGAGGCCTTGTGAGCTTCCGATCCCAGCCGCTTGTTAAGGATTTACACATGGAAAGTGACAGCCGAATGACTGATGGGAATTAAGTTAACTTTCCCGGTGCCGATTTTTCTTCCAAACTTCGGAAAAACCGATAATACCGGATACCGGCTATCACCTATACCGGGACCCTCCTATTGATGACTCGCTTCGATGTACTGACCGTTGGCAATGCCATCGTCGACATTATCGCCCGCTGTAACGATCAGTTCCTGATCGACAACAAAATCACCAAGGCCGCGATGAATCTCATCGATGCCGAGCGCGCGGAACTCCTCTATTCCCGCATGGGCCCGGCGCTTGAGGCGTCCGGCGGCAGCGCCGGCAATACGGCCGCGGGTGTGGCGAATTTCGGCGGCAGGGCCGCTTATTTCGGCAAGGTCGCCGAGGATCAGCTCGGAGAGATCTTCGCTCACGATATCCGCGCCCAGGGCGTGCATTATGAGACCAAGGCGAAAGGCACCTTCCCGCCGACCGCCCGTTCGATGATCTTCGTCACCGAGGACGGCGAGCGCTCCATGAACACCTATCTCGGCGCCTGCGTGGAGCTTGGTCCGGAAGACGTCGAGGAAGATGTCGTCGCCGACGCCAAGGTCACCTATTTCGAAGGCTATCTCTGGGATCCGCCGCGCGCCAAGGAAGCGATTCGCGAATGCGCCCGCATCGCCCACGCCAATGGCCGCGAAATGTCGATGACCTTGTCCGACAGTTTCTGTGTCGGCCGCTATCGCGGCGAATTCTTAGACCTGATGCGTTCGGGCACGGTCGATATAGTCTTCGCCAATCGCGATGAGGCTTTGTCGCTTTACGAGACCGAAGATTTCGACACGGCGCTGACGCTGATTTCAGCCGATTGCAAGATCGCAGCTGTCACGACAGGCAAGGACGGCGCCGTCATCGTGCGCGGCACCGAACGTTATGTGGTCGATGCCCATCCGATCGAGGAGCGCGTCGATACGACCGGTGCCGGTGATCTCTTCGCCGCCGGTTTCCTGTTCGGCTATACGCAGGGCCGTACGCTCGAAGATTGCGGCAAGCTCGGCAACCTCGCCGCAGCTATCGTCATCGAGCAGATCGGTCCGCGGCCGATGCGATCGCTGTCGGAAGCCGCCAAGGAATTCGGGCTCCTTTGATGGGGCTCGTTGTCTAAAGCTTTTTCGTTTTCTCAGATAGTCGAAGCCGCCTTCAGCAGACCGCTGCGGGCGGCTTTTCCTATAAGGCCGGCCGGGGCCGCCTATACCCAGAAAAGCGTCGCAGTCCCGGCCTCATAGAGGATGAGGATGCCGAGGGCGATCAGGATGAACGGCACGATCCTGTGCCCGTGGCGTCTGATCGGTGCGCCAAGCGTCGGATGGTTCACCAGAGAATGGGCAGCGCCGAGCCAAGCCGCCGTCAGGATCGCGAAGATGCAGCCGATGGCCAGGATCTCATAGGCGGAGCGGGTGGCAAAGAGCGGCGTATAGATGCTGATGTTGTCGCCGCCATTGGCGATCGTCACCAGGGTGACGGCGACGATATTGCTATGCCCCGCTGAAGCCTTCTCGTGGTCCTCCGGATTGTCGCCTGTTTCGACGCCGTTCCAGAGCTCCCATAATCTCCTGAAGCCGAAAAAGATCGGCGCGAAACCGAGCAGGCCGATATAGGTGGCGGGAATGACGAGCACGAGGAACGAGGCGACAACGCTGACAGCATAGAGAACGGCAATGCCGAGATACTGGCCGATGACGACCTGCTTCGCCCGAAATTTCGGATCGGCAAAGAAGCCGAGAAGAACGAAAATGTCATCCACATTGGTCGAGGCGAACACAACGATGGCAACGCCGAAAACGCCTAGCATATAACCCAAGGCCGCCACTCTCCCGTTCCGATGCCGGATATATCATTGCGCCGGAAAAGTTGCGCGGTTGCTGATGTCGCGGAGCTTTGTGGAATTCTCTACTTGAAGGCTTCGCCGGGATAGGCGCCCCAGATCTCGGACTGTGCAACCCAGCCCTCCGTGCCATCGGCGGTGACCATGCACCAGTCGCCGGTGCATTCGCGAACGCTCATCATCACGCCGGGTTGAAGCTTGGCGATGACGCTGGCGGATGGCTGGGCGTCGCGGCGCATGTTGACGAAGACGGCCTTGCCCTTGCCCTTCATCCATGGGGCTGCGAGCGCCGAGCGCTGGCCCGACAGCAGCGACTGGTTGACCCAGCCCTCGGTGCCGTCGGAATCGCGTACGCGCCGCCAATTATCGTATTCCTGGATGATCTCGACCGGCAATCCCTGCTTGAGATAGAGCCATGAGACGGCATAATCCGCGCTCGGACCGATGCGCAGGTTGACCCGCTTCGACTTCAGCGTGACGAACCTCGGCAACGGCAATCCGCTCGGCCCCTTGGCGGCCTGCGCCACGGCAAGATCGGCGGCGGCACCGGCCATCATCAGGCCGATCGCGAAAATGGCGCAGGACTTCAATACTCTGCCACGCATGGGATTTCCGTTCGTTCATCATGATCAAGGCGCCGTCGGGTCGCCTTTTGGCTCCGGTCAGCGGCAAATCCCTGGATCGCGCCAGCGAGTTTTGTTTGTCTTCGCCTGCGGGTCTGGTAGAAATGCCCGGAACGGGAAAATTATCCCGCTTCTTGGTTAAGAACATCTGAACAAGGCATCGCCGCTCTCCATGACGACGAAGAAAAAACCGAAGGTTTACGTCACGCGCAAACTGCCGGATGCGGTGGAGACGCGGATGCGCGAACTGTTCGACGCCGAACTGAATATCGACGACCGGCCGCGCACGCCGGCGGAGCTTGCCGCGGCGGTTCGAACGGTGGATGTGCTGGTACCCACGGTCACCGATCGTATCGACGCCGCGCTGATCGAAGAGGCCGGGCCGCAGATGAAGCTGATCGCCAGCTTCTCCAACGGCACTGACCATATCGACGTCGAAGCCGCCGCCCGCCGTGGCATCACGGTCACCAACACGCCGAACGTGCTGACCGAGGATACCGCCGATATGACGATGGCGCTCATTCTCGCTGTGCCGCGCCGCCTCGCCGAAGGTGCGCGGATACTGACCGACAACCCCGGCGAATGGGCGGGATGGTCGCCGACCTGGATGCTCGGCCGCCGCATTCACGGCAAGCGCATCGGCATCGTCGGCATGGGGCGCATCGGCACCGCCGTTGCCCGCCGCGCCAAGGCATTCGGCCTGTCCATCCACTATCACAACCGCAAGAGGGTCAATCCGGCGACGGAAGACGAGCTCGAGGCCACCTATTGGGACAGCCTCGACCAGATGCTTGCCCGCGTCGATATCGTTTCGGTCAATTGCCCGTCCACGCCCGCGACCTTCCATCTGATCTCGGCGCGCCGTTTGGCGCTGCTGCAGCCGACGAGTTATATCGTCAACACGGCGCGCGGCGATGTGATCGACGAGACGGCGCTGATCAAGATCCTGCGCGAAGGCAAGATCGCCGGCGCCGGCCTCGACGTGTTCGAGAACGAGCCGGCCGTCAGTCCGAAGCTGGTGAAGCTCGCCAATGAGGGTAAGGTGGTTATTTTGCCGCATATGAGTTCGGCCACATTGGAAGGCCGCATCGACATGGGCGACAAGGTCATCATCAACATCCGCGCCTTCATCGACGGACATCGTCCGCCCAATCGCGTGCTACCGTTTCGCTGATACGTTTTCGCTCGGCGGGTGGCGCTTTGAGCCGGCCCGGTTTTGCCCAGCGCGCAAGTTGTCATTCACATCCAAAATCAATGCATCCGCCTCGGGGCCGGTCACGCCCATGTCATAAAGGCGACCCAGAGATGACCGCAGGTACGAAGCAGGAAGGGGCAGAAGAGAAATGGCACGGGCGCTACCGCATGAGCGGATCCAATATGTCGTCGAAGGCGGCTTTAAGCTGTCGGGTGAGATCGAGCCGAGCGGCAACAAGAATGCCGCGCTGCCGATCATCGCTGCATCGCTGCTGACCGATCAGCGCGTCGAGCTCAGCAACGTGCCGCGCATCCGCGACGTCGAGGCGCTCGTGGAGTTGATCCAGTCGGTCGGTGCGAAGGTGCGCTGGCTCGGGCGCAACGAGCTCGAAATCGAGGCACGCGAACTGCGCCCCGCCAATCTCGATCCGGATCTCTGCGCCCGCATCCGCGCCTCCATCCTGCTTGCCGGCCCGATGTTGGCGCGTTGCGGCGAGATCACCTTGCCGCCGCCCGGCGGCGACGTCATCGGTCGCCGGCGTGTCGACACGCATTTCCTGGCGCTGGAACAGCTCGGCACCAAGATCAATGTCAACCACGTCTATAGTTTTCGCGCCGAACAGCTGCGCGGCGCCGATGTCTTCCTCGACGAACCCTCGGTGACGGCGACGGAAAACGCGCTCTGCGCTGCGGTATCAGCCGAAGGCACGACGATCCTGCGCAACTGCGCCTCCGAGCCGCATGTGCAGGATCTGGCGCGCTTTCTCATCGCCATGGGTGCCCGCATCGAAGGGATCGGCACCAATATGATGACGATCTACGGCGGCCAGCCACTGGGCGCCGTCACGCACCGGATCGGGCCTGACCATAACGAGGTGGGGTCGCTGATCGGCCTTGCCGCCGTCACCGGCTCGGAAATCACCATCCGCAACGCGGGTGTCGAGCATCTGCGCTCCACCTTGATGACTTTCGAGCGCCTCGGCATCCGCTGCCGTATCGAGCGCGACGATCTGATTATTCCCTCCGGGCAGGAGATGAAGATCCAGTCCGATTTCGGCGGCCATATTCCGAAGATCGAGGACCAGCCGTGGCCGGCTTTCCCGGCCGACACCATGTCGATCGCCATCGTCACCGCGACGCAATGCGACGGTGTCGTTCTGATGTTCGAGAAGATGTTCGAAAGCCGGATGTTCTTCGTCGACAAGCTGATCGCCATGGGCGCGCGAATCGTTTTGTGCGACCCGCATCGCGCCATCGTCGCCGGCCCGTCGAAGCTGCGCGCCGCCCAGCTCGAAAGTCCCGACATCCGCGCCGGCATGGCCATGCTGATCGCGGCGATGTGCGCCGAAGGCACGAGCATCATCAACAACGCGCAGCAGATCGAGCGCGGCTATGAGCGCATCGAGGAGCGGCTGAACGCGCTTGGCGCCCGCATCACGCGCATCCCGCCGCGGGAGGCGTGAGGGCCGAAGGCGCGAATCGCTACGGTAGGAATTTCTGCATCTCGATCGACGTCGTGCGATCGAAGCCCGGATGGCGATTCTCGGCGGTTTTGGCGAAGCCCAACGCGGCGAAGGTTGCATGGTTTTCGGTAAGTTCGATGCGCGTTTCCAGCCGCAGGACGGCGAGACCTCGCTCGCGCGCGTCAGCCTCCGCATATGTCAGCAGACGCCTGCAGATCCCCTTGCGTTGCGCGGTCGGCAACACGGCCAACTTGCCGATATAGAGGCTATCCGGCTCGGCGCGACAAAATACACAGCCGGCTATCTTATCTCCATCAAGCGCGACATAGCCGATCTCGTTGCGAGCTTTTTCCCTGAGGGACTGCGGCGTCAGCGCAAGCGCAGATGAGGGTGGGTCGATCCGTCCGTTCATATAAGCGAAAGAGGCAAGGATGAGGTCGAGCAATGCGTCCCAGCGGTCGAAGCTGCCATTCAGCCGTTGAATCGTAATATCGCTCATTCCGCTGCCACCTTGCTGCGCTTGCGGCGATAACGAATGGTCTCGAAGCGCGCCGTGAGCGCGTCGTAGAGCAGCAGTCGGCCGATCAGCGGTTCGCCGATGCCGGTCATGAGCTTGATCGCCTCCATCGCCATCAGCGTGCCGATGACGCCGGTCAGTGCACCGATGATGCCGGCCTCGGCGCAGCTTGGAATTAGGCCTTCCGGCGGCGGTGCCGGGAAGAGATCGCGATAGCGCGGATTGGGCGCGCCGTCGGTGCCGTTCTCATAGGGCTTCAACGTCGTCACGGACCCGTCGAATCGCCCGACTGCGCCGGTCACGAGCGGCAGGTGGGCGGCTTCAGTCGCGTCGGCTGCGGCATAGCGCGTGTCGAAATTGTCGGAGCCGTCGATGACGAGATCGAAACCGGCGAGATGCCGCGCAGCCGTGTCGGCGGAGAAACGCTCCTCGAAACGGACGGTCCGCACATGCGGGTTGAGCCTTGCGATGGCGTCAGCCGCACTTTGCGTCTTCAATTCGCCGATGGTGCCGGTGTCATGAATCACCTGCCGCTGCAGGTTGGACAGCGAGACGCGGTCGTCGTCGGTAATGCCGAGCGTACCGACGCCGGCGGCCGCAAGATATTGCAATACAGGCGCACCGAGCCCGCCCGCGCCGATCACCAGGACACGCGCGGCCTTCAATTTCTGCTGGCCGGCGCCACCGATTTCGGGCAGCAGGATATGGCGCTGATAACGGGCGATTTCGTCTGAGGTTAAAGGATCCATGGCGGCAATTCTATCATGATCGGCGGTTTTAAGGTGCTAGGATTTTGTAATGCCGCCATGCGCTACGGTAAAGAACTGCGCGCGTTCGCCGAGCGCTGAAAACATCGCCTTGTCCGTGCCGGTCATGAACGCCTGTCCGCCGAGCCCATCAATGAGATCGAACAGTGCGGCGCGCCGGCCCTCGTCGAGATGCGCGGCAATCTCGTCAAGCAGCAGGATCGGCGCGTGCCCGGTCAGATTGCCGACGAGGCGCGCATGGGCGAGGATCAGGCCGACAAGCAGGGCCTTCTGCTCGCCGGTCGAGCAGCGTTCCGCCTCCATGTCTTTTTCGCGATGGCGCACCAGCAGGTCGGCTCGGTGCGGCCCATCCAGCGTTCGCCCGGCCGCCGCATCGCGGTAGCGTCCCTCGCGCAGCAGGGCGGCGTAATGATCCTCGAGATCGACGGCCGGCCGGTCGAATTGCCCGTCGAGGAAGCCGGAAAGTTCAAGAGCCGCCGAGGGAAATGGCGTTGCCTCGCGCGTTTCGGCAATCAGCCGCGAAAGAAGGCCGAGCATCTCCTGCCGCGCGATCGCCATGGCGATGCCGAGGCTCGCCATCTGCTCCTCGATGCCGGCAAGCCAGGAGGGATCGAACCGGCCCTCGGACAGCAGCTTGTTGCGGCTGCGCATCGCGCGCTCGAAATCGCTGGCACGACGGCCATGGGCGGGATCGAGCGACAGCACCAGCCGGTCGAGGAAGCGGCGGCGTTCGGAAGAGCCGCCAGTGAAGAGGCCGTCCATGGCCGGCGTCAACCAGAGAACGCGCAGATGATCGGTCAACTCGTCCACGGTCTTGGCCGCCGTGCCGTTGATTCGCAATTTGCGGGTCGCCGCCTCGTCTGTCGCGTCGATGCCGGTGCCGATCTCGACTGAGCCCTCGATGCCTTCGAGTTCGACAAAGATCGAAAATCCACCCGGCGCACGGACGCGAGTGATATCCGCATAGGCTGCACGCCGCAGGCCGCGCCCTGGCGAGAGAAGAGAAACCGCCTCCATGAGATTGGTCTTGCCGGCGCCGTTGTCACCGGTCAGCACCACATGCCGCTCGTCAAGCGCAAGTGCGGCCGCCGCATAATTGCGGAAGTCGGTAAGCTTCAGGCGCGAGATGAAAACCTTGTGCGGCATTGGTCTTTCGGATTCTTAGTCGGTGGCCGAGGGGTATGCCGAACATCGCCCGAGCGCAAGGATTTTGCCGTGCACATCAGCCTCACGGTGAGGAGGCCCGTAGGGCTGTCTCGAGCCACGAGGGCTGGTGATTCGGCCGCAAACGAAAAAACCGGCCGAATCACCGGCCGGTTTTATGGAAAGCAATTTGATTCGCCGTTCAATCGCTGAAGGTATCGAAGAAATCCTTCATGCGGGCAAAGAAGCCCGTCGATTCGGGATTGTTGTCCTTCGACGAGATCTGCTCGAATTCCTGCAGGAGTTCGCGCTGGCGCTTGGTCAGTTTCTGCGGCGTCTCGATCTGGATCTGGATATAGAGATCGCCGACCTGGCTCGAGCGCAGCACCGGCATGCCCTTGGCCTTCAAGCGAAACTGCTTGCCGACCTGCGTCCCCTCGGGAACGGTGACGCGCGATTTCGTGCCATCGAGCGTCGCCACATCGAAGGTGCCGCCAAGCGCGGCCGTCGTCATCGAGATGGGCACCGCGCAATAAAGGTCGGCGCCGTCGCGCTGGAAGAACTCATGCGGCTTGACGGAAAGGAAGATGTAGAGGTCGCCCGCAGGCCCGCCACGAAGACCCGCTTCGCCTTCGCCCTGCAGGCGGATACGCGTGCCGTCCTCGATGCCGGCCGGAATGTTGACGGAGAGCGAACGCTCTTCGGTCACGCGGCCCTGGCCATGACACTTGGTGCAGGGATCGGGAATGATCTGGCCGCGGCCATGGCAGGTCGGGCAGGTGCGTTCGACGGAGAAGAAGCCCTGTGCGGCGCGCACCCGGCCGGAGCCCTGGCAGGTGCCGCAGGTCTTCGGCTGCGTGCCGGGCTTGGCACCGGAGCCGGAACAGACGTCGCAGGTGAGCGAGGTCGGCACGCGGATCTGCGCCGTCTTGCCGACGAAGGCTTCCTCGAGCGAGATTTCCATATTGTAGCGAAGATCGGCGCCGCGCTCGCGACCGCCGGAGGAACGTCCGCGTGCGCGGCCGCCACCCATCATCTCGCCGAAAATATCCTCGAAAATATCGGAGAAACCACCGCCGCCAAAGCCGGCACCAAAACCGCCTCCGCCGCCCATACCGCCGTGCTCGAAAGCCGCGTGGCCATAGCGATCATAGGCCGCGCGCTTCTGCGGATCCTTGAGCGTTTCGTAGGCTTCGTTGATTTCCTTGAACTTCCGCTCGGCGCTGCTGTCGTCCGGGTTCTTGTCCGGATGAAATTGCATCGCCAGCTTGCGAAAGGCGCTCTTCAGCTCTTTCTCGTCCGCCGTCTTTGAGACGCCCAATGTCTCGTAAAAATCCGCTTTTGCCATTAAGGATTAGACCCCGGAAATGGATTTCCGGCTGCCCGAAGGCAGCCGGATCATGCGCACAACCCCTTAAATTGATAGGGTTTAAGGAAAGGCTTATGCGCCACTTTAAATTCCGCTGCGCCCTTTGCGCGTCCAAAAGGACGCGCGGCGCAGTAGCTCCTCGAGAACCTTTCGGTTCGCGCTTATGCTGACCGCTTGCGGTCGTCTTCGTCCTTGATTTCCTCGTAGTCGGCATCGACAACGTCGTCCTTGCCGGCTGCCGAGGCATCAGCCGAAGGGGCTTCCGCCTGCTGGGCCTCATAGATCGCCTGGCCGAGTTTCATGGAAACTTCCATGAGCGTCTGGGTCTTGGCCTTGATATCTTCGGCGTCCGGCTCGGAAGCTTCGGTCGCCGCCTTCAGCGCTGCGATTGCGTCGGAGATCGCATTGCGATCGGCTTCGCTGACCTTGTCGCCATAATCCTTCAGCGACTTTTCGCTGGAGTGGATCAGGCTTTCGGCCTGGTTCTTGGCTTCGACGCCTTCGCGACGCTTCTTGTCTTCGGCAGCGTGGGCTTCGGCATCCTTGACCATCTTCTCGATGTCGGCGTCGGAAAGACCGCCGGAAGCCTGGATGCGGATCTGCTGTTCCTTGCCGGTGCCCTTGTCCTTGGCCGAAACCTGGACGATGCCGTTGGCGTCGATGTCGAAGGTGACTTCGATCTGCGGCACGCCGCGCGGAGCGGGCGGCAGGCCGACGAGGTCGAACTGGCCGAGCAGCTTGTTGTCGGCAGCCATTTCGCGCTCGCCCTGCGAGACGCGGATGGTCACGGCCGATTGATTGTCGTCAGCGGTCGAGAAGGTCTGCGACTTCTTCGTCGGGATCGTCGTGTTGCGTTCGATCAGACGGGTGAAGACGCCACCCAGCGTTTCGATGCCGAGCGACAGCGGGGTCACGTCGAGCAGCAGAACGTCCTTGACGTCGCCCTGCAGAACGCCGGCCTGGATGGCGGCGCCGAGAGCGACGACTTCATCCGGGTTGACGCCCTTGTGCGGTTCCTTGCCGAACAGCTGCTTGACGACTTCCTGTACCTTCGGCATGCGGCTCATGCCGCCGACGAGAACGACTTCGTCGATTTCGGCAGCGGTAACGCCGGCATCCTTGAGGGCGGCCTTGCAAGGCGCGATAGTGCGCTGCACGAGGTCGTCGACCAGGCTTTCCAGCTTGGCGCGCGTCAGCTTCAGCGTCAGGTGCTTCGGGCCGGTGGCGTCAGCCGTGATGAAGGGCAGGTTGATTTCGGTCTGCTGCGCGGAGGACAGTTCGATCTTCGCCTTTTCGGCAGCTTCCTTGAGGCGCTGCAGCGCGAGCTTGTCGCCCTTGAGGTCGATGCCGTTGTCCTTCTTGAACTCGGCAACGAGATATTCGACGAGCCGCATGTCGAAGTCTTCACCGCCGAGGAAGGTGTCGCCGTTGGTCGACTTCACTTCGAAGACGCCGTCGCCGATTTCCAGGATGGAGATATCGAAGGTGCCGCCGCCAAGGTCGTAAACGGCGATGGTCTTGCCGTCCTTCTTGTCGAGACCGTAGGCGAGTGCTGCAGCGGTCGGCTCGTTGATGATGCGCAGGACTTCAAGACCGGCAATCTTGCCGGCATCCTTGGTTGCCTGACGCTGCGCGTCGTTGAAGTATGCGGGAACGGTGATGACGGCCTTTTCGACCTTCTCGCCGAGATAGGATTCCGCGGTTTCCTTCATCTTCTGAAGGATCATTGCGGAAATCTGTGCAGGCGAATAGCCCTTGCCGTTGGCTTCGACCCAAGCGTCGCCATTGTCGCCCTTGACGATCGTGAACGGAACAAGGTGCTTGTCCTTCTCGACGGTCGGATCTTCGTAGCGGCGGCCGATCAGGCGCTTCACCGCGAAGAGGGTGTTCGTGGGGTTTGTCACAGCCTGGCGCTTGGCCGGCTGGCCGACGAGGCGTTCGCCATCATCGGAGAAGGCGACCATCGACGGGGTGGTGCGGGCGCCTTCGGCATTTTCGATCACTTTGGCGTCTTTACCGTCCATGACGGCGACGCAGGAATTTGTCGTTCCAAGGTCGATACCAATTACTTTTGCCATGTCATTCTCTCCTTGAAGCAAGCTATCGGAACCCCTGCCAGGCATTCCATTGACAGCCCCTTACGGGATGGTCTTGAGGATTGCGCAGCCATGACTGCGGTGATGCGGCGTATATAAGTAGCGGTTTTACTGACTGCAAGGCAGGAAATGACCTGGAATCCAGCAAAACGAATGGTTTGTCGCCCAAATTCCACATGCCGGGGCCGTCCGCGGGCCTGTGGATTTCATGCAATCCTATATCAGATCAGCCTTGCCGCGGCCATGCAAGCGGCAAGGCTGAAAATTGCGTTTTTATTGGCCCAGAATGACGTCGAGAAGCGAGGAACGATGCGGTCGCACCGTCGCCGTGTGTGGGCTGGTATCGCCCACATCGGCGGGGGGGATGTCGCCGGTGTCGTAGGTGTTCGAGCTGTAAGGGTTGGTGTCGTCGGTCAGATTGGCCGGCGGCAGATCCTGCGGGTCGTCGTTGGCAACGGTCTGGTTGACGATCTGCGGCTGGATCGGCTGCTGCGACGGCCGCTGTTGCAGCGTCGGCTGCTGAATCGCCTGCCCGCCGCCGGACGTGCCGGAAATGATATTGCCGATCGTCGTGGGCTGGTCGGCATTCGGCGCCGATTGCGCCACGGGCAAGCCGTTGTCGATGATCTGGCCGCCACCGAAGATCGGTGCCGGCGTCAAGCCCTTGTGCGCGGCGATCATGAAATCCTTCCATGCCCTGGCCGGCAACCCGCCGCCCGTGACCTTGCGCATCGACTTGCCGTCGTCGTTGCCGAACCAGACGCCGGTGGTCAGATGGCTGGTAAATCCGATGAACAGCGCATCGCGGAAGGATTGCGTCGTTCCGGACTTGCCGGCGGCCTGCCAGCCGGGAATGCGGGCCGACTTGCCGGTTCCGGATGCGATGACGCCGGCCATCATGGCGTTCATGTTGGCGACGATATCCGGGTTCATCACGCGTGGCGGATTGGCGACATTGGCCTGGTAGAGAACCTTGCCGCCTGCGGTCGTGACCTTGGTCACGACGTAGGGTGTCGCCTTGAAGCCGCCGTTCATGAAGGCGGCGTAAGCGGAGGTCAGTTCCAGCAGCGAGACCTCCGACGTGCCGAGCGCGATGGAGGCGTTGGCTTGCAGGTCGGATTCGATGCCGAGCCTGTGGGCCACCTTGATCACTTGGTCCGCCCCGACCTCGGCGACGAGCTGCGCGGCAACCGTGTTCAGCGACTGCGCCACCGCGGTGGCAAGCGTCACGGGGCCGCTGTAGCGCTGCTCGTAATTCTCCGGTGCCCAGTTGCCGATCTTGATCGGCGCGTCGTTGCGGATCGAATTGGGCGTTAGCCCCATTTCCAATGCCGCGGTATAGACGAAGGGCTTGAAGGCCGAGCCCGGCTGGCGCTTGGCGGTGACGGCGCGATTGAACTGGCTTTGTGCATAGTCGCGACCGCCGACCAGCGCGCGGATGGCGCCCGTCGCATCGACGGACACAAGCGAGGCCTGGGATGCGTTGAGCTTCTTGCCATCCTTGGCGAGCACGTCGTTCAGCGCCTTTTCGGCCTTCTCCTCGAGCGACATGTCAAGGGTGGTGTCGACGATCAGGTCATCCTTGATGTCGCTGCCGATCAGCTTTGGAAGCTGATCCATGACCATGTCAGCGACGTAGTTTTCCGCGCCGCTCCAGTAGCTCTTCGAGCGTGTCGGCGGCTGCGACATCGCGGTCTTGATGTCGGCCTCGCTGATGAAGCCCTGATCCTGCATGGCCTGCAGCACCAGCTGGGCTCGAGCCTCCGCGGCGGCGGGATCACGGGCGGGCGACAGCCGCGACGGCGCCTTGACAAGGCCGGCCAACATGGCGGCCTCGCCGAGGTTCACGTCACGGGCCGATTTGTTGAAGTAACGCCGCGAGGCCGCCTCGACGCCATAGGCGTTCGAGCCGAAATAGACGCGGTTCAGATACATCGTCAGGATCTGGTCCTTGGTGTATTTATGCTCCAGCCACAGCGCAAGCAGCACTTCCTGCACCTTGCGTTCCAGCGTGCGATCCGGCGACAGGAACAGGTTCTTGGCGAGCTGCTGCGTCAGCGTCGAGCCGCCCTGGACGGCGTGTCCCGTCAGGACGTTGGTCACGAAGGCGCGGCCTAGACCGATCGGATCGAAGCCGAAATGGGAATAGAAGCGCCGATCCTCGATGGCGACGATTGCTTCGGGTATGTAGGGCGACATGTCGCTGAGCGCCAAGGCTTCGCCGCCGGTCGTACCGCGGTTGGCAATCAGGCTTCCGTCGAGGCCGGCGATCTTTACGTTCGGCGGCCGCTCGGGAATGGCCCAGGTGCTGGCGCTCGGCATGCGCGACCCGTAGTAGGCGACAAGGCCAGCAAGCCCGATGCCGGCCCAGAGGCAAAGCACCAGTCCCCAATAGATCGTTGTGCGGATGAACCCGAAAAAACCGCGGCGCGGTGGACGTCGGGCGGGCTTGCGGCGGCTGCGCGAGCGGCGGGGCTTTTCGACCACCGGCTCATCCTCATCCTCGTCTTCGTCGTACTCCGGCTCTTCATATCGGGACGAGCGTCTGCCGCCAACGATGCGTTCGCCAGCGCTGAATCCGTCATCGATGCGTTCCCGGCCGCTGGAAAAGGATGGATCTATCCTCTGGCGTGATTTTTTCTTATCTGCCATTGCGGGCCGGTCGTACCTCGATGCTTCAGTGTTCCGATGTCTGCTGCCGAACTGATCACAACGGCAGCACATGCCCTTCAGGACGCGCGATCGCCCGTCTGCCGGCTATCATCTTGGAAGAATGATCCCGATGCTCCGGACAGGAGCGCTGCCGGCCGTTCGTTCACGAACCCCTCGCGAACACATTAAATCCCGCCTGAACTGTAAATGCGGCGATTTAAGGAGGGATTAAGAACATTTCCGGCCCTCGCGATAGCGGCTTTCGCCCATCCAGAACGGGGGCACGCAGGGAACTTTTCGCCGTCCCGGGCATTATCGTCCCATAAAAACGAGAGGGCGAGCCTATGAGTTCATTGATCAAGATAGAGAAAGCTGGCGAGAGCAGGCTGCGGGAGGTGTGGAGTGTCGAGGATTTTGCCCGGCGCCACCGGATTTGCAAGGACGAGGAAGTCCGGCTGAAAAAGCTGTTTGGCGACTTCGCGACAAAGCAGGAATTGCTCTCGAATGCGCAGAGGCCTCCGCTGTTTCGTTGAACAGTCTTGGCGGGCCGGGCGCGATGTTCATCGTGGGCTGCTGCGAGCGAACGGTTTGCGGCGGAGGAGGCTGCGCCAATGTGGAAGCGTTTTGAATTGTGGTTGGTCGACCAGATCGATCGGATATTCGGACTGGAGCGGCTCGCCCGCCGGGCCGGCTTCTCGCCCGACGAGGCAAAGCGTATCGCCCGCGAGAAATAGGTTGCACGCCAGCTCGCAACGGCATCCAGCGGATGTCCGCACTTCCCAAAAAGCTATTGCAGAAATTCGTCTCGCGGGTCTCAGCGGCCGGCCGATTGAAACCGGTCGAATGCTCCGAAACTTCGAATGGTCTTCGCAATGTTGCGTATTTTCGAATGATCTGATCAGAGTTATAGTATTGTCATGTGACCGTCTTGGAGGGCGGTTCCAAGCAGTTGGTAGCGCGTGAGGAGGAGTATTCATGCGACACATCAAATGGAGCAATCCGATCGAGATCGGTTTCGTTCAAGGTAGTTCCCAGACTGTGACAGGCCCATCCGAGGCATTGAATTGCATGGCCAATCTTTGGCCGGACCGGCGCGGTCCGCTGTATGTGGCGGCCAGAAGCGTTTGCCGGGCAGCGATCGATGGCCGCAAATCCGTCGAAGAAGCTCGTGAGATGTTCATCTCGGCAATGCGGGAAGCGCATCTGAAAACCCATTGAAGCGCCTCCGCGCTGCCGGGTCGTCGATCGCTCGAAACTGCGCCCTGGCGGTAGTGCGGCAATAGGCACGTTACCTGAAAGCGGATCAATTCCGCGGGATTTCCTATTGTGCTGTCGCCACCGGGCCATAAAGACGGGGCAGCTTCTCAAGCTGCTATGCATGGCATCAAAAAGGCCGGCGACTTTTAGGGTCGCCGGCCTTTTGTTGTCTAGGTCTCGCAAAACGCCGTTAGCGGTTTGAACCTCTTACCGACATGCGGCAATTCGGTTCCGACGCCGGGCAGGGATCCGTATGGTCAGGGCTATAAGGACCCGGGGCACCGGCATTCGGCCGCGGATTATTCTGCGGCTGCGGCTGGGGCTGCGGTTGAGCTTGAGGCTGTCGCTGCTGCGGTTCGGGGCGCGGCTGGTTGTCGGGGCGGTTATTGTCGCGCCGGCGATCCGGCCGGCTGCCAAAATCCTGGTTGTTGTCCGGCTGCTGGCGGCCCCAGTCTCGATTGCCGTCGCGATTACGGTCGGGGCGGCGATCCCAGTTCTGATCCTGTCCGTCATTCCAGTCCGATCCGCTGTTCCAGTCGCGATTGCGATCGGGACGGCGGTCCCAATTGCGATCCTGTCCGTCATTCCAGTTTGATCCACCGTCCCATCCCGGACTGCGATCCGGGCGACGATCGACCCAACCGGGACCGCGCCGCCAGCGATCGCGATCGCGGTAGAAGTCGCGGCCGCGATAATAACGACCCCAATAGTCATCGAAGTTGAAGACCACGGTCGGAATACCGAGTGGGCGATAATATTGCGGATCGACATAGATACGACGCGACTGGTAGGTCGCCTGAATATAGCGGCCGGCGACCCATCCGCGACCACCGTAGAACGAGACGTCGCACCAGGGCGTCTCGTTGAGGCAGCCATTGATCCGCAGCGGGACGCCGACAGGGATCATGGTCACTGCCGGATAAGCGGTGCTCGGGCCCGACCGCATGTTGACATTTGCGGTGGCAAAGCCTTCCGCTGCCTCCGCGATGGCCGGCAACGCAACGAGTGCGGCCAGCATGCTCGCGGCAAGAACCTTGAACCTCATGAATACTCTCCCTTTGCACACCGTCGCCGCGAATCGTCGCGCGGTGCTTGTTCGGCATCTGATACGCCTACCCCGGCGCCCATTCGGTATGACTTCCCAATTTCGGCAAGATAAAGGCCTGCGCATGCACGGAATCTGATAGATTTCGCGGCGCACCTTCAATCTCAGCATGTGTTTTAAAAGTGTTTGCATGAATGGAGCTTGAACGACTGCGGATAAAGCGTTCGAGGCCTGCGCGGCTTACTGTTCGGCGCGTTACTGTCGCCGGAGTGCGTATCTCTCATGACATGGCTGGAAGAATGATTGCCGCGACCTTGAAATCGCCGTGTTGCATTCCGACATAGGCTACAGTCATGCAGCCGATGGATGACCGGCGCGCTTCAAAGCGAGCAGTTTTTATCCTTCTTCGATCGCGGAAGTGAAGTTGACGTATCGTTAACCTTTCACGATCAATCTGGCTGCAGTTCCGCTTTCCCTTTGACCACGGATGTACTGGCACTGTTGTGAGGGCGGATGACGAAAGGCCGGTTTGCTCCGGCCTTTTTGTTTTTCATGGTGATGGCGTGCTTTGCGAAAGCGGGGCGCGCCATTTTCAATTTCGGCTGTGTTTCCGCCAACGAAAAACCGCCGCAAGTGACTGCGGCGGTTTTGAAGATTTAAGCGAAACGCCCGTTATACGGGGCGATGTCCTCAGTTGGCCTTCTTGGCCGAGACCTTGACGATCTTGGCCGGCGCTTCAGCCACAGTCGCCTTGCCTGCCGGCACATAACCAGCCCCGATGGCGACGTTCAGCGAGATGTAGTCGATGGCGCTCTGTTGAACGGCCTGTGCCAGGCTCTGCTGAGCGGCTGTCACGTTACGCTGCGCGTCGAGAACGTCGAGCAGCGAGGACGCACCGTCCTTGTAGCTTGCGGTCGAGAGTTGCAGGGCTTCCTGGTAGGATTTGACCTGGGCGTGGAGGGCGGCAACCGTTTGGGCATCGCGGGTGACGGCCGACAGTGCGTCCTCAACCTGCTGGATCCCAGTCCTCACGGTCTGTTGCCAGACGATGTACTGTTCGCGGCTCGAGGATTCCGCAGTCTTGACACCGGCGCGCAATGCACCGCCGTCGAAGATCGGCAGGTTCAGAGACGGGCCGAACGACCAGCTGGTCAGGCCGCCGCTTCTTGCCGAAGTATGAATATAGGACGGCGAGATCGCGCCGCTGAGCGTGATCGACGGGAGCAGCTTGGCTTCCGCCACGCCGATCTCGGCTGTGGCCGCGGCAAGATTGCGCTCTGCCTGGCGGATGTCGGGGCGATTGCGGATGAGATCGGCGGGAACGCCGGTGCGGACGTTGCCGCGGAACACCGGTTGTTTGCCGCCGCCCTGCATCTGGGCGATGATCGTAGCAGAAGGCACGTTCAGCAGCGTGGCGATATGGTGCACGGCCTGGCGATAGCTGATCTCGAAACCGGGAATGGTCGAAAGCGTCGAATTGACGAGGCCCTCGGCCTGAACGACGTCGAGGCGGGATGCCGCACCGGCTTCGAGCTGGAACTTCGTCAACGAAAGGGTGTCGCGGCGGGACTTCAGGTTTTCTTGAGCGATTGCCACGAGCGCCTGGTAGTAACGGGCGTTGACGTAGCTGTTGGCCAGATCCTGCAGATAGGTCAGGCGCTGAACGTCGACGCTGGAATAGGCCGCATCGAGCGATGCGTTGGCGCTTTCCCTTGCGCGGCGGTACTGGCCCCAGAGGTCGAGCAGCCACGAAACCGACGCAGTACCGCCTGTGCTGTTTTGCGTTTCGGTCTGGGTGCGCAGCGAGCCCTTCTGGCCGCTGGTTGTGTGGTCGCCGCTAACCGTCAGGCTCGGCAGGCCGCCGGCGCCTGCGGTGACGACTGCCGCCTCGGCCTGATTGATGCGCTCCAGCGACTGTTGGATGTTAAGGTTCTGGGCGAGTCCCTGAGCGGCAAAAGCGTTAAGCTTGGAATCGCCGAAAGCGGTCCACCATTGTGAACCGGCGATATCGCCATTGACCTTCGTACCGCCCTCCGAGAATTTGGCCGGCAGAGGCATTTCCGGTGGCTTATGATCTGGGCCGCTGACGCAACCTGCCAGAATAAGCAGCAGGGCGGGGGCGGCAGTACGAATGGAAACCATCACATTGTCCCACAATTCAATTTACATGATCAGTGTTTTACGGGGTCGACATGACCCTAAGTGTTTCGGCGCTCCAGCCTTACGCAGTACAAACAATGACCCGAAGCGGTCGGCGTCAATCTAGCAATGAGTTTTGCAATAGCACAGTGGCTTTTACGATTTCTCGTCGGCGAACATATGTGGGATCGGGCAAAATAGCAGGGTTTCGGTAAAAAAAATCTAAAGTGTTGCAAAAAACATACCCTTCCGCCCACCACTCAAGGGTGCGGGATGTTAACGAATCGTTAACCGATGCAACCATTGGAAGGTTATTCGGCCGGCTGGTCTCGTTAAAAGACTGCTCGGATCGTCTCTACGGGAAATAGCGAGCGAGACTTGCGCGAACCCGGTCGCGCGGTGTTGCACTGCGGTCGTCGGCCAGGAAAGGCGTACCTGTGATTGCTTCATAGGCACGGATATACACCTTGGACGTCTGCTCGATGAGCTCCAGCGGGATCTCCGGAATCTCATCCTTGTAGGGATCGCAGCGTTCCGTCACCCAGGACCGGACGAAATCCTTGTCGAAGCTTTCCGGGCGGACGCCCTTTTCGAATCTGTCCTGATAGCTGTCGGCCAGCCAATAGCGGCTGCTGTCTGGCGTATGGATTTCATCGGCAAGGATGATCGTGCCGTTTTCGTCGGTGCCGAATTCATATTTGGTATCGACGAGGATGAGCCCCCGCTTGCGGGCGATTTCCTGACCGCGCGCAAACAGGGCCAGGGCATAGTTCGACAATGTCCGCCATTGTGCCTCGGTCAGAAGTCCTTGCTCGATGATCTGGGTCGGCGTCAATGGTTCGTCGTGGCCGCCGTCGAATTCCTTGCTTGTCGGCGTGATGATTGGCTCCGGCAGGATCTGGTTGTCACGCATGCCGTCCGGAAGCGTGATGCCGTACATCTCGCGCTGACCCTTCTTATAAAGCGTCAGGATCGAGGTGCCGGTGGTGCCTGCAAGATAACCGCGCACGACGACCTCGACCGGCAGAATGTTCAGCCGCTTGCCGACGACGACATTCGGGTCGGGATAGTCGATGACGTGGTTCGGGCAGATATCGCGTGTCTGCTCGAACCAGTAGCGCGCCGTTTGGGTGAGTACCTGGCCCTTGTAAGGGATACAGGTGAGGATGCGGTCGAAGGCGCTCAAGCGATCGGTGCTGATGATGATGCGGCTGCCGTCGGGCAGGTCGTAATTCTCGCGTACCTTGCCGCGATAGTAATTGGGCAGTTCCGGGAAATAGGCTTCGGAGAGAATTCGCAACACGTCCACCAGCAGGCTCATGCATCCGCCCGACGGATGCTTCTTGAGCGGACCCTTAGCGCATTGCGGCGGGAATCGGAACGATTTTCATATGCAATGTTGCATTCTTCGAGCCCGCCGGCATGGCTGCCCTGCTGGAAAAGGCGGTCAGCCGGGACTATGCCAGCCGCCATTTTCGGTCTGTTCGAGGAGCGGTGTCGAAAAAACACCGACGATCCGCTCGCTCCATTGCCTGCCGTCCGCATCGACACGCTCCCGCCAGCGCTCGGATTGCAGCATGGCCGCGCCGATCACCACGGGTTCGATGCCGCATGCGGTCAGGAGGGCCAGGCCGGAAACGATCGAAGCTCCGCTCGATATGACGTCATCGACCAGCGCCACGCGCTTTCCTTCGAGCAGCGGCAACATGCGTGGGTCGATATAAAGACGCTTCTCCTGGTTTGGCGTGGTGATGGATGAAAGCGCGACCGATAGTTCTTCCCTGTACCAGAATTTGCGCGAGGTCCCGAGCGGCACGTAACGACTATGGCCGAGCGCCCGTGCAACCCCGCTCGCCAGCGTCAGCCCCAGCGTCGGCAATCCGGCGACGACATCGATATCGTGGACCGCAATCCTGGCCGCAAGCGCCTCGGCCAGCGCTTCCTGCACGACGAAACCCGCCTGATTGACGATTAGCGATGCCAGCGCGTGCTTGCCATCAGCCAGGACACGGATCGGCAGGCGCAACTGGCGCCCGTCCGGGAGCTCCGCCACATAGAAATCGTGGCGTTCGCCCGCCGTCGAGAAAGTTTTGGGCGGGTGGAGCTCCTGCCAGAAATCATGAGGCTGCATCGCGTTTCGCCTTCGATCCGTTCTGTCCGTTTGTTTTCAGGTCCGCGCGCCGGCGCAGCCGAAGGATTTCGGCCTCCGTCAGGGGCCGGACCGCACCTTTCGGCAAATCGCCGAGCGCAATATCGCCGAAAGCGACGCGCACCAACCGCAGGCATTCGATGCCGAGCGCCTCCAGCATCCGGCGGATCTGTCGGTTGCGGCCCTCCTTGAGCTCGACTTCGATCCAGCTGTTGCGATCCCCGCTGCGCAACAGGCGGGCCATGCTGGCAGTCAGAAGCTCACCGTCGTCGATGATTCCGCGCTCCATGCGCTCGAACTGCTCGTGGTCCATGATGCGGTCGACCTGGACGTGATAGACCTTGCCGACATGGCTGACCGGATCGAGCAGCGCCTGCGCCAAGACCGTATCGTTGGTAAAGAGGAGTAGCCCCTCGCTCGCCTTGTCCAGCCGGCCGACCGGAGCGAGATGCCGTGCATCGACGTCCCTCAGGCAGTCATAGACGGTCGGTCGGCCCTCGGGATCGTCACGGGTCGTCACCAGCCCGCGCGGCTTGTTCAGCATGAAGTAGAGTTTCTCTTCAGCAGATATTGCGATGTCGTCGACCGCAAATTGCGACCGCTCCAGATCGACCCATGTGCTCGGATCGGTGACTGTTCTGCCGTTCACGGTCACGCGGCCGGCTGAAATCAGGGTTTCCGCCTGGGTGCGGGAACAATAGCCGAGCTTGGAAAGCGCCCGCGGCAAGGTCACGCGCTTGCCGTCGGGTTCCTGTCTGCCTCTCGCCGTCTTGCCGGATCTTTGCGGTGAATGCCGCTGGCTCACCCGTTTGCCTCACGATCTTTACTGCGATGACCGGGCATTGCTGCCCGCGAAGGACAATCCTTTCGCACGAGGATGATCGGGACGCAAATCGCATTGCTGGAAAGCAGGCAAGGTCGGAAAGCGGCAGGGCTCGCATTTCATGGATACGAGCCCTGCCTCGGACCGGAGCGGGCGGTTGGGTCGGGTAGGCGGCATAGAGGGTGCCGCCGTTCGCTCCGGAGGGATTGCCCTTGCCCGGAAACTGCACGGCTTCCTTTGCTGGGATTTTTCAAAACAGCAGAAATTTGTTACAGTTTGTAACGCCGACTGTTTCCCTGTTGCCAAAACCGCCTTTCGCCCCGCATGGAGGGGCTATGGTTTCCGCATCGCTTCTTCTGGTCGAGGACGACCGCGAGATTAGGGCGCTCCTCGAGGAGTTCCTGAGCCGCGAGGGTTTTGCCGTGCAGGCTGCTGATAGCGCCGCCGCCATGGACCGCATTCTCTCCAAGGGCTTTCCCGATCTCATCATTCTCGATCTGATGCTGCCGGGCGAGGATGGCCTGTCCGCATGCCGCCGCATCCGCGCCCGCAGCCAGGTGCCGATCCTCATGCTGACGGCGAAAACAGAAGATATCGACCGCATCCTCGGCCTCGAGATGGGCGCCGACGATTATCTCGGCAAACCCTTCAATCCACGCGAACTCCTGGCGCGCATTCGCGCTATCCTTCGCCGCTCGGGGCCCGAGCGTCCCGAGGAGGGCGCTGCTCCTGCCCGGCGCAAGAGTTTCGCCGGCCTCACCGTCGACCTCGATGGCCGGGTGATCGAGATGGAGGGCAAACGCATCGTGCATCTGACAACGGCTGAATTCGATCTGCTCGTCTGCTTTCTCGAGCGGCCGCGACGCATATTATCGCGTGACCAGTTGCTCGACTGGACGCGCGGCCGCGGCGCCGATCCTTTCGACCGCACCATCGACGTGACGGTCTCGCGTCTTCGCACCAAGCTCGGGCATTGCCTGCCCGATGGCGCCCATATCATCACCACCGTGCGCAATGCCGGCTATCTCCTCACGACAGAAGTGAAGGATGTCTGAGCCATGCTGAAACTCGGCCTCGTCGCCCGCATCATCATGATCGTTGCCGTGGCGCTGTTCGTCATCCAGCTCGCGGCATTTGCCGCGGCCCAGTTGAAGCCGAATACGTCGCTCGATCCCGAAATCTCGCCGGCAATGCAGGTCAAGTCGGCGATCCGTCTTCTTGATGCCATCCCGCCCGAGACGCAGCCGCTGGCCGTCCGTGCGCTGAATGCCAATGGTCTGGCACTTAGCCTGATCGATACTCCCTTGCCCGGGCAAAAGGATGATGCGTCCAATCTCACCCTGACCGACAAGCTGGCGCGTGAGTTCGCAGCGATCGCTCTGGGCAATCGCTATTTCAACATGCGCTCGCTTCCCGAAAGACCACAGGGCTGGTTCTCCGTCGGCGCGCCGGACCGCATCGTGGAAGTGTCGATCGGCGTCGCCGGCGGCAAGGTCGCCGTCTTCAGGCTTCCCGATACGCCGACGGTGCGGTTGCGCGGCGTTCCGGTCGGCCTCATGGCCGGCGTCCTTGGCATGCTGGTCGCTGTCATCGCGATCGCCGCCGTAGCGCGGGAGACCCGACCTCTCACGCGCCTGTCCCGCACTGTCAACTCCATCGGCAATGGTCTGCAACCGGTCGATATTCCGGAGAGAGGCGCCTGCGAACTTCGCATGCTGATCCGGGCCATCAACGCGATGCAGCTGCGCATCGCTGCCCTGGTCAACAACCGCACCCTGATCATCGGGGCGATCTCGCATGATCTCAGAACCTATCTCACCCGCTTTCGTCTGCGCATGGAGATGATGCCGGATACGCCGCATCGCGACCGGGCGATTGCCGATGTGGAGGCCATGCAGCGCCTCGTCGAGGATGCCCTTGGCTTTGCCCGCAGCACCGTCGTGCCGGACGGGAAGATTATCGTCGACCTCGACGTTGCCGTTTGCTCCCATGTGGCCGAGCGCCAGGATGCTTCGGACCTCGTTGCCTTCTCCCCGTTCGGGCAGCCCCTGGCCGTGACGATGCCTCAGACGGCATTGGTGCGGGTATTGGATAATCTGATCGACAATGCACTGCGCTACGGCGGCTGTGCCGAGGTCGGTGTCGAGCATCGTGG
>NZ_JBPWPY010000001.1:3635000-3914882 GCF_051811145.1 Rhizobium sp. 11_C7_N12_5
ACTATCAGGCAGACACACGGCGGGTGCTAACGTCCGTCGTGAAAAGGGCAACAACCCTAACCTCCAGCTAAGGTCCCCAAGTCATGGCTAAGTGGGAAAGGATGTGAGGATCCCAAAACAACCAGGATGTTGGCTTAGAAGCAGCCATCATTTAAAGAAAGCGTAACAGCTCACTGGTCTAGTCAAGGGTCTTTGCGCCGAAAATGTAACGGGGCTGAAGCCATGCACCGAAGCTGAGGATGTGCAGCAATGCACGTGGTAGCGGAGCGTTCCGTAAGCCAGTGAAGGGGTACCTGTGAGGGGCCCTGGAGGTATCGGAAGTGCGAATGTTGACATGAGTAACGATAAAGAGGGTGAGAGACCCTCTCGCCGAAAGACCAAGGGTTCCTGCTTAAAGTTAATCTGAGCAGGGTTAGCCGGCCCCTAAGACGAGGCGGACACGCGTAGTCGATGGGAACCACGTTAATATTCGTGGGCCTGGTGGTAGTGACGGATTGCTTAACTTGTTCACACTTATTGGATTGTGTGGGCGGGGACGCGGTTCCAGGAAATAGCTCCACCGTATAGACCGTACCCGAAACCGACACAGGTGGTCAGGTAGAGTATACCAAGGCGCTTGAGAGAACTATGTTGAAGGAACTCGGCAAATTGCACGCGTAACTTCGGAAGAAGCGTGACCCTTATATACGCAAGTATGTGAGGGTGGCACAGACCAGGGGGTAGCGACTGTTTACCAAAAACACAGGGCTCTGCGAAGTCGCAAGACGACGTATAGGGTCTGACGCCTGCCCGGTGCTGGAAGGTTAAGAGGAGGGGTGCAAGCTCTGAATCGAAGCCCCAGTAAACGGCGGCCGTAACTATAACGGTCCTAAGGTAGCGAAATTCCTTGTCGGGTAAGTTCCGACCTGCACGAATGGCGTAACGACTTCCCCGCTGTCTCCAACATAGACTCAGTGAAATTGAATTCCCCGTGAAGATGCGGGGTTCCTGCGGTCAGACGGAAAGACCCCGTGCACCTTTACTATAGCTTTACACTGGCATTCGTGTCGGCATGTGTAGGATAGGTGGTAGGCTTTGAAGCAGGGACGCCAGTTCTTGTGGAGCCATCCTTGAAATACCACCCTTATCGTCATGGATGTCTAACCGCGGTCCGTTATCCGGATCCGGGACAGTGTATGGTGGGTAGTTTGACTGGGGCGGTCGCCTCCGAAAGAGTAACGGAGGCGCGCGATGGTGGGCTCAGACCGGTCGGAAATCGGTCGTCGAGTGCAATGGCATAAGCCCGCCTGACTGCGAGACTGACAAGTCGAGCAGAGACGAAAGTCGGTCATAGTGATCCGGTGGTCCCGCGTGGAAGGGCCATCGCTCAACGGATAAAAGGTACGCCGGGGATAACAGGCTGATGACCCCCAAGAGTCCATATCGACGGGGTTGTTTGGCACCTCGATGTCGGCTCATCGCATCCTGGGGCTGGAGCAGGTCCCAAGGGTTTGGCTGTTCGCCAATTAAAGCGGTACGTGAGCTGGGTTCAGAACGTCGTGAGACAGTTCGGTCCCTATCTGCCGTGGGTGTAGGAATATTGACAGGATCTGTCCCTAGTACGAGAGGACCGGGATGGACATATCTCTGGTGGACCTGTTGTCCTGCCAAGGGCATAGCAGGGTAGCTACATATGGAATGGATAACCGCTGAAGGCATCTAAGCGGGAAACCAACCTGAAAACGAGTGTTCCCTATCAGAGCCGTGGAAGACTACCACGTTGATAGGCCGGGTGTGGAAGTGCGGCAACGCATGAAGCTTACCGGTACTAATAGCTCGATTGGCTTGATTGTTCTCATTGCCAGTGCTCATCACAGGCTGAATGCAACGCATTCATGCCTATACGCCGAACGCGCAAGCGTTCGTCCGCGTAGAGCAAACCAAAGACGTGTTCATAAAGACAAATGAAGTCTCAGACTTCGCCAGCTTCTCATAGGGCATAAACCGCTCAAGCGGTTTAGCCCGAAGTTGCGCTTTGCCGACCTGGTGGTTATGGCGGGGTGGCCGCACCCGTTCCCTTTCCGAACACGGCCGTGAAACGCCCCTGCGCCCATGGTACTTCGTCTTAAGACGCGGGAGAGTAGGTCGCTGCCAGGTCTGCCAAGCGCAACTCAGGCTAAATCGCATCGCGGTTTATGCCTAAATAATCTTCTCATCACACACGCGGTAAACTCGGAAGAGTTTATCGCTCAGCGGCTCCAGCCGTGCTACAATGGGCCGCACAAAGCGGCCTTTGCCGCTTCTGAAAGCAAGCAATTATCCCCTTGCGCACCTGAAATAAGGGCCAAGGGAAACAAGCGACAAATCGATCAGCGATTTGCGCTGGACGCGATAAGCCGAAAAGCGGCTTACGCTGGTAACGCGGGGTGGAGCAGCCCGGTAGCTCGTCAGGCTCATAACCTGAAGGCCGCAGGTTCAAATCCTGCCCCCGCAACCAACGACCCCTCGCAAAACAAAATGTCGCTCGTGCGAAGACTTCATCTTCCCTGGCAATGTCAGCTCGTCGTCCTAACGACCATAACCTGATGGCCGCAGCGTCAAATCCTGCACATCCTGCCCACGCAACCAAATCACCCAAATGCATATACTTCAAAACGGCGATAAGACCGCCACCGCAGACCAATAAAATAGCCCGCTTCCCGCGGGCAAGGTCAGCGTTTAAGGTTAAGCTGATGGCCGCCAACCTCACCAGCAGACCCAAAAAGGCAAACTGCCCGCCTGGAAGCGTGGCTGTTACAGCTCTGGAGTGAGAATGCAGCATTGCTCGGGCACCGGCACGAGCACGGCCACATTGCCTGCTGCCAGCGGGTCCGACAAAGCGCCGTTGGCGACGATATCGCCGGCCGGCGTCGTGCATTGATATTGATAGGCGCGGCCGAGATAGGTTCTCGTTCCCAAGACCGCCGGCAAGCCATTGCCATCCTGCTGCACCGAAAGGCCGTCGGCGCGGCAACCGAGGATGAAATCATCGGGAATCTGTCCGAAATCATCCTGCGACAGCGTGATCTTCGCGCCACCGGCGCCTTCTGCCGTGACCAGCGCCCCATCGCGCGCGATAGTCCGCAACGACAGCAGGTTCTCGAAGCCGACGAAACGGGCAACGAAGGCATTGGCCGGTTTGCGGTAAAGGACTTCGGGCGTATCGAGCTGCATGATGCGGCCGGCATTCATGATGGCGACGCGGTCCGAAATCGAGAAGGCTTCCTCCTGGTCATGCGTCACGTAAAGCGAGGTCGTGCCGTTTACGCGCTGTAGCTGCCGGATTTCGACGCGCATGTCGATCCTCAGCTTGGCGTCGAGATTGGAAAGCGGTTCGTCGAACATCAACAGCGGCGGCTCGATGACGAGGGCGCGCGCCAGCGCGACGCGCTGCTTCTGGCCGCCGGAGAGCGCGGCAGGAAGACGGTCGCCAAGGCCGGAAAGGCCGACGCGTTCCAGCATGGCCGCGGCTTTCTGCCGGCGCTCCTGTGCCGCGATGCGGCGTTGCTTCAGGCCGAAGGCCACGTTTTCTAGGACCGTCAGATGTGGAAACAGCGCATAGTTCTGGAACACCAGGCCGATATCCCGGGCATGCGCCGGAAGCGTGGTCAGATCGCGGTCACCCAGTCTTATCGCGCCGCACGTCGGTTGCAGGAATCCGGCGACGAGCCGCAGCGTCGTCGTCTTGCCGCAGCCGCTGGAGCCAAGCAGCGAGACAAGCTCCCCGGCTGCGACGGACAGCGACAGGTCCTGCAGCACCGGCGTCTTGCCGTAATGGGCGCTGATGGATTGGATGGTAAGCGATACGGTCACGGGCGGCTACTTTGTCAGGAAGGTGAGGCCCAGGGTCGCTTCGACGACCGCCATGACGGCGACTGTCACGAGCATCAACAGCACGGACACCGAGGCGATGGTCGGGTCGAAGAACTGCTCCATGTGGGCGAGGATCTGGATGGGGAGGGTGGAGATACCGGGTCCGGTCAGGAAGACCGAGACGGAGACGTCGTTGATGGACGTGATGAAGGCGAGAATGAAGGCGGCGATGACGCCGGCGCGGATATTCGGCAGCACCACCGTCAGGAAGGTCTTCAGTGGCGGGCAGCCCAGGCTGATCGCCGCCTCTTCTATGGAGAAGTCGAAGCTGGCGAGGCTGGCGCTGACAACGCGCACGGAATAGGGCAGCACCAGCAGCGCGTGACCGATCAGCAGGCTTGGGAAGATCGGAAGTCCGAGGCCGATGGTGACCGATTTCATCAACGAAAAACCGAAGACGATCTCCGGAACAAGGATCGGAAGGACGAAGAGCGTCGAAAGCCAGCTCGGCAACTCCACTCTGTATCGGCTGATGGCATAGGCGGCGGGGATGCCGATCAGCAGCGAAAGCACTGTTCCAAGCAAGGCGAGTTCGAGGCTGGTAATGGCAGTCGTGCGAAAGGCCTCGATCTCGAAGATGTTCCAGAACCAGTGCAGCGTCAGGCCCTGCGGCGGGAAGGTGAGGTAGCTGGTGTCGCTGAAGGCGGAGCCGATGATGATGACGAGCGGCGCCAAAAGGAACAGGAAGACGCAAGCCGTGAAAGCGATGAGCGCTGGGTGGACGGATCTTGCCATATCGTCACACTGCCATCGGGTTCAGCCGTCGGGCGATGCGGCTCATGATCGCCACGATACCGATCGTCACGACGACCATGATGGCGGCAATCGTCGAGGCTCCGACCCAGTC
This sequence comes from Rhizobium sp. 11_C7_N12_5, assembly GCF_051811145.1. Classification (NCBI taxonomy): domain Bacteria; kingdom Pseudomonadati; phylum Pseudomonadota; class Alphaproteobacteria; order Hyphomicrobiales; family Rhizobiaceae; genus Rhizobium; species Rhizobium sp. 11_C7_N12_5. Next base: position 3,639,739 of record NZ_JBPWPY010000001.1, read on the forward strand.
GAAGGTGACCATGGCGCGCTGGTAGAGGAAGGTGCCCATCATCATCTGCTTTTCGCCGCCGAGCAGCTGCGGCGTGGCATAGGAGGTGAAGCTGCCGGTAAAGACCAGCACGGCGCCGACGATGAGGCCGGGCGTGGCGAGCGGCAGGATGACCTGTCTAAATGTCGCCGCCGGCGTCGCGCCGAGTGAAGTTGCCGCCTGGATCAGGTCCTGCGGTATGCCTTCGAGCACACCGACGAGGGTGAGGATCATCAGCGGCACGAAAAGATAGACCATCGCGACGATGACCGAACCTTCAGTATAGAGCATCGAGAGCGGCTCGCTGATGACGCCGACCGAGAGCAGCATGGTGTTGAGAATGCCGTTCTTGCCGAGAATGATCAGCCAGGCGAAGGAGCGCACGACGACCCCGGTCAGCAGGGGAAAGACCGCGGCGATGATCATCAGGCTTTTCGCGCGACCCGGCATTTGCGCGATGACATAGGCGGCGATGAACCCGACGACGAGGGAGATCGCCGTCGTCACAAGGGCGACTTCTATCGTTCGGTAGAGCACCGTGCGGCGAAAGCCGCTGGTGAAGAAGGCGACATAGGGAGAAAACATACCCTTGGGTTCGCCGAATGTCGCCGCGATCGTGATGATTACGGGGACGAGAAGGAATAGCACCACGGCTGTCATCGCCGGCGCCGTCAAACCCCATTTTGCAAGATGCTTCATCAAACGAATTCCGTAAGGGATGCCGCCGGGTCGCCGCGGCACGCCCTGTTACATGCCGAAGATCTCGTTCCAGCGATCGATCCAGTCCGATTGCGCTTCATTCAGCTTGGCATAATCGATGCGGGTGAGCTTGGCGATCATGTCGGGACCGTAGGTCCAGAGCTTCGCCTTGTCGGGCGTCAGCACGACCTTGGTGGAAACAGGCGCATCCACGCCCTGCTCGGCCTCTGCCTGCTGGACGTCCTTCGACAGGATGAAATTGATGAACTGGTGGGCGAGCTCGACATTTTCCGAGCCCTTGGGAATGTTGACCGTATTGAGGGTGGCGACATCGCCTTCCTTGAGAGCGGCCCAGGCCATCGTGGGAACGGCTGATTGCATCGATGCCAGGGTGAAGTCCTGTGCCAGAGCCACCTTGGCCTCGCCCGTCGAGATCAGGTTCACGAGCTCGGAGCCGGTATTGTAGTTCTTGACGACATTCGGCTTCAGTGCGCTGATCGCTTCGAAGGCCTTGTCGGCATCGTCATAGGGATCGGCACCTGCATGCTTGGCGGCCTGAAGCACCGTCAGTGGCCCGGCCGTCGTGGTGATGCCCGGAAGCGTGACGGCGCCCTTCAAGTCGTTGCGCCAGAGATCGTTCCAGGAGGTAATCGGCGTGACGACCTTCGCCGTATCGTAGACGATGCCCACGCGGCCGATCGTATAGGCGGGGCCGTAATTGCCCTGCGGTGCCTTGGCGAGATCGTAGAGATCGGCAAGGTTCGGAATCTTGTTGCGATCGAGCTCCTGAAAGAGACCCTGCTGAATGCCGACCTGCGAATAGCTGTCCGTCAGGTAGATCACATCGACGCCCTTGCCGCCGCGCAGCTTCAGCTTGTTGAGACGATCGGCATTGTTGCCCGTTTCGAAGACGACGTCGCAGCCGCAGATCTTCTTGAAAGGCTCGATAATGTTCGCCTTCATCTTCTCGCCGTTGTAGCCCCACCAGGAAATGGTCAGCGTTTTTGCCTGCGCATAGGCCGGCAGGACGACAGTGGCAGCAAGAATCGCAAAGCCCGCGACATGGGCAAGAGTGAGGCCTTTCATTATCGAAATCCTTTGGTCAATGAAATCAGGCATATGCTTCAAGCTTGCAGGATACTATTTTTCGAGCACCGGCTTTACAAGCCCAACAATTGAGCACGGGACAGTTTTTCCGCCGCTGCATCGGCAGGCCAAATATTTCGGCGCGCATGATAGCCGGAAATGCAACCCTTTGAGATAATTTGGTTTCTTTCAAGCAAGACAGACCGCTTTACACGCCGGATCGCCATCTCTACCCTCGGCGGATCGAATTCTCGCAGGCATACCTATCATGACGTCTCCGACGACAAATCTCCCCGACGATCTGCTGGTGAACGCGGCTGACGAGGTGTTGATCCGCCAGGATCTGACGCTCACCGCACTTGGTCGCCGTCCTGCCGACCGCTTGCTGCGGGTCGGTCGGCTGCTTGACGTGCATAGCCGCACCTGGCTCGAGGATCAGGAGATCGTCATCAAGGGCAGGCGCATTGCCTATGTCGGCCCGGCCGGCAGCTATGAGGGCGAGGTCGGCGAGCGTGTCCACGAGCCGCATCTTGTGGCCGTTCCCGGTTTCGGTGAGGCGCACAAGCATATCGAGAGCTCGCATTTGACGCCGGAATGGGAGGCCGCTCTGGTCATGCCGCACGGTGTCACTTGGACCTGCGAGGCGAGTCACGAGTTTTCCAATGTGAACGGCGCCCGCAATCTCGAATTCTGGCTTGAGGCGCGCCGTCGCGGATCGCCGATGAAGATCTTCCCCTTGCCGGGCTCGGCCGTGCCGCCGACGGCCTATGAATGGGGCGGCGGCCACTTCGGCTATGACGAGCAGAAAGCCTTTCTCGGCGAAAGCCTGATGGTCGCCGGGCTCGACGAGGTGATGGATTGGCCTTCGGTCAGCAATCCGGAGAATCCGGCTTATGACCGTCTATGGGGCATGATCCGCGCCACCTTCGAGCAGCGTGGCGTCGTCGAGGGCCACGGCGCCGGCCTGCGCGATCTGGCGTCGATCAATGCCTTCGCCGGCGCGGGCGTCGCCTCCGATCATGAAGGCTGGTTCCTCGATGAGATCTGGGAGAAGCTGACGCACGGCCTGTTCATCGAGCTTCGGCCGCATTCCTTGCCCGAGGTCATTCAGGGGCTGATCGAAAAAAGCCTGTCCGACTGGTCGCAGATCGCTTTCGTCACGGATGACCGCAGCGCCTCCGATACGCTGAAAATCGGAGCGACCGATCACAATGTCCGGCTTGCGATCGAGAATGGATTGGCTCCCGAGATCGCCATTCAATGCGTGACGATCAATCCGGCGCGGCATATGCGGCTTACGCCCTGGGTCGGCTCGATCGCGCCCGGCCGCTTTGCCGATATCGTGCTTCTGGACGATGTGGAGAGGCTGTCGATCGCCAAGGTGTGGGCTGATGGTAAGCAGGCTTCCGAAGGCACGAGTTTCGTCGGCGTCCGCCCCGAGATCGACTGGCCGGATTGGGCGACGAAGACGGTGCGGATCGACAGGGTCGTCGCGCCACAGGATTTTCGCATCGCCGCGCCCTCGGATGCCGCGACGGCGAAGGCGGCGCTGCTGCGGCCATTCCATTGGGCCGACGATTTCATCACCATGGATCTGCCGGTCCGGGATGGCGCCGTCCAGCGCGATCCGGATCGCAATGTCACCAAATTTGCGATCGTCGACCGGTTTTCGGGCGAGGCCAAGGTTTCCCGCATGTTCTGGCTGGGCACCGGGCCGCGCACGCCGGATACGGCGCTCGGAGCGACGCTCGGCCACGACAAGCACAATATCTGGGTCGTCGGTTCCTCCGACGAAGCCATGGCAATGGTCGCCAATGCGCTCAATGAGCAGCAGGGCGGCTGGGTACTGGTTTCAGGTGGGAAGGTCGTCGCCCGCGTCCACTATGAGGTCGGTGGCCTGATGACGGCGCGATCGGCGGAGGAACTCGATGTGGAAATGCAGAGGCTTTATGCTGCCGGCGCTGAGATCGATTGGATGTACGAGCCGACTTTCTCGCCCCGCTGGTGGCCGGGTTTCCCCGAGCGCCTCTCCTTTGCGACGCTGACCTGTGCGCCATGGCGCTGGGTTCTTGTGGCGCCGTCTGAGCATGCGCCGGAAGGTTTTGTCAATGTCGCGACTGGAGAGACGCATCCCGTCGTCTGGTAAGGGATAGCTATATCTCACGCATTGGATATCCTTTATCAGGCGACGGGATATCAACTCCGCCGGCTCTTGACGGCCGAACATCGTTTCATAATTATCCGTTTGGTTACTTACGCCGCGCTGCGGGCGATGGGACAAGGCGGAGGAGGCCGTGGTGATTGCCGTTGACAATGATGGGCCGCACATGACGTTGGCATTTTCGACGCTCGGATGCGCCGACCTCGAATTGGACGAAGCCCTTGCCTTGGCGGCGCGCTACGGTCTCGATGCCATCGAAATTCGCGCGCTTGGCGGCACGATCGATCTGGCGACTCATTTTACCGAAAGATTCGGTTCGCCTGCCGGCCTCGCGCGTGCGCTGGAAGCCTCCGCCGTGCGCGTTTGCGCCTTCAACACCTCGCTGCGGCTCGTCGGCGCGACATACCAGGCAAAGGAAGAGTTCCTGCGCTATCTGCCTTGGGCGGAGGCGGTCGGCGTCAGATCCCTGCGGGTTTTCGATGGCGGCGATAGCGGAGATGCCGGAGAAGTGGCGGAGGCTCTGTCGACACTGCAATGGTGGCGGGAAACGGCCGTCCGCGAGGGTTTCAGCGCGGAGATGATCGTGGAAACACATGATTTTCTCGTGCAGCCGGATGCCATCGCTCGTCTTCTGGAAGGAGCGCCCGATTGCGCGCTTCTCTGGGATACCCACCACACCTGGCGCAAGGGAGGGCGGGATCCTGTCGAGACCTGGAAACAGGTGCGGGGCAATACGCGGCATCTTCATGTGAAGGACAGTATCTCCAAGCCGGGGCCGAAGCTGCCATATAGCTATGTGCTGCCGGGCAGCGGCGAATTTCCCATGGCTGCGCTGCGTTCCGCGCTCGCCGCCGATGGTTATGACGGTGTCATGAGCCTCGAATGGGAGAAGCTGTGGCACGTCGAACTGCCGTCGTTGGATCTGGCTCTTCAGGCGGCAAGGCGAAGCGGCTGGTGGCCGCCGGCGGCGGCCGGAAAGTGACTGGCGAAGTTCGTTAATAATTTAGTTGAATTAGAAATAAGAAAAACGCGCGGTGTTTGACTTTTGCAATGGTTTGTTAATTAGTGTATTAGCATAAAGTAACTATAAATATTATCGGCGCATCGCGTTGGGTTGACTATCGTCTTCGGCGCAATATCTCCGGCTCATTGAAGGGAACCTCGGTGACATGGGGTTTAAAGGTGTCTGGAAGATGGGAGGAGCGGATTCTAGGCACCAGAAATCTGATGCATCGCAGGCGCATGCGCGGCTTTCAATCATCGTTCTTTGGTTCCGGATTTCCGCTTGCGGTCATGTCCCTGGCCAAGGGAGGTTTGATGATCGGTAATGGGATTCGCAGCGAGGAGGGACATAGCGCCCTGATTTTACAGGCGATCGCCGACGGTGGCCTGAGCTTTGCGGCGCAATGGATCCATGACGTCGAGAATATCGAGGAGATCGCCTATGCGGAAAGCCTGGCGCGCGTAACGGATTCCGATGGCATCGTTCATACGGCAGGAACGTTCGTTTCGCTTCTCGAGCAACAGGATCGCTGGTTCGATCTCGATTTGCGCATGCTCGACATGGTGTTATCAGCCTTGGCGGCGGACGCGACCCTTGTACTCGGCTGTAATTTGTCCGTGGCCAGCCTATCCCATCCCGAATGCTTTGCCGGCATCGTCAGCCGAATCGCCCGCCAGCCAGAGCTTACCCCCCGGCTTGTCGTGGAGATCACCGAAACCTATCCGCTCACTGGTGCTGCCATAGAGTGCGTGAAGATGATCCGCGCACTCGGTTGTCGCATCGCGATCGACGATTTCGGTTCCGGTTTTGCCACGCCGGAATCCCTGCTTCAGGTCGCTAGCGATATCGTCAAAATCGACGCCTGCTTCATCCGCGACAATAGGCCAAGCCGCGAGGGCCGCAACAGTCTTTCATATATTGTCGGTTTTGCCGCATGTTTCGCCCCATCGGTCGTCGTCGAAGGCGTCGAGACGGAGTCGCAGCTGGAGGCCGCGCGAATGGCCGGCGCAACGCATGTGCAGGGCTTCCTGTTGTCGAAGCCGGTTTCGCTGACGCAGCTTCGGCGGCCCGAGGGCACGGCTGGCATGAGGGGGGTAGGATGAGCATTCCTGCTGTTGCCCGGCCGTGCGGCGTCGGAATCCGGATACGCCATATCCGGAATTCATGCGCGGTTCGTATCACAGAGGCCTTCATGTTCGCCAAGCGGGTGCTGCCATGATCAAGCATCCGCTCTCTGCCGCCGATTATGAAGCCGCCTCCGCCAGCGCCACGTGTGATCTCAAGACCAAGACATTGTTGCGTGCCTTGGTGTGTCGTCTTCGCGATTTGTTCTCCGATGCAGGCTTTCCGCTGTCCGTCATCTTCACGGGCGGCACCGAGCCTCATGTCACCATCCGCGATGAAACGGCGGGAATCTCCGCGCGTATAGCGATCGACGCCGAAAGCGGCCTGTATGTCTTTTACGAACTTGGCTGTCGCGCAACCGTTATTGTCCTGGCGACGGCGAATGAAAATCGATTGATCGAAGAGATCGCCCTCCACCTTGGCGGCGACAGTCCGGTGCCGCAAACGATCGACACCGCCGTCAGCGTTCTCGTCGGCCAGACGACCGAAGATGTCGAGCGCAAGCTTATCCTGCAGACGCTTCATCACTGCGATGGAGACCCCACTCACACGGCATTCATGCTCGGAATGCCACTCGTTGTCCTCTGTAACAAACTGGCGGTCTATTTTGCGGACTCCGCCAGGAGACTGCCGGAAGCACCCACCGGTGCAGGCCGGAGAGCGGTGGGCGGCCGACCATGATCACGGGCGCACCTGATGCGAACGTATTCTATCCCGGCGACAATGCCGGGGAAACCTGCGCCAGGAAGACGGCGCAATTCGAACCGGTGCGGGGCTTGGAACGGGCTTCGCATATGACCCAATCGCGCTGGGCGGCGCACGAGGAACCAAATGAGATCCGGGAAAAGATCATGGATTCTTTCAGTGAGAGAAAAAACCCCGCACCACCACCGCAATCGCATTTTCTATTCGAAGGCTGTGTGAAGATTGTTTCGGCCTATGTCGCTCACAACGCCATTTCGGCCGCCAGCCTTCCCAAGCTGATCAAGGATATCCACGGCGCGCTGCAAGCTTTGCGCAGCTCTGCTCCCGTTGCCGCACGTAGCAATCTGGTGCCGGCGGTGGATTTGAAGAAATCGGTGACGAACGACTATATCGTCTGCCTCGAGGACGGCAAACGCTTCAAAACGCTGAAACGCCATTTGCGCGTGCACTACGGCATGACACCTGAGGAATATCGCCAGAAATGGGGTTTGGCGCCAAACTATCCGATGGTCGCACAAAATTATGCGAACCGTCGGTCGGAACTCGCCAAGCTTTCCGGTCTTGGCGCCAATGGCAACAGAAAGGAAACTGTTCGCTAGAGCAATTCCCGGAAAAGTGCGTAGCGGTTTTCCGTCCGGAATTGCGTAAAAACAATAGCATAGAGCGGTCAGGCGATTCCGTGAAACGCGTAACCGCTCGAGCACGTCCGCGTGAGAAAGCGTGCGGATCACGACGAGGGGATTGCGGACGTTTCGCCGTACCAGCTGTGCGGCGCTACGCTGCAAGGATAATGGCGCCCTACGAGGGGGCGCCATTATCTTTTTGGGCCATTTGTCGGGCAAAATCGGCAGGGCCGATGAAACGTGTCGATCAGAAGACCTGACGGAGCACAAGGAACAGCATGAAGGCGAGCGCGATCGAGGCCGGCAGCGTCAGGATCCAGGCCATCAGCATGTTCCGCACGGTCGACCACTGCAGGCCGGAGCCATTCGCCGCCATGGTGCCGGCGACGCCCGAGGACAGGACGTGCGTGGTGGAAACCGGCAAGCCGAGGTGGTCAGCCGCCCCGATCGTCAGCATGGCGACGACTTCGGCGGCCGCACCCTGGCCGTAGGTCAGATGGGTCTTGCCGATCTTTTCGCCGACGGTGACGACGATACGCTTCCAGCCGACCATGGTGCCGAGACCGAGTGCCAGCGCCACGGCAACCTTCACCCAGAGCGGGATGAACTTCGTCGCATGGTCGACGGCGGCGTGATAGTTGGTAACGGCCTTCAGATCGTCGGCGCTCATCGGCAGCAGCTTCTGCTTGTCGATCAGCTTCAGCGATTCACCGATCAGATAGATGTCGTTGCGCACGTTGCCGACGAGCTCGTTCGGCAGCTTTTCGACGCTCGGATAGGCGGCGATCTCGGCGCTGGTGGTGTGGATATAGGCCTGAAGTGCAGGCGTCGTTGCATCCGACCATGTCTTGCTCTTGACGGCATCGCTGACGGCGGCCTTCGGATCGGCAGGCGCGGTCACACCGGGCTTCACATACTTGCCGAGCACGGTTTCGACCTGCGCCGAAGCGGCCTTGTAGGCCTCGAGATAGTTGATGTCGGGCGTCTTGTTGAGAGCGAAGGCGGTCGGGACGAGACCGATGAGGATGAGCATGATCAGGCCCATGCCCTTCTGGCCGTCATTCGAGCCGTGGGCAAAGCTGACGCCGGTGCAGGTGAAGATCAGCAATGCGCGAATCCACCGCGGCGGCGGCGCGTTGCCCTTCGGCGCTTCATAAAGCTCCTTGTTGCGGATCAGAACCTTGGAAACCAGCAGCAGTAAAGCGGCCGCACCGAAGCCGATGATCGGCGACAGCAGCAGCGACATGCCGACGCTGCTGGCCTGCGACCAGTCGACGCCGCTGGTGGCGGAGCCTGTGGGTGCCAGAAACTGATTGGCAAGGCCGACGCCGATGATGGAGCCGACGAGCGTGTGCGAGCTCGACGCCGGCAGGCCCAGATACCAGGTACCGAGGTTCCATATGATGGCGGCAGTGAGCAGGGCGAAGACCATCGCAAGGCCCGAGCCGGAGCCGACCTGCAGGATCAGTTCGACGGGCAGAAGCGCCAGTATGCCGAAAGCGACGGCGCCGGAAGACGTCAACACACCGAGGAAATTGAAGAACCCGGACCAGATGACGGCGAATTCGGCCGGCAGCGAGCGGGTGTAGATGACGGTGGCGACCGCATTGGCCGTATCGTGGAAACCGTTGACGAATTCGAAACCCAGCGCGATCAGCAGCGCGAGACCGAGCAGGATCCACGGAACCGCAGCTGCCTCGGCAAGATCGTTGCCGAGAGCGTAGCCGACATAAGCGAGGCCGCCGAGCACGACGACGCCGAAGAGCGGCAGAAACCATTTCGCCGAACCGCTGGCGCCGTGAATTGGGTGATTGGTGTTGCCACCCTCCACGTTGTTTGAAACGACGTCCACCATCTCAAACTCCCTTATGGCAAATGATATCCCTGATTTAAGCGCCGTTCATGAAACTCTCGTGACGCCTGTAAAGACCGATAGGCGTTTTGCGGATGGGCCGGGATTTCCTTATGGAAAGATGACGATGCGGCGGAAGAAATCCTTGCTCCGGAGGGCAATCCTGGCGGCTCTCGATTTCGCCGCCAAAACGCCTTTTTCGGTTCAGCCCGTGTTCATCCGCTTGGGTTTTAAATCCCGCATGTAAGGGACTTGAATAGAGGACCACCAAAATGAGATCGTCCGTGTTTGCCATCGCTGCTTTACTTGGTGGCCTGGCTGTATCTTCGGCAGAAGCAATGCCTGTTCCCGCTGTCGGGACAACGGCTGCCGTGCCGGTCGTGAAAGTTGACTATGCCTGCGGTCGTGGCTGGCATGTGACCCGCTGGGGCGAATGCCGCCCGAACCGGTGGGGACCGCCGCCGCCGCGTTATGGCTGGGGGCATAGGCCGCCACCGCCATGGGGCTGGTACGGTCATCGCGACTACCGCGATGGCTGGCACGGAGACGGCCGCTGGCGCCGTCATCGCGACTGGTGAAATTAAAAACACCGCCGCAAGCTCTGCGGCGGTGTTTTTTAAAGCGATTCCAGGAAAAGTGCGTAGCGGTTTTCCGTCCGGAATTGCGCAAAAACAACAATATAGAGCGGCTATGCAGTTCCCCGAAACGTGTAACCTCTCTAAAGACGGGGTTCTGTCCGCAGCGCCCGCGCCGTCAGCCACAGTCCGGCGACGGTTGCCAGCAAGGCCGACAGGATGGCCAAGAGGCTTCTGGCGTGCAGAATGATGTCGGTGAGTTTCGGCCGGATCATGTCGGCCGTATTGAAGCTTTCGCCGCTGAATTTGCACAGGATAAGCGATAGATTGTTGCGCACGAGCGTAGCGTCGATCTCCGAGACGAGATTGCCGACGGGCGCCGTTTCATTCTTCATCGTCCGCATATGAAGCAGCACCGCCTTGGCTGCCGCGAGATAGGCGTGCGAGCATTCGTTGAACGGACTTTCCTCGTCGCTCACACTGCCGGGCATCATCCCCCAGAGACAATAGGCGCGCTGGATCTGCGCGAAATTCAGCAGGCGGCGGAAGGTTTCGTCGGTATCCGATGCGTTTTCCGCAAGCGCGACGATCCGCCCGTAATAGGGTGCGATGACAGCCATTTCGCCATGTGGGAGGCTTGGTATCGGGATGCCGGTTTGGCTTCCCGATGAGCTGCCGCCATGGGCGGCAAGCACTGTCGGCCAACACGACAGCATGAGGCAGAGCGCGGCGAGCAAGGCGCCGCTTCTATGCAGGCGTTTCCCGCGCACGAGATCATGCGCGGGATGGGATGGATTTGCCATGCTAGGCTCGGCGCAGCGCCGGGTTGCGGTAGCGTGTCTGCGGTAGCTCTCGCTCCGCCCAGGCTCCGAAGGCAAGCCCGAGGGTGGCCCACAGGATCGCGTGCATACCGAGCGATGCAATCCGGAACCGCCAGAGCACAACGGCCGAGAACTGTTCCGGCACTTCGTTGATCGACGGAAGCAGGTACTGGATCAGTGCGATGAAGACGATGTAGCCGATGCCGGCAAGGATCGCCCCGTTCCATGATCCGTAACGTGCCGCCAGCCGGCGACCCAGCCCGACCGCGACGATCATGCCGACGATCGAAGCAACGATCATGATGAAGAACAGCTCGGTCCTGGCGCCGATCGTGTCGGAATTGCCGACCGCTGGCGGGTTTGCCGGGTACTTGATATCGGGGACGAGCGAAATCGTCACGAAAGCCGCGATTGCGAGCAATGCTGCCGTGCCACGCGCGCCGAGCGGGCTGATGCGGCCGTAGACGAAGGAGAAGACCAGCGCGAACAACCCGCCGATTGCCGTCGAAAAGATCACGGTGCCGGTGAAAAGACCGACGCCTGACTGTGTGGCGCGGCTGACGAATTCCGGTTCCGGCGCTTCGCCGGCTGCCTGCGCGGCCTTTTCTTCAAAGCCGATCGCCCAATCGACCAGCGGCTCGCCGAAAGTGTGGGCGAAGGCAAAAACGAGAATGCCGGCAAGGGCCCCGACGATCATGCCGCGGAGCAAAAGACGTCCAACCATGTGCCTGGTCCCTTAGTGGCAGGGGAAACCGAGCAGGTGACGGGCATCATGCACGAATTCGTGCACATACATGCCTGATATCAGCGAGGTTGCGCCTTCCTCGGCGCCGACGAAATAGATCGCCAGCAGCATCAACAGGCCGGCGAAAACAGCCCAAGGCAGGATTTGGCCGAGCGGGATCGGCTGGGGGATTGCGGATGGTGCGAAAGCGGTGTCAGACATTGTCGTTCCCTCTTTAAGAAAAGCGCGTTCCATTTGCGGAAGGGTTCTTTACGGGAAGGGTCTGGCTCTCGAGGGCGAAGCTTCCGTCATCGATTACAGTGGCGCGACCGCGCCGGGATTTCACCGGCTTCCACACCCGTAAGTGCAAGTTTATATCTGTCCACAAAGATGATTGTCAATCAAACGCTGTTGCGATGTTAAATCGCGACAAGGCATGGGGATATCGAGTGTCATGAAGGCACGCCTGAGCTGGATTTGTCATGGGCCGACGGAAGCCAATCGAAAGGGCTGTTTTCCGGACGACGAGCCGTTGGAAGCGAAAGCGGCGCAGCGAGCCAAGTTGCCCGTTGCCAGGCTCGCAACGATCGATCGGGTCTGGACGGCCCCGGCGCTGCGCGCGCGTCAGACGGCCGCTATCCTCGGTCCTGACGCCATCCTTGAAACTGCCTTGCGCGAATGTGACTACGGCGAGTGGTGTGGAAAATCGCTTGCCGAACTTCATGAAAGTGACCCGGAATCCCTGGCGCTGTGGATGACAGATTTGGACGCCGCACCGCATGGCGGCGAATCTCTGTCGTCGGTCGTGTTGCGCATTGGCGAATGGATGGGGCATCATCTTCATGATGCCGGTCACACCGTCGCCGTCACCCATGCCAGCGTCATCCGCGCCGCCGTCCTGCACGTGTTGCAGGCCCCGCTTGCGGCATTCTGGACGATCGACGTCGAGCCGTTCGGCATGGTCGAGATGACGAGCGACGGCCGGCGCTGGCAGCTTCGCTTCCCGCGGATGGTGGAATAGAGCGATTCCAGGAAAAGTGCCTAGCGGTTCTGTCCGGAATTGCGGAAAACAATACCATGGGGATCAGCGGACCGCCTTCGCCCGCTGCCGTTCGAAATAGACGAGGAATACTGCGAGGCCGAGCGTCATGACAGCCAGCCCGTACCAGGTAATGGCATAGACGATATGGCTGTTGTGGAAGACGATCTGCGTCAATCCTCCAACCGGCAGGTCGCCCGGATTTTTCGTATCGTCCGCGTCGATGAAGTAGGGCGCCACGTTCTGCAGGCCGCGCACGTCGGCTATCGCGTTCACGTCGCGTGAATACCAGCGCTCCTCCGCCGGCACATTGGAACGCAGCAGTGTGCCCTTGGGCTCGTTGATCCGCAGCAAGCCGGTGACGGTCGTCTCGTCGCTGATCTGGCCGGCCGGACGCGTCGCCGGCTTGCGCTTCTCTGTGGGAACAAAGCCGCGATTGACAATGACGATCGTCCCGTCGGCTTCCCTCAGCGGTGTCAGCACCCAATAGCCGGGGCCGAGCACGGTCGAGGCATAGACCTGCGTTTCCTTGTCGTTGAGGAAAGTGCCGCTCACCTGGACACGCTTGTATTCGGAGTTTTCGGCTGTCACGTCAGCCCATTGCGCTGGTCCCGGCGCCGGAACCGCCGGTGCGTGCACGCGGGCATCGACCCTGGCGATCAGATCGAGCTTCCAATGCAGCCGCTGCACCTGCCAGGTGCCGAGGCCGATCAGGAGTGCGGTCAGCAGCAGGAGCAGCAGCACCCAGATGGCGAGCTTGAGCATCGAGCGAGGCTTATCGGGAGACGTTGTCGAAGGAGTATCGGTCATGCGCTGGTCTCCGGGGGACGCGCTGCCGCATGATTTCGGGAGGTGCGAAACGGCCTTCGCGGAATATCATGCGTCGTCGGGGAAATTGGGCTGCGAACCTTGTGCGTCCCGAGGGCTGTGCCACGCAGCATCCGGCGGAACTCTCGCGCCGGAAAGAGGGCGGGCCTCCTGTCGAAGGCCCGCCGCTTGTTGATCAAGGCATGTTGCGCATCATCTCGGGCGACATGGGCATCATGTTCGAGTTGAGGTGATGCATGACCCAGAGCGAGCCGGAAAGGGCGATGATGACAAGCACGATGGTGAAGATCAGCGCCATCATGTTCCAGCCGCCTTCCGAACGGGTGTTCATGTGCAGGAAGTAGATCATGTGCACGATGATCTGGATCGCGCCGAGCACCATGATCAGGGCGGCTGTCACGACGGGATCGGAGAAGACCTTTGCCATGACCAGCCAGAAGGGAATGGCGGTCAGGATGACGGAAAGAACGAACCCCGTCATGTAGCTCTTGAAGGTGCCGTGAGCGGCCTCGTGACCGCCATGGTGGTCGTGACCGTGGGCGTCGGCGGAATGATGCGAATGGTCGGTGTTCGAGCTCATCCGAGAACTCCCATGAGGTAGACGAAGGAAAACACGCCGATCCAGACGACGTCGAGGAAATGCCAGAACATCGAAAGGCACATCAGGCGGCGCTTGTTCTCGGGGATGAGGCCATGCTGGCCGGTCTGCACCATCAGCGTGATCAGCCAGACGATGCCGACGGTGACGTGCAGCCCGTGCGTGCCGACCAGGGTGAAGAAGGCCGACAGGAAGGCGCTGCGCTGCGGGCCGGCGCCGTCGAGGATCAGGTGATAGAACTCGTAGAGTTCGAAGAAGATGAAGGCTGCGCCGAACAGGCCGGTGATCGCCAGCCACATCATCGTTGCCGACTTATTGTCCTTCTCCATCGCCAGCATGGCGAAGCCATAGGTGATGGAGGAGAAAAGCAGCATCGCCGTGTTGAGGGCGACGAGCGGCAGCTCGAAGAGGTCGGCCGGAGAAGGGCCTGCCGCGTAGTTATGGCCGAGCACGGCATAGGTCGCGAAGAGGACTGCGAAGATCAGGCAGTCGCTCATGATGTAGATCCAGAAGCCCAGCATGGTGCTGCCTTCCGGATGATACTCTTCCGTCATGTAGAAGGCGGGCGTTTCGCCGCCCTTGGGAGCATGTGCGGTTTGGGTCGTCATGGGTCTTATACCTGTCCTGCGAGCAGCTTCGTACGCTCGTTCTCGGTCTTCACAACCTCCTCGGCGGGAATGTGGAAGTCGCGCTTATAGTTGAAGGTATGGCCGATCGTAATGATGATCATCGCGGCGAAGGTGATGGCGGCGAGCCACCAGATGTACCAGATCATGCCGAATGCGAAGGCGATCGAGAGAACGCCGAGGATGATGCCCGTCCCCGTGCTCTTCGGCATGTGGATCGGTATGAAGCCTTCGGTCGGCCTGACGTAGCCGCGGCTCTTCATGTCCCACCAGGCGTCGTTGTCGTGAACGATCGGCGTCAGCGCGAAATTGTATTCCGGCGGCGGCGAGGACGTGGACCATTCCAGCGTGCGGCCGTTCCACGGGTCGCCGGTCACGTCGCGAAGCTCTTCGCGCTTGATGAAGCTGACGACGAGCTGGATGATGAAGGAGGCGATGCCGATGGCGATCATCACGGCGCCGAGCGCGGCGACGATGAAGTAGATCTGCAGCGAGGGATCGTCGAACTGCGAGACGCGGCGGGTGACGCCCATCAGGCCGAGCACGTAGAGCGGCATGAAGGCGAAGTAGAAGCCGACGACCCAGAACCAGAAGGACATCTTGCCCCAGAACGGATCGAGCTTGAAGCCGAAGGCCTTCGGGAACCAGTAGGCGATGCCGGCGAACATGCCGAACAGCACGCCGCCGATGATGACGTTGTGGAAGTGGGCGATCAGGAACAAGGAATTGTGCAGCACGAAGTCTGCCGGCGGAACCGCAAGCATGACGCCGGTCATGCCGCCGATCGTGAAGGTGACCATGAAGGCCACGGTCCACAGCATCGGCACTTCATAGCGGATGCGGCCGCGATACATGGTGAAGAGCCAGTTGAACAGCTTCGCACCCGTCGGGATCGAGATGATCATCGTCGTGATGCCGAAGAAGGAGTTGACGCTGGCACCCGAGCCCATGGTGAAGAAGTGGTGGAGCCAGACCAGGTACGACAGGATGGTGATGACGACGGTGGCGTACACCATCGAGGCATAACCGAAGAGGCGCTTGCCGGAGAAGGTGGCAACGACTTCCGAGAACACGCCGAAGGCCGGCAGGATCAGGATGTAGACTTCCGGGTGACCCCAGATCCAGATGAGGTTGATATACATCATCGGGTTGCCGCCAAGGTCGTTGGTGAAGAAGTTCGTGCCGGCGTAGCGGTCGAGCGACAGCAGGGCGAGAACGGCAGTCAGGACCGGGAAGGCGGCGACGATCAGCACGTTGGTGCAGAGCGCGGTCCAGGTGAAGACGGGCATTTTCATCATCGTCATGCCCGGCGCACGCATCTTGACAATGGTCGCGACGAGGTTGACGCCCGACAGCAGCGTGCCGATGCCGGCGACCTGCAGGCCCCAGATGTAATAGTCGACGCCGACGTCGGGACTATAGGCGCTTTCCGACAGCGGCGGGTAGGCGAGCCAACCGGTCTTTGCGAACTCGCCGATGAACAGCGAGATCATGATGATGATCGCGCCGGCCGTCGTCATCCAGAAGGAGAAGTTGTTGAGGAACGGAAACGAAACGTCGCGTGCGCCGATCTGCAGCGGCACGACGAAGTTCATCAGACCCGTCACCATCGGCATCGCCACGAAAAAGATCATGATGACGCCATGGGCGGTGAATACCTGGTCGTAGTGGTGCGGCGGCAGGAAGCCGTCCGATCCGTTGAAGGCGAAGGCCTGCTGGGCACGCATCATCAGCGCGTCGGAAAAGCCGCGCAGCAGCATGATCAGCGCCAGCACGATGTACATGATACCGATCTTCTTGTGGTCGATGCTGGTGAACCATTCCTTCCAGAGATAGCCCCAGAGGCGGAAATAGGTGAGCACGCCCAGAAGAGCGATGCCGCCGATGGCGACACCGATGAAGGTCACGACGAGGATCGGCTCGTGATAGGGGATGGACTCGAGCGTCAGCCGACCGAAGATGAATTTATAGAGGTCCGGGTTGGAAAACATGGATTGCCTCTGTCCTTATAAATGTCTTGTTACTAAGCGCACCGGATCAGTGACCCTGGTGCTGCGCCGAACCGGTCGACGAATCTGAAGAAGAGCCGTTGCCCATATCCATGCCTTGCATGGAGCCCATGCCCTGCATCGCCGTGTCGCCATGCTGCATGGTGTTGGTCGCGGAGCCGTCTGCCTTGACGGGCGTTGCGTCCGCGTGACCGGCGCCGCGGTTGTCGTAGATCAGACGCTCGCGGTTTTCCTGGCTTTCCTTGCCGGCGCCGCCCTTGGCATCGATATGCATCATTTCGCTCATGCACATCTTGCTCGGATCGGCGCACATGTTGAGGATGGCGTTGTAGAGACCATCATCGACGGCGTTGAAGTACTGCACCGGATTGCGTTCGCTCGGCTGAGCGAGGCTCAGATATTCCGGGCGGCCGAGCGCCGTGCCCTGGCTCTTGGCCTTCTGGATCCACTGGTCGAAATCCGCCTGGTTCAGGCCATGGAACTTGAAGCGCATGTGCGAGAAGCCGGCGCCGCTATAGTTGGCGGACAGGCCCTGGAATTCGCCGGGATGATTGATGACGGCGTGCAGCTTCGTCTCCATGCCCGGCATGGCGTAGATCTGGCCTGCCAGTGCCGGGATGAAGAAGGAGTTCATCACCGAGGAAGCCGTGATCTTGAAGTTGATCGGCCTGTCGACCGGGGCGGCCATTTCGTTGACCGTGGCGATGCCGTAGTCCGGATAGAAGAACAGCCATTTCCAGTCGAGCGCGACGACCTCGACCGTCAGCGGCTTCACGTCGGCGCTGATCGGCTTGTCGGCGGCGATGCGGCCGAGCGGTCTGTAGGGGTCCAGCTGGTGGGTGCTGATCCAGGTGACGGCGCCGAGCGCGATGATGATGGCGAGCGGGGCGGACCAGATGACCAGTTCGAGACGTGTCGAATGATGCCAATCCGGCTCGTAGGCTGCCTCTTTGTTCGACTGGCGATATTTCCAGGCGAAGAACAGCGTGAGGAAGATCACCGGTATGATGATGACCAGCATCAGGACGACCGAGACGATGATCAGGTTGCGTTGCTGTACGGCGATGTCGCCGGAGGGGGTCATCACCACCATGTTGCAGCCTGACAGCAGCAAAATCAGGGGGAGGACAAATAAGCGGCTGAAAATCTTCGCTAGTCTTAGCACGTCTTAAAGCTCTTTTTGTTTCGACCGTACCGCGACTAAAGGACGGCGGTCATGAACGATATGAGGTGTTTCGTCGCACCGCAACAAGCGCAAGTGCGGTGCGGCATGAAATGCCGTTCCCCCCTATCGGGGAAATCCTGAGAAATCTAGAAGGTTCTCCGGCGGCCATCGCTTTTTATGGCGGCCAATATACCCGGATCGGAACAAATGGCTACCGATGGTAGTTCCCCGGCTATCGGGAATGCGGCGACAAAGGCGGAAATCGTGTCACTTGCCTCTAATTTGCGAATTATTTCATGCTCCAGTCTTGATATGTTCGCGCGTTTGATCGACATTTTCATTACGCGCGAATTCGTGGAGGAGTTCGCGCTCGGAGTGGGAGGCTCCCGTACATGGTCAGCGTGACACATGAAACACTGAACCCTACATCTTCAACTCTCGAGAGCGATGCCCGCAGTATGCATGCCGGTGGTGCGGTCGCCCCGGGCAACATTGCCATCGGCGTGATCATCGGTCGCACGTCCGAGTTTTTCGATTTCTTCATCTATGCCATTGCCTCGGTGCTGGTTTTTCCGAAGCTTTTCTTTCCCTTCGCAGACCCGCTGCGTGGCACGTTGCTCTCCTTCCTGGTCTTCGCGCTGGCGTTCATCGCCCGCCCGATCGGATCGTTCATTTTCATGGCGATCGACCGGAGATACGGTCGCGGCGTCAAGCTTACGATCGCACTGTTCCTGCTTGGCGGCTCGACGGCGGCGATGAGCTTTCTGCCGGGCTACTCCGAGGTCGGTGTCTATGCGATCGTCCTGCTCGCCACCTTCCGCATCGGCCAAGGCCTTGCGCTCGGCGGCGCCTGGGACGGCCTGGCCTCGCTGCTGGCGCTGAATGCACCCGCCAATCGCCGTGGCTGGTATGCGATGATCCCGCAGCTCGGCGCCCCCATCGGCTTCATGCTGGCGAGTGCGCTGTTTGCCTATTTGATCACGAGCCTGACGACGGCGGACTTCCTCGATTGGGGTTGGCGTTACCCGTTCTTCTGCGCCTTCGCGGTCAACGTGGTCGCGCTGTTTGCCCGCCTGCGTCTGGTGGCGACCGAAGAATTCGGCACTCTGCTGGAGCGCCATGAGCTCGAGCCCGTGAAGATGACGGAACTGCTGCGCGTGCATGGCCGCGACGTGCTGATCGGCGCCTTCGTGCCGCTCACAAGCTTCGCGACCTTCCATCTGGTCACCGTCTTCCCGCTCAGCTGGGTGACGCTTTACAGCGAGCAAACTCCCGGCTCATTCCTGTTGATGGAGTTCCTCGGCGCCATTTGCGGCATCGTCTCCATCATCTGTTCCGGCCTCATTGCCGACCGGATCGGCCGTCGCAATCAGCTGGCCGTCGCCGCAGTGTTGATCGCCTGCTTTGCCTTCGTCGCGCCATGGCTGCTCGATGGCGGTGTCACCGGCCGTCACATCTATGTGGTCCTCGGCTTCACGCTGCTCGGCCTTTCTTTCGGTCAGGCGGCGGGCGCCAGTGCCTCGCGCTTCAGCCGCAATTATCGCTATAGCGGCTCGGCCTTGACGTCGGATCTGTCCTGGCTGATCGGCGCGGGCTTTGCGCCCTTCGTGGCGCTGAGCCTCTCCAGCCAGTTCGGCCTCGTCTATACCAGCCTCTATCTGCTGTCCGGCGTCGTTTGCACGCTGGTCGCGATCTTCTTCAGCAAGACGCTGGAGACGAAGGACAGCTGAGCCGGATTTTCGAATTGAAAAAGGCCGCGGCGTGCGAGCGTCGCGGCCTTTTTCGTTCAGGCAGAATGCATCAGCCATGCGATCAACGGTGCCGCCAGCACATTGGTCAGTCCTACCAGCACCATGACCAGCCCGGCGATCGATCCTTCTTCGCGGCCGATCTCGTTGGCCTTCGCGACGCCGACACCATGCGCCCCCATGCCGAACAGCGCGCCGCGGGCGATACCGGACCGGAGCGGCAGCAGCCGTAAGAGCGTCTGGCCGATGACGGCGCCAAACAGGCCGGTGATGACCACGAAAACGGCGGTGAGATTTGGCACGCCGCCGATGTCGCCCGATACGACCATGGCGAAAGGGGTGCTGATCGAGCGCGGCATCAGGCTGAGACGCAGGCTTTCATCAAGGCCGAGAAGGCTGGCAAACCCCCAGGCCGAGACCATGGCCGTAGTGCTGCCGACCGTTACCCCGAACAAAAGCACGGGCCAATAGCGCTTGATAAGATCCCGCTGCTCGTAGATCGGCACTGCGAAGGCAACGGTCGCCGGCCCCAGCAAGGCAAGCAGCCAACGGCTGTCATGCATATAATCCTGATAGCTCGCATGCAGGACGAGGGCGATGAGGATCAGAACCGTCGGCGCTGCGATCAGCGGCGACAGCCACAGCAAAGGCCGGCGGCGATAGAGCGCTTTGGAAAGATAGTAGAAGCCGATCGTCGCCAATGGCCAGAACAGACCGGATGCAGTCGCTTCAATTGCGGACATGACGGGATACTCCCTGGCGCATCATCAGGCGGCAACCGATATCGATCGCAATCGCAGTGACACCCATGACGATGATGGTGCCGACCAGAATGACGGCCAGCACTTTCAGCCCGACGATCCCGATGAATTCGCCATGGTCTAGCACCGCGAGCACAGCCGGCACGAAGAACAGCAGCATTTCGGCCAGAAACCATTCCGCTCCACGCTGCATGCTTGCGACCCCCACCTTGCCGCTCGCAAACAATGCCAGCACCAGCAGCATGCCGGCGATGGCGCCGGGTATGGGCAGATGCGCAAGGCGCACGATGGCCTCACCCGCCTGCCAGAAGGCCAATAGCAGCAGGATCTGAGCCAGGCGGCTCAGTTTCGGACGGTCTTGCAGGTCGATGCGCATGGGAAAACTCGGGGAAATCGGATGGCCTGAAGATAGTCATTTCTCGCCCATGAATAAAATGAATTGATTTCATTAAATTCAGTCCTGTATGGAATAGTGATGGAACTTCGAACGCTGCGAGCCTTTGTCGAGGTGGTGCGCCAGGGCGGCTTTTCGGAAGCGGCCAAGGTGGTGTTCGCAACCCAGTCCGCCGTAAGCAAGGCCGTGCGACAGCTCGAGGACGAGCTTGGTCTGCCGCTGCTCAATCGCATCGGCCATCGCACGACGCTGACGGATGCCGGCGAGGTCGTCTATCGCCGGGCGATAACGCTCCTTGCCGGGCGCGACGATCTTCTCGCCGAACTCGCCGAATTGCGTGGCCTCGCACGTGGCACTCTGCGGCTCGGCCTGCCGCCGATCGGCAACGATGCGCTGTTCGCGCCGGTATTTGCCGTCTTCCGTAGCCGCTATCCCGGCATCGAGATCAAGCTGGCGGAGCAGGGCGCCAAGCGGCTGGAGGAGATGGTGCTTTCCGATGAGGTCGATCTCGGCGCCTCGCTTCTGCCGACGCTCGATGCGTTCGAGTGGCAGAGCGTGCGTTGCGAGCCGATGCATGTGCTGCTGCCATCAACGCATCCGCTTGCCGGCCATGAGACGGTTTCGCTCGCGGCGCTGCAAGGCAATCCCTTCATTCTGTTCGAAACCGGCTTTGCCCTTAATGGCATCATTCTCGATGCCTGTCGCATCGCCGGCTTCGCGCCCGATATCGTCGCACGCTCAAGCCAGATCAATTTCATCGTCGAGCTGGTCGCCGCTGGTCTCGGTGTCGGCTTCCTGCCCCGGCTGATCGCCGAGCAACGCCTGCGCCCCGGCATCAGCCACGCGCTCGTCGTCGAGCCTGACATGCAGTGGCACATGGCATGGATTTGGCGGCGCGGCGGTTACCTGTCGCATGCCGGCCGTGCCTGGCTCGAGCTTGCCGCAGAGGTGTCAGTGAAAACTTGACTCCGTTGTAAAACTTTTGTGATAAGCAGGGCGCGAGTGTAAACTTGAAAATAATTCTCAGGAAAAATATACGCTAGCGCATCGCTGCCGGGGGCGGCGACTTTCAAGCGAGAGGACTTATGGCTTTTTCCTTTTCTCACCTCACCAGCGCGCTGGCGCTTGCGGCTGGTCTTGCCGTTGCTCCGATGGTGGCGAATGCCGCCGATTCCGAAGGCATCGTGGTCTACAATGCCCAGCACGAGACGCTGACGCAGGCCTGGGCGGACGGCTTCACCAAGGAAACCGGCATCAAGGTCACGATCCGCAACGGCAGCGACATGCAGTTCGCCAACCAGATCATCCAGGAAGGCGCTGCTTCCCCCGCAGACGTTTATCTGACCGAGAACTCTCCGGGCATGACGCTGGTCGACGCCAACAAGCTCTTTGCCCCGGTCGATGCCGCCACGCTCGGCCAGGTGCCGGACACCTTCAAATCCGCCGATGGCAATTGGGTCGGCGTTGCCGCCCGCTCGACGGTTTTTGCCTATGACAAGACCAAGCTGAAGGAAGGCGACCTGCCGAAGTCGATGCTCGATCTGGCCGATGCCAAGTGGAAGGGCCGCTGGGGCGCTTCGCCGGCCGGTGCCGATTTCCAGGCGATCGTCAGTGCGTTTCTCGAGCTGAAGGGCGAGGATGCCACGCGCGCATGGCTGAAGGCGATGAAGGCAAACGCCAGCTTCTACAAGGGCAACAGCGTCGCGATGAAGGCCGTCAACGCGGGTGAGATCGAAGGCGCGGTGATCTATCACTACTATTGGTTCGGCGATCAGGCCAAGACCGGCGAAAACAGCAAGAACGTTGCCCTGCACTATTTCAAGAACCAGGATCCGGGCGCATTCGTCAGCATCTCCGGCGGTGCGGTTCTGGCCTCCAGCCAGCATCAGAAGGAAGCCCAGGCATTCCTGAAGTGGATCACCGGCAAGGGCGGTCAGGCTGTACTGCGCGACGGCGACTCCTATGAATATGCCGTCGGCATTGGCGACGCTTCCAATCCGAAGCTGGTGCCGCTGACGGACCTGCAGGCACCGAAGGTCGAGCCCTCCAAGCTGAACAGCAAGAAGGTCACCGACCTGATGACGGAAGCTGGGCTCATCTAAGGCAAATGCCCGGATCGAGACGCCTTTCCGCGGTTTTCGGATAGGCCTATCCCGACCTTGGCTCTTGCATCACCGTCGCATGCCCTGCTAGGGGCATGCGATGGCCTTCAGGCCGGTCGATCTGGCAATCGCCTTTCAACGGCGGTTGCCTTCCCATTTCAGGGCGTGAAAGGCAGCTAGGACTTGCTGCAGAAGAACACATATGCCGCGCCGGCCGGTGAGGCCGCCGCCACGCGAATGCCCCAGTTGACGGCTGCTCCCCGCAGTCGCGTTCGGCATGCTTCCGTCGTCGCTTTCGCATCCGTCGTTGCCCTCATGAGCCTGGTGCCGCTCGGCTTTATCGTCTGGATCACGATCGATACCGGCTGGGCCGAAGTCATCGCGCTGATTTTCCGCAATCGTGTCGGCGAACTGCTCGTCAATACCGTCCTGCTCGAGCTCTGCACCATCCCGCTATGCATCCTGCTGGCGGTAACGCTCGCCTGGCTGACGGAGCGCACCGATATCCCCGGTGCCCGCATCTGGTCCTGGCTGGCTGTCGCGCCGCTTGCGGTGCCCGCCTTCGTGCACAGCTATGCCTGGGTCAGCCTCGTGCCGAGTATGCGCGGGCTGTGGAGCGGCGTGCTGGTATCGGTACTTGCCTATTTTCCATTCCTCTATTTGCCGGTCGCGGCAGCCCTGCGCCGGCTGGATCCGGCGATCGAGGATGCTGCCGCCTCGCTCGGTCTCGGCCCTTGGCGCGTCTTCTTCCGCGCGGTCCTGCCGCAGCTTCGCCTCGCCATCTGCGGCGGCTCGCTGCTGATCGGGCTGCATCTCCTGGCGGAATACGGCCTCTACGTGATGATCCGCTTCGACACCTTCTCGACCGCGATCGTCGATCAGTTCCAGTCTGCCTATAATAGCCCTGCCGCCAATATGCTCGGCGGCGTTCTCGTTTTCTGCTGCCTGCTGTTGCTCGGCATCGAGGTGTTGATGCGCGGCAACGAGCGTTATGCGCGCGTCGGTTCCGGCGCCGCGCGCCCAGCCGATCGTCGTCGTCTGGGCTGGTTCGTCATTCCGGCCATCGTGCTCCCGGTCTTGACCGCCGCGTTGACGCTCGGTGTTCCTTTTGTGACGCTGGGGCGCTGGCTCTATCTCGGTGGTGCCGGCATCTGGCGGATCGATACCGTTGGCTCTGCCTTGCTGCAGACAATCGTTTTGGCGATTGCAGGCGGCCTGCTGGCCACGATAGCTGCGGTCCCCATGGCGTGGCTGTCGGTGCGGGCGCCGGGACGGCTGCAGCGCATCCTCGAAGCCTGCCACTACTATGTCGGCTCGCTGCCGGGCGTCGTCGTCGCCTTGGCTCTGGTCTCGATCACGGTCCGGTTGATCCTGCCGCTCTACCAGACATTCGCCACGCTGTTGCTCGCCTATGTCCTGCTGTTCCTGCCGCGTGCGTTGGTCGGCCTGCGCGCCAGCATCGCCCAGGCGCCGGTCGAGCTTGAGCGCGCAGCCATGGCGCTCGGCCGCACGCCTGCCCAAGCCGTGCGGCAGATCACCATGCGCCTGGCCGCGCCCGGCTTTGCTGCCAGCGTCGCGCTTGTGGCGCTCGGCATCACCAACGAGCTGACGGCGACGCTCATGCTGTCGCCCAACGGTACGGAAACGTTGGCGACGAAGTTCTGGTCGTTGACCAGCGAAATCGATTATGTCTCGGCCGCGCCCTACGCCTTCATGATGGTTGTGCTGTCGCTGCCTCTCACTCTTCTCCTCTATGTGCAATCCAAGCGGACGGCCGGACAATGACCTTTCTGGCGATCAAGAATATCAGCAAGCGTTATGGCCCGGTGCATGCGCTCGACGGCATCGAACTTTCGGTGGCCGCCGGCAGCCGCACGGCGATCGTCGGTCCCTCCGGCTCCGGCAAGACGACGCTGCTGCGTATCATCGCCGGCTTCGAGATTCCGGATGAGGGCCAGGTGATGCTGGAGGACCAGACGCTGGCGGACGGGCCGGCCATCGTACCGGCGCATCGCCGGGGCATCGGCATCGTGTCACAGGATGGCGCCCTGTTTCCGCATCTGAGCGTGGCCGAGAATGTCGGCTTCGGCATGGAGCGTGGCGCGCAAGACCGTGATCAGCGGATCAATGCGCTCATCGACATGGTGGAGCTCGATCGCGGCATGCTCGATCGCCGCCCGCATCAGCTCTCCGGCGGCCAGCAACAGCGTGTCGCTCTCGCGCGCGCCCTTGGCCGTAAGCCGAGGCTGATGCTGCTCGATGAGCCCTTTTCTGCGCTCGACACGGGTTTGCGTGAAAACATGCGAAAAGCGGTCGCCCGCGTGCTGCAAATTGCGGGCATCACCGCGGTTCTGGTGACGCACGATCAGGTGGAGGCGCTATCCTTCGCCAACCAGGTAGCGGTTCTGCGCGACGGCAGGCTGATACAGGCGGGAACCCCGCAGACGCTCTACCTCAGTCCAAAAGACCGCGAGACCGCTATCTTTCTCGGTGACGCCATCGTGTTGCCGGCGGACCTTGGCGATGACGCTGTTTCGTGCGTCTTGGGACGTATTCCGGCTGATACCAATGGTCGGCAGGGGCGTGCAGACATTATGCTGCGACCGGAACAATTGCGCCTCAGTGTTGTCGCTGATGCCGGCACGGAAGCCGTTTGCATCGGCAAAGTCACCGACATTGAATTCGGTGGCGCGATCTGCACGGTGACGGTTGTCCTTTCCAACGCCAATGGCTTGGAGACGTTGAACATCAAAAGTTCTGGTGTCGGCTTGCCAGAGATCGGCAGCGTGGTCTCCGTTACTGTCCTCGGCAAGGCGCACATCTTCGACAAGCTCGGCGCTTGAGCATCATTTGAGTTGAAGTCGTGGGAGCTTTGGGGAAGATAGAGCGCCCCTATGTCGAAGGAACGCTCATGTCTTTGCTCGATGAGATCGCTCAGGATCTCCCATTCCTGACGTCGCTTCGTCATAACCTTCACGCCCATCCCGAGCTTGGCTTCGAGGAGGAACGCACCAGCGGCATCGTCGCTACCTTGCTGGAGGAAGCGGGTCTGACGGTGCATCGCGGACTCGGCAAGACCGGTGTGGTCGGCACGCTGCAGGTCGGCAACGGCACCCGCCGCATCGGCCTGCGCGCCGACATGGATGCGCTGGCCATGCCGGAAAAGGGCAACCGAGCTTACAAGTCCACCGTTCCCGGCAAGATGCATGCCTGCGGGCATGACGGCCACACGACCATGCTGATCGGTGCTGCCCGCCATCTCGCCGCCAAGCGCGGCTTTTCCGGCACGGTGCATTTCATCTTCCAGCCGGCCGAGGAAGGCCGTGGCGGCGCCAAGCGCATGGTGGACGAAGGCCTCTTCGATCTCTTCCCCTGCGATGCCATCTACGGCCTGCATAATATGCCTGGCCTCGACGTCGATGAAATGGCTGTCGTCGAGGGGCCACAGCTCGCGTCTTCGGATAGCTGGCGCATCACCTTTCGCGGCACCGGCACCCACGGCGCCAAGCCGCATCTCGGCAAGGACCCGATCACGGCCGCCGCGACATTCCTCTCCTCGCTGCAGGCCATCGTCGGCCGCGTCGTCGATCCGCTTCAGCCGGCCGTCGTCAGCGCCTGCTCGCTGCAGGCGGGCGACCCCAAGGCGCTGAACGTCATTCCCGATACGGTCGAGATCGGCGGCACCGCGCGCGCCTATACGCCAGAGGTTCGCGATCAGCTCGAGCAGGAGATCGGGCGCCTGGCGCACGGCGCGGCGGCCATGTACGGGATCGCGGTCGATTATCAGTTCGAGCGCCGCATTCCCCCAGTCGTCAACAATGCTGATGCCACCGCGCGGGCGCTGAAAGCCGCGACTGCCGTCTTCGGCGAGAAGGTGTTGACGCGCTTCCCGCCTTCGACCGCCGGCGACGATTTCGCTTTCTTCGGCCAGAATGCTCCGGGCTGCTACGTCTGGCTCGGCAATGGCCCGGCGGTCGATGGCGCGCTGCATCACAACACGGCTTATGATTTCAGCGATGATGCGATCGCGTCGGGCGTGGCATTTTGGACGACGCTGGTGCGGCAGGAGTTGGGAGAGTAAGGCGAGGGTCTTTGTTCCAACTGAAACGCCGAGTTTGACGCGCCTCTGATACCCCTCCGCAAACGCTTAGCTGGTGCCGGCTCTCATATGATGGATCGAGCTTAAACCGCCCCAAGCACCGGCGTCTCCAACACCCGTCCAGTCGCAACGTCAGCAATCCCACGATCCGTCTGGTGCGGTCCGGCATTGCAGGCGAGCGTTGCGCCGAAGCAGGCCTTGAAGACGAGGTAGGGCGGGCTCCAGTCGACGATAGCGTCGATCGCCTCGCGGATGGCGCGGAAGGCGTTGGCGGTTTCCTCGAGCGGCGCATCGCTCACCAGCCCGGAGAGCGGCAGCGGCAACAGTGCCTCGATCCTGCCGTCGCGTGCGACCGCCAAGCCGCCGCCGGCAGAGATGACGGCATTGGCGGCAATTGTCATGTCGCGGACATTGCCGCCGAAAACCGTCAGGTTATGGCTGTCGTGCGAAACCGTCGTGCAGAAGGCACCGCGCCATTCGCCCCAGCTGGTCAGGAAGCCGATGCGCGGCCGGCTGTCCGCCTTACCGTGGCGATGGGCGACTGCGAGCATGGTGGTTCCAGCGGGTGGCACAACGAAGCCATCAGCCACCTCGGCCTCCATCGTCCCCCATTGCGTGAAGCGCGGCCGATCGATGGTCGCAAGCCGTATGCGGCTGCCCGTCGCCGGGACGCGGAAATCGTCCTCGCCAAGTGGCGTCAGCTTGATGGAATCGCGCAGCAGCTCGGGATCGATCTCGGCCGTCGCGCCGACAATCCGGCCCGCCTCGGCGGCCAGCGTGCCGTTGGTGATCACAAGCCGTGCCTTGAAGCTCTCTAAGTCTTCGAACAGCACGATATCGGCACGGCGTCCGGCCGCGATCAGGCCGAGGTCGTTCCGTCCGAGCCGCATGGCGCCATTCAAGGTCGCGGCCCTCAGCGCCCATTCGGGCTTCAGCCCATAGCGCACCAGACGGCGCATGACGTCATCGAGGCCGCCGTCGTCATGGAGTTCGTCGGGAAAGACATCATCTGTGCAGAGCGTCACGGTCTGCGGCAGAAACCCCAGCTCGTTGATCGCTTCGACGAATTGCGGCATCAGATGGTCATGCGAACCGCGCAGCTCGATCGTCAGGCCCGCCGACAGCTTGGCCAACAGATCGGCCCCGGATGTGAGCTCATGGTCCGAGGTAATGCCGGCCGACATGAAAGCGTTGAGATCCGCGCCCTCGAGATTGCGGGCATGGCCGCAGATCATTTTGCCCGAATGCAGCCCGGCATTGACGATCGCGCTGGCACGCGGATCGCCGTTGATCACTTCGCGCATGGTCATGACTTCCGCGATGCCGCCGATCTCAGGCCATGCCAGCATCTCGGCCATGTCGGTGCCGTCGAAATCGGCGCCCGCCAGCTCGAGCCCCGGCGCCGAAGGCACGCAGGACGGTGCCAGCGGTATCACACGGATCGGCAATTGTCGGCTCGCGTCGATCGCCCAGCGCACGCCTTCCAGCCCGTGCACATTGCCGAGTTCGTGCGGATCCCAGACGATGGTCGTCACACCCCGCGGCAACACGGCCTCGGTGTAGATAGCCGGCGTCACCATGGAGCTTTCGATGTGCATATGCGTGTCGATCAGGCCGGGCGACAGGAAGCGTCCTTCAGCGTCGATCGTCCGCGCCGTATCGGTACGGCTGCCCGGCGCATGCACGCTTGCAATCAGTGGGCCGACGATGCCGATATCGGCAGCGCGGATGCGGCCGGTCACCATATCGACAAGGCGGCCGCCGGTGATCAGCAGATCGAAGGGTTGATCGCCTCGGGCGGCGGCGACCGTACGGGCTCGCAGCTCGGGGACGTTCAGATCGGCAGGCTCGTTCGCTAAATCGTTGATCATCGGCCGGCCTCCTGAAACAGGGCGTCGAATATGATGGAGCGTGCCTTGTCGGCGTCGATCTCGGCGGCGAAATGGGCGTTGAACTCAGCATGCGAGGCACGCGTTTCGACGACGGTGCGCCCGCGCGTATGCTGCCCCTGCAATTCGACGTCGATCCGTGCATGCCGAAGCGTTGCCATCTCGGGCGCAACGAAAATGGCCGCCGCCGTCGGGTCGTATAGTGCCATGGCCTGCCGGCCGCGGCTGATGGCGATGTTGACGTAGCCTTCCAGAAGATCGGCGAGCAGCTGCGCCTTTTCGCCGGCCGTCTGTCTGAGACGGGCGACGTCCGCGGGCCAGGCCAGCACCTTCCGGCAGATGTCGAGATCGATCATCCGAAGCGGCATATCATGTGCCAGCACGATCGCCAGCGCCTCGGGATCGGCAAAGGCGTTGAACTCGGCAGAGGCGGTGTGATTGCCCGATGTGACGCCACCGCCCATCCACGTCA
Source organism: Rhizobium sp. 11_C7_N12_5 (assembly GCF_051811145.1). Lineage (NCBI taxonomy): Bacteria > Pseudomonadati > Pseudomonadota > Alphaproteobacteria > Hyphomicrobiales > Rhizobiaceae > Rhizobium > Rhizobium sp. 11_C7_N12_5. The sequence goes on from NZ_JBPWPY010000001.1 coordinate 3,668,861, forward strand.
GTTCATCGATGCGTGCGGCGAGCTCCGGCCTGGCGAGCGCCACGGCGGCGATATTCGTCAGCGGACCAAGCGCGAGGATGCGTTTCGGCCCCGCGCCATCGGCAAGCCAATCGCAGAGCGCGGCAAAGGCATTGCTGATCGGAAGTGGATCGGCCGGCGGCAGGCTCCTGCCTGATGTAGGGATGCCGCTTTGGCCGAGGATACCCTGCGCCGTTTCCAGCTTGCACAGCACAGGCAATTCGCGGCCGGTACGGATAGGGAATTCCCAGCCGAAGGCGGCGGCCGCACTCGCCGCATTGGCGCGGACATGGGATAGCGGCGCATTGCCGCTTACCAGTGAAACGCCGTCGATGACGAGATCCGAACGCGCCACCACCAGAATGGCGGCGATATCATCGAACCCCATGTCGGTATCGATCCAGATTCCCATGTTTTATCTCATCGATCGTGGCCAAAGGACGCGAGGGCAGGCTTGCGGCCGCTCGTCCTTGGATGATGGCGTAAACGCCATCGAGGCGGGAATGGGTGCGGGACGCGCAAGGTGGCATGCGCGTCCCGGTCGATTGATCAAACGGCGAGCGCCTCGAGGATGCGGATCCAGGAGCGGATGCCCTTGTGGTAGGAGCGCAGCTCGTATTTCTCGTTCGGCGAATGGATGCGATCGTCGGAAAGACCGAAGCCGATGAGCAGCGATTCCATGCCGAGCATCTTCTGGAAATCACCGACGATCGGGATGGAGCCGCCCATGCCGATGACGATGGCGGGCTTCGGCCATTCGTTTGAAAGTGCTGTCTTCGCCTTGGTCAAAGCCGGCGAGTCGTAGGAGAGCTGGATGGCCGGCGAGCCGCCATGCTCGTGGAACTCCACCGAGCAGTCTGCCGGGATCTTCGAGCGCACATAGGCCCGGAAGCTTTCGCGGATCGCAGCCGGATTTTGCTGGCCGACGAGACGGAACGAAACCTTCGCCGATGCCTTCGCGGCGATCACCGTCTTGAAGCCGGCACCGGTATAGCCGCCCCAAATGCCGTTGACCTCGGCCGTTGGCCGCGCCCAGGTGAGTTCCATCACCGAACGGCCCTTTTCGCCCGAGGGGATCGAAAGGCCCACTTCGCCGAGAAAATCCTCGGCTGAAAGCCCCAGCTTTTCCCAGGAGGCCTTGATGTTGGAGGGCGTCTCCTCGACGCCGTCGTAAAAGCCTGGGAGCGTTATGCGCCCGGTCTCGTCATGCAGGCCGGCGAGGATATCGGTGAGGATATGGATCGGATTGGCGGCAGCGCCGCCAAAGAGACCCGAATGCAGGTCGCGGTCGGCTGCGGTGATGGTGATCTCTTCGCCCACCAGCCCGCGCAAGCCGGCCGAAATCGCCGGCGTATCGCCGTCCCACATGCCGGTGTCGCAGACCAGGGCAAAATCCGCCTTCAACTCGGCGGCATTGGCCTCGAGGAAGGGCTTGAGCGAGGGCGAACCGGATTCTTCTTCACCTTCGAATAGAATGGTGATGCGCACCGGAATTCCGCCCTTGGTCTCCTTGTAGGCGCGCACGGCTTCGACGAAGGTCATGAGCTGACCCTTGTCGTCGGACGTGCCGCGGCCGGTCAGGATCTTGCGGCCGTTGCCCATGTCCTTGATCTCAGGCGCGAAGGGGTCGCTCTCCCACAGCTCGATGGGATCGACCGGCTGCACGTCGTAATGGCCGTAGAAAAGCACATGCGGCGCGTCGGCGCTGCCTGCATCGTGATGGGCCACCACCATTGGATGGCCGGGGGTGTCGCGTAGCGAGGCGGTGAAGCCGAGAGAGTTAAGATAGGTGACCAGCCATTCCGCCGCCTTGCGGCATTCCGCCTTGAAGGCCGGATCCGTCGAGATGGATTTGATGCGCAGCAGCTCGAAAAGATTGTTGAGGCTGGATGGGAGGTTTTGGTCCGCGTGATCGAGAACGGGCGTTAGATCGGTCATATCCGACTCCTTACATGAGAATTCGCCGGACGATAGACCAAAGCCCAGCCGGTTTCGAGGCGGTAAAACCGAAAATTTCCCGCACATTCCCGTGTCTGTCGGCGCCGTTCTTATCTGATTGGTTGTGTATGTAGTTTACAAGTTTTTTAGATGGTTGAAATTAATCTCAATCCGGAAGAGTATTCCAGAGAGCGAGATGTTTTCAGTACCTGCATGCATTCGCGACGATCATGAAATCGGGCTGATTTTCGTCGCTGTCTGCCTGATAGGCAGCCTCGCCACCATGCTCCTCCTCGGGCCGAGCAGCCGGCCTCTGGCCCTGGAAAAAGTCGAAGCCCAAGCCTAGAGATGCCTGGAGTTTTCCAGGATCCGCCGGATATATTCCAGGAGCAGCTCGCGCTCGAAACTGCGGAAATCCTTTAGAAGGTCCGTGTCGGCAGCCATTGCGGCCTCGATGGCCTCAGCCTGTATGGCGGCGGCCTTGTCGGTCAGAAAGATCAATTGCGCCCGTTTGTCGGAGGGATGCGGCCGACGTTCCACCAATCCGTCGCGCTCCATGCGGGACAGCGTATTGGCCATGGTCGCCTGCTCGATATCGACCCTCTCCAGCAATTGTTTCTGTGTCAGGCCGTCCTCGGACCACAATTCAAGAAGGATCGGAAACTGGCCGGGAGAAAAACCAAGCTTAGCCGCGCGTTGTTGTAACGCGCGAGCGAATCCCTTTGCCATTTGACTGGCGAGGTAGGCCGCGGAGTCCATCCGATTAAATCCCATGATTGCAAGTATGCCGATAATTCAAAACCAAGACAATCAGCAAATCTTGGGTGGGGACGGGTCTGAGATCGGCAACTTCGCCGAAGCTTTTTACACGCTTTAGGCGCAGTTTTCTTAACGAAAAAGCCGCCATGGCCTGGAGGGCACCATGGCGGCTTAGAAAAGGGCGGACAAAGGCCCGGAGAGGGGATAGGCCTTTGTCCAAGTCTGACATGGCGGGGGACAGGCCGGGTGTCAGACCCTCGGCGTAACAATCGCCGGTGAGTATGATTTGTGATTTCAAATATGGTTTTTCAAGGGAATCTGCAGATTAGATTGATTAAAACTTAGTAACGTTTCGGTGAGAGATTTGGTCCCTCGCGACCTTTCGAAATAGAAGTTTATATGGACGTTCCAGGTGCGCCACGCTATCCATGCTTCCATGAAAAAAGGTGATCATCTCTTCCTCGTCGACGGTTCCGGCTTCATTTTCCGGGCCTTTCACGCCCTGCCGCCGCTGACCCGTAAGTCCGACGGATTGCCTGTCGGCGCCGTCTCCGGTTTCTGCAACATGCTGTGGAAGCTTTTGACCTCGGCGCGCGATACATCGGTGGGCGTCACCCCGACGCATTTCGCCGTGATCTTCGATTATTCCTCGAAGACCTTTCGCAAGGAAATTTTCCCGGACTACAAGGCAAACCGCTCGGCCCCGCCGGAAGAGCTGATCCCACAATTTGGCCTCATCCGCCAGGCGACCCGCGCCTTTAACCTGCCCTGCATCGAGACTGACGGCTTCGAGGCCGACGACATCATCGCCACCTATGCGCGCCAGGCCGAGACCACCGGCGCCGATGTCACCATCATCTCGTCCGACAAGGACCTGATGCAGCTCGTCACTCCTGCGGTCCACATGTATGACAGCATGAAGGACAAGCAGATCGGCATTCCCGATGTCATCGAGAAATGGGGCGTGACGCCGGACAAGATGATCGACCTGCAGGCCATGACCGGCGATTCGGTCGACAACGTCCCCGGCATCCCCGGCATCGGCCCGAAGACGGCGGCGCAGCTTCTGGAAGAATTCGGCGATCTCGATACGCTGCTTGCCCGTGCCGAGGAAATCAAACAGCAGAAGCGCCGCGAGAACATCATTGCCAATGCCGATTTGGCTAGGATCTCCCGCCGGCTGGTGACGCTCAGGACCGATGTGCCGCTGGACCTTGAGCTCGACGCACTCGTCCTCGAGCCGCAGAACGGCCCGAAGCTGATCGGCTTCCTGAAGGCGATGGAGTTCACCTCGCTGACGCGCCGCGTCGCCGACGCCTGCGATTGCGATCCCGCCGCGATCGAACCGTCCGAGGTCAAGGTCGAACTTGGTGACACCGCGCATGGCCCGGATCTCGATGTCGCAGACAATGTCGAGCTCGTTGCCGGCAGCACGGTTATGGTCGAGGGTTCCTCCGTACCGGCGCCGGCGGTCAAGCCGCGTTTAGCTGTCGAGGGGCTGACCGAGCCGACCGAACTTGCCAATGCGCGCGCGGCAGGTTTCGCCACCGCGCCGATCGATCATTCGAAATATGTCACCATCCGCGATATTGCCACCCTCGACCAATGGATCGCGGATGCGCGCGAGACCGGCATCGTCGCCTTCGATACGGAGACGACGTCGCTCGATGTCATGCAGGCCGAAATCGTCGGCTTTTCGCTGGCGATCGCCGACAACCGCAACGACCCTTCGGGTGCCTCCATCCGCGCCGCTTATGTGCCCCTCAGCCACAAGACCGGCGTTGGCGACCTGCTCGGCGGCGGGCTCGCCGACAATCAGATTCCGTTGCGCGATGCCCTGGCGAGATTGAAGGATCTGCTGGAGGATGTCTCCATCCTCAAGATCGCGCAGAACCTGAAATACGACTACCTATTGATGAAGCGCTATGGCATCGAGACCAAGGCCTTCGACGACACGATGCTGCTCTCCTATGTGCTCGACGGCGGCTCCAACGCCGCGCACGGCATGGACAGCCTGTCCGAACGCTGGCTCGGCCATAAGCCGATTGCTTATAAGGATGTGGCCGGCAGCGGCAAATCCAACATCACCTTCGACCTTGTCGATATCGACCGCGCGACGGCTTATGCCGCCGAGGATGCCGACGTGACGCTGCGCCTCTGGCTGGTGCTGAAGCCGCGGCTTACGGCGGAAAAGCTCTCAGCCGTCTATGAGCGACTGGAGCGGCCTCTGGTGCCCGTGCTCGCCCATATGGAAGAGCGCGGCATCACCATCGACCGGCAGATCCTGTCGCGGCTTTCCGGCGAGCTGGCGCAGGGTGCCGCGCGGCTGGAGGACGAGATCTACACGCTGGCCGGCGAACGCTTCAATATCGGCTCTCCGAAACAGCTTGGCGATATCCTCTTCGGCAAAATGGGATTGGCCGGCGGCAGCAAGACCAAAACAGGCCAATGGTCGACCTCGGCGCAGGTGCTGGAAGACCTGGCGGCGGCCGGTTTCGAGCTGCCGCGCAAGATCGTCGACTGGCGTCAGCTCACCAAGCTGAAATCGACCTATACAGACGCGCTGCCGGGCTATGTCCATCCGGAAACGAAGCGCGTCCACACCTCCTATTCGCTGGCATCGACCACGACCGGGCGCCTGTCCTCGTCCGAGCCGAACCTGCAGAATATTCCGGTGCGCACGGCGGAAGGCCGCAAGATCCGTACGGCCTTCATCTCGACCCCCGGCCATAAGCTGGTTTCGGCCGATTACAGCCAGATCGAGCTGCGCGTGCTCGCGCATGTCGCCAATATTCCGCAGCTGAAGCAGGCCTTCGAGGATGGTATCGACATTCACGCCATGACGGCGTCGGAGATGTTCGGCGTGCCGGTGGAGGGCATGCCGAGCGATGTGCGCCGCCGCGCCAAGGCGATCAACTTCGGCATCATCTACGGCATCTCGGCTTTCGGGTTGGCCAACCAGCTTTCCATCGAGCGCTCGGAAGCGGGCGACTATATCAAGAAGTATTTCGAGCGCTTCCCGGGCATTCGCGATTACATGGACGGCACGAAGCAAACCGCGCGCGACAAGGGCTATGTCGAGACGATCTTCGGTCGTCGCATCCATTTCCCGGAGATCCGCTCCTCCAATCCTTCCGTGCGTGCCTTCAACGAACGCGCCTCGATCAACGCACCGATCCAGGGCTCGGCCGCCGATGTCATTCGTCGCGCGATGATCAAGATGGAGCCGGCGCTGACCGCAGCCGGCCTCGGCGATCGTGTGCGCATGCTGCTGCAGGTGCATGACGAACTGATTTTCGAAGTCGAGGATGCAGATGTCGAGCGCACGACGCCGATCATCGTCTCGGTCATGGAAAATGCCGCCATGCCGGCCGTGGACATGGCTGTGCCTCTGAAGGTCGATGCACGCGCCGCCAACAATTGGGACGAAGCGCACTGAGGCAATGTCCGGCCCGGCGAAGAGATTAGAGCGTTTCAAGTTTTGACGGAAGCGTATCCTGCGTTTGTGAAGTAGTTTGCGCATTCGTCCGACTTGATGGTGTCGGCAAGGTATCCGAGCTGCCGCCAAGTGTCGTCGCTGGTTCTCATTTGGGCTTGGCGCATCCAATGTTTGATCTTGGCGAAGGCCTGCTCGATCGGATTGAGGTCGGGCGAATATTTCGGCAGGAACCATAATCTGGCGCCGACTGCCTTGATGGCATCGCGAGTGGCCTTGGCTTTGTGGGAGCCAAGATTGTCGAGGATAACGATGTCGCCGGGTTTGAGGGTCGGGATCAACTGTTGTCGGACATAGGCTCCGAAACATTCACCATTGATGGGGCCATCGAAGACGCAGGGTGCGGTGAGCCGGTCGCAGCGCAGCGCGCCGAGAAAGGTCAGGGTGCGCCAGCGGCCATGCGGGGCAAAGCCGCGCAGCCTTTTGCCCCTCGGCCCCCAACCGCGTAACGGTGCCATGTTGGTGCGGATCCACGTTTCGTCGATGAAGACCAGCCGTCTCGGATCGAAACGCCCCTGCCAAGCCTTCCAGCGTGCTCTGTGCCTGGCAACGTCGGTACGGCTTTGCTCAAGGGCGAACAGCGTTTTTTTTGAAGCTCAGACCTTCTCGGCGCATGAACTGCCAGATGGCATTATGGGAGACGGTCACACCGCGGGCAGCCAGTTCGTCCTTCAGTCGGTGCAGCGTCAAGTGTGAGGTCTGCTCGATCCGCTCGACGATGAAAGTCCGATGCGGTTCCAAAATACGCCGACGATGGCCGCCCATCTTACCGGGCGACACGCTGCCGGTCCTGCGATAGCGCTGTGACCACTTCACCACAGAGGAGACGGCTATGTCGAACCGCTCCGCCACCACCCGACAGTTCTGACCGGCCGCAACTGCAGCCACTACGCGTTCACGAAGATCATTCGAATAAGGTCGCGTCATGGATGCTGGCCTCCATTCCAGCATCCATCATGAATCACAATTCCGCTGATTTGGGAATCCAGAACGGATTCCCATAAGTCATGAACCGCTCTAGTCCTCATGGTGCGGAGGCCTGAAAGGCCGGAGCCTCGAACCACGAGGGCGGGTGGGGTATTGCTACGTATAAGCGTTGGGATGATCCGAGCAGAACACCGAACGGTTATTTCCCAATCAGCACTTCCAGCGCGGAGATGATCGCGCGCTCGGCATCGCCAAGTGTGCCGCTATTGTCGATATCGGTCACGTCGTAGCTGCCCCCAACGGTGAGCGAACTGCGATCCAGGCGCTTCAACACATCCTCACGGCTTTCGCGCCCGCGCGCCATCAGCCGTTCCGCCAGCACCTCACGCCGCGCCGTGACGTTGATGATCTTCAGTCTTGGAAAGGCCGCCTGGAAACGATGCAGGACCGAACGGGAGCCGTTGGCGATGACCAGATTGCCACGCGCCAGCTCGTCGGTGACGTCGGCAGGAATACCGTATTTCAGGCCATGCGCTTCCCAGGAGACAGCGAAAGCACCGGTCTGCTCCATGGCGTCGAAATCTGCTTCGGAAACGCTTCTGTGGTCTTCATTGCCGGCATCCCCCTCGCGGGTGATGACGCGGCGAACGAAATGAACGTCCGGCCGGCCGGCGAAATGCCGGGCGGCGAGGTTCATCAGCGTATCCTTGCCAGCGCCGCTCGGGCCAACGACAACGGCCATGATACCAGCTGCGTTATCCGGCAGACGGTCATTAGCCGGCTTGATGTTGGCGTCAGCGCTCATGCGACCCGGCGTCCTTCCCGCCACACCGAACGCGTGACCGGCACGCCGTGATCGCGACGAACGCGCACCAGATCGGCGCGCAGGCCTTCGGCGATGCGTCCGCGATCGCTAAGGCTGACGGTTTTCGCTGGCGTTGCCGTCACCATGGCAATGGCCTGCGGCAGCGAAATACCTTCGACTTCATCGGCCAGGATGAACGGTGCATGCAGCAGGCTGAGCGGCACGTAATCGGAGGAAAGCACGTCCAGTACGCCGAGTTCAGCCAGATCGCGGGCGGCGATGTTGCCGGAATGCGACTTGCCGCGCACGATGTTCGGTGCGCCCATCAGCACGCTCATGCCAGCGCCATGCGACGCCTTCGCCGCATCGACGCTGGTCGGGAACTCCGCCAGGCGAACACCATAGGCAATGGCTTCGTCGACATGGGCGAGCGTAGCGTCGTCATGGCTGGCAACGGTAATGCCGCGCTCGGAGCAGACCTTGGAGATCGCGTCGCGGTTCGGTGTCGCGTATCTGGCCGATTCCTCCTGGCGCTTGGCGACGAAGCGGGCAAAGGCCTCGTCGCTCAGGCCGCGCTTCTTCTGGTAGTAGAAGATATATTGATCCATGGTCTGGAACTGGCGCTGGCCCGGCGCATGGTCCATCAGCGAGACCAGACGGACATAGTCATCCTTCTCGAAATCCTGGAAGTGATCGAGGACGTTGTCGGAGGAGACTTCGCAACGCAGGTGGATCAGGTGATCGGCGCGCAGCCGGTCCTCGCGCTGTGCCGCCTGGATGGCGTCGGCCATATCGCGCATCTCGCCCTTTTCGAAACCGCCGTCCTCGTCGGAGCCCATGCGCAGGCAGTCGAACACCGTCGTGATGCCTGAGGTGACGATCTGGGCGTCATGCGCCTGGATGGCCGCCGTCTTGTTCCAGCGTACGCCGGGGCGCGGCGAATAGTGGGCTTCCAGATGATCCGTATGCAGCTCGACCAGGCCCGGGATCAGAAAATCGCCCTCGAAATCCTCGCCGATATCGGACTTGCCTTCGGAAATGCCGGCGATGCGACCGTCGCGGATCAGCACGGAGCCCTGGACGATCTTGTCTTCAAGGACGATTCGGGCATTGGAGAGGACGGTTTCTTTGGTCATGTCAGGTCTTTCACTTTTAGGCGCCGGCAAGCGGAAGCCAGGAACGGACGGTAAAGGGTGCCCCGCGCTTTTCTTCGACGAAGATGGCGAGACCGGAAATGTCGAGCGGCTTGCCGGTATGGTCGGCAAAGCGTTCGCGCAGGACCTCGTGCATTTCAGCCTGGCGCTCGGCGGGGACGCGCCCCGTCAATGTCATATGGAAACGAAACTCGTCGTTAACATAAGGATAGCCCCAACGCAGCAGATTGGCGCGCTGCGCCTCGGTCATTCCTTCCGGGTTGCGCCGGGCGATATCATATTGCGAAAGCGGCGCGCGGAACGGCTCGAAGGTCTTGACCACCCGCGAGGCGAAATCCTGCAGGGGCTGGTAAAGCGAGCCGGGCACGAGGGCGAAGAAATGGCCGAGCTGGCCAAGAACCAGCTCGGGAATGACGAAGGCCTTCGTGCGGGCCGCGAAATCGGCGGCAACCTCAAGCAGATCGCGCTCGTTCACCGAGGCGGCGAGTTCGAAGGGCGCCTTCAACGTAGCATGGAAGCCGTAGCGGCGCGGATCGGCCGTCAGTTCGGCATGGCCTTCCGGCACCGGGCCGATGGCCTTGTCGGAAAAAATCTCGTCGGAAAAAGCATCGCGACCCAGCCAGAGGGCAGCAAGCGACGTCAACGGATCGTCTTTGGGCGGCGTGAAATAGAGAGCATAGCGCAAGGCTGTATTCCTTGGAAAAATCGGCTGCGCGCGACACTGTTGGGTGATTTGCGACAAACCGCAAGAGCGGCAAGGCAGCAACCTATCGAATCCGGCTAAACCCGGCTCGATCGATGCGATCTTGCCGCGCCTGCGCTATCGGATTCCCGTGACAAAATGATGATGCGTTTCGATTTATATCGGGCTTTTTATTTGACGCGTGTGCCCATCAGGCGCGAGCGCAGAGCGTTGGACGCGGCGTCGAACAGGAAGACTACGAGCAGGATCAACAACACCATGTAGGCGACGTTTTCCCAGTTGGCGTTGGTGCGCATCGCTTCCCAGAGCTTCAGGCCGATACCGCCCGCGCCGACGGCGCCGATGATGGTCGCGCCGCGCACGTTGGATTCCCATTGATAGAGCGTCTGGCTGACGATGACGGGGACGATCTGCGGTACGATGCCGTAGCGATGCACGAGGATCGTCGACGAGCCGGTGGACTTCACGCCTTCACGCGGCTTGTTGTCGATGTTTTCGAGACCTTCGGAATAGAGCTTGCCGAGCGTGCCGGTCTCCGTGAGGAAGATCGCGCCGCTGCCGGCGAGCGGGCCAGGGCCGAAGGCGCGGGTCAGGAACAGCGCCCAGATCAGCATGTCGACCGAGCGCAGGAAATCGAAGAAGCGCTTCAGCACCTGATTGAGCAGCCGGTTCGGCGTAATGTTGCGGGCGGCCAGGAATGCGAGCGGGAAGGCCGCGAGCGAACCGAGCAACGTGCCCAGGAAGGCCATGACGATGGTCTGGAACAGCTTGGTCCAGACATCGCCGTGCTGCCAGGCGCCGTTGTTCCAGATATTGTCGAAGGCCAGCGAGAGGTTGGACTGGTCCGGCTCCAGCCGCGGGCCGGAAACGATCAGGCTGATGACTTCGCTGGCCGGCTTGTCGAAGAAGGGCGAGTGCGTATCGAAGACGAAATTGGCCCAGCCGATGAAACGCTTGCGGATCTTCACGCGGTCCGTGGAAATGCTGACGTCGCCGGCAAAACCCATGTTCGCGAGGATATTATCGTCATAGACGGTCATCCAGCTGGGAACGGGTTGTGAGCCGACGATCTTCGGCATGTCGCCGGTGATATCGATCGGGATGGTCACGCCATGCGCCGTCACGATGGCCTGCGTCTTGGTGATCGTGACCATACGGCTGGTGCCGCTGACCGAAACGGTCATGCTGCCGTCGGGTGCGGTCTTCACCCAATCCGGGTTGGGGTTGTCGCCCAGAGGCGAAAAGCGCGGATATTTGATGGTGATCTTGTCGCCGGAGATGCGGAATTCCGGCTGGACGTCATAGCTGATCCATTCGCTGAGATAGATGCCGACGCGTTCCCAATGCGCTTCCGCGATGACTTTCGGCAGGTCGAAGAACCACACCGCATAGAAGCCATAGAGGATCACGCCGATGAAGATCATCAGCGCGCCGAAGCGCTGGCGGAACGACCGGTGAAGAATCTCCGGGTAGCGCGCTTCGATTTCCTGCATACGGCCGGCGTCGATGACGGACATTGGAACCTCAATGCTGCAAAAGGAAGGCATGTTCGCCGACGAGACGGCGGCGGAGCCATGCGGAAAACTGGTCGACGGCGATGATGGTCACGAAGAGCAGCAGCACGAGCGCCACGGTCTTGGCGCCGAAGCCGCGCGAGATCGAGAGTTTCAGCTCCTCGCCGATACCGCCACCGCCGACGGCGCCGATGATGGTGGAGGCGCGAACGTTGATCTCGAGGCGCAGCAGCGCATAGGACATGAAGTTCGGCATCACTTGCGGCAGGGCGCCGAACCGGACACGCTCCGTCCAACTCGCGCCAACGGCCCGCATGCCCTCGTCGGGCTTCATGTCGATATTCTCGGCGACTTCGTAGAACAGCTTGCCGAGCGCGCCGATCGTGTGCAGGCCGACGGCGATGATGGCGGCGATCGGCCCGATCGACAGGATCGCCGAAAACAGGCCGGCGATGACGATCTCCGGAAAGGCACGCAGGAATTCCATGACCCGCTTCGTCACCAGGCGGATGGGCTTGGAAGGCGACAGGTTGCGCGCGGCAAGGAAGCTGAGCGGCAGCGCGAAGACGAAACCGATGATGGTCGACACGAGCGCCACGTTGATCGTGATGATCATCAGCTCGAAATATTCGGGAATATAGAAATCGCCCCAGACATAGACTCGGCCAAGCGGAAAGTTGAATTCCTCGCCGCCGACGCCATTGGCGCCGTTGGGGCTCGGCAGATCGAAGAGCGCGCGGTAGACATCGGCCCAGTCTTTGGGGATGAGCCAGCTCAGGAAGTCGAAGAGATGCGGCAGACGGTCGAAGAAGTGGCCGGCATTGCTTTCGTCCGCAAAGCGGACGGAACTGACGAAGGCAACAAGCAGAATGAGCAGGCCGATGCCGGTATAGAGGCGGCGCCGCGCCACCATCTTGCTCCAGGCGTCGCCGATATCCCGAGCGCTCTGCGGCGCTGCTTGCATCTTCAGCTGCGTATCGGCAATCGTCATGAATTCTGCCCTTGTGATAGCAAAAGGGCGGCCGTTGCCGGCCGCCCCGTATTCAGAATGCGGATCAACCGCCGATGGCGGCCTTACGAACGTCGATAACGGCGTTGTAGAAGTCCGGGGTGACCTTGACGTAACCCTTGAAGTCGCCGCCTTCGATAGCCGAGAAGCACTTGGCGTCGGTCGTCGGGAGCTTCAGGAAGAAGTCGGTCAGCTTGGTCTTCCATGCGTCGCCGAGCGCGTTGCGGACAACGAGCGGGCCGTTCGGGATCAGCGGCGAACGCCAGACTTCGACGAGCTTGTTCGGGTCGACGGCGCCCTTGTCGACTTCCTTGCGGAAAGTGCCGGAGGTGTAGCCGTCCTTGAAATCGCCCAGGCCCGAGGAGTCGTCGACGGCGACGTCGACCTTGCCGTCATAAGCGGCGAGCAGGTTGTTCTCATGGCCGCCGTTGAACTGCGTCGAGGCAAAGAACTTGTCGTTCGGAGCGCCGGTATCCTTCGGGATCTGCGTCAGCGGAACGAGATAGCCAGAGGTCGAGTCCGGATCGGCGTAGCCGAGCTTCTTGCCCTTGGCATCCTTGATGGTCTTGATGCCGGAAGACTTGAGGGCGAGACCGATCGAGTAGTAGCCGGTCGAGCCGTCTGCCTGCTGCGTGGTCAGGATCGGGGTGACGGCCTTCGGGTCCTTGATGGCGACGGCTGCGTAGCCGGACGCACCGAGTTCGGCGAAGTCGAGCGTGCCGCCGAGCAGGCCCTGGATAACGCCGTCATAGTCGGCGGCCGGGAACAGTGATACCTTCTCGAAACCGAATTCCTTCTTCAGGTGGTCGGAGAGGCAGGCATAGTTGCGCAGGCGGTCGGCTTCGTTTTCGCCGCCGAGAATGCCGACGCGGAATTCCTTGAGGTCTTGAGCGGCAGCGCCGCCGACGAGCGCGAGAAGCGCCGTGGCTGCGAGAAGGGTCTTCTTCAACATTGGGTTCGTCTCCTGATTAACCGGTGTCCCCGGATGCCTTCGGTCTAGAAAAAATGTGCCCTTGACGCGGGCTCTCGATCCCGGCTGCCTCTCTCAGAGACCGGCCAGTGCCAGCGGTTGCGGGCCGGCAGATTCGCTGGCCGCGACTTGCGCGGCCGGATCGGCGAAATTGATTGATGTCGACGTCATGGTTTCGTCGATGCCGGCGCCGTCCTTGTCGGTTCCGTAGATTTCCTTGACGGCTGCAGCCGTGAGATCAGCCGCCTTGCCGTCGAAGACGACGCGGCCGGCTGCCATGCCGATGATGCGTTCGCAATAGTTGCGGGCCGTATCCAACGTATGCAGGTTGGTGATGACGGTGATGCCTTCGCGCTCGTTGATGTCGCGCAGCGCGTCCATGACGATTTTGGCATTGAGTGGGTCGAGCGAGGCGATCGGCTCGTCGGCCAGCATCATCTTCGGCTGCTGCATGAGGGCGCGGCAGATGGCCACGCGCTGCTGCTGGCCGCCGGAAAGCGTGCCGGCCATCTGCAGTGCCGTCTGCTCGATGCCGAGGCGCTCCAGCGCCGCGATGGCTTCGATGCGCTCTTCGCGGGTGAAGACGGAAAGGAGGCTCATGACGGTCGAGCGCTGATTGAGGCGGCCGAGCATGACGTTGGTGAGCACGTCGAGGCGGGGAACGAGATTGAACTGCTGGAAGATCATGGCGCAGTCGCGCTGCCAGTTGCGCAGCGCACGGCCTCTGAGCTTGGAGACCTCGACGCCGGAGAAATGGATGGAGCCGGAGCTCGGGTCGGCCAAGCGGTTGATCATGCGCAGCAGCGTCGACTTGCCGGCGCCGGAGCGGCCGATGACGCCGACCATCTGTCCCTGCGGAATGTCCAAAGTCACGGAATCGACAGCGAGCTTGTTGCCAAACCGGCGTGAGACATTCCTGAGTTCGAACATGAAGCTTCCCTTTCGCGGCTGCCCTGGATCGGCAAAATGCATTCGACCCGACGCTATGAACGGGCGCACACCCTTGCCTCGAAGGGAGTTTCAAGGGGCGCGCGCCAAGCACAAGGCAACGCATTAGTCTCGCTTCGTGAAGCTCCAATGTCAGTTTTGTGTAAGTGCTGTTACAATCGGCGGCTATTCGATATGATTAGCCGGCTGAAGGCTTTGGTTACTTTTAGCCGTCAAACAAACCCGTCGGCAAACCATCCATACTGAGGGCATTCTTCTCGCGCCGGTATTCCTCAATACCATCAGGCCCCTTGGCCTTGGCCCACTGATCGAGGCTTGGTCTTTCGCCTTCATAGGAAAACAGCGGCACGCCGAAACCGCAGGACGTCTGCACGAGATCGATGTCCAGCCAAACGATCTGCCGTGCGCCTAGCGGCTCATCTCCGGCGTAGTGGTCATGCAGCAATTCCCGGTATTCTGGCGATGCCCGATGCATGATCCTGCCGCGGCCGTAAAGACGCAGGATCATCGGTGGCCCTTCCATCGCACAGAACATGATGGTCAGCCGGCCGTCGGCCTTCATGTGGGCCGACGTTTCGTTGCCGCTGCCCGTGCGATCGAGGTAGATGGCCGTGTTCGGGGAAATAATGCGCAGGCATAGCGTTTCGCGCGGCGAAACATTGACACGGGAATTCGCGGTCGCGGATGCCGTGAAGAAGATGTGTTGCCGCGCGATGAAATCGCGCAGCCGGTCATCGATGCTGGAAAACTGCTTTGCCATGAAGAGAAGGCTCCCTTGGTCTCGGGCTGGACAGATCGCCCGAGGCTGGATCGCCTGTCGGCCCCATGCAAGCCCGATGTGGGCAGAAAATGTCCTCAGGCGCCGTAGCGATCCAGAAATTCTTCGCCGGAAAGGGCGCGGAAGTCGGCAAGCGCCGTGCGCAGGCGATCATGATCCCAATCCCACCAGGATAGCTTATCCATACGCGCTCCGACCTCGGCGGTGAAGCGCTCGCGGATCAGCTTGGCGGGTACGCCGCCGACGATCGCATAGGGAGCGACATCCTTGGAGACAACAGCACCCGCGCCGATAACAGCGCCGTTGCCGACCTTGACACCAGGCAGGATGGTGGCGCCATGGCCGATCCAGACATCGTTGCCGATGACGACGCGATGATCGCGCCGCCAGGTGAAGAAGTCCGTTTCCATATCGGCATCCGGCCAATAGTCGGCGGCACGGTAGGTGAAATGGTGCAGCGTTGCCCGCCATGTCGGATGATTGGTGGCATTGATGCGCACGGCAGCGGCGATGTTGACGAATTTGCCGATGGTCGTGCACCAGACGGCGCCGTCCTGCATGATGTAGGAATAGTCGCCGAGCTCGGTTTCATCGATGCGGCAGCGGTCGGACACTTCGGTATAGCGGCCGAGCGTCGATTTGCTAACGCTGGCCGAGGCACTGATGAAGGGCGTTTCGCCCAGCTTGCGGCTCATGCGGCGGCCTTTCTCGGCGAAAATTGTGAAACATCGAGGATGCGGCTGCCGACGGCTTCGCGCACCTCTTCGTCGTGGAAGATGCCGAGAAGGGCGACGCCCGCTTGTTTCTTCTGTTCGATCATCTCGACCACGACGGCTCGGTTTTTGGCGTCGAGCGAGGCTGTGGGTTCGTCGAGCAGAAGGATGGCGTGGTCGGTAATGAAGCCGCGCGCGATATTGACGCGCTGCTGCTCGCCGCCTGAGAAGGTGGCAGGCGGCAACTGCCAAAGCTCTTTCGGCAGGTTTAGCTGCGCAAGCAGGCCGGCCGCCTTTTCGCGGGCGTCAGCGGGTGCGACGCCGCGGGCCAGCAGCGGCTCGGCGACGACATCGAGGGCGGGGACGCGCGGCACCGTGCGCAGGAACTGGCTGACATAGCCCATGGTCTGCCGGCGCACCTCGAGCACGGTGCGGGGATCGGCGGTGGCGAGATCGACGATCTTGCCGTTGTGCGTAACGAGTATCTGGCCGTTGTCGACGGCATAGTTGCCATAGATCATCTTCAGCAGCGAGCTCTTGCCGATGCCGGAGGGGCCGCCGAGCACGACACATTCGCCAGAGGCGACAGAGAAGGAGACGTCGGCGACGACAGGCAGGCAGATGCCGTCGCGCAGGTGCATGATGAAGCTTTTGAAGACTTCGGAAACGACGAGTGGGGTTGCCATGATAGTTCCTCAGACCTGCAGGATCGAAGAGACGAGCAGTTGCGTATAGGGTTCACGCGGATCGTCGAGCACGCGGTCGGTCAAGCCCTGCTCGATGACGTACCCATCCTTCATCACCATCATGCGATGCGACAGAAGCCGGGCGACGGCGAGATCATGCGTGACGATGATCGCCGACAGGCCGAGATCGTTGACGAGGCCGCGGACGAGATCGAGCAGGCGTGCCTGCACCGAAACGTCGAGGCCGCCGGTCGGTTCGTCCATGAACACCAGGCGCGGCCCGGTCACCAGATTGCGGGCGATCTGCAGGCGCTGGCGCATGCCGCCGGAGAAGGCGCGCGGCTGGTCGTCGATGCGGTCGGCATCGATTTCGACCCGCTCCAGCCAGTCGATGGCCGTGTTGCGGATGTTGCCGTAGTGGCGGTTGCCGATCGCCATCAGCCGTTCGCCGACATTGGCGCCGGCCGAAACCGTCATGCGCAGGCCGTCGGCGGGGTTCTGATGCACGAAGCCCCAGTCGGTACGCATCAGGAAGCGCCGTTCGGCCTCGCTCATGCGGAACAGGTCGCGATAGGTCTCGTCGCGCATATGATATTCGACACTGCCGGTCGTCGGCAGCAGCCGCGTCGAGATGCAGTTGAGCAGCGTCGTCTTGCCGGAGCCGGATTCGCCGACGATGGCCAGCACTTCGCCGGGCCAGAGATCGAAGGACACGTCCCGGCACCCGATGCGGCTGCCGTAGAATTTCGAGATGTCCTTGACTTTCAGAAGCGGTGTGTCGCTCATTCGGCGGCCTCCTTGCTATCAGGCAATCCATCGGCTGCGAGCCCATTTGGCGCCAGCATAGGGTCAACATGGCCATGGGCGCGGCGGTCCTCGCAGAAATCGGTATCGGAGCAGACGAACATGCGCCCACCCTTGTCGTCGAGGATCACCTCGTCGAGATAGACCTGCTCGGCGCCGCAAAGGGCGCAGGGCTTGTCGAAACGCTGCACCTCGAAAGGATGGTCCTCGAAGTCGAGGCTGACGACTTCGGTATAGGGCGGCACGGCATAGATACGCTTCTCACGACCGGCGCCGAAAAGCTGCAGCGCATCCGACAGATGCATTTTCGGATTGTCGAATTTCGGCGTCGGCGACGGGTCCATCACATAGCGTCCGGCGACCTTGACCGGATAGGCGTAGGTGGTGGCGATGCGGCCGTTGCGGGCGATATCCTCGTAGAGCTTCACATGCATAAGGCCGTATTCCTCGAGCGCATGCATCTTGCGCGTCTCGGTCTCGCGCGGCTCCAGATAACGAAGCGGCTCGGGGATCGGCACCTGATACACCAGCACCTGATTGGGGCCGAGCTTGGCTTCCGGGATGCGGTGGCGCGTCTGGATGATGGTCGCCTCGTCGGTGCGGGTGGTCACCGCGACATTGGCAACCTTCTGGAAGAAGGCGCGGATGGAGACGGCGTTTGTCGTGTCGTCAGCCCCCTGGTCGATGACCTTCAGCACGTCCTGCGGGCCGATGATGGCCGCCGTCAGCTGCACGCCGCCGGTGCCCCAGCCGTAGGGCATCGGCATTTCGCGCGAGGCGAAGGGCACCTGATAACCGGGTATGGCGATCGCTTTCAGGATGGCGCGGCGGATCATCCGCTTGGTTTGTTCGTCGAGATAGGCGAAATTATAGGTGGCGAGTTCGGTCATTCGGCTGCCTCCGTCATCGGGTCCATGCCGCTGTCACGGGCGGCTTCGAATTCGCGGCGCATGCGCCGCACCAGGTCGAGTTCGGCCTGAAAGTCGACATAGTGCGGCAGCTTCAGATGTTCGACGAAGCCGGTCGCCTGCACGTTGTCAGAGTGCGAGATGACGAATTCCTCGTCCTGTGCCGGCGCCGTGATGTCTTCGCCAAGCTCTTCGGCGCGCAGCGCCCGGTCGACGAGCGACATGGCCATGGCCTTGCGCTCGCTCTGGCCGAAGACCAGCCCGTAGCCACGGGTGAACTGCGGCGGCACCTTGGCGGAGCCCTTGAACTGGTTGACCATCTGGCATTCGGTCACCTGGATGCGGCCGAGCGACACGGCAAAGCCGAGTTCCGGCACCTCGAATTCCACTTCCACTTCGCCGATGCGGATTTCACCGGTGAAGGGATGTGTGCGGCCGTAGCCCCGCTGCGTCGAATAACCGAGCGCCAGCAGGAATCCTTCGTCGCCGCGGGCGAGCGCCTGCAGGCGCAGGTCGCGGGTCATCGGGAACTCCAGCGGCTCGCGCGTCAGGTCGCCGATTTCATGATCGACCGGCATGACGCCGTCGCCTTCGATCAGCCCTTCCTGATCGAGAATTTCGGAAACGCGCATGACGCGACCCTCTTCGGCCGGCCGCTGCATCGGCTCGTCCACTTGCTCGTCGGTCAGAAGGCTCGGATCGAGCAGGCGGTGCGTATAGTCGAAGGTCGGGCCGAGAAGCTGGCCACCCGGCAGATCCTTGTAGGTGGCGGAGATGCGGCGCTCGATCTTCATCGCCACCGTGTCCAGCGGCTGGGAATAGCCGAAGCGCGGCAGCGTCGTGCGATAGGCGCGCAGCAGGAAGATCGCCTCGATCATGTCGCCGCGTGCCTGGCGGACGGCGAGGGCTGCCAAGGTGCGGTCATAGAGCGAGGCTTCGGCCATGACGCGATCGACGGCGAGCGCCAGCTGCGCGACGATCTGGTCGATGCCAACAGCCGGCAGCGAACGGTCGCCGCGGCGACGGTCGGCCAGTAGCCGGTGAGCATTGGCGATGGCGGCTTCGCCACCCTTTACGGCAACATACATATGTCACATCTCCGTCGCGGTGATCTTGGTGGTGCGCGGCAGGCAAAGGAATTGCCGGCCGGCCGTCAGAACGAGATCGACGCCGCGCGGGAAGAGCGCGCGATTGTCGGTCCAGATGCGCAGGAATGCATCCGGCAGGCCCCTGGGCGCGATCATATGGACGCCGTTGATGCCGGGACCCGAAAGTGCCAGATCCTTGCCGCCTTCAAGGCTTTCGACTTCCAGCACGAGCGTCGTCGAACGGTCGGGATATTCCTGGGTGCCGATGCCGAACTGGTTGAAGGAGGAAAGCGCCATGCCTGCCTCGATGAAGGCGAACATCGCTTCCAGCCGTTCCTGGATGATGGGTGCTCCGGTGTGAAAGCTCAGCCATTCCGGCAGGCTCGACCGTCCAAGGCTGGTGGAGAGCCAGACCGGCGTATCATGGTCGCAAAGCGTCAGCCCGATCGCGCCGGCAGCGATGCCAAGCGGGGCAGGCGGAGCGATATCGGCTGTCACGGTCTGCAGGATGCCCGGCCGCGCCATCGCGTCCATCGTCATCTTGAAGACGCTCTGTGCATCGAAAACCGGGTCGGTGAAGCCGCCGATCAATGCATCATTGCCGAAGGTGGAGGTAGTGAAGCTCATCAGTCTTCTCCGCGAACCATGGTGAAGAAATCGACGCGGGTAGCGGCCGTTTCCTCCGCGCGCTTGCGATCATAGTCTGCGATGCGCTCGGTGACCGGCTGCAGGATCGCCTTCTCGACGAATTCCTTGGTGGCCGACTGCTGCCAGAGGGCATCGAATATGGCCGAAAGCCGTGCCTTCTCGCGATCCGTGCCGAGTGCATGCGCATGGCCTATGGTGCCGGATGCCAGCCGGATGGTGGCGCGCGTCACCGTGACCTCGCCGAGATTGAAGGGGGAACCACCGCCGCCGATGCGGCCGCGCACCATGACGAGCCCCGTTTCCGGTCCGCGCACCGGCTGTACCGCCGGCTTGCTCGGCAATGCTTCCCAGGCTGCGTCGAGCTCGTCGCGCTGGGCCTGTGCCAGAAGATCGGCAACACGTTTGCGCTCCCGACGCTCCTGTGCGGCTGCTTCCTGCCTTTGTGCTGAATTCATCGCGCCTTCCTCTAAATGTCTATTGATATAGACAACCATACAAGATAGATTTATATCTATTAGTGAGTCGTGACAAGCGTGTGACAGGGCGAGTGGGCGAAATGGCAGGGCAGAGGATTCAAAGGCAGACAGGCGTGGCGCTCTGGCGGCAGATCGCCGACCGAATACGGATGTCGATCAATCACGGCGACTTCGACGAAAGCGGCATGGTGCCGCCGGAAACGACGCTGGCGCTGCAGTTCGGGGTCAACCGGCATACCATTCGCAGCGCGCTCGCCGCGCTGGCGCAGGAAGGCATCGTCAGGGCTGTGCAGGGGCGCGGTACGCTGATCGAGCGCAAGGAGCGGCTGAGCTTCCCGATTTCGAAGCGGACACGTTTCTCGCAGGGCATCGGCGATCAGGTGCGCGAGACCCGCAGCGTCCTGCTTGCGACGAGCGACGAGGCAGCGAGCGCGGAGGTGGCCCGGCACCTCAAGATCAAGACCGGTACGCCACTCGTGCGCCTGGAAACGCTCGGTCAAGCGGATCACCGTCCGGTATCGCGCGCCACCAGCTGGTTCCCGGCGGATCGGTTTGGCAATATCGCCGAGATCTACCGGGCGACGGGATCGATCACCAAGGCGTTTCGGGAGCTTGGCGTGCCGGACTATGTGCGCGTCATCACCGAGATTACCGCGACCCATGCCGACGAGAGCGATCTCGCCGATCTTCAGCTATCTCCCGGCGCCATCGTCCTGATCACACAGGCGCTGAACACCGATCTCGACAACGTGCCGGTCCAATACTCGATCTCCCGCTTCGCCGCCGACAGGGTGCGGTTCACGATCGAGAATTGAGGTTGGGGCGCGGCCCCTCATCCGGCCTGTCGGCCACCTTCTCCCTGCCGGCGGGGAGAAGGGGAAAGACGCACCCTCCGTCGCTTCTCAACCTAATAAGAGTCAAGAGTTTGCCGCAAGAGAGGTCGTCCCCTCTCCCCGTCAAACGGGGAGAGGGCCAGGGGCTTTTCGGAGATAGCTAGTTTAGATGACGCTCAATGCGCGCCGGACATGTCGCCAAGGATTTCCTTCGAGGCGACGGTGGAGTCGGCCTTGAGCTTGTAGACCATCGGCACGCCGGTCGCGAGGTTGAGCGCCAGGATCTGTTCCTTGCTCAATCGGTCGAGAACCATGACGAGCGAGCGCAGCGAGTTGCCGTGGGCGGCGACCAGCACGTTCTTGCCGGCGAGCACGCGCGGCAGGATTTCCGTCAGATAATAGGGCCAGACGCGGGCGCCGGTGTCGCGCAGGCTTTCGCCGCCGGGCGGGGGCACGTCGTAGGAGCGGCGCCAGATGTGCACCTGTTCCTCACCCCATTTGGCGCGGGCGTCATCCTTGTTGAGGCCGGAGAGATCGCCGTAGTCGCGCTCGTTCAGTGCCTGATCCTTGATGGTCTCGAGCCCGGGCTGGCCGATTTCATCAAGGATGATCTTCAGCGTGTGCTGGGCGCGGACGAGGGCCGACGTGAAGGCGATGTCGTATTTGATGCCGTAGTCGGCAAGCGCCTTGCCGCCCGTCTTGGCTTCCTCGATGCCGAGGGCGGTCAGATCGGGATCCTTCCAGCCGGTAAAGAGATTCTTCAAATTCCAGTCGCTCTGGCCATGGCGAACGAGGACAAGAGTACCGCTCATAAAATTTCTCCTTAATGAAGCAATTCCAGGAAAAGTGTGTAGTGTTTTTCCGTCCGGAATTGCGAGACAATAAAAGGCTGGAGCGGATCGGCAGTTCCATGCCGATCCGCTCCAGGATCAGGTCAACGTGTGGAGAGCCCGAGAACATCGAGCATGGAATAGAAGCCGGGTTTCCTGTCGCGCGCCCAGAGAGCGGCTTGCAGCGCGCCCCGGGCAAACAGCGAACGGTCGCCGGCGCTGTGGGACAGGGTCAGCCGCTCGCTCTCGCCGGCGAAGATGACCGAGTGATCGCCGACCACGCCGCCGCCGCGCAGGGTCGCAAAGCCGATCGTGCCAGCCGGACGCGGGCCGGTATGGCCATCGCGCGCGCGCACGGAATTGTCGTCGAGATCGATGCCGCGGCCCTTGGCTGCGGCCTGGCCGAGCAGAAGCGCGGTACCCGAGGGCGCATCGACCTTGTGCCGGTGATGCATCTCCAGCACTTCGATATCCCAATCGGCGGAGGGAAGGGCGCGTGCCGCCTGCTCGACGAGCACGCTCAAAAGGTTGATGCCGAGGCCCATATTGCCCGATTTGACGATGCGGGCATGGCGGGCCGCCGCCTGGAACTTGGCTTCGTCTTCGGCCGTGCATCCCGTCGTGCCGATGATGTGGACGATGCGCGCCTGCGCGGCAAGCCCGGCGAAGGTGACGCTGGTTGCCGGCGTCGTGAAATCGATGACGCCTTCGGCATGCAGAAAGGCGGAAAGCGGATCGTCGGTGACGGGAACGCCGATCGGCCCCAACCCGGCAATCTCGCCGGCATCCTTGCCGATGAAGACGGATCCGGGACGCGCGACGGCGGCATGCAAGGTCAGGCCCTCAGTGGCGTGAATGAGGCGGATCAGAGCCTGCCCCATGCGGCCCGCCGCGCCAACCACCACCAGCTTCATCGCATCGTCGCTCATGTCGTCTCTATCGTCTTATTTGCGGGAGTTGCCGGAAACGGCCGGCCGCTGAAGGTTGTTGAGGCGAGCGTAAAGGCCATTGTCGGCCTCCGCAAGCGTCTCGTGGTTGCCCTCTTCGACGACACGCCCATTCTGCATGACGATGATTTTCTCGGCTCGAACGACGGTCGACAGGCGGTGAGCGATGACGACGACCGTGCGGCCGCTCATGGCCTCGTCCAGCGCCTTCTGCACGGCCGCTTCCGATTCCGTGTCGAGCGCGGAGGTCGCCTCGTCGAGCAGGAGGATCGGCGCGTTGCGCACCAGCGCGCGGGCGATCGACAGGCGCTGCCGCTGGCCGCCGGAAAGCGTCACGCCGTTTTCGCCGACGGGCGTGTCGTAGCCCTGCGACTGCGCCATGATGAAATCATGGGCGTAAGCGAGGCGGGCTGCCTCTTCGATCTCCGCGTCGGTCGCGTCAGGGCGGCCATAACGGATGTTGTCGCGGATCGAGCCTTCGAAGAGATAGGGCTGCTGCGAGACGTAGGCGAGATGCTGGCGCAGCGACTGCTTGGTGATGTGGCTGATATCCTGCCCGTCGATGAAGATGCTACCGGCCTTCGGGTCGTAGAAGCGCGGAATGAGATTGATGACGGTGGACTTGCCGGCGCCGGAAGGGCCGACGAGCGCCGTCGTCTGTCCGCCTTCGGCAACGAAGCTCACGTCGTCCAGAACAGTATCGTCGCCATAGGCGAAATGGACGCCGCGAAATTCGATGCGGGCCTCGGTGACAACCAGCGCCTTGGCTTCGGGCAGATCGCGCTGGCGCGGCTCCATGTCGAGCAGTTCGTAGAT
Organism: Rhizobium sp. 11_C7_N12_5; assembly: GCF_051811145.1. Classification (NCBI taxonomy): domain Bacteria; kingdom Pseudomonadati; phylum Pseudomonadota; class Alphaproteobacteria; order Hyphomicrobiales; family Rhizobiaceae; genus Rhizobium; species Rhizobium sp. 11_C7_N12_5. The sequence goes on from NZ_JBPWPY010000001.1 coordinate 3,692,629, forward strand.
CATCCGTGCGTTGACGACCGCGCGTTCAAGCTGCGTCTGCAATTTCGCGAGGCGGCGGGCCGGATCATAAGCCAAAAGCAGTGACACGATGAAGGAAAACACTGCGCCTGGCGGCACATTTTCATAAATCGAACGGTAGGCGGCATAGGCAAAAACACCGGCGACGGCAAAGCCGGCAACCGTTTCGATCAGCGGGCCGTTACGCTCGGAAATGCGAACAATACGGTTTTGCCGATTCTCTGCCGCCGTAATCAGCTTGTTGATCTTGCGGTCGAGTTCGGGCTCCATCGTGAAGGCTTTGACGATGGAAATGCCTTGAATGGTTTCCTGCATCGCGCCGAGCACGCGGCTGTTGAGAACGACCGCCTCGCGCGTGACGGCGCGCAGGCGCCTGGAGATGTGGCGCAAGGCCAGAAAGACAGGTGGGGCAATGACGAAAAAGATAAGGCTGAGCAATGGGTCCTGATAGACCATGTTGCCGAGCAGAAAGACGAATGACAGAAAGTCGCGCGCCGTAGACGTGATGACGAGGTTCATCACATCGCGGATGCCGGAAACGTTCTGGCTGACCCGCGCGGCAATCTGAGCCGAGCGCGCTTCACTGAAAAAACCGACCGACAGCGTCATCAGATGCGCATAGAGGCGCCGTTGATAGCGAGCAATGATGTCATTGCCGATCTTGGACAGAATGACCGATTGAAAATAGCCGGCAAAACCACGTGCTATAAAAGCCGCAAATATGGCAAGACAAATCAGCCACATGACTTCGGCGCGGCGCTCGTAGAAGGCTCCGTTGACGATCGGCCTCATCACAAAGGCCATCATTGCTGTGGATGCTGCGACGACAACGAGGCAAAAGATTGCGACCGAATAGCCCCAGACATGATCACGGCCGTTTTCAGCTATAACGCGCTTCAGGACAACGGTAATGGCTTCGCTGTCGATATCGGTCTTTTTCGTGTTGGGCGACTTCAAAAATCGGTTTCCTGTCTCAAACCAAGTGAGCCGCGCACGGCACATGCTGCCGCGGCTCTATAAAGAGTTAGGACGGCTTTGGCTAGGGATGGCCTGCGGCACTGGTTAAGGCCGATCTCGGAGCCTTCCTTATTATAGAGGAAGGCGGCTTCTTCAAAAAGGCATAACGCGCCGGTAGTTTCGATGCGCCATCGGCTGTTGGAAGCGATCAAGGCCGCCAGCGGCGGCCGTCGGTCGCAAGCCCGAAGCTCGACGGTTTGCGGGCGTAGGCCGCAAGGCCGGAAAGCGCAGCCAGCGGATTGACGACGACATAGGTCGGGATCGTCTTCATCATTTCGGTATGCGGCGCCTTGTCTTCAAAGGCCGCGCGGAATTCCTGCTTCTGCAGCGCCGGTAGGATCTTTTGCGAGATGCCGCCGGAAAGATAGACGCCGCCGCGCGCCATGAAGATCATGGCGATATCGCCGGCAAGGCGACCGAGATAGGTGACGAAGAGCGTCAGCGTCTCCTCGGCCTGCGCATTGGTGCCGGCAAGCGCATGGGTGGTGATATCGGCGGGCTCCTTCAGGCTCGGCTCGACGCCGTCGACCTTGCAGATGGCATGATAGAGGTTCTGCAGCCCGCGACCGCAAATGATCTGCTCGGCCGAGATGCGGCCTTCAATGGCTTCCAGATGCGGCCAGATCTGCAGGTCTCGTTCCGTGCGCGGCCCAAGATCGATATGGCCGCCTTCGCCCGGCACCGGTATCCACTGATGTTGGGTGTGGATCAGGCCGGCGACGCCAAGCCCGGTGCCCGGTCCGAGCACGGCGCGCGAGGCGGCCATGCTGTCCCCTGTCTCACCGATGGTTTCGCGATGCTCGTCGGCAACGTCGGCGATTGCCAGCGCCTGCGCCTCGAAGTCATTGATGACCAGCACGTCCTCGATGCCGAGATTGGCGATCATGGTCTTCGGGCGGATCACCCAGTCGCAATTGGTCAGCGGAATCTCATCGCCCTGCACGGGGCCGGCCATGGCAAGGATCGCGGCGCGGGGCTGGACCTTGCTCTTTTCGAGGATCAGCCTGATCGCATCGTCGATCGTCTCGAAATTCGCCGTCTGCACGACAGGAAAATGCTCCTGTTCGGAATTCGCATCGGCAAGGATCGAGAAACGCGCATTGGTTCCGCCGATATCGCCGATGAGAATCGGAAAAGGCAGGGGGGCATCGCTGTGATTGAGCTCGGGCATGGCCAGGTCCGTGGTCTGCCGCCGGCAAGGCGGATTAATGGTTCAGTGTTTTGATCAGCCGCTCGGCGGTGGATTCGTTGAGCGCCATCGGAATGTCGTAGACAACGGCAAGCCGCGTCAATGCCTTCACGTCGACATCGTGCGGCAGCGGGGTGAGGGGGTCGATGAAGAAGACGAGCATGTCAATCTCGCCGGTGGCGATCAGCGCACCGATCTGCTGGTCGCCGCCAAGCGGCCCGCTTTTCAGGCGGGTGACCTTGAGATCAGGGCAGGCGTCGAGCACGCGGCCGCCGGTCGTGCCGGTCGCGACGATATGCCAATCGGCAAGGGCGGCTTGGTTACGCCGCGCAAACTCCGCCATCGCATCCTTTTTCTGATCGTGCGCGATCAGCGCGATGCTTTTGCCGCCGGCCATGAAACTCTTGCTCCACCCAGTACTTTCAATCGATTTATCCGCCTTCTATACCAAGGGGAGGCGTTTTGAAAGGCCGCTCCGGCAAGGACCATCCGAGCCTCACTGCTGCGGGATCTGGCCGGGCGGCGTATTGCCGGAGATCGGCATCGTCTCCGTTTCCGCGGACGCGCCGATACCCGTGGCGCCATAGGTGGCAGCACGAACGGAAGCGACCGGCGGCGCGGCCACCACGGCCTGGCAGGCCCTGGGCAGATCCGAAACCATGATCTCGCGGGGCTTTGCAGGCGGCTTCGTGTCGGGCTTCGGCTTTGCCCACGGTTCGGGGCCAAGCCACCAGGCGAGCGTCTTGTCGCAGCCGTCGCCGGCCGCAACAGGCGCCTGCGGCGTGCAGCCGACCGAGCCGGCCGGGCAGCGGATACGGATATGGAAATGCGAGTCATGTCCATATTCCGGGCGCAGCTTGCCGAGATTGCTGCGGTCGCCGGTCCATGTATCGCACATCTTTTTCTTGATGGCCGGATTGACGAAGATGCGCTCGACCTCGGGGTAGCTGGCCGCGCGCATCAGCAGGCGGGCATGCGCCGGCGTCCAGACCCTGTCGTTGATGGTCAGGAACTTGTCCTTCGCCAGCATCGAGGTGAAGGGCAGGGTCTCGCGTTCCGCGACCGTCAGCTTGTGCGGAGGCATGGGCGTCAGCCAGACATCGGCATCGAGGCCGATCTGGTGCGAGGCATGGCCGTTGAACATCGGGCCGCCGCGCGGCTGCGAGATGTCGCCGACAAGCAGGCCCGGCCAGCCGTCATGCTTTGCCGCATCGCGTGACAGGCGCTCGAGAAGGCCGATCATGTCAGGCCGGCCCCAGCGACGGTTGCGCGACAGGCGCATGGCCTGCCAGGTCGGCCCGTCGGTGGGCAGCGCCACGGCACCGGCAAGGCAGCCCTTGGCATAAAAGCCGATCGATTGCGTCGGTCCCTGCGTCGGCAGCGTCACAGCCCCGAAGATCGCCTTGGCACTGCCGGGCGTCGGCCCCGCCTGCTGCGCCAGCGCATCGCCGGCAATGAGACCCGTGCTGATCGTGGCGATGAGGGAAAATTTGCCGATAGTTTGGCCGATAGTTTGGAAAGTGCGAACCAGGAGCGAAACCATGCATATCCTTGAAAGGCGGTCGGCGTCAGCCGAGGTGATTTGCGGCGAGATTACCTTGAAAAGGAAGCGAGGGTAATCCACGTTCAATCGCCGCTGGCTGATGAGCGACCGCCCGCCGCCCGCTTAGGCCGTCACCTCCGACGGATCAATTTGCTAGAATTTCTTCCGTCTTGCGAATGCGCGACAGTCGCGGCAATACCTTCGTGCAGGCGAAATCCTGCATTTCCTGGGAAAAAGTCGTCACCGCGTCCTCAGCGACGATGACGGCATAATTTGCCGCATGGGCATCGCGCACCGTCGATTCGACGCCGAAATTGGTGGCGACACCGGTCAGGATCAGCGTTTTGATGCCGCGGCGACGAAGCTGCAGATCGAGTTCGGTGCCGTAGAAGGCGCTCCATTGGCGTTTGACGATCGCGACATCCGGCGTCAGCGCGGCGATTTCGATGGGTGCCGCCAGGGCGGCCGGCGACAAGCCTCCGGCGGGAAGGGCGAAGGTTTCGTCGGTGGGCTGATTGACAGCGTCGGTATAGTCCGAGGAAAATCCAACCGTTACAAAAACGGTGGTTCCGCCATCGGCCTTCAGCTTGTTCGCGATCGCAACTGTATTCGCAACGATCTGTTGAGCGGAATAGGGGGCAAGCGGCAGGCTGAGAACGAGGCCTTGCAGGTCGATGGAAATAAGCGCGGTGGTCCGGGGGTCGTAAAGAGGCATTTGGGGCTCCGAGAGAAACATGAGGGCATCCTCACAATGGAAATATGAGGATGACCTCACAAAAATCAAGTGAAGAATTGAAGACGCGCACCCCGAAGCGGCAGCGCGGCCATGATCGTGTCGTCGTCCTGCTGGAAGCGGCCGCAAGGGTCTTTGCGCGGAAGGGTTATGAAGCCGCAACGATGACTGAGATCGCGGCCGAGGCGCAATCCTCCATCGGCTCGCTCTATCAATTCTTTCCGACCAAGCCTTTGCTTGCCGAGGCGCTGCATATCGATCGCCTGGAGCGGCTGAAGGCGGGTCTTCAGAACCTGGCGGAACGCAGTTCCGGCCTCTCCGCAGCCGATAGCGGCGAAGCGATCTTCGATGCGCTTGGCGCATTTATCGAAGAATTTCCGGAATTTCCTGTGCTTGCCGCGCGCCGCGATATCCCTAAAGACCGGAAGATGCGCTCGCGTGCGGAATTGAAAGAGTTGATCGCCGCCGTCTTGCGGCGAGCGGAGCCGTCGATATCGGACGATATCACGCTGATGTCGGGTATCGTCCTCGAACTGTTGCGCATCGCCGCGGCCGTCGCCAACGAACCCGACGCCAAAGAGGACCAACGCGTCGTCAGCGAATTGCGCCTGATGCTGCGCCGGCGTCTCGAAGAAGCCACCTCCAAAACCTGATTTCGAGAGCTGCCAAACGATTGCGGAGGGAAGAGGTGAGCAATTGCGTCCTGTTTTTTGCCCTCATTTGGCTTATGCTGATTCTAGGAAAAGCATCAGGAGATGATGAATGGCATTGACGCGGTTGAAAGCAGGCTTGGTTGTTTCTCTCATGTGCCTGCTGGCCCTGCCAGCGTCCTCGAAAGCCGAAGAGCCGCAATTCCGCATCGGCACGGCCATTCTCGGCGATCTCAAATACCAGCCCGGTTTCAAGCATTTCGATTACGTCAATCCGAATGCGCCGAAGGGCGGCGAGGTGAAGCTGTCGAGCAGCGGCACGTTTGACACCTTCAATCCTGTCCTGTCGAAGGGCAATATCGCCGAGGGGACAGAGCTGATCTATGATACGTTGCTGAAGAAAGCCGATGACGAGGCCAATTCTTCCTATGGTTTGCTTGCCGAGGGCGTCTCTTATCCGGATGACGTTTCGAGCGCCACGTTTCGGCTGCGCGCCGAAGCGAAGTGGCCCGACGGCACGCCGGTAACGCCCGAGGATGTGATCTTCAGTTTTGAGAAAACCAAAGAACTCAATCTGATGGTCACAAGCTACTACGCCCATGTCGTGGGCGCCGAGAAAACCGGTGAGCGCGACGTTACCTTCCGTTTTAATGAGAAGGGCAACCGCGAACTTCCCTCGATCCTGGGCCAACTGACCATTCTGCCGAAACACTGGTGGGAAGCAAATGGCCCCGATGGCAAGCCGCGCGATATCTCGCGCACCACGCTCGAGCCCGTCATGGGGTCGGGTCCCTATAAGATTGCTTCCTTCCAGCCTGGCTCTTCGATCCGCTACGAACTGCGCGACGATTATTGGGGCAAGAACCTGCCGGTCAATATCGGCACGAACAACTTCGGCGCGATAAATTATGTCTATTTTTCCGACTACGACGTCGCGTTCGAGGCGTTTCGTAGCGGCGTCATCGATTACTGGCAGGACAATTCCACAAGCCATTGGGTGACCGGCTACGATTTTCCAGCTGCCAAGGACGGCCGCATCAAGCGGGAGGAACTACCCAACACGCTGCGCTCGGTCGGCATCATGCAGGCGCTCGTTCCCAATATGCGACGCGCGCAATTCAAGGACGAGCGTGTCCGCGAGGCGCTGAACTACGTTTACGATTTCGAGGAGCTCAACCGAACCCTTTCCTTCGGGAAGTTGACGCGTGTCGACAGCTTCTTTTTCGGTACGAAATTCGCCTCCTCCGGTCTCCCGCAAGGCGAGGAGCTCAATGTTCTGAACAGCGTCAAGGACAAGGTGCCCGCCGATGTCTTTACCGTGCCCTATGCCAATCCCGTCGGCGGCGACCCGCAAAAGGCGCGCGATAATTTTCGCAAGGCTATTGGCTTGTTCAAGGACGCGGGCTGGATTCTCAAGGGCAATAAAATGGTGAACGCGCAGAGCGGCCAGCCGTTTTCGCTGGAACTCTTGCTGAACAATCCTTCGCTGGAAAGATCGGTGCTGCCTTATGTACAGAACCTGAAGCGCATCGGCATCGATGCCAGCGTCAGGACGGTCGATCCCTCGCAGTACATCAACCGCATCCGCAGCTTCGACTATGATATGATCTGGGTCGTCTGGGCGGAGACGCTGAACCCCGGCAACGAGCAGGCCGAATACTGGGGCTCCGCCTCCGCCGCCCGCCAGGGATCGCGCAACTACGCCGGAATAGCCGACCCGGGCATCGACGACCTCATCCAGAAAGTGATCCTCGCGAAGGACGTGGCGGAGAAGGAAGCGACGACCAAGGCACTCGATCGCGTGCTGCTCGCCCACCACTATGTTTTGCCCACTTTCTACGGGACGACGACCAGGATCGCCTATTGGGACAAGTTCGAACATCTTCCGGAACTTCCTTACTACTCCATCGGCTTCCCGGACGTATGGTGGTCGAAAAGCGCCGGAAAGTGAGGCTCTCTTGCAATAGGGGGCTTGCTGCCTCCAAATGCGAAGGCTGATTCGCAAGTTTCAAACTGAAATGACTGCGCCGGTCTGTATGCGGCGGAAGGGAATGTGAATTGAACGACGGACGGATTGAGGCGAGGCGGGACATGTCCCTCTGCGAGGGAGCAATGGGCTGATGGGCGCCTATATCCTCAGACGCCTGCTGCTGATGATCCCGACCATCGTCGGCATCATGGCGATTTCCTTCACCATCGTACAGTTTGCGCCGGGCGGTCCGGTCGAGCAGGTCATCGCGCAATTGACCGGCCAGGGCGACAACGCCACCGGCCGGCTTTCGGGCGGCACGGACATGCTCGCGCAGCAGGCGGTTGAGGACAGCGGCTCGAAATATCGCGGCGCGCAGGGGCTCGATCCCGAGCTGATCGCCAAGCTCGACAAACAGTTCGGTTTCGACAAGCCACCGCTTGAGCGCTTCGGCCAGATGATGTGGAACTATATCCGCTTCGATTTCGGCGAAAGCTTCTTCCGCAACACGTCGGTCATCGACCTCATTGGCCAAAAACTGCCGGTGTCGATCTCGCTTGGCATCTGGATCCTGATCTTCTCTTACGCGATCTCAATCCCGCTGGGCATCCGCAAGGCGGTGCAGGATGGATCGACCTTCGATGTCTGGACCTCGGGCATCATCATCATCGGCTATGCCGTCCCGAGCTTCCTGTTCGGCATCATGCTGATCGTGCTGTTTGCCGGCGGCTCCTTCTTCGATTGGTTCCCGCTGCGTGGTCTCGTCTCCGACAATTTCGCCGATCTCAACTGGTGGCAGAAGATCCTCGATTATCTCTGGCATCTGGTGCTGCCGCTGATTTCGCTGTCGCTCGCCGCCTTTGCCACCACGACGCTGCTCACCAAGAATTCCTTTATCGAGGAAATCAAGAAGCAATATGTCACCACCGCTCGCGCCAAGGGGTTGAGCGAGCGGCGCGTGCTCTATGGCCATGTCTTCCGCAACGCCATGCTGATCGTCATCGCCGGCTTTCCCGGCGCCTTCATTTCCGCCTTCTTCACCGGTTCGCTGCTGATCGAGAACATCTTCTCGCTGGATGGCCTCGGCCGCCTCAGCTATCTCTCCGTCGTCCAGCGCGACTATCCAGTGGTGTTTGCGACGCTCTTCATCTTTTCGCTGCTCGGCCTCGTCGTCGGCCTCGTTTCCGACCTGATCTACACCTGGATCGATCCTCGCATCGACTTCGAACGGAGGGATGTGTGATGGATGCAGCCAACCCTCCGGCAACCCCGACGACGGTAAAGCCGCCGCGCAAGGGGCTGTTCTCGCCGACCAACGTGCGCCGCTGGGAGAATTTCAAGGCGAACCGCCGTGGCTACTGGTCGCTCTGGATCTTCCTCGTTCTGTTCGTCCTCACCCTCGGCGCCGAGTTCATCGCCAACGACCGGCCGATCCTGGTCTCCTACAAGGGCGAGATCCTGACGCCGATCTTTGTCGATTATCCCGAAGAGAAGTTCGGCGGCTTCCTGGCGCAGACGGATTACCGCGCGCAGGACATTCAGGACGAGATCAATGCCAATGGCTGGATGCTCTGGCCGCCGATCCACTATTCCTATCAGACGGCAAATTCCAACCTTCCCCAAGGAAAGTCGGCGCCGACCCCGCCGTTCTGGATGATGAGCAAGGAGCAGCGCTGCTCAGGCTATGCGGGAGGCGTTGCCGACCCGAACTGCAACTGGAGCAATTTCAACTGGCTCGGCACCGATGACCAGGCGCGCGATGTGCTGGCCCGGCTGATCTACGGCTTCCGCATATCGGTGCTGTTCGGTCTGGTGCTCACCATCTGCTCGGCTGTCGTCGGCGTCTGCGCCGGCGCGATGCAGGGCTATTTCGGCGGATGGACCGACCTGTTGATGCAGCGCTTCATCGAGATCTGGTCGTCGATGCCGGTGCTCTATATCCTGCTGATCATCGCGTCCGTCCTGCCGCCCGGCTTCTTCATCCTTCTCGGCATATTGCTGCTGTTTTCCTGGGTCGGTCTCGTCGGCGTCGTGCGCGCCGAATTCCTGCGGGCGCGCAATTTCGAATATGTTCGTGCCGCCCGGGCGCTCGGCGTCGACAACCTCACCATCATGTATCGGCACCTGCTGCCGAATGCCATGGTCGCGACGCTCACCTTCGTCCCCTTCATCCTGTCAGGCTCGATTTCTACCTTGACCTCGCTCGATTTCTTAGGCTTTGGCATGCCGCCCGGCTCGCCGTCGCTGGGTGAGATGATCGCCCAAGGCAAATCCAACCTGCAGGCTCCATGGCTCGGGCTGTCGGCCTTCTTCACCATGTCGATCATGCTGTCGCTGCTGATTTTCATCGGCGAGGCCGTGCGTGACGCCTTCGATCCGAGGAAGACGTTCCGATGAGCGAGAATTCCACTCCCCTGCTGTCCGTCCGCAATCTGTCCGTCGCCTTCCACCAGGGCGGAAATACCTCGACCGCGGTCGATGGCATCTCGTTCGATATAAGAAAGGGCGAGGTCCTAGCGCTGGTCGGCGAATCCGGCTCAGGCAAATCCGTGTCGGCCAATTCCATCCTGAAGCTGCTGCCCTATCCGGCCGCCAGCCACCCCTCGGGCGAGATCCTGTTCAAGGGCAAGGATATGCTGAAGGCGTCGGATAACGAGCTGCGCGCCGTGCGCGGCAACGACATCACGATGATCTTTCAGGAGCCGATGACCTCGCTCAATCCGCTCCATTCGATCGAACGGCAGATCGGCGAGATCCTGGCCTTGCATCAGGGCATGGGCGGCCAGGCCGCCCGCAGCCGCACGCTGGAGCTCCTGAACCAGGTCGGTATCCGTGAGCCGGAGAAGCGTCTCAAGGCCTATCCGCACGAGCTGTCCGGCGGCCAGCGCCAGCGCGTGATGATCGCCATGGCGCTCGCCAACCGTCCCGAGCTGCTGATCGCCGACGAGCCGACGACGGCGCTCGATGTGACGGTGCAGGCGCAGATCCTAGAGCTGCTGCGGGATCTCAAGGGCGCGCACGGCATGTCGATGCTGTTTATTACCCATGACCTCGGCATCGTCCGCAAGTTCGCCGACCGCGTCTGCGTGATGACCAAGGGCCACATCGTCGAGACCGGTCCGGTGGAGGATGTCTTCACCCGGCCGCAGCATGAATACACCCGTCACCTGCTTGCCGCCGAGCCGCGCGGCGAGCCGCCGCTTGGCGATGCCAGCAAGCCCGTGGTCATGGAAGGCAGCGATATCCGCGTCTGGTTCCCGATCAAGGCGGGCTTCATGCGCAAGGTCGTCGATCACGTCAAAGCCGTCGACGGCATCGATCTCAAGCTCCGGGCCGGCCAGACGCTCGGCGTCGTCGGCGAATCCGGCTCCGGCAAGACGACCCTCGGCCTGGCACTGGCCCGGCTCATTTCTTCCCAGGGGCGCATCGCCTTCGTCGGCAAGGACATAGCCGGCTATTCCTTCCGCGAGATGCGGCCGCTCCGCAACCAGTTGCAGGTCGTCTTCCAGGACCCCTACGGTTCTCTGAGCCCACGCATGTCGGTGGGCGAAATCATCGCCGAGGGGCTCAAGGTGCATGAGCGGTCGCTTTCGGCGGACGAGCGGGACAAGCGCGTCTGCTGGGCGCTGGAGGAAGTCGGCCTCGATCCGTTGACCCGCTGGCGTTTCCCGCATGAATTCTCCGGCGGCCAGCGTCAGCGCATCGCCATTGCCCGCGCCATGGTGCTGAAGCCGCGCTTCGTCATGCTCGACGAGCCGACCTCGGCGCTCGACATGAGCGTGCAGGCGCAGGTGGTCGACCTTCTGCGCGACCTTCAGAAGCGGCATGACCTTGCCTACCTCTTCATCAGCCACGACCTGAAGGTGGTCAAGGCGCTCGCCAACGAGCTGATCGTCATGCGCTTCGGCAAGGTCGTGGAGCAGGGCACCTCGGCCGATATTTTCCGCGCGCCGAAAGAGGATTATACCAAGGCGCTTCTCGCCGCCGCCTTCAACATCGAGGCGGTGCCCACCGCCACTATCCAGCAATAAAGACAATCGCCATGCCGGCCAAAAGCCCCGTTCTCGTCGACCTCAAATTCGATCCCGCTATGATCGCCAAAGTGCTGAAGACCGCCTTTGCCGATCGCGGCAGCATCAATCTCGCCGATCCCGCGAGCAAGGGTGTGGATCTGAGCCATGTCGACTATGCGCTTCTGTGGAAGCCGGATGCCGACCTTTTTGAGCGTGCGCCCAATCTCAAGGTCATTTTCTCGGGGGGCGCCGGTGTCGATTCGATGATGTCGATTGCCGGCCTGCCGGACATACCGATCGTCCGCTTCGTCGATCGCAGCCTGACGGTGCGTATGAGCGAATGGGTCGTGATGCAATGCCTTATGCACCTGCGCGATGTTCCGGGGCATTTCAGGAACCAGCGCCAGCGCGTCTGGGTTCCGCAGCATGGCCCCGAGGCAGGTGATGTCACCGTCGGCGTCATGGGCCTTGGCGTTCTCGGCTGCGATGCCGCCGCCAAGCTGAAGGTCATGGGTTTCAACGTCATCGGCTGGTCCCGCAACAAGAAACAGATCGATGGCATGGAAACCTTCGATGCCGGCGAGCTGGATGCCTTTCTCGCGCGGACCGATATTCTGGTCGGGCTGCTGCCGCTGACGCCGGAAACAACGGGGCTATACGACGCCTCGCTCTTTTCCGGGCTCCGACGCGACGGTGCGCTCGGCAAACCGGTGTTCATCAATGCCGGCCGCGGCAAGAGCCAGGTCCAGGCCGATATCGCCTCGGCGATCGGGACTGGCGTGCTTGGCGGCGCGTCGCTCGACGTCTTTACAGTCGAGCCTTTGGCGGCGGACGATCCCCTCTGGGGTCTGGAAAATGTCATCATCACGCCGCATGATTCCGCCATGTCGGAGGAAAGAGCGCTGTTCCGCTATGTCGAGGAACAGATCGCCCGCTTCGAACGCGGTGAGCCGCTGCTGCATCTGGTGGATCGCGGCCGGGGTTACTAGAGCAACTCCAGGAAAAGTGCGCAGCGGTTTTCCGTCCGGAATTGCGTAAAAATAAACAGATAGAGCGGTTCGGCGATTCCATGAATCGCTAAACCGCTCTAAGCCCCGCTGGAATGACCTCTGCCGACCACTATATCGTTCGGGATGGGCAGCTATGGGCACAGTTCAGCCGTGCCCGTGCATGTTCAAAAGCGGTGCGGTCGCTTTGGCATCAATTTTCTTTCAGTGACTGGACTTTCGCTCAACATTTTTTGATAACAGGCACCACATACGCGTGCCGACGCGTCGGCGGGCGGCAAGCATGACGTCCGGAGCGCAGGAGACGGGGCAGGAACGACATGACGAAGACGGATATCGCCACCCGCGTCTATAACCATACCTGGAAGCTCGATCCGATCATCCGCAGCCTGATCGATACGGATTTCTATAAGCTTCTCATGCTCCAGATGATCTGGAAGCTCTATCCGGATGTCGACGCCACCTTCTCCTTGATCAATCGCACCAAGAGCGTCCGGCTTGCCGAGGTGATCGATGAGAGGGAACTGCGCGAACAGCTTGATCACGCCCGGACGCTCAGGCTCTCCAAGAAGGAGATGATCTGGCTCGCGGGTAACAGCTTCTACGGCCGCGCCCAGATCTTCGAGCCGGAATTCCTCGCCTGGCTGTCGAATTTCCAGCTGCCGGACTATGAGCTGTCGAAGCGCGATGGCCAGTATATTCTCGACTTCCACGGTTCGTGGAAGGAAACGACCATGTGGGAAATCCCGGCGCTCGCCATCATCAACGAGCTTCGCTCGCGCACGGCGCTGAAGGCGCTCGGTCCATTCACGCTCGATGTGCTCTATGCGCGCGCCAAGGCGAAGATGTGGGAAAAGGTCGAGCGGTTGAGGGAGCTGCCGCACCTGCGCATCTCCGATTTCGGTACGCGCCGTCGTCATAGCTTTCTCTGGCAGCGCTGGTGCGTCGAGGCGCTGAAGGAAGGCGTGCCCCATGCTTTCACCGGCACGAGCAACGTGCTGCTCGCCATGGATTCCGATCTCGAAGCCGTCGGTACCAACGCGCATGAGCTGCCGATGGTCGCAGCCGCTCTCGCCAAGAATGACGAAGAGCTCGGCAAGGCGCCCTACAAGGTGCTGCGCGACTGGAACCGCCTCTATGGCGGCAACCTTCTGGTGGTTCTGCCCGATGCCTTCGGCACCGCCTCGTTCCTGCGCGATGCACCGGAATGGGTGGCCGACTGGACCGGCTTCCGTCCCGACAGCGCGCCGCCTATCGAAGGCGGCGAGAAGATCATCGACTGGTGGAAGAAGATGGGCCGCGATCCGCGCCAGAAGCTGCTGATCTTCTCCGACGGCCTCGATGTCAATGCGATCATCGATACCTACAAGCATTTCGACGGCCGCGTCCGCATGAGCTTCGGCTGGGGCACCAATCTTACCAATGATTTCGCTGGCTGCGCGCCGACCGAACTCAAGGGCCTCAACCCCATTTCCATCGTCTGCAAGGTCATCGAGGCCAACGGCCGCCCGGCCGTCAAGCTCTCGGACAATCCGCAGAAGGCGACAGGCGAACCAGCGGAAGTCGAGCGCTATCTGAAGTTCTTCGGCGCAGAAGATCGCATCGATCACGAAGTGCTGGTGTAGAGCGTTTTCCGTCCGCAATTGCGTGAATTGCGTGAAAATAACGCTTCTAGAATGATCGCGCGATTCCGTTCAAAGCTTGATCGCTTTAGTGGAGCTTAGCTGCCGCTATCGGCGCCACCCGCTTGAACAGCGTCCACCTGCCGTTCTCCCAACGATACTGATCCGGCGAAATAACGTAAGGCACCTCGCTGAGATCGGCGCCGATCAGCTCCAGCAGCTGCAGGCCCAGGGTGTCGTTTTCATGGGTGAAGAAGACCTTGTCGCGTGAAAGAAAGGCCGCAATCGGCGCCGCTCCGCCGGATTGCTCCTGCACCTGCGCCCAGAAATTCGGCAGGAAAGCGATGCTGGATTCGAACTGGCCGTCCACCTCGACATATTGAAACTGGCTGCGCTTGGCGATCTGTACGCCGGTCTTGTCGAGGAATTTCTGCAGGTTGGCCTGTGCCAGCACGGCAAGTTCCTCGGCGTCGATGCCCCAGCTTTCCAGCGCCGTCGACATCACGTAGCTGACCGTGGTTTCGCCGTTCACGGCGAAGAGCTTGATCAGGTTTTCCGCCTCGTCGAGATAGACGAATTGCGGCGGGTCAGGTTCGTCCTTGACGGCCTGGATTATCTGTTGCCGCGCCACGTCAACGAAGTCGCGCGCCTTCAAGACCGGCAGGACCTTGGCGAGCTCGTCGCCGTCATCAATGGCTTCGGTCATGTTGAGATAGTTCATCAGCGCCTGCGCGCGGGCTTGTCCGCGCTTCTCGCGCAGCGCCAGCAACGCATTGCTCAGGAATTTCGTCATCGTGTCGCCATTGCGGCTGTGCAGCGTCAGGCTGCCGGCCGCGGCATCGTAGTCGATCCCGATCAGGTCGCCGAAAAACGGCAGCCGTTCTTGCAGATAGGCCGCAAAGCAGGCTTCGTCCTGCAAAGCTTCGTCTGGAATGTTCAGATCGAGCGTCTTGACTGGTGTGGAGGTCACCGGTTCGGTTGCCGTGAGCCGCTGCTCGGGTTGCTTGCCTTTACCGAAGAGCTTTTTCAGGAAATTGAACACGCGCGTCCCCGAGCACCGAACGGTATTGCCGCAGAACCTAGCGCGGCAACCGCTCCGGGGCAATGCCGCCGGCGCCGATCGCGCCATGGGCGTAAGTGCCTGCTTGCCCGCATAAAAAAGGCGTATAGTCTGCAAAAACGGGGGCCGGCGGCCCGATCGCGGGAAGGGCAGCGTATATGAAGAATGTCGGGGGTAGCAGGCTGTCGATCAGGACACTGCTTTTATGTCTTTTTGCATTGGCCGCGCCTCTTGCGGCACTCGCACAAAACACGGCTGCACCACAGCCGGCGCCCGAAAAGGTTCGCGAACTCATTCAGCTGATGAACGAACCGGAGGTCAAGCAATGGCTTGGTGCCCAGCTGAACAATCAACTCGCCGCCAGCGCTCCCGGAACGTCCGACGGTGACCAGATGTCCGTCCTCTCCGGCATGCTTGGTCATACTCGGCATCACCTGGAGGTCGTATCCGGCGCGGCGATGACGTTGCCTTATGAGGTGATGACGGCATCCGAAAAGCTCGAAAGAGAAGGCAGGGCGGTTGGTATCCTGCGTATTATCATCCAGGTCGTGATCCTCTTTTTCATGGGACTTGTGGCAGAGCTCGCCGTTGCGCGCTTCATCAACACCAAGCACATGCGTCGCACCGAAAGGGCTGCCGCCATCGAGACCGAGCTGCAGGCTGCCCGGTTCCAGTTTTTGGGCGGGGTGGTGCCTGCGATCATTCACGCCTTGGTGACGCTGGTTCCGCTGCTCGCTTTCGACTGGCCGCCGGCCATCGAAAGCTTCGCCATAGCCTGTGTCATTGCGCTGGTTTCCATCAGGCTCGTCATTTCCATCGGCAAACTGCTGATGGAGTTGATCGCCATGCGCCGAACGAACGATGTTCTGGACGAGGACAGCGGTACCGCCCGCATTGCCGAACGGCGGCGTGTGGCGAGATACTGGTATCGGCGATGCACGCTGTTTGCTGTCTATTTTGCCTGCGGTTGGGCAGTTCTGCAGGCCGTCACGTCTCTCGAATTTTCCGTCGGCGCCCGGGATCTCATCAGCTATGCGCTCGGCATCGGCCTGTTTCTCATCGCCGTGACGGCCGTGTGGTCAAGGCCCGTCGCGCCGGAGGAACGTGGGGCGAAGACGATTTCCTGGCTATTGACGATTTTCTTCGTGGCCCTCTGGTGCCTGTGGGTCGCCGGTTTCGACGGCCTTCTCTGGCTCGGCATCTATGCGATCCTGTTGCCGCGCGTTCTCTCGGTATCGACGCGTGCCATCGAGGCGCTGCATGATGCGGCCGATGGCATTTTCGGCGCCGGCAAGTTGGCAGCCGTGCTTCTCGATCGCGGCGTGCGGGCACTGATCATCACCTTCGCGGCCCTCTGGCTGGGGCGGATGCTGGGTGTCGAGGCCCACGCGATGATGAGCAGCAGCGAATCAATCATCGGGCGAATCGCGCGCGGTGTTCTCAGCGGCATCGTCATCCTGCTGGTCGCCGATCTCGTCTGGCACCTGATGAAAACCTATATCGACGCCAAGCTGATGGAATCCTTGCCCGCCGACAGCGATTCCGAGGAGATGAAGGCGAGCCGCGCCCGGCTGCAGACGCTGCTGCCGATCTTCCGCAATATCCTTGCGGTTGCCATCGGCATCATCGCCATCATGATGGTGTTGTCGGGGCTCGGCATCCAGATCGGACCGCTGATCGCCGGTGCCGGTGTCGTCGGCGTCGCGGTCGGCTTTGGCGCACAGACCATCGTCAAGGACGTCATCAGCGGCGTCTTCTATCTGTGGGACGATGCCTTCCGGGTCGGCGAATACATAGAAAGCGGCAACCACAAGGGCGTGGTGGAGTCATTCAGCCTGCGCTCGGTCAAGCTGCGTCACCAGCGCGGACCGCTGGCGACCATTCCGTTCGGTTCGCTCGGCGCGGTCAATAACATGAATCGCGACTGGGCGATCGACAAGATCATCGTCAAGGTCACCTATGATACCGATCTGGTGAAGATGAAGCGGATCATCAGGGATATCGGCCAGCGCCTGCTCGACGATCCTGAACTGGCGCCGAGCATCATCCAGACGCTCAAGATGAAGGGCGTGGAACAGTTCGGCGATTTCGCGATCGAAATCAGGCTGGCGCTCACCGCCAAGCCCAACGACGTCTCTGTCATCCGCCGCAGCGCGCTGGCGCTGATCAAGCAGGCCTTCGATGAAAACGGCATCCAGTTCGCCTTCCCGACCGTGCAGGTGGCAAGCGACAGGGACGCTTCCGCTGCCGCTGCCCGGCAGCTCATGGAGATGCGTACTGCAGCCGTCGACGGCGCGCAGCAAGCGGGCTGAGACGCTGTGTCGGATAATGTCGCGGCATCACAGCTTCGGCGCCGCCGTGCTGCCACGGACGATGAGCGTGACGTCGATCATCTCGCGCTCGATCGGCATGGCATCGTCCAGCACCGCCCTTACCGCGCGTTGCGCGATCTGGTCAAAGGGCTGCGCCATCGTCGTGAGGCCCGGCTCCACCATGTCGCCCTCCGGAACGCCATCGAAGCCGATGATGGAGACATCCCTTGGAACGGAAAGTCCCCGTGCCTGCAGCCAGTTCATGGCCAGCAGTGCGATATGGTCGGACATTGCGAGGAGGGCGGTCGGCGGCTCAGGCGCCGAGAACAGATATTCGAGACCCGTCTCGACGCTCGTCTTGTGGTTATCCGTCTCGTAGATCGGAACATCCTGGCGTCGGATGCCGAATGTCTCAAGCGCCTGCCAATAGCCGGTGGCACGATCGCGCGAGGTCGAATAAACAGCCCGCTCGATCTCGCCGAGGCCCACCGGCCCGACATGATCGTAAGAGAATTCGGTG
Organism: Rhizobium sp. 11_C7_N12_5; assembly: GCF_051811145.1. Taxonomy (NCBI): domain Bacteria; kingdom Pseudomonadati; phylum Pseudomonadota; class Alphaproteobacteria; order Hyphomicrobiales; family Rhizobiaceae; genus Rhizobium; species Rhizobium sp. 11_C7_N12_5. Next base: position 3,710,282 of record NZ_JBPWPY010000001.1, read on the forward strand.
GCAAGCACGGCAAAGCGCCGGTGGCCCAGTTCCGCCAGATGCGTCGCGGCTGTCGCAGCCCCGGCGACATTGTTGACGCCGATCGACGCGACCGACGGATCATCGTCGTTCAATGCCAGGGCAATGAAGGGCAATTGCCGCTCGCGCGTCAGCTGCACCAGCTTTTCGCCGCCCTCCACGCATAACAGGATGAAGCCGTCCACGAGGGCGCTCTTGATGTTCCAGTCCAGCTTCTGCCGGTCCTTGGCCGAAACGAGCGCCAGCCCGGTGCCGCTGGCATCGCAGACCTGGGCCACGGCCGCCAACAGGGCTCTCGCCCATGGGTCGTCGAAGAAATAGGCGAGCGGCTCCACGGCGGCGACGCCGATCGCATTGACCTTTCCTGCCCGCAACAACCGCCCCGTGAGGCTCGGGCCGGCATAACCGAGCTGTCTGGCGGTCTTAAGGACATGTTCGCGCACCTCCTCGCGCACCACGTCGGGCCGGCTGAAGACATTCGATGCGGTTCCCTGCGATACCCCTGCGGCCTTGGCGACATCCGCAAGCTTGATCGTGCCCTTGACCAATAGCCTCTCCATTTTCGTTCCCGTGCACAGTAGCAGGAAATTGTATCGGTTCAATTCCGCTTGACAACGGAGCATTCAAGCGTAGGATTGAACCGATTCAAGTCAGTGAATCCGATATAGGATTGAATCGGTTCAAAAGGCAAACCCAAATGCTGACCAACTATTTCTTCAGGGATCTTTACAATGATCGTTGGGGTGATCCGGCAAACCTGAAGGCGATCGAGTCGCCTTCGGGCGCGGACAAGGATCGAGCTGCTGCGAGGGGCATTTTCGGCCGACTTCGTCGCCTGTATCGCGGTAGCCCGTCCCGCCCGTCTCCATGGTCCTTCACGATCCCCAGCGAAACTCCTGACGCTGAAAGTGAAACAAGTGCGTGGCGTCGCAACGAGTGCGATGCCACGCAGCCGAAATTTCTCAACATCGCGAAAGCGCTCTCGCGGAATTGCTAGCCTGTGCCTCGATTGCCGGCGTCAGAAATTTTCCTTGTAGGGACGCAGGTCGAGCTCCTGTGTCCAGGCCGAGGGATGCTGGCGGTGGATATGCCAGTAGCTCTCGGCGATGGCGTCGATATTGAGCAAGCCGCTGGCGTCCATATCAGGCCGCCGGGAACGCAGCCGCTCTCCGTCTATGCCGCCATCGATGATGGTGTGGGCGACATGCAGGCCGAGCGGCCCGAATTCCCGCGCCATGCTCTGGCTGATCATTCTTAAGCCCGCCTTGGCGGCGGCGAATTGCGCATAGCCCGCCTTGCCGCGCAGGCTGGCGGACGCGCCGGTGAAGATCACGGTGCCGCGGCCGAGCGGCACGAGATGGCGGGCCGCCTCGCGCCCGACGAGGAAGCCGCCGAAGCAGCAGATGCGCCAGAACTCCTCGAACTGGGCGGCTGTCAGATCGCGAAAGCCGATCGGGCGGTTGATGCCGGCGTTGAAGACGATGAAATCGGGCGCCGCGATGCCGCCCCGCGGCGCAAAGGCATGTTCGAAGAGCCGCACGACGGCGGCTTCGTCCGTCGCGTCCGTTTCGATGGCCTCGGCGCCGCCGCCGGATGCCTTGATGGTCTCGGCGACCTTGTCGATCTTCGCCGGTGTGCGGCCGGCGATGATGACATGATAGCCCTTACCGGCCAGAAGCCGGCAAAGCGCGGCACCCAATCCCTGTTCTGCTCCCACTCCGACGATGACGGCGCTTGGCGTGCTCATTCGGCGGCCTCCCTGGCATCGAACGTTGGATAGTCGGTATAGCCCTCGGCACCGCCGCCGTAGAAGGTCGGGCGATGATAGGGATTGAGCGGAGCCCCGCGACGGATGCGTTCCGGCAGGTCGGGATTGGCGATGAACAGCCGGCCGAAGGCGATAGCGTCTGCATGCCCGGCGGCAAGTGCTGCTTCGGCGGTCTCCGGCCGGAAGTTTCCGGCTGCGATCAATGTGCCCGACCAGGCAGGGCGAAACAGCTCCGCCGCCGATGGCACATTCTTGTGGTCGACCTCAGCGAAGCCCGCCCCGCTGGCACGCGGTTCGATCAGATGCAGATAGGCAAGATGCAGCCGGTCCAGCTCGCGAATGACATGGCCGTAGAGACGCAAGGGGTCATCCTCGCCGCTGTCATTGGCGATGCCGAAGGGCGAAAGGCGGACGCCGACGCGGTTCGAACCCCATACGCCGGAAACCGCCTCGACCACTTCGAGCAGCAGCCGCGTGCGATTCTCGATCGAGCCGCCATATTGGTCGGCGCGCTGGTTGGTACGCGCCTGCAGGAATTGCTCGATCAGATAGCCGTTGGCGCCGTGGATCTCGACGCCGTCGAATCCGGCTTGCTTGGCGTTGGCGGCCGCCTGCGCATAGACGTCGATCAGCAGCGGCATGAGATCGATGTCGATCGCCTGCGGCGTCTCGAAGGGCACGCGTTCGAACGAAGCGGTGAAAGCCTGTCCCTTGGCGGCGATGGCGGAAGGGGCGATGGGCAGAGCACCGCCCGGCTGGTGCGAGGAATGGGAGATGCGGCCGACATGCCAGAGCTGCAGGAAGATCCTGCCGCCCTTGCGATGGACCGCCTCCGTCACCGCCTTCCAGCCGGCGATCTGTTCGGCCGTGTGGATGCCGGGCGTTGCCGGCATGCCTTGTCCGGCAGGAGAAATCTGCGAGCCTTCGGAAATGATCAGCCCGCCCTGGGTGGCACGCTGCGCATAATATTCGGCGTTCAGTGCGGAAGGCGCGTTGCCCGGCTGGCTTGCCCGCATGCGGGTCAGCGGCGCCATGACGATGCGATGCGCGAGTTCATAGGGGCCGACGGCAAGTGGTGAAAATAAGGTCGCTGTCATAAAATTATCCTGCCTGGAGCTGATGTTGCTCCCCCGGGGCGGAAGGGCCTGTCGGCGGCGATTCGGTCTCGGGAGTCTCGAATAAGATGATGATCATCATTTATTCCAACAATCGGACGTGCGCAACTGAATCTGATATCAGGCCGAAATCCTCGCAAGGAAGGGGAGCAGGACGCCGTTGAACTGCGCTGGTCGCTGTAATGGGGCGAAATGACTGACGCCGGCCAGAAGGATCAATTCCGCGCCGGGGATGTGCCGCGCGAGGTGATCGGCGTGCTCGCGCTTGATGAACTCGTCATGCTCGCTATGCACGATGGCAACGGGCACATCGATATCGGCGAGATCGGTGGCGGTATAGTTCGGCTCCGTTCGTTGCATCAGGCCGACAGCCTCAACGAAGCTATCGAACTGATCCGGTGTTGACGACAGAGCCGTGTAATCCTTGGTGTGGCGGGAAAAGCAGCGGTCGATGACCGGCGTGGCCACGAATTCCTTCGTACCGCTCGGGTCCATGTTGCAGGCAAAGAAGAAGACGCCGGCAACGCGCTCCGGATGGGTTCTTGCGAGAATGAGACCCGTACAGGCGCCGTCGCTCCATCCGACGATGGCGGCTTTTCGGACCCCCAGCCTGTCCATCACGGCCAGAACGTCGGTAGCCATCAGCTCGTAGGTGTAGGGTCGCATGTCGCGCGTACTGCGACCGTGGCCACGGCTGTCGATGACGATGACGCGATGGCCGGCGTCGATCAGCGCCGGCACCTGATAGCCCCAATTACCGCTGTTTCCGAGCCCGCCATGAAGGAGGATCACCGGGGCGCCGCTGCCGTAGGCCGCATACCATATGCGAGCGCCGTCGTGATCGACGTGTCCTTCCGTCTCCGCGTGCGGCAAGGGCGCTGCGCCCTCCGCCTCGAATCGATCGAGACCGTCGTCCTGAAATTCCATGCTGACCTCCCAACGCGCTGCCTCCTCCAGGCAGCAACGCGAACGAACCTAGTCGATCCTGCTTCGTTTTTCCAAGAGGGCGCTGCGGTTACTTTACTGCCAGACGCTCGAAAAGATCCCGTGCCGGCGGTGCCAACTCCTCGGCGGAACGCGTGCATTCCGAGGGTTGGCGCGTGGCCCAATCGTCGGTGAGGCGCAGTGCCGCGATCTTTGCGGAGCGGCCGCAGCGCTGCCGTTTCAGGCTGGATGGGAACTGCATTTTGCACCCGGCCGCGAGGAAACGGTCATCAAAGACGAGGGATGACGGTTTCGACGGCACCGATCTCGATGCCATTCTTACAGCGTTCGGCGTGCATGATCTGCTGATCCGCGGGGCCGCTGGTCATTGGCGCCCTCCAATTTTGCGGGGTGCTCCTGCTGCGCAGGTCCATGCGGAGCACGCTCTCGAGCGCACGCTGATCGCCGGTTATTGCGGAGGATAGAGAGTTACATCACGCTGTAGCGTTGGATGGCGGACAAGGTGGTTGTGCGAGCCGCCTTGTAAATCAATCCGTTATCTCGTCCAACGCCACCGGACGCCTCATTGAAAAGCTTGGCGAAACTAACGCTATTCCCAACCGCCTCGAACTGACTATTTCGGCGGCTTAACATGACGCAGCTTCAGGCATCTCCTGCGCTGCTGCGCACGCGCATTTTCTCGCGTCCATATGACGAGCGCGACCGCTATTTTGAAACCGGACAGGGCACTAAGCCCGCAAGCAAGGCATACGAAAAGCAATCGTCGGCACGGGCGGCTGAACGCGTCGTCGCGCAGTCTCGCCGCCGCATCGTCACCACCGAACAGCGCTCCAAGGAAATCCAGCGTCGCCGCAAATGGTCGAGCGCCGGCAACATGCCGCCTGAAATTCGCGCCTGCTATTCTGAAGCCGAGCGTGCTGCCTTGTGCATTATTGCCAGTCGGTGCAGCGAAAAAGGCTTCTGCGACCTGTGCATTGACGAGATTGCGCGTTTGGCCGGCGTTGGGCGCACCTCGGTACAGAATGCCATTCGCAAGGCACGCGCGAAGGCACTCGCACATATCTCCGTTCGCGAGCGTCCGCAGCGATCCGGCAAGAACCTTACCAACATCATCAAGATTGTTTCGTTGGTGTGGCATGGGTGGATCGAGCGGGGCATAGGGTTCAAACGTTTGAGCACCTCAGTGACTCAAGTTAAAACAACACTCTCCGAGAACGCCGAAACTGAAAAGTCGGCTTTTGAGAAGGAGTGTGCGGCTTCCGTCCGTGACCCCTTCAAACGACCTCCTATGTGGCAAGCGCGTCCGGCTGAGAAGTGGTCGCGCCATTGGCGCGCCTCAGCCGCTGCGTACGGATGATTCCACGCGGGAGGCCGAACAATGGTTGAACTTGATAGCAATACGATGCGGAAGCTGCACAAGCTCTTGCCCCTGCTGGCGAGCGGCCATGCGGGCGAGGTTGCCGCAACTGCGGCGGCCATCGTGCGGACGCTGCATAGCGCGGGTGCATGCCTGCATGATCTTGCTGCGATAATCGAAAAGCCCCCGCGCGTTGTCGAAAAGGTTGTGTATCGGGATCGCGTCGTTGTCGAAGAGAAGATTGTCTATCGCGACAGACCCGCGCATCCGGCAGAGCGGTCGCACGGCGATCACAGCTCACCATCAGCGGCGCGCGTCATCGAACTAGGACGCGGGCTGCTGGCCGCTGGATCGTTGACCGACAAGCAGCGCAGCTTCGTGGAGAACATCATGGCTTGCGCGGAGAACGATGGCGAGCGCTTCGCCATGACACCGAGGCAGTGCGTTTGGCTGGATGGTTTGGCCGCGCAGCATCTCGGATCGGCGGCACATGCGTAGCCGCTTCCATACCCACCCCTCAGCGGGTCCTTCCCTCGCTCGTCGCTGGTTAGCGGGTGCGCGCGACTGCGGGATCTCGCCCTATACAAAGTTTTTCAAGGGGATTCCGCCGCCATATGGACGGAATCGGAATCACGGCTTCAGCATGGAGAGGCATTGAAAACGACAGAAATTAAGGGCTCGCGGACTGACCTGATGGAGATGGATAGCACGCTCTCCGAATTTTTTAACCGCGAGCCACTCAACCCGGCACTAAGACACGAAATGCTTTTATAGCGGGAGTGACGTCAATGCGATTATCGCTCTATAGTTGAATATCGCCCAATCACTCATTACATCTTCGGACGGTTGAACAATTTGGGGGGGGCTAATGATGATTTACCACACTATGGTCGCTGGGTGGATGGGCTTTCCATATCTGAGCGTTTCGAACGGCCTGACGTATTCTTATGCGATTGCATATAGGCTGAAGGACAAGACCAGTGAAAATTGGACAGCTCGTTTTATTCAGTTCAAGAATAAGAGTAATAAGGCCGAGTGGGGCGGCGCCACGGTTTTTTACGAGGCCGTCCCAGCTCTCATTAAGCAGCTAGGCCTCAATCCGAAGCGAACAGCGTTCATTCCCGCTCTCTCGTCGGGAGAAGTCAAGGCGGACCCAGACAGGTCAATGTCATGGATAGCTAGGGTATCCGCCGAAATGTGTGGTGCGCAGTACACCGATACGGCGCTGTCGAAAAATGTCCATGAAAAAATTCATGGTATATATTCTGCTGAGGGCCGTACTGCCGAGTTGGATAAAGCGAATTACCAGTCAACAAAGATAGATGCCGACCACATATTTGTTTTTGATGATTTCATTACGCGCGGTGATACACTATCGCGGATCGCTTTGGCGGTGCTTGCAGCAAACCCAAAGTGTAAGGTCTATGGGATAGCGCTTGCAAAAGCTGAAAGTGTTGGCTTCTGCCCCAATCCTGACAACGATCAAGTTCCTACCCGGTGGGACGATCTCTGGAAGCAGGGCGAACAAGAACACGAGGCGAAATTCAAGAAGGGCTAGACCATGGCTGAATCGTCCATATCATCGACCTCTGTGGCGCTCGCCGCCCTGATGAAGCTCAAAGGCGTTGGTCGGCGTGCAGCCCTGCGTATCGTCTATGGACCTATCCCCGTCGGCGACGCGAAGGAAATAGTCGTCGATAGGGCAATCCGAGCGAAGCTGCCGGAGAGCGCCCTACTGGACGCATGGGATCGCGCCCAAGACGAACTGGAGAGCACGCGAGCTAGCGGCATCAAATTTTACTCTTTTCATGACGAGGGCTATCCTGAGCGGCTGCGAAATATTCCTGATCCGCCAGCGATTCTCTATGTGAAAGGCGATGTGTCAGGTCTTCACGCGGCTAAATGTTTGGCGGTCGTGGGAACGCGCGAGCCGACTCCTTATGGAGAAGTGGTTGCAAGAAAATCGGGAGCGACCGCCGCCGAAGCTGGTTTTACCATTGTCAGCGGCCTTGCTCACGGATGCGACACTTTAGGACATGAAGGCTGCTTAGATGCACATGGCGTGGGAGTGGCTGTCATGGCGCACGGCCTCGACAAGGTTTACCCCGCCGCCAATCGTGGGTTGGCCAGTCGGCTATTAGACAATGGCGGCTGCCTAGTCGGCGAATACCCACTCGGCGTTACACCGATGCGAACCGCTTTTGCCGAGAGAGACCGCATTCAAAGTGGTCTTTCCGATGCTTTGCTTGTAATCGAGACGGACGTGAAAGGGGGGACTATGCATACAGTCCGCTTTTCGCGAGAGCAGAGGCGCCCTCTCGCTTGTATCGCTCATCCCGACAGGTGGAAACACGAAGATAAGACAAGAGGCAATCAGATGATGATTGCCGAACGATGGGCGCTCGGCTTACCGGATGGTCCGGCTCTGATGCAGTTCTTAATGGGGATCGAAAAGATAAAACCGAATATCGAGCTTGAGCCTAAGAAGCCAAAAACTGACGACCCTCAAACCTCGATGGCCTTCTAGATGATTATTTTCGATTTCGATCAGACCCTTGTCGACACATCTTCCGTTGAACATCTGCGAGCGGCCCGTAATTGGAAAGCAGTTATGGCGCAAGCATCCAGACTCCCTGTCTACGATGGGATTAACGAGCTACTCCAAGAACTCCATCACTCGGGCCAAACCATTGCCATTGTCACAAAAAGCCCTGACATGGTGCCGAAAGCATTCGTAAAAGCCCATGGTTGGCCAATAGATATCGTTATCGGCTATCACCATGTGAAGAATCGGAAACCCGATCCAGAAGGTTTGTTGCTCGCGATGTCGAAGGCCGGAGCAGTCCCGGACCACACCTATCATGTTGGCGATCAAGCACAGGACACTGAGGCTTCACGCGGTGCCGGAGTGATCGCGATAGGCTCCGCATGGGGATGCGCGGAAACGTCGGAGCTGGAAGGCTCAAAGCCAGACGTCATGTTCGCTTCAGTTGCGGCGCTGCGGGAATATTTCAGGGCGCAGCTTGGGAAAGCCAATTAGCGCCATCCATCCCAACGCAGAGATGTTTAAGTCGGGAACAAATGAAAACCGTTCCCATTGGAAACGCTTTTTTGAAACCACTTCCATAGGGAGTAGTTTTAATGCAGGAAACTCTTTCCGTAAGAAAGGGTTTGATGATCTCGGAACCCGTTCTCCATTGAAACGGGTTTTGTCTCACAATTTGCGTTGAATCTTCTCGGCGACGCTGCGCATCCCTGCGATCCTTTTTTCCTTCGCTCGTTCCGCCATTTCCGAGTCGCCGAGTGGAAGTCGGACCGGGACGCTAAATGTTATCCGGCTGGCGGTGCCTGATTTGTGATCTACGCCCCCTTCAATACCCACGCCAAAGACTTTCAGATTGCCGCCACCTTTGCCATTGGTCTCGACCGAAACGGCGATGTCGAAATCAACACGGGTGAACATTCCTGTTTCGCCACCATTGATCAAGCTCCCGCTGCTCTCTTTGCCGCCGAGCTTCGCGTTTATACCGCCGCCGCCCGTTGCTTTCTGCGCATCTTCAATGCCGGCCAGGATTTCCTTAAGAGACGCGCTGACAAAATCTTTCACATTCATGCATCAAGCTCCTATGATGAGTAAACGCGACTTAAGAGCTGGGAAGCGGAGCAAAAAATACAATGCGTTGCAACGGCTTCGGTAGAAAAAATTCAGCATTGGGGATCGAATTATGCAAGGTGGCCGCCCATGATGTTAAAGCGGGGAGTGTTAATTGCATTTGGCATTTCCGTGTTACTTGCGGGTGCAAGTTTCTTCTTTAGGGCAAGCTCAGCGCCTACCGAAAAGGCGCTCACGCCCGGCCAACAGCTTTGTGTAAATGAGGCCGTAGAGATATTTAAGCATATAGTTGCTGTGGATGCGCAGCGCGCTAACCAGAATGCCAGCATCTTGGTGAAATCACTAAGTGCGACACAAAATGCAGCTGCTTCCGCGAGTGTTATCGCCTCGATAGATGCCCGCGAACGACAAGCCGGAATCGATGAGGATACAGCCTATTGCGCAAAACTCACCTCCTGCTTCTCGCGGGTTGATTATCAGAAGCGCTTCAATGCTTGCTTCGGCGACGCGCAGCAACAGCGAGCTTCAGATAAGAACTAGCGATCTGCTAATATTTCGTCGGTCGTTCAAGATAGGTCTACTTGCGTTGAAAAGGCTCCGACCAAGGCCCTTTCTTTTGGCAGTTTTGGCCGTTGAACGCTTCCTGTGTGATGGCTTATTTGTTTGTGGGATGACGTTCCACCGAGCGAACTTCCTCGAAGAATCGCATGACAGTTTCTAGGGATGGAAATTGCTCCGCAAGCTTTTCCGCTGGAAGAGCGATATCCTTCAACATGTCTGCCGCATCAACTGATGCAAGAATTTCACGAAATTTCGCCAGCCTGCTACGAAGGCGCTCCAGCTCCTCCGGTGTCGCCTGGAGCACGAGCGGCTCCCAGAGATTCAATCGGTCGCGCAGGCGCTGATTCTCCGCCTCCAAAGCCTTGAGATCTGTTCCGCTACGGGCCGCCGATATTTCTCCGCGCTGCTCCGTCAGCATTCTAAAGACTTCGTCCATATCCAAGCCGCTATTTTTGAGCGCGAAATCTAAAAGCTCAATTATCTGGGCATTCATCGACCTGCCGTCCTCCAAAGCGAGTCGGCGAATTTCATCGCGCATCCCCGCAGGCAAGCGAAGATTGAATTGATCTTGTTTCGTGCTTGGAAAGTCGCCTCTAGCCATGCATTCCGCCATTTTTGCTGATGATATGAATTAACTACTATTCGCGCTTGCGTCCATGGCAGTAATTTACTATAGCAGTCCAATGATAGTAATTTACTCTATGAGGTGTCGATGAAAGGCGAAACGGGCCGTCGCTCCGACCAATTTAACTTGAGACTTCCGGATGGAATGCGCGATGTCCTTTGGAATATCGCAGCATCAAACCGCCGCTCGATGAACAGCGAAATTGTGATGATGCTGGAAAAACAGATTCACGAGACGCTTTTAACGAAGAAAGCCGATGCACAGCGAGCCTAGGAAACTCGTGCATCGGCTTCTACCTCTACGAAAGGTGCATTAAATGCAGGCAAAACGTACTACAGAAAACATCGATCATGCAACTGCACTCGACCGACTTTCCAAACTTGCCAACCGTCTCGATTGCCTGACCGGCGAAACACAGGACACGCTTTGCGCCGCCGAAATTGCGACAAGTCAGATCGTTGACGTCCTTTTTCCGGGACGCAAGGCAAGCGACCACATCAAAGCCGTTTGGGCCGACGACTATTATCAGATCGATGTCCGCGAACGCAGACACATAGACTTCATGACGAACGACATGGTGGAGCGTGCGACCCGTGCCGACCGTCTCGCAAACGAGCTTTCCGAAGACCTTCTGCAGCTCTCTTACGAAATGCGCGCCGCCGCTAAGGCCGACAAGGCGTCCGGTCTGGAAGATTGCATTTCCGCGTGGAAGGCTGCGCACGCCGTATGGATCGATACCGAAAAGGGTGGCGTTGTTCCTACAGATACGCCCGAAGCGTACACCGAAGAGAAGGCGCTCTTGGCCCTAGCTTCATACCCGTGCGCGTCGTTGGTCGATATCCAGCGCAAGGCCAATCTGTTTCTGAACAACGAGCATTTGTGCGGCGTAGCCTCGGATCATGTGCTGAACCTGCTGCGCTCGTTCTCTAGCGGCAAAAGTCACTGAGTCACATCTGTTACTAAATTGACGAAAGCACCACTTCGTGCTTTATAGTCACAATCGTAACCAAACGAGGTGATTCAATGGAAAAGTTCAAGACGATTTATTTTGCCGGCGCTGTGGCCGAGGCTATTGGCGTTGGTCCCGGCACAATCCGCATGTGGCGCGACCGTGGCATCTGCAACTTCGGAACGGTCATCGAAGGCGGCGAGGATAATCCGCGCTCGCGCCGCCGCTACGATGTGTATGAAGCCTGCATGATGAGCATGGCGCTCTACCTCAATCGCTTCGGCATCGATCTGCCGCAGGCGTTCAATCTCGTTACCGGCGCTGAAGCTGTAAAGAGCGCGATCAGTACCGCTTTCTTCGATGCTGACGAACCGGATTGCATCTTCTGCCTTGTCGATGGCAACGGCGCTTCTGAGGACGGCGCTGGATGGGGTAGCGTGCTGTTCCTGAAGTTTGACCAGTGGAAGGCGCACGTTGCGACCGCCTTCGAGGCAACCGACCCGCTAACCAAGGAGCCGGCAGAGGCCATTCTTTCGGTCAACATCAGCGCCATCGCTCGCCGTGTCCTCAAGACGCTGCGCGAAACCGACGAGGGCTAAAATGTCGAACGCTCTGCGCAAGACCAAAGTTGACAGCGAGCTGCGCCGCGTCGGTGGTTTCCGCTCCGAGACGCTGAATGCCGAGGACCGCACGGTTTGGGCAGTCGCGGCAACGGAAACGCCGGTTCGCCGCGCTTTCGGTGACGAGGTTCTCCGTTGCGCGAAGACAGCAGTCATTGCGGATCGCTTGCAGGGGCTTCCCGTTATCGACAGCCACAACAGCTTCAGCGTCCTTTCAATCTTGGGGCAGGTTGTCGAGAGCCGTTTCGAAGGTCGAAACCTCCTCGTGAAGATCGCCTTTGCCAACAATGAGCGTGGCGATGCTGCCTTTGCGCTCGTTCGTGATGGCATGTTGCACAAGGTCAGCGTCGGCTATCGCATCCATAAAATAGAAGAATCCACGTCGCGCGATGGCGCGCCGCTCGTGACTGTAACCCGTTGGGAGCCAATGGAGCTTTCTCTTGTCTCGGTTCCGGCTGACCCCAACGCTACCATTCGAGGAAAAATCAAAATGGCTAAGAAGCCCGCAACAACACGCAGCTCCGTGCAGCGTGTGCATAATGAAATTCTGGAAGACGATATCGAAGCCGGCCACGAGCACGACGATGACGGCCATGAAAATGCTGGTCAGCGTTCGTTTTCGGTAGATGGCATGCGCTCCATCATCGAAATGCGCAACTATGCCGCTCGCAGCGGCATTTCTGATGGCGACTTTGATAAGATCATGTCCCGCAGCAACGGGTCGATTGATGTCCTTCGCGCCTCCCTCTTTGAGCGCCTGGCTGAACGTGATCTTTCGACCTCTGTCGATTCGCGCATGAGTCTCGATCAGTTTTCCGGCCAAGGCCACCGCGCGAATGAGGCTGAGACTGCGGTGATCGATGCGCTTGCAGCCCGTCTCGGTGCTAAGCCTTCGATGCAGACCAATCCGCTGGCAGGTCGCTCCACTGTGGAAATCGGTCGCCACTGGTTGGAAGAGCGCGGCGTCTCGACACGCGGCATGGATGATGTCCGCATCGCGGATACCCTGATCTCGGGTCGGTCGATCGGTGGCTTCTCCGGTCGTGGGATACACACCACCTCTGATTTCCCGATGCTGTTGCAAGCAGCAGGTAATCGCGCCCTTTTGCAGCGTTATGAGCCGCTGACCAGCCCGCTCAAGGCACTGTCCACCAAGCGCAATGCCCGCGATTTCCGTCAACAGAGCTTCATTCGTCCGGGCGAAGCTCCGAAGCTGAAAAAGGTTCTTGAAAGTGGCGAAATCACTGCCGGCTCGCTGAACGAGGATAGCCGTGGCCTCAAGGTCGAGACTTATGCCCGCCTGTTCAACATCAGCCGCAACGCGCTGGTAAATGACGATCTCGGCGCTTTCATCGATTTCCTTGGTGCGTTCGCGCAGTCGGCGGCGGAAACGGAAGGCGATCTATTCGCAAGCCTGCTGACAGCTAACGACCACAAGGGCATGACGCTCTCCGACGATCTGCCCCTGTTCCATGCGAGCCGTAATAATCTCGCAAGCGCCGGTTCCGCAATCACTATCGACGCGCTCTCCGACGCTCGCAAGGCCATGCGTCTCCACAAGAACGTGAATGGCACGGGCACGGCGGGCGTTGTCCCGGCTGTCCTGCTTGTTGGTCCTGAAAAGGAAACAGAGGCGGAAAAGATCGTCACACAGATCAATGCCACAAATCAATCCGAGGCGAACCCCTTCGCCGGCAAGCTCCGCGTGATGGTGGAAAATCGCTTCGAGGGTCCTGGCTGGTATCTCTTTGCCGATCCGACCACCCGCCCGGCCCTCATGCATGGCTACCTGCAAGATTTCGAGGGCCCGCAGCTCGAAAGCAAGGAAGGCTGGGATGTGCTCGGCACGTCCTTCCGCTGCATCCTCGACTTCGGTTGCGGCGTCTTCGAATGGCGTGCGGCCTACTTCAATCCCGGCGTGAAGTAAGCGGCGCTGCGGGCGGCTCAAACGACGGAGCCGCCCGCCCCATCAACGAGGAAAAAAGAATGGTTCAATCTTCAAAAATTCGGCAGAACGATGCGAAGCGCCTCTTCAAGGCCGCTCTCGAAGCTGGCTTTGAAAACGCAAAAATCACCATTCATCCCGATGGCCGCATTGAAGCTCTCGCATCGTTTGCGGAGCAGGCACGCGCGGTTTCCGAAAACTCTTGGGATGTTGTATTGAAATGAAGGGAAAGCGCCGCAACGGTCTGCCAAAGCACTGCTCGCTAGTCATTGACCGGCATAAGAAGCGGCGTATCCGCTTCCGTGCAAAGGGGGTAGATACCTATCTCCCGTACCCGCCTTCCGGTTCCGAGTTTGAGAAGGCCTATGGGGAAGCACTGGCGGGTGTTACGGAGTGGCGCGCAAACATCGGTGCCAGCCGTACGAAAGCCGGAACCTTTGATGCCTTGGCGGTTTCCTATTACCGTTCGCCGGAGTTTCAAGGCCTTCGCGACAGTACTAAACAGACCTATCGCCGTATCATCGAGAAGTTCCGCGAGCAGCACGGCAAACGCGTTATGCGCGATCTTCGTCGCGACCACTTGAAAGCGATCATCGGTAGCATGGCGGACCGCCCGCAGGCGGGAAATCGTCTTCTCTCACTGCTCAAGATTCTGCTCGATCACGCGCTTGATAATCGCTGGATCGCCGCCAACCCGGCTCAGGGCATTAAAGGCTTTAAAAAGAAGACAAAGGGATTTCATACCTGGACCGAAGTGGAAATTGCCGCCTATGAGGAACGGCACCCGGCAGGGAGCAAGGCGCGCTTAGCTCTCATTCTTCTGCTCTACACAGCGCAGCGCCGCAGCGACGTGGTCGTGATGGGATGGGAAAAGCTCAAGGGGAAGTACATTCAGGTTAAGCAAATCAAGACTGACGTTGAGCTTGATCTTTATATGCTTCCTGCTCTGACGGACGCTATTCGCACGCTCCCGCGCGATAAGCCAACTTTCCTCACCACGGAATTCGGAAAACCATTTACGGCTGCGGGCTTCGGCAATTGGTTTCGTGACCGATGCAACGAGGCCGATCTTACTCATTGTTCTGCTCATGGCCTACGCAAAGCTGCGGCTCGCCGGATGGCGGAGGGTGGCATGAGCGGCGACGTGATTAAGGCGGTTACCGGCCACACCAATCTCAAACAAGTGTCCGTCTACACCGCCGCAGCGAATCAGGCTGCGCTTGCAGAGAAAGGCCTCAAGGCCATCGGTGGGACGAAAACCAGAACGAAATCTGTCCAACCAAAGCAAAAAGTTGGACAAACGAAGGGCGAATGATATGCAAAATCAGTGGTTTAATAAAGAAAATGGCGGACAAGGTGGGATTCGAACCCACGGTACGCTTTCACGTACACACGCGTTCCAGGCGTGCGCCTTAAACCACTCGGCCACCTGTCCATCTGCACTTCGCGTCCGATAAAGGAGCTATCGTGGGAACGGCGCGATATATACCGATGAATTTTCTGGGATCAACCTGAATCTGACAGTTTTTTGACTTCTGGACAAAAAACTACACACTTCTCCTCCATTGCGTTTGTGCCATTCTCAACCTATCTAAAGATGAGGACGGAAAAAGAACGCGACCGGCCAAACGTGTATGGCCGAGGATAATTGAGTATCCGGAGGGGTTCATGCGTTTCCTGCTGCGTTTCGCCAGCCTTGTCGCGCTGGTGGTTGCTGTTATCGCCGGCACCATCGATTCCATCCAGTCGGTCGCGGCATCGGCTGTGGTGATGACCCCGATGGGCGATGCCTGGAACGATGTCAGCCCATCGTCGCTGGCGACGATCCGCTCGATGATCTCCTATTATGTCCATCCGCAATTCTATGATCTGGCGATGCAATGGTTGCTGTTCCAGCCGGCCTTTGCCGTTTTCCTGGTGCTCGCGCTGCTCCTTTGGATGGTCGCCTACAAGCGGCCGCCGGTTGCCGGTCGCTTCAGTGTCTGAAGCGCTATGCAAGAGCCGTCGGGACCTGTGCCATTTTGGGGAGTTTGGCAGCGACGGGGACGCCCTCGGGCGGTCTTGCAAGGTGAATGCGAAGCGCCAAACCAACGGCTGCCGGACGTTCGACGACCGCCTCGCTGGCTAATAAAATCGCAGTTTGAGAGCGAAATTGTTCAAAAATCGGCCCCTTTGGACGGGTTTTTGGCAATTCCCACAAATCTTTACCAACTGAAAAATTTCTCGTGAATTTTTCGTGCAGCCATGCAAGGATGCGCCAGCTTGGCCTCGGGGGAGGCCGGCGGTTCCGCAGACATGTCCGGCCAACGGGCTTGCGGGAGGACCCAACAAAGATAGCAACAACAGGGCTGCAACTCATGAAAAAATCCCTTCTGACCCTTTTCGCCTTGGCTGCCATGTCGGCAACGGCGCTTGCGGCCGATATCAAGCCGGCAATCGTCTACGGAACTGGCGGCAAGTTCGACAAGTCCTTCAACGAAGCTGCCTACAATGGCGCTGAAAAGTTCAAGAAGGAAACCGGCATCGCCTATCGCGACTTCGAGCCGACGGGCGACACCCAGGGCGAACAGGCGCTGCGCAACTTTGCCAGCAAGGGCTTCAATCCGGTCATCGCCGTTTCTTTCGCGTGGACCTCTGCTCTCCAGAAGGTTGCTGCTGAATATCCGAAGACCGAATTCGTGCTGATCGACGACAGTCTTGATCTGCCGAACGTCCGCTCCGTCAAGTTCAAGGAAAACGAAGGCTCCTATCTCGCCGGCGTCATGGCTGCGCTGTCTTCGAAGAGCGGCAAGGTCGGCTTCGTCGGCGGCATGGACATCCCGCTGATCCGCAAGTTCGAGTGTGGCTACGAGCAGGGCGCACGCGCCGCCAACCCGAAGATCGAAGTATTCCAGAACATGACCGGCACGACGGGCGCTGCCTGGAATGACCCGGTTCGTGGCGGCGAACTCACCAAGAACCAGATCGACCAGGGCGCCGACGTTGTTTATGCGGCTGCCGGCGCGACCGGCCTCGGCGTGCTGCAGACGGCCGCCGACAACAAGAAGCTGTCGATCGGCGTCGACAGCAACCAGAACTACCTGCATCCGGGCTCCGTTCTGACCTCCGTCGTCAAGCGCGTCGACCTCGCCGTCTACAACGCGTTCAGCGATGCCAAGAACGGCAAGTTCACGCCCGGCACGCAGGAGCTCGGCCTGAAGGAAGAGGGCGTCGGCGTCGCCATGGACGACAACAACAAGCCGCTCGTGACGCCGGAAATCAAGGCTGCGGTCGACAAGGCAAAGGCCGATATCATCGGCGGCACCGTCAAGGTCCACGACTATACGACCGACAACGCCTGCCCGAAGAGCTGATATGAAACAAGGGCGTATGACGGATCAAAACGTCATACGCCCTTTTCTTATCCGGAATCTGGTTTCTGGAGCCCCCTATAGTGAGCCAAACACCTGCCATCGAGCTCGTGGGCATCGACAAAAAATTCGGTGCTGTCCACGCCAATAAAGATATCAACCTGACCGTCGCCAAAGGCTCGATTCACGGGATCATCGGCGAAAACGGTGCCGGGAAATCGACGCTCATGTCGATCATCTACGGATTCTATCACGCCGACAGCGGCGAGATCCGCATCAACGGCAATCCCATCGCCATCCGTGATAGCCAGGCGGCAATCGCCGCCGGCATCGGCATGGTGCACCAGCATTTCATGCTGGTCGATAATTTCACCGTGCTCGAAAACGTGATGCTGGGTGCCGAAGGCGGCGCGTTGCTCGCCAAGGGCGTCGCAGCCGCGCGCGCTGAGCTTGGCCGGCTGGAGAAGGATTACGGCCTGGAGGTCGATCCAGACACATTGATCGAGGAGCTTCCCGTCGGCCAGCAGCAGCGCGTCGAGATCCTGAAGGCAATGTTTCGCGGCGCCGAGATCCTCATCCTCGATGAGCCCACAGGCGTTCTGACGCCAGCCGAGGCAGACAATCTGTTCCGTATTCTCCGCGTGCTGCGCGATCAGGGCAAGACGATCATCCTGATCACCCACAAACTGCGCGAGATCATGGCGATCACCGACACGGTATCGGTGATGCGCCGCGGCGAGATGGTCGCCACCCGCAAGACGGCGGAAACCACGGTGGAGGAACTCGCGGAGCTGATGGTCGGCCGCCGCGTGTTGTTGCGCGTCGAGAAGGGTGCTTCCAATCCCGGCGACGTCCTGCTGTCGGTACGCAATCTGACGGTCAAGGATGGCCGCGGCGTCACCATGGTCGACAACGTCTCCTTCGATGTCCGTGCGGGAGAAATCGTCGGGATCGCCGGCGTGGCCGGAAACGGTCAGTCCGAATTGCTGGAGGCGATCGCCGGCATCCGCAAGCCGGCCTCAGGCGAGATCCATCTGCACGGCAAGCCGATCGGCATGGCCGATCCTGCCGCCCTGCGCGACCTGGGCCTTGCCCATATCCCCGAGGACCGCCATCACATGGGCCTCGTCCTCAAGTTCGAGGAATACGAGAACTCGATGCTCGGCTATCACCGCGACGTCAAATACGGCCGGGGCGGAATGCTCGATCTCGAAGCCATGCGCAAGGATGCCGTCGAGAAGATCGAGAAATACGATATCCGCCCGCCGAACGCGCGGCTGAAGACCGCCAACTTCTCCGGCGGCAACCAGCAGAAGATCGTTGTCGCCCGCGAGATCGAGCGCGATCCGAAAGCGCTGCTGATCGGTCAGCCGACGCGCGGCGTCGACATCGGCGCCATCGAGTTCATCCATCGGCGCATCATCGAGATGCGCGATGCCGGCAAGGCGATCCTGCTGGTTTCGGTGGAGCTGGATGAAATCCGCGCGCTGTCGGACCGCATCCTCGTCATGTTCGCCGGGCATATCGTCGGTGAAAAAACGGCTGAGGCCGGTGAACAAACGCTCGGCCTGATGATGGCCGGCATTGCGGCATGAGGCCTTGATGAGTACTGCTTCCGTTCCACTTCCAAATTGGATCAATTACGGCCTGATCCCCATCCTCAACCTGATCGTTGCTTTTCTGATTTCCGGCCTCGTGGTCTGGTTCATCGGCGAGAGCCCGCTCGATGCCCTTGTGCTGCTGCTGCAGGGTGCTCTCGGCAGCGGTGAGGGTATCGGCTTTACTCTGTACTATGCCACCAGCTTCATCTTCACAGGCCTTTCCGTCGCCGTCGCCATCCATGCCGGTCTGTTCAACATCGGCTCCGAAGGCCAGGCTTATGTCGGTGGTCTCGGTTGCGCCCTGGTGGCGCTGGCGCTGGACAGATACGTGCCCTGGTATGTGACGATGCCCTTCGCGGTGATCGGCGCGGCCATCTTCGGTGCGCTCTGGGCTCTCATTCCCGCCTGGCTGCAAGCCAAGCGCGGCAGCCACGTCGTCATCACCACCATCATGTTCAACTTCATCGCCTCGGCGATGATGAATTTCATCCTGGTGCATGTGTTGATCGTGCCGGGCAAGATGGCACCGGAAACCCGCACCTTTCTCGAGGGCGGCCAACTTCCGAAGCTCGATTGGCTGATGGGCATCTTCGGCTCGACCATTGGGGCCGCGCCGCTCAACGTGTCCTTTCTCATCGCGCTGGTCATGTGTTTTCTCGTCTGGGTTCTCGTCTGGCGCACCAAGCTCGGCTATGAAATGCGCACGCTCGGCCTCAGCCCGACGGCCGCCGTCTATGCCGGCATTCCCTATGCACGCACGGTCGTCATCGCCATGCTGATATCAGGCGGTCTCGCCGGTATGATGGCACTTAATCCGGTCATGGGAGCCTCCGCGCGCCTGCAGGTGGAGTTCGTGCTCGGCGCCGGTTTCGTCGGTATCGCCGTGTCGTTGATGGGACGCAACCATCCGTTCGGCATCATTCTGGCGGCGATCCTGTTCGGTATTCTCTACCAGGGCGGCGACGCGCTCTCTTTTGATATGCCGAACATCACGCGTGACATGATCGTTGTGATCCAGGGCCTCGTCATCCTGTTCGCCGGCGCCCTGGAATATATGTTCCGACCTGCGCTTGCGCGCGTCTATCAAAAATTCGCAAGGACGTGAGGATCGGATGATGGACTATTATGATCTTCTCATCAGCATACTTGGCTCGACCATCCGCCTGTCGATTCCGCTGATCTTTACCGCGCTTGCAGGCCTGTTTTCCGAGCGTGCCGGCATTTTCGACATCGGCCTCGAAGGCAAGATGCTGGCATCGGCCTTCGCCGCAGCCTGTGTCGCCTCCGTCACCGGTTCGGCCTGGGCCGGGCTTGGCGCCGGCATTGCGATATCGGTCGTCCTCGGGCTGCTTCATGGCTTCGCTTCGATCACCAATCGCGGCAACCAGATCGTCTCCGGTGTCGCCATCAACTTCCTGACCGCCGGCTTGACCATTGTGCTCGGACAGGCCTGGTTCGGCCAGGGCGGCCGCACGCCGACGCTGCCGGGCTCGGCGCGCTTCGCCTCGATCACGCTGCCCGGCGTCGATGCCATGCGTGACGTGCCGTTCATTGGGCCGCTTTATGCCAACGTCATTTCCGGCAACAATATCCTCACCTATCTCGCCTTCCTCGCCGTGCCGATTTCCTGGTGGATCCTCTATCGCACCCGGTTCGGCCTGCGGCTGCGTGCCGTCGGGGAAAATCCGGGTGCCGTCGATACGGCCGGTATCTCCGTCGAGTGGCTGCGCTATCGTTCGCTGATCGTCGCCGGCATTCTCTGCGGCTTCTCCGGCACCTATCTTGCCATCGCCCAGTCCGCCGCCTTCATCAACAACATGTCGGCGGGCAAGGGCTATATTGCACTTGCGGCGCTGATCTTCGCCAAGTGGAAGCCGGTGCCGGTCATGTTCACTTGCCTTCTGTTCGGCTTCCTCGATGCCTTCGCCAATTTCATGCAGGGCAAGGCGGTTCCGGGTATCGGCGAAGTGCCGGTACAGATTTTCCAGGCGCTGCCCTATATCCTCACCTGCATCCTGCTCGCAGGCTTTATCGGTGTCGCCAAGCCTCCCAAGGCCGGTGGCGTGCCCTATACCAAGGAGCGCTAGTCCATGTCGCATGATCTGTTCGAGGCTGCCCGCGGGGCGATGGCTTTCGCCCATGCTCCCTATTCGAAATTTCCCGTTGGGGCGGCTATCCGCGCCGAGGACGGCAAGATCTATACCGGCGCCAATATCGAGAACCTGTCCTTCCCGCAGGGCTGGTGCGCTGAACCCACAGCGATCAGCCACATGATCATGGGTGGCGCCAAGAAGATCGTCGAGATGGCCGTGATTGCGGAAAAGCTGCCGCTCTGCCCGCCCTGCGGCGGCTGCCGGCAGAAGATCGCCGAATTCGCCAGCAAGGAGACACGCATCTACCTTTGCGACGAGGCCGGCGTGAAGAAGACCATGACCATGGACGAGATGCTGCCCTTCAGCTTTGAAACCGAGATGCTGGGATGAGCGCCGCCGTCGAAATCCTCACCGAAAAGCTCGGCGATCTGAAGCCGCGCTACGGCGTCGTTTTGGGCTCCGGCCTCGGCTCTCTCGTCGATGAGGTTGGCGATGCCGTGCGCATTCCCTATGCCGATCTGCCCGGTTTCCCCGTCAGCGCCGTTTCCGGTCATGCCGGTACTTTGGTCGCGGGCCAGCTCGGCGACGTGCCTGTTATCATGCTGTCCGGCCGCGTGCACTACTACGAAAAGGGCGACGCCAATGCCATGCGCGTGCCGATCGAGACGCTGAAGGCGCTCGGCGTCGAGACGCTGATTCTCACCAACTCGGCCGGATCGTTGCGGGAGGAGATGGCGCCCGGATCGGTGATGCAGATCACCGATCACATCAACTATTCCGGCATGAACCCGCTGATCGGCGAAGAAAGCGACAAGCGCTTCGTCGGCATGACCAGCGCCTATGATACCGACCTGATCATGCGCATGCGCAAGGCGGCGGAAAAGGCCGAGATCAAGCTGTCGCACGGCGTCTATATGTGGTTTTCCGGACCGAGTTTCGAAACGCCGGCGGAGATCCGCATGGCGCGCATCCTCGGTGCCGATGCCGTGGGCATGTCGACCGTGCCGGAAGTCATTCTGGCACGTCTTTTCGGCCTGAGGGTTGCCGCTGCCTCAGTCATCACTAACTATGGTGCTGGCATGACCGGCGGCGAACTCTCGCATGACGAGACCAAGGACATGGCTCCGGTCGGCGGCGCCCGTCTCGCCGCCATCTTGAAAGAAATGATTGCCGACGGAGGAGATCCCCAATGACGAGCCATTCCCTCAGAGAAACGGCGGCCGTTGCGCTTTCCCTTCTCGATCTCACCAATCTCAAGGATGATTGCACGCCCGCCCAGATCGAGACGCTCTGTGCCCGCGCACAATCCCCCTATGGCAATACCGCCGCGATCTGCATCTGGCCGCGCTTCGTCGCCCAGGCCCGCAGCATTCTCGGAACCGACCATGTCGTGAAGATCGCGACTGTCGTGAACTTCCCGGCCGGCGACATGGAGGTGGCCGACGTATCAGCCGAGGCCCGCGAAGCCATTGCCGACGGCGCCGACGAGATCGATCTGGTCATTCCCTATCACGCATTTCTGGCCGGCAATGAACAGGCCGTCACCGACATGGTGGCTGCCGTCAAGGCCGAGTGCAAGGGGCCAGTCATCTTGAAGACCATTCTCGAAACCGGCGAATTGAAGGACGCCGCGCTGATCAGGCGCGCCTCCGAACTCGCCATCGACGCCGGCTCGGATTTCATCAAGACCTCAACCGGCAAGGTTGCCGTTAATGCGACGCTCGAAGCGGCTGACATCATGCTGCGGGCGATCCGCGCCAGCGGCCGCAAGGTCGGCTTCAAGCCGGCCGGCGGCATCGGCTCCGTCGCCGACGCGGCGCTTTACCTGAGCCTTGCCGAGACCATCATGGCGCCCGACTGGGCCATGCCATCGACCTTCCGTTTCGGTGCGTCGAGCCTGCTTGACGATATCCTGAACGTATTGGCCGGCGGAGAGTCGAAGACGGCCTCCTCAGGCTATTGAACTCATGATCCCGCAGGAAATCATCCGGCTGAAGCGTAACGGCGCCGCCCTGTCGGCTGCCGATATCGACGATTTCATCGGTGCATTGGCGCGTGGCGAACTGGCGGAAAGCCAGATCGGCGCTTTTGCCATGGCCGTGTGGTTTCGCGGAATGACGCGCGATGAGACCGTGGCCTTGACGCTCGCCATGGCCCGCTCCGGTGATACGCTCTCCTGGTCCGTCATCGGCAGGCCGATCGCCGACAAGCATTCGACTGGCGGCGTCGGCGACAACGTCTCGCTGATGCTGGCCCCCATTGCCGCCGCATGCGGCCTCGCCGTGCCCATGATCTCCGGTCGCGGCCTCGGCCACACCGGCGGCACGCTCGACAAGCTGGAATCCATTCCCGGCTACGGGATCACCCCGGATGCGGCGCGCTTCCGCAAGGTGGTGGACGAGGTGGGCTGCGCCATCATCGGCCAGACCGGCGCTTTGGCACCCGCCGACGGCAAGCTCTATGCGGTGCGTGATGTCACCGCAACCGTCGACTCCGTACCCTTGATCACCGCTTCGATCCTGTCGAAGAAACTGGCGGCGGGGCTGGAAACCTTGGTGCTTGACGTCAAGATCGGCAATGGCGCCTTCATGACGTCGCAGGAGGAGGCGGAGACACTGGCGCGCTCGCTGGTGGATGTCGCCAACGGCGCCGGCGTGAAAACCTCCGCCCTGATCACCGATATGAATGAGCCACTGGCCGATGCCGCCGGCAATGTGGTGGAGCTTCGCAACTGCCTGGATTTCCTGAAGGGCAACAAGGCGGGCACGCGGCTTGAAACGATCGTGCTGGCCTTCGCTGTGGAGATGTTGGTTCAGTCCGGCATTGCTGCGGACAGCACCGAGGCGGAGGGCAGGGCGCGAGACGCCATTGCTTCCGGGAGGGCGGCTGACGTGTTCGGCCGCATGGTGCATGGTCTCGGCGGTCCGGTCGATCTGCTCGAGAATCCCGATCGGTATCTGACAGCCGCGCCGGTGCAAAAGCCCGTTCTTGCCTCCTCCGATGGATGGCTCGGCGCCTGCGATGCCCGCGCGATCGGCATGAGCGTGATCGATCTGGGCGGCGGACGACGTCATCCGCAGGACAAGATCGATCATCGCGTTGGCTTCAGCGATATCCTGCCGCTCGGCACGAGGGTCAGCAAAGGCGACCGCATCGCAACCGTTCACGCCGTCGATGAGGTAACTGCGGAAAAGGCCACGGCCGATCTGGCTGCCAGCTATCGCATCGTTGAGACTGCGCCTGTCTTGCCGCCCGTTATCGTCACCAGGATATGACGTCAAAACAATAGAGTGGAGCGGTTGAGCGATTCTGCGAAACGCTTGGCCGCCCTATTGCGTCAGGCGCAATGTGCTGTTCTGGACACCATAGGAATTCAGCCTTTTCAGGAAGCTCATACCGATCAGTGTCGTGGATAACGCGCTGTCCTTCGCCACGATGGCGTCGATATCGCGGACCCTGATCCCGCCGATCTCCAGGCGCCCGAGCTTGACGAGAGCTACCTTGGAAGTGCCGTTTGCGGTTTGCATCGGATAACGATAGTCCAGATCGACGCTGCTGAAGCCGATGCTGCGTGCTGTGCTTTCGTTGATCGCGACATAGGTTGCACCGGTATCGATCATCCCATGCACCGGTCGGCCGTTAAGGTTGAAATCGCCCTGATAGTGGCCGCTCGCATCGGCGTGCAGCAATACGGTGCCATAGAGGCTGGGCGGTTCGGCCTTCTGCGGCGGAACGGAAACGGTTTCCACCGGCGCGGGCTTTTCTCTGTTTGCGATCCCGGTCAAGAGCGGTGGCACCTGGGTGGCCGCAACGGCGATGATGCCGGCAAAGACAAGAACGCGAACAAGCATCAGCGAGGCCCCTCCTGCGGGCATCGCCATATGTAAGTCAATTTTACTGAAGGGCCGCTAAAGCAATCAGTAAAAAGCCCGGCAGTTGGACACCGCCGGGCAAAACAGCAAATGTAACGGCGAAATCTACTTCGTGCCGTACATACGGTCGCCGGCATCGCCGAGGCCGGGCACGATATAGCCCTTCTCGTTCAGATGGCTGTCGATCGCGGCGGTGAAGACCGGCACGTCCGGATGCGCGTTGCGGAAATTGGCAATGCCTTCGGGAGCGGCCAGCAGGCAGAGGAAGCGGATATTGTGGGCACCACGTTCCTTCAGCTTGTCGATCGCCGCAATCGAGGAATTGCCGGTCGCCAGCATCGGGTCGACGACGATGATCAGGCGCTCGGCGATATCCTCCGGTGCCTTGAAGTAATATTCGACGGGCTGCAGCGTCTCGTGATCGCGGTAGACGCCGATATGCGAGACACGGGCCGAGGGCACGAGGTCGAGCATGCCTTCCAGCAGGCCGTTGCCGGCGCGCAGGATCGAAGCGAAGACCAGCTTCTTGCCTTCGAGGATCGGCGCGTCCATCGGCTGAAGCGGCGTTTCGATCGTCTCGATGGTCAATTCCAGGTCGCGCGTCACTTCGTAACAAAGCAGCGTCGAGATCTCGCGCAGCAGTCGGCGGAAGCTCCCTGTCGACGTCTCCTTCTTGCGCATGATTGTGAGCTTGTGTTGCACAAGCGGGTGATCGATGACAGTGACGCCGTCCATGGTTTCAGCCTTCCAGTAATTCCGCGATATGAGATGTTTCTTTCACGGAAATCGTCTCTGGTGCAAGAAAATAGGCCGCTTTGGGAAATTTCATCCCCAGTCTGCGGCCTGGAATCCAGCCTTTACAGCCTCGCCAGCAACGCCGCCCGGGTCGCCTCGTCCACGAAGGCAGCTTCGATTGCCGTGCGTGTCATGGCGTCGATCTCGTCGTCGCTGAAGCCGAAAGCGGTTGAAGCGAGTTCATATTCACGCTTGAGCGACGTATGGAAGAAGGGCGGATCGTCGGAGTTGATCGTCACCCGCACGCCGGCCTCGCGCAGCTTGCGCAGTGGATGCGATGGGAAATCCGGGAAGACATTGAGTGCGACGTTGGAGCCCGGGCAGACCTCCAGCACCGTGCCGAGATCGGCGAGGCGCTTGACGAGGTCTGCATCCTCGACGGCGCGCACGCCATGGCCGATCCGATCGGGGCGGACCAGCTCGACGGCATCGGCAACGCTGAAGGCGCCGCAGACTTCGCCGGCATGGATGGTGATGCCAAGACCGGCCTCGCGGGCGATGTCGAAGGCGCGGGCGTAATCGGCGACGCGGCCCATACGTTCTTCGCCCGCCATGTTGAAACCTGATATCAGCGGATTGTCGCTCCTGGCCGCATATTCGGCCGCCTTCACCACCCGGTCCGGGCCGAAGTGGCGTTCGCCTGTCACGATCAGCCGGGCCTCGATGCCGGTCTTTGCCTTGGCGGCCCGAATACCAGCAGAAACCCCGGCCATATAGGCGTCGGCGCCGAGGCCGATGCGGTCCCCATGATCGGGCGAGACGATGAGCTCGCTATAGATGGTGCCGATGCCGGCAAGCTCTTCCAGATAGGTTTCCGTCAGCAGCGCATAATCTTCCTCCGTGCGATAGACCTCGGAAACCTTGTCGTAGCAGACGAGGAATTCGGCGAAATCCTTCCAGAGATAGATGCCATCCTTGAGGAAAGCGCTGGTGTCGACGCCGTATTTCCGTGCCTGCGCGAGCGTCAGCGCTGGCGGAGCCGCGCCTTCCAGATGGCAATGCAGCTCCACCTTCTTCAAATGCGATGTCAAAGGAAACTCCTTCCATGCGGTCCTGCCGCAACGCCCAGATGTTGTGCGATCGTCTCGCCGATGTCGGCATAGGTTTGGCGGATGCCGATGGAGCGCGAGCGGATGCCCGGTCCATAGGCGATGACCGGTACGCGCTCGCGCGTGTGATCCGTGCCGCGCCAAGTCGGGTCGCAACCGTGATCGGCGGTCAGTATGACGAGATCGCCTGCCTTCATTTTCTTAAGCACTTCCGGCAGCCGCGCGTCGAAGGCCTCGAGCGCCGCAGCATAGCCCGGCACATCGCGGCGATGGCCGTAGACCATGTCGAAATCGACGAAATTGGTGAAAACCAGATCGCCGTCGGCAGCTTCGTCCATGGCCTTCAACGTGGCATCCATCAAAGCCATGTTGCCATTGGCCTTGATGACTTTGGAAACGCCCTGATGGGCGAAGATATCGCCGATCTTGCCCACCGCATGCACGGTGCGTTCGGCCTTGACGAGGCGGTCGAGCAGGGTCGGTTCCGGCGGCAGCACGGAGAAGTCGCGGCGGTTTCCGGTCCGCTCGAATGTTGCCGCCGTCTCGCCGACGAAGGGGCGGGCAATGACGCGGCCGATATTATAGGGATCGAGCAGGGTGCGCACGATCTTGCAGAGGCCGATCAGCCGATCCAGCCCGAAATGCTGCTCATGTGCGGCGATCTGGAAGACGGAATCGGACGAGGTGTAGCAGATCGGCTTGCCACTGCGAATATGCTCTTCCCCGAGCCTGGCGATGATATCCGTGCCGGACGCATGGCAATTGCCGAGAATACCGGGCAGATCGGCCGCCTCGCAGATGGCTTTCACCAGCTCCGGCGGAAAGGCGTCGCCCTCGGCCGGAAAGTAACCCCAATCGAACATAACAGGCGTTCCGGCGATCTCCCAATGGCCTGATGGCGTGTCCTTGCCGCGTGAAACCTCGCTGGCGCAGCCGTAGACCCCATAAAGCTTCTCAGGCTGCGGCATTCCGGCGGGATAGCTGCCTGTCGCCGCCTTGGCGATCTCCAGCAGCCCGAAGGCGGACATGGTCGGCAATACCAATGGTCCCTGGCGCAGGCCTTCGCGGTCGGCGGCACCGGCGGCACAGAATTCGGCGATATGGCCGAGCGTGTCGGCGCCCTCGTCGCCATAGCTTGCCGCATCCGGGCCGCCGCCGACGCCAAAAGAGTCCAGAACGAAGAGAAAGGCGCGCGCCATGGATCACCCGATAAAGATCATCGCCGCCCGGCGGTTCCGCCGGGTGCATTGGGCGTCACCCATATAACGGAGCCATCGACTTGGCAATTTTCCGTTTCGGTTGGGAATGCCGAGCTTGGTCTTGATGATCGCGCTCAGCAGTCGCTGCAGCTGATCGACGTGCCGACGCGCTGGCGATAGTAATACTGCCGGCTTATGGTGATCTGGTTGGTGCCGCTCGGCAGGAAGTTGGCGCCGAAACTGATGAGCTGGTAAGGGATGGCAAGCTCGCTGCGGACGAGGAACGTGCTCGCCTGGTTCAGGCTGCTGGGGATCGTGACCGCGGTGCCGGCCGAATAGGGCCGCGTCCCGTCCTGTGCCCAAGACCAGGCCACCGTCGCATTTCCTGTAGCGTCGATCGCAATGCCGGTAATCTTCAATGTCAGGCCGGTCGTGACATAGGGCGCGAAAATAGCACTGGCCACGGACGGCATGGTGGCAAGCACCGACTTCGTGACGCTCGACTGCTGCGAGACGATATCCGCGATCGAGCCGGCCGAGCGGCTGGCGCGCTTCGAGAAGCTGAGGCCGACGGTAAGCTCGAAAGCGCCGAGGTAGAGCATCAGCAGCACGGGAAAGAGAATGGCGAATTCGATCGCGCCGACGCCGCGCCGGTCGCGTGCAAAGCGCCGCAGGAGACCGAAGGACGTGCCTTCCTTCTCTATTATGTTCGCTTGCCCGCTCAAGGATAGTTCTCATTCTGGAAAGCAGCGGTAGCGACGATGAGGTAGGTCGTCGGCATCGAGCCGTCGGACGGCCGTATGTTGGTGAGATAGGGCCGCATGAGGTCCGTCATGATCTGCCATCGATAATAGGCGCGCACCATGTTCATGGATTTGGCGCCGCCAGGTGCGAATGCAAAGCCGGTGGTCTTGAGATCGGAATAGGGATCCGTCGACGATTGGCGCGGAACTGTCGTCGGCATGGCTGCGAAGCTGGCGTAGTTTTCAACATCGAGATAGAGGCTCGATGGCGTCGTCGCTTCCGATGACGAGCAGGTGATCAGCACCGAGATCTCATTGCAGAAGGCCTGGCGGAATTGCTGCTGAGTTGTATTGCTTGCGGTGATTTGTCCGGTTCTGATCTGGCGCGACAGGGTGTCGACGGCATTGGAAATGACCTGCTCGGCGGTGAAGGCGACGAAGGTCTCCAGGATCGCGAAGACGATCAGGAAATAGGGAATGGCAAGCAAAGCGAATTCGATCGCCGCGGTTCCGTCGCGAGAGCGCACGAATTCGCGCAAACGACCTCGGGCACGCCGCTGTGCTGGGCTCTTGTTTCCGAGAAGATCATCGTCTGGCATCGTTGAGTATCCGCGGCGATTTGCCTGCGGGTGAAACTAGAGATGCTTTCTTGATAATCCGTTTCTCTTCTCTCTTCATATTTAAAGGAAACCAGGATTATCGATTGGAGGGTAATTCCTAAATATTTCTTTCGAATATTTGCATCAACAAAAGCGTCTTACTGGCCAGTTGGCGCGGCTGTCGCGGTATTGCTCTGCTGGGCGTGCTGTTCGCAATTGGGTGTGCACGACAGTACGGCGCGATCCGTCTGGCGAAAGACGCGCACTGTATTGCCTTCATCGATCGAGACCAGGATCTGTTCGTCCACGATCGCATTGTCGTCAGCATCGAGCAGGATGATATTCGTGGTGCCAAAATTGCGGCCGGTCAGCACGATGGTCTTCGGATCCGCGACAGTCGCATCGGCGACCTGGGAATTTCCGACGATGACTTTCGCGACGGGACGGTCAAGCTTCAATACGCGCGCGTGATCCATGTAGACGCGCAGCATGCTTTCTCCCGCAGCCTGGGAAAGCTGTGGTGTCATGCTGGCCAGGGCGACTACGCCGGCAAGGAATGCGGTTTTGCCGCCGATTGGCATGGCTTTGCCTCTTGGAGTTGATGTCGAAAATGTTTACCGCACAGAATGAGAAAGAATGGTGAATGAACGATTAAGGCGTCGCTCGATAGCGTGATTATGACGCTGGTGTCCCTCATCTGACTTCCGTTCTTCGTTTTTCACGACAAATACGTGTCATTACGAGGCAAGTCGCATATTATTCTAATATACCTGTACCTAATAATTTCTTTTAAGCTAAAAGTTTTCTTTAAAAATGCTTGGAAAGACATGAATTGGAGTTAACTATTCTATTTTCGCTTTGGAATTTACACTGCGTTAACCCACTTCCTTAAAGCGATGGAAACGGCGCGCGACTAGGGTTCAACGCATCCGATCAACGGCAAACAGTTGGCGGACGTGCTGTCAACAAAGTGAGTGGAGTAAATCAATGTCCAAGCTTTTTTCGCGCTTCCTGAAGGATGAATCCGGTGCGACCGCAATCGAATACGGCCTGATCGCTGCTCTGATCTCGGTCGCCATCATTGCCGGCGCAACCACCCTGGGCAATACGCTCAGCACGACCTTCAACAACATCTCGACGAAGATGAATAACGCTTCGGCCGCACATTAATCTGTCGCGGCGCCATAATAGTAATTTGGTATGGGAGCCGCCCAATAATGTGGGCGGTTTCTTTTTTAGTACACAGGATCGGAGGAGTTGGCATTGCTTGAAGCTGCAGTATTACTCATCTTTCCGCTTTGCATGTCGATAGCGGCGATCTCCGATCTGCTGACCATGACGATCCCAAATCGTGTGTCTCTGGCGCTCGCAGTCTCATTCTTGGTATTGGCGCCCGTTTTCGGATTTTCATTTGCGGAAATCGGTATGCACTTCGCCGGCGCCGGCATTGTCTTTTTTGCCTGCTTCGCGCTGTTCGCGCTGAATGTCATGGGCGGCGGCGATGCGAAGCTCTTGGCTGCTGCAGCACTCTGGTTCGGTTTCGATTCTTCGCTGATGGAATTTCTCGTCTATGTCGCGTTTATCGGCGGGGTGGTGACGGTTCTGATCGTTTTGCTTCGGTCGCAATCCAGCATCATCATGGCCATTGGTCTGCCCGTGCCGAATTCATTGATGGTCGCCAAAAAAATCCCCTACGGCATTGCGATTGCCATCGGCGGCATCCTTGCCTTTCCCTCCTCGCCGCTTTTGATTGCAGCGACCCAAGGGGCGCTCTAAGCCGGAAATCGGCGAGTATAAATTAAATCACTATATAAATATTCTCTAATTTACATCAAGTAATTATGGTTAAGTAATTATAAATGTAATACACCATTAACTATAATTATACCAATTGCTGAGCATTCTGCGGGGCGAAGAATCCTGTTCCCCAAGGAATGACCATGAAACCCGCTCGCATAATGATACTCGCAGTGGCAGCTGTCGCGGCAGGGATGGCCGGCCTGCTCGCGATGCGTCTGGCCGGTTCGCACAATATCGTGCCCCAGGTTGCGGCGGTGGTGGAAAAGGAAGCAACGATCAATGTGCTCGTTGCGAGTGCCAACCTGCCCGTCGGCTCGCGCCTGAATGAGAGCTCGGTCCACTGGATGGGCTGGCCGGAAAGCGGCATCGTCAAGGGCCTTATCACCGAGAGCGAGCGGCCCGACGCGCTGAAAGACCTGAACGGCGCGGTGGTCCGCCTGCCGATTTTCGAGGGCGAGCCGATCCGGGAAGAAAAGGTCGCCGATTCCAACAGCCGCATCCTTTCCTCGTTGCTGCCTTCCGGCAAACGGGCCGTCGCCACCGAGATTTCCGTCGCAACCGGCGCCGGCGGCTTCATTCTTCCGAATGACCGCGTCGACGTGATCATGGTCCGCAAGGGTGCGCAGCAGCAGCTCATAACCGAGACGGTGCTCAGCAACGTGCGTGTCTTGGCCGTCGACCAGCAGATCGAGGAGAAGCAGGACGGCAGCAAGGCTGCGGTTGGGGTGACCGCGACGCTGGAACTGACGCCGGATCAGACGAAGGTTCTGGTCGTCGCGCACCAGATGGCCGACCGGCTGACGCTGGCATTGCGCTCCGTCGCCGACGCACAGCAACCGGATACGACCGCCGCCGACTATCTGCTGGCCGGCGACAGCGGCAGCGGCCTTGTGCAAGTCATCAAGTCGGGAGCGATCGTGACCGATGGCCCAACCGGAATGAAACCACAATGAGAAGGGGCGGGATCATGTTCAAGACCAACAAGAAAGCCAGCTCTCCCCTTGCAGCAATTCTCTCGTTTTCCGTGGCTTTCGCGGGATTGCCCTTGGCGGACATCCCGGCTTTTCTGCGTATGTCCGCCGCACGCGCAGGCGGTTCCGACAGCATCGTTACGATTGCCGGCCTCGGCACGAAGCGCACTTTGAAGCTTGGTCTCAACAAGGCGCTGGTCGTCGATCTGCCGGCCGACGCACATGATATTCTCGTTTCCGATCCGAAAATGGCGGATGCTGTGACACGCACATCGCGTCGCATCTATCTTTTCGGCAAGACGGTCGGCCAGACCAATATCTTCGTCTTCGGTGCGGACGGCAAGGAAATCGTCAGCCTCGACCTGCAGATCGAGCGCGACATTGCCGGCCTGCAGGACAATATCAAGCGTTTCATCCCGGACTCCGATATCAGTGTCGAAATTGTTTCCGACAATATCGTCCTGACAGGCACCGTACGCACGCCGCAGGATGCGTCACGGGCTGTGCAGCTTGCCCAGGCCTTCCTGAAGGGCGGTGAAGCAACCACTCGCTTCGCGACGGCGACAGGCAGCGGCGACAACAGCTCTGTCGCTCTCTTCGCTGAAGGGCGGCAGACCTCGCAGATCGTCAACATGTTGCAAATCGAGGGCGAGGATCAGGTCACGCTCAAGGTGACCGTCGCCGAGATCAAGCGCAGCGTGCTGAAGCAGATCGGCTTCGACAATCTTGTCAGCAACTCTTCGGGTCTGACGGTGGCGCAGCTCGGCAATATTCAGAACGACGCGAGCGCGGCGGCTGCCGGCGGTGGTCTTGCCAGCCTCTTCAAAACTGCCGTCGGCAAGTACAGTATCGGCACCTATCTCAACGCAATGGAACAGGCGGGCGCCGTTCGTACATTGGCGGAGCCGACGTTGACGGCGATCTCCGGTCAGGCAGCGACCTTCACTTCGGGCGGTCAGACACTCTATTCCACGTCGAACAAGGATGGGAGTGTTACAATCACGCCCTTCAACTATGGTATCAGCCTGGCCTTCACGCCGGTCGTATTGTCTGCCGGACGCATCAGCCTGCACATACAGACGCAGGTGTCGAACCCTATCGGCACGGCAAACACGGCAACGTACAATCAGCGCGCCGCCGATACCTCGGTTGAATTGCCGTCCGGCGGCTCGATCGCCCTTGCCGGCCTTTTGAATGATACCATCCAACAGACCACCAACGGTACGCCCGGCGCCTCGAAAATCCCGATCCTCGGTGCGCTGTTCCGACAGAAGAGCTTCCAGCGCGACGAAAGCGAGCTGGTCATTATTGCGACGCCCTATCTGGTCCGCCCGGTGGCCCGCAGTCAGCTGGCGCGTCCCGACGACAATTTCTCGCCGAGCAACGATGTCAGCGGCTTCTTCATGAACCGTGTCAACAAGATTTACGGCCGCAAGGATGCGCCGCCGGTCGCCGACGCCGATTTTCACGGCACCGTTGGCTTCATCTACAAATGAGGGGACACGGAGCATGACGCGCACCTTTTCAACCGGATCAACGAGAGATCAGAAGATGGCCAGTCTCGACCGCAACGCGCCCCGCACCGGCCGGCCCCGTTTCTCCACGCTGGCCTTGATTGCCCCGGTCTTGATCTTGACGGCCGTCGCCGTCAGCGGCTGTGCCGATTCAAGGGATCGCATGACGACCAGCGCCATCAATGACGATTATCGTCAGCGCCACCCGATCGTCTTGACGGAGAAGGAACATAATATCGACATACCGGTGGCCGCCAGCGACCGCCACCTGACCACGGGCATGCGCGACACCGTCCGCGGCTTCGTTCAGGACTATAGGGCGCACGCGACCGGCACGGTCGAAATACTGTCGCCAAGGCAGTCGGTAAACACTTTGGCCGCATCGGCGCTGCGCCGGCAGATTCGCCGGGAAATGGTGGCAAATGGCATACCGTCGGGGCGTATCGTCGATACCTATTATCCAGCCGGTGGTCCTGATGACGCTGCTCCGATCCGTCTGCGCTTCGCCGCGACGACGGCGGCCACCAATGCTTGCG
The DNA here is from genome assembly GCF_051811145.1 of Rhizobium sp. 11_C7_N12_5. Taxonomy (NCBI): domain Bacteria; kingdom Pseudomonadati; phylum Pseudomonadota; class Alphaproteobacteria; order Hyphomicrobiales; family Rhizobiaceae; genus Rhizobium; species Rhizobium sp. 11_C7_N12_5. Next base: position 3,743,920 of record NZ_JBPWPY010000001.1, read on the forward strand.
GCCAATGGCCCGACGATCTCTCAGACAACGCCTTCGACAACCAGAACTATTACAATTTCGGCTGCGCGACCCAGCAGAACCTGGCGGCGCAGGTCGCCAACCCGACGGATCTTATCTCACCGCGCGCCACGACGCCGATCGATACCGATCAGCGCGGCAAGATAATCGACAATTATCGCAGCGGCTCGGTCGCGACCAGCACGGCCACCCTCGGCGGGTTCAGTTCTGGAAATTGAGAGCAAGCGGTCGGCAGAACAGGATAAAGTGATGAGCGCCATCGATTACGACATTGGATCGACTGCCGCGGAGGCCGAGGAAGCCCCGCGCTCTGGCAACCTCGACAACTTGCGGCCGCTGCCACGCATTTCCGTGCATGTCTTCTGCGAAAGCGAGCAGTTGCAGCAGGTTATGGACCGATGCGCCAACGATCGCCGCATGTCCAAGGTCAACCTCCGGATCACCAGCGGCGGCACGGCCGCTGCTGCGAACATGTTTGCTTCGACGCCGACACCCAATCTGATTGTCCTCGAGACGCGCGCAAATTCGCGCAATCTGCTGGCCGAACTGGCGCCGCTCGCGGCCGTCTGCGATCCGAGCACCAAGGTGATCATTGTCGGTTACCACAATGATATCGCCCTTTACCGCGAACTGATACGCAACGGCATTTCCGAATATATCGTCCAGCCCGTTGATATGAACGATATCATGACGGCGATGGCGGGGATTTTCATCGACCCCGACGCGGAGCCGCTCGGCCGCAGCATTGCCTTCGTCGGCGCGAAGGGTGGGGTAGGCGCATCCACGATCGCGCATAATTGTGCCTTCGGAATCTCGACCCTGTTCTCGACCGAAACCATTCTTGCCGATCTTGATCTGCCGTATGGCACGGCCAACATCGATTTCGACCAGGACCCCGCTCAGGGTATTGCCGAGGCAGTCTATGCGCCGGAGCGTCTGGACGAGGTCTTCCTCGATCGCCTGCTGACCAAATGCTCGCAGCATCTGTCGTTGCTGGCTGCGCCCTCCATGCTGGATCGTGCCTATGATTTCGACGGTCAGGCATTCCTGCCCGTCCTGGATGTTCTTCAGCGCAGCGCGCCGGTCGCCGTCCTCGACGTACCCCATCAGTGGACGGAATGGACACGCTCGGTGCTTGCGGCTGTCGATGAAGTCGTCATTTGCGCCGCACCCGATCTTGCCAACCTGCGCAACACCAAGAACCTGATTGACGCGTTGCGCAAATTGCGTCCCAACGACAAGGCGCCGCATCTCATTCTCAATCAAGTCGGCATGCCGAAGCGCCCCGAGATCAACCCGGTGGAATTCTGCGCGCCATTGGAGACGGATCCGATCGCCATCATTCCGTTCGACATCAATCTGTTCGGCAATGCCGCCAATAGTGGTCGCATGATCTCGGAGACGGATCCGAAGTCGCCAGTCGCCGAGACCTTCGCGCAGATATCGCACATCGTCACCGGGCGCATCGCTGTGAAGAAGGCAAAAAGGGGCGGCCTTCTTGGTCGCCTGAAGCGGAAGTAGTTGTTTGATTTCGCATGAGTTTCGAAGGGTCGATTTCCCTCGGTGAAAATCATGCTGCAGTAATGGAGTTGGATCGAGACCATGTTTGGCAAGCGCGGAAATGAAGGTTCTGCAAAGAGCGGTGGCGGCGCACTTCCGCCGGCGCCGGCGCGCGCGCCTGCCACGACGGGCGCACTCGCGGGTCCGGCAGTGCTGGTCGAGCCGTCGCGCGACGCCGCGCAGCCGCGTCAACAGGTGGCACCGCCTTCGATGCAGACGCCCGCCCGGCGCCGACCCGCGCGCACCGAGGAATATTATGACACCAAGGCGCAGGTCTTTTCCGCGCTGATCGATACGATCGACCTGTCACAGCTTTCCAAGCTCGACAATGAAGCCGCGCGCGAAGAAATCCGCGATATCGTCAACGACATCATTACCATCAAGAATTTTGCGATGTCCATTTCCGAGCAGGAGGAACTGCTCGAGGATATTTGCAACGACGTGCTTGGCTATGGCCCGCTGGAGCCGCTGCTGGCACGCGATGATATCGCCGATATCATGGTCAATGGCGCAGGCCAGACTTTCATCGAAGTGGGCGGCAAGACCGTCGAATCCGAAATCCGTTTCCGCGATAATGCCCAGCTTCTTTCCATCTGCCAGCGCATCGTGAGCCAGGTCGGCCGCCGCGTCGATGAATCGAGCCCGATCTGCGACGCTCGCCTGCCCGACGGCTCGCGCGTCAACGTCATAGCGCCGCCACTGTCGATCGACGGCCCGGCGCTTACCATTCGCAAATTCAAGAAGGATAAGCTGACGCTCGACCAGCTCGTCCGCTTCGGCGCCATCACGCCGGAGGGTGCGACACTGCTGCAGATCATCGGCCGCGTACGCTGCAACGTCGTTATTTCCGGCGGCACCGGCTCGGGCAAGACGACGCTTCTGAACTGCCTGACCAATTACATCGACCGTCACGAACGCGTCATCACCTGCGAAGACACCGCAGAGTTGCAGTTGCAGCAGCCGCATGTCGTGCGTCTCGAAACCCGCCCGCCGAATATCGAGGGGGAGGGCGAGATCACCATGCGCGACCTCGTCAAGAACTGCCTGCGTATGCGCCCCGAACGCATCATCGTCGGCGAAGTGCGCGGCCCCGAGGTCTTCGATCTGCTGCAGGCAATGAATACCGGTCACGATGGCTCCATGGGCACCATCCACGCCAACACGCCGCGCGAATGCCTGAGCCGTATCGAATCGATGATCGCGATGGGCGGCTTCAGCCTGCCGGCCAAGACCGTGCGCGAAATCGTTTCCAGCTCCGTCGACGTGATCATCCAGGCCGCGCGCCTGCGCGACGGTTCGCGACGGATCACCCAGATTACCGAGGTGATCGGCATGGAGGGCGATGTGATCATTACGCAGGACCTGATGCGCTATGAGATGGACGGCGAGGACGCCAATGGCCGCATCATCGGCCGGCACGTCTCCACCGGTATTGGCAAGCCGCATTTCTGGGATCGTGCACGCTATTATAACGAGGAAAAGCGCCTGGCCGCCGCCCTCGATGAGATGGAACAAAAGTCGCAATAGGACTCCCCATGTTCGGTGTCGATCCAACGGTGCTACTGATTGTCTTGCTCACGGCCGTCTCCGCGGCTGCGATCTGCTATGGCATTCTTTATTCGCGGATCGAGTCGCAGAAGAAGGCCGACAGCCGCGTCAACCGGGTCAGCCAAGCCGAGACCGACCGGCTGAAGGTCAAGGCTACGCGTGATCGTGTTCAGGAACTGTCGAAGCGGCGCAAGTCGGTGCAGGATTCGCTGAAGGATCTGGAAAAGCGCCAGACCGAAAACATCAAGAAGAAGCAGTCGCTGAAAGCGCGCCTGGGACAGGCTGGCCTGTCGCTGACGCCCTCGCGTTTCTACGTCTTCAGCGTGCTGTTCGGCCTGTTTGTCATGTTGATCCTTTTCATCGGCCGTGCACCGTTCCTCGTCATCCTGGGTTTGCCCTTCGCTGCCGCCTTCGGTCTGCCGCGCTGGCTCATCGGGTTCCTCATCAAGCGCCGGCAGAACAAATTCCTCGATGAATTTCCGAACGCGCTGGATCTTATCACGCGCTCGCTTCGCGCTGGTCTGCCACTCCACGATGCCATACGGCTGGTGGCGGGCGAGGCGCGCGAGCCGGTCAAGACCGAGTTCCGGCGGGTGGTCGAGGCACAGCAGGTCGGCCTCAGCATGTCGGATGCCTGTGGGCGCATGAACAACCACATGCCACTGCAGGAGGTGAGTTTCTTTGCAATCGTCATCACCATCCAGGCTCAGGCTGGCGGCAACCTGTCGGAAGCGTTGGGCAACCTGTCGCGGGTGCTGCGTGAACGCAAGAAAATGAAGGCGAAGGTCCAGGCGGTGTCGATGGAAGCAAAGGCGTCCGCCGCCATCATCGGCGCGCTGCCCTTCATCGTCATGCTGCTCGTCTACCTGACGTCGCCGCAATACATGATGGTCCTGTTCAGCGATCCGCGCGGTCACCTGATCCTGATGGGCGCTGGCATCTGGATGTCGATCGGCATTTACATCATGCGCAACATGGTCAATTTCGAGATCTGAGCGGAAGGAGCCGCATAGCCCATGTCCGATCTGGCCTCTCAACTGACCGATCCCGGCACCATTCTCGCCGTCGTCGTCGCGATCGCCGTCTTTGCTACCTTCTATACGATCGCCATGCCCATGCTCGAGCGCGGCGATCTCAATAAGCGCATGAAGGCCGTGTCGACGGAGCGCGAGCAGATCCGGGCGCGCGAGCGGGCGCGGCTGAGCGCCGAAGGCGGCAAGGCAACGCTGCGCAACCAGAACAATCGTAACGTCAGGCAGATCGTCGAGCGTTTCAATCTGCGCAACGCGCTGGTGGACGCAAATACGGTCAACCGTCTGCGTGCCGCCGGCCTGCGTTCGGAAAACGCGCTGAACATGTTTCTGGTGGCGCGGTTTCTGTTGCCGTTCCTGTTCCTGGCCGTTGCCATCGTTCTGGTCTTCGTTCTCGGATATTTCGCCGCCAAGCCTCTTCCGATCCGCCTTCTCGGCGTCATCGGCACGGCCTATCTCGGCTTTTATGCGCCGAACATCTATATTTCGAATTTGGTGACCAAGCGCCAGAAGTCGATCAAGCGCGCCTGGCCCGATGCCCTCGACCTGATGCTGATCTGCGTGGAGTCGGGCATATCAATCGAAGCCGGCATGCGCCGTGTGGCCGAGGAAATGGCCGAGCAATCCCCGCCGCTTGCCGAGGAAATGGTGCTGACCACGGCGGAGCTTTCATTCCTGCAGGATCGGCGCACCGCTTTCGACAATCTTGCCGCCCGCACCCAGATCGAACTTGTAAAGTCCGTAACCCAGGCTCTTATCCAGGCCGAGCGCTACGGTACGCCGCTATCGCAGGCCTTGCGCGTCATGGCACAGGAAGGCCGCGACGAGCGCATGAACGAGGCGGAGAAGAAGGCGGCCGCCTTGCCGCCGAAGCTGACAGTGCCGATGATCGTCTTTTTCCTGCCCGTTCTGATGGCGGTCATTCTCGGTCCGGCGATCATCCAGGCCATGGACAAGTTCTGACCGGCAAGCTTGCCGCCAGCGCGGAAGCGTGGTTAATCTCCAATTTGAAGTCGCTGACAGCATCAGCGGATGGCCTCCCCGATGCGCGGAGGTTCGCATCAGTTGCTAAGCGGATTTCCAGGCATGTTGGGAGGTGTCGCATGTCATCCATAGCCATATTTTTCAGCGTTATCGCCGCGGTTTTTATAGGGGCCGTCAGCCCCGGGCCGAGCTTTGTGCTCGTGTCCCGCATTGCCGTTTCCCGCTCGCGCAAGGCCGGTCTCGCCGCCGCCTTCGGCATGGGAACCGGAAGCGTCATCTTCGCGACGCTGGCTCTGTTCGGCCTGAGCGCACTTTTGATGAAGGTCGAATGGTTGTACCTCGCGCTGAAGGTCGCGGGCGGCCTCTATCTGATCTATGTCGGCATCCGCATCTGGCGCAGCGCGGCGCATGATCTCCCGATCGACGCACCGGCCACGCCGGCGGCGGGCGGTATCGTGCGCAATTTCCTGTTTGCGCTTGGAACCCAGCTCAGCAATCCGAAGACGGCCATCTTCTACGGCAGTATTTTTGCAGCACTTCTTCCGGCGTCTCCCGCTCCCCGGTTGCTGCTCACCGTGCCGCCGGCAGTTTTCGTGGTCGAGACGGGCTGGTACATGGTGGTGACGATGGCTTTTTCGTCCAATCGCCCGCGTGCGCTCTACATCGGATCGAAATTGTGGATCGACAGGGTTGCCGGTGCCATCATCGGAGCGCTCGGAGCGCGGTTGGTGATCGACGGCCTGCCACGGCATATCTGGCGTTGATCAACTGGCGAACGGGCAATTCCAGAGGCAAGCGCCGCTCATTTTACTGGAATTATTTTATTGGACCGTTTTCTTCGCATCGCCACTGGCGGCGAGCTTCTGCCATGAGTTTTGTTGCGCCAGCATAGAGCGCAGATAGGCGACGTTGGCGTTCGCCTGTTGTGGTGTCAGCTCCTGCCGGGCGATCTGCTCGGCTTCTGCGAAGCGACCCTGCAGGCCGACGACCAGCGCCAGGTTCTGCCGCACGCGGCTGTCGGCGCCCGGCTGGCCGACGGCGGAGCGAAGATAGGTTTCGGCATTCTTGAGATCGCCGGTCAGCACGTAGGACATGCCGAGGTTGGAAAGGATCGTCGGCTCGTTGGGAGCCAGCACCAGCGCGTCGCGATATTTGCCGCGGGCATCGGTGGAACGCCCGAGCTGGTCGAGGATCGCACCTTGTGCGGACACCAGGCGCCAATCGGGTCGGTCGGGGGTCTGGGCGCGATCGATGGTCGCCAGCGCCTCGTCCAATTGGCCTGCCGCCGCCTGTGCCTTGCCATAGGCCGCCAGCACGCCGCGATCGCTCGGATTGTTGATCGCAACCTGTTGCATGACAGCAAGCGCCTGATCGTTGCGGCCGCTCATGCGCAGGGCATTGGCATAGTTGACGCCGGCGTCGCGATCCTTGGGATTGGCGTCATAGGCCTTGCCGAAGGTAAGGGTCGCCTGCGCCAGGTCGCTGCCGTTCATCGTATCGAGGGACTTCGACGCCGTCGGGATCGAGCCGGTCGTCATCTTGTCTTTGCCCGTTGTCGAGCAGCTTGCGAGTGCGAGCGCCAGAAGCGCGGCCGAGGTGCCCTGGAAAAGAAAGGTTCTGAACGAAGACGCGATTGAACCGGCGGACATGACGCTTTTCCCTGAATCCTTAAGTCTTGCGCCCGGCCTAGAATCGGAACAGGGAAAGGTTCGACGCAATGTTCGCTCCAGCAATAATCTGTTAACCCTAACAGACGGTTAACTCTCGATTCCCTGAAGTCATCGTCAAAGGAAAGTCATGGCCCCTTATCAATTCATCGAGCGCGCGACGCCCTTCAATTCGAAGGGTGGGGCGACGCTGCCGATCTTTGCCGTCACGCCGGCGCATATAGAAACCGGCACCATCGATCCCATCGCGCTCGATTGGGCGCGTAAGGCCGGCTACAAGGCCGACAGCGGCTCCTTGCTCCTGATCCCGACGGCAGATGGACATCTGGGCGGTGCATTGTTCGGCCTTGGCTCCAATCCGTCCGAGCAGCCATTCCTGACCGGCAGGCTGGCGCGCAGCCTGCCGGCGGGCGACTGGCATATCGAAACGGCGCCTTTGACCGCGAACCGGCTTTCGCTTGGCTTCGGTCTCGGCAGCTATCGTTTCGAGCGCTACAAGTCCGAGAAGGTAACGGCGCCGACGCTGATGATCCCGCGCGATACCGATGCCACCGACATCAAGCGTCAGCTTGCCGGCGTCTTTCTTGCCCGCGATCTCATCAACACGCCGACCAACGACATGGGGCCGGAACAGCTCGAAGCCGCCTTCCGGGCGCTTGCCCAGCACTACAAGGCCGACATGTCCGTCATCATCGGCGATGATCTGCTGAAGGAGAATTTCCCGCTGGTGCACACTGTGGGACGCGCCAGCGCCGATGCCCCGCGCCTCTTGGAGCTGCGCTGGGGCAAGAAGGGCCATCGCCGCATCACGTTGGTCGGCAAGGGTGTGTGCTTCGATACCGGCGGCCTCGACATCAAGCCGGCATCCTCGATGCTCCTGATGAAGAAGGACATGGGCGGTGCCGCCAATGTCATGGGCCTGGCGCTGATGATCATGGACGCCAAGCTCAAGGTCGACCTGCGCGTCATCGTTCCGGTCGTCGAGAACTCGATTTCGGCCAATGCATTCCGCCCCGGTGACATCTACAAGAGCCGCAAGGGCCTGACGGTGCAGATCGACAATACGGACGCCGAGGGACGCCTGATCCTCGCCGACGCGCTTGCCTATGCCGACGAGGATGCGCCCGACCTGATGATCGACATGGCAACGCTGACCGGCGCTGCCCGCGTCGCGCTCGGCCCGGACCTGCCGCCCTTCTTCACCGACGACAACGATCTTGCCCGCGATCTGACCGAGGCGAGCCTGGAGACGGACGACCCGCTGTGGCGCATGCCGCTCTACATGGGCTACGACAAGGATATCCGCACGAAATTCGCCGATATCACCAATGCGCCCGCCGGCGGCATGGCCGGCTCCATCACCGCCGCCCTGTTCCTCAAGCGTTTCGTCACGAAAACGCCGAGCTGGGTGCATTTCGACATCTTCGGCTGGGCTCAGAGTGAACGACCGCACTCTCCGGGCGGTGGCGAGGCGCAGGCGATCCGGGCTTTGTATCACCATATCCGGCAGAGTGTGCGTTAGGGCACTATAGTTCCCTCTCCCCGCGTTGCGGGGAGAGGGGTAGGGTGAGGGGCCACGCACGTCGGCGCGGTCACGCCGGACTGGCCTTACCATCACCAATAACGGATCCGAAAGGACGGTAACTCTCGTCTTGAGGCTGCTGCAGAGAAAGCCCCATCCCGAGCCCTCGACATTTCACTTAAGCTCAATGTCCCGGTCCCACTTTCTCCCCGCATCGCGGGGAGAAAGGGTTGATGAATTCCCCTTGAATCCGCCACGATCTTGGCCGAAAATGGAACGGTAGCGTAACGATTTTCGGGGTTGCCCTTGCCGCTTGATCTCTCCGCCTCGCAGGCCCTTGGCCTCTGGCACGGCGTGACGCTCACTCAGGTGCGCCGCGAGGATCATGATTTGACGCTGCGGCAGACCGCGATCCTGCTGCAGATCTATCTCGTGCCGCCGCCGCATACGGTGCGCGGGCTTGCTGCGACGCTCGGCGTCACCAAGCCGGTCATCACTCGGGCGCTTGACACGATGGGCGAGATGGGGCTGGTCGACCGCGTGCGCGACGATCGCGATCGTCGCAATGTCATTATCAAGCGCACGGTTACCGGCGCGCTCTATCTGGAAAAACTCGGCGATCTCGTTATCGAGCAGGGCCGCAAACTATGAGTTCGGGATTTTTTTCATGACGCTCGACCGCCGTCTCAACGCCTTCAGACCTGACCTCGCCGAAGCCTCGCTGCGAGGCAAAGTCGAGGCCGAACGCTTCGTCGAAGGCAGCAAAGCACAGATCGTCACTCCTGTTGTAGCAGTTCGCCCAGAGCCGGATCTTGCCTCCGGCATCGATACAGAGTTGCTGATGGGTGAGGAGGTGACGGTTTTCGAGCGCAGCAGTGGCTGGTGCTGGGTAAAGTCCCTGTCGGATGGCTATGTCGGCTATCTCCCCGAAGGCGCGATCAAGCAAGGGACGGCGGCAGCGACGCACATCGTTATCCCGCAGCGTACCTTCCTTTATCCCGAACCGGAGCTGCGCAAGCCGCATGTTGCAGTGCTTTCGATGGGCAGCCGCGTGCGCGTCAGCGGCACCGCCGAAGCGCGCGGCAATCATTACGTCGTTCTGGAAGACGGCACTGCCATTTTTGCCAGGCATGTGGAGTCGATCGGTCACAATGACGGCGGCGATTACGTCGACGTCGCCTTGCGCTTTCTGGAGACACCCTATCTCTGGGGTGGCCGCTCCGGCCTGGGCATCGATTGCTCCGGGCTGGTGCAACTGGCGCTCTCTATGACAGGGCGTGCAGCACCGCGCGACACCGATATGCAGGCAGCGGGTCTCGGCGAGCCGATCGCCCGCGAGGAGCTGCGTCGTGGCGATTTCGTCTTCTGGAAAGGCCATGTTGCGATCATGGAGGACCCAGAGACCATCGTCCATGCCAATGGCCATACCATGACCGTCGCGCGCGAGAATTTCGCCGCCGCCGTCGAGCGTATCGGCTGGCTCTACCAACAGCCGACCGGATACCGCCGCTTCGTCGGTTGACCTGCCTCGGAACAGTCTCTCCGCTCGTCCGTTATTCTTCTGATCGCGATATCCTATCGAGAGGAGAAGAAACATGCCCATTACGGCGATGGAAAAGACAGTCAGGGATATTCTGTGCGACAGCCATATCCGCAAGAGCGGCAAGATCGACAGGCTGCGCGAATTGCAAAGTGAAGCGCGCGGCATCCAGCGCGCCGGCAGCGAAAGCTCGATGAGCGCGGACGACGGTCTTCAGGACGATCTGCGCGTCATCGAAAAGGCATTGCACGATCTCGATGCCGACATCGAGCAAAAGGGCGCCGCCACGCTGTGATGCGGTTGGCGCCCCGTGCTTCTTTCGAGAGACAGCCTCTACGGCGTGCGCGGCCGGGAAATCCAGATGCCTGCGACGATGATGATCCCGCCCAGGGCCTGTATCAGCGTGACATTTTCACCGAATAGGATCCAGGCGAAAAGCGCGGCGGCGATCGTCTCGAGGAAAATGACGAGCGACGAGAAAACGGTTGGCAGGCGTCCGAGCGCCACCGAGACCAGCCCCTGCCCGCCGGCATGGCTGACAAGGCCGAGTGCAAGGAGAACGCCCCATCCCGAAACCGATTGCGGCAGCATCCTCGGCTCGAAGAAGAAGGCAACGACAAAGAGGATTGCCGATGTGACGACGCTCAATTCGAAGGTCGCGCGTGCGGCGTTCGTCCTGCCGCGCGCCGCGCCGACCGCCAGAAAATAGAGGCCGAAGAAGGCACCGGTGATGATTCCCAGCGTGTCGCCGACGGCGCGGCTTGGATTGAATGCAAGGCTCTGCACCACCAGCGCCGTGCCGCCCGAAAGGCATACGAGGAGCCCGACAAGCGTGGCGCGGTTGACCCTTTGCCGCAGCAGCAGCCAGCCGAAGATAACGACCCATAGCGGCGCCATCGTCGCAAAGAAGGTCGCGTTGGCGATGGTGGTCCGCAAGATGGCGAGATGCCAGAAGAACAGGTCTCCCGTAAAGGCGAGACCGGCAAGGATGGTCGCCAGCGTGAAGCTCGCGCGGGGCGCGTCGGCCTCTGCCGCCTCGGCATATCGCATCCATACCCAAAGGATAGGCAGGGCGAGAAAGACACGCCAGAATGCGCTGGCGAAGGGGCCGACATCGGCCAGGCGCACGAGGCTGGGGGAGATGCTCATCGCCAGCGCCGCGAGAACCATCGCCACCAGACCGACAACCAGACCTTTCGAACCATCGGATGCGGAGGTTGCGCCGATGGCGGCAACGTCTTTCGCCGCCATGATTTCGCCAAGGGCTGGGGATCGAATATCGTATTCGGGCGCGGACATTCCTGTACCTTTTTGGAGTCAGATGGTTTGTGGCGCAAATCTATTGCATAAGAAGCGAGGATTTGGCTCCATTTAGGCAGCCTTCGTGCAATTTTGTTTCATTTTTGATGACGGGATGTTTTGAAATGCCCAACCCTGCCGATCTCGACGGTTTCGATCTGGAGATCCTCGATATTCTTCAGAAGGACAACACCGTCCCGCAGCGATCGATCGGCGAGCACGTCCACCTGTCGGCGCCCGCGGTGCAGCGGCGCATCAAGCGCATGCAGGCGAGCGGCGTCATACAGGCGAATATCGCGGTCGTCGATCCGGCGGCAGTGGCATTGCCGATCACCATCATCGTCGAAGTCCAGATCGCCAACGAACGCTACGATCTTATCAATGCGATCAAGCGCAGCTTCCTTGACGCACCCGAAGTTCAACAATGTTACCAGGTCACCGGCGAGGCCGATTTCGTTCTCGTCGTCGTCGTGGCCAGCATGTCCGACTATGAAGTCCTGACGCGCCGCCTTTTCTACGACAATCCGAATGTGACGAAGTTCAAATCGCTCGTCACCATGGACCGGGTGAAGATCGGTCTTTCGCTACCCTTGGCACGAGACTAGAGCAATTCCAGGAAAAGTGCGTAGCGGTTTTCCGTCCGGAATTGCGTAAAAACAATAGCATAGAGCGGTCAGGCGATTCCGTGAAACGCGTAACCGCTCTAGCCGGCGGCTCATCCCGGCCGCTTCGGCCAGTTGGTAACACCGCCGGTCCAGTCCTCGAAAGCCTTGGAGAGCCGCAGGACCAGCATGTCGTCGAAGCGCGGGCCAACGATCTGCAGGCCGATCGGCATGCCGGAGCGGGAGAAGCCGCAATTGATCGAGGAGGCCGGCTGCTCCGACATGTTCCAGGGAACGGTGAAGGCGATATGCTCGAACGGCAGGGCCGGGTCGTTGGTCGGCGAGGCCCATTCCGCCGGATAGGAAACGATCGGATTGGTCGGCGAAAGCACGGCGTCTACCTCGGTGAAAAGCTTGCCGCAGCTCTTGCGCATCTCGATCGTCTGGTTGAAGCCGCGCACTGCCTCGACGCCGCTGACATCGGCGCCGCCCTTGGCCCATATATGGATATAGGGCAGGATCATGTTGCGGCGTTCCTCGCTGAGACCCATGATGTCGCCCCAGAAGCGCGCCCGCCAGAAGACGTCGAGCCCATCCAGCATCTGCCGTGTCAGCACCGGCGCAACGTCGATGATGATGGCACCGGCTTCCTCGAAGCGTCTGGCGGCTGATATAACGGCATCGCGCACCTCGTCATCGACAGGCAGCCCGCAGCCGGCATCCAGCATCAGCCCGATCTTCATTCCCCTGACGTCGATGTCGAGGTCCAGCCAGTCGATCTCGCTCGGCGGCAGGCTGGTGCCGTCGCGCCAGTCCGGCCGCGACAGCGTCGCCATGGAGAAGGCCGCATCCTCGACGGTTCGGGTCATCGGCCCGGCGCAGCGCCCGACATAATAGGGATCGACGGGAATGCGGCCATGGCTCGGCTTGAAGCCGAAGATGCCGGTCCAGCCGGCCGGCAGGCGCACGGAACCGCCGATATCCGTACCGATATGCAGCGGTCCGTAGCCAGCGGCCGCGGCTGCCGAAGCTCCGGCGCTGGAGCCGCCGGGATTTTGTGAGGGATCCCATGGATTGCGGCTGAGTTTGTGGAAGCTCGAAAGGCCGGAGGAAAGCATGCCATAGTCGGGGCAGGTGGTCTTGGCAAAGATCACCGCGCCGTCCTCGCGCATGCGGGCGGCGATCGGCGCGTCCTCGGCTGCCGGAACGAGCTCGACGGCGGCCGTGCCGAGCGGCACCGGCTGGCCCTTGGTGGCGATCAGTTCCTTCAAGGTCACCGGGATGCCGTCCAGCGGCCCAAGCGGCGCGCCCTTTGCCCAGCGTGCGCTGGAGGCGGCTGCCTGCCTGCGCGCATCCTCGGGATCATAGGCATAGAGAGCCGATATCGTCGGCTCCCACGCATCGATATGCTGTTCGAGCGCCAGCCAGTATTCGCTGGGCGACAGGCTCTTGTCGGCAAATTTGCGCTTGAGGTCTCGGATGGAAAGATCGGTCGGTTCGGTCATGGTCTATTCTCTTCGTGTCTGAAATCAGCGTGCCGCCTCGCGGGGGTCGAGAAGGTCGCGCAGGCCGTCGCCGAGCAGGTTGAAGCCGAGGACGGAGAGTGCGATGGCAAGGCCTGGCAGGAGGGCGAGCCACGGCGCGGCATGGAAATAGGTCTGGGCATCGGCGAGCATCCTGCCCCAGGTCGGCTCCGGTGGCGGGACGCTTAAGCCCAGGAAGGCAAGCCCGGCTTCGGTCAGGATCGCGAGGCCAAGCTGGATCGTCGCCTGCACGATGATGCCGCTCATGATATTCGGCAGTACGTGACGCACGGTGATCGAAAGCTGCGTATTGCCGATCGCGCGCGCCGCCAGCACATAGTCGCGGCTCCAGGCCTGCAGAGCAGAGCCAAGCGCCACGCGGGCAAACACCGGCACCATGAAGACGGCAATGGCCAGAATTGCGGTTGTCCGCCCCGTTCCCAGAAAGGCGCCGAGGATCATGGCCGAGAGGATGGGCGGCAGCGCGAAGATCACGTCGCAGGCCCGCATGATCAGCGCCTCGAAAATACCGCGCCGCGCAGCCGCCGTGATGCCGATGATCGTCCCGAGCGTGCCGCCGATCGCGACCGCCGAGACCGAGATCGACAGCGAATTCCAGCAGCCGGCCATCAGCATGGACAATAGGTCGTGGCCGAGCTGATCCGTGCCGAGAAGCCCAAAGCCGAAAGGCGGCTGCAGCTTGTGGGTGATCTGCATCTTCGCCGGCGGCACCGGCGTCCAGAACAGCGAGAGAATGGCGATGCCGACAAGCGCAAGGATGATGATCGCCCCGAGGATCAGGTTGGCGCGGCGCAGCCCGCGAAAGCGGGAACGGTGGTGGCGGGCGACGGTCGCGCTGTCGGTGACGCTCATCGTGCACCTCCAGCCCGAAGCCGGGGATCGATGACGAGATAAGAGAGATCCACCAGGAAGTTCACGACGATGACGAGGCCGGCAAAGAACAGCACGACATCCTGAAGCACGATGATGTCACGCTGGCTAAGCGCCTGATAGGCGAGCCGGCCGAGGCCGGGCAGGGTGAAGACATTTTCGATCAGCACGGCTCCGGCGACGAGAAAGGTGAATTGCAGGCCGAGAATGGTGAGCACCGGCACCAGCGCATTCGGCACGACATGTCCCCAGAGCACGCGGCTGCGCGACAGGCCCTTGGCAAGCGCCGTGCGGGCGAAATCCTCATGCAGTGTGTCGAGCACGGCCGAACGGGTGACCCGGGTCAGCACCGCCGCCTGCGGCAGGGCAAGGGCGACAGCCGGCAGCACCAGCGATTTCATCGCTGGCCAGAGCCCATTGCCCCAGCCGGGAAAGCCGCCGGCCGGCATCCAGCCGAGCGAGGTGGCAAACAGCAGCACCAGCAGCAGCCCCACCCAGAAACCCGGCACGGCAATGCCCATCTGCGAAAACAGCGCGGCGAGGATGTCGAAGAAGCCGCCGCGCCTGGCGGCAGCCGCAACGCCGAGGGGAACGGCGATGAGGACCGAAAGCACGACGGCAAGGGCGGCAAGCGGCAGCGTGACGGCCAGCCGTTCGGCAATCAGGCCGGCGACCGGCACGCCGTAGGTATAGGATTTGCCGAGATCACCCGTCAGCGCGCCGGCTAGCCATTGGCCGTAGCGGACGATCAGCGGCTGGTCGAGGCCCATATCGTGCCTCAGCGCTGCAAGTGTCTCCGGTGTCGCGGATGTGCCGAGCGTGATCGCAGCGGGATCGCCCGGCAGCAGCGCCATGACCGCGAAGACCAGCAGCGAAACGGCGATCAGCGTCAGCAGGAGCCCGAAAATCCTACGGATGAGGAGTGCGATCATAGCATGTCCATGGCCGATCATGCCCGGCATCGAAATGGTTGGCGGCGGGCGAAACGATTCGCCCGTCCGCGCCTGCAGGCGAAAGAGGTCAGTCTTCCCAGGAAACGTTGGTAAGGACGTTCGAGGGAATAGGCTCGCTTTCCCAGAGGCCCTTCAGCTTCTTGTCCCAGACGCCGAGCTTCGGCATGACGAAGAGGAAGAGTGCGGGCACATCCTCGGCGAGAATGGTCTGCGCCTCCCCGTAAAGCTTGTTCTGCTCGACCGGGTCGGCAGTGAGCTGGATCTTCTTCATCAGCTCGTTGAAATCAGGGTTCTTGTAGTTGAAGTAATAAGGGTCGCGCGAATAGATATCGATATCAAGCGGCTCGGCATGGGCGACGATGGTCATATCGTAGTTGCGGCCGCTGAAGACGTCCTGCACCCACTTGGCCGGAAACTCGGTGGGCTCGATGTTCATCGTCACGCCGATATCGGCGAACATGGCCTGCATCACCTGGGCGCTGCGCGGCGCATAGGCCATCTGCGGTGTCTTGATGGTGAAGCTGAAGCCGTTTGGATAGCCGGCTTCAGCGAGCAGCGCCTTGGCCTTCGCCGTATCGTAGGGAAGCGTGCCCGTCAGATCCTTGTAGCCGGGATCGTTCGGCGTGTAGTGGCTGCCGATCGCCGTGCCGAAACCGGACCAGGCGCCCTCGATGATCGTCTTGCGGTCGAGCGCCATCATCAGCGCCTGGCGCACGCGCTTGTCGTCGAAGGGCTTGCGCGTATTGTTCATACCGGCCACGACCTTCAGCTCGGTATTGCCGATCTTGGTCATCAGCCTGGGGTCGCCGTCGAAGGAGCTCATCAGCTCGGGCGCGGCGAATTCCGGAAAGGCGTCGAGATCGCCGGCTTTCAGGGCCGCAGCTTCGGCCTGCGGGTCGGAAATGAAGCGGAAGGTGACCTTCTCGAGCTTCACGTCGACGGATTTGTTCCAGTAATCGGGGTTCTTGGCGAGTTCGACATGGTCACCCTTCGCCCAAGAGGAAAACTTGAACGGGCCGGTGCCGACGGGCGTCGTCTTGTCGTTGGCGGAGGATTTCGGTCCGACCATGACCGCAGAGGGCCAGCCGAGCCAGTAGAGCAGGCTGCCGGTCGGCGAGGAAAGATGCAGGACCAGCGTTTGCGGATCCGGCGTATCGATCGAGGCGATGGTCGCGAAGAAGCGCTTCTGCGGATTGACGGAATCCTTGCCGCGGGCGCGATCGAGCGCGAATTTCGCCGCTGCCGAATCGAAGGCCTCGCCATCATGGAATTTGACGCCGCTCTGCAGCTTGAACGTATAGGTCAGGCCATCGGCAGATATTTCCCAGCTCTTTGCGAGCTGCGGCACGATCTTGCCGCTTTCGTCGATGGCAACGAGCCCCTCGAAGATATTCTGCCAGGTGACCTGACCGATCGCGACGGGTGCTGCGATCGTCGGATCGAGCCCGGTCGGCTCGACGCTCATGCCGAGATTGAGCGTCGTCTTGGCAGCTTCCGCTGGCGTTAGACCAAGCATCAAAAGACCGGCGGAAAGCGCCGCACCGCAGGCGAGGCGGCGCGCAAAATCGCCGAGGCTCGGGCGTAAAAACGTGGTCATTTCAGTTCCCTTGCTTTTGTCCGCAAGTCCGGCTTCCCTTCCGGCATACGGTCTTTTCAAGATAGTGTCATCTCGCGGGCGTACACTCAATTCTGAAAATGTGTGCTCAGTGTAGCCGATATCGCTACACTGAATTCCGTCATCTACAGTATTTCGATCAATCCTGCCTCTCCTTGGCGGTCAGTTGCTGGCGCATGAAGCGCTCGATGAAATCAAGCAGCTTGCCGGCGGCAAAGGAAAGCTGGCGGTCGGGAGCGACGCACAGGTCGATCGGTGTCCTCACTCCCTTACCATCAGCGACCGGCAAGGCGATAAGCTGGCCTGCCGCGATCTCCCGCTGCACCGTCAGCGCCGGCAGCATGGTGATCGCAGCGCCACGCAGCACCAGCTCCTTCTGCATTTCCAGCGATCCAGTCTCGAATACCGGATCGAGCGTCAGCCCCTCACGCTCGAACAGGGCGTCGAAGGCTTGCCTCGCACCGAAGGAGCGGTCGGGCACGGCAAGCGCTTGCGCGGCGATTTCGGCCACAGTGATCTCCTTGCTACCCGCGAGCGGATGCGAGGCCGCGAGGATCACGTCGTAAATCAGCTCGGAGCGCAGGCGCACTTTGGTTCCCGAAAGCGGCGGCGCAAACAGCGTCACCGCCATATCGGCCTCGGCACTGTTGACGGCTTCGATTGCGCCGCGAGCGCTGGTGATGGTCACCTCGAAGCGAAGCCCCGGATAGCGCAGGCTGAATTCGGCAAGCGCGGGAGCGAGGATATTGGCGACCGCAGCACCATTGGCATAGATGCTGACGCCGCCGCGCTGGAGGCCCTTCAGGTCTTCGATCAACTGATGCACATGCTCGAGTTCGCGCAGCGTCCGGCCGGCGCGCGCGGCCAGCAATTCGCCGGCGGCCGTCAGCTTGACGCCACGGGCGCTACGTTCCACCAGCTGCGTGCCGAAGTGATATTCGAGATTCTCGATCTGCCGGCTGATGGCCGTCGGCGCCACATTCAGGTTTTCGGCCGCCTGGCGCATCGAACTGGTGCGCACCAGCTCGTCGAAATAGATCAGCGCCCGGATCTGCATGCGCGAAACCTCCGGCTAGGCGACAGGCTTGGCGAAGCGATCCCGCCACGCGGGCTGCGTGCCGTCGATCGGCAGCGCCGTCGCCTCGTAAACGCCGCGGGCGATCGCGCGAGCCATGACGATGGCGGCGAGGTGGCAGAGTTCCATGAAGCTCGGCATGTCGTCGCGATCATGCTTGCCGGTGGAGGCCGCAAATATTGTATCACCGTCCAGCGGCAGATGCGTCGGCAACAGGGCGCGGGCAAAGCCGTCATGGCCTAAGATCGACAGGCGATGTGCCTCCGCCTTGGTCAGCCGTGCATCGGTAACGATGGCGCCGATCGTCGTGGCGGTGACATTGGTGCCCTTCAGCCGCAAGCGTGTATCAATGGTTTTCGGCATGCCGAGCCCGCCGAATTCGCCATTCTCCTCGAAAGGAGCGGCCCAGAAATGTGGGCCGTCGCCGATGGTGGCGGAGCCAAGCGCGTTGACGGCGACGATGGCGGCGATCCGGTATCCCTTGCTGCTGACGGCGCTGGCCGAACCGAGCCCGCCCTTGACCGTAGCCGTCGTGGCACCTGTGCCGGCGCCGACGCTGCCGAGTGCAAACGGCCCTTTGCCCGCAGCTTTGAAGGCGGCATAGCCCATATCGCGATAGGGCGAATGCAGGCCCCAGTCCTTGTTGCCGCCATTGATGAGATCGAAAAGGATCGCCTGCGGCGCAAGTGGCACCCGCGCGTCGCCGACCTGCAGGCCACGGCCGATTTCGCGAAGACCCGCCTGAACACCGCCGGCCGCATCGAGCCCGAAGGCGGAACCGCCTGAAAGAACGAGGCCATCCACCACCCCGACGGTCATGGCCGGATCCAGCAGCGCGGTATCGCGTCCGCCCGGCGCGCCGCCGAGCACTGTGCAGGAGGCCACGGCCGGTTCGTCGAAGATGATGGCGGTGACGCCGGAGCCGAGCGCAAGATCGGTGGAATGACCGACGGCGACGCCTTCGATATCGGTCAGGAGATTGAGAAGAGCAGCCAATGAAAAATCCTTCGCCTTTTGCAGCGCGAGGCTGTCATGGCGATAGGACCGTAAAGAGGATGAAAAGACAAGATGGGTTTGTTGGAGCGTCGGGGCCGACCCTCGTGGTTCCAGGGCCCTTCGGGCCACCTCACCATGAGGGCGGAGTGGCCTCGCGTGGAATGCAATAAAACCTGATTTCGAAGGCGAAAGCAGGACAGGTCCGGTTGATTCTATCGGAAAGATCAGCCCTCACCCTGAGGTGAGAGCGTAGCGACCCTCGAAGGGCGAGGGCGGGTGATTGGAATGTAAAAGTGGCGGCAAGGCCGATCCATCAAACGTGGATCGGCTTTGCCTGTTGGCGGGAAAGGAGATCGCGGATCGCGAGCTTCACTTCGTCTGCATTTCTGAAATGCTGCTCGTCCAGATCATGGACGTGATATTTCACAGCAATGAACTTGAGCCGATCCTGATCGGGAACGACGATGCCGACCGGAACGCCGGCGTATTCGATAACTTGCTTCTTCATAAATATACTCCCTCCGCACCGCTATCGGCGCAGACATGGCGAATTGACTGTTTGAATCCGGTAAGGGGACGAACGTCACATTCGACAGCGCGGGCTGGAGAGCGCGCCCGAGCGGTCATGGCCAAGCACGGACCGCCCAAGGATCGAAGCGATGGCTTTAACTTTCAGCATGTCACGTCCCTAGTTGGTGTTGTACTTGTTAAGGCTCCGATTCCAGAGCCGGTGATCCGATGTGCTATTGTCTACAATCTTAGTAGATAATAACAAATACATCTCCAGAAACATATTCCGAAAGATGTCAAAATGTCGACGATCGGGGAAATATAATTCCGTACCTGGCTAATTGCGGGGTAGGTTGTGTCAACCTCCGCGCAACTTTCCGTAGTGGAACGGTATTGCCGATCACCGACAGACAAGTAGGAATGAACGACAGATTCGGCAATGCCCCGGCGGCATTAAAATTCACCCGCCGCTAAATTACCCTAATGGTTAATGGCGCTGTTGGACGGATCAAAATCCGTCTCCAAGTACCTTTTCCAGCGCCTTCACGAAGAAATCGGCACTCTCGGCGGAAAGGCAGAGCGGCGGCTTGATCTTCAACACGTTCAGGTGATCCCCGGTCGGCTGCATGACGACCCCGAGATCGAGCAGGCGCTCGCAGATCGCGGCCGTCTCCTCGGTGGCGGGCGTCAGCGCTTCACGGTCGCGGACGAACTCCACGCCGAGGTAGAGGCCCATCCCGTGCACCGCGCCGATCAGGGGAAAGCGCTCCATGAGCGCGATTAGCCCCGCCTTCAGGCGCACGCCCACGAGCTGGGCGTTTTCCTGCAGGTTTTCGTCCCTCAGAATGTCGAGAACCGTAAGCCCGACGATGGAGCTTACCGGGCTGCCGCCGGCAGACGAGAAGAAATAGCCTTCCTTTTTGAGCGATTCGGCAATCTCGCGGCGCGTGATGACAGCGCCGAGCGGATGGCCGTTGCCCATGCCCTTGGCGATGGTGATGATATCGGGCACGACGCCCTGGCTCTCGAAGCCCCAGAAGTGCTCGCCGAGCCGGCCATAGCCCACTTGCACCTCATCGGCGATGCAGAGGCCGCCGCGTTGCCGCACGGCATCATAGACGCCGGCAAGATAGCCATGGGGCAGGGTGATGCCGCCGGCATTGCCGTAGACCGCCTCCGCGATGAAGCCCGCAAGGCCGTCGCCCTTTTGGTCGATGGCCTGCAATTTTGCGGCGACGTCGTCGAGATAATCGGGGCCCGAGTCAGGGCCCCGGAATGGGCCGCGATAGGTATTGGGGGAAATGACGGGATGGACCCAGTCGGGCCGCGTCGTCAGCGCCTGCGGATTGTCGGCAATCGAGGTGGAGACGGCGTCGCTCGCGACTGTCCAGCCATGATAGGCCTCCAGCAGGCAAAGCATGTTTCTCTTGCCGGTATGCGCCCAGGCGAGGCGAATGGCCAAATCGTTGGCTTCGGAGCCGCTGTTGACGAGGAAGACGCTGTCGAGCCCCTCCGGCGCCAGCGTCGCCAGCCGCTCGGAAAATTCCGCGACGGCGGCATAATGGAAGCGGGAGTTGGTGTTGAGCCGGGACCATTGCTGCGCGATGGCCGCCGTCAGTCGCGGATGGGCGTGGCCGAGCGTGGTGACGTTGTTGACCATGTCGAGATAGCAGCGGCCCTGCATGTCGAACAGGAATTCGCGCCAGCCGCGTTCGATCTGCGGCGGGATCTCGTAATAATGTTTCTGCGGCTCGGCGAAATGCGCATTGCGCAAGGAAAGCAGTGAGGAGGAATCCGGCCGTGGCGCTTCGCAGGCGGCATTGAGCAGAGCGGCGGGCGAGGGGCAGACGGCAGACCATCCATCAGCCTGATCCGCTGCAGCATAGAGCGGCGGCTCCAGTGTCGGCACACGGCAGAACTGCACGCGCAATCCGCCGATCGCCGATCCCTCGCTGCCGATCGTGCCCAGGGTCGCGCCCCGTTCGATGGCCGCGCCGTCTTCGAGTGCGGTGTCGACACCATCGAGATGCAGGCTGATCTCTTCGCCGACAAGGACAAGATGTTGCCCTTGACGCTGTAGAAGCCCGGGGAAGGGCGCCGCAACCGTCGCGCCGGCCGGCAGGCAGATGTCACTGTGCAGAGCGAAATTCCGTGGCGGCGCCATGCTGAGCGGAGCCGCGAGTGACAGGCGGAATTCGCCGTAGCGCGTTGCCGCCGCGCCGGAGGCAATCGCCGCCTGCGCAAGCAGCCGCCAGTCCATGTCAGGCTTTTGCCAGTTGCCATCGATAAAATCCGGCCCGGTGACGGAAAGATCGACAGCGACGATCTCTCGCGGATCGATATCCGGCAGCAGCGCCGACCAGCCTTCGGTCGCGATCGGGGTGACATCGAAGCCGATCGTTCGCAGGATCGCGGCCTCCATCACATCCGGTTGCGCACCGGTCGCGACATCGAAAATCTCGCGTTCGAAATCGAGATTGCCGCGCACATAGTCGTTGTCGGGATCGATGGCGAGCTGCTGTTCGGTGCTTGCGGCCAGGATGACGGCGCGCGCGACGATCAGGGGCCATAGGGCCTTGGCCTCGGCCTCTTCCAGCGGATAGATCGCATGATAGGCCCTGACGGCCGGAAGGATTTGGAAGGGATTACCATCAGCGTGATGCAGCAGCGAGGCGCAGGTGACGGCGAGATCGCCGACCAGCCAGCCCTGGATGATATCGCCGAAATCGATCACGCCGTCCGGGACGAGCTGACCATGCGCATCAGGGTGGCTGACGACATTGTCGTCGGTGACATCGTGATGGACGGGCTGGACGCGCAGCGCGCTCGCGAGCGGCTGGATGCGCTTGACCGCCGCCACCATTGCCTTGGCGATGCGGTCGCGTGCCTCATGGTCCGTTATGGCCGACAGGAGCTGCACGGCGACCGGCCCGGCCCGGCGCAGGTCCCATTGCAGGTTCCGGTGAAGGCCGGGATGCTCGAAATCGGCGAGGTCGCGTGCGAGCCGGGCCGAAAGTGCTCCGAGACCGGCGGCGGCCGCCGGTGAGAGATGTTTGCGCCGCGTCAATGTCTGCCCGGGGAGAAAACCGAGCAGCCGGACGAGATAGTCCTGTTCGCGGATGGTGATGGTGAGAATGTCGCGGCCGTTGAGTGATGGCACGACATCGGGTATGCGAGGCGCATCGGGCTTGCCGTGCAGGTGGCGGATGGCGGCGTTCTGCGCTTCGAGCTCGACCAGCTCGTATTCGGCCCGGCATATCTTCAGCACATAGGCGTTGTCGCCGGCATCGATGCGATAGTTGCGGTCCTGCTGGCTGCCGAGTTCGCTCAATGCTCCGCTGAGGCCGTAATGCGTCTGCAGGATCTCGGCTGCGTCTTCCGGCGTGATATCCGGTCTTTGCAGTTGCATACGGTTCACGAGCGCGGCGTCAGCCATGGCATCCCCCCGGACGGTTCATTTGCGTCGACACTAAACCATTCCATCCTAAAGAAAATCACCGAAAACAGATAGGGTGATCGAACATAAGTCGGAAGATAGGCTTCGCGCGGCTTCCGCCCAGATGTCGACTTCAGTCGAATAGCTGCAACCGGCCCGCGTCTCGCCGGACGATTTCCATCGCCTCGCTAAGGGTTTTCGCCTTTGGCACGACATCAATCGCACTTCGGATTGCGGGCGTCACAGCTCGCGAGAAGGTGAATTGACAAGCCTTCAAATCAGCCAGGTTCCGGACGATCAACCCATTTGCGCCGAAATCCCATGACCACCGGAGAACCAGCATATGCCGAACACTACCGAGGCCTCGTCCGATACGCCAACACTCCGATACCGACCGTCGCAGCGAATCCTGCACTGGACTATGGCCATTGTGATCATCTCAGCTCTCGGCCTTGGTCTTTATTGCTCGTATCTCGTGCCGGGCTCGGCGCTTCGCCGCGGCCTTCTCGATGTGCATAAATCGCTCGGCATGACGGCGCTGGCGTTGATTGCAATCCGCCTGCCGCTCAGGTTTTCTTTCGGCGAGCCCGCATATCGGCAGCCGCTCGACGCCCTCAACCACTATGCGGCGCGGGGCGTGCATATCCTGCTTTATGCGCTGATGATCCTCATGCCGCTCGCAGGCTACACGACCTCCGCGGCCGGCGGTTACGACCTGCCGTGGTTCGGGCTTTTCCAGTGGCCTAATCTCCTGCCGCTCGACAAGCCGCTGGAGAGAATGGCCGCCGAAATCCATGAATACGGCGCCTATTGCCTATATGCGATCGTCAGCCTGCATGTCGTGGCAGCCCTCTGGCACCACCTCTTCCGAAAGGATGAGGTGCTGCGGCGGATGCTGTAATCGGGAAAGGCCGTGGATCGAACGATCGGGGCTCACCCCATCCGCTCGGATGCATAGCTTCCCGGGCTTGCCGGGAAGACGATGGTGCGGTTGCCGTTGAGGAAGGTGCGGTAGTGGATATGCGCATGGATGGCGCGGGCCAGCACCTGGCTCTCGACATCGCGGCCGATCGAGACGTAATCGTCGGCCGACTGCGCATGCGTGATGCGCGCCGTGTCCTGCTCGATGATCGGACCTTCGTCGAGATCGGCCGTCACGTAATGCGCCGTCGCCCCGATCAGCTTCACGCCGCGCTCATAGGCCTGCTTGTAGGGGTTCGCCCCCTTGAAGGACGGCAGGAAGGAATGATGGATGTTGATGATGCGGCCAGACATCTTCTGGCACATCGAATCCGACAGGATCTGCATGTAGCGGGCCAGCACGATCAGTTCGGTGCCGGTCTGCTCGACCACCTCCATGATCCGTGCTTCCGCCTGCGGCTTGTTGGCCTTCGTCACCGGAATATGGTGGAAGGGGATGTCGTGGTTGACCACCACCTTCTGGTAATCGAAATGGTTGGAGACGACGCCGACGATGTCGATCGGCAGCGCGCCGATCTTCCAGCGGTAGAGCAGGTCGTTGAGACAATGGCCGAAGCGCGAGACCATCAAGAGCACCTTCATGCGCTTCTTGCCATCATGGATCTCGGCCTCCATCTCGAACTTGGCGGCGACCGGCTTGAAGCCTTCGACCAGCGCCTCCAGGCCGACCCCTTGCTCGGAGATGAAGGAGACGCGCATGAAGAACTTGCCGGTGTCGAGATCGTCGAACTGGCTGGAATCGACGATGTTGCAGCCCTGGTCGGCCAGATAATTGGCTATCGCCGCAACGATCCCGCGCGTCGACTGGCACGATACAGTCAGTACATAGTTCTTCATGTCTCTTCCCTCGTAGAACGGCTCATCGTCGGCGCTCGCTTATCGCAATCAGCACTCAGGGAAAAGCTCCCCGATCCGAACGTGGGACAAAGCTTATGACAGGCGGCGGAAAACTCCGTTCCCATTGCGCCTTTAAGCCGCGTATCCCCGTCGTCTTGAGAGCAGACGCCAAAAAATCTGATAGGAGGCGGTCAAGCGGCGACCGCGCGCTTCCTCTTCCATTTCCGCCAGCGGCTGGGTGTCGTCAGCTCATGAATGATGGCGCCGCCAATTGCCGAGCAGATGATGCAGCTGACGATGAAGACCGGAGGACTTGTCAGAATCTGGATGTTCAGATGGACGCAAATGATACGTAGAAATGCGAGCGTGAAGGCGTGGGTGAGATAGATGCTATAGGAGGCATCGCCGAGATAGTTCAGCGTCGCGATGACCGGAAGCTTCGAAAAGTCGATCGACACGGCCGAATACAGGATGACGATCGCGGGGACGCCCCACGTATAGGCGCGGGTGCTGGCGTCGCAAAGTGCCTCGTTGATCAGCAGAAAGGAGAATCCCACCACCAGCGCCGGCCAGGCAACCGCCTGCGGCAGCAGGATCTTGTCGAGATAGAGCTTGGCGAGAACCACGCCTGCCAGGAATTCGTAGATGATCGGGTCGCTGTAGAATTTGGCCGCCGTCATGCCGCCCGGCATGAAGCGGCAGACGAGAATGATCGTCGTCATCGTCGCAAAGAGTGCCGCAATGCGATATTTTTCGCGCACGAGCAGCAGCAAGCCGAACACGAAATAGAAGAACATTTCGTAATTGAGCGTCCAGCCCGGAACGACCACCGGGACCGCCATCGTCGGATCGGCGGGATTTTTCCAGGGAAGGAAAAAGAGCGAGGCAATCAGATGCGGAAGATCGAAGACCGTCGACTTCAATAATGTCGGAGCGAGAAGTGCCACGCTCGCTGCGAACAAGGTCGCCAGCCAGTAGAGCGGCACGATGCGCTGGATGCGGCGTCGGTAGAAATCCAGCGGACGTATTTCACGCCCGGCAGTGGTGAGCCACATGACGAAGCCGCTGAGCACGAAGAAAATGTCGACGCCGGTTTCGCCGGAAAGGTAGAAATCCGTCTGGAAGTCGGGCTGGACCTTCGACACCTGTAGTATCGAATGAAAATAGACGACCATCAGCGCGGCGATGGCACGCAGATACTGCAACTGAACAAGCATCTCGATCCTCACGCGGCCGTTGCCGACGTGAATGGTCGTCAGCCCGGCACTCTACTTTCATTTAGGTTTTCCGACTGCACCCGAACGGCGCGCGGGTTGTCGGAAACACGCATGTAACCGACGAGCAGCCAGAGCAGCCCGGCGATCTTGATGGAAAAGATCGCCGTACCGCCGATCATCATATTCAGAAAAATGAAAAGAGAGAGTGAATGCGCACAGCGTCTTTGCGCCGCCGTCCTTCCGGCCGGATAGAGGCAGACGAAGAGCCAGAAGACGATGAGGCCGAAAATCGTCGATCCGTAGATGAGATAGACATAGCCGCTGTCGGCAAATTCGCCGATACGTGAGATCGACAGGCCGAGTATTGCCTGGATGTCGAGGTCCAGCATCTTCTTGATCGTGACCCCGATGCGCCCGGTGAAATTGTCGCCAACCTCGTCCGGCTTCATGAAATGCACGAAGAAGCCGATGAGGATAATGACCGGCATCAGCGTCAGATTGAATGCCTTCGGGATTTTCGGAAACAGAAAATAGCCTCCGATGCTGACGCAGGAAAAAATCAGCATCGTGCGGGTGTCATTGGTGAGCAGGATCAAAAGCACAGTCGAGATGCACAGCGCCTTTTCAAGGAGGGCGAGCTTCGGCCAGAAGGAGAGCAGGTAGATGACGATGACGCCGCAGAAATTGGCGAGCGACACCTGTTCCAGGAAGATCGATGACGAGCGGTGATCGATGAGGCCGAAGGAGAAGCGCCCCTGGAAGCCGAGGGCATTGGCGAAAAGGCCGGTCGAGTTGAAGCTCACCTGCTTGATGCCGCGCGTATTCTCGAAATATTCGCCGGGATGGAACAGGCTGACATAAAAGGGCGTGCTGACGATTTCGCAGACGAGAAACAACAGCACTGCTGTGCAGGCGATCCGGAAAGCGAGCTTCACCGTTCTCTCGCTCGCCCAGCTGCCGATGCCGGCAAAGGCGAAGATGATCAGAATGTTGCGGAACTGGTCGATGAAGGTCAGGCGGTTGAAGACGATGATGTAGATCGTGATCACCAGCGCGAAGCCGAGAAACAGGACGATCGGCAGGTCTTCCTCGTAAATCCCCTTCTTCAGGATGAAAGCCACGCTGGAGATCATCATCAGACCCTCGCACAGCACGACGTGCGAGATCGAGAGCGGCATGATGTTGTGGTTGATATAGGCGAGGATGCAGTTGTAGAGCACCGAAAACAGCGTGATCGCCAGGATCGGATAATCGATACGCTGTTTGTCTGTGAGGCTTCTCATCTGTCGTCCACGACTGCCGCATGCTTTGGCCATCACAACGATAGCAGTCCCGTGATTCGTGACAAAGCGCTAACCGCTGGAGCAATTCCGGGAAAAGCTCGTAGCGGTTTTCCGTCCGGATGTGCTGGAAAACAAGGAACTGGAGCGGCTCAGACTTTCAGTGAAAAGCCGAACCACCTTGCTCCGGTCGCGGAAGTTCAGCCGATCAGCCGGCCGGCTTGACGGCTGTGCAGCCAGGCGCCAAGGGTGTTTTCTTGCCGACTGCCGCCGTGATCGTCTTCATTTGCGGCCGGTCCTTGCCGTTGCGTGGCTGCACGTTCATCGGCTCCTCTGGCGGCCACCATTCGCCCGCTGCCCAATAGCTCCAGCCGAGCCAAACATCGCTATTGTCGGCCATGATGCCGAAAACAGCCTTCAACCCGTCGAGGCAAGGCTGTGTGCCGGGCACGCCGAATTCGCCAAGAAAGCCGCGCTTGCCGTTGTTGCGTAGCCAGTCCGTGACATCGAGCAATCCCTGTCGCGCGCTGTCGCTGCCATCGCATGCCGGATGCGTCCCGGAACTGTCTGCATCGAGATACTGATGGAATTCGAAGGCGTAGAAATCGAGCGGATCTTTGACCCCAAGCATGACGGTGCCGTTGGCGCCGCCGCCCAGCACGTCGGTAGACCAGCTATGCGCCCCCGTCCAGTTCGTGCCGGGTACGAGAATGAGGTTGCGTGCCCCAACCGTGCGGATGCTGCGAATGGCCGTATTGGCCGCCTCCAGCCAGTCGGGCGCCCTGATGTCGTGCGGCTCGTTCATCAGTCCGAAGATGACGCCCTTGCGATTGGCGAATTCGATGGCGAGTCGTGCCCAGAAATCGCCGAAGGCAAGATCCGTTGCCGGTGCTTGCGTTACCTGGGTCTTGTCGTAGTAGCCGAAATTGTGTGGGTCGAGAACCACGGCCATGTCGTGCTTCTGGATGAGGTCGACGGCCTCCTTCAAGCGCTGCATTTCCGCTCTGTCGAAAGGCTGGCCGAGCACAGGCTGCAGCCGCTCCCAGCGGAAAGGCAGGCGCACGACGTTCATGCCCTTGCTCGCGAAATAACCGACCGTCTCCTCGGATGGGTAGGTGTAGTTGACATTGGCCACGCCGTCGCGCTCGCCGTACTCCGCGCCGGAAAGATTGACACCCCGATAGCAGAGCTGCGACGCGGCAAAACCGCTGTCTGCCTGCACCGCTGCGGCCAGCATGACCGTCCCGGCCAGCAGGCGGCGCAGAAATTCCGTCATCGATCCCGTCATTGCACGTTCCTGTTGTCCACGAGAATATGTCGCTCTCATAAGGGCTACGGTATTGAATAATGATGAAGGGGCGGACCGAACCGGCGCCTGCATGGCGACTTCCTGGGAGTGTCCTTAATGTTCCGTTAGCCAAACATTTCTAAACTCTCGGCATCTGCTGCGTGGAATCGGCCTGCGGAGCATTGAAAGTCTGACATGAGCTCAATGGAACAAAGCAGGAGAGCGAACCGACTTGCGGGTTGGCGCGGTACGCAGCCGTCTGACGCGCAGCGCGACGGTCTGCGTCTGCGCAGTCCGGTATTGCGTCCGCGCGACTTCGTCGCCGAAGCAGAGGCCGACACATCATCGGAACCAGTCGATCAGGCCAGCAGCAACAACTCCGCGCCCAGGCAGATGCCGGACCGGCACGACCTTCAAAAGGAAGCGCCGCCGCCGCTAACTGTCGAGCCGGTGGCTGTCGCCGCCGCGCAGCTCACGGAACCGGCAGCCGTTGCCGTACCGCCGGTCGCTCCGCAACCGGGGCCGATACCTGCGGCAGATACGCCATTGATCGATCTGCGCTCCGCCATTCGCTCGATCTGGGCAAAGAAGTTTCTGGTTCTCGCCTTGGCGGTGGTCTGCGCCGTGCTGGGCGCTGCCATTATTCCGCTCATCCCGCAGAAATTCTCGGCCGAGACCAGTCTTTATTTCGATCCTCGGCCCACCGGAGGCGCCGATTCCTCGCAGCAGGCGCCGACGGCTCCCGAACTGATCACGACGATGATCGACAGCCAGACGCAGATCCTGTCTTCGGGTAGGGTGTTGGGCCGCGTCGTAGACGCCTTGAAGCTCGATCAGGATCCGCAATTCGATGGCGGCGCCACCGGCGAGGCAGCGAAATACATAGCGACGGCAACCCTGTCGAAGGCAGTGCAGATCGCTCGCGAATCGAGCACCTATGTCGTAACAGCGAAGGTGACGACGCGCGATCCGCAGAAATCGGCAAAGATCGCCAACCAGCTCGTTTCCTCCTTCATCGAGGAAGAGAGCGGAGCTGCTGCGAAGAGCTTCAAGACAAGCAACAGCGCGCTGGACAGCAGGCTTGACGATCTGCGCCAGCAGGTGCTTTCAGCTGAAAAAGCGGTAGAGGCTTATCGCGCCGACAATGACATGGTTGCTGTCGAGGGCAATCTGATCTCCGACAAGCGCCTGACGGCGCTGAACGACATGCTGGTGACCGCCCAGCAGAGGACGATCGAGGCCAAGGCGCGGGCGGATGCGGCCGGCAAGCTGAGCTTCGAGGATGTCGTCGCCAACAACCCCAACAACCCTGCCGGCGGCACGGCATCGACGGCGCTGAGCAGCCTGCGCCAACAATATGCGACGCTTGCCGCCAATGTCGGCAGCCTGCAGAGCCAGCTGGGTGCCCGCCATCCCCGCCTGCTCGCGGCGAAATCCGCGCTGGAAAGCCTCGCCGCGGAAATACGGAGCGAATTGCAGCGACAGATGACATCGGCGCGCGCCGACTATGAGCAGGCGCAGGGGACCGAGCAGGATATTGCCAAGGAGCTGGCGGTGCAGAAAGCATCGCAGGTCAATACGTCGGGCAAGCTCGTCGGCCTGAACGAATTGCAGCGCAAGGCCACCGCTACCCGCGATCTCTACGAGTCGCTTCTCAAGCGATCCGGCCAGAGCAGCGATGCGCAGGACCTGTCGCAGAGCAATATTCGCGTGATTTCCGAGGCTGAACCGCCACTAACTGCGGATGGTCCGGCTCGGAAAGTGATGATGATAGCCGGATTGATCGCCGGCGCAATGTTCGGCGCAGGTCTTGGCATGACCTTCGCCATTCTCCTCGGCCTGTTCCGGCATCCCGTGATCCGCAGCTATCTGGCCAAGTGAACATTATTGATCTTTTTCCGCCTTCCGCCTCTTCAATATCGGGGATGCAATTGTGCGCCGGCTGTTCTAGATGTAAATCGGCGCTGGGAATGATTGAATTTTACTAATGAAGGCATGATGCAATCATCATGCGTCATGTGGCTACATTGTGAGACGATCTATGCGAGAGAAGCGGTGCGCTGTTCCGATGACCGGCGCCAGGGGAAACTGACCAATGGTGCCCGCGGATAAGCTCGTTCTGCCGTTCCTGGCACTGCCGCGCTCCACCAAACGTGCGCTCGCGCTGCTGGTCGACGCCAGCCTTTGTGTGCTGACTGTTTGGTTTGCCTATTGTCTGCGCCTTGACGATTGGGTCATCCTGCAAGGCGTCGAATGGCTGCCGGCCATCGTCTCCCTCCTTGTTGCCATCCCCATCTTCATCGTCCTTGGTCTCTATCGCGCCATTTTCCGATATGCGGGCCTTTCGGCTTTCGTGACGGTTCTCAAGGCGGTGGCCATCTACGCGCTGGCCTTCATGACGATTTTTACCGCGATCAGCGTGCCGGGTGTGCCGCGCACGGTCGGCATCTTGCAGCCGCTGCTGCTGCTGATCGCTATCGGCTTGTCGCGCATGTGGACGCGCTATTGGCTCGGCAATGCCTATCAGCGGCTCTTGAACCGCAATCAGCTCGCCAAGGTGCTGATCTACGGCGCCGGCGCTTCGGGTCGCCAGCTCGCGGGCGCTCTTGCCAACAGCGCCGAGCTGAATGTCGTCGGCTATCTCGATGACGATCGCAACCTGCAGGGCAGCATCATGGGCGGCCTGCCGATCTATGATCCGACCGACCTGCCGGCGCTTGCGGTTACCAGCGAGATCAAGGGCGTGCTGCTGGCCTTGCCGAACGCGACGCGGCAACGCCGCAACGAAATCCTCGAAGATATGCGCAAGGCTCGCGTCACCGTGCGCACCATGCCGGATTTGACGGCGCTCGCGCAGGGCCGTGTCGCGGTCTCCGACCTGCGCGAACTCGATATCGAGGATCTGCTCGGCCGCAACGTGATTGTCCCCGACCGCGCGCTGATCGAGAAGAACATCCGAGGCAAGGTCGTCATGGTGACCGGTGCCGGCGGCTCGATCGGCAGCGAACTTTGCCGCCAGATCCTGAAGAACGGCCCATCCTCCCTGCTGCTGGTTGAGCAGAATGAATTCGGGCTCTACGCCATTCACGGCGAACTTGAAAAATCGGCTGCATCCGCAGAACCCGCCGATGTCCGCATCATCCCCTTCCTCGCATCCGTCCGGGACGGCCAGCGCATCAGGCAGATCATGGAGGCATGGCGGCCGAAAACCGTCTATCACGCCGCCGCCTATAAGCACGTGCCGCTTGTCGAGTACAATCCCGCCGAAGGCATCCGCAACAACGTGCTGGGCACGTTGATCACGGCCCAGGCGGCGCGTGACTATGGCGTCGACGATTTCGTCCTCATCAGCACGGACAAGGCCGTCCGTCCCACCAACATCATGGGCGCGAGCAAACGGCTGGCGGAGATGGTGCTGCAGGCGATGGACGCCGGTCGCAAACCCGGTGTCGCCAGCACCAATTTCTCCATGGTCCGCTTCGGCAACGTGCTTGGCTCATCCGGCTCGGTCGTGCCGCTGTTTCGTCAGCAGATCCGCGACGGCGGCCCGATCACGCTGACGCATCCCGACATCACCCGTTATTTCATGACCATTCCCGAGGCCTCGCAGCTGGTGATCCAGGCCGGTGCGATGTCGGGTGGCGGCGATGTCTTTCTGCTTGATATGGGCGAGCCGGTACGCATCGCCGATCTAGCCCGCCGCATGGTGGAATTATCCGGTCTGACGGTTAGGGACGAGGATGAGCCCGATGGCGATATCGAGCTGGAGATCACCGGCTTGAGGCCCGGCGAAAAGCTTTTCGAAGAATTGCTGATCGGCGACAACCCGCAGCCGACGAGCCATCCGCGCATCATGCAGGCCAAGGAGGATTTTTTGGCCTGGCCGGAACTGTCGAAGCGACTTACGGCGCTGGAGGCGGCACTGGACGAGAACGACATACCCCTGGCACGGACAATGCTGCAAAAGCTGGTGTCCGGTTATGCGCCGAGCAGTGAAGTTGTCGATCTGGTTTACCGCGAACGTGAAACGGACCTCGCCGTCGTTCAGCCGAATCTCGACAACGTCGCGCCGCTGTAGGGCAGTTCCAGGAAAAGTGCGCGGTGGTTTTCCGTCCGCAATTGCGCAACCGCTCCGGCGTCAGCGTTCGCTGATGCCCGTCTCCCGCTTGACCTTGATGGCATAGCGCCAGCGATGCAGCTGATCGCATGTGCGGAACCAGTGTGCGGTTGCCCGTAGCAGGAAATGTCGCTTCACGGCGCGATAGTGCACACGCTTGCCGATCGTCGTATCGGAGCGGTACGGGCTGAAATCCGCAATATTTTCGAGCGTTGCAAATGTCTCGACGCCGGTGGACCAGCCGCGCTCAAGAGCGACGTCATACGGAAGGAGCATGGGCTTCAGCGTAATGAGCAGCTTCTTGGCGGCCTTTCGATTGACGATGTAGCAGGCGGCGGATCCTTGTGGGCCGTGCATGCAGCGTCCGACAATATCGTTTTCGGCGGTCTCCGAGATCGGTTTGAAGCCGACCAGGCGATGATTGACCAGCTTGACGAGGCGTGCGCCGTTGACACACTCCATGGCGGCAATCGCACGCGGGATCAGCCTTTCGTTCAGCTCGACGTCATCCTCCATGATGATGGCCATCTTGTCGCCGCTGGCGACGAATTGCTGGAGGGCAAGCAGGTGGCTGCGATAACAGCCATATTCGCCGGGCAGCAGCTTGCGGCCGTTATGGTAGATGAACGATTTCTGGTGAAAATCGGCGCGATCCCTCTCCGCGACCGTACGACCGTCGATAGCCGGAATTCGCGTGATATTCAGGTCGTAGTCCATGGCCTGGCCGCACAATCTCTCCCAGCGCTCACGCGAGCGATCGAGATTGATGACATAGATGCGAACTTGCTGCGCGCTCTCGGCAACAATGAAAGGATCGCCGGTCGGAGGAATACGACTAATCCGTTCGAGAATGACTGTTACTCCTACAAACAGAAATCGCGTTGGCGGGAAATGAAGAATACAAGATCTATACTATATAACATGCTTATCACTTGTCGCAAATGCCTGATGCACGTGGATGTTGCATTTTGAGATAAAAGCATTTTCTTTGGTGTAACGTCTCGTGAACGGTTCCCTGCCGGGATGGATATTGCCCGCCGGACGCGATTTTGCGGACCTGCCCGTTGGCGCCCGGCATCCGCCTCACTATATCTGATTGACGCGGCGCACGGTCGTGGCGTCCGCATCGGTGAAGGACGATAGCAATTCATGTGGACCAGATCGAAAATCGTCATTGTTGCTCTGTTCCTCGCAGGCCTCATGCCCGCGACCGGCTTTGCCGACAACCCACTTCTCCCTAAGCCATATGTCCGCCCCGTCTACCCTTACAAGAACCTGCCTGGTGTAACTGAGCCCAAAATGGCGGCCGACGAGAAATTTCAATGCCGCACGACCACCTTATATCCGGATGACTTCATTAGGGGCTATTTCTACCGAGGCCTCCCGCGCCTGGGTTATGTTTGCGAGCAGGACGGCGTTACTTCCAGCAGCACCAGAAAGCCGAACTACCAGTATTGGCAATATAACGAGCCTGACAGATAACGCCATTGCCATGCCGAAATAAGCAGCAATGCGATGAAATGAGGCGCAGCATCTTCCGATAGGGCTGCGCATTTTTAGGCGGCCATCTGAAAATAAATTTCATGTTTTCGAGTAAATGCGCGAACGTCGTTGACGAATGCGAAAATTTGTCCCAATCTTACGAAAATAAATTACGTAGTGGGAACTGAAAAAGCATGCGAGTTGGAATCATTGGGCTGGGATTCCGCCTGGGATATCTGGGCTATGTCTTCAAGGCGATTGATGAAAGCTTCGAGATCGCCGGATATGTCGATCCGGAGCCGGCGGGTCTGCCGGGCTTGATCGAAAAGGGCATTTCCGCCGGAAAGGCCTATGCCACTCCCCAGGAGCTGATCGCCAACGAAAAGTTCGATCTGTTGATGATCGGCTCGCCGAACCATATGCACCTCGACCATATTCGCATCGGGCTTGAGGCCGGCCTCAAGATCTTCTGCGAAAAGCCGATCGTCACCACCATCAAGGACAGCATCGAGCTTGCCCGGCTGATGGCGAAATATGGCCATGAGAGGCTGATGGTCGGTCTCGTCCTGCGCTATTCGCCCATGTATCGCGATCTGCTGGTCGCGCAGGCCGAGGGAAAGCTCGGCCACGTCGTTTCCATCGAGGCGTCCGAACATATCGAGCCCTATCACGGCGCGTTCTTCATGCGCGACTGGCGCCGCTACGAGCATTATTCCGGCAGCTTCATGCTGGAGAAGTGCTGCCACGACCTCGATCTCTATAACGGCGTGGTCGGCGCGCGTCCGGAGAGGGTTGCAAGCTTCGGCGGGCGCAAGAGCTTCATTCCGGAAAACGATCCGGCCAGGGAAGGCATCAACGACCTCGAGCTTTTCCATCGCAAGCCGAGCGGCTGGATGGGATCGGACAAGGTCTTCGACAGCGATGGCGACATAATCGATTACCAGGTGGCGATCGTCGAATACGCCAACGGCGTCGGCATGAACTTTCACACCAATCTCAACGTACCGGACCAGTTCCGTCGCTTCGCCATCATGGGTTCGCGGGGCATGGCGGAAGGCGACTTCATTCGCGGCTATTTCAACGTCCATGAGATGCTGACCGGCAACAAGGTGGTCGAAAAGACCTATGCGACGCGCACAGCGCTTTCGCAGCACTACGGTGCCGACGAGCAGATGGCGGCCGATATCATCTCGCATGTCAAATCGGGGCAGCACCTGCCGGTCTCGACCTTGAATGCGCTGGAGGCAGGCATCCTGGCACTTTCGATGGATGAGGCACGCATGAAGCGAACCGTCGTGGATCTCCGACCGATATGGGACGATTTCGACGAAGCGCTCTATTCACGAGCAGCCTAGGGAGGGGCGCAAGATGGGTGTTCAACGCAGCACAATCATCTTCGCCTGGGTCCTGCTTTTTCCGGCTCTCCTTTACGTCACCATCATCGTCGCCTATCCATTGGTCGACACCATAATCCTGTCCTTCACCGACGCCTCGTTGAAGCGGGTGACGAACTGGGTCGGCTTCGAGAACTACGGCAAGATCTTCAACGATACATTCGCATCGGTGATCGTCCGCACGTTCATCTGGACGTTCTTTTCCGTGTCGATCAAGATGATCATCGGCACCCTGGGCGCGAGCATGTTGAATGCGGCGGTTCCTGGGCGTGCGCTCTTCGGGGTGCTGACCATGCCGCCCTGGATCGTGCCCATGGCGATCGGCATCTTCATGTGGGGCTGGATGTATAACGGCCAGTTCGGCATGATTTCCGGCCTACTGCAGCGCTTCGGCATCGTCGACAGTCCGGTTGCGTTTCTTGCCTATGGCAGCACGGCCTTCTGGGCGACGATCGTCACCGACGTCTGGATCGGCGTACCGATGGTGACGCTTTATATGCTGGCGGCCATGCAGGCGATCCCGCAGGATCTCTATGAAGCCGCCTGGACCGACGGTGCCGGCCGGTTCTATCGCTTCCGCCGCATCACGCTGCCGCTCCTGGTGCCCTCTCTGGTCACCATGTCGATGCTGTCGCTGATTTCGACGTTCAACTCCTTCGACATCATCTGGATCTTGACCCGCGGCGGCCCGAACGGCGAGACGACGACGATGATCATCGACACCTATCGCACGGCGATCGGATCTTACAAATACGGGGAAGGTGCTGCGCGCGCGGTGCTGATCTGCATCTTCCTGTCGCTTTTCTGCCTTGCCTATTTCCGCCTCACCAGCCGCTTTTCCACAGGAGCCAAGCGATGAGCCAGCCCGCGATGATCAATCGTTACAAATGGTATGAGCTCATCGGCATCTATGCCGGAATCCTGTTGTTCCTCACCTTCGTCCTGGCGCCTTTCATCGAAGGGTTCCTGGTCTCGCTCAAGCCGCTCAGCCAGCTTTTTTCATCGCCTTACCGCTTCATCCCCGAGCACGGGTCCTTCGATGCCTATCGCACGATGTGGACCAGCGTGCCGGGCTTCGGCTGGTATATCTTCAACTCGTTCCTGATCTCCGGTTCGATCACCATCATCGTGCTGATCCTCGTGGTGCCGGCCGCCTATGCCTTCGCCCGGTTCGAGTTCAGGGGCGCCGGCCTGTTGCTCGGCGCCTTTCTGGCCGTCAAGATGTTCTCCGGCGCCGTTCTTCTGATCCCGCTGTTCCGGCTCATGCGCTCCTTCGGCGTGCTCAATACCTATTTCGCCATGATCATACCCGGCGTGGCCTTCATCATACCCACGGGCATCTGGCTGCTGCACACCTATATCAGGCGCATTCCCCGCGAACTCGACGAGGCCGCCTATGTCGATGGCGCGAGCCAGCTCTACACGCTGCGCCGCGTCATTCTGCCGATCGCCATGCCTGGTATCACTGTGGTTGCGATTTCTTCCTTCATCGAGGCCTATGCGCAGCAGTTCATCTATGCGCTCACCTTCAATTCGAAAACGGAATACATGCCGTTGCCGGTTGGGCTGTTTGCCTATTTCGGCCGGCAGGAGGTCGTCTGGAACGAACTCATGGCTGCAAGTTTCGTCGGCATCGCGCCGGCGCTGGTCGTGATCTTCTTCCTGCAACGGTATCTCGTCAGCGGTCTGACCGCCGGCGCGGTGAAGCAATAAAACCAATCAAACACCAGAGAAACGGGAGCTTAAACGTGACATTCCATTTCAAAACGGGGCTGGTTGCCCTTGCTTTGCTTGGCTCCACCGCGCTTGGCGCTGTGACTGCCCATGCTGCCGACAAGGAAATCAGCTGGATCTATTGCGGCGACAAGATCGACCCGATCCATGAGAAATATATCAAGGCATGGGAAGACAAGAATCCAGGTTGGGCGGTCAAGCCCGAAGTCGTCGGCTGGGAACAGTGCCAGGACAAGGCGACGACGCTTGCTGCAGCCGGCACGCCGGTCGCCATGGCCTATGTCGGCTCGCGCACGCTCAAGGAGTTCGCGGAGAACGACCTCATCGTTCCTATTCCGATGACGGACGATGAGAAGAAGACGTATTATCCGGGTATCGTCGGTACCGTTACCTCCGGTGGCCAGCAGTGGGGCGTGCCGATCGCCTTCTCGACCAAGGCGCTCTACTGGAACAAGGACCTTTTCAAGCAGGCCGGTCTCGATCCGGAGAAGCCGCCGACCACCTGGGCTGAAGAAATCGCCGACGCCAAGACGATCAAGGAAAAGACGGGTATCCCCGGCTACGGCCTGTCGGCCAAGACCTTCGACAACACCATGCACCAGTTCCTCCATTGGGTTTACACCAACAACGGCAAGGTGATCGACGGCGACAAGATCGTGCTCGATAGCCCTGAAGTGCTGGCCGCCCTTCAGGCCTACAAGGACATCACGCCTTACTCCGTCGAAGGACCGACTGCTTACGAGCAGAACGAAATGCGCGCCATCTTCCTGGACGGCAAAGTCGGCATGCTTCAGGCGGGCTCGGGCGCTGCCTATCGCTTGAAGGAAACGAAGATCAACTGGGGCGTCGCACCGTTGCCGCTCGGCCCGGCGGCCAAGGGCCAGGGCACGTTGCTCATCACCGACAGCCTTGCCGTCTTCAAGGGCAGCGGCGTCGAGGACAAGGCGATCGAATTTGCGAAGTTCATCACATCGCCGGGTCCGCAGGGCGAATACGAGCTGCAGGGCGGCGCCGGTCTCACGCCTTTGCGTCCGTCTCCGATGGTCGATGAGTTCGAGAAGAAGGATCCCTTCTGGAAGCCGTTCATCGACGGCATCAGCTATGGTGGTCCCGAGCCGCTGTTCAAGGACTATAAGGGCTTCCAGAATGTGATGATCGAGATGGTCCAGTCGGTCGTAACAGGCAAGGCCGAGCCGGCGGATGCCCTGAAGAAGGCAGCTGCCAATCTCGAGCAGTACAAATAAGATCGCAAATCGCCGGGCCGCGCGCATCGCGCGCGGCCTTTCGAGCCCTGCACGCACAATGGCGGCGCCGCGCGGAGACAGAGTTTGGGAAAGCTGCACCTTAATCAGGTCAAGAAATTCTATGGTCATTTCGAGGTCATCAAAGGCGTCGAGCTCGACGTCACGGACGGTGAATTCATCGTCTTCGTCGGGCCGTCCGGTTGCGGCAAGTCGACCCTGCTGCGGATGATCGCCGGCCTCGACGAGGTGACCAGTGGCGACATCCTGATCGACGGCGCTCGCGTCAACGATCTGCCGCCCGTCAAGCGCGGCATTGCCATGGTGTTCCAGTCCTATGCTCTCTATCCGCATATGTCGGTGTTCGAGAACATCGCCTTCCCCTTGCGGGTGGAGAAGATGCCGGAGGACAAGCTCAAGGCCAAGGTCGCGCATGCCGCCCGCATTTTGCATCTGGAGCAGCGCCTGCAACAGAAGCCGGGCAATTTGTCCGGTGGCCAGCGCCAGCGCGTCGCCATCGGCCGCGCGATCGTCCGCGAGCCGAAGATCTTCCTCTTCGATGAACCCCTGTCGAACCTCGACGCCGCTCTGCGCGCCGACATGCGCATCGAGCTGGCGAAGCTGCATCACCAGCTGCAGGCGACGATGATCTACGTCACCCACGACCAGGTCGAAGCCATGACCATGGCCGACCGGATCGTCGTCCTCAATGCTGGCGAGATATCGCAGGTCGGCGAGCCGCTGGAGCTTTATCATAAGCCGGCGAATGCATTCGTCGCCCGGTTCATCGGCAATCCCAAGATGAACTTCCTGCCCGTGACCTGCACTGATGTCAGCGAGGCCGGCGTCGAAATAGACTATAAGGGCCAGAAGGCGCTGTTGCCGGTGACGCCGCGCCAGGGCGCGGCCGGCAAGGCGCTGACGCTCGGCATACGGCCGGAGCATGTCCAGCTCGGTGGCGGCGAGCTGACATTGACCATCGTGCCGACCGTCGTCGAACATCTGGGTGCGCAGACCGTTGCCTACGCCGCCGCCGAGGGTGTCGACGAGAATTTTTGCGCCACGCTGCCCGGCAGCGTCGCCATCCGCCTGGAGGCACCGCTCAAGACCGGCATCCGTATCGCCGATTGCCATCTGTTCGATGAAAGCGGCATGGCCTTCGAGCGCAGGGTGGAACTGACCGATATCGACATGGATTTGCTGAATTCTGCGGCTTCCTAAGGGAAGCGGCTGCCATCTCGGGCCGCATCGTCCTTCGAGGCTCCGCCCTGTGGGCTGCGTACCTCAGGATGAGGGGAGAGGGCCAGCGCTGTGACAAAATAGCAGTCGAGCGATTAACTTTCCCGTCGCCGGACGGGAAAGGATCAGTTCTCCTGGTGAGGTGCGTAGATCGCGAGGCATGAGGACCAGCCTTCATGGTGAGACGGCCCATAGGGCCGTCTCGAACCACGAGGGCGGGTTGCTGCTGAAGCCGTTACCAGACCAGGCCGCGCGCAGCCACATCCTCGACGCGCGTGACGATACCGTCGCGGTGAAACACCATCTGGTCGAACAGGTTGGACACGACGCAGGTATGGTTGGGGATGATGCGGATCTTGTCGCCGATCTGCGGGCGCGGACCGGTGCAATTGGATAGATCGATGACGCCATGTTCTTCCGAAAGGCCCTTGATCACGGCTTCCGGGTAGCCGACAACCTGGCCGTAATCCGCAAAGCCTAGGAGATCGGAGGTAAGAGCCTTCGAGCCGGCATCGATAACGGCGCGGTCTTCCGTCGGCCGCGAGACGACGGTGGCGAGGATATGCATGGCGCAGTCCTCCTCGCGGCAATGGCCTGCCCGCACCATCGACCTGTCGTTGTAGATATAGGTTCCGGCGCGATGCTCGGTGGCCGCCGTCACGAGATGCGCTTCGAACAGGCTTGGCGTGCCGCCGTTGCTGACGATCGGGCATTCGATGTTCTCGCCCTTCAGCAACGCGACGGCTTCGGCGAGGAACGCCTGTGTTCCGGCAGCATTGTTCGGCTTCGGATAGCTCATCAAGCCGCCGAAGACGAGGCCCTGTTTGCCGGCGATAAGCTTGCCGAGCGCAGCAGCTTCGGCTGGCGATTGCACGCCGCAGCGCGCGCCGCCGGTGTCGCATTCCACCAGCACGGTCAGCGGTCTGCGTTCGGCGAACCACGCGGAGAGCCCATCGACGGTGACGGTGTTATCGGCCACGACCTTCAAGCCGGAAATGCGATCGTTCAAGGCCGAGAGGCGAACGAGCTTTTCGGGGCCGAGAATATTGAAGGTGATCAGGATATCCTCGAAACCCGCATCTGCGAAGGCTTCCGCCTCGGTGATCTTCTGGCAATTGATACCCTTGGCGCCGGCGGCCACCTGGGCGCGCGCCAGCGCGGGAATCTTGTGCGTCTTGATATGCGGCCGGAAGTTCAAGCCGTGCGCATCCATGTAGGACTGGACGCGGGCTATATTCGCCGCCAGCCGCTCTTCGTCGATGATCGGACGCGGCGTCGAAATTCCGTCGATCCGGTCGCCGGGTTTGGGGCTGATTTCGAGCGCAATATCATGTGCCATCTCAGGCTTCTTTCCGTTTTTCCACATGAGGATCGGCCACCATCGGCCAGATATCTTTCCGCGCGCGGCGATAGGGCGTGCGGGCCGGATTGTTCGGATAGGGCGTTCCGGCGGAGCAGTAAAGGATCTCCGAGGCGATCCTGGAGAAGGACGCGTAGAAATGATTGGTTGATTTGATGACCAGGATCTTCTTGAGCGTGGGGTCGATGCTCATCACGGAGAAGAGGCTCGGATCGAAACTCTGCGCGCGCGTCGAATTGAGGATGATGTCGATGCCGTCGAGCTGGATATGCGCGGCGTCGCCAAAGGGGGCGAAGCTTTCGCCGAAGCGCATCTCGGCACTGGCGACGAGGCTGATGATCTTGACCAGGCCGTCGATGGGATTGCCCGTGCCAGGCGCCGATTTTGCGCCGAACCGCAGCGGGATTTCCGCGCCTTCGCCGGCCGCCATGCAGATTTGCACCGCCATCGGATCCCAGATCGTGCCGATCGCCGTGTCGGTGGCGCCGCGGTCGAGCAGTTCCTGAAGAATGACGGTCGCATCACCAGCAGTACCGCCGCCGGGATTGTCCCAGAGGTCGGCAATGACGACAGGTCCTGATGTCGCCGCCATGGCCTGGCTCACCGCCTGCTTCTCGTCGATCTGCGGCATGATGAACGTGCCGCGCTTGGAGAACAGCTCCAACCCAAGCGCACGCGCGATCGCGGAGCCCTTATCCGGCTTGCTATTGGTCACGACAAGCAGCTTCGTGCCCATCTCAGGCACGTCGCCGGCCATGAAACCATGAATGACCGATATGGACAGGATATCCGCATCGCTCTTTTCCATCGCCATGATCTTGTCGACGAAGGAGCGCATTGGCTCTCGCGATGTCGGAAAGACATCGATCATGCGGCAATCGAACACGGACATGGCAGGCTTTACGCGGCCTTCCAGCGTATCCACGGCAATGCGCCAAAGGTCTTCGGCGCGATCGACGAAATCGGTGTGCGGGAATTCCTTGAAGTAGACGAAGAAATCCGCAGCCGCGACGCGCTTCTCGGTCAGATGGCTGTGCGGGTCGAGTTCGGCGCAGACAAGAATGTCCGGCCCGACGATCTCGCGGACCCGGGACAGCAAGTCACCCTCGGTATCCTCATAGCCGTCCGCAACCATGGCGCCGTGCAGGCCAAGCACCACGGCATCGACCGGCATGGCCGCACGAAGCTGATCGAGGATCTCGTCCCGTAAGTCCTCATAGGTCCGGCGGTTCACCAGGCCGGCAGGATCGGCCCATGCCGCGGTGCCCTCGATCAGGTCCCAACCCTTTTGGGCGGCAACGCGCCGTCCCACAGTGATCGGTGCGGAACAGAGTGTCGGCGTTTCCGGATGCATGCCCGGCGGCGCATAGAGGGAAGCCTCGAAGGCGCGCCGGTCGATACAGATCGGGGAGAAGGTATTCGTCTCGGTCGCGAATGCCGCAGTGAAAATGCGCAATACGGTCGCCTTTATTCCATGGGGTTCGGCAGGTAACCGGTAAAGCCGGAGATCTTCCAGCGCCCCTCATGCAGTCGGCAATAGTAAAGTGTCTGCCATTTCAGCACGTCGATGCCGCCATCCGACTTCTTCAGGCTGCCGTCGAATTTCTTGCGCACCAGCGCCGTGTCGCCTTCGATCTCGATGTCTTCGAGCGTCGTCGTCGTGAAAATGGCGGTACGCGGATCCTCGGCAAAGGATTGGCCGGCGAAGTCGCGCGCCTGGCGCAGCCATTCCTCGCGATAGGCTGACAGTGTCCGAAAGGCGAGGCGCCACTTGTCGGGGTTGATTTCGCGCCGTGCGTCGATGCCGATGAAGCCCTCCTCAACGAAATCGCCTGCTACCGACGACCAGTCGGCGGCAAGGAAAGCGTCGATGTCACGCGGCACGAGCATCTCCCAGATCGCATGCCTGATGGTATCGCTGGCAGGGAAGGGATTCTGGAAGGGATCACGCATTGTATCGGCCGTCATTTAAATTCTTTTCATAATCCACGATTTTCACTGGTCAAATTCTGCTTTCTATGGTCACTTGTCAACGCATCAAGAAAATAATTTGCAGGAATCGCATGATGTCCATCAAGCGTTATGGTTCCGGCCAGAGAAGAGCAGGCGGCGAGTCGCAACCGCTCTTGCGCCATGTTTTGGC
The DNA here is from genome assembly GCF_051811145.1 of Rhizobium sp. 11_C7_N12_5. Taxonomy (NCBI): domain Bacteria; kingdom Pseudomonadati; phylum Pseudomonadota; class Alphaproteobacteria; order Hyphomicrobiales; family Rhizobiaceae; genus Rhizobium; species Rhizobium sp. 11_C7_N12_5. The sequence continues at coordinate 3,787,003 of NZ_JBPWPY010000001.1, forward strand.
CCGATGATGGATAACCGGATTGAGATGGATTGCGTCGCTCATTAAGTATCGGACGTTCTTAAGCGCAGCAACGCAAAGGGGAGCTGATGGATATCTTCACGACCATGCAGGACGAGAGGGGGCGGCTTTCACAATCGGAAATCCGGATCGCCGATATCGTCCTCGGTGACTTCGAATTCGCTGTTAACGCTTCCATCATCGAGCTGGCCGGCAAGGCGGACGTCTCGCCGCCGACCGTCACCCGCTTCTGCCGCCGTCTCGGCTGCGAAAGCTTCTCCGATTTCAAGGTGCAGCTTGCGCGCACGGCCTATGTCGGCATGCGCTATCTCAAGCCAGAGCCGAAGAGCATCGCCCCGGCCGATGTCGCGCAGGACATCATCACCAAGGCGCAGAATGCGCTCTTCCTGCTGCACCGCGGGCTGGATGTCGCGGCCATCGAACAGGCGGCCAATCGGCTCGCCGGCGCCGAGATGATCTACGCCTTCGGCTCCGGCGGCAATTCCTCGATGATCGCCAGCGAGATGCAGAACCGTCTGTTCCGGCTCGGCCTGCGCATCACCGCAAGCTCCGACCACAGCATGCAGCTGATGATGGCTGCGGCCGCCAAGCCGACGGATGTGCTGATCGGTTCGTCTTTTTCCGGCCGCAACGCCGAGCTCGTGCGCGCCTTCACGCTGGCGCGCGAGGCCAAGGTGCCGACCATTGCGCTGACGCAGAGCGGAAGCCCGGTGGCGCACGTCGCCGACATCACGGTGCCGGTCGATTTGCCGGAAGGCGAGAATATCTATCGGCCGACATCGACGCGCATCGCATATGTGGCCGTTCTCGACATTCTCGCCAGCCTCGTCGCCTACCGCATCCAGCCGCAGGCCACGGTGACATTGCGCCGTATCAAACAGCAGCTCGTCACCCATCGCGACGGCGACGATCGCCAGCTTCTCGGGGACTAGGATTTCATCAAGGGAACAGAGATATGAGCAGATCGGTAGCCATCGTCACCGGGGCCGCGGGCGATATCGGCCGCGCCATCGCCAAGCGCCTGGCGGATGACCACGATGTCATCCTGCTCGTCGATATCGACGAGGCTGCCGCGCAAAAGGCGGCGGAGGCGTTGGGCACCGCAGAGCGCTTCGTTGCGTTCAAGGCGGATATAACAAGCGAAGCCGATACCGCCGAGATGGCCAAGGCTACGACTCGGCTCGGCACGCTGAGGACGCTGGTCAACAATGCCGGGGCTGCCCGCGCCGTCAGTCTGCACGATACGACGCCCGAGATCTGGCGCGCCGACAATGCCCTCAATCTGGAAGCGGCGTTTCTCTGCTTCCGCGCTGTCGAGGACATGTTGAAGGCTTCGAAAGGGTCGCTGGTCAACATCGCCTCCGTCAACGGCCTGGCGGTCTTCGGCCACCCGGCCTATAGCGCCGCCAAGGCGGGGCTCCTGCATTTCACCCGGCTGGTCGCCGTCGAATACGGCAAGTTCGGCATCCGTGCCAACGCGGTGGCACCCGGCACGGTGCGAACGCAGGCATGGGAAAAGCGCGCCGCCGCAAATCCGAATGTCTTCGAGGAAGCAAAGCGCTGGTATGCGCTGCAGCGCGTCGTCGACCCGGTCGATGTCGCCAATGCGGTTTCCTTCCTGGCAAGCCCGCTCGCCGCCGCCATTACCGGCGTCTGCCTGCCGGTCGATTGCGGGTTGACTGCGGGGCAGGCCGAGCTCGCCCACACATTCTCACAATCCGATCACTACTAGAGTCGGATGATTTTAGGTCTGTTCGACCTAAAATCTGAATCCGCTCTAGAATCAAAGAGGTAGAGCATGATGTCGTCCGAAAACCGCTTACATTTTTCGGCATCATGCTCTGAACGCGCGTCGCCAAAGAGGGAACAAAGATGCAGCCGGCTTCCTTTCATCTCGAAAACACCTGGTCTCCCGAGGGAGGAAAGCATGGTCGACTGACCCTGACGCTTTTCAATTTCTCCGATGCGCCGCTCGCGAATTTCCGCCTTGCCTATACGACACTGACGCGCGTCGTCGATCCAGAGGCCTGCGACAATGCCATCTTCGTCCGCCGCAACGCCAATTTCCATGAGTTCGCCCCACCGGCAGGCTTCTCCGTAGGTCCCGGAGAGAGCTGGACGTTCAGTGTCTCCGCCCTTCACCGGGTCGCGCGGCATTGCACCGACGGCGCCAAATCAGCCTATGTGACGCTGGCGGATGGCAGCCATGTCACCGTCTTCACGTCGGACCTCCTGCTCGAAGGCCGCGTCAGCGAGCCGCCGCCGGTGCTGTTGCCGGAGGGCAGGCTGGAGCTTCCCTTCGCCATCCAACCATGGCCGGCGACGATCGATGTCAAGCCGGGCAAAGACTTCCCCGTTGCGCTCTATCCCGCAAAGGGCACGGATGCTGCAAGCGTGAAGGCACTCGCCACGGCGCAGGCGCTGTTCCGCCGGCTGTTTCCCGCCAATCACATTCCCTTCAGCCTCATCGCCGCGCCGCAGGGCAGGGTGCTGCGCTTCGTCGATCGGCCGGTGCTCGCGCGCGAAGCCTATGAGCTTACCTTCTCCGGCGATGAGGTCGTGCTCGCCTTTTCGGCCGATGCCGGCCGCCTCTACGGCCTGACGACGCTGGCGCAGCTTCTGGACGGCGCGCGACGCGAACCCGGCAAGTTCCGCTTCCCGATTTCGGGCGAGATCGCCGACCAACCGCGTTACGGCTGGCGCGGCTGCCATCTCGACGTATCCAGGCAGTTTACCCCCAAGGCGGATGTCCTGCGCCTGCTCGACATTCTCGCCTGGCTGAAGCTCAATATCTTCCACTGGCACCTGACGGACGACGAGGCCTGGCGGCTGGAGATCCGGGCCTATCCGCAGCTGACATCGACCGGCGTGCTGCGCGGACCGGATGAGCCGTTGCTGCCGCAGCTCGGAAACGCCGCCGAGCCCGTCGGCGGTTTCTATTCGCAGGATGATGTGCGCGAGATCGTCGCCCATGCCCTGACGCTCGGCATCGAGGTCGTGCCCGAGGTCGATATCCCCGGCCATAGCACCGCCACCCTTGTTGCCCTGCCTGACCTGACGGACGGGCAGGAAGCGCCGGACAGCTATCATTCCGTCCAGGGCTTTCCGAACAACGCATTGAACCCCGCCATCGAGCCGACCTACGAATTCCTCGGCAAGGTCTTCGACGAAATGGTCGAGCTCTTCCCTTCGGAATATATCCATATTGGCGGCGACGAGGTCGCTAACGGTTCCTGGCTCGCTTCGCCCCTGGCGCGCAAGCTGATGGAGAAGGAAGGCATATCAGGCACCTTTGCGCTGCAATCCTATTTCCTGAAGCGCATCAAGGCCATGCTGACCGAGCGCGGCCGCAAGCTTGCCGGCTGGAACGAAGTCGCCCATGGCGGCGGTGTCGGTGCCGAAGGCACGCTGCTGATGGCCTGGGAAAAACCCGAGGTCGGCATCGAGCTTGCGCGCGAAGGCTATGAGGTCGTCATGACCCCGGGCCAGGCCTATTATCTCGACATGGTGCAGGCCGACGCCTGGCAGGAGCCCGGTGCCAGCTGGGCCGGCACGGTGCCGCCGGCCCATACCTATGCCTACGAGGCGGAGGGTGATTTCCCGGATGAGCTGAAGCACCTCATGAAGGGTGTGCAGGCCTGCATCTGGCAGGAGAATTTCATCTCGCGTGATTACTTCAATCGTCTGGTCTTTCCACGCCTGCCGGCCGTTGCCGAGGCCGCATGGACGCCGAAGGCGCAAAAGGACTGGCTGCGCTTTGCCGCCATCGTCCCGCTCAGCCCGAAGCTCTAGCGCAGACCACTTGGGGGTGAGGCGTTCTTATTCAATGTCTCACCGTGTTCGAAGCTGCCGAAAGAAACTTTCGGCGGCTTTTTTTCATGCCTGGAATGAGGTGACAAATGACGGCCGGCAAAGCCAAAATTGCTTCATTTCGTCAGGTTACCCGGCCCGCGCCGCGGTGACGTCAGTCGGGAATACCCCAACCCAGGCCAATACGGCGATGGCCGTGATGACAAGCAGATACCACATGGTCAGATAATCCCCGACCAGCCTCCTGTTCAACGCGGCAAAGAGAAGAGCAACGCTGAAAGCAAGCCAGAGGAGATTGCAGATATGGTCCATTTTATTGTTCCCCTTATTGGTCTGTCCCTCCCTTAGCGGGAGGTTAACCAGATGGGGGGCCGAGAGGTAGTTCTGTAGCGGGATGGAGGGTTGCGCAAAGCGGGGGACAAGGGCGCGTGGGTGACGTGAGCAGGCCCAGACGCAATGTTGCTACTCTCTGTTACAGAGCAGCAAATATGCAAATTATTGTGCAGGACTAAGTGTTTGATCTTGGCAGTGATCAAATGGAATGGTGCCCAGAAGAGGACTCGAACCTCCACACCCTTTCGGGTACCAGCACCTGAAGCTGGCGCGTCTACCAATTCCGCCATCTGGGCGACGGACACGCATGTAAGGGGGTGGCCGTCTGGTGTCAACAGGGTTTTTGAAGTTTTCGTGTCAATCTGGAAAAAAGCGGTTGAAGCCCGGGTCAGACCCGGGCTGCCGCCCACGCGGTGATCAGGCCAAGTCCCTGTTCCAGCAGGGCCTTTGCCTCGCTTTCGCTTCCGGCTTCGACATAGCAGCGCATTTCCGGCGCGTTTCCGGAGGGGCGGAAATGGATGATTCGGCCGTCCGCAAGTGTTACCCGCAGCCCGTCTATGTCGCTCTTCGATGTCACTCCGGCAATGGGGCTAAGGAAGTCCGTGAGGTTGGCGTCGGAAGCGCGCAAATAGGCCATCAGCGCGGCGCTGGTTTCCACAGGGAAATTCTCCAGACGGTCGGCGGCGGCAAAGGGCAGGCGATAGCCGCCGGCCACGGCGGAGAGCGGTTTCTTCGCCTGTGCGGCGGCATAGAGCGTCGCGAGGATCGGCAGGAAGCTGTCGCGTGTCGGCAGGGCGTCGAAGGGCTTGCCCGCGACGGTGAAGCGGCTCGCCGTCAGCGTGCCGCCATTGGCCTCGAAACCCATGACATTGGCCTTGCCGGCGGCAACGGCTTCGTCCATGCCGGCGATCACATAAGGCGAGCCGACGCGGGTGCGGGTGACCGCATAGGAGCCGGCGGCTTCGATGCCGGAATTGGAGGTAACCGGGGTCACCACGACCTCGGCGCCGAGGAAGTTCGCGGCGATGAGGCCGAGCAGATCGCCGCGCAGCGGCTCGCCGGTTTCATCCGCGACAAGCGGCCGGTCGCCATCGCCATCAGCCGAGACGATGGCATCAAGCCCGTGCTCCGGCGCCCAGCCCTTCAGCAGCCGGATGGTATCGGCGGAAACGGCCTCGGTATCGACCGGAATGAAGCTCTCGGAGCGGCCGAGCGGCACTACGCGAGCGCCGTAATGGGCAAGCACCTGGCCGAAGAGGTCGCGGGCGACCGTGCTATGCTGATAGACGCCGATGGTGAGGCCTGCGAGGCTGCCTGCGGGAAGCAGACCCTTGTTGCGTTCCAGGAACAGCGCTTCGGTCTCCGCCGTGCGATTTTCGGCACTGCCTGATGTCTCGTCGATGAGCGTGTCGATGATCGCGGTTGCTTCCGCGCTGATCGCCAGCTCGTCCCGCTTGTCGATCTCGCCGTCCGGCCGGTAGAATTTGATGCCGTTGCGATCGGCGGGGATATGCGAGCCGGTGATCATCAGCGAGGCGGCTTTGAGCTGCAGCCCGTAAAGCGCCAGCGCGGGGGTCGGCAGCGCGCCGCAATCGATCGGCGTCAGACCGGCGCGCTTCAGGGCGCCGATGCAGGTGGCCGAAATGGCAGGGCTCGACTCGCGGAAGTCGCGGCCGACGAGAATGAGGTCGCCGGGTTTGGCATGGCCGCTCTTCAACAGGTGGTGGGCAAAGGCGGTCGCATAGAGGGCGGATGCCCGTCCGATGAGGTCGACGGACAGGCCGCGAAGGCCGCTGGTGCCAAATTTCAAGCTGCTCACGGGCAATCTCCTCGGAATGATTGCGCTGTTATGGCGCAAGCCGTCTTAAGGATCAACCGATCGTGAAGCGTTGTTTTCCGGTTGCGGCAGCACTGGTTTTGCCACCGTCATGACCCCAAATAGATATGGAAGCGCCGCGGCAGCGACATCGGCTGGCGGCGCCCGCTACAGGAGTTTATCATGGCTGTTTTCGGCAGGATCGCGTTCGGTTGCGCTCTCGGTTTCGCCTTGCTGGCGCATGCGGATTTCGCCGCTGCCGCTTCCGATCCTCCGAGGATCGTCATTCCGCCGCGCACCACCAACTCCGTCATTTGTGATTCTCGCGGCTGCTTCGGCTTCGGGTCACGGCAATTCTATACCCGTCCCGGCCAGCCCCTTCCCATCACGCCGCCCTATACCGGCGGCACGAACCGTTACGACAGCCCGCGGATTCAGATCCCTCCGCGCGAAGACTATACGCCCCCGAGGGTCGTCTATCCGTCGCCGGCGCAGCAGCGCGCGCGGCATCAGATGTGGTGCGCCGAACGCTATCGGACCTATAACCCAGGCACCAACCTCTATTCCACCATCCATCACGGCTTCCAGACCTGCCGTTCGCCCTTTGACTGAGAGCTGCGGCCCGCAATAGGCAGTTCAGCTTTCCAGCGATGCGCGGTCCGTATGGCCGAGATCGCGCTCGGGGTCGATGATATCGCGCACCCGCTGCTTCAGCTCCTTCGGCCCGGGGAAACCGCCGTCGCGCTTGCGTTCCCACAAGAGCTCGCCATCGATGCGGATTTCGAAGACGCCGCCGGTGCCGGGTATCAGCGCCACTTCGCCGAGACTGTCGGTGAAAGTCTGCAGCAGCTCTTGCGCCATCCAGCCGGAGCGCAGCAGCCAGTTGCATTGCGTGCAATAGAGAATGGTGATCCGCGGCTTGTCGCTCATCGTTGTCATCCTTCGTCGTTTGATGACATCTAGAGCATTTCCAGGAAAAGTGTGAAGCGGTTTTCCGTTCGGAAATGCGCAAAAACAAAAGGATAGAGCGCTGCCGTGACCTTGTTTGGAACGGAAGCGCTCCAGGCTCAACCTTGGCGGGCTGCAAGCTAGGCCCTTGCCTGATCACCCCGCCTCGTGCTCATCTCTGGCGAGAACATTGCTCGGGAATCATCGGCATGCGCGTCGCAATCATCGAGAATATGAAGAATACCCCGCTCGGCGCCCTCGGCATCGCGCTGGAGGAGGCGGGAGCTGAGGCCGAATGGTTCCGCGCATGGGACGGCGAAGCGCTTCCCAAGGATACGGCATCTTATGACGCGCTCGTCGTGCTCGGCGGCGAACAGAATGCCCGCGACGACGAAACCCATCCCTACCTGCCGGAACTGGCGCAGCTGATGCGCCGCTTCGAGAGTGAGGATAAGGCCGTGCTCGGCATCTGCCTCGGCAGCCAGATCCTTGCGCGCGCCTACGAGGCGGAAAATCTCATCGGCGCGGCCGACGAATTCGGCTGGAAAATGGTGGGCCTGACCGAGGAGGGCAAGACGGATCCGCTGCTCGCCGGCGTCGGCGACCAGTTCACCATTTTCGAATGGCACTCCGATACCTTCACCCTGCCGGCCGGCGCCGTGCGCCTGGCGACCAACGGCGTCGCGCAGAACCAGGCCTATCGCATCGGCCGCGCCACCTATGGCACACAATTCCACTTCGAGGCCAATGCCGCCGTGGTCGACCGCTGGCGTGCCGAATTCAAGGCGACGATCGAAAGCAAGGAACCGGGTTGGCTGGAAAGCTATCCGGAGCTTGTTGCCCAACATGCGGAAGCTGCGGAGACTGCGGGCTTGGCGATTGCGCGTGCCTGGGTGCAAACGATCGGAACACGGCAGACGCTTCTTCAGGCAGAGGAAGCATGAGGATTGCTATAGGCTTCCAATTCAGAGGGAAGCCGGTGTCGGCATCATCCGAAGATGAATGCCGGCGCCGATATATCATCAAAGACGGGAGGAGATAAGATAATGACGACGCTGGAACTACCCTGCGAGGGCGGCTGCCGTTGCGGACAGGTGCGGTTGAAGATCAGCGCCAAGCCCTTGCTGACCATGGCCTGTCATTGCACCGGCTGCCAGCGCATGACCGGCAGCGCCTATTCGCTGAGCGCCGCTATCCCCTCCGATGGTTTCGAGGTGACGCAGGGCGAACCGGTCATCGGCGGCCTGCATGGCGACGCCATCCATCATTATTTCTGCCCGCATTGCATGAGCTGGATGTTCACAAAGCTCGACGGCGTGGATTGGTTTGTCAATCTGCGCGCCACCATGCTCGATGACCCCAGCTGGTTCACGCCCTTCATCGAAACCTGGACGAGCGAAAAACTGCCCTGGGTGACGACGCCGGCCAAGCACAGCTACGCCGCGCTGCCAGCGATGGAAGAGTATGAAGGTTTGACGAAGGAATATATGGCGCAGGCCTAAACCTGCAGCGAACCCACGCCGTCAGAATTGCCGGTATTTCGCAAAAGGCAGACCGTGCTTTTCGATATAGGCATTTGCTTCGGCAATCGCCTCTGCATTTTCGACGAGCCAGAAACGTTCGCGCTCAATCTTGCTGGCGCGAGCGGATTTGTCTTCAATAGGATGTGAGGTATCGATCTTCGAGTCGCTCACTCATCCCCCATCTTCAGCGCGGCGATAAACGCTTCCTGCGGGATTTCGACCTTGCCGAACTGCCGCATGCGCTTCTTGCCTTCCTTCTGCTTGTCCAGCAGCTTGCGCTTGCGGGTGGCGTCGCCGCCGTAGCACTTGGCGGTCACGTCCTTGCGCAGCGCCTTCACCGTCTCGCGGGCGATGATGCGCCCGCCGATAGCAGCCTGGATCGGGATCTGGAACATGTGCTGCGGGATCAGGTCCTTGAGCTTCTCGCACATGACGCGGCCGCGCTTTTCGGCGGCCGAGCGGTGCACCAGCATGGACAGCGCGTCGACCGGCTCGGCATTGACGAGGATCGACATCTTGACGAGATCGCTCTCGCGATAGTCCGTCAGGCTGTAGTCGAAGGAGGCATAGCCCTTGGAAATCGACTTCAGGCGGTCGTAGAAATCGAAGACGACTTCGTTGAGCGGCAGGTCGTAGGTGATCATGGCGCGGTTGCCGACATAGGTCAGCTCGGTCTGGACGCCACGGCGGTCCTGGCAGAGCTTCAGGATCGAGCCGAGATAGTCGTCCGGCGTCAGGATCGTCGCCTTGATCCACGGTTCGCGGAATTCGGCGATCTTGACCACATCGGGCATGTCGGCCGGATTGTGCAGCTCGATCTCGGTGCCGTCGGTCATGGTGAGTTGATAGACGACGGAAGGGGCCGTCGCGATCAGGTCGAGATTGAATTCGCGCTCCAGGCGCTCCTGGATGATTTCCAGATGCAGCAGGCCGAGGAAGCCGCAGCGGAAGCCGAAGCCGAGCGCAGCTGACGATTCCATCTCGAAGGAGAAGCTGGCATCGTTGAGGCGCAGCTTGCCCATGGCCGAGCGCAGATCTTCGAAATCGGCGGCATCGACCGGGAAGAGGCCGCAGAACACCACAGGCTGGGCCGGCTTGAAGCCGGGCAGGGCCGCGGCGGTCGGGCGCTTGTCCTCGGTAATGGTATCGCCGACGCGGGTATCGGCCACTTCCTTGATCGAGGCGGTGATGAAGCCGATCTCGCCGGGGCCCAGGCTCTCGACGGTCAGCATCTTCGGCGTGAGAACACCGACGCGCTCGATCTGGTATTTCACGTCCGTGCCCATCATGCGGATGGTCTGGCCCTTGGTCATCACGCCGTCGATGATGCGCACGAGAACCATGACACCGAGATAGGTGTCGTACCAGCTGTCGACCAGCAGGGCCTTCAACGGCGCCTTTTCGCCGCCGGGGCTCTTGGGCGCCGGCAGCTTGTGGACGATGGCTTCGAGAACGTCGGGAATGCCGAGGCCGGTCTTGGCCGAGATCAGCACGGCCTCGGAGGCGTCGATGCCGATGACTTCCTCGATCTGCGCCTTGATGCGGTCCGGTTCGGCCGCCGGCAGGTCGATCTTGTTGAGAACGGTGACGATCTCGTGATTGTTGTCGATTGCCTGATAGACGTTGGCGAGCGTCTGCGCTTCCACGCCCTGGCTGGCATCGACCACCAGCAGCGAACCTTCGCAGGCCGACAGCGAGCGCGAGACTTCATAGGCGAAGTCGACGTGGCCGGGCGTGTCGATCAGGTTGAGGATATAGGTCTCGCCATTGTTGGCTTTGTAGTGCAGGCGCACCGTCTGAGCCTTGATGGTGATGCCACGCTCGCGCTCGATATCCATGCTGTCGAGCACCTGCTCCGACATCTCGCGTTCGGCCAGGCCACCCGTCGTCTGGATCAGACGATCGGCCAGCGTCGATTTGCCGTGGTCGATATGGGCCACGATCGAGAAGTTGCGGATGTGCGAAAGCGGTGTGGTGGAATTGGTGCTCATGCGCGCCATATAGCAGCGCCGCCCCGCGCCGCAAAGCGGAAAAGCGGGGTTTTGACGGCTATATTCACGCTGTGGCAGGGTTTTCTGACGTCACGGCCGGCAGATTATGATCATGCTTGATTCCATCATTGGATCGTGTAATTCTCTTATAATAGAATTTCAGCGCAGATGATGGAGTCAAATGGCTGATGATGATCTGGAACTGGCGATCGGCGCGCGGATCAAGCATCTGCGTATCGCTCGCGGCCTGACGCTGGACGAGTTGGCGAATGCCTCCGCCGTCAGCCGCGCGATGATCTCGCGCATCGAGCGGGCCGAGGCAAGCCCGACGGCGTCCCTGCTGTCGCGGCTCTGCGCGGCGCTCGGCCTGTCGCTTTCGGCCTTCTTCGCCGAGGACGATAATGATGTGTCGCCGCTGGCTCGCCGCGACCAGCAGGCGGTCTGGCGCGATCCGGAAACCGGCTATGTCAGGCGTGCCGTCTCGCCGCCTGGAACGGGCTCGAAGGTCGATCTTGTCGAAGTCGTCTTTCCCGTCGGCGCACGCGTCAGCTTTCCGCCGAATAGCGCGAGTCTCGGCATGACCCAGCATGTCTGGCTGTTCGAGGGCGAGATGGAGGTGACCCACCGCGATATCACGCATCGCCTGATGCCCGGCGATTGCCTCTACATGGGCGTCGGCGATGGCCATGCCTTCCACAATCCCGGTGAGGCCCCTGCGCGCTATTGCGTCATCCTCGATCGCGGCCGTTCATAAAACCATCCAAGGACCGTTTCATGCCCGACATTCGCCTTCTATCCGCTGCTGATGCCCGTACTGTCCTCTCCGATCTTTGCGAGGTGCTTGCCGATTGCGTCAATGGCGGTGCCTCCGTCGGATTCATGCAGCCCTATGGATCTGCTGATGCCGTGCCCTATTGGCAAGGCGTTGCCGATAGTGTCGAGAGCGGCGCGACATTGCTTCTTATCGCCGAGATCGAAGGCAAGGTTGTCGGCACCGTGCAAGTGGGCGCGGCGCAGATGCCGAACCAGCCGCATCGCGGCGATCTGAAGAAATTGCTGGTGCACCGCTCCGCCCGCGGCAAGGGTCTCGCCCGTCTCTTGATGGAGGCCGCAGAGCGCGAAGCCGCCCGCGTCGGCAAGGGCTTGCTGGTGCTCGATACGGCTACCGGCAGCGAAGCCGAGGCGATCTATCCGCGTCTCGGCTGGCAACGCGTCGGCGTCATCCCGGATTATGCGATGTGGCCGGAGGGCGGCCTCTGCGACACGACCATTTTCTACAAGCGCATCGCTGCGTGAGAGTGCCGTCTCAGGCGGAAAAGGCGGCGATGGCGTCCTGCAGTCTCATGCCGGATGTCCATTGCTTCGCCTTCCAGCCAAACTGACGCGCCGCCGCGATATTCGCCTCGACATCGTCGATGAAGCCGATCTCGTCGGCGGCGATGCCGACCTTCTCGGTCGCCAGCTGAAAGAATTCGGCTGCCGGCTTTTGATAGCCGAGAGCGGCGGAATAGAAAATGCCGTCAAAGCGCGCGGAAAGCCCGAGCTTCTCCATGAGATAGCCGGCGCGCAGATGCTCCTGATTGGTCGCAAGGAACATTTGCGTCCCCTCCGCCCGCAGCGCGGCGAGGTCGTCCAGCAGTGTGTGGTCGAGGCGAGAATCGTTTTCGAGCCAGTAGTCGATCAGCGTTCTCGCGCTGAGGTGGGGAGCAATTGTGCCGAGAACCTCGACCAACCTCGGTTCCAGCGCGTCGCGACCGGTGACGATATCGCGCCAATAGGTTTTGAAGAATGCTTCTTGCAGCACATCCAGCTGCAGCCCCAGATCGCGTTCCAGATAGGTGAAAAGCGGCAGGCCGTCGCTCGGCCGGCCATGGATCAATACGCCATCGACATCGACCATCAGGATTTTCATGCCGAATGCCCCCAAATTGCGAGATGTGAGCGGAAGATGCCGTCGTTTCCCATTGCGTTCAAGGGCGCACACCCGGCTCTTTTTTCTTGGCGACGATGCATGTAAGCCTTTGCGTCGACACAAGTTAGCCTGTCATGGAGGGGACGACAATGCGGGTCATTTACTCGGAGGATCATAAGCTCAGGGACGCCAAGACCGAGCTGCATGACGGTCAGCTCGTCACGCCCTTCGAAGCGCCGTTCCGCGCCGAATGGATCCTCGCCGCCGTCAAGGAGGCGGGCTTTCGCGACGTAGTCGCCCCCGAGGCGTATGGGTTGGAGACAGCGCGCAAGGTGCATGATCCCGCCTATCTCGATTTCCTGGGTGTGGTCTGGGAGCACTGGGTTGCGGCTGGCTACAAGGGCGAGGCGATCTCCAATTCCTTTCCCGTCAGGCGCACCAGCCAGCGCATACCGGAAAACATCGTGGGCTTGATCGGCCACTATGCCAACGCCGCCGATACCTCGATCACCAAAGGGTCTTATGAGGCAGCCATCGCCTCGATGCGCTGCGCTCTGACGGGGGCCGACTGGCTCCATGCGGGCAATCGTTTCGCCTTCGCGCTCTGCCGCCCGCCCGGTCATCACGCCGGTTTCGATCTCTTCGGCGGCTATTGCTTCATCAACAATGCCAGCGTCGCGGCGCAGCGCCTGTGCGATCATGGTGCGGCCAAGGTGGCGGTGCTCGACGTCGATTTCCATCACGGCAATGGAACGCAGGACATATTCTACAAGCGCGGCGACGTCTTTACCGCCTCGCTGCATGGCGATCCGATCCATGCCTTTCCCTATTTCCTCGGTCATGCAGACGAGGAAGGGGAAGGTGACGGGCTCGGCACGAACCGCAACTATCCCCTGCCGCGCGGCACGCCCTGGGAGGTCTGGTCGGCGGCGCTGGACGACGCGCTGTCCCGGATCAAGGCATTCGGTGCAGAGGCGATCGTGCTTTCGCTCGGCGTCGATACCTTCGAGCGCGATCCGATCTCCTTCTTCAAACTGGCGTCGGAGGATTTCATTCGCATGGGTGCGCGTATCGCGGCTGCCGGCTTGCCTGTTCTTGTCTGCATGGAGGGCGGCTATGGCGTGCCGGAGATCGGGCTGAATGTAGCTAACGTGCTGAAGGGCCTCGAAGGCTGACCGATTCTTGTATCAAAGCGTCTGATCGCAGGATGAAAAGTTTGAATTTGCCAGTCTCTGGCTCGGCCTCTAAAAGCCTCGCATAAGAGGAGAGGTCATGGATCAGAAGATTGTCGAAGGCGGCTCGGATGGCGGCGCGGCGCTGATGCCGCATCCGGATGTGGCGACGTCCTCCGGCGGCATCGCCGCCGGTGTGCTCATGTGCCTGCTGTCCATGTCGTCGATCCAGTTCGGCTCGGCATTGTCGTCTCCGATCATCAACGCCTATGGTCCGGCCGGCGCGACATGGCTGCGGCTCGTCTTCGCGTCCGCCGCATTGGCGATCATCGTCCGTCCGAAGATCATGAGCTACAGCCGCACGCAATGGCTCGGCGTGCTGGCGCTCGGCACCGTATCGGCGCTGATGACGACGTCCTTCTTCTCGGCGATTGCTCGTATTCCGTTGGGTCTTGCCGTCGCCATCGAATTTCTCGGGCCTCTGCTTGTCGCGACCCTCGGCTTCGGCCTCAGCCGTCAGCTTCTCTGGCCCGTCTTTGCCGCTGTCGGCGTTCTGCTATTGGCCTATGACGGCGAGGAATGGGTGGGCAACCTGCCTGGTATCCTCTTTGCCATCGGCGCGGGCGCGGGATGGGCCTGCTACATCCTGCTGACGAAGAAGGTCGGCAATGCTTTTCAGGGCCTTGAAGGGCTTTCCGTGTCGCTGCTGGTTGCGGCAGTCGTTTCGACGCCCTTCGGCTTCGTCTCCGCGGTCCCGCATCTGACGGCCTTTGGCCTCCTCGAAATAGCCGGCTTGGCGCTGCTCGTTCCGTTGCTTCCCTATGTGCTGGAAATGGTGGCGCTGCGGCGCATGCCCACCTCGTCCTTCGGTATTCTCATGAGCCTCGAGCCCGCCATCGGCGCCTTCGCGGGCTTCGTCATCCTGTCGCAGCCGATGACGCCGTCGCAGATGTTCGGCACGGGGCTTGTCGTTGCCGCCAGTATCGGGGCGACTGTGTTTGCTGCAAGGAGTTGATGAGCTTTCGCTATGCCGCGTCTCTGACACCCCCTCCGCCAACTCGAAGGCAAGATGATCGCTCATCAACCCTGTCGCGCCGGATCATCCACCGCTGGATTGTAAAACAACGACAATACTAGGCTTTTGGCAATGCGTTCGGCGGTGGCCATGAACCAGCTTTTCGCCTCCTCGGTGGGCGCGATATCATCAAGTGTCTGCGAAAACAGCGCCAGCCACTCCGGAAAGAGATCGGCGGCGATACCCTCTACGCCGAGATGCGCCTGCACCGGCTTGCCGCCATAGGCGCCGTTCTTGAAGGCGACCGAGGACCAGAAGCGTTTCATCTTTTCCATATGATCCGGCCAGCGCCCGGCGAGGCGGCCGTCGAATACCGGCCCGAGGCGCGGATGGGCCTGGATGCGCGCGTAAAACGTTTCGACCAACCTGTCGATGAAGGCGGCATCGATGCCCATGCGCGTCATCTCCGCTTCGGCTTTTTCGCGAATGCCGGCGAGATGGGCGGCTCGTCCCTGTATGTGGTTTTCCATATGATGCTCCCGCCGGACCTGCGCGGAACGCCGCGGCGGCCGGCTTTCGTCCCCGCCTGTCTATGCTATTTCATGGCAAAGCCAAGACGTCATGCAGGCGTTGCGGCAATCTGTCAAAGTGGCGTTACAATTTTCCGCTCTCCTTATTTATGCATTACCCCCTTTCTGAGGCGAGATTTCCGTTGGAGACATCGCCTCGGCGCTTGACCGGCACGACGGCTCACTTTACTTTTAGAATAATTCTAAAAGTAAGAGGCTGCCTCTCATGTTGTTGGGTTTTTTCCGTTCGCCGAAACGTTCCTTTACCTCCCTGTCCGAGCAGGAGATTCTGGCCATAGCCATCGCCGCCGAAGAGGACGATTCACGCATTTATCTCGCCTATGCCGACATATTGCGCCCGAATTTTCCCGAGTCCGCCAAAGTCTTCGAGGATATGGCCGAGGTCGAGGATACTCATCGCAAGACGCTGATCGACATGCATCGCAAGCGGTTCGGCGAGCGCATTCCGCTGATCCGGCGCGAGCATGTGAGTGGTTTCTATGAACGCAAGCCGGACTGGCTGCGCAAGAACCTCTCGCTCGACGCCATGCGCGAGGAAGCGGAGGCGATGGAGCAGCAGGCCTATAATTTCTACGTCGAGGCCGCCAAGCAGGTCTCGGATGCCTCGACACGCCGGCTTCTCGGCGATCTGGCGCTGGCCGAGCAGGGCCACGAGGACGTCGCCCGCATGCTCGGCGACAAGCACACGCCGGAAACCGTCAAGCACGAGGAGGATGCGCATGCGCGTCGCCAGTTCGTGTTGACCTATGTGCAGCCGGGTCTCGCTGGCCTCATGGATGGTTCCGTCTCGACGCTCGCGCCGATCTTCGCCGCCGCCTTCGCCACGCAGCAGACCTCGCAGACCTTCCTGGTCGGCCTCTCGGCCTCGGTCGGTGCCGGCATTTCCATGGGTTTCACTGAAGCCGCCCATGATGACGGTAAGATTTCCGGTCGTGGCTCGCCGATCAAGCGCGGTCTTGCCTGCGGGATCATGACTACGCTCGGCGGCCTTGGTCATGCGCTGCCCTATCTCATTCCGCAGTTCTGGACGGCGACGATCATCGCGGCCATCGTCGTCTTCTTCGAGCTCTGGGCCATTGCCTTCATCCAGAACAAATATATGGAGACACCGTTTCTGCGTGCCGCCTTCCAGGTGGTGGTCGGCGGCTCCCTCGTGCTCGCAGCGGGCATATTGATCGGAAACGCTTAGGGCGTGTTGCCGCCCTGCTTTCCTGAACCAATGAACAAAGAAGGCCGGCAAATCTGCCGGCCTTCTTTGCGAGGTCGATGATTTCGGTGCTTACTTGACGGCGCCGACCAGAACGTCGTTGCCGTTCTCGATGGTGACCCAGCGACCGGCGTTGAAGCTCGCCTGACGCTTCAGGTAGGAATAGGGGGTCTTGGACCAGATCTTTATCTCGTCCTCGAGATTGTCGAGGATATAATCGCCCTGCTTCGTGCGTAGCGTCAGCACGGCATGGCCCTCGCCGTCGGGCTTGCGCACGACCGTCATCAGCAGGTCGGAGGCGGAGATGCCGCTCTGCATCAGCAGCCTGCGCTTCAATAGGGCAAAATCCTCACAGTCGCCGGCGGTCTTCGGATATTCCCAATATTCTTCCTGGCCGTAGACTTCCATGTCCGTCGCGGGCCGGATGGTCTTGTTGACGCGCAGGTTGATCTGGTTGACCAGCGCCCAGGAGGCGGCATTCAAGTCGACCGGGCCGACATTGCGGGTCGGGCCGCACTCGTCGGTGTGCCTCTGGCAGAAATCATAGTGCCCGATAGGCTGGGAAGTGACGTTGCCGACGGTCATCGACGCGGTCTGCTGAGACGCCGGCATCGCCGACGACGACATCGCAACTATAGCAGCGAAAGCAACCAAAAGGCCCTTAATACGCACGCCCACTATTCCTTGTATCGTCCCTGCATTTGTTAACAAATTGTTAATGTAGGGGGGCGTGCGAAGTCAATCGTTACTTAAGTGTTAACGTCGGAACCGGCCTATATGGTTAATTTCGGCACAATCAAGGAGATAGTTGCCATAATCTCATGCCTCCTGCGATTACGGAGGTACCAAGCCAACCCGCCACGACGAGGGAGCCGCTTATCAATCTGGCGACATGATAGCTATTTGATTTTATGCAATATTATGCGTTGCCAGCGTCTCCGCTGCCGCCAGCATGCGCTCCAGATCCTGCGGTCGTGACAGGCGGTGATCGCCGTCACGCACAAGTGTTAACACCACGTCGTCGGCAGGCAGGTGCTCGACCAGCTTCAACGAATGGGCAAAGGGCACGTCGGCGTCCTGCATCCCCTGCAGGATATGGACCGGGCAGCCGGTCTCGATGATGCCGGTCAGCACGCGATTGGCGCGGCCGTCCTCGATGAGGGCGCGGGTGAAGATGTTCGGCTCGGGACTATAGTCCGACGGTTCTTCGAAATAGCCGCGCTCTGCCAGCGAGCGCCGCTCGACATCGGAGAGATTGGGCTCGATGAGATCCACGGTGAAATCCGGGGCTGGCGCAATCAGCAGGAGACCTGCGATGGCAGGCGCCTCTTTGCGCTTGCGCAATTCCTGGATGACCCTGAGCGCGATCCAGCCGCCCATGGAGGAGCCGACGAGGACGATCCGGGTCGGCTTGGTATGCTCTATGACATCAAGCGCCTCTTCCAGCCAGCGCGAGATCGTGCCGTCGGTGAACTTGCCGCCGGATTGGCCGTGGCCGGAATAATCGAAGCGGATGCAGCCGAGACCGAGCCGCTCGGCCAGCGCATCCAGTTCCAGCGCCTTGGCGCCGCTCATGTCGGATCGATAGCCGGATAGCCACACGAAGCTTATGTCCTTCGAGCCCTTGCCGGCGGCACGCTGGCAGACGGCGATTTGACGCTGGCCGTCGCCCGTGCCAACGGAAAGGAAGGTCGGCTGAGTGCCTGCGGCTGCTTCGGACATCAAGAAACTCCCGGAATTTTTGCCCTATAGAGCAGATTCGCGCGCGCATGACCCGAAAAATCGTCGGGCTTTTCACGCGGGTTTCCACTTCTTTTTGGAATAATACTGTGTCCTTCGCGCATCTTGCGCTGCCGTGATACTGTATTGACACGCAAGAGGTGATTTTTTCCTGATGTCATGCTATTGACTTCAACACAGCTTTTACGACATTTCCGTCAGTTGCGCTGATGGGAGCGAGAGGCTGCAGCTAATCCGAAACAATTCGTGGAGAATACGACCATTCGCAGACCCTTTAAAACCGATGCGCCCGTAAAGGACGGGCCACGTTCCAACAGGGAAATTCGCATTCCCAAAGTTCAGCTCATTGGAGCTGACGGCGCTAATATGGGTATCGTCGCGACGGACCAGGCGTTGAGAATGGCAGAGGAGGCCGGCCTCGATCTGGTGGAGATTTCCCCCAATGCTGAACCGCCTGTGTGCAAGATTCTCGATCTGGGCAAGCTGAAATACGCTAACCAGAAGAAGGCCGCCGAGGCGCGCAAGAAGCAGAAGATCGTCGAAGTCAAAGAAATCAAGATGCGTCCGAACATCGACACCCATGACTATGAGGTGAAGATGAAGGCGATCGGCCGTTTCTTCGAGGAAGGCGACAAGGTGAAGGTGACCTTGAAGTTCCGTGGCCGCGAAATGGCCCACCAGGAACTCGGCATGAAGCTTCTTCAGCAGGTCAAGGAAGACACGATTGAGATCGCCAAGGTGGAAGCCGAGCCCAAGCTCGAAGGCCGTCAGATGATGATGGTGCTTGCGCCGAAGTGAGGCGCAAGTTGGAGTAAGAGGTCGGAGCCGTCCCATTGGGCGGCTTTTTCCTTTTTTGCAGCAATGTCGATGCCTGTCATCGATCTGCAAAGATTCAGGCGTCTGGCCCGTTGCACTCTGAGGCAACTGCGGTTATAAGCGCGCGTCCGAACTGACCGGCAGGGCATGCCGTGGCAGTTCAGAATGCTGGCGGGGCGGTTCATCACCGTATCCGCCGTTCAACAACAAACGCTCCGGCACCTTGTCGCAGCCCGGCCTAGCCGGATCTGTGGGAAGGGCTCTTTAGCAAAGCGCGCACGGAAGCACCAAAGGAGTAGCAAAATGCCCAAGATGAAGACGAAGTCCTCTGCCAAGAAGCGGTTCAAGATCACCGCGACCGGCAAGGTCAAGGCAGCCGCTGCTGGCAAGCGCCACGGCATGATCAAGCGTAGCAACAAGTTCATTCGCGATGCCCGCGGCACCATGGTTCTCGCAGAACCGGATGGCCGTAAGGTAATCAAGAACTACTTGCCGAACGGTCTCTAAGACTATTCGTAACGCTATAGACTAAGGAGATCATGAAATGGCACGTGTAAAAAGAGGCGTTACCGCCCACGCCAAGCATAAGAAGGTTCTGAAGCAGGCTCGCGGCTTCTACGGCCGCCGCAAGAACACCATCCGTACCGCCAAGGCCGCTGTCGATCGTTCCAAGCAGTACGCTTACCGCGACCGCAAGGTCAACAAGCGCAATTTTCGCGCCCTCTGGATCCAGCGCATCAATGCTGCCGTCCGCGAATCCGGCCTGACCTACGGCCGCTTCATCGACGGCCTGACCAAGGCTGGCATCGAAGTCGACCGTAAGGTTCTCTCCGATATGGCGATCCATGAGCCGGAAGCTTTCGGTGCGCTCGTTGCTGCCTCCAAGAAGGCGCTCGAGTACCTGAAGGATGCCGGCACGAAGAACGAGTTTGAAGCAGTCGTTAGCTAACGCCGCTTCGCACGTCTTTCGTAAATTCATTATGAAACCCGCGCTGGCAAAACCGGCGCGGGTTTTGTGTTTTGCAGCCTACGCTTTTCCATCGTGTCAGGCGGTCCTGTCGGGCGGAACCCCGGGAAATGGATCGCGTATCGGGCGGCAAGTGCCAAGGACCGCTTTCTCGGCGGGTTTTTGTCATTTGCCCGGTTGATTGGCCGCTTGCACATGGGTAGTGATCTGCAGCGCCTCATCGTTGCCAAAAGCTGTCTGATGTGGGCGTTCATCCATTATTCCGCGGACTGAGCGGCGTTCCAAGCCCGCCGCCCGCAAGGCAGGATCAGATGACGGAACTCGTAACACTTGAAACCCAACTCATGGCCGATGTGGCCGCGGCGACCGACGAGCAGTCGATCGAGGCGATCAGGGTGGCCGCGCTCGGCAAGAAGGGCTCGGTTTCGGAACTGCTGAAGACGCTGGGCTCGATGTCGCCGGAAGAGCGGCAGACACGGGGTGCTGCGATCAACGCGCTGAAGAACTCCGTCACCGAGGCCATCAATGCCCGCAAGGGCGCGTTGAAGGATGCCGCCATCGACGCGAAGCTGAAGGCCGAGACCGTCGATGTCAGCCTGCCGGTGCGCTCTTCTCCGGCTGAACGCGGCCGCATTCATCCGATCAGCCAGATCGTCGACGAGATCACCGCGATCTTCGGCGACATGGGCTTCTCGATCGCCGAAGGCCCGGATGTCGAGACCGATTACTATAACTTCACGGCGCTGAACTTCCCTGAAGGACATCCGGCCCGCGAGATGCACGATACCTTCTTCTTCCAGCCGGACGATAAGGGTGAGCGCAAGGTGCTGCGCACGCACACCTCGCCGGTGCAGATCCGCACTATGGAAGCGCAAAAGCCGCCAATCCGCATCATCATTCCCGGCAAGACCTACCGCCAGGATAGCGACGCCACGCATTCGCCGATGTTCCATCAGGTCGAGGGCCTGGTCATCGACAAGACGGCGAATGTCGCCAATATCCGCTGGGTGCTGGAAGAATTCTGCAAGACCTTCTTCGAGGTCGACAATGTGACGATGCGTTTCCGTCCGTCCTTCTTCCCGTTCACGGAGCCGTCCTTCGAGGTCGATATCCAGTGCGACCGCTCCGGCCCGATCGTCAAGTTCGGCGAGGGCACCGACTGGATGGAAATCCTCGGCTGCGGCATGGTGCATCCGAACGTGCTGCGCTATGGCGGCCTCGATCCGGATGAGTATCAGGGCTTTGCCTGGGGCATGGGCCTCGACCGCATCGCCATGCTGAAATATGGCATGCCGGACCTGCGCGATTTCTTCAATGCCGACGTCCGCTGGATGAACCATTACGGCTTCCGCCCCCTCGACATGCCGACTTTGTTCGGCGGCCTGAGCGCGTAAGCAAGGATTGATCAGATGAAATTCACACTCTCCTGGCTGAAAGAGCACCTGCAAACGGATGCCACGCTCGACGAAATCTGCGCCCGCCTGACGATGATCGGGCTTGAGGTCGAGGATGTCGACGACAAGGCCGCTTTCAAGCCTTTCGTCATCGCCAAGGTTCTGACGGCCGAAAAGCACCCCCAGGCCGATCGTCTGAAGGTGCTGATGGTCGATACGGGCAGTGGCGCCCCGGTTCAGGTCGTCTGCGGTGCGCCGAATGCGCGCGCCGGCCTCGTCGGCGCCTTTGCTGCGCCGGGCACTTACGTTCCCGGCATCGATGTGACGCTCGCCGTCGGCAACATCCGTGGCGTCGAGAGCCGCGGCATGATGTGCTCGGAAAAGGAACTGGAAATCTCCGACAGCCATGACGGCATCATCGACTTGCCCGAGGATGCGCCTGTCGGCACCAGCTTTGCTGCCTATGCCGGCCTCGACGATCCGATCATCGAGATCAACCTGACGCCGAACCGCCCGGATTGCACCAGCGTCTACGGCATTGCCCGCGATCTCGCCGCCTCCGGCCTCGGTACGCTGAAGCCGCTCGCGATGCCGGCCTTCGCCGTCGAAGGCGAAACGCCCGTCGCGCTGAAGATCGTGCTCGACGATACCAGGCTTTGCCCCGGCTTCGCCCTTCGCCTCGTGCGCGGCGTCAAGAACGGCCCGAGCCCGAAGTGGATGCAGCAGCGGCTGCTCGCCATCGGCCTTCGCCCCATTAGCGCGCTGGTCGATATCACCAACTACATGACCTTCGACCAGGGCCGGCCGATGCACGTCTTCGACGCGGCCAAGGTCAAGGGCAATCTGGTGGTGCGCCGCGCCAGGGACGGCGAGACCGTGTTGGCGCTCGACCAGCGCGAATACAAGCTGAACCCGAGCAATGTCGTGATCGCCGATGATAACGGCGTCGAGTCGATCGGCGGCATCATGGGCGGCGAGCATTCCGGCTGCGACGAGAACACAACCGATGTGCTGATCGAGTCGGCGCTCTGGGACCCGATGAACATCGCCAAGAGCGGCCGCAGCCTCGGCATCATCACCGATGCGCGCTATCGCTTCGAGCGCGGCGTCGATCCGGAATATATGGTTCCAGGCCTCGAGCGCACGACCGAGCTGGTGCTTGCCTGCTGTGGCGGCACGGCCGCCATGGCCAAGGTCGAAGGTTACAAGGGTTATGAGCCCAAGATCGTCGATTTCCCGCTGTCGGAAGTTAAGCGCCTGACCGGCCTCGAGGTCTCTGCCGAGGAAAGCAAGTCCATTCTGACGAAGCTCGGCTTCTCGGTGTCCGGCTCCGGCGAACGTGTCTCCGTCGCCGTTCCCTCCTGGCGTCCGGATGTCGACGGCAAGGCCGACCTCGTCGAAGAAATCATGCGCATCCACGGCGTCGACAACATCAAGCCGCAGCCGCTTAGCAGTCATGCCGCGGTCAACGGCAAGATCCTGACGGTGCTGCAGATCCGCACCCGCTCGGCCAAGCGGGCGCTTGCTGCCCGCGGCATGCTGGAAGCCGTCACCTGGTCGTTCATCGCTGAAGACCAGGCGAAGCTCTTCGGCGGCGGCTCCAACGCGCTGAAGCTCGCCAACCCGATCGCCTCAGACATGTCCGACATGCGCCCTTCGCTGCTGCCGGGTCTGCTCTCGGCCGCGCAGCGCAACGCCGACAAGGGCTATGGCGACGCCGCGATCTTCGAAGTTTCCGGCACCTATGAGAACGACACGCCCGAGGGTCAGCGCCGCGTTGCCGGCGGCATTCGCCGTGGCACGGCGACGCTCGCCGGCGCCGGGCGCATGTGGTCGAACGCCGCCAAGGGCGGCGGCAAGCCGGTTGATGTCTTCGATGCCAAGGCTGACGCGCTGGCGGTCATCGAAGCCTGCGGCCTGCCCATGAGCAATATCCAGATCGAGCATGGTGGCCCCGCCTGGTATCACCCCGGCCGTTCCGGCACCATCAAGATGGGCCCGAAGGTCGTGCTTGGCTACTTCGGCGAATTCCACCCGAAGACGCTGGAAGCGCTCGACGTGTCAGGCGCGCTCGCCGGCTTCGAAGTCTATATCGATGCCATGCCCGAGCCGAAGAAGAAGGCGACGCGCACCAAGCCGGCACTTGAGCTTTCGCCGTTCCAGGCCGTCAAGCGCGACTTCGCCTTCGTGGTCGACAAGACGGTGGAAGCCGGCGCCATCGTCCGCGCCGCTGTCGGCGCCGACCGCAAGCTGGTGACCGGCGTCAACGTCTTCGACATTTTCGAGGGCGCATCGCTCGGCGAAGGCAAGAAGTCGATCGCCATCGAGGTGCAGATCCAGCCGGCCGAGCGCACGCTGACCGACGAGGATTTCGAGGCGCTCACGCAGAAGATCGTCGCCAATGTGACGAAGGCGACGGGTGGAGTTTTGCGGGGTTAATCTGCTGCTATCGAGTTTGCGGAGGGGGCGGCCACCCCCTCTGTCTCTGTTGCGACATCTCCCCCACAAGGGGGAGATTGGTAGCTCGCTGAACTCGCCCGCCTCAAGCAACACGAGTCCGCAGAAACTGCAGCTTATTGTTTTACGGGTAAAGAGCCGCAAGCTCCCAACGATCTCCCCCTTGTTGGGGGAGATGTCAGCGAAGCTGACAGAGGGCGTATGGTCGCCGCATACTCAAATGCCGCTCCTCTACCGATGCAAATGATAAACCTTATTCACCACGCTCCACCGCCCATCGATCTTCAGCAATGACAGGTAGTCCGAAAAGCGCATGCCGGCGAATTCGTCGACGACCTTGACGCTTGCCGCATCGCCCTCGATGTCGATCAGTTCGATTTCCATAAACGGTATGGTGCCGGGCGGGGCGCTGCCTTCCTCGACGATCGCCGAGATGAATTCATCCCGCGTCATCCATTCGACTGCGCCTTGATAATTGCCGATGATATCAGCTCGCGGATGGAACGCCTTTCGCAGCGCGGGCTCATTCGCGAATGCCATGCCATCGACATAGAGGTGAACAACCGCACGGATTGCCTGCTCTTCCGACATCTCGCCATTCCTCGTTTGAGTTATGTCTAACATAACATAGGCGGTGCCGGCTGGCAAAAATGCGACGGCGTGCTCGCGATGATTTGACAGCTCTTATTCGACGAAAACCCGCACGCTTGCCGCACGTCCGGCGGCGTCTATGACGGTGAGGGTCGAATATCCAGCGCCGTCAGGCGTCCATTGATTCGTGCGGCGGCGCGAAAGATCCGGCAGCGGCTTGCCGTTGGCGAGCCATCGGAATGGTGCGCGGCCACCCTGCAGCTTCAGCGCCAGCGGCGTGATCTGGTCAGCACCGCCGCTGGCACCGAGATCGACGCGCGCCCCTTCCGGGGGATAGACGATCTGTGGCGCCGGCTCGCGGTTCGAGGCCGACAGCAGCCCGGCAGCGGTCACGGAAAAGCGCCGCTGGCTGATCGGCAGCTCGGTCGCGGAGATGCGCACCGCGCCCATGGGAGGCGACGGGAAAGGCGTGATCGCCACGCCCGATTTGGCGAAGGCTTCGAATAGGATGGGTGCCGCCGAAACATAGCCCGCCAGCCCCGGCACCGCGCCGTTGTCGGGACGACCGACCCAGACGCCGAGCACATGCGCGCCATCATAGCCGATCGACCATGCATCGCGGTTGCCGTAGCTGGTGCCGGTCTTGTAGGCGATGCCGAGCTGCTTGCTGCCGCGGGGCGCGATGATGTCGGAGAGAATGTCGGTGATGTTCCAGGCGGCGATCGGTTCCATCAGCGGTTCGCTGTCGATCGGTCCCGGCTGGTCCTGAATGCCGTCGCCGATCCGCATCGGCTTGCCGCGATTGGCAAGCCCGGCATAGAGCTGCACGAGGTCCTTGAGGGTGATGCCGACGCCGCCGAGGCCGATGGCAAGACCCGGAGCTTCGTTCGGCGGAAGCTTCGGCTTCACCTCGGCGCGGCGGAAGCGCACCAGCAGCCGGGTCGGTCCGACGGCGTCGAGCAGGCGTACGGCCGGCACGTTGAGCGACAGCTGCAGCGCCTGGCGCACGCTCACATCGCCCTGGTAGGTCATGTCGAAATTGCGAGGACGGTAGCCGTAGAAATCGGCCGGACGATCCTCGATGATCGTCTCCTGCGCCACATAGCCCTGCTCGAAAGCCAGGCCATAGATGAAGGGTTTGAGCGTCGAGCCGGGGGAGCGCAGCACGCGGGTCATGTCGATCCAGCCCGAGCGGCCGGAATCGAAGTAATTGGCCGAGCCGACCTCGCCGATGATCTCGCCGCTCTTGGCGTCGGCCATCACCATCGCAACCGACACCTTCGGCCCAAGCCGCTTTGCCGCCGCATCGGCAACTGCTTCCAGCCCCTGCTGGACATCGCGCCGCAGGGTGGTTCGATGCTGGATGATGCCAGGCTGCTTCTTCAGCGCCAGTTCGGCGAGATGGGCCGCATAGGCTGGCAGCTGCCGTCGGTTGGCCGGTATGGGTGAAAGAGCAGCGCGTTCGGCTTCCCCTTCGCCGATGATGGCGGCGACCGCAGCGCGCTCGAGCACGCGGTGGCGGGCGGCCTGGGCGGTGGCGAGATTGCGGTCCGGCCGGCGCTTTTCCGGCAGTTGCGGCAGGGCGACCAACAGGGCGGCTTGAGCGACGCTGAGATGGCGCGGCTCCTTGCCGAAATAGGCAAGGCTCGCAGCTCGGACACCCTCGAGATTGCCGCCATAGGGCGCGTGCGTCAGATAGAGGTCGAGGATTTGCTCTTTGCTCAGCCGCCGCTCAATCTGGATGGCGCGGACGATCTGCAGAAGCTTCGCCGTGACAGACCGCTCGCTGCGCGGCTCGATCAGGCGCGCCACCTGCATTGATAGCGTCGAGCCGCCGGAGACGATGCGGCCGTGGGTGGCGAGCTGCAGGAACGCGCGGCCGATCGCCATGGGATCGACGCCGTGGTGATTGTAGAAGCGCCTGTCTTCATAGGCGACCAGCATGCGCAGAAATTGCGGATCGACGTCGGCAACACCGATCTTCAGTCGCCAGCGCCCCTCGGGCGTGGCGAAAGCACGCAGCAGGTCGCCGTTGGCGTCGAGCACCTCGGAAGAGACGATGCGCGCAGTGTCCAGCGGCGGCGGAAAGGCGCGGTCCGCGGCTTTAAGGCCGAAGACCAACGCCACCGCCGTCAGGGCAGTGGCTCCAAGGCCAATCGCAATCTTCCATCGCGCCTTCATGGCTCTCTTACTGCTGGGCGGCCAGCACTTCCATGCGGCCCATCGCCGTGCGGGCCGAGAACTGCGGACGGTACATGTCCTCGACGCTCGCCGCCGGATGATCGTAGACGCCGGGTGTGACGGCGCGCACGACATAGGCGAAGCTCAGGTCACGGTTGGCGCCGTAGGTCTGGTCGAAGGCGGCGACGAAGCGGTCGTTGCGGAATTCGACATGGGCGGGCTGCACATCGCTCAGCCAGTCGAAGTTCGACAACTGGGCGCTGCTGACGATGCTCGGATTGTCGATCTCGAAGCCCGCGGGCAGGAGGTCTGTGACGAGCAGGCGCTGCGGCCAGTCATTGGCTCCTATCACGTGCAGCACGACGACGTAGCGCTCGTTCTGCTGTGCCTGGCTGACGTTCGCCTCTTCGCCGTCGAGCGTGTAGTACTTGCGCTCGATCTTGAAACCGTTGCCGCCGGCCGGCAGCGGCGTGACGGGAGCGGCGACGGTGGTGACGGCCGCAGACAGCGGCTGGCGCGTCGTGTTGGTGACGGTCAGCGGATGGCCCATCAGGGCATCGCCCGACATCTGCGCCATATAGGTGCCGGAGTGTGCAGCGCCGTTGACATCAAGCGTCAACCCGTCGTCGCCGTTCTGCAGCGCCCGGGCGGCGAGCAGCATCCAGGTCTGTTCCTGGGTGCTGGTGTAGCCCCGGCTCTGCCATTCCTTGCCAACGACGCTTGCCAGATCCGGAATGATCGGCGGTACCGGGCGGCTCTCGGCGGCGAGCGCCAGCACCGCGGCACCGTCGCGCAGCGACGAGCCGTAGTCGGAGCGGGCAAAGCTGACCTTGGTGATCGCCGCCTTCTGCGACATCTGCAGGGAATCCACGAAGATGTTGCGCGAGCGCTGGGCATCCCCATAGAGGGCCAATGCCGCAGCCAGATGCGCCTTGGACAGCGGCGTCGGGAAGTCGTTCAGCATCGTATCGGCGTAGTAGCGCAGATCGCTGATCGAGGCCTTCTTGTTGCGCGCCAGCACATAGAGCGCATAGGCGATCTCGTTGCCGTTATCCTTGACGTTGGTGTTGGCGCTCAGCGAGTTCTGGAGGTTTTCCAGTGCCTGCACCATGGCCTGATCCGGCACGATATACTTCTGCTCGCGGGCGCGGGTCAGGAAGTCAGTCACATAGGCATCAAGCCAGAGATCGCCGGATCCCGGACCCCAGAGGCCGAAGCTGCCGGTCGACGACTGGTAGGACATTTCGCGATAGATGGCGTCCTGGACGCGCTTGTGGATCTCCGTGTCGTCGGCAAGGCCGTTCTTGATCGCCATGTCGCTGAAATAGAGCAGCGGCAGCGCGCTGCTCGCCGTCTGTTCGGCGCAGCCATAGGGATAGCGGCTGAGGCTCATCAGCAGCGCCGGCACGTCGAAGGCGCTGGAGCGGCTGACATTGACGCTGACCGAGGCGCCGGGCAGCACGCTGTCGGCGAGAAGATCGGCATTGACGGTCAGGCTTTTGCCGGGCGCAAGCGCGATGACGCGCCGTTCAGTGACCGGCAGCTGCGCCGGCCGAACGGGAATATCGACAGACTGATCGAGCGATAGTCCCGAAGCATTCGACAGTTTGATCGCGATAGTGCCGGCACCGGGTTGTCCGCCTGTCAAAGGCAGCGTGATATTGTATTTTCCGCCGGCCTGCAGGTTGATCTTCTGCTGTGCGGCATTCGCATCCACGCTCACGGCGCTATTGCCCGTGACCGCAAGCGTGTAGTCGCCGGCAGGCGCATCGGTGTTGGCGACGTCGAGCCGCAGATTGGCCTTATCCCCGGGAGCCAGGAACTTCGGCAGGCTCGCGGTGACGACGACCGGATCGCGGATGATCACATCCTGCGTCGCATGCCCGACACCTGATTTCGACCATGCCACGGCCATCAACCGCGCCGTACCATTGAACTGCGGGATATCGAAGCTGACATTGGCATTGCCGCTGGCATCCAGCTTGATCGGGCCGGAGAAGAAGGCGACCAGCTTTTCCGTCGGTGGGCTCGCCTGCAGGGCCGCCTGTCCGCCGTCGCCGCCGGTGCGCAGCTTGCCGGTCGCCCCGAGCGAGCCGTCGATGAGGCGTCCGTAGATGTCGCGGATTTCGAGGCCGAGCTGACGCTGACCATAATACCAGTCGTCCGGTGCCGGCGGCTGGTAGCGCGTCAGGTTGAGGATGCCGACATCGACGGCAGCAACCGTGACATAGGCGTCTTCATTGGCGCCTGCGCCCGAGACCTGCACGCCGATGGTCAACGGCTGGCGCGGCAGGGTCTTCGCCGGTGCATCGAGCTTGATCTGCAGCTTGCGCTCGCCGGGATCGACCGGCGCCCATTTGATGCCGATGGCGCGCATCGGCATGCGGCTTTCCTGGGCATCGCCGGGCCGGAACAGGGTCGCGGTCAGATAGGTGCCGGCGCCCCAATCGGCGGTTACGGGAATGTCGACCTCGCCGCCAGTGGCGCCGATATCGGCATTGGTGACCGAAATCAGCGTCTCGGCACCGGCCGTCACCATCAGCTGGCCGGCATAGCGCGAGGTTACCTTGAGCTTGGCGGTATCACCGACCTTATAGCTCTGCTTGTCGAGCGCGATCTCCAGTGCATCCGGCGTTTCCGTCGAGGTGGAGGCGACATACCAGCCGGCGTTGAATTCGACGCTGGATTCAGGGCCGTTCGCATCGGCGGTGGAGACCTCAAGCCGATAGCGGCCCCAGGTGACGGGCACGGAAATTGCCGCGCCGTCGGTGGTGGCGTTCACCGTGCCGACAGCCACCTGCTTGGTGGACATGATCGGCTCGTATTTCCAGCTGTTGCCGTCGCGATACCATTGATAGTCGCGCTCGATGCTGAGCAGCTTCCATGTCAGGCCCTGCATGGCCTGTTTCTGGCCATTCGCGTCGATGGCGATGACGTGGAAGTTGCCGACGGAATTTTCGCCGAGATCGCCGTCGAATTCCGGCTTGATGCCGATGCGCGAGCCGTCGGCCTTGACCGACAGCGTGAGGGAGCGCTCGACGGCGCGGCCGCCGGCCTCCTGCATGCGCACGGTGATGTTGGCGTTCAAAAGCTGCGTGGTCGAAGGCGTGTCGTTGATGGTGACGTCGAAGGTGGTCTTGCCGTTCTCGTCCAGCGCCTGCAGATCTTCGAGCGGCACCTGTGTGCTTTCGGCCTTGCTGTCGCCGCTGCTGCTGTCGCCGTCATTGTTTTCCTTGCCGGCGCCCTCGTCGGCAAGGCCGAACTGATAGCCCACGTAGTCGGCGCTTTCGCGCGTCGGCTTCAGCGTCACTTCGCCTTCGAGGTTGAGGCCGGCGGCCGGCGCGCCATAGAGGTAGCGTCCGTCGACATTAACAGGCGTCGGCTGGCCGACTTCGATCTCCTTGGCGTCGCTGGTCATGTCGAACTCGATACGATCCGGCACGAAGTCGTCGACGAGGAAGGTCTGCGAGCCAATGGAGGCGCCCTTCGGGTCGGTATAGATATTCATCGTCCAGGTGCCGCGCATGGAGGTCTGCTGCAGCGACAGGTCGACATTGTAGCCGCCGAGCTTGCCGCCATCGGTGACGATGCGGCGGTCCTCGACGCCATCGGGGCGCAGGAAGACGAAGGTGAGCGGCAGGTTTTCCACCGCCGTCGAGCTGACGTCGCGGGCAAGCGCCGAGGCATGCACCGTCTCGCCGGCGCGGTAGATGCCGCGCTCCGTCCATGTCAGCAGGTCGATCGCGCCGGGCGCGGTTCTGCCGGCAACGCCACGGTCGGAAAGATCGAAGCCGGCGCGCGTCATGTCGAGGAAGACATAGTCCTGATCGCCGTTTTGTGCGGTTATGACGGCCGGCGTCATGCCCGCCGTGCCGCGCATCAGGCCGGCGCTGAAGGTGGCGCGGCCGTTGTCGTCAGTCTTTGCGGTACCGAGGATTTCATTGTTTTTGGCGAGCAGCTGCAGCTGGACGCCGGCGAGCGGCTTGGCGCTGCCGAGCGAGCGGGCAAACACGTTCAGGCCGTCCGTGCCGGCATAGGTGGTGACGCCGATATCGGACACCACGAACCACTGCGTCGCCTGCGGATCCCATTCCTGACCGCCGCTATTGGGGGCCACGGCCGTCAGCACATAGACGCCTGGCTTGCGCTTAGGCAGAGCCTCATCGACCGGGAAGCTGGTCGCGACATCCTTGTTGAGTTCCTGCTTGATCTCGATCGAGCCCTGCCAGACCAGCTCGCCATTGGTATCCTGGATGGTCTGGGCGCTGTAGCTGTCCATCTGCGTCAGGAACTGCGAGTTGTTGAGGATCTGCGCAATGTTGCGGTCGCCGATGCGGTAGAGCTTGAGATTGGCCGTGGTGGCGTTGACCGAGACGATCGGGATGCCGCGCCGCGCGGTGGACGGCAGCACGAAATTGTCGCCGGTAAAGCGCAGCGAGGCCGTGCGGTCCTTGACGTAAACGTCGACATTGACCTGTGCGGCAAGGTTTTCATCCACGGAGGAGGGCAGGCCGGCGCGCACCGAAATGCGGTAATGCTGGCCAAATTCCAGGCCTTCGACGCAGATTTGATTGTCCTTCGCGTCGACGCCCTTCGGCGCAGCACCATTGACGGTGACGAATGGCGTATAATCGACGCCGCTCTTCACCAGCTTTTCGGAGAACTGCACGCAGGCGCGCGGCGATGCATTGTCATTATCGAGCGTGTTGCCGGTGACGCGGAAACCCTGGCGAGCGCGCAGATCGTCATAGGCCGCTTGGACGGCGGCGGAGCTGGCGAGATCGAGGCTTGCCTTGTAGGCGCTGAGCGCCGGGCGATAGTTCTGCGCGTTCTTCAGCGACTCGGCGAGAACAGCCAGCGCATCGGCGCGGCTGTTCGTCGTGCGGGTCAGTTGATAGCCGTTGAGCGCCGCATAGGCCGCCTTGGTGGCAACGGACGTATCGTTCGTGATCGTGTTGGCGGCCCGCGCCATCTCGATCCACAGGTCGCCATTGTCGGGGTTGAGCGAGAGCGCGCCCTGGAATGCGTTCAGGGCATTGTTGACGTTGCCGGAGGTCAATTCGATGCGGCCAAGCGCGATCAGGCTTTCGACGCCTTGCCCCTTCAGTTCGCTGCCGAGCGTCAGCGTGCTCTTTGCATCGCGTGCGCTTTGAACGAAATTGTCTGACAGGAAGGAAAGGGCGGGTGCGGCACCGATATCCGGTTCGTTGGCTGCGGCGGTTTCGACGATTTTGCCGGCGACGGCGCCCGGGAAACTGTTGAGCTGATTGAAGTCGGACTTCATGAAGCACCACTTCACCTTGGGATTGTAGGTGAAGGCCTTGCAGGACTTGTCGCCGATGCAGGACGCGGAGCATTGATCCAGCGTCACGTTCTGCTCCGTTCGCAGATCGAAGCCGAAGTAATCGCCGTCCTTGGTGGTGACCACCTGTCGTTTGACATCAGCTGCCGCCGAGGGGCTCAGAGATGTGAAGATGGCGAGTAGAAAAGCGGAGAAGCCGATAAACGCGCGCTTAGACATAAGTCCTCCCAACGCTGCCCGTTTTGATTGGCCGCACCTTAAAATTTCGGGTTGGTTTGTCAACCGAGCGTCGAGTGGAAGCGCGGGGTTTGCGACCATGCCGATGCGCCCCCGTGGCGTCAAACGGGCGGCAATTCCGCGGCTTTTGGGGACTTCGTGGTCCTGTCGCGTCACTTCACTTTTCTTTTCAGCCCTAAAATGGCACCGGCCGCCGGGCCGATGCCTTTGCGTAAAGAAATGAGAGCTTGCGCGTCATATATTTGTCATGGCCAGCGAGGCATCGGTATAGCGCTTGCCGGCGACGCTTTCGAGCGGGATGATCGCCCCGAGTTCCTCCACTTCTCGTGGCGAAAGTACGATATCGGCGGCCGCCGCATTCTGCTCGAGATGATGCAGTTTGCGGGCGCCGGGGATCGGGACGATGGTATCGCCCTGATGCAGCACCCATGCGAGCGCCAGTTGTGCCGCCGTGACTGCTTTTTCCTTCGCAAGGGATTCGAGCTTGGCCACGAGGGCGGCGTTGGCATCGAAATTCTCGGCTTGGAAGCGCGGCAGCGAGCGCCGGAAGTCGTCATCGGCGAGGTCGTCCGTCTTGCGGATCGCGCCGGTCAGGAAGCCGCGGCCGAGTGGGCTGTAGGGGACGAAGCCGATGCCGAGTTCGCGGCAGGTGGCAAGCACATCCTCTTCGGGATCTCGGCTCCAGAGCGAATATTCACTCTGCACGGCGGCGATCGGATGCACCGCATGGGCGCGGCGGATGGTGGCGGCACTGGCCTCGGAAAGGCCGAGCGCCCGCACCTTGCCTGCTCTCACCAGCTCCGCCATGGCGCCGACCGTGTCTTCGATCGGAACGTTCGGATCGACGCGATGCTGGTAGAAGAGATCAATGACATCGGTGCCGAGCCGCTTCAGGGAGGCTTCGGCAACCTCCTTGATATGCTCGGGACGGCTGTCGACGCCGACTATGGCGGCGAGGCCGGATTTCTGAGGGTCGAGCTTGAAGCCGAATTTTGTGGCGATGACCACGCGGTCGCGAACGGGTTTCAGTGCCCGGCCGAGCAGCTCTTCATTGGTGAAGGGGCCATAGGTTTCGGCGGTATCGAAAAAGGTCACGCCGAGATCGACGGCGCGATGCAGCGTTTTGACGGATTCGTTGTCATCAGTCGCGCCATAGGCGAAGCTCATGCCCATGCAGCCGAGCCCGACGGCGGAAACGGTGAGATCCTTGCCAAGCCTGCGGGTTTTCATAATTGCGTTCCTTTTGAACCTTGTTGGATCGGCGGCGGCCATCAAGGCCGGCCGACGGGTTCAAACTATGTCCCGGCATAGTGAATGAAAATCCATGCAAATTCTCATAGGCTGTTCTATTATTTAGATTAATGAACAGGACCCAACTCTCCCAACTGGCGGTTTTTGCCGCCGTCGCCGCCCATCGCAGCTTCCGCGCCGCCGGCAAGGAATTGTCGATCGCGCCGTCTGCGGTCAGCCATGCCGTCTCACGCCTCGAGGAAAGCCTCGGCGTGCGGCTGCTGGCGCGCACCACCCGCAGCGTGTTGCCGACCGAGGAGGGCGAGGCGCTGCTGCAACGGCTGGCGCCGGCGCTGGAGGAAATCGATATCGCGCTGGAGGATACGCTGGCCACCCGTGGTCGGCCCGCCGGCACTCTCCGCATCACCGCGCCGCGCTTTGCCTCTGACCTGCTGATGGCGCCGCGGCTCGGCGATTTCCTCAATACCTATCCGGATATTACCCTGGAGATCGCCAACGAGGACGGCTTCAGCGACATCGTCAAGGAGGGCTTCGATGCCGGCATTCGGCTGGAGGAGAGCATCGAGGGCGACATGATTGCCGTCAAGGTCTCGCCTGATATCCGGACCGTCATCGCCGGCTCGCCGGCCTATTTCGAGAAGAATCCGAAGCCGCTGCATCCGCGCGATCTCGTCCATCACCGCTGCATCAAGCGGCGTTTCACCGACGGCTCGATCTACCGTTGGGAATTCGAGAAGGACGGGCGAGAGCTGATCGTTGCCGTCGACGGTCCCTTGATCGTGATCGAGGACCGGCTCGCGGTTCTGGCGGCGGTCAATGGCGCGGGCCTCTCCTATCTGTTCGATATACGCGTGAAGCAGGAACTGGCGGACGGCAGCCTTATCCGCGTGCTCGAGGATTGGTGCCCGCCCTATCCCGGCTTCTGCATCTACTATCCGAGCCGCCGCCAGATGCGCCCGGCGCTGAGAGCCTTCATCGATTTCTTCAAATACACCGGATGACGCAGAAGGAAGCGGCCGGATGGTCCGGCCGCTTTTCGGGTGTCGCAATTCAGGCGGCTGCCTTCTGATTGACGCTGCTGTTTGCAAGCTTGGTCAGGGTCTTGTCGGTGTTGGTTTCCTGCTGCAGCGTCTGGTCGAGCAGGCCGGCAGCCTCCTTGAGACCCAGCGTTTGCGCCCAGGTCTTCAGTGAGCCGTAGCGGGCCATTTCATAATGTTCCACGGCTTGTGCAGAGGAGATGAGGCCGGCATCGAGGGCGTGTGTTCCCTTGAATTCCTCGATGATCTCTTCGCCCTCGGCAAGTATGCCCTCGATTGCGTCGCAGGTCTTGCCTTTGGCGCGTTTGCCCATCAGCTCGAAAATCTGCTCCAGGCGCTCGACCTGCCCTTCAGTTTCCTCAAGGTGCTTTTCAAAGCCTGCCTTCAATTCGGGGGATTGAGCCGCGCGTGCCATCTTTGGCAGCGCCTTCAGGATCTTCCGTTCGGCATAGTAGATGTCCTGCAGTGTGTCGTAAAAAAGGTCTTCCAGCGTCTTGTCCTTGGACATGGTTTCCATCCTTGTTTTTGGGGTGGGAGTCACTGACGGTGACCCTCTTACAAGGGAGCGGCAGCGCTAATGTTCCGAAGAAATTCGGGTGGCGAAGTTTTAAAAAAGACGGAATGTTGAATCGACGACAGGGAATAGGGGGTGTTGCCGATGAAAAAGCCGGGGTCGATGAAGGGTTTGGAAGAGCTTGGCCGCGTCAGACTGTCAAAGAACTTCTTCTTCCGCGATTTCCTGCATTCGGAGATCGCGGATTTCTATCGCATCCCCAACATCCCCGAGGATCCGAATCTGGCGATCGAGGCGGGTCGAAGGCTGTGCGAGGAATTGCTGGAGCCGCTGGAGACGACCTTCGGCCGTCTGCATATCCGTTCCGGCTATCGTTCGCCTGATGTCAATGCCTTCGGCAACAGGAATGGGCTCAATTGCTCCACCAATGCCCATACCGCCGCACATCATATCTGGGACATGCGCGATCTCGATGGCTGCATGGGTGCGGCCGTCTGCATTGTCGTGCCCTGGCTGATCGACCATCACAGTCACGAGGGCGATTGGCAGAAACTTGCCTGGTGGATCCACGACCACCTGCCTTACGCTTCGCTGTGCTTCTTCCCGAAGCTTTGGGCCTTCAACATCCAGTGGCATGAGCGGCCGATGCGGACCATCCAGAGCTATGTCAGCCCGCGCGGCATGCTCACCAAGCCGGGCATGGCGAACTGGGAGGGTGATCATTCCGCCCTTTACGAGGGCTTTCCGAAGCTCAGATGTTGATGCGGTACCGGATATGCCCGTCGCTCTCGACATAGGTGTCGTAAAGTTTGCGGGCGGTCGCGTTGGTTTCGTCCGTGTGCCAGTAGAGGCGCACCCAGCCGTTTTTCTTGCAGAGCGCGACGAGGTCGTCCAGCAGTGCCCGGCCGACACCGCGACCCCTGGCGCTTTCATCGACGAACAGATCTTCGAGGTAGCAGTCCGGTGCGCGCACCCATGTGCCCTCATGCGTGATGCAGAGCGTGAAACCCTTTACCTCGCCGTCAACCTCGGCCACGCGCATGAAGATTGCCGACGCCGGATCGAAGACCCGGCGCCATGTCGCATCGGTGATATCAGCAGCAATGGTGACGCCGTAGAAGGCGAGATAGCCATCCCAGAGCGCCCGCCAGCGCGCTTCGTCCTCGGGTCTGGCGTCACGGATCGTCACGGTCATCTGTTGGCCCTTGCTTAGGCGCCGGCTTCGTCGAGCAGGCGCATGGCTTCATCGGAAAGGGAGAGTTTCGCCGAATTGATTAGCGCGTCGAGCTGCCCGAGGCTAGTGGCGCTGGCGATCGGAGCGGTCACGCCGCGCTTGCGCAAGAGCCAGGCAAGCGCGACCTCGGCCGGCTTCGAGCCGGTTTCGGCGGAAACCTTGTCGAGCGCCGCGAGAATGCGAAAACCCTTGTCGTCGAGATAGGCTGCCACGCGATTTTCGCGCGCCCGTCCCTCCGTATCCGCCTTGGTGCGGTATTTGCCGGTCAGGAAGCCGGCTGCGAGGCTGAAATAGGTGATGACGCCGATCTCTTCCTTCACGCAAAGATCCGCCAGCGCCCCCTCGAAGCTGTCGCGTGCATAGAGGTTATATTCCGGCTGCAGCACGTCATAGCGCGGCAGGCCGGCCTTGGCGGCGGCATCGAGCGATGCCTGCAATTGCTTCGCATCGAGGTTGGAGCAGCCGACATGGCGGATCTTGCCCTGCTCCTTTAGCTTCGCATAGGCGGCAAGCGATTCCTCGTGCGGCGTTTCCGGATCCGGCCAGTGCGACAGGTAGAGGTCGATATAGTCGGTCTGCAGCCGCTTCAGCGAGGCATCGACGGCTTCGACGATATAGTCGCCCTTGAGACCCTTCTTGCCCGGACCCATGTCCGAGCCCACCTTGGTGATGATG
Source organism: Rhizobium sp. 11_C7_N12_5 (assembly GCF_051811145.1). NCBI lineage: Bacteria > Pseudomonadati > Pseudomonadota > Alphaproteobacteria > Hyphomicrobiales > Rhizobiaceae > Rhizobium > Rhizobium sp. 11_C7_N12_5. The sequence continues at coordinate 3,823,734 of NZ_JBPWPY010000001.1, forward strand.
ATGGCCTTGTCGCGGGCGACGCGACCCTGCTTCAGCCATTTGCCGATGATCTCCTCGGAATCGCCGCCCTTGTTGCCGGGAACCCAGCGCGAATAGACATCAGCCGTGTCGATCGTGTTGAAGCCGGCGTCGAAGAAGGCGTCGAGCAGTGCGTAGGAGGTCTTCTCATCGGCTGTCCAGCCAAAGACATTGCCGCCGAAAACGATGGGGGCAACAAAAAGATCGGTTCGTCCAAGCTTGCGCAGGTCCATGATATCTCTCCAAATCACTTGAGCGGGAAGCCGGCGTCAGAGGCGCCGGAGGGGAAGGACAAGGAAGGCTACCGCCGCAAGCCGTGAAATTCCACTAACGATTTCTTTATTCTGGCGTTGAGCGTCGATAGTGGCTGGGCGGCAGCGTGTTGTATTTCGACCAGACACGCCGCATGTGTCTTGGTGAGGCGAAGCCGGACTTCTCCGCCACGCGCTCCATGTCGAGCCGTGAATTGGCGAGCACGTCGCGCGCCAGCGTGACGCGCATCAGGTTGACATAGCCGGTGACCGACAGGCCGGCATGCTCTTGGAACAGCCGGGAAATATGCCGTGCGCTCATCGCGCCGATGCCGGCGAGTTCTGAGAGCGACCAGCTATGGGCGGGATCGGCCATGATTGCATCCTGAACGCGGTGGATGGCGGGATGCACATGGTTTCTGCCGCTGAGCCAAGGCGAAAGCTGCGGTTCGGCACCGGTTCTTCGCATGTAGACGACCATATGACGGGCGATCGTCAAAGCGGTTATCGGCGAGGTCAGCTTGGAGGTGAGGTGCAGCATCAGGTCTGTGCCTGTCGTGATGCCAGCGCTGGAATAACGTTCCCGGTCTTCGACATAGAGCCGGTTGTCGAGAACCCTAGCGGTCGGGGCATATTGTCGGACTTCATCGATACAGCCGGCATGCGTCGTGCATGCGTAGCCGTCCATCAGGCCGGCACGGGCCGCAATGACGGCGCCCGAGCAGATGGTGACGAGGACAATGCCGGGGCGGATTGCAGCTTTCAGCCATGCGGCAAGCGTGTCGATTTCCCGCTCGATGTCTTCGGCATCATCAGGCGGCGTGACGCTGCCGGATATGATGACATAGGCGTCGTCGGGAATGTGATCTGGCAGGAGTTCGAGATCGGCAAGCGTCAACCCGACCGAGGTCGTTTGCGAGGGGCGGGCGGCGATGAAACGATAGTCGAACCGGATATCGTCCTGTTCGATGTTGGCGCGGCGCAGCACCTCCATCGGCCCGGCCACATCCATCAGCAGCGTATAGGGCGGCAGAAGGACGTAGACGGGAATGTTCCGGCGATGGAGGCGTCCGTCGCTATGGCTCATGCAGCGCTCCGGATCGGGGCATCGACAAGTGCTTCTTCGACCGTTGCGATGCGGGCGAAGCGGCCTGACAGCACCAGTTCGCTGCGCTTCTTGATATCGTTGACACTGAAGACCGTGCCCGAAGCATGCGTCATCGGGAAGGTCAGCGTCGCCGCAGTCACGTAGTCGACTTCGTAGCCGAGATCGGATGCATGCCGGGTCGTCGTCTCGCAGCACTGTTCGGTGCGGATGCCCGAGACGATGACCTTGCGGATACCGTTTTCCACCAGCCAGACATCCAGGCCGGAGCCGACGAGTGCCGAGTGGCGAGCTTTGTGAAATATTGCATCGGCTTCCAGCGAGACCTCATCGAGCGTGCGCACATAGCCGCTTTTCAGGCTGAAATGCGGATCGTCGTCGACATGGAAGATTTGGACGACGGGAATGCCCCTGGCCTTGGCCCCATCGATCAGCGCCTGCAGGCGGCTGGTGAAGGTGGGCAGGTCGTCTGTTTGCCAGTAGGGACGCTGGCGAAACGATTCCTGAACATCGATAACCAGCAATGCGGTGCCGGGATGGGACATTTTCGTATCTCCTATGGTTGAAAGGATAGCCGAAACTAGGCGCCAGTCAAAAGGTCCGAAAGCCACCTATCTGACAGAAAGAGGACAAATTCGGACATGTCTTCATACAGTTCGGCGAGATGTCTGCGAGCAATGATCGTCCCCAAGCCGTTGCGCCATCTGAAACGGCCGAATAAGGTTGCTCTTGGTTTTGCCCAGAGCGGAATGGTCTCGTTTCGCTCTCCACCCGCCGTATTGACAAGGGATCCCGCCGGAAGGCCGTGTCGCGACCATCGCTGCGGCCGTTCGCTTCGGGATGATGCTTCAGGAGGAAGATCATGTTGCGTTTCGGAATTCTATCGACGGCAAAAATCGGCCGCGAACTGGTGGTGCCGGCCATTCAGGATGCGGAAAATTGCGTTGTCACCGCCATCGCCAGCCGCGACCTGGCGCGCGCCCGGCAGATGGCCGACCGCTTCTCCGTGCCGCACGCCTTCGGTTCCTATGAGGAAATGCTCGCCTCCGACACCATCGATGCCGTCTATATTCCCTTGCCGACGTCGCAGCACGTCGAATGGACGATCAAGGCCGCCGATGCCGGCAAGCATGTACTTTGTGAAAAGCCGATCGCGCTCAAGGCGGATGAAATCGACAGCCTCATCGTGGCCCGCGACCGCAACAAGGTGCTGGTGACAGAGGCCTATATGGTCACCTATGCACCGGTATGGCGGAAGGTCCGCTCGCTGCTGGCCGATGGCGCCATCGGCCGCCTGCGCCATATCCAGGGCGCCTTCACCTATTTCAATCGTGATGCCGGCAACATGCGCAATATTCCGTCGCTCGGCGGCGGCGGCCTGCCCGATATCGGCGTCTACCCGACCATCAGCACCCGTTTCGTCACCGGCCGCGAACCCCTGCGCATCCAGGCAGTGACCGAGCGCGACCCGGAATTCGGCACCGACATCTATTCCAGCGTCAAAGCCGATTTCGGCGATTTCGAAATGAGCTTCTACATCTCGACGCAGATGGCCAATCGCCAGATCATGGTCTTCCACGGCACGGAAGGCTTCATCGAGGTGAAATCGCCCTTCAACGCCGATCGCTACGGCGCCGAGGAACTGGAGCTGACCAATCGCAGCCACACGGAATCGCAGATCTTCCGCTTCCCCGACAGCCGCCAATACAAGCGCGAGGCGGAAGCCTTCGCTTCGGCGGCACTCGGTGAGGGGGCGGAGGTCGTATCGCTGGAAAGCTCGAAGCTCAATCAGAAGGTCATCGATGCCATCTACCGCGCCAGCGAGAAGGATGGCTGGGAGCCGGTCTGAACCGGCTTCTCAGGGATTTTGCCGGTGGCGGAAGACAAAGCGTGAATAGCCGAAGAAGCTGAACGCGGTCGCCGCCGCCGATGCCAGCGTCAACGCGATGATCGGGCGCAAGCTCGGCTCGGCCACCAGCAGCGAGCTGAACAGAGTATAGTTCAGCAATGCCGAGGTCAGGCCGACCGAGCCATAGCGGAAGCCTTCGGCCGCAAGCGAACGGTCGGAGCGGCCGAAGGTGAAATTGCGGTTGAGAAACCACGTGGCAAGCAGCGCGCTCGGTATCGATATCGCCCGGCCGATGAAAGGGCCGAAGGGCGTGAACCAGAGCAGCAGGTGAAGCACGCCCGCATCGACCACAAAGCCGACGCTGCCAGCGATCAGGAAGCGAAAAAGCTTCTTCATGCGGCCTTTGCCCTTTTCTTCCGGCTCACCGGCTTTTCGAGTTCCGCCATGTAGACCGGCCTGTCGTCGCCGATCTGGCGGGATGATGGCTTGGCCAAGCTCATATAGTGGATGCGCAGCTGTTCTGCGCGGGCACGGGCGACGGAATCGAGTATCAGTCCGGCCGTGAACAGCATGAAGGAAATCATCATCAGCGCCACGGAGAGCACCCAGGTCGGCATGCGCGTCACGAAGCCGGTCTCGAAATATTCGACGAGGACGGGGATCGAGAAGCCGATGCTCAGTTCCATGGAAATGACGCCGAGAATGCCGAAGAAGACGAAAGGCCGCGTTTCCTTCATCAGCATCGCGAACATCCAGAGGATCTTCCAGCCGTCGCGGAAGGTGGAGAGTTTCGAGTGCGAGCCTTCCGGCCGCCGACCGTAATCGAGTTCCAGCTCGCTGACGGGCAGCTTCAGCCGCGAGGCATGAACCGACATCTCCGTCTCGATCTCGAAACCGCCCGACACGGCGGGGAAGCTCTTCACGAAACGGCGGGAGAAGGCGCGATAGCCGGAGAAGATGTCGGTGAAATCCGCGCCGAAGATCGTACGGTACAGCCAGTTGAAGATGCGGTTGCCGAAGGCGTGGCCCTGGCGACCGGCGTCGTTGTGAACGTTGCGGCGAGTGCCGACGACCATGTCGGCGCCTTCCGTCAGTAGCGTGCGGATGAGCTCTTCGGCGTCTTCGGGCGCATAGGTGCCGTCGCCGTCGGCCATGACATAGATATCGGCGTCGATGTCGGCGAACATGCGCCGCACGACGTGCCCTTTGCCTTGCCGCCGTTCGCGCACCACGGTCGCGCCAGCGAGCATGGCATGCAGCGCCGTGCCATCGGTCGAGTTGTTGTCGTAGACATAGATGCCGGCATCCGGCAACGCCCTACGAAAACCGCGAACGACATCGCCGATCGTGGCGGCTTCGTTGTAGCAGGGCAGAAGAACGGCGATGTTCAACTTCTCATTCCACATGGTCTTGGCCGGTTCCTACGCGTGATTTCAAGTTGAGGCCCGATGGACGATCCGGACGAGAGCTTATCCCGTTGGCTGTTAATAAGACCCTATGGTTGCGAAGGAAAAATGGCGGGAATGCCGCCCTTGCCGGGAACATTGTCGTGATGGATGCCGCCGCGTGCACGCGCTTTACTTTTTCTTGATGCACAGCGATTAGCGTGCAGCCTCGAATATCCTTCAAATACAGGGTTCATCAACATGGCACAGACGCTGGCAATGCCGCCCGAAGCAGCTGCGGCGGCAGAAAGGAAAGCATTGCTGCGCAAGTCACATCCTGTCCTTGTGCCACTGATCTACGCCATCGTCATCATCCTCGCCCAGCTGGTCATTCATCGCCACCTCACGGACTATGTCGGCCCCGACAATGACGACGTCATGCGTCTTGTCGAAGTGCGAGATTTCCTGGGTGGTCAGGGCTGGTTCGACATGATGCAATACCGCCTCGGTCTCGACGGCGGAACGTTGATGCATTGGTCGCGCTTCATCGATCTGCCGATCGCCAGCCTCATCCTCTTCTTCCGGCTGTTCTTCTCGCCGGAAGGCGCGGAGGCGGCGGCGCTGACCGTCTGGCCGCTCATGCTCGTGCTGCCGCTGATGGCCTTCATGGGCCTCGCGGGCCGCCGCATCGGCGGCGTCGAAGGCATGCATTTTTCGCTGATCCTGACATCGTTGTTTGTTCTGACCTCAGGCCGTTTCGTGCCGGGATCCATCGATCACGACAATATTCAGCTCGGCCTCGTCGCCCTTGCGGTCGCCATGCTGGCCGACGAAAGCTACAAGCCCCGCAATTTCGCCATCGCTGCTGTCGCCCTTGCCATCCAGCTCGGTATTGGTGCGGAGACGACGCCCTTCGTGGCGGTCGCCTGCGTGGCGGTCGCCTGTTTGTGGGCCTGGGACGGCGCGGTCTTTGCGCCCGCCGCCCGGGCTTTTGCCCTGACGCTGACGATTGCCGTCAGCGGCGCTTTCTTCTCGCTGGTGCCGCCGCGCCTCTATTCGATGGTCACCTGCGACAATCTCTCGCTCGGCTTTTATGGCATCATCAGCGTCGGCTGCGTCGGGCTCCTCCTGTCCGCACTCTTCGCCAGCCGTCTGTCCCGGCCGTGGCGCATGGCCGTGCTGGCGGCCAATGGTGCAGCGGTCTTAGCCACGACCGTCGCGATCGCTCCGCAATGCCTGCGCAATCCGCTTGCCGATCTGGACCCGATGCTGGTGGAACTCTGGCTGAGCAAGGTGACCGAGGCGCAGTCGATCTTCTCGATCGCTCGCACAACACCGGACGGGCTCGGTGCGTTCTACGCGACGGGCTTCCTGGCGATGCTTGTCTGCGCGTTCCGCATTATGCGCGGTGAACGCGCCCGTTTGCATGCGATCCTGATGGCCTTGGTCGCCGTCAATTGGGCGATCACGCTCGTGCAGGTTCGTGGCGCGGAATTTTCCAATCTGCTTGCCATTCCACCGCTGGCATTGCTGCTCGCCGATCTGCGCCGTATCTCGGCGGCCGATACCGAGGATGTCGGCGCTGCCTTCTTCTATGTGGTGACGGCCTTGATTTCTGCGCCGGCCGTATGGGCCGTCGGCGGCGCGCTTGCAGATAAAGGCATCGTCAACAGCTTTACCGTCGCCCCACCCGCCAAGGCCAAAGAGACGTCGAACTGCGCGTCAAAGGAAGCTCTGGCGCCGATTGCCAACCTTCCGCCGGGGGTCATAGCTGCGGCATCCAACATGGGTGCACCGCTGCTGCGCTTCACGCCGCATCGCACCTTGTCCGGCCCATATCATCGTGATCCGGATGGGATGCTGGCCGAACTGCATATCGGCCTTGCGGAGCCGCAGCAGGCGGAAGCGCTTCTGCGCGACGCGCATGTGACGCTGGTCGCATTCTGCAAGGGCGATCCGCAGGTGGAGACGCTGTCCGAACTGAAACCTCGGGGACTCTATGCTCAGCTGGGCGCGGGCCATGTGCCCGCTTATCTCGAGCCCATTCCCACACCGACCAAATCGGATGTGCAGTTCTTCCGGTTCAAGCCGCAGGAGCGATCCTAGGCGCGGCGGCCGTGCTCCATCATATCGGTGGTAATGAGATAGCCGATGAAGCCGAGATTGTAGCCGCCCAGCGCGACGAACAGCGTCGTCAGCGGCGGCACAACGATGGAGACGGCGACGGCTGCCATGAAGGCGATACTCACCAGCGCCACACCCAGCATCGCAGCGATCGTCGAGCGCTGCAGGCCGGCGGCAATTCCGATGATCGTGGCGGTCACGAATATCATCGCTCCATATCCTCTTTACCAAAAATCACTTTGCACAGAATTACGCACGGATGGCTAAGAAAGGCTTTGTCGACAGGGTTAACGTTTGATGAAGCAATAAGCTCCGCGTGTCCTGTGGGACGCGCAAAGGACACAGGAGCACTTTAAATCTGCGCATAATCCTTTCCTTCAATCGATTCCGATTGAAGGCGTTACGCACAAGGCTCCGCATTTTTCGCGACATCGGTTAGAAAAAGCCCATGAGCAGCTTTTTTGAGAGTGATTCGCCGTCGAACCTGACGGAATATTCCGTCTCGGAATTGTCCGGGTCGATCAAGCGCACGGTCGAGAATGCGTTCGACCAGGTGCGCGTGCGCGGGGAAATCTCCGGCTATCGCGGGCCGCATTCCTCGGGCCATGCCTATTTCTCGCTGAAGGATGACAGGTCCCGCATCGACGCGGTAATCTGGAAAGGCACATTCTCGAAGCTGAAATTCCGTCCTGAAGAGGGGATGGAGGTCATCGCGACGGGCAAGGTGACGACTTTTCCCGGTTCGTCGAAATATCAGATCGTTATCGAGACGCTGGAGCCGGCCGGCGCTGGTGCGCTGATGGCGCTGCTGGAGGAGCGCAAGCGCAAGCTTGGCGCCGAAGGCCTTTTCGATCCCGAGCGCAAGCGCCGCCTTCCCTTCATGCCCCGCGTGATCGGTGTCGTCACCTCGCCGACCGGCGCCGTCATCCGCGACATCCTGCATCGCATTTCCGATCGCTTTCCCGTGCATGTGCTGGTCTGGCCGGTGAAGGTGCAGGGCGAGGGGTCCGGCGACGAGGTGGCAAACGCCATTCGCGGCTTCAATGAATTCGCCCCCAATGGCCCGATCCCGCGGCCCGACGTGCTGATCGTCGCGCGCGGCGGCGGCAGTCTGGAGGATCTCTGGAGTTTCAACGACGAGGTTGTCGTTCGCGCCGCCGCCGCCAGCGAGATCCCGCTGATCTCCGCCGTCGGTCACGAGACCGACTGGACGCTGATCGATTATGCCGCCGACGTGCGTGCGCCGACGCCGACGGGAGCGGCGGAAATGGCTGTGCCGGTCAAGGCCGAACTGGAGGCGCAGCTCGCAAGTCTTTCCGCCCGTCTGCAGGGCGGTGTCACCAGGCAGATGGACCAGCGGCGGCAGGCGGTGCGTGCGCTCCTGCGCGCTTTGCCTTCGCTCGACCAGCTTCTCGCCTTGCCGCGCCGTCGCTTCGATGAGGCGGCCGCCGGCCTGGGCCGTGGGCTGGAGCTGAATACTTTGAATAAGCGCCGTTCCTTCGAGCGCATGGCCTCGCAGCTGCGGCCGGATATCCTGTCGAACCGGATTGCCGAGCGCCGCCAGCAGCTCAACGAGCGCATGACCCGCGCCGAACGCACCATCGAGCGCATGATCGACCGTTCCCGCGCTCGTATAGACAGGGCCGATGCCGTCTTCGCCACGTTGCCGTCGCGCCTGGAAGCGCAAACCGGCCGGGCCCGCGATCGCCTCGGCAATCTCGTCCGCCACGCCGACACGGCGATACGGCATCAGTTGACGCGCGCGCGCAGCGAACTCGTCGCGCAGGAGCGGATTCTGCAGTCGCTGTCCTACAAGAACGTCCTGAAACGCGGCTATGCCGTGGTGCGCGACGAAGACGACCGGCCGGTTTCTCTTGCCGCCGCGCTTACGGCTGGTGCCGCCATCTCGATCGAATTCGCCGATGGCCGCGTCGGCGCGGTCACGAGCGATGGTGAGACAACGCCGTCAGCCGGTACGCCGCCATCGAAGAAGCGAAGCGCAAAGGCAGCCGATCCCGCCGCTCCGCCGAAGCAGGGAAGTCTTTTTTGATGCGTATCCTGCTGGTCTTGGCCCATCCGCTGGAGGATAGCTTTGCCGCTGCGGTGGCAAGGGTTGCGGAGGAGACGCTTGCCGCCGGAGGGCATCAGGTCGATCTGCTCGATCTCTATCGTGAGGGCTTCGACCCGCGCCTGTCCGAAGCCGAGCGGCGCGGCTATTTCGACCAGCCCTATGATGCATCGGGCGTCGACACCATCGTCGCGCGGCTGCGCGCGGCCGAGGGCCTCATACTGGTCTTCCCGCAATGGTGGTTCAATTTTCCGGCCATTCTCAAGGGCTTCTTCGATCGCGCTTTTGCGCCCGGCATCGCTTTCACGCACGATCCCGCCGGCGGCCGCATCGTGCCGAAGCTCACCAATATCCGCCTGTTCTGGGCGCTGACGACGACCGGTTCGCCCTGGTGGATCGTCCACCTCTACATGGGCAATCCGGTGCGGCGTCTGCTGAAGCGCGGCATTGCCGCCTTCTGTGCCAAGCGGCTGAATTTCCGCATGCTGGCGCTGCACGACATGGACCGTGTCAGCGAAGCCGGACGCAAGGCTCATCTTGCCCGCGTCAGGGCGGCTCTTGCCGCCCTTTAGCTCTGTCCCTGCCTACGCCCACTCGCCCTTGCGCATGACCGGCATGCGCGAACCGTCCGGCTTGATACCGTCGATGTCGACCTTGTCGGAGCCGATCATCCAGTCGATGTGGATCAGGCTGGAATTGCCGCCCTGCGCCTTGATCTGCTCCTGGCTCAGCGACGCTCCGTCAACGAAGCACTTCGAATAGCATTGGCCGAGTGCGATGTGGCACGATGCGTTTTCATCGAAGAGCGTGTTGTAGAACAGGATGCCGCTGGCCGAGATCGGCGAGGAATGCGGCACCAGCGCCACTTCACCGAGCCGGCGGGCACCCTCGTCGGTGTCGAGCACCTTGTTCAGCACCTCTTCCCCACGCGTCGCCTTGGCCTCGACGATGCGACCTTCTTCGAAACGGACCTGGATATTGTCGATCAGTGTGCCCTGGTGCGACAGCGGCTTGGTCGACGAGACATGACCCTCGACGCGCAGCGCATGTGGCGTGGTGAAGACCTCTTCCGTCGGAATGTTCGGGTTGCATGTGATGCCGTTCTTGGCAGTCGAGGCGCCGCCATGCCATTCATGGCCGTCGGCGAGACCGACCGTCAGGTCGGTGCCCGGACCCTGGAAATGCAGGGCGGCGAAGCGCTGGCCGTTCATCCATTCGGAGCGCTTGCGCAGATTGGCATTGTGCTCTGCCCAGGCCGCGATCGGGTCGGCGACGTCGACGCGCGAGGCGGCGAAGAGCGCCTTGGCGAGCTTGGCGACGGCGATCGCTTCCGGGTCGTTGGGGAATACCAGCTTTGCCCATGAGGAGTTCGGGTAGGCGACGATGTTCCAGTTGGTATCGAAATTCGAGATCTTCTCCAGCGCCGGCTTATAGGCAGCCGAATTGGCACGGCTGGCGCGTGCCACCTTCGCCGGATCCTGGTTGGAGAGCAGCATCGGATTGTCGCCGGCAATGGCAAGGCGCGCGGTGTTATTGGAAAAGGCCTTGGCCATACCTTCGTAAAGCCAGTTCGCCGCACGGTCGAAGCTTGCATCCTGGCCGTATTCGTAGCGGGCAAGCGTGGTTTCCTCATCCGAATAGAAGGTGGAGACGAGTCCCGCGCCGGCCTTGTAGGCCTCGCGCGTGATCAGCCGCACCAGCGGCATCGCGGCGACTGGCGCGGTGATCAGCAGATCCTGGCCAGACTGCAGCTGCAACCCGACCTTTACGGCCACTTCCGCAAGCTTCTCCAGCTTGGCGTGATCGACGGGATGGTTGTTGGGGGAGTCGGGCGTCATGGCAAAACCTGCGTGTTTGATCGGAAGGATGGTCCCCAGACTTAGACCGCTTTGCGGCGAAAATGAAGGCGGTTTGTCAGTCCGCGGTGCCGATCAGGCAATCAGCGATGCCGCCTTGGCCTTCAAAACGGCCAATACATCCTGCGGGCTGAGCCGTACTTGCAGGCCGCGTTGGCCGCCGTTGACATAGACATGGGCCTCCGTCATTGCCTGGGCCTCGATGGCGGTCGGCACGAGCTTTTTCTGGCCAAAGGGGCTGATGCCGCCGACGTGGTAACCCGTCAGACGCTCGGCATCCGCAGGCTTCATCATGCTCGCCGATTTGCCGCCGAAGACAGCAGCGAGCTTCTTCATGCTGACTTCGTGGTCTGAGGGCACGACGGCACAGACCGGCTTGCCGTCCACCTCGGCCATCAAGGTCTTCAGCACGCGATGCGGCTCCTCGCCAAGCGCTTCCGCCGCCTGCATGCCGACGCGTTCGGCATTCGGATCGTAGTCGTAGGTATGCACGGTGAAGGCGACCTTCGCCTGGGTCAGCACTTGCGTCGCGCGGGTGGTCTTTGACATGGCCTTGCCTCTAGGCGGTCTTGCCGAAGACAGCCGCATAAATTTCGGGCTTGAATCCAACAAGCAGTTTTCCTTCCGCCTCAAGCACGGGCCGCTTGATCATGGAAGGTTGCGCCAGCATCAGCGAAATGGCCTTGTCCTTCGTCAGGTCCGCGCGGTCTGCGTCCGGCAGAGCCTTGAAGGTCGTGCCGGCGCGATTGAGGACGACTTCCCACCCGGCTTCGCTCGTCCAGCGCTCGAGATGATCCCTGTCTATGCCGATGGCCTTGTAGTCGTGGAAATCATAGGCGATGCCGTGGCTCTCGAGCCATGTCCGCGCCTTCTTCATCGTGTCGCAGTTCTTGATGCCGTAAATGGTGATCGTCATGGCGAATCCGTCTCTTGCTGTCGGATAGCGCATAGCACGCAAGCGAAGGCGGGGAAAAGCCGGCCAGATGGAGCAGCGGTTCGCCTGGCCGTTGCGATCACAGCTGATTTTCCTGTAAATATGCATCATGCATATTTATGGCGGTGGAATAGGGTATGGCGACGGATAGGGAAATATCGCGGCTGGAAAACATCTTCGGCGCCATGAGCCTGGCTCTGGTGGACAAGATGGAAAAGGCCTTCGCCGACGAAACCGGCCTTGGGCCGAGCGCCATCGCGGCCATCGTCCAGATCGGCACCGAGCCGGGCCTGACGATCGAGACCCTGCGCAGACTGATTGCGCTCTCCCATTCCGCGACCGTTCGCCTTGTCGATCAACTCGTGACATCGGATCTCGTGCTCAGGGCCGGCGGCGTCGAAGGCGACAAGCGCGCCCGATCATTGCAACTGACGGAGAGCGGGCGGACGCTGTTTGACAAGAGCCTCGCCGCCCGCCGCGCCGTCATTCGCCGGGCGTTCAAAGCGCTGGGGCCTGAGGAGACCGAACAACTCGGTCGCCTGGCGGAAAAGCTGCTGCCGGCTTTGGTCGATCTCGGGGACGATCAGGATGTGGTCTGCCGCGTCTGCGACCAGGGAGTCTGCGACCAGGACAGGTGCCCTATCACCGTCATGACGTAACGTCGAACGGCGACCTTGACATTCAGCTAATTTATATGCAGTATGCATACATATATATGAGGCGGCGTCGTTTTCGACGCTGCCTTCGATGCTCTGAACATCGCCTGCATCAATTCGATCGGAGGCATGATCGTGACAGGAAATCGCACAATCTTCGGCATAGCGGTCCGCGCCGGCCGCGCGGCCATGGCCATCACTCTGGATCAAGTTCGTCGCTTCGGCGCGCTTCTCAGGGAGGCGGCCGCCATCGCCTTCGCCATACGGTGCAAGGTGATCGACGGCCGCTAGTCTTCGAGCGTGCCCGGCTTGCGGGCGACCGCGCTCGGCCTGTCGCAGCCGATCTTCATCAGGTCGCCGCGCCGGCGCACCAGCCGGTCCGAGACGCGGGTAACGATGAGGCCGGCTTGTGGCGCACGGACGTCGATGGTCCCACCCGGCATGCCGGGCGCGGTGATGATCGTCGCCAGCAAATCGCCTTCTTCGACGCGTTCGCCGATGTTGCGATGGAAGAGCACCGTGCCTGCCTGCGGCGCGCGGATCATCTCGATATTGTCGAGCGGCACCGCCGGCCCGGTAAAGGCGGCAAGATCAACGCTGTCGTCGCGCACGGCCCCTCGGGCGGCCAGGAAGCGCCACAACCCTTCGGCATCCTGCTTTGCCATGTCCGGATAGACATCGCGCGTCCCGCGCAATTCGACTGTGACCGAAAGCTTGCCCGGCAACGGTACTTTCTTCTCTCCCGGCACTTCATATTTCCAGGCGAAGCTGACGGCCTCTTCGAAGGCCGAGCTTTCGCCGTCCGATAGCAGCACGGCATCCATATTCAAGGCGGCGGCGAGATCGGCCGCCTCGGGCCAGAAGGCCTCGTCGATATAGGCATATTGCAGAGACTCGTCGTCGCAATGGAGATCGATCACCAGATCGGCGCCGAGCGCCATATGGATCAGCTGGCGCTTCAGCCGGTCGACTGCCGGATAACGGTCGAGATTGTCGATCAGCAGATCGCGGTCGCGCAACGAAATCAGCGGGAAATCGCGATTGAAATTGGTGCGCGATCCCAGGTCGAAGCGTCCCTGCATCTCGCCGAAATGCGATTGCGCAGCACCGATCGGATTGGCGTGCGGCACCACGACGATGTCGCTAAGTATCGCCCCTTCCAACCCTGCGCGCCGCAGCCGTTCGCAGAGGAAATGCAGGAGCGCCGTCCCAGGCAGCTCGCCGGCGTGGAGCGCGGCCTGGATGTAGATCCTCGGCGCGTCGGCTTTACTGCCGGCGAAATGCAGGACTGGCAGCCGCCAGGCAATCCCCGGAGTATCGCCCTCGATGACAATTTCGGTGACGTTCATGGGCGAGCCTCCTGCTGGTTATGATCTCAGACCCATACCAAGCCGTTGCCCCGTCCTGCAACCGTTGTTGCTTCGGAGCGTCAATGAGGCGGATTGCCCCGATGCCTGTCAGAGACGGCGATTCCGGCGCAGGCCGAGGCTCAGAAGAAGGCTGAGCAGCACGGCGCCGACACCGAAGGAAAAAGGCGCGGCATAGCCGAGATGGTCGGCGAGCAGGCCTGCGATCGGGCCCGTCGTGCCGAGCGAGACGTCGAGGAAGATGGAATAAAGACCAAGCGCGACACCACGGTTTTGTGGTGGAATCCGCTCCATCGCCTCGTTGCCGAGTGCCGGAAAGACCGGTGCGAAGCCGGCGCCGGCAAGGGCCGCGCCGATAATGGCGATGGTGGGCGAGGGCGCAAGGGCGAGTGCTGCGAGGCCGATCATCTCAACGACAAGCGAGATACGCGTAAGCGGCAGGCCGCCAAACCGGGCAACGGCTTGCGCCAGGCCAAGCCGGACGCCCATGAAAGCGAGGCCGAAGGCGCTGAGCGCGAAGGAGGCGCCCTCCCAGCCGCGACTGTGGAAGAACAGCGCGACGAAGGCCATGACCACGCCGAAGCCGCTGGAGGCCAGCGCCAGCGCCACGCCGAAGGGCGCGATGCGGCTCAGCACCTGGCCGGTGCCGATGCCCTTTTCCTTGACGCCGGGTACGGGCGGCCGTGTTTGCGCCAGCATGAACCCGGCAACGGCGAGAACGATCGTCACGATGCCTATGGCGAAGAAACCATATTGGCCTTGCAGCCAGGCGCCGAAGGGTGCTGCCAGCGCAATGCCGCCATAGGTGGCGATGCCGTTCCAGGAGATGATGCGCACGGTTTCGCGCGATCCCATCAGACCGATCGCCCAGGTGATCGCCGCCGTGCTGACCCAGCTTTCGCCGATGCCGAGCGCCAGGCGTCCCGCGAGCAGCAATGCCAGGCTCGCCGCCGGAACATGGACGGTCAATGCGGAGGCGAGCGTCAGGATACCGGAAAGCCCATAGGCGAGAAAACCGAGCAGGACCGAACGGCGCGGCCCGTACTGATCGCACAGCCGCCCCACCTGCGCGCGGCTGACGATGGTTGCCACATATTGCGTGCTGATGGCGATGCCGGCCCAGACGACGCCGAAACCGAGGCCGCTATCGACATAGGTCGGGAGTACCGCAAGCGGCAGGCCAATGGCCAGGTAGCCGAAGAATGTCAGCGCGACGATGGAAACGAGAGCCAGGGTCGAGTTGAACCGGATGGTCTGGGAAGCAGTGTTCACGGGATATCGCCTGCGGGCACCGGCAAGCGCGGTGTCCATGCTGTTTGCCACGAAAAATCGGGATTCGTATCGGATAGAGATGGCGGCGATAGCCGACCGGCCATGCGGCGCCACGAACAATCGGTAGCAGGCGAGGGCCGCCCCGGTCAATGGAATTGCTGCTTTGCAGCAAAAGCCATTGACGGGATGATGCGATTGTGCGTGGGGCTTAGAAGGTTCTTCGCCACGGGAGCGGGGCCGTGGTCAACCCCGCTCGAAAGGGCTCACATCGTCAATACGACGCTCGCCGTCGTGCGTCCGGCCTCAAGGTCCGCATGCGCTCGGGCCGCGTCCTTCAGTTCGTACTCGGCGCCGATCGGATTGATCAGCCCGGCCTGCAGGTATTCCATCAGGGCCTTGGTGCCCTGTCGGTAGAGCTCGGGATCGTTGGCATAGGTCAGCACACTCGGACGCGACAGGCCGATGGCGCGCGGCGCGGTCAATTCCTCTATCTCGATCGGCGGGATGGGTCCGGCAGCCTGGCCGAGGCTCGCAACCATCCCGAAGGGGCGCACGGCGGCAAGCGTCTGCGACAGCATGGCACCGCCTATACCGTCGATAGCGAGATGCACGCCACGACGATCGGCGATGCGGCGGGTCTCCTCCACCCAGTCTTCGGCGGTGTGCAGGAGAACGGTGTCCGCGCCGGCCTCATAGGCAAAACCGGCCTTGGCTTCGGAACCGACCGTGGCGATGACGTTGGCGCCAAGCCGCTTGGCGAGACGCGTAACCAGCTGGCCGACGCCACCGGCCCCCGCATGCACGAGAACCCATTCGCCCGCTTTCAGCGGATAGACCTTCTGCAGCAGCATGTGGGCGGTGAGCCCGCGCAGCATCGTGCTGCCGGCAACCCGCTCGCTGACGCCATCGGGCAGTTTCACCAGCCGCGATGCCGATAGCGTGCGCATCTCGGCATAGCTCCCGAGCGGATGGCCGATATAGGCGACGCGATCCCCAACTTTCAGCTCTTCGACACCGGGGCCGATCGCGTCGACGACGCCCGCGCCCTCGAAGCCGAGGGCGCTCTGGCCGGGCGGCAGCGGATAGAGCCCGGAGCGGATGTAGATGTCGACGAAATTGACGCCTGAGATGCTTTGACGGATCCGGGCCTGGCCGGAGCCTGGCTCTGTAATGGGAAGATCAACGGCTTTCATGGTCTCGGGGCCGCCGGGGCCGGTGATGACAATCGCTAGGGGCATTGGGAAGTCTCCTTTCAGGAAATCTTTGACCACAAACATCAGCCTGAATAAATTCGGTATGAGTTCACCATATCTGTGCAATAATGCACCGATGATCGACTGGCAGGACCTTCTTCATTTCGCCGCCCTGGCGCGAACGGGCTCGCTCTCGGCGGCGGCGCGCGAGTTGGGCGTGGATCACGCAACCGTCGGCCGGCGCATTGCCGCACTGGAGCGCTCGCTGGATCTGCGCCTGATCGACCGGCGGCCGCGCACGTCGCCGCTGACGGCCGATGGCCGCGCTATCGCCGAACTGGTCGCCGGCATGGAGGACAATGTCGAGGCGATCAGGCGCTATTCGAAAAGCGCTGTCGCCGGGCTTTCCGCCGCGGTCAAGATCAGCGCGCCGCCATCGATCGCCGCTCATCTTCTGGCCCCGAAAGCAGCCGTCTTTCGTGCCGAGCATCCGGATATTACATTGACCATTGCCGGTGTTACACGCCGCGCCGCCCTCAATTACGGCGAGGCCGATATCGCCGTGCGCATGACGCGGCCGGAGGAGAGCGATCTGCTTGTCCGGCGTATCGGCGTGATGCGCTTCGGCCTCTATGCCATCCCGGCTGTGGCGCAAATGCCTGAGGAGGATTGGTCTTTCATCGGCTACGACGCGGCGATGGAGCACCTGACGCAGCAGACCTGGCTGCGCAGCCTGCTGGCCGGCCGCCCGATCGTGTTTCGTGCCACAGATGTTTTCGGTCAGCTCGAGGCTGCCCGTGCCGGTCTAGGTGTTGTGGCGCTCCCTGCGTTTCTGGGGGATGCCGAAGCGGGGCTGATGCGCTTGCCTGTGGCCACTCCTTCACCGACGCGGGATCTCTGGCTCGTGACCTATCCGGATCTGCGTCGCTCGCTGGCCATTCGCGCCGTCATGGATTTTGTCACCGAAGTGATCGGCAGAAGCTGTCCCTTGCGCGATGGCGCCGAAGCGGCGGTGTAAGCCGAAGGTTTGCCAGCTTATTTTCCTGTTGCAGCTTGGCGGCGAATCTCTATCCATAAACAGATGAGCCATCCCTATGGTCGGTGATCGATGACGAAGCTGAGCAGCTGGTTCGTGGTGGACAGGGCGGATCTGGTTGCGGGCATATCGGTTGCCGGCCTGATGTTGCCGGAAGCCGTTGCCTACGCCGGCATCGCCGGCCTGCCGCCGCATCGGGCCATTCTTGCCGGCATCGCCGGATGTCTCGTCTATGCCGTGTTCGGCCGCAGCCGCTTCGCCATCGTCTCTCCGACATCCTCGTCCGCTGCCATTCTCGCCGCGACGCTGGCGGTCATGCCCGGTGACGCCACGGTCAAGGCCGGTTTGGCCACGGTCGCCGTCGCGCTCGCCGGCGCTCTGTTTGTCGTCGCTTCGGCCTTACGCCTCGGCGGCATCACCGGCTTCATTTCCCGACCGGTGCTGCGCGGCTTCGCGCTGGGTCTCGCGATCACCATCATCCTGCACCAGCTGCCCATCCTCGTGGGCGTGCCCGTGCAGGGCTCGAACATCTTTATCTACGCGGCAGCCCTGTTCGGCGCGGTTCTGCAGTGGAATCCGATCAGCGTCGCCGTCGGCGTCGTGGCGCTTGCGGCATTGCTGCTGCTCAAGCGATTGCCGGGTGTTCCCGGCGCCTTCCTCGTGCTTGGCGCCGGCATTCTCGCTTCATACCTGTTCGGTCTGGAGGCGCATGGCGTCAAGCTGGTCGGTGCAATCGAGATCCTGCCGCAATGGCCGTCGCTGCCGGATGCCGGCTGGATGGCCTATTCGCGGCTGGTGCAGTTTACAGTGCCCCTCGTGCTCATCCTCTTTGCCGAATCCTGGGGCACCATGCGGGCGCTGGCGCTGCGCTATGGCGAGACGCTGGAGGTCAATCGCGAACTCGGCGCGCTCGGCGCCGCCAATATCGCCAGCGCCCTCGTCCAGGGCATGCCCGTCGGCGCCGGTTTTTCCGCCGGTTTCGCCAGCGAGGCGGCCGGCGCGAAGACACGCGCAACCACTGTTTTCGCCGCCATCGGCCTTGCCATTCTGATTGCCTGCGCCGGGCCGCTGGTGGCGCTTCTGCCCGAGCCGGTGCTGGCGGCAGTGGTGATTGCAGCCCTCACGCATGCGCTCGATCCCAGCCCGATCCTGCATCTGCGGCGGCTGCATCGCGATTTCTACGTCGCGATCGGCGCTGCTGCGGGTGTGCTGATTTTTGGTGTCCTCAACGGCATGCTGCTGGCGATCGCACTCTCGCTTGCCGCGATGATGCATCGACTGGCCTCGCCCTATGTCGCCCGACTGGGGCGCCTCGGCAGCAGTCACAACTTCGTCGATATCAGCCGGCACGGCGATGCGTCCGAGATGCCGGGCATTGTCATCTGGCGACCAGGCGAGACGCTGTTTTTCGGCAATGCCGACACGATCTTCGGCGAGATCCTGTCGCGCAGCCGCAGCGAGGCGGGATTGCGGGCCGTCGTTCTCAGCCTTGAAGAGAGCTTCGATCTGGACAGCACGGGGATGGATGCCTTGATGGAGTTCGATGGCGCCATGCGCCGCGCCGGCATCCGCGTGCAATTCGCTCGTGCGCATGATCGGGTGCGCGATCTCATGGCGGCAGCCGGCATCGCCGACCTCGAGAGCCGCTGCAGCTTCAGCGTCGAGGATGCGGTGGCGGCGGTGATGGCGGATGACAATCAGCCGAAGGTTTGAACGGGCTGTTCAGTCGCGCAAAGTCCAATAGCAAAGATGCTCGTGGATTGATTCACCCTGTAGGCTGTTGATGAGGACGAAGTCTTTAGCTGTCCAGCTCACAGGTTCCTCTAGCACGGTGTCGGGAACTGGATGGCCCTGATAGAGTAGCGTCATATGCGGCTCGATGGGCTTTTCCTTGATGGGCGCAATGCCGGTAAGCCGCATGGCATCGACCAATTCCTGATAGATCGCCTTGAGTTCGGTGTTTCCATTCTCGTTCCATAGAACAAGCGGGCGATTATCGCCATTGCCGAAACTGACAGCCCGGTCGAAGACTACTGAACAGGACGGCTTCCTAACTCTAGAGGCGGCTTCCATCGCCGCAAACACCGTCTCTTCGGGCAAGTAGCGAAAAGAGCCGATAGTATAGAGCGTCACATGGAGAAGATTGGCTTTTCGCGGCTTCGCGAAAAACCGGTACCGTCGATGGAAATTGCCTGCAAGCTTGTGACTCTTTGCGGCGATCTCCGGATCGGGAAGGATTGCAAAATAGAGTTCGCTGATTGGCCTTTGATCGATTGGCGGTAGTGTCCGGCTGGACGAACCGCCGCTGAGATAGAGCGAGAGCTGGTCTTTATTCTTCATGGGATTGCGTCAAAGCCACACGGCTTTGCCTCCTCCTATTTCGGTAATCCGCACATCATAGGGACGCATGGCAGCTATATCAAGAACAAAAAGAGAACATATTTGATGAATCGGGGCGAGTAAACTGGCTGGCTGCGATCCGCCGAATCTCAATTTTAGAAATGCCATCGAATAAAATGCCCACTTGATTTGTTCACTCTCCGCCAGGGGTATTTGTGCCGTCTTCAAAAGGAACGATCTCACATGTTGACGAAAGCCATCTTCTCGATCGCCTTGCTCGCTCTCGTCGGTCTCGGTGTTTCCTCTTGTTCCACCTCGGACCAGCATGGCTCCGGTGGCAACATGACGATGAATCCTCCTCCGGCCGGCGGCGGATACTGACACGCCAGGATGCGAGGTAGGATTGGGGCGCCGTCATCGCGGCGGCGCCGTTTTCCTCAACGGGCAAAATGTCGGCAATATCGGCCCTGCACAAGAATCGGGTTGAATTTCACGGCTCGTGGCACGATTTTCATGACAAGTGGAAACACGGAGCGTCCGTCATGAACGAGACAAGGCAAGACTATCTGATCTTCGAAACCGCCGGCGGTTTCTGCGGCATCGCCTGGAGCGATATCGGCGTCATACGCTTCCAACTGCCGACGAAGGATGCCGGGGCGACCGAACGCCTGCTTCGGCGTCGCCTGCCGAATGCGCATCCCGGCACGCCGACGCCTGAAGTCGCGGAGGTCGTCGCCAAGGTGAAACGGTATTTTGCGGGCGAAGAGATCGATTTTTCCGGCGTCGCCCTCGATCTTGGCGAACAGGATGCCTTTTTCAAGCAGATCTACGATGCCGCCCGGCAGGTCACCTGGGGCCATACCACCACCTATGGGACGCTTGCGAAACAGCTTGGCGTCGGGCCGGAAGCAGCCCGCGATGTCGGCCAGGCGATGGCAAAGAATCCGGTCGCGCTGATCATCCCCTGCCATCGCGTTCTGGCGGCAGGCGGCAAGATCGGCGGCTTTTCGGCGCCCGGCGGTTCCAACGCCAAGGCCCGGATGCTGGAGCTGGAAGGCGTCCAGCTCGCGCCGCCGAAACCTGTGCAGCAATCACTGGGGTTCTAGGCAGCGGCACTGGGAGGAGGGGGGCTTCCTCCCCAGGCTTTCGATACCTGGCGGGCGCGGGAAAACAGCAGCGTCTCCTTGTCGTTGAAGCGCACAGGCGTCGGATCGCTATATCCCGCCTCGCGAGGTTGCAAAGGCCCTGCCGAACTGGAAAGGCAAGACGGTCATCGACGCTATGAACGCGTCACTTCCCTTGAGGAGTTGGACGGTCTCCCGTCCTCCGCCTTCATTGCGAAGTTGTTCACCGGCGCCAGGTTCGTGAAAGGTTTCAATCACCTGGTTGCGACCATGTGACCGATGCCGAGAACTGGTCGCGCGCTAATTTCTTCGAGCAGCGCGCGACCGAATATGTGCTCTAACGCTTTGTTATTATCGTGCTTTGGAACTAATGACGCGCGAAACTGTTCATATATAACTTTGATACGACGCTGACGTCGTCCCGGCCGGCTGGGTAAGCGGCGCTCTTGAGGAATAGCCCATCATGAAGATTTCGCCCGCATTTCGTTCAGTCGCAGTTGCCACCATCGCCGCCGCGGGAATTAGCTTTGCCAGCGCCGCGCATGCCGACAGCGGTACGATCCGTTTTGCCGTCTATAAGGCTGCCTTCTTCGTCGGTGGTTCCGGAGGCGAGGGCACGCTGACCTTCCATGGTCGCCGCTATCCCGTCTCGATTGGCGGTATCTCGGGCGGCCTCGCCTTCGGGGCCTCCAAGACCTATTTCCAAGGCACCGTTACCCATATTCGTCGCGCTCAGGATGTGTCGGGGATCTACGGTGCAGCGGGCGGCGGTGGCGCAGTCGGCAAAGGCGCCCAGATGATCGTCATGACCAATGACAAGGGCGCCCAACTCGAACTCACAGGCAGGCAGGTTGGCCTGCAGGTCAATGCCGATATCAGCGGTCTGAGCATCACGGTGAAGTAAGGGCGCCACTCCGTTCATCATTCCTTGGATGGGCCCGATTTGCTGAATTTGGCGATTGGGCACTTCCGGGAAAGGTGCCCAGAGAGTGCCCTTCGCCGTCTATTCTCACTCAATTGTTCTTACTGATCGTTACGCATTGAATTACAAGCGCAAAGCTTCTGCATACGACGAGGAACCGTCTCTCCGATCCGTCAGAAATTTCTGCTCTCGAATTCAAAGGAGAGTTTAGTCGATTCAGAAACTGCTTGGTTTCAGCGACTATCGATATCGATCGGTCGATTTTTCGAAATCTCCGGCAAGCGCGCTTTCGTCAGCCTCAAGGGACATCACGACCCTACGTCCGGAGAATGACGTGCTCGACCGGACGGCGGAGCGATCTGGGCAACTCCGGACCGTACCCGAATCTCATCACGAGATCCGGCCGACGATCGCCGATGCCGAGATAGGTGGCAAATTGCCCCCGCACGGCGGGAACCTCGACCGGTTGATTGATGAAGGCGTGCCGGAGTTGGAGAGCCGTCGCCTGAAGGGCGAAACGCTGACTGCATCGTCCGGCTTCGGCCCAGTAGGCGGGTTCGTTCTTGTCAGAGACGAACACGGCAACACCGGCCGAGCTTCTGAGCTGGCTCTCATAATTCCGGTTTTCAGCCTCCTTCGTGAACACCAGATTGAGGATCAAGCGGCCGATCCAATCCGGCAGGACTGGATTGCCGGAGGATTTCGAAAACAAGCCGTCTCGCGTCGAAAGGGCTGAGCCATAGCTGAATCGAATCCACGATTTCAATTCTTCTACGAACGCGACATCGTCCATCTGCGCACTGTTGCCCGCGACCAGATAGGAGAGGATCTCCTCACGCTGCTTCCGCTCTGTGAAAAGCAGCATCCGCACGCCTTGACCGTTTCCTGCGGCTTCCAAGAGCCGGAGATGTTCGGGCGGGACCGAGCGCCCATCATAGACAGTGCGCGTCGATTGACGATGCGGAATAGCGTCGAACAGGTCTGTCCGTTCGGGCGGCGCAGCCTCCAAGTCGACCCGAATTCCGCGCTCATCGGGATCGTAGCGCGGAACCGCCCGAAGTCCGAAGGCGCGGGCAGCTTGGACCATGTTCTCGACGGCGCAGCCGAGGCTGGCGAACACATGATGATCGTCGGGATCGACAGCGGGCAAGCGACGCCGGGAATCGGGCAGCACGAGGATCGAGCGATCCGAGAGCCGAAATTGCCAAGGCTGCGTGTTATGGCTGTTTGCCGCCAAGGTGGCATAACGGACAAGCTCTCGTTGGGCCGATGACGGCGGCAGATCGGTACTGTCGCTGTGCCGCCACGTGGCGTTGACAGCTTCCTGATAGCCGGAAAGGTCACGGGCATTCATCACAAACGCCGTTGCCCCACCAATTGCGATAAGTCCCCCTCCGGCGGCAAGCGCGGTCAAGAAGGCACGACGGCCTTGATAAATCTCAGACATGATAGTTGGGTATCACGGAGAGGCTCGGCAGACTTTGATCTGAATCAGGTCTTCAGCATTGACGCCATTCGCTGCCGGAGGGCCAGAGTTGCGCGAGGACTACCGACTGCTATTGCAGCGACAACATAGCTATTAGCACGCTGCTTTATCCCGGTTTACTCCGCAGCACTCCCCCTCATTCCCACTCGATCGTGCCCGGCGGCTTCGATGTTACGTCATAAACGACGCGGTTGATGCCGCGGACTTCGTTGATGATGCGGGTCGCGGCGCGGCCGAGGAATTCCATGTCGTAGTGATAGAAGTCCGCGGTCATGCCGTCGACGGAGGTCACGGCGCGCAGCGCGCAGACGAACTCGTAGGTGCGGCCGTCGCCCATGACGCCGACGGTCTGGACCGGCAGCAGCACGGCGAAAGCCTGCCAGATGGCGTCATAGAGGCCGGCCTTGCGGATCTCGTCGAGATAGATCGCGTCGGCTTCGCGCAGGATCTCCAGCTTCTCGCGGGTGATGCCGCCGGGGCAGCGGATGGCAAGGCCCGGGCCGGGGAAGGGGTGACGGCCGATGAAGCTATCGGGCAGGCCGAGTTCCTTGCCGAGCGCGCGCACCTCATCCTTGAAGAGTTCGCGCAGCGGCTCGACGAGCTGCATCTTCATGCGCTCCGGCAGGCCGCCGACATTGTGGTGCGACTTGATGGTGACCGAGGGGCCGCCGGTAAAGGAAACGCTTTCGATCACGTCCGGATAGAGCGTGCCCTGGCCGAGGAAATCGGCGCCGCCGAGCTTCTTGGCCTCTTCTTCGAAGGTCTCGATGAAGAGCCGGCCGATGATCTTGCGCTTGGTCTCGGGGTCGCTGACGCCCTCCAGTTCGCCGATGAAGCGGTCGGAGGCATCGACATGGAGCAGATGCAGATTGTAGTGCTCGCGGAACATGGCGACGACGCCGGCCGCCTCGTCCTTGCGCATCAGGCCGTGGTCGACGAGGATGCAGGTGAGCTGGTCGCCGACTGCTTCATGAATCAGCAGTGCTGCGACGGAAGAATCGACGCCGCCTGACAGGGCACAGATGACGCGCTTGTCGCCGACCTGATCGCGGATTGCCTGCACGGCCTTGGCGCGATAGGCCGACATCGACCAGTCGCCCTTGAGGCCGGCGATGTTGTGAATGAAATTGCCGATCAGCTTGGCGCCGTCGGGCGTATGAACGACTTCCGGATGGAACTGCACGCCATAATATTTGCGCTTCTCGTCGGCGATGAAGGCATAGGGTGCGTTCGAGGAGGTGGCGACCACTTCGAAGCCTTCTGGCAACGCGGTGACGCGGTCGCCATGGCTCATCCAGACCTGATGACGCGAGCCGG
This sequence comes from Rhizobium sp. 11_C7_N12_5, assembly GCF_051811145.1. Lineage (NCBI taxonomy): Bacteria > Pseudomonadati > Pseudomonadota > Alphaproteobacteria > Hyphomicrobiales > Rhizobiaceae > Rhizobium > Rhizobium sp. 11_C7_N12_5. The sequence continues at coordinate 3,848,037 of NZ_JBPWPY010000001.1, forward strand.
AGGACCAGAGGCCCTCGAACAGCGCGCAATCCTCGTTGACGTCGAGGAAGGCGCGGCCGAATTCGCGGTGATGGCCGCTCTCGACCTTGCCGCCGAGCTGCATGCACATGGTCTGCTGGCCGTAGCAGATGCCGAATACCGGAATGCCGCTGTCGAAGATGATCTGCGGCGCCCGCGGTGAGCCCTCGTCCACGGTCGAGGCCGGGCTACCGGACAGGATCACGGCCTTCGGCTGCAGCCGCTTGAACCCGGCTTCGGCGGATTGGAAGGGGACGATTTCGCAGTAGACGCCCGCTTCGCGCACGCGCCGTGCGATGAGCTGCGTCACCTGGCTGCCAAAATCGACGATGAGAACGGTGTCTGGATGTGCTGTCTGGGTCATGGCGAGCCTTTAATGAAAAGCGCTTTCGCTGGCAATCGGGCAAATCATGCCGGAGCCGATTTTATTGTCCCGATTGTCCTCACATAGGGCGGTTTTGATCCGTTAAAACCAGAATACGCCGTCTTCCAATGCGGTAAACAGGCCGTCGACGGCATAGGACAGTTTACGGTCGATGACGTGCAGATATTCCGTCCAGTCGGAAATGCGCTGCAATTCGATTTGCCCATCGGAAATGCCGCGCAGCCCGATCAGCGGACGGCCGTAGATCTGGCAGGCGCGCAGCACCGCGAAGGTTTCCATGTCCACCATGTCGGTGCCGATGCGCTCGTAGGCATCCGTGCCGGACACGATGTTGCCGCCGGTGGAAAGGCTCGCTTCGGCAATAGCGGGAATGCGCAACGGCAGTTCGAGCGTGGCAGGCAGGTCGAGGAACGGCGTGCGACCCTTCTCGAAGCCGAGCGGCGAGGCATCCATGTCGCGGTAGGAGACGGAGCTGACCTGATAGACTTCGGTCTGCTCCAGCGTGGCGGAGCCGGCCGAGCCGAGCGAAACCACGAGATCGGGCAGGTCGTCCTGGGCTTCGAGCTGGGCAAATGCGCGGGTGAGCGCGATCCCTGCCTCGACGGGGCCGACGCCGGTCATCAGCGGATCGATGCGCGAGCGCAGAAAGGGCCCATATTCCGCCTCGGCCGCCATGACGAACAGGATCGATTTGCCCGAAACGCGCTTCAATTCGAATTTCATCCGCTAATTCCCTCTCTGCCACGGATGACCATCATCGTTCCGGTCATCGAGGCAATCAGCTTGGCCGGCCCGTCGCCAATCGCATAGCCGCGTCCATCGGCCACGATGATCGTCGTGCCCGGCTTGGTGACATCGCCGCGAAACAGGAAACGCTCGCCGCGTCCCGGCGACATCAGGTTGATCTTGAATTCGATTGTCAAAATAGATGCAGAGGGATCGATGACGCTATAGGCCGCAAATCCGCAGGCGGAATCCAGCGCGGCGGCGATGATGCCTGCATGGAGGATGCCGTGCTGTTGCGTCAGCTTGACGTCGAACGGCAGCTCGATCTCGACCGCGCCATGTTCGACGCGTGTCAGTTCCGCGCCGATGGTCGCCATCGCGGCCTGCCGCTCGAAGCTGGTTCTAATGCGGGCCCGAAAATCGCCGCTGTCTGCCTCTGTCATACCATCCCCTCTTCGCGGGTGCGAAATTGGCATGGAGAGGCGGCGAGAACAAGGGTCATGCTTTGGAAAAGCAAAGCCTCTGCCGCTTCTGCGGCCGACATCCAATTTCCTCAATGGCAGCATCATGCTATCCGAAACCAGAGAATACATGGCGAGGGGCATCGATGACGACGATCCTGCAATCGGTGGCGGCCTACGAGACCTGGATGCGGGCGCAGCTTGGCGACGATCTGGTCGGGTCCGGCCTGACAAAGAAGCACAAGCTCATGAAGAGAGACAGCTTCTCATTCCTGCGCGGAACCTACTGGCGCTGGGCCGAAACCATCCTCCAGATCTGCCCCGATCTCGCGAGTGCGCCGCAGATATTGGCGATCGGCGACACGCATCTCGAGAATTTCGGCACTTGGCGTGACGAGGAGGGGCGGCTGATATGGGGCGCCAACGATTTCGACGAGGCCGCCGTCATGCCTTACGCGCTCGATCTCGTGCGCCTGGCGACCAGCGCGATTCTGGCGCGGGGCAATGATGGTCCGACGCCGCGCGCCATCGCCGATGCCATTCTTGGAGGCTATCGCCGCGGTTTGCGGCAGCCGTCTCCCGTCATCCTGGAGCGCGATTACAAACGGCTGCGCAATGAGGTATTGCTGTCGAATGCCGAGCGCAGGGCTTTCTGGGAGAAGTATCGCAGTTTGCCACCGGCGAAAGACCCGGTGCCGGAGCCCTATCTGAAGGCGCTGCGCAGGGCATTGCCGGATCCGATGACAGAATTCGAGGCAAAGCCGCGCACGGCCGGCACCGGCAGTCTGGGCCGTCCGCGTTTCGTCGCCTATGTCGAATGGCGCGGCGGTCCTGTCCTGCGCGAAGTCAAGGCGCTGCTACAGTCTGGCTGGTCGCTCAAGCATAACCCCTCGGACAAGACGATCCATACGGGTGTTATCGCCGCGGGACGGGCGCGCTCGCCCGATCCACGTTACCAGGTGAGCGGCAAGCTTCTGGTCCGCCGTCTATCACCCAACAGCCGCAAGATCGAAGTCGACGGAGATATGCAGGTGCTGCTGGCGCCTGAGATGCTGGATCTAATGGGCTTCGAAATCGCCAACTGCCACGCCGACGATGCCTCGCACCTGCCAGGCATTGTTGCCGATCTCGATAAGCGGGGCACCGATTGGCTGCGAGCGGCGGCAAGGGCCGTCGCTGTCGCTGTCAGTGCGGAACAGGCCGAATTCGCCAGGAAGGGATAGGCCGGCAGCCTGTCGGCCTAGAGAATTCCGGGAAAAGTGCGAAGCGGTTTTCCGTCCGGGATTGCGCAAAAACAATAGCATGGAGCGGTTGGGCGATTCCGTGAAACGCGTAACCGCTCTAGTGGCCGGCCGCTTCGAGGATCAGGCGGGCGATCGTATCCGGGTGAGAGATCAGCGCAAGATGGCTTGCCTTCACCTCGATGGTCTTGGCGCCCATGCGCTTGGCCATGAAGCGTTCGAGGTCGGGATTGATCGTCCGGTCTTCGGTGGAGACCGCATACCAGCTCGGCTTCGAATGCCATGCGGCCTGGGTCGTCTTGCCGGTAAGGAGTTCCTTGTGGAACGGCTCCTGTACGGCATAGAGGACCTTGGCCTTGGCTTCGGGCAAATCGCCGGCGAAGTCGCGCAGGAAGGCTTCTTCGCTCAGGCGGCCCTCGTCGCCGTCAAAGACGATGCCAGCCGATGCCGGCGGCGTCGGATAGGTCTTGGCAAGCGCCGTGTAATCCTCGCCGGCATCGGGCGCACGGGCCGCGACATAGACCAGCGAGGAGACCTTCGGGTGCATGCCTGCCTCGGTGACGATCATGCCGGAGAATGAATGACCGACAAGCACGGTCGGGCCGTCCTGGCGATCGAGAACGCGCTGGGCCGAGGCAACGGCCTCGGGCAATGTGGTCAGCGGGTTCTGCACCGCCGTGCAGTTCAGCCCCTTTGCCTGCAGCCGCGCGATGACCTCCGACCAGCAGGAGCCGTCTGCAAAAAGCCCATGCACCAACACGACATTACGCGCCTTTTGCGGGGCTGAGGTTGCCGAACCGCCAGCAACGTTGGTGGCGGCCATGCCGCTGGTGGAAACGAGAGAGGCGGCGGCGCCGGCAACAAGTGCTGCCGAGAAATTCCGTCTGGTTATCATCATGGTCCTGATCCTTTGCATCGAAGGGGTGAAGTCGGCAGCGGAAGGCCTTCCGGCCGAGGGCTCGCTCGCGATGTCATTGTCGTTGAAAAGAGCATTCCGCCGAAGCGCTCGGACAAAATCTGCTCTGCTTGCATTCTGGTCTGGCATTCTGGCCGCCCTGCGTATGCGGGAGGGCGTTTCATGAGGGATTTTGTATTCCTACTGCTCAGGATGGTCAATCATTGAATGCGTAACAGTTGCGTGATAGTCATTCTGCATGCAAGGTAGCAGAACAATAGCGACATTGCATACGAGATGGGGCAAAATGCCAGGAGATCGGGAATGACCAATGGGTTCGAGGATTCCGCTGACAACCGCGAATTGCTGTCGGACCGTATCCGCAACGCCCTGGCCGATGAGATCGCGACCGGAAGGCTCGAGGCAGGCGCGGCACTCGACGAGCAGCATCTTGCCGATCGCTTTGGTGCTTCGCGCACACCGGTTCGCGAGGCGTTGAGGCAATTGGCGGTGAGCGGCCTGGTCGAGGTGCGGCCGCGCCGCGGCGTCGTCGTCGCCCGCATGACACCGGAGCGCATCATGGAGATGTTCGAGACGGTGGCGGAGATCGAGGCCATGTGTGTGCGGCTTGCCACCTACCGCATGACGCCTTTGGAGCGCAGCCACCTGATCGAGCTGCACGATGCCTCCGAAACGATCGTGAAGAAGGGCGATTTCGATGCCTATGACGCCTTCAACCGCGCCTTTCACGAGGCGATCTACCACGCGACGCATAACAGCTTTCTGGCCGAACAGGCGATTGCCATACGCAGTCGCTTGACCGCCTTCCGCCGCGCTCAATTGCAGCAGGACGAGCGCCTCGATCGATCACGAGCGGAGCACGAAGCCATCATGCAGGCAATTGCTGAGGGTGACGGCGATATGGCGTCGCGGCGCATGCGGGCGCACATGCTGAATGCTGCGACGGCGCTGCGCCGCTTCATCGAAGCCAGCAAACCGGTCTGAGCCGTGGCGAAATCAGCCGCGGGCGATGCGGACGATATGCTGATCCCAGGCGACATCGCTGTGCTGGCCCAAGAACTCGCCCTCATAGGAGGACACGGCGAAGCCATGGCTGGCCGGCGCAATGCCCGCCGCATCAGGCACGCTTTCGACCTTCAGCACCTTGCCCGTCTTCGCATCGAGCGTCACCGATGTCCCCTCGACCGGCGACGTCACGCCCACGAGGTTCTCGGCGCGATTGACGGCGATGGCGCCGACATAGTTGCCGAGCGCGCGGGTCGTTTCGTCGGGCAGGGGGACGAAGGTTAGGTCCTCACCCCTGGCGAAATGGCCGACGAGCGGCGGCAGGTCGTTGCGATGGCCTTCATACTGACAGGCGAACCAGACCCGGCCGCTTGCATCGATATCGACATGCCGGGTGGAGACCTGGGCATATTGCGGCGGCAGGACATGTTTCTCGATCAGCCGGCCGCTCGCCGCATCGATCAGCGTCAGCGACGGCTCCATATGGTCGAGATTGAGCTTGGTGCGGCCGAAATCCGGATGCGTCTCGATGCCGCCATTGGCAACGATCAGGAACCTGCCGTCATCCGAGACGGTCATGTCGTGCGGGCCGACACCATAGGTCTCGTACTCGCCGATGCGGACAAAGCGGTTGCGGGCATCATAAAGCCCGATGATACCGCGATTGTCGTCGAAGTCGTTCTCGCTCGCATAAAGCAGCTGGCCATCGGGCGAAAACGTACCGTGCCCGTAGAAATGCCGGCCTTCCCTTGCGCTGATGACGATCGGCTCGGCCTTATTCCAGGGATCGAAGATCATCGCAAAGGTGCCCGGCCGGCGGGCGAATGCGACGGTCTTGCCCGTCGCCTTCGAGAAGGCCATGCCATGGGCGCGAGCGGGCAGGGCCACCTGATCGATGATCCGGCCCTTCTCGGTCACCGTCGCCACGGCAAAGGAGCCGTCGGCGGCGCGGATGCCCGACGCATAAACCGCATCGGCCCGCTCCAGGGCCATCAGGGCGCCGGGCTTGAGGGCTGCGAGGAATGTCAGCCCCGCACCTCTAACGAAAGCTCTCCGGTCGATCAGCCCGCTGCGCATCGCCCTTAATCTCCGTCGGCGAAGGAGAAGCCGGCCGAAAGGCCGATGGCGCCGCCATACTCGTCGCTGAAGGCGGTGGTGAGATCGCGGCTGACGGCAAGCAGCTTGTCGAGCTTGGCGCGCTCTGCATCGTCGCCAAGCGCTTTTTCGATATCCGGATTGATCGTCGGCGCGGTCGCCGCAAGCTCGTTCAGCAGCCTGTCGATCTTGGCGGCGGCGTCGCGCTTGTCCGCTGGCAGCAGGCTTGCCATATCGGCCTTTTCCCAGAGCGCCTTCAAACCCTCGACATTGCCGGTGAACGACGTCCAGGTGTTGGCGGAGCGCCAGTAGATCGCCATCTTTGGCCGCGCAGAGGCGGGATCGCCCTTGTAGAAGCTCTCCAGCCGCTGGTCGCGGACGTTGGCCGCACCATGCACGAGGATGCCGAGCAGCGCCGTGACCGCTTCCTTGTTGTCCATGAAATCATCGCTGGATTTGCCCGGATACTTCCAGGATTTCTGCACGCCATCGGGTGCATCCCATTCGTCGGCGATTTCCTTGGCCGTGTTTTCGATATTGCCGGCGACGGCCGCGCCATAGCGGCAGCGGAAGCCCTGCTTCTGGCTGGCGAGGACGTCCGAACCGGTGCCGTAGAGCACATATTCCAGGGCCGTCATGCTCATCAGCGCCACGCTCTTGCCGGCAACGGCCTCGACCGTCGCGTCCTTCTCGTCCGCCTTGGCGATCAACGCCTGCACCTGCTTGAGGCCAACACCCTTGCGGTCTGGATAGAACAGGATGTGCTCGAAACGGTTCTTGTCGATGATCGGGCCGGTATCGACGATTTCGATGCGCGACCAGCTCTTCACGGTGTCGCCGAAGGCCGATTGGGCGCTGGCGAGCGTGGCGGCAGTGGGATCGGCGCAAAGCGCCTTCATCGCCACGGTCAGCTTCGAGGCCGAGTCATGCATGGCGCGATAGCCGGGGCGAATGACATCGTCCACTGCCTTCCGCAGGGTTGCAGGCACGGCCGCTTCGTTCAGGCCGGCGCCATTGGCCGTCGCGTCCTGCGCATGGACTGATAACGCCGAGACGGTGAAGAGAAGGCTAGCTGCGAGACGTTTCCAGTGGCGCATCAAAGAGACTCCAGAAAGTTGATGAGGGCTTGCCGATCGTCCGTCGAAAGGTCGGCGAATGCGTTGCGGGCTTTTTCCGCCTCTCCTCCATGCCAGAGGATGGCTTCGGTCAAGGTGCGGGCGCGGCCGTCATGCAGATAGGCCTGCTGGCCGCTCACCGTTTGGGTGAGGCCTATACCCCAGAGCGGCGGGGTGCGCCAATCGCGGCCGGAGGCCACACCCACCTGCTGGCCGTCGGAAAGGCCTTCGCCCATGTCATGCAGCAGGAAATCGGAATAGGGCCAGATCAGCTGGAATGCCTGCGGTGAGTCCTTGCCATCGCTGCCCTTGATGTCGTCGCGGGTGACGAACTTCGGCGTGTGGCAGGCGGCACAGCCGGAACGATAGAACATCTCCTTGCCGTGCAGCACATCGGGAAAGCTCGCCTTGCGGCGGGCGGGCACGGCAAGATTTTCGGAATAGAAGGTGACGAGGGCAAGGATCGGATCCGGTGCTTCGGTATCGCCCAGGCGCTTCTGCACGCCGTTCGGCATGGCAAGGCAGCGCGGTTCCTTGGACGTGCAATCGCCGTAGGGATTCGGCCGGTCCGGCGTGGAAATGCCGATATCGGCCGAGAAGGCGTCCGCCACCTGGTCGCGCACCGTGGCATTCTGGGCCTTCCAGCCGAAGCGCCCGAGCGCCATCTGGCCAGTGCGGTGGTCGCGGACGATGGCGGGGCGACCGCGAATGCCCGTGCCGTTCTTGCCGTCCGGATCAGCATTGGCAAGGATATCGGCTTCCGGAATGGCCTCGATCAAGCCCAAGCCGATCATCGGCGGCGCGATGCGAGGAGAGAGGGTCGTCGTCGGATCCAGCGGTCCATAGGCCAGATCGGTCACGCCGTAATGTGGCTTGCGCAACGTCACTGTCTCGCCGCCCGCGAGCGTCACTGTCTCTTCCACATAGCTCACCGTCACCTTGCCTTCGGCGGCAAGGCCGGGCACGGCTAGATCCTGCAGTTGTTTGCCATAGGTCGAATCCGGAAAGTTGAGCGCGCGGAAATCCTTGGCGGCCTGCTCCTCTTCCGGCGTGGCGGCAGACCGCGCCAGGCGCAGGACCATCGAGGTCGCGGCGGCTCCGGTGGCCTCCGGCGGATGGCCGCGACCATCGCGGATGTGGCAGCTTTGGCAGGAGCGGGCGTTGAACAGCGGCCCGAGACCGTCGGAAGCCTGCGTGGAGGAGGGGGCCGAGACCCAGAGCTTGCGAAAGAGGGCGTTGCCTAAGTGGAAGTTCTCGCCGCGCTCCAGCCCGAGATTGGCCGAGGGCTGCGAGAAGATATCGCGATGGACGGGATCGATCGATGTAGCCGCCCCGCCCTGCATCGCCTCATAGGCCTCGGCCTTCGAAAAATCCGTGGTCGCGCGCGTGACGTCGCGCACCCGGTTCAGCTGCTCGGCGGAAAGATCGCCGCGGGTCGTCGGAAAGTCGAGGATGCCGGCAACGGCCAGGGTGATCGAAAAAACCAAAAAACCCGCAGCGAGGGCGGGCAAAAGGGCGCGGTTGGCCGGGATGTTTGTCATGGGTGTCAGGGCGGCAGCGTCTTGTCGCGCCGCCGCCCTCCTTTATTACTTCTTGAAGACAGAGTTAGGATTGTCCAGGCTGTCCGAACCTTCAAGCTTGATCGTGCCGAGATCGAGAGCGGCAATGACGCGCTGGATGCTCTTCGTCTGGTCGAGCAGGCCATCGATGGCCTTCTGCACGGTGGCATTGCCTTCCTTGTTGCCTTCGCCGATCATCTGGTCGTATTTCTCGACCGTCTCGCCGCGATGCACCAGCGCCTTCATGGCTGCAAGGGTAGCGTTGAGCTTCCCCTCGGTCTCCTTGTCGAGCGCTGCGTCCTTGGCCTTGACCAGATCGTGCAGCGACGGGCCTTTCAGCTTGGTGCCGTCGACACGGGTATAGTTGCCGGTATAGGCAGAGGCGATGCCGATGGCGTCGCCATTGTGCTCGTTATAGGTATTGTCGGAGAAGCAATCCTGCTCCTCTTCCGGATCGTGAAGCAGCAGGCCGAGCTTCATGCGCTCGCCGGCAAGTTCACCGTAGGAGAGTGAGCCCATGCCGGTCAGGATGGTGGTAAGGCCAGCCTTCGGATCGGCTTCGACATGCTTGGTGGCTTCGCCGTCCGGTGCCCACTTGGCCGTCATGTCTTGAAGGTCCGAGACAAGAAGCGTCGAAACGGATCTCAGATATTCCGCGCGGCGGTCGCAATTGCCGTGCGTGCAATTCTTCAAGTCGTAATCGGTGGCGGGGCGTTCGCCGGCGCCCGGTCCGGTGCCGTGCAGGTCCTGGCCCCAGAGCAGGAACTCGATGGCATGGTAGCCGGTCGCGACGTTAGCCTCGACACCGCCAGCCTGGTGCAGCGTGCCCGACAGGAATTCCGGGGTCAGATGCGAAGCATCGACATCCTTGCCGTTGATCTTGATCGTCTTGTTGGCAATGACGTTGGCGACATAGAGTGCGTTCTCATCGCTTTCCGTGCCGTAAGAAGCGTCGACGTAGTCGATCAGCCCCTCGTCCAGCGGCCAGGAATTCACCTTGCCTTCCCAATCGTCGACGATCGAGTTGCCGAAGCGATAGACTTCCGTCTGGGCATAGGGAACGCGGGCCTTGATCCAGGCGGCGCGCGCCGCCTTCAGCGTCTTGTCGCTGGGGTCGGCAAGCAACGCGTTGATCGCCTTGTCGAGCGCCTGTGCCGTCGTCAGGGAGTCCTGATATTTGGCATGCGCCACCTCCGCATAATGCTTGAGGACGGCAGCCGGCTCGGGAGCGGCTGCAAGGGCGGGAAGGCCGGATACGGCAGTTGCGGCAACGGCCACCGCGAGCACGGCGCCAAAATTGATCTTCAGTTTCATATTCCTCTCCTACGACAGCGGGGGGCACCGTCAAAAACTTGGTATTTTGTCTCATGTATGAAAAATAAACTTGTGTCAAATACTCTAGTTTAGAACGATTTTAAGGCAGGAAATTATTGGTTAAGGCCGCAGGAATGGAATGGATTTGCTTGAAAAAGCGGCAGATGCAGGTCAAAAAACAGGCATGTGGATTTCAGTTGAGTCTCGAAGATCTTTCATGCATCGCCATTTCAAGCATTTCCTTCACCGTCATGAGCCGAAAGGCCATTGGCAGGGGCATCTGAAGTCGGGTGTAGGCGCCATCACAGGCATGACCGCCGTTGGCGCTCTGGCGATTGCGACCGGCATTCCCTTGCTGATCGCACCCTTCGGCGCGACGGCTGTGCTGATCTTCGGCCAGCCGAAGAGCCCACTGGCGCAGCCTGCCAATGTGCTCGGTGGCTATCTGCTGGCCGCCATTGTCGGCAGCCTCGCCATGGCGCTGCTGCCGGGCCTTTGGTGGGCAGCCGCCATCGCTGTCGGTCTTGCTATCGCCGCGATGCTTATTTTAAGGGTGACGCATCCGCCGGCCGGCGCCGTGCCGCTGGTGGCATTCGGATCGCATCTGTCGGCGTGGACACTGTTCACCGTTGTCGGCCTTGGCGGCCTGCTGCTCATCGTCATTGCCGTGCTGCATCACCTCATCCCGCCCCGACAGCAATATCCGCTGCGGGCGGATTGATTTCACCTCACGCTTTCCGCTGCAGACGGCAGAAGAAGAAGCCGTCCGTATCGGTCGATGCAGGTGTCAGCGTAATGGTCTTGCCATCGGATGAGCGCGGCCGCGGCGCATCTTTGCCGAACAGCTTTTCCCAGGAACTCAACGCCTCCACGACGTCGAAATCCGGGTTCTGGCTGGCGAAACGGTTCACCTGCACTTCGTTTTCCTCGGGCAGCACAGAGCAGGTGACATAGAGCAGCGAGCCGCCGGGGCGGACGAATTCGCCGGCCTGGGCCAGCGCTTCCTGCTGTTGGCTGGTACGCTCGTCGAGGTTCTTCTGCGTCAGCCGCCACTTCGTGTCGGGCCTTCGGCGCCAAGTGCCCGTGCCGGTGCAGGGCGCATCGACCAGAACCTTGTCGAATTTGCCGCGCAGCGGCAACAAACCGTTGCGCTCGTCATGGACCTGGACATTGCGGGTTCCGGCCCGCTTCAAGCGCTCGATGATCGGCGCCAATCGCCGCCGGTCGGAATCATAGGCGTGGGCCTGACCCTTGTTGTGCATGGCAGCCGACATGGCGAGCGTCTTGCCGCCGCCGCCCGCACAATAGTCGAGCACTTGGTCGCCCTCTTCAGGCAGAACGAGATCGGCGACGATCTGTGAGCCCTCGTCCTGCACTTCGAACCAGCCCTTCTGGAAGGAAAGCTCGGCGGTGACGTTCGGCAACCGGGATGCACCTTCGCCGGCGGGAATACGGATGCCGAAACGGGCGAGCTTCGATGCCTGCGCGCCTGCGCGATCGAGCGCCTTCACCACCTTGGCGCGGTCCGCCTTCAGCGCGTTGGCGCGAAGGTCGAGCGTCGGGCGTTCAGAGAGGGCGTGCGCTTCGGAGAGCCAGTCTTCGCCGAAGGCGCGCTCAAAGGAAGGTTCGACCCATTCGGGGATATCGCCCTGGATGTGCCGGGGCGCATCTTCGAGCTTGCGGGCGGCAAAGGCAGCCAGCGCCTCGGCGCTCGGAGCCTCGGGGGCGAATTTGTCACCGTCGAGTTCGGCAGCCAGCGCCTCGGGCGTCAGGCCCCATTGGCGAAAGAGCACGGCATGGGCAAGTGCCGAAGGGCTGTCGTCGCCCATGAGCCAGGCATGGGAAAGCCGCATGCGTAGCGCGTCGTAGACGATATTGCCGATCGCGGCCCGATCGCCGGAGCCCGCAAAACGATGAGCGAGCCCCCAATCCTTCAGGGCGTCGGCCACCGGTCGCTTGCGCGTTTCGATATCGGCAAGAACCTCGATGGCCCCCTGCAATCGGCCGCCCAGACGCATTTAATACTCTCCTGCTTGCGCATGGTCCCGAAACTCGGTGGAGCTGTCGGGAAATGGCATGCGCTGCCAAAATGTCGCTGACGTCTCATCAATCCGCACGAATAGCGCACATGGCGGCGGATTATTGAGACGTCCCAACCGCGTGGTAGCCGCGATTGACGGAGAGAGCAAGCGTTGTGCCGAAATGCCCTATGCTTCCGGCCTGATCGCCGATTACTTCGAGGCGACGACTTCGTAGCAGACGCTGGCGGTGCCGGAGGCGACCATGCCGATATCCTGGGCCGCGGCGCGGGAAAGGTCGAGGACGCGGCCGCGAATGAACGGCCCGCGGTCGTTGATGCGAACGACGACGCTACGACCATTGTGCTTGTTGATGACCCTGAGACGCGTGCCGAAAGCAAGCGAGCGATGGGCGGCAGTAAGGTTTCTGGAACTCATACGTTCCCCGGACGCAGTTTTGGAGCTTCCTCCGTACCATGAGGCGCCTCCGCATCCATTCGAAGCTAATGCCGGTGTCGAAAGAAGAGCAAAGGAGGCGGATATAGTTGCGGCGATTGCCAAAGAACGTCTGATGTTCGTCAAACCGAATTTTCCCTCAAGCTGTTGAACTTGCGCCTTGCGTAGGCGGCGGGGCTTAAATCCGGCCAAAAATGGCGAAAAAGTGCCTGGTTTGATCACGGAATATTACAATATGTAACATTCGTGATGCAAAGCGAACTACATGACTAATAGTTGGATTTATCGATTTGTGGAAAAAATCTAATAAAATCAGTTGAAAATGGAACAATTATTCTTGTCGGCATACGGCGGCGCATAAGTTCACGAAAATCGGAAAAATAATTTTCCGGCCTTGCCACAATTGCTGCCGCATTTGGGCCAATTTAGAGGTCGTTAACCATAATTGTGGAGTAAATTGAACTAGGAGAGGCGGACAAGTAGGAATTTTCATGCGATTCCTCTTGATTGAAAGACGGGTTTTCCTAGCCGCGCCACCGCCCCGATGACCAGAGCTCCGCAAGCGACATGCGGTATTCGGGAAAGCGAAAGGCAAAACCGAGGGCGCGTAGTTTCGCGTTCGAGACGCGCTTGTTCTCGCCATAGAAGGACCGCGCCATCGGCGTGAGCTCGGCCGTTTCGAAAGGCTGTTCCGGGGGCGGTTCGACACCCATGAGACGGGCGGCTTCGGCGACTATATCCTGTGGCGGCGCGGGCTCGTCGTCCGTGACATTATATATACCGCCGAGCCTGCGGTCCGACAGGAACCGCGCGCAGGCGCCGATGTCTTCGACGCGGATACGGTTGAAAACCTGATTTGCCTTGATCAGCCGCCGCGCCGTGCCCTTTTCCAGATTGCTGAAGGCGTTGCGACCCGGGCCGTAAATGCCGGAAAGCCTGAGCACCGCAACGGGCAAGTCGAGCCTTACGCCGACGCGAAGCCAGCCGTCTTCCGCCTCGACACGCTCCACGGAGCGATCCGCGATCGGATGCAGCGGGGTCTCTTCGCTGATCCAGGCGCCCTTGTGGTCGCCATAGACGCCGACAGTCGACAGATAGCAGATCCATTCCAGCTTCGGCATCAGCGCACGCAAATTGAGCTGCGCCAGTCGCAGCAGCGGATCCCCCGCCCTGCCGGGCGCGATCGATTGCACCAGATGCGTTGCGGATTTCATCGCCTCACGGAGAGCCGGATCGAGCGTCTCGCCGTCGAAGACAAAGGCTTCGATGCCTTCCGCGGCCAATAGCTCCGCCTTGTCGGCCGAACGGGTGGTGCCCGTGATGCGAATGCCGGAGCCCGCGAAAGCCTTGGCGATGGCCGTCCCCGAGTAGCCACAGCCGAAAATCACCACATGCATCACATCGCCCCCGCTATTTTCCATTCCGCGCGAACCTCTTCGTCCGGCTCGTCATCCCTTTCTGCCGCAAATGCGCGAAATTCGCCAGCCGTCATCAGCCGCGACAGCGCCCAGACGGCCATGCCGCGCACGACGGACGAGGGGTCCTTAGCCAGATCGCGGCATAGCTCGATCAAAGCGCGTTCGCCGGAATTGCCGGCGGCGATGAGCACATTGCGGATAAAGCGGTCGCGGCCGATGCGCTTGACCGGCGAGCCGCTGAAGAAGGCGCGAAAGGCCGTATCATCCAATGTCAGCAAAAAGGCGATCGACGGCTCCTTCAGCTCTTCGCGTGCAACCAGCTTCATCTCGGAGGCAGCGCTTGCGAACTTGTTCCAGGGACAGGCGGCAAGACAGTCGTCGCAGCCATAGATACGGTTGCCGATCATCGGCCGGATCTGCGGATCGATCGGTCCCTTGTGTTCGATGGTGAGGTAGGAAATGCAGCGGCGCGCATCGAGTTGATAGGGCGCGGGAAAGGCGGCGGTCGGACAGACATCGAGACAGGCGCGGCAGGAGCCGCAATGATCGATTTCCGGCTCGTCCGGCTCCAGATCGGCCGTGGTGAACATCGATCCGAGAAACAGCCATGAGCCGTGTGTGCGGCTGACGAGATTGGTGTGTTTGCCTTGCCAGCCGAGCCCTGCTGCGGCCGCCAGCGGCTTTTCCATGACCGGCGCGGTATCGACGAAGACTTTTACGTCCTCCTTGGAGCGCGCGGCAAAGCGGGTGGCAATCTCCTTCAGTCGCCCCTTGATGACATCGTGATAATCACGGTTGCGGGCATAGACGGAGATTGCTGCCTTGTCGGTCTTCTCCAGAATGCCGCGCGGATCTTCGTCCGGACCGTAATTGAGGCCGAAGACGGCTATGGAGCGAGTCTCACGCCAGAGGACGCGCGGATCGCCGCGCCGATCGCGCGTCTCCTCCATCCAGCTCATGGTGCCGTGATGGCCCTGTTCCAGGAACTGGCCGAGCCTGACGGCTGCTTCGGGGATGGCGTCCGGTCGCGTGATGCGGCAGAGGTCAAAGCCTTGGGCGCCTGCCTCTTCGCGCAGAAAGGCGGTCAGTGCGCGCCGTCGCTTGCCGGCTTTTTCCGCTTCACGATCCTCGGGCATATCTAGCCCTCGTTAGAAATCCAGGTCGGCGTAGTGCGAAACCGGAGTTACACCGCGTACGCGCTCCGCCAGGATCGGTCGGAAGGACGGACGCGACTTCAGCCGCTGATACCATTCCTTGGCGACCGGCGATTCCGTCCAGTCGATCTCGCCGAGATAGTCGAGCACGGAAATCGAGGCGGCGGCTGCCAGATCGGCATAGCTCAGCCGCTCACCGGCGAGCCACTGCCTGGAGCCCGCAAGCCA
The DNA here is from genome assembly GCF_051811145.1 of Rhizobium sp. 11_C7_N12_5. Classification (NCBI taxonomy): domain Bacteria; kingdom Pseudomonadati; phylum Pseudomonadota; class Alphaproteobacteria; order Hyphomicrobiales; family Rhizobiaceae; genus Rhizobium; species Rhizobium sp. 11_C7_N12_5. The sequence continues at coordinate 3,863,146 of NZ_JBPWPY010000001.1, forward strand.
GGAAAGATACTTCATATGCTGGCGGATATTGCCGCGCGCCATGCGCATCACCTTGGAATCGGGTGCGCCGCCGCCCTGGTCCGCGGTCATCTGCAGCTTGAAGACGCGCTCGCGCGTCAGAGGCCGCGTCACGTCCTGTTCCATCTTCTGCATGAACCATTCCGTCAGCCGGCGAATCTCGGCGCGCTGAAACGGATCCTCGGCCAGAAGGCGGCGATCCCGCTTCAGGACGCCGTGCGTCTCGTCGAGATATTCGGAAATGACAGTCGCGCCACAGAGCGCCCTCATGCTGTCATCGACATAGACGGGCAGGGTTCCCGCGGGATTGAGCGCCAGGAAGTCGCGGCGCTTTTCCCATGTCTGCTCCTCTATCAGCTCCGTCTGATAGCCATATTCGGTCAGGATCAGACGGACGAACCGTGAAGAAGATGACATTGGGTGATGATACAGCGTCGGCATTGATACTCGGGTGTTTCCAATTGGTGCTACGGAGTTTTTCGGGTCGCGATCCTGCGGCCCTAGTCATTTGTCATGGGTTGAAGCTATAGGAGCTTGGCCTAGTTTGCACAAGCGAATCGGGCCGCCCTGCCGTTTGACAAAGGACACGATATGGCTGAACAAATTATTATCGCGCTGGTTTTGGGTCTTGTGGAGGGGCTTACGGAGTTCATTCCCGTCTCCTCCACCGGCCACCTGATATTGCTCGGACACTTCCTCGGCTTCAAGGAAGCCGCCACATTCGACGTTCTGATCCAGCTCGGTGCGATTCTCGCCATCCTGCTTGTCTATTTCAATCGCCTCGTTCAAATCGCCAAGGCGCTGCCTGTGAGCGTCAAGGCCCGCCATTTCGTGCTGGCTGTTCTGTTCGGCTTCCTGCCGGCTGCCGTCATCGGCGCGCTCGCGCATGACTTCATCAAGACCGTTCTGTTTGATTCACCGCAGCTTATCTGTATCTCGCTGATCCTCGGCGGCATTGTGCTGCTCGTCATCGACAAGATCCAGTTCAAGCCCAAATATACCAGCGCCTATGAGTTCTCCTGGCCGATGGCGATCAAGATCGGCTTCTTCCAGTGCCTGGCAATGATTCCGGGAACGTCGCGTTCGGGCTCCACCATCGTCGGCGCCTTGTTGCTCGGAGCCGACAAGCGATCGGCCGCAGAATTTTCCTTCTTCCTCGCCATGCCCACCATGGCGGGCGCCTTTGCGCTGGATCTTTGGAAGAGCCGACATGATCTCAGCACGGACCAGGGTCTGCTGATCGTCATCGGTTTCGTCACCGCCTTCATATCGGCGCTGCTCGTCGTGCGGGCGTTGCTCGACTTCGTCTCACGCCGCGGCTACGCCCCCTTTGCATGGTGGCGCATTGCCGTCGGCACCCTCGGCCTGATCGGACTTTACACGATCGGCTAATACGGACGGACTGACGTCGCAATCCTGGAGAAAGATGGGGGCCGGTGAGAACCGGCCTTTTTCATGCTCGATCAGTTCGACGAGGAAGCGCCGATGGAGCCTGTCGTGCAGGGGTCGACGCCATAGGCCGGCGCACATTCGCCCTTCACTGAGGCGATGCTGCCGCGGGCCATGAAGGATCCGGCGAGAATCACCAATGCCGCGCACGCAAACAAAAGCGCGATAGACTTACCCATCGAAGAATGCCTTTCCGCAGAAGTGTGAAGCGCCCCTCAGACCAGCTCACTGTCCAAGCCTGAGACGCGCGGTTGTGTTAGTCAGTGGAATGAGCAATAGCAATAAATGTTCATATTAAATTTGACGTTAATGCTACTATTTCCACACTGCGTCTTTTGAGCAACGCTGAGCTGTGAATGACGGTGCTCTGCCAGCCTGCTGGAGCAGGTTTCTGCCGTTAAGGAGCAATAAAAAACGCCGCTCGGCAAAGCCGGGCGGCGCGTGAATTTCGTGGAATGGCCGAATCGTTAGGCTGCTTTGCCCGAGCCGGTGAACTGACCCTGCGGACGATAGCGGACCAGATAGGACGGCAGCACGGAGATGAGCAGCGTCGGCAGCAGGCCGATGTCCTTCAGCGTCCGTCCTTCCGCCTCGGCCTGCTTGGAAACGACATTGTCGCTCTTCAGCAGCGTGACCTGGTCTGGCGTGATCGGCGGCGTGATGAGCGGCACCAGCGACGCGATCGAGCCGATCAGCGAGGCGACGGCGAACGGGATCGAGACGAGCGTCTTCTTCCGGTTGATGACGGACAGCGTGGTCTCGAGACATTCGCGGAAGGTAAGCACTTCCGGGCCGCCCAGTTCGTAGGTCGTGCCGGCCTTCAGCTTGCCGTCGACGCTGCGCGCAACGGCCTCGGCGACATCTTCGACGTAAACAGGCTGGAATTTGGTCTCGCCGCCGCCGATCAGCGGCAGGAAGGGTGCCGTGCGCGACATATCGGCGAACTTGTTGAAGAAGCCATCTTCAGGTCCGAAGACGATCGAAGGCCGCATGATCACTGCATCCGGCTTTATCGACAGGATGGCTGCCTCGGCGCGGGCCTTGGTGCGGGCATAGGCCGAAGCGGAATTGGCATTGGCGCCGAGCGCGGAAATATGCGTCAGCGAAGCGCCGACGCCGCGCGCGGCCTCAGTGATGGCCTTGGCGCCGAATTCCTGCACGGCGTCGAAGGTGTTGCGGCCGCTTTCGGCCAGGATACCGACGCAGTTGACGACATGCTGCGCGCCTTCGACGGCGCGGTCGATGGAATTGCGATAGCGCACATTGGCCTGGACGATCGAAATCTGGCCGAGATTACCGGCCGGCACCAGGAAACCGGCAAGGTCGGGACGGCGTACGGCGACGCGGATGCGATAGCCACGCTTGGCAAGCGTGCGCACCACATGCCGCCCGATGAAGCCTGATCCTCCGAACACGGTAACGAGCGGCGGGAGGTCGGACAGGGTCATGGCAGGCTCCTCGAAAGGCTTTGATTGGGCTGATCTGATTTCGTCTTAACCGATCGGAGCGCCGAGGTGAAGTGCTATCGCGCTGCATCGCAGCGTCACATTTCGAAGGGATCAAATCCCTTCGACGACGACCATTTCCGCATCCGCTACTTCATGGCGGATTTTGGCGGCCGCCTGGTATTCCGGCGAGTTGTAGCAATCGACGGCATGTTGCAGCGACGGAAATTCGATGACGACGTTGCGGCCGCGGGCCTGCCCCTCAAGCGGGGTGAATGCACCACCACGGGCAAGGAAATTCGCGCCGTATTTCTCGAAAGCCGGCTTGGCGCCGGCGACGTAGTCCTTGTAGCGCTCGAGGTCGCGAACATCGACGCGTGCAATCCAGTATCCCTTTGCCATATTTGCCTCCCTGTTTCCCGTAATGATCTAGAGTGCGGCGTCGATCTCGGCGAGGATGGCCCGGGCCGCCTCCTTGGGATCGGCTGCCTTGACGATGGGCCGGGCGACGACGAGATGGCTCGAGCCGGCCTTGATGGCGGCGGCCGGCGTCATCACACGCTTCTGGTCGCCCTTGTCGCTACCATCAGGCCGGATGCCGGGAGTTACCAGCGCCATGTCCGGGCCGATGATCTTGCGCACGGCGGCTGCCTCCTCGGCCGAACAGACGATGCCGCCCATGCCGGCGAGACGCGCCTGCTCGGCGCGGCGCAGCACCAGCGTATGCGGATCATATTCATAGCCGGCGGCAATCAGATCCTCTTCGTCCATCGACGTCAGCACGGTGACGCCGAGCAGGCAAAGATCCGATCCCTTGGCTGCGGCGACGGCCGCTTTCATTGCCTTTGGATAGGCATGCAGCGTCAGCATCGACATGCCCATCTTGACGATGTTCTCGACGCCGGAGGCCACCGTGTTGTCGATGTCGAGCAGCTTCATATCTAGGAAGATCCTCTTGCCGTCGGCGGCGAGATCGCGCGCGAATTCCAGGCCGCCGGCAAAGGCGAGCTGATAGCCGATCTTGTAGTGGAGGATATCGTCGCCGAGGGCGCCGACCACTTTTTCGGCCTCCGGAAGGTTTGGGACATCCAGTCCAACGATCAAGCGGTCGCGTGCGGTCATCTCAAGCCCATCCCATCCAATCTTCCATGGGTGTCCAGTCGCATGAGACGACACGCTTCGCAAGATCGAAACAGAAAAGATTGCCGCCGCCGGGAGGCTGATCGGCCTGCCGCGCGATCGGCTTTCCTTCCAGATGGCATCTCAGCAGCGTGCCGACGCCGCCATGCCCGACGAAGGCCATCGGCACCTGCGGATCATGCCGCGAAAGTACGGCATCGACATTGGAGACGATCCTCGCCTGCGCATCGATGGCGCGCTCCCAGCCTTTGAAGCTCTCGTGCGGATGGGCAAAGAACCAGTCCGCCGCCTTCTCGAATTCCGGCGGGGTCAGGAAGCCCGTGGCGCTGCGGTCGTTTTCATGCATGGCCTCGATGATTTCGACCGATGCACCGCTTGTGGCCGCGAGAATTTCGGCTGTTTCTATCGCCTTGCGTTCGCCGCTGGAGACGATCAGGCCGAGCCTGTGCGCCCAGGGGTGTGTCGCCGCCAAGCGTGCTCTTGCCGCGCCGATCTCGGAAAGTCCCCATTGCGGCACGGGAATGTCCGGGTCGATGCGCACCTGGGGGTGCGTGACATAGAGGGCGTACATGGGATTGCCTCAACCGCGGCTGTAGATCCAGAGCTGGGCCGGCGGAATATTGCGGACGATGAAGTCGAAGTGGCGGATGTGATAGCGATCCGGCCTGGCGATGATCGGCGAGACCGGCCCATAGGAGATCTGCACGACGGGACGGCCAGGCGGCATGCGGTCCAGCAGGCTCTCCAGCAGCGCGACACGCGCCTGCATCGGGAAATTAAGGAGCGGAATGCCTGACACGACGGAATCGAACGTCTGGCCGCGCAGGACGCCGAGCGTCTTGTCGAGATCGAAGGCATCGCCATTGATGAAATGGACGCCGGGATAGAGCTTGACGAGGTGATTGTAGAAGTCGGTGGAATATTCGATGGCGACGAGGTTCTGGGGCTCAACGTCGCGCGCCAGGATTGCCTTGGTGATGGCTCCCGTACCCGGGCCTAATTCCAGCACCGGCAGCCCGGATTGCGTGTTGATGATGCTCGCCATCTTACGGGCGGTGATCGAGGACGTCGGGGCGATCGAACCGACTGTCTTCGGCCCCTGCATCATGCCCTTGAAGAAACGGATCTCCTCGTCGAATTTCTTGCCCAGCCGTTCCTTGAGACGCAACGCCATGCTCTCCCCCACCAGATGTTATGGTCGCGACTTACATACCGCTTATCGCGAATCTTGCAATGCGATGACGCAATAACAAGAGAAAATGTCGCAATCCACAAAGGAAAAAATAAAAGCACCCTTTGCGTCTGAGAAACGCATGAAAGGGCGCTTTGGTTTCGTCAGACGCGCATCGGCATCAGAACATACAGCGCGTCGTCGCCGGCCGTATCGCGAATGAGGGTCGGCGAGCCGGCGTCGGCAAGCAGGAATACCGCCGATTCGCCCGAGAGCTGCGCCGTGATATCGAGCAGATATTTGGCGTTGAAGCCGATTTCCATCGGATCCATCTCGTAGCCGACAGCCACTTCTTCCGTCGCACTTCCCGAATCCGGATTGTTGACCGTCAGCAGCAGCTGACCGTCGGACAGCGCCAGCTTCACCGCGCGGCCGCGCTCCGAAGAAATGGTCGACACACGATCGACGGCCTGGGCGAAGGACTGGCAATCGACCCGCATTTCCTTGTCGTTGTTGGTCGGTATGACCCGCTGGTAATCGGGGAAGGTGCCGTCGATCAGCTTCGATGTCATGACGATGGACCCGATCGTGAGGCGGATCTTGGCGTCGGAGACCTCGACGGTCACGATCGCATCCGGCGTGTCCACCAGCTTCTGCAACTCGCCGACCGTCTTGCGCGGGATGATGATGCCAGGCATGCCTTCGGAGCCCGAAGGGGCGGTGACATCGGCGCGGGCAAGGCGATGGCCATCGGTGGCGACGGCCCTCAGCTTCAGGTCGCCATCGCTTTCGATCGTGTGGAAAAAGATGCCGTTCAGGTAATAGCGGGTCTCTTCGGTGGAGATCGCGAACTGCGTCCGGTCGATCAGCATCTTCAGATCCGCCGCCTTCAGCTTGAAGGAATGGCTGAAGCTGCCGGCGGTGAGATCCGGAAAATCGGATTCCGGCAGGCATTGCAGCGAGAATTTCGACCGGCCGGAGGCAACCGTCATGGAGCTGCCGTCGGGGTTGGTGGCGAGAAGCACTTCCGATCCATCGGACAGCTTGCGCACGATATCGTAGAGCAGGTGCGCCGGCACGGTGGTGGCACCGGCCTGCTCGACATTGGCGGGCGTCGCCTCGGTGATTTCGAGATCGAGGTCCGTCGCCTTCATGTCGAGGCTTGCGCCCTCGGCCTTCAGCAGCACGTTGGACAGGATCGGGATCGTATTGCGACGCTCGACCACGCGATGCACGTGGTTCAGCGACTTCAGGAGGTTCGACCGCTCAATTGTAATACGCATGGATGCTACCGCTTTCGACCGTGACTTTCCGGGCGGCCCGAAGCGCCCGAATGACATGTTTTCGGACGAGGCCCGAAAGATTGGACGGGCAAAATGGCAGACTTCAGCATGCGAATGCAAGAGGCATGGGGCGTTTGTCGCGTGCCAATTGAACATTTGGCCGACAATGCTCACAGGATTTGCACCGCTCTTGCCGTCGGGCCGAGCCTCGCCCATAAAGGCGATGAATCCGAGGCGAATTCAGGACAGGCATGAACGAAGACCATTCAAGCGGCGGGGCGCGCAGTTTCCGCCTGCATAATACCACGGTTCCAGCCCGTCCTCTCGAACCGGCGCTCTACCTTGTCGCCACGCCGATCGGCAATCTCGGCGATATCACGTTGAGGGCGCTGGAGACGCTGGCGGGCGCCGATGTTCTGGCCTGCGAGGATACCCGCGTCACCCGCGTCCTGCTCGATCGCTACGGCATCCAGAACAGGCCTTATGCCTATCATGAGCACAATGCCGATGAAGCAGGGCCGCGTCTGCTGCAGGCGCTGGAGGCCGGCCGTTCAGTGGCGCTGGTCTCCGACGCCGGCACACCGCTCGTCTCCGATCCCGGCTATAGGCTGGCCCGGCAAGCCATCGAGGCGGGATACAAGGTCGTTCCGATTCCGGGCGCCTCGGCGCCGCTGGCGGCTCTCGTCGGCTCCGGCCTGCCCAACGATGCCTTCTTTTTTGCCGGCTTTCTGCCAGCGAAAGACAAGGGCAAGAGGGACCGGCTGGCGGAGCTTGCGGGCATCCCCGCGACCCTCATCTTCTTTGAATCGCCGCATCGTATCGCCGCCACGCTTGCCGCCGCCGCCGATGTGCTCGGGGCCGAACGCCCAGCCGCCGTCTGCCGGGAGCTCACCAAGACCTTCGAGGAATTCCGCCGCGGGTCGCTCGCCGACCTCGCCGCCTTTTACGACAAGGTCGACAACGTCAAGGGCGAAATCGTCTGGCTCGTCGGCCCGCCGGCGGAGAGCGTGACGGCCGAGGCTGATGTCGATGCCATCCTTGCCGACCTCGCGGGAACAATGCCGACGGCGAAGGCCGCAGCGGAAGCCGCCCGGCTGACCGGCCTGCCGCGCAAGGAGCTTTATCAACGGCTTCTCGACATGAAGGGGCCGCATGGGTGAGCCGGGCGAAAGGCTGAAACGGCGAAAAGCCTGGCGCCGCGGCCATGTGGCCGAATATCTGGCGGCGGCCTTTCTGCTCTTCAAAGGTTATCGCATCCTGGCCGTCCGTCATCGCACCAAGCTCGGAGAGATAGACATCGTGGCCCGCAAGGGCGATCTCGCCGTCTTCGTCGAGGTCAAGTCCAGGCGAGGCGCGCAGGAGGCGATCGACGCCGTTTCCTTCTCTTCGCAAAAGCGCATCCGCGCCGCCAGCGACCTCTGGCTGGCGCGGCAACCGGATTTCGCCCGTCTGTCGCAACGCTACGACATCGTCGCCATGCTGCCCGGACGCTGGCCGCGGCATTTTCCGGATGCCTTTTGAGGACAGCGTTACAGGAACGTCACAAAATCAGCCTATTGGCGGGCGAAACGCGTTCGCGATCTTTTCGGCGGCGCTCTTCATCTCGTTTCGACAGGCTTCCCCATGATCCGCAGCACCGTTTCCGCTTTCTCCGTTCCTTCGCAAGAGGAGCGCAAAAGCTTCATCTCGCTCGAAAAGACGCCGGCCGTTCACGCTGCTGTCCTGGCATCGCTTGCCTGCATGAACACGGTGCGGATCGGCGGCGCCACGGCGAAGACTGGCGCTTTGTCCTTCCCCTTCACCGTCGCGGCCTGGAACCTCGAACGTTGCCTTTTTCCGGAGGAAGCCGCGGCCAAGCTGCGGACGACTGAAGCGCCGCTGGTGCTGCTTTCGGAGATGGACTACGGCATGGCCCGCACCGAGCAGCGTGACCCGACCGCCGTCATCGCCGGCGAACTTGCCATGAACTACGCCCATGGCGTCGAATTCCTGGAACTCAGTCTCGGCTCGGAAATCGAGCGTTCCTACTGCCGTGACGACTTCAACGAAAAGGGCTTTCACGGCAATGCTTTGATGGCTTCCGTTGCCCTCACGGATGCTTTCCTCTTCCGGTTGCCGGGTGAAGCCGTCTGGTTCAATGACGACAATGAGCAGCCGCGTGTCGGCGATCGCTGCGCCGTCGGCGCGATCGTCGAAACCGAGGCCGGCCCTTTCGTCGCCGTTTCGGTCCATCTCGAAAGTGTGGCAACTGCTGCCTATCGCGAGCGGCAGACGGCGGCGCTGATCGACGCCGTCGAGGCCTTCGCGCCCGGCCTTCCGATCCTGATCGGCGGCGATCTCAACACCGGCAATCATACCGGCGGCGACTTCTCGACCGATACTCTCTTCGCGATGGCGGAGAGCCGCGGCTTCGAATGCCATGGCGGCCCGCTCGATCAGACAAGCACGCGCCCAAGCCTTATCACCCGCTTTCCCGATCGCGCCATGAAGCTCGACTGGTTCCTGAGCCGGGGCCTGAAGATCAGCGAAAGCCATCTCGTTTCCTCGCTGAACGAGGACGGCAAGCCGCTTTCCGATCATGACATGATCGTCTGCACCATCGAGGGTTTTGTTGCCTGATCGTTGCAACTGTTAAAATGCGAGGTTTTTCCTGAACCGCGCCGTTACCTCTTCCATGCCATGAAGGTCGTGACGCGCATGGAATTGGGGGATTGCATGGTCTTGAAATTGATGTTGGCAAGCATGGCCGCATTCGCGGTTCGTGCCGCTCCGGTGGTGGCATTGCCACAATCGAAGAACTTCGTGGCCGGTTCTGCCGGTGAGATGGAAATGAAACCGGCGCCGATCGAACCGTCCTGGATTGTGGCCGGCGCGCCGGTCGCCCGCATTGCCGAGCATTCGCGCGGGCAGGACGATGCCGCGTTGACGGCGCTGTGGGATTGCACGGCGGGCGAGTTTCGCTGGTACTTCGGCTGGGACGAAACGGTGATGATCCTCGAAGGCGAGGTGCATATCACCACGGAGGACGGCGTCGAACGCACGCTCAATGCCGGAGACGTGGCTTATTTTGCCGGCGGCACATGGGCGACGTGGCGCATCGATCGCTATCTGCGCAAGGTGGCCTTCTGCCGCAAGCCGTTCCCGAAGCCGTTGACCATGGCCTATCGCCTGCGCAATCTCGTCAGGCAGGGCGGCACCCAGGGTCTCGCGGCCTGAGCGCGGCGAGCCTCTGCGGAAGCTCTTGAATAGCCGTTGCGTTTGAAGGCGGGCCGACCTACATCTGTCCGCGAATTCGAGCGAGGGCTGACTATGGCGAAGATTAGGAATGTCGCGGTCCAGATGGACCATGTCCGGGGCATCAACATTGCGGGCGATTCGACCTTCGCCATGAGCCTCGAGGCCCAGAACCGCGGCTACAAACTTTTCCATTATACGCCGGAACAGCTGAGCATGCGCGACGGCAAGGTCTATGCCTCCGTCGAGCCGATGATCCTGCGTGACGTCAAGGGCGATCATTTCGAGCTTGGCGAGCCGGAACGTGTCGATCTCTCAACCATGGATGTGGTGTTGCTTCGCCAGGATCCGCCCTTCGACATGGCCTACATCACCTCGACGCATCTCTTGGAGCGCATCCATCCGAAGACCCTCGTCGTCAACGATCCCGCCTGGGTGCGCAACTCGCCGGAAAAGATTTTCGTCACCGAATTCGCCGATCTGATGCCGAAGACGCTGATCACCCGCGATGCCGGCGAAATCCGCCGCTTTCGCGAGGAGATGGGCGATATCATCCTGAAGCCGCTTTACGGCAATGGCGGCGCCGGCGTTTTCCACTCGACGCGCGACGACCGCAATTTGTCATCTCTGCTTGAAATGTTCGGCCAGCTCTTCCGCGAGCCCTTCATCGCCCAGCAATACCTGCCTGACGTGCGCAAGGGCGACAAGCGCATTATCCTCGTCGACGGCGAGCCTGTCGGCGCGATCAACCGCGTGCCGGCCGAACATGACAGCCGCTCCAACATGCACGTCGGCGGTCGCGCCGAGGCCACCGAGCTGACGGCGCGCGAACAGGAAATCTGCGCCCGCATCGGTCCGGCGCTGAAGGCCCGCGGCTTCCTGCTCGTCGGCATCGATGTCATCGGCGACTATATGACCGAGATCAACGTCACCTCGCCAACAGGCATCCGCGAAGTGAAGCGTTTCGGCGGCGTCGATATCGCCAGCCTGCTCTGGGACGCGATCGAATCCAAACGGGCCTGATCGGCGGATCTGTCCACTCATTCCAGCCCATGACCTGAGAAGCCGGCGCTTGGTCTCCGGCCGATTTATGATGTCTATGTTCATTTATTGTTCTTGTTTCATTCCCTGTCTTGTGCCAGATTGCAACCCGTGGTTTGCTGCGTGGGGCAAATAGCGGCAAACGAGTCCGATGACAGGGGGCAGGGCATGGTGGCGCGCGTCAGTACGGTTGCGTTTCAGGGTATCGAGGGCGTGCCCGTCGAGGTTCAAGTGATGATCGCGCCGGGCAAGGTGCTGATGCACATCGTCGGCCTGCCTGACAAGGCGGTGGCCGAAAGCCGCGAACGGGTCCAGGCCGCACTCCACGCCTCCGGCCTGGCGCTGCCGCCGAAGAAGGTGACGGTCAACCTTGCGCCGGCAGACCTGCCGAAAGAAGGCAGTCACTTCGATCTTGCCATCGCTCTCGGCCTGATGGCAGCCCTTGGCGCAATCCCGGCCGATGCCTTGTCCTCCTATGCGGTCATCGGCGAGCTCAACCTCGATGGCACGATTGCTCCCGTCGCGGGCGCCTTACCGGCGGCCATCGCCGCCAATGCCGTGGGCAAGGGGCTGATCTGCCCCGCCGAGAGCGGGCCGGAAGCCGCCTGGGCGGGCAAGGAGATCGATATTCTCGCGCCCCGCAGCCTGATCGCGCTCGCCAATCATTTCCGCGGCACACAGGTCCTGTCCCGCCCGGAGCCGTCGATCCGCGCCGCCGCCGCCAATCTGCCCGATCTTGCCGACATCAAGGGGCAGGAGAGCGCCAAGCGGGCGCTGGAAGTGGCGGCAGCAGGCGGCCACAATCTGCTTTTCGTTGGCCCGCCCGGTTCCGGCAAGTCGATGCTCGCCTCGCGCCTGCCGTCGATATTACCGCCATTGTCGACGGCGGAACTGCTCGAAGTGTCGATGATCCATTCCGTCGCAGGCCAGCTTTCGGGCGGCAAGCTCTCCGACCGGCGGCCCTATCGCGCGCCGCATCATTCCGCCACCATGGCAGCGCTCGTCGGCGGTGGTCTTCGCGCCAAGCCCGGCGAGGCCTCGCTCGCCCATCACGGCATTCTCTTTCTCGATGAGCTGCCGGAGTTCTCGCCGCAGGCGCTCGATGCATTGCGCCAGCCGCTGGAGACCGGCGAATGCGTCATTGCCCGCGCGAACCATCGCGTTTCCTACCCCGCCGCCATCCAGCTCGTCGCGGCGATGAACCCTTGCCGATGCGGCATGGCCGGCGAACCGGGCCACACCTGCGCCCGCGGGCCGCGCTGCGTGAGCGATTATCAGGGACGCATTTCCGGCCCCTTGCTTGATCGCATCGATATTCGCATCGACGTGCCCGCCGTTTCCGCCGCCGATCTGATCCGGCCGACGACGGCGGAAAAGAGCGCCGATGTTGCGTTGCGTGTTGCTCGCGCCCGGGAGCGGCAGCGAGAGCGTTTCGAGAGCGCCGGCATGAAGGGGATCGTCACCAATGCCCGCTGCTCGACCGCGATGATCGAAACCATCGCCGAGCCGGATGCCGCCGGTCTGCAATTGCTGCGGGATGCGGCGGAGAAGATGAAGTTTTCGGCTCGCGGCTATCACCGCATCCTCAAGGTGGCGCGCACGCTCGCCGATCTCGACGACAAGCCGACCGTCGGGCGCATTCATCTGGCCGAAGCCATCTCCTATCGCATTGCTGGCGAGCGGCTGACCGCGGCTGCGTGAAACCCGCAAGGACCAGAAATGACAAAGGGCGCTGCGGCGCCCTCTGAATGCTTGGCAAGGGGGTAGGTCTTGTCAGCCGCCCAGACCCTCGAACAGCGCCGTCGACAGATAGCGTTCGGCGAAGGAGGGTATGATGACGACGATGGTCTTGCCTTCGGTTTCCGGGCGCTGGCCGACCTTGATGGCCGCTGTCAGCGCAGCACCCGAGGAGATACCGACCGGCACGCCTTCGAGCTTCGCCACGAGCCGGGCCAGCTGGAAAGCCTCGTCATTGGTGACGGTGACCACCTCGTCATAGACATGGGTGTCGAGGATCTTCGGCGCGAAGCCGGCGCCGATGCCCTGGATCTTGTGTGGGCCGGGATTGCCGCCCGAAAGAACCGGTGAATCCGCCGGCTCGACAGCGATGACCTTGACGTCAGGATTGCGGGCCTTCAGCACCTGGCCGACGCCGGTGATCGTGCCGCCAGTCCCGATGCCCGACACGAAGATATCCACCTTGCCCTCTGTGTCGTTCCAGATTTCCTCGGCCGTCGTCTTGCGATGGATTTCCGGATTGGCCGGGTTTTCGAACTGCTGCGGAATGATGGCGTCCGGCAGCGTTGCGGCCAGTTCCTCCGCCTTGGCGATGGCGCCCTTCATGCCTTTCGGCCCTTCGGTCAGCACCAGTTCGGCGCCGAGCAGCGCCAGCATCTTGCGGCGTTCGATCGACATGGTCTCCGGCATGGTGAGGATCAGCTTGTAGCCCTTGGCGGCGGCGGCGAAGGCGAGCGCGATGCCGGTATTGCCTGACGTCGGTTCGATCAGCACGGTCCTGCCGGGGGCGATCTTGCCCTGGCTTTCCAGGCTCTCGATCATGGCAACGCCGATGCGGTCCTTCACGGAGGCGATCGGATTGAAGAATTCGAGCTTTGCCAGGAGGTTGGCCTTGACGCCCTTCTCCCTCGCCAGCTTGTCGAGACGGACGATCGGCGTATCGCCGATGGTCTCGGTGATCGAGGCGTAGACGCGGCCGCGGCCTGGTTTGCGGGTGTCGGACATGGGTAGCTCTCCCTATATTTGAATTGTGGAGTGACAATAGGATCAAACGCCTGCGGAAACCAGAGTGCGCTCATTCTCCCGGCTTGTCGCCCGTGAGAAAAGAATCTCTCAAGAGGCCTGTTCAGAGAAGGTTTTTTCAGGCCGCGCGGGCGGCGATAAAGGCGGCCGTGCCGGCGAGAATGCTGGCGGCGACCCTGTTCAATATCCGCAGGGCTCTCGGCTTCTTCAGAAAGGTTCGAGCCCGCGAGGCAAGCAGCATGTAGGGCACGAGGACGATCAGAAGAACGACGAAGGTTGCAGCCAGCAGCATGGCATATTCACGCAGGCCGATATTGCCGATGTCGATGAGCGTCGGCACGAGCGCGACATAGAAGAGCATGGTCTTCGGGTTGCCGAGCGTCACCAGCAAGCCCGAGAGAAAGGCCATGCCGGCGCCGTTCGATTTCTTCGCCACGACATCGGTCGACAGCAGACCGGCGGTCCAGAGCTTCCAGGCGATATAGCCGAGATAGAGGGCGCCGGCGATCTTGATGACGAGAAAGACCTCGGTAAAGGTCTGCGCCACGAAGGCAAGGCCAAGGACGACTGCCGTCAGGTAGATGGTGTCGCCGAGCACGAGGCCAAGGCCCATGAAGAAGGTCTCGCGGAAGCCGGAGCCGAGCGCGCGGGCCACGATCGCCGTAATGCCCGGGCCGGGAATTGCCGCGGCGATGAAGAGAGCGCCGCAATAGGCGAGCAGGGATGCAAGCGTCATGGCAATTTCCTCCTCAGATGGTGCTTGCTCTATCGCACCACCTTTGCGTTTTCAAGCGATTGCGCTGATGCTGCGAACAGATTACCAAGGAGTTAACGGCGCGTCGAAACCGCTTTGCCCAAGGATATCATGTCTTCTGCATTGCTCCTGATCGATCTTCAGAATTCCATCCTGACCGGCCTCGGCAAGCCGGGCCGGCAGCCGGCGATCGATGCGGCACTGGAGGCGGTCGTCGCAAAGCTTGCGGCGCTGAAGCACAGGGCGCGTGCCGCCGGCATCCCGGCCTTCATCGTCCAGCATGATGGCGGTCCGGGTCATCGCCTGGTCAAGCGCAGCGAAGGCTGGCAATTGCGCCGGGAAATCGCCCCCGAGGCCGGCGATGTGGTGGTGCACAAGGCGAGCTGCGATTCCTTCTTCGAAACCGATCTCGAGACGAAGTTGCGGGCCCGAGGCGTTACCCGTCTTTTCCTCGGCGGCTGCATGACGCAATTCTGCGTGGACACGACAGCGCGCCGCGCCGTTTCTCTCGGCTTCGACGTCTCGCTGATCTCGGATGGTCACACCACTGCTGACATGGGCAAGCTGGCATTCGAAGAGATTGTCTCCCATCACAATATGCTGCTTGACGGCTTCGATGCCGGGCCGCATGAAATCAACTTGATCGCGTCTAGCGAAATTCTCTTCTGAATTCCTTCGTCCCGCCGCCGGAGCTCCCCGATGCCGCATCTGACCAGCATGATCGCCTTTGCCTTGATCGCTCTCGGCATGGTTTTGACCCCCGGGCCGAATATGATCTATCTGGTGTCGCGATCGATCTCGCAGGGGCCGGCGGCAGGGCTGATCTCGCTCGGCGGCGTGGCCTTGGGCTTCGTCTTCTACATGCTCTCGGCCGCGCTCGGCATCACAGCTTTCGTCCTCGCCGTGCCCTTCGCCTATGATGCATTGCGGCTGGCAGGCGCCGCCTATCTCGCTTGGCTGGCCTGGAATGCGCTGAAGCCCGGTGGTCGTTCCGCCTTTCAGGTCCGCGAGCTGCCGAAGGACAGCAAGCGCCGGCTGTTTTCGATGGGACTGGTGACCAGCCTGCTGAACCCGAAGGTCGCAGTGCTTTATCTTTCGCTGCTGCCGCAGTTCATCGATCCCGCCAACGGCAGCGTCTTCACGCAATCCGTCGTCTTCGGCTTCGTCCATATCGCCGTCAGCCTGACCTTCAATGCCATTTTCGCGCTGACCGCCGGTTCCGTCGCGCTGTTCTTCGTCCGCCGCCCGTCCTTCGCGCTGGTGCAGCGCTGGTTGATGGGCACGGTGCTGGCGGGCCTTGCTGTTCGTATGGCTTTCGAAGCGCAGCGTTGATGCGGAGGCTTCCGCTGCGGCTGGCCGCAGGCTTGCTTGCACTCGCATCATGCGGTTTTGTCTCCGCAGCTTCCGCGGCGGAGACGTCGACACGCACGATCGTTTTCCTGCGCCATGGTGAAAAGCCGGAGGCCGGTCTCGGCCAGCTGAGCTGTCAGGGGCTCAACCGCGCGCTCGCCTTGCCGCCAGTGCTGACGCGGCTCTTCGGTCATCCCTCAGCGATCTTTGCGCCCGATCCATCGAAACGGAAGGAAGACTCCGGCACCTCCTACGATTATGTGCGCCCGCTCGCGACCATCGAGCCCACCGCCATCGCACTCGGGCTGCCGGTCGATACCAGCTTCGGCTATGAGGATATCGACGGCCTGAAGGCCGCGCTCGAAAAGCCTGATTATGCCGGCAAGCTGATCTTCGTCGCCTGGGAGCACAAGCAGATTGTCGATCTCGCCCGTCAATTGATGAGTGAGAATGGCGGTGACGCCAAGGCGGTGCCGAAATGGCATGGCAAGGATTTCGACAGTCTCTATGTCCTGCATCTCGGCGGAGACGGGACGAAGCCGAGCGCGAGTTTCGAGAAACTGACCGAGGGTCTCGACGGCCAGCCGGAAACCTGCCCGCAACCAGCCAAATAAGCCTAGAAGACCGGCCGCATGAAGCTGCGTTCATAGCTGACGATGCAGCGCGTTTCCTCGCCATAGGCAAAGGCGGCGCGGCATTCCGCATCCTCGGCCATCTCTTGCCGATAGTTCTCGTAGGCGGCAAGGCTCGGGAAGCTGAACAGCGCCAGCGCGATGTTATTGGCACCTTCATGCGGCATGAAATAGCCGTGATGCGTGCCGCCCAGCCGGTTGACGAGCGGGATCCAGAGCTTGGCGTAATGTTCGAATTGGGCGAGCTTGTAGGGATCGATCGTATAGCGCAGATAGCAGGTGATCATTCGGCTGTTCCCTTTGATAGACGCCCGCTTTTAGGACGGGGCAGGGGGATCGTCCAGCCGAGATTCATGCCCGCCGCAGCCCCCAGAATGACGACGGCACCGGTGATCTGCGTGACGCCGAGCACATGGCCGAAGGCGAAGCGATCGACGACGATGGCGGCGATCGGATAGATGAAGGACAGCGCGCCGGTAAGGTGTGTCGGCAGCCTCTGGATGGCGCCGTAGAGCAGCACGTACATCAGGCCGGTATGGACGATGCCCATGGTGACGAGGATGGACCATCCGCCTGCATCACGCGGCACGGCGGCGAAATCGGTGAAGGGAATAAGCATCAGGACGCCGGTGGAGACCTGGATAAGCGCGATCAGGTGCGGCGGCGTACCCTTCAGCCATTTTGCGGCAATTGCCGCCAGCGCGTAGAAGAAGGCAGCACTCAGCGAGAGCAGGATGCCGATCGCATAGCTTGCCGCGCCGCCCGTTTCCGTCGGCTTGCCCTCGACGATGACGACCATGCCCGCAAAGGCGAGGCCGAGCCAGAAGAGCTTTGTGAGCGTGATCTTTTCGCCGAGGAATAGCGCGCCGAGCCCGAGAAGCATGAAGGGCTGCGTGTTGTAGACGGTCGTGGCGATCGAGATCGAGGCATGCGAATAAGCAGCGAAAAGCAGCAGCCAGTTGAGGACGATGGCGACCCCGCCGGCAACGGCGATCGAAAATGTTTTCGCGTTGAGCATGCCGGGGCGCAGCAGGCCCATGGCCGCGCAGACGACGAGAAGCGTCATCGCCCCGAAGAGGCAGCGCCAGAATACCACGCCGGTCACCGCCTGCCCCGACATCAGAACGAACCAGCCGATCGTCCCCGAAATCAGCATGGCCGCCGTCATTTCCATCGTACCGCGTCTTATCTCGCTCATTGCCATGGCTCCCGCTTGTGGGAGCAAATAATATTGCCAGGGAAGCCTTGATGATATAGTTTAGATAAGGAATTATGGCCATTTTTCCTAATTATATAAGGACAAAACATGGGTGTGCCTAATGCGGCGATCGGTCTTGATGAGACGGACCAGCGGATGCTGGAGGCGCTGGCGCACAACGCCCGGATCTCCTTGAAGGAGCTGGCGGAGGCGGCCGGCCTGTCGTCGCCGAGTGCTGCGGAGCGGCTGCGTCGGCTGGAAGAGCGCGGTGTCATTTCGGCTTTCACGGTGGATATCGCGCTGGAGGCGATCGGTTACCCCATGCAGGCGATCGTCCGCATCCGGCCTCTGCCCGGGCAACTGCACGTCGTCGAGCGCATCATTCAGGAAACGCCGGAATTCATCGAATGCGACAAGGTGACCGGCGATGATTGCTTCATCGGCCGCCTGGTGGTGCGCTCCATGGGCGAGCTAGACGGCATTCTCGACAAGATCACCGAGCGGGCGGAGACGAATACGTCGATGATCAAGGCAACGCAGGTCAAGCGGCGCCTGCCGCCGCTTTCGCGCTAAAATTCCGCCATAGGCGAGAGCATGATCGGCCCGACAATATCGTCTGCCGCTTTGCCGCGCACCATCAGCATCGTGTAGCCCTCATAAGGCTCCAGCGATACCTCGCAATCCAGGCGATCCGGACAAAAGCAGATCTCGATGCGATCGGGTTCGATATCAAGCGCGGGCAGGATGGTCGACAGGGACGGAATAGCCGTTCCCGCTACATCCAGAAGCCAGAAAGTTGCGCCATCAAATGTCCATGCAATCACCGCCTCATCCCCGATTGCCGTCAGGCGGATCGCAGGATTGAAGCAGGCATTCAGCAAAAACATCTCCATCTGCCTGATGACGGCAAAACGGGCGGAAACCGGCTGCCGACCTTGTAGAAGCGTCTTGATCAGGCGCAGATCATCAGGCGCTTCCAAGGAGAGCTGCCGGGCAGTCCAGTCGGATTTCTGGGGCTTCGGCGCCTGCGCAATGAAGACATGCTGCGGCAGGGTTCGAAAACCGTAACGCTCATACAGCGCCGGCTTGTCGGTGAGCAGGAGATCGAGTTCGTAACCCTCGGCTGAGGTTCGATCAAAGGCGCGCTGCATGAGGTCGCGATAAAGGCCGCGTTCGCGCCATTCGGGCCGAACCGCACCGGATTGATAGCCCGCCGCTTTGATGGCACGGCCATTGATCATCATCGGCATGGAGAAGGCGCTGAAGTTGGCGACGCAGCGACCGTCGGCATCGAAATAGCCGAACGGCATGCTGCTGGGATCAGGACCGCCGAATTGATCTTGCACACCGACGTCGATGGAAAACGTGTCTTGCAAAAGATCAACCAGCCCCTTCCAGGCGAGGGGATCGCCGAAATAATCCTGGCGGAAGGTCAGGCCATGCTGTCCGGCGAGATCCGTCATCACACGCCGGTGGAGCCGAAGCCGCCGGCGCCGCGCGCGGTCTCGCTGACTTCGGTGATCTCCGCAACACGCACTTGCGTGACCGGAGCGATGACCATCTGAGCGATTCGCATACCGCGCGTGATCTCGAACGGCTCTTCGCCAAGATTGACCAGTAGAGCGTTCACTTCGCCGCGATAGTCGCTGTCTATGGTGCCGGGGGAATTCAGGCAGGTGATGCCGTGCTTGAATGCAAGGCCGGAGCGCGGGCGGATCTGCGCCTCATAGCCTTCCGGAATCTCGAAGATAAAGCCTGATGGAACGAGCGCCCGTTTGCCGGGAGCGAGCGTCAGCGTTACGCCGTCCTTGAGGGCTGCGCGCAGGTCCATGCCGGCCGCGCCCTTGGTCTCATAGGCGGGCATATCAAGGCCTTCGCCATGTGGCAGGCGGATAAGGTTGAGGGTCGGACGGGTGTCTGTGTGAATGGTCATGCGGCATTAGTTTGCGCTCGAACGGCCAAGGTCAATTGCAATCCAGCCTCTGAAACGCTAGATACGCCGCAATTCACAGGATTCACACGCATGGCCGAAAGTCTCGCCGAGGCGGTCTCCCGCCGCCGCACATTCGCTATTATCGCCCACCCGGACGCGGGCAAGACGACGCTCACCGAAAAGCTGCTGCTGTTCGGCGGCGCCATTCAGCTTGCCGGCGAGGTCAAGGCGAAGAAGGATCGCATCCAGACGCGCTCCGACTGGATGAAGATCGAGCGCGAGCGCGGTATCTCGGTCGTCACCTCGGTCATGACCTTCGAATATGAAGGCAATGTCTTCAACATTCTCGATACGCCCGGCCACGAAGACTTCGCCGACGACACCTATCGCACGCTCACCGCCGTCGACGCCGCCGTCATGGTCATCGATGCCGCCAAGGGCATCGAGCCGCGGACGCTGAAGTTGTTCGAAGTCTGCCGCATGCGCGATATCCCGATCATCACCTTCATCAACAAGATGGACCGCGAAAGCCGCGATCCCTTCGAAATTCTCGATGAGGTGGAAGAAAAGCTGGCGCTGGACACGGCGCCGATCACCTGGCCGATCGGCCGGGCGAAGAGCTTTTGCGGCTCCTATCATCTGGCCGATAACACCGTGCGCGGCTCAGACAGGGAAATCGAACCGACCCACGTCAACGGCCCGCAAGCCGTTGCCGACAGGCTACCGGAAAACGAGCGGCAGGCCTTCATCGACGAAACGGAACTGGCGATCGAAGCCTGCCGTCCCTTCGATCGGCAATCGTTCCTCGAAGGTCATATGACGCCGGTCTTCTTCGGCTCGGCGTTGCGCAATTTCGGCGTTCGCGATCTCATCAATGCGCTCGGCGAATTCGCACCGCCGCCGCGCGATCAGGTCGCCGATATCAGGACGGTTCACGCAACCGACGACAAGATGACGGCCTTCGTCTTCAAGATCCAGGCCAATATGGATCCGAACCACCGCGACCGCATCGCCTTTGCGCGCATCTGCTCGGGCAAGCTGGAGCGAGGCATGAAGGCGCGTCTGTCACGCACCGGCAAGCAGCTCGGCCTGACCGCGCCGCAATTCTTCTTCGCCTCGCAGCGCCAGCTTGCAGATACGGCCTATGCCGGTGACGTCGTCGGTATTCCCAACCACGGCACGCTCCGCATCGGCGATACGCTGACGGAAGGCGAACCGCTGGTCTTCCAGGGCGTGCCGAATTTCTCGCCGGAAATCCTGCGCCGCGTGCGTCTCGAGGATGCCATGAAGGCGAAGAAGCTCAAGGAAGCGCTGCAGCAGATGGCCGAGGAAGGCGTCGTGCAGCTCTTCTCGCCGGAAGACGGCTCGCCCGCCATCGTCGGCGTCGTCGGTGCACTGCAGCTCGACGTGCTGAAGGAGCGGCTGATGGGGGAATACGGCCTGCCGGTTTCGTTCGAGATGTCGCGTTTCTCCGTCTGCCGCTGGGTCTCCGCCGACCAGGCGGCCGACCTCGAAAAATTCGTTACTGCCCGCCGCGGCGATATCGCCCGCGATCTCGACGGTGACCCGGTTTTCCTCGCCCAGGATGGTTTCTCTCTGCGATACGAGTCCGAACGTTATCCGGCTATCAAAATGGTCGCCATCAAGGAATATCACGCTGTCAAGGCGGCGTGATATTTGCGACCATTGCTCTGCCGCTGTCCGCTCTACTGAGCGGCGTTCATCGGTTCGACGTGTTTGGCTTTGGAATAGTGTTGTCGCGATGTTCCATCCAATATAGCGCTATGCCATAGTGCCGCCCCGGGATCTCTTCGATCATAGCGGGCGACTTTCATGATGAAATTTTTTGCGGTTCTTGCTCTGGCATTTGTCGGACTATTGCCTGTTCCGGCCGAGGCACGAATCATCACCGACGCGGCGGGGCGTACGGTATCGGTGCCGGACAAGATTAACCATATCCTGGTTGCCGGGCCGCCGGCCGCCGTTTTGGTCTATGTTCTCGCACCGGAGAAGCTGGTCGGCTGGGTTCACGCCCCCGATGATGCCGCGAAAGCCTATCTGATGCCGTCGGTGCGCGCGCTTCCGACCATCGGGCGCCTGACGGGCAAGGACGGCATGATCGGCTCGCAGGCCGTGACGGACGCCAAGCCGGATATCATCCTCGATGCCGGCACGGTCGATCCCACCTACAAGGCGCTGGCCGACAAGGTGCAGGCCGAGACCCATATTCCCTATGTCCTTATCGACGGCAGCTTTGGCCGCACCGGCGACACAATTCGCGATGTCGGTGCTCTCATCGGCGTCGAGGATCGTGCCAACAAGCTTGCGGATTATGCCGATTCGGCAATCAAGGATCTGAACGACAAGCTGGCGACGTTGCCGAGCGATCCGCGGCCGCGCGTCTATTACGGCCGCGGCGCCGATGGCCTGGAGACGGGATTGTCAGGCTCGATCAATCTCGAGATCCTCGATGTTGTGGGTACGATGAACGTCGCGGCCGCCGCCGGCAAGGGTGGATTGACCAAGGTGACGCCGCAGCAGGTCGTCGGCTGGAATCCGGATATCATCATCGCCGATGACCCAAATTTCGCGGCGTCGGTGAGGAGTGATCCGCAGTGGGCAGGCATCAAGGCCGTCAAGGATGGCAAGATCTTCGTGCCGCCGTCCATGCCTTTCGGCTGGTTTGATTCGCCGCCCGGCGTCAACAGGCTCCTCGGCGTGCGCTGGCTGGAAAGGCTGCTCTATCCGAAGCTCTTCAGAAGCGATTTCGCCGGCGACGTGAAGACGTTCTACAAGCTGTTCTATCAGGTCGATTTGACGGATGCTCAGCTGGCCGCCCTGCTGAAGGGCGTGAAGTAACCGGCACCGGTGAAGGAGGCAATCCATGGTCCGTGAGAACGAGATTCGCGACAACGAGGTGGCCGTCGAGCCACCTACGGCATCGGATGCCGGTCTCACCTTCATCGGCCGCATCTCCACGCCCTGGACATCCCGCATGGAGACGCCGCGCCAAGGCCGGCATGACGGGCCGCTGTGCCGGATCGAGATTTTCGACCCCTGGGTGCCGGCGCTGACGGGCGTGGAGGCTTTCGAGCGCCTGGAAATTCTCTATTGGCTGGATCGTTCGCGCCGGGATCTCGTGCTGCAGAGCCCGGCGAGCAACGGCAAGGTGCACGGCACCTTCTCACTGCGCTCCCCGGTTCGGCCCAATCCCATCGGCACATCGATCGTCAAGCTCGAAGCCGTGGAGGGTGCCGTATTGCTGGTGCGTGGGCTCGATTGCCTGGACGGAACGCCCTTGCTCGATCTGAAGCCGGATCGGACGCTGTTCAAGCCGATCGCGCCGCCGCAGCCTGGCGATTTCCAGACCGGCGACGGCGGGACGGCGCATTACTGCCAGAAGGCCTAGGCATCTTCCCAAGGCACGGAACGGCCTTCGAGGGATCATGCCCGCTTCTGATATCAGTCGACGGCGACCATGACGTCGGATGCCTTGATCACGGCATAGGCCGCTGATCCCACAGTCAAGCCCAGTTCGTCGACCGCCTCGTTGGTGATGGAGGAGGTAACGATGGAGCCGTTGCCGATATCGATGCGGACATGGGCCGTCGTCGCGCCCTTGGTGATCTCGACGATCTTGCCCTTGAGACGGTTTCTCGCGCTGATTTTCATGGATATTTTCTCCCTTGTGCCGGCGCGACGATATCGTCTCGGTTTGCGGCGGGCTACCCCGAGATCCTACTCGCCGCGCGGAAAGCGCTTGTTCTCCTCCAGGACGTTGAGATCCATGTGGTTGCGCATGTATCGCTCCGAGGCCTTCTGCAGCGGCTGATAATCCCAGGGATAGTACGCGCCGTTGCGCAGCGCCGCATAGACGACCCATCGCCGCGCCTGGCTTTCGCGCACCGCCGCGTCGAAGCTCGCCAGGTTCCAGCGCTCCATGGCCTGCGCGGTCAATCGGTGCAGCGTTTCGGCATGGGCGGGATCGCCGGCGAGATTGGTCATTTCCTTCGGATCGGCCTCGACATCGAAGAGCATCGGCGGGTCCTTGTCGCACAGCGTCAGCTTGTATCGGCCATCGCGCAGGCCGACGAGCGGAGCTTCGGACCCTTCTGCGGCATATTCCATCGGCACGAGATTGCGGCTTCCGGTTCCAAGGGCAAGCGGACCCAGGTCCTCGCCATCGGTCCAGCGGCGCAACGATGTGATATCGAGCCCGGCCAAGCCGGCAAGCGTCGGCGTCACGTCGAGCGTCGAAACCGGCTGATCGATCCGTCTCGGCTGCCAGCCGGGTGCCATGATCATCAGTGGCACGCGCGCGGAGCCTTCGAAGAAGTTCATCTTGAACCAGAGGCCGCGTTCGCCGAGCATGTCGCCGTGGTCTGAGACGAAGAGAATGATGGTGTTGTCGGCCATGCGGCCGCGCTCCAGCGCCTCCAGTATCTCGCCGATCTTTTCGTCGACATAGGAGATATTGGCGAAATAGCCGCGCCGCGCCCGGCGTATCTGCTCCGGCGTGATGTCGAAGGCGGTATGATCGCATGCCTTCATCAGCCGCTGGGAATGCGGATCCTGCTTGTCGAAGGGGATTTCGCCGACTTCGGGGTCAAGCGCGGGGCAATCCTCATAAAGATCCCAGAAGCGGCGGCGCGCAACATAGGGATCGTGCGGATGGGTGAAGCTGACCGTCAGGCACCAGGGCCGATCGTCCTGGCCACGCGAAAGATCGTAAAGCTTGCGGGTGGCGTGATAGGCAACCTCGTCGTCATATTCCATCTGGTTGGTGATCTCGGCGACGCCGGCCCCGGTCACCGAGCCGAGATTGTGATACCACCAGTCGATGCGCTCGCCGGGCTTGGTGTAGTCAGGTGTCCAGCCGAAGTCGGCGGGATAAATGTCGGTCGTCAGCCGCTCCTCGAAGCCGTGCATCTGATCGGGACCGACGAAATGCATCTTGCCTGACAGAGCCGTCTGATAGCCGGCGGCGCGTAGATGATGAGCGAAGGTGGGAATATCCGAGCAAAATTCCGCTGCATTGTCATAGACGCGCGTGCGGCTCGGCAATTGGCCGGACATGAAGGAGGCCCGCGCGGGGGCGCAGAGCGGGCTTGCCGTATAGCTGTTGGCAAAGCGCACGGAGCGTTGCGCCAAGGCTTTCAGAACCGGCGCATGCAGAAACTCCGCCGGCCCGTCGGGAAACAATGTCCCGTTGAACTGATCGACCATGAGAATGAGGATATTCGGGCGCGACATGTAAGTGTTTTCCTTGGAAATCAGAGGCCGGCTGCGAGCCAACCCATGGCGGAAATGCGCATGATGATAGCTCCCTTCTTGCTATTGGATTATTTTATTGAACATCACTAGCGTTCTTGCTGTAAAGCGGGCATTTTTTGATGGATGCCAAAAGGAAATTCTATGGCTGAACGTTCGGTCGATCTTGGCTGGCTGCGAATTTTCCTGGAGGTCGGGCGCTCCGGCAGCCTGTCTTCCGCGGCCCTGGCGCTTGGCCTGACGCAGCCGGGCGTCAGCTACCAGATCCGTCGCATCGAGGAGCAGATGGGCGTGTCCCTGTTCCACCGCCAGCATCGCGGCGTCAAGCTCTCGCCTGAGGGACAGCGTCTGCTCGAAATCGTCGAGAAGGCAGTCGGCGGCGTCGATATGCTGGTGCGCAGCTTTCGCGCAGAGGCGGAGCGCCCTTCGGTCAGGCTACGAACCGACTACGCCTTCTCAGCACTTTGGCTGATTCCCCGTATGCATGCCTTCCGGCTGCTTCACCCTGAAGTGGATATCCAGATCGTCGCGACACAGCGGCTCGATCGCGGCGCACCGGAAAGCAGCGATATCGTCGTCGTTTTCGGCGCACGAAACGAGTTCGGTCCGGGAGCAACGCTGCTGTTGCCGGAAAAGGTCGTGCCGATCTGTACCCGTGGCTTCGCAGATCGCCACGGCCCATTCACCGATCCCTCGCAACTGGCGCGCGCCACGCTCGTGCATCTCGATTCCGATATGCCGTCGCCATGGTTCGACTGGGAAAGCTATCTTGCGGCATTCGGCATTGCCCGCGACAGCTATGCCGGCCGTGGCGACCTGCGCTTCAATACCTATTCCCTGGTCGTGCAGGCAGCACTCAGCGAGCAAGGAGTTGCGATCGGCTGGATGGGCCTCATCGATTCGCTTCTCACCGCACGTACGCTGGTGACGGCAGGTCCGATGCTGGAAGCACCGGGGCGCGGCTATTGGCTCCTGCCGCCGGCAGCGCCGAGCCTGCATGCGGAGCGGCTGGCTCAATGGCTGCTGGCAGAGGCGGCCATCGCTGAGCCGCAATCGCTTACTCCGCCGTAAGATCGGTCAGAAATGTCTCGCACCAGTGCAAGACATCGTGTTCCAGCAGGTAGTCCATCATGCCGCGCCACCGTTCCTGTCGCTCCTGCAGCGGCATGTTGACGGCGCGCGCCAATGCGTTGGCAGTTCCGTCGACGTCATAGGGATTGACCAGCAAAGCACCGTGCAGCTTGCGCGCCGCGCCGGCAAACTGTGACAGCACCAGCACGCCGGGATCTTCCGGATCCTGCGCCGCGACATATTCCTTGGCGACGAGGTTCATGCCGTCGCGCAGCGGCGTCACCAATCCGACCTTGGCGAGCCTGTAGAGACCGGCCAGTATCGGGCGGCTGATCGAGCGGTTGATATAGCGGATCGGCACCCAGTCGACTGTGCCGATGGCGCCGTTGACCCGGCCGGCCTGTTCGGCGACGGCGTGCTGCATCGCCTCGTATTCCGGCACTTCCGAGCGCGATTTTGGGGTGATCTGCAGATAGGTGACGCTGCGCTGGTGAGCCGGATTGTTGGTGATGAACCGCTCGAAGGCGTCGATGCGCTGCGTGATGCCCTTGGAGTAATCGAGCCTGTCGACGCCGAGGATCAGGTCGCGGCCTTCGATGCTCTTTCGCGCCTTTTGCACCATGCTGTGCGACGCGGCCTTGCGGGCGAAGGCAGCGAAGCCTGCCGTTTCGATGCCGATGGAATAGGCGCCGCCGCGGAAGTCGTGGCCGTGGGCGTTGAAATGGCCAGGACTTTTCTCGATGCCCATGCCCTCGCGCTTCAGGCAGCCCGCGAAGTTTTCAAGATCATGATCGGTCTGAAAGCCGAGCAGGTCGTAGGAGGTGAGGCCGCGCATGATTTCTTCATGCACCGGCATGGCTTGCACAACGTCTGCCGGCGGCCAGGGAATGTGCAGGAAGAAACCGATGCGGTTTTTCAGCCCCATCTGCCGCAGCTCGGCCGCCAGTGGAATGAGGTGATAGTCGTGAACCCAGATGACGTCGTCGGGTTTGATCAACGGCGCAAGCCGGTGGGCAAAGAAGCGGTTGACCCGGAAATAGCCGGTCATTTCCTTGCGGGCATATTCCGCAAGATCGAGCCTGTAGTGGCAGATCGGCCAGAGCACACGGTTGGCAAAGCCCTGGTAATATTCCTCGACGTCGGTCTGGGTCAGATCGGTCAGGGCATAGGTGATATTGCCGTCCTGCGTCAGCTGCAGCGGCTCCGGCTCAGCCTCGCCGCTCGATTTGCCGGACCAGCCCATCCAGACGCCGCCGCGTTCGGCAAGGGCTGCCTGCAGCGCCACGGCAAGGCCGCCCGCAGCTGCGGCACCCTTGTGATCGGGCACGGAAACGCGATTGGAAACGATGATGAGACGACTCACGGATTATTCCTTTCAAGAGGGCTGGGAGGGCGCCGCAATGATTGGGAGATTATTTGACGAGCGTTCCCAGCACGTCCCTTAAACGCGCAGGCGAGCCAATGGATGCACGTGCCAGCGTTTTTCCGTTGCCGTCGCCGATGCGCACGGATTGACCGCCCAGCCGGTTGGCGGCGGCGAACATCGTCTCATCGGTCACGTCGTCGCCGATCGTGACTGGACGGCGCCCCTCGAAAGGAGCCTCACCGAGGAATGCCTCGATGGCGTGCCCTTTGCTGGCATGGGCAGGGCAGATTTCAACCACCATCTTGCCGTGCTGCAGGCTCCAGTCGGGGCCGGCATCCTCAAGGTGGCGCTGCATCGCCGCGGCGATCTCGGCTTCACTCCCAGGCGCATGCCGAAAGTGAACCGCAACGGCGGCACCCTTGTCCTCGACGATAGCGCCCGGCCAGGCATGGGCCTCGCGAGCGATGGTCTGCTTCATCTGCTGGAAGGCAGGCGGAATATGCGTGCGCCGCAGCCGTCCGGCCGCATCGCGCCGCTCCGCGCCGTGCAGGCCGGCAACCGGAAAACGGAAAGGCGCAAACAGCGGATCGACAAATTCGATCGAGCGTCCCGTCACCAGCGCCAGCGCGCCGCCGAGCTGGCGGGAAAGCGCATGGAGCGTAGCGGGAAGATGGTCCGGTATGACGATCGCCTCGGGCCTCTCGGCGAGATCGAGCAATGTTCCATCGATGTCGAGGAACAGGGCCCAGTCCCGAGGATACAGTGAGAGTGCGGTGAGTGCCGGCTCTTTGAGCGGCCTCGGTTCGGCTTCGCCCTGATCGGGCTGTTCCTGAGAAGACATGTATAGTTAGCTAAGGCGCTGTTCCCATTCGGCAAGGAAAAAAACGAACTTGTTATGGATCAAGGTCGGCAGCGATCTGCTGAAATCGTCAGGATACTGATGCCCAGGAATGCAAAAAGGGGCCGCGTTAGCGACCCCCCATGAGCTTTGGCCCGTAACTGGCCTGAAGCGCCAGGCGCTTCCGGAAGGCGTTGATCAGTGCGAGGGCTGCCTCGCAACGTTCACGACCATTTCCATGCCCGGTACGAAGACCGAAATCTCACTAGACATTGGATCACCTTCCTTTCGTTACGTTTCAGATATGACAAACGTAGCTCAAATTTCACCCAATGCAAGGGTTTCGGCGCCGGCGAACTTCACACTTCTTGTCGCAGCGAAATGCTTTTCACGAGATTCCTTCGACGAAAGCCTTGCCGGCATGGGCTCACGAAGAAAATGTTGCGATGCGAAATGTGATCGGACGAGGCGTCAAATATCTGTCATCTTGGCTGTCAGGGAATGGAAAATTAAGAGTTTGTTACCCATTCTGCATGAACAATCGTCCAAGATTTGCCATTCTCTCGCGGGACAGAAAAACAGCCGGAATCGGAGTGAAAGACGCATGTGTCGCTGGGCAGCCTATCGTGGAGACCCCCTCTATCTGGAGGAGCTGGTGTCTTCGCCCGCCCACTCCCTGATCGAACAATCCCATTGCGCCACGCGCGCCAAGACGGCGACCAACGGTGACGGCTTCGGCATCGCCTGGTATGGTGATCGGCCGGAGCCGGGCCGCTATCGCGACGTCCTGCCAGCCTGGTCCGACTGCAATCTCAAGAGCCTGGCGCGGCAGATCCGTTCGCCGCTCTTCCTCGCCCATGTCCGTGCCGCCACCGGCGGCGGCACGCGGCGCGACAACTGCCATCCCTTCGTTCTCGAGAACTGGACGTTCCAGCACAACGGGCAGATTTCCAACTTCGACCGTCTGCGACGTCCGATGGAAGCCATGCTCGATGACAGGCTGTTCCACGCGCGCAGCGGCACCACCGATTCCGAGCTTCTGTTTCTGCTGGCGATGCAATTCGGCCTGGCGGCCAATCCGGTCGCGGCGATCGCGGAGACCATCGGCTTTGTCGAAGGCTTGTCGATCCATCTGACCGGCTCGGCGCTCGTGCGATTCACGGCAGCCTTCTCCGACGGCAAATCGCTGCACGCAATACGCTATGCCACCGACCGCAAGGCGCCAACGCTCTATGCATCGCCCGTCGGCTCGGGATACTGCCTGGTATCGGAACCTCTGAACGACGATATCGACGCCTGGCGGGAAATTCCCGATGGCAGCGCCGTGCTGATCGACGATACCGGCGTTCATGTCACGCCCTTCCAGCCGGAAGAACGCGCTTCCGGCGAGAGCCGGACGCCAGCCGCTATCCCTGCTTGAACTGCTCGGCGATCAGCGCCGCCAGCCGCACCGCCACGTCGTCCTTGTCTAGATCTGGCCATTGCTCGACACCGTCGTGACGGATGATCTTCACGCGGTTGCGCGTGCCGCCCATGATGCCGGTCGCGGGCGAGACATCGTTGGCAACGATGATATCGGCGCCCTTGCGCTCCAGCTTTGCCCGCGCATTGCTCTCCACGTCCTGCGTCTCGGCGGCAAAACCGATGACGAGCTTTGGCCGCTGCGTATGATGGCCGACGGTCTTCAGGATGTCGGGGTTTTCCGTCAGCGCCAGCGTCGGGAGGGATTCGCCCGGATGCTTTTTGATCTTCTGGTCCGAGGCGGAAGCCACCTTCCAGTCAGCGACGGCGGCGACCATGACGGCGATGTCGGCCGGCAGCGCCGCCAACACGGCATCGCGCATGTCGTCGGCGCGCTCGACATGGATGACGTGCATGCCCGCCGGATCGGGAATGGTGACAGGCCCCGAGACCAAGGTGACATCGGCGCCGAGCGCTGCCAGCGCTGAGGCGATGGCATGGCCCTGCCGGCCCGACGAGCGGTTGGCGATGTAGCGCACGGGATCGATCGGTTCGTGCGTCGGGCCCGAGGTGATGATGGCCTTCTTTCCGGCAAGCGGCTTGGCACCGTCATGGAGCCGCATCTCGACGGCAGCGACGATCTCAAACGGTTCCGCCATCCGGCCCGTGCCTGTCTCGCCGCTTTCGGCCATTTCCCCCTTCATGGGGCCGACGAAAGCGATGCCGTCGCCACGCAACATCTCGACATTGCGCTTCGTTGCGGCATGGGCCCACATTTTCGGGTTCATGGCCGGCGCGGCAAGCACCGGCCGGTCCGTGGCGAGCAATATGGTGGAGGCGAGATCGTCCGCCAGCCCGTTTGCCATCTTGGCGAGCAGATCGGCGGTCGCGGGCGCGATCAGCACGAGGTCGCAGTCGCGTGCAAGCCTTATGTGGCCGACATCCTGCTCGTCCTGGCGGGAAAACAGATCGGTGAAAACGTGATCGGCGGCGAGGGCTCCGACGGCAAGCGGCGTGATGAACTGCTGGGCGCCCGCCGTCATGACAGGGCGCACGCTCGCACCGCGTTCGCGCAGTCGGCGGATCAGATCGAGGCTCTTATAGGCCGCGATGCCGCCGGAGATGATGAGAAGGATGCGCTTTCCTGCGAGAACCATGGTTGAACCCGTCGCCTGTTCTTTTGGCAATCAGCCTAAGCCTTTGGCGGATAATAGGCAATCGCAGCGTTCCGGCATCGTCGTCAATGCTCCGGCGGTGGGCGGCAATGACGTTCAGATCGAGCAGCTCGGCCAAGGTCTCCAGGCAGACGGTTACCGGGCATCACAGCCTTGTCATTTGCGACGCTCGTCCTGCTCAACGAGACTGACCGGGTCTGATCGAAGGAGTAACGCTTTGAAATTGATGAAAGTTGTGATGATCGCCCTGCCGATCGTGGCCGCCGCCGTGCCGGCTTTGGCGGAGCGGGCCTATTCGCCGCAGGAGCAGAAGAACAAGGAGATCGTTCTGGATTTCTACCAGAAGGCGCTGAATGACAAGAACTTCGACGCCGCCTCCAAATATCTCGGCAAATATGTCCAGCACAACCCGCTGGCTGCCGATGGTCCGGAAGGCCTGCGCGGCTTCCTCGAGTACCTGAAGAAAGACTATCCGCAGTCGAAGAGCGAGATCAAGCGCGTCATGGTCGACGGTGACTTTGTGATCCTGCGTGTCCACACTATTCGCCAACCGGGTGATAGGGGCAGCGCCATCGTCGATATTTTCCGCGTCGAGAACAACAAGATCGAGGAGCACTGGGACTCGGTGCAGCCGATCCCGGAAAAATCGATGAACAATAATACGATGTTCTGAACGGAAAGGCTGCCGCGGGAGCAGAACCCACGGCCAGTTCCTATCCATTCAGAGCATTCCAGCGACATGATCCCGCAGCCAATTCAGGCTTTGCGGGATCATATCGGCGTTCTCTAGATTGCTGATGCCGCCGACGATAATTGCGTCATGAAAAGGGGCGGTCAGGTGCGCGTGATCGATACGCCGCCATCGACGAGCGACGCCGTGCCGGTGACGAAGCTTGCGTCATCGGAGGCGAGATAGAGGACCGAGCGGGCAATTTCTTCGGGACCGGCGACGCGCTTCAGCGCATGCAGATTGGTTATGAAAGCCTGCTTGTCGGATGTGTCGTTCATCTCGCGATACATATCGGTATCGACCGCGCCTGGCAGTATAGCATTGACGCGCACATTCTGCGGGCCAAATTCCGCGGCAAGTGTTTGCGTCAAGCCGATCAGGCCGGACTTGCTGGCGGCATAGGCGGCAACGCCTGGGAAGCCAACGGTATGGCCGACGAAGGTCGAGGTGAAGATCACCGAGCCGCCGCCGTGCTTGACCATTTCGCCGATCTGGTGTTTGGCGGCCAGGAACGATGCGGTGAGGTTGATCGCCAGGGCTTCGGCAAAGCCTGCCTCTGAAACCTCGGTGCTGGGACCGGCCTCACCGAGCGTGCCGGCATTGTTAAAGGCGATATCCAGCTTGCCATAACGCTCGACCGCAAGGGCAACCAGCGCCTTGTGGTAGTCTTCCGAGCGGACATCGCCGGCCAACGCGGCCGCATCGCCGCCCGCGGCTTCGATGTCCGCGACAAGGCTTTCCAGTTCCGCGCCGCGGCGGGCGCCGACGATAACCTTGGCGCCTTCGGCGGCGAAAAGCTTTGCGGTGGCGCGGCCGATGCCGGAGCTGGCGCCGGTGACGATCGCGACTTTTCCATTCAAGCGGTTCATTGTTCCATCTCCTGTGTGAGGACGTGTCTTTCGGTCTGCCCGATACGCGGAAGATGGTCTTTTCCGATCGTTCGGATTAGTCTTCAAATCATGGAACTCGAATTCGGAATCGCCGAACGATGTTGAAGATTGACGGGATCACTGCCTTCGTCGCCGTTGCCGAGGCGGGGTCGATCAGCGAAGCGGCGCGACGCCTGCGCCTGTCAAAATCCGTCGTCAGCGAGCGCCTGTCGGAAATGGAGAAGGCGTTGGGGGCGACATTGCTTCATCGCACCACCCGCAAGCTGACCTTGACGGAGGATGGCGCCGCCTTTCTGGAGCGAGCGACACGTATCGCCCACGAGGTACGCGAGGCCGCTGCCGATCTTGCTGAACGGCGCGGGACATTGACAGGACCGCTGCGCATCGCAGCGCCCGTCACCTTCGGCCGCAAGCATCTCGGCCCGGCTCTCTATCCGTTTCTCGCCGATCACCCCGGGATCGAGCTGACATTGGACCTTGACGACCGCCGGGTCGATGCAGCATCGGAAGGCTATGATGCGATCATACGCCATGGGTTGATTGCCGATTCCCGCTTAGTCGCATGGACGCTCGCCCGCAGCCGCCGTCTTCTCGTTGCAGCACCGGACTATCTCAGCCGCTACGGCAGGCCTGCCTCATTGGCCGATCTCGAAAACCATCGCGGTATCTTCTACGCCAATCGTGGCGTCGCCGATTGGCGTTTCCAGGGGCCGGATGGCGCCGTCATCATCAGGGGAAAGCTGGCATTCGGCGTCAACAATGGCGACGTCATGCATGATGCGGCAATTGCGGGGCTGGGGATCGCGCTGTTGCCGACCTTCATCGCGGGTCCGGCGATAAAGGAGGGGCGGCTCGTCGAAATCGATGTGGGTTGTCGGCCGGAGGCGGAGTTCATCTTCATGGCGCATCCCGAGGGGCGCAATCCCTCGGCAAAGCTGCGCGCCATCGCCGATCACTTGAGAAAGGCGTTCGGCGATCCGCCCTATTGGGACCGGGAAGGATAGAGCGGTTTCGCTTTTCTTCGAATCGCGAAAACGCTCTATCTTTTTGTTTCTTTACGCATTCCAGACGGAAAACCGCTTCGCACTTTTCCTGGAATTGCTCTAATCAGGCAATCAGGCTCATGAGGTTGGCGACGACGGGCGAACGCTGCGCCTTGAGGCTGGCAAGGCCGAGACGCGCGGCGAGCGCCGGCCCGTCAATGGGGCGATAGGCGACGCCGTCGAGCTTGATCTGCGCGATCGAGGCGGGAACGATGGAAACGCCGAGATTGGCGGCGACGAGATTGACGACGGACGGGATCTGCGGCGCCTCCTGCGTCACGACCAGCTCGAAGCCGGCCTCGCGGCAGGCCGCGACGATATCGTCATAGAGGCTGAGGCCGACCATGCGCGGGAATAGAATGAAAGGCTCGCCGGCAAGCGCTGCGACCGGCAGGCGATCTCTAGCGGCAAGGGGATGATGGGCCGGCAGCGCAATCAGCATCGGCTCGTCGGCAAAACGCTTCAACCGCACATCGCGCGGATCTTCCAGACCTGGCCGGATGAAGGCGGCGTCGATCTCGCCGCGTATCAGCCGCTCCATCAGCGCGTTGGTATTCATCTCGGTGAGCGACAGCCGTACCTCAGGCCAGTGATCGCGAAACTCGCGGATGGTCGCCGTGACGATGGTGTTGAAGGCGGAGGAGGCGGTAAAGCCGAGCGACAGGCGGCCGATCTCGCCGCGATTTGCGCGCTGAGCTGCAAGCTTCGCCTTTTCCGCCGCATCGACGGCGGTTTTCGCCTCGGCCAGAAAGGCTTCGCCGGCCGCCGTCAGCTCGGCACCATGCGGCACGCGGTGAAACAGCTGCGCCCCCACCTCGTTCTCCAGATCCTTGATCTGCTGGCTGAGCGGCGGCTGCCCGATGCCGAGCTTGGCGGCGGCGCGGGTGAAGTTCCCTTCTTCCGCGAGCGCCAGAAAATAGCGGATATGACGCAACTCCATCGCTATCTCCAAAACCTATTGAAATCGCCTGTTCCATATATTGGACTAATGAAGCGCTATTGACTAGATTTCTGGACAACAAAGGTTGGATCCCCCCATGTTCGGCGCTGCTGAAAAGCAAGAAATCACCGCTTCCGAAGTTCCCTCCCGTCCGGAATTGACGCTCGTCAGGAGCGCGCCAACGGTTGAGCCCCGTCAATACCTCACGCGCGGTACGCCCGCATTCCGGCGCGCGACCATTGCGCTGTTCCTCTCCGGTTTCGCCACCTTCTCGCTGCTCTATTGCGTGCAGCCACTGATGCCGATTTTCTCGCAGGATTTCGGCGTTACGCCGGCGGCCAGCTCGCTGTCGCTGTCGCTTTCGACCGGCTTCCTCGCCTTTGCGATCTTCGGCGCGGCCGCCGTTTCCGAAAGCCTCGGCCGCCGAAGCCTGATGTTCATATCGCTGCTGGGTGCTGCCCTTTGCACGCTCGTCTGCTCCGTCTCACCGAACTGGCATGTCCTGCTGGTCTTCCGCGCCCTCGAAGGCTTCCTCCTGGGCGGCGTGCCGGCAGTTGCCATGACTTATCTGGCCGAGGAAATCGAGCCGCGCGGCCTCGGCGGCGCCATGGGCCTCTATATCGCCGGCAACGCCTTCGGCGGCATGGCCGGTCGGGTCGTGACGGGCACGATCGCCGAATTCTTCAGCTGGCGGCCGGCACTGGCCGCTGTCGGCATTCTCGGGCTGATCGCCGCCACCGGCTTTCTCTATCTGCTGCCGCCGTCGCGCAATTTCACGCCGCGCAAAGGTTTCGATATTGCCTTCCACGTAAAGGCCTGGAGCGGCCATTTCGGCAACCCGGCGCTGCCTCTGCTCTTTGCCATCGGCTTCCTCGTCATGGGTTCCTTCGTCACAGTCTATAACTATGCCGGCTTCCGCCTCGTCGCCGCTCCCTATAACCTCAGCCAGACCGAACTTGGCCTGATCTTTACCGCCTATCTCTTCGGCATCGTCGCCTCCTGGGCAGCGGGCCTCCTCGGCGATCGCATCGGTCACTTCGTCGTGCTGCCGGCCGGCGTGCTGATCGCAGCACTTGGTGCGGCCGTCACGCTCGCCACGTCGCTGCCGCTGATCATCCTCGGCATCGTTCTGGTGACGATCGGTTTCTTTATGACCCATTCCGTAGCCAGCGCCCTTGTGGGACGGCTTGCCCGCGGCGCCAAGGGGCATGCCTCCTCGCTCTATCTGCTCGCCTATTATCTGGGCTCCAGCATTGCCGGTTCGCTCGGCGGTTATTTCTGGCTTGCAGACGGCTGGAATGCCGTGGTTGCCTTCATCCTCATCATGCTGGCGATCTGCCTTGTCAGTGCCTTTGCGGTCGCAAGGCTGGCTCGCCGCTAAGGCCGGAGACTGAAAATGATCCGCATCGACCATCTCGATCATCTCGTGCTGACAGTCGCGAGCATCGAGCAAAGCTGCGATTTCTACGCCCGTGTCCTCGGCATGGGCGTGGAGACTTTCGGTGAAGGCCGCAAGGCGCTGGCCTTCGGCAACCAAAAGATCAATCTGCATCGCGCGGGGCATGAATTCGAACCGAAAGCCGATCGACCGACGCCGGGCTCGGCCGATCTCTGCTTCATCAGCGACACGCCGATCGACGATGTCATCGTTCATCTGCAGGCCGAAGGCGTCGCGATCGAGGAAGGCCCTGTACGCCGGACCGGTGCGACCGGCCCGATTCTCTCGGTCTATTTCCGCGATCCGGATCACAATCTGATAGAAGTTTCCAATCCCCTTTCCTGAGATGACGCGCGCTGTCGAGCTCGCGTTTCGTTTGCATGGCAAGTCAGCCCAGCTTTGGGTTACTTGACATGTCTCGGCCGGGGATATATTAAACTAATAAGTTAATTAACTTTATGGTTTATGACCTGCATGGACGCGTTGAGCATGACACTATCCGCCCTTGCCGATCCGACCCGCCGGGCCATTCTGGCGCGGCTCACGACCGGCGAGGCCTCCGTTTCCGAGCTGGCCGAACCGTTCGACATGTCGCTGGTTGCCGTTTCCAAACATCTGAAAGTGCTGGAGAAAGCCGGCCTGATCTCGAAGGGCAGGGAGGCGCAGTGGCGTCCATGTCGGCTGGAAACCAAACCGCTCATGCAGGTGGATGACTGGCTGGAAAGCTATCGCCAATTCTGGAACGAAAATCTCGATCGCCTGGAAGCCTATGCCGCAGCCTTGCAACGGGGAGGAGCTGATGACCGCAACAAATGAGATCCGGAGCCCGCGCCCGCTGCGCGAGATCGTGCTGACCCGCGAAATTGCCGCGCCGCGTACCTTGCTGTTTCGCCTCTGGACGGAGCCCGAGCATCTGATGCGCTGGTGGGGTCCGCAGACCACGACGGCCTCAGCCGTCTCGGTCGATCTGCGGGAAGGGGGAGCCTGGCGGCATTGCATTTTCACGGCGGAGGGCAAGGAATATTGGAGCCATGGCCGCTATCTCGAGATCGTCCCGCCCGAGCGTCTCGTCTTTACCTTCGCCTGGGAGGACCAGCACGGCAAACCCGGGCACCAGATGAAGGTCACGGTGGAATTGCACGAGCTCGGCGACAAGACGCGCCTCGTCTTCCGCAAGGTCGAGCTGCCTGACGATACCGAACTGAAGCTGCAGACCGGCGGCTGGGAGCAAGCCCTCGACAAATACGTCGCCTATGCGGAAGCCACCTCAAGGGAAGGATGAGTGTGATGAAGAAGACCTATCACGGAAGCTGCCATTGCGGCGCCGTCAGCTACGATGCCGATCTCGACCTGCAGGGCGGCACCTTCAAGTGCAATTGCTCGATCTGCAAGAAGAAGCGCAATTGGCTGGCTGTGGCAATACCCGCCGATTTCCGCTTGGTTTCGGGCGAAGACAGCATCGGTGAATATCAGTTCGGCCCGCGCATCCTGCATCATCTTTTCTGCAAGAATTGCGGCGTCAGTTCTTTCAACTGGGGCGAAAACCCTGCGCTTGGCGGCAAGTTCTATGCGGTCAGTATCAGCTGCCTGGATGACGCCACCGACGAGGAGCTCGCCTCCCTTCCCGTCGGCTATTTCGATGGCCGCGACGATCGTTTTGACAAGGCGCCGGAGGAAACGCGCTATCTTTAGTGGGTGCGGAGCTAGAGCGTTTTCGCTTTTCTTCGAATCGCGAAAATGCTCTATCCTTTTGTTTCTTTACGCATTCCAGACGGAAAACCGCTACGCACTTTTCCTGGAAATGCTCTAGGCTTTCGTCGCCAGCCAAATAACGTGACGCGCGCCGCTCTTGCCATTGGCGCGGGTGTTGACCACCTCAGCGGCAAAGCCGCTATCGCGCAGGCGCCGTGTGAAGCGTTCGTCGGGTCCGGAAGACCAAACGGCGAGAATGCCGCTCGGGCGCAGCGCATTATGGGCGGCCTTGAGGCCCCGATAATCGTAGAGGCCGTCATTGGCCTCCTGCGTGATGCCGTCAGGACCATTGTCGACATCGAGGAGGATGGCGTCATAGACCGCCTTTGCGGTACCGATGAGCGGGCGCACATCGCCTTCGTGAATGGCAACGCGCGGATCGTCGAGGCAGCCGTCGAACACGGTGGCCATCGGTCCGCGCGCCCAGGCAACGACGGCCGGAACCAGTTCCGCGACCGTCACCTTGGCGTCCGCACCCAACTCGCCGAGGGCCGCACGCAAGGTAAACCCCATGCCGAGGCCGCCGATCAGCACATGCGGCGCTTTCCGGGCCTTGATCTTTTCGCAGGAGAGCGTGGCAAGCGCGCGTTCCGAGCCGCTGAGGCGGCTGTTCATCAGCTCGTTGGTGCCGAGCATGATGGAAAATTCCTGGCCGCGCTGCTTCAGCCGCAGCTCGCCGCCGCCGGGGATTTTCGCAGTGTCGAGCAGGGTCCAGGGGATCACGGGCAACTCTCCAAAGCAATTCCAGGAAAAGTGTGTGGCGGTCTTCCGCCCGGAGTTGCGTGTAAAACAGGTCATTTCGAATTGCCCGGGACCATAGTCGGTCACTGTTCCGAAGAACAGATGTGCTCATCCAAGACGGATATAGGGCACATCCTTTTTCGCCACTTCGTCCAGGGCCTCCTCATAGCCCGCGTCGGCATAGCGCATGACGCCGAGCGCCGTGTCGTTGGTGAGCGCGTGGTCGAGCCGCTCGTCGGCGGCCGGCGTGCCATCGGCAACCACGGTAACGCCGCAGCTCGTCATGTAGCCGGCATAGCCGCCGCCGCCGGAATGGACGACCACGAGATCGGCCATGGACGAGCAGAGCATCATGGCGTCGATCAACGGCCAGTCGGCGATAGCGTCGGAGCCGTCCTTCATGCCTTCAGTCATGATGTTCGGATGTGCCATCGCGCCGGCGTCGAGATGGTCGCGCGAAAAGGCGATCGGGCCTTTCAGCTCGCCGCTTGCCACAAGCTCGTTGACGCGCCGGGCAAGTGCCGTGCGTTCGCCATGGCCGAGCCATGCAATACGCGCCGGCAACCCCTCGAAGGGCACGTGCTCGCGGGCAAGGCGGATCCAGTTGGTGACGATCTTGTTGTCCGGGAACATTTCCAGCAGCAGGTCGTCGATGCGGGCGATATCGCTTTCCTCGCCCGAAAGCGCCATCCAGCGGAAGGGGCCGATGGCGCGGCAGAAGAGCGGACGCAGATAGGCTTCGGTGAAGATCGGGATATCGAAGGCATTCGCCACGCCGCCTTCCTTCGCCTGGGTGCGGATCAGGTTGCCGTTGTCGAAGACTTCCGAGCCTTGTCTCTGGAAATCGAGCATGGCCTTCACATGCTCGACGATCGAGGCGCGGCTTGCCGCCATGAGCTGGCCCTGGCCGTCGTCGCGCAGGTCTTTGACCTGTTGCAGGCTCATGCCCTTCGGCACATAGCCATAGACGAGGTCATGGGCCGATGTCTGGTCGGTGACGATATCGGGCACGATGCCGCGCCTTGCGATCTCGGGATAGATCTCCGCGGCGTTGCCGACGAGGCCGACCGAGAGCGCCCGCTTCTCCTTGACCGCAGCATCGATCATCGCCAGCGCGGAATCGAGGTCCGGCGCGATCTCCTGCAGATAGCCGATCTCCTGGCGCTTCTTCGCCCGCTCTGCGTCGATATCGACACAGAGGATGGCAGCACCCGCCATGCGGCCCGCCAGCGGCTGCGCGCCACCCATGCCGCCAAGCCCGGCAGTCAAAACGAAGCGGCCGAAAAGATCGCCGCCGAAGCGGCGCTCGGCGATGCGCATGAAGATTTCGTAGGTGCCCTGGATGACGCCCTGGCTGCCGATATATTGCCAGGCGCCGGCCGTCAGACCGCCCCAGCAGATCAGGCCTTTGCGCTGCAGTTCATAGAAGACTTCCGCCTTCGCCCACTGCCCGACGATGTTGCAATTCGCCATGATGACCAGCGGCGCCTTGTCATGCGTGCGCACCAGCCCGATCGGCTTACCGGATTGAATGAGCAGCGTCTGATTCTCATCCATCTCGGTCAGGGCCTTGACGATGCCCTTGTGCGCCGCCCAGTTGCGCGCCGCCTTGCCGAGCGCGGCATAGACGACGAGGTTGTCCGGATCTTCGCCGACAGAGAGCACGTTTTCGAGCAGGCGCAGCAACGCTTCCTGCCGCCAGCCCTTGGCGCGCAGCTCCGGACCGCCCGGTATAGGGAATTTCGGATGACGTGGATTGGCTTTCGGCATGGTTGCTCTTACCTCTGGTTTGGTGGTTCTCCTTCTCCCCGCTAGGGAGAAGGTGGCCCGAAGGGTCGGATGAGGGGGTAGTGCGGCATATGCCGTCTTTGCTTCTCCCTCAGACGTTCACTCCTTCGTCGCTCACCCCTCATCTGTCCTGACGGGCATCTTCTCCCCGCTGGGGAGAAGAGGGCGGCGCCGATAGTCATTCATTTCGGCGGCAGGCCTTCGACGAAGTCCAGCGCGGCAAGAAGCAGCCGCTTGCGCAGCATGTCGTTGCCATAGGCTTCCGGCCCGGCGCGCACCCAGCCCTGTATTTCACGGCCACCTGACAGCATGGGCTTGATGTCGTGCAGCTCCAGCGCCCAGGCGTCGTTGCCCTTGCCGAGGCGTATCAGCAGACCGTCTTCGCGCGCGCCGCAAAGGAGGTGGCCGTTGAGCAGAAAGGCCCAGCCGCCGAACATCGCTTTCTCGCTAAGCCCGGGCCGCTGCCCGAGCTCTTCTCTCAGCAATTCTTCGAGACCGGCGTCACGGGCCATTTAAGCCTCCGCGCTCCTCAGCTCTTCTTGCCCGCCAAGGCGTATTTCGCGATCTCGATCCCCATCGCCTTTTCGACGGAAGGGTAGACGGTGGGGTCGAGCACGCTGGCGGAAAGCGGAATGATGTCCATCGGCACATGCAGGATGAAGACGTTC
Source organism: Rhizobium sp. 11_C7_N12_5 (assembly GCF_051811145.1). Lineage (NCBI taxonomy): Bacteria > Pseudomonadati > Pseudomonadota > Alphaproteobacteria > Hyphomicrobiales > Rhizobiaceae > Rhizobium > Rhizobium sp. 11_C7_N12_5. The sequence continues at coordinate 3,903,726 of NZ_JBPWPY010000001.1, forward strand.
ATCCCCTCATGCAATTGGCCGACGCTCAAGGGCTCGCCTTCCGGCGAGAGCGTGGTGATGACGGAGGGGAATGTCGCGAGGCGCTTACCATTGGTATCTTCGACGGCCATGTATTCGTTCATCACATGCATGACCACGGCCTTCTCGCCGGAGCCGACCGCGATGGTGCCGATATCGAAGGCTTCCTTCGTATAGACAACATCCTTCCTGGTGATCGTGCCCTCGGCAAGGATATGGCCACCGGTCGTCTTGCAGATGGCGTCGATGACGGCGCTGCCGCCCTTCTTTTCCGCCTCGATGATAGCCTCGCCAAGCGAGAGCGCCATGGAGATGCCGCCCAGCGCCGCATGCGTGCGGACATAGGAGGCGCGCAGCGGGTTGCGGCAGGAGGCGATGAAGCCGCCGGATTGGTCGGAAGCCGCGCGCAGGATCGGCGAGATCTTCGCCGTCGCACCCTTCACCACGAGTTCGATATAGCGGTTCTCGGCGCGATTGCCGCCGACAGCGGTCTGGATCATCTGCTCGGGCGAACCTGCCATGCCGATCGACCCCATGTCGCCTGTGGGATGGGCGCGGATATCGCCGACCGCATCCACCACCTTGGTGCCCAGGATGGCCGACGGCAGCCAGCCGTTCAGCGTCGACGACTTACCGTTCTGGCCGATGATCAGGCCGGAGAGCTTTTCGCCGAGTTCGTCCTGGAGTAGCTGCGCTGCCTTGACGTAGTCTATGCCCTGCATTTCCCAGGGGGTCGTGGAGGCCGGCGCGCCGATGGCGGCTGCCGTCGCGATCCAGTCATTGTCGTTAAGCTCGTCGATCGACACCAGCTCCGGCTTGCCGACATTGACTGCGGCATAGCCGAGCATGCGGCCGTGATCGGCCCAGCCGCCGCCACCGGCGGCATAAACGGAACCACCCTTGACGGCCGCTTCCACATCCTTGGCAACGAGTACGCGTCCCATTGGCTACTCCCGGTTCTGTTTGAGGCTTTTATCCATGTCGCGCACGGCTTCGAAGAGCACGGCGGCGCCCATGGCGATATCGTCATTCTCGGCCCATTCCTCGGCGCAGTGGCTGCGGCCTTCCTTGCAGGGCACGAAGATCATGGCGGCAGGCGCGACCTTGGCGATCCAGGCGGTATCGTGACCGGCGCCCGAGGCCATGCGGCGATGCTTGGCGCCGACGGTTTCACAAGCGCGCTCGAGCGTTTCGAGCAGGTTCGGATCGCCCGGCGTCGGAAAATTGTCTGAGACGCGGACAGGTGGCTTGATCGTCACACCGTAAGCCGTCGCTATCTTTTGCACCGCGCCATCGATCCAGGTCAGGAACTGTTCCATGTCGCCGCGAATTTCGGCACGGCCGTCGATCAGCAGCACCACCTTAGACGGCACGACATTGGCGGCATTCGGCTCGATGCGGAATTCGCCGACCGTGGCCGCAAAATGGCCTGGCGTCTTCGCCTGCTCGGCCGCCCGCTCCCTGATATCGAGCACAAGCTGGGAAGCTGCGACAAGCGCATCGGCACGGCGATCCATCGGCGTCGTGCCGGCATGGTCGGCGCGGCCTTCGACGGTGATTTCGATGCGGGTGATGCCGGCAATCGCGGTGACGATGCCGATATCCTTGTTCTCGGCTTCCAGCACGGGGCCCTGCTCGATGTGCAGTTCGAGGAAGCCGGCGAGATCGGGACGTTTCTGCGCGAGCAGCACGGCGGGATCGCCGCCGACTTCCGCAATGCCCTGCGCAAGGGTGCGCTCGCCGCTGGTGCGGGTGAGCCATGCCTCCGGTATCTGCCCGGTCATGCCGCGGCTGCCGATGCAGGAGACGCCGAAGATGCTGACTTCCTCCGCCAGGAAATCGACGATCTCCAGATCGTGGTCCAGCTGGATATCGCGACCCTTCAGGGAGCGGGCGACTTCCAGCGCCGCGATCGTGCCGGCAATGCCGTCGAACCGGCCGCCATCGGGAACGGTGTCGGAATGCGATCCCACAAGGATCGTACCGAGGCCGGGTTTTGCGCCGGCGCGCCTGCCGATCAGGTTGCCGCCGGCGTCGATGCGCGTCTCCAGCCCGGCTGCCTTCATGCGCGCCTCGATGTAAGCGCGGCCTTCCAGAAAGAGCGGTGAGAAGGCCCGGCGTGTCCAGGGGTGCCCGGGCTCGGTAATGCCGGCCAGCGCGTCGATGTCCTCGGCGATGCGGTCGGCGTTGACGGGCAGGTTGTGGCGCTTCAGTTGGTTCATCGGGCGGCTTCTCCGGCAAAGATTTGGCGAGGCAAGGGACGCACGAAGCTGCCGGAGCCGGGTTCGGCCAACACCTTCTGTCCCTCGGTAATCTTTCTGCCTCTAAGGTAAGCGGCGGATACCGTCCAGGGCAGGCGGATGCCATGATAGGGGCTCCAGCCGACGACGTTGTTGCCGCTTGCCGCTGCGTCATAGATCATCTCGCGCGGTTCCAGCACGACGATATCGGCATCCTTGCCCGGTGTCAGTGCGCCCTTGATATGGTCGAGGCGGAAGTGCCTGGCCGGATTTTCCGCCATGAGCTTCGCCGCCCAGGTCAGTGGCACGCCGCGCTCCAGAGCACCCTTTACGAAGAGCGGCACCATGACCTCCAGTCCCGGCACGCCGGAAGCATTCGCCAGCATATCCGGATTGTTCTTGCGGTTTTCCGACCAGCTGACGTGGTCGGTCGAAACCAGCCAGACATTGCCTTCCGCCACCTTGCGCCACAAGGTTTCCACTTCGGCGCGCGGGCGGATCGGCGGATTTATTTTCGCCTTACCGCCGAGGCGTCGAACATCGTTTTCCTCGTCGAGCGTCAGATAGTGGATGCAGCATTCAACCGTCGCCTCGAAGCCGTCGCGGCGATAGGCACGCGCGATGTCGTAGCCGCGGCCGAGCGAGCAGTGCACGACATGGGCCGGGCAGCCGGTGTCGGCGCCCGTCTCGAAGATCGTGTGCATGGCAAGCAGCTCGGTGATCGGCGGCCGCGAGAGCCCATGGGCGCGATAGTCTGTCACGCCGCTGGCTTTCACCTGCTCCATGTAGGTCCGAACGGCTTCGTCATCCTCATTGTGCACGCCCGCGGTCAGCCCGGTCGGCGCGATCGCCGCAAAGCAGGCGTCGAGCAGGGCAGGCGGGATGCGCGGGAAACGCTTGGGGTCCGTGCCGAAGGTGGAGAACTTGAAGGCCGCGACGCCGGCCTCGACCATTTCGGCGATGCGCGCCGGGCCTTCTTCCGGGTCGATCGTGCCATAGAGGGCGAAATCGACGCGGGCCTGCGGCGAGGCATGATCGATCTTCTTTTTCACCGCTGCGGCGGAGCAGACCAGATTGCCTTCGTCATAGGGCATGTCGACGATGGTGGTCACGCCGCCGGCCGCTGCCGAGCGGGTTGACCAGATGAAATCCTCCTGATCCTTCTGCGAGAGCGAATGCACCTGTGCGTCGATCGCGCCGGGCAGGATCAGCGCCTTGCCGAGCAGATGCCGCTCACGCGCCGCCGGCGGCACGCCGATGCCGATCTCGGCGATCCTGCCGTCGCGGACTGCGACATAACCCGCTTCCACGATGCGCTCGGGCAAAACCACGGTGCCCTGCAGAACAAGATCGAAATCCGCCATGTGCGTTCTCTCCGCTTATCGGTTGGTTCAGATAACGACGGTGTCGCGATAAAGCCGTTCCTCGAGCCGCTCCAGCGAGCCGAGCGCGAAGAAATCATCATAGGCAAGGATCGGCTTGTGGGCGATCATTTCTGAAACGAAGGCCTCGGACGCAAGTTCCTCTTCGATCGCCTCGACTTCTGCCGAAAGCGGCCGGTCGACCACATAGAAATCCGCATGCTTGCGCACCACCTCGTAGAGCATGCGCGCGACGCCTTCCGGCTTGTCGCCGAGAATATCCATCGCCTGGGCCGAAAGCAGTGCTTCCAATGCAGCAAGGCGCTTCAGTGCCCGCGTCTGCCGCTCGAAACGTTCGATGACGAGCGGCAGGAAGGCCGCCTCGTCCTCCATGCCGGCCGCGACCACCAGCGATTGCGCCGAGACCGGGTTGGACATGGACAGGACGCGCGAAAAGATCTCGCCTGCGAGCTTGATGATCGGGCCGAAGCCGGTCGCGATCCTGCCTTCCGGCACGAGATTGACCGGCAGGCCGCGCCGCTGGCCGTTGCCGAGCAGGACGCAGTGGTTGAAGGCATTGCGAGCGGCGTGCGCCATGCAGATGACGGCGGCCTCGAGAAGGATGGTGACGTCGAGCGGCAGCGAGCCTCCCGACGTCATGACGCGCCCGTCGACGATGACGGGATTGTCGTCGGAACGGCCGGTGGCGGCCAGGATCTTGTGGCCCGCGGTCAGCAGGTTCTCGATGACAGCGCCGTAGACTTGGGCGATCATGCGCAGGCTCAAAGGATCCTGCACATGCGTTGCGACGGGCCACGGCCATTCGTCCGAAGCGTTGCAGAGCCATGCGCCGATCAGCGCTTCGCGCGCCGTGCCGACATGACGCACCGCATACCAGGGATCACGCGAGGCCCCGAGCGCGCCGGCTGCCATCATGCTGGTCGCCAGCAGCACGCGGATCGAGGAGGCGGCATTGCGGGTGGTCTCCGCCGCCGCCGCGAAGCTCACGGCATTGACGCTGAGCGAGGCGAGGCTGTCACGCGGCAGCATCTTCACCGGATTGATACCGGCAGCGGTAAAGGCATCGGCCGCCTGCATGCGCCGGCCGCGATAGACCGCCTCGCCGACCCCGGTCAGTACCGCGCCGATCTGGCCCATCAGGCCGATATCGGCGCAACCGATCGAGCCGGTACGGCGAACCACGGGAATGACATCCGTATGCAGAAGCTGAAGATAGGCGTCGATCAGCCCCGGCGAGCAGCCGACTTGACCTGTTAGCGCCGTGTTGACGCGGATCGCCATGGCATTGCGCACGACCGACATGGAAAAGGGTGCGCCGGTGCCGAAATGATGGGCGCGCACCAGGCCTAGATTGAAGGCATCGAGATCTTCCGGCGACCATTCGACATCCTTCATGGCCCCGACGCCGGTCGTGGAGCCGTAGACCGGCATGCCGGACTGGATCGTGCTTTCGAGAACGCCGCGCGCCAGGCGCACCCGCGCCATGCCGCTTTCCGATGCCGAAGGCATGGCGGTGCCAGCGCCGATCCGCACCAGATCGCTGAACCCCAAGGGTTGCCCGGTGAGTTCGATGCCGGCTCTCTGACGCTCCATTGTCCTTGTTCTCCTTTTTCGCAAGGCTATGCGAGCCTTATCGCAAATGGGATATCCCAAATGACGAACACCTCATTCGGCGGCGCTTTGAATTTTGAGGCGAGTCCGGCTGCGATGCAACTCGGTGTTTGCACGGGTATGTTGTCATCGCCAAGCAAAGCGCGTGCAGGAGGAAGTGATTACCTCTCGCATCAATGGCGGCAATCTTCGCAGATGCGCGAGCGCCAGGGAGCGCTGAAGGTCAGCTCAGTTGCCAGGCGATATAGAGGAGCGTCAGCGCGATCACCCATAGCGCGAGGCGGCCGGAGCGGCTGTGCTTGGCCTCCGCCTTGCCGATCGCCTCTGTGGTCTGCGGGTCGAAGCGAAGACCGTTCTCGCTCATGCGCAGCAATTCGTGATGGAATTTCTCCGTCTTGGCGGCAATTTCGGGCGCTGCCTCGGCGAGTTTCAAGGCCGCCTTCAAACCGTCCTTGAGGTCGGTTACGATGCGCTTCGGGCCGAGATTGGTGCGGATCCAGTCTCCGACGACGGGTTCCGAAGCCTTCCACATGTTGAAGCGCGGATTGAGCATGCGTGACACGCCCTCGACCACGACCATGGTCTTCTGCAGCATAACCAGCTCCGGCCGTGTCTCCATGTCGAAGAGTTGGGTTACTTCGAAGAGCAGTGTCAGCAGCTTGCCCATGGAGATCGTCTCGGCCGGCTGACCATGGATCGGCTCGCCGATGGCGCGGATCGCCTGTGCGAAACTCTCCGTATTGTGATGAGCGGGCACATAGCCTGCCTCGAAATGCACCTCGGCGACGCGGACGTAATCGCGGGTGATGAAGCCATAGAGGATCTCGGCGAGGAAACGGCGTTCCTTGTTGCCGAGGCGGCCGACAATGCCCATGTCGACGGCGACGATCGTGCCGGCGGCATCGACGAAGAGATTGCCGGGATGCATGTCGGCGTGGAAGAAGCCGTCGCGCAGCGTATGGCGAAGGAAGGATTGGATCAGCGTATCGGCGAGCGTGTTGAGATCGTGCCCGGCGGCTTTCAGCCCCTCGACATCTGACATCTTGACGCCGTCGATCCACTCCATGGTGATGACGTCGCGGCCGGTGCGCTCCCAATCGACCTTGGGGACGCGGAAGCCCGGGTCTTTCTCGGTATTTTCAGCGATTTCGGAAAGGGCCGCCGCCTCCAGGCGCAGATCCATCTCGACCTTGGTGGTCTGCTCGAGCGTCCGCGTCACCTCGACGGGCCTGAGGCGCCGACTGGAGGGAAGGAAGCGCTCCTGCAGGTTGGCGACGAGATACATCGCCTTGATATCGTTTACGAAACGCTGGCGAACGCCGGGACGGATCACCTTGACGGCAACGCGCTTGGTCCCCCCCGGCGTCTCTACCTCGGCCGGATGCACCTGGGCGATGGAGGCGGCCGCGATTGGTTCGCCAAAACTGACATAAAGCTCGTCGAGTTTGCGGCCGAGTGAGCCTTCGATCGATGATTTCGCGGCGGCATGGGGAAAGAAGGCCATGCGGTCCTGCAGCTGCGACAGGTCGTTGGCCATGTCGACGCCAACGACGTCGGGCCGCGTCGCCAGGAACTGGCCGATCTTCACATAGGACGGCCCGAGCCGTTCGACAGCTTTGGAAAGCCGGTCGCTGCGGGCCTGGTTCTTGGCACTCTTGCGGGCAAAGATACCGACGAAGGATTTGGCGAGGCTGACGGAAGGCGGCAGGCCTTCCGAGGGAAGCGCAATGACCACGCCCTCGCGCACCAGCACCCAGCCGACCCTGAGAAGGCCGAAATATGCGTTGAAAGCACTCATAGCGTCTCAAGGTCTCGGGAAATGGAGGCCGTCGACCGCGTCACATGGCTCGACATCATGCTTTAGAGCTTCCAGCCGGAGTGCAGGGCGGCGATGCCGCCGGTATAGTTGGTGAAGCTCACGCGCGAGAAGCCGGCCTCGCCGATCATCGTCGCAAAATCCTGCTGGTTCGGGAATTTGCGGATCGATTCCACCAGATACTGATAGGGCTCGGCCTCGCCGGTGATCGCCTTGCCGAAGCGCGGAATGGCGTTGAAGGACCAGGCGTCATAGACGCGGTCGAGCAGCGGCAGGTCGACCTCGGAGAATTCGAGCACCAGCAGCCGGCCGCCGCGCTTCAGCACGCGATAGGCTTCCTTCAGCGCCACGTCGATATGAGGGACGTTGCGGATGCCGAAGGCGATCGTATAGGCGTCGAACGAGTTGGGCTCGAAGGGCAGTTCCTCGGCATTCGCTTCGACGAAGGTGAGATTGTCGGAGAGCTTCTTCTTTTCCGCGCGTTCCGCGCCGACGCCGAGCATCGAGCCGTTGATGTCGAGCACCGTCGCATGCGCCAGCCGGTTCGAGGCTTCGACGATGCGGAAGGCGATGTCGCCCGTGCCGCCGGCAACGTCGAGGACCTTGTAGGTCGCATCCTTGCGCGGGTTGAGCGCTGCGATCATGGCGTCCTTCCAGGCCCGGTGCAGGCCCATGGACATGACGTCGTTCATGACATCGTAGCGCTTGGCAACCTTGTGGAACACCTCGTTGACGAGGCCCTGCTTTTCGCCATCGGCCACTTCGCGAAAGCCATAGGATGTTTCCATGCCGCCATCGGCGGAGGTGCGGCTGTCTGCCATCGGCTCAACTCCGTTACACTATAGCGCCGCGTGTCATATGTGACGCGCAAAGGTCGCTGTAGCCCTTTAAATTTGCTGCATAATTTTATCCTTAAATCGATTCCGATCTAAGGAATTACGCAGTATTCAGCGGCGGACCATAGCGAAATCGCGTTTGCCACGCTATCTCATCAGCCAGATCACCAGCCGCAATGCCCTTGGGCTATAGCCCAGATCATAAGCGGTTGAAACATAAAGATGGATAGCCATGCCGGAATTACCAGAGGTCGAGACCGTCAGACGAGGGCTGGCGCCTTCCATGGAGGGCGCCCTGTTGAAAGAGCTGGAACTGCGCCGCGGCGATCTGCGCTTTCCGTTCCCGGCCGGCTTCTCGCAAGCGGTCTCGGGGCGCGGCATCACGTCGCTGTCGCGCCGCGCCAAATATCTGCTGATCGACCTCGATGACGGCATGACGATCGTCGCGCATCTCGGCATGTCCGGTTCGTTCCGGATCGAGGCCGGCCCGTCGGCGGAGACGCCCGGAGCATTCCACCATCCGCGTTCCAAGGACGAGAAGCACGATCATGTCGTCTTCCATCTGGCGGGTGCAGGCGGTGACGCGCGCGTGATCTACAACGATCCGCGTCGCTTCGGCTTCATGGATGTCGTCAGGCGAGCCGATATCGCCAGCCACCCCTTCTTCCGCGATCTTGGCCCGGAACCCACCGGCAACGAACTGGGCGCCGACTATCTGGCCGAACGCTTCGCCGGCAAGGCGCAGCCGCTGAAGAGCGCGCTGCTGGATCAGAAGAATATCGCCGGCCTCGGCAATATATATGTCTGCGAGGCGCTGTGGCGCTCTCATCTGTCGCCCCTGCGCGCCGCCGGCACGCTGGTCACCGACACCGGCGGCCCGAAGGAGGAGCTGTTGAGGCTGGTGGCCGCGATCCGCGCTGTCATCGCCGACGCGATCGCGGCAGGCGGCTCGTCGTTGCGTGATCATATCCAGACGGATGGGTCGCTTGGCTATTTCCAGCATTCCTTTTCCGTCTATGACCGCGAAGCCCAGCCTTGCGGCACGCCGGGTTGCGGCGGTACGGTCAGCCGCATCGTCCAGGCAGGGCGCTCTTCTTTCTATTGCGCCGCCTGCCAAAGCTGATTGAAGGGAGAGACAAGTGGCTTACGAAACCCTGATCGTCGAAACTCATGGGGCTGTCGGCCTCATCCGGCTCAATCGGCCGCAGGCGCTGAACGCGCTGAATTCCACGGTGCTTGCCGAGCTGAAGCAGGCCTATGCCGCCTTCCATCTTGATGATGCGATCGGCGCGATCGTGCTCACCGGCTCGGAAAAGGCCTTCGCAGCCGGCGCCGATATCAAGGAAATGCAGCCGCTCGATTTCGTTGACGTCTACAAGGGCGACTTGATGAGCGGCTGGGACGAGATCGCCAGGGCGCGTAAGCCCGTGATTGCCGCCGTCAGCGGTTTCGCACTCGGTGGCGGCTGCGAGCTGGCCATGATGTGCGATTTCATCATTGCCGCCGAGACGGCGAAGTTCGGTCAGCCGGAAATCACGCTCGGCATCATCCCCGGCATGGGCGGCTCGCAGCGCCTGACACGCGCCGTCGGCAAGGCGAAGGCGATGGATCTGGTGCTGACCGGCCGGATGATGGACGCAGCAGAGGCTGAACGCTCGGGCCTGGTGTCTCGCGTCGTGGCGGCCGACAAGCTGCTGGACGAGGCACTGGCCGCCGCCGCCAAGATCGCCTCGCTCTCTCGTCCCTCGGTGCTGATGGCCAAGGAGGCGGTGAACCGCGCCTTGGAAACCACGCTGGAAGAGGGCTTGCGCTTCGAGCGCCGCCTTTTCCATAGCCTGTTCGCCACGGAGGATCAGAAGGAGGGGATGACCGCCTTTGTCGAAAAGCGTAAGCCGGCCTTCAAGAACCGGTGAGGGGCGGAATTCGGAATTACGAGCCTTTGACGAGAATCCGCGTTGACGGCGCGGCTCATTCCAGTTATATGCCCGCCACAGTTTGGAAAGCCGCTCTGGTTTTCCGCAATTGCTCCCGCATTGCTGGATGAAGTGGCCGCAGGGCCCGCGCTGCAGTGACGGAGCTGTGTTTGAATTCTAAGAGAGGCATACATGGCCAATACCAGCTCGGCGAAAAAAGCGACCCGCAAGATCGCCCGCCGCACCGATGTCAACAAGGCTCGTCGCTCGCGCGTTCGCACTTTCGTCCGTCAGGTCGAAGAAGCCATCGCATCGGGTGATGCAGATCTCGCCAAGGCAGCTTTCATCGCCGCCCAGCCTGAACTGGCTCGCGCAGCGACCAAGGGCGTGCTTCACGCCAACACCGCTTCCCGCAAGGTTTCGCGTCTTGCCAAGCGTGTGAAGGCTCTCTCGGCCCCGACAGCGTAATTTTTCCTTAACGATTTAATCGTTAGACTTGAGCCCGGCCTTGTGCCGGGCTTTTTGGATTCGGCCAAAAAAACGCCATAATGCTAAAATGTAGCCGGCTGATCATGTCAGTGACGTGACAGAAATACACATTTGAAAACAAAGGCTTGCGGCAGGATATCTCAGCGCTGGGTGATCTGCGTGACGCGTTGCCGGCTCACAAGTGAGTCAAGGGATTTTTTTATTTTTTTGTTTTGAAACCTGTGAGAATCGCGCTGAACGGGAATCTCCTTGATTCAACAGCGATTCTTTTTTGAAGGCCATGTGACAGTCAAAAACGGCTTCACGAGTCAATGGCTGCCTCTTAATTTTGTGTAAAATTCATCGTTGATATCTGCGTTCGATCCTGCCTAAATGCATTTCAACAAGGGGCGCGGACATCATCTGAAACGGCTTCGGCGAACACTGCCACTAAAGGCGGAGTGGATGATTTTTGTCCCTTGTGACGGAGCAGTTCAGCCCCGTTTTTTCAAACAGTTGACGAGTTAAGACCGTAAGCGGCAACGCTGGCGGAACGAGGAAGCTTGTCTGTCCTTTGCAGCCTAAGTCATAAGCGTGGCTGTGGGGAGGGGAGAAAAATTGACAGCCGCTGGGGCACTGGTCGGAATACGAGGACCGACCGATGCTCCGGTTACGAACGCCAAGACGAAGGCCGCTTTAAAGAGCAGTTTTCGCCGCGGTTTTTTTGTAAAGCCTCTTGGCTGGGCTCGGCTGATGAACCGGCATGCGGCGCAGCTTGAAAAACGAGCGCGACCGTCATGTCATGGCGAAGACCTAAGGACGGCGGCTCGATGTCGTTTCGTCCTATAACGAGACTGTGGAAGGCGGCACTTT
>NZ_JBPWPY010000002.1:0-2212495 GCF_051811145.1 Rhizobium sp. 11_C7_N12_5
ATGCAGCCGAGTCTCGTACTCCAAGACGACCAAGAGCATCTTCCGACGCTTCTGGCAACAGACGCGCTGGAGCTGTCTTACCAGCTCCAGCAACACCAGGCAAAACTCTTTCCGCCTCAGTCGCAAAAGACGATGCGGACATTTTCGCCGGCTGAAGCTGCCGCCTTTATCGGCATTGGAGAAGGCTATCTTCGCCAGATCGCTGCCGATGGCCATGGACCGGATCCGCTTGCAAATGGACGCCGGCTTTATACCGCCGAGGATATGGATCGAATCCGTAAAGTTCTCGATGAACGGAACGGCACCCCGAAATATGTGCCCTGGCGCCGGGGAGCGGAAAAACTCCAGATCATCTCGGTGATGAATTTCAAGGGCGGTTCCGGCAAGACGACGACAGCCGCCCATCTCGCGCAATATCTGGCGCTGAGAGGCTATCGAGTGCTGGCCATCGATCTCGACCCGCAGGCTTCGCTCTCAGCGTTGTTCGGACATCAGCCTGAGCTCGATGTCGGCGAAGGCGAGACGCTTTATGGCGCCATTCGCTACGAGGAGCCCCGGCCGATTGCCGACATCGTTCGGTCGACCTATACGCCGAACCTGCACCTGATCCCCGGCAATCTCGAACTCATGGAGTTCGAGCACGAAACACCGCGAGCAATGGCGGCTGGCAGAGCCGAGACGATGTTCTTCGCGCGCATCGGCGAGGCTCTAACCGAAATCGAAAGCTTCTACGATGTCGTGGTCATTGATTGCCCGCCGCAGCTCGGTTTTCTGACAATGTCGGCGCTCTGCGCCGCGACGTCGATATTGATTACCGTTCATCCGCAGATGCTCGACGTGATGTCCATGTCTCAGTTCCTGACCATGACAAGCGAACTCATGACCGTCGTCGAAAGGGCAGGCGGGCGTACCAGCTACGACTGGATGCGCTATCTCGTCACCCGCTTTGAGCCCAATGACGGGCCGCAAAGCCAGATGACCGGCTTCATGAAGGCGATCTTCGGCAATCGCATGCTCCACAACGCCATGGTCAAATCGACGGCTGTCGCCGATGCCGGCGTCACGAAACAAACCCTTTACGAAGTCGAACGAGCCCAGTTCACAAGGGGCACCTACGACCGCGCTCTGGATTCCCTCAATCTCGTGAACGGCGAGATCGAGACGCACATCCGTTCAACATGGGGAAGGAAATAGATAGATGGCGCGCAAGAATCTGATTGAGATTTCAGCTCCGAATACGGGGCGCGCCGATGCCGTTGCAGCGAAAGACAATCGCCCCATCGCCGGCTTCCTGCCGCAGCAGAGAAGCGGCGGTCCGGTGGGCGGCATCACCAGGACGCTCGGAAACATCACGGAAAAGATGGAGCGGGCCAGCGACCTCGAACGGCAGCTGGCGGAGGGTCAAACGATCATTGATATCGATCCTGACCTTATCGACGGATCGTTCGTCACCGATCGCCTTGAGGTAGATCCTGTTGAACTTGGCCAACTTGTGGAGCAGATCCGCGAACACGGCCAGCAGGTTCCCATCCTCGTGCGCCCGCATCTGGAAGCCAAGGGACGTTATCAGGTCGCATACGGGCATCGCCGGCTGGCCGCAACAAAGGCGCTCGGCATCAAGGTGCGCGCCGTCGTGCGGCAGCTCACCGACGATCAGCTTGTCGTGAGCCAGGGCCAGGAAAACAGTGCGCGCACGAACCTGTCCTATGTTGAGCGCGCTTTGTTTGCGCTGCGGCTCGAGCAGCGCGGTTTTGGCAGGGATATCATCATGGCCGCGCTGGGCGTGGACAAGGCCGCGCTTTCCAAGATGCTGATCGTTACCAGGCAGGTGCCTTTGGCACTTATCAGCGCGATCGGACCAGCTCCCGAGATTGGCCGGCGACGGTGGCTGGAGCTCGGAGAACGTCTCGAAAGCGTTGCATCTGAACCGATCGTCGCCGAGTTGTCCGCGGACAACTGCCGAAAGCTATCGAGCGATGAACGCTTCCAGCAGGCAATGGCGCTGGTTATCAGCAAGCCTGTGTCTGCCAAGCCACCGGCGGCACCATCAGAGATAGCCGGCGTGCCTGTCACGCTTAAGAGAACACCGGCGCGGGCAACCTTCGTCTTCGACAGCAAGGCCGCACCCGGTTTCGATCAATTCGTACAGGAGAGGCTACAGGCTCTCTTCAATGAGTTTCAGCAAGGAAAGGAAACGTAACCGCAAAAGAAAAAGGCCCCCAAACGACGCCGTCGTGGAAGCCCTTCTCTGATCTTAAGCAAATCAAGAATCGCATTTCCCCGAATCACAGTCAAGAGTCTTTGGCATCGTTTTGATGAGCGGATTTCTTTTGCCTCAACGTAGGTGAAGGAAAAATGGAAGCTGAATACGTAACGACGCCTTTCGGGCGGCGGTCGATGACGCTTGGCATGTTGTTAGCTCAGAAAAGAGCCTGCAATGTCGAGCCCACCAAGTCCGCCGACAAATGGAAAATCTATCGCGCGCTCTGCGAAGCCAAGCCCCTGCTCGGCATAACGGATAGAGCGCTTGCCGTTCTCAATGCGCTCTTGAGCTTCTACCCGAAGAATGAGCTTTCGGATGAAGCCGGTCTGGTCGTGTTCCCTTCGAATGCGCAATTGTCTCTGCGCGCCCATGGCATGGCCGAGCAAACGATCCGACGTCACCTCGCTGCGCTCATCGATGCCGGCCTCCTCGTGCGCAGGGACAGCCCCAATGGCAAGCGCTATGCCCGCAGAAGCAGGGCAGGGGACGTCAATGAGGCCTACGGCTTCTCACTGGCGCCTCTTCTCCATCGTTCCGAGGAGATCGAACATCTCGCTGCCGCAGTCGTCGCCGAGCGGCTCCACACCCAGGGTCTACGCGAACGCATCAGCCTCTACAGACGCGACATCACAAAGCTGATCCAGACGGCGCTCATCGAGCAGGTCGACGGCGACTGGGAAGCCGCACATTCCAGCTTTCGCGACCTCATCGAGAGCCTTCCGCGCTCGCCCAGCACAGCAGAATTGGAAGCCCTGCTCCAAAAGCTTGGCCCTCTGCACGGCGAAATCGTCAACCGATTGGAAAAACACGTAAAAGCAATAGAACTAGGCGGCAATCCCTATCAAAATGAGCGCCACATACAGAATTCAGACTCCGAATCCTCAACTGAATCTGAAGCACCACAAGCCGCTCGCACAAACGAACCCGATACACAGCCGCAACCAGCCTCCACCAGGGCTGCCGCCCCCACTGCCGTTCGCCAAACAAGACCCCAAATGCCCCCACGCCATGGTTCTGAAAGCCTAGGCGTCGCTTGTACTGAGTTGAAATCATTTCCGCTCGACCTCGTTCTACGAGCCTGCCCCGAAATTGCCGCCTATAGTCCGGCCGGACAGATCAACGGCTGGCGCGATTTGCTGGCCGCCTCTGTGATCGTGAAATCGATGCTTGATATCAGCCCTACCGCCCATCAGGAGGCATGTACCGTCATGGGGCTTGAAAACACCGCCACCGTGATCGCCTGCATCCTCCAACGAGCTTCCCATATAAAGTCGGCTGGCGCCTATCTACGAGATTTGACGCGGCGAACGCAAAGAGGAGAGTTCGCGATCGGTCCTATGTTAATGAGCCTTCTACGCGCAAATGCAGCTTCAGCCACACAAAAGGTGGCTTAGCCATGCCCCGTCTTCAATGCCGCAAGTCTCTCCCCCGGCGGATCTGGGGATCCGTTTTCACACAAAGAGGGCACGCGAAATGTCTACCTGATCCGCGAAGTTGGTCAGCTCGACAGACAAGCCTGTATGGACTATGCGGACGTGGCGGTAAGAAAGGAAGTTATAGCTTCTACTTGGAGGATTTGTTTCAATAAAATCAATTGACTACCAAGTGGGCCAAATACAGTAGCAGAGACCAATTACGGGCGAGAAAGGCTACATGCACTGACCAATTCCTGCACTTTTATGCCGTTTTTGCCGGCAAATGTCCACACATTTTCAACTGCGAGCACATTGCCAACTATGACTCGCCCCCAAAACCAACCAGGATGTCAGGATGCAGAGAAAATCCATGCCTCAAGCACCGCGCGGTCGGTTCCGGGCAGTTCAGGAGCAGGAGAGGGAGGTCTGCTTGCGCATCGAAGCAGACGCATCTAATTGCCAGGTTCGCCACGGGACAAACGTCAGCGCTATTGGCAGATCGGTATTGGTCGGGACGGCGGCGCCGGGTGATCCTGTTTATACTGGGCGATGATCGGCTCGAGGGTTTCCTTTGGCCAAAATTTCGGAGCGCCGATTGCTTTCAGGCAGGAATCGTTCCAGTACAATCCAGCCTTCGATGGTGAACGACCGGCAGCCACGGCTTTGGCAACGGCGTTTATATCGGCTGACTCAGGATAGATGTAGAGCGTCGTCGGATTGTCCTTCACCATGGAGATGATCTGGCTCGCGTCCGACGCTGCCCAGCTCGTGCAGCCATCGCTGCGGCCGCCGGCATACTCGACCAGCTTTCCAAGGGGGACGTATCCGTCACGGTTGGCATAGGGGCTTTGCGGATCTTTCTTCATGCATATGCCGGCCACCTTTGCAGCTGCATGTCCTCCGATCGCGCGTTGCCGCGCATTGGCGGTCTCGCCCTCGCCATCGAACTGGAGGAAGGTGCGAAGATATGCAGCATCCTTCGTCTGGGAAATTGGATAGTAGCCCTTGAAGGTCGTTTTCGTCTCCTCGGTCATGTAGGAGCCGCCGGCAGTTAGGTTCGAATCCATCGCATTGCCGAAGTTCCTGGCGCACATCCGCCCGTTGCCGAAATCCACGACGCCCTTCAAATCACGGCCGCTGCCGTGTCCGGACGAAACCACACGGAACGTCTGGGTGGCTTCACAGACGATATAGAAGCGGCCTCCCGATTTGCCATCGCCGGGATCGTTCGGGCGCGTGGCATCCATAACAAAGTAGCAGGGATTCCTGACCTTGCCTTCGCTCACCTTTCGCATGTAAAGCGCGCGCGCCCTCTGCAGGATCGGTTGCGCGATTTGGCCGTCACCTTCGCCCACATAGGCGCTCAACCATTCCGGAATGTCCGACTGTCGCTGCGCTGCGATTGATGGCGTCGATGCCGAGAAGGCGAGCAAGCAGAAGCCGAGTGATTTGGCAACGCTTCGAAGGGCAGTTCTCAACCGCACTGGATCAGATCTCCTGTTAAAACCTTTTGAACTTGCTTGTCTCGCCGCCGGCCAGAGGCAGCAGCGACGATCGAACCATTGCAGCCATCTCGCAGAGCCCAGGGCGCCATCGCCAGCTGCTTTCCCGCAAGTCCGGCCGCTATGACTTAAGATTCGGCATTCATAATTGTGCATCGCTTTGTTGAAGAGAGACCTAACAAGAATCGAAAATATCAGCGGTCATCACAGGCCCGTCATCAAATCTGCTCCGTGCATTTCCGTGCCACAATTCGTTGCCCAAAAAGGCGCAAATAAGACCAGCTGAATCCGGCAGACCACTTACGGCTGAAGGGCATCTTGCCTTAGGGTGGAGACTCAATCAAACCCACCATATGATGGTGGCAGCGATATAGCATGTAGCTGCGAAGTTGATGGCGAGCTTGTCATATCGTGTTGCGACGCGGCGCCAGTCCTTGAGACGGCAGAACATGCGTTCGATGATATTTCTTCGCTTATAGGCCTGCGGATCGAAAGGCTGGATGCGTTTGCGGGTTGGATTGTTTGGGATGACGGGGCAGGTTCCTCGCTGAATGAGGAAGCGGCGAAAGGCATCGCTGTCATAGCAGTATCGGCTGCGCATAAACGGCTGGGCGGCAGGGGTGCAAGCAGGTTGGCGGCGATGGGAGCGTCGCCACGTTGTCCGGGGGTTATTTCGACTGCGATGGGACGGCCGCAACCATCGACAACAGCATGGATTTTTGTCGTTCTGCCGCCGCGCGAGCGACCAATGCCCTCGGCAAGCGCCCCCCTTTTCCGCCAGCGGCCGAACGATGGGCCTTGGCAGTCGTGCTGTCGATCATCTGGATCTCTGTATCGTCCGCTTTGACCAAAGCCTCGAACAGGTGACGCCAGACGCCCCGCGCTGACCATCGATGAAACCGGTTGTAGATCGTCGTCGCCGGGCCGTAGCAGGGCGGGCAGTCCTGCCAGCGGCAGCCGGATTTCAACACATGAATGATACCGCTGATCACGCGGCGGTCGTCGGTACGATGTGCTCCAGGCTGATTGGTTGGAAGCAGCGGTTCAATCGCTGCCCATTGCTGATCATCAAGCCAGAATTCTCCTGCCATGAGCCAATCTCCTTCAAATATCCAGATTGAATCATACAGTTCAAGCAAAATCAAATGCATGATTGGGTTTGGAACCTAGCGAGCGTTGCAGCGACGCAGCCGGCTATCATTGCCAAAGAGACGGCGCCGGCATCGGGACAGCCGATGCTTTTTTCCGCTTCATCGGCCATGAAGGTCCGGAAAATGGGCGGTGGCCGTCGCCGACCACGAGGAAATGATAGCCGCGTTGGAAGCACGCGACGAGGCGCGGCTTTCCGAGGTTCTCGGCCGTCATCTCGCCAACGCCTGGGAGCGGATGCGCAGCGCGATCTGATTGCTGTCGTAAGAACGGTCTGCAAAATGCTGGCGCATCTTCACAGAGACGCATTCCTATCACTGCGCTTGCAGCGGCATCGTCTTGTCGCGATGCAAGGTTCCCAACAGGGCGTCGACCACGTCTCGATGATGCACATTTCTGTCGAAACGGCTGTCGGCTGCCAGTTGCATGAGAGCGGCAAAAGCCGCCTTGGCCGGAGGCTTCTCGCCTTCTCCACGAAGATAGGCGGACAAGCGGCGGTAGCCCGCCCCAGCCTCGATTTCAAGCGGGTTGCCCGCTCCTATCTTTTTCAACGGCCACCAGGCCCAGCCGATGCCATTTTTTTCCTGCAGCGCGACGGCGCGTGCATACCAGCCATTGTTATTTTCGCCGGATTCGCCGTTCCACAACGGCATGTCGTATTGTTCACGCAGCCTCAGGAAAGGTTCGATCGACTCTTGCGTCGTCGGGGTCCAGTATTTGTGAAAGCTCAGTGTCGTATTGCGATCGGCAACAGGCAACAGGCCGGCGTAGTTGTTGCCCCAGCAATTGCCTTCGATGATCAGCATATGATTGGTATCGATCGCCCGGATTGCATGGATAGTGCGTTCGTAGAGGTCGCGCAGCGGCTCGTTGCCGGTTTCGCGGCAGCCGCCTTTATCGGTCTTGTCCTGAAATCCCCAATTTGGCTCGTTGAGCAGGTCGTAGCCGGCAATAGTCGGTTCATCCTTATAGCGCCGGGCGATCTCACTCCAGAGCGCGATCATTTTCCTCTGGTCTTCGGGACTGTCCCAGAGAGAGGGCTTGCGCGGGTTGCGATCGGAAATCGCGATGTCATGGCCCTGCCCGCCGGGAGCCGCATGCAGATCGAGGATCAACACCATGTCGTTGGCCTTCAGCCAGGCGATCAGCGCGTCGACGCGCCGGAAGCCTTCTTCGTTCCAGACGATCCCGCCCTTTGCAGCCTTGCCGGGGGTATCTTTGATAAACAGATTCCAATGCATCGGCAGGCGCACGCTGTTGAAGCCCCACTTGGCCATCGCGTCGATGTCTGCTCTCGTCACGGCGTTGTCGCGCCAGGACTGATAGAATATCTCGGTCTTCCGCTCATCAATGATCTGCGCAATGCGGCCACGGATGACATGTTGCGCCTTCAGATTGGACAGCCCCATCATATAGCCCTCCTGGACCATCCAGCCTCCAAGGTTCAGGCCACGCAGGATCAACGGATTGCCCTGAGCGTCCACGATCTGTTGATGGTCGGCATGAACAA
This sequence comes from Rhizobium sp. 11_C7_N12_5, assembly GCF_051811145.1. Taxonomy (NCBI): domain Bacteria; kingdom Pseudomonadati; phylum Pseudomonadota; class Alphaproteobacteria; order Hyphomicrobiales; family Rhizobiaceae; genus Rhizobium; species Rhizobium sp. 11_C7_N12_5. The sequence continues at coordinate 7,840 of NZ_JBPWPY010000002.1, forward strand.
ATCCCTGCGCGCGCGCAGGTGATGCAGACGGGGCCAAGCAAACGACAAGCAGGATGGTCAGCAAACGTGGAAGATGTCTCATGAACTTCCAGTCCCTCAAAAGTTTGACGCTATGTGGGCGCGATATGGCGTGAATGATCAACATAACGCGGGCGCGGCTTTTGAGCAGGCACCGAAGCAACGGATGCACATGAAGCATTGCGCTGTCATCGATAGTCGAGCCGGTCGCGTCAATATTCCGTGTGAATATCCTGCGGATATGACATTAGCCGGCTGCGCTGCGGATCTCACTCTGTCCAGCTGGCGGCCGTATCCTGCACGAAATGTCCGGGCGATATTTCCTGGTAGCTCCGCTTCGGCGGCACATAGTCGTGGGGCCTGATCGCGCTCCTGATCTCCTCGCGTTGCGACGGTGGCTGCAAGCCGCGCCGCGTGGGGTCCGGGATCGGCACGGCCGAAATCAGGCGGCGGGTATAGGGATGCTGCGGAGTGTCGAAAATAGCGGCGCGAGGGCCGATCTCGACGATTTCGCCGAGATACATCACGGCGACGCGATGGCTCATCCGTTCGACGACGGCCATGTCATGCGAGATGAACAGATAGGCAAGGCCGTGCTTCTCCTGCAGGTCGAGCAGCAGGTTGGAGACTTGCGCCTTGACCGAAACGTCGAGTGCCGACACCGCTTCGTCGGCAATGATGAATCGTGGGTTGAGTGCGAGTGCCCTGGCGATGGAGATGCGCTGCCGCTGGCCGCCGGAAAATTCATGCGGGTATCGGCTGGCGACGGCTGCCGACAGGCCGACCTGATCGAGCAGCTCGGCGACGCGCTCCTTCGCTTCCCGCCGGTCCATCAACCGGTGCGACAGCATGGGTTCGATGATCGCTGCGCCGACCGTCATGCGTGGGTTGAGCGAGGCGAAAGGATCCTGGAAGATGATCTGCGCCATGCGGCGCATCGCGCGCAGCTCTTTCGTTCCCGCCTTGGTCACGTCCTTGCCGTCAATGGCGACAGAACCAGCCGTCGCTTCGATGAGGCGCATGATCGTGCGCCCGGTCGTGGACTTGCCGCAGCCGGATTCGCCAACTAGCGAGAGTGTTTCGCCCGGCCGAAGATCAAACGAGACGTCCTCGACAGCATGAACGCGGCCATTCGGCAGATCGAAACGGACGGCGAGATTGTCCACCTTGAGGATCGGCGCAATGCTCTGCGCCACCGGCTTCATCTCCCGGCCTTCCGTGACCTCGCCGGTCTTGGCGTCGACTTCCGGGAAGCGCCGCGGAGACTCGGTCTCGCCCATGGTGCCGAGGCGCGGGATCGAGGCCAGCAGCGACTTCGTGTAGATTTCCTTCGGTGCCGCGAAAATATCCGTCGTGACGCCGGTCTCGATCATGTCGCCGCGGAACATGACGACCGTGCGATCGGCCACTTCCGCCACCACGCCCATGTCGTGCGTGATGAAGAGGACGGCCATGTTCTCCTCACGCTGCAGTTCGCGGATGAGGTGGAGGATTTCGGCCTGGATGGTGACGTCGAGTGCCGTCGTCGGTTCGTCGGCGATCAGGAGCTTGGGTCGGCAGGCGAGCGCGATGGCGATCATCACGCGCTGGCGCATGCCGCCGGAAAATTTATGCGGATATTCGTTAAGCCGCGACTTTGCCGCCGGAATGCGCACGCGCTCCATCAGCCGCAAGGCTTCGGCCTCGGCCGCCTTCCAGGAAAGCTTCTGGTGCAGCACCAGCGCCTCGGCGATCTGGTTGCCTATGGTGAAGACCGGGTTGAGCGAGGTCATCGGCTCCTGGAAGATCATGCCGATAGAGCCGCCGCGAACGGAGCGCATCTCCGCTTCCGAAACGGCGAGGAGATCCTTGCCCAAAAGCTGGATCTTGCCTTCGCAGCGCGCTTTGCCCGGAGGCAGCAGGCGCATGGTCGACAGCGCCGTGACACTCTTGCCCGATCCTGATTCGCCGACGATGGCAACCGTTTCTCCGGCAGAAACCTGCAGATTGATGTTGCGGATGACGGCGCGCCAGCCTTCGGCCGTCTTGAACGAGGTCGTCAGGTTTTCGATCGAGAGAACCGGTTGGATCGTGTCCGCCATGATCAGCTCTCCTTTGCAAGGCGCGGATCGACCAGATCGCGCAGGCCGTCACCCAGCAATTGCAGCGACAGGACCGAGAAGACGATGGCAAGGCCCGGAAAGACCATGAGCCAGGGTGCGTTGTTCATGAATTCCCGGCCGGAAGCGAGCATGGTTCCCCAGGTCGGCATATCGGAGGAGACGCCGACGCCGAGGAAGGAGAGGCTTGCTTCGGCAAGCATGGCGGAGGCGAAGACGAAGGTCGCCTGCACCAGAATGGGCGATGCCAGATTGAGCAGGATGTGGCGGCCAAGGATCTGCCAGGTCGGCAGGCCCATTGAGATCGCCGCTTCGATATAGGGCAGTTCGCGCAGAACGAGCGTCGAACCGCGAACGATGCGGGCGAGACGCGGCGCATAGGTGATGCCGAGCGCCAGGATGACCGTGACCAGCGATGGCCCCAGCGCCGCGACGAGCGCGATGGCAAGAAGAATGTCGGGAAAGGACATCATGGCATCGAGCAGGCGTGAGATCGGCGCATCGAGCCTGCGAAAATATCCGGCGATAACGCCGAGAAATACGCCGATAACGGTGGAGATGCAGACCACGCCGAGGCTGACGAGCAGCGAGACACGGCCTGCGAAGATTGCGCGTGAGAAGATGTCACGACCGAATTCGTCGGTGCCGAAGATATGGGCCATGGACGGTCCCTTCAGCTTGTTGACGATGGAAAGCTTGTTTGGGGCGTAAGGCGCGATCCAGGGCGCCAGGATGGCGGCGAGGATGACGACAAGCAGAATGATGGCGCCGAACAGCATGGCGCGATTGCCGAAGAGGCGGCGCAGGCTCGATGCAAAGGGAAGGGTGAAAGAGCCGAGCGTCATAGGCGGACCCTCGGATCGACGAGAATATAGAGCATATCAACGATGAAATTGATGAGCACGTAGATGGCGGCCACGACCAGAAGCGCGCCCTGGATCACCGGATAGTCGCGCCGCAGAACGGCGGAGACGACGAGATTGCCGACGCCGGGCAGGCCGAATACGGTTTCGGTCACGACAGCGCCGGCAACGAGCATGGCGACGGAGAGGCCGATGACGGTGATGATCGGGATCATCGCATTTTTGAGCGCATGCTTCAGGATGACGCGGCTTTCGCTCGCCCCTTTGGCGCGGGCGGTGCGCACGTAGTCGTCGCCGAGCACGTCGAGCATGGCGGCCCGGGTGAAGCGCGTGATCATCGCCGAATTGACGACGCCCAAGGTGATCGCCGGCAGGATGAGATGGTGCAGCCGTTCGAGGAAGTCCGTGTCAGGACCGCCATAGCCGGAGGCCGGAAACCAGCCTTGTCCGACGGCCAGGATCTGGATCAGCATCAGGCCAAGCCAGAAGCTAGGAACGCTTGCAGCGACCATGGTGAGAACAACGACGACCTGATCGAAAATCGTTCCCCGCTTGACCGCCGAGATGATGCCAACGGGAAGCGCGATCGCAATGGCGATCAGAATGGAGAACAGCGTCAGGAAAAAGGTTGGCTCGGCGCGAGCCGCCAGCGCCTGCGTGACCGGCTGGTTGAGAAAGATCGATTGCCCGAGGTCGCCCTTCAGCAGGCCCAATATGAACTGGACATATTGGACAAGCAGCGGCGCATCGAGCCCCATCTTTGCCCGCAATTGCGCAATGTCCTGCGGCGTGGCGTCGGCCCCGAGCATGACGGCCGCCGGATCGCCCGGGGTGACCCGGACGATGACGAAGACAACAGTCACGACAAGCGCGAGCACGATCACCATGCCTCCAAGACGTCGCAAAAGCGCCTGGGCGATCTTTGCCATGTGCTTTAAGCCTTACTTCTTCGGGCTGACGTTCCAGAAATGCGGCCAATAGGTCGGCGTATAGCCTGATATCGACGCGGAAATACCGGAAAGTGCGTTGAAGTTGCCGACTTTGTAGAGAGGCGCATCGTCGTAGATCACGGTCTGGATGCCTTCCCATGCCTTTTGTTTCGCGTCGTCGCTCGTCGCGTCCATATAGGCTGAAACGGCCTTGGTCTTCTGGTCGGAGACATACCAGCCCGGATAGCTGTCGGTAATCGTGTTGATCGTCGTCGGATCGCCGGGGAAGTTGGAATGGGTGATGAAGATATCCCATTCCTTCGGGTCGGCGCGGCGGGTCGTCAGCGTTGCCCAGTCGACGACCTGCATGTCGACCTTGAAGCCGGCGGCTTCCAGATAGGCCTTGGCGACTTCGCCGATCTTATAGTGGAATTCATACTGGCGGCTGGTCAAAAGCCGCAGCGGCGTGCCGTCATAGCCAGCATCCTTCAGCAGCTTTGCCGCCGTGTCGGGATCGCCTTCACCATAACGGACAACACCGGCGTCGGTGTGCCAGAACGATCCCTTCGGGAAGAAGGCGCCGTCGACGCTGAAGAAGCGCTGGTCGTTGAAGGCGGCAAGCATCATGTCAGAGGAGTTCAGCGCTGCCTGCACCGCCTGGCGCAGCGGCTTCTTCACCAGCAGACCTTGCTTCATGTTCATGTTGAGCGATACCCAGCCGGCATCCTTGAAGATGACGGGCTTGGCGTTGCCGCTCTTTTCGATGCGCTCATAGGCGCTGACGGGCAGGGAGTCGGCGAAATCGAACTGTCCGGAAATCAGGCCTTCGACGCGGGTATTGGCGTCGGGCACGGGCACGAAGCGGATTTCCTTGGCGACGGCCTCGCGCTTGCCGGCGTAGTTATTCGGCTCGCCTTCGGGCGATCTGTAGCCATCGAAGCGCACGAGCTGCGTATACTGGTCGGGCTTGCGCTCCTTGAGCATATAGGGGCCGGTACCGATGAAATCGGTAAGGGTATCGGCGACCTTTTCGGAAGGGAGAATGATCGACGACTGGGACAGGGTTGCCAGCAGCGGCGCATAGCGCGACTTGAGCTTGATGATCACGGCGTGATCGCCGTCGGCCGTCAGACTGTCGACGATCGTAGCAACCTGCTTGCCCTTGGAATTGACGTTCATCCAGCGCTTCAGCGAGGCAACGACATCCTTGGAGTCGAAGTCGCTGCCATCGTGGAACTTGACGCCTTCGCGCAGCGGAATGCGGTAGGTGAGACCATCGTCGGAAATCTTGGGCATGGCGGCCGCCAGCAGCGGAACGGACTTCCACTGGGCGTCATAGGTATAGAGCGTCTCGAAAATATGCTGGTCGACCGTCAGCACGATGTCGGTCGGCGTCTGCATGGCATCGAGGGTCGGCAACTCGCCGATGGTGGCGACGGTCAAGACCCCGTCCGAGGCCTGGGCGATCGCCAGATTGCTGGTGCCGGCAAGCATGGCCAGCGTGATCAGAACAAATGCGCTTTTCATCATCATCCTCTTTTTGGCCGCCCTTCGGGCGTGTTCCCTATGTTCGTTAGTCGGCATGTCTGCGGCCGGTCTCGTCCGGCTCGTTTTCAACTTTCGAGGCCCAACGGATCGGCGACGCGTGGCCAAAGCTCGAGGCTCGCCTTGCGGTAGGGCGTCGTTGCTGGATCCGTCGGGTAAGAGGTCGGTGCGGCGATGTAGACGATCTCTGAAGCGATCGGCTGGAATCCCGCGTGAAAATGATTGGTAGATTTCACAAGCAGGAAAGATTTGCCGGAGAAATCGATGCCCTGATTGGAAAAAATGTCCGGCTCGTAAGTCTGCGTCCGGCTGGAAATCAGTATGATGTCGATCGAGGTGCCGACGGGGCGCACGACAGCCGCGCTGCCGAGCGTGACGCGGCTGTTGCGAAAGCTCTGCCAGCCGGCGTCGAACAGGCGCAAGACCGTGACATCGAGGTCGAGCGGCTCACCGCCCTGCGGGCCGGATTTACCGCCGACGCGAAGATCGAGCTGCGCCCCTTCGCCGGCCGCATGGCAGAACGATACGGCGATCGGATCCCAGATCGTCGCGACACCGATATTGTCGAAGCCGCGCTCGATCATCCGGCGCAGAATGTGGGTGGCGTCGCCGGCAACACCGCCGCCGGGATTGTCCCAGACATCGGCGACAACGACGGGCGTTTCCGGGTGGGCCGCGCGCAGCTCGACGCTGCGGTCGAGCCCGGTCTCGGTGTCGAACATCGGCATCGCGACGTGCTTGCGCAGACCGTAAAGCTCATGACCGAGCGATTGCGCAAGCGCATTACCTTTGGCCTTGTCATCGTCGGTGACGACGACAATGCGCGTGCCCATATCGGGCACGTCGCCGGCCATGAAGCCGTGAATGACGGAGATGGATAGGATGCCATCCTTGCCTTCCATCGCCTTCAGGCGATCGACGAAGGAGCGCATCGGCTCCTGGCTGGTCGGATAAATGGTGATCATGCGGCAGTCGAAGGTCGAGATTGCCGGCTTGATCTCGCCGCGTAGCGTCCGCAGGGCCAGTTCGACGACGTGCTCGCCGCGTTGCTCGAAATCCGTGTGCGGGAATTCCAGAAAGGTGGCCATGATGTCGAGATTGGCGACGCGCTGCGCGGTCAGGTGGCTATGCGGATCGAATTCGGCAGCGACAAGCACATCCGGTCCGACGATGGCACGCAACCGCGACAGGAAATCACCTTCCGGGTCGTCATAGCCTTGCGCGACCATGGCGCCGTGTAGTCCGAGGACAACGGCGTCGACGGGCAGCGACGCCTTCAGTTCGCCAAGAATCTGATCACGCAGCGTCTCATAGGTCTGTCGCTGGATGAGGCCCGCCGGTTCGGCCCAGCAGGAGGTGCCTTCGATGACGGTGAAGCCTTCCGCGCGGCCACGGCGGCGCAGGATCGGAACGACGGAGGAACACAGGGTTGGGGTTTCGGGATGCTCGCCCGGCCCGGCATAAAAGGCCGCCTTGAAGGCGTGCATGTCCGTCGGGACAGGCGAAAAGGTGTTTGTCTCGGTGGCAAGCGAGGCCGTGAAAATGCGCATTATTGACGATCCGAACTCGTTTGCGTTTTGGGGCGCGAGGGCAGGCAACGGCCCGATCTCGCATGCGGCATATCGCGACGCCCCAAGATTGATTGTGTGGTCATGGCTGACATGCTCCGCGACGTCCGCCTGTGTTTTGTAAGGAGCTTGTAGCTGTGCTGTTCACCCGGCCCGCTATTCAAAGTGTAATTTATTTTCTTAATGATGCGGTTTTTGCCACCGATGTCAACGAGGCGCGTGTAAAATCACGCCTATTCATGTAAATTATTTTCGCAATCCGATGTTTATGAAAACGCTTTTCAGCATGTAAATCTTTCCTCGGGAAGCTTGGCGACGTTCATCAGCGACATGACCTTGAATGGTGGACCTGCCATCATCACCCGGAATTGGTGAGCGTCTTCAATGTGAAGCGGGGATCGGAGTGCTCGCTTCGGTCCAAGTGTGGCGCGGTTGTTGTTGCCTTTATCGGGCACGCTTTTTCAGCCGCCGCCTCATCGTATCCGGCCGCGGAATCCGTTCATAAATGCCCGGGATCAGCTTCTATTTACATCGATGCGATGGCTGAAAATTCGTGTAAACCGATGAACGCAGGCTGCATGGGCGCCGCGGCATCGGCGACGTGCCCATAGCTCCAAAGCGAAGCAGGACCTACGGAATGGCCGAGTAATCTCTTGCAGGTTCAACGTCTGACAGAGCCGCTGATCTCAGTGGTGGGATCTTCAGCCGGGCATGGCCTTGGAATAGGCGGCCAGGATAAATCGTTCCGCCTCTGCCATGCGAGATAGCGACAAGCGGCAGCTTGTCGCCCGAGATCGGACAATCCTTGGCGACAGACATGACGACGGGCCCGAGTTTTACCTCACTTGCCGGTCGAGTGCACGGAGACCAGATCCCTCCCTTCAGCGCCGTGAGCGGCCCATCGGCCGGAACCTCGATGAATTGGAAGCCGACGGCATGCGCCAGCGAGGTCGTAAAACATAGGAAGACGGCAAGGATGAAGCTCAGGCGGATCATATGATTACTCCGTTAGCGAGCAGTACTCGTCGTGAGCCTCGGTATCGCATCCGCGGCAATCGGGGGCTGACATGAGCGACCACCACCGAATTCCGCGCGGCCATATCGCGAAATCACCTACTACCTTGCATAAACAGATAGCTTGTTATATGCATGCGGTAAATCCGAGGCATTCATGACCGACTCGATCCAAGTTCAATTGCGAAAAGGCGCCCTTGATCTATGCGTCCTCGCCGTGCTGTCGCGGGGCGAAAGCTATGGCTATGAAATCGCGAGCACCCTGGTCGCCGCCGTCGGCATGGGGGAAGGCACGATCTATCCGCTGATGCGCCGGATGCAGAACGACGGCCTGGTGGCCACCCGAATCGTCGAGTCGAGCAACGGGCCGCCCCGAAAATATTACCGGCTCACGCCGCTGGGCCAGACGGTTTTCGAAGCTCACCGCCGCGACTGGCGCTCCTTTGCGGATGCAGTCGACAAACTTCTTGAGGATTTGCCATGACCAGGGACGCCTTCTTGCGCACGCTGAGACTGGGGCTTGCCGGTATGCCGCCTCAGGAGATCGAGGACATCATCGCAGACTATGCCGCCCATTTCGCCGAATCCGATGCTTCGGGCCGCAGCGAGCAGGACGTTGCGGCTGCGTTGGGCGATCCGGCCAGGATCGCCAGGGAGCTGCGCGCCGAATCCGGGCTGCGTCGTTTCGAGGCCCATTGGAGCGTGTCGAATCTGCTGGCGGCCGCGATGGCGCTGGCCGGCCTTGCGATCGTCGACGTGCTTTTCCTGCTGCCGCTGCTGATCGTGGCGATCTTCGTTGCGTTCGGCCTGGCGATCGCCTTGGCGGCCATCGGCGCGGTCGGTGTGAAGATCATCTTCACCACATTGCTGTTCCATCTTGGCGGGCCGGTGATTGGAACAATAGCGCGCTTGCTCATCGGGGCCGGACTTGTGAGTTGCCTGCTCGGCGGCGGCGCTTTGCTGTTGATGGGACTGGGCGCGAGCATACGAATGCTCGGCCATTATGCCCGGCTGCATTTCCGTCTGGCTCAACCGGACCAAAACGGCTTTTGAACATTTCATCACACTGCGTTGAAGGAACGACAATGACTGGCAAGTTGGCATTCGTCGCGACAGCGGGATCGATCAGTGCAATCGTCCTTCTGGCGCTGGGTATCGGGCTTTCCGGGCGGGATTGGGCCGACGCAAGACATTTGTGGGGTGCGAGGCAATCCAGCTGCGGATCAGCCACATCCACCAGCCAGCAGGTTACCCTGCCCTTCACTGCCACCGACAATCTGACGATCGATCTGCCGGCTTCGGTCCGCTATCAGCCGGGGGATAAGGCGGAAGCTGTGGTCAGCGGCGATCCAGCACTTATCGACCACGTGCGGATGGAAGGCGGCAAGTTGAGCTTGGATTGCGATCCGGGCTGGCTCGACTCCCGGCTCGATGTCAGTCTCTCGGGGCCGGCGATATCAAACTGGAAACTGCTCGGCAGCGGCGATCTCACCTTGTCGCAGATCAATCAGCCGCAGCTGCGGCTGAGCATTCGGGGAAGCGGCAGCGTAGCCGCCACCGGAGCCGCCGATACCGTGGGGCTGAACATTTCCGGCTCGGGCGCGGCGCGGCTCAAGGACCTGGCTGCCAAATCCGTGCAGATAGACATTCGCGGCAGCGGCGACGCACAACTGTCCGCGCAGGCGGATGCGGACATCTCGATTTCCGGAAGCGGCAATGTCGAGCTGTTCGGTCGCCCGATCCTGCGGCGCTCGGAAATCAGGGGCAGTGGCCGCATCGTCCAGGTGCCGTAGCCTCGGCTGTTCGTGATCATCGGAAGTTTACGAGGTTCTTCATGAAATGGCTGTTGAAATTTCTGGCGATCATGTTCCCGTTTTTCGTCGCCGGATCCGCAGGCGCCGTTGGCTTTCAATACCTGTCCATTCCGGACGATATAGGCAGACCGATCGAATTGGGTATCTGGTACCCAAGCAACTCCGTCGCGGCGCCGACAACTCTAGGGGATGTCGCGCAAACCGTTGCCGTCAACGGTGAAATCACGGGTGATCACCTACCCACGGTCATCTTTTCCCACGGCAGCGCGGGGCACTTTAGCGATCGGTCGGAATCGGCCCTTGTCCTTGCAAAGGCAGGGTTTGTCGCTGTCTCCCTGACATATCCAGGAGACAACTATAAAGACAGTGGCGACAAGGTCGTGCAAATTCTGCTGAATCGTCCCCGCCAAACAAGCCGGGTTCTGGACTACATGATGCAAACATGGCCAGGACGCGAGCATCTGGAGAAATCCGAGATCGGTTTTTATGGTTTTTCAGCTGGCGGCTTCACCGGCTTGGTGGCAATCGGCGGCATTCCCGATTGGAAGCTTTTCACGCTTCATTGCGCCGCCGACCCGGTGGAAGCCGTGTGCCAACAGGGCAGCGCGGCGGTCCTGTCGCGACCGCAGGTAGCGGCGCGGATGGCGTCGGAATGGCGGCATGACGCTCGCATCAAGGCGGCGGTACTGGTATCGCCCGGCTGGGCGTTCTCCTTCGATCCGAGCTCGCTCAGCAAGATCAAAATTCCCGTCGAGCTTTGGGGCGGCAGTGAGGATCATGTCGTTCCCTTCGAAAGCAACGTCGGATATCTGCAACGATACCTCCCTCGTGTAATCGCTGTTCATGATGTCAGGGACGCCAGGCACTACTCGTTTCTAAAGCCTTGTAGCAAAGCTGCTGGGGCTCTCAATCTGGAGAGCTGCATGGATCAGCCCGGGTTTGATCGAGCCTCTTTTCAGGAGAGTTTAAATCAAGAGTTGGTACGGTTTTTCCGCTCCGAATTGGCTGAATGAAACGCCTGGCGTTCCCTCCGCATTCTTATGCCAGGCTTCTCCGGGCTTCCCACCCAGCAATCTGCGTCTACGCATCATTGGCGCCGAGCCGCGATCGCCGGGTTGAAGGCATCCGACGGGACTATCCAATCAGCGCATTGCTATCCGCCAAGCGACAGAAAAGCCGGAATATTAGGTAATGGCGCTCGCTTTGGCGCAATCTCATCCCAGCTTCCGAGGGCCGCAGCTACCGCGAGGCGCCGTGATCATGCGGCTTTCAAGCGAGACCTGGGGATACATATGCGCGTTTTTCACTCGATTGATCGGCGCCAAAGGGTGCACGGCAAGCGAGTGGCAGCGTGACAGAAACCAGCGGGGTTTTGGATTTTGGAGTCGAGTGTTCGAAAATTTGTGTTTCGCGATCTTCAGAGAATCGATGGTTATATCGATCCGCCCGACGCCCTTGTCTTCCTGTCGTTGATCGGAAGGCAAAGGCAAGAGAATCTGCTCGGCGGTCTCGCGGAAATCGGCGTCTATTATGGGCGCTCCTATTTTCTGCTGCGCAAGATCAGTGCGCCTGACAGCAACGTACTTGCCATCGACCTCTTCGACATCGAAGAGAATGATGCGCAATATCAGCGCTTTCTCGATAATGGCAGGTCGCTGGGCATCCCTGTCGACGAGGAACTCGTCATCTCCGGCGACAGCACCAGGCTCGATCCGCAAGCCATCATCGACAAGATTGGCCATGTCCGCTTCTTCAGCATCGACGGCGGTCATCTGCTCCGCCATGTGCTTGCCGACAGCCATCTGGCCGAAAGCGTGCTGGCCGATCACGGCATCATCGCCTTCGACGACACGTTCAACCCCGCCTGGCCGGAGGTGACGATCGGCGTCTCGGATTTCCTGCGAAGAAACAGCGACACATTTTCAGCCTTTTGCATGACGAAGTACAAGACCTATGTCTGTCGGCGGGACTTTCATGATTTCTACCGGGCCGCAATCAGCGAGGCGCTGCATCTCAGGCCCTTCGAGCACGCCGAGATGGATTTTCTCGGCTCGAAGGTGATCCGGCTGCACAATCCCCTCAACCGCCGGGTTGCCTACGAGCTCCTGCAGCGGCTGGGCATGAGCGCGCTATCCGAATGGGCCTATCGCCACGGCTGAATGCTGCTAGCCGTCCCGCAGCAGCGCGAACAAGATTGCGATCTCGGTGCCATCTGGGCGAAGCAGACGGCAGGCGATGCCGGTATCGCCAGGCTTTACGACGCTCAACTCGATGGTAACTGCGTCCTGGGCTCCAATATTCCCTTTGAGGAAAACGTCCCGCCGCACGACGTCAAGGCGTCGCTCTGGAAACCACGCTTCCAGCGCGCGCGTCATGAGCGCCTGGAATTCCGCGAAATAGAAGAGCCCCGCGCCGTTGAATTCCTCTGCCATGGATGGCTTGAACCTGAAACTCTTCAGGTGCCGCCCGGTCGCAGGCGTCATGCCGAGATGTGTCTGTGCCGTGCCGCGACGAAGGGCGGCGGCCGTGGCGGCAAGCTCGCTTGTCGCAAGTATTTCGCCCTTGCTGCGAGCATGTTCGACGCGCACCAGCGAGCGATTGTCGCCTTCTATGTCGCGCCGGACGAAGGCGGAGATCAGTTCGACGTCCGCGATGCTGGTGCCACCGATGCTCAGATGATGCCGGCTCGAATATTGCGTCCGCGAGATCCGATGCAGGGAAGAGCGAATGGCCAGCACATCGTTGGCGCGGGCAAGCTGAAGCTTCGTGCCGGTCATAGATGTCGCGCAGATCGAGGCATAGACCTCGCGGCCGTCAGCGGTACGGAAATCCGCATTGTCCATGCCGAGATGCCGCGCCAGCATCAGCCAGTGCCGGTGGCCGAGTTCCTTCATGAGCCAGGTCTCGGACAGTCCGGCAGGGCTCAGATGCGGCATGCCGAGAAGGATATATGGATCAAGCGCACGCTCCATCAGCGCGCGTGCTGAGGGCGTCTGTGGCTGGGCATCGAGGACGGCAATGGTCATGATCAGCGCCCAACCGCCTGTCTGAGGATCGGCTGGCTGCCCTCGAGGTATCCGGCGAGATGATCGACGACATGCTCCGCATCCTTGCCGACGGCAAGAAGGCGCCCGGAGCCCCAGGTCCAGAGCCAGGGCAGGCCGAGCACATAGACGCCGCCGATGCCGGTGACGCCGCGCCGCTGCACGGGATAACCCGTGCCGTCGAAGATCGGCAGACCGACATAGGACCAATCGGGGTCGAAGCCCGTCGCCCAGATGACCGACGTCACCCCCTCGGCCGCAAGATCCAGTTCGCTCGGTTCGATCGGCGGCTCCCAGAGCGGCGTGTAGACACTGGCCGGCGGCGCATCGATGCCTTTTTCGGTGATGTACCGATCGATCAGCCCGTTGATGCCGTTATAGACCCGGTCGGCATTATCCAGATTGGCCTTCAGGTTCGGCGCAAAGAGCATTTTCCCGCCGGAAATACCGTCCATCCGGCCGTAGAGCGACATGCCCTCCAGCGCGAATTTCCGCAGATCGATATCCCGTCCGCCGTCTCGGCCGGTCAGGTAGTGGTTGGTATCGTGCTTCTTCTTGGTCATTCCGTCATGTTCGACTGTGATGTCGTATTGGCCGACATCCGCGAGCCAGTCCACCACGTCACGGCCGCGATAGAAGCGGGCGCAGCGCGGGGCGTTGCCCGTCACCATATGCACCTTGCGGCCGGCCAGATGCAGGTCTTCGGCGATCTGGCAACCGGATTGGCCGGAGCCGACGACTACGACGGAGCCCGCCGGCAATTGCCGGGGATTACGGTAGTCGACGGTATGGATCTGCAGGATATCGTCCGGGAGGCGTTCGGCGGCCCGGGGAATCGACGGCCCGCTGTAAAGGCTGGTCGCGAGCACGACGCAATCCGCGGTGACCGTGCCGGCAGAGCTTTCCACCTTGAAGACGCCATCAACCTTTTCGAGCAGGCTGACCGTCGTGCCTTCAAGCACCGGCGCATCCACCTTTTTGATGAAGCGGTCGACATAGGCGATGATCTCGTCCTTGATCATGAAGCCGTGCGGGTCGTCGCCGTCATAGGGATGGTCGGGAAGCTGGCATTGCCAGTTCGGCGTCACCAGGCAGAAAGCGTCCCAGCGCTCATCCTTCCATTTGTGGGCGACGGTCTTCTTCTCGAAAACGACGTGATCGATGCCGTGCTTTTTCAGATAATGGCTGGCCGAAAGTCCGGCTTGGCCGCCACCGATGACGACGGCGCTATAATGCGGCTTGAGCGATAAGGTCATGGCTGGTTCCTTTCAGAGAATGAAGTTTTGGCAGCGGACGCGCGCATCGGCGTCGTCGAGAAAAAGCGCTCCGGCCGCCTCGAGGCGGGCAAGCTGGTTGCGTGCAAGCGAACATGGATAGCCGTATTTCGCCTCGACCCGATCGCTGGCGATCGTCAGCGCCTTGCGGCTGCGGTCGAGGAAATCACGGATCGGATAGGCCTCGCCTTCCGCGAAAAAATCCCGGATGATCAGCGAGGGCGAATAGCAGGTCTCTTCGCGGCCGTCCGGCCAGGCAATAACGAAACGCATCTCAGGCATGGGCGCTCTCCTTCAATGCCGCATAGGCGGCAAGATGCGCTTCTCCGACGCGCCGCCAGCTGAAGCGACTGGCGACTTCCAGGCCGCGCGCGATGATGCGGTTGCGGATCTCGGGGATCAGAGCGAGCGCCATGGCTTCGGCGATCGACGCCGAATGCTTGGGATCACACCAGATCGCGTCATCGCCCGAGAGATATTCCGTAAATGGGGGGATCGAGGAGACGACGACCGGTACGCCGCTTGCCATCGCCTCCAGCACGACCAGTCCGAACCCCTCCTTCAGCGAGGGAAAGACAAGCGCGTCGGCCAGCCTGTAAAGATTGGGCATGTCCTCGTCGGTGACCGGGCCGATCACATGGACAGCGGCGGCGTGATCGCGCAGCAGGGCGAGCTCGGAGCGGAACTCCTCCTGATAGCCGCTGTGGTCGAGCAGCGAGACGCCTCCTGCGATGACCAGCCGCGCATCGGGCTGCACGGCGCGAAGCTGCCGGAAGGCGTCGAGGATGCCGATCGCATTCTTGCGCGCCTCGATGCCGCCGATGCTGAGGAAGGTCGGACCGGGCGGCAGGCTCAGGCGATCGCGCAGGGCCGCCTGTTCGCCGCTCCAGCCGGGGGTGAAGCGTTCGCTATCGACGCCGTTGCCGACAACAGTCGCTTCGATCCCGCGACCCTTGAGAATGCGCTGCCATGTGGCGCTGACGGTGAAGAAGAGGCAGGCCCTATCGATGGAGCGATCCTGCAGCGCCATCAAACGCGGATCGGCGAACTGGTCGATGTGGTGAACGGTCCGGGCAAAGGCGGGGATCAATCCACGCTCGTTCAACGTCGCCAGCGCATTGCCGGAAATGCCGTCATGGGCGTGGAATATATCGAAATCGCGGGCCGCCGGCTTTTCGAAATAGCTGACATAGTCGGCGATCCGTTGCTCCACCATGCTTGTCATGTCGCCCGGCGCCGGGGCGACGGGGATGCATGCCGCGCCGCAGGCCGGCTTGCGAAAGAAACCGGTGCCTTTGGCATCCGGCGCATGCAGGACGACCTCGTGACCAAGCGCGGTCAGCGCTTCGGAAAGCTGCATCGCATGCACCACGCCGCCGCGCGGATTGGTGGAGTGTGACAGCATGGCGATCCGCAGCGGGCTTATCATGCGGCGTCCTCCCGTCGTCCAAGCTTCAGCAACGGCGTTTCGGCGTGGTCGCGAATGACGGCGCGCTCCGTGCCGTCGGTGATCGCCACTTCGCTGCCGGCGAGAACCTTGCCAATGGCGGCGGCGCTGATGCCGCGCTCGGTAAAGCGGCGGATCGCGCCCTCAGCCTTTCCGGGTGCGACCGAAAGCAGATAGCCGAAGCTCGGAAAGGTCGCGAGCCATCGCTCCAGCGTCACCTCGGCCGGCAGCGGAATGGTTGACACGTCGATCTCGATCCCGACGCCGGAACATTCCGCCAGCATGATCGCCGTGCCGATGATACCGCCCTGGCTGATGTCCTTGGCGGCGAGCGCCAATCCCGCCTCGGCAATTTGCGGCAGGATTTCCAGGTCGCCGCGAAGGCGCTGAGGCGGCGCATCTGTCGCCGCTTCCCAGTTGTTGAACGGTTCGCGGTAACGGCCGCGATGGTCGACTGCGGCGATGAGCACGTCGCCTGCCTTCGCGTCGAAGCTTGTCAGCAGCTTTTTAGCCCGCCCGAGAATGGCTGCGGACAGCTGGCTGCGGTCGGTGCGGATATTCGTATGACCGCCAACGATCGGCACGCCGAAGGCTCTGGCCGCGGCGCGCATGCCCTCCAGCACCGGCGCGACACTTCGCTCGCCATCGGCCCAAACAGCGTCGACGACCGCGATCGGACGTCCGCCCATCGAGGCGACATCGGAGATATTGACCATCACGCTGCACCAGCCGGCAAACCAGGGGTCGGCAGCAACGAATTCGTTCATGAAGCCTTCGATGGCGAACAGCAGATATCCGTCGCCAT
This sequence comes from Rhizobium sp. 11_C7_N12_5, assembly GCF_051811145.1. Taxonomy (NCBI): domain Bacteria; kingdom Pseudomonadati; phylum Pseudomonadota; class Alphaproteobacteria; order Hyphomicrobiales; family Rhizobiaceae; genus Rhizobium; species Rhizobium sp. 11_C7_N12_5. Next base: position 24,260 of record NZ_JBPWPY010000002.1, read on the forward strand.
CCTGCAGCGCGGCACAGTCATCACCGACGGCGACAGGCTGGCCGGCAAGCCCGAGACTGGCGGCGACCGCGCCGATATCCGCCTTGGCGGCAATGCCGTTCGATTCGGCAAGCCGAACAGTGAGTGACTTGATGTCGATCGCCACCATGATCAGGCCGCCTTCTTCGGCAGCGCGACGAATCCCGTTTCCGGCGTCGGGCATGGGGGGTACCAGGCAAGGTCAGCTTTCATTCTGAGATGCGGCTTGCCGTAGATCTCGAACTCCTCGATCACGTCCCAATGCAGGCGGCGGAACAGCAGGCCGTTCTGCTCCTGCACATTGGCGAGGAAGGTGTGGCAGCCCATCGCATTGGCGGAGGAGACGGCGAGCCGGATGAGCGTTGCGCCGAGCGCGCCGATCTTGCGGAAATCCTCATGAACCGCGAGCCGCGAGCCCCACCACAGGCCGGGCTCGGCCTGATGAATGCGCACCGTGCCGACCAGCCTGTCGGCGACCGGCCCCATCATGGAGAGTGCTACGATCGGAATCGCATGGTCGTCGATCGCGTCGCGATCGTCGCCTTCGAAAATTTTCTGCTCCTCGCAGAAGACGGAGCGGCGCAGCGCATGCGCTTCCCGCCGCTCCCATGCGGATGTTGCGAACTTCACCTGGAATTCGCCGGCCTGATAGGGTGCGAAGGGCTCGAAGATCATCTGGTCAGCATCCTTTCATAGGTGGAAAGGGCCGAGCAGGCGCCGCATTTGCCGCAGCCGGCCTTGATGTCGGTCGCCTTCAACCCGCTTTCGACCAGCATTTTCGAGAGAGGACCGAGGATCGAATGCATGAAATCCGGCTTCGGGGCCGGATGGCTTTCGAGCGGCGTTCCCGAAATCGGCACGAACGGAACCACGAAGGGATAGACGCCGATTGCGACCAGTCTTTCGCAGATATCGAGAATGGCCTGGCTTGTATCCCCGAGGCCGGCGAGGATGTAGGTCGAGACCTGCCCACGCCCGAAGACCTCTACCGCCGCCTTGAAGGAGGTCATGTATTTGCTGATCGGCACCTGCGCCTTGCCCGGCATGATGCGGGCGCGGATTTCGGGCGTCACTACTTCCAGATGCATGCCGAGCGCATCGACGCCGGCCTCCTTCATACGGGCAAACCAGGCGTCGTCTTCGGGTGGTTCGCATTGCGCCTGGATCGGCAGGTCGACGGCGGCCTTGATGGCGCGGGCGCTGTCGGCAAGGATTGCCGCGCCGCGATCCGGCCCTTTTGGCGTGCCCGTCGTCATGACCATGTGCTTGACGCCGTCCAGCTCGACGGCCGCCTTGGCCACTTCCGCGAGCTGTTCCGGGGTCTTGTGGGCAATCGTGCGGCCGGCGGCCAGCGACTGGCCGATGGCGCAGAACTGACAGGTCTTCGTGCGGCTTTGGTAGCGGATGCAGGTCTGCAACACCGTGGTCGCCAGCACGTCGCGGCCATGCAGGACGGCTATCTGCGAATAGGGAACGCCGTCGGCCGTCGTTCGCTCGTAGAAGCGCGGGCGCAGCGGAAAGGAGACCTCACCCAGCACGCGGCCGTCCCGGCTGATGCGGCTCCTGCCGCTCTCGTCCGGCCTCTCGACGAGATAGGGGCTTTCGAAGGCCGGCGCCGTATGCACCGGCACCATGACCGTCATGCCGTCGATCGTTATCGGCTTGTGGTCGGACGGGCCGGCGCCGCCACGGCGGCTCTCATGGCCCGCTTTCGGATCAACCAGCCTGGCTCCGAACGACTGCAATTCGTTGATCAGGATTTCGGTCGGAAGACGCGTCGTCGTGTCCATCGGTGTTGTTCCTTGCGGGTGCGATTTCGAAAGAATTGGGGGAGGCGATCATCGGCGCCGTGGCGCGGCCGTCGATGGCGAGATGCAGAAGTTCGGGGCGTGCGTAATGACCGACGGAATCCATCATCCGCTTGCGCTTGACGATCAGGCTCATGTCGAGATCGGCGATCAATATGCCTTCGCCCTCGGTGAGCGGCGGGGCGAGGTGCCTGCCTTCGGGCGAGATGATCGCCGTCATGCAGCCGCCGCGCAGCGCCTTTTGCAGGGTCTGGTCGGGTGTGATCGAAACGATCTGCTCGTCGGTCAGCCAACCCGTCGCATTGACCACGAAGCATCCGCTTTCCAGCGCATGATGGCGGATCGTCACTTCCATCTGCTCGGCAAAGATCGGCCCGACCATCGAGCCCGGAAACTGGGCGATGTGGATTTCCTCGTGCTGGGCCATCAGCGCGTAGCGGGCGAGCGGATTGTAATGCTCCCAGCAGGCAAGCGCGCCGAGCCGCCCGATGCGGCTGTCGACGACCGCAAGGCCCGAGCCGTCGCCCTGGCCCCAGATCATCCGCTCGTGGAAGGTCGGCGTGATCTTGCGGCGCTTCAGGATGAGCGTGCCGTCGGCATCGAAGAGGAGCTGGCCGTTATAGAGCGAGCCATGATCCCGCTCGTTGATGCCGAGCGCGACGACGATACCGTGCTCGCGGGCCGCAGCGGCGACCGCATCCGTGGCGGCACTGGGCACGGTGACCGCCTCTTCATAGAGGCGCAGGTGCTCCTTGCCGGAGAGAACCGGCGGCAGCACGAATGAGAAATAGGGGTACCAGGGGACGAACGTCTCCGGAAAGACGATGAGATCCGCACCCTTCGATGCAGCCTCCCGGATCGCTTCCAGGACCCGCGCGAGCGTTTTCTCACACGAGGTCAGGTCCGGGGCGATTTGCGCAGCGGCGGCGCGGACGATCGGTTTCTTCTCCATGGCGGGCTCCATCGGTTGGGACGAGGGAGGCGAAGCGGCGCTCCGCCTCCGGCGGGTCAGAGCGTCCAGGTGTCGAGGATGAAGGCGCCGTCGCGACGATGGATCAGGATGAGGTCGAGAACATCGAGCGGGCTGATCGGCCTGATTCCTGGAATAAGCGAGGATTCGCCGTGGCCGTAGAGCGCCTGGAGAGCGAACCGGCATGCATAGACCTTGCCGCCTTCCTCCATGAAGCCCTTGATCTGGTTGTTGAAGTTGAGATGACCCGGGAAGGCCTCGGCTCCGAGCCTGGGAAAGCCGCGCTGCACGCCAAGCGTAACGCCCGGGCCGTAGAGAAGAACGGATGTTTCGAAGCCCTTTCGCTTCAGGCGCTTTGCCTGGAGCAGGTTCACAAGGCCGATCGAACCTTCGAAGGCAACGGTGTGGAAGGTGATAAGGGCTTTCTCACCCTCTTTGGCCTGAACGTCCTCGAAGACCTTCTCTTCGTAGTCGACGAGAAAGTCTCCGTCAGCATGGGCGGGTGCGGTAATTGTGGGCATGAATGGCTCCTGTGTTTGAAGTCAGGCCCCGTCGCGGGGAGTACAGCCATTCAACTGCAAGCACCGTGCCAATATCGATTTTGCCTAAATTACAATCAAAGGAATGAATTATGCAGTCAATTATGCTATCAATAATTTGATATATCTGCTGTTGGACGGAATTTGACAAAATATGGGGCAAAATCATGCCAAAAATGAAAGCCATCATGCATCCAATTAATGCATTCAATATACATTCATTGGATGCGCCAAACGCATCCCCGTTCGGGAGAAACTTCGACACGATGCTGGCTCCCCGGGTAGCGATCGGCCGGCATGAGGCAGGCCAAGGCCTGCGCGCTACACCCCCCAGACGACGGATTCCTCATGGCGCTTGATAAGATGCCTCAGTGTCTCGAAACCAGAGCGGACAAAGTCCGCGAACTGGTCGACTGCGGGAGAGCGTGGCGCATCGATGCGTTTCAGGATGGAAAGCGCGCGCTCGGGATGGGGAATGTTGATCGGCAGCGCAGTGATGCTCTTATCCTTGCGTTGGGCGAATACCACGCTGTGCGGCATGACGGTCAGAGCGTCCGCAGCTTTCAGATAGTTGATCACGCCCATCAGCGACCCACCGGAATAGCGGATCTTGATCTCGGTCGCGCCGAACGACAGGAGCAGCGCGCGCAGGTCGGCCAGCAGCGGGCTGCCCGGCGGCGGCGCGACCCAGGGATAGTCCAGAAGCTGGGCCGGCTGCAGCTTTCTTTTCAGCAGCAGAGGGTGGGTCACCCTGCAGGCGATGACGTTGCGGCCGGGCAAGATCTGTTGGAATTCCAGCCCCGAGCCCTCGTCAAGAATATCGATGGGGCAGATGGCGAGGTCTATCTGGTCGGCCTTGAGGGCGGCTCTGAGATCGGAAAAATAGCCGTAGGACTGCTCGATGCGCACATCCGGATGCGTCGCCTGGAATTCGGCGCATAGCCCGGCGATCAGCCCATCCATGAAGAAAGGGGTTCCTCCGACACGGACGACGCCGCTCTTGCCGACGCGGAAGCTCTCCACCAGATCCGTTGCCTTGCGGGAGGCCGCCAGCATCACCAGGCCATATTCGGCGAGCGACGATCCAAGCGCCGTCGGCTGCAGCGGCCGCCTGCCCTTGATGAAGAGCGGCTCGCCCAATCGTTGCTCCAGCATCGAAAGCGTGCGCGACACCGCCGGTTGGGCAAGGCCCAGAAGGGCCGCACCTTCGGTGACACCGCCGGTTTTAACCACAGCCGCAAGCTGAATAAGATGGCGTTCGTCGATCTTCATAACAATCCGTTATATTATGGCGGAAAGAAATCATCAACGCTCCCACCTCTTGCTGCTACCTTGTTGTCGATCAGGCTTGCGTATGTGGGAGGAGATGCATGTCGCCAGGTGTCGATATGCCGATTTTTAGCGAGGCGACCTCATCGGAGGTCTTCGCCGGGCGCCTTCCTCAACAAAAAGGCAATCAGCTGGCGCAGCTGATGGTGGCTGTCGTGGAGCATGTCCACGATCTCATCAGGGAATTCCGGCCGACACAGGACGAGTGGCGCAAGGTGATCGCCTTCCTGACCGAGGTCGGCCACGCAAGCGACGAGCGCCGACAGGAATGGGTGCTGCTGTCAGATCTCCTGGGTGCTTCGGCGCTGGTTGAGGAAATCAACTCGAAGCGGCCGAAGGGCGCGACCCCGAATACGGTGCGGGGGCCGTTCTTCCGCGATGATGCACCGGAGCGCGCGCTTGGCGCATCGATCTCGCTCGATGGTGTGGGTGAGCCTCTTTCCGTGTCCGCACGTGTGCAGGATCTTGACGGCCAGCCTGTCGCCGGCGCCGAAGTCATCACCTGGCAGGCGAATGCTCAAGGGTTCTACGAGAACCAGCAGCCCGACCTGCAGCCTGAGTATAATCTGCGTGGCCTGTTTCGCACCGATCCTGATGGCCGCATCCGCTATCGAACCATCGTGCCGAAGGGATATGGCGTGCCGGATGACGGGCCGGTGGGCAGATTGCTCGCCAATGCCGGCTATCCCTTGCGCCGGCCCGCGCACCTGCATTTCGTCGTTCGCGCCGAGGGGTTCGATACGATCACAACGCATGTCTACGATCGCAACGATCCGCATCTGGGCGAGGATGCCCTGTTCGGCGTGAAGCCCGAATTGCTGCGGGACTTCCGGGTCACCGGTACGGATAACGCGTCGACGAAGACGCTCGACTTCACCTTCGTCATGGTCAGGGCAAAACCAGGGAGGCCGCGATGATCAGCGAATTTTCCTATGCCGGAAGTGCAGCCAGGATCGTTTTCGGCGAAGGAAAGAGCAATAGCGTGGCCGAATGGGTGGAGAAATCCGGCCGTCAGCGTGCACTGGTCCTGTCCACGCCGCATCAGCGCGCCGACGCGGAGGCTCTTGCGAAGAGCTTGGGGCAGCTTTCGGCCGGGGTGTTTGCCGGCGCAGTCATGCATACACCGATCGATGTGACGGAGAGGGCGATGGAAGCCGTTGCCGAAGCCAAGGCGGATTGCGTGGTCTCGCTCGGCGGCGGCTCGACGACCGGTCTCGGAAAGGCCATCGCCTATCGCACGGATCTGCTCCAGATCGTGGTGCCGACGACCTATGCCGGCTCCGAGGTCACCCCCATCCTCGGCCAGACCGAGCGAGGGGTGAAGACGACGGTACGGCATGAGAGGATATTGCCGGAGATCGTCATTTACGATCCGCTGCTGACCCATGGATTGCCGGTCACCATGAGCGTGACGAGCGGGCTGAACGCCATGGCGCATGCCGTCGAGGGACTCTATGCGCAGGATCGCAATCCGATTTCGAGCCTGATGGCGATCGAGGGGCTGAGGGCTTTCAAATCCAGCCTGCCTGCTATCGTTGATGATCCGAGGAATGCTTCTGCGCGTAGCGAAGCGCTCTATGCCGCATGGCTGTGCGGTTCGGTTCTCGGGGCTGTCGGCATGGCCCTGCACCATAAGATCTGCCACACGCTGGGCGGCCTGTTCGATACGCCGCATGCCGAGACGCATGCTGTCATGCTGCCGCATACGGCAGCCTTCAATGCGCATGCCGCACGCAGCGAGCTTGCTCCGGCGGCGGAGCTCTTCGGCGGTTCCATCGGCGGCGGCCTCTGGGACTTCGCCAAATCGATCGGCGCGCCCTTGAGCCTGCAGACTGTCGGTCTCAGCGAGGAAGATCTCGACAGGGCCACGGCAGTCGCAATGGAAAATCCCTACTGGAATCCGAGGCCGGTCGATCGTGCCTCGATCCGTCAGATGCTGCAGGAAGCCTGGGAAGGCAAACGCCCGGGGTAGGAAACGACCCGCGCCGCAGGCGCGCTCTTTGGGAGGAGAGGGGATTATGGGAGGAAACATGTTTACCAGACGCGATTTTCTGAAAACCACGGCCGCCGGCGGCACCGCGATTGCGGTATCCGCTTTCGCAGCACCGGCGATTGCCCAGAAGAAACCGATCAAGCTCGGCTATGTCAGCCCGCAAACCGGGCCGCTTGCCGGCTTCGGCGAGGCCGACAAGTTCGTCATCGACAACTTTATCGCGACGACCAAGAAGCTCGGCCTCAGCTACGAGGTCGTGGTCAAGGACAGCCAGTCCAATCCCAACCGGGCGGCTGCCGTTGCGAAGGAACTGATCGTCACCGACGAGGTCAACCTGGTGCTGGTCTCGTCGACTCCGGAGACCACCAATCCGGTGTCCACCACTTGCGAGGCGGAGGAGATGCCCTGCATTTCCACGGTGGCGCCCTGGCAGCCCTGGTTCATCGGCCAGCAGGGCAATCCCGGCGACCCGTCGAGCTGGAAGCCGTTCAACTATGCCTATCACTTCTTCTGGGGGCTTGAGGACATCATTGCCGTCTTTACCGGCATGTGGAGCCAGATCGAGACCAACAAGAAGGTCGGCGGCCTCTTCCCCAATGATGGCGACGGCAACGCCTGGGGCGACAAGGTCGTGGGCTTCCCGCCCGTGCTGGAGAAGCTCGGCTACAGTCTCACCGATACCGGCCGCTTCCAGAACCTGACGGATGATTTTTCCGCGCAGATCAATGCCTTCAAGCAGGGCCAGACCGATATTCTGACCGGCGTGCTCATTCCGCCCGACCTGACCACCTTCTGGAACCAGGCCAAGCAGCAGGGTCTCAAGCCAAAGATCGCGTCGATCGGCAAGGCGCTCCTGTTCCCGCAAACGGTGGCGGCGCTGGGCAATGCCGGCCATAACCTGTCGACCGAGGTCTGGTGGACGCCGAGCCACCCGTTCAAATCGTCGCTGACGGGGCAAACGGCCGCCGACGTGGCTGCAGCCTTCACGCAGGCGACCGGCCGTCCCTGGACGCAGCCGATCGGCTTTGCCCATGCGCTCTTCGAACTTGCTGTCGATGTGATGAAGCGCGCCGAGGATGTGGGTGAGGGCGACGCCGTTGCCAAAGCCATCGGCCAGACTAAGCTGGACACGCTCGTCGGGCCGATCGCCTGGGGGAGCGACAAGCTGCCGCCGTTCGCTCAGAAGAATGTCGCCAAGACACCCCTGGTCGGCGGTCAATGGCGGCTGAAGACCGATGGCGGCTATGACCTCGTCGTGGTCGAAAACCGCCTGGCGCCCAACGTGCCGCTTGGCGGCAAGCTGGAAGCCCTGACGTGATCTCGCGCCGCCATCAAATCCGTTGCCCCGCGCTCGACGTGGTGGAGCAACAGCAATCGGGAGGAGCGCCATGCCCCTGCTTGAACTGAACGAGGTATCCAAGTCTTTCGGTGCGCTCGTGGTCGCCGAGAATATCGGCTTTTCGGTCGAGGCAGGCGAGGCATTGGGCGTCATCGGACCGAACGGCGCGGGCAAGTCGACACTCTTCAATCTGATCACCGGCAATCTTGCGGTCGATCGCGGATCGATCGAATTTAATGGTCGCGATGTGACGCGCGATCCTCCCATGCAGCGATGCTTTGCCGGCATGGGGCGCACGTTTCAGATCCCGCAGCCCTTCGAGCGGCTGACGGTCTATGAAAACCTGCTGGTCGCCGGCGCCTTCGGCTCGCGAACGTCCGAGCGGGAGGTGGAAGCCTATTGCGCCGATGTCCTCGTCGAAACGGGCCTCATCGGCAGGGCCAATAATCTTGCCGGCTCTCTGTCGCTGCTGGAACGAAAGAGACTGGAGCTGGCGCGTGCCCTGGCGACCAAGCCCAAGCTTCTCCTGCTCGATGAAATCGCCGGCGGCCTGACCGACGGCGAATGCCGGCAACTGATCGCCACGATCAAACGCGTTCATCGGCGGGGTGTGACGATCATCTGGATCGAGCATGTGCTGCATGCGCTGACGGCGGTGGCCGAGCGCCTGCTCGTGCTCAACTTCGGGCGGGTGATCGGCATCGGCAAGCCCGACGCCATCATGAACTCGCGCGACGTCCGCGAAATCTATCTCGGCATGGAGGTCTGATGGCAAACCTTCTGCAGATAGCCGGCCTCAAGGCTTTTTACCGCGATTTCCAGGCTCTCTTCGGCGTCGATCTGTACCTCGATGCCGGTGAAACGGTCGCGGTCATCGGCGCCAACGGCGCCGGCAAATCGACGTTGATGCGATCGGTCGCCGGTGTTCTCAGCAACCAGCCTGAGATGGTGGTCTACAAAGGCGAGCCGATTGGGGCGCTTTCGGCGCCTGACGTCATGGCTCGCGGCATCGCTCTCGTTCCGGAAGGGCGCAAGCTGTTTGCCTCCATGACCGTGGAGGAGAACCTGCTGATCGGAACATACGGCCGCAAGGTCGACGGACCGTGGACGCTGCGCGGCGTCTACGAGCTTTTTCCCATTCTCCAGGAGCGCCGGCACAATCCTTCCACGGCACTTTCCGGCGGCCAGCAGCAGATGGTGGCGATCGGTCGGGCGCTGATGTCCAATCCGCAGGTTCTGCTGTGCGATGAGCTGAGCCTCGGTCTGGCGCCCGTCGTCATCAAGGATATTTATGCGGCCTTCCCCCGCATCCGCGCCACGGGCGCCGCCATAATCATCGTCGAGCAGGATATCGGCCAGGCGCTTGCCGTGTCCGACCGTGTCTATTGCATGATGGAAGGCCGGATCACCTTGACCGGCCGCCCCGGAGAGCTCGACCGCGCGCAGATCCACGCCGCCTATTTCGGAGCTGATCAACATGAACTGGGTTGATACGATCCTCCAAGGCGTTCTGCTCGGCGGGCTCTATGCCCTGTTCGCCGCCGGCCTCAGCCTCGTGTTCGGCATCATGCGGCTGGTCAATCTGGCGCATGGCGACCTTATCGTCTTTGCGGCCTTTCTCATCCTGGTGTTGGTGTCGACGCTTGGCGTCAATCCGTTCCTTGCCGCCGCGATTGCCGCACCGCTGATGTTCGCGATCGGCTGGCTGGTGCAATTCATTCTTCTCAATCGCACTCTCGGCAAGGATATCCTGCCGCCGCTGCTCGTCACCTTCGGCCTCTCGATCGTCATTCAAAACGGGCTCATGGAAGGCTTCAGTGCCGACAGCCGCCGTGTGTCGGCCGGCGCACTGGAGACGGCCTCCATCCCGCTTGCCGGCCTCAATATCGGCCTCATGCCTCTGTTGACGTTCGCCTCGGCAATTCTTGTCATCCTCGTGCTGAACAGGCTGATCTACAGCACCTCGATCGGCCGCGCGTTCCGAGCCACTTCCGATGATCCCGTGACGGCAGGGTTGATGGGCGTCCGCCCCGAGCGAATTTTTGCCATGGCGACCGGGATCGCCATGGTCGTCGTCACGATCGCCGCCCTTTATCTTGGAACCCGCGCGAATTTCGATCCGAGCGCCGGACCGTCGCGATTGATCTATGCTTTCGAGGCCGTGATCATCGGCGGTCTCGGCTCGCTTTGGGGCACGCTGGCGGGCGGTATTATCCTTGGCGTTGCGCAGACCTTCGGCGCCGCCATCAATCCGGAGTGGCAGATCCTGGCGGGTCACATCGCCTTCCTCCTCGTACTCGTCTGCAAGCCGCGTGGTCTTTTCCCGCGAGCGATCGATTGAGGGTCCCATGACGTCAGGTTTCGAAACAATGATGGCAGAAGACGGGTCGCAAACCCCTTGGCGCACCGAAATAGGAACGCGGCTTTCGACAGGCTTTGCAGGCGTGGCTCTCCTCGTGCTGGCGGGCTTGGCTTTCGCGCCTTTCGTGGTCTCGCGCGGTGTGCTGCAGGACCTGTTCTTCATTCTGACCATGCTGGCGCTCGCACAAAGCTGGAACCTTCTTGCCGGCTATGCCGGGCTGATCTCCGTCGGGCAGCAGCTTTTCGTCGGCTGCGGCGCCTATGCTCTCTTCGGACTGGTCACCCTTCTCGGCATGGACCCGACCCTCGCGGTGCTGCTGGCCGGCGTGGTTGCGGCACTTCTCGCGGTCCCCACCGCCTTCTTCGTGTTTCGCTTGCACGGACCCTATTTCGCCATCGGCACCTGGGTGATCGCGGAAGTCGGCCGGCTGGTGCTTGCCCAGTGGAAGATGCTCGGCGGCGGCACGGGAACCTCCCTGCCGCGTGAGGCGGCCAGGGACATGGCCGGCATCGCGCTGCTCAAGGATTGGTTTGGCATGAAGGCAGCGCTTGCCGCCGATGCTCTCACCTTCTGGCTGGCGCTGATCATGGTCGCGATTACCATCGGCTTTGTCTATCGCCTGCTCAAAAGCAAGCAGGGCCTCGGCCTGGCGGCTGTGCGCGACAATGAAACCGCCGCCCGCGCGCTGGGTGTGGATGCCAGGCGCATGAAGGTGACGGTCTATCTCGCCACGGCCTTTCTGACAGGCATCGTCGGTGCCCTGATCTATCTGCAGAAGGGCCGGATCTCCCCGGATGCCGCCTTCTCGCTCACGGACTGGACAGCCTATGTGCTTTTCATCGTTGTCATCGGCGGCATCGGAACGATCGAGGGGCCGATCGTCGGTGTGATCCTGTTCTTTTTCCTGCAGAATGCGCTCGCAAGCTATGGGTCCTGGTACCTGCTGCTGCTCGGTGCGCTGGCGATCGCTACCATGCTTTTCGCGCCGCGCGGCCTTTGGGGTTTGGTCAGCGAGCGCACCGGCATCGAACTCTTTCCGGTCCGCCGTGTCTTGAAGGGCAGACCGCTCGCACAAACAGCAAAGGGAGGGCCAAATGGCTGACATCACGACCGACGTTCTCATCATTGGCACAGGGCCTGCCGGCTCGGCGACGGCCGCATTGCTGGCCAGCTACGGGTTGGAGCCTCTGGTGATCAACCGCTATCGCTGGCTGGCCACCACACCGCGGGCGCACATCACCAACCAGCGTACGATGGAGGTTCTGCGCGATCTCGGCCGCGATGTGGAGGACGAAGCCTATATGTTCGCGACCGAGCAGGAGCTCATGGGCGAAAACGTCTTCTGCACGGCGATCAACGGCGAAGAGATCGGCCGCATGAAGAGCTGGGGCACGCATCCGCTCTCGCAGGCGGAACACCAGCTGTCATCGCCGAGCCATATGAACGATCTGCCCCAGACCTTCATGGAGCCGCTGCTCTTCAAAACCGCCTGTTCGCGTGGCGCGCAGGCGCGCATGTCGACGGAATATCTGAGCCACGTGCAGGACGAGGACGGCGTGACCACGACATGCCTCGATCGGCTGACGGGCAAGGAAGTCACCGTGCGCTCGAAATTTCTGATCGGCGCCGATGGCGGCAATTCCAAAGTTGCCGAGCATGCCGGTCTCAGCTTCGAGGGAAAGATGGGGGTCGCGGGCTCGATGAACATCCTTTTCGAGGCGGATCTCTCGCCCTATGTTTCGCGCCGTCCCTCTGTGCTTTACTGGGTGCTGCAGCCGGGAGCCGATGTCGGCGGCATCGGCATGGGCCTCGTGCGCATGGTGCGGCCCTGGCATGAGTGGCTGATCGTCTGGGGCTATGACATCAACGAGCCGCCTCCGGCCGTCGACGAAGCATTTGCGATCAGGGTGGTGCGGGACCTCACCGGCGTTGCCGACCTGCAGCCGAAGATAAAATCGGTGTCGACCTGGACCGTCAACAACATGTATGCCACCACCATGTCCAACGGCCGGGTGTTCTGCATGGGCGATGCCGCCCATCGCCATCCCCCCTCGAACGGCCTTGGCTCCAACACGTCCATTCAGGACGGTTTCAATCTCGCCTGGAAGCTGGCGATGGTGATCAGGGGGCAGGCGGGCCGCGGTCTTCTCGACAGCTATCAGGCGGAGCGGGCGCCGGTCGCCAAGCAGATCGTTACCCGCGCCAACAAGTCGATCGAGGAGTTCGGGCCGATCTTCAGTGCGTGCGGCCTTCTGGACTCCGTCGATCCGGTGAAGATGCAGCAGAACATGGATGCCCGCTGTGATGACACGCCCGACGCCGAACGGCAGCGCAAGGAGATCCGCGAGGCGATTGCGGCCAAGGTCTATGAGTTCGATGCGCATGGCGTTGAAATGAATCAGCGTTACCGGTCGGATGCCATCGTCACCGACGGGCAACCGGAGCCCGGTTTCGAGACGGATGCGGAGTTGCATTATCAGCCGACGACATGGCCCGGCGCACGCCTGCCGCATACCTGGCTCTTCGGCCCCGACGGGGAAAAGGTGTCGACGCTCGACATTACCGGCCATGGACGGTTTACCGTGCTGACCGGCATCGGCGGCGATGCCTGGCTTGCGGCGGCAAGGGCGCTTGCTAAGGAATTCTGCATCGAGCTCATTGCGCACAAGATCGGTCCGCGGCAGCAATGGCAGGACTACACCGGCGATTGGGCGCGGGCGCGTGAAATCCGGGATTCCGGCGCGATCCTCGTTCGTCCGGACCATCATGTCGCCTGGCGCTGTGACGGTACTATCGCCGATCCCGTCGGCGAACTGCGCCGCGTATTGAACACCATTTTGGATCGGTGACTGATCATGGAAGCGCATGAAAAAGGATATTTCACAGAGGAAAACTCGGTCGAGGTCGTGACCGGCCGCAACGCCAACGCCAAGAGCGAACGGCTGAAGGAGGTCATGTCGGTCATTACGCTCAAACTACATGAGGCGGTGAAGCAGATCGAGCCGACCCAGGAGGAGTGGATGGAGGCGATCCTCTTCCTCACCCGGACAGGCGGGATGTGCAACGAATGGCGTCAGGAATTCATCCTGCTTTCGGATGTGCTTGGCGTATCGATGCTGGTCGACGCCATCAACAACCGCAAGCCTTCAGGCGCATCCGAGAGCACGGTGTTGGGTCCGTTCCATGTCGCCGACGCGCCGGAATTGCCGATGGGCGCCAACATCTGCCTCGACAGCAAGGGCGAGGATATGGTGATCTCCGGCCGCATCCTGGATATCGAGGGCAACCCTATCAAGAATGCGGTCATCGATGTCTGGCAGGCCAATGACGAGGGCTTCTACGACGTCCAGCAAAAAGGTCTTCAGCCTGATTTTAATCTGCGCGGGATATTCCGCACCGGGGGAGACGGAAGCTACTGGTTCCGGGCGGTCAAGCCGAAATACTATCCGATCCCGGATGATGGACCTGTCGGCCAGTTGCTGGCCCAGCTCGGCCGCCACCCGTACCGGCCCGCGCACCTGCACTACATCATCTCGGCCGATGGTTTTGAAACGCTGACGACCCACATCTTCGATCCGGACGATCCCTACATCCATTCGGATGCTGTCTTCGGCGTGAAGGAGAGCCTGCTTGCCAAGTTCAGGCTGACTGAAGATCAGGCGAGGGCAAGGCAGCTCGAGTTTTCAGGCAAGTTCTGGGAGGTTAACCACGACTTCGTTCTCGCCTATAAGCGACAAGTCTAGGACATGGTTGACGATGCGTATTGGATAATCGGCAGCGGGAGGACGCTGCCGATCTTTGTCGTCGCCGGATCGTCCGCGGCTCACGAGGCCTTGGCTTCGAAGGCGGGCGGGAAATCGCCCAGCGACTTTGCCTTGAGGATCAGGCCTTCGATATCCTCATCGACGATCGCTTCAAGGTCGCTGAAGCTGTCGATAACATAGTAGATCGGCTGGACGATATCGATCCGGTAGGGCGTCCTGAGCACGCTCAGCAGATCGAACGGCCGAAACTCGCACGCCTTGCCTTCCATCGCCGCCTTCGCTTCGCTTGGCGAGGAGACGATGCCCGCGCCGAAGCAGCGGCGGCCCTCCGGCGTATTGATCAGGCCGAACTCGACAGTGAACCAGAAGATGCGGAACAGGTGCCAGGAATAGCCCTTGCCGAGGCGTACGGCAGTTTCGCCGAAATGCCGTACGAAATTGGCATAACTCTGATTGGTCAGCAGCGGGCAATGGCCGAAGACTTCGTGGAACAGGTCCGGTTCCTCGATATAGTCGATATGCTCGCGACGGCGAAGGAAGGTGGCGAGCGGAAACTTGCCTTGCGACAGGAGCTCGTAGAAGCGGGAAGGCGGAATGAGTGCCGGCACGCCTTCCACCCCGAAGCCCGTCGTTTCGTTCAGGCGGCGGTTGACGTCGCGCAGCTGGGGCACCTTGTCCGGCTTCAGCCCCAGGGTTTTGACGCCGTCCAGATATTCGCGGCAGGCCATATTGGCGAGCAGCTTCAACTGACGCCGATAGAGTTCGCCCCATATCGCATCTTCTTCGGCGGTATAGGCGTATAAGCCATCCGGGCCTGGCAATTTGGCGGTGTAGCTGCTTTCCTTGACCATAGCTCGATCCTCCCAGATGCTGCGGTATCTTTCCAATTATGAACCGAGTTCGCGGGAAATTCTTTCCTTTTCCGGTAAAAATGGACGTGGTATTGGTAAATCTTCTCAAAAACGGTGCAGAAGATGAAAGAATCTGGGAATCCTCACCGCAAGCTTCTGCAATCGATCCAGGCCGATGGCAGTCTTTCGCTGGCAGACCTGTCGGAAAAGGCCGGTATGTCGCAGAGTTCGACCTGGCGGAAGATCCATGAACTGGAATCGGAGGGTGTCATCCGCAAGCGAGTGACGCTGCTCGATCCCGGCAAACTCGATCTCAAGCTTTGTGTGATCGCGCATGTAACACTGGAGGACCATCACGAGGAGACAGTGGCGTCTTTCGCATCGGTGGTATCGGAGCGGCCGGAGATCATGGAATGCTATGCCCTGTCCGGCGCCTTCGACTACATGCTGAAGATCAGGGCGAAGGACGTGGAAAGCTACGAGGCGTTCATGACCCATTACCTGCTGCGCAACCGGCGTGTTCGCACTGTCGTTTCGAGCTTTGTGCTGCGCGAGCTGAAATTCTCGACCGAATTGCCGATCTAGCGCCTGTCAGGCCGGATGCGCGCCACCATGTCAGCTGTGCGGCATGAGCACCGGGAACCCTTCGAATGTCTTCAGCGTATCGAGCACAATGGAAGTCTTTACGTGTTGCACCGACTCGTGCGGCAACAGGATGTCGTTGACGAATCTCGAGAGGTCAGCGAGCCCCCGTGTCGCGACCTTCAGGTGGTAGTCCATCTCACCCGTCAGCGCATAGGCTTCGAGAACTTCCGGCAGCCCGTTGATCAGCTGGGAAAATCGGCGAGCATTGTCCCTGTTATGGGTCGCAAGCGTCACCGAGATAACCACCAGCATATCCAGACCGAGCTTCTGCCGATCGAGGTTTGCCTGGTAGCTGCGAATATATCCTTCGGCTTCCAGCCTCGTTCGCCGGCGCGAGCATTGCGAGGGTGAAAGCGCGATCCGCTCGCCCAGTTCGTTGTTCGTCAGCCGGCCGTCTTTCTGGAGTTCCTGCAGCAGGCGCAGATCCAATTTGTCGAGTTGTTCATCCATTGCGCAAAACTTCCAAAATCCTCACAGATCGTGTATAATATTTTCGCTTCGCATGAAGAATGCAAGAACTTTGCATGCGTTTTGGGCCACACTTTGCATAGACAGAGTCCAATCTTCCGAGGAGGAGAAAATGGGTCCTTTTCCGCATGACGCGCCGCCGTCGGAAATTACCGCCGACAATCCGGCCGGCACCGACGGCTTCGAATTCGTTGAATTCGCTCATCCCGAGCCCGAGAAGCTGCGTGAGCTCTTCACGCGCATGGGCTATACTCCTGTTGCCAAGCACAAGACGAAGGACATCACCGTCTGGCGTCAAGGCGATATCAATTATGTGCTGAATGCCGAGCCGGGCAGCCATGCCGCCCGTTTCGCGGCAGAACACGGCCCCGCTGCTCCGTCGATGGCCTGGCGGGTCGTTGATGCCAAGCACGCCTTCGACCATGCCGTGTCAAAAGGTGCTGTTCCCTATGAAGGGAATGACAAGGCGCTCGATGTCCCGGCAATTGTCGGCATCGGCGGTTCGCTGCTCTATTTCGTCGAAACCTATGGCAAAAAGGGATCGGCTTACGATGCCGAGTTCGATTGGCTGGGCGAGCGCGACCCGCATCCCGAAGGTGTCGGCTTCTATTATCTCGACCATCTGACGCACAACGTCTTTCGCGGCAACATGGACAAGTGGTGGGCATTTTATCGCGAATTGTTCAATTTCAAGCAGATTCACTTCTTCGATATCGACGGGCGCATCACCGGTCTGGTGAGCCGCGCGATCACGTCTCCCTGCGGCAAGATCCGCATTCCGCTGAATGAATCGAAGGACGACACAAGCCAGATCGAGGAGTTCCTGAAGAAGTACAAGGGCGAGGGCATCCAGCACATCGCCGTCGGAACGGAAGACATCTACGAAGGCACCGACAGGCTTGCCGATAATGGACTGCGCTTCATGCCAGGTCCGCCGGAGACCTACTACGATATGTCCTATAAGCGTGTGAACGGCCACGACGAGCCCATCGACCGCATGAAGAAGCATGGTATCCTCATCGACGGCGAAGGCGTGGTGAATGGCGGCCTGACGAAGATCCTGCTGCAGATCTTCTCCAAGACGGTCATCGGCCCGATCTTCTTCGAATTCATTCAGCGCAAAGGCGACGAGGGCTTCGGCGAAGGCAATTTCCGGGCTCTCTTCGAGTCGATCGAAGCAGATCAGATCAAGCGCGGCGTCATCGGCACGGCGGCCGAATGATCTCTAGGCGACCCGGCGATTGCATGGGGTCGCCCTCAGTTTTCGGGAGGAATTGAGCGATGGACCAGACGATATCTAAGACTTCCGACCATGAGGCTCTGGCGGCAAGTAACCTCAAATACATGCCCGGATTCGGCAACGATTTCGAAAGCGAGTCGCTTCCCGGCGCTTTGCCGCAAGGCCAGAACAGCCCCCAGAAATGCAACTACGGTCTTTATGCCGAGCAGCTTTCCGGCTCGCCTTTCACGGCACCGCGCGGGACGAACGAACGGTCCTGGCTCTATCGCATCCGTCCGAGCGTGCGCCATACCCGGCGCTTTTCGAACACCTCCTATCCGCTCTGGAAATCCGCGCCCTGTCTGGACGACCATTCGCTTCCGCTCGGCCAGCTCCGCTGGGGTCCCGTGCCGGTGCCCGACGAGAAGCTGAGCTTCCTCGAGGGAGTGCGGACGATCACGACGGCTGGCGATGTCCTGACCCAGACAGGGATGGCCGCTCATGCCTATGTCTTCAACGAGGACATGGTGGACGATTACGTCTTCAATGCCGATGGCGAATTGCTCGTCGTCCCGCAGATCGGCGCCATTCGAATATTCACTGAAATGGGCGTCATCGATGTCGAGCCCTTGGAAATATGCATCATCCCGCGCGGCATGATGTTCAAGGTGCTGCGCATCGGCGACCAGAAGGTCTGGCGCGGATATATCTGCGAGAACTACGGCGCGAAATTCACGCTGCCGGATCGCGGGCCGATCGGCGCGAACTGCCTGGCAAATCCGCGAGACTTCAAGACACCGGTCGCGGCGTTCGAGGACAAGGAAACGCCTTGCCGCGTGCATGTCAAATGGTGCGGGAAATTCTACGTCACGGACATTGGCCACTCGCCCCTCGATGTGGTGGCCTGGCACGGCAATTATGCGCCTTACAAATACGACCTGCGGACATTCTCCCCGGTCGGCGCGATCCTGTTCGATCACCCCGATCCGTCGATTTTCACGGTACTGACCGCGCCGACCGAAGCAGCGGGCACGGCGAATGTCGATTTCGTGATCTTTCCGCCGCGCTGGCTGGTCGCCGAACACACCTTCCGTCCGCCCTGGTACCACCGCAACATCATGAGCGAATTCATGGGGCTGATCCACGGTCAATACGACGCGAAGGAAGAGGGATTCGTGCCTGGTGGTATAAGCCTGCACAACATGATGCTTCCCCACGGACCGGATGCGTCGGGCTTCGAAAAGGCATCCAATGCGGAACTCAAGCCCGTGAAGCTCGACAATACCATGGCCTTCATGTTCGAGACCCGGTACCCGCAGCAGGTGACGAAATATGCGGCGGAACTGGAAACGTTGCAGGACAATTACCTGGAGTGCTGGGATGGCCTGGAGCGCAGGTTCGACGGCACGCCCGGAATCAAGTGAAGATCGGCCACGCATCCTCTTACGGTGGAACCAGCACATGAAGCTCGCGACTTTGAAAGACTCCACGAGGGACGGGCGGCTTGTCGTCGTCTCCCGCGACCTGACCCGCTGCTCCGAGGTCGGTCATATCGCCCGCACCTTGCAGGCTGCCCTCGACGATTGGGAGCATGTGGCGCCCAGACTCGCGCAGGTTGCCGAGGGTATCGAGACGGGTGCCCAGCCGACGCTGAGGTTCCACGAGCATGACGCCACATCGCCTTTGCCACGGGCCTATCAGTGGGCTGACGGCTCTGCCTATGTCAATCATGTCGAGCTGGTGCGCAAGGCGCGCGGTGCCGAGTTGCCGACAAGCTTCTGGACCGATCCGCTGATGTACCAGGGCGGCTCGGATAGTTTCCTCGCACCGCGCGATCCGATCGTGGCGGCTGACGAGGCCTATGGGATCGACATGGAGGGCGAGGTCGCCGTCATCGTCGGCGACGTCGCCATGGGTTCGGGTCCGGAGATTGCCCGGAGCGCCATCCGCCTGGTGATGCTCGTCAACGACGTGTCGCTGCGCGGCCTCATTCCGCAAGAGCTGGCAAAAGGGTTCGGCTTCTTTCAGTCCAAGCCTGCATCGGCATTTTCTCCGGTCGCGGTCACGCCCGACGAACTGGGGGAGGCGTGGGATGGCGGCAAACTGCATCTCCCCTTGCTCGTGACCTTGAACGGCAAGCCATTCGGCAAGGCGAATGCCGGTGTCGACATGACGTTCGATTTTGGCCAGCTGATCGCCCATGCCGCCAAGACCCGTGACCTTGTGGCCGGAACGATCATCGGCTCGGGAACGGTGTCCAACAAGCTCGACGGCGGTCCGGGCAAGCCGGTCGAGAGCGGCGGTGCCGGCTACTCCTGCATCGCCGAGATCCGGATGATCGAGACCATCGAAAGCGGAGCGCCGAAGACTCCCTTCCTGCGGTTCGGTGACCAGGTCCGCATCGAGATGCACGACCGGGCAGGGCATTCGATCTTCGGGGCAATCGAGCAGAGCGTCGAAAGACATGGGGGATCGGAGCTGCAATGAATGAGGTCGTTCTCTACGACTATTGGCGATCGTCGGCGAGCTATCGCGTCCGCATCGCGCTCAATATGCTCGAGATCGACCATAAGACCGTGTCGATCAATTTGCTGGAAGGTGAACAGAGAGGCCCGGACTATTTGGCGCTCAACCCGCAGGGGCTCGTACCGGCGCTGGTGATCGATGGGAGAACGTTGACGCAGTCGCTGTCCATCATCGAATATCTGGCGGAGCTTCAGCCGGAGTGCGGTTTGATGCCGGCGGATAGTGCAGGCCGCCAGCACGTGCGGGCACTTGCCTACGCGATCGCCATGGACATCCATCCGATATGCAACACGCATGTCGCAGCCTATGTCATGACCATAACGGACAAGGCCGAAGCCCGCGGAGAATGGATGAAGCATTTCATTGCGGATGGACTTCGCAAGCTGGAAGCGATGCTTGGCGAATTCAACGGGGATTTCAGCTTTGGAGATCGGCCGACGATGGCGGACCTTTGCCTTGTCCCGCAAGTCTACAATGCCCGCCGCTGGGGAGTCGATATGACCGACCTCAAGCGCATCGTTGAAATCGATGGCCGGTGCGCCGCACTGCCTGCCTTCCAGGCAGCGCATCCGGACCGCGTGAAACCATAACGTCAGAGCTGTAACGGCGAGAATTCGCCCAGGCTTTTGCGTAGGTCTCGAAATCAAATCGATGGTGGTGTCCGCAGCCAAGGCAGACACCGACCGCCGGCGCGAGAAAAAGAGCCGGGGAGGATGAGCTTCCCGACCGTCAATGACAATAATCTTCTTTTCCACCCCCAGGGCATTGCTCAAAGCGAAACTATTTTCGGTTTCGGCTGAACCTGCGAGCCGGTGCAGCCGCATAATGCGTGCAGGCGCTATATGCTGGATCCGGCACCGGCAGTTTCACTTCGGGGTCACTTTATGGTGTGGGACCACCAGCTTGATCCTGCTCGAATTCAGGACTTGAAATGGGGCGCAGGAATCCTTCGCCGCAGGCGAACCGGACTTGCCTGGGATGAACGAGGAGTATGAGCATATCATGCAGATTCTATATTTTCGCAGATCTGGCGTCGCCACAATCCGGCTTGGCAAGCGACTTCGAAGGATGAAGCTTCTTTCCGTCGGCCTATTCGTGTCTTGTCTGGCAGTCGCAGCATCTATTTCGGCCAACTCTCAGCGAGCCAACGCTGCCGACCTCCCCGCGAATATAGAGGTCAAGGACGCAACGTCAGTTGCAACCGTGCATGCCGAAGGCGTTCAGATCTACGAGTGCAAAACCGGCTCGGACAATAAGATGAGCTGGCAGTTCCGCGAGCCGCTGGCAACGTTGCTGCAGGACGGCACGACCGTCGGGCGCCATTTTGCAGGCCCCGGTTGGGAGTTTGCCGATGGCAGCTCCATCAAAGGCAAGGTCGCGAGCCAGGCTCCAGGTGCCACAAAGAACGACATCGCCATTCTGAGGCTCGATGTCGTCGAACATCGGGGTGATGGAGTGTTGTCGAAGGTGACGGCGGTGCAGCGTCTGGACACGAAGGGCGGCGTATTCTCCGGCGCATGCGACCAACCGGGCGCGATGCATCTTGAACCCTATACAGCCCGCTACGTTTTCCTTGCGAACTGATCGCGTCCGTCAGGCTGCGGCCCCGGTATGGGAGCCAGGTGCACAAGAGCCGCCAATTGCCATCGGGTTTCTGGCGAGGCGTCCTTCCATCCAGCTCCCGATATGCAGCATCGCCAGTGCAGCCAATATTTATTTTTGCACGTTTCCGTCGGGCTCAAACCTGCTAAAAGCCGCTCACCCGCAAGACGGGTGATTTGACAGACCTTCGACACAACCGATGACCCGCCTCATTCCCGAAGTATTCCGCGACCCGACGATCCGGGTGAGCATGCTTGCCATCTTTGCCTTCGGCTTTGCCGGAGCCGCGACATCGCCTTATCAGTCCGTCGTGGGTATTCGCGAACTCGGCCTGAGCAATGGGCTATATTCGGCACTGATCTTTTGTGCGGCTGCGGTCAACGTCATCGTCAGCATTCTGCTGGGAAACCTGGCGGACAGGATCGGTGAATATCGCACGATGATGCTGACGGTCGCGCTCTTCGGCATCCTGGGTTATGGCGCGGTCTACGTCGTTCCCACGCAGGCGACCTTCATTCTCGCCGCATTGTTTCTCCTTCCGATCTACGGTTCCCTCAATTCACTGCTGTTTGCCAATGTCAGGGTCGCGACCAATGGGATGGAGCGCAACAACGTGGCGACCGTAAATTCGGGCGTCAGGGCGATGATTTCGCTATCCTGGGTTCTCGTGCCTGGTATCACCGGGGCGCTGCTCGCAAACTCCGCAAGCATGTTACCCGCCTATCTTTTCGCCGGTTTGGCCTGTGCGGTTTGTTTCGGATTGATTGCGGTTTTCCTTCCCCGCCAGAGCGGCACCGACAAGGCGGCAACGCGCCATCTCTCCTATCTCGCGGCACTCGGCGAGGTCATCTCGCCGCCGGTTTTTGTGCGGGTGATCGCGGTGGCTTTGATCAGCAGCACGCTTCATGTCAATGGTGCCATTCTGCCTCTCATCGTCACCGGTGCCGCCCACGGCTCCGTCGCCGATATCGGCGTGCTCGTCGGGATCGTTGCGCTTCTGGAAGTCATATTCATCGTCGTGTGGGGACGCGCCCAACGGATCATGAGCCATGTGACAGCGCTGGCCCTCGGCACGGTCATCTATGTCGTTTACCTGCTGTTGCTCGGGTTGGCATCGGCGCCCTGGCACGTCTATGCGCTGACCCTTATCAGCGGCATCGGAGCGGCTGCCCTCATCAGCATTCCCATCACCTATCTGCAGGATCTGATCGCCGAGCGTCCGGGGCTCGGCAGCGCCCTCATATCGGTCAATATTTTCCTCAGCGCCGGCCTGAGCGCCCTCCTGTTTGCGCTCGGAACCGCTACGAGCAGCTATTCGGGAACGGCAGTCATCGGAGCGGTTGCCGGCGTGGTCGGACTTGCCATGCTGCTCTTCTTTGATGGCGCCAGGCGGCGCGGATAGGCGCAGGCGCGCTTCCCTTGTTCGACGACCTGGCAGCAGCCAGGACATTTGTTGACGACACCTCGTCATTCGATTAGTCATTAAGTCATCTGATGACTTGATGAGATGTGATCATGCGCGCCCTGACCAAAACCACGCTCGCGGAAACAGCGGTCGAAGCAATCCGCGGCGAAATCATTGCAAGGCGATGGCGTGTCGGCGAGAAATTGCCCAATGAGGCTTCTCTCTCATCCATGCTTTCCGTCAGCCGCGGCACCATCCGCGAGGCAGTCCGGGTGCTGGCGTCTCAAGGCTATATCGAGACACGACAGGGATCCGGCACCTACGTGCGCTCGACGATCAACCTCGGCCGCCCTTTCGACATGGCGCGCCGGGCCGGGCTCCGGGACCAGTTCGAAGCGCGTTTGGCGCTCGACGTCGAGGCTGCACGCCTGGCCGCTCTGCGACAGACGCCGGAGGTGATTTTGCAATTGCGTGCGCTGCTGAAGGCGCGAGGAAACTATGATGGCGGAGACAAGACCGCATTTATCGAGCGAGACCTCGCCTTCCACAAGGCGGTGATCGCGGCGTCGCAGAACAGGGCGATGATCGAGATCTACGAATTCTTTTCCGTGTCGATCGCCGAGACCATCGAGGCGACGCTCGGCGAGGATCTTCCTGAGCCGGATATGCAAGCGCATGTCGCAATCATCGATGCCATTGAAGCAGGTGATCCGGAAGCGGCAGGTTCTGCCGTGCGCCGCTTCATGGCTCCGGTTGTCGCCACCCTCGATCGGTTGCTGATGTCATGACCGCGCCTTCGCAGAATGCCGCTTCTCTTGAACTGATCGATGCCGAGGCCGATGAAATCCCGCCACCGCAGGCGCATCGGGGCAAATCGCCAATCGGCAGATTTCTTCTCGGCACAAGCCTTGTGCTGATTGCGTTCAATCTCCGGCCGGTCTTCTCGAGCGCCTCGGCGCTATTGCCCGAAATCCGAAGCGGGCTTGGCCTTACCGCATTCGGCACGAGCATCCTCACCACATTGCCTGTCGTTTGCATGGGCCTGTTTTCACCGCTCGCGCCAAGACTGGCGCAGCGATTGGGGACAGAGCGCGTGCTGCTCGGCGTGATTCTCCTCCTTGCGCTCGGCACGGCGTTACGCGGCATTTCCTCTATCTCCCTGCTGTTCTTCGGGACGGCCTTGACCGGCGCCTGCATAGCGATCGGCAATGTTCTCTTGCCGGGCGTGGTCAAGCGTGATTTTCCGGACAAGGCGGCCCTGATGACGGGCTGCTACACAATGGCTCTGTGCGCGGGCGCGGCGAGTGCAGCCGGACTCACGCTTCCGATCGAGCATATTCTTGGCGGGTCGCTCGGCGGCGCGCTTGCGGCCTGGGCCTTGCCGGCCCTCGTGGTCGGGCTTCTGTGGCTGCCGCAGGTGATTGGATCGGGCACCCAAGCGCGGCGCACCGGCTTCCGCGTCATGGGCCTATGGACTGATGCCGTCGCCTGGCAGGTAACGCTCTTCATGGGGCTACAATCGGCGCTTGCCTATTGCGTCTTCGGCTGGCTGGTCCCAATTCTGCGCGAGCGTGGCCTCGATGGCGTGACGGCCGGCGCAATCGTGTCGGTTTCAGTCATGGTGCAGGCGGCTTCGTGTCTTGTGGCACCTCACATCGCCGTCAGGGGCAAGGACCAGCGGGCCATCAACGCCATTCTTTGCGCGGTCGCGGTCACGGCGCTGCTGGGCCTGCTCTTCGCGCCGCTCTGGACGGTATGGTTCTGGGCCGTGCTCCAGGGTGTCGGGCAGGGAGGGCTGATCGCGGTGGCGCTGACCGTGATCGTGCTGCGCTCGCCCGACCCGCACGTCGCCGCGCATCTGTCCGGCATGGCGCAGTTCATAGGCTACCTGCTTGCCGCAATCGGGCCGCTCGTCGTCGGCATGATCCACGGTTGGACGGGAAGTTTCGCCTGGTGTTCGGTTCTGTTCGTCCTGCTTGGTCTCGGCGCCGCCATCAATGGCTGGTTTGCCGGCCGCGCCATCAACGTCAATGCCACGATGATAGAAACCGGCACGTAGTTCGGACTACGTGCTGACCCGACTGGAACGAGGGGCGGTTTCGACGGCCGGCAGGCCTCATATGGAGCGGGTTAGTCCGCCATCGACCTTGAGGTTCTGGCCGGTGATGTAGCCTGCGCCATCGGATGCGAGGAACGCGATCGTGGCGGCAATCTCCGAACTCGTGCCGTAGCGCTTCATCGGCACGCCGTCGCGGCGCTCTTCGGTTGCCGGCAAGCTGTCGATCCAGCCCGGCAGTACATTGTTCATGCGGACATTATCCGCCGCATAGGTATCCGCGAAAATCTTGGTATAGGCGGCAAGGCCGGCACGGAAAACGGCTGATGTCGGAAACATCGCCGATGGTTCGAAGGCCCAGGCCGTGGAGATGTTGATGATCGCGCCCGACTTTTGCGCCTGCATGATCGGGGTGACCAGACGAACGGCGCGGATCACGTTCATCAGATAGACGTCAAGGCCTGTGTGCCATTGTTCGTCGGTGATCTCGATGATCTGTGCCCTGGGTCCGTGGCCGGCACTATTGACCAGCACGTCGATACGACCCCACTTCTCCATCGTCGCGTCGGTCAGGCGTTTGAGATCGTCGTTCGACTGATTCGAACCGGTGATGCCGATGCCGCCGAGCGACGCCGCAAGGGCCTCTCCCTTGCCGGAGGATGAAAGGATCGCAACCCTGAATCCATCGGCGGCAAGGCGCTTGGCGGCTTCCGCACCCATGCCGCTGCCGCCCGCCGTGATGATTGCTACTTTTTCTATCGACATGCCGTGAGCCTCTCTCTGTTCGTTTGCGGGCAAGGAAGATTGCCTGACTTTTATGAGTCAAATAGCATTTCAGGCGCGCTGGCACCAACCAGTTGCGTTTTTATTTGAGATGAAGATCCGTTTTGCGGGTGCTCATCCTGACCGCGGTCAAGGTTCCGCCCAACCACCAAAAGGGCGGCCGTGACGATCGTCCGTTACAATTGCTCATGGACGAACGGGCGGCTGTCGAAAGCGCTGCCGAAGCATCTTCCCATACCCGGCCGCGTCCGCAGCAAACTGATATGCGAAGCACCGATCGATATTTATCTCAGAAAAAATCCGGTTAGTTGAAATAAAAACTCATTCGTCATTACAATGGAGCCGGTAATTTTCATCAGAATTGCCCATACAATTCTATGGAATCATAGACGCCATTCTCGTATGATTTTATTCTCCAAATAATATTCGTTGGCACTCCTATCAATCGAGTGCCAAGAATGTTATTTTATGGTTGCAGCCGCCCTATGCGCCGGCCGCAGAAAGATCTTTATGCTATTTCGCCCGCTGCACGACCGCGTCGTCATCCGACGCGCCGAAGGTGATATCAAATCCAAGGGCGGGATCATCATTCCCGATACCGCCAAGGAAAAGCCGCAGGAAGGTGAAGTGATCGCCGTCGGTCCCGGTTCCCGCGACGAAAATGGAAGGCTGATCCCGCTCGACGTCAAGACTGGCGATACGATCCTGTTCGGCAAATGGTCGGGAACCGAGGTCAAGATCAATGGTGAAGACCTTCTGATCATGAAGGAGGCCGACATTATGGGCATCATCGAGAACGCCGTCGACAAGGCTGCCTGATCCACCGAATTTAGCTCCTTTATCTCAAGACTGAACAGGGCAAAGACAATGTCTGCCAAGCAAATCATTTTTTCTACCGACGTCCGCGACCGATTGCTTCGTGGCGTGGAATTGCTGAACAATGCCGTCAAGGTGACGCTCGGTCCCAAGGGCCGCAACGTCGTCATCGACAGACCCTATGGCGCTCCGCGCATCACCAAGGATGGCGTATCGGTCGCCAAGGAAATCGAGCTTGAAGACAAGTTCGAGAACATGGGCGCGCAGCTGGTGCGCGAGGTGGCTTCAAAAACCAACGACCTTGCCGGCGACGGTACCACGACGGCGACCGTGCTCGCCGCGTCCATCTTTCGCGAGGGTGCCAAGCTGGTTGCCGCCGGGATGAACCCCATGGACCTCAAGCGCGGCATCGATCTCGGTGTCACCGCCGTGCTTGCGGAAATCAAGGCGCGCGCCACCAAGGTCAAGTCCTCAAGCGAGATCGCGCAGGTCGGCACGATCGCCGCCAATGGCGATGCCAGCGTTGGCGAGATGATCGCCAAGGCCATGGAAAAGGTCGGCAACGAAGGTGTCATCACCGTCGAGGAGGCCAAGACGGCTGAGAACGAACTCGATGTCGTCGAGGGCATGCAGTTCGACCGCGGCTATCTCTCGCCCTATTTCGTCACCAATGCCGAAAAGATGCGCGTGGAACTGGAGAACCCCTATATTCTCATTCACGAAAAGAAGCTCGGCAATCTGCAGGCGATGCTTCCGATCCTCGAGGGTGTGGTGCAGAGCGGCACACCGTTGCTGATCATCTCGGAAGATGTTGAAGGCGAAGCGCTGGCGACATTGGTCGTCAACAAGTTGCGGGGCGGCCTCAAGGTCGCTGCCGTCAAGGCGCCGGGTTTCGGCGACCGCCGCAAGGCCATGCTGGAAGACATCGCCGTCCTGACGGCCGGACAGATGATCTCCGAGGATCTCGGCATCAAACTGGAGAACGTCACACTCGATATGCTCGGCCGTGCCAGGCGCGTGCTGATCGAGAAGGATACCACGACGATCATCGATGGCTCTGGCGATAAAGCCGCCATCGAGGCACGTATCAAGCAGATCAAGGCGCAGATCGCGGAGACGACCTCAGACTACGACAAGGAAAAGCTGCAGGAGCGGCTGGCAAAGCTCACCGGCGGCGTTGCGGTGATCCGCGTCGGTGGCTCGACCGAGATCGAAGTCAAGGAAAAGAAGGAC
Organism: Rhizobium sp. 11_C7_N12_5; assembly: GCF_051811145.1. Classification (NCBI taxonomy): domain Bacteria; kingdom Pseudomonadati; phylum Pseudomonadota; class Alphaproteobacteria; order Hyphomicrobiales; family Rhizobiaceae; genus Rhizobium; species Rhizobium sp. 11_C7_N12_5. The sequence continues at coordinate 51,986 of NZ_JBPWPY010000002.1, forward strand.
CGCATCGACGATGCCCTGAATGCCACCCGTGCGGCGGTCGAGGAAGGCATCGTGGCCGGCGGCGGCGTCGCGCTCTTGCGTGCGAAAGCGGTCCTCATTGGGCTCACCGGCGAAAACGCCGACGTGACGGCGGGCATCGCGATCGTGCGCAGAGCACTGGAAGCGCCGATCCGGCAGATCGCCGACAATGCCGGTGTCGAAGGTTCGATCGTCATCGGAAAACTTGACGACAGCGAGGATCCTAATGAGGGCTTCGACGCGCAGACGGAAACCTATGTCGATATGATCGAAGCCGGCATCATCGATCCGGCCAAGGTCGTGCGGACCGCGTTGCAGGACGCCGGCTCGATTGCGGCGCTTCTGATCACCGCCGAAGCCATGATCGCCGATATTCCCGCCAAAGAACTTGCCCAAAACACCGGAAATGGCGCCATGGGCAATATGGGATATTGAGAGCAGTGCCTGAAGCGCTCGGCCAGTTTGGCCGGGCGGTATTTTCGCCATTTTGAGTGGTAATATCACTCCGTTGAGCGAACAGGCATTATGTGGTTGCTCGCAATGCGGGCCTCCAAATACTCTGGGGTAGTCGTTCGAGGACATCACATTCGAGCGGCTGCCGTTCCACTAGCTGATATCAACCTCAAGAAGGATCGCATCGATGGCCAAGGGACAAGTGAGAGGCAACCGCGAGGTTCGCAAACCGAAACAGGAAAAGCCTGCCGCAAAGGTAGAGAGTACGTTCGCAAGTCAGATCAAGGTCGCGACAAAGAACAATCCGCCGAGCGGTAAAGGCAAGAGCTGAGCTCGATCGGGAATTATTGTCAGGTGCCGGCAGCCAGGCACCACGTGAATGGCCATGCGAGGACGTGGTCGAGAAACTCAGGAGACACGACAACGATGAATGTTCTTCAGGCGATCTATCGCTTCGATTATTTGCTGCTCCCAATCGGTTCAGCTGCTGTGATAGCTCTTGCCTTGTTGGCATTCATTGCGGCTCAGGGAGTTGTCTTTTGAGTGAGGCCATCGACCACGACCCATCTGCGCCTCTTTTCGACGAAAAGGCATGGCTCAAAATCCTCGCCCGGTATCGCCAGCCACGTGCCAGACGCAGCCTTATCGAACTCGCGGTGACGGCCATCCCATTTGCGCTGTTGTGGGCCGGGACATGGGCAGCCGTTTACTTTGGCTTCTGGTTGGGCCTTATCCTCATCATTCCCGCGTCTGCGTTTCTTCTGCGTCTGTTCATGATCCAGCATGATTGTGGCCACGGTTCTTTCTTTGCGCGCCGGCGCATCGATGACTGGACCGGCCGCGCTATCGGCGTCCTGACGTTTACACCCTATGACTATTGGCGCAGGGCGCATGCGGAGCATCATGCCTCGGCGGGGAACCTCGACGAACGCGGCGTCGGCGACATAACCACGCTGACCGTTGAGGAATACAGTAGCCGGTCATGGCGCGGGCGGCTTGCCTACCGACTTTACAGGCACCCGGCGATCATGTTCGGCATAGGCCCGGCATGGCTGTTCCTGTTCAAGCAACGGTTGCCTTTCGGCATGATGCGATCCGGCCTTTTGCCCTGGGTATCCACCATGGCGACAAACCTGGCCATTGCAATCGCCTCCGCTTTGCTCATCTGGGCAATCGGCATCCTGCCCTTCCTCTTGGTGCATCTGCCGATCGTCCTGCTGGCGGGAGCCGCCGGCATATGGCTCTTCTATGTGCAGCATCAGTTCGAAGAAACCCATTGGTCGAAAGAGCCTGAATGGCGGTTTCAACACGCGGCGCTTCATGGCGCGTCGTACTATGATCTGCCGCTGATCCTGCGCTGGATCACCGGCAACATCGGCATTCATCACATTCATCATCTGTCGAGCAGGATACCCTACTACAGGCTTCCCGAAGTGCTCAAAGACCATCCGGAACTGGGTGATATAGGCCGGATCACCATGATGGAGAGCCTGCGCTGCGTAAAACTGGTTCTCTGGGATGAACAGAACCAGCGCCTCATTTCGTTTCGCGATGCGACAAAGCTGCGACGCTCCAGATAGGCGCGGGGCAGGTCCACACGAAGCTTGACGCAGTCTCAAACTGGCCAGCGTTACGCCTTGATTTCAGCTTCAGTCATTCGGCAATCGATCCACACCAGCCCGGCAGGTAATCCGCCTCCCTGCCTTTGGCGAGCGCGAGCGACCTTTCCAGTGCGGCGTCGAAATCTCGGTCGACGTCCTTCCGCTTCAGGCGGCGGCGCAGGAAATCCGCCCAGAGAAATTCGCTGAAAGGGGTCGTGTCCTTGGCGTAGCCGCCATGCCGGCGCAGTTCGCCCGCCAGCGAACGATAAGGGTCATCGACCAGATCCTTGATGCTTTTCGGGATGGCTTCGTAGCCGCGTCGTTTGCCGTCTTCGTCGAACGGATGCATCCAGTCATGGCAATCCATCACGAACCAGAAGGAATCCTGATCAAGCCGTGAGAGATCGGCCACCGTCGTGACCAGAATGTCCCTCACGCCCTCCTCATGAAGCGCAAGCGACAGGTGATGATGGTCAATGACATAATATCGCCCGCGTGGCCCACGGATTGCCGGCACCATGTGGTTTCCCAGGAACTCTCCGGCCTTTTCATCTTCAGCCTCTGCTTTCGCGCGCCAAGCCTTTCGCTTGGCTTTCACCTCGCGCATGCCGACGGTGATCTGGGTAGGCCGCAGCTCCTCGATCGGAACTGGATGCAGGATCGGTTCACGCAGCATAACCATTTGGAAGTTCTCCGCGAAGGTGGCATCAGCGGAGCGTAGCATGAGCTGCGAGTTGGACAAATTGGTCCTGATAATAGCGATCAGAAGCTTGGGGGCGTGCACGCGCTGATGACGTCGCAGGGAACCGGGCCGACGCAGCGGAAGCGATGCGGCCGGCGGCTTTCGAAATAATAGGCGTCGCCCGGTCCAAGAACGCGCCGCTCGTCATCGACGGTCACCTCCAGGCGGCCTGATAGCACGATGCCGCCTTCTTCTCCGTCATGGATCAGCGGCACTTTGCCGGTGTCAGCTCCCGGCTGGTAGCATTCTTTCAGGATTTGGAGACTACGTCCGAACAGGTTTTCGCCGATCTGGCGATAGGAGATCGGGCCTTTGCCGATCTCGACCAGTTCCTCGGCGGCATAGAAAGCCTGCTTCGGCCTATCCGGCTCGAAGGCAAAGAACTCGGCAAGGCCGATCGGGATGCCATCCAGGATGCGCTTGAGGGCGCCGACCGAAGGGTTGGCCGAGTTGGACTCGATAAGCGAAATGGTCGAATTGGTCACGCCGGCGCGCTTGGCGAGCTCGCGCTGGGAAAGATTGCGTGCGAGACGCAGATGGCGAAGGCGGTTGCCGATGTCGACGGACATAGTTTCACCTTTTCAGATGTTCGAAATATCGCAAACTTTACTATCCGCTCCAATAAAATCAATGCGTTGTAGTCATAAAGAAAAGGGCTTGTTCGAAACAGGGAAATCGCTGATGTCAATGTCAGCGCAATGGAGGCGACGATGGATAAGATCACTCACCCCAATACTCCGGTTCTTGACAATTTCTGGATGCCGTTCACGGCGAACCGCCAGTTCAAGGCGGCACCTCGGCTGTTGGCCGCGGCAGACGGCATGTATTACACCGATGTCGACGGCAACAAGGTGCTTGACGGCACCGCCGGCCTCTGGTGCGTGAATGCGGGTCACGGCCGCAAGAAGATTGCCCATGCGGTGGAACGCCAGCTTGCCACCATGGACTTCGCACCGACCTTCCAGATGGGGCACCCGATCGCCTTCGACTTTGCCGCCAAACTGGCCCAGCATGCGCCGGGCGGCCCGGCCGCGAAACTTGACCGCATCTTCTTTACCGGTTCCGGTTCAGAATCCGTCGATACCGCGCTCAAGATCGCCATCGCCTATCAACGCGCCATCGGTCAGGGGACGCGTACGCGCATTATCGGTCGCGAAAAAGGCTATCACGGCGTCGGCTTCGGCGGCATCTCGGTCGGCGGCCTGGTCAACAACCGCCGCGTCTTTCCTCAGATCCCCGCCGATCACATGCGCCACACGCTCGATACCGAGCGCAACGCCTTCAGCAAGGGTCTGCCGGCCCATGGCATCGAACTGGCCGAGGATCTGGAGCGGCTGGTCGCGCTGCATGGCGCTGAGACTATCGCCGCCGTCATCGTCGAGCCGATGTCCGGCTCGGCGGGTGTCATTCTGCCGCCGAAGGGCTATCTGGAGCGACTCCGGGCGATCGCCGACAAGCATGGCATCCTGCTGATCTTCGACGAGGTGATCACCGGCTTCGGTCGCCTGGGCACGCCCTTTGCGACCGACTATTTCGGCGTCGTTCCCGATCTCATCACGACAGCCAAGGGCATCACCAACGGCACGATACCGATGGGCGCGGTCTTTGCGAGCCGCAAGGTCCATGATGGTCTGATGATCGGTCCGGACGATCAGATCGAACTCTTCCACGGCTACACCTATTCGGGGCATCCAGTCGCCTGCGCGGCCGGTCTCGCAACCATGGAAATCTATGAGGAAGAGGGGCTGCTCACCCGCGCCAGCGAATTGGCGGACGACTGGCAGAATGCGCTGCATTCGCTGAAGGGCCTGCCGCATGTCGTGGATATCCGCAATCTCGGCCTCGTCGGCGCAGTGGAACTCGCATCGCGTGAAGGTGCGCCGGGCGCCCGTGCCTATGATGTCTTTGTCGACTGCTTCCAGAAGGGGCTTTTGATTCGAGTGACCGGCGACATCATCGCATTGTCTCCGCCGCTGATCATCGAACGCGGTGAGATCGGCACCATTGTCTCGATGCTCGGCGACGCGCTGAAGCGAGCCGCCTGACGTTCAATGGGCGGACCGCGGCCGGCCGCTTGATGTGGCCGGCTGCCTATTTGTGGCAGCGCAATCCGTCCATCAACAATCCGATCAGCCGGTGGGAGCGATCGCGCCAATCGGCTGCATCGGGGATGGAATAGATGCTGGAGAGTGCGTGCAGCACATCCATGGTTTCCATGTCCTTCCGGATCAGGCCCTGTTCGGCTGCCTTCTCCAGAAGGCTGCCCAAAGCGCCGCGCAGCAGGCCGGAGCTGTCCGCGAACAATGACGAATTCGACGTCATCAGGATGCGCAGGCTGTTCGACATCCCCCGCTTCGTGGCGATATAGTTCACGAACCGCCGCATCCATTCTTCCAGTGCCGCGTCCGGCGCATATTTTTGGGAAAGCTCGATGGCCGCAGCAGCAAGGCCTTCGAGTTCGCGTCGATAGACGACCTCAACCAGATGTTCCCGCGTCGGGAAATGCCGATAAAGCGTGCCGATGCCGACGCCGGCCTGCCGGGCTATATATTCCAGCGAGGCTTCCGCTCCTTTTTGCGCGAAGGCGTCGGCGGCGACTTCTATCAACCTGTCGCGGTTGCGGCGAGCATCCGCACGCAGCTTGGTCGGCGCCAACGATATTGTCCTCTGCTCGGCCAAGGCCAGGTGAAGCTCCCATCGCATCAGGGCTTGACGAAAACAAACAAGCCGCTAGTTTAATCGGAGGCGCCTCCGTTTATCTGGAGCGCCTTCCACTTCTTAATCTAGATGAGTGCCAGATGTCATGCCGAAATGCATCGGCGTCGTTTTCCATGAAAATGATGGAGTAGCTGGCCGACCGGACTCGTCTAGATTTCGAACGTCTCATTCTCGTGACGATGGCAGGAGCTTATCATGACACGATCCATTCATATTGCGCTCGATATTAACGGGCAGCGACACGAGCTCGACGTCGAGCCGCGCGTCACACTGCTCGACGCGCTGCGTGAGCATCTGACGCTGACGGGCACCAAGAAGGGCTGCGACCAGGGCCAGTGCGGGGCCTGCACCTGCCATGTCGATGGCAGGCGTGTTCTCTCCTGTCTGACGCTCGCCGCACAGGTGGAGGGGCGCCAGATCACCACGATCGAGGGTCTGGCCGGTGAAGCCGGCGATCTGCACCCGATGCAGGCGGCATTCATCGAGCATGATGCCTTCCAGTGCGGCTACTGCACGCCGGGCCAGATCATGTCGGCAGTTGCCTGCATCCGCGAGGGTCATGCGGGTTCCGACGCCGAAATCCGCGAATACATGTCCGGCAATCTCTGTCGGTGCGGGGCCTACAACAGCATCGTCGCGGCGGTGCGCCAAGCAGCGGCGGAGGCAGCGTAATGCGGGATTTCTCCTATATTCGCGCCGCATCCGCCAGCCAGGCCGGCAGTGCCGCGCAGCAGTCGGGTGCCATGTTTCTGGCCGGCGGGACGACGTTGCTCGATCTTGCAAAATGCGGTGTGAGCGAGCCTGAAACGGTCATCGATATCACCCATCTTTCCGGCATGAGCGGCATCACCGTCGATACGGCCGGTGCCAGGATCGGCGCGCTCGCCAGAATGAGCGAAGTGGCCGACCACGGGGATATTCAGGCAGCATTCCCGGCGGTTTCGCAATCGCTTTCGCTTGCCGCCTCCGCCCAGCTCCGCAACATGGCGACGATCGGCGGCAACCTTTTGCAGCGGACCCGCTGTTCCTATTTCCGTGATCCCGGCGCCTTTCCGGCCTGCAACAAACGCAATCCCGGTTCCGGGTGCGCGGCGATCGGCGGCATCACGCGCAATCATGCCGTGCTCGGCACGAGCGAGGCCTGCATCGCTTCCTATCCCGGCGATCTTGCGGTCGCTCTGGTTGCCTTCGATGCGGTTGTCGAGCTCGATGGCCGCAAGGTGGCCGTCGACGATTTCTTCCTTGCGCCCGGCAATACGCCGGATAGGGAGACCGTATTGCAACGCGGCGAAATGATCACCGCCATCAGCATTCCGGCCTCCGCTGCCGCCGTGAATTCGACCTACATCAAGGTCCGCGATCGCCAGTCTTATGAATTCGCCGCCGCGAGCGCTGCCGTCGGCCTCGAACTGGAGGCGGATGGCAAGACCGTCCGCGATATCCGCGTAGCACTCGGCGGCGTCGCTACCAAGCCGTGGCGCGCGCGCTCCGTGGAACAGGCGCTCATCGGCAAGGCTCTCGACGCTGATATCGTCGAAAAGGCAAGCCGGCTCGCCATGGAGGGCGCCGTCTCGCATGGCGGCAACCACTACAAGATCGAACTCGCGCCGCGCGTCGTTACCCGCGCCATTTTGAAAATGGGAGGTCTTGCATGACCATGATGGAACCTCGCAAACACGGCGATGCCTCAGATGGCACCGTCGGCGGCCGTCAGTCACGTTTCGAAGGCAGCATGAAGGTCACGGGTACTGCGACCTACGCGCTGGAATACCCGTTCGAGAACCTGGCCTATGCCGTTCTCATCCAGAGCACGATCCCGGCCGGTCGTGTCCTGAAGGTCGACATTTCGGATGCGCTTGCGATGCCGGGCGTGCTCCTGGTGCTGACGCCGGAGGATGATCTGGGTCTCAAGCTCGGGGCAGACTGGGGCGGTAACAAGCCCGCGGAAGGACCATACTATCCGCTGCCGCGTGAGGTGCAGTTCAATGGCCAGTCGATTGCCGCCGTCGTGGCCGAGAGCCGTGAACAGGCAACGGAAGCAGCCGGGCTTGTGCGGGTCACCTACGAGGAAAGCAAATACGTCGCCAACCTCAACGACCCGAATGCCGGCGAGGGCAAGCTCATGGACGCGCTCTCCTCCGCCTGGGGCGATGCCAAGGCGGCGCTTGCCGCATCGCCGGTCCGGATCGAGGCCGAATATTCCACGCCGCGCGAATATCACGTCGCGATGGAGCCGCACGGCCTGACGGCGAAATGGGATGGCGAGCAGCTGACCATCTGGGAGCCGAGCCAATGGTCGCACGGCATGGCGCGCATGTATTCCGAATGGTTCGACATGCCCTATGAAAATGTGCGGATCATCTCGCCCTTCATCGGCGGCGGCTTCGGATCGAAGGGGCAGCCGCTTGCCTATGGCGCTGTCGCGGTCGCGGCTGCAAGAAAGCTCGGCCGGCCGGTGAAGCTCGCGGTCACGCGTCCGCAGAATTTCACCAGCTATGGCGGCCGTGCTGGGACGAAACAGCAGATCGCACTTGGCGCCACCGAAGATGGTATCCTGCAGGCGATCGTTCATCGCGGCGCCAGCGAGACGTCCGTCTACGCGGACTGGCCGGAGCAGACGGGGGCGGCAACCTCGATCCTCTACAAGGTCGAGAATTTCTCCTCGCAGCATCGCATCGTGCCGGTCAACAGCGTGACGCCAGGCGCCCTGCGCGGGCCGGGCAAGAATCCGAGTGCCTACGGCATCGAATGCGCGATCGAGGAGCTTGCCTACAAGCTCGGTATGGACCCGCTTGAACTCCGGCTGAAGAACTATGCCGACCACGACTACCAGTCCGGCAAGCCGTGGTCGACTCGGCAGCTGCGCGAGGCATTGACCAAAGGAGCTGAGGCCTTCGGCTGGTCGCGGCGCAGCCATGCGCCACGGTCCATGCGCGACGGCAAGACCCTGATCGGCTGGGGTATCGGCTGCGGAACCTTCCCCGTCATTCGGGCACCGAGCGAGGCGATGATCCGCATTCTTTCCAGCGGCAAGGTCGAGGTCATCAGCGGCGCCATCGATATGGGGCAGGGGACCTATACGATCCTTGCCCAGAGTGCGGCTGAAGTCTTCGGCATTCCGGTGGATCAGGTCGAAGTCCATCTCGGCGATTCACGGCTGCCGGGTTCGGCAATTGCCGGTGGCTCGATGCTGGCCGGCTCGATCATGGGGGCCGTCCATAAGGCCGCAGTTGCCGCGCGCGATGAGCTTATCGGCCTTGCGCTCAGCGATGCCAATTCGCCGTTCCGCGATACGGGGGCGAATACGCTGAACTTCGTCGAAGGTCGCATCGCCGCGCCGCGCGGCGAAGCCCCTTCACTCACGCTGGCGGAACTGATGTTCGCGCTCAAGCGCGAGGAGATCGAGGTTCGTCGCAATACCTTGCCTGAAGGCGCGAGCGCCCAGGAGCAGGTGCAGGCCTGGACGACCATGGCCAAGGTGCAGGGACCGACGATGGGCGATTATTCCATGCACAGCTGGTGCGCCCATTTTGCCGAGGTGCGGGTCGACGAGGATTTCGGCACGGTGCGGGTGTCCCGCATGGTATCGGCCTTCGATTGCGGCCGGCTCTACAATCCGCGGCTGGTCGAGAGCCAGTGGCGGGGCGGCATCATCATGGGCATCGGTCAGGCACTCCTCGAGGAAGGATTGGTCGACATGCGCAACGGGCGAACCGTCAACAACAATGTGGGCGATTACCTCGTGCCGACGAATTCGGACATACCGGATCTGCAGGTGATCTCGGTCGGTGTACCTGACCACAATGCCTCGGCGCTCGGCGGCAAGGGTGTGGGCGAAGTCGGCATTGTCGGCGTCGCGCCTGCCATCGCCAATGCGGTGTTCCATGCGACCGGCAAGCGGATCCGCGACCTGCCCATTACGCTGGAAAAACTTCTCTAGCGGCGGGTTGATATAGGGCGGCAAGGGCGGAGCCTGGGCTCCGCCCGCTATACGGTATGATCACCGGATACCCTCAATATCTGCTCCTCAATGCCGAAATGCTTTTTCAGCCCTGTCCATCCCATAGGCGTGACCTCGACGGCGCGGGACGACTTTGCGCGTCGTATCCACCCCTTGGTGCAAAGAAGATCGGTGAATCGAACGCCGAGCGGGCCGGCGAGATGGTATTGCCGCTCCGTCCAGTCGAGGCATTGCCGGGCGAGACCGCGTCGGCCCGGCTTGACCGCCGCGACCTCGAGGCCAACGCATGCAAACCATTCCGCGCCGGCTTGCGTTACCTCGAATTGTTTATCGGATGCCGCAACGAGAAAGCCTCGCTCTTGCAGCCCGCAGGCGACCGCCACGCCGACGCGGCCGGCCAGATGGTCGTAGCAGCAGCGCGCAAACTGGAGTTTTTGTGCGTCATGCGTGAGCGCTCTTCGGCGGACAGGTTCCCTCGGTCCTATGGAGGCGAGGTTTTCGAGAACAAGGGCCACATGAGAGCCGGCCAGGCGATAGTAACGGTGACGCCCTTCCGTTTCGACCGTTAGCATGCCGCCCGCCAGCAGTTTGCTCAGATGCGAGCTGGCCGTCTGCGCGGTCACGCCGGCGCAATAGGCGAGCTCACCAGCCGGCCGCGCGCGTCCGTCGAGCAATGCGGTGAGCATGACGGCGCGAGCGGAATCAGCAATCAGAAAGGCTGCGGCGGCAATATTCGGCTGTTGGTTCATCATCATGGCTCCTGAGGTCAGCTGCCATCTTAGCAGGAAAGATGTTCGCACGCTTCGACACGGGTCGAAGCATCGAGTTGGGTCGGCATCATAGGTTGCGGTGTTAGATCACGACTCTGAACACCACAGCATCTTCTCGAATTGAGGTCCGGCAATGACCAGAACTGTTATCGCTCACTTAACCGACGCTCACCTCGGCCAGAAACTGACGATGGGAGCCGAAATGGCCGGCACCAAAATGCGCTATCTCGACGAGCCTCGAGAGCATGAGGACCATCTTCGGCTAGTTCTCGACGATATCGCCGGCAAGGGCATCTCTGATGTCGTATTTGGTGGCGATATCGGGACGCAGGAATCGGTTGGGGGTTTTTTCGAGATTCTGGGCGGCTATGATTTCAAAGTGTCCATCATCCTCGGCAACCACGATACCTATCCCAACGTCGTGCAACATTGTCGCATGGACGATGGTGCCGTCGAAGGAAAGATGTGCTTTTCACACAATAACGGACATCTGAAACGCATCTTTCTTGATTCGTCCGATAACGTGCTGGGCGACGATCAGCGCGCCTGGCTTGCCCGTGAACTCGATGGCGTAAGCAAGGCAGCGCTCTTTGTGCATCATCCGGTCCTTGCGATCGATACGCCCCTGGAGCAGGCTGGCGTCGCCTTGCGTGACCGGGATGAGGTTAAGACGCTGCTTCTTTCCCGCACCGATTGCGAGCTATCGGTATTTTGCGGTCATTACCACATGATAGACGAGGTCCGCCAAGCGAATATCAGCCAGTTCGCCACGCCGGCTGTTTCCTACCAAATCATTAGGCATTCCGACCCGCTTCGGGTGGATACCGACGCGTTCGGCTATCGGATCGTGGAAATCGATGACGCCCGGATCAGAACGGAAGTCGTGATGCTCACGAGCGCATAGGCACCAAAACGGTGCCGTCTCAGACTGGGTCTTCGCGATGCAGGTCGTGGATCGCAACGGCGTCGTCGCCGAGGGGCGGCAGCAGCCATTCGGTATGGCGCAGTGTGCGCTTGGTGTCCTCGAGGCCCATGTCCCAATGTTCGCGCATCGAGGTGCCGGAGAATTCATAGTCCTTGGCGTGGCCCTCGTAGTTCTTGTGCTGATAGATCAGGTGGACGATGTTGACGACGCCGGCATCGGAATAGTCGATGATCAACTCTTCCTCTTCCGGGGTCAGCTGGTCCTTCGGGACGCGCTTCAGAGCGCCGAGCAGCTTCATCTTCAGCCCGTGGATACGCTTGAAATTGTCGGTGTTCTGCCGGGTGCGGCTTGAATACATGATGTCCTTGTGGCGCGACAGCACGTCCGGCATGCTGCGCGGCAACACGCCGCGGGCGCTGAACAGATCGACCTGGAATACCAGCGAGCTGCGATCCTCGTCCTGGTCGAGCAGATATTGCAGCGGAGTATTGGAGACGATGCCGCCGTCCCAATAATATTCACCTTCTATGCGGACGGCCGGCAAGGCGGGCGGCAGCGCGCCGCTCGCCATGATGTGTTCCGGTTCGATGCGCAGATTGTCGGTGTCGAAATAGACGAAGTTGCCCGTCCTGACATTGACCGCGCCGACGCTGAAGCGCTTCTTGCCGTCGTTCAGCACGTCGAAATCGATCAGCATCTCCAGCGTTTTCTTCAGGTCGGCGGAATCATAGAAGCTGGTAGCGCCCTCTGCGCCCGGCAGTTCGAGCCATGGATTGGGGAAGCGCGGCTTGAAGAAGCCGGGCTGCCCCATCGTCATGGTCATCCATGAGCTGGTGCGGTTGCGGATGTCGCGGAAGACGTCGCCTTCCGGCGTGTAGGCCCAGATCTTGCGGCCGGAAATGATCTGCCAGAACTGTTCGAGGCGCTGCAGGCGGTGGCGCGGCTCGTTGCCGGCGATGATGGCCGCGTTGACGGCGCCGATGGACACGCCGGAAAGCCATGTTGGCTCGCATCCCGCCTCCGCCAGAGCCTGATAGACGCCAGCCTGATAGGCACCGAGCGCGCCGCCGCCCTGAAATACCAGGGCGACACGATCATATTGCGCGGCAATTTCCGGGATTGTCGGCACTGCGGCTTTGGCGTTTCGTTCGAGCACGGTGCATCTCCAGCAAAGGGAAAGATAAGGCTCTGTTACCTGCGCTCGGCGAGATAGTCGTGAACGACTTCGCCGAGCCCGAGCGTCAGATCCGCGGTGAAATGGACGGCCGAGACCACTTCCAGAACCGGCAGCCGTGCCACGTCCGCCATCACATGCGGCCTGAGATCGAGGGCGGCGGGCGAAGTCCAGGCTTCCTTGATGGTGATATCGGTCAGGTAGTAGCGCACGAGCTCGCAGATGCGCGGCGTGGCGTCGACATGCGGCACGATCTTGATCAGGAAATTGGGCTCGGACAGAGCGGCAAGCAACGGTGCCTGCTCTACCGGCTTGTGCTTGTAGCCCATCGTTCCCGTCGCGCACAGCACGCTGCCGTAATGCAGCGTGCCGACGATGACCTCGCCTTCGTTGACGATCTTTGGATTGGCGAGTTTCTTCGGGAAGCCCCAGATCTCGCGGCCGCCGGTGATCGGCGCATCGTCGTCCAGATACATGGAATGGACGTAGCCGCCAGCCTGGCCCCGATATCTGACCGGGATGACCTGCCCGGTCTCCGTATAGTCGCCGAAGCCGGTGGAGTCGGGCATGCGGATGAATTCGTATTTCACCAGCGGCTCGTCGATTTCGAGCGGCTCCGGCACCACGGCCTGCAGTGCCTCGCGAGTGGTGCGATAGGTTATGATGATGTATTCGCGATTGAAAAACCGATAGGGTCCGGGAGGATAGGAAGGATTGGTCAGCGGCATCGCATAGGCATGCTTCAGAATGTCTTCGACCTTCATCGCATTTTTCCACAGTTGGAGAAAACCGCCGGGCGCAGCGGCGAAAACTTGCATGGTTGCATGACAGTGAAATGTCAGTTGCCGGATAGTTGCCGCCGACTGGCCGTCGGATCTGTTATCAAAGCGACATATGACACTGGCAGTGTGCGCTCATCTCGGCGTTTTCCATTTACTCAACCATGTCATAGAGATTGCGGGAGTTGCATTATGGGTTCGTTGACTTCGAAGAATGCGCTGGTCACTGGTTCGACGAGCGGCATCGGGCTTGCGATTGCGCGCGCCTTTGCCGCCGAAGGTGCGAACGTTACGATCAACGGTCTCGGCGATGCCGACGCGATCGAGAGGGAACGCGCAGCGATCGAAGCCGATTTCGGCGTGAAGTGCCGCTATTCCGGCGCCAACATGATGAACGGCGAGGAAGTGACCTCAATGGTGCGCGATGCCGAGGAAGCCTTTGGCAGCCTCGATGTTCTCGTCAACAATGCCGGCGTCCAGTTTGTCGCCCCGATCGAGGAATTCCCGGATGACAAATGGGAAGCGATCATCCGCATCAATCTTCTGGCCGCCTTCTATGCGATCAAGGCCGCCATTCCCGGCATGAAGGCCCGCAAGTGGGGCCGCATCATCAACACGTCCTCGGCGCATGCGCTGGTCGCCTCGCCTTTCAAGTCGGCCTATGTCTCGGCCAAGCACGGGATCACCGGCCTGACCAAGACGATCGCCTTGGAAGCTGCGCAGGATGGCGTCACCGTCAATGCGATCGCGCCGGGTTACGTCTGGACGCCGCTGGTCGAAAAGCAGATCCCAGAGACGATGAAGGCACGCAACATGACGGAAGAGCAGGTCAAGCACGACGTGCTGCTCGCCGCCCAACCGACGAAGGAATTCGTCACCGTGGATGAAATTGCCGCTGTCGCCGTATTTCTGTGCAGCGACGCCGCCAAGCAGATCACCGGCACGACGCTTTCCGTCGATGGCGGCTGGACTGCCGAGTAATACCGCGACTTGAGTGAGCGCGAGCGCGCTGGCTCCTTCCGGTCGAATATTTCAACATCAATAGGAAAACAGAGCAGGAAGCGCGCAATGACCGAAGAGACCCAGGATCGGCTCAACCGCATCAAGGACGAGATTGTCGATAGCTTCGACGAAGAACTGGAGATGCAGCTCGAGGAAGATCGCCTGGACGAGCTGGTTGCCGAGGGGATGGGTGACGAGACCGGCCCCTCGCTCGACCGCAGGATCTATTTCCGCGAGCTCTTTCGCCTCCAGCACGAACTCGTGCGCCTGCAGGACTGGGTGCAATACAAGAAGCTGAAGGTTGTCGTGCTGTTCGAGGGCCGCGATTCCGCCGGCAAGGGCGGCGCCATCAAGCGGGTCACGCAGCGCCTCAATCCGCGCGTCTGCCGCGTGGTCGCGCTGCCGGCGCCGTCGGAGCGCGAGCGTCATCAATGGTATTTCCAGCGCTACACGGCCCATCTGCCGACCGCCGGCGAAATGGTGCTGTTCGACCGCAGCTGGTATAACCGCGCCGGCGTCGAGCGCGTCATGGGTTTCTGCACATCGGAGGAGCTCGAAGAATTTTTCCGCTCTGTTCCCGATTTCGAGCGCATGCTGGTGCGCTCTGGCATCATCCTCATCAAATACTGGTTCTCGATCACCGACGAGGAGCAGGAATTCCGTTTCGGCATGCGCATTCAGGATCCGCTGAAACAATGGAAACTGTCGCCGATGGACCTCCAGAGCCGCGTGCACTGGGAGGAATATACCAAGGCCAAGGAAGAGATGCTGGAACGTACTCACATTCCGGAAGCGCCGTGGTGGGTCGTGCACGCCGTCGACAAGAAGAAGGCGCGCCTCAACTGCATCGCGCATCTCCTCACCCAGATCCCCTATGAAAATGTGCCGAAGCCGGAAATCATCCTGCCCGAGCGCATGCGCAATGCCGACTATCATCGCACGCCGGTGCCGCTGGAAATGTACGTGCCGGAGATCTATTGATACGATGAAGCGATGACGGTCCCGTTTCGGCGGGTCCGCCATCGAAGCCCGCTGTGTGGTAAGCGAGACCGATCTCTGTCGGTCGTCTTCCTCGAAGCATGCGCAATGACTGAAATCGTTTCCAGATTTGCCCCACAGGGGACAACTAAGAGACGAGGTTTAGCTTGACTTGCCAAGAGCCTGCCAAGTCCGCATCATCGCGCCCCATGAGTGGACAGAACCGATTTGCTCCTCCAACAAGCGGACAGCAAACCATCAAGCGCGGCGATCTGTTGCGGCAGCTTCAGCGCGCCGGACTGCGTCGGCTGACGACCATCGTGGCGCCTGCCGGTTACGGCAAGACCTCGCTTGCGGCGCAATGGTACGAGCTGCTGAAGGAGGAAGGTGTCAGTCTCTGCTGGGCCTCGCTTGATGCCGAGCATATGGATCAGGCCACCTTTCTTCTTGCCCTCATCGATGCGCTGGAGCCGCTTCTGGCCGAGGACGGCGGCGACGCCGGCAATCTGCCGGCAAGCGCGCTTCTTTCCGTTCTTGCGACGCGCCTGCGCAAGCTCGAGGGCCCCGTCATCGTCTTCCTCGACGATTATCATTTCGCTCAGACGGATGCGACCGAGGCGCTGATGGCGAAGATCCTCGCCGATCCCTCGCTCAGCCACGTCAAACTGGTGCTGGTGACCCGCAGCCCGCCGCGCTTTCCCCTTTCTGCGTTGCGGCTCAGCGGCGAATTCAAGCAGTTTGGTATTGCCGAACTCGGCTTTTCCGATTCCGAGGCGCGGGAATTCTTTGCCGGCAAGGGTATCCATCTGACCGAAGAGCAGGTCGGCTCCTTCAATCGCCGGACGGAGGGCTGGGCCGTGGCGCTGCAGATGGTGAGCCTGCTGGTTTCGGAAGCGGACGAAGGGTATTCCATTCTGGCCTCGTTCGACGGCGGGAGTGCCGACATGGGCTCCTATCTCTCGGAGCAGGTGTTTGAACATTTGCCTGAGGACATCCGTCTGTTTCTGATCGAGACCGCCGCCTTGCCTGCCTTCAATCGTGGTCTGCTCGAGGCGGTGTTGGAAGGGGGAGCGCGCGCGGGCCTCATCGAACGGCTGAACCAGCACGCCCTTCCCGTCACCCTGCTTGCCGGACCCGGCAACTGGATGCGTTATCATCCGGTCTTCAACGCGTTCCTGAAGGAAACCGCCAGCCGCAGGGGTGTTGACGCCAAGCGCACGCTGAACCGGGCGGCGCGCTGGTTCGAAGCTCAGGGTGATATCGAGCGGGCGGTCCAGCACGCGCTTCTCGCGGATGACGCCAATCTCGCGGCGCGCATCGTCGAAACTGCCGGCGGCTGGCGGCGCATCTACGCCACCACACGCGGCGGCGCGACGCTCTTCCAGGCGCTGAGCGGGCGCGCTGCCGAGATCGATCTTGGTCGCTTTCCGCTTGCGACCCTCGGGCTTGCGATTTTCTGCGCCAAGGCGGCGCAGCTCGACGCCGCCAACCATTATATCGCCATAGCGGAGCGTGCTGTTGCCGCTGACGAGACGCTGGCGAAGGATCTCCGTGTCGTGCGCATTCTCATGGCGCTCTACATGGATCGTTGGACAAGTGCGGCCGATCTTTCGGCACTCGAGGACGACTTGCAGCGGCCGGACGGCGTGGAGCTTATCCATCGGGCGCTCGCGCTGAACATGCTCTCATACAATTTCCTGATCCGCAGCGAGCTCGACCGCGCATTGCACTATGGTCAGCTTGCCATCCGCGCCTTTCGCGACGGCGGTGCCGATTTCGGCGCGATGCATCTCTACACCCATGTCGGTCAGGCCTCCTTTCTCTCGGGAGATTGCGCGAGCGCGATTTCGGCCTATGACCAGCTGATCCGCGAAGCGCAGACCAATATCGGCCCCGGTAGCGACCTCGATGCCGTCGGCCAGGTGCTGAAGGCCGAACTTCTTTCCATCCGCGGCGATACGGAAGCGGCAGCGGAAACGCTGGGCTGGGCGTTGCCGCATCTTGAACGTCACGACACCTGGTTTGATCTTCTTGCCGCCGGCTTCATGGCTGAACAGCGGATCCTGCGCATGCGCGGGGACCATCTTGCCGCCCATGCGGCCATGGATCGCGTTCGCGCGGTTGCACGCCGCCGTGGCTTCGATAGGCTCATCCGCTTGGTCGATGGCGAGCGGGCCCTGCTTTTGTTGGCGTCGGGCGATCTGGCTCAGGCGATCCGCCATGCCGAGGCCAACGGCTTCGGCGCGCAGGCTGGGGCCTCGGATCGTGCCAATGCATTGTCAATCCATCTGCGTGGCGTGACCCCATCGCTCTTCTGGACACGCGCGTACCTGGCGCTCGGCGAACCTTCGAAGGCACGCGACGTTTTCAATCGGCTGATCACGCGCCAGGCTCAGCGCCCGCATACCCTGCGCGCCATTGAGCTCGAGCTCATCGAGATCGGGCTTCTCACAGCCGAGGGCCGTGCCGATCTGGCCGCGACCCGCCTTTCCGATCTCGTGTTGACGATGCCGCTTGCTGATTACCGCACGCTCCTCCATCTCGAGCACGCGGTGCGGCTCGCCGATCTTCGTGTGCTCGCCGATCATCCGGCCGTCGCGGATATTACCCGCAAGCGGCTCGAATCCTTGCTTGTGATCGCCGATGAGGCGCAGCAGGCATCGGCCGGCGAGGATATGTCCGGCTTTACCAGCCGCGAGCGCAAGGTGATGGAACTGCTGAGCGCCGGACTTTCCAACAAGGAAATCGGCCGCGCCCTTAAGCTCTCCGACAACACGATCAAGTTCCATCTGCGCAATATCTTCGCCAAGCTCAATGTCTCGACCCGGACTGCGGCAGTGTCCGTGGCGCGTGACAAAGGTATCCTAAGCCGTTAACCCACCCGAATGGGTAGGATATGGATTGCGGCTCGCCCACCCATCAGGAAGGCTATCGAGGTGATCAATTCATCCCTAATCTATGTTTTAATAACATAGCGTTGAGGGGTGCTTCGTGACCACTGTCGATCCCGTGACCCAGGAGATCATCGAAGGCAAGCTGACTGCAACCGTCGATGAGATGGGCGTGGTGATGGCCAGAACCTCGATGAGCCCGGTGATCTACGAGGTGCTCGATTTCGCCTGCGGTCTCCTGACGCACACCGGGGAACTGGTCGCGCAGATGAACGGCATCACGTTGTTCACCGGTACTTTCGGCACGCAGGTCAAATCGCTGATCGCACTCTATGGCGAGGATCTCGAAGACGGGGACATCCTGCTCACGAACGATCCCTATTCCGGCGGCACGCATGCCTGCGATTTTGCCATCGTCAAGCCGATCTTCTTCGATGGTCGGATTTTGGCTTATGCCATCAATGTTGCCCATTATCTCGATGTCGGCGGCTCGGTTCCCGGCTCGCTTGCGCCCAATGCCGTCTCGGTCTTTCAGGAAGGGCTGAGATTGCCCGGCGTCAAGGTGGTGCGTAGCGACCGCTTCTCCGGCGAAATCCTCCGCATCATCCGTGAAAACGTCCGCCTGCCCGACATTGCCATCGGCGATCTGACGGCACAGGTGGCAACTGTTCGGGTCGCTGCGCGCCGCATGGATGAACTTGCCCGGAAATATGGCGTCGATGTCGTCGAGGCCGCGTTCGATCATCTCCTGACGGTGAGCGAAAAGCAGGCGCGCGCCGCCATTGGCGCCTTGCCTGACGGGACCTATGAAGCCGAGGACATCATCGATGGGGATGGCGTGACCACCGATCCCATCGCAGTCAGGGTTGCGGTGACGATTGCGGGCGACCAACTGACCGCTGACTTCACCGGTTGCCCGCCGGCCGTTGCCGGTCCGATCAATTGTGCGGCGGGCGCGCTGCAATCGGCTGTGCGTACCATATTCAAGGCATTGGTGGCGCCGCAGGCCCCCTCCAACGAAGGCTGGTTTCGGCCGCTCACCGTCGTTGCGCCACGGGGATCGGTCTTCACGGCGGAAAAGCCGTCGCCGACCGGCTGGTATTACGAAGGCTCGGTCCATGCCTCCGAACTTGTGTGGAAGGCCCTTGCCGGGCTCATGCCGGAACGGTTTTCGGCGGGGTCCTATACCAGCCTCTGCGTCGTCTATCTCGCCGGCAAGGATGCGGGGGGCCAACCCTTCATCCATATCGAGCCGCAGCATGGCGGCTGGGGCGCGAGCGAGGATGCGGATGGTGCAAATGCCTTGATCGCCCTCACCGACGGCGATACCTACAATTACTCGGTCGAGGTCATCGAGGCGCGTTTCCCGCTGCTCGTGCGCCGCTATGCCCTCAATGTCGAGGGTGGCTCAGGCGCGGGCCGCCGTCGCGGCGGCTTCGGAGTCATCCGCGACTATGAAGTGCTCGAAGACGGCGCATCCGCCTATTGCAGCTTCGGGCGGACACAAACTCCCCCCTGGGGAGTTGAAGGAGGCGCACCCGGCACTCCCAATCTCCTGCAGGTGGAGGATCGCGACGGGCTGATACGCAATTTTGGCCGCGAGCCGGATATCGCGCTCAAGCGTGGCGATCTCGTGCGCATCATCACCGGCGGCGGCGGCGGCTGGGGCGAGGCAGGCGCTCGTGAGGCCGAGAGCGTCCGGCGCGATGTCGAGAACGGCTACATCACGAAGGAGGAGGCGAAAAGCCGGTACGGATTTGAAGAGAGGGTGGCGGTATGATCAGATTGGCGACGGATGTGGGAGGTACCTTTACCGACCTCGTCGGCTACGACGAGCGCACCGGCGAGGTTTTCACCGCCAAGAGCCTGACAACCATTCCCGATCAGTCCGAAGGGGTGCTCTCGGCCATCGAGCTTGCTGAACAGAAGGACGGGCTTTCCACCCGCGACGTGATCTTCTTCGCCCATGGCGGGACGACGGTCATCAATGCGATCACTGAGCGCAAGGGCGTCAAGACGGCGCTTGTGACGACAGCCGGTTTTCGCGATGTGCTGGAAATCGGCCGTGGAAATCGGCCCGATCTCTATAATCTGCATTTCAAGAGCCCGGAGCCCTTCGTGCCGCGCAGCCTGCGCTTCGAAGTCCGTGAGCGCCTGGATGCCAAGGGCCGGGTATTGACCCCGATCGTGCTTGACGATCTCGAGCCCATCATCCGCGAATGCCGCGCCCGTAATGTGGAGGCGGTGGCGGTCGTCTTCCTGCATAGCTACGTCAATCCCGAACACGAGATTCTTTGTGCCAGGGCACTGGCCGAAGCCCTGCCGGATGCGACCGTCTGCGCGAGCCATGAGGTTTCCCGTCAGTGGCGTGAGTATGAGCGCTCCAATACGACTGTGCTGAACGCCTATGTGCAGCCGATCATCAAGCGCTACTTCGCGCGCCTCGAAAGCGCATTGACCGAGCGCGATCTCACCTGCCCCTATTACGCCATGCAATCCAACGGAGGCATCTCGACATTCGATCAGGCGCAGATGAGCCCGTTGACGCTCGTCGAATCCGGCCCGGCCGGCGGGGTGGCTGGAGCGGCGCGCATCGGCGCGGTGCTTGGCGAATCGGAAATACTTTCGCTCGATGTCGGCGGTACGACGGCAAAATGCTCATTGATCCATGACAGCCGCCCGACGCTCGATAGCGAATACAAGCTCGAGCATACCCGCATTGCACCCGGCTACCCCGTGCAGGTGCCGGTCGTCGATATCGTCGAAATCGGCGCAGGCGGTGGCTCCATCGCCCGTATCGACGAGCGCGGCGCGCTTTGCGTGGGGCCGGAAAGCGCAGGCTCGATGCCTGGGCCCGCCTGTTACGGTCGGGGCGGAGATAAGCCGACCCTCTCCGATGCCCTGCTCACGCTTGGCATTTTCGATCCGGCAAGCTTTGCGGATGGGCAGATGCAGCTCGACAAGGACAAGGCGGTCGCGGCAATCGCAACCGTGGCTGAGCCGCTTGGGTTATCCGTGGAGGATGCAGCGCTCGCCATCGTCGAGATCGCCCACGCTTCGATGATCAATGCGCTCAAACTCGTGACGGTCCAACGCGGACATGATCCGCGCGACGCTGCCTTTGTGATTTCCGGCGGCGCCGGACCCGCGCTTGCCTCCCGCCTCGGGCGCGATCTCGGGGTGAAAGTGACGGTGGTGCCGCCGCATCCCGGCATCTTCTCGGCCTGGGGAATGCTGGCGGCCGAACCGCGCGCCGATTTCCGCGGTACCTGGTTCTCGCCCCTTGAACCGGAGGCGATCAATGAGCTGAAGCGCCGTTTCGATGGATTGAAGCGTGAGGCGGTCACCTACTTCGCCAAGGGCGCTGCGGCCGACATACGGTACACCTGCCGCGTCGAAGCCCGCTATCGTGGCCAGGAGCACGGCGTCTTCGCCCTGTTCGAACCCGGCGATGACACTGAAAGTTTTGCCGAGCGGTATCATGCCGCTCATGAGCGCGCTTATGCCTTCCGCCTTCCGGCCTCGGCGATCGAGATCACCATGATCCATCTTGAGGCGGTGTTGCGCGGCCCGGTCATCGCCATTCCGAAATTGAAGCCTGACGGCCGCTCGCTGGACGCTGCCTTAAAGGGCCAGCGAGAGGTCTATTTCGGCGGAGCGATCGGATGGACGCCTTGCCCGGTCTACGAGCGCACAAAATTGCCGTATCTGAAGAAGATCTCAGGCCCGCTCCTCGTCGAGGAACCGACCTCGACGTCGCTGGTGGTCGCCGGGCAGGAGCTCGAGGTGAGCGAGGAGGGCCTGCTCCTCATTCGTGAACGCGATGGGGGAGGTATCTGACGTGGCGATAGCGATCGGTCTTGACCATATCGTCAGAAGCTACGGTCCGGTTCGCGCCGTCGATGACGTGACGCTCGACGTGAACGCGGGGGAGTTTTTCACTCTGCTTGGCTCGTCGGGCTGCGGCAAGAGTTCGCTGTTGAAACTGATCGGTGGCTTCGACGAGCCGACATCAGGCCGTGTCCTTTTCGATGGCAAGGACATGGCCGGCGTCCCGGCCAATCGCCGGCCGGTCAACACCGTCTTCCAGTCGCTTGGGCTGTTTCCGCATATGAATGTCGCGCAGAATATCGGCTACGGGCTGAAATTGCGGGGGCTGTCCGGTTCTGCGCTGAAGACCAAGGTCGAGGGGGCTCTGGACCTTGTCGAACTTTCCGGTTTCGCGGATCGCGACGTCAATCTCCTTTCCGGCGGTCAGCGTCAGCGCGTGGCGCTTGCCCGCGCGCTTGTCATGGAGCCCGGCATCCTGTTGCTCGACGAGCCCCTGACCGGGCTTGACGAACGCTTGCGCCAACAGATGCGGGACGAATTCGGGCGGCTCCACAAGCGCACCGGCGCGACATTCATTCTCGTCACCCACAATCAGGATGAGGCGCTCAGCCTCTCGGATCGCATGGCGGTGATGCACAGCGGCCGCATCGAACAGGTCGACACGCCGGCACGCTTCTTCGAGGCTCCGGCCAATGCTTTCGTCGCACGTTTCGTCGGCATCGATACCTTGTTGAAGCCGGAGAGCATCTCGATTTCGGACAACCGGGCGGTGGTTGTCATCGCAGGTCAAAAACTGACCGCTACGTTTGCCGGGACCAAGCCCGCCGATGCCCTCGTGGCGATTCGACCAGACCGAATAGAACTTCTCGCGAGTGTTGAAAGCGAGCCCGATACAATTGAACTTAAAGTAGTAGAAAGCGTCTATCGCGGGCTCAGTCATGACGTTGCCCTTGCCTTCGCCGACAGCCAGCGCATGGTGGTGACGACAAGTGCGGATACCGCCCCCCCCATGCCGGGCGAGAGGGTGCGCGTGCGGCTGAAGCCGGGTGCAGCACTTCTGATTGACCGCTCCGGAACGCCGGCGCTGGCTGGAGGCGATGAGTAAAACCCAAATGGCTGAAATACTCAGAAAAAAGGGAAGGGAATAACACGATGAACAAAGGCAGTAATTCCGCCTCCTCCGCCTTGAGGAGCAATCTGCAACGCCGCGACATGCTGAAGCTCATGGGCGCGGGTGCGGCCGCGCTTTCCGTTGGTGGGCTCGGTGCCAACCGCGCCATGGCTGATGAGGCGTCGGTTGCATTCTGGGCCACCGCGACGCTCGACATCGGCGACAAATGGCAAGAATTTGCAAGCCAGAGTGGTGTTTCGCCCGAATTCACCGATAATGGCAACGATGTCGGTCCCGTCGTCGCCCGTCTTGCCGCCGGCAACGCCAACGATCTTTTCGATGTCGGTGGCTTTCAGGGCGGTGCCGAACGCGAGCTCGCCAAGCAGGGGCTGATAGCTCCGTGGGATCTCTCCAAGATCCCGAACTTTGCCGGCATCTGGCAGTGGGCGAAGGATATTCCGACACTGACCTACGAGGGCAAGCAATACGGCATTCCGACCGTGGTGAACGCCGACTCCATCATCTATCGCCCCGATAAGCTCGGCAAGGTCGACAGCTATGGCGTGATCTTCGATCCCAAGCTCAAGGGCCGGGTCGCCATGGAAGACGCCTGGATCAACAGCGCCATCTTCACCGCCATCTACCTCAAGGGTGCAGAAAACAAGCCGATCAAGGATCCCGGCAACCTTTCGGAATCCGAGCTCGGCCTCGTCATGGAATTCCTGATCAAGCACAAGAAGGACGGCCAGTTCCGCACCTTCTGGAACGGTTGGGAACAGGGCGTACAGCTGGTGGCCAACGAGGAAGTCGACGCGATGACCGGTTGGGAGCCGATCGTCTACGAGGGCCGCAAGCGCGGACTTCAGGTGGAATATGCCGCTCCGGTGGAAGGCTATGAAGGCTGGGGCAACAACACGGTGCTGCTCAAGGGTGCCGCGGGGCGCGGCAAGGCCGACGTTGCCCATAAGTTCGTCGATGGTCTGCTCGCCGGTCTCTACGGGTGCGAATTGGGCAAGGCGCGCGGCTACCTCGTGCCGACCGACAACAACCTTGCCTACGCCAAGGCCCATCCGGACGAATACAAGGCGGACGATGTGGCCAAGCTTGCCGACCATGTGAAGGCCAAGTTCTCCGGGAAGGTCTACTGGCAGAATTGCCGCCCGGACAATTTCCAACTCTACGAAGAATGGTGGCAGAAGCTGCGCAACGCCTGATGTGATGCGATGGACCGGGGCTGGCCTGTCTTTCCAAAGAGGACGACCGGCCCCGAGCCGACGGGGATCAACGCCGATGGATGCTCTTAGAAGCGGACCGAGGATATGAAGACACCGAGTCTATTGCTGGCAGCGCCGCTCGCAGCCATCCTTGTGCTTGGCCTTGCACCACTGATCCTGGTCGTGGTCTGGAGCTTCTGTGCCTGGGATTCCGCAACCTATTGGATCAAGCCGGAATTCAGCGTTGCCGCTTATGGCTCTATTCTGGAGGCGGGGCGCTGGAGTGTATTCCTCTCCACGCTCGGGAAGGCGTTTTTGACGGCCAGCATTTGCCTTGTGATCGCCTACCCCACTGCCTATGCGATGTATTTCCTCGCCGGGCCAAGGCTGTCAATTGCGCTCGCGGCGCTTCTGACGATCCCGTTCTTCACCTCCTATCTCATTCGCTCCTTCTCCTGGCGGCTCCTGCTTGGCCGCACCGGCGTCATCAATACGCTCCTTCAGCAGGTTGGGGTAACGGATGCGCCGCTCGACTGGCTGCTGTTCAGCGACTTCGCCGTGATTGTCGGGCTGATCGCGTCCTATCTGCCGTTTGCGGCCTTCCCCATCCTGCTCTCCATGCGCCGCGTCGATCCGGTTGCGATGGTGGCGGCGAGGGACCTCGGCGCCGGCTTCTGGACCATGGCGCGCACGGTGTTGCTGCCGCTGACCTATTCCGGCGTCTTTGCTGGATTTCTGTTTGTTTTTGTCATGGTCGCGGGCTCTTCGACCGAGGTGCAGATGCTCGGTGGCGCCGGTGCTTCCATCGTCTCGGTCATGATCAATGATGTGATGCGCGTCGCCAATTTCCCGCTCGCCTTCGCTATCTCGACACTCATGCTGGTCGTCGTCTTCGGGCTGGTCCTGATCGGGGACGCCATATTCGGCTTGGCGTCGCTGTTTGAGGATCGCGGCCAATGATCGTCAGGGAAGGAACGACTCCTCGCATCGTCATCTGGGCGCTGACCGTGGTCGGCCTTGCGGTGATCTATGCCCCGCCGCTCTATCTGCTTGGCGTCTCGTTCAATCCGTCGCTGCAGCCGGGATTGCCGCGTCTCTCCGATGTAACCTTGAAGTGGTACGAAGCGCTCGGTTCGGAGCATGCGCTCATCGCCGCGCTCGGCCAATCGCTCATCATCGCACTTGCGACGGCGGTCATCGCGACGGCCCTGTCGCTGGCCGCAGCACTTGCTTACCGCCAGCTTCATCGTGGCCGCACCGCATGGTTTCTGACGGTGCTTTTGCCGATGTTCGTGCCGGGTGTCATACAGGGACTGGCGCTTTCGACGGTCCTCAGCCGGGCCGGCGTGAAAGCATCGGCATTGACTGTGATCGCCGGCCATCTGCTCTGGGCGATGCCGTTCGCCTTCATCGTCATTCTGACGAGCTTCGCCGCCGTCAAGCGCACCTATCTGATGGCGGCGGATGATCTCGGCGCAAGCCGTTTCCGGCAATTCTACGATATCACCCTGCCGCTTGTCCGACCGGGTCTCATAAGCGCGTTCATCTTTTCGTTCCTGCTGTCGCTCAACGAGTTTACACGCGCCTTCTATCTCGCAGGCCGACAAAACACGCTGCCGGTTGTGCTGTTCGGCAAGATGAATGCTGGCGCCTCCCCGACGATTTACGCGATGTCGGGCGCCATTTTCCTGGTTTCAAGTGCTTGCGTGGTGGTTGTGGCACTGCGTTCGCTGTTCATGCAACGCCGTACTGGCTGATCAATATGTAGAGACAACTGACCGCCTAATTCGTCGGTCCCCAGTCCTCCATGAATAGGAGTATAAGGATGGAATACAAGTCAAAGCTGATGACGCTCATCGAAGCAGGCAAGCGGGAAGAGGCATTTGAGCTGGTCGAACGGCTGAAGGCGGCGGCCCAGCCGCTGCCAACCGCGATCAAGGTCGATCGGACGGGCGCCGTAACGTTCTACAAAGGAGATCGTCGCTTCGTGAAGAACGCCCAGGGCAAGTGGGAACTGGCACCGAAGAAGAAATAGGAAGAATGCGGTGCCGACGCATGTATGGAGGAGGCACACAGGGCCAATCAGCTATCCTCCAATATGGTCACCGGTCGGTCCCATTGGATGAGCACGACGCAGCCCGTATCGCTCCAAACCGAATGCTCGGTACCCGCAGCATTCACGATATAGCAGCCCCTGGCATAATCGCCGGCTTCATCCGATTGTATGCCTTCGAGCACGAGAATGGTTTCAAGCCCTTCATGCCTGTGGCGGGGCACGGAAGCGCCGGCTTCGTATTTCAAAAGGGCGATGCCGGGCTTGTCTCCTTCGAAAGGCTGGATCCAATGAATGGTGACGTCCTCGCGAAAGGGACCAAAGGCCAGATCCTTCCAGCCACCCGTCGTCAGGGTTTCGCGCGTCGTCCTAGGCATGATTGATGGTCTCCAGAATGTCATCGACATGCGCTGTCCAGCCGACGATCGCGCCTTGTGCGCGGATCATCGCGATGGTGGCGGCCTTGAACTCAGGGAAATAGCTTTCGGTGGCCTCTTCGGCGAGCAGGCATTCATAGCCGCGGTCGTTCGCCTCGCGCATGGTGGTCTGGACGCAGACCTCTGTCGTCACTCCCGCAAAGACGAGCTGCCGTATGCCCCTATCCCCAAGGATATCGCCGAGTTCGGTCGCGTAGAAAGCACCCTTGCCCGGCTTTTCGATGACGGTCTCGCCGTCGATCGGTGCGAGCTCGGGCAGGATCGCGGTGCCGGGTTCGCCGACAATAAGAATGCGCCCCATCGGGCCTTCGTCACCGATCCTGAGCGTGGGATTGCCACGGTTTCGTTTGGCAGCGGGCAGATCCGAAAGGTCTGGCCTGTGGCATTCCATCGTATGGATGACCGGCAGGCCGGCCTTGCGGAAGCCTTCGATCAGCCGCTTCACATCCGGGACGATCCTGGTGATGCGGCTGACATCATTGCCAAGACTTGCTCCGAAGCCGCCCGGCTCGGCGAAATCGCGCTGCATGTCGATGACTACAAGCGCGACAGCATCGCGTTGCAGGGGGAAGGCGAAGGGTTGGGCGGGGATCTCTCTCATCAGTGATGCCCCGCCATATGTGCGCCGATCACCGAAATATCGGCGCTTCGCGCCGCGGTCTCATAGACGAGCTTGCCCTCGGAGATCACCATGATCCGGTCGGACATTTCCATCAGCTCATCCAGATCCTCCGACAGCAGCAACACGGCAGCCCCCGCATTGCGGGCGCGCATGATACGGGCCCGGATTTCGGCGACGGCGGAAAAGTCGAGGCCGAAGCAGGGGTTGGAGACGATCAGGAGATCGACCTCACCCGTCAGCTCCCGCGCCAGCACGGCGCGCTGGACATTGCCGCCGGACAGGGCCGCGATCGGCGAGGACTGCGAAGCCGTCTTGACCTTGAAATCGGCTATGAGCGCAGTTGCGCCCTTCCTGATCTTCTTCCTGTTGAGCCAGATCGCATCCGCACCGCTCTCCTTGAGATCGAAGGTCCGAAAGGCCAGATTTTCGCTGACGCTCATGCGCGGCGCGCAGGCATTCTGCAACGGCTCCTCGGGAATGAAGCGGACATTGTTGCGGCGTGTCTCCGGTCGCGTGGCACCATAGGCGGCCCCCTTGACGGTGACGGAGCCCGCTTGTGTCGGCCGCTGACCGGCAAGGATCTCGGTGAGCTCCTTCTGGCCATTGCCGGATATGCCCGCAATGCCGACGATCTCGCCGGCATGCACCGTCAGGCTGTCGATCTCTATGGTCTTCAGGCCGGAGCGGTCCGGGGCCTTGACCTGTTCGATGCGCAGCACCGGCTTCGCCGCTTCGGTCACGGGGATGCGGGTGTCGAGTTCGGCGAGCTTGACGTCCCCGATCATCATCGCGGCCATCTCTGCTGTTGATAATTCCCCCACCTTGCCACCGCCGATCAACTTGCCGCGGCGCAGGATCGATACCGCGTCGGCGAACTTGGTCACCTCGTGGAATTTGTGGGAAATCATCAATACGGTAAGCTCGCCGCGCTCGGTCATGCCACGCACCAGACCGAGCATCTCGTCGGCTTCGGCCGGCGTCAGCACCGAGGTCGGCTCGTCGAGAACGAGGAAGCTGCGGCCGAGATAGAGCTGCTTGACGATCTCCAGCTTCTGCTTTTCGCCGGCGGCCAGTTGGCTGACAGGCCGGTCCAGCGGAATCTGAAAGGGCATGCGCTCCATGAACGCGGCGAGCGCCTTGCGCTCCCTGGGCCAGTTGATGACGGCGGGCACTTCCGTGCGGCTGATGACGAGGTTTTCGGCGCCCGTCAGCGACGGCACAAGCGTAAAATGCTGATAGACCATGCCGAGCCCATAGGCGGCGGCATCCTTTGGCGAGGTGATCGTCACTTCGCGACCGTCGACCGACAGCGAGCCGGATGTCTGCTGGTAGAAGCCCATGATGCATTTGACCAGGGTCGATTTGCCCGCGCCGTTTTCGCCGAGCAGGGCGTGGAAGCTGCCGGCCGGAATGCTGACCGACACATGGTCGAGCGCGGTAAAGCTGCCGAAGCGCATGGTCATATCAAGCGTTTCGATGCCGACGGCTTTGCCCGCTTGAGGCAGGGGCGTGTCGCGGATGACGCTCATGGCAGCTGGCTCACGAGGGACGTAGAATTGGAGACAGAGCCGAAGACGCCGCCCTGCATCTTCACCATCTTGATGGCGGCCAGATGATTGCCGTAGTCGGTCGCGCCGCAGCAGTCTTCGAGGAGCAGGCATTCGAAGCCGCGGTCGTTGGCCTCGCGCATGGTGGTATGGACGCAGACATCGGTGGTGATGCCGGTCAGGATGATGTTTTCGATGCGCTTCTGATTGAGGATGAGTTCCAGATCGGTGGCGCAGAACGAACCCTTGCCCGGCTTGTCGATGATCGTCTCGCCCTCGATCGGCTTCAGCTCATCGATGATATCCCAGCCCGGTTCGCCACGCACGAGGATGCGGCCGCAGGGGCCGGGATCGCCGATCCCGGCATTGATGCGCTGCGACCGCCACCGCTTGTTGGCCGGAAGGTCGGCAAGATCCGGGCGATGGCCCTCGCGGGTGTGAATGATGTGATAGCCCTTGGCGCGCATGGCGGCCAAAACTCTCTTGATCGGCTCGATCGGCGCGCGCACCAGCGACAGATCGTAGCCCATGTGGTCGACATAGCCGCCCGGCCCACAGAAATCCGTCTGCATGTCGATGATGATGAGGGCGGTATTGTCGGGTCGCAAGGCGCCGTTATAGGGCCAAACATAGGGGTCGGCATCGATATAGTTCAGCGTCTGGTCTGCGGTGGCGGTCGCGGGATGGTTCATGGCTGATCTCCCTATTTGGTGAGCGAGAGTGCGCCGGGAGCGCCGGCAAGCGCGCGCGTGGGCGAGGAAGTGATGATCATGATGACGAGCGTGAGCACGTAGGGAGCGGCGTAGAAAAGATAATATCCCTGGGTCACGCCGACTGATTGCAGGGCCGGACCGAGTGCGCCGGCGCCACCGAACAGAAGTGCCGCGACGAAACAGCCGATCGGGTTCCAGCGGGCGAAGATCACCAGCGCCACGGCCATCAGGCCCTGGCCCGACGAGATGCGCTCGTTCCAGGAGCCCGGATAGTAGAGCGAGAGATAGGCGCCGCCGATTGCCGCCAGCGAACCGCCGACGGCCGTTGCCAGCAGCCGGACGCGGTCGGGATTGATGCCCATGGCGCGCGCCGCATCCGTGCTGTCGCCGACGACGCGCAGCACGAGGCCGATCCGGGTGTTCTTCAGCGCCCACCATAAGCCGACGGCAAGCACTGCCCCGAGGATGAAGAGGATATTGATGTTGAGCGCGGCCTCTACCGGCGGCAGGCTCGACCAGAAGCCGAAGGGGATTGCCGGCAGATGCGGCGCGACGGGCTGGATGAAGGGCTTGCCGAGAAAGAAGGCAAGGCCGAGACCGAACTGCATCATCGCGATGCCGATGGCGATGTCATTGACTTTCGGCCACTTGCATATCCAGCCGTGCACTGCGCCGAAGACCGCGCCGGTCGCCATGGCAGCCAGAACGCCGAGCCAGGCTGAACCGCTGAGGACCGCGATGGCATAGGCGGTCATGGCGCCGAAGACGAGCGTGCCTTCGAGCCCAAGATTGATGCGACCGGAGCGCTCGGTGATCGTCTCGCCGAGGCTGACGAAGATGAAGGGGGTCGACACGCGGATTGCGCCGGCGAAGATGGCAAGGGGCACGCCCCAAAGACCGATGGCAGTGTCGTCCATCATGCGCTCCTTTTCCAGAGGTCGGGATTGAAGATCTTGAAACGGCCGTAGAAGGTTTCGCAAAACAGAATGACGATGAAGAGCGTGCCCTGCAGGACCAGAACAGTCGCGTCGGGCAGGCCCATGCGGCGCTGGATGAGCCCGCCGGAGGCATCGATGCCGCCGAGCAAAATGGCGACCGGGATGATCGCCAGCGGATTGTGCCGGGCGAGGAAGGCGACGAGGATGCCGGTGTAGCCGTAGCCGGCGGCGAGCGACGCATTGGCGCTGCCCTGGACGGCGGCGACCTCGATCATGCCGGCCAGACCCGCGAAGCTGCCGGCGATCGCCGTGAAACCGGCGATGAGGCGGCCGACGGGCAAGCCCTGGATCTGCGCGGCCCGGACATTGCCGCCGGCGATGCGTGCGGCAAATCCATAGCTGGTCATCTCGATGAGGATCCAGGAGAGGATGCAGGCGACGATGCCGATGACGAGACCCCAATGCACATCCATGCCCGGAATGTTGCCGAGCATATAGTCGTGCGGCAGCGGTTTGGTGGAGGGTTTGTTGAGGCTTGCCGGATCGCGCAGGGTCCCTTCGACGAATTGGTTCATCAGGGCGATGGCGATATAGGCGAGCAGAAGCGACGAAATGGTTTCGTTGACGCCGCGATAGTGGCGCAGGAAGCCGGAAAGACCGATCCAGATGCCGCCGATCACCATGGCGGCCAGCGCCATGAGGAGGAGGGTGACGATTGGCGGCAGCAGGCCGACGATCGGCAGCGCGATCGCCGCCGCCGCCACGCCGCCGAGAACGACTGCACCCTCACCGCCGATGATGACGAGACCGAGCCTTGCCGGCAGTGCGACGCAAAGCGCCGTGAGCAGCAGGGGAGAGGCGCGGCTCAGGCTGTTCTGGATGGAAAACCAGCTGCCGAAACCGCCGGTATACATGAAGCGATAGAGGTCGGCCGGCGATTTGCCGACCGAAAGGATGAACAGGGAGAAGAGCGCCGTGCCTGCCAATATGGCGCCAAGCGTGATTGCCACCGGCTCTGCTTTTCGCGCGAGCCACTCGAGCGCCGGGCGCAGAAGAGCCTGCCTTTCGGCCGGAATGGACAGGGTGCGGTCGTCAATTTCTGCCGTCATGACGCTTCTCCCGTTGTGATCAGGCGGTCGATCCGACGACACCCTCGACCAGATAGCTCATGCTCTCGAGCTCGATCGCATCTTCGGCGTAGCTCTTGTCCGCGGTGATGACGACATTGCCCTTGTTGTCCTTGAGCGCACCCTTGAAGACCGAGAAGCTGCCGGCCATCATCTGAGCGAGCGTCGCCTCGAACTTCTTACGGGATTCATCGGAAACGCCCGGGCCGAGCGGGCTCATCTTGACGAAGCCGTCCTTCAGGCCGCCGCGCACGAAATTGCCGAGCTTTTCGCCGGCCTGCGCCTTCTTGACGAAATCCGAATAGACATTGCCCCAGGCCCATTCGGCGCCGGTCAGGTATTTCGCCGGCGCAAGCGGGCTCTGATTTGCATGATAGCCGCAGACGAAAGCGCCGCGTCCGGAGGCTGTCTCGACAACCACCTTCGGACTGTCGACGTGGCAGGTGATGACATCCGCGCCCTGGTCGATGAGCGCATTGGTGGCCTCGGCTTCCTTGACGGCCAGCGACCATTCGCCCGTGAAGATCACCTGGCAGGTGATGGCGGGATCGACCGAGCGGGCGCCGAGAAGGAACGCGTTGATGTTCTGCAGAACCTGCGGGATGGGTTTGGCGGCCACGAAGCCGATCTTCTTGCTTTTGGTTGCATAGCCGGCCGCGACGCCGTTCAGATACTGGCCCTGGAAGATGTAGCCGAAATAGGAGCCGGTATTCGCCGGATGCTTGCCGGCCTGCCAGAGGCCGCCGCAATGGCGGAACTGCACCTCCGGATATTTGGCGGCCATCGCGAGCATATGCGGATCGAAATAGCCGAAGGAGGTCGGAAACAGCAGCGCCGCTCCATCGAGATTGATCATCGATTCCATCGTTTTCTGCACGTCGACGGTCTCGGGAACGTTCTCCTCCTCGACAACAGTCACTCCGGCGAGCTTCTTGACGGCGGCCGCGCCCTCGGCATGGGACTGGTTGTAGCCATAGTCGTCCTTGGGGCCGACATAGATGAAGCCGACGGTGAGCGCGCTCTGGGCAAAGGCGCGGGAGGACAGGAGGCCCGGCACGGCGCCGACGAGAGCGCCGGCTGCGGAGGTGCGGAGAAAATTGCGGCGATTCATGGAAAGGAGGCTGGTCATGGGCATGCTCCTTGGGGCGGTAGCCGGTTCGTAAAAAGGGTTACGAAAAAGTGTATGCAATCACCATGCCAGATTTTAAAATATTGATTTTTATGACATAAATTCCTGCAGCAAAAAGGCGTGCGAAAAGTGTATGCAGATTTCTGCTGCAAAATAGGCTTTCCGGAAAGTGATGCTCTTTTTTTAATCTTTAGAAAGAGAGACTAAGCCGATATCCCGCTTCTCTAGCGGCAGAAAGCGTATAAATACTATTTAAAAACATATGTTTAACTCAACAATTGACTTTGAGGACCGCTGGCATAAATCTGTATGCAAGAATTGGAAGGCAGATTCGTCCCCTTGAAGCAAGTCAAGCGCAGAGAAGTGATCAGAGCCGGAACGACCGTCGAGCAGATGGTGCGTTCCATTGCGGATATGATTGTAACGGGCGTGCTTCTGCCGGGGGAGAAGCTCGACGAAATATCGTTGGCAGGCCGTTTCGAGGTGTCGCGCACGCCGGTGCGGGAAGCCTTGCGGGAGCTTGGCGCCATGGGCCTGGTCGGACGGGAGCCGAACCGCAGCGCCGTGGTGACGAATGTCAGTGGCACCTATCTGCATTCGATGTTCGAGGCGATGGCGGAGCTTGAGGCGATCTGCGCGCGCCTGTCCGCCGAGCGGATGACGGTTGATGAGCGCCGCACACTGGAGCTCGATCACCGTGCGTCGGCGCGGCTCGTGCGTACCGGCGCCGAGGAGGACTACGCCACCTACAATACCGAGTTCCACAGCCAGCTCTATCGCGGCGCTCACAACGATCATATTTTCGAGCTGGTAACGCAGACCCGCGCCAGGCTCGCACCTTTCCGTCGTGCCCAGTTTCGTCTGCCGGGCCGCCTTGCCAAATCCTTCAGCGAGCATGATGTCATCGTGACCGCAATCATGCGTGCGGATGCTGCAGCTGCCAGCCAGGCCGCTTATTCGCATGTCGCCATCGTCAGCGACGCCAGCATCGTTTTTGCCGGAGACTGATAGTTTCTTCGTGTCTCGGCCGCTCTTGCGGTCACAGTCGTGCCGTTAGCTCTGCTTTCCCACACAATCGATATGGCCGGACCGCCGCCCGGTCGTCCCGCGCCTGGCGATCCGTCGCAACACCGCATCTTTGGGATTCCATGTTGACAGATCTCAACGACAGCGCGAGGAGATTCAGCATTGGGCCTACTGCAGGCAAGCGTGTATCGGGAGCGAAGCCGCCCGCAATGTCAGCAAATCTCCCGGCCGTCGAACATATTGTGACGAACGCGAACGAGACCTTCCTGTGGCGTGCGGACGATTATCCCTGGGAGCGAAACGCCTGGAACTATCACCCCGAAATCGAAATTCATCTTTCTGGAATTGCTGTCCTCTTCCGCTGAGTTCGAAGTACGGCAACGAAGTCCGTACTTTCGTCAAGGCGGCAGGCAGCCCGAAGGAGGGGGATCTCGTTCGGTTTTCACTTGCCGAGCCCCGGATCCACCTGCTTGAGGCAGGCACAGGGATGACGTCACGCCGGGACGAACAGGGTTCGGCTCGACCCGATCTGTGGCATGCAAAGAGGCGGCGCGATCGGCCCTTTGCCGCCTATTGACCCTGCTTCAGCCGATGCCGATGGGCCGTCTGCTTGGCGCGATTGCCGCACATGGCCATGCTGCACCAACGCCTGCGGTGGCCGCGCGTATGGTCGGCGAAGAGCAGGGTGCAGGCATGCCCCTCGCAGGCCTTCACGTCTGAAAAATCCTCCGTGCAGACGAAGCGCCCGAGCGCTTCGCCGATCGGCAGAAGCAGCGCCTCCGGCGAGCGCCACTTGCGCATCGACTGAAAATCAAGGCCACCGCCTTCGCCCGGCTGTTTTGCCGTGATCCGGCTGAAGCCTTCGTCACGCTCCAGCAAGCGGTTCAGCGGCTCAAGTTCGTCCAGCGCTGCGGCTGTCAGCGGCCGCCCCCTATGTGCGTGCACGAAGGTTCTGAACCACTCGCGCAGGCTCCTTGCCTGATCGGCGATCTTGTCGAGTTCGCCCGGCAGGGCTTGGCTGCGTATCACCTCCAGCGTCTCGCGCGGCACCAGCCCCGCCTGCTCCAGCCAGCGAAGCAGGCCTTCGCCGTCCTCGATCCAGTCGACCTGGACATCGAGGGGTGTCGCCACTGAATTCAGAAAATCCAGCCCCAGCGTGTCGCCGACGAAAATGGCCGGAGAGTGGTTGTCCATTGCGGCTCCTGTTTTGGTGGCCGGGCATGGACGCCAGGCTGCCTCTCGAAAACATGAATAGCATATAACCTGCTAAAAGGCTCTTGACAAGTTACGCATGTCGAGCGTAACCCCATTGGAGCATCTTAAATGGTTACTCAATTTCAGGTCATAGGGAGAAGGCCGATGTCACCGCAGAAGATATCCTTGCAGAATGTCGATATTGTTCTCGTCCACGGTGCGTGGGGCGATGGTTCGGGTTGGGCAAAGGTCATTGCTCCGCTTTCGGCCAGCGGTTTTGCGGTGACTGCCGCCCCGCTGCCGCTGACCTCGTTTGCTGATGATATCGCCGCCCTGGAGCGCGCCTTGGAGCGTGTGACGGCTCCGGTCGTTCTGGTCGGCCACGCCTATGCCGGAGCGGTCATCGCCAGCGTGCGGAGCGAGAAGGTCAAGGCGCTGGTCTATGTTGCCGCGCTTGCACCGGAGGAGGGCGAGACTGTGGCCGATGTGTTTTATCGCGGCGAACCTCATCCGCAGGCGCCGAAGCTGGCGCCCGATAGCCACGGCTTCATCTACCTTCCCCATGAGGCCTTTGCAGCGGCCTATGCCCAGAATGCGAGGGGCGAGGAACTGGCCGTCCTCGCCGCCGCCCAGCGGCCGATATCGCCCGCCTGCATTACCGTTCCTGTGCCGCGCCCGCTCTGGAAGGGCCGTCCGGCCTGGTTCCTGATCGCCGAAGAGGATCGAATGATCAGCGCTGCCAATCAACACTTCATGGCCGAGCGCATGCAGGCCACGCAGCGCTCGTTTCCGGTCGATCATACGCCGATGACGACAGCACCCGAGGCTGTCGTCGAGGTCATCCGCGATGCTGCCGCCGCAGTGGCCGGCGCGTGAACGCGGGAAAAGTAACCGGTAAAAATTGAATTAGAAGGTTAACGAAAGGACCTTGTCATGACCAACGTCAGCTATCGCACCATCAACGTCGACGGCGTCAAAGTCTTCTACCGCGAGGCGGGTTCGCCTGATAAGCCGAAGCTCCTGCTGCTGCACGGCTTCCCGAGCTCCGGCCACATGTTCCGCGATCTCATCCCCCTGCTCGCCGATCGCTATCACATCATCGCGCCGGACCTTCCAGGTTTCGGCCAGTCCGACCTGCCGGGACGTGGCCACAGCTTCGACAGCATCGCCGAAACAATCGATCGCTTTACCGAGATCGTCGGTTTCGATCGCTATGCCGTCTATGTCTTCGACTACGGCGCGCCGACCGGTTTCCGCTTGGCGGTAAAGCATCCGGAGCGGATTACGGCGATCATTTCGCAGAACGGCAATGCCTATGAAGAGGGCCTGAGCGAAGGCTGGAACCCGATCCAGGCCTATTGGCAGGATGCGTCGGAAGAAAATCGCAATGCGCTGAAGCCTTTCCTCGAACCGGAATCGATAGCGTGGCAGTACACGCATGGTGCCCCGGATATCGCCAAGGTCTCTCCTGACGGCTATTCACTCGACAGTTTCTATATGACGCGGCCGGGTGCGGTGGATGTGCAGCTCGATCTCTTCGGCGACTACAAGAGCAATGTGGCACTCTATCCCGCCTTTCAGACCTATTTCCGCACCCACAAGCCACGTTTCCTGGCGGTCTGGGGCCAGAACGATCCGTTCTTCCTGCCGCCTGGAGCGGAAGCCTTCCGCCGGGATATTCCGGACGCCACCGTCAAATTCTTCGACACCGGCCACTTCGCGCTCGAAACCCATGCGGTCGAGATTGCCGCCGCTATCCGCGATTTCCTCGGCTGAGATCTGAACGATCACCCGCCGGCGCGCTGCCGGCGGGTGATCGCGTGCGTCCAGCCTTCGTTTATAGGGAACGATGATATGTCTCATTCAGTCGCTATCATCACGGACGCCAGCCAGGGCATTGGCCAGGCAAGCGCCGTCCGCCTCGGGAAAGACTTTTCCGCGCTGGTGCTTGTCGCGCATACGGCCAAAGCCGTCATGACCGGTCGGCGCCGGTCCTATCTCGAGCATTGAGCGCCTTTGCACGCTGTCACCCTTGAGGAGGCAACCACCCGGTTTCCGCAGGAGGCGGGCATCGCTCGTTATGGCGAACTAGAGGAGATTGCCGAACTGATGGCCTTTCTGGTCTCGCCGGCTGCGCGTTGGATGACCAGCTTGACCTTGCACATGGATGGCGGCGAGGTGAAGTCCATCTGAAGACCGATCGCCGCTTGGCGTCAGCGCGCTTTGTAGCTGACCGAAATCTTTGCACCTGCCAAAGCGGTCCGGGCCAGTTGTGTGGCGTCGAGACCGAGCGAGCCGATTTGCAAGGGTTTGTCGAAGGCGAGATCGAGGGTAAAGAAGCCCGTCGGATGCGGCAGATCCTGCACGAAGCGAAGTAGGGCCTTTTTTGATTCCGCGTCGATCTGGTTGTCCGGAAGAATCTGTAGGGCCGCCACGGCGTTGCCGCGCAATTGGTTGATGCCCTGCTCGGGATCGTCCGCGCCCGTCAGCTGCTGTTGAAATGCGGCAAGCGACGGGACGGCCATTCCCTCGAACAGACCCTGATTATCGAGCCGGAAGCGCAGATGCGTCAGGCCGACAGAACCGCCTTGGGTCAATGTCTGCACATTCGTGTCTTTGGGCAGGGTGAGCTCAGCCGATAGGGACGCTTTGCCGAGGCGTAGATTGGTGAGGTCCAACTCCTGAATGTCCAGATAGCCGTCCTTGGGGTCGAAGCGAAATGCGCCCGAAATATCCATCGGCCATTGCTGGGCCGTGGCGATGTAGTTGGCAAGCGCATTGTCCAACAGCGGTGTAAAGCGCATGCCTTCGACGGAGAATCGTCCCCAGGTGGGAACATGGTTGGGCTTGCTGGCGATGGTCTTGAGGAAGGCGACAAGGTCGTCGCCCTTCAATTCCGCGCGATCGAAAGTCCATCCCATTCTGTTGCCGGACTTGAAAAGTCCGTTTGTCACCGCACAGCCATCGTGCAGTTCGGAGATGGCAAAGCCATCCCTATGTTGGACGACTGCGCTGCTGTCGACAAGCTCGGCACATGGGGTTCCGGCCGCCGCAGCGGAAAGAGGGGCGAAAGAGAAGAGGAGAGGCAACAGCAGGAAGGAGCGCATCTTTACGGTTCTCTGATTGAGGAGATCGGCAAATACAAAGTCGCGCCATGTTCTCGGCCGTGCTGCTTATGTCAAGCGATGTAGCTTCCTCCTCATGGTATTCCTCCGGCCGGCAGCCGTGTCCTAAGGTTCCAGGACACGGGGTCTTTGCCTTGCCTATGCGGCGGCGCGGTCGGTCATAGACCTGCGGCGCAACGCCGCCTTCAAAATCGCCGGCGGATTGTAGTTCGCCTCAAGCGGCCCGATATCGGTGCCGGGTGGGACGATCGCGTCGATCTGATCAAGGATCTCGTCGGTCAATCGGACCTCGGAGGCCGCGAGCAGATCGTCGAAGTGCTCCATCTTGCGAGGACCGATTATTGCGGATGTGACGCCGGGATGTGCCATCACGAAACCCAAGGCCATATGCGCCAGCGGCAGCCCTGCTTCCTGCGCCAGGGGAATAAGCTGCTCGACCGCGTCCAGCCTGCGTTCGTCGGACATCTGCTTCGGAAAACGTCTGGCGCGTCCGCTATCGGGCTGTGGTTCGCCCTTGCGGTAGCGGCCGGTGAGCATGCCCATCGCCAGCGGGCTCCAGACCATCGCACCCATTCCGTAGCGCTCACAGGCAGGCAGTACCTCGCGTTCGATGCCGCGGTTCAGGATGGAATAGGGCGGCTGTTCGGTGCGGAAGCGCGCCAGCCCGCGCCGTTCCGCGATCCACTGCGCTTCGATGATCTCCGAGACCGGGAATGTCGAAGAGCCGATGGCGCGCACTTTCCCCGCCCGCATCAGGTCGGTGAGGGCGGAAAGGGTTTCCTCGATGTCGGTATCCGGTGCCGGCCGATGGATCTGGAAGAGGTCGATGTGGTCGGTCTGCAACCGGCGCAAGGAGTCCTCCACGGCGCGCATGAGCCAGCGCCGCGAATTGCCCTGTTGGTTAGGATCGTCACCCATCGGGATATGCGCCTTCGTGGCCAGCACGATATTATCGCGCCTGCCCTTGAGCGCCTTGCCCACGATCTCTTCCGATTCACCTCGGCTATACGCATCGGCGGTGTCGATGAAGTTGATGCCTGCATCCAGGGCCTTGTGGATGATCCGGATGCCTTCGTCGTGATCGGGATTGCCGGCGGCGCCGAACATCATCGCGCCGAGGCAATAAGGGCTGACTTTGATGCCGGTTTTTCCCAGCGTGCGATATTGCATGGTCTATTCCTTCTTCTGTTCAGTGATCCGGGGCGGTGCCCACCTGCTGCGTCAAATTTCCCGCGCGCGCATCACCAAGGGAGCGGGCCTTCCGCGCTCGTAAACGTGCCCGTCGGGCCGTTCACGTCGAGGGCGACGCGCACGGGGTTGCGGGCACCCTGTTCGACCGTCTCGATGCCCTCGAAGTTGTTGAGGGCGGTTGCGGTGAAGCCCGGACCTGCGGCATTGACCTTGATGTTTGTCGATTCGAGTTCAATCGCGAAGGAAAGCGTGATCGCATTGAGGGCAGTCTTCGATGCGGCGTAGACGACGCCGAATCCCGAGCGATAGGGAAAGTTCGGGTCAGCGTTCAACGTCAGCGAGCCGACGCCGCTCGTTACATTGACGATGCGCCCTGCAGGTGCTTCACGCAGCAAAGGAAGTATCGCCTGTGTGACGGCAATGACCCCGAACACATTCGTCTCGAAAACAGCGCGCACCTCGTCGAGTGACGCAACGCTGGCGCGGCTCGACTGCAGTATCTCGGCGAGCGATCTGCCCGGCCTTCCCGCATGCGAGATGGCCGCGTTGTTGACAAGCAGGTCAAGGCGGCCAAGCTCGATCCGGATGCGCTCCGCTACTGCGGCGATGGAGGCCTGATCGGTGACATCGAGCTGGAGGGCACGGGCATCCGCTCCGATGCTTTTGGCTGCCTCTTCACCACGCTCGAGGTTTCGCGATCCGACGAGCACAGTGTAGCCGTTAGCCGCGAGTTCCCTGGCGATTTGAAGACCGATCCCTTGGTTGGCCCCGGTGACGAGGGCGACGGGTTTGTCCTGCACAATCATTCTCCTTTGGCGCAGCGATCTGTGGCAAGCGCCACTGTCCTGTGTTAGAAAGATAAACGGAACGCTATTCCGGTTTATACGGAACAATGTTCCGTTTAGCAAATGGAAAAATGCATGAGCGATAAAATCGACGAGCGGGATGATGTCGGGGAGCCAACGGGCTCGACAGATCGGCGCGTACGCGCTGACGCCCAGCGCAATCTCGACGGGCTGCTGCGGGCGGCCATGGCGGTGTTCGCAGCTTCCGGGGTGGACGCTCCCGTGCGTGAAATCGCAAAGACTGCCGGCGTCGGCGTCGGCACGGTCTATCGCCACTTTCCGCAGCGCTCCGACCTCATCAAGGCGGTCTTCCGTCGCGAGATCGATGCCTGTGCGGACGCGGCATCCGTTTTGGCCGGGGAGTACGATCCCGGCGAAGCGCTGGCGCGGTGGATGCAGCGTTTTGTCGACTTCATCTCGGCCAAGCGTGGATTGGCCGCTGCACTTCATTCCGGCGATCCGGCCTACGAAGCCTTGCCGGCCTATTTCGACAAGCGGCTGCGTCCAGCGCTGGAATCATTGCTGGATGCCGCCGCTGCGGCGGGCGAGATACGGGCCGGGGTCGAGCCGAACGACCTGCTGCATGCGGTCGCAAGGCTCTGCACGCCAGCCCATAATGTCGGGCCTGATCACGCGCGGCGGATGGTAGCGCTGCTCATCGATGGCCTGCGTTACGGAGCGGGCGCGAACAATCCTAGGTAACGTGCCGCATGTTTACTGTGCGTCATGTGTTGAGCAAGCGCCGCAGCGGTTCCTATGCTCTTCCGGGCAACGGCTTTGATGTCGAAAACATCAGAAGCGAGAAAAATATACGAAGTTCAAAAAACTGTCTCGATAATAAAACCAGTTGCGTTATTGCATCAGATATGCGACATCATAGTCAGTTGCGAAATGCAATCAGATGGAGGACGTCATGAGCAAGGTGCGAGTTGCAGCATTTTCCCTCTCCGTTGACGGTTTTGGTGCGGGACCCGAGCAGAGCCTCAATGATCCGCTGGGCAAGCGTGGAATGGAGCTTCACAGCTGGTTTTTCCGCACGCGCACGTTCCAGCAGATGTTCGGGAAGGAGGAGGGCTCGACCGATGTGGACGATGACTATGCCGCGCGGGGGATGGCCAATTTCGGCGCCTTCATTCTTGGCCGAAACATGTTTGGCCCGATCCGCGGCGAATGGCCGGATGATAGCTGGAAAGGATGGTGGGGAAATAATCCTCCATACCATACCCCAACCTACATACTGACGCATTATCCTCGCCCATCAATCGAGATGGAGGGCGGCACGACATTCCATTTCGTCACGGGCGGCATTGAGGCGGCGCTTGCGCAAGCAAAGGCTGCTGCCGGTGGCAGGGATGTGAAGATCGGCGGCGGCGTCAGCACAGTGCGCCAATATCTGAGTGCCGGTCTGATTGACGAGGTCCATTTTGCAATCTCGCCGGTCGTGCTTGGCAAGGGTGAGGCTATGTTCGAGGGAATTGACCTGCCCGCCCTTGGCTTCCGCGTCAGCGAGCATGTCGCAACCGCTCATGCGACCCATGTCGTTCTGACCAAATAGGCAGTCCAGGTTGACGCGGAAATCCGGATGCCAACCTGTCCAGTTCATTCGGAAGGAGTGAGCCCGATATTGAAGCGCCATGGTGTTATCCGGCGCTTCTCGATCGGTCACTCCATGCACTTAGGCCCTATCACTTTGACCGGTAGCGCTCGGCCTGAACAGCGCTTGAAAGATGCGGTAGCATAACCTGTCGTGTCGCTTCCCAGGCATCGTATTCTGCCGCGTCCATCAGTGAGGGTATCGTTGCAAACTCGGCCCGGTCGAGGCCCACGAGGGCCGCATCGACGAGATCCTCGGTTGACATGACCCACTCGCTCGGCAAGTTGCTGGACGGCAAGCCGGCAACATCCCAGAATTCAGTCGCCGTAGCGCCGGGCATCACGACCTGCACATGAACGCCGGTGTCTTTGAGTTCCTTGCGCAGCGAATGGCTGAAAGACAATACGAATGCCTTCGTCCCTCCGTAAACACCGTTCAGCAACTCCGGCGCAATGGCGACGATGGAGGAGATGTTGATGATGGTGCCTTTGCCACGCGCAACGAACCCTGGCACGGCGGCATAGGTCAATCGTGTGAGTGCCGTAACATTGATGTCGATCATGCTTTGCATGTCGTCGACCGATGCCGAGGCGAGCGGTGCGGCGCTGCCGAAGCCGGCATTGTTGACGAGATGGGTGATCGTACTGTCCGTTTTCAGGGTCGCTTCGACTTGGTCGCGCTGGGCGCCATCGGTCAGGTCTGCGACGATCGTGCGAACCTTCACTCCGTACCGGCCGGCAAGCCTGTCGGCGACGGCGTCGAGCTTTTGCCTATTGCGTGCGACGAGGATGAGATCGTGGCCGCGTGCTGCGAATCTGTCAGCATAGACGGCGCCGATGCCAGACGATGCGCCGGTGATGAGAACGGTTCCATGGGAGGTGATCATTGTACTGTCCTTGTCCTGCTTCGAAGGGTTTTTGTTTTTAAGAATGACAGAATGGTAACGCTGGACGGCAATGTCTCAAATGTCATATAACCGGCAAAAACGGACAAACGTCTGGAGATGCGCATGAGACAGATCGGCTTCATCATGGAAGACGGGTTTCAAGTGATGGGGATGGCGGCGCTGACGGCGTTTGAATTTGCCAATGCCGATCTCGGCCATGAAGCCTATCGATTGAGCGTCATGTCGGAGAGGGGAGGCACGATCCGCTCTTCGCTCGGCATAGGTATCGAGACACAGGCGCTGGGCGACTTCCCCGATACGCTCATGGTGATCGGGGAAATGGTGCCTCGTCCCATCACTCCCGCCCTTCGGAATTACATTGCGGCTGCGGGCCTGGAGTCGCGTCGTGTCGCCGGCGTATGTACCGGCGCATTCCTTTTGGCGGAGGCCGGGCTTCTCGACGGCAGGACTGCCACCACGCACTGGATACATGCCCGCACTCTCCAGGAGCGCTTCCCCTCGATCAAGGTGGATGAAGACCGGATCTTCGTTGTCGATGGCAATATCTGGACCTCGGCCGGCATGAGCTCCGCCATCGATCTGACGCTGGCACTGATCGAAGACGACCACGGGGTAGAACTCGCCCGCGCGATCGCCCGTAAAATGGTTGTTTATCATCGGCGCCCCGGCGGGCAGTCGCAGTTCTCGGCCCTGTTGGAACTGGAGCCGCGTTCGGATCGGGTTCGTCGCGCCCTGGTCCATGCCAAGGAGCATCTCCGCAATCCCCTGACGGTCGAGGAACTAGCCGAGGCGGCAAGCCTTAGCGCGCGTCAGTTCAGCCGCATCTTTCGCGAGGAAACCGGCCAGTCGCCCGCCAAGGCCGTCGAACGGCTGAGGCTGGAGGCGGCCAAGATCATGCTCGAAGAAGGCCGTCACTCCATGGATGTCGTGGCGCGCGATACTGGTTTTGCCGATCGCGACCGCATGCGTCGCGCATTCCTT
This sequence comes from Rhizobium sp. 11_C7_N12_5, assembly GCF_051811145.1. Lineage (NCBI taxonomy): Bacteria > Pseudomonadati > Pseudomonadota > Alphaproteobacteria > Hyphomicrobiales > Rhizobiaceae > Rhizobium > Rhizobium sp. 11_C7_N12_5. The sequence goes on from NZ_JBPWPY010000002.1 coordinate 95,583, forward strand.
CGCTTCTTTGGCCAACCGCCGCAGAGCTTGCGGCGCAGCCTCAGGCTGATCGAAGGCGAGGAGGAGGTATTACTTCCGGGTCGATGAAAGATGAACTCATGCCTGTGGATTGAGCGGGCGCTTGCGTGGAAGCCTCCATTATCGGGGCAGGCTGCTGCAGGCGAGCAGAATGCCCGGTCCGTGCGTTTCGACGCGGAGGAAACACCTCCCGGCTGATTGCCGTCGAGGGGAGTATGTCGTTGAAGTTGCAATTCGTTCTGAAACACAGCCGCGGTCGCCGTGTATTCCGTGGCCCATGCGAATCCACTGCTGAAGCTAATGTCATAAGGAAGTGAACGCGAAGCTTGACCACCGCGCCAGACGGGAAACATAGATAGCAAACAGGTCGGTTTTGGCTGGAAATCAATATTGTGGAAATCGAGTCGCATTTTGCCTCTTTCGTGCGTGTCCTGGGCCAAGTGGCTGTCATCGTCTACGCCTTTTCCTGGGTCATCCGGACGGTCGAACGCGGCGTTTTGAAATCCGTCGCTGTCGGGTTGCTGTTCGGCGTGGGCGGCATCCTGTCGATGAGCGATCCCATTCGTTGGATGCCTGGCGTCTTTCAGGACGGCCGCTCGGTTCTGCTCGTCCTTACGCCGATCTATGGCGGTCCGGTCGGAACTGTGGTGGCGGTGATCATGATGGCCTTGTTTCGTTTCGCAGCCGGCGGCATCGGGGCTGTCGGCGGCGTGGTGGGTATCATGGCCGTTGCGACCACCGGATATGTCTTGACGCTGCTGCCGCGCCAATGGATCGGGACTGGCTGGAAACGATCTGCCTTGTTTGGCCTGGCGACCGGCGCATCGCTTATTGTTCTCGCTTTCCTGCCTTCGCCGCTCGCGCATCAGCTCCTCGTTTCGGCGACGCTTCCTGCGATGGCGACCAATTTCCTCGGCGTCCTCCTGCTGTCGGATCTGCTTGAGCGGGAGTGGTATCGTATCGGCATTCAACGCGTGCTCGAGAACGAAGCCAGCGTCGATCCGCTGACAAGGCTGCCAAATCGCCGCGTGCTGCAGCGTGAAGGCGATCGCTGCAGCAAGGAAGCGGGAACCCGGCGTATCCCTTTTTCGATCATCATGCTCGATATCGATCACTTCAAGAAGATCAACGACAGCTACGGGCACTCCTTTGGCGATACGGTCCTTGCCCGGGTGGCGGACATAATACGGCAGACCGTGCGCAAGACCGATATCGCTGCCCGCTACGGCGGCGAGGAGATCGTCGTCCTCTTACCAAATACAGACACAAGGGCTGCTGCCATCGTTGCCGAAAAGATCCGCAAGGATATCGAAGCGACGGTGCTGACGTTCGATAACAATGCCATCAATGTCACCGTAAGCATCGGCGTTGCGTGTTCGGATGAACCCGCCACCGACTTCAAACATGTGCTGGAGGCTGCCGACAAGGCGCTCTATCGTGCGAAGGCCGGCGGGAGAAATCGTGTGGAGAAGGCGAATGCCGCCTGAAGACGATCGGTAGGAGACGATTGAACGCGGGTCGTTGCGGCCACGAGGCCGCATGAGATGATGTGCTCGCCCAGGCTCACGACCTCCTCGTGATCTATCTTCCCAATTGGTGTTGATCTGCTGCTCGTCAGAACAGCGCGCAGATCACGCTGTCCACGGGCACGACCATCAAACTGCCCGAAAACATCGAGGTTGAGACCTTCAAGGTCGGCGAGCGGGTTTCGGTGAAATACACCATACAGAAATCCGCCTCTCCCAGGCCGCGCGAAATATATTCGGCGGTCTTTTGATCGTCTTCCACGACGAGAATTTTCATGCTTCGGCAGCGCTCCTAGAGCCTGGCTGAACAAGGTGTCAGCGGCCTGAACGGCAGCCGCCATGGATGGTACATTGACGACGTGCGGATTTCTGGTTAGCTGTGATGTCATGAAGATCGCAATGGTTCTTGTCGTGGTAAGAGGGCGCATGGGCAGGATGGTGTAGCCATCCGGCGAAAGCACCCATGCGCGGTAAGCAGGCTCCTGACGGGGCCTTTTTTTATGCCCGCAATTCGGGCCGCGCCTCGTCAGATTTCACGCTCCCCCCACTGACAAGACGGACATAGCCATGACGGGCAATCATTCCATTGAGACTTCGCGCACGCAATCGACCGGAGAAACGGACAAAATTCCGGCTGCCGCTCCGCCGCGATTGACAACTCTCATATTGCTTTCGGCGCTTGCGGTACTGCCGGTAAACATGATCCTGCCGTCGCTGCCGAATATCGCTGCTGAGTTCCGGGCGGATCGCGCCCTCGTCAATCTTTCGGTCGCAGGATACGCGATCGTAACCGCCCTGATCGCGCTCATAGCAGGCGCGGCGTCGGATCGGTATGGACGCAGACCGGTCGTATTGATCGCGGTCTCCATCTTCATAGCCGCCTCTGCCGGCTGTGCTCTTGCCGGCAATATCGGCGTATTCCTTTTGTGTCGGGCGATGCAGGCGTCCATCGATGCCTGCTTCTCCATTGCCCTCGTCATCATCCGGGAAACCTCGAGCGATCGCAAAGCCGCAAGCAGGTTCGGCTATCTTGCCATGGGCTGGGCCGTCGCGCCGATGCTTGGCCCGATGTTGGGTGGGTTGCTGGACGAACTATTCGGATGGCGAGCGAATTTCTTTATTCTGGCTATCCTCGGCGCGGCTATTTTCGCATTGTCGATGCGCGATGTCAGGGAAACGGCCTTACGTTCCACAAGACCGCGGGGTAACTACCTCGCTGCCTATGGGACGCTGGCAAGCTCGGCGCGGTTCTGGGCCCATGCCGCGTGCATGGCCTGCTCCATGGGGACGTTCTATATCTTTCTCGGAGGTGCGCCGCTGGTTGTCGCCAAGTCGCTTGGGGCGTCCGGCGCGGAACTTGGCTTTTACATGGGCATGACGCCGGCCGGCTTTATCCTCGGCAGCTATTTGACCGGCCGCTACGCCGCTCGCTATGCGCTGAGCACAACAGTTATCGTCGCACGTCTCTTGACCTGCCTGGGATTGCTGATCGGCTTCGCCTTATCGATGTTGGGCACGACGCATATTCTTGCGTTCTTCGGCCCGTGCATGTTCATCGGCATAGGCAACGGCCTGACCATGCCCGCGGCCAACGCCAGTGTACTGTCCATACGTGCCGATCTTTCCGGCACGGCCATGGGGCTAGCCACCGCGATGAGGATTGCCGGTGGAGCGCTCATAGCCTCTGCTGCCGGCTTGTTGCTCGATCGCTCGGGCGCGACCTATGTGCTTCTCGGAACAATGCTGGCATCCGCGTCGCTAGCGTTGTTGGCGGCACTTGGCGCAGCCGTGATCGAGAGACGCATAACCAAGCTCGTGTCAGCGTGATGGCGATCTTTCATTGCCACTGTCATAAACCTGGCCTATCTGGCGTTGGCTGCATGTCGTCATCCGTTCGCTCACGTCGGGCTTGTCGCATCGTGGCGTAAAGTCCGACGATAGCGGCGGCAAAGCCTGAAGCGGCACCGATGCCGAGCGCCCAGCGAGGGCCGTAATGATCGGCCACCCAGCCGACGATCGGGGCGCCGATCGGCGTACCCCCGAGTGCAATGCTGACGCGCAGCGCCATCACTCTTCCGCGCATGGCCGGCGCTGTTGAAAGCTGCATGAGGCTGTTCGTGGTATTGGTGAAGGTGAGCGCCGCAATGCCGGTGACGATGAGAGCGGCGGCAAATAGCCAATAGCCGGGAGCAAACGCCGCCAGCGTGCAGCCGATCCCGAAAACACCGGCGCCGACAGGAAGGCCCTGGAAGCGTACCTTTTCACGGCCGGCGTTCAGGAGGGCGCCGGTAATCGTTCCAATCGCCATCATTGATGACAGGAGGCCGTATCCCGCAGCGTCGGCGTGGAAGATGCCGACCGCCATCGCGGATATGAAGATCGGGAAATTCAGGCCAAAGGTTCCGATCAGAAACAGCATGAGCAACATTGCCCTGAGGTCCGCCCGGCTCCGGACGTAGCGGAGCCCTTCGACGAAGTTTCCCCTGGCGCGGATCACCCTGGCATTCGAGCGCAATTGGTCGACGCGCAGGAAGGCGAGCGAGACGAGCACCGCCACGAAGGACACGCCGTTGATCAGGAAGGCCCAGCCCGTACCGATCGCTGCGATGACAACGCCGGAGACAGCTGGACCGACCATGCGCGCGACGTTGAAGGAGGTCGAATTGAGCGCAACCGCATTTGACAGGTTCTCGTCGCCGACGAGTTCGGCGACGAAGGTCTGGCGAACGGGAGCATCGAGGGCAGCCGCGCTGCCGAATAGGAAGGCGAAGATGTAGACGTGCCACAGCTGCACGATGCCGAGGACGGTTAGGGCGCCGAGCGCCAGGGAGAGGCCGCCCATCGTGGCCTGGGTGGCGATGAGGAGTTTGCGCTGGTTGAAACGGTCCGCCGCATATCCCGTCCAGGGCAACAGCAGCAGCTGCGGCGCGAATTGCAGCGCCATGACGGTGCCGACGGCCGAGGCATCATGATGGGTGAGCTCTGCAAAGACCAGCCAGTCCTGGGCCGTGCGCTGAACCCAGGTGCCGATATTGGAGACCAGCGAGCCCGCTGCCCAGACGCGATAGTTGAAATGCCGCATCGACCGGAAGGTGGCGGCGAGCGGGCTCTTCTTCATGGACGGCTGGGCGTATTGCCGCCGTTGAAGCGACCGAAATGCCACGCCATCATCACTGCGAGCAGGAAGGCGCCCACGCTGGCAACGGCGGCATCTCCCACATCATCGAGTGCGAAACCGCCGATATGTACGAGGAGCAGATAAGCAATGAAGAGATTGAAGAAGCCCCAGACCACGTTCGTCGTCGAGGACGAGTGTCCTTCACCCCGCGGCCTGGCGAAGGGGGTTTGGAACGGCTTGCCCATGACGCCGCTGACGACATGCGGCACAGCGTTCATCAGGAAAGCGCCGCCGAAAAAATAGGATATGAGATGAGAGATCGACATATTATTCGCTCCGGCTTGCAAGCAGTTGCATGACGTCGTGGGCAGTCCCGGTCTCGCCGAGCCGCGGGAAGATCTGGTTGATGCTGTATTCGTGCGCCTCGGTGCGCGCGTCCGTCATGGCATCGATGGCAAGCGTCACATTGAAGCCCTGTTCGTAGGCCTGTCGAGCTGTCGACTCGACGCCCGTGCCGGTCGCGACGCCGGTGATGACGACCTGTGTGACGCCTCGCGACTTCAACTGCCTATCCAGATCGGTACTGGCAAAAGCACCCCAAGTTCGCTTTGTCACGACGATGTCATCGGGCTGTCGATCGATCTGCGGAATGAAATCGGTGAAGTCCTCGGAAAGGACGCTCGCATGTTGTCGTTGTCGTTCCGTGCGGCCGGGCGCCACGCCGGCAACATTGACGAGCACGATGGGAAGCCGATGCTTGCGGAATGCACTGATCAACTCGACCGTCCTATCCACGATCGGGCCGATGGCGTGGATGAAGCGTGAGCCGATGATGCCCTTCTGGAGATCGACAACGATAAGTGCGGTCTTTGCGTCAAGCGCGGTCAGCGCCATGGGATTTCCTTTTTCGGATTGTTCGCAGATTTCGGGGGAGGAACCGTTGATGTCGATTGTTAATCGTCGACCAGCCGCCGCAGCAGCTCGAGGGATGTCCGGAGTTGCTCTTGCTCCTCCAGGGAAAGTCGCGCTTCGATCTTGCGATGCAGCCAATCCTGCCGCGCGGCACGGCCCTCCCGAATCAATCGAAGGCAGGTGTCGGTGAGCGACAGGATGGTTTGCCGCCCATCCGCCGGGTCCGGCACGCCATCGACAAGCCCGGCCGCCTCCAGCGCACTGACGACCGCCCCCATCGACTGCGGCCGCATGACTTCGGCGCGCGCGAGGTTTGATGTCGTCGCCGGCCCGTCCTTATCGAGGCGCAGAAGCACAGAAATCTGCGTCGGCGTCAGGTCTCCGACATTAGCCTGTTCACGCAGCCGGCGTTTGAGCTTGCTCATGATGCCGCGGAGATCCTGTGCGAGGGCGGCGGCATCCGCCATGTGAGGTTTATCCGATTGATCACTCATACGCACTTCATACCATATATGAAGGCAAACTGTAAAGATTATCTTCTAAGATAGGCTTATCATATGTACGCGAACTAGCGAAGCTCGCATTCTAACCAGCGGTCCTCGCCAATAATTTTGATTGACGCTTCAAGTCCTCTTGTAGCGTGCTCGGAATTCGCGCGGCGTGCAGCCTTCCCTTTCATGAAACAGCCGCGAAAAGTAAAAGGCGTCGCCGATCCCGACCCCAGCGGCAATGATCTCGATCTTGTCGTCGGTGGTTGCCAGCAACTCCTTGGCGTGATCCATGCGCACCCGAAGCTGGAAGCCCTTTGGCGACAGTCCGATTTCTGCCGTGACCTTTCGGCGCAGCGTGGCAGCCGACATTCCATGTTCGGCGGCGAATGCGGCCATGTCGAGTGGTTGCATGGCTCTTTTGCGAAGCGCTTCGACGATCGCGGCGATATCAGATCCGTCACGGCGTGACGGTGTCGCATGGCTTGCCTGCCGGGCCGCCGACACGACGATCTGGTGAAGAATTGCGGCGGCAGAGGCTCTGGCGAGGTTCGTATCGTCGAGCAGATCGGCGTGGAGACTGGTGAAGAGGCGCTGCACCCGGTCGAGATTGCGCAGGGTCACGATTGGGGATTGTTCGCTAATGAGCCGCAGTCGCACGAAGTCGCGCACGAGTGAACCTTCGAAAAGCGCCCACCGTTCGCTCCAGCCTGAAGCATCCGGCCCATATGAATGCTGTCGGCCCGGAAAAAGCCAGAAAAGCGCCGGCCCCTCCACGCTCTGCCGGCCACAGGCACCGGTCTCGAGAAAGCCCTGGCCTTGCTCCACCAGAACCACCGCATAACTTGGCAGCTTCCGGTCCCTGACCGCGTGCCTCACCTGCTGTTTTCCACTACCGGTGACTGCAAGGCCGCCGGCTGCTGCGAGAGGGGATCGATAGACTGCTTCGGCTGTTCTCATCTGAGCGAAAAGTCCAGTATGGCTTTCCTCTATGTAGGAGAGTGTCCTTATCCGCTACATTCTGGACACTATCAACGCAAGCTTCGGACGAGTGAAATGTCGGTTTCCGCACAGACGACGCAATCCAGCGAGGAGACGCCCGCCCTTACTGCTAACGGAAAGATCCTGTCGACGGCACCGGATCGGTTCGGATATCTGACGCCGACCGATCCGGCGATCGGTGTCGGGGCCATCCGCCGTCTTTACGAGGAGAACGGCTACGTATGGCTGAAGGGCTTTTTGCCGCGCAACGACGTCATCGAATTCCGCGGCTGGGTTTTCGGCCATCTGGCCAGCGTTGGACTGATCGAGCAGGGAACGGATCCGCGAGAAGGGATCGCAGGCGCGGCTGTGACGGACAACAGGGCAGTGGACCGATATCTCATGTCTCTGGTCCGGTCGGTTGCATATGAAGGCTTCTGCGCACAGCCACGCATGGCGCGTTTCATGGACGAATTTCTGTCGGGCATCTCCTATTTGCACAAGCGCAAGATCATGCGCCATGTCCGGCCCGGCACGACAACCGTGACGCCGGCGCATTACGATCTCGTCTATCTCCGCGGCGGCACGAGCCGGGTTGTGACCACATGGATTCCCCTTGGCGATATTCCGGTCGAAATGGGCGGCCTGGTCTATCTCGAAGGATCGCACACGATCGGCCTCAGAATGGAACGTGAATTCAGCGAGCAGAACGGGGATCTGAGCCCTGAGGAACGCATAAGCGCCTACAATCGAAACATGACGGAAGGCGGATGGGTTTCAAAGGACTTGCCCGACATGGCGGAGCGTTTCAATACGCGTTGGTTGGCCGCGGACTACCAGGCGGGAGACATCATGCTCCACTCGCCCTTTATGATCCACGCGTCGACGACCAATCAGGACAGGAGTCAGCGGCTGCGCCTGTCCACCGATATCAGGTACCAGAACGTCAATGACGAAATCGACGCACGATGGAACAACCATTGGAGCCTGGACGATATGCTCTAGCGTTGAGCGCGGATGACCTGACCTCCTGATCTGCTTGGCGCGGAGAAACGCATGCCATAGAATTGGAGAGGCATTGGCGGCGTCGGGCTCGGCCTGTCGATTGCCCCGGGGCGTTGCCCGGCAGCATGGTGGCGACATCCTCCTTCAGCCAAACAATCCCGGCCCCAGGGCAATCATCTCATTGCCGCAGGAGGGGCCATGTGGAGGCGTCCTCAAGGGTGAGCAGACGAATGAGGCGAGCGCGGCCTGCCAAGCTTGCGGAACAGCAACATGAGGCGGAAAGTTCACCGGACCTTTCCGCCCAACCTTGTTTGAGGGCTCGGCGGCAGATCTATCGCATTTGGAGCACGATGGGACTGCTGCTTGCCGGATCGGTGTGCGTGCGCAGGGCTTTCACGTCGTTTGCCACAACCGGTCCCCCTTGATTTCCCCAGGAGGAGCGCACGAAAGTCAGGACATCGGCGATCTGTTGATCCGAAAGCTGCTGTCTGAACGGAGGCATGCGATAGGCGTCCGGAATACCATTCGCCACGACGCGGCCGGAGCCGTTCAGGGTGACATTGATCTGGGACGCGTTTTCCTTCGCAAGCGACGAGGTCGATCCGGCCAGAGGTGGAATCCACGGCGCCTTTCCGCGGCCGTCGACACCATGACAGAAACTGCATTTCGCCACGAATGTCTGTGCGCCGGGGTTGTCTTGATGGGCAGGAAGGGAAGCGCTATCCGCGGCGGCCTTGACATATTGCCAGGGCGTCCCGTCGCGGGCAGGATCCCCAGGCAATGATTTCAGATAATGGCTGATCGCCCTCAGGTCGTCGTCGGTCATGAACTGCGTCGAATTGTTGAAGGCATCCGCCATCGAGCCGAAGACGACGCCGTGCTCGTTCCTGCCGTTCTTGAGAAATGCGTAGATGTCCTCCTCGGTCCACCGGCCGAGACCGGTATTGGGATCGCCCCGCAGGCTCGGGGCATACCAGCCGTCGAGAAGAGCGCCGGAAAGGTAGAGCGGGCTGCTTTCATCGAGCGCTTTTTCCGCCATGGTTATCGCACGCGGCGTATGACAGCTTCCACAATGCCCCGGCCCTTGGACGAGATAGGCACCCCGGTTCCAGCTGCTATCGCCGGCGGTCTTGGGTTGATAGGTTCCGCCCTCTGTGAAAACCGCGTTCCACAGAGCCAACGGCCAACGCATGTTCAGCGGCCATTTTATGTCCGAAAGCCTGCTTGCCTGATGAACCGGCTCGACCCGGTTCATGAAGTAGGCATAGAGCGCCCGAATATCGTCGTCGCTCATCTTCACGTAAGACGGGTAGGGCATCGCCGGATAGAGACGCTGTCCATCGCGCGCCACGCCCTGGCGAACGGCGCGGTCGAAATCGGCGAGCGTATAGTTGCCGATGCCGGTTTCCTTGTCCGGCGTTATATTCGTGGTGAAGATGGAACCTAGCGGCGTCCCCATCTCGAGGCCTCCGGCAAAGGGGGCGCTTTTCGGAGTGCTGTGACAGGCAACGCAGTCACCCAGACGCGCGACATATTCGCCCTGTTGAAGCAGCTGCTCCGTTGGAGCCTGCGCCTCGGCGATATTGTCGAAGGGGGAGGCCGGTTTCCGGGTGACGAACCATGTGAGGCCGCCAGCGACAAGCACGACGATCAAAAGAAGAACCAGAAGAAATTTCCGCAAGGGTGCCTCACGTCTTTGCTAGAGGGTTTCGTATTCGGCTATTCGGGAGCCAGTCGCGATTGACTGCTTCGCCGAACAGACCGGATCAGCTTGCTGATTTCCGGCTCCCCGTCCGATAAATGGACCGGGAGCCGGAAACGTGCGCTGCGCAGCGAGAGCTGCGCTCTAGCTTTCGAACGTGTAGTTGGAGAGCGGCATGCTGCGGATCCGCTTGCCGGTCAGCGTCGAAACCGCATTGGCGACCGCCGGAGGAATGGCGGGAAGACCCGGCTCGCCGATGCCGCCCATCTCGGCCCCGCTTTCGATGATGCGAACATGCACGCGGGCCATGCGATCGGGCGGCAGGATCGGATAGAGATCATAGTTGCGCGCCACGGGCTCGCCGTTCTTGTAAACGGCTTCCTCCATCAGCACCTGCGATAATCCGAGAGCGGTTGCCGAGTTGATCTGTGCTTCGATGATTGCCGGATTGACGATGCTGCCGGGGTCGATTGCCTCCCAGACGTCGTGAACGACGACCTGCCCGTTGCGGATGGAGACTTCAGCTATCGCCGCCGTATGGCTGCCGAAGGGAGACGCCATTGCGAGGCCGCGCGCTCGGCGCGAGCCATCTTCCGCGGTGAACGGTCCCCGCTTCCAGCCGCCGGAGAGATCGCCGACGGCCTTCAGCAGATTGCTCAGCCGCTCATTCTTCTGCAGCAGCTTTAGGCGCAGTTCGTATGGATCCTGCCCGCCCTTGTCGGCCAGTTCGTCCAGAAATGTCTCATAGAAGAAGTCATTCATGGAATTGCCGACCGAACGCCAATAGGCGAGCATCGTCGGATTTTTCACGTAGATCTGGGCGATGCGGTAGTTGGGGATGGCATAGGACTTGCCGGTCAGGCCCTCCAGGGCTGTCGGATCCAGCGAGTCCTCCTTATGGCCGAAAACGCCTTCCGTCGGCCCTTCGCAAGCGCTGATGGCTTCGAGCGCGACGGGCATGCCGCTGGCGTCGAGCGCGCCCCGGAAACGCACCGCGGCCATCGGGCGCAGCGGGTCGCGCAGAAATTCCTCCTCGCGGCTCCAGATCAGCTTGACCGGGCGCCCCACCGCCTTGGCAAGTTGGATGGCCTGGGGATAGGGGTTGGCGGATGGATAGAGAAAATGGCGCCCGAAGAAGCCGCCGAGAAGCGGGCTGTGGACCGTGATTTTCGAAGCGTCGAGCCCGGTCAGCTTGGCAATGTCGGCCTGGAATTGCTCCGGCGCCTGGTTGGGCATCCAGACTTCTAGAGTGCCGTCCGGGTTGAAGCGTGCCAAGGTCGAGGGCGGCTCCAGTTGTGCGTGATGCACATACTGGCTCTTGTAGGTGGCCGAAACGACGGTCTTAGCGCTCGAGAGAGTCCCGGCGGTATCGCCGACATTCTCCGCGTCCTTGCCGGTGCCCGGCTCGTTTGCCAGCCGATCGCTGAAGGCTGCGGTAGAGAAATCCGCCGGCATCTGGCGAAACGCGGGATCGGCATCCGGGCCGGGCTCTTTCCAATCGACCTGAGCCGCTTCGGCGGCGCGCTTGGCATTCCACCACCGCTCGGCAACGACGCCAACAGCGCCTTGCAGGTTATGAACGGAGTGGACGCCCGGCATCGCGCGAAGCTGGTCTTCGTTGCGGATACGGCCGACGATCAGGCCTAGGCGCGGGGCGTGCTGGACGGCGGCATGCAGCATGCCGTCGACCTTGCAGTCCATCGCGTAGACCGCCTTGCCCGTCGATTTGTCATAGACATCGAGACGCTCGACCGGCTTGCCGATCCAGCGGAACTGGCTCGGGTCCCTGAGCGCCACGCTCGCAGGGTCCGGCACGGGAAGATCCAATGCCTCCGTCGCGACCTCGCCATAGGCAAGGGAGCGTCCGGACGCCGCATGGATCACCCGGCCCGGCTCTGTCGTCAGTTCGCCGATCGGCGCATCCAGGCGCTTGGCGGCGGCCTGCAGGATCATGTTGCGTGCGAGCGCACCGAGCTTGCGCATGGTCTCATAGCTCGTGCGCACCGACATGCTGCCGCCGGTGATGCGCATCTTGCCGTGCACGACCAGATAGTCGTTACCCGTCGGTGCGTTCTCGACCACGAACATTTTCGGATCGACATCGAGCTCTTCGCCGACGATCTGGGCCATCGCCGTGAAGACGCCCTGGCCGCCTTCGGCGAACGGGCTCATGAAGCGGACCGTGTTGTCGGGGCGGATTTCCAGAAACGCGGGGACGCGCGTGCCCGGAGGCATGGGGCCGGCGGCCTGCTGCGCTCGTGCGGTGCCGATCGGAACGCCGAAGCCGAGGACAAATGCGCCCGTTGCAGCCCCGGCGGAGGCAAGGAGAAAGCGCCGCCGCGAGATGTTGACCGGAGATCCGGTCGGGAATTCATCTTCGGGAACAAGATTGCGGTTGGACTCGGTCATAGCGTTTCTCCTTCTTTCGAGGAGAGGTCTTTGACGGCCGCCTTGATCGCGTTGTAGGTCCCGCATCGACAGAGATTGATCATCGCCGCGGCGATCTCTTCGTCGGAAGGATTGGGTGTCTCCTTGAGGAGTGCCGTTGCGGCGACGACCTGACCCGATTGACAGTAACCGCATTGCGGAACCTGGTGCTTGACCCAGGCGGTGACCACCCGTTTGCCGACGGGATCGTTCTCGATGGCCTCGATCGTGGTGATCTGGCGACCAACGACGCTGTCCAGTGGCGTCACGCATGAGCGCACCACTTCTCCATCCACCAGGACGGAACAGGCACCGCATTGCGCCAGCCCGCAGCCGTATTTCGTGCCTGTCAGGCCAAGTTCATCGCGGATGATCCAAAGGAGCGGCGTGTCTCCGTCCGAGGTGACTTGGTACGACTGACTATTGATCTGAAGATTCATGAAATGCCTCCTGCGGCTTTCGATTGCGAACCTTCAACGCCGTGCGTCGTTTGATGATCTGAATGCTCAACAACCGGATGACGCATAGCTCAGGCTCACAACCCCAGCCTACAATATTTAAGCTGTCTCATCAAAAAGATTAGTATGTGAATCGCGATAGAAGTTAGAAGCCAGATTCATAAATCATTGGCTGAGCAACACGATGATAGCGGCTTCGCATCATATATCGCCGAAGGCCGCCAGGATGCGGACCCAGGATCGGATCCCCTTGTGAAAGCTCGAGAGATCGTATTTCTCGTTCGGGCTGTGGACGCGGTTGTCGAAGCGGGCAAAGCCGACCAATAGCGCATCGCAGCCAAGCCGCCGCTTGAACTCGCCGATGATCGGGATCGATCCGCCAGTTCCCGCCAGTGCCGCCTCGCGCTGCCATTCCGTGCTCAATGCTTCGAGTGTCTTGCGCAGAAACGCGCTGTCGAGCGGCATCGTCGTTGCGGGCGCCAAGCCATGGTCCTTGAAGCTGACCGAGCAGTCGGCCGGAATACGAGCACGCACATGCGCCTGGAATGCGTCACGGATGGCGATCGGATCCTGGCCCTCGACCAGGCGAAAGGAGATCTTGGCGCTCGCCTTTGCCGGGATGACCGTTTTGAAACCAGCGCTTGTATAACCTCCACTCATGCCGTTGATCTCGCAGCTCGGACGCGCCCAGATCTGCTCGAGGATCGAGCGGTTCTTCTCGCCTGCGGGGATGCTGAGGCCGATATCGCGAAGGAAGCCTTCTTCATCGAAGGGTAGCGCCTGCCATTGCTTGCGAACCGCATCCGGCAATTCCCGCGTGCCGTCATAAAAGCCGGCGATGGCCACGCCGCCATCCGGCGTGCGCAGACTGGAAACGACATCCGCAAGGACTTGCAATGCATTGCGCGCGGCATTGCCGAACATGCCGGAATGCAGATCGCGATCGGCGCAGGTCACCTCGACTTCCTGGCCGACCAGGCCGCGCAGCATGGTTGTGACGGCCGGCGTGTCATGGTCCCACATGTCGGTATCGCAGACGAGAACCGTATCCGCGGCAAGCTCGGCGGCCGTCCTATCGAGAAATGGAGCCAGGCTCGGGCTGCCTGCCTCTTCCTCGCCCTCGAACAGCATGCTGACCTGGATGGGTAGGGCGCCTGTCACGGCTTTCCAGGCGCGACAGGCTTCCACGAAGGTCAGCAGCTGTCCCTTGTCATCCGATGCGCCGCGCGCGACGATGGCGGTGTCGCCGTTTTCGAGCGGCTGCAATACCGGTTCGAAGGGATCGGTGTTCCAGAGCGCCAGGGGATCGACGGGCTGCACATCGTAGTGGCCGTAAAAGAGCACATGCGCCCCGGATGCCGCCTTGTCGTGAGCGACCACCATGGGGTGGCCGGTGGTGTCCCGGACGGACGCATCGAAGCCCATGGCCGTCAGATCTGCGGAAAGCCATTCCGCGACCCGGCGGCAATGATCGCCATAGGCAGGATCGGTGGAGATGCTGGGAATGCGGATAAGGTCGAAGAGCCGACCCAGGCTTTGATCGATGGTGCGGTCGACATGGGCAAGAACGGCATCGATCTGATCGGCGGTAGGCTTCGGCATGGGCTCGTTTCCAGGCTGTGGGTTTCGCATCCTGCCACCGGCAGGCAGCGGATCATGCAAGGAAACGGCCCATGTTTCAAATCTTTAGCGTTGCCGCGCAGAGGTCATCCGCTATCGTCATCAATGCTCGATGGCGCAGCTGTGATCCTGCACATCCTCGCCGCCCATGCCGGGTTTAGCGACGTCAGTCAGAACGATGAAGCCGGGGCCTTCGGCGAAGTTGGCGCCGACAACGACGAGATTGTGACCGCCCATGTCCTTTGCCGGGTCCTTCAGGGTCTTGGCAAGCGCCAGGAATGGATTGAAGTCGCCCAGTGTTTCGCCCTTGACGCGGATCGCGGTGAACTGATGACCGGCAATAGCATCCGGCAGCGGCGCCCAATCGGTCCCGACGCGATCGGCATCGGCCTTCAGGACAGCGCGGGCATCCGTGCTGAGGCAGTCGATGTGGATGTGAAGCTGGTTCTGCGAGCGGGCCTGCTGCGCGTTGACGGCCAAGCTCAGACCGTCGCGAGGGATCGCATGCGGCAATCTGGAATCGACATCACCTTGTTCGGCCCAGGCATCGGCAAAGAAGTTGTGCGTCGCCGGATTGAGGAGATCGGGGCTTTCGATGCCGGTGATCTTGTCGGTGGGGATCAGAAGAAACTGCGCGATACCATTCAGGTCCTTCAGCATCGCATAGTGTTCGGCGGTGTTTACCGAGAGGCACGGAGCGGTTTGCACCGCGCATCTGTCATGAACGATCTTCCACAGCACATCCGAGTCGGCAAAGGCCGGAGCGAAAAGAAGGGGAAGGAATGAGGCGGCAAGAGCCGTGACGCGGCGAGGAGGTGTCATGGCAGGAAATTCCCTTGTTCAAACGGTGGGGCATTCTTCGAAATTGTGCAGGCTTAGCATGGAGCTGTGAGAGCGTTGTGACGGACATAATTGCCGCAAACCGCTCCTCACGATCGCTCCATCTTGGCCGCTACGCAATGTTTTATGTCCTGATGTCGTCACCAGGACATCGGTTGTAAGCTAGGGCACGACGTGATTCGTGCGCATTAAGATCAGTGCTATGATGATATTCAGTCACTGTAAGCGCCCTGCAACTATGGGAGCAATACGCGATGAAAGGAATGGCATCGAATGGCTTTCGATACGCGGCTTCTGACCGGCGTCGGCGTCCTCGCGGCGGTTACCGAAGCGGGAAACTTTGCGCGCGCCGCCGAGATCCTCGGCCTGACGCCATCGGGCGTGAGCCGGGCGGTAGCGCGCCTGGAGGCGCGGGTCGGCGTGCGCCTCTTCGATCGCAATCCCCGCGAGGTCAGCCTTACCGAAGAGGGACGACGCTTTCACGAACGGGTCATGCCGCTGCTGACGGGGCTGGACGAGGCCGCCGCCGAGGCGGCAGACGCGGCTGCGGTCGTAGGCGGCCGGTTACGCGTTTCGGTGGATCCATGGTTTGCGCGCATGGCGCTTGCCTCCGAGCTGCATCGGTTCCTGAGCCGCTATCCCCTGCTGTCAGTGGATTTCTCGACCAGCAACTACCGCGAGGAGATGATGGCGAGTGTCGATGTGGCGGTGCGCTTCGGGCCGCCGGACGCATCGTCTCTGATCGTGCGCAAGCTGCTGGAAACCCGCGTTTTGACGGTTGCTTCGCCGGCCTATCTTGAAAGGCAGGGCGAACCGCGCTCGCCGCACGATCTTGCCCATCACGAGGCGCTTCTCTTTCGCGATCCGCAAACCGGCGTTCCCTTCCCTTGGGAATTCCAGCGAGGAGACGAGTTGGTTGAGATCAGGCTGCGCAGTCGCCTGGTGTTGGACGACCCTTCGGTTGCCATTTCCGCATGCCTGGCGGGCAACGGCATTTTTCAAAGTCTGGCGATCGGCCTGGCGCCCTTCCTGTCACGGGGCGAACTCGTGCCGATCCTCTCTGAATGGTCGGAAGAGCTCTTTCCGCTCTATGCCTATCACCCCTCCCGCCATCTTCCGCCGGCGAAGGTCAGGGCTTTTCTGGATTTCGTCCAGGAAGTGGCTGCCGGATTGTGATCCTTTCCAGCAGGCGGGGGCGTCGTTCGCAGACTCGCTTCATGCCGAAATTGAACCGGCGAGGAAGGCCCGACTTGGGGTGGAGGTCGGGCCTTCTTTTATTGCTCTCCGTGCCGCTACTTGATGGCGTTGAGATCGACGCCCTTGCTTTCGCGGATAAAGATAACGCCGATGACCAAGGTCATCGCGGCGATCGCGATCGGATACCACAGCCCATAGTAGATATCGCCCTTGGCCGCGCTCATCGCAAAGACCGTTGCCGGAAGCAGGCCGCCGAACCAGCCGTTGCCGATATGATAGGGCAAGGACATGCCGGTATAGCGGATGCGGGTCGGGAACATCTCCACCAGGATTGCGGCGATCGGGCCGTAGACCATGGTCACGTAAATGACGAGAACGGTCAGAATGGCGATGGTCAGAGGCCAGTTGATCGCCGAGGGATCGGCGACCATCTTGAAGGCACCGCCACTGGGTACGGTGTAGACCGGCATCTCGGTTGCGCCGGCGGCCTGGTCCGCCGTTAGAAGCTTCGCCTTGACGAGATCGGCAACGGGCGTGACGGTCTTGTCGCCAGCCCGAACCGTTGCCGCATTGAGCCCGAGTTCGGGGTTTGCGGCAATGAAGCCATCGAGCTTGGCATCCGGCACCTTGGCGGGATCGCGTGCCAGCGGGAAACCGGCCTTCTGCAAGGCAAGGTTCATATCGTGTGCGAATGAGGCGCTCTTGGCCGTCGCACCGGTCCCGGCTGCGGTGGCATCATAAGATGTCACGGTCGCGTCACCGATCTTGATGGTTGCGGGTTGCCCGGCCGGCCCATCGGCAACCGTATAGGGAACCGATGATTTCGACAGGAAAGACGTGGCGATATCGCACGAATTGTTGAACTTGGCCGTGCCGACCGGATTGAACTGGAAGGTGCAATCGCCGGGGGCGGCCGTCACAACGGCGCGGATGGTTTGTTCAGCCTGGGCGAGCGCCGGATTTGCCGCGTGGGTCAATGCCTTGAACAGCGGGAAATAGGTGAGGATTGCCAGGGCAAGACCTGCCATGATGATCGGCTTGCGGCCGATCTTGTCGGACAGCCAGCCGAAGAACACGAAGAAGCCGCTGCCGATCAGAAGCGCTATGGCGATCATGATGTTGACCGACTGACCGTCGACCTTCAGCACGTTCTGCAGGAAGAACAGCGAATAGAACTGCCCCGCATACCATACGACAGCCTGACCGGCGGTGAGGCCGAACAGGGCAAGCAAGGCAATCCGGGCGTTCTTCCATTGTCCGAAGGCTTCCGACAGCGGCGCCTTGGAGCCCTTGCCCTCTTCTTTCATCTTCTTGAAGGCTGGCGATTCACTGAGGGATAGCCGGATCCAGACCGAAATACCGAGAAGGATAAAGGACAGGATGAAGGGAATGCGCCAGCCCCAGGCAGCAAACGCATCCTTGCCGAGCCAATTCTGCACCACCAGGATCACGATGAGCGACAGGAAGAGCCCGAGCGTTGCCGTGGTCTGGATCCATGATGTGTAAAAGCCGCGCCGGTCATTGGGTGCATGTTCGGCGACATAGGTCGCCGCACCACCATATTCGCCGCCGAGCGCCAGGCCCTGCAGCATGCGCAGCGCAATCAGAATGACCGGGGCAGCGACGCCCCAGCTGGCCGAGCCGGGCAGGATACCGACCAGGAAGGTCGAGAGGCCCATGATGAGAATGGTGACCAGGAAGGTGTATTTGCGGCCGACGAGATCGCCGATCCGCCCGAAGACCAAGGCACCGAACGGCCTGACGAGGAACCCTGCGGCGAAAGCGAGCAAGGCAAAGATGTTGCGGGTTGCCTCCGGATAGTCACTGAAGAAGGCGGCGCCGATGAAGGCGGCCAAGGATCCATAGAGATAGAAGTCATACCATTCGAACACTGTGCCGAGCGAAGAGGCAAAGATGACCTTCTTCTCTTCCCTGGTCATGCCTCCTCGACCAGTCGTCTCAGCCACGGATGTGGTTGCCATTACTCAATCCTCCCAATTGCACCAGGGACACAGTCAAAAGACCCGTCTCATGTCCCCCACGATGACATTCCGCAGGACCTTCCAGCCGGCTCGCGGCGGAAAGTCGCGCCAGTGGGTGCTCTCCGGATTTCCTCCCCCAGGAGAGCACGCACCTGATGCATTTGCGAGTGTTGGCTAAAAATTGAAAATTGCAATGCCTGCAACCGCAGTCGCTTATGGAAAACTGTGCGTAAGGCATCAGGAAACGCGCGGAATTGTGTAGCAAATGCCGTCAACCCGCCCAGCGACTATGAGATTGCCGGGATCGCGCCTGGAGCGCTCATCTGCACGTTTTACGCATACGCCCCATTATGGGACCAGGTCGGCGGCTTTGTGTTCTTCCCGCGCAGCTTCCCAGACTTCACGGGCGGCATCAGCGTTCATGATTGCAATGCCGATCCCGACAACGACGTCAGGCCACACCGACAATGTATAGGCTGTGACAAGGCCTGTAAGGATGATTGCGACATTGGCGAAAGCGTCATTGCGGGCGGATAGAAAAGCTGCTCGCGTGAGGCTTCCACTATGGCTGCGAAATCGTGCCAGCATGAAGGCGCATGACAGATTGACGAGCAGCGCCCCGCCGCCTGTCATCGACAAGGCGAACGGCTCAGGCGGCACCGGCGTATTGAACTTGCTCCACAGCGCCCACACCATCGCGAGGGCTGGAATAAGAAGGATACCGGCAAGCGCCATGCCGACCCTAGCCCGAGCTTTGAGGGACCAGCCCATTGCAAGAACAATCAGCAGATTGACCGAAGCGTCTTCGAGAAAATCGACGCTATCAGCAAACAATGACACCGACCCAATTTTGAGTGCGATGGCGAACTCTACCCCGAAATATCCGAGGTTAAGAAGAGCAACGATAAGGACGGTGCGTCGGAGTCCGGCGTCAAAGGTTTCGGTCATAGGGCTCCCTGCCAACCAGATCGTTCTTTGTGGCGATTTGCTGTCGGACATACGAGGCCGAATTTGGAGAAGCTAACCCAAGTGCATCACGCCGCCGTTTAGGGTAGGGGGTCAAAGCTCCTCTTGCAACTTTGCCATGAATACCTCAGCTGTGCTTTTATACCCGAGGCATTTTCCCGGCTGATCGTTGAGATGGCGGGCAAGGTGTAGCAGGGTCGGGATAGCATCGAACGGCAACATTCGCTCAAATCGCAAAATGGCGGGCTTTCGGCGAGCCCCGATTTTGGGCTTATTCAACAATATCCGCCAATAGCGGATCGTTTCAGCATGGCGAACCAAAAGGAGTCAGCTGCAATGAAGTGCCTGCGCATCTATGCCACCCCGGATGGCGAGTCGCATTTCGACGAAGTCGAATTGCCGACGACGACGAGGTCGGTGCACCCCGTTGCAGTGCCGTTCGAGGTTTCGGCCAGTCGTCAGGCGTCCCGCGTCCGCCTCACCCGCATCCCAGCGGGCATGGGCGAGGTTGCTTGGCATACGGTTCCAGATCCGGTGCTTACAGTCAGGCCGGATGGTTCGGTTGAATACGAGACGAGCGACGGAGAGGTGCGGCTCGGCGGCTACCTCGAACGGCCTCCACCGGCGGCCATCATGAATTTCGTTTTGGAGGGATAGGTGATGGCTGAAGAAGCAGCGTTGAATTTCGCAGATTTCTATGATGCCGAGCTTGCTCGCCACAACGCGCATTTTCGGGTCGCCGCCGCGGTTGGGCGGTCTGATAGTGTGCTCGATATCGGTTGCGGCGCCGGACAAACCACACGTGACGCCGCCCGCGCTGCTGAGACAGGACGAGCACACGGAATCGACCTGTCCGTCAGGATGCTGGAGATTGCCCGCCGGCGCAGCGCCGAGGAGGGGTTACCCAATGCTACGTTCGAAGTGGCGGATGCACAGAACCATTTCTTCGCAGAAGGGGAATTCGACCTTTGCATCAGTCGATTTGGCGTCATGTTCTTCGCCGATCCGGCGGCGGCTTTCGCCAACATCGCCAACGCCGTACGGCCGGGTGGGCGTTTCGTCTTCATGGTCTGGCAGGGCGGAGACCGCAATGAGTGGGCCACGGCTATACATGAGGCGCTTAACCCGAATTCAACTCGTCCGGTTGCGGCCAGCAAAGCCTTTTCGCTGAGCGAACCCTCCGTGACGTCGGGGCTGCTCGAAACGGCCGGGTTCACCGCCATCGAGTTTCGTGAAATCAACGAGCCTGTGTTCTACGGTCCGAATCCTGAGACCGCATTGGCGACTGTTCAGACATTTGAAAATGTCGAGAAGGCTCTCAATCGTCCCGTCGAGACGGCCGAAATACGGGCGCGGCTGCTCGATATGCTTGAGGCCCACCAGACGCCCCACGGAATTCAGTTCGATTCGCGCGCATGGCTGATCACCGGTTGCCGGAACGGCGGCAGGTAATGGGCATCAAAAACTATTTGATTGAAGGCGTTTCCGGCACCGGCAAAACCACGGTGGCTGAAGAACTGCAACGGCGCGGCTACCACGTCATCCACGGTGACCGGGAGTTATCCTATCTAGGCGATCCCGAGACTGGTGAACCCCTGGATGGGCTTGCCCACGACACCATGACGGACAGTGCCAGATGGGGGCACGAGCACCATATTTGGGATGTAGGCAAGGTCGAATCCATGATCGCTGATCAACGCAACGCGATCTCCTTTTTCTGCGGCGGCTCTAGAAATTTCGCCCGCTTTATCGATTTGTTTGATGGGGTCTTCGTCCTCGACGTCGATCTCGACACCTTGAACCGACGGCTTGTCCAAAGACCAGAAGACGAGTTTGGCGGAAAGCCGGGCGAACGGAAGCTGATTGCGCGATTGCATGCAACGAAAGAGGATATTCCGGCGTGCGGTGTCGTAATCGACGCCACAGCGCCGCTCGACGTCGTTGTCGACGAGATTCTCTCGAAATGCGGAGAGGCGGACCAAGGGGCCTGCTAGGCTCGGCGGCGCGCCGTTCCCGCGTGCATTATTGGTGATTTCCGCACAGCGTGAATGTCGGCCTATATCATGCGGTTTGCATCCGCAGGCGTTGCATGGGCGGGAAGGCAAGGGCAATGGCCGCCGCGCCCAGTCCCACCATGGACGAGCCGATGAAGAGCCAGGAATAGTTGGCGAACGTATCGAATATCCAGCCGCCGATCAGCGGCCCGGCGGCCATGCCGATGCTCGATAACATCGAGGCGGCGCCGAAGACCGTTCCAATGACACGCTGCCCGAAATATTCCCGCGCCAGCACCGCATAAAGCGGCATGACGCCGCCATAAGCGCTTCCGAAGATCACCGCCAGCGCATAGAACTGGCCGAGTTCGCTGACCAGAAGGTAGGTGGCGAGTGCTGCCGCCTGCACCAGAAGGCCGGCGACCAGAACCGGCTTGACGCCCAGCCGGTCGGCGAGCGTGCCGTAAAGGAGGCGGCCACCGAGACCCGCCAGCCCTTCGACGCTGTAGATGCTGACGGCGACCATCGGCGTCACGCCGCAGATCGTCGCATAGCTGACCATGTGGAAGATCGGGCCGGAATGAGCCGCGCAACAGGCAAAGAAGGTTGCCCCAAGGACGATGAACTGCGGCGAGCGGAAGATCCGGCCGAGCGGCAGGCTTTTTTCCTCCGTCGGTCCTCCCTCGGAGCTGGCGCCGGCGTCTGCAGGCACAGGTGCGCTTTGCACCAGCAGCGCGGCCGGTATCAGCAGCGCCCATGCCATGATGCCGATCACCATCATGGCAAAGCGCCAGTCGTAGGCCGAAATGAGATAGCGGGCGAAGGGCGATACGGTCATCGGCGCGACGCCCATGCCGGCAGACACCAGCGATACGGCGAGGCCTCTGCCCTCCTCGAACCACGCGGTCGTTGCTGCCATCATGGGGGCGAAAAAGGCGCTGGCGGCAAGACCGACCAGAATGCCGTAGGTCAGCTGGAACTGAAGAAGCGAGCCGGCTCTGCTTGCCAATACGAGCGCAAGCCCGAGCAGCAGCGCCCCGACGAGGACGACGATCCGCACCCCGAAGCGATCGCTTGCCGCACCCCAGGCAAAGGCACCCAACCCCATGACCAGGAAATTCAGCGTCATCGCAGCGGCGATACCGGCATGCGACCAGCCTGTGTCGGCAGCGATCGGCACCTGAAAGATCGCCAAGGAAAACATCGCGCCGAGTGCGACGCAGCTCATCAGTGCACCGGCGCCGACGATCACCCAACGATAGGAGGAATTCATCTCTCGCAACTCCTTCAGCTCGACCCGCGACGTCAAGGATCTCACATTTATCCCTCGCGTCACCTTTGGAATAAAGACGATCGAGCCTTAGCGATTTCGACATTGCCGTGCCTGAATTCTTTCAATTGGCGAGCTGAATGGGATTTGGAGGGTTCAGGCGAGGAGCGCGCGGTGACGAAATCCCTTAAAATATGCCGATCCTCGGACCAATGGCAGCCAAAAATCGCGGCCCGTCGCCGTTGGCATGTCGCCGAGAAATTAATCCTGAGCTCATATAGGACTGCTAATACTACCGTCTTAATGCCGAAAGAACCTGCTTTCCACGCCCAAGGCAACCGAAGGCAGCTGCGAATGACATACGGCCCTAGTGCATACCGAACCGGATCTTCAAAATCGTGGAGCGGACCATTCAATGGCTCATATCGTCATCATCAATCCGCGTTTCGAAACCTCTTATTGGGGCATGGAACACGCTCTGCCGCTGTTTGATGTGAAGGCTAACCTTCCGGTGGCCTGCCTGCCTCTCTTGGCAGCACTGACGCCTGCGGAGCATATCATCACCTTGGTGGACGAGAATATCGAACCGATCGATTACGGCCTGTGCGAGAGGGCTGATATCGTCGCGCTGACGGGGATGATCGTCCAGCGTTTCCGCATGACGGAGATCCTGACCGAGCTTAAACGACGCAATTGCTTCACCGTCGTCGGCGGGCCTTGGGTTACGGTCAAGGAGGACTATTTCGGCAATCTCGTCGATGTCTCCTTCATCGGCGAGGCGGAGGAGACCTGGCCGAGATTCCTGCTCGAATGGCAGCAAGGCTCTCATGCGCGACGCTACGAACAGACCGACAAGACGGATATGAGCACGGTGCCGGTGCCGCGCTTCGATTTGCTGAAAATGGATGAGTATGCCGTCGGCAGCATCCAGTTCTCGCGCGGCTGTCCCTTTACCTGCGATTTCTGCGACATCATCGTCGTTTTCGGGCGTAAGCCGCGCATCAAGACCAGCGCCCAGGTCATCGCCGAAATGGAGGCTTTGCTGGCGTCCGGCATGGATACGGCCTTTATCGTCGACGACAATCTGATCGGCAACAAGAAGGCGATCAAGGAGGTTTTGCGTGATGTCGTCGCCTGGCAGGAGCGACATCACTATCCGATGACGTTTCTGACCGAAGCGTCGATCGATCTGGCCGATGACGCGGAGCTGATGCAGCTGATGGTCGACGCCAATATCCGGGTGGTCTTCATCGGCGTCGAGACGCCGAACGAGGAGGCATTGCGCGAAACCAAGAAGCTGCAGAACCTGCGCAAGGGCGGAACGATGCTGGACAAGATCCACGCTGTCCAGCAGACAGGCATGGAAGTCTGGTGCGGCATGATCCTCGGCTTCGACAGTGACGATGCAACGATTTTCGATGCGCAGCGCGTCTTCATCAAAGATGCGCGCATCGTCAACGCCATGATCGGCATGCTCGCCGCTATTCCGAAGACGCCGCTCTACGCGCGCCTTGCCAAGGAGGGGCGGCTCGATCACGACGATCCGCCTGCCTTCGGCACGAATGTCATTCCCCTCAATCTCTCCCGCGAAACGCTGCGGGATGGATATCTGTCCGTCTTGAGCGACCTGCATGAGCCGGGCGCCTATTTCGACCGCCTGGATGCGCTCTATATCGATGCCCGCATCGAGCCGGAAAGTACCCGCTTACGTCATCTGCGTCGTCATCCGCTGCGCCTGCTTGCTCTCAACGCAACATGGGCGCTGGAGGCAATCGGCATCTTCATAAGATTGATGCGGCGGGTGAAGGAGGCGGACCTGCGCGCCACTTACCGGCGGCGGCTTCTCAAGCTGCTGTGGTATCGCCGCTCTCCGGTGATCCTGCAGATCTATGCGATCAAGTGCGCGATGCATTACCATGCTCATATCATGGTTCAGCAGATGCGCACCGGCGGCGGTATCGTCAATTCGTTCTAGCGGAACCTGGAGATCAAAGATTCCCGATCTGAAGATTGCGATTGCTTCATGATCTCCAGTTAGATTAATTAGCCGACTAAATAATTAGCGTTCTATCTGTTGCATCGATGCAACAGATAGAGCCGGATGCCTGCAATTCGAAATTGTGGGGTTGCCGATTCGAACATCTTGCGTATGATACACTTATCCGCAAATCAAACAGAGGAGGCGTCAAATGCATCATATGCGAATGTTTACTTACGTCTCTGGCGGATTGATCTCGATGGCCTCGGTGTGTGCAGCACCAATGGCACGACGATCACTTATTTAAAGCCGTAAAAAGCTTTATCTGCCGCCCCTTAGGCGTTTTCCCGTTAAACCGATGTGACTTGCTGACGGAATGGTTCGGCGCGTTTTCCGCGCGCCTGCTCCTCAAGCTGGTCGAGCTTCAAGAGGACCTGGCCGTACGATCGCGCCAGGAAAAGACAATGACGCAATCACAATTATTAGTTGCCGATAACTTAACGGCGACGGTCAACGAACTGTATCAGAAATTCGGCGCATGGAGAACCGCGCGTGCCTTGTTGCTTGTCGCCTGGAGGCAGAGGCAAACACGCATGCAGGTTGCGGAGCTTTCGAATTCCCAGCTTCGCGACATAGGCCTTCCCGAGCGAGAGGATAGTCTGGGCCATCCCAATTTCCTGCCGCTGCATCTGCGCCGCTTCGGTTAGACCTGAACCGCAGGCGAGGCCATGCCGAGAAGGTCATTGAATGAGACCGTGCATCGCGGCTTACCGAGAACCATGCGGGGGAGAGCTATCTGCACTTCCCCATATGGACCAGCTTTGCATCGCACCCGTTTGTGTCCGCCAAGTACCGGTCGCAATGTTCCTGCAATGCGCCTATGCAATTGCATTGATTTCTGCGCAGGGGTGGAGCATTGCGGATTCTGTTGCTTGAGGACGAGCCTGAAATGGCGTCGGCGCTGTGTGCTGCGTTGGGAGCCCGCGATGCCGTTGTCGATCATATGTCGACGCTGGGCGATGCGGAGGAGGCAGCAAGAAACATTCTTTACGATGTCGTCCTGCTCGACCGTCAGCTCCCGGATGGAGACGGCCTTTCGCTCATTCCCAAACTTCGTGCGAGCGGTATCAGTGCACCCGTGATCGTACTGACGGCACGCGGCCAGCTCGACGACCGCATCGACGGCCTCGATATTGGCGCTGACGATTATCTCGTCAAGCCTTTCGCGATTGAAGAACTCCTGGCACGCTTGCGTGCGATTATGCGCCGACCCGGTGACATCCGGGCCGACGTGGTGAGCCTCGGCCGGATGTCCTACGATTTCGGATGCCATGAAGCGCAGGTCGATGGCCGCCGGCTCGAATTGCCGCGCCGGGAACTGCTTGTGTTCGAGGCGCTGGCACGCCGCATCGGCCGCACGGTTCCGCGGCATATGCTCGAAGAGGCCGTTTATGGTTTCATCGATGATATCCAGTCCAACACGCTCGATGCGCATATTTCCCGTCTGCGTCGAAAGCTCGCCGCCGTTGGCGCCGGCCTTGAGATCCATCCCGTTCGAGGCATCGGCTATCTCATGAAGCAGACGTCATGAGCCTCCGTCAGCCTTCATTGCGATGGCAGCTGGTTTGGCGCCTTTCCTCGCTTCAGGCGGTCTTTTTGACCGTGCTTGCGATCCTCATCGTTGCCGCGCTCTGGGTGACCGGAAGCTTTGTCTCGCTCCAGCCGGAAGACGAGACAATCGACGCAATCGCACAGTCCATTGCACGAGGAGAGAACGGCGCTTTAACGCTCAGCCAGACATCGGCGCTGGCCGCGCGACGCGCCGAACTGCCGGGTCTCTGGTTCGTCGTAAGGGATCGCAGCGGTGCGACGATCGCCGCCGGTGTCGTACCGCAGGCCTATGCGAGCATCGGTGGTGCGCTTGATGGCATCGGCCAGGCGCGCTTCGGCAGCAATCTTGGAGGAAACCTCGTGCCCGCCGCCCGGCTCCAATGGGTGCACTCTCCGGTCGGCGAGGTGCAAATCCTGACAGGCGTCGATGGCAGCGTGTCGACGTCCCGCGTTATTGCGGCGGCCAGCATCGTGTTTTTCAGCGCTCTCCTGCCGCTGCTCGTCGTCACCGCGATCGCCACTCTCGTCGCGGCGCCGCTCGTGGTTCGTCGGGCATTCTCCTCGCTCGACAGTGCCGTGGCACGTGCGGAGGAAATCGATATCAATCGTCAGGGGACGCGCCTGCCGGACGAAGATGTTCCAAGAGAGATTTTACCGCTCGTCGGCGCCGTCAACGATGCGCTTGCCCGGCTGGACGAAGGCTATGAACGGCAGAAGCGCCTCTTTGCCCATCTTGCCCATGAGTGGCGCACTCCCCTTGCAATCCTGCAGGCGCGGTTGGACGGTTTGCCGCCAAGCCCGCTGAAGGAACGCCTCTTCGAGGATACGGTCCGGCTTGCGACGCTTGCCGAACAGTTTCTCGATCTGCAGCGTCTCAATTATCGGTTCGAGCCGACTTTGATCAACCTCGTGGATGTCGCGCGGCACGTCGTCTCCGAACTGGCGCCGCTTGCCATTGCCGCCAATTACGAACCTTGCTTCCAGGCAGACGAAGATGCGGTCGAAATATTCGGCGATCGCGTGGCGCTCGAACGCGCCGTCACTAACCTTGTGCAGAATGCGATCCACCACGGGGGCCGGCGCGGCGGCATAACGGTGCATGTCGGCCGCGCGACCGGCATCACCGTGACCGACGAAGGCCTGGGTGTTCCGGCGGATGAACGGTGCCGCATCTTCGAGCCGTTTCATCGCCTGGAGAGTCGCGGCAAGGGGTTTGGCCTCGGTCTCAATCTCGTTCAGGAAATCGCCCTGCTGCACGGGGGAGAGGTCTACGTCATGGAAGGTCCCAGAGGCGGCGCAGTCTTCAGGCTGAGTTTCCCCTTGGCCGAATAGGGCAGGGTGCCAGGTTCTCGGTGCAATGTTCTTGCAATCGGATGCGCCTAGACGGTGTCCGGAAAGGCCGAATCTCTCGGTCACGCAGGCGGAATCTCATGTCCAATACATTGCTGTTCCTACGAACGCTGTTATCCAACCCGCGGATGGTCGGTGCCATGCTACCGTCAGGCGCGATGCTGGCTGATCTCATCACGAATGAGGTGGATCCTTCCGATGGCCCCGTTCTCGAACTCGGACCCGGGACCGGCGTCTTTACGGAGGCCCTGCTCGCTCGCGGCGTACATCAGAAGGACCTGACGCTGGTGGAGTTCGCCTCCGACTTTGCCGGCATGCTTCGAGTGCGGTTCCCTGAAGCTCACGTTCTCTGCGCGAATGCGGCAAGGCTCGGCGCGCACAACTTGCCCGAGGACGTGTTGTTCGGATGCGCAATCAGCGGACTGCCGCTCTTGAACATGTCGCCAAAAGCGGTCGTCGCAATTCTGACTGGCGTCTCGTCCCGACTGCGCGAAGGCGGCGCTCTGTATCAGTTTACCTACGGGGTTCGCTGTCCTGTTTCGTACCGGTTGCTCGACCGGTTCGGTTTCAAGGCAACGCTGCATGGCCAGGTCTTGCGCAACTTTCCGCCCGCCAGGGTCTATAAAATCATCAGGCGCAGGCCGCCAAGACTATCGGCGGCTCCAAGATGAATGCCCCATCCCAACTCTTCAATTTCATGCCCGCTCTGGCCGGGTGGGGGCTGCTTGGCCTCGCGCTATGTTCAACGATGGAAAAGCTCGTGCCTATCATACCGTCCGGCGGCATGTTCATCATGCTCGGAATATACGGCGTGCCTGCCTTGCCCATTTTGCCGTGGGCGATCGCCGTCACCGCAGCCGGATCAACCGCGGGTTCATTGTTCTGGTACGGGCTGGGACGATGGTTCGGGCCCGATCGCGGCGACGCTCTTGCTCTGCGCGCGGGGAGCCTTCTACGCGTCCGGAGCGAACGATACTGGCAGCTTAAGGATCGGTATCGTCGTCACCGATTCTGGCTGACCCTTGCCAGTCAGACTCTCCCCGCTGTCAGGGTCTATGCGGCATTTCCCGCCGGGGTTCTCGCCATGCCATCAACCGGCTTCATCATCGCGACCTATATGGGCGCCGCTTTTTGGAATGGGCCGTTCTTGCTGTCGGGTTACCTGCTGCGCGAATACGGGTTCGATCGGGAAACAGCGATACTTGCGACACCAGCCGCAATTTTCCTGGCCCATCCCCTGCTATTCCTGGCATCTCGCCTGTGTCGACTAATCCACAAAGCGGCCTAGCCCACACATTGACTGAATGACTTGGAACCTTCGGCGCGCAAGCCTGGGGTTGTCATTCAAAGAATCGGGCGTTCTACACGGTCAGAACCGCGTAGATGACGCCGCCGTTTTCGCCGCGCGTGACGGAACTATCGGCAAGCGGGTGCTTGAGCTTGTCGATGATCGCCAAGATGTCTCTTTCGGTTCGCCATATCAGCGGCCAGTTCATGAAGGTTTCCATATAACCTTCAACGCCGATGTCTTTTGCGAAGTTCGCGAGAAGAAACTTGCCGCCGGGTTTCAGCATCTGCAAGCAGCGTTCCGTCAGCTTCACGGCAACGTTTTCCGCCAGATAGTCGTAGAGCCCGGCCGCGTAGATGAAGTCGAATGTTCCGAGCTTCTGCGCCCGGCCGAGGATCGTGCGAACGGAGCCGTTGATCGCCTCGACACGGCTTCCGTGGTAGTTCGAGCTGACGGTCCCGACGCTGATGGGATCCTGATCGAGCGCGACCCAGCGCTTGAGCCTCTCGCTCCGCAGGGCATGGGAAAGCTCTGCCTCGCGAAGGTGCCCGGCGGCGATTGCCAGGACTTCCGCATCGCTGTTTGCGGCAGCCAGCTCATCGACATGAGCCGCAAGAATGTCACGTCTCTCGCGCACGGCCACCGCGGATGCCGCTCTCCGGGTGAAATCGTAAACTTCGGCGCCGAGCGCCGATGCTTCCTTCACCTGTGCGGCAACGGTCGGGTGCTCGTAGATGAAATCCAGCAGATAGGCGTCGCCGCTGTAACCTCGCGGCTTCTCGAAGGACCATCGCGTCAGGGGATCCTGGAGCAAAAATGACGTGACGGGGTGTGTCTGCGCAAGGGACGCAAGGCGTTCCCAGACTACAGGCGTCGACTTGTTCCTCAGTGCCTGCAGCCGCTCCGTCAAGGTTTTCATGATGCCTTGAACGGGAGAATTGGCCTCGAATGCCTGCTGTGTCAGGGACAGAATAAGGGCGAGTTCGGCTTCGCCCTCTTTGAGTTGTTCGGTTGTAAGATTGTTAACCGATGATCTCGTGTGTTCCGAGATGGACTGCGCGGTAACAAGGCTATAGCCGTCGAGAGCAGTTTGAAATTGTTTCAATTTTAAATGATTCCGTGAAGACTATGCAAACCATATCGCACATAAAATTTGAGCGCTATGGTTTTGTTAATTTCGCTGGGTCAACGCTGTCGCTACCAAACGGACTAGATTGGCTGCCAGTCGTGGCGGCCGATTCGTTCCGTCGCGAGACGCAAAGGTCAAGCGGTAGACATGAGGTCTTGGCTAACTCGGGTGATGATGAGCATGCGTCGATTGTGGGGAGGAGGCGATTTTGAGCAGGGAGACGCCCGCCGGTCGAGTCCCCCCACCGGACTTCGCGCGCTCTACAAGGATTACAGCAACGAGGCGCGTCGCGCATTGGCGCGCAGCGGCCTGTGGCTTGCCGTGCCCGTTTATCTTCTTTTCGTGGTCACGGATCTGATCTTTATTCCCGACGTCTCGCACGTGACCATTCCGGCCCGATTCTTCATCGGCGGCGTCTCGCTCCTGGTTCTGGAAATCCAGTTTTCGCTTCAACGTCGCGCGGGAGAGCTGGAGGCGACCTGTGCCGCTGCCGTGGTTTTCGGCTGCATCGTGTGGCTCGTGCCTGCGCTAGGCACCTTCCATGCCGAAGCGTTCTCCTATTATGCCGCGTATGGCGCGATTTTCATGATGGGCGTCAATCTGTTCTTCAGTCTCGAATTCGGCCTTGCGATAGCGTCGTCGGGTCTGATCTTTGTCAGCTTTCTGTTGTCGCTGATCGTCTTTCACTACAGCCCCGCTTACTGCCTGGCTTTCACCACCTTTTACCTTTGCTGCTTCGTTTTCACATCCTATGTGAATTGGAAGTTGAACAAGGAGCGCTTCAATGTCTTCCTCAATGCGAGGGAGGCCGAATTGCAGCAGCGCCAGGCCACCGAGCGCGGTGAAGCCCTTCTGCGCCTGTCCATTACCGATTCCCTCACCGGCATGGAAAACCGAAGGGCCGCCGATATCCGGCTGAAGCAATTTTGGGACCGCTGGCGCGAGGAGAGGGCTGGATTTGCCGTTCTGCTCGTCGACGTCGATTTCTTCAAGAAGTACAACGACTATTATGGTCACCAGGAGGGCGATCATTGCCTCGTCACCGTTGCCAATGCATTGGCGGACATTGTTGCCCCCTTGGGCGCGACCGTCGGGCGATATGGGGGTGAAGAATTTATCGTTATCCTCGATGTGGAGCATGGTGCTGATGCATTGGGCCTGGCGGAAGCCATTTGTCGGGGGATCGAAGCCCTCGACATAGTCCATGCCCAGCGGCTCGACGGTTTTCCGCATGTAACGGTGAGCGTGGGGGCGACTGTCACGAGAGAAATCGCCAGCGCAAAGCTTGAAAACGTCATCAACGAAGCCGATCGGGCACTTTACTCCGCAAAGGCAAGCGGGCGGAACTGTGCCCGGCTGTTTGATCCGAACGAGCTTCCGGGTGGCGATGCCAGCGAAAATATCGCGGCCATACTGAAGATCGCCCTTCCGCAAAACCTCGTCTCCCTCGTCTATCAACCCATCCAGTATCTTGAGACCGGCGAGATAGGCGCTTACGAGGCCTTGATGCGCATGCAATTGCTCGATGGCTCGAGCTCTCCGCCCAGCGTCTTCATTCCCATAGCGGAGCGCACGGGAGCCATCATCGATTTGGGATATTGGGCGATCAGGACGGCATGCCGGGAGTTGCTGTCGCGTGATGTCGTCGAGACCGTGAGCATCAATGTTTCTCCGATCCAGCTGAGGGCCCCAACCTTTGCGGCGCAGGTTGCCGCCATTCTTGCCGAGACGGGCGTTTCGGGACACAGGGTTGCGTTCGAGATTACCGAAGGCGTCGATTTGGAGATACGTCCCGACGTTCTCAGCGGCATCCACGATCTCAAGAAGCTCGGCATCAAATTCTGGCTGGACGATTTCGGGACGGGATTTGCCGGGCTATCCTGGCTTCGCCTGATGGAATTCGAAACCGTCAAGATCGACAAATCGTTCCTCCACGATGCCGTAAACAGCACCAGTGCCAGGGTTCTTCTTGAGGATATCGTCGACTTGGTGCGAAATCGCGGACATAAGATCCTTATCGAAGGTGTCGAGGACGATGAACAGCTCGACCTCGTCAAATCCTTTGGTATCGATGCCGTTCAAGGATACCATATCGGGCGGCCGGCACCGCTGCTGAAGCATTCGATGGCCATGATCGCAGGCCGTCGTCGTCGGCAGCTATCCGCGTAAGTATCGATGCCGCGCCGCAGCGCCAGCGGAGGCAAGGATCATGACGAGCGCAGACCTATCTGACATTTACCGAGGCTATATTGATTGCCTGAACGAACAGGATTGGTCGAATTTGGGTCACTTCGTCCATGAGGACGTTGACTACAACGGCAGCCGCATCGGGTTGTCAGGTTATCGCGAGATGCTCAAGCGAGATTTTCGTGCCATTCCCGATCTTCATTTCGACATCCGCCTGCTGATTTGCGAACCGCCCTGGGTCGCCAGCCGTTTGCATTTCGATTGCACGCCGACGGAGATGCTGTTTGACCTGCCGGTGAACGGAAGGAAAGTGCAGTTTACCGAAAACGTCTTCTACGAGTTCCTGGACGGACGGATCCGTCAGGTTTGGTCGATCATAGACAAGGCTGCTATCGCCGCCCAGCTATAGGGCAATTGCGCTCTTGCGTTCAAGGCGAAGGGCTATGAATCCCGCGATGAAGGCGGCGACGCCGCTTGCGACGATAGGGCCGAAGTAACTGCCGGTACGATCGAAAATGAAGCCCGCGGCAGTGGGGCCGATCAAGGCTGCTATGCCCACCGCCGTATAGAGATATCCGAGGACCGCGCCGATACGACGCGTGCCGAACAGATCGGCTGCGACGGCCGGATACAGGCCGACGCAGCCGCCATAGCTCATGCCGAACGTTAATGCGAACAATGCCAGCTGGATCATGCCCGTTGCCGATGCCCATAGGGCAAACGACCCGGCGACTGCAAATGTCAGCGATGCCAGCAACCGTCGGCGACCGAGGCGATCCCCGAGGCCGGCCAGAAAAAAGCGTCCGATGACATTGCCGACGCCGATAAGGCCGACAAGGGCGGTTCCGTCCTGAATCGAAAGACCCATGTCCTGGGCGGCCGCGACGATATGGACGTAAGGGATGAAGGTGCAGAAGGAGGACAGAATAAGCACGATGTAGAAAAGACAAAATCTGCTGTCGCGCCATAGTGTGAGGGCATCTGCATGGCCGTCACGGACCGAGGGCCGGCTCGTATTGTCACGCCTTTTGCGGATGAACATTGCAGCCGGCAGGGCGAGACCGGCAAAGACACATGCGAGCGCGACGAAACATCCCCGCCAGCCGATCGATGGAAGGGCCTGGCCGACGGCAAAGGGCAGGATCAGCGTACCAAGCCCCAGACCGGCCGTGGCGATACCAGACGCCTGACTTCGTTTGCGGATAAACCAGGACTGCACAACCCCGAGGGCCGGAACATAGGACAGGCCAATCCCAAACCCGACGCCAAAGCCATACCAGATGTAAAGCGACAGAAGGGAGCCGGCGCGACTGGCCCCGATATAGCCGAGGATCATCGCCGCCAACCCCAGCACAACCAGGCTACGCGGTGACCGTCTGTCGGCAAGCGGCCCGGCAATCGCGCCCAGCGAATAGAACAGGAAAGCGGATATGGAAAAGACCAAGGCAGTCTCGCCGCGGGACGCGCTGAATTCGGCAGCAAGCCCTGGGAAGGTAGCGGAGAAGGAATAGGCCGCTCCGAAGGTCACGGCCGTCAGCACATGGGTGGCGGCGACCACCTTCCATCCCTCCCGCGTATCGGCCTCTTCATATTCACGCAAGACGGCAAGTTCGGACATCATCGATCTCGATAGAATTGTGCTGTCACCCAATATGGCTTACGGCACCGCGCGGGAGAAATGAATAGCATTGATGCCCTTCATTGATTCCCTTGATCTATCCCCGCATTCTGCGCACTTGCCTATTCACGGATTGCCTGCGAGGGGGCCACGTCGGTTTCGATGAAGATGCATGACCGGTCCGCCGTTTGCAGCAGCGTATCGGCAACGCTTCCGTAGGAAAGGCTGCCGCTTGCCCGTTTGCTCACCCCGAGCACGATCAAGTTATATTGTCCGCTGCGGGCGTGGCGCAGGATCGACAGCTCCGGCGACGGTCCCTCCTGGACGACCTTCTCGACTTTGACGCCATAGTGGTCCGCAATAGAGCCGACCTTCTTCAAGATATCCCAATGGTCGTCGGGATGATCACTGATGCGCGGGATGGCTCGGGCTTGCCTTGGTTCCACGATCAGCAGCAGCGCGCAATGAGCATTCGCCGCCTTCGCGATCGCGAGCCCGAATTCGGCCGCCCTGACGGAGCGTTCCGTGCCGCTGACCGGGAGCAGGATTCGCAGATCCTGAGGTCGTTCCGAAAGCAAGCCGCGCGCCGTTACGATGGCGGAGGTTCCCGCGAACGCCGATGTCATGACCTGCAGGGAAGCGCTAAATCGGCCATCCTCCCCCATGGACGGCTCGATGCCGGTGAATAGGAGATCATGGCCTGTGCTTGAGATATCGCCAAGCACTGTGTCGAGTTCGCCATCCTTTTCTCGAACCGTGACATGGATATCGCTTTCGGACGCCGTGTCCTTGTCCGTCGGTGCCGTCGAAATGAGATCGGTTGCGCATTTCCGCAGATCATCGGCAGAGGACTTGGCCTGCGAGGTTTTCGATACGGCGGCCGTCGCATCCCTTTCGCTCCTGTCGTCGTCTGCTTCCCGCACGTCGAGAACGGTGACCGGCATCTTGCGCGTCACCGCGAAGAAGGCGGCGAGCCACGTCGCCAGACGGCTGCTTTGCGAACCGTCGATCGTGAGAAGAATGCGTTCGAAATTAGCCAGGAAACTTTCGCTCTCGAACTGCTCTCGCTCCAATCGGTCGCGCTCTTCCTCGCGCAACGGCAGGCGTTTAAGCGCCCAGCGCAGCGTCGGCGGCATGGCCATGGTGGTGATGACGGCCATGGCGACGATGACGGAGAAGAGCTTTTCGTCGAGAACGCCTACGGATAGGCCTATGGTCGCGACGATCACTTCCGTCGACCCCCGCGCATTCATGCCGCAACCGAGTGCCAGGGCTTCCGCCGCCGAATAGCCTCCGATTTTCGCGGCGGCGAAAGCGCCTCCGAATTTGCCGATACTGGCGATGACAACGACGGCGGCCGTCAGCAGCAGGATAGAGGGATCGGCGAGCACGGTCAGATCGGTCTGCAAGCCCGTCAGCCCGAAGAAAACAGGCATGAAGAGCGCCGTCGTCAGCGCGCGCAGCTGAACATCGATCTGGCGCGTGAGGATCGGCGATTCGCCGATCAGAATACCGGCGACAAAGGCGCCGAGGACCGTGTGAACGCCGATGAAGTTGGTGATGATCGCCATCGCGCCCATGATCGCGATGATGGCGCTGAGCACCGGCAGGTCGCTGCGAAAATGGTCGTTGGTCCAGCGGATGATCTCGAATACGACCCGCCTGCCGACCGTGAAGCTGACGGCCATGAAAGCCAGCGTGCCGATGACGCTGGTTGCGAGCGTCGCGAGATCGACGGTTCCCTTCACTGCCAGACCGAACGTCACCGCGATAATGACCCAGCCCACGGTATCGTCGATGATGGCGGAGGCGACGATGAGCTGGCCGACATTGCGACGCATGAAGCCCATCTCGCGAACGACCGTGGCGACGATCTTGACCGAGGAGATCGAAAGGGCCGTTCCGAGGAACAGGGATGTCACGAGCCTTTTCTGGGGATCGGGAAGCAAGGCGTCCGGAATGAACTCGCCCAGCGCAAAGCCCGCCGCAAAGGGGATCACGATCCCCGTCAAGGAGACACCGGCTGCGGATTTGCGCAGGCGCCTGGCCAGACTTAGGTCGGTCTCCATGCCCGCAAGCAGCAGGAGAAAGAGGATGCCGAGCTGGCCGATTGCATCCGTCATGCTCTTCTGCGCGCCGTCCGAAGGAAAAAGGCTCGCTTGCAGATGCGGGAACGCCAGACCGAATAAGGAGGGACCCAGGATGATGCCCGCGATGATCTGACCCATGATCGACGGCTGGCCGATCCGAACCATCAATTCGCCGAGCAGGCGGCCTGAAACCACCAGGACGATGATCTGAACCAGAAACAGCCCTTCGGAAGGATGGGCCGCCTTCTGGCCCTCGGCTGCGAATGCGACCTGCGCAGTCGATAGCGACAGGATGGCGGTGATGAGAATGACGAAGGCGATCGAGAGGGGTAGCTTTGGAAATTTCTGGCGTGACTGCATGGATTGATCCCGCTGAGCAGCAGGAAAAACGCGCCAGAGTGCTTGCCGTTCCCGGCAAGGTTGATAATCGCCGCGTGCCACGAAGCAATCGACGCATGCACCGTGGGCATAAGCTTCGATCCGCCGACCGTGGGGCGGCGGACCTTGGACAACGGGAAAATCAGACGCGTTCGAGCGCGATCGCAATCCCCTGGCCGACGCCGATACACATGGTCGACAGCGAATAGCGGCCGCCGGTTTCCTTCAGTTCGAGGGCGGCGGTGCCGGTGATGCGGGCGCCTGACATGCCGAGCGGATGGCCGAGCGCTATGGCGCCGCCGTTGCGATTGACGCGGGCGTCGTCATCGGCGATGCCGAGCTCGCGCAGGACAGCAAGCCCTTGCGAGGCGAAGGCCTCGTTGAGCTCGATGACGTCGAACTGCTCCTGGCGCATGCCGAGGCGCGCCATCAGCTTGCGGGAGGCAGGAATCGGGCCGATGCCCATGATGCGCGGGGGGACGCCGGCGGCGGCTCCGCCGAGAATACGGGCGATCGGTGTCAGACCGTATTTCTTCACGGCTGCTTCCGAAGCGATGATGAGGGCGGCGGCGCCATCATTGACGCCGGAGGCATTGCCGGCCGTCACGGTGCCGCCTTCCTTCTTGAAGGGCGTCCCAAGCTTGGCAAGCGCCTCGATCGTCGTGGCGCGCGGATGCTCATCCTTGCCGACGACGATCGCGTCGCCCTTGCGCTGCGGGATCGTTACCGGCGTGATCTCCTTGGCAAGCCGGCCGTTTTCCTGGGCTGCTGCAGCTTTTGCCTGCGAGCGAACGGCAAAGGCGTCCTGATCCTCGCGGCTGACCTTGTAGTCCTCGGCGACGTTTTCGCCGGTCTCCGGCATGGAATCGACGCCATATTGCTTCTTCATCAGCGGATTGATGAAGCGCCAGCCGATCGTGGTGTCATAGATCTCGGCATTGCGCGAAAAGGCGCTTTCGGCCTTGGGGATGACGAAGGGCGCGCGCGACATGCTCTCGACGCCGCCGGCGATCATCAGATCGGCCTCGCCGGAGCGGATGGCGCGGGCTGCTGCGATGACGGCGTCCATGCCGGAGCCGCAAAGGCGGTTGATCGTCGTGCCGGAAACAGAAATGGGAAGGCCGGCAAGCAGAAGCGACATGCGGGCAACGTTGCGATTGTCTTCGCCGGCCTGGTTGGCGCAGCCGAAGATCACGTCGTCGACGGCTTCCCAATCGATCGAGCCATTGCGCTCGATCAACGCCTTCAGCGGCACGGCGCCCAGATCATCGGCGCGGACGGAGGAAAGCGATCCGCCAAAGCGGCCGATCGGCGTGCGGATATAGTCACAGATAAAGGCTTCGGTCATCAGGCTGCCTCATGGGCTTTCTTGGTGCGGGCGTTGATGTCGCGCAGGACGGAAAGTTCGGTGTCGGTCGGTGGCGGCGTCTCGATCACCTCATCGGCAAACTTGATCGCCCAGCCGCAATTCTCAATGATCTGCTCGCGGGCAACGCCCTTGTGGATCGACACGACAGTCAACTCCTTGGTCACCGGATCAGGCTCGAGAATGCAGAGATCGGTAATAACCCGAGTCGGGCCTTTCGTCTTCATGCCCAAGCGTTCGCGGTGATTGCCACCTTCGCCATGGCCCATCGAGGTGATGAAGGGCAGCTTTTCGACGAAGCCGCGCTTGGAGAGCGCCATGGTGATGAAGATCTGGCCGCAATTGCTGGCTATTTCCGGTGCGCCGCCGCCGCCCGGAAGACGGACTTTGGGGTGGTCATAAGGGCCGACGACGGTGGTGTTCAGATTGGCGAATTTATCGATCTGCGCGCCGCCGAGGAAGCCTGTCGTGATGTGCCCGCCCTGCAGCCAGTAGCGGAACATCTCCGGCACCGCGACGGTGAAGAGTGCGGTGTCGCAGAGCTCGCCATCGCCGATCGACAAGGGCAGCACATCCGGCTTGGTGCCGACGGTGCCGCTCTCATAGATGAGCGTGATATCAGGCGCATGCGTCAGCCGCGCGACGTTGCAGGCAGCCGATGGCGCGCCGATACCGACGAAGCAGACATCGTCGTTGGTCAGTGCGCGGGCGGCGGCAATGGTCATCATTTCGGTTGGCGTAAAATCGCTCATCTTGACCTCCTCACGCCGACTTGACCGGCTTCTTGCCGGCATATTTGGCGAAATCCTCCGGACCCGCCTTCATCACATGCTCGTCGATCCAGGCCAGGAAGCTGTCGCGATCGCGGGCGATTTCGTCCCAGGCGATGTAGAAGGCGTTGGAACGGGCATAATAGCCCTGCGCATAGGAGGGGAATGCCCCACCGGGCACGAGAGCGACCGCGGTCAACGCCCATGTCGGCAGCACGACCGAGTTCGGCGACGGCGGGTTCAGCTCATCGACGATTTCCTCGACTGTCACGATGGAGCGCTTGGCGGCAAGCACCGCCTCTTTCTGCACGCCGACGATCCCTTCGAGCAGCACATTGCCCTTACGGTCAGCACGCAGCGCGTGGATGATGGCGACATCCGGCCGGATAGCCGGGACGGCAGCCAGCACTTCGCCGGTGAAGGGACAGGTCACGTTTCTGATGTTCGGATTGACCTTCGGCAGGTCGGCGCCGATATAGCCGCGCAGCATCGCAAAGGGCAGGTTTGCCGCGCCCGCCTCATAAGCGTTGGCCATGGCGGCATGCGAATGCTCCTCGATCTCAAGCGGTCGCGGCCACTGGTTCTCGGCGGCATCGCGGAAACGGTGCAGCGAGCCGACGCCGGGATTGCCGCCCCATGAAAATTTCATGCCGCGCGCCGCGCCGACGCCGATCAGCTGATCATAGAGAATATCCGGCGTCATACGGACCAGATAGAGGTCTTTCTTGCCCTGTCGGATGACTTCGTGGCCGGCGGCATAGGGAATGAGATGGGTGAACCCCTCCATGGCGACCGTATCGCCATCATGCACATTCTCTGCCACCGCCTGCGAAAGCGATAGGATCTTCGCCATAGGGCCTCCTCAACAAATGCTGTCCTGCGGGCGTCAATAAGCGCCTTTGGCCTGACATCGTCAATAAATTTGTGCGTTATTTGACATTTGTTCATATATCGCACAAAAATGGTCGAAAATTTGGAGTGAATGATGCGAGAGACGGATTTCGTCAGCGGCTTTGCCAAGGGCTTGAAAGTCATCGAAGCCTTCGGGGAGACGCGGCAGCGTCTGACGATCGCCGAAGCATCGAAACTGACCGGGCTCGACCGCGCCACCGTGCGCCGCTCGCTGCTGACGCTCTCCGAGCTCGGCTATGCCGTTTACGACGGAAAATTCTTCACCCTGACGCCGAAGGTCCTGCGGCTCGGTCACGCCTATCTAGCGGCGACGCCCCTGCCGATCATCATCCAGCCTCATCTCGATCAGCTCTCCGAGCGGGCAAGCCAGAATGCCTCGGCCTCGGTGCTCGACGGCACCGAAGTCGTTTATATCGCCCGCGCCTCACAGCGCCGGGTGATGTCCATCAACCTGACGCCCGGCAGCCGCCTTCCGGCCTTCTGTGCCTCGATGGGCCGCGTCCTGCTCGCCGCCCTGCCGGAAAGCGAAGCGCGCTCCGTCCTCGCGAGGACCGATCTCAGGGCGAACACGCCGAACACCAAGACCGATCCGGAAGACTTGATGGCCGAATTTCGCCGGGTGAGGGCGCAGGGCTATGCCGTCATCGACCAGGAGCTGGAAATAGGCCTTTGCTCCATCGCCGTCCCGGTCGAAAACGATCGGGGCCAGACCGTGGCGGCCATCAATATCGGCGCCCCGGCCGCCTATGTCGCCGCCGCCGACATGGTGGAGCGCTTTCTGCCATTGCTGAAAGAAACGCAGAAGGCGTTGAGGCTGGTGCTTCCGTAACCTTCACGCTCCTCCGGGCCATCCTCGTCCTTCGAGGGTGGATGGCTGGCCATTATTTTCCGCCCATCGGCATAGGCGATTATCTTGCTCACATCCCAAGCTTCGCCCGCTCGGCAATGCGCCAGGCGCGCGGTGTCTCGCCGGTCTGTTTTACGAAGAATCTCGAGAAATAAGCGGGGTCGGCGAAGCCGAGGCGATAGCTGATTTCCTGGACGGTCGCGAAGGTGAAGACCAGCTCGCGCTTGGCTTCATCCAGCAGCTTGCGCGTGATCAGCTCGTGGGCGCCGTGGCCGGTCTTGCTGCGCACGATGCGGCTGAGATGGGCTGGCGAGATGCCGAGGCTTTCGGCATAGAAGGCGGCCGGCTTGTGCGAGCGGAAATGGCGCTGGATAAGGCCCTGCAGCATTTCCGTCCGCCGCTCGCTCTCGTCGCCGAGACTGGACCCCTCATCCGTCTTTTGGGCGATGCGCGCCGTCAGCAGGACTGCCGAGGTGAGATAGGCTTCGAGCAGATCGTTGCGGCCGTTGCGATGGCTGGCAAATTCCTCGCCGAGCCGCCGCAAGGTGCGCGCAACATAGGCGGCATCCTCATCGTCGGTATCGAGCAAGGTCAGATGCGGGTCGGCGAGCCACGACCCCAGCCGGCTGCGGTCGCCGGGGGCGGCTTTCAGGTGCGAGATCAGCACGGTGATGACGAAGCCGTCTATGTCTTTGGAGAACCGGAAGCCGTGATTGAGGCGTGGCGGCACGGTGATGATGGCGGGCGGCGTGATGGGATGGGCAATTCCATCGAAGATCGCGTCGCCCGAGCCGGCGTCTATGTACAAGATCTGAAAGAAGCTCTCGTGCCGATGCGGGCGAATCTCCCAGTGATGGAGGCTGCTGCGCGAGGGAATCGTCTCACAATGCAGCCAGAAATCCGGCTTTTGGCCGGTATTTTCGCCGTAGAGCTCATAGGTCGGCACGGCCCTCGTCATGGTTCTTCTCCTCCACCATGTTCGGTTTGTGCAATTTCTTGACCGAAATGTCCATTGCGAGCCTGCTGCCAGCCGGACAGACTTAGGCAAAAGACCGTGCATGGGAGGAAACGATGCGCACCCAAGTCGCCATTATCGGGTCAGGGCCATCCGGTCTGCTGCTCGGCCAGCTGCTGACGGAAGCCGGGATCGACAATGTCATTCTCGACCGCGTCGGCAAGGACTATATCCTCGGCCGCGTCCGCGCCGGCGTGCTGGAGGAAGGCACCGTTTCGCTGATGGACAAGGCGAAATCCAGCGCGCGCCTGCATGCAGAGGGCCTGCCGCATGACGGCTTCTCGCTCGCCTTCAACGGTCGCGATCATCGCATCGACCTTCATGGGCTCACAGGCGGCAGGCGCGTTCTCATCTACGGCCAGACGGAGATGACCCGAGATCTGATGGCCCATCGCGAGCAAAGCGGCGCTCAGACCATCTACAATGCGGCCAATGTTCAGCCACACGGTTTTGATGGCGATACGCCTTATCTGACTTATGACAAGGACGGCATTTCCCATCGCATCAATTGCGATTTCATTGCTGGCTGCGACGGCTTTCACGGTGTCAGCCGCAAGTCCGTTCCGGAAAAATCGATCCGCAGTTTCGAGAAGGTCTATCCCTTCGGCTGGCTCGGCGTGTTGGCCGAAGTAGCGCCGGTCAATCACGAATTGATCTATGCCAATCATCCGCGCGGCTTTGCCCTATGCTCGATGCGTTCCATGACGCGCAGCCGCTATTACATCCAGTGCCCACTCGACGAGAAGGTCGAGGACTGGAGCGACGATCGCTTCTGGGACGAATTGCGCCGCCGTTTGCCGGCTCATCATGCCGAAGCCCTGGTCACGGCGGCGTCCTTCGAGAAATCGATCGCGCCTCTGCGTTCCTTCGTGGCCGAACCGATGCGCTTCGGCCGGCTCTTCCTCGTCGGCGATGCCGCCCATATCGTTCCGCCGACCGGTGCCAAAGGGCTCAATCTGGCGGCGAGTGACGTGTATTATCTGTTCTCGGGACTTGCCGAGCATTATCAGGTTCACTCGGACGCCGGACTGGAGGCCTATTCCGCTCGCGCGCTTGCCCGGGTCTGGAAAGCCGTGCGCTTTTCCTGGTGGATGACGACGATGCTGCATCGTTTTCCCGATACCAGCGACTTCGACCAGAAGATCCAGGAGGCCGAACTCGATTATCTCACCCATTCCCGCGCTGCTTCGACCGCGCTTGCGGAGAATTATGTCGGTCTTCCGTTCTGAGCCGATTCTAGAGCTTCTTGGCGACCTCGTTCGCCGCCTCGCGGATCGTCTGCATTAGGATAGACAGTGGCAGGGTGGGGACGGCGTCGGTACGCACAGTCAATCCGACCGGCCCTTTCGTCTCGCTGGTATCGATCGGCAGCAGCGCCAGCAGACCGTCATCGACATCACCCGCGACGACGCCGGCCGAAATGATCCAGATGGCGTCGCTGGCCCGAACGAAGGCGCGGCCGAAGGAGTCGGACACGGTCTCGATCTGGTTGGGCAGGCGGCCGGCGCCATTGGCGATGAGGAAGCTCTCGACGAAGGGGCGGATGATCGAGCCTCGCGTGGGCATCAGGATCGTATAGCGGCTGAGATCGGAAAACACCGATTGCTTTGCCGAAAGCAGCGGGTGACCAGCCCTGACGGCAAAGACCACTTGCTCGGAGTAGAGATGCTCGAAGGAGAAACCGGCCATATTGTCCGGGCTTGCCAGCCGACCGACCACGAGGTCGAGATCGCCGATGCGCAACTGCTCCAGCAATACGGCGTTCTCGCCGGTGACGATCTTGATGCGGCTCCAGGTCTCCTCGCGGAGAAACAATTCCATCGCCCTTGGCATGATCCGTGTCGACACCGTCGGCAGCGCGCCGATGCGGATCGGCGGCGCCTCGCCGGAGCGCTCCTGCGATACGGAATCCAGCCCCTGTCTTAAGGCCGAGAGTGCTGCGCCGGCGTGGCGGAGAAACACTTCACCGTAGCGGGTGATGCGAATGCCGCGCCCGTCGCGCTCGAAGACGGAGACGCCAAGCGCCTCCTCCAGCTCGCGGATCGTTTTTGTCACCGCCGGTTGGCTTATATGGAGGAGCCCCGCCGCCTTGATCACGCTTTTCTGGCGCGCAACCTCGACAAAGGTCTGCAGATGGCGGAATTTGATGCGGGCGTCGAGCATGCTCATTCATAACCCAGGAGTTATCGTAGAGCAAAGAAATATCATTTTACCTAACCGGATTATAGTTCCAATCTCGCGCTCGAGGAGATTTTCCAGTGCAGTTTGCCCGCATCAATGACGTCACGATCCACTATCAGATCATCGGCGGATCGCCCGACAAGCCGGTTCTTGTCTTTGCCAATTCGCTTGGCACCGACTTCCGGATCTGGCGCGACGTGATCGTGCGCCTGGCCGGCGATTTCGCGATCGTACTCTACGACAAGCGCGGCCACGGCCTGTCCGATCTCGGCCAGATGCCCTATTCGATCGAGGATCATGCCACCGATCTTGCCGGCCTGCTCGATTTCCTCTCGGTCAAGGATGCCGTCATTTGCGGTCTTTCCGTCGGCGGGCTGATCGCCCAGTCGCTCTATCAGCGGCGGCCGGATCTCGTGCGGGCCTTGATCCTGTGCGACACGGCCCCCAAGATCGGTACGGCCGACAGCTGGAACGCCCGCATCGCGCAGGTCGAGGCCGCGGGCATCGAATCGATCGTCGATGCGAT
Organism: Rhizobium sp. 11_C7_N12_5; assembly: GCF_051811145.1. Classification (NCBI taxonomy): domain Bacteria; kingdom Pseudomonadati; phylum Pseudomonadota; class Alphaproteobacteria; order Hyphomicrobiales; family Rhizobiaceae; genus Rhizobium; species Rhizobium sp. 11_C7_N12_5. The sequence goes on from NZ_JBPWPY010000002.1 coordinate 139,333, forward strand.
CATGGAGCGCTGGTTCACGCCGGCTTTCCGCCGCCCGGAAAACACTGCCTTCGGCGGCTATTGCAACATGCTGATCCGTCAGCCGGTGGCGGGCTACACCGCAACATGCGCCGCCCTTCGCGACGCCGATCTGACCGAGACGGCAAAAAGGATAGCGGTTCCGACCATCTGCATCGTCGGCGATCAGGATGGTTCCACGCCGCCCGAGCTGGTACTTTCGACGGCCAAGCTCATTCCAAATGCGCGCTATGAAGTCATCAAGGACGCCGGCCATATCCCCTGCGTCGAACAACCCGAGGCGTTGACCGAAGTCATTCGTGCCTTCATCGACGTCGTTTTGCGTGGAGAACAAGCCCCATGAATGACCCCACCACGCCATCCGAGCGCTATCTGCAGGGCATGGCGACGAGACGAGCGGTGCTCGGCAACGGCCATGTCGATCGTGCCCAGCAGGGAGTGACGGAGTTCGACCGGCCTTTTCAGGAGTTGATCACCGAAGCGGCCTGGGGCCACGTTTGGTCGCGCCCGACGCTCAGCCGGCGCGAACGCTCCATCGTGACAATCGCCCTGCTGGCGGCGCTCGGCCAGGACGAAGAGGTCGCGATGCATGTGCGCGCCACCAGCAATACCGGCGCGACGCGCGACGATATCCGCGAGGCGCTTTTGCATGTGGCAATCTATGCCGGCGTGCCGGCGGCCAACCATGCGATCAAGATCGCCAAGCAGGTTTTTGAACAGATGGACGCCGAAAGGGCGGCTTGAAGCGAGGCAGACATGTCCGACAGAACCAACAGCAAGCCCGAAACGGGCGCCTTCTTTGCCAGGGATCGCGCCTGGCATCCGCCGGCCTTTGCGCCCGGCTATAAGACTTCCGTGCTGCGTTCGCCGCAGCGCGCATTGCTTTCGCTCGACGGCACGATCTCTGAAATCACCGGACCGGTCTTCGGCCACTCCATTATAGGCGAGCTGGACAACGACCTGATCCATAATTTTGCCAAGCACGGCGAAAGCGCGATCGGCGAGCGCATCATCGTCCATGGCCGCGTGCTCGACGAGCGTGGCCGGCCGGTGCCGGGCGTGCTGCTCGAATTCTGGCAGGCCAATGCCGGCGGGCGCTATCGCCACAAGAAGGAAACCTATCTCGCCGCCATCGATCCGAACTTCGGCGGCTGCGGCCGCGCGATCACCGATGACGAAGGCCACTATGCCTTCCGCACGGTCCGGCCAGGCGCCTATCCCTGGCCGAACGGCGTCAACGACTGGCGCCCGGCTCATATTCATTTCTCCGTTTTCGGCCATGGCTTTGCCCAGCGACTGATCACGCAGATGTATTTCGAGGGCGATCCGATGATCTGGAAATGTCCGATCGTCGGCACGATCCCTGACAAGCAAGCCATCGAGCAGCTGATCGCACCGCTCGACTGGGGCAATACGATCCCGATGGATGCGCGCGCCTACAAGTTCGATATCGTGTTGCGCGGTCGTCGCTCGACCCTGTTCGAAAACCGGCTGGAGGGCAACTGATGGTACAAGAACTCGGCTATCTGAAGGAAACACCTTCGCAGACGGCAGGCCCTTACGTCCATATCGGCCTCACGCCGAACTACAGCGAAATAGGCGGCGTCTATGACGCGGATCTCGGTGCCTCCATGGTCAATGACAAGACGCATGGCGAGCGCATCACGGTGACGGGCCGCATCCTCGATGGCGCCGGCGGGCTGGTCAGGGACGCGGTCATCGAGATCTGGCAGGCCGACAGTGCCGGACTTTACAATAGTCCTTCGGAACTGCGCGGCACGGCCGATCCGAATTTCACCGGCTGGGGTCGTTGTCCGACGAGTTCGGACGATGGGATTTTCCGTTTCGAAACGATCAAGCCCGGTCGCGTTCCCTTCAAGGACGGACGCAAGATGGCGCCGCACATCACATTCTGGATCGTGGCGCGCGGCATCAATATCGGCCTGCATACGCGCATGTATTTTCCTGAAGAGACGAGCGCCAACGCCGAGGATCCCTTGCTTGCCCGCATCGAACACAAGGATCGCCTGGCGACGCTCGTCGCCACCAAGGAGGGTTCGGTCTATACCTTCGATGTGCATTTGCAGGGAGACAGGGAAACGGTTTTCCTCGATATATAGGCTATGAGCATTTCTCCCTTCGATCACCCTTTTCTGTCCGGCCTCCTCGGTGACGCGGAGATTTCGGATTATTTTTCGGCCACGGCCGACATCCGCGCCATGCTTGACTTCGAAGCGGCGCTTGCCAGGGTGGAAGCGCAGCATGGGTTGATCCCGCAGGCATCCGCGCGGCGTATCGAGGAGATCTGCGCCAGTTTCGAGCCCGATCTCTCGAGCCTGAAGGCTGCAACGGCAACGGACGGGGTTGTCGTGCCTGATCTCGTCAAGCAGCTGCGCAAAGCCGTCGGCGAGGATGCCGGTACTCATGTCCATTTCGGCGCCACCAGCCAGGACGTCATCGATACCAGCCTGATGATGCGCCTGAAGGCGGTGGCCTTCCTCTTGAGCGGCCGCCTTTTTACCGTCTCTGCAGGACTTCAAAAGCTTGACAAGCAGTTCGGTTCGAACAGGCTCATGGGCCGTACTCGCATGCAGGCCGCAATCCCGATTACCGTATCCGACCGGCTGCGTGCCTGGCGCCATCCGCTTGAACAATATCGGGACCGGCTGACGCAGGAGAGCTTCGCCCTGCAATTCGGCGGTGCGGCCGGCACGCTGGAAAAGTTCGGGCCGAGGGCGGAAGACATCCGTGCCTCGCTGGCGCAGGCGCTCGGTCTGACGGATGAGCCGCAATGGCAGAGCCAGCGTGGGCGCATCGCCGAACTGGCCGGGCTGCTGTCGATGATCTCGGGCAGTCTCGGCAAGATCGGTCAGGACGTCGCGCTTCTGGCACAGGCCGGCGATGAGATCGAGCTTGCCGGCGGCGGCGGCTCCTCCGCCATGCCGCACAAGCAGAATCCGGTTGCGGCGGAGATGCTGGTGACGCTCGCTCGCTTCAACGCGGTCCAACTCTCCGGTATCCATCAGTCGCTTGTTCATGAACAGGAGCGTTCCGGGGCCGCCTGGACGTTGGAGTGGCTCCTGTTGCCCCAAATGGCGGTGGCGACGGCTGCGTCGCTACGCCACGCGCTGGAGCTGATCGGTATGATCAAGCGGTTGGGGACGGCAGCATGAGCGAGGTATTGGCCTTCAATCATAACCCATGAATTATGGGTTATGATATTTATTTCATTTTACATCACTATTTCCTATGAGAAATTGGCGATGATCGAGATTTGAAGATCAGGGGCGGCTCGGAATCCGCGCCGCCGGGAGGAGAAAGAATGAAACGGTTTGTCTTGGCCGCCATCGCGGCCGTTGCCCTTGGCGGCGCTGCCTATGCCGATACCATCAAGGTCGGGGTCATCGGACCCTTTTCGGGGCCGTTTGCGCTGCAGGGAAAGAATTTCAAGGCCGGCATCGATGCCTATATGGCTGTCAATGGCAAGAAGGTCGGCAATGATGAGGTGGAGGTGATCTACCGCGACGTGCCGCAGGCCGATCCCGCGCAATCGAAGGCGCTGGCCCAGGAACTGGTCGTCAAGGAGCATGTGCAGTACCTCGCCGGTTTCTATTTCACCCCGGACGCCATGGCGGTGACGCCGATCCTCAAGCAGGCCAATGTGCCGATGGTGATCTTCAACGCCGCGACATCGGCGATTGTCACCAAGAGCCCGCTTGTCGTTCGTACCTCTTTCACAACCTGGCAAACATCGACCCCGATCGCCAAGGTCGCCTATGACGCCGGCGTCAAGAAGGTCATCTCCGTCGTCAGCGATTACGGCCCCGGCGTCGATGCCGAAAATGCCTTCAAGGCCGGTTTCGAGAAGCAGGGTGGCGAAGTGGTGCAGGCCATACGCATGCCGCTGTCGACCAATGACTTTAGCCCGATCATGCAGCGCATCAAGGATTCAGGCGCGCAGGGCGTCTTCGCCTTCCTGCCCTCCGGCCCGACGACGCTCGGCTTCGTCAAGGCCTATAATGAAAACGGCCTGAAGACGGCCGGCATCAAGCTGTTCGCCCCAGGTGACCTGACGCAGGAATCCGACCTGCCGGCGCTTGGCGATGCGGCCCTCGGCATGCAGACGACGTTCCATTATGCGATTTCGCACGATTCCCCTGAAAACAAGGCTTTCGTCGCGGCTGGCGACAAGGCGATCGGCAATCCAGCCGAATTGACCTTCCCGGCCGTCGGCGCCTTTGACGGCATGCATGTCATCTACAAGATGATCGAGGCGACCGGCGGCAAGCAGGATGCGCAGAAGGCTGTCGATGCCGTGAAGGGTCTTTCCTGGGTCAGCCCCCGCGGTCCGGTCACCATCGATCCCGAAAGCCGTCACATCACGCAGAACATCTATCTGCGCGAGGTCACCAAGGGCGATGACGGCAAGTACTACAACAAGGAGATTCAGACCTTCGAAAAGCAGGGCGATCCCGGCCTCGCGGCAGCGAAGTAGGACGCTCTAACCGATAGCTCCTATCTGAGCAGAATTGGTTTCCGCTCAGATAGAGACCCAAAGGTCGGCGCCGCAATAACCGGACCAGTGATTTCAATGCAAACCGTGCTCAGCATAGCAGTCGATGCCCTCGCTTACGGCATGGTGCTGTTCGTGATCTCCATCGGCCTCTCCGTCACCATGGGGTTGATGCGCGTCGTCAATCTGGCCCATGGCGCCTTCGCCATGATCGGCGGTTATATCGCCTCCTATGCGGCGCACGATCTGGGATTGGGTTATGCCGCTGCCGTCTTGCTGGCCGTAATCGGCACGGTGATTATTTCCATCCCGATCGAGCGACTGCTTTACCGGCGTATCTACGGTGCGCCGGAACTGACACAGGTGCTGATGACGATCGGCATCACCTTCTGCATCATCGGCATCGCCAACTATGTCTTCGGCCCGACCTTGAAGACCATACCTTTGCCCGGCAGCCTGCAAGGCTCTGTCGACCTCGGTTTCCGCACCATCGGGACGCATCGCATTTTCGCAATCGTCTGCGGTCTTATCGTCGCTCTGGCGCTCTGGTACACGATCGAGAAGACGTCTTTCGGCGTCAAGCTGCGCGCCTCGGTCGACAATGCCTCGATGGCGGCGGCTCTCGGGGTGAGGACCGAGATCGTCTATGCGGTCAGTTTCGCCATAGCCGTCGGGCTTGCCGCCTTTGGCGGTGTGGTGGGCGCCGAATTGCTGCCCGTCGAGCCCTATTATGCCCTGCGTTACATGGTGACTTTCCTTGTCGTCGTCTCGGTCGGCGGCGCTGGCTCCATCTCCGGCGCGTTGCTTGCCTGTCTCGTCCTCGGCTGCATTGATACGACCGGCCGCTACCTTATGCCCGAGTATGGCGACTTCTTCTTCTATCTGGCCGTCATTGCTATCGTCTGCGTCTTCCCGCGCGGTTTTGCCGGGAGGATGAAGTAAGATGGCGCTGACACTGGAAAAAGAGGCCACCCCCGCCGTGACCAGACATCGTACTGTTGGACAGGATATGATTGCGGTCGCTGTTATCGTAGTGCTGGCCGCCGTCGGCTACATCCTGTTTCCGGACAATCTCGCGCTTCTGACGCGCCTGATCGCCATTGGGCTTCTGGTTCTGTCGCTCGATCTGGTCACCGGCTATTGCGGTGTGGCGACGCTCGGTCACGCGGCCCTCTTCGGCGCCGGCGCCTATGCCGCCGGCATCGCGTCTGCGCATTACGGCATCAACGATCCCCTGCTGATGACGCTTGCCGGCATCCTGGGCGGCGCGGTCGCTGGCTTGGTCTGTTCCATCGTCATTCTGCGAGCCCATGGCCTGCCGCAGCTCGTGCTGTCGATCGCGCTGATCTACCTCTTCCATGAATTCGCCAACAAGGCCTCGAGCTGGACCGGCGGCAGCGACGGCCTGTCGGGCATTTCCCCGGACCCGCTGTTCGGCAGTTTCGAATTCGATCTCTATGGGCATACGGCCTACATCTATGGCGTCGGATTGCTGCTGATCGTGCTCGTGCTGCTGCGCTTTCTCGTGCGCTCACCGTTCGGCATGCTCTGTCGCGGCATCCGGCAGGATCCCTTGCGTATTCGCGCCATGGGCGCCTCGCCGAAGGCGGCATTGATCAAGATGTATGTGATTTCCGGCGCCGTTGCCGGTGTCGGCGGCGCATTGAACGCGATTTCGACGCAGGTGGTTGGTCTCGACAGCCTGTCCTTCACGCAGTCGGCCGAGGCGCTCGTCATGCTCGTGCTAGGCGGCACCGGATCGCTGTTCGGCGCGCTTGTCGGCACGCTGATCTTCATGCTCTTCGAAGACTATATCTCGGCCGCCAATCCCTTCCATTGGCTGACGATCGTCGGCGCACTGCTGATCCTCGTCGTTCTCTTCGCGCCTAAGGGCATTTACGGCACGGCCGCCGCCTATGTCGCTCGCCGTAGGGAGGCGCGGTTATGAACGCGATTTTCGAGGTCACAAATCTGAGGAAGGCTTTCGGCGGCTTGACTGTCACCAATGACGTCAGCCTGTCCATGGCGCCGGGGGATCGCGTCGCGCTGATCGGCCCGAACGGCGCCGGCAAGACCAGCTTCGTCAATCTCGTCACCGGCAATCTGCGGCCGGATGCCGGTGAGATCCATATCGCCGGTCACAACGTCAACCGGATCGACGCCATCGGCCGGGTCCGGCGCGGATTGGTGCGCTCGTTCCAGGTGACCCGGCTGTTTCAGGACATGACCCCGGCCGAACATATCGGCATGGCGGTCCTGCAGCGGACGGGTCGCTCCGGCCGCATGTTCGGCAACTTCCTTGCCATGCGCGACGTCATGGCCGAGACGGAAGAACTGCTCGGCACGCTCGGTCTTGCCGGCCTGGCGCATCGCAAGGTCAGCGAGATTGCCTATGGCCAGCAGCGGCTCCTTGAGATCGCTGTCGCCATGGCCCTGAAGCCTAAGGTGTTGCTGCTCGACGAGCCTGCCGCCGGCGTGCCGCAAAGCGATACCGGCCGCATCGAGCAGGCGCTTGCCGATTTGCCGCCCGATCTCGCCGTGCTGATGATCGAGCATGACATGGATCTGGTTTTCCGGTTCGCCAAGCGCGTGGTGGTACTCGCCGCCGGCACCATCATTTTTGACGGTTCGCCGAAAGACGTGACGCAGGATGCGCGTGTGCGCGAAGCCTATCTCGGGAGCTATGCCCATGCCCGCCACGCCGCTTGAAGTGGAAAATCTGTCGGCCGGCTATGGACCGACACGGGTGCTTGAAGGTGTTTCCTTTTCCGTGCCGGCCGGCGGCAGGCTTGCCGTGCTCGGCCGCAACGGCATGGGCAAGAGCACGCTGCTGGCAACGCTTGCCGGCCAGACGCGCCGTTACGATGGCCACATCCGACTGGGTTCGGCCGAGATTGCCGGGCTGCCGAGCGCCAAACGAGCCCATCAGGGTCTCGGCTATGTGCCGCAGACGCGCGATGTCTTCCCGACGCTGACGGTGGAGGAAAACCTCTCCGTTGGGCTGAAGGGGCGGCCCAAAAGCGCGATACAGGAAGCCTACGACATGTTTCCGCGCCTGAAGGAGCGGCGCAAGAACCTCGGTGGTCAGCTGTCCGGCGGCGAGCAGCAGATGCTGTCGACTGCCCGCACGATCCTCGGCCGCCCCTCCGTCCTGCTTCTGGACGAGCCGCTGGAAGGGCTTGCGCCCGTCATCTGCGAGGAACTGATGACGGCGTTCGCCGAGCTCGCCAAAACAGGCGACATGACTATTCTTCTGGTGGAGCAGCGCATTCAAAGCGCGCTCGATTTCGCGAGCGACGTCATCATTCTGGAGCGCGGCCGCCTTGCCTGGAAGGGGACGCCCGAGGCCCTTGCTCAGGATCACCAAGCCGTCGAGCGCTTCCTCGGCGTCGGCGGATTGCACTAGCGCATCCGCTTTTAGGACATGCGTCAACGGTGGCGCGGCTTTACAATGCAATTGAACGACCTCTTGCGTGTCAGTTGACACGCTGGACATGGCCGTGTCCGAGCAGGCGTAGCTTCTTGCCGCAGATTATCAGCGATTACCACATCGCACGGTGTTGAAGCTGAGCGTCGCTTGATCAATTCATGTTGACGACAAAACGTTGATAATTTAACGATATATTGTTATCGTTATAGGCGTCGTTCTGCTGGAGGCGGATTTGTCGGAGAACATTTCGGGTCGTTGGGATTTCTGGATCGATCGCGGCGGCACCTTTACCGACGTCGTCGGGCGCGACCCATCTGGTGTTCTCCATGCCCGCAAGGTTCTGTCGGAAAATCCCGATGCTTATCGCGACGCCGCCGTTCACGGCATTCGCCTGCATCTCGGTCTTGGAAAGGGCGATCCGATCCCCGCCGATACGATCGGCGAAGTGCGCATGGGCACCACGGTTGCCACCAACGCGCTTCTCGAGCGCAAGGGCGAGCGCCTGGCTCTCGTAACGACGAAGGGTTTTCGTGACGCGCTGCGCATCGGCTATCAGGAGCGCAAGAAGATTTTCGCGACCGAGATCGTCAAGCCGGAAGCGCTTTACGAAGAGGTCGTCGAGATCGAGGAGCGTGTGCTGGCCGATGGCACGGTCGAACTGGTTCTTGATGAGAAGGCGGCGGAAGCGGCGTTGCGTGAGCTTCTTGCTAGGGGTTACCGCTCGCTCGCGATCGTCTTCATGCATGCCTACAAATTTCCCGCGCATGAGGCGGCGGTTGCTCGGATCGCTCGGTCTATCGGCTTCGACCAGGTTTCCGTCAGCCACGAAGTGTCGCCGCTGATCAAGCTTGTCGGCCGGGGTGACACAGCCGTTATCGATGCCTATCTGTCGCCGGTGCTCGGACGCTATATCGGCCAGGTCTGCGACGAGCTCGATGTCGCGCGCACCGGCGCGCGCGTCATGTTCATGATGTCATCCGGCGGTTTGACGGCAGCCGATATGTTCCAGGGCAAGGACGCTATTCTGTCCGGCCCGGCCGGCGGTGTCGTCGGCCTTGCGAAAACCGGCGAGCAGGCCGGATTTACCAACGTCATCGGCTTCGACATGGGTGGCACCTCGACGGATGTCGCCCATTTCGACGGCGAGTATGAGCGCGCCTTCGAAACGGAAGTGGCCGGCGTGCGCGTGCGTGCGCCGATGATGCTGATCCATACGGTGGCCGCCGGCGGCGGCTCGATCCTGCATTTCGATGGCGACCGCTTCCGCGTCGGTCCGGATTCGGCAGGCGCCTTTCCGGGGCCTGCCTGCTATCGCAACGGCGGGCCGCTGGCGGTGACCGACGCCAATGTCATGGCTGGCAAGCTGTTGCCGGAGTTCTTCCCGTCGATCTTCGGCCCCAATCAGGATCAGCCGCTCGATGTCGATACGGTGCGCGGCAAGTTCGCCGAGCTTGCCGCCCGGATCGGCGATGGCCGCAGCCCGCAAGATGTCGCCGACGGCTTTATTCGCATCGCCGTTGCCAACATGGTCGAAGCGATCAAGAAGATCTCAGTGCAGCGCGGTTATGATGTGACGCGTTATGCCCTCAACTGCTTTGGTGGCGCCGGCGGACAGCATGCCTGCCTGGTTGCCGATGCGCTCGGCATGAAGAGCATTCTCCTGCATCCGATGTCCGGCCTTCTGTCCGCCTATGGCATGGGGCTTGCCGACATCCGGGCAACGCGCCAGAAGGCGCTCGGCGTTCCCCTTGATGAGGCAGCACCCGCAGCCATCGCCGCACTTGGTAGCGAACTGCGTGGGGAATGCGTGCCCGAGCTCGAAGCGCAGGGTGTCCCCGCAAACGAAATCAAGACGGTCCAGCGCGCCCATATCCGTTACGCCGGTACCGACACCATACTGGCGGTCGAAACGACATTTCCCGAAATCGATGATCCCGCGCGCCTGCGCCGCGAGTTCGAGACACTGCACAAGCGCCGCTTCGGCTTCGTTGCCGAGGGCAAGCCGTTGGTCGTCGAGGCAGTGGAGATCGAGACCATCGGCGGTGCTGCCGCCGATATCGCGGTCCAGCGCAACGAGACTGGCACAGGTGAAGCAGAAGCGGCAAGGCGCGCGATCTTCTATTCCGGCGGCGCAAGCCATGATGCCGCGGTCGTGCTGCGCCAGGCGATCGTGCCCGGCCAGACTGTCACCGGCCCGGCCATCATCATCGAGCCGAACCAGACGATCGTTATCGAGGATGGCTGGCAGGCGCAGCTGACTGCCAAAGATCATATCGTCCTCAAGCGCATCAAGGCCCTGCCGGAGCGCAGCGCCATCGGCACCAAGGCCGATCCGGTGATGCTGGAGATCTTCAACAATCTTTTCATGTCGATCGCCGAGCAGATGGGCATGACGCTGCAGAACACCGCCTATTCCGTCAACATCAAGGAACGGTTGGATTTCTCCTGTGCCGTCTTCGACGCCGAAGGCAATCTCGTCGCCAATGCGCCGCATATGCCCGTGCATCTGGGCTCCATGGATGCGTCGGTCGCAACCGCGATCCGTGAAAACCCCGTTATCCATCCGGGCGACGTGTTCCTGATCAATGCGCCCTATAATGGCGGCACGCATCTGCCTGATCTCACCGTCTGCACGCCCGTCTTCGACGATGTCGGCGAGAAGATCCGCTTCTGGGTCGCCAGCCGCGGCCATCACGCCGATATCGGCGGCATCTCGCCGGGTTCGATGTCGCCGCTCGCGACCCATATCGAGGAAGAGGGCGTCTACATCGACAATTTCAAACTGCTCGATCGGGGGCGGTTCTGCGAGGAGGAGCTGGCGAAGCTTCTCACGGGCGCGCGCTATCCTGTGCGCACGCTCGCCCAGAACGTCAACGATCTGAAGGCCCAGGTTGCCGCCAACGAGAAGGGCGTCGCCGAGCTCAAGAAGATGATCGTCCACTTCGGCGAAGAGGTTGTCGATGCCTATATGGGGCATGTCCAGGACAACGCCGCCGAAAGCGTGCGACGCGTTCTCGACCGCCTTCCGGATGGTGAATTCAGCTATGAGATGGATCAGGGCTGCAAGATCGTCGTCAAGATCTCGATCGACAAGGACAAGCGCGAGGCGACGGTGGATTTCACCGGCACGTCTGCGCAGCGTGCCGATAATTTCAACGCCCCGCAGCCGGTGACGCGGGCTGCCGTGCTCTATGTCTTCCGCGTTCTGGTCGAAGCCGATATCCCGATGAATGCCGGTTGCCTCAGGCCGATCCGGATCGTCATTCCCGAAGGCACGATGCTGACGCCGAAATATCCGGCTGCCGTCGTCGCCGGCAATGTCGAGGTGAGCCAGGCCGTGACCAACTGCCTGTTCGGCGCGGTCGAGGCGCTTGCGGCCGCTCAAGGCACCATGAACAACCTCACCTTCGGCAACGATGTCTATCAATATTACGAGACGATCTGCTCCGGCGCGCCGGCCGGCCCCGGCTTCGATGGCGCCGATGCGGTGCACACGCATATGACCAATTCGCGTCTTACCGATCCCGAGATTCTCGAGACGCGCTTCCCTGTTGTGCTCGAGGACTTCCACATCCGCCCCAACTCGGGTGGGCGAGGCAAGTGGAATTCCGGCAACGGCACGCAGCGCACCATCCGCACCCGCGAAAAGCTGGAATTCGCCGTACTGTCAGGCCATCGCCGCGTAGCGCCCTTCGGCATAAAGGGGGGCGAGCCGGGCCAGACCGGGCGCAACTATGTCAGGCGCAATGACGGTACGGTCGAGGAACTGATCGGCTCTGCCCATACGGTGCTCGAGGCCGGCGAAGCGTTCACCGTCGTTACTCCCACGGGCGGCGGCTATGGAAAGCGGGACGAATAGACGCGTTGCCAAGTCTGTAGTGCCTTGATCCGGATCGGAAGGAGTTCTCTGGTGACGTCTGAGGAAAAGAGTAGACCGCGTGAACTGATCGTATCGTCTGCGCATCTTGCGGACGGCAGTTCGCCTGCCTTGTCCGAGCTCGAATACGGATCGATCCTGTTTTCCCATGCGTTCAATCGGTGGCTAGTGCGTTGCATGGCGGCCGCCGGCATCCCCGGCCTTTCGCCGGTCGAGATCCTGATCATCCATTCCGTGCGGCACCGTGACAGGCCGAAGACGCTCGCTGATCTGTGTCTTGTGCTCGATATCGAAGACACCCATGTCGCCAACTACGCCATCAAGAAGCTGGAGGCGGCCGGTCTCGTCAAGAGCGGCAAGGTCGGCAAGGAAAAGACCATCCGGGTAACCGATAAGGGCCTGGACGCCTTGGCGCGTTACACCGAAATCCGCGAGCGTCTGTTGGTGGAGGCCACCAAGGTCTCCGGCCTGTCGCAGGATGGCCTTTCCGATATCGCCTCGCATCTCAGGGCGCTGTCTGGCTACTATGAGCAGGCGGCACGGTCGGCTGCCACGCTGTAAGGATGGCAAGGAGGACGAAAGTCCCTTGCGAGCTCTCGCGCTCCATCGCGAACCGATACCTGCCAGGACGCCGCACCGATATGCAAGTAACGGGGTCTTATCTATTTTGTCATGACATACCTATATTAGGTCTGTGCGATCCGTTGGCGAATGTTCGCCAGATGATCTGCATCGACCGAACGATGGGATCCAGTTTTTTACCAGCGCACGACTTTTGGAAATTGCTGGCTTCGCACGATAGCAAAAGTGTGCTTTTTTTGACGGAAAGGGGAATGGTGTAAAAACTTCCATGAACAACGATAGTTTCGAGCTGAAATTCTGGGGCGTGCGGGGGAGTATACCCGTATCTGGACCGGAATTTGAGCGTTACGGCGGGAATACATCCTGCATCGAGTTGCGGCATGACGGCAGGCATATCCTATTCGACGCCGGCACCGGGTTACGCGAAGCGGCGGTGTCGCTTGCAAAAGAAGGGGTCCGCAACATCGATCTCTTTTTCACCCATTCGCATTACGACCACATTATCGGCCTGCCCTTCTTCAATGCGATCTATGATCCGAGGGTGAGCGTCGATCTTTGGTCGGGCCATCTGGCCGGCAAGACGACGACGCGGCAGCTGATCGGCCAGTTCATGCGGCCGCCCTGGTTCCCGGTCGAGCCCGACATCTGTCGTGCCGCGATGAATTTTCGCGATTTCGCCGCTGGCGATACGCTGAAGCCTCATCCGGGCATCGTCATCCATACGGTCCGGCTGAACCATCCCGGCGGTTGCATCGGTTACCGCATCGAATGGTCCGGTCGCGTCATCGCCATGGTCTACGATACCGAGCACCATAACGGGTATCTCGACGAGGCCGCGCTATCCCTGATGGCCGATGCCGATCTCGCGATCTATGACACGACCTATACGGAAGCGGAGATGCCGAAGCATCTGGGCTTTGGGCATTCCACCTGGCAGGAAGGCGTCAAGCTCGCCAAGAAGGCCGGTGTCAAACGACTGGCCCTGTTTCATCATGCACCGGCGCGCGCGGATCGCGAGCTGGACGAGATGCAGCGCGACGCGCAGAAGAGCTTTCCAGGCGCCTTCGCCGCTTTCGACGGACAATCGCTGCAGCTCTAAGGCGCCGTTGCAGCGGCTTCGTTCGGGGCGGAGCCGCTAACTTAAGAAATTGCCGACCGGCCGCCACTCGATGGCGGCGTGGCCGGCCGTTTCCTCGAACAGCGCCTCGACGAAACCCCAGGCGACGTCGTCATGCACCAGATGATGCGTCATCACGCCAATCGGCTCGTCATTGCCGTCGAAGCGATTCTTCAGTTCTTCTACCAAGCGTCCGATCAATCCGGCATGCGGGAGGCCGCCGCGCACGCCGTGCCAATTCATGATGTCGATATGGGTGTTGACCAGGGTGATCGGCGCCTGCTTTGCCAACCCGAAGACAGACACCGCGCGATAGCCGAAGGGGCTAAGCTCCGGCAGCAGCGCGTCGTCGATACGGTTCCACGGCGGCACCAGCATGGGGAGAAACTGCGAGGGATAGAGCGCCTTCAGCTTGTCGAAGCCGCGATGCAGTTCGTCGAGCACGATCGCCTGCGGGCGATGCAGGCCGAGCTCCTGTTTCTTTGTTTCATCCGGAGCATAGTTCTGGTGCGTCCAGCCGTGCACGGTGACAGTGACACGGCTCTGGCTCGCCAGGCGTTCCGCCAGCGGCTCTCCGGTCGGCCCCGGGATGACGGCCAATGCCATCGGCACGTCGAAACGATCCGAAAGCGACAGCAGCCGGTCAAGCGCGGGGGTCGGTTCGATGGCGTCGTCGTCGCGGAACCAGAATTTCGCCTTTCGCCCGGCCGCGGTCCAACGCCGCAACTCGTCGCGCAAGGGCTGCCAATCGGCTCTATCGCTCATAATAGGTATCTCCCAGATGCTTTCGAAGAATGATTTCAAGCCGCTTTGCCGCCGCGCTCAAAGAGCGCTCCCTGTGAACGAATCCATGCGCTGCCTCTGCCATGATCCGCCGCTGCTCCTCGTCGTTCAGAAGCTGTGCGATGGCATCGGCATAGGCCTTCAGGTCGCCCGCCGGTGTCAGCAGCCCGGTAATACCGTCCATCACCACTTCCGGCACGCCCGCCGTTGCCTGCGCGACCACGGGCAGCCCGGCCGCCTGCGCTTCGAGATAGGCCAGGCCATAGGCTTCGTTGCAGCCGGGCCAGACGTAGATCCCGGCAGTCGCAAGCTCCGCCGCGATCTCCGGCGTCGAGCGCTCTCCGAGCCACGTTATGCGGTCTCCGTCGAAGGTGGAAAACAGTGCCGTTACTTCCGCACGCATCGGCCCGTCGCCGATGACGGTCAGTGTCCAGTCATGATCGCGGATCAGTTTGAGCGCCTCGGCCAGCATGACGTAGCTGTCGAATTTGTCGCCGCGCCGCAGCATTGCAACGGTGATCAGCCTGTTGGAGGCAGAGGCACCCCTGGGCGACCCGAAAGGCGTTGCATCGATGAAGGGCAGAAAGCGTTCGTATCTGCCATCCGGTATTGCGTCGACGAGGCCGATCCGATCCCGCTCGGTGAAGCACAGATTGACGGCCGCCGACCGCACGGCATCGGCGATCAGACGCTGGTTTTCGCCCCAGCCGTTGTCGTCATGGCGTCTGGAATAGGAGGCCTCGGCGGTGACGTAGGGGATGCCGAATTGCCGGGAGACCGGCGGGCCGATGAGATCGGGCGTCTTGTAATAGGGGTGATAGGTAAACCAGAGATCGGGCGGCGATTCGCTGTGTGATCGGCCGAGCAATCGCGTCACCTCGCCCTCGGCCTGTCGGGCGATCTCCGCACGCAATCCCGCTTCCGGGGTCGGGGTGAAGCTGCGCAGTTCGGAGGCGACATCGACCTGGTGTCCCGCCATCCTGAGAACTGTCATGATCTGCCGCGCCATCAACCTATCGCCCGAGGGCACCGGGTGGTCGGGTGATTTCAACGGGGCGTAGAATGCGATCTTCATGGTGCCGGTAGGGGTTGACGATTAAGTGATGGTAAAAGCCTGAATTGTGAGAGGATTGCCCGAATTCCGACCGGTTGCGTGACAATAAAATCCCTGCTTCAAAAAGCCGCATCCTCGACAGCATGCGGCTCTGCAGCTAGATGATAGGCGATAACCGTTTTCGCTTCTGTTGTGAACGGATAATATACATTGGGTTTGATGACTATCGAGGCAAGAAAGCCAATCATTTCCGACCGTCTCGTGCGAAAGTTCCGCCTTGGCTCCGGCTTGATCGTTTTTACTTTCGTGATCATGCATCTGGCCAATCACTCCCTCGGGTTGATTTCTCTCGGCACCGCCGAGCGTGCACAGCATTGGTTCATGACCGTCTGGCGCAATCCGGTTGGAACCGTGCTTCTCTATGGTGCGCTGCTGGTGCACATCCTGCTTGTGCTGAGGCTTCTTTATCGGCGTCGCACGCTCGTCATGCCGGCTGGCGAAGCGTTTCAGATCGTCACAGGTCTGCTGGTGCCGCTCCTTTTGATCGATCACATCGTTGCCACGCGTATCGTGCATGATGTTTACGGCTATCACGATACGTATAAGGCGATAGTCCACAGCCTATGGCTGACAACGCCCGCCAATGGCCTGCGCCAGTCATTCCTGCTGATCATCGTCTGGGTTCATGGTTGTATCGGCGTTCATTTCTGGCTGCGCTATCGCCCCTGGTATACGGCGGTTGGCCCTGTCCTCTTGTCCTTCGCCATCGTTCTTCCGGTTCTCGCCCTGCTTGGCTTCGCGGCGATGGGCAAGACCGTAGCGTATGAAGCAGCCGAGGAGGACGAGCGCGGTTATGCTGGCGGCTATTACAGCGACATGCGAAGCTTTGGCGAGAAGGGCTCCGTACCGGGCAGCCAGATGGCCGATGCCCTGTGGCCTTACCGCGCCGCATTCTACGGTGCCTTCAGCCTGTCGATCGTCGGTCTCTTCGGTTTTCGCGCTCACCGCAGATTGCGCGAGCGGCAATATCAGGTCGCCATCCGCTATGCGGGCGGCGAGGTCGTGCATGCGCCGCGTGGTTTCAGCGTGCTCGAGGCAAGCCGCCTCGGCGGCATTCCGCATTATTCCGTTTGCGGCGGTAAGGGCCAATGCTCCACCTGCCGCGTGCAGATCATCGAGGGCGCCGAAAATCTGCCGCCGCCGGAGGCACTGGAGCAGAAGACGCTGAACCGCATCGGCGCCACTCCGGATATCCGTCTCGCCTGCCAGTTGCGCCCGACCGGAAACGTCAGCGTCGTGCCGCTTCTGACGCCGATGGCCGAAGCGACGATGCCGGTCTACAGCCAAACCGCCAGCCCGGGCCGTGAGCGCGAGATCGTCGTGTTCTTCTGCGATCTGCGCCATTTCACCGCGCTGACGGAAGCGCGCCTTCCCTTCGACATCGTCTTCCTGCTCAACCGCTATTTCGCCATCGTCGGTCGCATCATCGAGGAGAATGGCGGCCGGATGGACAAGTTCATCGGCGACGGTGCCATGGCTCTGTTCGGCCTGCGTACGACACCGAAGGAAGCGAACCGTCAGGCTTTGAAAGCGGCGGCGGCGATCGTCCGGGAAATCGACAAGCTCAGCGCGGAGCTGGCGGATGAGTTGGCCGCGCCGCTGGAGATCGCCATCGGCATCCACGCTGGTTCGGCGGTGGTTGGCTCAATGGGATATGGCAGTGTGAAGAACGTGACGGCGATCGGCGATACGGTCAATGTCGCCAGCCGCCTCGAAAGCGTTGCCAAGGAATTCAACAGCACGCTGGTCTTTTCGGAGCCGGTGGCCCAGCTCTCCGAGGTCGATATCACAGGCGTCGAAAGCCGTGAGATTGCCGTTCGCGGCCGCGGCGAGCCTTTGCGGGTCTATATCGTTTCGAAAGAAGCGAGCAGCCGCTTTGCCTGATTTTTCGAGCCGCCTCGCCGACAGCCTCGCGCTGCTCGACGCCCCGGTTTGCAACGGGAAAGCCGTGGTGTAGGGATTGCACCCATGTTCGACCACAATATCCTCACGAGAAAATACTGGCGGCGCGCCTTTCGCAGGAAGCGCGACGCGATCGCCACGCGCCTCTTCGACACGCGCCTTGGCCGCGATATCCTCATCAGTGCGCTCGGCCCGCGCGTCAAGACGATGACGGTGGACTGCGGCGATCATGTCTTAAGTTTTTCGCCGGCCGACTACATTGGCCGCAAGGTCTTTCGCAAAGGGCATTTCGAGCGCGATCATGTCGACCGGCTGCTGAGCGTGCTGCGCGAGCGCGGCCTTTTGCACAAGGGAAAGGTCCTGTTGGAGCTTGGCGGCAATATCGGCACGCAGACCTGCTATTTTGCCCTTAGCGGTGCCTACGACCGCATCGTCACCGTCGAGCCCGATCCGCGCAATTTTCGCCTGTTGTCCGCCAATATCGCCGACAACGGCTTTCAGGAGATGGTGACTGCGGTCAATTGCGCCGCCGGTGACCGCGGCGGGCAGCTCGACTTCTATCTGAACCACAAGAACCATGGCAAAAGCAGCGCCTTGCGCCAAAGCGCAAGCGACGAGAAGATTTTGGTTCCCGTCCGTCCGGTCGCCGATATTCTTGCGCAGGCCGAAGCCGACCCCACCGATGTCGGGTTGATCTGGATGGATATCGAAGGCTACGAGCCCGTCGCCTGCCGATCGATGCAGGCACTGATGGCCCGCAAGGTGCCGCTCTATATGGAATTCACGCCGGCTTTCTACGGCAAGGACCAGACCAAGGCCTTCATTGCGGACCTGGCCGGTCACTATAGCGAGTGCCTGGCCTTCTTCGAAGACCGCGAGCAAGCCATGAAGGTGGTCGATCTGCCGACTGAAGGCGACCAGTTCGATGTTCTCTTTTTGCGTTGAAGCTATTTGCGCCGATAGATGAAATAGCGTCCTTCCTTGACGCTGTCGGGCAGGGGCAGCGCTTCGAGATCGGAGTGGTCGAGGGGCAGGCCGCTGACCGCAAGCCCGCCTGAGACAAGCACGCCGGCCATGGTCTGGGGCAGCCATGTCAACGTCACAGCATCCTTGTCTTCGTAGCCGGTGCCGATATCGGCATGGGCAAGCGAGGCGCCTGCGCCGATGAAATCCGTGGCAGTATCCTTGATTTCACCCAGGATGAGGTCGCTGGCCGTCGGCATGGACGGGCCGTAGGCGTTGATCGCCCGGTCGAAGGCGATGATGCGGCGATCGGGGAAAAGCTCGCGAAGATGGTCGAAGGTGCGGCCATTGCCGAGGCCCAGTTCCAGCACTGGACCATCGAGCGCTCTGACCTCGTCGGCAACGGCATTGAGGATGTCGCGTTGCGCACTCAGGCGGCGAATGAAACTATCCAGGCGGCTCATCGTATCTGTCTTATCCTTGGCTTTTGGGTGCCTCTTACCTAGTCGACGTAGCACGGCCAGCATTGCCGCGTCGACCGTCGACTGGCTTTTCGGCGTGTTTGCTGTAGGGATAGATTGTCGCGGCGCTCGTGAAAGGGGGAACCGTCATGGCCGAACCATCCAACGATGATTTCTTTCATAAATTGACGGGTTTCACTCGTTTCGAGGGCGTTACCGACAGCGCCAACTACCGACCCCTTCCGGATGGCTGGTTGCTGGCGGTCGCGGATATCGTCAGCTCGACCAAGGCCATTGCCTCCGGTCACTACAAATCCGTCAACATGGCCGGCGCCAGCGTGATTTCCGCTGTGCTCAACGCGTTGGACAAGGGCGACTATCCCTTCGTTTTCGGTGGCGATGGCGCCTTGGTCGCCATACCGCCATCGGGAGAAGCGCGGGTGCGGCAGGCGCTTGCAGCGGTGCGGGCGTGGGTCAAGGAAGAGTTGCAGCTCGATCTGCGCACGGCGCTCGTACCCATGTCGGCCGTTCGTGGCGAGGGGCTGGACGTTATGGTCGCTCGTTTCAATCCGAGCGAGTATGTCTCCTACGCCATGTTCTTCGGTGGCGGCACGAGCTGGGCGGAAAGGCAGATGAAGGCGGGAAATTTCATCGTCGAGGCGGCAGCAGCGGAGGCGCGACCGGACCTCACAGGCCTGTCCTGTCGTTGGAATCCGATCAAGGCCCATAATGGCGAGATCGTTTCGATCATCGCGGTCCCCGGCAATAGCGGCAACAGCGCGAAATTCCAGCAGCTCGTCGCAGATATCATCGCCATTTCCAGAGAGCAAAGCCGTGACGCCCATCCCGTGCCGGTCGAGGGACCGACGCCGTCGCTGATCTTCGACGGTGCCGACATCGAGGCGCGTGCCTCGGCTGCGCCCGCCGATCGCTGGCGCCGCAAGATTGCTGTTGCCCTGCAGATCGTTGCCGTTTACATCCTCGACAAGTTCGGGCTCCGTGTGGCGACTTTTGACGCCAAGGTCTACAGGCGCGATCTCGCCGCGAACTCCGATTTTCGTAAGTTTGACGATGGCCTGAAGATGACCATCGATGTCGATGCGGCGCAGCTCTCGCGCATCGAGGCGCGTCTGCGTCAAGCCGAGGCCGAAGGCATCTGCCGCTACGGGCTGCATCGCCAGGACAGTGCTCTGATGACCTGCTTCGTGCCAACGCCGCTGATGCGTGATCATATGCATTTCATCGATGGCGCCAGTGGCGGCTATGCAATGGCGGCCATGGCGTTGCGAGGCAAGCAACCATCCGAACTTGCAGCCGGCGAATGATTCCGGCCGCGCGCGGCGATAGCAGGTCCTGCTGCCGCGTTTGCATGCCGAGCATGTCAGCGCGACAGTGATTTTATCGGCCCATGTCGGTCTCGCCCATTGTTTGAGCCGCATTTTCGCCCTATCTGAAGGGGAACAAAACGAGAGTCGGTAGTTTTGCCGGCTGTCTTCTGCTGCACCTTTATGCGTCTGGCGCGAGGGAAAAAGTGCAGCCAAATCTTTTATGGCGCCGGCGCTATCCAGAGTTTCTGGGGGAGAGCGCCGTCGTCTGTCGCATAATTATTTCATCCGACCTCAGCCGATGGGCCGGTGTTGCCGCTGGCGATCAGCCCGCAGTATATGGCGTCCGGCGTATTGCCGGGGCGGAGCATTGGGAATCGCAAGGATAGGCCGCGGAAAAAATGACCGTTCATTCTACTGTTTCCGATATTCTTCTCGACAAGGTTGCTGAATGGTTGACCCAGGCGGCGCTGACGGGCGAGAATCTGGAGAGCATCGTTCGCGGTTTCTGCGAGCGCATGGCGGCTTCCGGCCTTCCGGTCGCGCGCGTGCATCTGACCTTTTCGATGTTGCATCCCCTCTATGACGCGCTTGGCTTCACCTGGCGTCGGGCCGGCGGATTGACGATCGAGGGCTACCGGCATGTGAACGACAAGCCGGAACGCTTCATGCAGAGCCCCTATTACTATCTTCTGTCCAACGGTCTCCTGCACCTGCGCCGCCGGATCGACACCGACGGTCCTCTGGAGTTTCCGGTTTTCGAGGACCTGCGCAAGGAGAAGGTGACGGACTACCTGGCCTTCGTGCAGACCTTCGGCGCCGGCTCAGTCCAGGGCATGATGGGGTCCTGGTCGACAGACAGCGTCGGCGGCTTCAGCGAAGAGATGATCGGCGCGCTGATGCGCATGCAGAACCATCTTGCCATGGCCGCCAAGATGGCGGTTCTCGGCAAACTCGCCAACAACATGCTGACCACCTATCTCGGTGGCGATGCCGGCAAACGCGTGCTCAACGGCCAGATCCGCCGCGGCGACGGCGAGACGATCCGTGCAGCACTGGTCATGGGGGACATGCGGCAATCGACCGTCTATGCCGAAAAGGAAGGGCGGCAGGCCTATATCGATACGCTGAACGAATTCTTCGATGCCATTGCCGCGCCGTTCAACCGCAACGGCGGCGAAATCCTGAGCTTTCTCGGCGATGGATTTCTCGCCGTCTATCCCTGCGGACGGCATAAGGATCCGTCCAAAGTCGCCTGCGAGGCGGCGCTGTCGGCGGTGTTCGAGGCCCAGCGCCGCGTTGCCGCGCTGAACAAGGATCGTCAGGCTCGCAGCCTGAGCGAAGTGCGCTATGGCATCGGCCTGCATGTCGGCAACGTTATGTTCGGCAATGTCGGGCTGAAGGATCGCCTCACCTTCTCGGCCTTCGGTGCCGCCGTCAACGAAGTGGAACGGTTGCAGTCCCTCACCAAGAAATATGGGACCGAAGTGGTCGCGAGCCAGGCATTCTCCGGCTACACCGGCAGCGAATGGGGCACGCTCGGCGAAGAGAAGCTAAGAGGCGTGCGCCAGCGCTTCACCGTCGTTTCCCCGAAGGCCAGCACCATTGCCAACGGCACGACGGAGATCTTCCATGATGCGACAATCGATGCCTTGTCCGAGGCCGAGCAGGTCATTCTGCTGCACAGGGATGCCAAGAAGTTCGAAAGCCGTCTTCAAGTCGAAAAGCTCGCTCCATGATCTCCGCGGCTGGCTAGGTCAGCACAAGCCGATACATCACTGGAAACACGACAGTTTTTTAACAGTCTCGCCAGCACTTTGACCAGCTAGACACCCGTTATGGCCTACGTTAGTGTGCCGTATAAGGCCACAAAGGTCATGTGAGCGGGAAGCAATTTGGTATGGCGTCTGAGACTGATCTGCTGCGTATTGAGAACCTCGACGTCTCGTTCTCGCTTTATGGGGACAAACTGCGTGTCGTCAAAAATGCCAATCTGAGGGTGCTTCCCGGCAAGGTCACGGCCTTGGTCGGCGAATCCGGCTCCGGCAAGTCGATCATCAGTCAGTCGATCATGGGAATCCTCCCGAATGCGGCGCAGGCAACCGGCCGCATTCTCTTTACCGATCCGCTCGACCGCCAGACCACCGATCTCCTTCAGCTACCGCGCGATGGCATTGCGATGCGCAAGCTGCGCGGCGCGCGCATGGCCACTATCTTTCAGGAGCCGATGACCTCGCTGTCGCCGCTGCACACCGTCGGCAACCAGATCAGCGAAGCGCTTCGCATCCACACCCCAGGAATCAGCTGGGCCGAGCAGCGCGAGAAGACCGAGGAAATGCTGAGCCTTGTCGGCTTCCAGGATCCCTTCCACACCTTCGACCGCTATCCTTTCGAGCTCTCGGGCGGCATGCGTCAGCGTGCGATGATCGCCATGGCGCTGATCTGCAATCCGGCCCTGCTGATTGCCGACGAGCCGACGACGGCGTTGGACGTCACCATCCAGGCGCAGATCCTCGGCCTGCTGCGCAATCTTCAGCAGACCTTCAACATGGCGATGCTTTTGATCACCCATGATCTCGGCGTCGTTGCCAACATGGCCGACGAGGTGGTCGTCATCTATCACGGCGAGATCATGGAGGCAGGGCCTGTCGAGACGATCTTCCGCCAGCCGCAGCATCGCTATCTGAAGGCTTTGATGGCAGCAGTGCCGCATTTCGACATGAAGCCAGGCGAACGGCTGAAATCCCTGCGGGACGTTCCCGTCAATCTCGGCACCTTCTCCGGCAAGAAGAAGCTCATCAGCGGCGGTTCGAGCACGGCCGGCAAGGCAGCACCCGAGATCCTGCTCAGCGTGCGCAATCTGACCAAGACCTATGGCACGAAGGCCGGCGGGCTGTTCGGCCGGCGGGATGGCACGAAGTTCCGCGCTGTTGATGACGTCAGTTTCGATATCCGCCGCGGCGAGTGTCTGGGCCTTGTCGGCGAGAGCGGCTGCGGCAAGACGACGGTGAGCAAGATCCTCATGCGGGCCGTCACAGCAGACAGCGGATCGGTCAGCTTCAACGGTGGCGACGGCCAGATCGATGTGCTCGCCGCCAAGGGCGATGCGCTGATGGACCTGCGCACAAAGATACAGATGGTTTTCCAGGATCCGGTTTCGTCTCTTTCGCCGCGCATGACGATCCGCAATATTTTGAGCGAACCCTTGGAGATCCACGGGCATGGCGATAGCGCCGACCGCAAGGAGAAGGTCAAGGCGTTGATGCAGGCGATCGGGCTCGATAAGCATTATCTGAGCCGTTATCCCCACAGCTTTTCCGGGGGACAGCGCCAGCGTATCGGCATCGCACGCGCCCTGGCTCTTGGGCCGCAACTCCTAATCCTGGATGAGCCCGTTTCGGCGCTCGACGTTTCGGTGCAGGCGCAGATCCTCAATCTTCTCAAGGATTTGCAAAGGGGACTTGGGCTTACCTATCTGTTCATCTCGCACAATCTCGCCGTGGTCGACTATATGGCCGATCGCATCGCGGTCATGGCGCGAGGTCGCATCGTCGAAATCGCGCCGCGCGAAATCATCCTCCGCGAACCCGTCCATCCCTACACCCGCTCGCTGCTTGCGGCCGTCCCATTCCCCGATCTCGACCGGCCGCTCAATTTCTCCGCCCTGAACAGCGAGGGTCCGGCCGCCAGACAGAAATGGGGGCCGCAATTCTCGGAGGGAGCGGATGGGGAGCTTGCCTATGCGGATCTCGGCGGCGGCCATTTCGTTCGCGCTCGCCGCGGCGTCGACGTTCAGGAGTTGCGCACGTGGTAACTCGTCGAACCTTCCTTGGCCTATTGGCCTCTACCGTACTGCCGCAGCCTCTTATGGCGGCGGATGTCGACAACGAGCCGGATTATCTCGCCGATTGGCTGAGGGCCGGCCAGATGCCGCATCTTGCCAAGCGCCTGCCGAAATTTCCGCGCATTGTCAGCGTCGCCGCCATGGGTGGTACGCCGGGCCGCTATGGCGGTTCCGTGCGCACCATCATCGGCAGCCAGAACGATATCCGCTTCATGACGATCTATGGCTATGCCCGCCTTGTCGGGTATGACCGCACCCTGTCGCTCCAGCCGGATATTCTCGAGTCCTTTTCCGCGGTCAACGATACGGTCTTCACCTTCAAGCTGCGTGACGGGCACAAATGGTCTGATGGCCATCCCCTGACGTCGAACGATTTCCGCTATTGGTGGGAAGATGTCATCCTCAACAAGCAGCTGACGCCCGGCGGCGGCGCTCTGGAATTGCGCCCGCACGGCAACCTGCCGCGTTTCGAGGTGCTCGACGAGCTGACGGTACGCTATTCCTGGGACGATCCCAATCCGGATTTCCTGCCGAGCCTGGCCGCGCCGCAGCCTCTCGTCATTCTCGGCCCCGGCCATTATCTGAAGCAGTTCCACAAGAAATATCAGGACAGCATTCGTCTTTCTTCGCTGATACAGGAAAACCGGGTGAAGAAATGGCAGGATCTCCATATCAAGATGGGCCGGGCCTATCGGCCCGAGAATCCCAATCTGCCGGTGCTGGACCCTTGGCGAAACACGACGCCGCCGCCGGCCGAGCAGTTCGTCTTCGAGCGCAATCCCTATTTCCACCGCGTCGATGAAAACGGCCGGCAGCTGCCCTATATCGACCGTTTCATCCTGAACATCAGCTCGTCGGCAATCATTGCCGCCAAGACCGGTGCGGGTGAAAGCGATCTGCAGGCGACCGGGATCGACTTCAACGACTATACCTTCCTGAAGGATGCGGAGAAGCGTTATCCGATCAAGGTCAATCTATGGAAAATGGCGCGCGGTTCGCGCGTTGCGCTGTTTCCGAACCTGAACAGCGCCGATCCGGTCTGGCGGGATGTTCTTCGCGACGTGAGAGTGCGCCGGGCGCTGTCGCTGGCGATCGATCGCCATGAGATCAACATGGCTGTCTTCTACGGCCTCGGGACGGAAAGTGCCGACACTATTCTGCCGGACAGCCCCCTCTACAAACCGGAATATGCCTCGGCCTGGATCTCCCATGATCCGGATCAGGCCAATGCGTTGCTCGATGCGGCTGGTCTCGACAAGCGTGACGAGGATGGCACGCGCTTTTTGCCGGACGGCCGGCGAATGGAGATCACCGTGGAGACGCCCGGCGAAAGCACGCTGGATTCCGACGTTCTGGAGCTGGTCACCGATCATTGGCGCAAGGTCGGCATCGCGCTTTATACCCGCGTGTCGCAGCGCGATATCTTTCGCAGCCGCGCCATGGGCGGCCGGATTCTGATGTCACTTTGGTACGGCCTCGACAATGGCGTGCCCACGGCCGACATGAATCCCGGCGAACTCGCACCGACCATGGACGACCAGATGCAATGGCCGCTCTGGGGCATGTACTATCTGTCGCGTCAGACCCAGGGGGCGGCGCCCGACGTGGCGGAAGCAGCAAAATTGGTCAAACTGCTTGGCGAATGGGAAACGGCAGCCTCCTCCTTCGAGCGCGCCGAGATCTGGCACCAGATGCTGGCGATCTATAGCGATCAGGTTTTCTCCATCGGCCTGATCAATGCCACGCTCCAGCCGATCGTGCATTCGGCGCGCATGCAGAATGTGCCCGAAAAAGCGCTCTATGGTTTCGATCCAACCTGTTATCTCGGCGTCTACATGCCGGATACCTTCTGGATGAAGGAGGATCGACCCAATGCTTAAGTATATTATCTGGCGTATCGCGGTGATGATCCCGACATTGCTCGTGATCTCGATGCTGGTTTTTACCATCATCCAGTTGCCGCCGGGCGATTTCTTCGAAAGCCAGATTGCCGAGTTGCGCGCTCAGGGCGAAACTGCAAACCTGCAGGAAATAGAGGATCTCCGCCACGAATACGGGCTCGACCGGCCGATCGCGGTGCAATATGTCCGTTGGGTCGCCGGCATGCTGCATGGCAATTTCGGCTATTCCTTCGAATATCAGCTGCCGGTATCGGATGTGGTCGGCGACCGGTTGTGGCTGACCATCCTCGTGTCGATGACGACGATCCTTCTGACGTGGCTGATCGCCTTCCCGATCGGCATCTATTCCGCCACCCATCAGTACAGTTGGGGCGACTACGGCCTCACCTTCCTCGGGCTGCTCGGCATCGCCATTCCGAATTTCATGCTGGCGCTGATCCTGATGTATTTCGCCAATGTCTGGTTCGGTGTGTCCATCGGCCATCTGATGGATCAGAAATATCTGTCGCAGCCGATGAGCTGGGAAAAGGCGCGCTCGATCCTCTCGCATCTCTGGATTCCGGTTATCATCGTCGGCACGGCCGGGACGGCCGGCATGATCCGCCGTCTTCGCGCCAACCTGCTTGACGAGATGCAGAAGCAATATGTCATCACCGCGCGCGCCAAGGGTCTGCATCCTTTGAGGGCGCTGGTGAAATATCCGCTGCGCATGGCGTTGAACTTCTTCGTCGCCGATATCGGTTCGATCCTGCCGTCAATCATCTCGGGCGCGGAAATCACCGCCATTGTTCTGTCGCTTGAAACGACGGGTCCGATGCTGATCAGGGCGTTGCAGAGCCAGGACATGTATCTTGCCGGCTCATTCCTGATGTTTCTGGCCTTCCTCAACGTTATCGGGGTGCTGATCTCCGATATCGCCCTCGGCTTTCTCGATCCGCGCATCCGCTTGCAAGGCAGGAGCACAAAGTGACCGCACCCCTGCCGCGCCCCGGGGCGCCCCTCGAACATTATGTCTCGAAGGCGGATTTCGATCCGGACCAGTTCGAAGCCATGTCCGCCGGCCAGACGCGCTATTATCTGGCCTCGCAGAAGCGTCTCATGTGGTGGAAGTTCAAGAAGCACAAGCTTGCACTTGCATCAGGTATTTTCCTGCTGCTGTTCTACGGCATGATCGTGATTGCGGAATTCCTCGCGCCCTATGGGCTTCACACGCGAAACGTCGATTATATCCATTCGCCACCGCAGGCGATTCACCTCTTCAATAAAGGCGAGTTCGTCGGTCCATTCGTCTATGGTCGCAAGATGGCGCTCGATATCGATACGCTGCGCCGGAACTACACCGAGAATCCCGCCGACGTGCAGCCGATCCGCTTCTTCTGTCGTGGCGATGCCTACCGCTTCTGGGGGCTGTTGGATTCGAACTTTCATCTGGTTTGCCCGGCCGTCGGTGGACAGATGTATCTGCTTGGGACCGACCGGCTGGGTCGCGACGTGTTGTCGCGCATCATCTATGGCGCGCGCATCTCCCTAACGATCGGGCTGATCGGCATCTCCGTCAGCTTCGTGCTCGGTATCATCATCGGCGGCTTGGCCGGTTATCATGGCGGTCTGTTCGATCTGCTGGTGCAGCGGGTGATCGAAATCCTTCAGTCACTGCCGAGCCTGCCGCTCTGGATGGCGCTTGCCGCGATCATGCCGGTGAGCTGGAGCCCGATCCTCATCTATTTCGGCATCACCATCATCCTTGGCATTCTCGACTGGACAGGGCTTGCGCGCGCCGTGCGCTCCAAGCTTCTATCGTTGCGCGAGGAGGACTATGTGCTGGCCGCGCAGCTGATGGGTGCGCCCACCCGGCGCATCATCGGTCGCCACCTCGTGCCCGGGTTCATGTCGCATCTGATTGCCACCGCGACCATTTCCGTTCCAAGCATGATTCTCGGCGAAACGGCGCTGAGCTTCCTGGGGCTGGGCCTTCGCCCTCCGATCACCAGCTGGGGGATTCTTTTGACTGAAGCTCGGAGCGTCAGCGTGATTGCCTTCTATCCATGGCTTCTTTTCCCCATGGTTCCGGTAATTTTGGTCATTCTGGCGTTCAACTTTTTAGGAGACGGCTTGCGCGATGCCGCCGATCCCTACAAATAGCAGGGTGCAAGGCCAAGACAGGATTGCAATTCAAGGAGCGGCCGCGGTTGTTGTTTGCTGACAAGCCGCGTACATGACTTTAATCCCCTAGAGGTTTTGCCCATGAAGCGGCGCTTAGAAGATGCTCGAATCCTCATGTATAGCCACGACACGTTCGGTCTTGGTCATCTCAGACGATGCCGGACCATCGCGCATGCCCTTGTGGAGGACTATCGCGGGCTGAACGTGCTGATTATCTCCGGCGCGACGATCGCCGGTGCTTTCGACTATCGGTCGCGCGTCGATTTCGTCAAGGTACCGAGCGTCATCAAGCTGCGGGACGGCGAGTATACGTCGATGGCAAGTCACGTCGCTCTGCAGGAGACGCTGAAGATGCGGCAATCGATCATCCGCCATACGGCGGAGACCTTTCAGCCCGATGTCTTCATCGTCGACAAGGAGCCGATGGGGCTCAAGGGCGAGGTCGAGGAGACATTGACCTATCTTAAGGCACGCGGCACGACGCTCGTTTTGGGCATGCGCGACGTCATGGACGCCCCGCACCTGCTGGAGGCGGAGTGGAAGAAGAACAACGTCCTGCAGAAGATAGATCAGTACTACGATCGAGTGTGGGTTTACGGCCCGCCGGACTTTCACGACCCGCTCGTCGGTCTCGACGTGCCGGCGGGCGTGCGCCGGAAGATGGAGTTCGTTGGCTTTCTGCAGCGTAGCGTTTCATCGCTGGGGACGAAGTCGGAACACGTGCCCGACGAGGACTATATCCTGGTGACGACCGGTGGCGGCGGCGATGGCGCCGATCTGGTCGATGATGTCATCAGCGCCTTCGAGCAGGACAGCTCGCTCACGCACAGGACGCTGATCGTCCTTGGGCCCTATATGCCTGCCAAGGAGCGCAATCAGCTGCTGGAACGTGCAGGTAAGATCGCCTGTCTGCAGGTAATCGAGTTCGACAACAAGATGGAAGAGCTGATCGCCGGCGCCAAGGCCGTCGTCGCCATGGGTGGCTACAACACCTATTGCGAGATCCTGTCCTTCGACAAGCCGGCGCTGATCATTCCGCGCACGCGTCCGCGCGAGGAGCAGCTGATCCGCGCTCAGCGGGCAAGCGAGCTCGGTCTCGTCGACATGCTGCTGCCGGAGGAGTCTGCGGATCCCAAGCAGCTTGCCGCCGCCTTGAAGCGCTTGCCGACCCGCGCGCCGCCGTCGGCGAGCAGCAGCATCATGCGCCTGGAAGGGCTGGTGCATATTTCGCGCACCGTCGGCGAATGGTTCGATGATCGCGAGCGCTATACGCCGCTATCGATCGTTGCCGAATAGACCATCGGAACCTGTCGATGCGGAAAAAAATACTGGTGGTCCTCAAGGGCTACCCTCGCCTGTCGGAGACCTTCATCGCGCAGGAGCTGCTCGGCCTGGAGAGGGCGGGCTTCGACCTGACGCTGATTTCGATGCGAAAGCCGACGGACAAGAAGCGTCATCCCGTCCACGACGAGATCAAGGCGCGCGTGGTCTATCTGCCGGAATATCTGCACAACGAACCGCTCAGGGTGCTGCGTGCTTTCTTCGCCGGCATCGGCAAGCCCGGCTTCAAGCCGCTCTTGAAGCAGTTCTGGGCGGATCTCAAACGGGATATCACCCCCAACCGCTTTCGTCGCTTCGGCCAGGCATTGGTGCTGGCGCATGAGTGGCCCGACAACGGCGAGTGGCTGCATGCGCATTTCATCCACACGCCGGCCTCTGTTACCGCCTATGCCAGCATCATGACCGGCATTCCCTGGACCTGTTCGGCCCACGCCAAGGACATCTGGACATCGCCGGACTGGGAGCTTTCGGAAAAGCTCGGCCGGGCCCGCTGGACGGTGACCTGCACGCGCACCGGCTTCGACCATATGCGGGATCTGACCGATATGCGCGATAATGTCCATCTGAGCTATCACGGCCTGGACCTTGATCGCTTCGGTCCCTTTGCCGGCGAACATTCGGCGCGCGATGGTTCTGAGGTCTCAGACCCTGTCTTTGTTCTCAGCGTTGGTCGGGCTGTGGAGAAGAAGGGCTATGACGTGCTGCTGAAGGCGCTGGCGCTGTTGCCCGGTGATCTCAACTGGCGTTTCACCCATATTGGCGGTGGCGACGGGCTGGCGAAACTGAAGGAGCTCGCCGAAACGCTTGGCATAACCGACCGCATCACCTGGAAGGGCGCCTTGGCGCAGGAGGATGTGCTCGCGCATTATCGGCAGGCGGATATCTTCGCGCTGGCATGCCGCGTGGCGGCCGACGGCGATCGGGACGGCTTGCCGAATGTGCTGGTCGAGGCATCCAGCCAGCGCCTCGTCTGCCTCTCCACCAATATTTCCGGCGTTCCCGAGTTGCTGGAAGACGGCGAGAATGGCCTCGTCGTTCCACCGGAGAATCCACAGGCCCTTGCCGCGACATTGGAGCTTGCGATCCGCGATCCGGCGCTGCGCCACAGGCTCGGGGAAGCGGCGGAAAGGCGGGTGCGCGAGCATTTCGACTATCATGCCAGCATTCGGCAATTGACCGGGCTGTTCGAAGAGCAGTGGCAAAAGGAAGACCAATGGCGGAAATCCGCATGACGGCCGCGCATTCCCCTTCTCCGCGCGTGTTCTTCTACGTCCAGCATCTGCTTGGCATCGGCCATCTGGCGAGGGCCAGCCGTATCGCCAGCGCCATGGCTAGGGATGGCTGCCAGGTGACCGTCGTCACCGGTGGCGTTCCGGTCAACGGCTTTCCCGGTCAAGATGTGACATCCGTGACGCTGCCGCCGGTCGTTGCCAGCAGTGCCGGCTTTTCGGGCCTTGCAGACCAATCCGGCAACGCCGTCGACGAGACGTTTCTATCGAGGCGGCGTGATCTGTTGCTCGATGCCTTCAAGCAGGCTGCCCCGGACGTCGTCATCATCGAGGCCTTCCCCTTCGGTCGCAGGCAGATGCGCTTCGAACTGCTGCCGCTGCTCGATGCCATCGCCAAGGCCGATCCGAAGCCGAGGCTCTATACATCGGTGCGGGATATTCTGCAGCAGCAGAAAAAGCCCGGGCGCGACGAGGAGACGGTGGCGCTGCTTCGCGACCACTTCGACGGCGTTCTCGTCCACGGCGATCCTCATTTCGTTCGGCTGGAGGAGACCTTTCCGCTAACCGAAGCCATAGCCGACAAGATCGCCTATACGGGCCTCGTAGCCCCGATGCTGCCGGCTGAACCGGCAGAGATATTCGACATCGTCGTTTCCGCGGGTGGGGGTGCCGTCGGCCGCGACCTTATTCGCGCCTCGCTCGAGGCGGCAAGCCGGGTGGCAGTCGACCGGCGTTGGCTGCTGGTGACAGGGCCCAACCTGCCGGAGCGGGATTTCGCCGATCTCGCTGGGTACGCGCCCGGCAATGTCGAACTCATCCGTTTCCGCAAGGACTTCACTTCTCTTCTAAGAGGCGCGGAGCTGTCGATCTCGCAGGCCGGCTATAATACGGTCGGCGATCTTCTGGTAGCGGGCTGCCGCTCCATCCTGGTTCCCTTCACCACCGGCGGAGAGACCGAGCAGTCGGTCCGAGCCGAGCGCCTGGAGAAGCTGGGCCTGGCGCTTGCCCTGCCCGAAGCGGGATTGACGACGAAATTGCTCGTCGAGGCAATCGAGACGGCGCTGTCGCGGCCCAAGCCGCGCAGCCCCGATATCGACCTTAACGGCGCTGCAAAAACCTCCGCCATAATTCAAGGTATCGCGTGAGAAATGAAGTGCTGCGCTCGTGACCGCGCCCTGTCGTTTGTCCCCCTCGATTTCAGCAATGTTGTGATATAAATTGAAAAATCAATGAATCGGGAGGGGGCGTGGACGAAAGACCGGGCGGCGTCCCTTTTCACCATGGGGCCACGCATCCGCAACAAACTTATCCCGCATCTCTGCAACATCGGTGCCGGCACTTGCCGGTGCTGAGCGTTGAATTTGGAAGTCTGCAATAAGCGATGGAAAAAAGCCTAGCGCGTTATATTTGGTCGAACACCCGGCTGGAGCAGATCTGGATACTGCTGGTTGTCGCGGCCTCGATGATCCCTTACTTCCTGTCTTTCGATCTGCCAAAGCAGATCGTCAACGGGCCGATTCAGGGCAAGGGCTTCGAACATCCCGGCGATACGCAAACCTTCATGCATATCGCTTTCGACCCGCCTTTGATCGGGCATATCGAAGTGTTCCAGGGCCTGCAGCTTACCCGTATGTGGATGCTGGTAGCGTTGAGCCTGATATTCCTGGCGCTTGTCGTGCTCAACGGTCTCTTCAAGCTTTATATCAATACCTACAAGGGTCGGCTCGGAGAGCGCATGCTGCGCCGCATCCGCTTCGAACTCATCGATCGCGTGCTGCGATTCCCGCCGTTGCACTTCAAGCGGGTAAAGCCTGCCGAAATCGCGACCATGATCAAGGACGAGGTGGAGCCGATGGGCGGCTTCACGGGCGATGCCTTCGTGCAGCCAGCGCTTCTGGGCGGCCAGGCGGTCACCGCTCTCATCTTCATCATCATGCAGAATTTCTGGCTGGGCATGATCGCTGCCGCCATCGTCGCCGTGCAGGCGATCGTCATTCCACGCATGCGCAAGCGGTTATTGGAACTCGGCCGCCAGCGGCAGTTGACGGCGCGTGAACTTTCAGGCCGCGTCGGCGAAATCGTCGAAGGCATCGGCACCATCCACGCCAACGACACCACCAATCTGGAGCGCGCCGACATCGCGCAGCGGCTCGGCCTGATCTTCTCGATCCGCTACGATCTCTATCAATGGAAGTTTATGGTGAAATTCATCAACAACTTCCTGGCCCAGGTCACCCCGTTCCTGTTTTACCTGATCGGCGGCTTCCTGGCGTTGCAGGGTCGGTTGGATATCGGCCAGCTGGTTGCGGTAATCAACGCCTACAAGGATCTGCCCGGGCCCCTGAAGGAGCTGATCGACTGGGACCAGTCGCGCCAGGACGTTCAGGTCAAGTACAATCAGGTGGTCGAGCAGTTCAGCGTCGAAAACCTGATCGATCCGAAGATTCAGGTCGTCTCCCACGCACCCGCGGGCCGCATAACGCATTCCCTGGTCGCGACCAATCTGACCGTTGTCGATGACAGCGGCGCGCGCGTGCTCGATCATGTTTCGGTGGAGATCCAGCCGGGTGAGAGGGTGGCGATCGTCGGCGAGAGTGGTGCCGGCGGCGAATATCTTGCCGAGGCGTTCGGCCGCCTGGTCTGGCCAGATACCGGCCGCGTCAGCATCGATGGCCGGGACCTACTGGAATTGCCGGAATCGTTGATCGGGCGGCGCATCGCCTATGCGTCCTCGGAGACTTTTTTCTTCCATGGCACCCTGCGCAGCAATCTGCTCTACGGTCTGAAGCATGCGCCCCTGATCCCGCCAACTTATGACGAAGAGACGGCCAGCAGGGTCAAGTGGCAGATGATCGAGGCTCGGCGTTCTGCCAACCCGGAGCTGGATCTCAACAGCGATTGGGTCGACTATGCCGCGGCCGGTGCTACCGGGCCGCACGACATCTATTCGGTCATCCGCCCCGTTCTCGATACGGTAGCCATGTCTCAGGACATCTTCGACATGGCGCTGCGTTCGAATGTCGATACGGCGGCGCACGGGGAGCTGACATCGCGGATCGTCGAACTGCGACAAGCATTGCGGCTGGCGCTCCATGAGGAGAAGCTCGAAGAGCTCGTCGTTCCCTTCCAGTTCGACGCCTATAACTTGCAGGCGACAGTCGGCGAAAATATGGTGTTCGGCACGTTGAAGCGGCCGCAGATGACCAATCGCAAGCTTGCCGCTCATCCCTATTTCCAGAAAGTATTCTCCGAGACCGGGCTTGTTTCCGATCTCTACGATATGGGCCTTGAGATTGCTGAGAACGCCGTTGAACTCTTCACCGACCTGCCACCGGATCACCCCTTCTTCCAGCAGCTGACCTTCATGACGGCGGAAGACATTCCGACTTACGAGGCGCTGCTGCAGAAGCTCAACGGCAAGGGCTACGAGGCCGCTACGGCCGACGAGCGCGCGGCGATCATCCGCCTCAGTTTCTCCTATATCGAACCGCGTCACCGCTTCGGTCTTCTGACGCAGATGCTCATGGAAAAGATCGTCGGCGCGCGTTCCAAGTTCTATGAGAACATTCCGGCGGATCTTGCCAGCGTGATCGAGCGCTACGATGCCGAGCGCTTCACCGCTTCCGCGACCTTGATGGATAATGTTCTGTTCGGCCGTATCGCGCATCAGCAGGCCAATGCGCCTGAGCGGATTCATCGCATCATGTACGATGTTTTCGGGCGTCTGGGCATGCATGACAGCGTCTTGTCGATCGGCCTCGATTTCGATGTCGGCTCGGGCGGCAAGCGACTGACGAACGTGCAGCGACAGAAACTCAATCTCGGTCGCGCGCTTTTGAAGCGGGCGGATTACATTATTTGCAATCGGCCGCTGCCGGCGCTCGACCACCGCGTCCAGGACCAGATTGCAAGGAGCATGTTGAGCGAGCTTGATCGGAACGAATATGCGCCGGCGATCGTTTGGGTTCTGTCTAACCCGAGTTTTGCCGAGTTGTTCGATCGTGTGCTGGTCTTCAACCACGGCAGTCTTGTCGAAAGCGGCTCCAGTACCGATCTTTTAGAGAAAAACGGTATGTTCAAAGAACTGTTATCGTAATATTCTATCTCGGCAGTGGCGTCTGGGGCCGAACACTGGGGGTTTTGAAGCTCATGCTTCTGAAGGATGAAGTTGAAATGCTCAAGCGCGTGCCGATTTTTTCGCGCATTGCGCCCGCGAAGTTGAAGCTTTTGGCGTTTACGTCGGATCGCGTCAGTTATAATGCTGGCCAAACCCTGTTTCTTCAGGGTGATCAGGGCGATGCCGCCTACGTTGTTCTTTCCGGAACTGCTGATATTCTCGTCGATAGTCCGGCTGGCGAGATCAAGGTTGCCGAAGTTGACGTCAACTCCATCGTTGGTGAAATCGCCATTCTCTGCGACGTCTCCCGCACGGCAACGGTCAAGGCTACCTCAAGGCTGGAGGCGCTGAAGATCAGCAAAGAGCATTTTCTGAAGCTGCTCAGCGATTTCCCCGAAATGGCCGTCGAAATCATGCGCGTTCTCGCCGACCGCCTCAATCACACCACCTCGGAACTGACTGCCGTTCGCAGTCGCCTGAACCAGCCGCATTCGATGTCCACACATTGAGGTTTGGATTATCTCGGCCTGGCGGTTGAGTGTATTTTGCAAAGAGATGCCGCGCAAAATCCCAAAATATGCTCAGCTTGAACATGAGCGCCGTTTTTTGATCACCCAAGCCCCGGAACTATCCGGAGTGGCATTTCGGCTGATCGAGGATCTTTACATAATAGGAAGTCGATTACGCCTGCGGAAAATAACCTTGGGCGACGGGCGGGATATTCAATTTAAGCTGTGTAAAAAATATCCTTCGGATGACAGACTCTCCGTCCCAATCGTCAACACCTATCTGACCGCGGACGAACACGCCGTATTGTCCGAACTGCCCGGCAGAAACATCCGGAAAAGGCGGTACAGTATCGTTTCTTCGGCAAAGTCGCTCAGTCTCGATGTCTTCGAAGGGCAGCTTTCAGGCCTGATCTTGTGCGAGGTCGAAACGGCATCTGTTGCCGAGCTTGAATCGCAGGTGTTTCCGGACTGGGTACGACGGGAAGTCACGGACGACCCCTTCTTCACCGGAGGCAATCTCGCCGGCATCGATGCTAGGGTGCTGGTGGCGAAGCTATCGTCCCTTTACGACCGGTCAGATTGATCAACGGCACGTTCACGCAACCGTCGACTCCTGCATGGGCTTAAATCAATCCCCGCCGCGCCAGGTTCCGCATCAGGTGCGATGCGCCGAAGGTCCAGGGCGGGCATTCCGTCGACAGGAGCACGCGGTTTCGCAGGGCGCCCAGCTTGTCGTTGGAGATGGTGACGACGTCGCCGGCCTTATGGGTGAAGCCTTGTCCGGGGGTGTCACGGTCCTCCACAGGTGCAAAAAGCGTTCCCATGAACAGCACGAAGCCGTCCGGATACTGATGATGGCGGCCGATGGTTTGGGAGACGAGATCGAGGGGATCGCGGCTGATTTCCTTCATCGACGAACGGCCATGCAGCACATAGCCATCCTCGCCTTCAACCTTGAGGTCGAGATCGGCGTTGCGCACGTCGTCCAGCCCATAGCTCTCGTCGAACAGGCGGATGAAGGGGCCGATCGAGCAGGAGGCATTATTGTCCTTGGCCTTGCCGAGCAGCAGGGCGGACCGACCCTCGACATCGCGAAGGTTGACGTCGTTGCCGAGCGTCGCGCCCTTGACCCGGCCCTGGCTGTCGACGGCGAGCACGATTTCCGGCTCGGGATTGTTCCACTTGGAGATCGGATGCAGGCCGACATCGGCACCTGGTCCGACTGAGGACATCACCTGCGACTTGGAAAAGACCTCGGCATCCGGGCCGATGCCGACTTCCAGATATTGCGACCAGACACCTTCCTCGATCAGCGCCGCCTTGACCTTGGCCGCCTCAGCGGAACCGGCCTTCAGATTGCGCAGGCTGTCGCCGATCAGAGCGGTAACCTTGCCGCGGATGGATTCAGCAAGATCCGGATTGCCGGCCGCGCGTTCTTCGATGACGCGCTCGAGCATCGAGCGAGCGAAGGTGACGCCACAGGCCTTGATCGCCTGCAGGTCGATGGGAGCGAGAAGATGGATGGCCGAGAGGTCGGCCTTGGCAGCCAGCAGGGCGTCGACACCGGCAACGGCTTCACCCTTCTGCGCGCGGACGAAAGCGACCGGATCGTCGCGCTCGAGAAGATCACGCGTCGTTGGCGCTTCCTTCGAGGTGATGTCGTAAACGGTGCCATCCCGGACAGTAACGAGGGCAGGGCCACCGACATCAGGACGCCAGATACGTCCGACGAATGTTCCGGTGGCGAATGTTTCCGAGCTGGCCATGTCGTTCGTCTCCTCCAAACTGCGACCGTTTTTAACGCAATCGATTGTGCTTTGCCATCGGTTATCGATGCGCCATCCGCTGCGTTTTGGATTTTCACTTTCTCCAGCCCGGTCAAAGACGTAGGGCCCCGCGGCAGCGCCGCGGGGCCTTTTGGCCGCTAGCCGGGAGAGAGTGGCTTTAGGCGGCCTGAACCTTGCGATTGCCGCGTGCCCATTCCGGCAGCCAATCGCCATGGGTTGCCAGCAGTTCATCGACCAGCGACCAGATCTGGTCGAGGTCGAGTTCGGCGGCCGTGTGCGGATCCATCATCGCGGCGTGGTAGATGTGCTCGCGATTTTCAGTCATCAGGGCCTTCACCGTCAGTTCCTGCACGTTGATATTGGTGCGGATGAGCGCGGTCAGCTGCGGCGGCAGGTCGCCGATGAAGGTGGGCTGGATGCCGGAGGCATCGACCAGGCAGGGAACCTCGGCGGCGCAATTGTAGGGCAGCGACGTGATGCAGCCATTGTTGCGGACATTGCCGTAGATGACGGAGGGTTCGCCGGTCCAGACCGAGTTGATGATCGAGG
Source organism: Rhizobium sp. 11_C7_N12_5 (assembly GCF_051811145.1). NCBI lineage: Bacteria > Pseudomonadati > Pseudomonadota > Alphaproteobacteria > Hyphomicrobiales > Rhizobiaceae > Rhizobium > Rhizobium sp. 11_C7_N12_5. Next base: position 176,858 of record NZ_JBPWPY010000002.1, read on the forward strand.
ATGCGTATTCCTTCGATTGCTTGACCTCGATCTTGTCGGCCGTGCGATATTCCTCTGCCTGGTTCTTCCAGCGAGCCACCTGCTCGATGCAGCGCTTCGGATATTCGTCGAGCGGGATGCCGAACTTCTCGATCAGATCCTCACGGCCTTCCTTGATGAAGTAGGGCGTGTATTCGGCGAAGTGCTCCGAGCTTTCGGTAACGAAGTAGCCGAGGCGCGTCAGCATCTCGTAGCGCACCTTGTTCGGGCAGCGCGGGTTCCAGCCGGGCTTCGGCGCGCGTCCCTCGCGATAGGCACGGACGAGATCCGGATAGAGGTTACGATAGGAACCATCCGGCTGGCGATGCTCGAATGCGAGGTAGAAGGCCATGTGATTGATGCCGGCCGAGCGATAGCGGATCTCGTCATAGGGAATGTCGAGATCGTGCGCGAGTTCCATCGCCGTGCCCTGCACGGAGTGGCAGAGCCCGACCTGCTTGATGGTTGGATATTTTTCGGCGATGGCCCAGGTATTGATGGCCATCGGGTTCACATATTGCAGCATGATCGCGTTCGGGCAGACGGCGAGTATGTCCTCGCAGATCTTCCAGAGATGCGGCACGGTGCGCAGGCCGCGCATGATGCCGCCGACGCCGAGCGTATCGGCGATCGTCTGGCGCAGGCCGTATTTCTTCGGAACTTCGAAATCGGTGACGGTGCAGGGCTCGTAGCCGCCGATCTGGAAGGCGACGACGACGAAGTGCGCGCCCTCCAGCGCCTTGCGTTGGTCCGTGAAGATCTCGACCGTGGCAGGGGCCCCGAGCGTCGAGGCCAGTTTGCGGGCCACGATGGCGCTTTCTTCCAGTCGCTGCTGATTGATGTCCATCAGTGCTATTCTTGCGCCTGCAAGGGCAGGGCGCTGTAAGACGTCGCCGATGATGTTTTTCATGAAGACGGTGGAGCCGGCGCCGATGAATGTGATCTTGGGAGTGCCTGTCATGTAAAAATCTCCTGGATGCTAGGAAGCTACCTCGAACGCCGCTCTGACAAGGCGTTCGGTGTAGGCGGTCTTGGGATGGGACAGAACCTCTTCGACCGGCCCTTCTTCCATGATCTTGCCGTGCTGCATGACGATGACGCGATGGCAAAGGGCGCGGACGACCTTGAGGTCGTGTGAGATGAAGAGATAGCTCAGGCCCCGCTCGTCCTGCAGCTTGCGCAGAAGGTCGATGATCTGGGCTTGAACGGAAAGATCGAGCGCTGAGGTCGGCTCGTCGAGTAGAATGAATTCCGGCTCGAGCGCGATGGCGCGGGCGATGGCGATGCGCTGGCGCTGGCCGCCGGAAAACTCGTGCGGGAAGCGCGAGAGGATATTGGCGGGCATGCCGGAGCTGACGAGCGCGTCCTTCACGCGTTCCAGCCGCTCAGCCTTGCTCTGGCCGATGTTGTTGACCACCAGCCCTTCGCCGATGATCTGGCCGATGGTCATGCGCGGATTGAGTGAAGAGAAAGGATCCTGAAAGACGACTTGCATGCGGGAACGCAGCGGCCGCATCTCGGCCCGCGAGCGGTCGTGGATCGCCTGTCCGTCGAAGTAGATCTCGCCGCTATCGGCATCGATGAGGCGCAGCAGCGCCTGGCCGAAGGTGGTCTTGCCGGAACCGGATTCGCCGACCAGGCCAAGCGTTTCATGGCGGCGCAGTTCGAGGTTGAGGCCGTCGACGGCGACCAACTCGCGCATGTCAGGCTTGAAGAAGGTGCCGTGGCGCAGCATGAAGGCGACCTTGACGGATTTGCCCTCGAGTACCGTGCCGCAATCCGGAGGCAGCGGCTTCGCCTGTCCGTGCGGCTCCGACGAGAGAAGATGCTGCGTGTAGGGATGTTGCGGATGTAAAAACAGCTCTTCGGTCCTGTTGTGCTCACGCATCTCGCCATGCTGCATGACATAGACATAATCGGAGAATTGGCGCACGACCGTCAGGTCGTGCGTGATCAGGATCACCGCCATGCCGAGCTGCTTCTGCAGGTCGCGGATCAGGTTCAGGATCTGCGCCTGCACGGTCACGTCGAGCGCGGTCGTCGGCTCGTCGGCGATCAGCACGTCCGGATCGTTGGCAAGCGCCATGGCGATCATGACGCGCTGACGCTGGCCACCCGACAGCTGATGCGGATATTGCATCAGCCGGGCCTCGGGATCGGGGATCCGGACCTGCTTGAGCAGGTCCAGCGCCTTTTTCTGGGCTTCGCGGCGGCCGATCTTGCGGTGGACACGGATCGCTTCGACGATCTGGCCCCCGATCGTATAGATCGGGTTGAGCGAGCTCATCGGCTCCTGAAAAATCATCGAGATGCGATCGCCCCGCAGCTGCCGCCGGGCACGCTCCGAAAATTTCAACACATTCTTGCCGTCGTAATGGATGGTGGACTTGTCCGAGACGACGGCGCGCTTGGTCAGCAGCCCCATCACGGTGCGTGCCGTCACGGATTTCCCCGAGCCGGATTCGCCGACGATTGCGATGGTTTCCCCCCGATAGAGCTGGAAGGAGATATCCTTGACGGCATCGACGATGCCATCCTCGACCTTGAATTTGACGGCGACATTGCGGGCGTCGATGACGGGAGCCACAGCCTTGTCGGCGGCGTCGAGGCGGGTGTCGGGAGCGAAGGTATTGACGAGTGCGAGAGCCATAACTGTTTTCCTCTCAATAGGGATCGATCGCGTCGCGCAAGCCATCGCCGAGTGCGTTGAAGGCGAAGACGGTGACGAGAACGAAGGCGACGGGTGAGAGGATCCAGGGGTAGGAGCCGATGACCGAATAGGTCGAGGTGTCCTGCAGCATCAAGCCCCACGAGATCAGCGGCGGCTTGACGGCAAAGCCGAGGAAACCCAGGAAGGATTCGAGCAGCACCACGCTTGGGATCGCGAGCGTCACGGCGACGATGACGTGGCTCATGACGTTGGGGAATATGTGCTGGAGGATGATGCGCCGGTCGGTTGCCCCGACCGCCATGGCTGCACGCACATATTCGATCCTCGCCAGCGCAAGCGTCTTGCCGCGGACCTCGCGCGACATCTGCGCCCAGCCGAGCGCCGACATGACGACGATGACGAAGGCGAGGAAGACATTGGTCGGCGCCGTCACCGGGATGAGGGAGGTCAGCGCCAGGTAGAGCGGCAGTTGCGGGAAGGCCAGAACGACTTCGACGAAGCGCTGGATCCAGGCGTCCAGCGTGCCGCCGAAATAACCGGAGATCATCCCGACCGTCGTGCCGACGATGGTAACGATGGTAACCACCGTCAAGGCGATCATCAGCGAGATGCGCGAGCCGTAGATGGCGCGCGACAGGATGTCCCGGCCGAATTTGTCCGTGCCGAGGAAATGCACGGGCCCGCCGTCGGTCGTGCCGAAGAGGTGCCGGTCGCCGGGGATCAGACCGAAGAGATAATAGGGCGCGCCCTTGACGAAAAGGCCGAGCGGGCGCGGATTGTCATAGTCGGGGCCGACGATCGGCTGGAACGTCACCGGGTCGAGATCGCTCGTCTCGACGAGAGCGTAGACGCGGGGCTGAAAGACGAAATTGCCGTCCTTGTCATGAAAGCTGATGACCTGCGGCGGCGCGAAGCCGCTATCGGTCGCCTTCGGATCGAGCGGTGCGATGAATTCGGCGAAGATCGACATCAACAGCAGCAGGATGACGAGGATGAGGCCGCCCATGCCGGTCCAGGAGCGCTTCAGGCGGCGCCAGACCAGCGCCATGTAGCTCTCATTGCCGCGCTTGTGCTTGATCGTTTCGCCAGGCGGGGGCGGGGAGTTGCTGAAGGCGAGCATTAGTGGATCCCTCCCTGTTGGCGCACGCGCGGATCGAGCAGGGCGAGCAGCATGTCGGCGATGATGTTGCCGATGATGAGGGTTGCCGAAAGCACCAGCATGAAGGTGGCGGTGACATAGACGTCGCCGACCGCCATCGAGCCGACGATCGCCGGACCTACGGTCGGCAAGGTGAAGATGATTGCGGTCTCGATTTCGCCCGTCAGCATGTAGGGCAGCACCACGCCCTGATACATGACCAAAGGGTGCAGCGCATTCGGCACGGCATGGCGCATGACGACGGCGCTGCCGGAAAGGCCTTTGGCGCGCGCGGTCTCGACATATTGCGCGTTCAGCGTGTCGAGCAGGTTGCCGCGCATGATGCGCATATTGTAGGCGAGCCCACCGAAGGTGGCGATCGCCACGACAGGCCAGACATGCTTGACGAGATCGGCGAACTTTCCCCAGGACCAGGGTGCGCCGCCATATTGCGGCGAGAAGAAGCTGCCGATTTCCGAGACGTTGAGCTGGAAGACGAGGATATAGACGATGATCAGCGCCATCAGGAAGCGCGGCACCGTCATGCCGAGGAAGGATATACCTGAGAGCAGGCTGTCGACCCAACTATATTGCCGCGTCGCTGCCCATATGCCGAAACCGATGCCGAGAACGGATGCCAGGATGTGGCACACCAGGGCCAGCGCCAGCGTTCTGGGCAGGCGCTCGCCGACAACGTCCGCGACAGGCTTGTTGTAGAACATGCTGTAGCCGAAATCGCCCCTGGTGACGATGCCGCCGATCCAGTTGACGTATTGGACGACCAGTGGCTTGTCGAGCCCGTGTTCGCGGCGGTAGACCTGCGCCTGCGCGTCGGCCTGTGCGAAAGATGCGCCGCCCTGGTTCATCAATTGCGAGCGGATGTAATCGGCATAGTCACCCGGCGGCGCCTGTATGATGGCGAAAGTCACCACGCTCAGGATGAAGAGCACGGGGATGGCAGAGGCTATGCGGACGAGCAGGAATCGTAACATGGGACGGTTCGCTTCTCTTGATGCTGGCGGCTGCCCCGATCCGTCAGGGACGGCAGACGCCGGCGGTGTTCAGTTCGGCCGGCGGGCGAGCCGCCGGAATGCTTGATGTCCGATTGGCAGCCGGTGGATGGCCGGCTGCCAATCGTGGTTGCCGGTCGCCCCTATTTGATCGGACCGGCGCTGCCCGGCGCACCCGGAAGCTCCTGCGGGAACAGTTCGTATTTGCCCTGCTTGTCCGCAGCTACCCAGAGGCGCTCGCGAATGATGGAGTCCTCGGCCCAGTTGAAGAGGAAGATCGGCGTGCCGGGGGGAACATTCGAGAAGCGCTTGTTGATGATGAGCGCACCCGGATATTCGGTCAGACCGATATTGTAGAGATGCCCGGTGGAGATCTTCTGAAATTGCTTCATCAGAGCCACGCGCTCGTCGTTATCCTTCGAAGTGGTGAATTTGTTGACGATATCGACCATGTCCTTTTCGAAGGGCATCAGGTCCAACTCGCCGCTTTCGGGCGCGCGATGGTTCCAGCTTGTGCGCGGGCCGACCGGGGCAAGCTGCTCGGTATTCTGCACGACCGACGCCAGCTCGGTGCTGTTGCGGCGGACCATCCAGTCGAAGCGACCACCATAATTGGCGTCGTCACGCTTCGGGCCGTCGAGCGCGTTGATGATGACGCGGAGCCCGAGCTTTTCCATCTGAGCGACGACACCCTCGGCAAGACTCTTGTCGGTGGTGTAGTCGTTGTTGACCAGGAGGGTGATTTCGACATCCTTGCCGCCGTTGACGCTGGCCGGGAAGTTGACGATGCCGTCGCCATCGGTGTCCTTGAGCCCGGCCTTTGCCAGTTCGGCTTTCGCCCCGGCAAGATCGAACGGGTAATAGACGGTGGAATTGCGGTCATAGAAGCTGCTGCCCGAGGACAGGCCGCCCGGATAGATCGCCGTGAACGGCCCTTTGACCAGCGACTCGCCGATTGCCTTGCGGTCGAGCGCCATGGTGACGGCCTTACGGAAGTCCTCGTTGCGGTTCAGCTCGCGGACTGACTGACTGCGCGCATCCGGGTTGCCCCAGCCATTGGCGGAGAAATTCATCTGCAAGTTATAGCCGATAAGGCGAGGGCCGAAGGCCAGACGTGAAGGCGAATCGGGCTGCGCGGCCCGCTTTAGCGAGGCGACGAAATTTTCCGGCTGTTCGAGGTTCGACAGATCGCCGGAGCCGGCAACGGCCTGCACGTCGCGATCCGCCCAGGTCGAAAGCTTGTAGTGCAGCTCGTTGAGGTAAGGCAGCTGATTGCCCTTCTCGTCGACCTTCCAGTAGTAGGGGTTGCGGCGCATGACGATGATATCGTCGGAGCGATATTCGACCGGCACCCAGGCGCCCATGACCGGTATGTTCATATATTCAGGCGGGAAAGCGTTCTTGAACTGGTCGTAGGTATTTTTCGAATATTTCGGATGCTGCGGCTTCAGGATATGCGACGGACCCGGGCAGAAATTAGGATAGGCCATCGTGTAGAGGTACTGCTTCGGGAAGGCATCCTTGAAAATCCACTCGATCGTATAGTCGTCAATCTTCTTCAAGGTCGTGCCGACGCCGAAAGCTTCCGGCGAAGCGCCGCCGCCGAGCGGCGAGACGTTCGGATCGATGACTTCATCTTCCCAATAGAACATGATGTCGTCGGCGTTGAAGGGTGCGCCGTCGGACCATTTCGCGCCCTCGATCAGATGCATGGTCAGCTTATGGCCGTCCGGCGACCATTCCCAGCCCTTGGCGAGGTTCGGCAGCGGCTCGGTATCCTTCGCCTCGACCTGGAACAGCGGCGCGGTGCGTGTCAGGCACTCTGACAGGCCGATATCGATGCCGCCCCAGCCCTGGGTCTGGCCGGCGCCATAGTTCCAGCCTTCCGGCCGGCCGCCGATCACATGGCGAAGCGTGTCGCCGTAGACACCGATGCCGTCGGGCATGTTGCCGGTCTTGAAGACAAGCGGCTCCTTCGGCAGGCGATCCTTGACCGGCGGCAGCTTGCCGGTCTTGACGAAGTTGTCAGTGACCCAGGCGGGTTCGTGATATTCCGGCAACGCCTTGAACTCCAGGATGGAGCTGCGCTCGACATATTTGATCTTTCCTTCCGCCGGAAAGACCGGTGGAACGGGTGGCACTGTCGGTTCGGCTGCATAGGCGCTGATGGCGATTGCGGATGTGGCAATCGTCAACGCGGCAAGAAGGCCGATCGGTCGAATATGTCTCATCTTGTTCTCTCTCCCATTATCGCGAGCGCTTCCTTTGAGGCGCCGCATTCCTCCAGCACAGCGGGACATGGCCGTCTTGCGGCGGTGGGCCTCCCCTGAAATCCCCGCCGCATGGCTTATTTCCCGAATTCCATCTGCCTCAGCCAGCCTGTTTCAGGGCGGCCTTTTCTGCCCGCAGTTCCTCGATCGAACGGACGTTGCGGCTTGCCGCACCCTTCCAGTCGCGCGTCTTGACCTTGCCGCGCGACAACCGATCCCTGGCTCCATCAACCGCGTGCGCATATTGCGGCAGCCAGCGGGCTTCGGCCACAACCATCTCATCGACCATCTGCCAAACCTCCTCCGGAGTGGCGACGGCACCGACCAACGGGTCGTGCAGAACGGCAAGCTTCAGCAGGTCGATATCGCCGCTGATCGCGGCATGCACCGACATGCGCTGGACGTTGATGGAAGAAATGCAGGTCGCCGCGCAGGCTTCCGGCAATGTGATGCCCGCCACCATATTGATGCCGAAGCGATCGACGAAACCGGGGGATTCGATGATGGCATCGTCAGGCAGATTGGTGATGACGCCATTGTTCTTGACGTTGAAATGACCACGATAGACGCGGTTGGTCTCCAGCGCCTCCAGGATATGGCTCGCATGCTCGTTGGAACGCCTGGCCGGATCGATCAACTGCGAGGCGCTTTCGAGGATCTGCGGGAATTCCGTCTCGAACCAGTTGCGGGTCTCGGTCGAATGGCGCAGGTAACCACCGGTCTCGCCGTGGATCCAGTCGGACATGTCGATCCATTTGTTGATCTCGTCCGGCCGCTTGCGATACCATGGCAGGTATTCGGACAGATGCCCGTTGCTTTCGGTGGAATAGACGCCGAACCGCTTCAGCACGTCGATGCGCAATTTCTCCTGCTGCGAAAAGACCGGATGCGCCTCGAAGGCGGCAATCAATTCGTCCTTGCCGATCTTGCGGCCGTTGAGCCGCAGGTCGACGAACCATGTCTGATGGTTGATGCCCGAGCAGATATAGTCGAGTTCGCTCTTGTCCTTTGCGCCGAGCACCTCGGCGATCTGCTCGGCGCCATGCTGGACGCCGTGGCAAAGACCGATCGTGTCGACCTTGCCGTATTCGATCGCCGCCCAGGTATTCATCGCCATGGGGTTGGCGTAGTTCAGGAATTTGGCGCCGGGCTCGGCGACCTCGCGGATGTCCTTGCAGAAATCGAGAATGACCGGAATGTTGCGCTGGCCGTAGAGAATGCCGCCGGCACAGATCGTATCGCCGACGCACTGGTCGATGCCGTATTTCAGCGGAATACGGATGTCTTCGGCATAGGCTTCCAGGCCGCCGACCCGCACGCAGCTGATGATATAGCGCGCACCATCCAGCGCCTCGCGGCGGTCCGTGGTGGCGGTGACGCGTGTCGGCAGCTTGTTGGCCTCGACGATCCGGTCAAGGATCGCCTTGATCATCATCAGATTGTGCTCACTGAGATCGGTCAGCGCGAACTCGACGTCGCGAAACTCCGGTACGCAGAGAATGTCGGTAAACAGCTTTTTCGTGAAGCCGACGCTGCCGGCACCGATAATGGCGATTTTGAAACTCATGATCCTCACCTTCAGGTCGATCGAACAAGCAGCAGCAGGGAAGACGACAGCATTTTCGTCCCATGGTCACAACGGTTGCGAGACACGGTCGAAATCGTGGGGTTTCCTCCGTCCGCCGATCCTCTTCGGCGGGTAAGTGCTGTTTTCTGGCGGGATTATGCCTATAATCATCGGGCCGACCAGAGAACAATTATGCTTTCAAGGGTAATTTTGTGCTGCAGGAATTGATCGATAATGGACAGGTCATGCGGACGGTTTCTCTGCCGCGCGGACGCCACCGGCTGCATGCCATGCCGACCAGCGCCGGCTATGAAATCAGGGACAACGAACTCTACGATTGGGACGGGCGCCGACGCGGCCAGACGCCATTTACGGTGCTGCAGCATACTATCAGCGGCAGCGGCCGGCTGCGCTATGAAAACCGCAACTATCGCCTTGGCGCCGGCGATACGCTGCTGGTGCTCGTGCCGCACAATCATCGGTACTGGCTGGAAAAGGGCGAGCGCTGGGAATATTTCTGGATATCGATGAACGGCGAGGAGGCTCTGCGCATCCATCGTCTGATCCTTGCAGCAGCAGGTCCCATCCTGCGATTGCAGCAGGCTACGATCGATCATCTTGCCGATTGCAGCCTGCGGCTTATCGGGAGTGCCAAGACACCGGCCTCGGCCTCGGCCATCGCCTATGAAGCGGCCATGGTGCTTTATGACGACGTCTTCGGCTCGCACGCCTTTGCCGCCGATCGCTCCGCCATGCAGATTGTCATCGACTATATCAGCGCCAATCTCGACAAGCCGCTGCCGGTCAGCGAGCTCGCGAAGGCGAGCGGCCTCAGCCGCGCCCATTTCTCTCGCGTCTTTGCCGAAAGCGAAGGCGTGCCGCCGGCAGAATTCGTGCTGCAGCAGCGCATGCAGCGGGCGGCGAAGCTCCTGACGAAGGCCGCCTTCATTCCCGTCAAGGAAGTGGCGATCATGTCGGGCTTCGACGACGCAAACTATTTCTCCAAGGTGTTTCGCCGCATTTACGGCATCAACCCGACAGAGTTCCGCACGACAGGCATGTATGCCGCGGTGCGCAGCCCCACCGAGGAGACGAAGAGCGGACGAGGCCGCTAGACCGGTGGCAGGCAACGCCACCAGCGCTGCGGCCGGCAATGTCTGGAAATCGAAATCCGCCAACCGGTCGCATTGCGCTGATATTGCGAGCCTGTATACATATCGCCCCGAGGTGACCAGCCAGCGTCGCCGTGCGTCTGCTTTTCCAGCCAACATATGTTCGTCCCGGATGCGACGGGCTCTATCGATAGGATTGAATATGCGTTCTGTTGTCGCCTTCAACGAATCCTGGACGTTCCGTGAAGGGTTCTCGCCCGCAGATGCCGGCCGCCCGCAAGAGGGGCAGATCGTTACGCTGCCGCATAATGCAGTCGAACTGCCGTTCAACTATTTCGACGAGAAATCCTATCAGCGCGCTTTCACCTATCAGAAGATATTGAATTGGAGCGACGATTTTGCCGGGCGGGAGGTGTCGCTGATCTTCGACGCCGCCATGGCCGATGCCGTCGTCTATTTGAACGGCGAGGAGATCGTCGCCCACAAGGACGGCTATACGCCTTTCGAGGCGCGCTTGACCGGCCGCCTGCAGCACGGCGAGAATCTTCTCACCGTCAAGATCGATGGCAGCGAGAACCCGGAAATCCCGCCCTTCGGCGGCCGGATCGATTATTTGACCTATGCCGGCATCTATCGCGACGTCTGGCTCAAGCTCGCGGCTCCGGTATCGATCGCCAACATCAAGGTCGAGACCGGCAGTGTGCTTGCCGATCTCAAGTCCGCGACCGTGCGTTGTGATTTCGCCAATCCGCAAAATCTCGCTTTCAAGGGCACGGCAACCGTCACGTTGCGCGGCCCCGACGGCACAGTGCTGGCCTCTGCGCGCGGCGAAACCTCCGGCGGGAGCGTGACGGTTGCGTTCGATCGTCTGGCGGATATTTCGCTCTGGGACCTCGACAATCCCGCGCTCTATGCGGCTGAAGTCGAGCTTGCGACCGATCATGGTTCGGATAGCCTCACCGCAACCTTCGGCTTCCGCGTTGCAACTTTTACTGCCGAAGGTTTTCTGTTGAACGGCAGGAAACTGAAATTGCGCGGGCTGAACCGGCATCAGGCTTTCCCCTATGTCGGCTACGCCATGGGCCGGTCGGCGCAGGAGCGTGACGCCGAGATCATGAAGCAAACGCTGAAGTGCAATATCGTGCGCACCTCGCATTACCCGCAGTCGAAGTGGTTCCTCGAGCATTGCGACCGCATCGGCCTTCTGGTTTTCGAGGAGATCCCAGGTTGGCAGCATATCGGCGGTAAGGAATGGCAGCAGGAATCGATCCGCAACGTGCGGCGCATGATCGAGCGTGACTGGAACCATCCCTCGATCATCATCTGGGGCGTGCGCATCAACGAATCCCAGGATTCACATGATTTTTACGCCGAGACGAACCGGCTTGCGCGCGAACTCGATCCGACGCGCCAGACCGGCGGCGTTCGCTACATCACCGAGAGCGAAATGCTCGAGGACGTCTATACGATGAACGATTTCATTCTCGGCAACGAGGAACTGCCGGGCGCCAACCGGCCGCGCACGCCGCTGAGGCCCCAGCAGGAAAACACCGGTCTTTCCAAGGACGTGCCCTATCTGATCACCGAATTCGGCGGCCATATGTATCCGACGAAGATCTACGATCAGGAGCAGCGCCAGGCCGAGCATGTGCGCCGTCATCTGGAGGTCTTGAATGCCGCCTATGGCGACCCCTCGATCTCCGGCGCCATCGGATGGTGCATGTTCGATTACAATACTCATAGCGATTTCGGTTCGGGCGACCGCATTTGCTACCACGGCGTCATGGACATGTTCCGCGAACCGAAATTCGCCGCTTACGCCTATGCCAGCCAGTGCGAACCCTCCGAAGAGGTCGTCATGAAGCCGGTGACGATCTGGGCGCGCGGCGAGCGCAATATCGGCGGCGCCTTGCCGCTCATCGTGCTGACCAATTGCGATGAGGTCGAGCTGCGTTATGGTTCGCTTACCAAGCGGCTTGGCCCGGATCGCGAGACCTTCCCGCATCTGCCGCATCCGCCCGTCGTTTTCGATCACCGCAATTTCACTCCCGACGAGCTGGGTGTGTGGGGCATGGAATGGGAGGACGTGCAGTTCACCGGCTATATCGGCGGCAAGCCGGTGGCGGCGCTGAAGATGGTCGCCAATCCACTTCCGACGACGCTTCAGGTCGAGGCCGATGCCGATATCTTGCGCGCTGGGGAACGGGATACGGTGCGTGTCATCGTCCGCGCGCTCGACCAGGCGGGTTCGCGTCTGCCCTTCCTCAACGATATCGTCACCATCAAGGTCGATGGCCCGGCACGGATGATCGGTCCGCAGGTGATCGCCTTCCAAGGAGGCACGACCGGATTCTGGCTTCAGGCAACGGGTGAAGTCGGCGCGATCACGATCGAGGCCTCTTCTTCACGTTTCGCGAACCGTAAGCTGACGCTGACGGCGCAGTGACCAACGGAAGGGGCGATCGCGATCGCCTCGGTCGGTGAGATCCCGGGGACGCCCGGCGAAAGAAGGCCGGGCCGACTTCCTGCTTTCAGGCGGCCGACCCGGCGAGCTCGGTTGCGGCCTGCGGGATAGACTGCAGCAGCGTCTGTCGCGCCGAGGCGAGATGGCTGCGGCAGGCGGCGTCGATCCGCTGCGGGTCGCGCGATTGCAGCGCTTCGATATAGGCGAGATGCTCGGCGATGGCACGGGCGTTGCGTTCGCGGGCGAACGTCTTGTTCCACTGATAGTGATAGTGGAACACGATGGCGATGACATCGTAGAAATCGGCGATGAAGCGATTGTTCGAAGCGCGATGGATGAGCAGGTGAAGCTTCTCGTCGAGGCGCGAAAAGTCACGGTAGCGAACATCGAAATCCTCGATCAGGTCGTGATGTTCCCGCTCGATCGCCTTGAGCGCTTTCCACGCATGATGATCCGGTGGCAGGCGACCGAATTCGGCGGCCGAATGCATTTCGAACATTTCCCGCACATCGGCCAGTTCCAGCGCGAATTCCCTGGTAAAGCCCTTGAGAATCCAATGGCTGTTCGGCCGCTTTTCGATCAGGCCGAAGCGGCTGAAGCGGATGAGGAACTCGCGCACGACGGAAGTGCCGGTCCCGATCTCGCGCGCCAGTTCGAGCTCGTTGATCTGCATGCCGGGCTGCGCTTCGTCGGACATGATGCGCAGCATGAAGCTGCGCTCGATGATATCGTGCAGCGAATTGGTTTCTTCCTCCGGAAAGAAATCGTCCTGCGTCGGCTGACGGAGCACGGTCTTTTGCCGCTTGTTCCAAAGAATGATGCCAGCGTCACTTAGACGCATCAGGATGGCTCGCGCAGTACTGCGGCTGACGCCGAGTTCGGCGGCGATCTCGGGCTCGCTCGGCAGCGCGGTATCGGCCTTTAGACCGGCCGCATAACGGTTATATGCTTCCTTGAAGAGCGTGTTTTGTCTCGCCATTTCCTCCCTCGCTTACTGTCACCGCTCTTTGTTGGCGGCGCTGTCTAAACCATTATCGAATGGCAGTCGATTGCAGGAGTATTGCCCGAACCGTCTTGCCCGCCTTCGTCCAGGGCGGCAGCGATTTCCTCGTTGACTCCAAAATGTTTATTGTAGATAAAAAACAAAAGCAATTGGCGAATGGAATGTTGAAAACTTCCCGTTACGCCAATGATCAGGGAGAGAAGTGAATGACCGGTCTCGGATCCTTCTGCCAAAGGGCAGCGGTCAGCTATGGTTCCGGCCTTGTCACCATCGATGGATATTGCAGGACATAAGTGTTCGGGCTTCAGTGGCCGGATGCGATGGAAATTGAAATAGCGTCATCACAAGGGAGAGGTGATGAAGAAAAGAACGATCGGCAGGACGGGCCTGGAGGTCACCGAAGTCAGCTTCGGCGCTGCGGCATTGGGCGGCCTTTATCGCGCTTGCCCCCGCGACCAGGCGATGGAAACCTTGAAGGCTGCCTGGGACAGCGGCATCCGCTATTTCGATGTCGCGCCCTGGTATGGCTTCGGCCTCGGTGAGCGTTACGTCGGCGATTTCCTGCGCGACCAGCCGGAAGACAGCTATGTCCTCTCGACCAAGGTCGGACGCCTGATGCGTCCGGTGCCAAGCGACAAGGTGCCGAATTACGGCTATGTCGATCCGCTGCCGTTCGATGCCGACTACGATTATTCCTATGACGGCATCATGCGGTCGGTGGAGTTCAGCTATGCCCGCCTCGGCCTCAACCGCATCGACATGCTCTACGTCCACGACATTGGCGGCTATACGCACGGCAAGGCGCTGAACGAGCGCTATCTCGGCCAGCTCCTGGGATCCGGGTTGAGGGCGCTGGAGGAGCTGAAATCGTCCGGCACGATCAAGGCCTATGGTCTCGGCGTCAATGAGGTGCCGGTTTGCCTCGATGTCATGCATGCAGCCGATATCGACTGTATTCTTCTTGCCGGCCGTTATACCCTGCTGGACCGTTCCGCAGTCGCGGAGCTGCTGCCGCTTTGCGAGAAGAAGGGCACGTCGCTGGTCGTCGGTGGCGTCTTCAATTCCGGCATTCTTGCAACCGGCCCTGTGCCCGGCGCGCATTTCGACTATCTTCCGGCAACGCCGGACGTAGTGGCCAAGGTTGGTGCGATGGAGGAAATCGCACGCAAGCATGGCCTGCCGCTTGCCCAGCCGGCGCTGCAGTTCCCATTGCGCCATCCTTGCGTGGCCTCGGTCCTGATCGGCACGGCGAAAGCGACAAGTCTTATCCGCAATATGCAGCTCGTGGAGCCTCGGCTTCCCGACAGCCTCTATGCGGAATTTGAAGGATTGACCCTGGTTGCGCCCCCGTTGGGAGACGAGGCCGTCCGGGTGTAGGCAGAGATAGGAGCTATCGGGCCGCCGGGATAGGCGGCTTCGAGGAGGAGGAAAGCCTGTTTTGGCGTCGGTGGCCAATGCCGCTGCGCGATGTGTGATGCCTCAGGGCGTCACGATACCGAGCCGTAAGCGTTCAACGGCGGGTGTGCAGGAGAACAGAGCGCGTTGAGAGGAGAAGCAGATGAATATTGCCAAGTCACTTCTGACCCGTCGCAGCCTTGCCGGTCTTGCCGGCGCTGCCTTCATCGCAATGGCCATGCCGGCGCAGTCTTTCGCGGCCGATGTGACCATTCCCATCATCGTCAAGGACACGACGTCCTTCTACTGGCAGATCGTTCTTGCCGGCGCACGCCAGGCGGGCAAGGATCTCGGCGTCAAGGTGCCGGAGCTGGGTGCGCAGTCGGAATCCGATATCAACGGTCAGATCAGCATTCTCGAAAACGCGGTTGCCGGCAAGCCGGCCGCCGTGGTCATTTCGCCGACCGAATTCAAGGCGCTCGGCAAGCCGGTGGATCAAGCTGCTAAGTCCGTGCCGGTGGTCGGCATCGACTCTGCTGCCGATTCCAAATCCTTCATCTCGTTCCTGACAACCGACAACACGCAGGGCGGCCGCATCGCCGCCGATGGTCTTGCCGCAGCAATCAAGGGCATGACCGGCAAGGAAGAGGGCGAGATCGCCATCATCACCAGCCTGCCGGGCGTCGGCTCTCTCGACCAGCGTCGTCAGGGCTTCCTGGAACAGGTCAAGAGCAAGTATCCGGGCCTAAAAGTCGTCGCCGATAAGTATGCGGACGGTCAGGCCACCACGGGTCTTAACATGATGACTGACCTGATTACTGCCAATCCGAAGCTGGTCGGCGTCTTCGCCTCCAACCTGATCATGGCGCAGGGCGTCGGCCAGGCAATCGCCGAAAACAAGCTCGGCGACAAGATCAAGGTGATCGGCTTCGACAATGACGACAAAACAGTCGGCTTCCTGAAGTCGGGCGTTCTCGCCGGTCTCGTGGTGCAGGATCCGTATCGCATGGGCTACGACGGCATCAAGACGGCGCTTGCCGCCTCCAAGAAGGAAAAGGTTGCGGCAAATGTCGACACCGGCGCCAACTTGGTCACCAAGGCGAACATGAGCGATCCGAAGATCGACGCCCTGTTGAACCCGAAGGTCAAGTAAGGCTTGGAGACTGCGCCCGATCCGTCGGGCGCAGCCTTTTCGTCCAGAGCCGGATGATTTTAGGTCTATTCGACCTAAAATCTGAATCCGCTCTAGAATCAAAAAACTAGAGCGTGATGTCGAAAACCGCTCACACTTTTGGCATCGCGCTCTGTCCGCCTCATGGGCGGTCGCGCGGCGATGCGAGAGGGAGGAGACCCCATGACGAGCCTCGAAGAAATCAGCCATCGGCACGATGACACGACCAAGACGGAAGCAAGCCGCATTCCGGCCGGCTCGCCCATTCTCGAGCTCAAGGGGTTGCAGAAGCGCTATGGCTATGTCGAGGCGCTGAAACCGGCGACCGTCACGTTCCTGGCGGGCGAGATCCATGCCATTGTCGGCGAGAACGGAGCCGGAAAATCGACGCTTATCAAGCTTTTGACCGGCGTCATCACCAGGACGGCCGGCGAGATACTCTGGTGCGGCCATCCGGTCGCCCTTGCCAATCCTAATGAAGCGATTGCCCGCGGCATCAATGCGGTGCATCAGGAGGTCGTCCTTTGTCCGCACCTGACGGTTGCGGCCAATCTCTTTCTCGGCGACGAGGTCAATCGTTTTGGCCTGATGCGCAAGAAGCAGATGGTCGCTATGGCCCAGACGGTACTTGACGACCTCGGCTTCGGACTGCCCGCCGCCGAACTCCTGAGCTCTCTCACCATTGGTCAGCAGCAGTTGGTCGCGACCGCAAGGGCCGCGATGCGTGGCACCCAGTTCCTGATCTTCGACGAGCCGACCGCCTATCTCACGCGAAAGGAATCGGCGCAACTGTTCAAGCTGATCCGGCGTCTGCAGAGCGAAGGCGTGACGATCGTCTATATCAGCCACCGCATGGAAGAGGTCTTCGAGCTCGCCGATCGCGTTTCCGTGCTGCGCGACGGCACGCATGTCGGCACGCGCACGATCAGCGAGACCAATGAGGACGAATTGATCAAGCTGATGATCAATCGCTCGATCGAGCAGATCTACCACAAGGAAAAGATCCCGATCGGCGACACGATCCTGGAGACGCGCGGCCTCTCCGGCCCCGGTTTCGAGGATATTTCCTTGTCTGTCCGGGCTGGCGAGATCGTCGGGCTCTATGGGCTGATCGGTGCCGGCCGCAGCGAATTTGCCCTTGGCCTTTATGGCCGCCAGCCGGTCACGGCAGGAGAAATCCATTGGAAGGGACGCAAGGTCGAAATCCGCAACGAACGCGACGCGATGGAGCTCGGCATTGCACTCGCGCCGGAGAGCCGTCGCGATCAGGGGCTCTGCCTCAACCTGCCGATCGGCCTCAACATCAATCTGCCCGTGTTCAAACGGCTGAGCCACGGTCCGATCATCAACAATAGGAATGAGGCTGTAAACGCCGACAAGCAGATCCGCGATCTCAGCATCAAGACGCCGAGCAGGCGGGTCCTGGTCTCCGCCATGTCGGGCGGCAATCAGCAGAAGGTCGTGATCGGCAAATGGCTGAGCCATGGCGCCAAGCTGTTCATCTTCGATGAGCCGACCGTCGGCGTCGATGTCGGCACCAAGGCGGAGATCTACCGGCTCTTCGCAAAGCTGCTTCGCGACGGGGCGGGCATCATCGTCATCTCGTCCTATCTGCCCGAGGTTTATGAGCTCGCCGATCGTCTGCATGTCTTCCGACACGGCCAGCTGGTTGCCAGCCATGATTTTCACGCCGCAACGCATGAGGAAGTCCTCGGCGAGGCGATTGCGTCTGAACGATAAACAAGTCGAAAGAGGGAGAACAAGAATGGCCGCGAACACCACAGAAGGCCCCGCCGTCGCGCCGCGACGCAAGATGAATATCCTCTTCAGCTTGACGCTGATCCTGCTCCTCTTGGCTCTCTGGGTTGTGCTCGGATTCTGGACCGATAAGTTCTGGACGCCGCTCAACATCACCAACCTGGCGCGCCAGGGATCGATGACGGCCATTCTTGCGCTGGGCCAGACCTTCGTCATCATCACCGCGGGTATCGATCTCTCCGTGGGAGCAATCGTCGGCTTCTGTACCGTCATCGTCGCCTGGCTGCTTCAAGCCGGATTTCCGGTCTGGGCTGCCATCTTGATCACCCTGTTGTTCGGTGTGCTGATCGGCGCGTTCCATGGTTTCGGCATCGTGCGCATGGGTCTGCCGCCCTTCATCATCACACTGGCAACGCTGACGTCCCTGCGCGGTATCGGCCTGCTCATTACCAACGGCTCGACCATCAACATCGTCAATGACGATTTCACCAATTTCGCTGTCGCCGATTTCCTGGGCATCCCGAGCCTGTTCTGGATGGTCATCTTCGTGGCGATCCCGGCCGTCGTCTTCCTGCATTTGAGTCGGTGGGGCCGCTATCTTTTCGCCGTCGGCTCCAACCGCGAGGCGGCGCGGCTCTCCGGCGTCAACGTCAACGGGATGATCTACCTCGCTTATATTTTGTCGGGAACCTGCGCCGCCTTCGTCGGCGTGCTGCTTGCTTCGCGCATTGCCATCGGCAATGCCACGCAGGCGGATGGCTGGGAGCTGCAGGCGATCGCATCGTCCGTTATCGGCGGCACCAGCCTGTTCGGCGCTGTCGGCTCCGTCTATGGCCCGCTGATCGGCGCCTTCATTCTGGCCACGATCAACAACGGCGCCAATCTCCTGAATCTGAACTCTTTCTGGCAGCGCATCATCACCGGCGTGCTGATCATCGTCATCGTCTATTTCGATCAGTTGCGCCGCCGGCGCATGTGAGGTTGGATCATGCCTTCACGCTGGCGAAGGGCGCGCTCTTCGCCAGCTGACGTTTCGCAACAGATTGCGCATCGGCTTTTCGACAAGCTCATAGGCAAAGATGCCGAGCAGGGTACCCGCTATCGCGCCGATGAAGGCGGTGACGTCTGAAGGGATCGGTGTGGAGGCCACGAGCTTTGCGATCACCGAGATCGCCAGGGTATGCCAGAGATAGATGGAATAGGAGCTGTTCCCGAGATAGGTGAGCGGCGGAATTTCCGGCAGCCTGCCACTGCGCTCCACCGAAACCATGCCCAGCACGAGCGCGATGGCGAGCGGGCCGCAGGTAATCTCGTTGAACTCGAGGCCGAATATCTCGATTGCGGCAAAGCCCGAGATCGATGCGATGATCAGGGCAAGACCGAGACCGGCGCCGGGAACATTTCCCTTGAGCCACAGCTGTCCGAGGACGGCGCCAGCCACGAATTCCAGGATGATCGGCCTTGTATAGGTGGCAAGCATCGGCGATTGCGGGGCAAAGATGGCGCCGACAATGACGAAGGCGGCAAAGATGCCTATCATGCCGCCAAGGCGCAGACGCCGCGGCAGGAACAGGCAGGCTGCAAAGAGGACGTAGAAGAACATCTCGAAGTTCAGCGTCCAGCCCTGCACCAGCACCGGCCAGATCTCGCCGTTGCTCGGAGAGCGCACCGGAATGAACAGGAGCGAGCCGGCGATGTGGCCTGCCGTCAGCTTCATGTTCGGGAACAGGCCGACGATCGCGCCGACGATCATGATCGCCGTGACGATCCAATAGGATGGCGCGATCCGTTGCAGGCGGTCGAGCAGGAAGCGCAGTGGCGTCACCGGCCTGCGCTCGCTCATTGTCCACATGATGAAGCCGCTGATGACGAAGAAGATGTCGACGCCAGCCGCGCCGATGCGGAAATGGCTCCCGCTGCGCTCCGCCGCATGGAACAGCACCACGGCGAGGGCGGCAAAGGCGCGAAGATATTGGATTCCGTAAAGCGTTTTCATCGGCCGGTTCGCGGCTCCCAGTTCGCCGGTGGCGCAAATTCCATCCGGTCGTAGGAAACGAGAGGATCGGCCTTCGGCACGCGCGTCCGCATCGATAGCTTTCCTGCCGAGAAGTAGAACAGGAAAGAGCCGACATGATACGGGTTGAGAATGTCGATCTCGACGAAGGAGCGGATCAGAAGCAGTATTGCTACACCCAGTAGCACGTAGGATTCGTCATTCCTGTTGTCGCTCAAGAAGCGACTGATATGGCCGATGACCGTCGTCAGCAGTATCGAGGCAAGCAAGAGGACGCCGACCAGCCCGGTTTCGACTGTCGTTTCGATATAGGTGTTGTGGAAATGGAAGCCCGTGCGCGAAGCGATGAAGAATTCTTCCCACAGGCGCTCCGGTTCGGAAAAGCCCTGGACCCAATAGGCCTGATAGCCGACCCCGAAGAAGGGGTTCAATTGCGCTGCTGCGATACCCTGTTGCCAGAGATAGGTACGGCCCGTCAGTGTCGAATCCTTGCCGAAGGCGCCGAGCACGAGATCGACAGCGCCGAGATAGACGCCGGCAACTGCAAGGACGACAACGGAAATGGCGACCGCAGCAAACAGCGTCTTGCGCTGCTTCGGCGACAGGAAAAGAATGACGCGCATGCTGAGACCGAGCATCACGACCAATCCCGTGGTCAGGACCGAAGTCGCTGATTGCGAGGCAAGCAGACAATAGGCCGACAGCAGTCCGGCAATTCCCGCGCCGACCATCCAGATTCGGCGTTCGCCGAGGATGAACACGGCCGCAAAAGCGAAATAGATGCCAAGCGATGCATAGAAGCCGAGCTGGTTCTTGGAATCGAAGGCGCCAACGAAGCTGTAGTTCCCGTCGATGGGATCATAGGCATAATATCCGAATAGAATCGAATAGATAAGCACGATGCCGGTGCCGGCGATCGCGCCGCGGGTCAGCGTGCGGATATCCAGCGTGCGCATGGCGATCAGGGCGCAGATGATGTGCGTCATATATTGTATCGCTGCGCGCGCGGTCACCGGAGGGGCAGCCGACCAGAAGATCGACAGGCAGGTCAGGACGCCGAACGCGAAGAGCCAGAGCTGCTTCCGATAGTTGCCCAGCACGTTGCGATAGTCCATCAGAACGAGCGGAAACCACAGGGTGTAGTAAAGCAGAATGGACGGCTGGCCGAAGCGAGGGGAATAGGCAAAGACGAATAAAGACAGGGCAGTCGCCACCATACCGTAGGTAGCGTTGCTTCCCGGACGGACGAAGACCGATTTGGCGATCCGCATCAGCTCTCCCTATCGTATTGCAAGACCGGTGCTGACCTTGATGAGGTCACCGGGCAGCACCTGGGTATTCTCCTGGGCCGTAATTTCCTTCGTCTGGCCTTTGTCGTCGCGAATGATCGTATAGGTGATGCTCACGCTTTGCCCGCTGGGATCGAGGTTGCTGGCATCGGCCGACTGGGCGACCGCTTCCTGCATGAGGGACTGGCTGGTGGAAAGTTTCAGCTGCAGCGTTTCCAGCTCCGTGTCGGTGTCCTGCATATCCTTCGCCAGCGAGCTCTGCCAATCGTTATGCAGCGTGTTTTCGTCCTGATTGGCCTTGTTGATGTCCTGCTTGGCCTTCAGCGACGCCGTCTCGGTATCCAGAAGTGTTGCCTCCAGATCGGATGCGCGCTGCTCGGCGGAAATCCGGCGAGACGCAAGTTCCAGCCCCCGTTCGGCAAGGCTTTCGACCTTGTCACGGTCGGCCTTCGCCAGTTCCAGCTGACGGCTCTGCGTATCGTTCTTCTTCGCAAGAGCTTCGACTTCGTTCTGCAAGAGCGTCTTCAGATCTTCCAGGGATTGCAGCTGCGTCTTCATGCGCTGGCTGCGTGTATCCATCAGCGCTTTCTCGCTTGCGAGCAGGGCAGATGCTTGTGGCAATTGCTTAAGTTCTGCGGGGACCTCGATCTCGTCCTTACCGGCCAATTCGGCAAGCAGACGTGCCTTGCGCATCAGCAGGCGTCCGCGCTCGGCCATATAGACGACCGCATCACCCTTGGCGTTGATGAAATCGCGCGCAAAGCGCTGACCTGCATCTGCACGGCGCATGCCGCCGCCGAGGCTCACGGCCTTAAGCACGGTCAGATTGGGCGCAAAGGGAAACTCACCCGGATTTTGGACCTCTCCGGAAAGGTAGATCGGTCGAAACTGCGACATTTCGACGGAGGCCGACGGGCGATCGCGCAGGCCGAACTGTTTCTGCAGGCCGATGCCGATAGCTTCGGCGATCTCGTCCGTCGTCTTGCCCATGGCGGGCATGTCACCGATGAAAGGGATGGAGATCGAGCCGGAAGGGCCGACCGTGTAATCGCCCGAGACGACCGCCCAGTCACGAATGGTGCCCTCGGCGGTCTGCCATTCGGCAACGCGGACATGCAGCTTGTCCATGACGCCCAGGTGATATCCTGGAATATTGTCGGCGTGGGCCGCGGCCGATGCCGCGCAGAGGCAGACGGCGGCGAAAGCTACGCGCCGAAAAGATGTGTTTACGCGAACAAGCCTCTTTAAAGGCCGAAATTCAATCATGCAGGATCTTCCCTGTTATTGGATCGCAGTCCCGCCAAGTGCGGGAATGCCGCAGGAAACCTCCTGCGGGTATCTGCCGGTCGTTTTCAGTAGCTGCCACGAGAAAGGCAGACTGCAGGAATGGTTTTGGCAATGATCATCATGTCGCTGCCGAGCGACCAGTTCTTGACGTAATGCGTGTCGAAGGCGACACGGCTGGCATAGGAGACGTCGTTGCGGCCGCTGACCTGCCAGAGGCCTGTCAGGCCAGGGCGGGATTGCAGATAGTAGATCGCAGCTGTCTCGTAGAGTTCGAGTTCGTCTTCCACGACCGGGCGTGGGCCAACGATACTCATTTCGCCGCGGATGATGTTGATGAGCTGCGGCAGCTCATCGAGGCTGAGCTTGCGCAGCACCGCACCGACAAGGGTTACGCGGGGATCATTCTGCAGCTTGCGGGTGGCACGCCACTCCTCCATCGCTTTCGGATTGGCCTGCAGATATGCCTGCAGCACCTTGTCGCCGTTGACGACCATGGTCCGAAATTTGAGGCAGGGGAAGCTTTTGCCGCTGTGGCCGATACGGCGGTGGCCATAGAAGGCTGGACCGCCATCAGAAAGCTTTACCAGTAGCATCAGCATCAGGAAAAGCGGGCTGATGAGGATCAGAGCGGTTAGAGCGGCAGAGACGTCGAAAATGCGTTTCAGCACTCCACCAGTTGGCGGAAAGACGTCGCTTTCCGCGGCGCTGAAAAAAGCCGGTGTGGCCGATCTCGTCGCAGACTTCATAGAGAAAGCTCCATTTATGTTGGCGATTGGTCGGGAATTCTCGGACGCGTAACTAGAGCTAAGATAGCGGGAGTGTAGGCCGGGATTTTGACTTTTTGCGCCAAACTTTTGTAGCGATATGGTATGGAGGTATTTAATTACCGCTCAATCGATGCGCATGTTTAATTTAGTGATTATTTATGTGCGCCTTATACTGTGCCAAACTCCGTATAACTGCCCTATCGGTAGTTCTCTCGCCCAATCGATCGCTATTTTGCAGAATGTTATAGGTGCGAGGGTTAGTTTGTTCATTGTCAGACGCATGGCTAGCCTCTAAGCGCTCTTGCCTGGCCGTCCGCTAACTTGATTCTCCGTAGGGAATATTGCATTGCAGCAATATATTGCGATGCACATGCCGGTGCGGGCTATCTCGGGACTTTGTAATAAAAGTTGATTGAATTGTCGGACAGCCGGCATGATGAAGACGGCCAATTTGTGTCCAAAAGATTGCGGATTGTTGGCCGGTCTTCCCTCGGTTGCATCGAAGAAAAAGAACAAATTCAATTGTAATTATAATCGAGGTGTAGTTTTAACGGGCGCGGGGTTAGGATCGTGTCAATTCGTAACGGATCGTTGACACTTGGTTGAATTTCAATGAATCATAAAATATATTTGGCATTCAGGTCTGATAAGGGAGGAAAGACCTTGATCGCATTTTTTGTAATGTTTGAGCGGGCGAGGTAGCACTATGTATGCGCCGCGCGTTTTCATTAGCATGCTGGGTACGCTGGTCGTCTTTGCTGTCGCGACCTACTTCCTGACGAATTCTCTTTCGACGACACTAATCGAAACGGCGATTTGCGCCGTGCTTCTGCAGATCGGATATTTCCTGGGCGTGCTCTATCTTGTTTGGAAAGAGCGCAGGGAGCGCGATGCGCTGTTGAACAGTGACAAGGTGGCGATGCCGGTTGCGGAGGATGCCAAGGTCGGCGGCCTGCCGGCACCCAGCCTCAATCGGTCCGAGCCGTTCAATCCCTGACACCGGGATATCAGATATCTTTTGGCGACCGAACGGTTGTCGGATCGCAGCCATGTCCTAAGTCTTCGGCAGAACCATGGAGACTGATGTGACTGACAGTGCCGGAAAAAGCGTCTGTGTAATCATCGCGGCAAAGAATGCCGGCGACACTATTGGCTTGGCCGTCGCGTCGGCGCTTCGAGAGCCCGAGGTGGCCGAAGTCGTCGTCATTGACGACGGTTCGACTGACGGTACCGCTGCAGCGGCCAGCAAGGCCGATGACGGCAGTGGCAGACTGATGATTTGCGAATTCGAGAAGAATCGCGGTCCGGCGGCAGCGCGCAATCATGCCATCGAGGTCTCGCGTGCCCCGCTGATCAGCATCCTCGATGCGGATGATTTCTTCTTCCCCGGACGCTTCAAGTCGCTGCTTGCCGCTGATGACTGGGACTTCGTTGCCGACAACATCGCTTTCGTCAATGCCGATGGGGTTTCGGATGCCTATACCAGGCTCGATCATTTCGATGCGAAGCCACGCTTTCTCGATCTCGTTGCCTTCGTCGAGGGCAATATCTCCAAGCGGGGCGTCCGTCGCGGTGAGATCGGCTTTCTGAAGCCGCTCATGCGCCGCTCCTTTCTGGATGCTCACGGCTTGCGATACAATGAAACGCTGCGCCTGGGCGAGGATTACGATCTCTATGCGCGCGCGCTCGCCAGTGCGGCGCGCTACAAGATCATTCATAGCTGCGGTTATGGCGCAGTCGTGCGCAGCGATTCCCTGAGTGGTCGGCACAGGACCGAGGATTTGCGGCGGCTCTACGAGGCCGATCGGGCGATTCTGGCAAAAGGCGGCCTCTCGCCGGTCGACGCGGACGCGCTCCGCCGCCATGAGCGCCATATTCGCGACCGCTACGAACTGCGGCATTTCCTCGACATCAAATCGCAATCGGGCCTGGGTGCCGCGGCCTCTTACGCGCTTCGCCATCCCTTCGCCGTTCCGGCCATAGCGGGCGGAATCCTCGCCGATAAAACCGAGCGCTTCCGCAAGGGTGGCGGTGCGCCGATCGCCCATTCGGGAGCGAACGGCCTGCGTTATCTTTTGCAGGCCGCTCCGGAATAGGGATCCACCAGATTTACAGGTAGTCGCGCCGCACGCCTTCGATCACGTCCAGCAGGCGCTCCTTGCAGGAGGCGAGCGCGCTATCCTTGCTCAGCTGTGGCTTTGCCTTGCTCGCCTGCCACAGCGCGAGCGCCGAAGGCATGGCAAGCGCCTGCTTGGCCATTACCCGAAGCGGGGTCTGTTCAGGGTCGGCAAGCAGCACGGTTCCCCCGTACCGCTGCTTTTCAAGCTCGGCTGCCGCCTGTTGATCGCGCTCGAAACCGACGCCCCAGAAGCGGGCGCCCTTGGCGATCGCCTCGGCCCGGGTGGAGACTGGAATGTGCTTCGGCGCATAGGTGACCCCGAGGGAGCGCGCCCAGTCGTTCCATTTGAAGCTGTTGATCGAGCGCGACGAGCTGACCGCGATCCACGGCACGCGGAAGGCATCGGCAAGGATTGCGCCATGCATGGACTCCGCGACGATCAGTTCGGATGTCGCAAGCTCGCGGATCACGGCTTTGGCCTCGCCGCGGGGATCGAGATAGGAAAGGCCGACCGTCTTGCAGATATCAGGCCAGAGGCCGGCGGCGGCCGACTCCCAATGGGGTATGAAGGTGCGCTTGCCTGATTTCGGCAAGTTCTGAAATTCCGGCATCTCGGTGACGAGCACGGCCGGATCGACAATGCCCATTTCAACCGGTAGGCCAACTTTCTGCGCCGTCAGCGGGCCGCGCACACTGCGGATATCCCATTTTGACTTGTCGCTCGTATCGGGAAGCGAACCGTAGCCAAAGCCGCTGCCGATGACGAGCTTGTGGCCGTCGGTCGGCAATATCTCCGTATTGAGAACGGTACCAACACCGACCAGCAATGTTTCTTCATGAACGTCGCGGAGGCCGGGAAGTAGAAAATCCCAGAGCCAGAGATTGAGATCGTCACCGAAATTGCCATGGGTAGATTCCCAGTGGAACGGCTTCATGCAGGACTCCTTGCTGATCCAAACGATAGCGGGGCATGCCATGGCTCTTTCAATGCGGCATGCGCAGCTCATGCTGCGCTGCAAAATCTAGGGCGCGAGCTTGCCCACGGCAAGCTTCATCGCGCTTTGTAAAATGACAGGGTCGCGCAAGGCCCATTTCGCCAGCAGTCCGAATTGCGGCATTTGCCGCCGCTTGACCTGTCGCGCCTGGCTCCAGAGCGCCTGGCGGCGGGCACGATTCTTGTAGTGCCGAATGGTGGCGACGTCCTGCGGCCGGCGCGAAAATCTCTGCTCAAGCGTATTGAGCGCCGTCCACGTGTTGAACTGCTGACGCAAGAACTGCGGTGAATCATTGTCGATGCTGTGGAAGATGTTCACGCCCTCGCCCCGCAGCGCACCGGCCTGCTCGCACAACAACACGCGCTTGGCCGCCAGAACGCAGTCGCAAAAGAAAAGAACGTCTTCAGCTGCCAGCCGCAACGTGGGTTCAAAGCGGATTTTCTCAAAGAGGGGGCGCCCGATTACCATGCATGACATGTGCAGAAAGCTCCAGTCCTGTAACATGACGCTGGCGATATCGGGGATCTCGATCACCGAGGGCCTTTCGGAGAGCCGCACGCTCCTAGCCGATTTGGCGAGTTCCGCGATACCGAAATGGTAGGAAAATTCGTCGCCTCCGTCGATGGAATCCCAGTAGCAATCGGCATCGTGCCGCGTCAGCGTCTCGAATGCATTGTGCAGGTGATCCGGCGCCCATTCATCGTCGGAATCCAGAAATGCCACGAACCGGCTTTCGGCCGGCACATTGTCGAGACCGGTGTTGCGCGCCCCGCCCGGGCCGGCATTTGCCTGGCGTATCACCTTGATGCGCGCCCGCTCTTCACTGCTCAGCGATTGCAGGTCGCCTTCTACGGCAAGCGGTGATTCATCGTCGACGATGAGAATATCGAAATCCTGAAACGTCTGCCGAGATATCGACCTCAAAGCGCGTTGCAGAACACCCGTCTGCTTCTGATAGAACGGAATAACAATCGTTATTGACGCCATTTTCCCGCCTTTACGGTTTTCAATCCAAGAGTTTTCGGCTCATCCCCGGGGACGTAACCATCGGCTTTTCGGCTGTCTCCATTCACCATTCATGGGCAGTTTGCTCGGTGATGGATGCTGCCATGCTGCCAACAGGTAGCGTTAATTCGATGAGGAGCAATGTCAAAGACGGCGTTTTATCGAAGATTGTCCTCGGATAGTGTGAAGCGCGTGATAGACGCCTCCTGTCGAACGACGGTGAAAGCCGCACGATCCGAGAATGATTGTGGTCAAGCTCCCAGGCGGCATCGGCGCCGCAAGCTTGGTAAAACTACAGCTATAAGGGGAGTGCGCCTGCACGACTTTCCCATCATGATTGAAACGTTGTCGTATTTTGGTCATGCTTCATCTCGAAATCCTACCGCAATGCAAAAAATCTTCACCTTCCGGCAAAAAAATCGAGTCCGCGCAAAGGGCGTGTCGCGCGTCGCGGCCAAAATATTTAAATTTGCTTTAATACCCTTGGTTCCATAGGTTTTCCGGCATCTAAATCGTTTGTTTCGATCTTTTGCGTGGTTTGGAACCTTGGCGTAGCGACCCAGTCAAACGTCGCTTGACCCTCATTTTTGCTGCAGTGCCATATTCCCTTTCCCAAGAGCGCCCTAGGTTATCGTCTGCGGGCTCTGCTCGACTCTGATTGAAATGGCTGCGAGGGGGGAAGCGGCCCGAAAAAAAGGGTGACAGACATCGTGAACGTGACTGCCAACGTGTCTTCGCGGATAAACCTCATGCGGATTGTGCTCATCTCGGGCATCATATTTGTTCATATTCCATTCGATGCGGATAGTAGCCCGTTCAGCGACGCCTACGGTTTGTTTGACTGGGTTCGGGTTTTTTTGCGCGAGAGTCTGTTTCGTGTCGGCGTTCCCTGCCTCAGCGTTATCTCAGGCTATCTGTTGTTCCGTCATGGAGCAGCGTCATTGGACTACGGCAAGACCATCCGGCGCAAGGCGAAGACGATCCTCCTGCCATTCGCCTTGTGGAACTGCGCTTTCTTTCTGTTCGTCCTAGTCTTGCAGAGTTACGGCATCGGCGACGGCTATCTGCCTGATCTGTCGGGCGCCAACCTGCACACGCTTTCCACGCTTCTGTTCGCGATCGACGGCACGCCGATCAATCTGCCGCTCTATTTCCTGCGTGATCTGTTCGTCTGCATCCTGCTGTCGCCGCTGCTGGCTTTCCTCATCCGCCGCGCGCCGCTGGCAACGCTGGCGTTCCTGTTGCTGCTCGCGGTATTGCCGGTGCCGATCGGTATCGTACTCCGGAATTCCGTTCTCTTCAGCTTCGCCTTCGGCATCTATCTCAGCCTGTATCGCGTCGACGTCACGGTCACGGACCGCTATGCCGGCCTGATCGGTCCCGCCTTCATTGCGCTTGCAGCCCTCCTGGCAACCGCCGCCTACATGACAGGTCCCGGGTTGCCGCTATGGCTCGAGGTCAGTCGCAATCTGATGGTGCTCGTCGGCATTCCGGGCTTCTGGGCACTGTCGGCGATCTTGATACGCAGCCGGATCGGACGAGGATTGGCAGAAACCGGCGGATTGAGCTTCTGGATCTTCTGCGCCCATTACCCGCTGCTGTTCTGTCTCTGGGTCCTGTGGAACCGCGGCGGCAGCGAACTCTATCCGATTTTCTACCTCATGGCAGCGCTTCTTGCTTTGCTGCTGCTGCCCCTGACCAACGGTATGGCGCGTCACGCCCTGCCGTCCTTCTACAATCTGCTGACCGGCAGCCGGACAAGGCCGCAGGCCGAACTCCGTATGGCCGGAAACCGTGCCGCCGAAGACCGGCGGGTGCGTTGCGAGCAAAGGTGATGCTATGATGACATCGACAAACCATGCACGAAAACTGGGCCTCGTTTCCCTCGCTCTCCTGGGTGCCTGCTTCATTCCACAGGCTGCGTCCGCACAGGACGATCAGCCGACGGGCGGCTCTTTCGTCGATAATTTCGAGCGCCTCGACACCAGCCGCTGGTATGTCTCCGACGGCTGGAACAACGGACCGCACCAGAACTGTACCTGGTCGCGAAAGCAGGTTGGTATCAAGGATGGAGTGCTGCAATTGCAGTTCATCCAGTCGAAGACAGGCGAGCGCAATTACGCCTGCGGCGAAATCCAGACGACCAAGCGCTATGGCTACGGCACCTATGAGGCGCGCTACCGCACCGCGACCGGCTCTGGCCTGAACTCGGCCTTCTTCACCTATATCGGCCCGACCGACAAGAAGCCGCATGACGAGATCGATTTCGAAGTGCTCGGCAAGAATGCCGGGCAGGTGCAGGTCAACCAATATATCTCCGCCAAGGGTGGCAATGAGAAATTGGTCCCGGTCGTCGGTGGTGCTGACCAGGGTTTCAACGACTACGCGTTCGTCTGGGAGAAGGACCGCCTGCGTTACTATGTGAACGGCAAGCTCGTTCAGGAGGTGACCGATCCTTCGAAGATACCGACGAACGCGCAGAAAATCTTCTTCAGCCTTTGGGGCACGGACACGCTGAGCGGCTGGATGGGCAAGTTCGCCTATAGCGGCCAGCCGGCAACCATGCAGGTCAAGCGCGTTGCCTTCACCGCGTCAGGAGAAAAATGCCTGTTTCCGGAATCGATCACCTGCAAGCTCGACTGAACCATGCCGTCCGCCAAGCGCATTCTGCGGCCGGTGAAGATGCCATGATGCAACACCAACCATACCAGGCGCCCGGTTTCGACCGGGCGCGAAAGCGGAAATCTTGATGCTGCATATTCTTTATTTCGTCCACGATCTTGCCGATCCTGCCGTGCGCAGGCGGGTCCTGATGCTGCAGGCTGGCGGGGCTCTGGTGACGCTCGCGGGCTTCCGGCGCGACGATAATGCGCTCGCCGCCATCGATGGCATCGAGCCGATCGAGCTCGGTCGCACGCGTGACGCACAGTTTGCGCAACGTATCGCGGCCGTCGCCAAATCGGCATTCAAGCTGCGCCACGCGTTGCGTTCGGTTCCAAGGCCGGATGTCATCATCGGCCGCAACCTTGAAATGCTGGCTCTGGCCAATCGCGCCAAGTCCGTTTTCGGAGGCGACATGCCTGTTGTCTACGAATCCCTGGATATTCACCGGCTCTTGCTTCGAGATGATGTGCTGGGTGGTACGCTCCGTGGTGCCGAGCGTCGTCTCGGCGCGCAAGCAGCGCTGCTCATCACAAGTTCGCCGGCCTTCGTCGAGCGCTATTTCAAGCCGCGTTCCGGCTTGCATCTGCCAATCATGCTGCTCGAAAACAAGGTGTTGGCGCTCGAGGTTGCCGCGGCGAGCAATGTTGCGCCGGCCGCGCGGGTGCCTGCCCGCGGCGAGCCCTGGAAGATCGGTTGGTTCGGTGCGCTTCGTTGCCGCAAGTCGCTGACATTGCTGGATCAATTCTCGCGCCGGATGGAAGGGCGTTTCCAGATCGTGCTGCGCGGCCGGCCGGCCTATTCGGAGTTCGACGATTTCGACGGCATCGTGCACGACGCGCCCTTCATGCATTTCGGCGGCGCCTACAAGAACCCTGAGGATCTTTCCGCGATCTATCACGACGTCCAGTTCTCCTGGGCCATCGATTTCTTCGAAGAGGGTCTGAACTCAAGCTGGCTCCTGCCCAACCGCCTCTATGAGGGTGGTCTCTACGGCGCCGTCCCGATCGCCATGGATGGCACCGAGACGGCAAGGTTCCTGGCCGGCCGGAAGATCGGGCTCACGCTCGACAAAGCCGACGCCGCCCATCTTGCCACCCTTCTGGGCGACTTGGATGAACAACGCTATCTCGCCGCTTTCGACGCCGTGGCAGCCCAGGATCGCAAGCAATGGATGATCGATCGCGCCGACTGTCAGGGGCTGGTGCTCCGACTGGCATCCCTGACGCGTGCCAATGAACAGATCACCGAACTACAGGCCCTCCCGCAACTGAATCGCAATAGAGGTGGATTGCAATGACGACCGTAAGTCCCATGGATATGCGTTGCCTGATCGTTATTCCTTGCCTCAACGAGGAGAAGCATATCGAGCCGCTGATCGGCAAGCTCGGCCGTGCTCTCGATGAGCTCGACGCCAGGATCGCCGTCGCCGATGGCGGCAGCACGGATCGCACGCGTGACATTGTCAGGGAGATCGCCGCCAACGATCCGCGCGTCCTCCTGCTCGACAACCCTAAGCGGCTGCAGAGCGCCGCCATCAATCTCGCCATCGAGACCTTGGGCGACGGCTATGAGTTCTTCATTCGCATCGATGCCCATGGCGATTATCCGGCCGATTATTGCCAGACGCTGGTGCGGGAAGCCGTCGCGACCGGCGCGGATTCCGTCGTCGTCGCCATGCGCACCATGGGCTTCAGCGCGTTTCAGAAGGCAACGGCGGTGGCGCAGAATTCCAAACTCGGCAATGGCGGTTCGAAACATCGCGAAGGAGCCAAGGGGCACTGGGCAGAGCACGGGCACCATGCGCTGATGCGCGTCGCAGCCTTCCGCGCCACCGGCGGCTATGACGAGACCTTCAGCCACAATGAGGATGCCGAGCTCGACTACAGGCTGCACAAGGCCGGTTTCCGCATCTGGCTCACCGACAAGACCGCCATGACCTATTATCCGCGCTCCAGTGTCCCGACGCTTTTCCGGCAGTATCTCGGTTATGGGCGCGGCCGTGCCCGTAATATCCTCAAGCATCGCAGCGTGCCGAGCTTGCGCCAGATGCTGCCGCTTGCCGTGGTGCCGATTTTCATCGGTGCTTTCCTGGCGATCATCAACTGGATCGCGGTCATTCCGATCAGTCTTTGGGCTGTCGCCTGCATCGCCTACGGCTTCTGGATCGCGCTCGGCGAGAGGAACCCCTATGGACCGCTTGCCGCCATCTCGGCCATGGTCATGCATTTCGCCTGGTCGATGGGCTTTTGGATGGAAGTCTTCAGCTTTCGCAATCGCAGGGTTGCGGCATGACGCAAACCCACCGTCGCACTACAAAGATTGACGTTGCCGTCTGCACCTACCGCCGTGCCGAGTTGGATCAGACGCTGCTATCGCTTGCTGTGCTTACCATTCCTGCCGGCGTGCAGGTCCGCGTCATCGTTGCCGACAACGATGTGACGCCAAGCGCCCGCGACCGTGTCGATGCCATGCGTTCAGCCATTTCCTTTGAAATCGCCTATGTGCATTGCCCGGCCTCGAACATTTCCATCGCCCGCAATGCCTGCCTCGACCATGCGACCGGCGATTTCGTCGCCTTCATCGATGACGACGAGACGGCCTCGCAGGACTGGCTGGCGGAATTGCTCGCCATAGCCGACACGACCGGCGCCGATGCCGTTCTCGGTCCCGTCAAGGCTGTCTATGCGAATGTCGCGCCTGCCTGGATGCAGCGCGGCGATTTTCATTCGACCTTGCCGGTCTGGGTCGCGGATGAGATCCGCACCGGTTATACCTGCAACGTCCTGTTGCGCCGCAGCGCGCCTTCGCTTGCCGGCCGCCGGTTCAATATCGCGCTCGGCCGCAGCGGCGGCGAGGACACCGAATTCTTTGCCCATATGCACGACGCGGGCGGCCAGATCGCCTTTGCCGAGGATGCCCTGGTCTACGAACCCGTCCCCAGTGGACGCGCAACGGTTTCCTGGCTTGCCAAGCGCCGGTTCCGCATGGGCCAGACGCATGGGCGCATGCTGCTGGAAGCCGCAACCGGCCTGGGCCGCTGGCGCGCGATTGCGCTTGCCGGGACCAAATCCGCCTATTGCTTTGTTGCCGCCGCGCTGCTCGCCGCCTCTCCCGTCAAGCGGCACCGCTATGGCCTGCGCGGCATCATGCACGCCGGCGTCGTCAGCGGCCTCTTAGGAGTTCGTGAAATCGAGCAATACGGAAACCTGGAGAAAGCACCGCAATGACGGATTTCATCCCCGATGTCAGCTTCGTCATCGCTGCCTATAATGCGGAGGACACCCTTGCGCGTGCCATCGACAGCGCCTTGGCCCAAGGTGCTGTCAGCATGGAGGTCATCGTCGTCGATGATTGCTCGACCGACGGCACACGCGAGATTGCCGGCAATCATGCCGATCCGCGCGTTCGCCTCGTTGCCATGGCCCGCAACGGTGGTCCGGCCGCGGCCCGCAATGCCGGCCTCGACGCCGCTCGTGGTCGCTGGGTGGCCGTGCTCGATTCAGACGACGCGTTGCGCCCGGACCGCATGGCGCGCCTGATTGCGCGAGCCGAAAAGGCGGAGGCGCAGATCGTTGTCGACAATCTCGACGTCGTCCGCGAGGATGTCGGCACGATCACTCCCATGTTTCCAGAAGCGGCGCTGGCGCGTCTGCCGGTGCTGACGCTGGCGAAGTTCATTGCCTCGAACATGATTTTCCGGTCCGAACATAATTTCGGCTATATGAAGCCGGTCTTCGAACGCGCCTTTCTCGAGAAGCATCGCCTGCGCTTCGACGAGACGCTTAGGATCGGCGAGGATTACATCTTCCTTGCCTCCGCACTTGCCAGAGGCGGTGTCTGCGCGGTCGAGCCGACGGTCGGCTATCTCTATTACATTCGAGACGGATCGATCTCACGGGTTCTGAAGAGAGAACATGTCGAGGCCATGCTGGCCGCAGATACCAAGTTCTTCGCCGAGCATTCTTTCGGCTCCGCCGCTCTTGCCGCCCAACGGCAGCGGACGCGCAACCTGAAGGATATTCTAGCCTTCCTGATGCTGGTCGACAGCATCAAGGAGCGCGAACTGCCGAGTGTGCTGAAAATCGCGTGCCGCAATCCACGCGCGGTCCGTCACCTGAGCATGCCGATTGCAGTCCGCTTCCGCCGTCTGGCCGCCTTCCTGCGCGGCGGCCGCCAGTCTGCGCCCACCTCTCAACTCTCCTCGCCCCTGCCCAATATGGGCGCAGGCCCTCACTCTAACAAAGGATGATAGAGCCATGGACCCCAAGCATCGTGTGAGAAAAGCAGTCATTCCGGTTGCCGGCAACGGAACCCGGTTCCTGCCTGCCACCAAGGCAATGCCGAAGGAAATGCTGACGATCGTCGATCGTCCGGTCGTGCAATATGCCGTCGATGAGGCTATCGAAGCCGGCATCGAGCACATCGTCTTCGTCACAAGCCGTAACAAATCGGCGATCGAAGATCATTTCGACGACACACCGGAGCTGATTTCCTCGCTGCGGCTGGCCGGCAAGAGCCATCAGGTGAGTGAACTCGAGCGCCTCTTGCCGCGGCCGGGCTCGGTCAGCTTCACCCGCCAGCAGGCTCCGCTCGGCCTTGGTCACGCCGTCTGGTGTGCTCGCGACCTGATCGGCAACGAGCCATTCGCGCTGCTTTTGCCCGATATGCTCTGCTACGGCATGCGCGGCTGCATGGCCGGCCTGATGGATCTCTACAACGAGGTCGGCGGCAATATCGTCGCTGTCGAGGAATGCGCGCCGGAGGAGACCTCGAAATACGGTATCATCGGCAAGGGAGTGGCCGTCCGGCACGGCTTCGCCGTGACCAAGATGGTCGAAAAGCCGCATCCTTCGGAAGCGCCTTCAAACTTTTACCTTAATGGTCGTTATATTCTTCAGCCTGAAATCTTCGATATTCTGGCCCGTCAGGAACGCGGCGCCGGCAATGAAATCCAGCTGACTGACGGCATGCTGCGCCTCTCCGAGACGCAATCCTTCCATGCCCAGGTCTATAACGGACGCACATTCGACTGTGGATCCAAGCATGGCTTCATCGAAGCGAACGTCGCATTTGCGCTCGCTCGCGCCGATATCGGCAGCCTGGTCTATGATTCAATCCGCAACCTGGTCGTCTCGCACGAAGCGCAGATGACCGCCGCTTAAGCCTGTTCACGTTCTGGCCCGTGGTCGACACGACTGCGGGCCAAAGCCATATTCATTCAGGCCTCTCCGACAAGGTGGTCGCCATGTATCAGAAGAACTTCACTTTCCAAAGCGCTCTTCCCCAGGGTGAAGCGCAGGACAGTTTCATTGATCTCGATCGGCTGATGGCGATCGTGACACGTCGCATCCGCACCATCATCTTCGCCATGGCTGCTTTTGTCATTCTGGCCGTTGCCTATCTGCTGATCGCCACGCCCAGCTACACGTCGATGACACAGATATTGCTCGACGAAAGCATGACGAAATATGCGGAGGATCAGCCGCCGGCTGCCAGCAGCCAGCAGGCGGACATGGAGATTGCCAGCGCGGTCGAAATCCTGAAATCGAACGAGATGGCTTTGCGCGTCGTCGACACGGCCGATCTTGCCAATAATAACACCCTGCTCAATCCGCCGCAGTCGCCGGCTGCCCTGCTCAAATCGGGTGTGGGGCTGATTGTCGGCATATTCACGCCGGGGCGTCCGCCGATGACGCCGGAAGAGATGCGGGAGGCGCAGCGCCAAAAGGTCGCCGCCGTATTGCAGGATGGCCTCAAGGTGGAGCGCGTCACGCGAAGTTCGGTCGTCGCCGTGTCCTTCAACTCGACTGACAAGCTGTTGGCCGCAAAGGTCACGCGCGCCTATGCCGACGCCTATCTGACCGACCAGTTGAACGCCAATTTCGACGCGACCGAACGCGCCTCCGTCTGGCTGCAGGAACGCTTGAACGATCTGCGCCAGCGCGCGCAGGAGGCTTCGCTCGAAGTCGAGAAATATAAGGCAGACAACGGCCTGACCTCGACCGGCGGCGAGCTGATGTCGGAACAGCAGATTTCCGATCTCAACAAGCAGCTGATCATTGCCCAGGCCGATACGGCCAGCGCATCGGCGCGCTACAATCAATATAAGTCGATTATCGACCAGGGGCCGGACAATGCGGTCAAGAACGCCACCATCTCGTCCAGCCAGACCGACAACTCGGTCCTGCAGGACCTGAAGACGCGTTACCTCGCTGTCGAAAAGCGAGAGCAGGATGTCACGCAGAATTACGGTGCCGAACATCCTCAGGCCGTTGCGCTGAGGGCTGAGCGACAGGACATCACCCGGCAGATCTATCAGGAGCTTCAGCAGCTCACGGCCAGCTACAAGAACGAGCTCGATGTCGCGCAGTCGCGTTCGGCGTCGCTCCGCGAAAGCATCGAGGGTGTGGTCGGCAAGAATTCGGAAGCCAATAGATCGCTGGTGCATCTCAACGAGCTAAACCAGAAGGCGACGGCGCTGAAGACGCTCTATGAATCCTATCTCGGCCGTTTCGAGGCGGCGTCGCAGCAGCGATCCTTCCCGATCGCCAAGGCGCGCGTCATCTCGCTCGCCGGCGTCCCGACTGCACCGTCGAGCCCGAAGAAGACGCTGGTGATAGCGCTTTCGGTGATCCTCGGCCTGATGGCCGGCGCCGGTCTCGCCGCCTTCCAGGAATTCCGCGATCGCTTTTTCCGCGTCGAAGCCGATGTGCGCTCCGCTCTCGGCTTGAAATTCCTCGGCTACCTGCCGCTGCTCGGCCAGCAGAGCACCGGTAAGAAGAGACGGCGCAAGGGCATTATCGGGTCTGACCCGGCAACCGCTGAAGATGTCGAGCCTGGTGTCGCCTTTGAACGGATCATGCGTGTTTCGGTCGAAGCACCGCGGTCGATCTTCGCCGAGACCCTGCGAAACGCCAAGCTCGCCAGCGACGTCATGCTGCAGGGCCGCCCCGACCGCGTCATCGGCGTCGTATCGGCACTGCCGGGCGAGGGCAAGTCGACGACGGCAGCCAATTTCGCCGCCCTCTTGGCCAGCAGCGGCAAACGTACGCTGCTGATCGATGCCGACTTGCGCAATCCCGGCTTGAGCCGGACGCTGAAATCGCCGCCGCAAGCCGGGCTGATCGAGGCCGTGCTCGGTGAGGTGCCCTGGACGAATGTCGTCAAGGTCGATCCGCGCACCAAGCTTGCCATCCTGCCGGTCGTCGTGCGCGATCACCTGTTGCACACCAGCGAGCTTCTATCGTCGCAGGGCATGCAGCATCTCATGGAACATGCGCGCAAGATGTTCGATTATATCGTCGTCGATCTTGCGCCGCTTGGACCCGTCATCGACGCCAAGGCTTTTGCGCCGCAGGTCGATGCCTTCATACTCGTGACGGAATGGGGTGCGACGCCAACCAACCTGGTGCGCGATGTTCTGGAGCAGGAGCCCCAGATTAACTCTCGCATTCTCGGCGTTATCCTGAATAAGACCGACATGTCGGAACTGCCGCGCTATAGCGATTTCGGCGGAACGGAACGCTACCGACAGAAATATGTAAGCTACTACACCGAAGCACAGCCACCCGCTCAGGTGGACGCGTAACCTTTATGTCCTCTCCATCTTGAGGCGAGTTCTGGCCAGGGCATGTTCACGCCAGATCGTGAAGATGCCTGCCGCCACCACGATGACTGCGCCTGCGATCATCGTGGCACTCAGCCTTTCGCCGAATATGGCGACGCCGATGATGGCGGAGAAGACGAGCTGTAGATAGGTGAGCGGCTGGATCACCACCGCGTCGAGCAGATCATAGGCGCGAATGAGGAAATAGTGGCTCGACACGCCGGTCAGGCAAAGGATGCCCATGAAGACCCAGTCATGTGGTGCAATGGTCGTCCAGAAGAATGGACCGATACAGCTCATCGCAACCGCGCCGACGACGCCAGTATAGAAAAAGCTGGTCATGGCGCTATCCTCGCGGCTGACATAGCGGGTGAGGACGACATAGAACGAGAATAGCAGTGCGCCGCCAAGCGGCACGAGGAAGCGTGTGTCGAAGAGGCCGCTTTCCGGCTTCAGGATCAGCAGAACGCCGACGAAGCCGATGCAGATCGCCAGCCAACGCCGCCAGCCGACCTTTTCGCCGAGGATCGGTATGGACAGCATCGCCACCATCAAGGGTCCTGATGAGAAGATCGCCTGCGAATGGGCAAGGCCGACGATGACGAAGGACGAGATGGCCACGACGATCTGCGCGGCAAGCAACAGGCCGCGGGCAAGCTGCAGCGTTGGCCGCTTGGTTCTGACGGCGGAGCGCAGGCCGCCCGGCGAGCGCGAGGCCATCGCGACGGCAAAGAGCATGAAGGCCCAATAGCGGATCATCGCCACCAGAAGCGGCGGATAGGCGCTGACCAGATGTTTGGAGATGCCGTCCTGTATCGCGAATATGCTGATCGCCAACAGCGTGAAGACATAACCTGCGGTATTGGATTTCATTTCGGTTCGAAGAAGATGTGC
The DNA here is from genome assembly GCF_051811145.1 of Rhizobium sp. 11_C7_N12_5. NCBI lineage: Bacteria > Pseudomonadati > Pseudomonadota > Alphaproteobacteria > Hyphomicrobiales > Rhizobiaceae > Rhizobium > Rhizobium sp. 11_C7_N12_5. The sequence goes on from NZ_JBPWPY010000002.1 coordinate 215,075, forward strand.
GGACCCCGGAGGCGCCGGTCGCCCGACGCAACGGTCACACTAGGCTATCCGCTTTCGCAATCATAGGCATTGCTTTCGTCTTTTGCCCATGCGCCGCAGGCGGGGTCAGCTCTTTTTGTGATCCGCGACAAAGGCAGCGAAACCTTCGATGAATTTGGCGAGGTTTTGCTTCACCTTCTCGTCGACGATCAGGCCTTCGGCATCGAAGACGCTGCCGGCGCGCGACACCATCAGCCGGCCGCCGAACCACGGATCGGCGCCCAATGTGCGCAACACCGTCAGCCAGGCATTTTGGCTGAGGATGGTGCCGAAATTGCCGGGCGAGGCTCCGAGCACGGCGATCGGTTTTGCCCCGAAGACATGGGCGATGTCGCTGGATGGCCGGCTCATCCAGTCGATGGCGTTCTTGAATACGCCGGGAAGCGAGTTGTTGTATTCCGGCGTAAACAGGATCAGCCCATCGGCGGATATGGCGAGCTCCTTCAGCTCCTGCACCTTCTCCGGAATGCCTTCGGCTGCTTCGAGATCGGCATCATAAAGCGGCACGCCATGAATGGTGCGCGCGACGAGCTCGACGCCGGCCGGCGCAAGTTCGACGGCGGCATGGAGCAAAGCCGTATTGAAGGAGCCCTTGCGCAGGCTGCCCGATATGCCGAGTATCTTCATCGCATCCCCCTGTTTATCTCAGGAGGAGACATTTATGGTTCGCGGCTGTTCGTCAAGGGCTGACGGCGAGCTCAGCCCGCTTCATGCGGCAAGCAGGGATTTCAGCTTGACGCTGCTTGCCGCCAAGGCATCGCTGGCCGGGTGAGCGCGGGCGGCGATCAACATCTCGGCAAGGCGGATGTCGCGGGCGACAGCGTTGCCACGGCCGACGCCGCTGGCGGCGAAAAGTCTGCCGCTTGCGTCGAGATGAAAGAGGATGAACGACCCGTCGCCGAGATCGCGCCGCACATGGCTGGCCGCGCCTTCGGCGAGGCCGGCGATCTGCAATGTCAGGTCATACTGGTCGGACCAGAACCACGGCACGGCCGAGATTTCCATCCCTTCGCCGAGCATGTTGGCGGCGGCCAGATTTGCCTGGTCCTGCGCATTGCGCCAGGATTCGAGGCGGACGCGCCGTCCACCATAAAGCGCCAGCGGAAAGGAGCAGCAATCGCCCGCCGCGTAAATATCGGCGGCGGAGGTTTCCAGCCGCTCGTTGACGGCGATGCCATTGTCGATCGCGAGGCCGGCTGTCTCGGCAAGCGCGATATTCGGCGAGGCGCCGATGCCGATCAGCACGAGGTCGGCCGAAATCACTTGGCCATCCGCCAAATGAATGCTGGCCCCTTCCGTTTCCTCCCGCACGGCCTCGATGGCGAGGCCGCAACGAATGTCGACGCCTTCCAGCCGGTGACGCGCGGTGATCACTTCGGCAATCTCCTCCGGCACGCCGCGCTTCAGCACGCGCGGCAAACCTTCGATGACGGTGGCGTTGGCGCCCAGCTTGCGTGCAGTGGCTGCCAGCTCCAGGCCGATAAAGCCGCCGCCGATGATGGCGATGTGTCGGCCGGGATGAAGAGCGGTGCGCAGGGTTAGGGCATCGGCATGGGTGCGCAGCATGCGGATGCGCTGGGCTGTGCCGTCAATGCCTGGAAAGACGCGCGGCGAGGCACCGGTTGCGAGCAGCAGCTTGTCATAACCGAGCGTCTGTCCGTCAGCGAGCCCGACTGTTTTGGAAACGGGCTCGATAGCGGCCACCGTCGTGTCGAGCCGCAGATCGATCGTTCGTTCCTGGTATCGCTCCAGCGCAGCCACGAACTTCGGTTCGATGGTCTCGACAAGGGCCTGCTTCGACAGCGGCGGGCGCTCGTAGGGGGCAAGCGGTTCGGTGCCGATCAGGGTGATGTCGCCGTCGAACCCCTTTTCTCGGAGCGAGAAGGCGGCGCGTGCGCCGCATTCTCCGGCGCCGACGATGACGAAATGCGGCATGGCCTCTTCCTCACAGTCCAATGAAAACGGTGCCGTCTTCGACCTTGACCGGATAGGTCTGCAGATTGACACAGACGGGTGCGCCCTTGGCCTCGCCGGTTCTGTAGTCGAAACGGCCATTGTGCTTGGGACATTCGATGATGTTGTCCATGACCAGACCGTCGGCAAGATGAACCTTTTCATGCGTGCACAGGCCGTCGGTGGCGAAATAATCGTCTTCGTGACTGCGATAGACGGCGAAAGTTCGTCCGTCATGGTCGAAGCGGATGACATCCTCCTCGTCGATCGCGTCGGCGGCGCAGACCTCGATCCAGTTGCTGCTCATGTTTTCCTCCCTTTGCATGTTCGGTGATTATTGCGCGGCCTCGGCGAGCGTGCCGCCATGGAACTCCTCGCGATAGGGCCGCGCCGTCGGCGGCAATTCGCGCTTCAGGAAGTAGTCCTCGTTGCTCAACTGCCGCAGGAAGGCCGGGATCATCTCGCGATAGCCCGACCAGATGGATGGGTTGGCGGCCGGCAGATCATGCCTGATCATCGCATGCAGCTTCGGCAGGGCGTGGTAGGGCACCATCGGGAACATGTGATGTTCGACATGATAGTTCATGTTCCAATAGATGAAGCGGCTCACCGGGTTCATCATGACGGTGCGGCTATTCAACCGATGATCAATGACATTGTCGGCGAGGCCGCCATGCTGCAACAGGCCGGTGAGCACGTGATGCCAGGCACCGTAAAGCCGGGGCAAGCCGACGAGCATCAGCGGCAGGATCGAGCCCATGGCGATCGCCGCTGCGATGGTGGCGACGTAGATTGCCAGCCATATGCGGGCGATCCGGACGGCCTTCGGCTGCTCCATCTCCGGAATGAAGGTCTTTTCTTCGGCGCTGACGATGCCGGCGGCATTGCGCAGCATATCGATCACAGCATGCCAGGCGTCCAGGATTCCGAAGAAATTGAGGATGAGGCGGAGGAGATCCGGCGGCCGCATGACGGCAATCTCCGGGTCGCGGCCGACGATGACCGTATCGGTATGATGGCGGGCATGGCTCCAACGCCAGGTTATCGGATTGCGCATGATCATGAAGCAGGCGATCTGATAGACCGCATCATTCATCCAGCGGGTCTTGAACGCCGTGCCATGGCCGCATTCATGCCAGCGGCTGTCGGAGGCGGAGCCGTAGAGCACACCGTAAGCCAGGAAGAAGGGAATGCAGGCCCACGATCCCCAGAAATAGACGCCCAGGCCGGCAAAAAGCACCATGCTGCCGAGCCAGATGATCGTGTCGCGAATGGCCGGCGCGTCGGAACGCTGCATCAGCGCCTTCATGTCCTTGCGCGTGACATCCGTGTGATACCATTCGGCAGCGGCAAGCCCGGTTTCCACCGCCATTTTGCCGCTGGCGCCAAGCAGGCTGTAGTCCCGTTTCTTTGTCTCGGTCATCGCTATCTCCCGCGGCACGCAACAGCGCGCCGCCCTCATGCCGAAAACGATAGATCGACTTTTCGCTTGCCTCAATGCCGGAATGATGGAATCTATCAAAACATATCAAATTCTGATGTCATAAATGATGGCATATCTCAGGAGCAACCATGCGTCGCCCGACCATTTCAGATCTCGCCAAGGCATCAGGCGTCAGTGTCGCCACGATCGATCGCGTGCTGAACGGACGTCATCGCGTTCGAGAGGAAACGGCAAGACGGGTCTTTGAAGCAGCGCAGGAGATCGGCTATCACGCCATCGGCCTGCTGCGTCAGCGCGTCTTTGAGGATCTGCCGCAGTATCGTTTGGGCTTCGTCTTGCAGAAGCCGGTTCAATCCTTCTATCAGACCTTCGCCAAGGAAATCGTCGTCGCGGCACAGGCGGTCACCACGGCGCGCATAAACGCCCAGGTCGATTTCGTCGCCGCCTCGACGCCGACGGCGATCGTCGAGAAATTGAAGGCGATGGCCGCGCGCAGCCAGGCAATTGCGCTGGTTGCGCCCGATTATCCGGCCGTGACGGCTGCGATCGAAGAGCTGAAGGAAAGGGGTATTCCGGTCTTTTCCCTGCTTTCCGATTTCTCGACCGGCGTCCGTCAAGGCTATATCGGCGTCGACAATCGCAAGGTCGGGCGTACCGCCGCCTGGGTCATCGCCCGCTCGGCCCGTCGTCCAGGCAAGGTCGCCTGCTTCGTCGGCAGCCATCGCTTTCATGGTCATGAACTGCGCGAGATCGGCTTTCGAAGCTATTTCCGCGAAAATGCGCCCGAGTTCGAGGTGCTTGATACGCTGATCAATCTGGATACGCCTGAAATTACCCATGAGGCGACGCTCGATCTTCTCCAGAAGCACCCTGATCTCATTGGCTTTTATGTCTGCGGCGGCGGTATGGAGGGCGCCATTTCAGCGATCCGCGAGGAGCGATTATCTGGCAAGCTGATCGTCGTCGTCAACGAACTGACGCCGGATTCCAAGGCAGCACTCGCCGACGATGTCGTCGCCATGGCGATCGGCACGCCACTGCCCGCGCTCTGCAAGGAGTTGATGAGCCTGATGATCAAATCCGTTGAAAGCGACGAGACGGCTGTGCCTGGACAAAGCTTTCTGCCCTTCGAAATCTTCGTCTCGGAAAACATCTAGCGCGAATGATGGAATTCCATCATTGCGCTGATAATTCTATCAGGAATGATGGCGAAGGCCGATAGATCGCTGGCATGAATCTCGCTAGTCATTCGCTGGCAGGCGCGGCGGATTGGGACGTCTTTTACAGCCGGTCGCCTTGAGGAGGAGTGCCCACCATGAGTTCCATTCGTTTTGCGCTCAATCATATGTGCGCGCCGTCGCTCGGCCTGGAATCGTTCTTTGCCGCGGCAAAGCAGCTCGGCATCGAAAGCGTCGAGATCCGCAATGACTTGGCTGGAAACGCGATCCTGGATGGCACGCCGGCAGCGACCGTGAGAGAGCTTGCGGCGCGCCACGGGCTTGCCATCATCTCAATCAACGCGTTGCAGCGGTTCAACGAATGGACTGAGGAGCGGGCGCGGGAAGCGGCTGAACTGATCGGCTATGCGCGCGATTGCGGCGCCAGGGCATTGGTGCTGGTTCCCGTCAATGACGGCAGCGGTCGCGAGCCGGAGGCGCGCCGCGCCAATCTCCGCAAGGCATTGTCGGCCTTGAAGCCGATGCTGGAAGCCGCCGGCATTGTCGGCCTCGTCGAACCGCTTGGCTTCGAGATTTGCTCCTTGCGCCTGAAGAGCGAAGCGGCTGACGCGATAGAGGAGCTGGGTGCAAAGGCGACCTTCTGCCTGGTTCACGACACCTTCCACCATCATCTGGCAGGAGAGCCAGCGATTTTCCCTGAATTGACCGGATTGGTCCATATTTCCGGCGTCAGCGATCCCGCTGTATCGGTTGCCGACATGCGCGATCCGCATCGGGTTCTCGTCGATGCCAGTGACCGTCTCGACAATGTCGGGCAATTGCGGGCGCTGCTGTCAGCCGGCTATGCCGGTCCTGCCTCCTTCGAAGCCTTTGCTCCGGAGGTGCACGCCCTGAAGGATCCGGTGGCGGCGATCAAGGAAAGCATGGCCTATATCACGGGTCAGCTCTGACGGCCGCAGTTGTCCGCGGGCAACTGGCCTGGTCGCTCAGTCATGCGAATGCCCCTCGGGGTGATGCGTGCCATGTTCTGAAGGGATGAGATGCAGGTTTCCGAAGCGGACGCCGCGTTGGGTGATCACGCTGTCGGCAAAGGTCTTTATCTCGTCGACCTTGCCTTTCAGCACGGAGACCTCAAGGCAATCATGTCCGTCGATATGGACATGAAGCGTCGAAACCGAAAGATCATGGTGGTTGTGCTGCGTCGTCGTCAGGCGGCGTGACAGGTCGCGGGTTTCGTGCTCATAGACATAGGTAAGTGCTGCATAACATTTTGCCTCGCCATCGATGGTCGGCTGCGCGCGCGTGACGGCGTCGCGAACGAGGTCGCGCAGTGTTTCCGAACGGCTGGCATAGCCCCGCTGCGTGCTGATCTTGTCGATTGTCTCGAGAAGATCGTCATCGATCGTGATGGTAATACGCTGCATCTCTTGATCCTCGTTCGCCTGGGATCGACTAGAGGAAATTTCGGCGGAGATTGCAACGGTGTCCCGGCGCTCTCGAGCGCTTCGGTCTTAACGGAGCGAGGGAAGCGCTCTATTGCCGACCACGGAAGCGGCGCTGGTAGGTCGGGTCGTAGAGCGAGCTCTCGCGAAAATCGCTGGCGCCAAGCGATGGGCCGACAAAAATGAGCGCGGTCCGTTCGATCGGCTCTGCCGCCACCTGCGCCTCGATCGTGGCGAGCGTGCCGCGAACGATCCGCTCGTCCGGCCAGGAGGCCTTGACGACGATCGCAACTGGGCAATCGGCACCGTAAAGCGGCGTCAGATCCTCGACGACTTTTGCGAGCGCATGGATCGCCAGATGGATGGCGAGCGTCGCGCCGGTGGCGCCGAATCTTTCCAGAGTCTCATTGTTCGGCATCGGCGAGGCACGACCGGAAACACGGGTGAGAACGAGGCTCTGCGCAACGGCCGGGATGGTCAACTCGCGTCCGAGCGCGGAGGCAGCGGCTGCGAAAGCCGGAACACCGGGGGTCAGCGTATAGTCGATGCCGTGCTGCTCAAGCCGGCGGATCTGTTCGGCGACAGCGCTCCAGACGGAAAGGTCGCCGGAATGCAGGCGGGCGACATCCTCACCGGCGGCGGCAGCTTTCAGATATTCGGCCTCGATCTCGTCGAGCGACAGCGGTGCCGTGTCGACGATACGTGCGCCGGGCGGGCAATATTGCAGCAATTCCGGCGAAACGATCGAGCCGGCATAGAGGCAGACCGGGCATTTGCCGATCAGATCGCGGCCGCGCACCGTGATCAGGTCCGCAGCACCTGGGCCTGCGCCAATGAAATGCACCGTCATTGCTCTACCTCGTCTCTATTCATGGCTTGATCCAGCACCATTGCGTCACCGGCATGGCCGGCCGCCAGCCGGTCATGCCGCCGACGGGCGCTGCACGGGCGATATCGATGCGGGTCAGGGAGCCGCCGCGCCGTGCATGCTCGGCAAGCAGGACGGCTTCCATTTCGGTCGTGACTGCATTGGCGACCAGCCGTGCACCGCGTCTCAACTGGCTGATGGCAGCATCGAGCACGCCCGCATCGCTGCCGCCACCGCCGATGAAAATGGCATCCGGTGTCGGCAATCCCGCAAGGGCACCCGGCGCCTCTCCCTCGATAATGGTCAGACCCGGTACGCCGAAAGCCTCGGCATTGCGGCGGATGCGAGCGACACGCTCGCCCGAGGCCTCGATCGCGATGGCGCGCAGCGAGGGATCGGCAAGCATCCATTCGATGCCGATCGAGCCGGAGCCCGCGCCGATGTCCCACAGCAGTTCGCCGCGCCGTGGCGTCAGCGCCGATAGGGTCATCGCGCGGATTTCCCGCTTGGTGATCTGGCCGTCATGTTCGAAAAGCTCATCTGCGAGACCGGCGCTTACCGGCAGGATGCGGGCGTTCGCGTCGGCCTTGACCTCGATGCCGCAGATATTGAGATCGTTGATATCGACAGGAGCAAAGTCGGCGGCTTTTTGCTGCGAGACCTTCTCATGCGGGCCGCCGAGCGCCTCGAGAACCGTTAGCGTTGACTGACCAAACCCCACCGCAAGCAACAGGGCAGCCAGATCGACCGGGCCTTTGCCATCCGATGTCAGCGCCAGGATCCTGCGACCCGGGTGCAGATGCGGACGGATGAGGTCGATCGGGCGTCCGTGCAGCGAAAGAACGGTGACATCCTGCAAGGGCCAGCCGAGGCGCGAAGCGGCAAGGCTGAAAGACGAGGGTGCCGGAATGACGCTCATTTCAGAGGCGGGAATATGCCGCGAGAGCGTGGCGCCGACGCCATAGAAGAAGGGATCACCCGAGGCGAGAACGACGGTCGGCATGCCGCGGCGTGCGAGCACCGCTTCCACCGACTTCTCGAAGGGGCTCAGCCACGTATGCGCCTCGCCTGTGATCAGCGGCTGCATCAATTCGATATGGCGCGCACCGCCGAAGACGACCGGTGCGGAAGCAATCAGACGCTTGGCTTTGTCGCCAAGGCCGGCTGGACCGTCCTCGCCGATGCCGATAAGAGTGAGCCAGCGTTGAATTGAAGGTGTCTCAGCCATGGGCAAGACCCGCATTCTGATCCTGGGCGGCACGACCGAGGCCCGCTCGCTCGCGGCGGCACTCGCCTCCCGCGCCGATCTCGATGTCGTCCTGTCGCTCGCCGGCCGAACCGCGGATCCGGCTCCACAGCCGGTTCCAGTGCGCAGCGGCGGCTTCGGCGGCGCAGAGGGTCTTGCCCGCTATCTGCGTGACGAAGCCATCGATCTGATGATCGACGCGACCCATCCTTTCGCGGCCCGCATCTCGGCCAATGCCGCACAAGCGGCGGCTCAGAGCGGTGTTCCAGCCTTTGCCCTGCGCCGGCCGGCATGGACGCCTGTCGAAGGAGATGACTGGGTTTCCGTGCAGAGTGTCCCGCAAGCCATCGCGGCACTTGGTGCGACCTCGTTGCGGGTGTTCCTGGCGACCGGACGGCAGGAGGCTCACTATGCCGATACTGCTCCTCAACACCACTATTGGGTCCGTAGCGTCGATCCCGTTGAGCCGCCGCTGACGGCGCCCAATGTCTGCTACATCCATAGCAGGGGGCCGTTTCGCCTGGAGGGCGAGCTGGAGATGCTGCGCAGGCATGGCATCGAGGTGATCATCGCCAAGAACAGTGGCGGCGCGGCGACCTATGCGAAGATTGAGGCGGCGCGGCAGCTCGGCATCAAGGTGATCATGATCCAACGCGCCGAGGCAACCGGCCTGCGGGCCGTTGAAACACTCGAAGCTGGGCTCAATCGGGTCGATCATTTCGCATCTTCCCTGATGAAACGCGGCGTATAGACCAGATCCGCGCGTCCTTTGCGGGCAATGACGCGCGTCTCGGCCGATCCGATGATGACGCAGGTCGCCATATCGGCCTGAGATGCCTCGGCATCGGCAAGCCGCGCCACCGCCATGCGCTCGTCAGGCCGGCCGGCGGCACGTCCGAAAATAACCGGCGTATCAGCAGGCAGTATGGCGCGCAGGATTTCGAAGGCTGCGCCGAGCTGCCACGGCCGTGCCTTGCTGATCGGATTATAGAGCGCGATGACGAACCCGGCTTCTGCGACCGCACGAAGCCGGATTTCGATAATGGGCCAGGGCTTCAGGTTGTCCGACAGCGAAATCGCGCAGAAATCATGGCCGAGCGGGGCGCCGATGCGTGCGGCAACGGCGAGCATGGCGGTAATTCCCGGCACGACGACGAGATCGATGGCACACCACTCCTCCGGCCCATGATCGATCGCTTCGCAGACTGCCGCCGCCATGGCAAAGACGCCGGGGTCGCCGCCCGAGACGACGCAGACATTGGCTCCGGTCGCCGCCCGCTGCAGCGCCGCCTTGGCGCGGTCCAGCTCCTCGCGGTTGTCCGAGGCATGGCGGATCTGGCCGGCGCGCAGCGTCAGGCGATCGAGATAGGGGCCGTAGCCGAAGAATTCGGTGGCGTCCGCGACTGCGGCCAGCGCCTCCGGCGTCGTCTGCGCGGGATTGCCGGGGCCGGTGCCGATGACATAAAGGCGCCCACTCATGGCCTGCTTTCCCAACCCGGAACCAGCACCAGCGAGAAATAGGGAGCTTCGGCGTCGTCGCGGCTTGCGAGCGGCGTCATCGCCCCGTTCGTCATCGTGCCGCGTTCGACATAGATGGCTTCCTCCAGGCGTCCGGTGGCTTCAAGGGCGCGGCGGATCTTCGGCAGGTTGCGGCCGACCTTCATGATCACGGCTGCCTGGGTGTCACCGAGGCGTCGGACCAGTTCGGTCTCCTTCATCGTTCCCGGCAAAACGGAGAGAACGTCGTCTCCCTGCACCATCGGCAGGCCGGCGAGCGACCAGCAGCCGGACATGGCGGTCACGCCGGGGATGACCTCGGTCGGGAAGCGATCGGCAAGGCGGACATGCAGATGCATGTAGGAGCCGTAAAAGAGCGGATCGCCTTCGCTGAGGACGGCAACGGTCTTTCCTTCCTGCAGATGTGACGCCACCATCTCGGCCGAAGCGTCGTAGAAGGCGGTGATCTGCCTGCCATATTCCGGTGTGTCCTTATCGATCTCTGTCGTGACCGGATAGTAGAGCGGCAGCAGCGTTACATCCGCTTTCAGCAGTTCGCCGACGATGGCCTTTCCGTTGCCGCCTCTGCCCTGCTTGGCGAAATAGGCGACGACGTCGGCGCGCTCCAAGGCCCTGACGGCCTTGACGGTCAACAGTTCCGGATCGCCCGGGCCAGTGCCGACGCCGATCAACTGGCCGCTCGAAGGCGCGCTCATAGGCCTGGCCTCGCTAGGGCGTTGAGAGCGGCTGCCGTCATGGCGCTGCCACCGAGCCGGCCCCGCACGATGGCGAAGGGAACGCCGTAGGAATGTTCCGAAAGGGCATCTTTCGATTCGGCTGCCCCGACGAAGCCGACGGGCATGCCGATGATGGCGGCGGGCTTCGGAGCGCCGTCGCGCAGCATCTCCAGCAGATGGAAAAGGGCAGTCGGCGCATTGCCGATGGCAACGACGGCGCCGGCGAGGCGCTCTGTCCAAAGATGCATGGCGGCAGCCGAGCGTGTGTTGCCGATCGACTTTGCGATGTCTGCCGTGCGCGGATCCTGCAGCGTGCAGATCACCTCATTGGCAGCCGGCAGGCGGGCGCGAGTAACGCCACGGGCGACCATTTCGGCATCGCAGAAAATCGGTGCGCCGTCAGACAGCGCCTTGCGTGCTGCAATAACGAAATCAGGCGAAAACAGAAAATGCCGCGCTGCTTCCACTTGTCCGCAGGCATGGATCATGCGGATGGCGACATCGGCCTCCGCCTCGGAAAAGCGCGAGAGATCGGCTTCGCTGCGGATGATCGCGAAGGAGCGTTCGTAAATCGCATCCCCTTCGCGGATATAGTCATAGTCAGGCATTTCTATTCCTGTCGTAAAGCCGTCGCGATTGCGTCCCGGCCGAGCCGTTTAAGACACTGCTGCGCCGATTCGCCAGCAGCTTTGTTGTTCCGCACCAGCCTGCCGAGCTCGGCCAGTCCTGATTTTAGCTTTTCCTTACCGATGTAAGCCACGGGCTCGCTCGATGCTGACCCATTTACGACAATCCCATAGCCTGTTGCAGCTCCAACGATCACAAGCGTCGTCTGGCCCGGATGGGCGCAGCCCTTTCCGCAGCCTGACAAATGCACCTTGAGCGAACCGTCGAGCAGTTCGGGGGCGATATCAACGAGATCCGTTGCCGCTTGCCGGGTGGCATAATGGGCGGATGCGCAAGCACCTGCCCCAGAGCAGGGAATGGCGTAATTTGCCGGGTCGTCGGCGCGGGTTCTAAAACCGCAGCTGGCCGCCACCGTGCGCACATGTTCCATCGCACTCGGCGTAAGCCCCAGCAACAGCAGCGTATGATCCCATGCGGTGCGGATTTCGCTGACGCCTGCCATCTCTGCGACGGCAAGAAAGCGGCGAAGATCTGCTGCATGGATCTGGCCGAAGGATGGGCGCAGCCCGAGCGCATTGCGCGTCTCATCGAGCTGGATGACGCCGACGGGGGAGACAGATGGACCGCGCGCGTCGCCCATCTTGGCTTCATCGAATTGAAATTGCTCACGCAGGACCTCGGCATCAAGGTCACGGCCACGAGCGCGAGGGCCGACGTCTCCAAGGGTTTGCAACAGCGCGATCACGGCTGCGATCGCCTGTTCGTCCGAGAGTGCCGCCGCAATCGGCTTTGCCGTTGCGGCGGTGCCCGCTATCGAAAGGGTCCAAAGGTGCGCGTCATCGGCGGACATTCCTGCGCGCAGTCGAATATCGGCCGAAAGCCCGTCCAGTGTCAGTCGTCCGCCGCCATCGATGATGATGGCGAGTTTGGCCGCCAGCAGCGGCGCTGGTGCAAGCGCATCGATCACCTTTCGCAGGCGGGTGGCGATATCGCGGGCGTCAGCGATCTCGAGAGAATCAAGCCCATTGAGCGGCGGGACCTCTATGGTAACGCCGCTCTCCGGAATGATGCCGGCGCGGTCGATATCGGCAGCGAGCCCGTCCACGCTCTGCGGGCGCATGCCGCGCAGTTGAAAATTGCCGCGCGCCGTGATCTCGATCAATCCGTTGCCATGCATCTCGGCGGCTTCGGCCAGCGCGCGAACTTGCGCAACGGTCAATCCAGGCGTTGTCGGGCGCAGCCGCACGAGCAGGCCGTCGCCCGTCTGCATCGGCGTGCTCAGCGATGGGCAGGCACCACGGACCATGGAGGGCAGGGGCGATGCACCGACAAGCCGATCGATGTTCTCTTGCGAGAAGCACGCTTGCCCTTCCATTCTTTGTCCGTCTGTCACAACCATGAAACTGCCTTTACATAAGGGGACATTTCCTCGCACAATCCCCTTCTGCGAGCAAACGATTTGGCCCGGACGGTGCTTATGCGCGGTCGTCGAAATCCTGCCCCTTGCGCAAGAGATAGATGTCCATGATCCACCCGTGCTCGGCACGGGCTTGCGCGCGCGTCGCGAGAATGCGCTCCGATACGTCGGCGAGCCTGCCGGCGATGATAATCTCGTCCTTCGTGCCGAGATAGGCTCCCCAATAGATATAGGCGTCGGGATCGACGATTTTGCTGAAGGCCTGTTCGCCGTCGAGCATGACGACGGCTGTTTCGGCGATGCCGGGAAAGCTCTCGGCCAGCCGCCGGCCCGTGGTGATCTGCACCGGCTTGCCGACGAGGTTGAGGGGAATACGGTGGCTCGCAGTCAGCGCCTGGATGCTGGTGATGCCGGGAATAATGCTGTAGTCGAGTGGGACCTTGCCGCGCGCCGTGACGCGTTCAATGATGCGCAGCGTGCTGTCGTAGAGGCCGGGATCGCCCCAGACCAGGAAGGCCGCGCTTTCGTCTTCCGCCAGATGCTCGAGAAACAGCCGCTCATAGGTCGCCGAAATCTCCTCGTGCCAGTCATCGACGCTTTGCACATAGCTGCGATCGGCAATCTGGCGCGATGGCACGTCATAGTCGACAAAGCGGATCGTCTTGTTGGTGATGTAACGCTGGCAGATATCCCTGCGCACATCGGCGAGCTCCGTCTTGGCGGCACCCTTGCTGGGAACGAGGATCACATTGGCCGCATTCAGCGCGTTGATCGCCTGCACGGTCAGATGCTCGGGATTTCCCGTGCCGATGCCGACGATATGGATATGCCGCATATGCTTGTCCTCGCTCTCAGCGCTGTTTGCCGGAAGCGCCCGATGATTTCAAGGGGGAGGTCACCCAAGTCGATCGCCCTGTCTGTCGTAGGCGCGAAGGTTCAGCGGTTGACCATATAGGTGCGCGGCGAAGTGCCGAGCATGCGCCGGAACATGGTGGTAAAGGCGGCCACGCTCTCATATCCGGCTTCAAGCGCGACATTGGTGACGGGCTGGCCCTCGGCGAGTTGTGGCAGGCACGCGAAGACGCTCGCCTGCTGACGCCAGGTCGTAAAGCTGATGCCGGTCTCCTTGCGGAACTGTCTTGTGAATGTCCGGCGGCTCATCGCCAGCTTTTCGGCCCAGTCGTCCAATCTGGCGTTCGGTGTCGGGTTTGCGAGATAGTCACGGCAGAGCGCGGTCAGCCGCCGTTCGGACGGGAAGGGGAGGCCTAGCGGCCGCTCCGGCAGTGTCGCGATTTCCTCGACGAGCAGCGACAGAACCAGCTCGGCCTTGCGGTGGCCGACCGGCGCTTCCCTGAGCCGGATGGCTTCGAGCAACAGGCTGCGGGCGAGATCCGTCACCTCCACCACGCGCGGCACCTCATCCGTCGGGATTTCGCCACGTGGCGTCACGTAAACGGACTTCATGCTGACATCGCTCTGGATCTCGATCGAATGTTCCAGACCGGCGGGGATGAACAGAGCATGGCCGGGCGGCACCATCCATCGTCCTCGGGCCGTGACGATCAGCGCAACGCCGGCAAAGACGCAGAGCAATTGCGTGCGGCGATGATGATGCCACGGCACGGTATAGCCCTGCGGTGGTTCCGAACTATGGACGACGACGTCGGCGTTCGCGTCTTCTATCCACCGCAGATGTTGCACGTGGCTGTTGTCGAGCGTTGCCAGCAATTGTTTTGAGAGTTTTTCCATTTTGGCCCAATCGAGAAACTATTGGACCAAAACACGAAAGAAGGTCACCCGCAAGCCGTGTAAAAGGCGGATCAAACAATATGGTCGGCAAGGAGTCGCCGGCGCAGGAAGGAATCCCAATGGTTGCGGCATTTTCGGGTGCGCAAGCCCGATTTGAAAAGACGACGATCTCGATTGTGGTGGCGGTCAGCACCTGCCACCTGTTGAACGACATCATGCAATCGCTGCTGACATCGCTTTATCCGATGTTCCGAGAAAACTACGCGCTCGATTTCGTTCAGATCGGGCTGTTGACGATGATGTTCCAGATCACCGCGTCGCTGCTGCAGCCGGTGGTCGGCATCGTCACGGATAAATGGCCGATGCCCTATTCGCTGCCCGTCGGAATGGTCAGCACATTTTCGGGCCTTTTGCTGCTCGGCTATGCCGGAAGCTTCGGCATGCTGCTGGTTGCCGCCAGCCTCATCGGCTTCGGTTCGGCCGTCTTCCATCCGGAAGCCTCGCGGGTGGCGCGTCTGGCCTCCGGCGGCCGTCATGGTCTGGCCCAGTCGCTGTTCCAGCTCGGCGGCAATGCCGGTTCGGCGATCGGCCCGCTGATTGCCGCCTTCTTCGTCCTTCAGCATGGCCAGAAGAGCGTCGCCTGGCTTTCGGTGCTGGCCGTCATCGGCTTCATCGTGCTCAGCTGGGTCGGCACCTGGTATGTCAATCACCGCCGCCAGCACGCCGCACGTCCAGCACCCAGCCGCACCTTGCCGATCGCGCGCAACAAGGCGATGTGGGCGCTTGCGATCCTGATCCTGCTGACGGCGACGAAGAACGTCTATATGGCGAGCATATCGAGCTATTTCACCTTCTATGTCATCGACAAGTTCCATCTCGATGTTCGTGATGCGCAGCTGATGCTGTTCCTGTTCCTGGGCTCGGTTGCTGCCGGAACGATCATGGGTGGCCCGGTCGGCGATCGTTTCGGCGCGCGCTTCGTGATCTGGTTCTCGATCCTTGGCGTCATTCCCTTCGCGCTGATGATGCCATACGCAAACCTGTTCTGGACCTGTGTCTTGACCGTCATCATCGGCCTGGTGCTGGCCTCGGCCTTCCCTGCGATCGTCGTCTTCGCTCAGGAGCTGATCCCCGGCCGCGTCGGGCTGATCGGCGGCATCTTCTTCGGCTTCGCCTTTGGAGCGGGCGGACTTGGCGCGGCGGCCCTGGGTGATTTTGCCGATACGCATGGCATCCCCTTCGTCTACACGCTTTGCTCCTATCTGCCGCTGCTTGGCCTATTCACGATCTTCCTGCCGCGAATACCGAGGCATTGACGCTGGACGGCAGGGCATCCTGCCTTGCCGCTCTCCATGGAAAATGCGCCATTCTCGTTATGGCGGCATAATTGGCCGGCCGGATGATCGGGGAAGCCCGGTCGCCGGCCGAAATCGTGACAGCCTGGTCGTGTCTCGTTTACGTTTT
This sequence comes from Rhizobium sp. 11_C7_N12_5, assembly GCF_051811145.1. Lineage (NCBI taxonomy): Bacteria > Pseudomonadati > Pseudomonadota > Alphaproteobacteria > Hyphomicrobiales > Rhizobiaceae > Rhizobium > Rhizobium sp. 11_C7_N12_5. Next base: position 230,736 of record NZ_JBPWPY010000002.1, read on the forward strand.
TACTTCCTGGCTGCGGCAATTTCGTCGCATGCGGTGGATTTTTGTCTTTTGGCGCTGGCCATCCGACGCACCTTCATCTTAAGTTACACTAGTTTCATGCCGGAGGAGGGTGTTGAATGCGCGCTGAAATCGAAGTCGGCCTGGGAGGATATATGGCTGGCGATATCATCGTTTCCAATCGCGAGGGGCTGAAGAACCCATGCCGGCCTCGCGTCTCGTTGCCTTGACGGCCTGATCGAGCGTTTGGGGGCTAACCCCTGCCGCCATCACCCTATTTTTCGTTGAACTGCGCCACATATTCGAAACCACGGCCGCACATCATCCGGTCCGCGTCGACATCAAACCATGTAGGACATGCCATGCATCTTACGACCGCCCAGCGTTTGGACCGCCTCAAGGTACGTACGGCAGAGCTCAGCCATTGGCGCGAACGCGCTACGCTCGCCATCGAGAACTGGAGCTTCGACGGCGAAAGGATTGCGATCGGCCAGGCCTGGCCGCATCGCAAGGGGGTGGTGCATTTCGCGGCACGGGCGAGCGCGCCCGCCGGCTGGCCGTTGGACGAAACGCGCCTGCAGCTCGATCTCGGCGGGGAGAGCCTGATCACGCTGGGCTTCGGGGAGGGACAGGAAGAACGCTTCGGCCTTGATCCCTACCACCAGGAGTTTCCGCTGAAGGGCCGCAATCTCGCGATTTCAACCGATAGCGTTGCCCGCTTCCCCTTTGGCGAGCCGAACCGGCAACCGAAACTGAACCGTGCGCAGCTCGCCTGGCTGGATATGCCGGTGCACCGGTTGCATCTTCTGCTGCGACAGATCGCTGAAGCGGTCGGTGCGCTCGGCGAACACGAGGCTGTGCCGCACATTTTGGATGCAGCCGAAGCGGCGCTCCGCAGCCTCGATTGGCCGTCTGCGACCGAGCCCTATATCTCGCGCACGGCCAATGCCGAGTGGCAACGGAAAATCTGGGAATTGCCGGAGCTCGTCCAGAACCCGGCAGCCCTTTCCGACCGTGAGCGGGAAAGCGTGGCGGAAGCCCATGAGCAATTGCTCGCTCGCCTTCGCACCCTGCAGCAGCGCTACCCGCAAAACGGTGAGTTGCTGCTGACCGGCCATGCCCATATCGATCTCGCCTGGCTCTGGCCCTATGACGAGACGCGCCGCAAGATGCGTCGCACCTTCCACACGGCCCTGTCACTGATGGAGCGTTCGCCCGATTTCCGCTTCAACCAATCGACCGCGCAATACTATGCCCAGATCGAAGCCGACGATCCGGACTTGTTTGCCCGGATCAAGGAGAGGGTTGCCGACGGTTCCTGGGAGGTGATCGGCGGCATGTGGGTCGAGCCCGACACGAACATGCCGACGGGCGAGAGCCTGGTGCGCCAAATCCTCTACGGCCAGCGTTATTTCGAGAAGACCTTCGGCGTGCGCCACACAATATGCTGGCTGCCGGATTGCTTCGGCTTTTCCGGCGCTCTCCCGCAATTGCTGCGCCAGGGCGGCATCGAAAGCTTCTTCACCATCAAGGTCAATTGGAGTGAAACCAACAGGTTCCCCTATGATCTCTTCTGGTGGGAAGGCCTGGATGGCAGCCGTGTCCTGAGCCACGTCTTCAACAATCCGATGGAGGGCTATAACGGCTTCGTGCAGGCGGATTGTTTCCTGCCGACCTGGAAGAATTTTCGCGCCAAGACGCTGCATGACACGTCGCTGCTGGCGGTCGGCTATGGCGATGGTGGCGGTGGCGTGACGCCGGAGATGGTCGAGCGTGAGGAGCAATTACGCGCATTCCCGGCGATCCCGAAGGCGCGTTGGGGCAAGGTCGGGGATTTCTTTACCAGCGCCCATTTGACCGCCAGCGAAAAGCGCCTTCCCACCTGGTCCGGCGAAATGTATCTCGAGCTGCATCGCGCCACGCTGACGAGCCAGAGCGGGGTGAAACGGCTGCATCGCCGGGCCGAACGAGCCTTGATCACGGCCGAGACCCTGGCGTCCATTGCCCATATGGCCGGGGCGGCGGCACCGGTGAGCCTGGAAGCCGACTGGCGCCTGACGCTGAAGAACGAATTCCACGACATCCTGCCGGGATCGAGCATTCGCGAAGTCTATCAGGATGCGGAGCGGGAGCTTTCCGAGGTCATCGACCATGCCAAGACGGTTCAGCGGCAAGCCATGGACGCGATCGCGTCCCTCTTGCCGAGGGGCGATCTCGCGGATGCCCTCGTCGTCGTCAATCCCTCTCTCGATCGTCGGTCGTTCAACGCCGTGCTTGCCGATGGCACCATACTTTCGACGGCCGACAGCATCGAGCCTCTGTCAGCCCGCGTGTTCGACCGTGCCGCATTGAAGCCGGCAACAGGGTTGCGAGCAACGGTGGATCGTCTGGAGAACGAGCATCTTGCCGCTGTCATCGGAGCCGATGGTGCTGTCCAAAGCCTCATTCACAAGGCGAGCGGGCGCGAGGCGCTGGCGGAACCGGCCAACCAGCTCTGGGTCTACCCCGTCGACAAGCCGCGCAACTGGGATGCCTGGGACATCGATGCCGACTATGCCGAGGTCGGCATTCGCCTCGACAAGCCGGAAAGCATCGAGCTTGTCGAAGAAGGGCCGCATCGGGCCTCCATCAAGGTCGTGCATCGCTATCGCGATTCCAGCATCGTGCTGCATTATGTTTTGACGGCCAATTCGCGAAGGCTCGATATTGAAACCAGCGTCGACTGGCATGACCGCCGCGCGCTGCTGCGGTCGCTGAGCCCGGTTGCGATCCGCTCGCGCACGGCGACCTTCGAATGCGCCTATGGCATCGTCAGCAGGCCGACGCATACCAACACCAGCTGGGATGCGGCGATGTTCGAGGCGGCCGCGCATCGCTTCATCGACATGAGCGAGCCAGACTTCGGGGTCGCCCTGCTCAACGATGCGAAATACGGCCATAGCGCCCGCGACAATGTGCTCGGCATCAGCCTGGTGCGCGGACCTATCTATCCGGATCCCCTGGCCGATGAAGGCGAGCAGCGTTTCACCTATGCGCTCATGCCGCATACCGGCGAGTGGCATAGCGGCGGTGTACGCGAGGAAGCCGAAGATCTGAACCAGCCGTTGATTGTTGCGGCTGCCTCGAACCTGGCCGAAGCCTCATTTGCCGCACTCGATCTAACGGGAACTCCGGTCGCGCTTTCGACCGTCAAGCCGGCTGAAGATGGGGACGGACTTGTCCTGCGCGTCTACGAGCCGGCCGGCCGTCGGGGTGGCTTGACCGTCACCGCGGCAAAGGGTTGGCAGATCGGCGAAGCCATCACGCTGATGGAAGAGCCGCAGACACGCGATGCCGGCCCCGATATCCTGCCATTCGAGGTTAGGAGCTGGAGGGTGAGGCGCGGATGATCAGGCTATAGCCACCAACTGCAGCACAGGGCTTGGATCAGGCGTACCGGCTGATGGCAAGGTCCGTCGCGTCGATATCAGGCTTGCGGCCGCTGACGAGGTCGCTGATGACCCGCGCGGAGCCGGAGCTCATGGTCCATCCGAGCGTGCCGTGCCCGGTGTTGAGGAACAGCCCCTTGATATTCGTCGGTCCGATCACCGGCGTCCCGTCCGGGGTCATCGGCCGCAGGCCCGACCAGAAGGAGGCCTTGGCGACATCGCCGCCGGGGAAGAGATCGGTGACGGAATGTTCGAGCGTTCGTCGCCGGGGAAGGCCGAGATCATTGGTGTAACCGGAGATCTCAGCCATGCCGCCGACGCGGATGCGGTCGCCGAGGCGGGTGATGGCGATTTTGTAGGTTTCGTCCATCACGGTCGATTCCGGCGCGCGCGACGCGTCGGTGATCGGGATGGTCAGGGAGTAGCCCTTGACCGGATAGACCGGAAGCTTGATGCCGAGCGGCTTGAGCAGCAGCGGCGAATAGCTGCCGAGTGCGACGACAACAGCATCGGCGTCCAGGCGTCCACCTTCGGTAACGACGCCGCGTGCCTGTCCGCCCTGGATGTCGAGGCCTTTGATCGTCGTGCCGTATTGGAAACGCACGCCGAGTTCCACCGCCTTTGCGGCGAGCGCATTGGTGAACTTGAAGCAGTCGCCGGTCTCGTCCTTCGGCGTCAGCAGACCGCCGACGAGCTTGTCGCGGACATGCCGTAGCGCCGGTTCGACGCGGATGCAGCCGTCGCGGTCGAGAACTTCATAGGGGACGCCGTCGGCGGCCAGGGCCTTGACGTCCTTGGCGGATGCATCGAGCTGTTGCTGCGTCCGGAAGAGCTGCAGCGTGCCCTGCATGCGCTCGTCATAGGCGATACCAGTCTCTTCGCGAACCGCAGCCAACGAGATGCGGCTATAATCGGCAAGGCGCAGCATGCGGCTCTTGTTGATCGCATAGCGTTCCGAGGTGCAGTTCGACAGCATCTTCACGAGCCATGACAGCATGGCGGCATCGACCTTCGGGCGCAGGATGAGCGGCGCATGGTGCATGAACAGCCATTTCAGCGCCTTCATGGGAATGCCGGGAGCCGCCCAGGGCGAGCAATAGCCGAAGGAGACCTCGCCGGCATTGGCAAAGCTTGTCTCCAGCGCCGGCCCCTGCTGCCGGTCGACGACCGTGACCTCGTGGCCCGCCTTGGCGAGCTGATAGGCGGATGTCACGCCGACGATGCCGGCACCCAGAACGACGACTTTCATGATGTCCCCAGTGAATTGAGCGGTAAGGAGGTCAGACGTATTGGCGATGGAAGCGATGGCCGAGACTGGTGAGGATCTCGTAGGAAATCAAGCCGGCATCCCGCGCAAGATCCTCCAAAGTCTGATGATCCCCCAGTACTTCCACCAGGCTTCCGAAGGAGAGCGCGTCTTCCGGCAGGGCGCTGATATCGATTGTCGTGCTGTCCATCGAAACGCGGCCGACGATCGGCAACCGTACACCGTCATAGTAGACCGCGCCTCGATCGCTGAGGCTGCGCGGAAGACCGTCTGCATAGCCGGCGGCAATCGTCGCAAGCCGGGCCTGTGCCTTCGTCACATGCACGCCGCCATAACCGACGCGAGCGCCTGCTGGAACCGTGCGGGTCTGTACCACGGCCACATCAAGCCGGACGACGGGTTCCACCGGATTGGCCACGCCGCCGGTCGCAGCGCCACCGTAAAGGGCGATGCCCGGCCGCGCGAGTACGCCATGAAAGTCGCTGCCAAGGAAGATGCCGCCGGAGTTCGCAAAGGAGATATCGTAGCCGGGGAAGTCCTTGGCAACGCGACGCATCCGCGCAAGCTGGTCGGCATTCTGCTCGCTGTCGCCATCGTCCGCGGAGGCGAGATGGCTCATGATGAACAGAATGTCGATGTCGCTGCATGTCTTAAGGCAGGCAGCAACGGCGCTTCTGTCCTCCATGGGTATGCCGAGCCGCGACATGCCGGTGTCGAACTGGAGGACCGCCGGAAGCTTGCGGTGCAAGGAGCGTGCAACCTCGACCCATTGTCGCAGCTGATCGAGCGAATTGATGACGGGGATAATGCCGCCTTCCGCGCAAGCGATCTCGTTGTCCGGCAACAGGCCGTTCAGCACGAAGATCGATACATCGCGCGGCAATTGCGGCCGCAGCCGCAAAGCTTCGATAAAATGGGCAACGAAGAAATGGCGGCAGCCGTGCCCATAAAGTGCCTTGGAGACCTGGTTTGCGCCAAGCCCGTAGGCATCGGCCTTGACGACAGCCGCCGCTCGTGCGGGCGCGACGATGGAGGAAAGCTTGTCGTAGTTCCTGCGCAGGGCCTTGAGGTCGATCGTGAGGTAACCGCAAGCTCCGCTATCGATCGCCAGTTTTGGCCCACGGGAATCCATTATGCCGCTGTCCATATTCACCCTCGTTTTCCTGAGGTGAGATTATTGATATGATCGTGAAATTGCTCATCGAACAGTGATTGATTATTGTGTAGTTGGGCAGATATTGAAACGATCCGCGAATTTTTGAAAGAATCCACATGGCGGCGCTTGATGCGATCGATCGCAATATTCTTCGCTTGCTTCGCCTCGATGCCCGCCTCAGCAATGCAAGGCTGGCAAGCGAGGTAGGGCTCTCGCCGTCCGCCTGTCTGCGGCGCATCAGATTGATGGAGCAGGCGGGCGTAATTCGGGGCTACACGGCGCTCGTGGATACCTCCCAGGCCGAAACGGCGATCGCCGTCATTATCAACATCACGCTCGAACGGCAGACGGAGGATCATCTCGACCGTTTCGAGGCGGCGGTGCGTAAGCACCCGGAGATCCGCGAATGCTTTCTGATGACGGGTGGATCCGATTACCTCCTGCGCGTGGAGGTCGCCAACCCCGGCGACTTCGAGCGTATCCACAAGGATATTCTCTCGACCTTGCCGGGGGTGCTGAGAATTCATTCGAGCTTCTCGATCCGCAATGTGCTTGCGACGCGATCGAAAGGGCAGCGTTGAGGGGCTCAACACCAACCCGATATGAGAGACTGCCTCAGTCTCGCGCCTGCTCCCAGCTGACGCCGGCGGCGGCGCGAACCTCGCAGATAAGTCCGCTTGGTTCATAGCTAACTTGAACCTCGCCGTTCAACTCGGCCGCCAGAAGACTTTCGATCAATCGGGAGCCGAAGCCTTTGCGCGTGGGCGGTGTGACGGTCGGTCCTCCCGCTTCCTGCCAGCGCAATCTGAGGCGATCGGACCCGTTACCCTCCAGCGACCATACGATGGCCACGCGGCCATCTGGTACGGAGAGTGCTCCATATTTGGCGGCATTCGTCGCCAGCTCATGCAGCGCAAGCGATATGGAAACGACGGCCCGAGGCGCAAGCTGCATCGTTGGGCCGTGGATTTCGAACTTTTCCTTCGGATATGGAGAAAGAGCCTGGCGCACGACCGCCGTCAGTTCAGCTTGCTCCCAATTGCCATGGATCAGCAGGTCATGGGCTCTCGCCATGGAGGTCAACCGCGCGTCGAACGTCTCCACGGACGTTCTGTCGACATCGCTGCGTCCCAATGTCTGGCGCGCTATGGCCATGACCGTCGCCAGCACATTCTTGACGCGATGATTGAGCTCGCCGACAAGAACCGTCTGCAGGCGTTCGGCCTCCTTCTTCGCGCTGATGTCATGGGCGATCTTCGATGCCCCGACAATCCGGCCATAGGTATCGTAGATCGGGGAGACGCTCAGCAGCACATCGACGAGCCGGCCATTCTTGCATCGCCGCTTGGTCTCGTACGGTTCGACTTTCTGCCCGGCGCGGATTTTCGCGAGAATCGCCGGCTCCTCTTCGCGTCGATCGTCGGGGACGACCATCATCACCGATCCGCCGATCGCTTCTTCGGCCGAATGGCCGTAGAGCCTTTCTGCACCGAGGTTCCAGCTTGTGATCACCATGTTGAGATCGGTGCTGAGGATCGCGTCGTCGGAGGAAGCGATGATGGCGGCCAGGCGTCGCTCGACCTCCTGCGCCCGCTTACGCTCGCTGATATCGATGACGACGCTCACAGCTCGCCGGATCCTGCCGGCAGAACTATCGCGCACACCTGAAGCTGAGTTTGTCACCCAGACGAGGCTGCCGTCCTTGCGGACATATCGTTGCTCGATCTCAAAGCTTTCGCCGGTCGCCAACATCGTTTCAAACAGCCGTGCTGTGTCGTGTTGATCGTCCGAATAGGTGATGTCCTGCATCCGCATGCCGAGAAGTTCGCTTTCCGAGTAACCGACTATCTCGCAAAAGCGTCTGTTGACGAGGGAGAAGCAGCCATCGAGGTCATATTGGGCAATCCCGGCCGCCGATTGGGAAATGATTGCGCTAACCCGCTCCTCGCTCTCCCGCAATATCTCCTCGGAGCGCACGCGTTTCGTCGTTTCGTTGACGATGCAAAGGACGCCTTGCACCTTGCGGTCGCTGTCGCGGACAGGCGAGTAGGAGATGTCGAAATAGGCCGTCTCCGGATAGCCGTGACGCTCGATATAGAAGGGCCGATCCTTGGCGACGATTGTCTTGCCGTCTTCGAGGACAGCGCGCAGAAGCGGCTCGAGGTCGCTCCACATTTCAGCCCAGCTTTCGCGTGCCGGGCGGCCCAGCGCCTGCGGATGCTTGTCGCCTATGGTCGGCGCGTAGGCATCATTGTAAAGCGCGACAAAATCCTCGCCCCAGAACATGACGATCTCGGCTTGGGCGGGGAGCATGATATCGACTGCGGATACCAGGCAATGCGGCCAGGCCGACCTTGGGCCCAGACTGGTCTTCTCCCAGTCGAAGCCAAAAATACGCGCTGCCATCTCGCCGGTATTGCCTGCAAGTTCGGGCACGATATTCAGGGTACTATCCTCCCTCTTGAACGATGACAATTCTACTACGGAGCGTCCCGTCTCACTCATGTTCTCCGGGCGGGATTCATAGCATATTCTTTGTGACGAAGTGCAGCGTTAAAATTTACTAATTTCTATGCGTTTTAAGCAACATAGACTGATTTTTCTGAATATTTTTGGCGTCCGCTCCGGGATCGTACGTGCCTCCATGCGCCGCCGAAGTTCTTTGACCGAGTTACTGCTATCGGGGTGCACCTTTCGATAGCGGCATGGACGTTTTCCGGCTGGATTTCCTCAGTTGTCGGGCCTTGCTCGCATTTCAGCCGTGAGCCATTTTTCAAGTGCCAGCGCGTCCGGCCGGCCTGCGATGTGCGGCGCGATCCAGAGCACCATGCGCCGCGGTCCGGGCAGGAAGCCGAACGGCGCCACCAGTCGCCCCGAGGCCAGCTGATCGAGCACCAGCATCTGTGGCACGACCGCAATGCCGAGCCCGCAGGCTGCAGCCTGTATCAGCAGGTAAAAGTGGTCGAAAGCCGAATGGTTGGGGAGATCCAGTTCCGTCTTCTCTGCGGCCGCCTGCCAATCGCGCCATGCCTCCGGCCGGGTCCGTGTCGACAGGATCGTGGCGCCCTCGATATCCTTGGGGCAATGGATGCCGGCCCGGCTCAAATATTCCGGCGAGCAGACCGGGCCGATCGCTTCGCCACCGAGCTCCCGGATGATTGCGTCCTTCGGCGGCTCGATGACGCTGGAGCGGATCGCAAGGCCGATCTTGTCCCGGACGAAGTCGATCTGGTCGTAGTTCATGTTGAACTGCAGAGCGATCTGCGGATGACGCTCATGGAATTGGCCGATGCGCGGAATGATCCATCCCATCATGATCGACGATGAACAGGATAGCGTCAGCGGGCTCGGCCGCACGCGCTCGACACTTGCCTGCATCAGGCCGAAGGCGCTTGCAAGTCCCTCGGCCAGCCGCGATCCTTCCGGCGTCGGCTCCGTTGAATGCGCCCTGCGGGTGACGAGAATGACGCCAAGCGTCTCCTCAAGGCCGCGAATGTGGCGGCTGATCGCACCATGGGTCACGCAGAGCTCGTCGGCGGCGAGCGTCATCGAGCGGTGCCGGGCGGTCGCTTCAAACGCCTTGAGCGCATTCAACGATGGCAGAGGGCCGCTCATTTCAGGATCCCAATTAACCAGTGATGTGATTTTTCTTCACATGACGGAGAGATTAAATCGTTTGCTCGCTACTTGTCCATCCCGTTAGAGATCGAGGCTATTGGAAGGCGCATGCGGTCGGAGGCAATTCCTGGAGGGGAAGTAGGAGTTTCCATTCTGCCGACGACGCAGACGGATCGTCGCGCCGGAAAAAGTCTAGAACGGGGGAGGAGCTTCATTGCAGCCCGACAATCAGGAAATGTCACAGGTCGAGCGTTCGGCCATCGCCAAGGTGTCGAAGCGGTTGGTGCCCTTCATCGCCTTGATGTTCTTCATCAACTTCCTCGATCGCACAGCGATCTCCTTTGCCGGCCCGAATGGCATGACGACCGATCTCGCCTTGACGGCGGCGCAGTTCGGTTTTGCGGCCGGTATCTTCTTCTTCGGCTATATCGTGCTCGAAATCCCGAGCAATCTGGCGCTGCACAAATATGGCGCGCGCCGGTGGCTGGCCCGCATCATGGTCAGCTGGGGCATCGTCGCGCTGCTGTTCACCTGGGTATCGAGCGCGACGGAGCTTTACGTTCTGCGTTTCCTGCTCGGCGTTGCCGAAGCCGGCTTCTTCCCCGGAGCCATCCTGTTTCTGAGCATGTGGGTGCCGGCGAGGCATCGTAGCAAGATCCTAGCGTTGTTTTATCTTGCCCAGCCGTTGACGACGGTGATCGGTGCTCCCTTTGCCGCGATGCTGATCCAGATGCATGGCCTTTTCGGCCTCGAGGGCTGGCGCGTCATGTTCTTCGGTGTCGCGGTGCCTGCCGTCGTCATCGGTATCATCACCTGGTTCTATCTTGCCGACAGGCCGAATGATGCCAAGTGGCTGACCCAGGCAGAGAAGGATTGGCTGAACCGTGAACTTGCCGGTGAAGAAAAGGCCAAGGCCGCGGCGCATGGCAAGATGACGGGTCTGGCGCTGACCGACGGCCGGGTATGGCTGCTGTCGGTCATCTATTTCGGCCTGATCTACGGGCTCTATGCGCTGGCCTTCTTCCTGCCGACGATCATCGGTGGTTTCGAGACGAAGTTCGGCACGAAGTTCGATGTCTTCGACAAGGGCCTGATCACGGCGATCCCCTATCTGCCCGCGGCTGTCGTCCTGTTCTTCTGGAGCCGCGATGCATCGAAGCGCGGCGTTCGGCCGTGGCACATCGGCATCCCGGCCCTGGTGGGAGCGTTCAGCATCCCCGCCGCGCTCTACATGGGGTCACCGGAGGCGACGATCGCGATGATTACGCTGACGGCGTGCGCGATCTTCGCGGCTCTGCCGAACTTCTGGGCCATTCCGTCGCGTTTTCTGGCGGGACCGGCTGCGGCAGCTGGCATCGCTCTCATCAACACGATCGGCAACATCGCCGGGTTTGCGGCACCCTATGTGACCGGCCTCATCAAGGATGCGACCGGCGTCTACGAGTTGCCCATGTTCATTGTGGGGGGTCTGATGCTGTTGTCCGCGTTGCTGGCCTTTTCGTTGAATGGCCGAGTGCGTGAGCCGGAACTTGTGGTTGCAGGCAGCAAGGGCTGAAATCGTCCGAAGCGGTAGCCAACGAATTCGATGGCGGTCATGAATTTGGCCGCCGTCGCTGCCCATCGGCCGATCTTTAAAATATCAGTTTCTCGGGGTGAGATGGATGCCCGCAAGGGTGCATCGCACCGAGCCTCCGGCGCGCTCGATTGTGGGGATATCGAGGGCGATAATCCTGGCATCTGCTTCGATCGTAGCGCGCTGGTCATCGCCGAGCGCGGCCAGCGCCGTCGTCGAAAGTGCCAGAATTCGGCTCTCCTTGCCCTGCAGTTCGATGGCATTGCCTGCGAAACTGTCGATCTGCGCGTTGCTCAAGTGCACAATGTCGCGGCCGGAGCGCTGCAGGCGTGCTACGACTTCGTTACGCCGTCTTGCGTCCGTGATCATGCCGGTTCCGATCACGGCGAAACCTGTCGCTACGCACATCAGCACATTGGTATGATAGATCGACACGCCGTCTCCGTCACGGGCGTCGAACACCATCGGCTCGAAATTGAAATGCGTGCAGAAGCGTTCGAGCGCGATCGGGTCGGTCCGGTCCGAACGCGCGGCATAGGCCACGCGATCGATATGGTCGAGCACCATAGCGCCGGTCCCTTCGAGGAAGATACCGTCCGGCTCAAGCCCGGAATAATCGATGACGTCCTGGACGCGATAGTTTTGCTTCAGCATCTCGATGACGTCGCTGCGCCGTTCGCGACGCCGGCTTGGCACCTTCATAGGGTAGATCGCGATATGGCCACCGGCATGGGTGGAGAACCAGTTGTTGGGAAAGACCGAGTCAGGCGTCTCTCTGCCGCTATCCTCGAATAGATGGACCGTCACCCCATGGCTTTCGAGCGTCTCCGCCGCAAGCGTGATCTCGTCGAAAGCCCTTGATGCGAGTTCGTCGCTCCAATCAGTCGAAAGCTGGAAGCGATTGTCGGCAGCAGTTTCGGTGTTGACGGTGAAATGATGCGGGCGGACCATGACGACGGCAGACGGCGCCTGCGCGGAATAGGCTGCATGGGTCATCGGCCTTCCCTCAACCGGCGCGCTGCAACATGCCGAACAGGTCGCGCGGATCGTCCGGATCGGCGATGATATCAAGCTTCTGGAAGTAGTCCGTGCCCACCAGCTTTTCGCGGACGTAGCGCAGGGCGGAGAAATCCTCGATGGCGAAGCCGACGCTGTCGAACAGGGTGATCTGTGCCTCGCTTCGGCGCCCTTGTGCTCGGCCGCTCACCACTTGCCACAGTTCCGTGACCGGATAATCGGGATCCATCTGCTGGATCTCTCCCTCGATGCGGGTCTGCGGCGGATATTCGACGAAGGTGTCGGCACGCAGCAGAATGTCGCGATGAAGCTCCGTCTTGCCGGGGCAGTCGCCGCCAATCGCGTTGATGTGGACGCCGGCACCGACCATGTTGTCTGTCAGGATCGTGGCGAACTGCTTGTCGGCCGTACAGGTCGTGATGATGTCGGCTCCTTCGATGGCCGCCTGCGCCGATGCGCAGGGAACCAATCGCAAGCCCATGTTAGCGAGATTGCGCATGGTCTTTTCCGTTGCCTTCGGATCGATGTCATAGAGACGGACCTCTTCGATCCCGAGAACCGCCTTCATCGCCAGCGCCTGGAATTCCGCTTGCGCGCCGTTGCCGATCAGCGCCAGGCAGCGAGCCTTTGCCGGCGCGAGATGGCGTGCGGCCATGGCCGAGGTGGCGGCGGTGCGCAGCGCGGTCAGCAGCGTCATTTCAGTGAGCAGCACGGGGTACCCGGTCGACACCTCAGCCAGCAGGCCGAAGGCGGTCACGGTCTGAAGCCCTTGCGCCATGTTCTTCGGGTGCCCGTTGACATATTTGAAGCTGTAGACAGCGCCATCCGAGGTCGGCATCAGCTCGATGACCCCGTCAAGGGAATGGGAGGCCACGCGTGGCGTCTTGTCGAAAAGATCCCAGCGACGAAAATCCGCCTCGACGGCCTCGGTCAGCCCGATCAGCATGGTTTCGATGCCGACATGGTGTACGAGCCGCATCATGTTTTCGACGCTGACGAAGGGGATGAAGGCTTTTTCCGACGGAAGCAGTGCGGGCATTCTGGTGTCCTCGATCAGATTATTCCCTATAGGGTAACAAGCGGGCCGATTGACTGAAATCGCAAAACTGTGCCAGTTCTGGTATGTTATTATACAAATTGTATAGCACTTATTGTGAAAATGACAGAGTCCGGATTTTGCAATGGCCCCTGCCAAATATATTCCCGATGATCTCGATCGGCGCATCATCGCTCATCTGCGCGCGGACGGTCGTGCTTCGCTCTCCAAGTTGTCGGATGTTCTGGGTGTCGCTCGCGGCACGGTGCAGAACCGATTGGATCGGCTGATCGAAACCGGCACGCTGCTGGGCTTCACCATTCGGGTGCGGGAGGATTATGACGAGCAGACGGTACATGCCGTCATGATGATCGAAGTGGTGGGAAAATCGACGACGCAGGTCATACGCAAGCTGCGCGGTCTGCCAGAAATCTATTCGCTTCACACAACGAACGGCAATTGGGATCTCGTCGCCAATATTAGGGCAACCAGCCTGTCGGATTTCGATCGGGTGTTGCGCGAGGTGCGCATGATCGATGGCGTTGCGAACAGCGAAACCAGTCTGCTGCTCAGCAGCCTTTGAGGGTTTGCTTTACCCGCGCGGCCGATCGCGATGGCCTGGCATGCGTTCGCCCGGCTTACGGGCGCCGGGCGCGGAGTATGCGCTTCCAGATCGTGCCGCCCAGATATCGGTTGAACACGATGAAATAGGCAAAGATGAGGGCGAAAAGCAGGAGGGCCGGCGGACCGTTGAGCTTAAAACCGTCCTCCGTCCTCCCGCCGAAGATCGAGGCAATGATGTAGCCGAAAACAAAAAAGGCAGTCAGAAAGTCAAAGATGGCGGCAATTACGATGCGCCACGTGGCTGGCTGCTTCACGGCTTCTGTGTCAGGCATTATCGGATTTCCTCGTGTCTTTGAAAGATAGCGGCGAGAGCGCGTCGACAATCACCGAGCCGAGCATGAATCTTCGTTTGCAGGAGCGCTTTGTCAATGAGGGAGGAGGCTGAACGTCGTGGATACGGAGCCGGTTTCAGGATCCATTATTGGGTTCTTTTCGGCAAGGGCAACCCGGTTGATGGCAACATTCAGATAGGCTGAGCAACGACCCATCGCGCGCTGTACGGGGCAGCTTGAAAACGCGTTGCTTGTTGTTATGATTTCGTATGGAACTTACTCTGTTAGCCTACGCTCTTGGCTGGATCGTCCTTGGTCTGGTCGCGTTTACGACGGTCGTCCCGGTCGGGGCGAAGCATCCGTTCATGGCAATGGCAAATATCGACAGCGTGATCCCGTTTGGCCTGCTCGGACTTCTGTTCGTCATGGCTTACCCTGAGGATCGCCGCGTCGTTGCTCTCTTATGCATAGTGACCGCAGCGGCAAGCGAGTCGCTGGCATTGGTCCTGCCCGGACGGCATTTGCGGATCGAGCGCGCGCTCCTGAAAGTGCTTGCGACGGTTTCAGGCCTGCTGGTGGGCGCGTTGCTCGTGCAGTTCACGCACCTGGTTTCCTAGCGCTGCCGCAAAGAACCACCGCTGTTCCATATACAACTAACGATCCGAAGTCTTGCCGTTGTAACTTTCCAATCGGTATCGGTTTCCGGGATAAACGAGACGCGCCACGGAGACGACGCCGCGCGCCGACCATGTCCGACGTCTGATGGTCAGGCAGGGCTCGGTCTTCAGGATCGTCAGCAGTTTGCATTCCCAGGCCTGCGGCATGACCGCTTCGACCACATGTTCCGAGCCGCTGAGCGGGGCGACGTCCGAAAGATAGGCATTCGGTGTCATTCCCGTAAAGTTCTGTTGCAGATAGTCGGGCGCGGCCTCCGGATGGACATGGCGGTCCTCGATCTGCACGGGCACGCCATTCTCGCTGTGAACGATCAGCGAATGGAAAACGGGCGATCCGATAGCCAGCCCCAATGCGTCGGCAACCTCAGGTGATGCTGCCTCCTGCGCCAGTACGATCACCGTTGCCTCATGGGAATGACCGCGCTCGGCGATCTCCTCGGCAATGTTGCGCACCTCGAACAAGGCGGATGCGCCCTTGCGTTCGGCAACGAAGGAGCCGACGCCCTGAATGCGGACCAGTTCGCCCTCATTGGCGAGTTCGCGCAGCGCGCGATTGGCCGTCATCTTGCTGACGCCAAGTTCGGTGACCAGCTCGTTTTCGGAGGGAACGCGATATTTGGGAGGCCACTCGCCGCTATGGATGCGATCGAGTATCATCTGCTTGACCCCAGCATAGAGAGGCGCGGCGTCGTTTTCCGCCAGTTCGCGTTTCATCTCGCCGGAATGTTTCATTGCCTATTCCCTTTGCACGGACTGAATCTGCCTCAAAAACAACTTTCCCACTTGCATATCATAAATTATCTCATATGGTACCCTATACAACCTCGCAATCAATCCTAAAAATTAAATAGGAGAGGCGAGCAAGCCGGCGCAGATCGGTAGGAAGTGCCGCAAGGCCCGTTTCAACCTCAGAGGAGCTCTACACTATGAAATTCAGTGCAATTCTCTTGTCTGGCGCCATGGCCGCCGCCGCTTTCGGTGCGCCGGCTGTCGCCAAGGACTGGAAGACGGCGACGATCACTCTGGAAGGTGCCTATGCACCCTGGAACATGACGAACGCCGACGGATCGCTCGGCGGCTTCGAGCCGGAACTCGCCAAGGTCCTGTGCGAGCGGGCCAAGATCGACTGCAAACTCGTCGCCTCCGATTGGGACGGCATGATCCCGGCGCTGAATGCCGGCAAGTTCGACGTGATCATGGACGCGCTCTCGATCACCGATGAGCGCAAGCAGGTCATCGGCTTCACCGTTCCTTACGCTGCAACGCCGGCCGCTTTCGCGACCGCCAAGGACAGCCCGCTTGCCAATGCTGCAGGCACCGGCACCACCATCAAGATGACGCCCGGCCAGACCGGCGTCAAAGAAATCGATGCGTTGAAGGCAGCCTTCAAGGGCAAGACCATCGGCATCCAGGCAGCAACGGTTTATGCCAAGTTCGTCTATGACAACTTCGGCTCGATCGCCACGATCCGTGAATACAAGACCGGCGCCGACCGCGATCTCGATCTGCAGAACGGCCGTATCGATCTCGGTTTCGACGATGCTGTCTATTTCAGCAATGCCTTCGCCAGCGCAAACGACACGCTGGCTTTCACCGGCCCGGAAGTCGCCGGCTCCATCTGGGGCGAGGGTGAGGGTCTCGGCATCCGCCAGGCCGACACCGATCTGCGCGACAAGTTCAATGAAGCGATCAAGTCCGCACTTGCCGATGGCACCATCAAGAACCTGTCGATGAAATGGTTCAAGGTCGACGTCAGCCCGGAATAAACACAACGACCTTCGGGTCGTTGCCATCGGTCTCCGGCTTTGCGGCTGGAGACCGTATGATATCCTGACGCCTGAAACTGCCACGGACGGGGAATGGACGCTATGGCAAGCTTGCAATTGCTGGGCTTCGGCTCGAACGGGTGGGGCGCTCTGCTCCTCGTTGCTACTTTGGTGACGCTTGCCGTCACGGCGACGGCGCTGGCGATCGGGGCGGTGTTGGGCGCAATCGTCGCGTCCGCAAAGCTCTCCGGCAATCTGCTCTTGAAAACGCTCGGCAATGTCTACACGACAGTCTTTCGCGGCGTGCCGGAACTGCTGATCATCTATCTCATCTATTTCGGCGGCTCTTCAGCGGTCACCTCGGTCGGCAAATGGCTCGGCTATGAGGGTTTTCTCGGCCTGCCCTCCTTTGCAGCGGGGGCGCTTGCCGTCGGCATCATTTCCGGAGCCTATCAGGCCGAGGTTTTCCGCGGCGCCTATCTTGCCATTTCCAAGGGTGAGCTGGAGGCGGCGTCGGCGATCGGCATGCACAGCGGCCTGCGCCTGCGCCGTGTCATCATCCCGCAGGTCGTGCGTTTCGCCATCCCCGGCCTCGGCAATGTCTGGCAGCTCAGCCTCAAGGATTCCGCCTTGATCTCCGTTACCGGCCTTGCCGAGCTGATGCGTACCAGCCAGGTCGCTGCCGGATCCACCCGCCAGTATTTCCTGTTTTTCATCGTCGGCGGCGCGCTCTACCTGATCCTGACCAGCCTGTCGGATCGCGTCTTCAACAGGGCGGAACGACGCGCCAATCGCAGCATGCCGGCCGCGACCATCGGCCAGGCTTGAGGAGCGGCACATGGATTTCACCTTCCTCTCGAGCACCATGATCACCCTGTTGCAGGCAGTACCGATGACGTTGCTGCTGTTCTCTCTGTCGATCGTGTCAGGCGGTGTTCTGGCGCTCGTCATCGTCGCCATGCGTGTGAGCGGCAATCCGATCCTGATGGGTTTTGCCAAGGGCTACATCTTCGTCTTCCGCGGCTCGCCATTGCTGATCCAGATGTTCCTCATTTTCTACGGCCTGGCGCAGTTTTCCTTCATCCGTTATTCGTTTCTCTGGCCGTTTCTGCGCGAGCCCGTGGTCTGTGCGATCCTTTCGCTCGCGCTGTGCACCGCCGGCTATACGGCCGAGATATTTCGCGGCGGCATCCGGGCCGTTTCGCCGAAGGAGATCGAGGCGGCGCGCTCGATCGGCATGTCTCGCCTCCTTCTCGTGCGCCGCATCATCGCGCCGATCGCCTTCCGACACGCGCTGCCGGCCTATTCGACCGAAATCGTCCTGATGATGAAGTCGACCGCGCTCGCCAGCCTGGTCACGGTCTGGGAGGTGACAGGCGTTGCGCAACGGCTGATCTCGCACACCTATCGCACGATGGAAGTCTTTCTCTGCGCGGCGATCATTTACCTGGTGCTGAATTTCATCATTCTGCAGGGCATGGCCCTGTTGGAATATTCGCTGTCCCGCCATCACCGAGCTATCCCGCCGGCGTTGAAGGCCTAAAAACTTCATTGGAGCAGGCAAATCATGCCAGGTGTCACCCGACTTTCAGTCCGCAACATCCGCAAGAGCTTCGGCACCCATGAAGTTTTGCGTGGCATATCTCTCGATGCCCAGGACGGCGACGTCATTTCGCTGCTCGGCGCCTCCGGCTCGGGCAAGTCGACTTTCCTTCGCTGCATCAACCTGCTTGAGATCGCCACCGACGGCGAGATCTGGGTGGACGGCGAGCAGATCCGCATGATCCACAAGAACGGATACAGCCGCCCGGCAAGCCACAAGCAGGTGGATCACATCCGCTCCGAGCTTGGCATGGTTTTCCAGAGCTTCAATCTCTGGTCCCACATGACGATCCTGCAGAACGTGATCGAGGGACCAGTTCACGTCTTGAAGCGCCCGCGCGCCGAGTGCATCGCCGAAGCCGAAGCGCTTCTCGAGAAAGTCGGCATCGCCGACAAGCGCCATGCCTATCCCGCGCATCTATCCGGTGGTCAGCAGCAGCGTGCCGCGATCGCTCGCGCCCTTGCCATGAAGCCCAAGGTCATGCTGTTCGACGAGCCGACGTCGGCGCTCGATCCCGAACTCGTCGGGGAAGTGCTGCGCGTCATGCGCGCGCTTGCCGAGGAGGGCATGACCATGCTGGTCGTCACTCACGAGATGAGCTTTGCCCGCAACGTCTCCAACCGCGTCGTCTTCATGAAAGAAGGGCTCGTCGAAAGCAGCGGCGCTCCGGACGAGATGTTCGGCGGCGGCGCGTCGCCGGCCTTCCGTCAGTTCATCGGCCATTTCGGAACCGGACAATGACTGTCACCATCGACAAGTCTTTGCGTTGGCGTGATGTCGCGCGCGTCGGTGGCGGCGAACCGCTGCCCCTATCGGAGGCCGCCTGGGAGCGTGTCGCGCAGGCAAGCCGCATCGTCGAGCGCATCGTCGAGACGGGCGTGCGTGCTTATGGCGTCAATACCGGCGTCGGCGCCTTGTCCGACACGGTCGTCGACCGCGCCTCGCAGAGCCGGCTTTCGCGCAATATCATCATGAGCCATGCCTGCGGCGTCGGACCTCTGCTGCCGGTCCGCGAGGTCCGCTCCATCATCGCGGCGCAGATCGCCAATTTCGCGCATGGTCATTCCGGCGTGCGGCCCGAGATCGTCAGCCATCTTGCAGCATTTCTCGAGCGGGACTGCATTCCCGAGGTCCCCTCCAAAGGCTCTGCCGGCTATCTGACCCACAACGCCCATACCGCCCTCGTGCTGATCGGCGAAGGCCGCGCAGTCGTGAAGGGGAAGTCGATGACCGGAGCGCAGGCGCTTGCCGCGATCGGTCTGAGCCCATTGGTGCTTGGCGCCAAGGAGGGGCTGAGCCTTGTCAATGGCTCGGCCTGCGCCACGGGATTGTCGGCGCTTGCCGTTTGCCGAGCCGAGCGCCTGCTTGATTGGGCCGATGCGATCGCCGCATTGACGCTGGAGGCGGCCGGCTGCCAGATCGCGGCTTTCGACGAGGCGGTGCTGGCACTTCGCCCATCGGCGGGCATTGCCAAGGTCGGCCGCAGGCTGCGCAGCCGCTTGCACGGCAGCGGTCTCGTCGCCGCAGCCTTCGGGAGGCGAACGCAGGATGCCTTGAGCTTGAGAGCCGTTCCGCATGCGCATGGCGCGGCCTGGGATGTCTTCGAACAGACCGCCCGCATCGTCGATCAGGAATTGGCTTCGGTTACGGACAATCCGGCTGTTTCGGGCACGCCGGAGCAACCCGTCGTCTCCTCCGAGGCGCATGCCGTCGCACCGGCCCTCGGTCAGGCGGCCGACAGTCTGGCGATCGCGATTGCGCAGATTGCCGCCATGAGCGAGCGGCGGATGGATCGCCTCGTCAATCCGCTGGTCAGCGGCCTGCCGCCCTTCCTCGCAAGCGATGCCGGCAGCCATTCCGGCTTCATGATCGCCCAGTATACGGCTGCGGCCCTGAGCAACGACAACCGGCGGCTGGCCGCCCCCGCATCGCTCGACGGCGGCCTCACCTCCGGCCAGCAGGAGGATTTTCTTGCGCATCCGACGGCTGCTGCCAGCAAGCTGCTCACCATCCTCGACAATGCCGAATATATCCTGGCGATCGAACTCATGGCGGCGGCGCAGGCGCATGATTTCCTCGTTTCCGAGGGTACAAGAGCGCCGGGAACGGATCGCCTCTACACTGTGGTCCGTTCGCGCGTTCCTCTCTATGGCGACGATCGGCCGCTAAATGCTGACATGGAGAGCTTGCGGGATCTGATCGCTCAGACCGCACCGCCCGCTGACAGTGAAACTGGAGCATAGAATGTCCGTGGAATTCGACGTCGCCGTCATCGGTCTTGGCGCGATGGGGAGCGCGGCATTGTCGTCTGCCGCTGCGCGTGGCGCAAAGGCGATCGGCATAGAAGCGCATTTTCCGGCGCATGCGCTCAGTTCCTCCCATGGCGACAGCCGGCTGATCCGCCTCGGCTACTTCGAGGATCCGTCCTATGTCCCCTTGCTAAAACGCGCCTATGAAAACTGGCGCTCGCTGGCGGCACGGCTGCGCGCCGAAATATTGACTGTTACCGGCGTCCTGCAGATCGGAGCGCCCGAGAGCAAGATCGTCAGCGGCACGCGCGCTTCCTGCGAGATGCATGGACTGCCTCATGAACTGCTCGACAAGGGTGCCATGAAACGCCGTTTCCCGGCCTTCGAGCTTGAGGATGGTGAAGTCGGCCTGCTCGACCCGCAGGGCGGCTATGTCAGACCCGAGGCCGCGATCATGGGCTATCTGAAGCTTGCGGCCGAAGACGGAGCGGCGCTACATTTCGGCGAGCGGGTCGTTGCCATTGAGCCTGACGATGCAGGCGTGACGATTGTTTCCACGACAGGACGATATCGCGCTCGCAAGGTGATCGTCGCGACCGGCGCATGGATTGCCGAACTTGTGCCGCAACTGAGGCCCCATGCCCAGCCGATCCGCCAAGTGGTCGCCTGGTATCAGCCCAGGGACGGCTTCGTCGCCGAGCCGCAGCGCATGCCCTGCTTTCTGCGGGACGAGGGCGCCAACGGTTCCTTCTTCGGTTTTCCGGCGATCGGCATCGATGGCGTCAAGGTTGGCCGCCATGCGCATTTCAGGGAACCTATCGATCCCGAGGCGCCCAATCCGGCTGTCAACGACACCGATACGGCGCTGCTTGACGGCTTCGTCGCCAAGCGTCTGCCGGATGCAGCATCATTTCGGGTGCGGGCGACGACCTGCCGCTACACCATGCTGCCGAGCGAAGACTTTCTGATCGACACGCTGCCGGGGCAGCCGAACGTGGTGGTTTCCTCGGCCTGCTCCGGTCACGGCTTCAAGTTTACAAGCATTGTCGGCGAGATTCTCGCCGATCTGGCGCTTCAGGGCGCAAGCGCATTGCCGACGGACTTGTTCTCTTTCGAGAAGCATTTTGGCGGCCGCATGATATAAGCGGCCATCCCGAGGATTCCAGAGCGGTTACGCGTTTCACGGGATCGCCTGACCGCTCTATGCTATTGTTTTTACGCAATTCCGGGCGGAAAACCGCTACGCACTTTTCCTGGAATTGCTCTCGCCGATCGTCATCCGCCGCAGGACGTCCGATCTGAAATAGAAGTGCTGAACGAGCGCGCCGAATATGTGCAGGACGACGACGATCCAAAGCAACATTTTCATAAGTCCGCCGTGGACGGAGCCTGCCGTGTCGACGCCGAGATAGTAAGCCGCAATCCCCGACACCGGCATCGCGAAGATCAGGACATAGAGCAACACATGCGTCACGTGCGCGATGTGATGCAGGAATGCCGGCTGACCATTCGGCTTTTCGGGAGCATCGGAGGAGAAGCGCACAGCCAGCCGAACGATCGCGAGCAACAGGACCGCGATGCCGGCATAGGCGTGGATATTGGCGCTGGCGATGTCGCCAGGCGAGGGCGTCTGGCCACGATGGACCAGGTGACGCCATGCATTCATGCCGTCGGGAAACAGCAGATTGAAAAAAACGAGTAGGGCAACAAGCCAATGGAGCAGGCGCTGCGGAACGGAATAAGCGGATCGGGCAGGCATCAGATTCCCTTAGATTGGAATTACCCTACGACTAGAGCATGATTATAACAGGAACCTGAACGCGATCTACCTGACCCGCGGTTGCCATCCGCGACGCCCGCATCGGTATCAACTCAAGACGGCACGAGGTTCGAGAAACGATTCCAGGCCGTATGAGCCGGATTCGCGGCCCATGCCGGATTGCTTGAAGCCGCCAAAGGGTGCGAGCGGTTCATGCGGTGCACCGTTGATGACGACGCGGCCCGCCTCGATCGCGCTCATTTCCGATGAGCTTGATGACCATGGTGGCGGCCGCCGCGGTTGGCGGGGCTCGCCTATATCAGCGAAGCAGTCACCGCCGCTCATGTCACGACAGGCAAATTGATCACCGTTCTGGAGGATTGGAGCCCGCCCTATCCGGGGCACAGCCCCTATTTCGCCCAGCGGCGCCAGATGCCGGCAAGGCTTCGTGTCCTGATAGATCTCATTCGTGAGCGGAATCTCTCTCGTGGGTCGCGGTTGGAAGATTAAATTTCAGACATATATCTCGATATATCTTGAGTGCGGATATATAGAAATATATCCCTATCGCCTGAAACATCATCACGACGATCCCTCTGAGGATGAGCGCGAGTTCCTCAAGCGTCGCAGACACAAGCATCACCATAGTAGACGGGCGGCAAGCAGCTGTTTTGACTGCGGCGAGCGACTGCTGCTCACGCGATCGTTGCCGCTTTGGATGAGGCGGCCTGCACCATGGCGCGCTGTTAGAACACGTCGGCGACCGCTGGCGAAGAATCAACTCACGCAGGAGTTTGTCATGGACAAGAAGATCAAAGCCGTTCTCGAGAGCTACCACGTCCTTATTCGCGAAGAGCAAAGCAAGCCGAGAGAGATGCCGCCGGGCGGGCGAGATGGCGGTCAAGATCGCCGGCTGAGGGCCGTTGGACCGGAGACCGGCCGCTTTCTCAACATAGTCGCGAAAAGCCTGAAAGCTCCTACCATTCTGGAGCTCGGCACCTCCTTCGGCTATTCCGGCATTTGGCTCGCC
Organism: Rhizobium sp. 11_C7_N12_5; assembly: GCF_051811145.1. Classification (NCBI taxonomy): domain Bacteria; kingdom Pseudomonadati; phylum Pseudomonadota; class Alphaproteobacteria; order Hyphomicrobiales; family Rhizobiaceae; genus Rhizobium; species Rhizobium sp. 11_C7_N12_5. The sequence continues at coordinate 253,808 of NZ_JBPWPY010000002.1, forward strand.
GACGCTGCGCGCGCAAGCGGCGGAAGGCTTATCTCAATGGAATTCCACGCCTACAAGACCGAGTTCGCCAAGGAAATGGCTGACAAGGCAGGCCTGTCGGAACATATCGATTTCCAGATCGGCGACGCGGTCGAGATGATCAAGGCATTGCCTTCGGGCGTCGACTTCGTCCTCGTCGACTTGTGGAAGGATCTCTACGTCCCCTGCCTGGAAGCTTTCTATCCCAAGCTCAATCCCGGCGCGATCATCGTTGCCGACAACATGCTGATGCCGGGCAACGAAGACGTAAAACGCTATGGCGAGGCCGTTCGCGCCAAGCCGGGAATAACCTCCGTGCTCCTGCCTGTCGGTTCAGGGATCGAAGTCAGCCGATACGATCCAGTATAAAGAGCGGGCGGCGGCCCCGTTCATGAGGCGGCCGCCGGTTTGGCTTTACTTGCTTGCGTCCTTGGCCGCCTTTTCGATGACGGCGGCGACTTTCTCAGGTTGGGAGGCAAAGACGGCGTGGCTCGCCTTGATTTCGGTCACCTCGCTGCCCGCCCGCTTTGCCATGTCCCGCTCAAGCTCGGGATTGATGGAGCGATCGTCGCTTGCCACGATCGACCAGCTCTTCTTCGATCGCCAGGCCGGATCATCAACCTTTGCAGTAAAGGCTGCCTTGGCGGCAAACACCTGCGATTTCGCCATGAAGTCGGCTTCATCCTTGGGAAGGTCCGCGGCGAAATCGGCAGCGAAAGTTGCCGGGTCGAGATAGAGATATTGGCCGTCCTTCGTCTCGCGGATATTCATGCTGCCCGCCGGCTTGGAGCTCGCGAGACCGATCAGGCTCTCGCCCTTTTCAGGCTGAAATGCTGCGACATAGACGAGCCCCGCGACATCGGGCCGGTTCCCCGCCTCGGTGATGACCATGCCGCCATAGCTGTGGCCGACGAGCAGGCTGGGCCCGTTCTGCAGATCGAGCACGCGGTTCGTTGCCGCAACGTCGTCGGCAAGTGAAGTTATGGGCTCCTGAACGATCGAGACGTTGAAGCCGTGCTTTTCGAGGATCTCGGTGGTCTTGCGCCAGCCGGATCCATCGGCGAGCGCGCCGTGGACGATGACGATGTTCTTGATCTCGGCAGCCTGGGCTGCAAACGCCATGGTGCTTGCGGCGAGGCCAAGTGCGACGACGGAAAGAAAGCGGTTGTTCATGGGTAGGACTCCTGTCGGTAAAGGTTGATGCGGGGTTGGGGAGGGTTCATCCGAAGGTGAAGGCGTAGGCCTGGACCCCCGGATCGAGGAAGCGGATTTCGAAGTTGCGTGCCATGACGTCGCCGGACTGGCGAACGAGCTGGTAGAGTTTGGTTCCTGTAACGGTCCCGTTTCCGGCAGCATCGATATCCGAGCCGTGGTCAGCACCCGGCGCCTTTCCATCGACGGTCACCTGGAAGCGGATCGGTTTGCCGTCCGCCGCCGGCCCGAGAACGAGATGCAGATCGCGGGCGCTGAAGCGGTAGCTTATGCCGCCGCCTGCCTTGTCGAGCGATGCCTGCTCGGGGCCGACTGTCCATGTGCCTGCCAATCCCCATTGGTTGAGGCCCGGATTGGCAATCGAATAGTCGGCGGCGGTATCGGCCTTCAGGTTCTCGGGGGAGACGAAACCCGTCGCCTGCCTGTAGCCGACATAGGTTTCGCCGGAGCGGATGTCGCCGAGATCGGGGCTGGCCTCTGCACCCTTTGCATCCGGTACGACAGGGGCGCTCTGCGCCATGTCGCTGCCTGCCTCGCGCAGAAGATCCTGGATCGCCTGCTCGGTCTGGGGATAGTTGCCCTCGCCAAAATGCTGGTAGCGGATCTGTCCCTTGGCATCGATCAGGTAATGGGCAGGCCAGTAGTTGTTCTCGAAGGCACGCCAGATGCGATAGTCGTTGTCGATAGCGACCGGGTAGCCGATCTTGAAGTCGGCGATCGCCTTCTTGACGTTATCGACATTCTTCTCGAAGGCGAATTCGGGAGCATGGACGCCGATGACGACGAGGCCATGGTCCTTATATTTTTCCGCCCAGGCACGAACATAGGGGATGGTACGGATGCAGTTGATGCAGGAATAGGTCCAGAAGTCGACGAGCACGACCTTGCCGCTAAGCTCAGCAGTGGTCAGCGGCGGCGAGTTCAGCCAAGTCACGGCGCCGTCGAGCGAGGGGGCCGGTCCTTCAATCGGAAGATTGCTGTGGAACGGTCGCGCCGCATCGCCGACTTCGATATTGCTGGCCATCTCGGTCGGCGCGCTATCTGTGGACTTCGCATGCAGCCGCTCCAGCAAGGCCTGCTCAAACGAGCCGGTGCTTGCATAGGACAGCCGGGCGAGAAGGCCGGTGTCGAGGCCGAGAGCGATGGCTGCGACCCCTGCCAGGACGGCCGCGCCGGCCAATTGGCGGATGCGCTCGCTGATCCCGAGCGAGTGCTTCATACGGGCAAAGATCTTGCCGCCGGCGAAGAGGGCGACGGCGAGCGAAGTTGCCGCACCGGCACCATAGGCAAGCAGAAGGAATGTCGTCTGCAGGTTGGCGCCCTTCAGGGCAGCTCCGGTGAGCACAAGCCCGAGGATCGGCCCGGCACAGGGGGCCCATAGCAGCCCCGTCGCAATACCCAGCACGAAGGAGCTCCGGACGCTCGATGTGGCGCCGCCTTTGCCTACGGCGTTCAGAAGATTGTTGCCGAGGTCGACAACCGGCCGGGAAAGCAGGCTCGACACGCGCGGCGACAGCAGGCTGAGGCCGAAGAGTGCAAGCAGCAAGATCGCGACAAGGCGACCATATTCATTGGCGCGAATGGCCCAACTACCGCCGACGGCGGCAAGCGTTGCGACCAGGGCAAAGGTGATCGCCATGCCCGCAAGCATCGGCAGCGTGCTCTTGGCGAAGGGCTGCCCGGCACGGGCGAAGACGAAGGGGAGAATAGGCAGGATGCACGGACTGAGGATCGTCAGCGCGCCACCGAGATAGGCAATGATGAGGAGCGTCATCGTCTTTGTTCCTTTAGAACGGATTGACCGGCTGCGGACGGCGACGTGCCGTGCTCAGCAGTGACGCTATCTGCGGCTGGCGACGTATCTCGAGTGTGTCTGATTGGAGGGGAGAATGTACCGAAACGTCGATGTCTTCGGCTTCGATACACTGCGATACAAACGAAACGATGCCAGCGCAGCAAGCCCCTTCTCCCCGCTGGGGAGAAGGGGTCGCGCCGCAACGACTTCATTTCATAAGCGATTACCCCGCGGCCAGGGGCGGCCGATTGTATCAGACTGTATCTGCGCCGCCGGAAGCTACATGGGCATTCAAAATCGGGCGGCTAACGACACACCGGCGATACATGCGGCCGGCTTTCTTGCCCTCAACATCCATTCCACAGGAGAGACTGATGTACGAGGAAATCAACCATAATCGCCGCCGCTTTTTTGGCGTCGCCGCAGTCGCCGTTGCTGCCGCCGAATTCGGCCTCCCGACCATCGCCGCCGCGCAGCAGCCGAAGGCTTCTGTTGCCGTACCCGCCGTCAAGGCCGGCACTCACACGTCCTTCGGTGCGCTGAAGCAGATCGATGCGGGCGTACTCGATATCGGCTATGCCGAGGCCGGCCCGGCAAATGGTCCGGTCGTATTGCTGCTCCATGGCTGGCCTTACGATATCTATAGCTTCGTCGATGTCGCGCCGGTGCTGGCCGACGCCGGCTATCGTGTCATCATCCCCTATCTGCGTGGCTATGGCAGCACCAGGTTCCTTTCGAGCCAGACCCCGCGCAACGGCCAGCAGGCTGCTCTTGCTGCCGACATGATCGCGCTTCTCGATGCTTTGAAGATCGAAAAGGTCGTCGTTGCCGGTTATGACTGGGGCGCTCGCACCGCCGACATCATGGCGGCACTCTGGCCCGAGCGTTGCAAGGCGCTGGTGTCGGTCAGCGGCTATCTGATCGGCAGCCAGGAGATCAACCGCAAGCCCCTGCCGCCGAAGGCCGAGCTTGCCTGGTGGTATCAGTTCTATTTCGCCACCGAGCGCGGCCGCCTCGGCTACCAGGAAAACCGGCACGAATTCGCAAAGCTGATCTGGCGCACCGCTTCGCCGCAATGGGCCTTCGACGATGCGACCTACGACCGGTCGGCTGCGGCTTTCGACAATCCCGACCATGTCGAGGTCGTCATCCATAATTACCGCTGGCGCCTTGGCCTCGTCGAAGGCGAGGCGAAGTACGATGCCTATGAAAAGACACTGGCCGCCGGACCTGTGATCTCGATCCCGACCATCACCATGGAAGGCGATGCGAACGGCGCACCTCACCCGGAACCGTCAGCTTATCGGGCCAAGTTCTCGGGCAAGTACGAGCACCGCACGATCACCGGCGGCATTGGGCACAATCTTCCCCAGGAAGCGCCGCAGGCGTTTGCGCAGGCTGTGATAGATGTTGATCGTTTCTAGTTCGGCGATAGTGTGCGGGGAGGCGCTGGCATATGCCGGCGCCTCGAAGAATGTTCGTAGGCTGACACTTACGATAGTGATTGAGTGAGAAGACAAATGGAGCATATCGACCACATCCTGATCGTCGATGACGACCGTGAAATCCGCGAGCTGGTGTCGAGCTATCTGACGAAGAACGGCTTGAGGACGACGACAGCGGCCGATGGCCGCCAGATGCGCAGTTTTCTCGAGGCCAATTCGGTCGATCTGATCGTGCTCGATGTCATGATGCCGGGTGACGATGGCTTGGTGCTTTGCCGTGAGCTTCGCTCGGGAAAGCATAAGGCGACGCCTGTTCTGATGCTGACGGCGCGCAGCGACGAGATGGACCGGATCCTCGGGCTCGAAATGGGCGCCGACGATTACCTGCCCAAGCCGTTCGCCGCCCGCGAGCTTCTCGCCCGCATCAAGGCCGTGCTCAGGCGCACGCGAATGCTGCCACCCAACCTGCAGATCAGCGAAGCCGGGCAATTGCTCGCCTTCGGCGACTGGCGGCTCGATACAGTCGGCCGCCACCTTCTCGATCGGGACGGAACGGAAATCGCCTTGAGCGGCGCCGAATACCGCCTGCTTCGCGTCTTCATCGATCACCCGCAGCGGGTGCTCAATCGCGACCAGCTGCTGAACCTCACCCAGGGCCGGGATGCCGATCTGTTCGATCGGTCGATAGATCTGCTCGTCAGCCGGCTTCGCCAGCGTTTGGGCGACGATGCGCGCGAACCGACCTACATCAAGACGGTCCGCAGCGAGGGGTATGTCTTCTCCGTTCCGGTCGAGATCGCGGAGCTGCGCCCATGAGCACGGCGGCCCTGTTGGGCCGGAGCCTATCGTGGCCCAGCACCCTGCGCTCGCGCATTTCAATGATTCTGCTGGTCGGACTTGCGATCGCTTACGGGCTTTCCTTCAGCGTGCTCTATCTCGAGCGCTACATGTCGGCAAAGGCCGTCATGCTCGGTACGCTGGAGAGCGATGTCGCGACGTCGATCGCGGTGCTTGACCGTTTGCCGGCCGACGAGAGGGCCGGCTTCGTCGATTGGCTCAGCCGCGGCAATTACCATTTCGAGCTGGGGCCGGGGCTACCGGGCGTGCCGGATACCTCGGGTCATGGCGCAGAAATTGCCGCCAAGATCGAGGATGCCGTCGGCCACCGTTTTCCGATTCACATCGAATCGATACCTGGCCCGATCGCACGCCTGCAGGCGCATCTGAATTTGAGCGACGGCAGCCCTTTGACGATCGACGTCACGCCGAAGGGCATCATGCCGATCGCTTCCTGGCTGCCTTACGTCTTCGTGGTGCAGATGCTGGTCATCGTGCTGTGTACGTGGTTTGCCGTTCGTCTGGCGATCCGCCCGCTCGCCGAGCTCGCTGCAGCCGCCGACGCGCTCGATCCCAATAAGAAGGGAGAGGCATTGAACGATCGGGGGCCAAGCGAGGTCGCCCATGCCGCCAAGGCCTTCAATGCGATGCGGGATCGAATCGCGCATTATCTTGAAGAGCGCGTGCAGATTCTTGCGGCGATCTCCCACGATCTGCAGACGCCGATCACCCGCATGCGCCTGCGCGCTGACATCGCCGACGAATCGCCCGAGAAAACGAAGCTGCTGCAGGATCTCGGCGAAATCGAGCGGCTGGTGCAGGATGGCATCGCCTATGCGCGCAGCGCCCACGGCAACGGCGAGAAGAGCTCCCGCATCGATCTCGCCTCCTTCATCGAAAGCATTTGTTATGACTATCAGGATACCGGCAAATCGGTCGAGATTCTCGGCCTGATTCAGGGAACAGTGGCGACAAAACCGCATGCCCTTCGCCGCATCCTCACCAACTTCATCGACAATGCCCTGAAGTTCGCCGGGGCAGCGGAAATTTCCGTGGAACGCAGGGATACAGGCGACGTCGTCATAACGGTCCTCGATCGCGGCCCGGGCATTCCGCCAGACCAGATAGAATCGGCCATGCAGCCGTTCTTCCGGCTGGAGCAATCGCGCAACCGCAATACGGGCGGCACAGGGCTTGGCCTTGCGATAGCCCAGCAATTGGCCCAGACGCTTGGCGGCTCCGTCAGGCTCTACAATCGCGACGGCGGCGGACTGGCTGCTGAAGTCGCGATCGCCTGATGTCCTGCCAAAAGATTTTCAGCGTCTTTGTAAGCAATTGTGTCCGGCCGATATGGGTGTACGTTCCGTGACATTTCCGGCGATTTCGGAAACATGCAGGATACGTCGGTCCATCAAAAACCACTCCGTCAACGGACGTCGCCCCAGACGACACAACAAAGCGGGCGACGCAACAAAAGGAGTGTTCCATGACGAAGATCGACAAGGTTCTCTACACCGCCAAAACCCATACCATCGGTGGCCGCGATGGCTCCGCGCGCAGCGATGACAGCCAACTGGATGTCCAGCTTTCGCCTCCCGGCAGCGCCCACGCCGGCACCAACCCCGAGCAGCTTTTCGCGGCCGGATGGTCGGCATGCTTCATCGGCGCGATGGGCCTTGCCGCTGGCAAGCGGAAGATCAAGCTCCCGGCCGATCTTGCGGTCGATGCAGAAGTGGATCTGGGGACTACGGAAGGTGCCTATTTCCTGCAGGCACGCTTGACTGTCAGCATGCCCGGCATCGAACCCGACCTGGCAAGGACGCTCGTCGAAGAAGCACACCAGACCTGCCCATATTCGAAGGCGACCCGCGGCAACATCAATGTCGAACTGAAGCTCGCCTGAGCATCGCTTAAGCGTTGATATTGCGCGCCGCTCGCTTGAATGCGCGGCGCGCAATGTCGTTGTCGACACCGCAAAATTTAACCTGCGGGGCCGCCTCCGCGTTCGCGGGATGATGCGGATCGGTTCCGGCCCCGCATCTGGAGAGCCTCATGAGACCAATTATTCTTCTTCTCGCCGCAGCAGCCATATTTGCCGCGCCGTGCGTCTACGATCCTGGTTCGAAAGAGCTTTCGCCGCTTGCGAGCATTGCTGCCGTATGGGGCGGATCAAGCCTAAATCACAGCGGACGTTAACCAACTGTTAACCATGTCAACGGTACACAAGGTCAACGATTTATTCACATAGATGACCAAAGTGCTAACAGACGCTCGCTCGATCCGTATCAAGGGCCGCTCTTTTCTTGCGGTCATGCTTTCGCCCGATCTGCCGCTGGACCAGTGGTTGATAAGGCTCGATGACCTTGCAGCCCGTTCGGCCGGCTTCTTTCTGGGGCGGCCGGTCGTGCTCGATATAACCGATCTGCCGATCGATCGTGCGCAGCTCAAGGAGCTGATCGGCGAGCTTGCCGCCCGCAATGTCAGCATCATGGGCATCGAGGGCGGACGTCCGTCCATCGTCGGGGCCGGCATGCCGCCGGTGCTGAAGGGCGGTCGTCCGGCAGCCGATTTCGAGGTGACCGAGACCGACCCGGTCGTCGAACGGCGAAACAGCGAAAGCAAGCCGGCGCCCGCCGAGGTTCGCCCGGTGACCCAATCGCTGATCATCCGCGAGCCGGTCCGTTCGGGCCAGTCGGTGATCTTTCCGGAGGGGGACGTCACCGTCATCGGATCGGTGGCGTCAGGCGCGGAAATCATCGCCGGAGGGTCCGTGCATATCTACGGCACCTTGCGCGGCCGGGCCATGGCCGGATCTATCGGCAATGCATCGGCGCGAATCTTTTGCCGCAAGCTCGAGGCCGAGCTGCTGGCGATCGATGGCATCTACAAAATGGCGGAAGACGTCACACCCGGCCTTCGCGGACAACCCGTCCAGCTCTGGCTGGATGGCGAGACGATCATGGCAGAAAAACTAATCTGAGCCGAAGCGGGCCAAAACAGGAGAGCGAGATGGGCAAGGTAATCGTCGTCACATCAGGCAAGGGCGGAGTTGGGAAGACGACTTCGACTGCCGCATTGGGGGCGGCTCTGGCGCAGAGAAACGAAAAGGTTGTCGTCGTCGATTTCGACGTCGGCCTCCGCAATCTCGACCTGGTGATGGGAGCCGAACGGCGCGTGGTCTACGATCTGGTCAACGTCATCCATGGCGATGCCAGGCTGCCGCAGGCCCTGATCCGCGACAAGCGGCTGGAAACGCTCTTCCTGCTGCCGGCTTCGCAAACGCGCGACAAGGACAACCTGACGCCCGAGGGTGTCGAGCGCGTCATCAATGAGCTCAAGAACCACTTCGACTGGGTCATCTGCGACAGCCCGGCCGGGATCGAGCGCGGCGCAACGCTTGCGATGCGGCACGCCGACGTCGCTGTTGTCGTCACCAATCCCGAGGTATCCTCGGTACGCGATTCCGATCGCATCATCGGCCTGCTGGACTCCAAGACGCTGAAGGCCGAGCGCGGCGAGCGCATGGAGAAGCACCTGCTGCTGACCCGCTATGATGCCGCCCGAGCAGAGCGTGGCGACATGCTGAAGGTCGATGACGTGCTGGAGATCCTCTCCATTCCCCTGCTCGGGATCATTCCGGAAAGCATGGATGTTCTTCGTGCTTCCAATATCGGTTCACCGGTCACGCTCGCGGATGCCCGCAGCGCGCCGGCTCTCGCCTATTTCGAAGCCGCACGTCGCCTTGCCGGCGAGCAGCTGCCGATCACCATCCCCGGCGAAAAGCGGGGCATCTTCGGCAAGATCTTCGCAAGGAGGGCCGCATGAACATTTTCGGACTGTTCCGCAAGCAGCAATCTGCACCCATGGCGCGCGAGCGCCTGCAGATTCTCCTTGCCCATGAACGTGCCTCGGTGGACTCTGATCTCGTATCCATTCTGCGCGAGGAAATCCTGGCCGTCATCGCCAAGCATGTTCAGGTCGATCGCGATAAGGTGCAGGTCAAGATGGATCGCGACGAGCATGTCTCCATGCTAGAGATCGATGTCGAGATTCCCAGGGACGCAGCCCTTCAGGCTGCCTGATTGAAGCGCGATATCGCGGTTATGCGAGGACGAAGCCGAAGGATTCTCCCTTTTGGCGGACCCTGAGCATTTCCCTGAAGTTCGCTCTTGCAAAATGCGCGATTCGCTATTATTTGCACGCCATCACCTGTATCGATGGCCTGCCGCGCTGACATTTCTGTGTCGACGCGGTGTTCGCTGTCCGGGTTAAAAGCAAGGGCGCTCCCCAGAAATGGGTCGAGCGCCCTTTGCTTTTCGGGGCGCCATGCTGCTTTCCTTGTCGGAAACGATATGCCAGTTTGCTGCAATGAAGCGGGAGGTTGCAGGCTTGGGCGGATTGAATTCCCTGTGGAATGCGGTGTTCAGATGGCTGCTTGCGGGCTTCTTCCTCACAGCCTGCGCCATCGGCGCCTCGGCCGCCGACCGGACGATCTACCTGACGTTTGACGATGGCCCCTTGCCGGGGACGAAAAACGTCCTTTCCGTGTTGAGTAAGGAAAATGTCCCGGCAGCCATGTTCATGGTCGGCCTGCATGTGGAAACCATCCCTGCGGGCCGCGATTTGCTGGCCGAGGCAAAGGCAATGCCGCTGGTGACGGTCGGCAATCACAGCTACACCCACGCCAACAATCGCTACAGGCAGTATTACTCCAACACCCAGGCTGTCGTCGCGGACATGCTTCACGCCAACCAGGTGCTCGGCCTCACGCCGATGGTGAATGCGCGATTGCCGGGCAGGGACGTCTTTCGGCTTCCGACTGTTTCCAGGGAGGATCTTTCCATCAACGTCGCCCAATGGGAGCGCGAATGGCTGGATTACGAGCTCGTCGCCGAAGCCGGCTTCTATCTCTATGGCTGGGATTTCGAATGGGTGCACAGCAATGACGGCAAGCCGGTGCAATCGGTGGACCATCTGATCAACGAAATCGATCACCTCTTTCAGTACGGCCGCTTTACCCAGCCCGGCAAGATGATCCTGCTCATGCATGATGAGATGTTTCAGGATCAATTCAATGGACAGGAAAACCTGCAGGCGCTTATCCGCACGCTTCGTCAGCGCGGCTACGCCTTCGGCGATATCAGGACATACGCGCCGTCAAATCCGTGAGTGCCCCAAACACGCATAGCGCTACCGCGCCGCGGCCCCTGCCGCGACCGTCAGGATGAAGTCGTCGAGTTCCTTTTCCAGGCTTTCGACGGGCAGGCCGACGAAGCGTCCCTCAAGGCTGATGCTGACGACGCCATGCACAGCTCCGAACAGCGTTCGGGCGCGAATGGCGCGGGCCGTCTCGGACATGGCGGGCTGCAGCTCGGCAAGCGGTTCGGCGATGATGCCCATCAGGAACATATGCTCTTCCAGATGCCATTCGGGGGTAGGGCGTTCGTCCGGCGGGCGATGGTCGAAGAGCGCCTTCCATAGATTGCGGTTGGTGACTGCGAATCGCAAATAGCCGCGTGCAAGGTTGCGCAGCCGATCCGCCGGCGTTCGGTCCTTGACCTCAGCCAGAGCAAGAGAAGCCTCCAGCGCTTTCAATGTCGCCGAATTGACGTGGATGACGAGATCGTCGAGATCGGCAAAGACGGTATAGAGCCCTCCGAGAGCGCAGCCGACATCCTGCGTGACATCGCGTGCTCGCAAGTTGGAGAGGCCATCGGCCGCGATGCGATGGCGCGCCGCCTCGATCAGCCGCAGCTTCAGATCCTCGCGCTTTTCCTGGGTTTTTCTCGCCATTAACCATTCCGATCCGATTTTTTGAACGTTGTTCAAAATTATCCTTGAACAACGTTCATGAGTCTGGCATATCTCTCTTCGTGAACATCGTTCATAAACGGGAGACGACAAATGTTCAATGTAATTCTGACGCTCATCCGCGGTCGGGCCTATGATACGGAGCAGGCGTTCATCGATCGCAACGCCATGCCTCTGCTTGCCCAGCAGATCCGCGATGCAGCCGGCGCCATTCAGTCGGCGCGGCGGGCGGTGGCAATCGCCGTCGCACAGAATGAGCAGGAAAACAGCCAGCACGCGGCGATCGTCGGTCGCATCGCGGATCTGGAAACCCGGGCCGTCGCGGCCCTGCAGAAGGGCAATGACGAACTCGCCCGGCAAGCGGCCGAGGCGATTGCCGAGCTTGAAGCCGAGCGCGATTCCTCCGAGAAGGCACAGGCGCAATTCGCCACGACGATCGCCAAGCTCAAGGCGACGGTCCGGTCCTCGGAGGCGCGCCTGCAGGGGTTACAGCGCGGCGAGCGCCTGGCGCGTGCGACCGAGCAGACACAGAAGCTCAATGCAGTCTGCAATGATGGCTCAGGTTTGGCGAACTTGGACGAAGCCGAGGAGACGCTGGCCCGTCTTCGCGCCTATCAGGATCGATGCGAAATTGCCACGTCAGCCCTGAAGGAAATGGACGCCGCAAACCGGCCCGCAATCATCATCGAAAAGCTCGCCAATGCCGGCTTCGGTGCACCGCTCGGTCCCTCGGCCGACGACGTGCTTGCCCGCCTGCGCGAGCGCATGAATTCAGCAGCCTGAAACCGAACACACCAAACATATTAGAGAGGGTACGATCATGAACGACAGCTTCCAGAAACATTCCCAGGCTTGGGTCAGCTTTTCCTATGTCTCCTTTGCCGCCGCCGCATTTATGCTCTTCGTCGGCCTTTACATGATGCCGATCGACCTATGGGGCAAAGGCTATCTCGCCATGGGCATCCTGATGCTGGTGCAGACGACGGTCAACGTTACCAAGACGGTTCGCGATAATTCCGAGGCTGACAAATTGATCCGCAAGGTGGAGGATGCCCGCACCGAGAAGCTTCTCGTTAAGTTCAATCGTGACGGTCAAGACTAACCTTTATTAACGACGCCATAGAGTTGTATTCGCGCTCAACCTTTGCGTAACCACTCTGTGGCGTCTTGTTCACTGAACAAGGGGAACGTCATGCAAACCCATTTGATGAGATCGAGGAAATTCGCGCCGCTGTTCTGGACGCAGTTCCTCACCGCCTTCAACGATAATTTTCTCAAGCAGACTTTGATTTTCGTTATTCTCGCGCAGATGGCAGCCGAGGGTGCCGCGCTGGTGACGCTGGCGGGCGGCATCTTTATCGTGCCGTTCCTGCTGCTTTCGGCGATTGCCGGCGAGCTCGCCGACAAATACGACAAGGCCAAGATAGCCGAGCTTCTGAAGCGCTGCGAACTCGTCGTCGCAGCCATCTCGGTGGTGGGCATCGCCTTCTCTTCCATCTGGATCCTGATGCTCGCCCTTTTCGGCTTCGGCGTCATCTCCTCGCTCTTCGGGCCGATCAAATACGGCATCCTGCCGGATCACCTCGCAAGCAGGGACCTTCCCAAGGCGAATGCCTGGATCGAGGGCGGAACCTTCATCGCCATTCTCACCGGCACGATGGTCTCGGCCGTCGCCTTCCGGCAGGGGGACAACGTCTGGATCTTCGGCCCGATGATGATGGGGCTTTCCGTCCTCTGCTGGTTTGCCGCACGCATGATCCCCTCAACCGGCTCCAAGGCGCCCGATCTTGTCGTCGATAGGAACGTCATCCGCTCCAGCTATCGGCTCGTCAATGAGCTTCGTGCAGACAGCCGTATCTGGCGTGCGTCGCTGATGAATTGCTGGTTCTGGTTCGTCGGAGCCTTCATCATGTCGATGCTGCCGATCATGGTGACTGACATTCTCGGCGGTTCGGAAATCGTCGTTCCCGCCTATCTGGCGATCTTTGCCATATCCGTCGCCATCGGCTCGGCCATCGCCGGCTGGATGGCCGCCGGCCGCATCGTGCTCCTGCCGGCGCCCGTGGGCATGTTGATCGTCGCGCTCTTCGGTCTCGATCTCGCCTGGAACCTTTGGGGTCTTCAGTCCAGCTCGCATGCCGAGTCCATTCTCGCCTTCTTCGAAGGGCCGAAGACAATCCGTGTCGCGGTCGATCTGGCCGGCATGGCAATCGGCGGCGCCTTCCTCGCCGTTCCCACCTTTGCCGCCATGCAGAGCTGGGCGAATGAGGACCGCCGCGCCCGCGTCATCGGCGCGGCAAACGTGCTGTCCGCACTCTTCATAGCGGTCGGCCTGGCGCTGGTGGCTGTGCTGCAGGCCGTCGGCTTGTCGATCCCGGTGATCGTCCTCAGCATCTCGGCGCTCAACGTCGTGATCGCCTGGGTGATGCTGAAGACGCTGCCGACCAATGCCTTCCGCGATCTCATCTCCATCATCTTCCGCGCGTTCATGCGGCTGGAAGTCGAGGGCCTGGAAAACATCCGCAAGGCCGGCCCGGCGCCGATCATCGCCCTCAACCATGTGAGCCTGCTCGACGGCGCGCTGGCGCTCGCCATCACCGAGGAAGAGCCGGTCTTCGCCATCGACTATGCCTTTGCCAAGAAGTGGTGGGTGCGTCCTCTGCTGACGAAGTGCAAGTTCCTGCCGCTCGATCCGACCAAGCCGATGGCGACGCGTTCCCTGATCAAGGTCATCCAGGACGGCAGCCCGGTCGGGATCTTCCCGGAGGGACGCCTGACGGTTACCGGCACGCTTATGAAGGTCTATGACGGCGCTGCCATGGTTGCCGACAAGACGGGCGCGATGATCGTGCCCGTTCGTATCGACGGTCTGGAAAAGAGCTATGCCTCTTATCTCACCTCGAGCCATGTCCGCCGCCGCCTCTTCCCCAAGGTCAAGGTAACGATCCTTGAGCCGGTGAAGCTCGACGTTCCCCTGGAACTGAAAGGCCGCAAGCGGCGCATCGCGGCCGGTGCTGCACTCTACCAGATCATGTCGGCGCTGATGTTCCGCACGGCGGATACCGATAATACCGTGCTTGGTCGCGTCATCGAAAGCGCCCATGAATACGGTGGCAAAAAACTGGCCGTAGAGGATCCGCTCTCCGGCAAGCTGTCCTATGCCAAGCTGCTCACCGGTGCCGCGGTGCTGGGTGCGAAATTCAAGAAGATGTTCCCGGCCGACAAGACCCTCGGCGTCATGCTGCCGAACGCCAATGGTACGGCTGCGACCGTGCTCGGCGTCATGTCGGCAGGCAAAGTGCCGGCCATGTTGAACTTCACCGCAGGCGCCGCCAATATCCTGTCCGCCTGCAAGACCGCCGAAGTCAGGCATATCCTTTGCTCGCGCGCCTTCGTCACGCAAGCCAAGCTTGGCCCCATTGTCGAGGAGCTTGAAAAGCAGGTCGAGTTCGTTTGGCTCGACGAGCTGCGCACGCAAATTACCTTCCTCGACAAGATCTTCGGCCTCATCCGCAAATATCGGCCGCTGGTCAAGCGCAGTGCCGATGATCCGGCCGTGATCCTCTTCACCTCGGGTTCGGAAGGTGCGCCGAAGGGTGTGGTGCTTACCCACCGCAACATCCTGTCGAACGCAGCCCAGGCGGCCTCGCGCATCGATTTCCATCCGGGCGACAAGGTGTTCAACATCCTGCCGATGTTCCACTCCTTCGGTCTGACGGCCGGCACCATCCTGCCGCTGGTCTCGGGCGTGCCGATTTTCCTCTATCCGTCGCCCCTGCACTATCGCATCGTGCCGGAGCTGATTTACGTCTCGAACGCCACCATCGTTTTCGGCACGGATACGTTCCTGAACGGCTATGCGCGCAGCGCTCATCCCTACGATCTTAGATCGATCCGCTACATCTTCTCCGGCGCCGAACCGGTGAAGGCCTCGACCCGCGAGGTCTATATGGAAAAGTTCGGCCTGCGCATCCTGGAAGGCTATGGCGTCACCGAGGCGGCCCCGGTCATCTCGCTGAACACGCCGATGTACAACCGCTCTGGGACGGTCGGCAAGATCATGCCGGGCATGGAATGGAAGCTCGAGCCGGTTGCCGGTATCGATGAGGGCGGGCGTCTGCTCATCCGCGGCGCCAATGTGATGGCCGGTTATATGCGCGCCGACAATCCCGGTGTCATCGAACCGCTGCCGGAGGGTTGGCATGATACCGGCGATATCGTCATCATCGACGAAGACGGTTTCGTGAAGATCCGCGGCCGGGCCAAGCGCTTCGCCAAGATCGGCGGCGAGATGATCTCGCTTGCCGCGGTCGAGAC
Source organism: Rhizobium sp. 11_C7_N12_5 (assembly GCF_051811145.1). Lineage (NCBI taxonomy): Bacteria > Pseudomonadati > Pseudomonadota > Alphaproteobacteria > Hyphomicrobiales > Rhizobiaceae > Rhizobium > Rhizobium sp. 11_C7_N12_5. The sequence goes on from NZ_JBPWPY010000002.1 coordinate 269,243, forward strand.
GCTTGCCGCCCAGCTCTGGCCCGGCGCGCTCAGCGTGGTCTCGGCCGTGCCTGATGCCAAGAAGGGTGAACGCGTCGTTCTCCTGACCGATCAGCCGAATGCCACGCGAAGCGAGTTCCTGGCCTTTGCCAAGGCGAAGGGCGCCACCGAGATGATGGTCCCGGCCGAGGTGACCGTCGGCAAGGTCCCCGTCCTCGGTTCCGGCAAGATCGATTTCGTGACGGCGCGGGCGATGGCGCTGGAAAGCATTTCGGAATCGCAAGCGGCCTAACGCTTCATGACCCCACGAATGGGGCGGCGGATCCAACCGTCGCCCCCTTTTTAATCTGCGTCGTTCAAGCATTACGAGACATGCGGCAGGATAATCTGAAAGGTCGTGCCGTCATCGCCGCTCTCCAGCAACTCGATGCTGCCGCCATGCGAGGCGAGCATTGCCCGGACGATGCCAAGGCCCATGCCGGTGCCGCCCTCTTCCCGGCGCGTCGAAAAGAACGGTTCGAAGATGCGCTCGCGATTGCCTTCGGCAATACCGGAGCCATTGTCGCGAATTTCGATCGTCAGCTTACGCCCGTCGGGCGCCGACTTGATCCCGAGTATAGTCGCGCCGTTTTGAGAGGCATTTTCGGCCAGATTGGCAAAAATGATGCCGGCGACCTCGCTGGGCAGAGCAATCGCGCTTTCGGTATTTCCATCATCGATGACAGCCAATTGGCGGAAGTTTCTGGCCAGCTGGGCGACGATATCCTCGATGTTGGTCAGGCCCGGCTCGGACGGCAGTTCGGCCTTCGCCAGATCGCGCAGGCGTGACAACAGCGTGTCCAAGCGTTCAGTGTCAGCGATGATATTGGCGAGGAAGTGATTGCGTTGTGCCTGGCTCATCGGATTGTCGTCGTCATCGTCGCGCAACAACTCCGCAGCACCCTTGATCGAGGTGAGGGGTGATTTCAGCTCGTGCGAGACGTGCGCTGCGAAGGAGCGGACGTGGTCTGAATGATCGACCAGCTTGCCGGCAAGGTCGAGAAAACTTTGCGAAAGTGTCGCCACCTCCCGCGTGCCGTAATTGTCGAGCGGCCGGATAGCGGCTCTGCCGCCGCGGGCGATTTCCTCCGTTCGTGCGATCAGGGCGTTAATGGGCACCGTCAGGGTTCGCGTCAACACATAGGCGACCACGAGTGTCAGGACCAGAACGACGGCCAGAGTAGCGATTTCGGCCGGTGCCATGGCGCCGGACGCGGCTCGCACCGCGCGAAACCAGATGACGGTCAGCACAGGGAGCGTCATTACGGTTAGAAGCACGGCATAGACGATGAGGTAGAGCGGCGGCCGCCACTTCGGCTTCACCAGTGGGCTGCGCATCATGCGCCTCCCTCCACGCCTGATGTCAATTTGAAGCCAATGCCGTGTACCGTGGCGATGATGCCCTTGCCACCGGCGGCTGAAAGCTTGGCGCGGATATTGCGGATATGGCTGTCTATGGTGCGGTCGGCAACCTGGATATCGGCCCCGTAAGCTGCCTCCATGAGCTGATCGCGGTTGAAGACGATCTCCGGACGTGACAGCAGCGTGTCGAGGATAGCGAATTCAAGACCCGTCAGAGCCAGCGGCGTATCGGCGAAGGTCGCGGTCCGGCCGCCGCGATTGAGGCGCAACAAGCCGGCGGATATGGAGTTTTCCTTGGCGTCCGGTCCCGTGCCATGCCCGGAGCGTTTCAGAATGGTCTTGACCCGGGCGACCAGTTCACGCGGGCTGAAGGGTTTGGTGACGTAATCGTCACCGCCGATCTCGAGGCCGAGGATGCGGTCTATTTCTTCGTCGCGCGCCGAGAGGAACAGGATCGGGAGATTGGATGTCCTGCGGATCCGGCGGCAGACTTCCAGACCATCCATCTCGGGCATGCCGACATCGAGCACGATCAGATCGAGATCGCCACGATGAAAAGCCATCATGGCCTCTGTGCCGTTGCGGGCTGTTGTCGTCGCCATGCCGGCGCGATCGAGCGCGAAGCAAATCACGTCGCGAATATTGGGTTCATCGTCGACGACGAGGATACGCTTGACCATGCGATGCCTGCTTTGGTTCTCTTGCTCGTTTTTCTTCGTTTCGGCCTCATCTTGCAAGGGTTGTGTGGTCGCGAAGATAGCGATCGAGGCGGGCGGCGCGGAAAGTCCAGCTTCTCCAGTCGCGCGATCGCTGCCATTCGTCCACTACAAGTGCGCTCCGGACCTTGCTCGCAGGAGCGGCTCGTTCCGCTTCGGCGGGTAGCGATGCCAGATAAGTATCGAGCGCAGGTATTGCGGATGGCCCAAGCGTCGACAGATAATCGATATCGAGCGGCATACCTTCGCCTGCCACCTCGCTGCTGTGGGCGACATTGAAGCGGGCGATGAAGGCGGGAATGTCGACAAGGGCAATGGCGTAGAGCGTCACAACCAGCGTCGCCAGGCTGAGCGCGACCAACCATTCGTTGGAGCGCTGCAGCAGGATACGCAGGAGGATGAGAAAGAGACCCATGGCGACGAGACCCATCCAGATGCCGGCCGCGACCCGCAGCTCCGTCAGCGAGTAGGATTCGACGTAGAGATCGAGTCTGAGGATGGAGGAGAAGCAGAGCAAGATGTTTTGCGCGATCCACAGATGCACGAGGCCGCGAACAAGGGCGCTCCTGTTACCTGGCCCGTCGCGGCGCATGGCGGCGAGCACGAAGGCCGCGGCCAGAAGTGCCGTCACCATCAATGGATAGGCGCCGCGATGCGCATATTCGGCGTGGCTTATACCGTCAGGCAGATTTACTCCGCCCCAGAGATAGGTGAGATCCAGCAGAGACTGCATTGCAAACAGTGCGTTGAACACAAAGAGCGAGCGCAGCAAGGCCGCATGTCCAAAAAACGCGCTCTCGGGTTTGACGGCATCGGAGGCCTGATCTGGGCGACGCCGAGCGAGGCGTTTGAGGCGCGGGCGAAGCAAGACAGATACGAAGGCGGCGACGATGAGCCAGAAGCCGATGCGCCAGGCATCCAGAAATTGCAGAAAATACGCAAGATCGAAGCTGCGTAGTACCTTGTCGATCAGCGGATTGGCCATTGCGAAGAGGGCGACGAATCCGGCTGTAAAGCTGAGCGGCATGATCCAGCCGCGAAGATGATGCCAGATCGTCTCCGGCGTCGGCCTTCGGGAGTGCCGGAGACGACCGTAGGTCGCTCGGCGGAACGGCCGCAGCGGCAGGTCCAGAAGAAAGCGGAACAGCACGACCGGCAAACGGACCAGTCTTCGTGGAAAAAGTCCCGTGGCGGCAAGCGAGACGCATGTGATGCCGAGCAAGCTGAGAGCGATGCCCATCCAGGATGTGGTCTCGAGAAGCGGCGCCGACAGGACAAAAGCGAGAGCCGGAAGCCCTGTAGCCTTTGGAAGAGACTGTGGCTTTCTCGAACAAAGCAGCACGCCCGCGGCGATGGCATTGACGAAGAGGAAAAAGTTGAGGCCCGGCTCTCTGCCGAAGAGGAGGAGGTCGGCGAGTGCTACGAGAACGATCAGTATCAAGAGCTTGCGGCTGACGTTACGTGTGGGGTTAGCCGGCTGCGCCGGTATATCCGAGGCACTCATGCGTATAGGCCCCCTACGGTTCGCCCCGCAGCGATAAAGGGTATGACCCTTGGTGTCCGAGCCGGGAGGTCGGTTTGAGGCTGAGGATCTTCCACCAGCCACCAGCCTTCCTTGAGAAGGCTATGGGGCAGGCGGACGGGTGGAGCGACGGTTTCTTCGGGTGCGTTGTTCATGGCGCGAGGATGGCGCGCGTATTTGCAGAATCTGTGCAGAGCTCAAGGAGCTATTCAGGAATTGCACGGTTGGGTTGGTCCTGGCAGCCTAAGTCTATCAGCAGACAATCTTGTTGCGGCTGATCGGTTTCCTGATCACGCGGCGAGTGCCTCGAAATGAAGCAGTCGCTTGTGGAGCTTAAATTTGTGTTTTCCAGCTTTTGCTCAGTAGATGGATTGCAAATCCGAAACTCGATTTGGTGACCGCGCTGTCGTGTTCACCCCTGACGACAGCCGGGAGTCTTGGAACCGACCTAATAGCCGGAGCCAGGATTCCCGTCAGCCCTACGCAATCACCTATGTACGCTGTTTTTCATGATGGTGGTTGAGCGCTTGGGGACTGGCGACCGCATCGCTCCCTGATCAATGCGCTCCAGCGGGCTCTTTCAGCAGTTCATTCAAGCTTTATCTTAATAAGCAAATGCCATAGCTAAAGCTCCGAAAAAGAATAGTTTAAGGCCGCGAGAGCTAACTGCAAAGGAAGCCGGCATATGAGAATCACGACAATTACGAATTGGGCCTACGGCATTACCGTGGTCCTGACCGTGCTGTCCGCCGCGGCTTTCATTCTGTCGGCTCGAAGCGCCACCCAGGAAAGGCAAGCCATCGAGCAACATCTGTTGCTGAACAGCCTCGGAGAAGAACTTGCCTTGGGCGCGGAGGAGACGACGGACGAGGCGCGTCTCTATGTCATGCGCGGCGAGGCCAGGCATCTTGATGCCTTCACTGTCGACGAGGGTGAGGAGCGCCGTCGCGATGCCACCGTCGGCACATTGCGTGGGCTCGGTGTTCCCGATCGTGAGCTTCAGGTCGTGGAGCAGGTTGCGGTCAACGCTGAAGCACTTGATAAGATAGAGGAAGCTGCGGTGGCCTTCTACCGTGGGGGCAACCAGACCGGTGCACGCGACACTCTGTTCGGACCGGAACACGAGCGTGTGCAGACGGCGCTCCTCGACGCTGTCACTCAGTTCCGCGCGCTGGCAACCGCCCGCACGGAGGCGGCGATGCGCAATGCTCAAGCACGCAGTGACCTCTGGGCCGATATCGCCAAGGTGATTCTGGCGTTGACCGCTGCGGTGTTCCTCGCCGTGCTCTATTTCGTGCTGCGGCGCCGCGTCGCCATTCCGCTGATGAGGATGACGGGAATCGTCAACCGGCTTGCCAAGCAGGATTTTACCTTCGAAGTGCCGCCCGATCGCCGGCGCGACGAGATCGGGGAGATGAACGACGCCATCCAGATCTTCCGCGAGAACGGCCTGGAGCGCAATCGGCTCGATGACGAGCGCAAGCAGGACCAGCGGACCAAGGATCTCATCCTGCAGATGATGCACCGTCTTCAGGCCTGCTACGCCCAGAACGAACTGGCGGAAGTCGTCGCCCTTTTCGTGCCGCAAATCTTTCCGGGGATCGCCGGATGCCTCTACACGATGAACGAAAGCCGGACCGCGCTCGCCGAGGTCAGCCGATGGCTGGATCCCGCCCATACCCAACCCTCCTTCCCGGCGGCTGCTTGCTGGGGGCTGCGCCGCGGACGGCCGCATGTGAGCCATGTCGCGGACAACGATATTCCCTGTCAGCATCTGGATGATTCCGGTGTGCCGGGGCTCTGCGTTCCCTTGACGGCGCTCGGCGAGGCGATCGGGCTCCTCTATTTCGAAGACCGCTCGAAGGATGCAACCGCCGCCGACGCGCCGCGGCTCTATCTTGAACTGATCGCCGAGAATATCGGCCTTGCCATCGCCAACCTGCGGCTGCGCGACAAGCTGATGAGCCTTGCCGTGCGCGACGCCCTGACCGGCCTGTTCAATCGGCGGTCTCTCGACGAGGCGCTGAACAATCTTCACAGGGATAAGTCCGCCCGCACGGTCGTCTGCATCATGATCGACATCGATCACTTCAAGCGCTTCAACGACGAATTCGGTCATGATGCCGGGGATGAGGTATTGCGCCATGTCGCGCAGATCGTCTCCGATACGGTCGGCGCCGCCGGCACGGCTTACCGGTTCGGCGGAGAGGAACTGACGGTGATCGCCACCGATATTGCGGACGAGGAAGGCTTCGGGCTCGCCGAGAAACTGCGCACCAGTGTGTTCACCACACCCTTCTCCTATCGCGGACGCATCGTCGGGCCTCTTTCCATCTCGGTCGGCATAGCCTCGTCTCCTGTTTCAGGGCCGACGACGACGTTGATCAATCGTGCTGATGGCGCCTTGCTCCAGGCAAAGCTGAGCGGGCGCAACAGAACGGTGGCGGCGTTTGCGATGGGGGCGGAAGAGGAATTGAAGAGAGGATAGGGCGCTCCTCGAAACCGTCACCGGCCAGCTGTCGCGACAGGCGCGAGCCGAACCCGCCATACCGACCAAAAACGAGAACCTTGTTTAAAGGATACGGTCTGCCTGCTCCAGCGTCGGCAGCCAGCAAGTCTCCCGCTTGCCGAAAAAGCGGTAGCGATTGCGGGCGAGCCAGCGATAGGCTGGATCGCGCAGCATCCGGGGCACGACGCTCAGCAGGGCGAGCGCTTTCCAGGGCCAGCCGAGGCCGGCATAGATGGAAAGCACCGCGTCGCTGTCCCGCAACACCTTCTCGCCGTCCACGATGATCAAACTATCCGGATTGGCGGGATCGATGCCGCACAGCCGATAGAGCCTGGCTCCCGTCTCGTTCTGCATGGAGGCGAGGCGAAAGCGGCCGATGCGGTCGTGGCGCAGCACGAACTGGGCGTTGGCCGAGCAAAGGACACACATGGCATCGAAGACGATGATGGGGCCTTGATGTTCGATGGTATTGCTCTCGCTCATGCGTGCATCGGTGTCTTCCAAAGCCTGCTTTAGCGGCAGCTTTGTCCTTTCGTCGACGATACGTCAATTGCAAGCCTTCCACGCTCGCCGCCAGAACCTACAAAAGGTTGTGATGTCGCTTGCAACGGTCGGGTGTTTCCAAACGCGAGAGGCGTATCGTCATGCGTTCAGAAGACAGGCTTTACGGAAACAATATTATTCTTGACTGATCATTCAATAATTACTATGTACCGCTCATGGCAAGACCAAAGGAATTCGATGAACTGGCGGCTCTGGATGCGGCGATTTCGGTCTTCCGCGACAAAGGCTATGCAGCGACCTCAGCCACCATGCTTGTGGAAGCCCTTCATATCGGGCGGCAAAGCCTCTACGACACTTTCGGCGACAAGTGGCGCCTCTATCTCGAAGCGGTGCGCCGCTATGCGGCACAGGAGACTGAGGCGCACCTTACTGCGCTTAAAACGGGACCACAGTCTATAGACGGCATCGATGCCCTGCTGGCGCGCGTCGTGGCGACGGCCTCCGAGGCCTGTCTCGGTGTCGGTTCGATCTGCGAATTTGGGACAAGCCAGCCTGAGTTGACGACGATTCACGAAGCCGCCGGCCGCAGGTTGCATGCAGCGGTCATCGAGCGTGTACGTGAGGCGCAGAGCGAAGGCAGCATTGCCGGGGACATCGACCCCGAGCAGGCCGCGCAGTTCTTGACGTCCAACATCGCCGCGATCCGTCTGGCTGCCCGAGCTGGGGTCGGAGGCGATAGTTTGCTCGCCCTTGCCCGCCTTGCGCTTCGGGGCCTGCGATAAGGAATTTTTTTGCCCAGTTTTGGAATGATTGTTCAAATAAGGAGATGAAGATGAAATCGATCGTCATGACCGCAGTTGGCGGCTCGAACGTCCTGCAACATGTGGACGGACCGGATCCCGTTCCCGGCGAGGGAGAAGTCTTGGTGCAGGTGCATGTGGCCGGTGTAAATTTCATGGATATTGGCGTGCGACAGGGCATGGCCTGGACCGATATGCCCAATCCCAAGCCGCTTGGCGTCGAGGGGGCAGGTCATGTTTTGGCCATTGGCGCGGGTGTCAAAAGCTTTCAGGTCGGCGATCGCGTTGCCTGGGTCTATGCGCCGGGAAGCTATGCCGAACGCATCGCCATTCCTGAGCGCGCGCTGGTACCGATACCGGCAGCCATCGACGACCGGACGGCGGCGGCCGTCATGATGCAGGGGCTGACCGCCAGCCATTTCGCGACCGACTTCTATCCCGTGCGACAAGGCGATATCGCGCTCGTTCACGCCGCTGCCGGCGGCGTCGGTTTGCTGCTGACGCAGATCATCAAGCTGCGCGGAGGGCAGGTGATCGGCCGCGTCTCCAGCGAAGACAAAAGCAGTATCGCAAAATCCGTGGGTGCCGACCATGTGATCGTAGATACGGAAGGCAAATTCGCCGATACGGTGATGCGCATCACCGGAGGGGAGGGAGTCCATGTCGTCTATGACGGCTCCGGCCCGAAGACATTTCAAGGATCGCTCGATTCCCTGAGGCGGGCGGGGACATTCTGCTGGTTCGGGCCAGTTCTTGGCGGCCCAGGCCCCTTGGATATCATGAGCTTGCCGCGCAGCATCAAGATCGGCTACGCCACCTTCTTCGATCACGTTCATACGCCAGAGCTTCTTCTTGCCCGCTCTTCCCGCCTCTTCGAATGGATCGAGCACGGCAAGCTGCGGGTCAACATAGGCGGCGTCTATTCATTGGCGGATGCGCGCCGTGCGCATGAGGACATGGAAAGCCGCAAAACGACAGGAAAACTACTGCTCGTGCCATAAGACCAGGGGTGGCTTGGATGCCCCCATGCCTTGTCATTTAAGGCCGCGTGGCCCTACTTTCCGGGTTGGGCCACGCTAATCTTGCAGGATCTATTTAGCGATAGCGCCATCCGCCATGCCACCGCTCGCGGTGCATCCAGTAGCGGCGCCCATCCCAATAGCCGCGTCCCGGATAGAAGGCGCCATAGCGTGGGCCGGCGGGCACGACGACAACCGGCCCGCGATTGGGGCGACATGCGCCGTAAGGGCCGCGATGGAAGCCGATACCGCATCCGTCACGGGCTTCGGCCGGTGCAACGGCGGCAAAGCAAGCTGCGGCCGCCAGGGCCAATAAAGTAATCTTTCTCATGATGTAGCCTCTATTCCCAAAGAACTTAGTTGTTGTCCCTTCAGCGCTTAAACGGCGGAGATCGGTAAATCCGTCGCTGCCCATGTCCGATATTTGCATTTCTCCGTAGGGGGCCGATGTGTCGGCGCTCACCGCCGGCTCAGGATCGGATTTCCAAGGTGTGGGAGGCGAGGTTTGACTGTGATGGGCATGCCGTCGCCGGTACGGAGGTTGCTTCTTCTTTCGCGGCTACCGGCCTGCGCCGCAGGAGCGCGCGCAGGGTCATGAGGACTGTTTTATACCGCTCTCCCGGGCACAGGCGGCCATCGGAGCCATAGGTGAAGAGCAACCGGCGGCGGGCAAAAGCGTGGGCCAGCCACAAGGCGAAGGCTATTCCGACGCCCCAGCCCATCAAGGTGTCGCTCGCCCAATGGGCGCCGACCCATTGACGCGACAGGCAGATCAGTATGCCGGCCGGCATGAATATGGGACGCAGGCGCGGAAAGACGAGTGCCAACGACATCGCCATGGCGCCCGCTGTCGCGGAGTGTCCGGACGGAAAGGACGCGAAGTCCGCGTGGAAGGCGACGGGTCGAAAATAAAATGCGCCGTTCGTCTGCAGCAGCTCCGGCCGAGCCCGGCCGATGATGTTCTTGGCAAGCGAGTCGACAAGGCCGCCGCCTGCTACCGATAAGAAGACGAATGCCGCGGCGGTGGCAACAAGATCGGCGCCTGTTCGTGCCGATTTCCTCAATTTGTGGGCGGGCGCGAGGATAGCGAATATTAGCAGAGCACCGCTGAACGAAAGAACCAGGAGGCCGGTGCCGAAGCTGCTGATCCATTTCGCCGTTCCACGAAGCTGCTCCGGAAATGATTTCATCCAGACGCCCAAGGGGTAGTCGGCGGTCATCATGACCAGCAAAGACAGGGCAAGGAAGATGGAGATGATCACGATCGGACGTTCGAGAAACGCTCGATTTGCAGGGGGGGTGAGCGTCGGTGCTGCGAAGAATCGTCGAAGGCCATTGATGCAGCGTGCGCGACAGGTGTCGGTAGCCGTTGCGAGGGTTTTCTTCATGGGGTCAGAACCCTGTAGGCCCGCGCGCGGAAGTCCAGCTTGCCATCACAGGCAACACGCTTACTGATGAAACTGGCACTCATGAAGTTGCGCCTCAAACTCCGCTTTCTCACTTCGTCATCGCTACAACAGCACGCTGACAACCGCCTGAAAGGGGCGGCTATAGTGCATGACTGATGTTAGGGGCCTCGAGATTGCCTGCGCATGACACGGCGGATCGGAGCACCCGAAATCCGACGCTCGAGGGGGATTATCGGGCAATGGCGCTCAGTATCCGGGTGATCCTGCATGAAAGGTCGGCCACCGCGAGGCCGAAAGGGGCTTCGTCGTCAAGAGGGTGGCAGAGCGCGCAGCTGGCGGACGGTAAAAGAACCAGTGGAGGATTGCGTTACCGTGTTTTTTTAGCGACAATCGATGTTGCGTTCGGTGGGAGGAGCCAGATGCACGAATATTCCGCGCATGCGGACCAGGTATACGCGTCAGCGCAGTCGGCCGCGGCCAGTTCTTCGGTCGTTGCTTCCTGGCGCCGATGCATGATGATGCACCGTCTCGCGCCGGAAGAGAAACGTTTGCCGGTAAGTCTGACAGGGCAGGAATTCGCGACTGCCGTGGAGCGCTCGGAGCGACTGATCGCGGAAGCTTCCAATGAACTGGATCGCCTCTTTCTGGCTGTCGGCAAAGCTGGATGCTGCCTGCTGTTGACCGACCGGGACGGTATAGCGCTGGATCGCCGCGGCGCAGCCGGCGACGACAAGGAGTTTCGCGATCTTGGTCTCTGGACCGGCTCGGTCTGGACGGAAGCAAGTATCGGCACGAACGGCATCGGCACTGCGCTTGCCGACGAGCGGGCCGTGGCGATTTTCCGCGATCAGCACTTCTTTTGCTCCAACATCGACTTGAGTTGCACGACCGCGCCGATCCGGGATCATCGCGGTCAGTTGGCTGGCGCGCTCGACATTTCCACCCGCCGCGACGACGTCAACGATGCGACATTGGCAATCCTGTCGCAAACTGTTCGCGACGCGGCGTTGCGTATCGAACTCAATCTGTTCAGGAGCGCCTTTGCCGGCGCCCGCTTCGTCATGGTTCCGACGGATACGGCTTCCACCTCGGCGCTTCTGGCGGTCGACCGCAATGATCTCGTGCTCGGCGCGACGAAAGCCGCCCGCCTCGCATTGAAGCTGGACGATCGTCGTATCGCCGCCGGAATTCCCGCCTGCGATGTATTGAGCGAGCAGCAAGGGGAAGCGGGCGAAGACCTGCTGGAAGCCGAGCGCGCCGCCCTGCTGCGAGCCCTTTTCCGCGCCAACGGCAATGTGTCGCAGGCTGCTTTGGCGCTTGGCATGAGCCGCTCGACCCTGCATCGAAAGATGAACCGGCTCAATCTGCACTGATGCCCCCGCGATGCGCATTTGCGCGCTGCAGATGTCGCAGAGTTGCGACACTGTGCGCTGCGGCATCGCTGGGCGGTGGTTTCGCCTTGGCGCATATGGGCGCAGGTTCCTCCCATCGGGTCCATCTACCGGACCTGCCGACCAAGGGAGGATGGCATGCTACATCAGAAGATCGTCGAATCTCCGTTCAAACTGAAATATGGCAACTATATCGGCGGCGCTTGGCGCGAGCCGATCGGTGGCAGATACTTCGATAACCTCACGCCGATCACCGGCGGCAAGATCTGCGAAATTCCGCGCTCCGACGAAAAGGACATCAATGCCGCGCTCGATGCCGCCCATGCGGCAAAGGACAAATGGGGCAGGACTTCCGCCGCTGAGCGCTCCAACATCCTGATGAAGATCGCCCAGCGCATGGAAGATAAGCTGGAGGTGCTGGCGCAGGCCGAAAGCTGGGACAACGGCAAGCCGATCCGCGAAACCATGGCCGCCGACATTCCGCTTGCCATCGATCACTTCCGCTATTTCGCCTCCTGCATCCGTGCGCAGGAAGGTTCGATCGGCGAGATCGACCACGACACGGTCGCCTATCACTTCCATGAGCCTCTTGGCGTCGTCGGGCAGATCATTCCGTGGAACTTCCCGATCCTGATGGCGGCCTGGAAGCTTGCGCCGGCGCTTGCCGCGGGCAATTGCGTCGTCATCAAGCCCGCCGAACAGACGCCGGCCTCGCTGCTGGTCTGGGCCGAGGTGGTGGGCGATCTCCTGCCGCCCGGCGTTCTCAATATCGTCAACGGTTTCGGTCTGGAGGCCGGCAAGCCGCTTGCCACCAGCCCGCGCGTCGCCAAGATTGCATTCACCGGCGAGACCACGACCGGCCGGCTGATCATGCAATATGCCAGCCAGAACCTCATCCCCGTCACGCTCGAGTTGGGTGGCAAGTCGCCGAACATCTTCTTCGCCGACGTTGCGGCGGAGGACGATGATTTCTTCGACAAGGCGCTCGAAGGCTTCGCCATGTTTGCCCTCAACCAGGGCGAGGTCTGCACATGCCCGAGCCGCGCGCTCATCCAGGAATCGGTCTATGACCGCTTCATGGAGAAGGCCATCAAGCGCGTCGAAGCGATCAAGCAGGGCAATCCGCTCGATTCCGCAACGATGATCGGTGCCCAGGCCTCCAGCGAGCAGATGGAGAAGATTCTCTCCTATTTCGACATCGGCAGGCAGGAAGGTGCTGAAGTCCTGACGGGCGGAGTGCGCGCCGATCTCGGCGGGGAATTGTCGAGCGGCTACTATATCAAGCCGACCATCTTCAAGGGCCACAACAAGATGCGTGTGTTCCAGGAGGAGATCTTCGGCCCGGTCGTGTCGGTGACGACCTTCAAGGATGAGAAGGAAGCGCTCGAAATCGCCAATGATACGCTCTATGGCCTTGGCGCCGGCGTGTGGACCCGCGACGGCAACCGCGCCTATCGCTTCGGCCGCGAGATCCAGGCGGGTCGCGTCTGGACCAATTGCTACCATGCCTATCCGGCGCATGCGGCCTTCGGCGGCTACAAGCAGTCCGGTATCGGGCGCGAGACGCACAAGATGATGCTCGATCACTACCAGCAGACCAAGAATATGCTGGTGAGCTACAGCCCCAAGGCGCTCGGTTTCTTCTGAGACCTCCCAAAGAAGCCAACGAGGCTCCCAGCGGAAGCTGGGGGCTTTCGTGCATTTCAATCACCACGATGGGAGATCAACATGGATGACATAGGCACAGAGCCAAGGGTTCTGGCGACGGACAAGGCGCTCGACCTCATCCGGGAAATCCAGAAGGATCATCCCAATATCCTTTTCCATCAGTCCGGAGGCTGTTGCGATGGCTCCTCGCCCATGTGCTATCCGACGGATGACTTCATGATCGGCGACAACGACGTCAAGCTCGGCGAGATCGGCGGCGTGCCAGTCTATATCAGCGGCAGCCAGTTCGAGGCCTGGAAGCATACACAGCTCATCATCGATGTCGTGCCCGGCCGTGGCGGCATGTTTTCCCTCGACAATGGACGGGAGAAACGGTTTCTCACCCGCTCCCGCCTCTTCGGCGGCGGCGAGGCCTGCGCGCTTCCGGATATTGGTCGCCGGCCCGCCGGATAAAGCATCCTTGGGATGTTTGTAGTATTGGCCTAATACCCACGCGGCGCGGTCCTTTGCTAAAGTCGTTCCATTGGTTTTCAGGGAGGAAGACAATGCCAGCAGCAAAGATTCTGATGATCACCGGTGACTTCACCGAGGACTACGAGACCATGGTGCCGTTCCAGACGCTGCTTGCCTGCGGCTATACGGTGCACGCGGTCTGCCCGGGCAAGAATGCCGGCGAGACGGTGGCAACCGCGATCCATGATTTCGAAGGTGATCAGACCTACTCCGAAAAGCGCGGCCATAATTTTGCGCTGAACGCCACCTTCGCCAGCATCCGCGCCGAAGATTACGACGCGCTTGTCGTACCCGGCGGCCGCGCACCGGAATATCTGCGCCTGAACCCAGAAGTCATCAAGGCCGTGCAGCACTTCTTCGAGGCGGGCAAGCCCGTTGCAGCCATTTGCCACGGTGCGCAATTGCTGGCGGCGGCCGGCGTTCTCAAAGGGCGCACATGCTCGGCCTATCCCGCTTGCCGTCCCGAAGTCGAGCTTGCCGGCGGCATCTATGCCGATATCGCCATCAATGATGCCGTTGCCGATGGCAATCTCGTCACCGCGCCCGCCTGGCCGGCGCATCCGTCGTGGCTGCGCCAGTTCATGGCTGTCCTCGATGCCGGCGCCCTGTCGAAAGCCAACGCAGCCTGAGGCTGAGCGGGGAGGCATCCATGTGCGAATTGTTCATCAAGGCTGACGCCAAACTCTGGGAAAGCACGACGCGTTCTCTGCGCATAGACGGCATGGTAACCAGCGTGCGGTTGGAAAATTTCTTCTGGTCGAAACTGGAAGAAATCGCCCGGCGTGACGGCATGAATGTCGTGCAGCTGATTACCAGGCTGCATCACGAATCGATCGATGCCGGCCACGACCTCGGCAATTTCACGTCGTTCCTGCGCGTCTGCTGCGCACGCTATCTCGACCTGCAGCTCGCCGGTGACATTTCGGGCGATCTCTCCCAGCCCATTGCGGGGGTCGACGCTTCCGCTATCCTCGGCCGGGAACGCTTGAAATATCACTGATCGCGCTTGCCTCCGCCGCGCCCCATGCGGTGGAGACCGGTCTTTTTTGCCCGTCTGGCTTCCGGGGAGTTAGCGTGATCATGCCGTACGTCCGATCTGCTGGCGACCAAGCGGCTGACGAATTCGATCAGGTCCGAACACGACATGGGTATCGCCAAACCGAAGCCTTGCAGCGTATCACAGCCAAGGTCGCGCAGGACCTCGGCGTGCCGTTCGGTCTCCACGCCCTCGGCAATGGACTTGACGCCGAGCGAATGCCCCATGCTGATGATCGAGCCGACCAGTTCGCGCTGTTCTGCTGACGTGTCCAGGGTCTTGGTCAATTGACGGTCGATCTTCAATGCGCTCGGGCGCAGGCGAAGCAGGCCCATGATCGAGGCGTGGCCGGTGCCGAAGTCGTCGATCTCGATGCTGATGCCGAGCTGGCGGAGATGAGCCAGATTTTCAGCAATTTGTTCGTCCAGATCGTCGAGAAAAATCGACTCCAGCAGTTCGAACGAGAACCATCGTGCCTTCTCCGGCTGGATATCCAATAGTTGCTTGAGGTTAGGGTCGCGCAACCGCCGAGAGGAGACATTTACCGAGCATTTGGGGATGTTCAGCCCTTCCGCCTTCCAGATATCGAGATCCGAGATCGCCTTTCGATAGATGAGATGATCGATCTCGCTGACGATATTCAGGTCTTCGGCGATCGGCAGAAATTTGTCCGGTGTCAGCAGCCCGCGCGAAGGGTGCTGCCAGCGGGCCAGCGCCTCGACGCCGGCGATCGCGAGCGTCTTTGCGTCGAATTGCAGTTGGTAGAAGGGCACGAACTCGCCCCGTTCCAGGGCGATGAGAATGTCTTCCGTCGTCTGTTGTGCGTTCGCAAAGCGGCTGCGCGAATTGGCGGAATAGAACTGGTAGCGGCTGCGCCCCTGCGCCTTGGCCTGATAGAGCGCGATATCGGCGTCGAGAAGCATTTGGCCGACATCGACATTCTTCCCTCTTTCGTGGGCTATGCCGATGCTTGCGCTTGACCGGCATTCGATGCCGTTGACGACAACAGGCTGACGCATGTTCTGTATCATGCGCTCGGCGGTCACCCGCAGTTCTTCGGTCGATCCGTCGTAGCCGACGATCGCCAGAAACTCGTCACCGCCGATGCGGGCGACAAAATCGCTTTCGAGAACGCTTTCCTTCAGAAGCTTGGCGACATGCTGCAGCAACGCATCGCCGGCATGGTGTCCATATATGTCGTTGATCTGCTTGAAGCGATCGAGATCGATATGGAGAAGTGCAAGGCCGGAGCCGCTCGACTTGCACTCAGCCTCGATTTCCAGGATCATCCGATCCATGAAGCGACGGTTCGGAAGCCCCGTCAACGCGTCATGGAGAGCCACATATTCGATTTGCTTCCTGGCGGCCTCGAGCTCCTGATTGCGCGCTTCAGCGAGGGTCTTAGCCTGCGCCAAATCGCGCTGAAGGGCGAGGTCCGCGGTCACATCCCAGTTGGCGCCGATCATCTTGCGATGGCCATCGCTGTCGATGAAGGGCAATGTTCTGGTTCGGATGAAATGCTCCTTGCCGTCGTTTAAAATCACCCGGTATTCGTCCGAAAATGGAATGAGGTTGGCGACATGATGATCGACATTCCTGAAGACACGCTCCATGTCATCGGGATGAAGCATCGATTCCCACAGTCCGCCGATTTTCACGGTCTCCTGCGATTCGAGGTGATAGAGGCGGAACATGCCGTCGTCCCACTCCGCCGTTCCCCGATCAAAGTCCGCCTCGAAGACGCCGATCTTCGAGGCCTCCAGCGCCAGCTTCAGACGCCGTGACATGCGATCCAGTGATTCCTCCCAGGCTTTCCTGGCCGTGATATCATTGTCGGTGCCCAGAACCCTAAGCGGATGATTGTGCCGATCCCACTTGATGCAACTGCCGCGACATTCGATCCAGATCCAGTGCCCGAGCCGATGCCGGTAGCGATACTGGAAGATTGTGGGGTTCAGGTTCGGCTGTCGTTGCTGGTGAATGCGATCGAGCACGGTTTGCCTGTCGTCCGGATGAACGAATTCCAATAGTTCGTCCATGGTTCGAGGAACTGGGTCGTCGATGGCGAGCCCTCTGATCTGCCGCCACATGTCCGAATAGAATGTCTCCTGGCTTTCGAGATCGTGATCCCAAATAGCGGTCTTGGCAGCCACCAGGGCGAGGCTGGCGCGATTGTCCGTGCCTGGCTGTTCGCCGTCTCGGTCGTTCGCGACGCCAGCTTCCGTGAACGCAGCGGAGACGATCGCCGAGGCCAGCGTGCCATCGTGTTCGGCCATCAAAGCGACCGCGACAGGCTTGGACATGCCGCCGTCGGCGCGCAAGCGGAGCTGGACCCTTTGGCTCCGGTCTGGAGCTGCGATCGCTGCCAGGAACTGCGTTTCGAAGGCGCCGGTATCCTGTACCTCCAGGAAATCGCGGATATTGCGTCCCGCAAGCGATGATGAGGGAAGTCCTAGCAGATCGCTCAGGCCGTCACTGGCAGCCAGGATCTCGCCGTCCATGGCGAGGATAGTTGCCGAGGATCGGGCATCCGCCGACAGTTGCGAGGATACGGCACTATCCTGATCGGGTAGCCACGGTTCCCTGGAGCGAGTCAAACTCGAAGTTCCCTTTTTACAAGGCCCTTACGGCATCGCGCCGCGGAAATGAAACTATTCTAAATGCCCAGCGGCGGGCCGGCGTGGGCGACCGGGGTTTTCCATCCGTTTGCGGCCACGCAGCTCATCTACGCGGATATGAGCGCCATTTCGACGACGCTGTCGATGCGAATGGGTCGATGTCCAAGAGCAGAATGCGCCGCATAAGTCAGCAGTTTGAGCGCGACAGCTTAATAAACCCCTGCTTTCGCGTAGGGGACGCAATCGGGGGTGGATGGCGATCACGGTGCAACACGAATGTACTGATCCCATCGGCTGAACGGCTTTCGGTGGACGCAGACCCTCGATCACAATCGCCAGAAGGCTTGCAGGGCGAACCGATGCATCAAGGCTAGACGGAGCCTCGTTCCTAAAGTTTGGCGAAGGCCACACTTCGCCAGATCCAGCCGGCGTCCAATGCGGCCTTCCGCAGCGGTTTCTTGATCACTGATGTGTCGAATGCATAGTCATAGATCGCGCCGAAGGAGCCGTCCTCCCGGAAGCCATAGGACTTCCCGAAGCTCTTCTCCGCGGTTTGACCACGAAAGGCGGATGCCGCCAGCGCAATTGTCGGGATGCCTGCGCGCCACGCGACGGACCATTCCTGGTCCACGGAGCGGACTTCTCCCTTGGCCTCGTCAAAGCGCATCAGCACCTTGAAGACCCGTTCGAGGCCGGCCTTGGCAAAGAATTCGTACCATTGCGCATCGACGATTTTCCACTCCGCAACCAGGTCCACGCCCTCTGCCGCACCATCGCGAACGAGGAAGGGTGCGGAGTCATGATTGACCGAGAGCAAGGCGTCGCGAAGCGCGTCGACCGATCGGCGCGGCACACCCTTCGCCGGATACGTCTTTCCGGTAAACAACTCCCAGAACCCCATTTTCCCGTCTCTGTCTATTTGAGAAAAACCTGCACCTACTGATACATGCCATGCCCGCAGCAACAATGGCCATTCTTGGGGACATTTTCGGCCCGGGACCGCCGCGCTAAGGCATTCTTGCGTTTGTTAAACGCTCATCGATAAGCCGCGCCGCAGCGTCTGCCGCGGTCTCCATATAGCTTGGATCGCGATGAAGCAGGACGATCGTAAACGAGCCATCAAGAAGCAGCATGATTTGTCGAGCAAGCGGCAAGGCATCAGTTCCGGCTCCGGCGTCCAGGAAAATTGATGAGAGCCAGTCTTCGACATGCTTCTTGTGGGTGCGCGCCGCAACCAAGGCCGGATGGCCGGGAAGGTTGACCAGCTCGACCGACGTGCGCAGAAAGCCGCAGCCTTTCCATTTTCCATTGCGCGCAGAGCGGGCAAGCTGGCGAAAGAGGCCGGCGACTTTCGTGGCCACGTTGCCTTCCGTTTCCTCGAACCAGCGTTTGAACAAAGCAAGATTCGGCTGATCACGCGCTTCCAGATGGGCTGCGATGAGATCGTCCTTGCTTCTAAAGTGATAGTAAAGGGTGCGCTTGGTCACGCCTGCTTTCTCGGCGATCGCATCGACGCTGACGGCCCGGATGCCGTCATGATAAAACAGCTTCGCAGCGGCCTGAAGAATACGATCACGTGTCGGCGGGGGCTGGGCTTTCATTGTCAAAAGTATACCGAGTAGTGAATATACATAACGCGGCGATCATCCCATGCTGTCGGGCATGAGTGAAGAGGCAATCCATCCATCGACCATCAGCGGTCGGCCAATTTCCATCTCCTGTCGGGACGGTGTGGTCCTTGGCGGCCATCTTTGGCGCGCGGAGACGAATACCCCCGCGGGCAGCGTGATCATCAATCCGGCAACGGGCGTTCTTGCACGCTACTATCATCGCTATGCGCAGTTTCTGGCGAGGCATGGCTTCGATGTGCTGACCTTCGACTACCGCGGCATCGGCCAATCGCGTCCGCAAAGCCTCAAGGGCGTCGGCTATCGTTGGCGGGACTGGGGCGAGCAGGATTTTGACGCTGCGCTGCGGCTGATGGCCGGCTATCGGCGCGGCGGCCCGCTCATGGTGGTCGGCCATAGTATCGGCGGTTTTCTGCCGGGACTGGCCGAAAGTGCCGCGATGATCGAGAGAATGCTGACCGTGGGCGCCCAATATGCCTGGTGGGGTGATTACGCGCCGCGCCGGCGGCTGGGTCTGCTCGTCAAATGGCATGTCGCCATGCCTGCGATTACGGCCTTCTGCGGCTATTTTCCCGGTCGCCGGCTTGGTTGGCTGGAGGACCTGCCCCGCAATGTGGCGAACGAGTGGAGTTTTCGCCGGCGCCGGTTCGAATTGAACCATCCGCGAAACGAGCGGAAAGATGCGCTTTGCCGGATGGCGGCCGTCAAGGCTCCGATCCTGGCGATCGCGGTTTCGGATGACGAGCTTGGCACCGTGCCGGCGGTGCGCCGCGCGCTGACCTATTATACCGGCGCGCAACACGGGGTCGTGCTGCTGAAACCTGCCGATTTTGGCCGCGAAGCAATCGGCCATTTCGCCCTGTTTCACGATAGCCACGCGAGCGGCTTCTGGGCCGATACGCTGACGTGGCTTCGGGAAGGCCGTAATCCCTGGCCGGCATCTGTGGTGAAGACTTCCCAGTGATAGGCGTCTTGGATGCGTAGGTAGCACGCAGCCGGCTCCGCCGGTTTCTATTCGAGAACGCGCGTCAGATAGGCAGCCGTCACGCTTGGGCCGGGAATGATTGCGACGATCTTCATCTGCGCGATCGTTCGGTTGACGGCGGCCTCCAGATGATTCTCCATCATTGCGGCTGCCGCCTTCACGGCACCCCGCAGCAAGAGCTCCGCCACCAGGCGCAGCTCGGTGATGATGGCCGGGTCGCCGGGCAGGCCGAGCCGCCGCAGCAACCGTTCGGTCGCCGTCACCGGCAGCAGATTGTTGCGGATCGATTCCTTCAGCCGCTCATTCGGCGTTGCAAGAATGCAGACGTCGATGAAATCGGCATAGATGGCTTCCAGAGCCGCGAGATGATCGGCGGGCTCGTGCCGCTCCAGATCGGAAAGCCGCAGGAACAGGTCGTTCAATCGCCCACGATCGACGTGGTCGGCGCCTGCAACCAGTGCCTGGGGCTCGAGCATGCCGCGCAAGACGAAGTGATCCTTGATCATCTGCGCCGTCAGCGGCCCGGCGATCCAATGGGAAGACTGGTTCTTGCGCACGAGGCCACGTTCGCGCAGCCGGGTCAGCACATCGCGCACTACGGTGCGGCTGACATTGAAATGATCGGCCAGTTCGATCTCGATGATGCGATATTGGCCGAAGACGACGCACCCGGCCACATCCGCTTCGACCGTGTTGTAGATCCGCTCCCAGGAGGCACGACTTTGCAGCGCCTCGTCGGCATGGCGCGGAATCGTAAGCCCGAGCGTCTTGATATCAATGCGGTTCGGTTCGATGCCCTGGCCGGCGGGGCCGACGAGATAGCCGCGCCCGTTGAAGCGATGGACCAGCCCCTCGCTTTCCAGCGTCTGGAGCGCCCTTTGCACGGGCGCGCGCGAAATCTGCAGGATGTCCGCGATCGGGCCCTCGAGCAGCACGACGCCGGGCGGCAGTGTGCTGTCCTCGATATTGCCGCGCAGTACATCCTCCGCGATCTCGTAGCGCTTCTGCGCGCTGGGCCGCGCACCGTTTTCGGTCATCTGATGCAATGGACTCATGTCGTTCCGATGCCTCACTCTTACGCTTTTTGTAGCGTCAATATAGCGCAAAAATAAATGACTATTGAATACGAAATTCAACTAATACCATTCCGTAAGCCGGCGCCGATGCGCGGCGAGGGTAAGTGTGCGGGATGCAATACGCATTTTTGTGAGTTATTTCCGTAGGAAGCACTGACCTGGCTGCCTTTGCTTCGATCATATGGTGACGACACTTTGGGGCCTTTCGACGGGAGTTTCTCGCGGCTAGTGCTCTGGATGTCGGTTGAGGTTTTGATATTTGTTGCCGGGCAATCAGACTTTTGAAAAAAAGTCTATTGAATACAAAAATCATTTATGCGATGCTTTCATCATCAAGGCGCTCATCAGAAGCGCCGCAGGTGGAACTCGTTGAAACGCCAAGGAACATCTCTTTGACGCGCATGTGATCATGCGCGAAAGCAGACGGACGTCTGGTGTCCGGATCAATGCTGATCCGGCGATGGCGGCTCTTTGCCTAAAGGATGGTCCTTGCCTTGAAACTGGCAGGAAATCGGTGTCGACCGTTCTTCAGATCAAGCAAGTCACCAAGTCCTATGGCGCGGCGCCCGCGCTGGATGCGGTGGATTTTTCTCTGCCCGACGATGCCTATATTTCGCTGCTCGGACCGAGCGGGTCGGGCAAGACGACATTGCTGCGTGTCATCGCCGGTTTCGAGGAGCCGGATTCCGGCTCGATCCTCTTTCATGGCAAGCGCCTTGATGGTGTTCAGCCACATGATCGCGGCATCGGTTTCGTTTTCCAGAACTTCGCGCTGTTTCCGCATCTGTCCGTTGCCGAAAACGTCGCTTTCGGCCTGCGCAATCGCAAGGTCGATCCGGTCACCGATCCGCGCGCCTTGGCCTCGAGGGTTCAGGACATGTTGGCGCTGGTCGGTCTCAAGGGCTTTGACGATCGCGCCGTCACGCAGATTTCCGGCGGTCAGCGCCAGCGCGTCGCCTTGGCGCGCACACTGGTGACGGAGCCGAAGATGGTGCTGCTCGACGAGCCGCTCGGCGCGCTCGACGCCAACTTGCGCGGCCGCATGCGAAGTGAGCTCAAGATTATCAGGGAGCGCTGCGGCGTGACTTTCCTGCATGTGACGGGCAGCGAATCCGAGGCCCTGGCGATGGGGGATCTCGTGCTTGTTCTCGATCGCGGCCGCATCGCGCAGGCCGCTGCCTCCGATGTCGTCTACAACAGCCCGGCCTCGGCAGCCGTCGCCCGCTATCTCAATTGCTACAATCTGTTTGCCGGTGCTGTCGTCGAGGATGCCTTCGTCGGTCCCGCCGGCCGCTTTCCGCTGAACGCGTCGCGCCGGAAGGCGCCGCAACCGGCCTATGCCATCCGCTACGACCGCGTTGCGATCCGTCCTCGCGATGCCCGGCTGTCGGACGATGAGGTCCGTATCGAGGGCGATTTCATCGCCAGCGAATATTCGGGCGCGGCGGTCAATTCCTTCTTCTCGCTCGATGGCGGGCACGTCTTCGAGGTCGAGTCCCATCTCAGCCACGCCCGGCCACCGGCCTTCGTCGAAAAGGATCGCTATGCGCTCGTCTGGAAGAAGGAGGATGCCCTTGTCTTCGGTTGATCTGAGCATCCCGAAACCTTCCCCCGGACCCGCCAAGGAGAGCGAGAGATGACCATGGTTGCGACAAGCGAGGACGCCGCAGAGGAAAGCGCAACTGTGCGCAGGGCATCGAACAAGACATTCTGGCTGCTGGCGCCGGGCATGATCTGGATGCTCGCCTTTCTGGTCCTGCCGATCCTGATGATGGTCTATGTTTCCTTCTGGACGCAGACGACCTTCAAGATCGAGCCGACGCTGACCTTGCAGAGCTGGGTCACCTTCCTGACCAGCCCCACATATCTCGGGGCTCTCTGGACGACGATCCGCATCTGGCTGCTCGTGCTGATATCGACCCTCGTCGTCGGCTATCCGGCGGCGCTCTTCGTCGGCCTGCTCGTCAAGAACAAGACGCTGCAGACCGTGCTTCTCGTCCTCTGCGTCATTCCGTTCTGGACATCGTTCCTGATCCGCGTTCTCGCCTGGCGGCCGATGCTCGGTACCGAGGGGGCGATCAACATGATCCTGATGAAGCTCGGCATCGTGCAGCAGCCCATCGAAGTGCTCTTGTTTTCGGAGCTATCCGTGATCATCGGTATGACGCAAATCTATTGCGTCTTCATGGTCGGGCCGATCGCGTTCATGATGGGCCGCATCGACGCCTCGGTCATCGAGGCTGCACAGGATCTGGGTGCCGGCTTCTGGCGCATCTTCCGCACGATCATTCTGCCGCTGTCCATGCCGGGCGTAGTGGTCGGCTCGATCTTCGTCTCCGTGATGGTTCTCGGCGAATTCGCGACGGCCGCCGCGCTGTCCGGCCGAAAGGTCAATCTGCTCGGCAATATCATCGTCACCCAGGTCGGCTCGCTGAAATGGGCTTTTGCGGCGGTCGCGGGCGTCATCCTGACCATCGTCATGGGCGCGGTCATTGCCGCATTGCTCAGGGTCGTCGACCTCAGAAAGGAGCTTTGATCATGAACGCTGGCGGCATCAAACTCGGCCTGGGTGTTTATACGGCGCTCTTTCTCATCTTCCTTTATGGGCCGCTCGCGGTCCTGGCGATCCTGTCGTTCCAGACTGGCCCGGAGGGCGGCCCGCAATTCCCGATCATCGAATGGTCAACCTATTGGTATCGTCATCTCTTCGGGTTGACGCCGCCCTCGCGCATCGCGCCCCTGCCGAT
The DNA here is from genome assembly GCF_051811145.1 of Rhizobium sp. 11_C7_N12_5. Lineage (NCBI taxonomy): Bacteria > Pseudomonadati > Pseudomonadota > Alphaproteobacteria > Hyphomicrobiales > Rhizobiaceae > Rhizobium > Rhizobium sp. 11_C7_N12_5. The sequence goes on from NZ_JBPWPY010000002.1 coordinate 292,764, forward strand.
CGATCAGGCGCTGATCCGTTCGCTATCCCTCGCGCTGATGACCATGATCGTCTCCACGGTGCTCGGCGTCATGTCCGCCCAGGCCTTCCGCCGCAAGTTCCGCGGCTCGGGCGTCGTCTTCTATCTGATCGTTCTCGGCATGATGGTGCCGGGCGTGCTGGTCGGTCTCGGCATGGCGCTCGTCGCCAATGCTTTCGGCATCGACCGGCATTGGTGGAGCACGGCCTTCGTCCTGCATGTCGTCTATACTTTCCCCTTCGCTTTCCTGGTCATGCTGGCGATCTTCAACAGGTTCGATCCCAGCATGGAGGAGGCGTCCTGGTCGCTTGGCGTCACCCCGGCGCGCACCTTCCGCAAGGTGACCTTCCCGCTGATCTTCCCCGGCGTGCTTTCGGCCATGCTCTTTGCCTTCACGCTGTCCTATGACGAGTTCTCGCGGACCTTGTTTGCCTCCGGCCGGGAATTGACGCTGCCGCTCGCCATCTACGGCACCTTCTCCGTCGAGGTTCATCCGAACGTCTTTGCCTTCGGTGTGCTGACGACGCTGTTTTCCTTCGCGCTTCTCGGCACCTACGCGATCCTGATGGGGCTGTCGGTTCGCCGCGCCAAGCGCATCCGCATCCAGGAGGACGCATGATGACGCATAGGGCTTCTGCAATCGTCACCGGCGCCGGCTCGGGTATTGGTCGGGCTATCGCGCTCCGGCTTGCGGCTGACGGCTATGCGGTTTTGGTCAATGATCTCTCCGGCGACCGGGCTCAGGTCGTCGCTTCGGAAATCATATCGGCAGGCGGTATGGCGACCGCGATCGCCGGCGACGTCGCCCGGCCCGAGGATGTGGCGGCGATCCATGCTGCCGCCGAGGCCTCGCACGGCGACGTCGACCTTCTCGTCAACAATGCAGGCATTGCGCATCAGGCCGCTTTCGAGGATCTCGAGCTTGAGGATTTCGACCGGATGTTTGCCGTGCACGTTCGCGGCACCTTCCTGATGACCAAGGCGGTCATGCCGGCAATGCTTCGACGCGGCGAGGGGGTGATCGTCAACGTCGCCTCGCAGCTCGGGCAGATCGGCGGCATCGAGCTCGTCCATTACTCCGGCGCCAAGGCGGCAATCATCGGCATGACAAAGGCGCTTGCCCGCGAGGTTTCCAGCTGTGGCGTGCGGGTCAATGCTGTGGCGCCGGGGCCGATCAACACGCCGCTGGTACTGGGGCTTTCCGAGGAATGGCGCGAGCGCAAGAAACGCGAGCTGCCGCTCGGCCGCTTCGGCGAGCCTGAAGAGGTGGCCGCGACCGTGGCGTTCCTGGCATCGCCGGCCGCAAGCCTCTTCGTCGGTCAGACGCTAGGGCCTAATTCCGGCGACGTGATGCTCTGAAGGAGAGAAGCAGATGGACAGTTTACAAAAGCGGGTTGTCATCATCACCGGCGCAGGCATCGGCATCGGCCAGGCGACAGCCAAGGCTTTTGCCGCGCTCGGCGATTATGTCGTCGTCACCGATATCCTCGAAAACGAGGGCGAGGCGACCGTTCGCGACATTCTCACCGCCGGCGGTTCGGCTGAATTCCACCTCTACGATGTCCGCTCGACGGACGCTGCCAACCAGCTTGTCGCCGATGTCGAAGCGCGTTTCGGCAAGATCGATGTCATCGTCGCCAATGCCGGCATCGCCCATCGCACCCCGCTCGCCAAGCTCAGCGACGACAAGTGGGACCTGACGATGGATGTCGACCTGAAGGGCATCTTCAAGCTGGTGCGTGCTGCGACGCCCGGCATGCGCACCCGTAAATCTGGAAGCATCATCGCACTCTCCTCCATCATGGGCGTCGCCTACGGATGGGACGAGCATGTCCATTATTCCGCCGCCAAGTCCGGCGTTGTTGGGCTGGTGCGAGGGCTTGCCGTCGAGCTGGCGAAAGACGGCGTCAGGGTCAACGGCATTGCCCCGGGCTATATCCGCACTGCGCAACTGCTCTCGGAAGAGAATTCACTCGGCCCTGCGGGTGCCGAGAAGGCAGCCGAATTCATCCCCATGGGCCGGCTCGGCGAGCCGGAAGATATCGCCGATGTGATCGCATTCCTCGCGTCGAAGGGCGCGAGATACATGACCGGCCAGGTTCTGGTCGTGGATGGTGGCCTCCTGGTGGGGCGGTACTGATCGCCGGCGCTCCGGCAGCGGCCGGGCGCCACGCGATACGGCAATAAAGCAGGCCCGCCAAGGGCTCAGGGAACAGCAATCAGCACAGGAGAACATGAGATGTCCAAAATGGAAATGAACAGGCGCTCTCTGTTGAAACAATCGGCCGGCATGATGGCGCTGGCGATCGGGGGCGGCACGCCACTCCTATCGTCGCGGATGGCTTACGCACAGGCAAGTGGCCTTGCCAAGGAGCAGCTGCGCACCATCGGTCTTTCCGTCACCGTTCAGGAACGAATCCTCGCCGATTTCCGCAAGGAAAGCGGCGTCGGTCAAACCTCCGGCACGGCAGCGACGTTCCCGGATGCGCAGACGAAGATCCTCTCTGGCTCCAAGGACTACGATTGCTGGGAGATCATCGGCGAACGCCTGCCGTCGATCGTGATGACCAACAATGTCGAAGCGATCCCGGCCGCCTCGCTGAAAAATTGGGCCAATATTCGTGACACCTTCACGACGCCATCCGACAAGTGGGGGCCGAAACAGCAGATCGTCGGCCAGATCTGGGCCGACGATGCCAAGACCACGCTGAACATGGTGCCGGCCGTCTATAACTACGATTCCATCGGCTACAATCCCGACGTGCTGTCGGCCGAAGAGGCCAATAGCTGGTCGGCGATCTTCGATCCGAAGTGGAAAGGCAAGTCGGGCCTCAATACCGATCCGCTGATCGCCTTCGGCCAGGCCATCATGGCCATGAACACGCTCGGGCTTTCGAGCGTCAAGAACCCGGGCAACCCGACCGCCGCCGAAATCGACGAAGCGGCGAAATTCCTCGTCTCCAAGAAGAAGGACGGGCAGTTCCGGGCGCTTTGGGGTGATTTCGGTGAGTTGGTGAACCTTATGGCATCGGGCGAGATGGTCGTCTGCGACGCCTGGCAGCCGGCGGTCATGGCCGTCAAGGCCCAGGGCAAGGCGTGCAAATATGCGGTGCCGAAGGAAGGCTATCGCGGCTGGGCGATCGGCCCTTCGATGATATCGGGCACGCCCAACAAGGAAGCCGTGATCGCCTATGCCGACTACTGGCTGTCGGGCGAGCCGGGCATCACCGTATCGGAGCAGGGCTACTACTCGCCCTCGACCAATATCCAGAAGGTCATGGCGCCGGAAAAATACGCCTTCTGGTACGAGGGCAAGCCATGGGTGGGCGCTGCAGAGCGCGGCATCAAGGAAGGCGACCTGCGCGACGGCGGCTCGCTCTCGGAGCGCGCAAAGAACGTGGCCTATTGGCACCAGTGGCCGGACGAATACGACCATCTCGTCCAGAAATGGGATGAATTCCTCAATGCCTGATCTGGGTCTGGCACAGGCTTCGGCCATCTGCCTCTTGCCCCGCGGGGAGGCCAATCCGGCCTCTCTGCCCACGCTCGGAGATCTCTCATGATTTATGACTTGGAACTCATCAATGCCGGCAAGGTCTATGACAATGGCACTCCCGCCGTCATCGACTTCAACCTTGCGATCAAAAAGGGGGAGTTCATCGCCTTTCTGGGGCCGTCGGGCTGCGGCAAGACGACGACGCTTCGCATGATTGCCGGCTTCGAGAGCATTTCCTCCGGCGACATGATGATCAAGGGCGAGCGAATGAACGATGTACGGCCGCAGAAGCGGCCGACATCGATGATCTTCCAGAACTATGCGCTGTTCCCGCATATGACCGTCCGGCGCAACGTCGGATACGGTCTCGAGGTCAAAGGCGTGGTGAAGGGCGAGCGGGATGCGCGGGTCGACCGCATCCTCGCCACGCTCGGGCTTGAGGATATTGCCGAGCGCAAGCCGGACAAGCTCTCCGGCGGCCAGCGCCAGCGCATCGCGCTTGCACGTGGATTGGTGGTCGAGCCCGACGTCTTGCTTCTCGATGAACCCCTCGGCGCCCTTGATGCCAATCTGCGCAAAGCGATCCAGAACGAGCTTAAGCTCTTGCAGAAGAGGCTCGGCGTGACCTTCGTGTTCGTCACGCATGCCCAGTCGGAGGCGCTGGCGCTGTCCGACCGGATCGTCGTGATGAACCAGGGCAGGGTGGAGCAGATCAGCCCGCCGCATCAGCTCTACACGCGCCCCGACACGCCATTCGTAGCGCAGTTCATCGGCCGCAATACCATCTTCGAAGGCGAAGTCGCCGGCGCTCAAGCCGATAATACGCTCGTCTCCACATCGTTCGGCATGCTCTCAGGTCAGGCCAACGGTGGCCTTTCCAGCAAGGTCAATATCGTTATTCCGTCGGAAGCGATCGAAGTGCATGCGGCCGAGACCTCGGCGCGAGAAAGCCTCGCCGGCGCTTTCGGCGGCAATGTCGTCGGCGCGCGCGTCGACCGCTTCGATGTCGTCGGCCATATCTCGCAGATCGGCGTCAGCCTGCCCGATGGCCGGGGTCTCGCCCTGGAAGCACATATCGACAAATACAGGCCCGGCGCCTTCCCCGTGGGGGCCGAGGTCATGCTTACCTGGGATCCGGCCGACGCGACCGTCATTCCAGCTCACTGATTATAGAAAACCTGATCAAAGGAGGTCATCCCATGGCGAAGGAAATCTTGTGCAGTTTTGGTGTCGACGTCGATGCCGTGGCCGGCTGGCTCGGCTCCTATGGCGGCGAGGATTCGCCTGACGATATCTCGCGCGGCCTGTTTGCCGGCGAGGTCGGCAGCCCGCGGCTGGTGAAGCTCTTCGAGCGGTTCGGCATCAAGACCACGTGGTTTATCCCCGGCCATTCGATCGAGACCTTTCCCGAGCAGATGCAAGCGGTGGCCGACGCCGGCCATGAAATCGGCATTCACGGCTACAGCCATGAAAACCCGATCGCCATGACGCGCGAGCAGGAAACCGAGATCCTCGACAAGTGCATCGAGCTCGTGACCAAGCTTTCAGGCAAGCGTCCCACAGGTTATGTCGCGCCCTGGTGGGAATTCTCCAACGTCACCAACGAGCTGTTGCTGGAGCGCGGCATCAAGTACGATCACTCGCTGATGCACAAAGACTTCACGCCCTATTATGTGCGGGTCGGAGACAGCTGGACGAAGATCGACTATTCCCGCAAGCCCTCTGAATGGATGGTGCCGCTGAAGAGGGGCAAGGAGACCGATCTGATCGAGATCCCGGCTTCCTGGTATCTCGACGATCTGCCGCCGATGATGTTCATCAAGAAGGCTCCCAACAGCCACGGCTTCGTCAATCCGCACGATATCGAGCAGATGTGGCGCGATCAGTTCGATTGGGTCTATCGCGAAATGGACTATGCCGTCTTCCCGATCACCATCCATCCGGACGTGGCCGGCAGGCCGCAGGTGCTGATGATGCTGGAGCGGCTTTATGCGCATATGATCAAGCATCCGGGCGTGAAGTTCGTGACGATGAATGAGATCGCCGACGACTTCGCTGCCCGCTTCCCGCGCGCCAAATAGCCGGCTAATCTCGACAGGGCGAAGCCGTTTTCGGAAGGAACGATCATCATGTGCTCACTGTGCGGTGTTCTCGGTGGCAATGAGCATTGGACCGATGCTGCGGCCCGGCCGGGCGTCTTCACGCGCAATCACGCCAGCCCGGAGCGGCGGCGTGAACGCGCCGAGCGCGTCCGTGCGGCCAACGAAATGCTCTCCGGCTTCGGCCTCGTTCTCTCCGATTGGCAGGGCGCGTCCTTCGTCCTATCCACGAGAACGGGCTCGAGCGAGATCATCGAAGACCTCGGGCATCTCTGGCCGGCGGCCGAAAGGCTCGTCGGCCGACCGTGTGATCCCCTTGATATCGCATTCGTTGCAAGGATGGAGGTGCGGCATGGTGATTGAGCCCGATGGCTTCCTACCGGTCAATCTTCTCACCGGCTTCCTCGGCTCCGGCAAGACGACGCTGTTGAAGCGCATCCTGGCGGATGCGGCATTTGCCGATACGGCCGTGCTGATCAACGAATTCGGCGAGATCGGGCTGGACCACGATCTCGTCGAACGCGTCGATGGCGACATGGTGCTGCTGCGCTCCGGCTGTGTTTGCTGCACCGTCCGCGGCGAGCTCGCCACGGCACTCAAGGACCTCTATTCCAAACGCGAGCGCGGGCTGTTGCCGCCGTTCCGCCGCGTCATCATCGAAAGCACCGGCCTTGCCGACCCCTTTCCGGTGCTCTCCACAATCAAGGCCGATCCGGTGCTCAGGCATCATTTCCGCGCCGGCAACGTGATCACGACTGTCGATGCCGTCAACGGATTGCGCCAGCTGGAGACCTATATCGAATCCAACCGGCAGGCGGCGATCGCCGACCGACTTGTGATGACCAAGACCGATCTCGCGGCGGATTGCGACCGACAGGCACTTGAAGAGCGCCTTCGCATCCTCAATCCCGATGCCCCGCTCCTGATGGCAGCCGATCTCGATCTCGATCTGTCCTCGCTTGCGGACATGCGCGGCAGCGTCTCGCCAGATAGCTGCCTGTCGCAAAGCGGCTTTTATTGCGAGGAGCCGCTGCAGCTCGTTTCGGCAGAGGGCGTGCCCCATCAGGCGGCGATTTCCTCCGTCTCGCTCATGGTCGACCGGCCTGTCGATTGGACCGCTTTCGGCCTTTGGCTGACCATGCTGCTCACCCGGCACGGGGAGCGCGTGCTGCGCGTGAAGGGCATCCTCAACCTCAAGGGCGAAGAGCGTCCCGTCGCGGTGCATGGGGTTCAGCATCTGGTCCACGCGCCGGTTCACATGGACACATGGCCCTCCGGCGACCGTACGTCACGTCTGGTCTTCATCCTGGATGGGATCGATGGCGCCGTGGTCAAGCGCTCCTTCGAGGCTTTCACATTGGCACGCGTGCCGCAGACGCCATCTGCCGCATCTTCTTTGGCAATGGCGGCGCAATAGGATAATCGATCCCTTCATGAACAAGCATCAACCCATGGCAAAGACCGTGCCTGCTCCAGCCCTGCATCTGGCGGGGCGGCCGCGTCTGCGCGTTCTCGGTACCGCGATCTCGCTGCTGGAGGAACTGCGGCTTCGCGCGCAGACCGATCTCGGCATCGACGTGACCTTCGACAATAACGACTTCCTGACGACGCAGTACAAGGCGGCGCGGGAGCCGGAAACATACGACATCTACGATCAGTGCTTTCATAATCTCGATATCGTCTGGCATTGGCGCGCCATCCAGCCGATCGACACACAGCGCATCGTCTTGTGGGACGAGATCAACGATCTGACGAAGACCGGCCATATCGGACCCAACCCGCGGCTGGGGCTCGGCGATGTGCCCGCCCGCAAGCTCTTCGTTCAGCCGAATCTCGCCTTGGGCGACACGCCTTCGCGCTTCATCTCCATGCTTCCGACCACCCATAATTTTGACAGCTTCGCCTATCGAACCGATCAGGCGCACGATGACGTCGGCATGCATTCCTGGAGCGCACTCTTTGACGAGAGATGGGCCGGGCGCGTGGCCTTGGTGGACGAGCCCGCCATCGGCATTTTCGATGCGGCGCTCGCCGCACAAGCCGCCGGCCTGATGTCTTTCGACGATATCGGCAATATGTCGGTGCAGGAGATCGATCAGCTGATCGACTTGCTGGAAGAGCGCAAGAAGGCCGGTTTCTTCCGTGACTTCTGGAAGACGGCCGAAGACGCCGCCCGGCTGATGATCGCCGGTGAGACCAGCGTTCAAAGCATGTGGTCGCCGGGTATCGGCATCCTGAATTCCAGGGGCGTGCCGGTCGAGCAGGCTGTGCCCGCCGAGGGCTATCGCGCCTGGCATGGTGGTTTATGCCTGTCGAAACATCTCAGCGGTCGCCTTCTCGATGTCGCCTACGACTATCTGAACTGGTGGATATCTGGCTGGCCGGGCGCCGTCGTCGCACGGCAGGGCTATTACATCTCAACGCCGCAACGTTCGCGTCAGTTCATGACGCCGGCGGAATGGGGATACTGGTATGACGGGGTCGCCGCGACCGAAGACCTGCCGGGACCGGATGGGCAGATCAGGATAAAGGCGGGCTCGGTGCGCAGCGGCGGGTCCTATTGGCAGCGCGCCAATTGCATTGCAGTTTGGAATACGACAATGGATGAGCACAACTATCTTGTTCGTCGCTGGATGCAGCTTGTCGGCGGCAGAGGAGAGCAGGCGTCATGACACAGACACATCTCGGCAAGTCGATCGCGCAATTGTCGGTCCTGATCCAGTCCGGCAGTCTCGATCCTGTCACGCTGGTTGAAGAGAGCCTGGACGCGATCCGTACGCACAAGGATCAGGCGATTTTTACGCGCCTGCTCGAGGAGCGTGCGCGCGAGGAAGCCACTGCGTCGTCAAGGAGATTGCGGGAAGGGCGCTCACGCGGGTTGCTGGATGGTATTCCGGTGGCCTGGAAGGATCTTTTTGCTATTCGGGGCCTGCCCACGACGGCAGGATCGATCGTGCTCGCGGATGCCGCGCCGGCGCGAGAGGATGCGGATGTCGTAAAGGCGCTGAAAGCAGCCGGCATGGTCGCGATAGGCCGGGTCAACATGAGCGAGTTTGCCTTTTCCGGCCTCGGCCTCAATCCACATTATGGCACGCCGCTTAATCCACGGGCCACGGATGTCGCGCGGATACCGGGCGGGTCTTCCTCCGGTTCCGCTGTCGCCGTCGCTTCCGGGCTGGTGCCGGTGTCGATCGGCACGGATACCGGCGGTTCGGTGCGCATTCCCTCGGCCTTCAATGGCCTTGTCGGCTATAAGGCAAGTCGCGGCCGCTACAGCATGGCGGGGGTCTTTCCCCTGGCAACCAGCCTCGACTCGCTCGGCCCCCTGTGTCGCAGCGTTCAGGACGCCGTCTGGGTCGATGCGGCGATGCGTGGCCGTGCGGCACCCGACATCATCCGCGCGAATCCTGCCGGACTTTCAGTCGTCGTGCCGACCACTGTCGTCATGGACGATGTCGAGGACGGCGTGGCGGAGGCGTTCGAGGCGACGCTTGCCCGGCTGAGCGCTGCCGGCGTCAAGGTCCGGCGCGCCGCTTTCCCCGCTTTCGACAGGCTCTTTCAAGTGATGGCCGATCATGGCCCGTTGGTGACCGCCGAGGCTTTCGCGCTGCATCATCGCCGGTTGGCCGGGCCTGAGGCTGAAGCCATGGATCGGCGTGTCGTGGCCCGCACGCGCCTAGGCGAGAAGATCACGCTGGTCGGCTATCTGGAAATATTGCAGGTGCGTGAGCAGCTGATCAAGGACGTGGCCGGCATGATCGGGCCGAATGAGTTCATCGCTTATCCGACTGTCGCCCATGTCGCGCCCGCGCTTGCGCCGCTTGAGGCGGATGACGAACTGTTCGTCAAGGTCAACTTCAAGACATTGCGCAATACCTTGATCGGCAACTTCCTCGATTGGTGCGGCGTATCGCTGCCTTGCGGCACCGGCAGCGCCGGCATGCCCGTGGGATTCTTGCTGTCCGCTCCGAAGGAACAGGACGAGCGGCTGCTGGGGGCGGCGCTGGCCCTGGAGGATATCGTCGCAAAGCTCGTCTGAGGCGAGCTTACGCTTCATGGCGACCAGCATTTGCAGCAGGGCGCGCATGCATTTTGCGCTCGGCGTTCCCCACTCATGAATCATGAATATAACTCTATGCCGATTATGCCGTCTAATCGTTAGATGCTGCCTCGCGAGCTGAGTGCCGATGACCTGGCCGAAATCCAGCGGGCTGCCGCAGAGATCGCCATTGAAGGCGAACGCTATCCCGAACAGCTGATGAAGACGACTGGCCGCTGAGCTTGAGGTTGATTTCCGAGGCCGCCGCCGGCGGCCTCCTTCCAAACCTGACTGCATAGCCTTGGGCAAAGTGCTCCTTGACCAGCCTCAGCGCGGCGCGACGGTGTAGCGCAGATAGATCACGCCGTGGTCAAGCGTTTCGCAGCTCTTGAGCGAAAGTGCCACCTTGCCCGCCAGGCCTTCTTCACCGAATTCGACGAAACTCTGGCTCGCGGCGCGTCCGTCGAGAGCGGGTGCAACGAGCAGGCTGATTTCGTCGACCAGACCTTCCGCGAGGAAGGAACCGTTGATGCCGGCGCCGCCCTCCAGCAGAAGGCGCTTGATGCCAAGCTCGCGATTGAGAGTGTCGAGCATGGCGGGAAGATCGAGCTGCGGCTGTGTGGAGACGATGTAGGAAATGCCGTCTCCCGCCAGTTCGGCAAGATGGCTGTCCGGCACGTCGCCACCAAGAAGGACGACGACGTGATCGCCGTCGATTTCATTTTTGGTGAAATGCAATTTGCCTGACGTATCGACTGCAATCGCATAATTGGCAGCCTCCCGATTGGCGAAATGGCGGGATCGGTCGACCTTGTCGTGCTCGTGCTCGTGCGGCGGATGCGGATTGCCTTTGCTCATTTCCGCCATCGTCACGCGGCCGACCATCCAGGCGTCGCCTTCCAGTTTCTCGTGGCACGACTGGTACAGTGCCGTCCAATCCACACGGCTGCCGTCTGGGCTCTCGGTCCAGCGGCTGGGGTGCAGCCCGCCGTCAAGCGACGAGATCATATGGCAGATGACATGGGGTTTCATGATTGCGGCTTCCCAAGATAGTCCTTGTCGCTCACCTTCTCCATCCAGGTTACCGGCGAGCCGTTTTCCTTCTCGGCGATCGCGATGTGGCTCATGGCGCAATCGGGCGCCGCGCCGTGCCAATGCTTTTCACCTGGCGGGAACCAGACGATGTCGCCAGGGCGGATTTCCTCGACCGGACCGCCTTCGCGCTGGACACGTCCGAGACCGGAGACGACGAGCAGGGTCTGGCCGAAAGGATGCGTGTGCCATGCCGTGCGGGCGCCCGGCTCGAAAGTCACGGTTGCGCCACTGAGATTGCCGCGGCCGCTGAAGGGCGCGTCGAGGCGAACCGTGCCGGTGAAATACTCTTCCGGTCCCTTGGCCGATGGTTGGGAACCGCTGCGTTTGATGTCCATGGCTTCGAACTCCTCGATAAAAAACTACGGCGTGATCGCCGTTATTCAAGGGACTTTAGACTTGTCGCATTGCAGGAACCATACGATATCAATGGCATAAAATTATATCAGGAGTTCATAAATGCAGCGAGAGGAGCTGGTCGACCTGAACGCCTTTGCTGTCGTGGCCGAAGAGAAGAGCTTTACGCGTGCCGCCGCCAGGCTCGGCACGTCGCAATCCTCCCTCAGCCATACGGTGCGGCGTTTGGAGGCGCGGCTGGGCGTGCGCCTGTTGACGCGCACGACCCGAAACGTGGCCCTGACCGAAGCCGGTGAGCGGCTGCTTGCCACGCTTCGGCCCGCGCTGGAAAGCATCGGCGCCGAACTCGCCTCTCTACGCGAACTGCGCGAAAAACCCGCCGGTACCATCCGCATCACCACGGCGGAGCATGCCGCCACGACTGTTCTATGGCCGGCGCTTGAAAGGCTTTTGTCGCAATATCCCGATATCCGCGTCGAGCTTAGCATCGATTCCGGTCTGCGGGATATCGTCGCCGATCGGTTCGACGCCGGGGTCCGGCTTGGGGAAGCTCTCGCCAAGGACATGATCGCGGTCAAGATCAGTCCCGACATCCGCATGGTCGTCGTCGGCTCCCCGGCCTATCTCGCCAGGCATCCTGCGCCGGAGACGCCAAACGATCTGGCTGATCACAACTGCATCAATCTGCGTTTGCTCACTGCCGGCGGCCTCTATGCCTGGGAGCTGGAAAAGGACGGGCGCGAGGTTCGCGTCCGCGTCGACGGTCAGCTTGTCTTCAACAATGTCGGCATGATCGTGCGTGCCGTGAGAGCGGGATTGGGGCTGGGCTTTGTGATGGAAGATCATGTCGCCGCGGATGTGGCGGCTGGGCGGCTCGTGCGCGTCCTGGACGATTGGTGCACGCCGTTTTCCGGCTATCATCTCTACTATCCGAGCCGCCGGCAGCCTTCGGCGGCGTTCTCCCTGTTGGTCGACGCGTTGCGTTACCGAGGCTGATCCCGTCATCAACGAATATGACCAAACCCGGCCGCCATGACGCGGCCGGGATTTAAGGATGAGAGTCCAAGCTCGCTGCGCCGAGGCGCCCTGTCAGGCTGCTTCCGGAACCGACAGAGACGCCATGTCGATCACGAAGCGGAAGGGAATATCGGCCCGCTGCAGGGTCGCGAAGGCTTCGTTGACCTGCTCCGGACGGATGATCCGGCACTCCGGAAGAATGCCCTTGCGCGCGCAGAAATCGATCACTTCCTGCGTTTCGCGCATGCCGCCGATCGGCGAGCCCGCGACGCGACGTCGGCCCATCAGGAAAGGCAGGCCGTTTACCTCGCCCCAGGGGCCGACCTGGCCGACGATAACAAGCGTCCCGTCGACGTCGAGCAGAGGCATGTAGGCATCGAGATCGTGCTTGACCGGGACGGTATCGATGATCAGGTCGAAGGCGTTGGCCGCGGCTTGCATCGCCCCGGCATTGGTCGAGATCAGGAAGTCGTCGGCGCCGATTTCGCGGGCGACCTTTTCCTTGTCGGGCGAGCGCGAGATCATTGTTACCCTTGCACCCATCGCCGCGGCGAGTTTGACGGCCATGTGGCCGAGACCGCCCATGCCGATGACGCCGACGCGGCTATGCGGGCCGACGTTCCAGGTGCGCAGCGGCGAATAGGTGGTGATGCCGGCGCACAGGATCGGCGCGGTGCGGGACAGGTCCATGCCCTCGGGCACGGTGCAGACGAATTCTTCGCGCACCACGATATGCTTGGAGTAGCCACCCTTGGTGATCGAACCGTCGATACGGTCTGGGACGCTGTAGGTGCCGGTGTTGCCTTCGCGGCAAAACTGCTCCTCGCCGCGGCGGCACTGGTCGCAATGCTGGCAGCTGTCGACCATGCAGCCGACCGCGCCGTGATCGCCGACCTTGAACTTGGTGACGTCGCTGCCGATCTCGATGACACGGCCAACGATTTCATGACCCGGAACCAGCGGATAGAGCGTGAAGCCCCAGTCATTATGCGCCATATGGATATCCGAATGGCAGATCCCGGCATAGGTGATTTCCATTACCACGTCGTTTGCGAGCGGCGCACGTCGTTCGAAGCTGTAAGGCTCGAGCGGAGCATCCGCTGAGGTGCAAGCATAGCCAATGGTCTTCATGTTTCGTCCGCCTTGTTTATCATCTACCGATAAGCGCTGCGCGCAGTTGCCATTATCGGACGAAAGACTAGCCGAGGCTAGTCGCCGCGTTAAGATGGGCAATTCCGATTGCAGTCATGTCCGCTGTTCATGAATGGCAGACACTTGCGCGTTGCGGCATCACCTTGGCATAGTTTGACGCCCGAAAAGAGGCGTGGTCTTCCGTTTCCATCCGACTTGTTGGAGGAGTCCGGCCCATTATCCGGATTCCCGAATAGTAAAATCGTGAATTGCCGTCTAATTCCTGTTTTCCCGTAACATTAGATATGTAAGGGAGGCTGAGTATTGGCTTCCAGGTGGGTCGGGGGACAAAGAATGCATCTTGATGACTATGCCGCGTTCGGCCGTTCGAGCTTGCGTGTCAGTCCGCTTGCGTTGGGAACCATGACTTTCGGCGAAGGCTTCGCTTGGCAGTCGCGCGTCAAGAAGCCCGCGGCGATCCTCGATCACTATCTCGATCTCGGCGGCAACTATCTCGATACGGGCAGGGGTGACGCAAAACCGGATGCCCAGACGGTTGTCGGCAATTACCTCGCAAGGAACTCGATCAAACGCGACCGGCTCGTCATGGCTGCCAAGTTCGGCGTCGATCAGCAGGGCGTGGGGCTGGGTCGCGAAGCCATCATAGAGGCATGCGAACAAACCTTGCGGCGGTTGCGCACGGACTATCTCGATCTTTATTGGCTTGACAATTGGGACATGCAGGCGCCCCTCGACGAGGTGTTGGCAGGATTGAATGACCTCATTCAATCGGGGAAATTGCGCTATTTCGGCATTTCCGATACGCCGGCCTGGAAAGTCGCGCACGCGCAGCTGATCGCGCAATTTCATGGCTGGGCGCCATTCGTCGGTCTGCAGATCGAATATTCGCTGGCCGCCAGGCTGTTTGAGAGCGAGCTCATTCCCATGGCACGTGGAATGGGGCTCGGCGTCGTCTCGCATTCGCCGCTGAATGGCGGGCTCATTAGCGGAAAATACACTCGCAAGAACATCGGAAACCTCATGTCCGATCGCGCATCGCCATTGGCACGGCAACCCGATGCGCAGCGTCTTGAAATCGTCGACGCTCTGCTCCGCATTGCGGCCGAGCTCGACACAACTACTGCCCGGGTGGCCCTCGCCTGGGCATTGGCGCGGCCCGGTGTATCGTCAACCATTATCGGTGTGCATACCTTGGAACAGCTCGATGATGACGTCGGCGCGCTTGATGTTCAGCTCTCACCCGAGCAGACGGCGACGCTCGATGCGCTGACAATCCCGGTCCATTCCCTCGCTCTGCCGCTATTTCTGCAAAATGCGGCGCCTTCGGCCTGCATCGATTACTCGATGATGAGCCGCAGGCTTTCGTAATTTTCCGTGCTTGCTCTTGCGAGCGCATGGTAGCTTCTCTTCTCGGCTGGCCTCCCTATCTAAATTGCCAGTAGCAAGATGAGGATCCTCATGAGCGATGGGCCGCAGCCGCCGAACGTCAATCGAAACGTATTGCGCGAACTTGTCGCCGGATTGAGCGACGGCATCATCCTGATCGACCCTGAAGGCGCTATTTCCTGGGCAAACAGCGCCGCATTGCGGATGCACAGGGTCTCGACGATTGAGGAGCTGGGTGGCGATGCCGCCGGCTACCGGCAGGCCTTCACGCTGCGCTACCGCAACAATCATCTGCTTGACGAGGGCCAATATCCGATCGAGCGGCTGGTGTGCGGCGAGACGGTCGATGAGGTCACAGTCGAAATATCGCCCGCCGCCGATCTGGATCTCGTCTGGGTCCACACCGTCCGCAGCCTGATCATTGCGGATGCCGGAGTCCGCCCGGATGTGCTTGCGCTCGTCATTCGTGACGAGACGCCGCTTTTCGAGGCGGAAGAGCGTTTCGAGCGGGCCTTCAATGCCAACCCGGCACCCGGTCTGATCTGCCGTCTCGATGATCTTCGTTTCATCCGCGTCAACCAGGGTTTCGTCGAGATGACGAATTATGCCAAGGAAGACGTCATTGGAAAAACTGTCGATGAGATGGGCCTGTTTGCCAATTGCGATACGGGCGAGGATGCGTTGGCGAAGCTGGTGGAAGGCCGGCTGATCCGTCAGCGTGAAGCCCTGATCCCGCTTCCGAGTGGCGGCGATAGGCTGGTCATCATAGCGGGCGAGCCCATCGCTGTCGGCGAGGAGCCGTGCATGTTGTTCACTTTCGCCGATCTCGATGCACGGCGAAAGGCCCAGAACGCACTTCGCCAAAGCGAGGAGCGGTTCTCCAAGTCATTCAGGCTCTCGCCGGCGCCGGCGGCCATTTCTCGATTGGGCGATTTCGTCTTCACCGAAGTCAACGATGCCTTTGCCCAACTCTCGGGCTACAGCCTCCAGGAGATTATTGGAAAAACCGCAAGCGAGTTGCGCCTGTGGGATGATGTCGCAGCCCGCCGCGCCATGGAAAAGAAGCTTGTCGATAACATGCCGCTTCGCGACGAGGTTTTGCGCATGAAGCAGAAGGACGGCTCGATGGCCGACTGCCTTGTCTCTGCCGAGCGTGTCGAGATCAGCGACCAGCAATGTGTCATCTGGTCGTTGCAGGATGTCACCGAGCGCAGCCGCAGCGAAGCGGAGCTGATTGAGGCTATCGAGAGCGTGATGACCGATACATCGTGGTTCAGTCGTTCCATTGTCGATCGCCTCGCGACTTTGCGGCAGGTCTCGAACGGCAAGGGTCCCTCGGCGCAACTCCTCGATCTCAGCGAACGGGAAAGGGAAGTTCTCGCTTTGATCTGCCGCGGCCAGAGCGACGCCGAGATGAGCGAAACGCTGCACCTCTCCAGGAACACGATCCGCAACCATGTTGCGTCTCTCTACGCGAAGATCGGCGTAAACCGGCGCTCCGCTGTCGTCATATGGGCGAGGGAACGTGGCTTCACAGGCATGTCGATGCCCATGAAGACTGGAAAATCGACCTGATGCGAGGTCATTCCGCTTCGGTCTGGGCGCTGGACCGAAGAATCGGCATTGCAAGCGTCAAAAAGGCTATTTTCTACTAGTACAAATAGTAGTTCCTGCTCTGCAAGCGCATACCATGCCGCCCTACTTCATTGTTACGGCCTCGGTTGAAAACCGATGCCTCTTCTTTTGAAAAACCAAGGAGGCAAGACAATGGATAAGAACCGTGTCAAAGGTGCAGCCAAGGAAGCAAGCGGATCGATCAAGGAGGTCGCCGGAAAGCTGATCGGTAACGATCGGCTGAGGGCCGAAGGCGCTGTCGAAAAGGTCGAAGGGAAGATCCAGACCAAGTTCGGCAAGGCCAAGGACGCTGTCAGGAACGCGCTGCGCTGACAAGCGCGCCAACATCCACTCTTTCGATCTCGCCGAGGCTTTCCGATGCTCTTTCTAGCCAGGCTCTCATCGCTGACGATTTCGTCGGATAGCTGCGCGACCTGCGCGGCCATCCGCTGCTTGATTGCCTATGCCGATGGGCTGGAAGATGCGCATATCGACGTTAGCGCCGTAGAGGGCGCGATTGTTCTGTCGGGCGACGCGCCATCCGATGAGGCGCGTGAGCGGGCGCTCTCGATTGCCGGCGAATATGCCGGGCTTCGGATCATCAACCATATCGTCCTCCACACAGATCGAGGACCGCCCGGCCGGTCCGAGATCGGTGCATCGACCTCCGGGCCGCGGGCCGGGCTGACCGCGGCGCTCAAACCGCCAAAGGATAAGTCATGAAAAAGATCATCATCGCGGCAGCGGTCATTTCCGTTGCTCTTGGCTCGGTGGCTTCGGCCGCCAGCACGCATCATCCCAAAAAGCAGCCAGTGCAGGTTGCCTCCGAGCCAAAGCAGCGTCTTGGAACGCTGTCCTGCGAGGTTGCGGGCGGCGTCGGCATGATTATCGGATCCAGCAAGGACATCAGTTGCACCTTCAAGCAGCGAACAGGCAAGGTCGAACGCTACACGGGTACGATCGGCAAGCTTGGTATCGACATCGGGGTCACCCGCAAGACGTATCTCAGCTGGATCGTCGTCAATACCGCACCAACCCGCGTCGGTGAAGGCGCTTTGGCCGGCACCTATGTCGGCGCTTCCGCCGGCGCTTCCGTCGGTCTCGGTCTCGGTGCCAACGCCCTCGTCGGCGGCAACTCGAAGAATTTCGCGCTGCAGCCGCTGAGTGCCGAGGCAGGAACCGGGCTGAATGTCGCGGCCGGCGTTTCGCGCCTGCAATTGCGCCCAGCCGGCTGACCTGATGATTGGCACCGGCGACGCAATCGTGCCGATGCGTCCTCGCGCATGGCTGCTTTCGCCGTCGTATAGGCCAAACTGCCCTGCTCTGATCGGCTAAGACTGCAGGCAATGATCTCGACACTCATTGCCTGCAATCAAAGTCAGCGAAATAGGTTGCTATGCCCTTGTAAGCCAAGCCTGTCCGGGATTTGTGCAATGAGAAGACTCTCTCCCAGGAGGTATTTTGCTTATCTTGGATAGTGGAGCATGCCAAATCTATTAATATGGACATCTTAAGGTGGCGCTAGAGATGAACAATCCGGCAGCCTTTGATGTCCGAAATTCAAAAGCAACTTCATATTCCGGCACTTGACGGCTGGCGCGGACTTGCTGTCTTGCTGGTGCTCATCGGGCACTTTGGCGGTGACAGCTATCTTCCCGATCTCGGATCGGCTGGCGTTGACCTTTTCTTCGTCCTTTCAGGCCGCCTCATGGCTGAAATTCTCTTTGTAAGGAAAATGCCCCTGCGGCTTTTCTTCCTCCGTCGTTTCAGCCGGGTCTATCCCGCTTTGTTGGCCTTCGTGCTTGCAAGCGCTGTCCTCCTTTCCCAAACGCCGCTGGCACCCGGCGTCACCGGCGTCTTGTCCGCGCTCACTTTCACATTGAACTACGTCATCATCGAAAGTCGCACCTTCATACCGGTTTTTGATCATATCTGGTCATTATGCGTCGAGGAGCATAGCTATGTGTTGCTTGCCCTCATGGCCTTGCTGCTTCGCGGAGCCGCTGTTCGGTTCATCGGGCTCACCATTCTTGCATTGGGCCTTGCGGCGCTCGCTAACGGCATTGTGCAATATGACATCTATGGGCGGGATCCGTTTATCGTCTTCTGGCCAACCGACGTGGCTGCGGCGCCCATGCTGATTTCGGCGGCAGTCTTCCTGCTATTTGGTGAGCGCCTCAAAAGGCCGGCGATAAGGTGGATAATGCCGTTGGCACTTTTCGGTGGTCTGGTTGCGCGCCTGTTCGGCGATGTCGCGTGGCTGTTCTTCGGTGCAAAAACTTTGCTATTGGCGATCGCTGTTTGCGCAATCGGGGACTCTACCCGTCTTTCCCGAGCGCTGTTCAAAGGCTCCGTCATCCGGCAAATCGGGCGAATGTCCTTCTCGCTCTATTTATGGCAACAGCCGTTCCATATCGCCATGCTACAAGATCTGCTGCCGAAGCCTATCGCGTTGGTCCTGGCTATTTGCTGCGCGGCAGCCAGCTACCATCTGGTCGAACAGCCAGCGCGCGCGCGGTTGAATGCGTGGATTGAAAGAGGCAGACGCCAGGACGCTGCTGCCGTACCGGGCTGATCTGGCGGGTACCAAAACATAACATTCCAGTCCGCTTCATGGTTTGAAGCCGTGGATGTGCCGCGAGGAAATCGATCTGCCGGGATAATTTCGAAGATAGTCACGATGCGATATTCGGACGCGACCTGAACTTGGCCGCGTCCGAGCATGCTTCTACTTCACATCAGGCGATGTCGAAGCGATCAGCGTTCATCACCTTGGTCCAGGCTGCCACGAAGTCCCGCACGAATTTCTGCTGGGCATCGCCCTGTCCGTAGACCTCGGCGATCGCGCGCAGCTGCGAGTTGGAGCCGAAGACGAGATCGACGCGGGTGCCGGTCCACTTCACGTCGCCGGTTGCGCGGTCGCGTCCTTCGAATACGTCCTTGGCATCCGAAACCGCCTTCCACTCCGTGCTCATGTCGAGCAGGTTTACGAAGAAGTCGTTGGTCAATGCCTCGGGGCGCTTGGTGAAGACGCCATGCTGGGTCTGTCCGACATTGGCGTTCAGTGCGCGCAGGCCGCCGACGAGGACGGTCATTTCAGGTGCCGTCAGCGTCAGCAACTGCGCCTTGTCGATCAGCAGCTCTTCGGAGGAAACGGTGTATACGCCCCTCTGATAGTTGCGGAACCCGTCCGCGATCGGCTCGAGAATGGCAAAGGCTTCGACATCCGTCTGTTCCTGCGATGCGTCGGTCCGGCCCGGCGTAAAGGGCACGACCACATCGTGCCCGGCCTTCTTCGCAGCCTGTTCGATGGCGACGGACCCGCCGAGGACGATCAGATCGGCGAGCGAGACCTGCTTGCCGCCGGCGTGCGCATCGTTGAACTTCTTCTGGATGCCTTCCAGCATCTGGAGCACGGATGCAAGCTGGGCCGGCTGGTTGGCCTCCCAATCCTTTTGCGGCGCAAGGCGAATACGGGCACCGTTTGCACCGCCGCGCTTATCGGAACCGCGGAAGGTCGAAGCCGAAGCCCAAGCGGTCGAAACCAGCTGCGGGATGGTGAGGCCCGATGCAGCAATCTCGCCCTTGAGCGCGTCGATATCGTTGGCGTCGATCAGGGCATGATTAGCGGCCGGGACCGGATCCTGCCAGATGAGCTCTTCCGTCGGAACTTCCGGGCCGAGATAGCGGGCGCGCGGACCCATGTCGCGATGCGTCAGCTTGAACCAGGCGCGGGCGAAAGCGTCCGCGAATTGATCCGGGTTCTCGAAGAAGCGCCGGGAGATCTTCTCGTAGGCGGGGTCGAAGCGCAGGGCGAGGTCCGTGGTCAGCATGGCCGGGGCGTGACGCTTGGAGCTGTCGTGTGCGTCCGGCACCGAGTTGGCGCCTGCGCCATGCTTCGGGGTCCACTGGTGCGCACCGGCCGGGCTCTTCGTCAATTCCCAGTCGTAGCCGAACAGGTTCCAGAAGAAGTTGTTGCTCCACTTGGTCGGAGTTGAGGTCCAGGTCACTTCCAGACCGCTGCCAATCGCGTCGCCGCCCTTGCCGCTACGGAAGCTGCTCTTCCAGCCGAGGCCCTGTTCTTCTATGCCGGCAGCTTCCGGCTCGGGGCCGACATGAGCGGCATCACCGGCACCATGCGTCTTGCCGAAGGTATGACCGCCGGCGATGAGGGCGACGGTTTCCTCGTCGTTCATCGCCATGCGGGCAAAGGTCTCGCGGATGTCGCGGGCAGCCGCGAGCGGATCAGGGTTGCCGTTCGGGCCTTCCGGATTGACGTAGATGAGGCCCATCTGCACCGCTGCGAGCGGATTTTCGAGGTCACGGTCGCCGCTGTAGCGCTTGTCGCCGAGCCAAGTGTCTTCCGCACCCCAATAAATGTCTTCTTCCGGTTCCCAGACGTCATCGCGGCCGCCGCCGAAACCGAAGGTCTTGAAGCCCATGGATTCCAGCGCGCAGTTGCCGGTAAGGATCATGAGGTCGGCCCAGGAGATGCGGTTGCCGTATTTCTGCTTGATCGGCCAGAGCAGGCGGCGGGCCTTGTCGAGGTTGACGTTATCCGGCCAGCTGTTGAGCGGTGCGAAGCGCTGCGTGCCGGAGGAGGCGCCGCCGCGGCCGTCGCCGGTGCGGTAGGTGCCGGCGCTGTGCCAGGCCATGCGGATGAAGAGCGGGCCGTAATGGCCGAAATCGGCCGGCCACCAATCCTGCGAATCCGTCATCAGGGCGAAGAGGTCCTGCTTGAGCGCATTCAGGTCGAGCTTCTTGAATTCCTCGGCATAATTGAACGCCTTGTCCAGCGGGTTCGACAGGGAAGAGCCCTGATGGAGAATCCTAAGGTTCAGCTGGTTCGGCCACCAGTCGCGATTCGATCTGGCCGAGACGCTTGTGTTGCCGTGCGGAAACGGACATTTGCCAGCGTTTTCAACTTTTGTATCCATAATTTTCTCCCTTATGATGGCTTGAACTGCGCCGCCCGGTGGAGGTGTCGTCACCTCTTGGGCAGCAATTGGGTTTCGTGTTCGGCGCGATGACGACATGTCATGCGCATGGAATCTCTCGTTATTCTGACCTCCCGCGAAGCGGACCGTCCGGAAGCAGACCAATCCCGACGCCCAGGTTTTCGACCGACCCGGGCATCGATGAGCTCTTGCAGTCAATGCTCCCAATGTGAGCTTGGTATGACATGCGGCGACATCTCGTATTCGCCTTGCGCACTATAGCCAAGCCGTTCCATTAATTTAAGTTGGATTTCCTGATCGGTGCGATAAGGTAAAGTTATGACAAATCTCACCCTCAAGCAGCTTCGCTATTTCGAAGCCCTGGCAAAGCATGGTCACTTCGGGCGCGCGGCCGATGTCTGTGCAATCTCCCAGCCCGCCTTGTCGATGCAGATCAAGGAACTGGAGGAGCAGCTCGGCACCGACCTCTTCGAGAGGGGCGCGCGCCAGGTTCGGTTGACCAATTTTGGAGAGGCATTCGCCGTGCGCGTTCGCAATATTCTGCGCTCGGTGGACGAACTGGGGGATCTGGCGCGCGCTTCCCATAACCAGCCAGTCGGGAGGCTGCGGATCGGCGTGATCCCAACGGTCGCGCCCTATCTGCTGCCCACCATCATCGGCAATCTCACCAGCCTGTATGACGGCCTGGACATTCATGTGCGCGAGACGCTGACGTCGAAGCTGGTCGAGGAACTGGCGGAAGGCCGGCTCGACACGGCCATCGTCGCGCTGCCTGTTTCCGAACCGACCTTGACAGAGGTCGCGCTGTTTGCGGAAAACTTTGTGCTGGTGCGACCGAGCGAGGACGAAGGCAAGCCGGTGCCCAATCGGGAAGCGCTGCGCGAAATGCGCTTGCTGCTGTTGGAGGAAGGCCATTGCTTTCGCGATCAGGCCCTATCTTTCTGTAATATACAGTCGGCGCTCCCACGAGAGCTTATGGACGGCAGTTCGCTCTCGACGCTGGTGCAGATGGTCAGCGCCGGCATCGGCGTCACGTTGATACCGGAGATGGCGGTGGCGGTGGAGACACGCTCGGCATCGGTGTCGGCCGTGCGTTTCCAAAGTCCGCAACCGTCACGAACGATCGGCATGATCTGGCGCAAGACGAGCCCCTTGGCCAAGCAGCTCACGCGGATTTCCGAGGTCGTTCGCCAATCGGCCGATGCCATGCGCGAGCAGCACGATTCGATCTGGCGCGCACAGGATTTCGAGTTCGACGCTCGAAGGCAGCCATCGGCGCTTCGTAACAGCAATGGCGCCTTTGCGGCGGACAAGGCGAATGATTCTGCTCTGAAATGAGCGGCTTTATGAATGGAATTGACTGAAGTTCGATCAGGATAGAGCCGTTGTCCACAAGCGAAAGGATTTCAAACGATTAAAGTAATTTTAATCGTTTAAATTTTTTAATGCATTGATTTACAAAGAATCTCTTCCATGTCATGCCATTATCGCATGGCAATGGAGGTCGTGATGCAAGAGTTCGAAAACGTAAGAAATGAGATTCCTACGGATGTGATTGATCGTCTGGAAAGCGAATGGCGGCTGATGCAGTCTCATGACTCGCAGCTGAAGACCGGGCTGCAGACGGAGACCCCTGAGAACACGGCACCGGCCACGTCCGATAGTCTCGGATCCCTGGATAAGTGACGGGTTTCGAGGGATCGCTTTGACATGACGGTGTCCCTCTGACGGCGCCTGTTGCCGACACTTTTTCCATCATCTCGCATCTGGATATCGATCAGCCCCGACCAATGGTCAGGGCCGATCCGCTGCGAGAGTCTGGGCAGGTTCGCAATGTTGCCTAGGCGTCGAGATAGCGCTCGGTCAGTCGCGCCCACATGGCGGCGCCGACGGTGAGGCTTTCATCGGCGAAGTCATATTTGGCGCTGTGCAGGATTGCGGAATTGACGCCGTTGCCGAGGCGCAGGAAGCTGCCGGGCTTGTGTTCCAGATAGTGGGAGAAATCCTCGCTGCCGGGAATGAGGCTGCATGTGGCGACCTTGTCGGCGCCCACGAGCTCTTCTGCCACCATGCGCGCGAATTCGGTTTCCTTCTCGGAATTGACGACGACGGGATGGCCGTGGGCATAGTCGACCTCGACGCTGGCGCCATAGCCTTCGGCAACGGATTGCGCCAGCTTGCGGATTCGGGCTTCGAGGAGCTCGCGTATCTTCGGATCGAAAGAGCGGATGCTGAGCAGCATCCTGGCACTCTCGGGAATGACATTTGACGCTTCGCCGGCATGGATGGAGCCGACGGTGACGACGGCCGTCTGCGTCGGGTCGATGCTGCGGGAGACGACCGACTGCAGGCTGACGACGAGGTTGCAGGCGACTACGACCGGATCGATGGTCAGGTGCGGGCGAGAGGCATGGCCCCCCTTGCCGGTTATGGTGATCTCGGCCGTATCCGCCGCCGCCATCAGCGGTCCCGAACGTATCAGCCAGGTGCCTTCCGGCGCGCCGGGATGATTGTGCAGGCCGAAGATGGCGTCGAAAGGAAAGCGCTCGAACAGCCCGTCTTTGATCATCGCCGGAGCGCCGCTTAAGGCGCCTGCTTCCTCGGCTGGTTGGAAGATCAGGTTCACCGTCCCGTTGAAGCGGCGGGTGCGGGCGAGATATTCGGCAGCGCCCAGCAGCATGGTCGTATGGCCGTCATGGCCGCAGGCGTGCATCTTTCCCGGCGTCCTGCTGGCATAGGGGCGACCCGTCTGCTCGGTGATGGGCAGGGCGTCCATGTCGGCGCGGATGGCGATGCTCTTCTTGCCGGCCCCGGCCGTCAGCCGGGCGACGACACCATGGCCGCCGACATTGCGCGTCACCTCGTAACCCCAGGCTTCCAGTTTTTCGGCGACGAAGCAGGCGGTTTCCGCCTCCTCGAAGGAAAGCTCGGGATTGGCGTGAAAGTGCTGCCGGATGCCGATCAATTCGGCCTTCATCGGCTCGAAATCCGACAGGCGGGCGAAATCGTTGTCGAGGGTCATGGCTGTTCCAATGGTTCGCTAGAGCCGCCGTCCAGCCTCGGCGGGGCGGCTTTAAAGGGGATCGAATGCCGTCGCGCTAGATAAAGCGCGACAGGAAGCTTCTGGTGCGGGGATGCTGCGGATTGCCAATGACATCCTCCGGCTTGCCCTGCTCGACGATCTTGCCGCCATCCATGAAGACGACCCGGTCGGCAGCTTCGCGGGCAAAGCCGATCTCGTGGGTGACGACGATCATCGTCAGGCCCTGGCTGGCGAGATCGCGCATGGTTGCCAGCACTTCGCCGACGAGTTCCGGATCGAGCGCCGAGGTCGGCTCATCGAACAGCATCAGCTTCGGCTTGATCGCCAGCGCTCTTGCAATTGCCACGCGCTGCTGCTGGCCGCCGGATAGCTGTCGCGGATAGTTGTCGGCCTTGGCTGAAAGGCCGACACGGTCGAGCAGTGCCCGCGCATTGTCCGTCGCCTGCTTCCGGCTTTCGCCGTGGATGCCGACCGGTGCTTCGATGATGTTCTGCAGGGCCGTCATATGCGGATAGAGGTTGAACTGCTGGAACACCATGCCGATCTTGCGCCGCTGCAGCGCAATCGCGTGGTTGGAGAGCTGCACGAGGCGGCCCTTGTGCATGCGGTAGCCGATCTGTTCTCCATCCACTTCGATCGAACCGCGATTGATCGATTCCAGATGGTTGATGCAGCGCAGGAAGGTGGATTTGCCGGAGCCGGAAGGGCCGAGGATGACGACCACCTCGCCTGGCGCGACATCGAGGTCGATGCCCTTCAGCACTTCGAGATGCTCGAAGGACTTGTGGACATTGCGGGCGCGCACGAGCGGCGGCAGGTTGACGTTGGCGTTCATTGGCCCGCCTCCTGTGCCGGAATCAGCATCGGAGTGTCATCCTTTGCTGCTGTGGCAGTGCCGGTGCGGCGGTCGCTGCGGCTATAGTAGCGCTCGATATAGCTCTGGCCGATGTTCAGCACCGACGTGATCAGCAGGTACCAGAGGACGGCTACAAGCAGCATCGGGACGACTTCGAAGGTGCGGTTGTAGATCGACTGCACGGAATAGAGCAGGTCGGCCATGGCGATGACGCTGACGAGCGAGGTCGCCTTGATCATGCTGATGAGCTGATTGCCCGTTGGCGGCACGATGGAGCGCATCGCCTGCGGGATAATGATGCGGCGGAGCGCGCGGGCCCGGGTCATGCCGAAGGCTTCGGCCGTTTCGAACTGGCCCCTGTCGACCGAGAGAAGGCCGCCGCGGATGATCTCCGCCATATAGGCAGCTTCATTGAGCGCGAGACCGGCGATGGCCGCCGTCATCGGGCTGATGACGGAATTCGTGTCCCAGCTGACGAAGGTTGGGCCGAAGGGAATGCCGATCGACAGCGTCGGAAAAAGCGTCGAGAGATTATACCAGAAGATCAGCTGCACGAGCAGCGGCGTGCCGCGGAAGAACCAGATGAACAGGGAGGCGAGCGAGCTTGCGAGCCCATCCTTAGACAAGCGGGCGACCGCCAGCAGCAGGCCGAGGACGATGCCGAACGCCATGGCGACGACAGTCAGGCCAAGCGAGACATAAAGGCCGCTGATGACGACGGGATCGAAGAAATACTGGCCGACGACGTGCCAGCCGAAATTCTCGTTGTTGGCGACCGACCAGGCGAAATAGGCGGCGATCGCAAGCGTGACGATCCAGGCCGCAACGCGGCCCTTCGGGAACGGTTTATGGGCATTCGCTACATCCCGCTCAGCCGCATCGCCGGACGGCGATGCGATGTCTCCGGTGTTCGTGCTCATTTCGGCAACGTCCCGCCAAGATTGATACCCGGTTCCTTGATCATGTTGTTCTCAAGGCCCCATTTCTTCATGATGGCGGCATAGGTGCCATTATCAATCAGAAGCTTGACGGCATCCTTGAGAACGGGCCCGAGCGGCGAGCCCTTCGGCACCACGGCGCCCTGATAGAGGTCTTCGAAGCCGTTCTTCTGGCCGACGCCGGTCAGTTCCAGCTGGCCGTTTGCCTGCGATACGAAATAGGTGAGCGGTGCCTGCGACGAGAAGAAGGCATCGGAGCGCTTGGAGCGGACGGCGAGGATCGAGCTTGGCTGATCGGTGAAGGACTGGATCTCGATCGCGCCCTTGCCATCGGTCTTGCATTTCTCGGCCTGGGCCTGGATCACCTTTTCGGCCGATCCGCCAGCCATGACGGC
The DNA here is from genome assembly GCF_051811145.1 of Rhizobium sp. 11_C7_N12_5. Lineage (NCBI taxonomy): Bacteria > Pseudomonadati > Pseudomonadota > Alphaproteobacteria > Hyphomicrobiales > Rhizobiaceae > Rhizobium > Rhizobium sp. 11_C7_N12_5. Next base: position 319,224 of record NZ_JBPWPY010000002.1, read on the forward strand.
GATGCGTTGGCCACAGGCGCTGTCGAGCGAGGTAATGGCCTTTGGATTGCCCTTCTGGACGGCGAAGACAACGAATTCCTGCACCCAGTCGACGAAATCATTGGCTTCCTCGCGGCTCTTGAAATCGCCGATCGGACCGAAGGCAAACTGATAGCGGCCGGAATTGATGCCTGCGAGGATGGCGGGCAGGCCGCTGACGCTCTCATGCTCGATTTTGACCCCGAGGATCTCGCCGATAGCATCGGTCAGATCGGCACTGGCGCCGGTGAGCTTGGTGCCGGTTACGATTTCATAGGGAGGGAATGAACCATTATTGACGGAGATCATCTTGCCGGAGGTCCGTAGAGCTTCCGGCAGCTTGGCATGCAGGTCCGCGTTGACCGAGAGTTTCGGCAAGCTCGCGTCCTCTGCAAAGGCGGAACCCGAGATCATCAGGCTTGCCACGGCAAGGTAGGTCATTTTCTTCAGCGACATATGTGTTCCCCTTTTTTGCTTTGCATTTTTCAGTCTCAGTCGATGGTTACGCCGCGCTCGTCCGGCTGCCGTCGACGTCGAACGGAAAGAGTTCTTCCGGCGTCATCAGTCGCGGCAGGATCCCCTGCACATGCAACTCGCCGGCGAAATCTGTGATCATCTTGCGATTGGCCGCAAAGCCGCTCGCATTCCAGCCCTCCGGCAGCTCGGCCGCCGATTTCAGCAGTTCGTCGAGCATGAAGGGCGTCGTGTCGGCATATTTCCGCCGCTTGCTCAGCCACACGCGCTGCGATTCATCGATCAACGCACTCAGCTCGCCAATCACCCAGGGATGTTCGGCGACGATTTCGGCCTTCAATCCGATCAGGTGCATACCCGGTACATAGCCCACTTCATCGAAGTAGCGACGCTCGGCGCTGCGGAAATCCGAAAGGACCTGGCGGAAAGCGGAGCCGCCGGCGAAATAGCCGTCCGGCATGAAGGGCGTGAAGATCGCGTCGAGCCCGCCTTCTTTCAGAAGGTCGACCATCGGCCTCTCGCGGGGGGCTGGCTCGATACGGCCGGGACGGCCGAAGCCATCGAGACGGTCGACGATTGGATGAGCTTCGGTGAGGCGACCGGCATACCACATGGCGTCCTCGACACCGACGCCTTCACGGCGGAGCGCTGCGCGCGTCCAGGTATTGCCCGAGTCGCGCCAGCCGGTGACGCCGATGCGCTTGCCGGCCAATTGCCCAAAGGTCGTGATCGGACTGTCCTTGGTGGTGATGACGCAGCGGTGGCGGAAACCGCGCATGATGAAATTCGGGATGCCGACGACGCTCTCGTCGCCGTCGATGCGCAATTGTGTATAGCGGCTGAAGGAGGTTTCAGCCACGTCATAGGCATCGCTCTTGCCGACATGCGAGATGAGCGTGCCGACTCGGTCGACCTTGAGATCGAGCTTGGGGGAGGAGACGTCACCCAGGACCAACGGTGTCATGTAGTCCCAGTCACGGAGGGCAAGGCGGAGAGTAAGGGGCATGGATATTCACTCACGAGAAAACTTGTTTTCCAGATGAGTAAATGTTCAATATGGGTCAATCAAATGTTATTACGTTATTGAACATTAAAAGATGGCGCGGAAATGGGCGAAAATCGGGACGCGAAGTGGTTTGCCGAAAAATTGAACGATCGGACGATTCGCGGCATTGCGATCGAAACCAGTGCGCTGATCCGCGCGGGCGCGCTGCCTGTCGGCACCAAATTGCCGCCGATCCGCGATCTGGCCTTTGCGCTCGGCATCAGTCCAGCGACGCTGTCGGAGGCCTGGAGCGAGCTCAGGCGCCAGAAGATCATCAGTGGGCGCGGTAGGAACGGCACATGGGTCAGTGGCGATCGTTTCGTCGCCAAGCCGGTGCGTCTTGCGAGCGTGGGTGACTATGGCGACGGCGCATTGAACCTGACCGCAGCCGTTCCCGATGTCCGACTGCTGCCGAAGCTGGAGGCGGCGATGGCCTATGGCGCCTCGGCCGAGAACCTCAACAGTTACGAGCGCAGCCGTATCCTGCCGGAGCTGGAGGAGGAGGTGAGGAAGGCCTGGCCCTATGAGCCCGAAGCCTTCCTGGCGACCAATGGCGGCTATAACGCCGTGTATACTTTGATCAACGCTCTCGTCATGCCCGGCGCCTCGGTCGCCATCGAAGATCCCACAGGCATGCGGCTGCTGGATATTCTGGAGGATCGTGGCGCCCGCATCATTCCGGTAAAATGCGATGAGGAAGGGCCGCTGCCGTCCTCGCTGGAGGAGGCGCTGAAGTACCGGCCGGTCGCCTTCGTCTTTCAGCCGCGCATACATTCCGTCACCGGCCAAAGTGTCAGCCCCGCGCGCATGGCAAGTCTTGCCGGCGTCCTTCGCGATAAGGACACGCTGATCGTGGAAGACGATGGTGTAGCCGATATCTCGACGGCTCCGCGTCATTCCATGGGACATCTTTTCCCCGACCGCGTCATCCATATTCTCTCATTTTCGAAAACACACGGGCCGGATCTGCGCCTTGCGGTGCTCTCGAGCTCGCGCGCGATCATCGACCAGATCCAGTCCTATCGCAGCTTTAGTTCCGGCTGGACCAGCCGTATCCTGCAGGCGGCTGCCGCCTGGCTGCTGCGGGATGCGGCGACTGAGGCGTGCCTGGACCATGCCCGCAAAACCTACCGCGAGCGCCGCGCCGGTCTGATCGATGCGCTCGGCGAGCGCGGTGTGAAAGCGTTGCACGGAGAAGGGTTGTGCGCCTGGATACCAGTCTCGTCCGAACCCTTCGCGATGGTGACGCTTGCGGCGCGGGGCATAGCCGTGCATCCGGGCGCCAAGTTCTCCATCCTGCCCAGCAGCCACTTGCGCGTTGCGACCGCCAATCTTTCAGAGCGGCGCGATGAAGTCGCCGATGCCATCGCGCTTGCCGCCGTTCACACCTGACTTTGCCAAGAGCTATTCGCCGGGCGTGCTGGCGCTTACTCCCTTGGTCTCGCTTTTCCAGGATGATGCATATTTGACGAGCAGAGTGGCAAGCTGCGCCGAGGCAAATGCTATGATGGAAATCAACGCGAGATAGAGAACAATATAGGCAAGGGGCTGCGACTGAATCGCACGGAAAACATGGCCGTAGATCTCGGTGAAGCCGCGATGGCACATATAGATCGGATAGGAGAGATAGCCGAGGAAAACGCCGATCCGCTGCAAACTGGCCGGAAGCTCAAGCATCGTGCCGGCAAGGACGATGAGCGGCGAGATCAGGATGCAGAATATCAGCGCATATTTCAGCGAAGAGGTGGGCAGGAACAACAGAATGCAAATCGCCGCGATCGGCAGGACGGCGAAGTAGGTATTTGCTGTTCGCCCGAGCCCGGAAAGGCTTCGGAGCCTGTAGATGATCATGCCAAGGGTGAATGAGAAAAACACGCGGGCGAGGCCGCCATCAACCGAATGCCATTCCCAGCCGAGGTCAAGCGACCTGTGAACGAAGACCGAAGCGATCAGCGCCGCCAGGGAAACAGCGGCAATGGCGATAAGTGTTCGCGTTTTCAATCTGAAAAGCACGAGCGCGAATACCAGATTTGCCAGCAGCTCCCAGAACAGCGACCAGGCCGGCCCATTCAGCGGATAGAGCGGCCAGAGGTCTCCGGCCGAACGGGTCAGGAAGCTCGGCGAAGGCAGCATGAAGACGGTCGACAAGATGCTTGCGAAGAGATCGGCGCGCCCGACGCCTGCGGCCTGCCAGTGCAACAACAATTGAACAAGGCCAAAGACGCTGCCGATCAAAAAGAGCGGATAGAGGCGTATATATCGAGCCTTCATGAAGGCCAGGACGGTCATGCCACCGGCAAGCTTTTCGCCATAGGCTCTGGCGATCACAAATCCGCTGAGAACGAAGAAGAAATCGACCGCGATATAGGCTGATGGCGCATAGGGCCTGTCGAGATGGTAGACGACAACGGCGAATGCCGCCAGGCCGCGCATGGCGTCCAGGGCGGCGTATCTATGTCTTGTTGCATCAGCCGGCATTGATCGAGACCTCGTTGAGCGAAAGCGACGCGTGTGCCTTATCCGGCTGCGCGGACGCCGAAGAATTCACTTCGCAGGTTGCGATCTAGCGGGCGGACACGGGTGAGATTTCCCAGGAACTGGCGTGGATGGCGAAGCACCGATGAGTTCAGAAAATGGGTCCGGATCAGATTGGAGGACTTGCTATGAGCGCCGCTGTGTCCGACCCGGTAGATCGCGCCGCGAAAGGGGAGCGATCCCAGCGGATGACCTTGATCGGCCAGCATCTTGCCGATGCGCACATGGCTGCCGAGCATCGACTTGATGTAATCGATATCGGCGTCTTCGAAGGTTGCCGGCAGCCGGTATAGATCCGAGCGGATGATCAGCGACGTCCCGCAGAAATTGGCGAAATCGTTGTGATGCAGCAGCAGCCGACCGCCTTCGTTCCATAGATAACCGCGGTCGATCTTCCAGCCATTGGCATCGGCGTTCTTTGCGGCGAACTCGACGATGTTGGCGCTGACGAAATCATCGTCGTCGACGATCATGAAGAAGCGCGTGTCGCGGGCGGAAAGCATTCCGGCCAACACCCGGCGACCCTTGTCCAGACGGAATGCGTCGTAGACTTTTTCGCGGTCGGCGCCGTTGATATCGTGCAGCTGATTTGGCGGGAAGGTTACGCGCTCTGCCGAGAATTTCGGCGGCAGGTCAGGCAGATCGGCACCCTCATTGGCAACGATCACGGCGCGCCAGTCGCCGTTGGTTTGTCCGGAAATCGAGGCTATCGTTTGCGACAGCCTCCTCTTCAACGAAGGCCAATCGTTCGAATTGGCCTGATGACGAACCGGGATGATGAAGGTAACCAGCGTCATAAACGCGCCCTTTCTGACAATTGGTGCTGCCATGGCGGGGGTCGAAGTGGCATTTGCTGCCTTGTTTCGATCCGTTGTCCGCGACGGCAGTTATTGAGCTTTTGCGCGACGACCTTGCAGCGTCGTGCGCACCAGGAAGAGGATCCTTTCCCTGCACAGGAGGAGGATCAGAGCTGAGTAGGTGATGCCGCCGATCAGGATTTCGCAGACCAGACGCGAGGCTATGGACCAGTCGCGCATGGCCGACGATATCGCCAGTACCGCGACAAGCATGCCGAGATAGGCGGCGATCGGTCTGATGAACTGGCCGAAATATTGCGGGATGCTCAGGCCGATCAACCGGGAGACCATCCACAGCGTCGCAGGCCACAGCATCAGCACTTCGACCATCAGCGCAAAGACGATGGTGGTAACGCCATATTTATAAAGAAGAAGCACGGTCAGGATGGTGACGATGTTGCGCACTAGCTGGTAGTAGAACCACCAATCGGATTTACCCTGGCTTGTGATCAGGGATGCCTGGATCACGCCGATGCCGGCCATCAGGCCGATCACGCAGAAGAAGCGCACCGGCCAGATGGCAGCCGCCCAATGCGGGCCGAAGATCAGCGGGATGGCATCGTCGGCAACGGCTGCGAGCCCCATGAAAGCCGGAAAGGAAATCAGCGAGCAGCCGAAGGTGGCCATGAGGAAGGCTTCGCGGACCTTGTTCTGATCGTGCTGCAGGGAAGAGAGCAGGACATGGCTCACCGAGGTCAAGCCGCCGGCGACCACGTTGTTCAGCATCTCGTACAGGCGTCTGGCGAAATTATAGATACCGAGCGCTGCCGGGCTCACCAACGTGCCGATGATCAGCTGATCGAGGTTCATGGTCTGCAGGAACCGGTTGCCGGAGGCGAATATGCCGTAATGCAGCAACTCGCGCAGGCTCGAGAGCTTGATCCGGACACCGGGCAGCCATTTGGCGCCCCAGAAAGCCGCGACACAGGCTGCGGCCGGCGCCGCGATCTGGGCGATCGCAAGCGCCCAGAGGCCGAAGCCGGCGAAGATCAGCGACAGGCAGATGGTTGCGGACACGCAGGTGGCGATCGCGGTACGCGCCGCCGCCAGATGAAAGGACATCGTCCTGCCGATCAAGGCGTTGGGAACGATGATCATCATGTCGAAGAAGATCTTCAATCCGATGATCATCAGCAGGCTGACGATCTCGTCGTGGCCGACCCAATGGGCAACGGTCGGTGAGAGGAAAAACAGCGCGGCATAGAGAATGGCCGCCGAAAGGAAGGAGAGCCAGAAGACCGTGTCGAGATGGCTGCGCCGGATCGACTTCTGCTGGATCAGCGCTTCGCCGAAGGCTGTAGGCCCAAAGCCGGCGGTGAAACTGACGATGGCGAAGGCGAGCGCAACGAGACCGAAATCTTGCGGCAGAAGAAATCGCGACGTGACGACGAAGACGAGACTGTTGAGCGCCGTCGGGATCAACGTGTCCAGTGCCGACCAGAATGCACCCCTCAATGCGGCCCGCGATCGGTTTTCGCTCAGATGTTCAAAGACGATGTCATCCGCTTGGGAAGCCAGCAATCGCATACTCCACGTTTTAAATTTTCAACCGGCGCAGGCGTCTTCCGGCGTCGGCCGATCGCCGTGTCGTCATCTTTGATGGAATCGAACGGCTCACTTGAGGCTTGATCTAGGCCAGCCCTTCGATTTGTCTAGGGACGATTGTTGCATTGCAACATAGCGTTGCTGAAAAGAGTCGGCGATCGAGATAAGGGCGAGCAAACCGACCGTCTCAAGGTGGCTTCGATCGACCGCAAAGATCAGCTTGGACGGGCTTATCCATGTCCCCGCATGCGAGCCATGATCAATGGCGCAATCACTGGGCGGCGGAGCGGACCTTAGGCACTTCGTCCCATTCGATATCGGGCGCTAATTCCGCCTCGTCATGAGATTCGTCCATGACATAGAGATAGCCGTCGAGCATGTCGCAGGCGCGTTCGTTGGCGCCGATCTTTGATTCGGTCTCACTGATCGCGGTGGCAATCGCCTTAATGCGGGCGCGCAGCATGTGGCCGACAACGTCCTTGCCGGGGCGTTTTCCAAGACGGTCGAGATGAAGGTTGATCCGATTGGAATGCCGCTCCAGTTCGCTCTTGCTGAAATGCGCCTTGCGGATCTCTTCGAGAAGAGCCGCCCGCATTTTGGCAACCGGATCGAAGGTCCCGGGCTCGCGTTCGTCCAGAACCATATCGGTAATAAGCTTCTCGATGGCGACCAGCGCCTGCAGATCGACGGCATCGGTCAATTCGACATCATAGCCGGTATCGTCGAAGACTTTTCGGCGCACGGGATCCAGAAGCAGCTCATAGGCCTTCTGCAATTGCGAGAAGGTCTCGGTATCGCCGCCGGAATCGGGGTGTGCCGCCTTCGCCCGTTTGCGATAGGCCGCCTTGATCTGCTCTTCGCCCGCATCGCGCGCAACGCCGAGAATGTCGTATGGATCAGTCACTCCAACTCCTGCCGCCGCTTCGTCCTGTCCCAAGGGCAGAAGCCCTTTGCCGTTGAATTTTCCGGCAGACAAAAAGGTCCCCCATCGGGTCGTTCCTATCTGCCCACGACGTCTTTGTACCATCACAAAGGCAGAGTTTGGACAAAAACAATCACGTGTCAAAGCCGAAGTGTCTCTTCTGTGGAAATGCGGCTTCCTAGATCGTTCGATCGAAGAAGACGGTCGAGCGTGCCTGCTTCAGCCGATAGAGTTGGGCCGGGCGATTGCTGGCACGGCGCATTTCTCCTTCTATTGGCTCGATGAAATCTGCTTCCGCCATGCGTTTGCGGAAGGCCGATTTGTCGAGACTGCGGCCCAAAAGGCGCTCGTAGACGGCCTGTAATTCGCCCAATGTGAAGGCTTCCGGCAGAAGGTGGACCGGCAGCGTCGAATATTCGACCTTGCTTCGCAGCCTTGCGGTCGCCGCCCTCAGAATGGTGGCGTGGTCAAATGCAAGGGGCTCCATAACCGCGTCGCCGCTGATCGGCCGCCAGGCAACATCAGTCACGTTACCCCCGTGCCGCAAGGTGAACGCATCCGGCGAAATCAACGCCATGTAGGTTACGCTCAAGCTCCAGCCGCGCGGATCGCGCAACGCATCGCCGAAAACGCCGACTTGTTCGAGATAGGGCGCCGTGATTCCCGCTTTGTCGGCCAGGACACGCCGCGCCGCCGCTTCGAGGTCGCGGTCCTTGTCGACATGGATCCACCCGCCCGGCAGCGCCCAATCGCCGGCAAAAGGATCCGTGCCGCGACATGCCAGCAGGACCTCGAGCCCAGCAGGTACCAGGGCAAAAATGGCAAGATCGACCGAAACGATCGGCCTTTGATAAAGGTCTTCGGGGCTATTCATGCTCCCGAATATAGCGCGCCTTCATCTTAGTGTAAAGTTTCAACTAACTTAGTTGACATTTGACACTAAGTGGTGTTTCTTCGCGACGTGGCGGCTGGGAAGGCCGTCGTGTTCGCTCAGGAGGCAGTCATGTTCGGATTTCGTTTCATCAAGGCGCAGCCGACCCAGCATGTGATCCAGTATCGCGATGGTCGGCCCCAGCGGGAGGGCGCAGGGCTTTCCTTCTGGTATTTCGCGCCTTCGACGTCGCTGGTCGTGGTGCCGACGGCGAGCGTCAACGAACCGTTTATTTTTCCGGAGGTGACGTCCGACTTTCAGGAAGTGACGATCCAGGGCCAGATCACCTACCGCATTGCCGATCCGAAGCGAACAGCGGAGCTGCTTGATTTCTCGCTCAATGCCAAGGGTACCTACGGTTCGGAGGATCCGCAGAAGCTGTCGCAGCGGTTGATCGACCAGGTTCAGGTGGCGATGCGTGCCGAGGTGCAGGCCTTGACGCTGAAGGAGGCTTTGGCGGCCAGTGAATTGCTCGTCGGGCGCGTCGCCACCACGCTTCATGGTCATCCGGCGCTGCAGGCGCTCGGCCTTGAACTCCTCAGCCTGTCCATCCTGGCGGTAAAGCCGAAGCCGGAGACCGCCAAGGCTTTGGAGGCAAGCGCACGCGAAGCGCTGCTGCGCAGTGCCGACGAGGCGATTTATGCGCGTCGCAACGCCGCCGTCGAGCAGGAGCGTACGATCAAGGAGAACGAGCTCTCCACCGAGATAGCCGTCGAAAACAAGAAGCGTCAGGTCCGCGAGGCGCAGATGGATGCGGAACGTTCGGTTCAGGAGCGGCAGCTGCAGATCCGCCGCGAGGAGATGACCGGCAAGATCGCCCTGGAAGAGCAGAACAAGGCGCTTGTCGCTCTCGCCTCGACCAATGCGCGCGAAGAGGCGGATGCCAAGGCTTATGGTCTCGCCGTCATGATGAAGTCGTTCGGCGACGCCGATCCAAAGGTGCTGCAAGCCTTGGCGTCTGTCGGCATGGACCCCGGCCAGCTGATGGCGCTCGCCTTCCGCGATCTCGCCGATAATGCCGCCAAGATCGGCCAGCTCAATGTCTCGCCTGATCTCCTGCGCGAAATCATGCAGCCGCAAGCGAGGGGGTAAGCCAATGCCGACCTCGGAGTACGGGAAGTATGACGATAGAAAGATCGTGCTGATCGTGCGCGACACGCGTCTCGATGAACTGGTTGTGCGGTTCAACACCGTCCAGCAGGCGCAGTTCTATGTCGAGCATCTCGGTGCGGATTTCGGCGATTATCTGGCGGAGCAGCTGCATTACCGGGAAGCCGTGCACGAGGTCGAAGCCAGCCTGCGCGAAGTTGCCCGGGTGCAGACGCTCAATCGGCGCTATCTCGGCAATTTCATCTTCGCCGTCGATGATATCGTCGTCGTGCTGGGGCAGGACGGTCTGGTCGCCAACACGCTGAAATATCTCGACGGGCAGCATGTGCTCGGCGTCAACCCGGATCCGAAGCGCTGGGACGGCGTGCTGCTGCCGTTCCGTGTGGCGGACGTCCGCAAGGTCGTGCCGGAAGCTTTGGCGCAGCGCCGATCGCTTAAGCGTGTCAGCATGGCGAAGGCCTCGCTCAATACCGGCGAGGTCCTCTATGCCGTCAACGACCTCTTTATCGGTCCGCGCAGCCACGTTTCAGCTCGTTACGATCTCCAAATCGGCGAGAGACGCGAAAGGCAATCGTCGAGCGGCATCATCGTCTCGACCGGCATGGGCTCGACCGGATGGCTGAAGAGCCTCTACGCGGGCTGGGCGGGAGCGGCCGCCAGTTTCGGCATGGAGTTGCCGGCTGCGCTTGCCGACGCTACGTTTCCCTGGGATGCCGAGTTCCTGCATTACTTCGTGCGGGAACCCTTTCCCAGCCGGACGACGGGTGTCTCCCTGGTTTCGGGACAGATCGCCGCCGAGATTGGGATGACCGTCGTATCCGAAATGGCGGAGCACGGCGTCATCTTCAGCGACGGCATCGAGACGGATTTTCTCCCTTTCAACGCCGGAACCCTGGCGAGGATTGGTCTTGCCGAACGGCAGGGGTTGCTGGTCATCTGAACGCAAGCGGCCCGCCTCCCGGAATGGGAGACGGGCCGCTTTGTACTATCGGTTCAGGCGTCAGGCGGCCGAGAACGGTACCGCTACGAACGTCTTGTCGCCATCACGCTCGATGAGGAGCAGGACGGATTTGCGGCCATCCTTGCTTGCCTGTGCAACGGCGGTCTGCACCTCGTGGGCGTTGCGAACCGGCTGGTCGTTGACCGAGACGATGATGTCGCCGGTCTGGATGCCGGCTGCGGCGGCCGGCTTGTCCGGGTTGACGCTGGCAACGACCGCACCCTCGACGCCGTGCGGCAGGTTCAACTGCTGGCGTAGATCGGGGGTGAGGTTGGCAAGGCCGACGCCGATGCTCGGCTGGTTGGAAGGCTGAACCTTGCCATCGCCATTGTCATTGGCGGCCTGCTTGCTGTCGTCGTTGCCGCCGATGGTGACATTGACATCCATGCTCTTGCCGTTGCGCCACAGGGTGACCGAACGCTGGTCGCCCGGGGACAGATCGGCGACGAGCCGCGACAGATCCTTCGGCGTCTTGACGGTCTCGTTGCCGACGGCAGTGACGATGTCGCCGCTCTTGATGCCGGCACGGGCAGCGGGGGTTCCGTCATTGACGCTGGCGACGAGCGCACCCTGCGTCTGTGACAGGCCCATGGCGTTGGCGACATCCGAGGTTACGGGTTGGATCGCGACGCCGAGATAACCGTGATCGATCGAGCCATTCTTTTCCAACTTGGCGACGATCGTCTTGGCTTCGTCGGAAGGAATGGCGAAGCCGACGCCGACACTGCCGCCATTCGGCGAATAGATGGCGGTGTTGATGCCGACCACATTGCCTTCGCGGTCGACAAGCGGGCCGCCGGAATTGCCGTGGTTGATCGGGGCATCGATCTGGATGAAATCGTCATAGGGGCCACTGTGCAGGTCGCGACCACGGGCCGAGACGATGCCGGCGGTGACTGTTGTACCGATACCGAAGGGATTGCCGATGGCCAGGATCTGGTCACCGAGCTTCAACTTGTCGGAATCGCCCCAGGCAATGGTTGCCAGCGGCTTCGGCGCCTTGATCTTCAGGACGGCAAGGTCCGATTTGGCGTCGGCGCCCAGCAGCTTGGCCGGCAGTTCGGTGCCGTCGTCGAGCGTCACCTTGATGTCGACTGCGTTCTGGATGACGTGGTTGTTGGTGACGATGATGCCGTCAGGGCTGATGACGAAGCCGGAGCCGAGCGCCATGGCGTGCTGGTTCTGCTGTTGGTGCGGCGCCTGTTTCGGGAAGGGGACACCCTGGTTTTCGAAGAACTGGCGGAACTGCTCGTCCATCGGCGAGTCGCCACTGTCGACGCTCGTGTCCGTCGCCTTCATGGTTGTGGTGACGGTGACGACAGCGGGCTTGTCCGCGTCGACGATCGGGGCAAAGGAACCGCCGGGCGCGATGATGCCGGCAGGCTCGGCTGCGGCTGCTGGGGTTGCGGAGGTGCCGAAGGCAAAAGGCAATGCGCCCGCGCCGACAATGATGGCGGCTCCGACAATGGCGGCGGTGCGATGTTTGCGAAGAAGAGATGACATGGCAAAAGTCCCTTGCGAGATTGTTGGCGAATTGGCGTCTTGTCCATCTCCGGGACAGGCGTCGAATGGGTTCGCGTCAATTCTTTCCGGGAGCCCTTGTTTCCCGCATTTACTGTGGGGAAGCAAAGTATAAAATTGAATTGGCGCTGTCATGTAATATGATCCGCCAATTGACTTTTACAAATTAAATATTGATCATGTTATTATTGCAAAATTTTAAGATATTACATGAATTTAATGTTTGGCGGCCCGAATTTCTCCATATTCAGGGCTGTGGCGCCGGCCATCGTTTAAGCGCCTCCGCACCGACTTCCGTCAGCGCATAGATGCCGCGATCGACGCGTTCGAACCAGCCGTAGACGTTATCTCTCAGAATTTGCGGCGCCTTTGGTGCTGCGGCACGCATATCCTTCGGTTTCTGCACGCCGTTTTCGATCGCTGCGGCGCAGGCAAGGGCCTGCTGACGATAGGCAGTCATGATCGGTTTGCGCGTGCTGCCGCCAAGTGCCGGATCGCCCTTTCGCCGGCGATGTTCGTCAACAAGCCGTGATCTGCGGCGCGCATTCTTGCGCGGCATCGGCGAGACAGGGCTGACGACGATGTCGACGGTGCCGCTGTCGGACACCGCCAGCATGCCGAAGCCCAGCCGCCTGCAGAGATCGCGGAAGCGCCGGTCGCTTTCCCGGCCCTTGCCCTTCGCCGAGACCCGGGCGGCAATCCAGACTTCGTCACTGGCCGCGGCACGATCGACCGCCTGCAGGATCAGTTCGAGATTGAAAGTGAGCTTCAGCTCGCAGATGACGACGACGGGCGGCTCGCCGTCATTGAGCCCGACGAGATCGCAGCCGCCGATCTCGCCCTTTACGGCGTAGCCCGCCGTCTCGAGAAATGACTTGATCGGGAGATAGAGTTCCGTTTCCAAATCCTGCTCTCCGCTCTGGAGTGTCCTGATTCGGTTTAGCCGATTCGGTTAACCAGAAAGTCGATAAAGGCGCGGATGCGGGCCGCCAGATGCTCATGGCCGGCATAGACGGCATGGATGTTTTCGATATCCTCCGGATTGAAGTCCTCAAGCACCGTCACCAGCCGCCCGGCATCAATGTCCGGCTGCACATGAAATTGGCCGATGCGGGCAAGCCCCATTCCCTCCAGGCAGAGGCTGCGCACGGTCGGGCCGTTGTTGGCTTGAAGATTGCCCTCAACGATTTTCACAAATTGCGCGCCGGTGTGTGGATCGCGAAAAGGCCAGCCTTCGGCAGTGGGACGGAAATTGAAGGTGAGGCAATTATGATGGTCGAGTTCTTCCGGCGTCTTCGGAAGACCCTTCCGTTCGATATAGGCCGGCGATGCGACGACGACGCGGCGGCTTTCTAGAAGCTTGCGGGCCTTCAGCGAGCTATCCCGCAATAGCCCTGAGCGAATGGCGACGTCGGCGCGCTCGCCGACGATATCGATGACGTTGTCGGTGAGCGAGATGTCCAGTTCGATCTCGGGGTAGCGTCTCAGGAAATCGGGAATAAGTGGCACAAGGCAGCTTACCCCAAAGGCGACGGAGGCGCTGACCCGCAGCAATCCGCGTGGCACGGCCGCCCCGCCGGCTGCCACGATCCTCTCCGCTTCCTGAATATCCGTAAGGATCGCCTGCGCCTTTTCCAGATAGATCTCTCCCTCCGGCGTCAGTTGCAGGGAGCGGGTGGTGCGCACCAGAAGACGTGTGTTCAGCCGCTCTTCCAGCCGGGTGATGAGCTTGCTGACGGCGGACGGAGACAGGCGCAGTTTCCGCCCGGCCGCCGAGAAGTTGCGAAGGGTCGCCACCTGAACGAAGACATCCATCTCGCCGGCGCGATTGTCCACTTCTTCCTCCTGGCTTTGAATTGAATTCACAAGTGTTGCGTTTATATAGGCGATTATCGCTTGAATGTCTTGGCCCCATATTCTCTCCCGAACAAGAACCTGTGCAGCCGGAATTCTCCGGCCTGCCTTTTGGATCGGGTGATCTCATGCCTCTCGCTCTCTTCGCGTTGACGATCGCTGCCTATGCGATCGGGACAACCGAATTCGTCATCGTCGGTCTACTCCCCACTGTGGCGAACGACCTCCACATCAACCTGCCGCTTGCCGGCCTCATCGTCAGCGTCTATGCGCTCGGCGTCACCTTCGGCGCACCGATCCTGACGGCGCTCACCGGCCGCATCGAGCGCAAGCCGCTGCTGCTTGGCCTGATGGCGCTGTTCATCGTCGGCAACGGCATGGCCGCCTTGAGCCCGGGATATGCGCCGCTGCTCGTCGCGCGCGTGCTTTCCGCCTTCGCCCACGGCGTGTTCTTCTCCGTCGGCTCGACCATCGCGGCCGATCTCGTGCCGGAAAACCGCCGTGCCTCGGCAATTGCCATGATGTTCATGGGGTTGACGGTTGCGATCGTGACAGGCGTTCCCCTCGGCACCTTCATCGGCCAGACCTTCGGCTGGCGCGCCACCTTTGCCGCCGTCGCAGCTCTCGGTGTCATCGCCTTCGCCGCCATCGCGCTGCTGCTGCCGTCGAACCTGAAGAAGGCACCGGCGGCCGGCATCGGTGAGCAGATCCGCGTGCTTGCAAGCGGCCGCTTGCTGATCGTCTTCGCCATGACGGCGCTGGGCTATGGCGGCACTTTCGTTGCCTTCACGTTCCTGGCTTCCATCCTGCAGGACGTGACCGGCTTTGAAGCCTCCGCCGTCAGCCTCATCCTGGTACTCTATGGCGTCGCCATTGCCATCGGCAATGTCGTCGGCGGGCGCCTCGCCAACGGCAATCCGGTGCGCGCGCTGACCTGGCTGTTCATTGCCCAGGCTGTGGTGCTCGTCCTGTTCAGCTTCACGGCTGTCTCGCCCTGGCTTGCCATCCCGACGCTGGCCGCTCTCGGCTTCCTGTCCTTCGCCAATGTGCCTGGGCTGCAGCTCTATGTCGTCCAGCTTGCCCGGGAGGTTCGCCCTGCCGCCGTCGATGTGGCCTCTGCCCTCAATATTGCCGCCTTCAATCTCGGCATTGCCGCGGGTGCGTGGGTCGGCGGCCTGGTGGTGGAATCTTCGCTTGGCCTCGGTGCCACGCCCTGGGTCGGCGCGATCCTGGTCGTCGCTGCCTTGCTTTTCACTCTCTGGAGCGGCGCGCTCGACCGCCGCTCGGCCTCCACGGCGCAGGCCGTCTCCTCCGCTGCCTGATCAAACTTTGCAATCGAAAGGACAATCCATGCAAATCGTCAGCGCCAACGGCGCCTCCATCCCCGCTCTCGGCTTCGGCACCTTCCGTGTGCCGGGGCCTGACACCGAACGCATGGTGGCGCATGTGCTCCGCAACGGCTATCGCCACATCGACACCGCCCAGATCTACGGCAACGAGGCCGAAGTCGGCGACGGCATCCGGCACTCCGGCATCGCCCGCGCCGATCTGTTCCTGACGACGAAGGTCTGGGTCGAAAATTATCGCCACGTGGCTTTCGTCGCCTCGGTCGACGAAAGCCTGAAGAAGCTGAAGACCGATTACGTCGATCTCCTGCTTCTTCACTGGCCGAACGCTACAGTGCCGCTTGCCGAACAGATCGGCGCGCTGAACGACGTCGCCAGGGCAGGGAAGGTGCGCCATATCGGCGTCTCGAACTTCAATCGGGTGCTGATGCGCGAGGCGGCAGCGTTGAGCGAACTGCCGCTCGTCACCAATCAGGTCGAGTATCACCCCTATCTCGATCAGTCCGCTGTCATCGAGACGGCAAGAAGCCTGGGCATGTCGGTGACCGCCTACTATGCCATGGCCGACGGGAAGGTACTGTCTGACACGCCGCTGAAGGAGATCGCCAGCCGGCATGGAAAGTCGGTTGCCCAGATCGTCCTGCGCTGGATCGTGCAACAGGGTCTGGTCGTCCTATCGAAGACCGTGTCGGAAAGTCGCGCGATGGAAAATGCCGCTATCTTTGATTTTGCCCTGACGCAGGATGAAATGGCGGCAATCCACGCGCTTAGCCGCCCGGATGGCCGCATCGTCAGTCCCGACGGCCTAGCACCTGTCTGGGATGAGGCAGCTTGAATTCTAAAAATGAGGGAGCCGCGCCAGCGGCTCCCTCATGTGTTTATCGGTTCAAGCCTTGAAATCCAGCTTGACCTCGCACGCACCAACCGAAGCCGGCAAAAGCGGCTTGCGGATGCGCTGGCCGAAGTCCCGCTTGAAGCCGAAGACATTGCCGATCAGGCTCTTGGTATAGAGGCCCGGGCCGCTCGAGTAGGTGCGCCAGCCGCCATCGACAGCAATATCGCCCGCCTTGACGCGCGCCCAGTCGGACGAAGCATGATAGCGATCGTCGAAGGCGGCGTCGCTGCTGCTGAAATAGGTGTTGCGCTGGCGCAGTGACGCATGGTCGAGCCGGCCGCTGACGGCGATTGGATTGGCGAGCGCCAGGGCGGCCCATACCGCTTCGGCATCGTCATCAAGCGCCAAGGCTTCGCAGTAGCGCAGATGTGCATGCACATACATCAGCCCGATCTCACGCCCGAAGAAGGACGAGGATTCGGCGCGCCGGAACAGCGTTTCGGGTCCACCGGCATAAGTCGCCGGCTTTTCCATCAGTCTGACGCCATCCGGGAACAGCAGGTTCTCGCGAATGATCTTCATGTGGGCATGGCGCTGCTCCGGCGTGAACAGGCCGCCGATCATCGGCTGCGTCATCGCAATCAGCGAATAATGCAGGCCGGTCCGGGTATCCTGCGGGTGCAGCAGCAGTTCGACGCCATCATGGCTCGGATCGAATACGCCGTAGCCAGCGACGATGCCGTCGCGCATCAGGAGCCGGTTGAAATCGCTGCGCATGGCGGCTGCAGTCTCCTGCAGTGCCTGCGCCTCATCGCTGCGGCTGGCGAGCGTCAGGATCTTGGCATAGCGCACTAACTGCTCGTAAAGCAGCGAAACGGTCCAGCTGCTGACCATCCAGTCGCGCAGGTGCGGGTCGGCCGGCTGCAGGCTGTCGTTCCAGTCGCCATCGCCGTAGCGGATAAGGCTTGTGCCCTTCACGAAGCGGCTGCGCACGGTTTCGAGCAGCTTTTCGACGTGATCGGAAATCGTCGCACGCTCCGAGGTCAGCAGCAAGGTGTCGTCGGCACGCCACGGCACGGTTTCGGCAAGGAAAGCGATATTGCCCGTCGCCTCGATATAGTCGCACAACGCCTTCAGCGGCCAGACGACAATATCGCCATGGGCCTCGCCGGCGCGGATATTGGCGTAGGGCTCCAGCATGAACCATTGCGGCCAGTCGCCCCGATCCCGATACTGCTCGGAAAAGACGGTGCTCAGAACCTGCCGGGTTTCCTCGTCATGCTCATAGGCAAGCAGGAATTCCACCGGACCCTGGCAGACGTCACGCGTTCCCCAGGCAGCGCCGGTATATTGCTCAAGTCCATGCGGCACGCTCAAGTGCACGATCGCATCATGGGCGATCCAGGGCAGCATGACGGCCTGGGCTGTTACATCCGGATCGTCGCCTTCGATGCGTGCGTTGCGCGTCACATGGCTCCAGAACCGTTGCGCAGGCGCCAGCATCTCTTCGCTCTTCACACCCGAGGCGTAGCGCGCCGAAAAGGTCTCGCCGGCAGCCGCATCAGCCATCGAACCGGTGACGGCAAAGCGCAATTCCTGCGTGGGATGCGATTTCAGCGCGATGAACGGGCCGTTGCGGGAGTTGCCATCGTCATAGAGCAGTTCGTCGCCGCCGATGGCCTCGAAGGCATCCGGCGTCGGGGTGACGAGGTGATAGGCTGCCTGCGGGTAGCGGTCCCACAGCCACGAGGGCTGCGGGCGGAAGGAAATTCGTTTGTTCTCGGTATCGATGGCGATATCGGCGACTGCTTCATAATCGCGTTCGCCGAGTACGATATGGCCGAATACCAGGAAGCGGCAGGCGGCCCCTTCGACCGAAACGCTCCACTGCATGGCCGGATCGTCGCCGGAGGCGATTGCCGACACAGTGATGGTGCGGTGGGACAGCCGATAGATCCAGCTGGTGTCGCTCAGCCCCATCTCGAAGGCAGCGGGCACGCCGAGCAGGCGCCAACCGTCGCCGAGATCGACGAGAATGCGCAGGCCGCTCGACCGCGTCAGATTGTAGGGGTCGCGGGAGACGGAGAAGAGCTTGTGGAAGGAAGTGTTGCCGATGGTCAGCTGCGCGGCAAAGATGCCCTGCATCCAGCAGGTCGCCGCCAAGGTCTGGTCGTCGAGCAGCATGTTCTGCCCGCTGCGGATAATGGCGCCGTGACGGCGCGCCACGACACGTTCCTTTTCGCTGAGCACGACGTGCCTGTTGTGCGGCCCATCCGGCACGAAGAAGGAAATGAGCTTCCCGTCGACATGCTCCTCGAGCATGCGCTTGGGATAAAGCGCATCGATGTCGGCCTGCTCGAGGGTGTCGCTGACGGCGAAAGGCGCGTCCTGCACAAGGCTGCGGGCCGGCGGCGCAGCGACAATCGCGTCCTTGGCCAGTTCATCCCGCAATTTTGGCAGGTTATCGAGGCGCGCAAGGTCGGCATCGCTCGAGGCGGCCGGATGGTCGGCAACGAAGAGACCGAAGAAGGACGTTGTAGCTGCCGCGCCTGGTGCCAGAGAAAGCGGCTTCGACTGGATCGCCGGGCAGGCGACCTCGTGCTGTCGGCGCATGCTCGGCAGGCTGATGCCGAAGTCCGGCACCATGACGCCGTCATTGTCCTTGGACGGCACGAGGAGCTGGATCGCGTCGGTGGCAAAAGCCGCTGCACCCTCGAGGCAGCCTTGCGCCAGCCAGGGGTTGCGTTTGCCGCCCTGTTTGAGGTTCTGCCGGTTCATGACCACTGGTCCGAAGACGGCATGGTTGGCGATATGGTGATCGATATATTGCGACGCGTAGGCCTCGCTGTTCATCAGGAAGCCGCGATCGCCAAGGCCGACGTCCTGAAGGAGAACGAGATCGGCCGCGAGCGTCGTGCCGGTGGTGTTTTCGAGCGATACCCGCCAGAACCATGCGGCCTCGCTCGGGTGCAGCCGCAGGCTGACCGTGTGCTTGACGCCGGCCGTCTCGCCGCTCCAGCAAAGGCCGCTCTCGGCATGGCCGAAACGCACCGCGGCCTTCGGGCCGACGATCTCGGCCGTTTCCGGCTTGGCGCCGCCGACGCGCAGATAAAGACGGCCGATGCCGCCATAGACGGGCGATCCAAGCACCTGGTTGATCATGACGCCGCCCTGCTGGTCGGCAAAATCGATTGAAAACAGCGTGCCGTTCGGCAGCGCTGAAACCGAAAGGCCGGCACTATTGGTAAGCGTGGTAAGACCGAGTTCTTCGCGACGGGGCGTCTGAAAGCTGCGATTGAAGTCCGAGGACATAAGCTAGGTCTCGCTGATTCATGGATCGGATGGGGGTACTAGATCACAAGGCTGAGCCCGATCATAGGCGGCATTTTTGCCATTCGCGACAGCAATCTTTCGTGACAGCTGCCTGCTGGCTCACGGAAAACATATGACTCGACCCGGCAAGGGCGCCGGGTCATTCGACTGGAAACGCTGTCACTTTCATCGATGCGTCGGCGTCTCCGCGACCTGATTGGCAGTGCGCACGATGGTTGAAAGCTCGGCGTTGTCGAAGGCTTCCTTCGAAATGCCGCTGACGTGGAAAGTCCTGCTTTCCCCCGGCATCAGATTGACGAGCATATCGTCGACCTCGGCATTCGGGCTGATGCGATCGACGAACAGGCAGAGGTCGCGCAGCAGCGTCTGTGCCGTAATGGTGACTGCAACTCCATCGGCCGTCTGCACGCTCTGGATATCGAAGCGCGGCTGCGGATAATGCAGCTCCATGTCCTTCTCGAAGAACCACCACGCTTCGGCGTCACCCAAACGGGCACGCAGGAATTCCCGCCGGGGATCATCAGGCGTCGCCACGTCGCTGGGGATCGGAATGTCGGTATTCTCGAAACGGTCGCACAGAACGCGCCAGACGGAGTGGTGTGCAAGCAGCTTGCCGTTAACATCGAAACGTTCGACGGTGAAGGGCACGCGCCAGAATAGCGTCGCATCGTTCACGGCAACGGCGGCAAGGCCGTCGCCGCGCGGCTGGATGGTAAGAAGATGCGGGGCATAGCTGTGGCGCAGCGCGTACCAGAGCGGCTTTTTGCGCCCCGCGCCGTCGATCGCCGCCCAGGAGGTCACCGGCCAGCAATCGTTGAGCTGCCAGACGATCGTGCCCATGCAGGTCGGCCGGTGCGAGCGCATGTGGTCGATGCCGAAGCCAATGGCGCGCGCCTGATTGAGCTGTGTGACGAACAGCCAGTCGTCGAAATTTTCCGGATGGGGGAACCAACCATCCAAGCCTTTCAGCAGCTTGTCGTTGCCGGTGGTCGCTTTCTGATGGTGCAGGACGCCGGGGGAAGCCGGCGCGCGATCCTTCTCGCGCACGGATTGCGTCAATGTCGCGAAGGTTGAAGGTGCCTGCCATCCGAATTCGGAGCAGAAGCGCGGGATGTAGTTGCGGTAGGTGTCGTAGCCCACCTCGTTCCAGACATCCCAGATGTGCTTGCAGCCGTGCTCATCGGCATTCGGCGCGATTTCCATCGAGCCGGAATAGGGGCTTCCCGCCCAATAGGGCCGTGTCGGATCGATCTCGGCCACCAGTTTCGGCAGGAGGTCGAGATAATAGCCGGCGCCCCAGGGACGATTGCCGAGCACATCCTGCCAACCCCAGTCGAAATAGCCCCAGATATTCTCGTTATTGCCGTTCCAGATCACCAGCGAGGCATAGGGCATCAGCCGGGTGATTGCCTCGCGCGCTTCGGCTTCGATCTCGCTGTAGACGGGCTCTTCTTCGGGATAGGTGGCGCAGGCAAACAGGAAATCCTGCCAGACCATGATGCCGGCGGCGTCGCACTCCTCGTAGAAGGTATCGGTCTCGTAGATGCCGCCGCCCCAGACGCGCAGGAGGTTCATGTTGGCATCGCGGGCTTGGGCGATCCGCTCGCGATAGCGCTCCCGCGTCACGCGCGGCAGGAAGCAGTCGTCCGGAATCCAGTTGGCGCCGCGGGCAAAGACCGGTACGTCGTTGACGACGAGGGTAAAGGCCGAGCCGATCTCATCCGGCGTCGTGTCGAGCCGCACGGAGCGGAAGCCGACACGACGCTTCCAGCCGTCCAGCACCGCGCCATCGGAGCCCTGAAGCTGAAGATCGAGGTCGTAGAGCGGCTGGTCGCCGAGCCCGTGCGGCCACCAGACCTGCGGATTGTCGATGCGGCATTCGATCTGCGCGTGGGTCTCTCCCTGCGCGACGCGAACTTCCGAGCGCTTGCCGCCGACCGACAGCACCAGGGCCACGCTATCCGTACCCTTCGCGGCCCATTCGATCTCGACATGCAGGCGGGCGACGCCCTGGCCGCCTTGCAGCGTAATTTCCGGGCGGATGCTGCCGAGGCGTGCCTTCGACCAGCTCTCGATGGCGATGGGCTGCCAGATGCCCGAGGTGACGACGGTCGGACCCCAATCCCAGCCGAAATTGCAGGCCATCTTGCGGATGAGATTGCCGGGGCCGGGATAATTTGTGGGTATATCGGCGGCGCTGCCGAGCTGCTTGCGCACGGCTTCGCCATGCTCGTAGGCCGATTGGAAATCGATGATTAGTTCGTTGCGGCCGCTCTTGAGGTTGTCGCCGATGTCGAAGCGATAGCTGCGATGCATGTTGCGGGTCTCGCCGAGCACGGTGCCATTCAGTTCCAGGCGCGCCGCCGTATCGAGGCCGAGGCAGGAGAGATCGATACGCTCGGCCTCTTCGCTCTCCCAATCGAAGGCGAGGCGATAGCGCCAGGCGGCGCGGCCGATCCAGTCCTGCGAGATCTCATTGACGTCGAGATAGGGGTCGGTGATCAGCTGGGCGGCCATAAGGTCGAGATGCACGTTGCCAGGCACAGCGGCCGGGATCGTATTCGGCAGGGACGGCGCGGTGGAGGGTGCGCGAAGGCGCGAGATGGTCCAGCCGGTGTCGAGCGTCTGTCTTTTCATGTCATGGATCCGTGAAGAAATGGGCGTCTCAAACGGCGTTCGGCGCGATGAATTGCAGCCCGGCCTGCAGGTGGCGGTTCATGTGATAGGCGTAGGCGATTCGATCCCGTTTTATCAACGCCTCGATGATGTCGCTATGTTCGTCATAAGCGTTGTCGACGGCTTCGCGGGACCGCTTGCCCGCCTCCATCAGCCTTTGCAACAATGGCTGCAGAATACCATAGACTTGTGACAGCGTTTGATTGCCGGCAAAGCCGACGAGAGTGGCGTGGAACTTGAAATCCAGCGCGGCGGCCTGCGAAAGTTCCGGTGCAGCTTTCATTGAGTCGTTGATCGATCGCAGCGTTTCGATGGCGGCATCATCGATGCTTGAGAACAGAAGATCGCAGAGATTGACCTCGATCAGGCGGCGAAAACCCTGGATATCGAGGAAGCTTTCCGCCGATATGTCGATGGCGAAGGAGAACTGATCCATCAGTGCCTGTTGACGCCGGTCGGTGATGACGGCGCCGACCTTCTGGCGGCTTTCGACAATGCCGTAGGCCTTGAGGATGCGGATTGCCTCGCGGACCGTATTGCGGCTGCTGTTGAACATCGAGGCGAGCTCCGCCTCAGAGGGCAATGCATCCCCAAGGCCGAGATTGCGCTCGCGCATCAGTCGCCGCAGCGCATCGACCACCTGGTCCACTGCCGAGCCTCTATCCTCGATGTCAGCGGTCTCCACCACGATTCGTCCTCCATGGCCGGAAACATATTGTTGGTCAATAAGGACTGTCAAGCGCGGCAAAAGATGTGTTCTGAGTGGACATTTGCGAATATGGCGATATTTTGACCAACAAATGGAGGAGGTGTCGCATGGAGAGCTGTTGGCGTTGGTTTGGGCCGAAGGATCTTGTTCCGCTTCAGCATGCTCGTCAGGCCGGGGCGACGGGCATTGTCACGGCGCTGCATGAGGTCGCCTATTCACGCTCCTGGACGCCGGCTGAAATCGAAGCGCGAAAGGCCCTGGTGGAGGCGGCGGGCCTGCGCTGGAGCGTATGTGAATCGATCCCCGTGCCCAGCGCCATCAAGCTTGGCGGCGCCGGAGCCAGGGCCGCGATCGGCATCTGGAAGGACAGCCTGGTCAATCTCGCCCGGTCCGGCATCAAGACGATCTGCTATAATTTCATGCCGGTGGTCGATTGGACGCGGACGGATCTGCGCTTTGAAATGCCGACCACCGCGCTTGCGCTGCGTTTCGACATGGTGGAATTCATCGCCTATGACGTCTTCGTCCTGCGCAGGAAGAGTGCCGAGGCGGATTATGCGCCGGAGCTGGTGCAAAGCGCCGAGAAGCGGCTGAAGGGCCTTTCCGAGGAGGCGGTGCAACGGCTGGAAAACAACATCATCGCCGGGCTTCCGGGCGGTGAGGACAGCTACGGTCGCGAGGCGATCCGCTCGGCCATCGCCCTCTTCGAGGGAATGACGGCTCGGGATCTTCAATCCAATCTCGAGATGTTTCTGCAGGAGGTTGCGCCCGTTGCAGCCGAGCTTGGCGCGAGGCTCGCAATCCACCCGGACGATCCGCCCATTTCGCTTTTCGGCCTGCCACGCGTCGTTTCAACGGCGGCGGATCTGCGCCGCATCCTTGGCAGCGTCGACCATCCGGCCAACGGCTTGACGCTCTGCGTCGGATCGCTCGGGTCCCGCGCCGACAATGATGTGCTTGATATCGCGCGGGAATTTGCCCCACGCACCAATTTCGCCCATTTGCGCGATGTCGCGATCGAGGCCGACGGTTCCTTCGTCGAGGCTTCCCATCTGGAGGGGTGCAGCGACATGCACGCCATCCTGCGAACGCTTTTGGCCGAGGAGGCGCGCCGACGCGCCGAGGGTCGCGATGATCATCTGATCCCGATGCGGCCGGATCACGGGCATCTCATCGGCGACGATATCGATAAGCCGACCAACCCGGGGTACTCTTTGATCGGCCGCCTGAAGGGGCTGGCGGAACTGCATGGCGTCATTCACGCCATCGGCAAGGCTGGCCTGTAAGCATCACGCTTGTCCGCTGTTGGACTGCGTGGCCGTGAGGGTAGAAAAGCAAAGCGCGTGGTTGCATATTCGGTAGGCTTTTGCTCAAAGTTTAGGCGAGCTACCATTTTGATTTTATTTAACTTTTTAGAATATGACTTTCCAATTCTCTGGTAGTTCAACTCGAATTTGCAAGGTCGATCCGTCCATGAATTCCGTTTGGCCCGACGCCCCGAACGACGATTTTCGGTCGCTTTTCAAGACGCATCCCTCGCCAATGTGGGTCTATGATCCCAAGACGTTGAAATTCCTGATCGTCAATGACGCCGCTCGCGATCTCTATGGCTACAGCCACGCTGCCTTTTCGGTCATGACCGTGCTCGATATCCGGCCGGCGGAGGAGCGCGAGCGCATGCTCGAAGCGGTTCACCAGCGCACCGACATGGAAACGGCGCAGCGCTGGACGCATCTGAAAGTCGATGGCCAGACGTTCGAGGTTTTGACCTATGGGCGTGAAATTTACTTCGACGGCAAGGCGGCGATCCTGGCGATCGTTCAGGATCGCACCGAGGTCAACGCTGCCCGGCGACAGGTCGATGCCACGCAGTCGCTGCTCGACAGCATCGTCGACAATCTGCCAGTCGGCGTTTTCGTCAAGGATATGGCGAAGGGCGGCCGCTATATCCTGTTCAACGAGGCCTGCGGAGGCATTGTCGGGCTGCGGGCGAAGGACGTGATCGGCAGGCCGGACGAAGCTATATTTTCCGACGAGCAGACGGCGATCCTTCGCGAACAGGACAGGCTTGCCTTCGACGCGGCGACGACCGTCGGCTTCGAAGAAACTATCCACGCACGGGATGGAGTTCCGCGCATCGTGAAGACCGCCAAGCGGATACTGCCAGCGCCCAAAGGACAGGCGCCGCGCTACCTTCTCGGCATCTCGCAGGATGTCACGGAGGAGCGCAATGTCGAGGCGAAGCTTGCGCATCTTGCCATGCACGATTCCCTGACCGGCCTTCCGAATCGTGCTTTCTTTTCAGAGAGCATCGTCAAGCAGGTGGCTGCCGCGACACCGGAGAAGCCGATTGCGCTTCTCTACATCGATGTCGATCATTTCAAGGATATCAACGACAGCAAGGGCCATGCCGCCGGCGACATGCTGTTGCGCCAGGTCGCCCAGCGTCTCCTGCAGCTTGCCGAGAAGAACGATCTTGTCGCCCGCCTCGGTGGTGATGAGTTCGCCTTGGTCCTGAAGATGACGGATGCCGGGCGGGCCCAGCGCTTTGCCGACCTGCTGCTGCTATCGCTCTCCGTGCCTTTCGATCTCGATGGCGTCCGCGAGCACGTGACCTGCAGCATCGGCATCGCGATGGCGCCGGAACATGGCGGCGATGCCGACGTCTTGATGCGGGACGCCGATCTGGCGCTCTATGCGGCAAAAGGCAGTGGCCGATCGACCTATCGCTTCTATCAGACTGATATGCGGCTTGAGGCGGAGCGGCGCTATCAACTCACCCTGGAGCTTCGCGAAGCCCTGCAGAGGAACGAATTCGAGCTCTATTATCAGCCGATCATTCGGCTGGACAATGACGGGTTGTCGGGTTTCGAGGCTTTGATCCGCTGGCACCATCCCACGCGTGGGCTCATTGCGCCGGCCGAGTTCATCCCCGTTGCCGAGGAAACCGGCATGATCGTGCCGATCGGCGACTGGGTATTGCGGGAGGCCTGCCGGACCGCGAGGCAATGGCCAGGCGATCTGAAAATCGCCATCAACCTTTCCGTCTATCAGTTCCGTCATGCGAGCCTGCTCGCGACCGTCGTCTCGGTTTTGGACGAGACCGGCCTTCTCCCCGAGCGGCTGGAGATCGAGGTTACCGAATCCGTCCTGCTTTCTGAAGTCGAGCAAAGCCTGTCGCTGCTGCGCGCCCTGAAGGAACTCGGCATCCGCATCGCCATTGACGATTTCGGCACCGGCTACTCATCGCTCAGCTACCTGCGCTCCTTCTCTTTCGACAAGATCAAGCTCGACCGCAGCTTCGTCGCCGGCATGGAGACCGATCCCGGCAATCTGGCGATCGTGCGTGCCGTCGTCGGCATTGCCTCGGGCTTCAATGCCGTGACGCTGGCGGAAGGCATCGAGACCGAGGAGCAGTTGGCGAAATTGCGCGCCGAGGGCTATAGCGAAGTACAGGGCTTCCTGCTCGGCCGGCCGATGCGGCGCGAGGAGGCGGAGGCACGCATCTTCAGCGAGATCTATCCCGCCAAGGCGCTTCGCGCCCGAAAGCCGGCGCATGGGTGATCCTCGGACAGGATGCCCCGTGCTTCCGAAAAGATAATTTAAAAGATCGAACTCCTTTTGTCGGGAAGTCTTTTCGGTCGACGTCCTTGGGGCGGCCCACCGCAAGGGCGTGACATGCAAACCCGTTCGCAAGGAGACGAACATGACCGATACAGCAGAACAGACGCAATCCTCGCAGCCCCGCGTGCCGGTTCACGGCGGCGTCGTGGCCTATCTGACGGTGGATGGCGCTGTAAAGGCAGCCGATTTCTACAAGCGTGCCTTCGGTGCCGAAGAAGCCTTCATGTTCCCGGTCGACGAGAAGGGCCGGACGATGCACATCCATCTCTACATCAACGGCAGCTCGGTCATGCTCGGCGATGCCTTTCCCGAGTATGGCCACGCACTGGAAAAGCCGCAGTCGTTCGTGATGCAGCTGGTCGTCGAGGACTTCGATGCCTGGTGGAAGCGTGCTGTCGATGCAGGCTTGGAGGTCATCATCGAGCCGCAGGTGATGTTCTGGGGTGATCGCTGGGGCCAGCTCCGCGATCCCTTCGGCGTCACCTGGGCCATGAATGCGCCCGTCAACGAGTGATATCTGCCAACCCTCGGCGCGGACGATGCGCGCCGAGGGCATGTTTCATTGACTGCAAGCTTCAATCCGCGAGCAAGGCTCGCGTCAGTGGATGAGAGACATCGGTGAGGCCGTCGAGTACCGTATAGTGATTCCGATCGGGCTCGATTACCACTTCCGTTGCAGCGCCAAGCCCGGTCCAGATATTGGCAAGCAGCGCATTCTGACGCACGAATTCGGCACGCTCCGCACCGCCGACCCAGCACGTGAGGCGGATATTGCTTAAGGGTTCCAGGAGCGCGGGGCTCTCGCTTTGTGCCTCCGCCATATCGATGCGAAGCTGCGCGTTCATGCTCCGCTTCATGATCGGGCGCAGATCATGCAGGCCGGAAATCGCGAGGACATGGCGGATGCGTTTGAGGATCGTCTCGTCCAGCGGCGATGTCGTCGTCATCATGCGGGCCACGAGCTGACCGCCGGCCGAATGTCCCGTCAGGATCACGGGGCCATCGATGATGCCTGCCGCCGTTGTGATCGCCGCTGCGACTTCCCTGCCGATCCCGCCAATGTGGATTGCAGGGCAGAGCGTGTAGGACGGGATGGCGACTGCGTAGCCTGCAGCAATCGGACCTGCTGCCAGATGCGACCAGTAGCTTTTGTCCAGTTGCAGCCAGTAGCCGCCATGAACGAAGACGACCAATCCCTTCGGATGTCCTTCGGGCAGGAAGAGATCGAAGCGATTGCGCTCGGCGGGACCGTAGACGAGGTCTAGTCTGGCACCTCCGGCTGTTGCCAGGTTGTCACGGAAGGATCGAGCGGGCTCGACCCATGCATCCGGCCACCGATCGCCGTCGACGATGTAGGCGCCGTTGGTATAGGCACTATCCCAATCGGTGACCTTGAAATAGCTCATCTATGGCTCCTCCGTTCCGGCGATCGGCAACAATGGATCAGGTTACAGCCGAGCGCACGGCAAAGCGTGCATCCTGCCAGGATCCGCTGCTCAGAATCTCTTCCAGCACCGAAGCTGCCAGCCACACATCGCGATAGCTGACATAAAGCGGCGTGAAACCGAAGCGCAGCGTTGATGGCGCGCGGAAATCGCCGATGACGCCACGCTCGATCAGCGCCTGCATGACCTCATAGCCATTGCCGTGGGTGAAGGAGACCTGGCTGCCACGCCTTTCGCTGTCGCGCGTGGTGTCTAATACGACGCCATATCGGCCGCACTTCGCTTCGACCAGCCGGATGAAGAGATCGGTGAGCGCTATGCTTTTTCGGCGCAGAGCATTCATGTCCACTTCGTCCCACATCGAAAGAGCACCCTTTAGCGCCCGCAACGACAGAATGGGCTGCGTGCCGCAGAGGAAGCGCTTGATGCCGACGTCGCCGTCGAAGCTTCGCTCGAAGGCAAAGGGACGAGCATGGCCCCACCAGCCGCTGAGCGGCTGGACGATAGATGCATGGTGGCGGCGGGCCGCATAGATGAAGGCCGGCGCGCCGGGGCCGCCGTTCAGATATTTATAGGAGCAGCCGACGGCGAAATCGGCGCCCGCGCCATCGAGATCGACCGGCAGGGCGCCGGCGCTGTGGCACAGGTCCCAGATGACGAGTGCGCCGGCCGCCTGGATGCGCTTCGTCAGTGCCGCCATATCGCGCAGCTCGCCGCTCTTGTAGTTGACATGATTGATGAGGACGACGGCGACGCTCTCGTCGATCAATTCCTCGATGGTATCGGCATCGCGACCCTCGAGACGGAGCGTAACCCCAGGACGGGTCGAGGCCACGCCCTCGGCCATATAGAGGTCGGTCGGGAAACTGTCGCCTTCGGCAACGATGACGTTGCGGTCCGGCCGCATCGTCAAAGCCGTATGAAGCGCCTTGTAGATGTTGATCGACGTGGAGTCGGTCACGACAGTCTGGCCTTCGGCGGCGCCGATCAGCCGGCCGATGCGATCGCCGAGCTCGAGCGGCAGATGAAACCATCCGGCGCTGTTCCAGCTGCGGATCAGGCCGTTGCCCCATTCTTCCATGGCCGCCTGGCGCACTTCGGCAAAGACCTCGTGCGATGCCGCGCCGAGCGAATTGCCATCAAGGTAGATGACACCGGCCGGCAGGGCAAAACGGCCGCGGAAGACACGCAGCGGATCGGCCTCGTCCAGGGCCTCGACGGCGGCGAGATCGGGAAGGCTGTCCATGATATTGCCTCTTGATTTATTCGCGAATGGTTTCCCGCGCGGGCGCTCCCCCGCGGCTGCGGCGGATGCTCGGCAGCGCCAGCATGGCAAGCACGAACAGGCCGGTGGCGAGCTTCAGGTTCGGCGGCGGCATGCCGGCTGCAAGGCAGAGCGACACGAGCTGATAATAGATGATCGACCCCACGAAGGGGGCCAGCAGCTGACGCAGTACGCTCTGCTTACCGGTGAAGGCTTCGCCGATCATCAGCGCGGCAAGGCCGTTGATCAGGATGCCGATCCCCATGTTGACGTCGGCAAATCCCTGCGACTGCACCATCAGTGCGCCGCCTGTTGCGGAAAAGGCGCTGGCGATGCCGACGCCGCCGATGGTCGCGGCCCAGACATTGATGCCCTGTGCCTCGGCCATGTCGGGATTGGAGCCGACGGCGCGCATGGCCGTGCCCTTTTCCGTCTTGAAGTAGAGATTGAGTGCAATCAGCACGACGAGAGCGATGAAACCGGCAACGACGATCTTGCTGGCGGGAAAGCCGGCCTCCGTGAACGGCACCCAGTCGAACACGGTCGGCGAGCCGAAGACGGAAAGGTTCGATTTGCCCATGATGGCGAGGTTGATGCTGTAAAGCATGGTCGACATCAGGATGCCGGCAAGCAGCGTATGGATGCGGAAGCGCAGGTGGATGAACGCCGTGCAGCAGCCGGCGGCAAGGCCGACGGCGAAGGCCACGACGATGGCGAGCGGCGGTGTGACGCCGGCTGCAAGCAGAATGCCGCTGATGCAGCCGCCAAGCGGAAAGGCGCCCTCGCTGGTCAGGTCCGGAAAGGTCAGCATGCGGAAGGGGATCATGATACCGAGGACGACGAAGCTCAGGATGAAGCTCTGCGCCAGCGTGACCGGGATGAGCGAGACGAAGCTCGAAAAGGTTGTCTGAATGAAATCCATGATCTCAGCTCACCAGCAGCATGCGGTCGGTCTTGACGGCGAAATGGCCGATCAGTTCGGGCACCGTGATGCGCCGCTTTCCTTCGCCGGTAATTTCGAGATGGACGCGCCCGGCGTCGAGCATGATGATACTGTCGCCGAAATCGACGGCGTGTTGCATGTTGTGCGTCACCATCAGGGTCGTCAGCTTCAGCGCCTCGACGGTGCGCACCGTCGCCTGCATGACGATGTCGGCGGTGCGGGGATCAAGCGCTGCCGTATGTTCATCGAGCAGCAGCACATCGGGGGAGCCGCCGACTGCCATGATGAGGGAGAGCGATTGCCGCTGGCCGCCCGAAAGCAGCTCCACCTTGGTATCAAGCCGGTTCTCGAGGCCGAGGCCGAGAACGGAGAGGCGCTCCTTGTAGGTCGCGAGGCGGGAGGCGTTCAGTCCGGGTCGCAACCCGCGTTTCTTGCCGCGCAGTTCGGCGAGAAGCATGTTCTCGCCGACCGTCATGCTGGCGGCGGTTCCTTTCATCGGATCCTGGAACACACGGGCAAGGCGCGCGGCGCGCTTGTGCACCGGCATGTCGGTGACGTCGTCGCCGTTGATGAGTATCTCTCCGGAATCGAGGCTGAGCGCGCCCGAGATCGCGTTGAGCATGCTGCTCTTGCCCGCGCCGTTCGAGCCGATGACGACGCCGAATTCACCGGATTTGAGGGAGAGTGTCAGTCCGTCGAGCGCGACTTTCTCGTCCGGCTGGCCCCTGTAGAAAACCTTGCGCGCGGATTTGATGTCCAGCATCCGTGCCTCCCCTGCAGTGTAGGCTTGGAAAATGGCGGCGTTCGTGACGCCGCCATGGATCGAATGATCGTTAGACGATGACGCCGATCACTTGGTGAAGCAATTGCAATCGGCAAGCGATGCCGGCACTTCGGCGCCGAATGCCTTCAGCACTGTCTTGTTGATCAGCGGCGCATGGTCGGCATAGGCCGGAAGCGAAGGCTTGATCGTCTTCGGATCGGCACCCTTGAGGATCTGGGCCGCGATCTTGCCTGCATTTTCGCCGACCTGCTCGTAGTTGACGGCGAAGCTCGCGGGCACGATGCCATTGCGAACCGCGGCGTCGTCGGAATTGACGATCGGGATCTGGGCCTGACGGGCAGCGGAAGAAACGGCGGTGATTGCCGGCTGCAGGAGATTGGAGGCGGGCGTGTAGATCACGTCTGCCTTGCCGGCGAGCGATGCGATGCGCTGCTGGATGTCGTTGACGTTGTCGACGCCGACGGGAACCACTTCGAAGCCGGCTGCCGGTGCGGCCTGCTTGACCTTTTCGAGAAGGGCAACGTCATTGGCCTCGCCCGGATTGTAGGGGACGCCGAAGCGCTTGGCATTCGGAAGCAGTTTCCTGGTGAAGGTCATGATGGCGGCGATGTCCTGCAGGTCGCTGGCGCCGGTGATGCCTTCGCCGCCGGCATCCCAGGAGGGGACGAGCTTGGCGGCGACCGGATCGGTCACGGCCGAAAAGACGATCGGAATGCCGGAGCCTGCGAGCGCCTTCTTGGCGATCTGCGAGACCGGCGTCGTGACCGTGTACATCAGCTTCGGATGTTCGGACTGCAGCTTGGCGATCATCTGCGGCACAAGCGAGGCGTCGAAGCTCGTGTTGCTTTCGGAATAGACGACATCCTTGCCTTCGACGAAGCCATTCTCGGCGAGCGCCTTTTTGAAGCCGGCGATCGAGGCATTGAGCTGCGGATGCTCGCCGAAGTTGGCGATTGCGATCTTGATGGGTTCTGCCGACGCCGAGGCGACGCCTGCCATGAAGGCACCGGCAACCACGAGGCTGGACAGCCATTTGGACGTAGATTTCAGCATATTTCCCTCCCGCATGTGTCAAGGAGCCGTGTTTTTCGGCTTTCTTGGGCGGGATCATAGCGACTGCTGCAAGCCTGTCAATTTGCGATATATGATATGCACCACGGGCGACTTTAATATATAATTTCTCGATACAGCTGTTTTATATATAATCCGGGGAATGTGAGGATTGGGATGGGCGTCATGCAGGACAAGGACGCGTTGAGCAAGACGGAGGCGGCCTATTGGCTGTTGCGGCGCGACATTCTCAACACCAGGCTGAGGCCCGGCGCATCCCTGCGGCTTGCCGCCCTGCGCGATGCCTATGGCGTCGGCTGGACTCCGCTTCGCGAGGCGCTGTCGCGGCTGGAGGCCGAAAAGCTGGTAACGGCCGTCAGCAATCGCGGCTTTGCGGTCGCCCCCGTATCGCGCGCGGAGCTGGAGGACCTGATGCGGGCGCGCATGGTCATCGAACTGCCGCTGCTGTTGGAATCGATCGAAAAGGGCGGTCCGGATTGGGAATCGGCCGTCGTCACCGCGCATTATCGCCTGTCGCGCTGCAAGATCGTGCCCGACGCCGCTTCGGACGAGATGGCTGACGAATGGGACGAGAAGCATACGGCCTTTCATGCAGCGCTTGTCAGCGCGGCGACATCGAACTGGCTTTTGCGCTTCCAGGCCACCATCACCGACCAGCTTCGCCGCCACCATCGTTTCCTTGGTCTGGCGCCGACCCAGCGCGCCGCCGCCGGCCTGACGATCGGCTATGAGAAGGCAGCCGCAGCCCTGCAGGATGCGATGGCGATCGAGCATCACACGGCGCTGATGGAAGCGGCCCTCGACCGCGATCTCGAGCGCGCCAAGGCGCTGATGACGGAGCATATCGGCTATACGCTGCAGGTCTATATCCGTTCTGAGGATGAGAACGGATAGCGCCACAGTGTCCGGATATTGTAATAACAATACAATATCAATGGATTAGACATTGAATCCGGAGCGCCCCGATTGGGCAGGCCAAAGGCCCGAAGTTCGAGTTGGAAACCATGAACCCCAGGATTGCGAAGCGTTCGAACGAGAATCGCCTACTTACAGTCGATAGCAGGCGGCGTTGCTTACGCAGCAGCGCGGCGGGATTGGGGGCCAGACGGCACTTCGCTCAATTCGAAATGCGTCACCAATTCGCGCAACCGCTCTGCCTCGCCGGCGAGCGTGACGCTGGCAGCGGTGGTCTCTTCTACTTTTATGTCGCTCGGCAATTAGTCGCGAGAATACGGCTGTTTCTGCGGGGCTTCACGTTCAAGTATTATAATATTGAGGAAGAATTCCCAAATTAGCTGTAATCGTGTCGGCCTGGCTCGCGCGATTGCCGCAAATCCGGAAATCATTCTTATGGACGAACCGTTCAGCGCAGTCCTGATCTTATCCGTTCGGAGGACGGCGACGATGAACGGGAAGGGCCAAAGCAGCGCATCGGCGCGGCCGTAAGAAAATCCCCGCTTCCTTTCCTCTCGGAGGGTGACAAATCGGTGTGCGCTCCTATTCTCAAGGGCGGATCACTTTTTGAATTTCGATAGGATCCGGCTTTTGACTTTGGGAGGACATCATGACGCGTGCAGTGGTAATCGGCGCAACCGGCCATGTCGGCACCTATCTCGTGCCCCGGCTGGTCGAGGCAGGGTATGACGTGGTGGCGATCAGCCGTGGTCAGGCAAAGCCCTATTCGCCGAACCGGGCCTGGGACGACGTCGAAATGTTGACGATGGACCGCTCCGCCATGGAAAAGGACGGCAGTTTTGGTCCGGCGATCCGCGCTTTGAAGGCGGATATCGTCATCGACATGATCTGCTTCACGCTCGACAGCGCCAGGCACCTGACGGACGCGCTGACCGGTCATGTGAGCCATTTCCTGCATACGGGCACGATCTGGACGCACGGCTTCTCGATGGTCGTTCCGACGCTGGAGGAGACACCGAAGCGACCCTTCGGGGACTATGGAATCCAGAAGGCAGCCATCGAGGCGCATCTGCTGGATGAGGCGCGCCGCAAGGGCTTTCCCGCGACGCTGATCCATCCGGGCCATATTGTCGGCCCTGGCTGGGCTCCCCTTAATCCGGCCGGCCATTTCAATCTGTCGGCATTTTCGACGCTGGCGCTGGGCGAAACGCTCGTCTTGCCGAATTTCGGCCTGGAGACTGTTCACCATGTCCATGCCGATGATGTCGCGCAGATGTTCATGGGGGCGATCGCCAATTGGCGGGCTTCGACCGGGGAGAGCTTCCATGCCGTCTCGGGCGGTGCGGTGACGCTTCGAGGCTATGCTGAGGCGATGTCGCGCTGGTTTGGTCACGAACCGAAGCTTGAATTCCTGCCCTATGAGACATGGGCGAGAGATCGGACTCCGGAAGATGCGCAGGCGACATGGGAGCATATCGCCCGCAGTCCGAACTGCTCGATCGCCAAGGCACAGCGACTTCTCGGCTACGAGCCGCGATATACATCGCTCGAAGCTGTTCAGGAATCGGTGGCATGGCTGATGGCGAACGGGCGTATCGGCTGAGAAGCTCAGACCTTATCGCTCAACGCTTGAGCCAGGCGTCGATGCCCTTGGCCGCCGCGCGGCCGGTGGCAAAGCAAGCCGACAGGAGATAGCCGCCTGTCGGCGCTTCCCAATCGATCATTTCCCCGGCGACGAAGATACCAGGGAGCTTCTTCAGCATATAGCCGTCATCGAGTTCGCCCCAACGGATGCCACCGGCAGACGAGATGGACTCGGCAATGGGTCTTGGTCTCAAAAGCGGAATCGGCAAGGCCTTGATCAGGCGCGCCAGACTTTCCGGATGCGAAAGGGTCGCCGGATCGGCAAGCTCCCGCAGAAGGCCGACCTTGACGCCTTCGATCCCCGCGCCCTTGCGCAGGCGATTGGAAAGGCTGGCTTTCGGATCCTGTCGAGCCAGATCGCGCGACAGCCGTGCCGCCGTTCGGCCGGGCGCCAGATCGATGATGAGCGCGGCTTTGCCTTCGCTTGTTAGGCGATCGCGCAAGGTGGCGGCATGGGCATAGACGAGACTGCCTTCTATACCCGCCTGCGAGACGACGAATTCGCCTGGGAAGGTCCCCGCCTCGGATGTTGCCGTCACGGCTTTGAGCGGCATGCCGGCAAAACGTTCCTTGAATGGCCCACTCCAGGCGACGTCGAAACCGCAATTGGCGGGCTGGAAATCGGCAATGTCGATGGCTTTGCCTCGAAGCCAACCGGTCCAGGCCGCATCCGAACCCAGCCGAGGATAGCTGGCACCGCCGAGCGCGAGCAGAACGGCATCATAATGGACGATGCTGCGCCCCTGCGGTGTCTCGAATGCCAGACCGCCGTCTGCAAAGCCAGACCAGCGGTGCCGTGTCATGATACGCGCACCTTGCGCCTCCAGGCGGGCGAGCCAGGCGCGCAGCAATGGCGACGCCTTCATGGTCTTCGGGAAGACGCGGCCGGAAGAGCCGATGAAGGTCTCCGTTCCCAGCCCCGCCGCCCAGGTTCTGATATCGTCGGGCTTGAAGCCATCGAGTGCCGCGCGCAGCCGGGGCGAGGCCGCGCCAAAGCGGTCGGCGAAAAGGCCATAGGCTTCCGAATGCGTGATATTGAGGCCGGATTTGCCGGCCAGCAGGAATTTGCGCGCGACCGTCGGCATGCTGTCATAGACAGTGACGCGATGGCCCGACAGAGACAGGGCTTCTGCCGCCATGAGCCCTGCGGGGCCGCCGCCGATGATTGCGATCTGCTTCTCAGCCATAAGCCGTCCGGTGCCAATTCCTATCCGCTCTCTTGGGCCGGACCGGTGTCGAAAGCAAGGTCAGCCCATTCATTTGTCAGGGAAATTCATGCCACAGGGAGGGTCTTGTCTGACACATATCCACATTTAAATCGATATAACCATCTGGTTACTATGACCAGCGATTCGCGAGGGACTGTCAACTTATGAGATGATCGGTTACTTATCGGCGTCAGGAATGGCCGCACAAGCCTTGAACGATGCCGCCGGGAGCCATGATGTCGGAAGCCAGAACCGTGAAGCGCCGCGCAAAGAACGCAGACCTTGCGAATATCGATCAGGCGTCATCGCGCGCAACGCCGGAACGGCCCCGTCTCAGGGATGCGGAACGCACGAGCAAGGCGATCCTGGCCGCTGCGACCAAGGAATTCGCCGAACGCGGCTATGGCGGCGCGCGCGTCGATGCGATCGCCGAGCGCGCCAAGATCAACAAGCGGATGCTCTACCACTATTTCGGCGGCAAGGACGCTCTTTACGTCGCCGTTCTCGAAGGCAGCTACATCGCCATCCGCTCGGCTGAGGCAAGGCTTGACCTTTCGCATCGATCGCCTGTGGAAGGCATGCGGGAGCTTGTTGTTTTCACATGGCAATATTTCTTGGATCACCCTGAATTCCTTGGTATTCTCAGCACGGAAAACATGCACAAGGCCCGCTTCCTGAAGCGTTCGGCGCGTATTTTCGAGCTGCATTCGCCCCTGGTTTCAGAGATTTCCGACCTGCTCGACCGGGGTGCGGCAGCCGGCGATTTCCGCCCCGGCTGCGATCCCGTCAAGATCTATATGAGCATCGCAGCGCTCGGCTCGTTCTTCCTGACGAACCGCTGGACGCTATCGACGATCTTCCGGCGCAATCTTTCCGACAAGGCGGAAATCGACGCCTGGGGCGAGCACATCGTCGACGTCATCTTCGCCTATCTGCGCCCCTAGGCGCCCTCTCGCGACAAGCTCAGCAATTGCGGGTGATTGCCGCCGCGGCCATCGACGATGACCGTTGACAGCCTCGCTTCGCCATGTCAGTTATGTAACTATATAGTTATTTACGGGAGGAATGACTTATGGTGACGAAGCCGATCGGTATCATCATGCACGGCATCACCGGACGCATGGGCTATAATCAGCATCTGGTGCGCTCCATTCTGGCAATCCGCGAACAGGGCGGCGTCTTGCTGGCCAACGGCGATAAGCTGATGCCCGAGCCGATCCTCGTCGGCCGCAATGCCGAGAAGATCGAGGCGATCGCCCGCAAGCATGGGCTTTCCAAAACGACGACCGATCTCGACAGCGCCTTGGCCGATCCCGACAATACGATCTTTTTCGATGCCGGCTCGACGCAGATGCGCGTCGACCTGCTGGAGCGGGCAATTGCCGCCGGCAAGCACGTCTATTGCGAAAAGCCGATCTCCGAGACGCTTGCCGAGGCGCTTTCGGTCGCCGCTTCGGCGGAGCGGCGCGGGGTCAAGAACGGCGTGGTGCAGGACAAGCTGTTCCTGCCGGGCCTGCGCAAGATCGCCATGCTGCGCGACAGCGGCTTCTTCGGCAAGATCCTCTCCGTGCGCGGCGAGTTCGGCTATTGGGTCTTCGAAGGGGATTGGGGCGTGCAGGCGCAGCGCCCGTCGTGGAACTATCGCAAGGCCGACGGCGGCGGCATGATCCTCGATATGCTGCCCCATTGGCGCTACGTGCTCGACAACCTGTTCGGTGAGGTCAAGGCCGTCAGCTGCCTCGGCGCCACACATATTCCGAGCCGCGTCAATGAGAGTGGCAAGACCTATGTCGCGGATGCAGACGATGCGGCCTATGCCACGTTCGAACTTGAAGGCGGCATTGTCGCCCATATCAATTCCTCCTGGGCGGTGCGTGTGCGGCGTGATGATCTCGTTACCTTCCAGGTCGACGGCACCCATGGTTCCGCCGTCTGCGGCCTGATGCGGTGCTGGACGCAGCATCGCGTCAACACGCCCAAGCCGGTCTGGAATCCGGACCAGCCGCAAACGATCAATTTCTTCGACACCTGGGACGAGGTGCCAGACACCCAGGTCTTCGACAATGGCTTCAAGGTGCAATGGGAAGGTTTCCTGCGCCATGTCGCCGAGGACGCGCCGTGGAAGTTCACCCTTCGCGAAGGCGCCAAGGGCGTGCAGCTGGCGGAGCTGGCGCAGAAGAGCTGGACCGAGCGTCGCTGGGTCGATGTGCCCGCACTGACAGCGCTGTAGGAGATCGGCCTCATGACGAGAAGCCTTCGTTTGCCGACGGTCGGCGGCGGCCTTGCCGACTTCACGCTCACCAGCGCGCCGTTGAGCGCTCCGGTAAAGCCGGCCGGCGGTCATCATTTCAACCGCGTCGCCTACGCTGCCGCCCACGTCGTCGTCGACCCCTTGGCAGACAACGATCCCTGGCTCGACCGCAACATCGACTGGGAACGCACCATCGCCTTCCGGGAATACCTATGGGATCTCGGTTTCGGCGTGGCGGAGGCCATGGATACAGCACAGCGGGGCATGGGTCTCGATTGGACCGGCGCCAAGGAGCTGATTGTGCATGCGCAATCGGCCGCCCGCAATCGGCCGGATGCGCTGATCGCCTATGGCGCCGGCACCGATCACGTGCCGCCCGGCCCGGATGTGACGATCGACGATGTCATTCGCGCCTATGAGGAGCAGATTGCCTATGTGGAAGGGCAGGGCGGCCGCATCATTCTGATGGCGAGCCGCGCGCTTGCCGCGGCGGCCAAAAGTCCGGACGATTATATCCGGGTCTACGACCGTATCCTCGGGCAGGTAAAGGAGCCTGTGATCATCCATTGGCTCGGTTCGATGTTCGATCCGGCGCTGTCAGGCTATTGGGGATCGCCCGACGATCTGCAGGCGATGGAGACAGCGGTCGCGATCATCAATCAGAACGCCGCCAAGGTCGATGGCGTGAAGATCTCGCTGCTGTCGGCCGAGAAGGAAATCGTCATGCGCCGCCGGCTCGACCCGTCGGTGAAGATGTATACGGGCGACGATTTCAACTATGCCGAACTGATCGCCGGCGACAACCAAGGCTATTCGCATGCCCTCCTCGGCATCTTCGATGCCATCGCGCCGGCGGCGAGCGTGGCCTTGGCGAAACTCGCCCAGAACGATCTCGATGCCTTTCATAAGATCCTGGCACCGACCGTTCCGCTGTCGCGGCATATCTTCAAGGCGCCGACGCGCTTCTACAAGACCGGCGTCGTCTTCCTCGCCTATCTCAACGGCTTCCAGGATCACTTCCAGATGCTCGGCGGCCAGCAGAGCACGCGTTCCATTCTGCATCTTTCGGAACTGTTCCGGCTGGCGGAGGAGGCACGTGTTTTGAAGGATCCGGATCTGGCGGTGCGCCGGATGAAGACGATCCTCGCCACCGTCGGCATCGACTAACGGACAAGAGGATCATCGCAATGGCCGTAGAGGGTCTGTCCATCAATCTGGCGACGGTGCGCCAGCAATACGACATGCGCCAGGCGGTCGAGGCCTGCCTGAAGCAGGGTATCGTCGCGATCGCCCCCTGGCGCGATCAAGTGCACAAGATCGGCCTCGCGGAGGCCGCAAGGATTGTGGCCGACAACAAGCTCAAGGTGACAGGCCTTTGCCGCGGCGGCATGTTTCCCGCTGCGGACGCCAATGGGCGGGCTGCGGCGATCGACGACAACAAGCGCGCAATCGATGAGGCCGCCGCGCTCAATGCCGATTGTCTTGTCCTCGTCGTCGGCGGTTTGCCGGAGGGTTCGAGGGATATCGGTCATGCCCGCGAGATGGTGGTCGACGGTATCGCGGCGATCCTGCCGCATGCCCGCGGCGCCGGCATTCCCTTGGCAATCGAGCCGCTGCATCCGATGTATGCCGCCGACCGCGCCTGCGTGAACACGCTGGAGCAGGCGCTCGATATCTGCGACCTGCTGGGCGAGGGGATCGGTGTCGCCATCGATGTCTATCATGTCTGGTGGGATCCGAAGCTTTACGAGCAGATCGCGCGCGCCGGTGCCGGCGGCAGGATCCTGGCGCACCATATCTGCGACTGGCTGGTCCCGACCACGGATCTGTTGTTGGATCGCGGCATGATGGGCGATGGCGTCATCGATCTAAAGGGCATTCGCGCGGAGATCGAGAAAGCCGGCTATTTCGGCCTGCAGGAGGTCGAAATCTTCTCGCAAGACAATTGGTGGAAGCGGCCGGGTGAGGAGGTGCTGGCCAGCTGCATCGAGCGGTTCCGCACTGTTTGTTAGAGCAATTCCAGGAAAAGTGCGTAGCGGTTTTCCGTCCGGAATTGCGTAAAAACAATAGCATAGAGCGGTCAGGCGATTCCGTGAAACGCGTAACCGCTCTAGCCAGCATAGTGTGAATTAGGCATAAAAAAGCCGGGCCAGCATGTGGCCCGGCGAGATTTTGAGAGCGTCGATCCGACGGCTTATTCGGCCGAAACGATCTTACCGCCTTCCCATTTGTAGAGCGAGAAGCTCTGCGAGGTGAGGTCGCCGGTTTCGCCATAGGTGACCTTGCCGATGGCGGTATCGACAGGCTCGCCCTTCTTCAATGCAGCGCCGGCGGCTTCGGCGTCGTCTGGCTTGCCGGCCTTCTCGATGCCGGCCTTCAACACTTGCACGGCGGCATAGGCGTTGAGGGTGAAGGCTTCAGCCGGAATGTTGCGTGCCTTGAGTGCGGCAACGGCGCTCTGCGAAGCCGGGTTCTTCAGGGCGTCGGCCGCATTGGTGAAGATCGTGCCGGCAGCGGCGTCATTGGCGATCGCCCAATATTCGGTGTTGGAAAGTCCGTCGCCGCCGATGATCTGCGCCTTGACGGAGATGTCATGCAGCTGGCGAGCCAGCAGACCCGCTTCCGGATGATAGCCACCGAAGTAGATCACCTCGACACCGGCCTGCTTCAGCTTCGACGTCAGGGCGCTGTAGTCCTTTTCACCTGGCGTCAGGGAATCGTCCAGCACCTCGGTCACGCCGCCCTTGTTCAGGGTAGCCTTGAAGGCGTCCGCGAGGCCCTTGCCGTAGGCGCCCTTGTCGTTGAGGATGGCGATCTTCTTGTCCTTGAAGTTCTTCACGACGTAGTCTGCCGCAACGGTTGCCTGCTGGTCATCGCGGCCGCACGTGCGCAGGATGTTGGTCAGGCCGCGATTGGTCAGGTCCGGAGCGGTCGCGGTCGGCGTCACCATCAGGATGCCGTTTTCGGCAAGCGCATCCGAAACCGGAATGGCAACGCCCGACGTGACCGGGCCGACGACGAAGCGGATGCTGTCACCGACGAAGCCGTTGGCGACCGATACGCCCTGCTTCGGGTCGCCGGCATCGTCGCCGAGCTTCAAGACCAGCTTCTGGCCGAGAACGCCGCCGCTCTTGTTGATTTCCTCGATAGCGGTTTGCGCGCCGTTCTTGACCTGTTCGCCGTAAGCGGCGACCGGGCCGGTCAGTGGCGCGATGAGGCCGATCGTGATGTCCGCGTGCGCGAGAGGCGCAAAGGCCAGCGAAGCGACGAAGGTCGCGGCCGTCAATGTCTTCAGACTCATTTTATCTCTCCTTGGATGGGCGCGGCAGCGCCCTTTGAACCCGCCCAATGGCCTGTCTCGACGCGCAAACTGCCGTAAGGCGTGCTCTTAAAGAGAACAGAACTGACATCGAAGCTGACG
The DNA here is from genome assembly GCF_051811145.1 of Rhizobium sp. 11_C7_N12_5. Taxonomy (NCBI): domain Bacteria; kingdom Pseudomonadati; phylum Pseudomonadota; class Alphaproteobacteria; order Hyphomicrobiales; family Rhizobiaceae; genus Rhizobium; species Rhizobium sp. 11_C7_N12_5. The sequence goes on from NZ_JBPWPY010000002.1 coordinate 360,505, forward strand.
ACCGCTTTCGGACATTTTTGACCTCGAGAGCGCTCATAAGAGTATTTTCTGTAGGAATATTGCGACGATTCCGCAAGAAAATAACCGTCGCGAAGACAATTTTAGCGACTTTTCGGAAATTTTCGGCGAGGGATGGTTGTTGTAGTCTTGCAGTCGGGGGTTGTTCCCAGTCCCGACCACCCGTCACTCGGCGCGGATTGACCAAACCTACCCGGCCAAAGCCTCGCGCCAGGTCTGCCGATAGCGAATCAAACCCGGCAGGTCGGTGTGGACTGGCGGATTTTCCGTCGCAGCCGGCGGTCGGATGCCGGTGAGCAAGGCCGCACCCTGGCTGGTCCCCGTCGAGCCCGCCACAGCGATGACGTCAGTCCTCGTCAGGGCGGACAGCGCGACGAGATAGGCGCGATTAAGGGCAAAAGGTCCCTCGACGAAGATCGGCCCCTTGGCGCCGATCAGGCCGAGGCAGGCTTCCGTCATCAGGGCAAGATAGAGGCTGACGGCTGCAAGACGTTCGGCATTGCTTGTTGAGGCATCCCCGATCCACTGCATCTTCCTGTCAGGGAACGGTCCCGATCCCTCAACAATGTTCGGCAGCAGCATGAGGCCATTTCCGATCACCGTCTCAAGAGCGACTTCGATCGCCTCGGGAGGTGCTTCGCCGATGTCTGCAGCCAAAATCTCGAACTCGCGGCCGCCCATGAAGCGGGACGAGGGCACGGCGCGGCCATAAGCGTCGACATTGGCAAGCGCATCGCGTGCCGGGTCGAGATGTTCGAGATCGCCGCCGACGGCGAAGTTGATCACCCAGGTTCCCGTCGACACCACGGCGAAAGGTGCCTCGTTCTCGACCAGATGCGGCAGTAGGGAAGCATTGGAATCATGGATGCCGCAATAGACCGGGGCCGGCGCCGCAAGGCCGATATCAGCTGCAAGTGCCGGCAGTACCGGCCCAAGCGCGTCGAAAGCCGAGCGAACCGGCGCCATCAAAGTGCGAATGCCAAGCGTATCGACCAGGGAAGAATAGGTTCCGGTCGTCGGGTTCCAGAGATCCGTGTGGCAGCCGAGCGAGGTCACCTCGCTGGCAGCGATGCCCGTCAGGCGATACGCCCAATATTGCGGATAGGTCAGGATCGTCGCGACGTGGGCGAAGTCTTCGGGAAAGACGCTTTTCTGATAGTGGATCTGCGCGCCGACATTCAGGCCACCGGAGAGGCTTGGCGAGAAGGTTTCCGTAAAGGCCGGGCGCAATTGCCCATAGGCGTCCTGTATGGCTTGCGGATAGGTGTGCTCATAATCGAGAACCGGCAAGGCAAGGCCGCCATCGACATCGAGCAGCACCGCCGAGGCTCCGTGGGTGGTGATCGATATGGCATCGAAGCCTGGCGTCGTTGCAAAGCCCTTCAGCGCACTGATGATGAAATCCCAAAGTCTCTCGATATCGTAATGCGGATAGAGGCCGGTCTTCAGCACGCCGTTGCTCGTTTTGACGACGGCGATTTCGCCCCCGGTCTCAGCATCGAGCACCACGACCTTGGCATTGGTCTTGCCGATGTCGATCACTGCGATATGGCGATAGGCTGATACGGCGGTCATGGCAGATGGAAGACCGTAACGAGATCGCTCTGAATCGGCGAATTGTCGGGATTGGTCGCCATGATATCGGCCATGTGCGCCCACCATTTCTTCATGATGGGATGGTCTGGCAGGCTCGCCATCGTGTGATCCTTCGGTCGCGTCAGCACGCCGAAGAGCGTGTTCGTCTCACGATCGAGATGGATGGAATAGTCGCTGGCGCCGGCCTCATGCAGCAGCACCACGAGTTCGGGCCAGATCTCGTCATGGCGTCTTTTGTATTCCGCCTCCATGCCGGGATTGAGCTTCATCTTGAAGGCGTGGCGTTCGAGAGCTGCGGTCATCTGGAACTCATGGTCTTGATGCGTCTTGCGACGATCGGCAGTGCGATGGTGATGATGAGAAGGAGGCCGATGAAGATCGACATGACGATGCCCGGGACGTTGAGCAGGCCGAGGCCGAAGGTGACGAGGCCCATGACGAAGGCGGCGATGACGACCCCGCCGATCGTGCCTGAGCCACCGAGGATCGAGACCCCGCCAAGCACAACCATGGTCACTACTTCGAGCTCCCAGCCGAGCGCGATCGACGGGCGGGTCGAGCCAAGCCGCGAGGTCAGGCACACTGCTGCGATGCCGCTCATGAGACCGGTCAGGAGAAACAGGATGAATTTGACCCGCTCGACAGGGATGCCGGAGAAGCGCGCGGCAAAATCATTGTTACCAATCGTATAGACTTGCCTGCCGAAATTCGTCGCATGCAGCAGGATCGCGAAGACGATCGCCAGCACGATGAAGAGAACGAATTCGAAGGAGAAGACCCAGACGACATAGCCCTGGCCGAAATAGGCGAAGCTGTCTGGGTAGTTGCCATAGGCCTGGTCGCCGAGAACGATGTAGGAGATGCCGCGGAAGAGGCTCATCGTGCCGATGGTGACGACGATCGACGGCAGCTTCATCCCGGAGACGAGGAAGCCGTTGAACAGGCCGCAGAGCAACCCGACCCCAAGCCCGATGGCGACGAGGCCGACAGTATCGACGCCGGCCTGCGCCGCAGCGCCCATGGCCGTCGAGGCGAGCGCGATGATGGCGGCGACCGAAAGGTCGATCTCACCGGCAATGACCAACAGCGCCATGGCAAAGGCGATCATCGCCTTTTCGGTGAAATTGAACGTCGCGTCAGAGAGATTGTAGGGATCGAGGAAATAGGGCGAGGCCAGCGAATTGAAGATGAAGATCGCGACTGCGACGCCGAACAGCAGCGTTTCCCAGCTTGCCAGAATGCGTTTGAGCGGTGTTCCCAACCGGTCCGGAATGGCGCGCTTTTCCGTCTTTGATTGAGAAACGGTGCTCATGCGCTTGCTCCATGGCTGGCGGTGTCCTTCGCCGCCTGATCCTGCAGGATGATACGGCCGCGATTGCGCTCGCGCCGGGCGTTGAAGACGACCGCAAGGATGATGACGGTGCCTGATATCGCCATCTGCGTGAACGGCGAAATGCCGATGACCGGAAGGGCGTTCTTGATGACGCCGAGGAAGAGAGCGCCGAGTACGGCGCCCGCCACCGAGCCGACGCCGCCGGCAATCGAAATGCCGCCGATGACGCAGGCCGCGACGCTGTCCAGTTCGAAGCCGCTGGCGATATCGACATAGGCGACCGCATAGCGCGACACCCAGAGATAGCCGCTGAGGCCGGCAAGCGACCCTGAGAGGACAAAGGCGAGGAAACGCGTCCAGCCGACGTCGATGCCGGCATAGACCGCCGCCACCGGATTGCCGCCGCTGGCATAGGTGGAGCGGCCGAACCGCGTGTAGCGCAGCACGAAATACATGATCAGCACGATGGCGATGCCGATCCAGGCGAGCACGGGCAGGCCGAGCAACGGTGTGCGCGGCACGCTGAGGAAATTCGGCGTGAACTGGTGGGCGTTGACCCAGGCGCCACCCGACAGCACGAAGGCCATGCCGCGATAGATGGTGAGTGTGCCGAGCGTGACGACGATCGGCGGGATCTCCAGCGCCCAGACGAGATAGCCGTTGATGGCGCCGAGAGCCGCGCCCATGACGATCGCCGTGATCACGAGGACGATCAGCGGCAGATCGGGATAGGCAGCGTTCAGCATCGCCACCGCCATGCCGGTAAAGGCAAGATTGGCGGCAACCGACAGATCTATCGATTTCGTCAGGATGACCGTCATCTGCGCCAAAGCGAGGATGATGAGGATCGACGTATCATTGAAGATATTGGCGAGATTGGCGGGCTCGGCAAAACCGGCCGCGCGTGTCGCGAAGCCCGCGATCATCACGGCAATGATGATGGCAAGCAGCGTTTCGCGTCTTTTGAGGATGCGTGGCATCCCGTCCTCCCTATGCGTTGCCCGTGGCGGCGCGCACCAGCGCTTCCGGTGTCAGCCCTTCGCGCTCGAACAGGCCGGCCGACAAGCCCTCTTTCATGACCAGCACGCGATCCGCCATGCCGATGATCTCTGGCAGCTCGGAGGAAATCATGATGATGCTGAGGCCTTCTGCCGCTAGTTCGCTGATGAAGCCGTGCACGGCCGCTTTCGAGCCGATGTCGATGCCTTTTGTCGGTTCGTCGAGAATGATGATCTTCGGCTGCGTCGCCAGCCACTTGCCGATGACCACCTTCTGCTGGTTGCCGCCGGAGAGCGTGCCGACCGGAACGGAAAGGGCTGCGGCGCGAAGATCGAGGCGCTCGGCATATTTGCGCGCCAGCGCGAATTCGTTGGCGGCCTTCAGGAAGCCCTTGCGCGAGGTGCGTCCGAGTGAGGGCAGCGACATGTTCTGATAGATCGGCATCGGCAGTGCCAGACCGTGGCGTCCGCGTTCTTCCGGCACATAGACGATACCGGCGCGAATGGCGTCCTGCGGCGAACGGACGTGGATTTCCTGCCCATTGAGCGTCAATCGTCCGGAAAGCGGTTTGGTAATGCCGAAAAGGGACTGACAGAGTTCGGAGCGTCCGGCTCCGATCAGGCCGTAGACGCCAAGGATCTCGCCGCGGCGGAGCTTGAAGGAGATGTCGCGAAATTCTGTGCGGTGGCAATAATTTGCGACGTCCAGCACCGTATCGCCAATCGTCACCGAGACTTTCGGGAAAGCGTCCTTGACGTCTCGGCCGACCATCATGCGGACGATCTCGTCCTGCGGCGTTTCCTTGAGCGTGCCGTGCCCGACGGCGCGGCCGTCACGGAAGACGGCGAAATTGTCGGCGATTTCATAGAGTTCGTCGAACTTGTGGCTGATGAACAATATGGCCTTACCCTTGGCCTTCAACCCCTCGACGATGCGGAAGAGATCGTCGATCTCCTTGCGGGAAAGGGCGGCGGTGGGCTCGTCCATGATGACGATGCGGGCATCGATCGAGAGTGCGCGCGCGATCGCGACGAGGTGGCGCTGCGCGATGGAAAGATCTTTCAGACGGGTGGAGGGATCGATGGCGCTTTCCAGCGATTCCAGCAGTTGCCTGGAGCGGCTGTTCATCGTCTTCCAGTCGATGGTGCGCCAGGACGTGCGCGGCGCATGTCCGAGAAAGATGTTCTCGGCAACCGTCAGTTCGTCGAAGAGCACGGTCTCCTGATGAATGGCGGTAACGCCGGCATCGATGGCGGCCTGGGCATTGACAAAGGTCGTCGGCTCGCCGTCGATGAGGATCTCGCCTTCGTTCGGGCGGTAGATCCCCGTCAGGATCTTGACGAGGGTCGATTTGCCGGCGCCGTTTTCGCCGATCAGGGCGGTGACCTTGCCGGGGTAGAGAGAAATGCTGACGCCATCCAGCGCTTTGACGCCCGGGAAGATCTGAGAAATGCCGCGCATTTCCAGGATGGCCTGACTGTTCGCGGCTGGTGTGTCCGCTAGGGATCGTTGAAGGACTGTGGTCATCAGCAATGTACCGGATCAATGAAACCAGGTCCGGCGGCTGACGCCGCCGGAGAGCTGCGGATAAGATCTTCGATCAGAAAACCTTGGAGAACTGATCGATATTCGTGGCGTTGTAGACGAACGGATCGGCCATGGCGGCTTCGCCGTTTTCGCCAACCTTGATCTTGCCCATGCGACCGGCATTGATCTCGCTGCCCGGCTTGCCGTCGGTCTCACCCTTGACGAGGCGGTAAGCGATCTGCGTTGCCGAATAACCAAGGTCGATCGGGTTCCAGATCGCGAATTCCTTCGTCGCGCCCGACTTGATGGCGCCGGCCATTTCCGACGGCAGGCCGAGACCGGTCACGTAGACCTTGCCGATCTTGCCGGCATCCTTGACGGCCTGTGACGCGGCCAGCACGCCGACGGTGGTCGGAGCGACGATGACCTTGACTTCCGGATGCGAGGTCAGGAGGCCCTGGGCTTCGCGATAGCTCTTGTCCGAAAGGTCGTCGCCGTAAACAGTGGTTACCAGGTTAAGGCCCGGGAAGTCCTTGAGCTGCTTCTTCATCTCGCCGATCCAGATGTTCTGGTTGGTCGAGGTCGTCGTGGCCGACAGGATGGCGAAGTCGCCCTTGCCGCCGTCAAGATGATCCTTGGCGAGCGTCAGGCACATCTTGCCGATCAGCGCGTTCGAAGAGGGGTTCAGCTGCAGGATGCGGCCGGCCGGCGCGACGCCGGAATCCCAGGAGATGACCTTGATGCCGCGTTGTGTTGCCTTCTTCAGGGCAGGGACGACAGCGTCCGGATCGTTGGCGGAAATGGCGATCGCATCGACACCCTGCGCGATCAGCGAGTTGATCACTTCGATCTGGCCTTCGGCCGTGGTCGAGGTCGGGCCGGTGTAGATCACCTGCACGCCGCCGAGGTCCTTGGCTGCTTCCTGGGCGCCCTTGTTGGCGGCCTCGAAGAAGCCGTTGCCCAGCGACTTCACCACAAGACCGATCTTGATGTCTTTCGCGCTTGCCGTGCCGGCCATCAATGCCGCAGCGAGTGCGACGCCGATCGCCAGTTTCTTTGCTATGTTCATGTTTCTTCCTCCCAAGTTGATAGGCCATGCTCACCCCGCCACAGCCGCGTCCCTTATGCGACCGACGGGGAATCTTCCTCCTCGGCCTCAGCCGAAACGCTTGTAATAATCAGCGATACGCCTGCATCCTCGATCATCCGCACGGTGTCTGCCGAAATGCCGTCATCGGTGATGATCGTCGTTACTTGCTCGAGCGGGCAAAGGATCAGGCTGGAGCGCTGACGGAATTTGCTCGAATCGACCATGAGGATGAGTTCGTCGGCCTGGCGCATCAGCTTCTGCTCGCTCTGGATCAGCAGCCCGTCGGCCTCCATGATGCCGAGCGGGCCGACGCCCTGCGCGCCGATGAACATGCGTCGTGCGTAGAAATTGCGTGTCGTGTCGTTGTCGAAGGGCGAGAGAATCAGGCTCTGCTCGCGATAGATCGCGCCGCCCGGAACCGTCACCGTATTTTTCGAATGCTTGACCAGATGTTCGGCGATGGCGAAGGAATTGGTCATCACCTGCAGCCGGAAACCCGAAATGTAATGCACCAGCTGAAAGGTGGTCGTGCCGCCATTGATGATGATGGCGTCGCCCGGATTGCACAATTCAGCGGCCTTGCGCGCAATTGCGCGTTTCTTATCGATATTGACCGCTTCTGAGACACGGAAGGGGCGGCCGGCCAGATTGCCGAGCTGCGGAGGGTGGATCGATTCTGCGCCACCACGGACGCGGCGGATCTTCCCTTGGACATGCAGGGCTGCGATATCACGGCGTATCGTCGCTTCCGAAGCTTCTGTCAGCTCGGAAATATCCTGAATGGTCACCACAGGCTTTTCCTGTACGGCGCTCAGAATAATGCGATGGCGTTCACGTTCGTGCATCGGCTCCTCCTTGTTGGCGGTTATTTCGCAAATATGACAAAGTGTCAATCATAAACGATCATAAACTTTCATATTGCATCGCAGCATTATCGAATATGATCGTTTTCGATTGACAAGGTGACTGTGTGTGAGCGATACCCTGCTCACAAAGAGTGGTACCTGCATGTTCCGGTTCCGCTTGCAAGACTTGATTTCAAGGGAGGATGACATGGCGGCTGACGTTCAGCTTCTGAAGAACCGTTGGGATGATGCATATGCGGCCGGCCTCGATGAGCCGGGCAAACTGCTTTACCGGTCCAACCTGCTTGGCGCCGACAAGCGTATCACCAACTACGGTGGCGGCAACACGTCGGCCAAGGTCATGGAAACCGATCCGCTGACCGGCGAGAAGGTGAGGGTTCTCTGGGTCAAGGGCTCCGGCGGTGATGTCGGCACCATCAAGCTCGATGGGTTTGCCACGCTCTACCAGCAAAAGCTCGATAGTCTGAAGGCCATCTATCAAGGCGTCGCCGATGAGGATCGCATGGTCGGCTTCCTGCCGCATTGCACCTTCAATCTCAATGCGCGCGCTGCCTCCATCGATACGCCGCTGCATGGCTTCGTGCCGTTCACCCATGTCGACCACATGCACCCCGATGCCATCATCGCCATCGCCGCCTCGAAGAATTCGCGCGAACTGACACGGGAGATCTTCGGCGAGGAGATCGGCTGGCTGCCATGGCGCCGTCCCGGCTTCCAGCTCGGCCTCGATCTCGAAGCCTTCGTCAAGGCGCATCCGAATGCCAAGGGCGTCGTGCTCGAAAGCCACGGCCTGTTCACCTGGGACAATGACGCCAAAGCCTGCTACGAGCTGACGCTTCAGATCATCAACAAGGCCATCGAATGGTTTGCCGCCAAGACCGAAGGGAAGACGATCTTCGGCGGTGCGGCCGTCCAGAGCCTGCCACAGGCCGAACGGCGTGCGATCGCTGCGCGGCTGATGCCGGAAATTCGCGGCCGGATCGGCAAGGCGGAGCGTAAGCTCGGCGACTTCGACGATCAGGCTGCCGTGCTCGAATTCGTCAACTCCAGGAATTTGCGGCCGCTCGGTGCGCTCGGCACGAGCTGCCCGGACCATTTCCTGCGCACGAAGATCCGCCCGCTGATCGTCGATTTCGATCCGGCCAAGCCCGATGTCGATGCCGTTATCGCCGGTCTCGACAAGGCGCTGGAAGACTACCGCGCCGATTACGCCCGCTATTACAACGACTGCAAGCACGACAACTCGCCCGCCATGCGTGATCCCAATCCGGTGATCTTCCTGGTGCCGGGCGTCGGCCTGCTGTCCTTTGCCCGTGACAAGGCGACCGCCCGTATCGCCGGCGAATTCTATGTCAACGCCATCAACGTCATGCGCGGCGCCTCCACCGTGTCCGAATATCAGGGCCTGCCGGAGCAGGAAGCTTTCGATATCGAATACTGGCTGCTGGAAGAGGCAAAGCTGCAGCGCATGCCGAAGCCGAAGAGCCTTGCCGGCAAGGTTGCCTTCGTCACCGGCGGTGCCGGCGGTATCGGTCGCGCCACGGCGGCGCGTCTGGCCGGCGAGGGCGCCTGCGTGGTGCTGGCGGATATCGATCACGCGGCACTTGAGGGGACGCACGAGGATTTCGCCAAGAAATTCGGTGCCGATACGGTGCGCAGCGTCAAGCTCGATGTCACCAAGGAAGACGCTGTCATTTCCTCCTTTGCCGAGGCCTGCGTCGAATTCGGCGGCATCGACATTCTGGTATCCAACGCCGGCATCGCCTCCTCGGCGCCGATCGAAACCACCGAGCTTTCGATGTGGAACCGTAATATCGACATCCTCGCGACAGGCTACTTCCTCGTTTCACGGGAGGCTTTCCGGCTGTTCCGTCGGCAGAACCTCGGCGGCAATGTCGTGTTCGTCGCCTCGAAGAATGGCCTTGCTTCATCGCCGAATGCGGCGGCCTATTGCACGGCCAAGGCCGCCGAGATCCATCTCGCACGTTGCCTGGCGCTGGAAGGTGCCGAAGCCGGCATTCGCGTCAACACGGTCAACCCGGATGCCGTCCTGCGCGGTTCGAAGATCTGGAACGGCGAATGGCGCGAACAGCGGGCGGCCTCTTCGAAGATCGAGGTGGACGAACTCGAGGAACATTACCGCAAGCGCTCGATGCTGAAGCTCAACGTCTTTCCGGAGGACATTGCCGAGGCGATCTACTTCCTGGCTTCGGACCTTTCCGCCAAGTCGACAGGCAATATCATCAACGTCGACGCCGGCAACGCGCAAAGCTTCACGCGGTGATGGATACGCTCTCCCTTCTCCCCGACGGGGAGAAGGTGGCCCGAAGGGTCGGATGAGGGGGCGCGGCAAAACGCAGTTTTATCTTTCGCTGGTGCTCAAGATACTCGTCGCCACGCTCCTTGTCCCCCTCATCTGCCCGTTGGGCATCTTCTCCCCGCTGGGGAGAAGAGGAGGCCGCACGATCGAAACGCTGTAACATTTCGAATGACGTATCTGGGAGGAAAGAATGGCCGAGTTTAGAATTGCGCCTGATCTGGTCGCTGCCGAAAACGACAAGCGCGCCGCTGCGCTCAAATCCGATTACGAGGCGCTGGGCGCCACACTCGCCCGCCGTGGCGTCGATATCGAAACCGTGACGACGAAGGTCTCGGAATTCTTCGTCGCCGTCCCGTCCTGGGGTGTCGGCACCGGCGGCACGCGCTTTGCCCGCTTCCCTGGCACCGGCGAGCCACGCGGCATTTTCGACAAGCTCGACGATTGCGCCGTCATTCAGCAATTGACGCGCGCAACGCCCAAGGTCTCGCTGCATATCCCTTGGGACAAGGCGGATCCCCGCGAATTGAAGGCGAAGGGCGATGCGCTCGGCCTCGGCTTCGATGCCATGAATTCCAACACTTTCTCCGATGCGCCCGGCCAGGCGCATTCCTATAAGTTCGGTTCGCTCAGCCATGTCGATGCCGCAACCCGCGCCCAGGCCGTCGAGCACAACATCGAATGTATCGAGATCGGCAAGGCGATCGGCTCGAAGGCGCTGACCGTCTGGATCGGCGACGGTTCGAACTTTCCCGGACAGAGCAATTTCACGAGGGCATTCGAGCGCTATCTCGCGTCCATGGCGGATATCTACAAGGCGCTGCCTGATGACTGGCGGTTGTTTTCCGAACACAAGATGTACGAGCCGGCCTTCTATTCCACGATCGTGCAGGATTGGGGCACCAACTACCTGATCGCGCAGACACTGGGCCCGAAAGCCCACTGCCTTGTCGACCTCGGCCATCACGCGCCGAACACCAACATCGAAATGATCGTCGCGCGCCTCATTCAGTTCGGCAAGCTTGGCGGCTTCCACTTCAACGATTCCAAATATGGCGATGACGATCTCGACGCCGGCGCCATCGAGCCCTACCGCCTGTTCCTCGTCTTCAACGAGTTGGTCGATGCCGAACGGCGCGGCGTCAACGATTTCAATCCGGCGCACATGATCGACCAATCGCACAATGTCACCGATCCGATCGAGAGCCTGATTTCCAGCGCCAACGAGATCCGCCGCGCTTATGCGCAGGCGCTGATCGTCGACCGAAATGCGCTGGCGGACTATCAGGATGCCAACGACGCGCTGATGGCGTCGGAAACGCTGAAGCGCGCCTATCGCGCCGATGTCGAGCCGATCCTCGCCGAAGCCCGCCGTCGCGCCGGCGGCGCCATCGATCCCGTCGCGACCTACAGGGCAAGCGGCTATCGCCGCAAGGTTGCCGGCGAACGACCGACCTCGGTTGGCGGCAGCGGCGGGATTATCTGAGGACCTTATAGTTCCGGTGGATTGGCGAACGGATCGAGCGAGCGAACATCCATTAACTCGAAGTGTCTCAGGTTCCGGGTGAGAACCGTGTAATCATGCCGCAGCGCCGTTGCGGCGATGGCTGCATCTTCGAACCCAGGGTTTCCGCCACGCCCGACCGCTTGGTCGAACAGGCGACCGGCGATGCGGGCCGTTGCCGCGTCGAACGCCAGGATACGTTCGCCATAGAGATGGAGGACGAGCGCGAGCCATTCGCCAAGCAGACTGGCTTTCTGGCTGGCACCTGTTCGATGGGCCTTCGCGATCCCAGTTTCTATTTCAGCGACGGTTATCGCGGATAGGAAAAGCCGATCGGCATGGGCCGCAACCCATGCCCGAACCGTTTGTGACAGTAAATCTTGCGCACGCAGCGGCGATGTCGCGGAAATGATGTTCGTATCCAGAAGATACATCAGATATCGTTATCGCGCAGCAGTCGGCCCGGCTTGCGCACGGGCAGGTCGTCATCTTCCAGCGGTGCATTGGTTAGCAACCAACCAAAGGACGGAACCTGCTTCAGCTTTTGATATTCGTCATAGGAAATGATGACGGCGGTGCGTTCGCCATGGCGGGTGATGACGGCCGCATTGCCGCTGAGAGCGTCATCGACAACGGCGGAAAGTGTTGCCTTCGCATCCTTCAACTGAATTTCTCTCATAGGTCACCTATATGACTAGTGTAGTCATAATATAGGCCCCACCTCTTGCTCCGTCAATATTCGAAGTCAATAGCCAAGCGCGATGCCATCCTTGCGGTGGTCGGATCCGCCGAGCAGGATGCCGCGCTCGTGATCGATCATGATCGCTTGCGCACCGCCGATCGGCTCGTCCGCCCATTCGACGACATGGCCGCGGCGTTCGAGATTTCGCTTGGTTTCTTCCGATATCGTCGGCTCCAGCGACAGCTTGCCGCCGAAGCAGAAGCTGCGTGGCTGGTCGCTTGCCTGCTGCGGATCGAGATCGCGGTCGAGGATCTGGGTCAGCATATGGGCATGGCCAGCCGCCTGATATTGCCCGCCCATGATGCCGAAGCTCATGAGCACCTTGCCGTTTTCCATCAGCATCGCCGGGATGATCGTGTGGAAGGGCAGTTTGCCGGGGCCGATGGCGTTTGGATGGCCCTGCTTGACGACGAAGCCGGCGCCGCGGTTTTGCAGCAGGACACCCGAGCGCGGGGCATAGATGCCGCTGCCGAAGGCCATGAAGACCGAATTGATCAGTGAAATGGTGTTGCCATCGCGATCGACGACGGAGACGTAGACGGTGTCGCGATGCGTCGGCCCATCCCAGATTTTGGCATCGGCGGCGCGCTCGAGGCTGATCTTTGCCCGCATGGCCGCGACCGAGTGCTCCGACAGCAGTTCGTCTATGTCGAAGGTCAGATAATCGGGATCGCAGATCAGTTGATCGCGCATGGCATAGCCCGCCTTGGTCGCTTCGGCATGCAGGTGGATGCGATCGGCTTCGGAAAGCTTCGGGTCGCGAAGATCGAAACCGTCGAGGATGCGGGTGATCAGCAACGCCGCAAGGCCCTGACCGTTCGGAGGGCATTCCAGAAGATCGCGGCCGCGGAACTTGCCGGAGATCGGCTTGGTCTCGAACGCCTTGTAGTCGGCGAAATCGCTTTCCTCGTGCAGGCCGCCCAGCGATTTCAGAAGCGCGGTGATCTCCTCGGCCACCGGGCCGCGATAGAAGGCGTTGCGGCCATCCCTGGCGATGGCCTTCAGCGTCGCGGCGAGGGCGGGATTGGTGACGCGTTCACCCGTTCTCGGCGCCCGGCCGTTCGGCAGGAAGTAGGCGGCCGAATCCTGATATTTGGCGACGCGGTCGCTGTAACGATGCCAGTCGAGTTCGACACGCGGCGTGATGCAATAGCCGTCTTCCGCGGCGGCGATGGCCGGAGCCAGTACGCGGCCCATATCCAGCCTGCCGTAGGTGCCGATCAGCCGGCACCATGCATCGATCGCGCCGGGAATGGTGACGGCATGTGGGCTGTCGTCGGGAATGGCGGTGAAGCCCTGTTCGAGGAAATAGTCGAGTTTTGCCTTTTGTGGCGCGCGGCCGGAGCCGTTGAGCGCGACCGGCATGCCGCCGGCGGCACTATAGAGGGCGAAGCAGTCGCCGCCGATGCCGGTCATGTGGGGATCGATGACCGACTGCAGCGCGACCGCAGCGACCGCGGCGTCGACGGCATTGCCGCCGGCACGCAGGATGTCGACGGCGGCGAGTGTTGCCAGCGGATGGGAGGTGGCGGCCATGCCCTTGTCCGAAACGGTGACCGAACGGCCGGGCTTGAAAAAGTCTCGCTGCTGCATGTCGTCGACGTCCTCTGTCTGCCTTGTGTGCATCCGCGCGCATGGCGCGGCGTCGATAGTGTTTTACGGTGTTTTTTCCGTCATGGAAGCCATGGCCTTGCCGCGTTGTGATTTTCAAACATCTTGTCATCAACCGATCGTGCTATCGGCCAGCCAAGCAGCGAAAATATCCGGATATTTGTCATGTTCATCTGTCAGGTTCGGGATGAAGCGGCCCGCCGTGCGGTGGCAATCACGCTAGGGTCGGCTTTTTTGACGCGCTTGCGTCGGATGGTCACTTTCGAGTGGCCCGGGCGTCGGAATTGAGTATTGTCGGCGGTAGTGGCGGCCTTGATTTGATTGTCGAAGGCCATCTCGAAAGATAGGGCTTGCGCTCGATTAGGTGAGGAAAATCAATATGACGACTGACATTAACGGCTTTGCCGGGCGCCTGAAGCGTCGCGAGAATGGCGGTATGATCTCTGCCTGGATCGGCACACCCGACCCGCTGTTCGTCAATCACCTGGCGCAGGAAGACTTCGATACCGTTGTGCTGGATATGCAGCATGGCATGTGGGACATGGCGTCGGCCGCCAACGGCATTGCGCATGTAAGGCTCGCCGGCAAGCCGGCGATCGCCCGCATCCCGGTCGGCGATTTCGCCTCCGCCTCGCGGCTTCTGGATGCGGGTGCCTCCGCCATCATCGCGCCGATGATCAATTCCGCCGATGACGCTCGCGCTCTGGTGAAGGCGACGAAATATCCGCCGCTCGGCGAGCGTAGCTGGGGGCCTTCGCTTGCGCTCAATCATTTCGGCATTTCAGCGGAAGACTATCTGCAGAGCGCCAATAGTCTGACCGTCACCATCGCTATGGTGGAAACCCGCATGGCGCTCGACGCCATCGACGAGATACTTGCTGTCGATGGTATCGATGGCATTTTTGTCGGCCCATCCGATCTTTCCATCGCGCTTTCGAACGGTGCGCGATTGGCGCCGGAAAGTGCGGCGATCGATCAGGCGCTGTCGACGGTGCTTGCACGTTGCCGCGCCCATGGCAAGGTGATCTGCGCCTTCGGCGGCGATGGCGATCGCGCCGGGCAATATCTGAAACTTGGCCTCGATCTGGTCATCGCCGGCGCGGAAACGGCGCAGTTGCGGGCCGGTGCCCGCACGGCCATTCAGACTGCACGAAAAATCGCTAGTTCATAAACGATTGGGTAGCAAAGAGGCTGCCCGGGAGCACTTCCGGGCATGCCATTGCCACTATCTGCGATGTCGATCCGCAGTTTCGGATCCGCCGATATCGGCCCAAACGGCAGATCCGGAGAATCCGGTCAGCGAGCTCGGGCTGCGAACGATGGGTTTTGTTAGTTTACGAGCTTTACGTAGCAGGGCCTATAAGTCTCCAAACCACAACCGCCACCGACGGCTTGTGCCGGCGTGATCGTGTTTTGGATGGCGATCGCTGCAAGCGCGACGGCAATGATTGTCAAAACAGTTTTGGTATATTTGTCCATGAGCTATTCTTTCAAAAGTAGCGAGCAATGATTTGCACTTTAAAATTGCTTTTATGAATGTCAATTACAAAAAGTTGCATTAAGCAATTTGCTGTCGAGCATATGCGCCGGCGGGGCCTGCTGGTCTTTCCGTTGCGATGAGCGCGGCTCCGCGCTTGCGTCGCCATTCGCCGGCGGGCATTGTCAGGCTGATATGACGGAGCAGAAAGATTTGTCGAAAGTGCATGGATGGGGACTAGGGCGCGGCTTGCGGCGCGAAGCTGGCCAGCGCGTGACCTTGCGAACGGTCGCGACTGCTCTCGGCCTTTCGGTCACAACCGTCAGCCGGGCTTTGAAAGAGGGACCCGAGGTCAATCGCGAGACGATCGAGCTGGTCAAGCGAGCGGCGAGCGAGCTTGGTTATCGCCCCAATCTTGGCGGTATCAATCTGCGCACCGGCAAGACCCACGCCATCGGCATCGTGCTGCCATTCGGGCGTGAGGGCGAGGTGAATATTGTCGTCGCCTCGCTGATCGAGGGTGCGTCGCGCTACATGAAGGCGCGGGGATACCGGACCACCATCGTGCCGCAACTGCAGGCGGATGATCCCTTCGCGACGGTGCGCGATATCGTCGAGGAAGGGTCCGTCGACGGCATCATCATCACGCATACGACGCCGCAGGACGACCGCGTCAAATATCTGCTTGAGGTCGGCATGCCTTTTGTTACTTTCGGCCGCACCGAATTGTTGAGCGTCCATCCGAGCATAGACCTCGATCATGAGGTGATCGGCGCGCACGCCGCGCGCCTGCTTCTGGATGCCGGCCATCGCAAGCCGTTGCTGATCGCGCCCAGCAGTCAATTCACCTATAGCCTCCAGTTCGTCCGGGGATGGCGCAAGGCCTTTGCCGAGCGGCATCTCGATGTTACGGGCGAACAGATCCACTTCACGGCGGGAACGCCGGATAATGGTCGCGAATTGGCAAAGCGCGTCGTCACGCAAAATCCGGAAGCGACCGCCGCCTTCGTCGCGAGCGAGGAGGCGGCTCTGGGCTTCCTGGCCGGCTTGCGGGACGCAGGCCGACAGGGTGGGCAGGATTTCGCGCTGATCACCTATGGCGGCACGGCATTGCCCGATTTCTTCAATCCACCGCTCAGTACTTTCTATTACTCCAATCATGCGATCGGCGAGCGGTTGGCCGCCTTTCTAACCCTGGCGATCGCCGGTGACGATCCCGCTGAGCTACGCGAAATCGTTCAGGCCGAATTCGTCGATCACAATAGTCAGCTACTCTCTGCCTGATATGCGCAGCAGTCGGGAACATCAGCCGAGCCGTAGAAGATATTCGTAACGTTACAATTTCGCGCATTTATAGGAAATGCCGCGCCTGTTGCCAAGAAAATGATCGCTTGACAGCATCATGATTATCCAACAATCGTAACGTTACGAATTGTCATTCGGAGGGGTTTGAGGCTCCGATTGGCAAAAATATCGACGAGGGCACGGAAGCCCTGCCGCAGGCGGGCAGCCACATTCCAAGGGAGGATGACGTGAGCCAAGGCGCGCTTTTTTTCGGATCGCCAATCTGGACGTTCAACTGGAACCCGCCTTACGCGGCACCGCTGCGGCGACTTGCCCGCACCGGCTGCAAGGGCTTCGAGCTCACCGCATGGTCGGTCGACATGCTGGCCTATTACACGCAGGAGACCATTCGCGAGCTGAAGCAGATCGCCGGTGGCGAGGGGCTGGTGCTCACCAACTTCTTCTTCAATCTGCCCTTCAGCCGCGTGGCGGAAGCGGCGACTTCAAGCGTCGATCTCGATGGCTACAAGCGCGGAATGGATGTGGCGGCGGAGATCGGCACGCCCATCGTCACCAGCATGACGCCCTATCCCTTTCAGTCCGACGTCAAGCCGATCTTGCAACGGCCGATTTCGCAGGAGTGGACAGCGGCGGTCGAGCCGCAATGGGACTGGACGGGCGAATATGATGTGGTCATCGATGGTTTTGCCAAGGCTTGCGAAATCGCTGCTTCGGCGGGCCTGCGCGTGGCGATCGAGCCGCATCCCTATCGCTGGGTCAGCTCTGGCCAAGGCATGCAGCGTCTGATCGAGCGCACAGGCGCTCCCAACCTCGGCCTGAATTTCGATCCGAGCCACCTCTTTCCGGCCGGCGACATGCCGCACTACGTCGTGCTGGCACTCGGCGACCGCATCTTCAACACCCATTTCTCCGACAATGAGGGCCATACCAATGCCCACTGGCGGCCGGGGCGCGGCAAGATCGACTGGAAGGCGATTTTCGCGGCACTGCAGGCGATCGGCTATTCCGGTCCGATCACGCTGGAGCTGGAGGATGCGCCGGGAGCGTCTCACTGGACGCATTTCCGTGAAGCGACACCGGAATTCGACGAGGAGATGCGACGCGGCATGAGCTATCTGCGCGCCGCCGCCGCCGAACTCGACATCATCATTTCCTAGAGGCAATCCCAATGAGCAATGAGCCCATGAAAGTCGGCATCGTCGGCGCCGGCAATATCAGCGCCACCTATGTCGCAACCCTGCATATGTTCGATTTTATCCGTGTGAAATCGATCTACGATCTCTATGATTCATCGGCGCAGAAGCTGGCTGCGCAGTTCGGTATTGAGGCCGTGGCGCTGGATACGATGTTGGCCGATCCGGAAATCGGCCTGATCATCAATTTGACGACGCCAGTCTCGCATTATGCCATCAGCAAGAAGGCGCTTCTTGCCGGCAAGCATGTCTATTCCGAAAAGCCGCTAGGCGTTTCCATGGCGGAGGCCGAGGAACTCATGTCGATCGCCCGTGCCGGTGACCTGCGGCTCGGTTGCGCGCCCGACACCTTCCTCGGCGGCGGTCATCAATTGACACGGCGGCTGCTGGATGAAGGCCGCATCGGCAAGACGATCTCGGCCACCGCCATGCTGCTCTTGCCCGGCCATGAGCATTGGCATCCCAATCCGGCCTTCTTCTACGGCCGTGGCGGTGGGCCGATGCTGGATGTCGGTCCCTATTACGTGACCAACCTCATTGCCTTGCTCGGCCCCGTGCGCGAGGTTTTCGGCACCGCAAAGATCACTCGCATCGAGCGCATGGTGAAGACCGATCCGCATCGCGGCGAGACGATCAAGGTACTGGTGCCGACGCATCTGACTGGCGTCATGGAGTTCCATAGCGGCGCGACGGTGACCATCGCGACCAGCTTCGATGTCATCAAGCACAAGCACAACCAGATCGAGCTTTATGGCTCGGAGGGAACCATGGTGACGCCGGATCCGAACAACTTTACCGGCAAGGTCGAGATATTCCGCGAAGGCACTGATGCCTGGGAGGAGGTTCCGGTCGACCATCCCTATACCGAGGGTGTGCCCGGCCATCTCGGGCTGCGCGGTTTGGGCGCGGCTGAAATGGTTGATTCCCTTCGCTCGGGACGCCAGCATCGGGTATCGTCGGAACTTGCCTTCCACGCCCTGGAAGTCATGACGGCATTCGAGCGGTCGGCCCAGTCACGCGGCGTGGTTGCAATCCACAGCAGCTGTGGTCGTCCGGATCCGATAGATCGCACAATTAATGAGGGACGTTTCGCATAGGCTGCGCTATAGGTTGGGAAAATGCAGTCCTTTCGGACTGTGGGCTTGACGAAGGGACGATGCGTAAGGGAGCATTGGCCACTCGCCGCAGGGAATGGAGGCCCGGCGGTACGGTTTTGGAGGACCGTGAAATTCGGCATCCGATGTCTGAAGATGGCGGCGGCTGAGCACGGGCGTTTGGAGAACGTTATCAAAGGAGGAGGAACGTATGCGTAAATTGATGATGGCATTGGTCGGCGCCACGGCGCTGGTCGCGGCAAGCGTGACCGGCGCTCTGGCCGACGGCAAGAAAGCCGAAGTCTTGCATTGGTGGACATCCGGGGGCGAAGCCGCCGCCGTGAAGGAACTGGCCAAGGCCTTCAACGCTGCCGGCGGCGAATGGGTGGATACCGCGATTGCCGGATCCGGCTCGACCGCTCGCCCGATCGGCATCAACCGCATCATCGGCGGCAACCCGCCGACGGCCATGCAGTTCAACACCGGCACGCAGATGAACGACCTGGCCCAGCAGGGCCTGCTGCGACCGCTTGATGATCTGGCCAAGGAGCAGGATTGGAAATCCGTCCTGACGCCCGCCTTCTATCAGGCGATTCAGTTCCAGGACCATATCTATGGCGCGCCGATCAATGACCACGGCCAAAACTGGCTGTTCTATTCCAAGCCCGTTTTCGCCAAGGCGGGCGTGACCGAGGAGCCGAAAACCTGGGATGAAATGTTTGCCGCGCTCGACAAGATCAAGGCCGCCGGGCTGATCCCGGTCGCCGTTGGCGGCCAGCCCTGGCAGCTCCAGTTGATGTTCAACGCCATCCTTCTCGGTGAGGGCGGCAAGGATCTCTACGGCAAGGTCTGGAAGGATCTCGATAAGGATGCGGTCAAGTCCGACAAGTTCAAACATGTCGCCGAGGTCTTCGCCAAGCTGCGCAACTACCAGGATCCGGGCAGCCCGAACCGCGACTGGAACGTCGCGACCGGCATGCTGATCGACGGCAAGGCCGGCATCCAGTTTATGGGCGACTGGGCCAAGGGCGAATTCATCCATGCAGGCCTCGTCGCCGACAAGGATTTCGGCTGCATCCTCGGGCCGGGCGAATCGAACTTCATGATGGGCGGCGACATCTTCGTCTTCCCGGTCCTGAAGGACAAGGCGGCGGTCGACGCTCAGACCCTGCTGGCAACGGTCATCATGTCCAAGGAAGGTCAGCTCGCCTTCAACTCCAAGAAGGGCTCGGTACCGGTTCGTCTCGACGTCGATACGTCGAAGCTCGATGCCTGCGCTCAGAAGGGTCTGAACGCGCTCAAGGATCCGAGCCGTCAGATCCTGACCTCCGACGTGCTGACATCGCAGGATATCGTTCAGACCGAACAGGACCTCGTCGCCCAGTACTGGACGACACCGAGCATGACGCCCGATCAGTTCGCCGACCAGTTTGCCAAGGTCATAGAACAGGCGAAGTAAGCTTCAGTCGACATCCATGCGGCGGCAGGGCCGGCCTGCCGCCGGTTTTCATGAATGCTGAGGAGGAGCGTCATGAGCACACCTGAAACAAGCGCCGCCACTGTCGGTGTGACCGTCGTAAAGACGGGCGCCACCCGCAGGAGAATGCGTTTTTCGCCCTATATCGCCCTTTTCCCTGCTTTCGTCATCGTCCTTCTCGCCTATGTCGTGACGGTTGTCTGGAACATCTGGATATCTTTCACAGACAGCAAGGTGCTGCCGGTCAACATCTTTGTCGGCACCAAGCAGTACGAGCGGCTGTTTGACACCGCACGCTGGCAGATATCGCTGCAGAACGTCGTGCTTTTCGGCTTTCTGTTCATTGCCGGCTGCCTGATCCTCGGCTTCCTTCTTGCCGTGGCGCTGGACCAGAAGGTTCGCTTCGAAAATACGTTCCGGACGATCTTCCTCTATCCCTTCGCCATGTCCTTCATCGTGACAGGCCTTGTCTGGCAGTGGATCATGAATCCGACGCTCGGCCTGCAGAAGGTTGCCGACAGCATCGGCTTCACCTGGTTCCGCTTCGACTGGATCGTCCAGAGCAATCTGGCGCTCTACGTCATCGTGCTTGCCGGCATATGGCAATCGACGGGCCTCGTAATGGCGATCATGCTGGCGGGATTGCGCGGCGTCGACCGCGAGCTGTGGAAGGCGACGCGCATCGACGGCATCCCGAGCTGGCGCGTCTATCTCCACATCGTCATACCGATTCTGAGACCGACCATTATCACCGCCAGCGTTCTTCTGGCGATCGCCGTGGTCAGGGTCTATGAGCTGGTTCTGGCGACCACCGGCGGCGGCCCGGGAATTTCGACCGAGGTGCCCGGGAAATTCATCATGGATTACCTGTTCGGCCGCGGCAATATCGGCCTTGCCACAGCGGCGTCGACCGTCATGTTCGTCACCGTGGTCATCGTGGTGACGCCCTGGCTCTACTACGAATATTTCCGTGAAAAACCGAGGGGGAACTGATGACGATGCCATCTTCCGTCGCAGCCGCCATGCAGGGCCCGACCGGGCGCAAACCGCAGCACTTTACTCCCGGGCGCATCGGCCTCTACGCCTTTCTCGTCATGGCGGCAATGTTCTTCCTGCTGCCGCTTTATGTGATGCTCGTCACCTCGTTCAAATCCATGCCGGAGATCCGGCAGGGCAATATCTTTGCCTTCCCGCTGATGTGGACGACGGAGGCCTGGGTGCAGGCGTGGAGCACGGCCTGCACCGGCCTTGAATGCGGCGGTATCAGCGTCGGCTTCTGGAACTCGGTAAAGATCCTGATTCCGAGCATGATCCTGTCGATCTTCATCTCGTCGCTGACCGGCTATGCGCTTTCCTTCTGGCGGGTGAGGGGCTCGAATGTCCTTTTCGCCATCCTCCTGCTGGGGGCCTTCATTCCCTACCAGGTCTTCATCTATCCGCTGGTTCTCATCTATCGCGATGTCGGCATCTATTCGACGCTGCCCTGCATCATCATCACCCATACGGTGTTCGGCCTGCCTGTTCTGACGCTGCTGTTCCGCAATTATTATTCCAGCCTGCCGATGGAGCTGTTCAAGGCTGCCCGCATCGACGGCGCGGGGCTATGGCAGATCTTCTTCCGGCTGATGATCCCCATGTCCATTCCGATCCTTGTGGTGGCGGGGATCCTGCAGGTCACCGGTATCTGGAACGACTTCCTGTTCGGCGTCGTCTTCGCCGGCCGGGAAAACTTCCCCATGACCGTGCAGCTCAACAATATCGTCAACTCCACCCAGGGCGAGAAACTCTACAACGTCAACATGGCGGCAACCATTCTGACCGCCCTGGTTCCGTTGATCGTCTATTTCGGTTCGGGTCGTTGGTTCGTGCGGGGTATCACCGCCGGCGCAGTCAAGGGATAGTTCATGGCCAATGTTTCCATTCGCGAACTTGCAATCGGTTTCGGCAGCGTCGGCGTCCTGAAATCGCTCAATCTCGAGGTGAGGTCGGGCGAGTTCATCGTTCTGCTCGGTCCGTCCGGCTGCGGCAAGTCGACCCTGCTCAATGCCATTGCCGGCCTCACCGATATCAGCGATGGCCAGATCTGGATCGGCGACAAGAACGTCACCTGGGAGGAGCCGAAGGATCGCGGTATCGGCATGGTGTTTCAATCCTATGCGCTCTATCCGACGATGACGGTCGAAGGAAATCTCTCCTTCGGGCTGCGCATCGCCGGCATGGCGAAGGAGGAGATTGCCAAGCGCGTCGACCGCGCCGTGCAGATCCTGCAGATCGACCCCCTGCGCAAGCGGCGGCCGGGAGAATTGTCCGGCGGCCAGCGCCAGCGCGTCGCCATCGGCCGCGCCCTGGTGCGCGACGTCGATGTCTTCCTGTTCGACGAGCCGCTGTCCAACCTCGATGCCAAGCTTCGAACCGAACTGCGCGTCGAGCTGAAGCGCCTGCATAGCGGCCTCGGCTCCACCATGATCTACGTCACGCACGACCAGATCGAGGCGCTGACGCTGGCCGATCGTATCGCTGTCATGAGCGGCGGCGTCATCCAGCAGTTCGCCACGCCGAAGGAAATCTATCGTCGCCCTGTCAATCGCTTCGTGGCGGGCTTCGTCGGCTCGCCCTCCATGAACTTCCTGTCGGGGAAGGTGACGAGCAACAACGGCTTGCCTGCCTTCGTGCTGACCGATGGCCGCACGATCGATCTCAACGGCTACCAGTTTTCCGGCACGCCCGGGGAGGGCCGTACGGCAACGCTCGGCGTGCGGCCGGAACAGATGCAGTTCACGCTCGCCAGCGATCGTGCCTCGAATCTGCCGGCGACCTTCAGCATCGTCGAGCCGATGGGCTCGGACAATCTGATCTGGGGCCAGGTCGGCAACGAGACCATATCGGTGCGCATCGATGCCGACGAGGAGGTTGCGCTCGAAAGCGAGCAGCCGGTCTATTTCCAGCCGGCGCTCGCGTCGCTGTTCGGCGAAGACGGGCAGCGTCTATAAAAGATCAGATGGCGCCGCGCGTTCTGCGGAGCGCGCGGCGCCATTTTCATGCCTTGACTTCGAAGACCATATTGAACGGCGTTTCGGTCGCCTTTCGGAAATGCGAATAGCCCGCATCCATAGCGACCTTGCGCAGTTTCAACTCGCCGGCTTGCGCGCCTAAACCCAGCCCGACTTCCTGCGACAGCGAGGCCGGCGTGCAGATCATCGTCGATGCGCCGTAGAAGACGCGGCCGACCGGGTTGAGATTGTCCTTCAGGCAATCATGCGCAAAAGGCTCGACGATCATCCAGGTGCCGTCGTCGGTAAGGCTGTCCTTGACATGTTTGCCGGCGCCGACAGGATCGCCCATGTCGTGCAGGCAATCGAACATCGTCACGAGATCATAGCCGGCAGCCGGGAAGTCCTTGGCACTCGCCTGTTCGAAGGTGATGCGACCGTCGACGCCCGCTTCCTTCGCCGCAGCTTTCGCTCGCTCGATGGAGGGAAGATGATAGTCGAAGCCGAAGAAGGTCGAGTTTGGATAGGCTTCCGCCATCAGGATGGTCGAGGCGCCATGGCCACAGCCGACATCGGCGACGGCGGCGCCGGCTTGAAGCTTTTCCTCTAAACCCTTCAGCGCCGGTATCCATTCCGAGACGAGATGGCTGTTGTAGCCCGGCCGGAAGAAACGCTCCGTGCCGCGGAACAGGCAGGCGCTGTGCTCATGCCAGCCGAGGCCGCTGCCGGTCCTGAAGGCATTGGCGATCTTCGGTTCGTCAAGCCACATGGATTGAACGACATCGAAGGCGCCGGTGAAGAAGGCGGGACTGTTTTCCTCCGCAAACACCATCGCCTGTTCCGGCGTCAGGTGGAAGCGCTCGGTCTTGTCGTCATAGCTGACATAATCGGCCGCCGCCTGAGCCGAAAGCCATTCGCGCACATAGCGCTCTTTCACGCCGACTTTGTCGGCTAACTCAGCCGAAGTCATCGGTGTTCCGTCCGCCATGGCCTTGAACAGGCCCAGATGATCTCCGAGCGTTACCAACACACCCGAAACCGCCGCGCCGAGATCGCCGACCAGGCGTCCGACTAGGGCATCGAGTTTCTGCATATCAGGTTCGCGCATGACATCCTCCCATCAGAATTGATGCAGCGTTCCGTCCAGATATATACGGAAGCCGAAACATACTCTCGGGCGGGAGGGGAGGCAATTACGTCATACGGCTGAGCAGGCCTCATGCTGCAGCCTTGGAAAAGGTGCAGCCTATTGAGGTAATGCCTTATTTTGGAAACGCGCGAGTTGCTTCAGCCGGCGCGCGCCAGCTCCTTTTCCAAAACGGAGAGCAAGCGCGGATCGTCGGCCGTAACATCAGGTGCAAAGCGGGCGGCGACCTTGCCGTCGCGGCCTATCAGGAACTTTTCGAAGTTCCAGACGATGCCGCCGTCCTGGCCGGTCTCAAGGCCGTGTTTCGCCAGGCGTTCGCGCATCGGGCCGTCGCCGGTCGTTTCGACGCCGGAGGCGATCAAGCCGTCGTAGAGCGGATGCCGCTCTTCGCCCGTGACAGCGATCTTGGAAAACATCGGGAACTGCACGTCATAGGTCAGCGTGCAGAAGCTCAGAATGTCCTCGTTCGTGCCGGGTTCCTGGCCCTTGAAATCATTGGCCGGGAAGCCTGCAATGACGAAGCCTTCGTCGCGCTTGTCCTCGTAAAGCTTTTCCAGCCCCTCATATTGCACCGTCAGCCCGCATTTGGAGGCGACGTTGACGACCATGATGACCTTACCGCGATAATCGGCGAGCGTCGTATCACTGCCGTCGATCTTCTTTACCGGAATATCGAGCACGTTGTCGGTCATTTCGTTCACTCCAAGTGAGATGGAAAATAGGATGCCGATATTTGCCTGGATTTGACGGCCGTCAAGGTCAAAATCCTGCTCAGGCGGCCTCCTCCATCCGGACCAGATGGCCGTTCGACACTTCACGGTAGTGTCGCGTCGGCGTGATGTATCCGACCGGCCGCACAGGGCTCTTCAACTCGTCGACGCCCAGATTGCGCTTGATGCCGCGACGCGACGGATCCGGCACGGGCACTGCCGCCATCAGCTTCCTCGTATAGGGATGCTGCGGGTTTTCGAACACCGAGGCACGCGGGCCGATCTCGACGATTTCGCCGAGATACATCACCGCAACGCGATGGCTGACGCGCTCGACCACGGCCATATCATGCGAGATGAAAAGATAGGATAGATTGAGGCTCTGTTGCAGGTCCATCAGCAGATTGCAGACCTGCGCCTTGATCGACACGTCGAGCGCCGAGACACTTTCGTCGGCAACGATCACCTTCGGATCGAGGGCGAGTGCGCGGGCGATACAGATGCGCTGGCGCTGGCCGCCCGAGAATTCGTGGGGGTAACGGCCCATCATATCAGCCTTGAGGCCGACGCGCTCCAGAAGATCGGCGGCCTTTTCGCGGGCTTCCGCGCGTGAACCGAGACGATGCTCGATGAAGGGTTCGGCGACCGCCGCTCCGATCGTCATGCGCGGGTTGAGGCTGGCGAAGGGGTCCTGGAAAATCATCTGGATGCTGCGGCGCATGCGGCGCAGATCGAGCGCGCCGAGCTTCATCACGTCATAGCCGTCGAGACGAACGTCACCGGATTTGGGATTGATGAGGCGCATGATGGAGCGCCCGGTCGTCGACTTGCCGCAACCGGATTCTCCCACCAGCGACAGTGTTTCTCCTTGGGCAAGATCGAAGGAGACGTTTTCAACTGCGTGGATGGCGCCGGTCGGGCGCCCCAGCAGCCCACCGCGAAGATCGAACCGGGTGACGAGGTTCTTGACCTCGAGAACCGGCGTCTTGCCGCGATCGACGGTGTCGGCAAGCGCCTTGGGTTCGCTGCGCTCGCCGGTGCTGATATCGACGATGGGGAAACGCAGCGGCTGGGCCTGATCCTTCATCGAGCCGAGCCGCGGCACGGCCGACAACAGCGCGCGGGTATAGGGATGCTGGCCGCGATGGAAGATGTCGTCGGTCTTGCCGGTTTCCACCGCCTCGCCGCGATACATGACGATGGTGCGGTCGGAAATCTCGGCAACGACACCCATGTCGTGGGTGATGAAGAGAACGGACATGCCTTCCTCCTCCTGCAGCACCTTGATGAGGTCGAGGATCTGCCCCTGAATGGTGACGTCGAGAGCCGTCGTCGGCTCGTCGGCGATCAATAGTTTCGGGCGGCTGGCGAGCGCCATGGCGATCATCACGCGCTGGCGCATGCCGCCGGAAAACTGATGAGGATATTCGTCAAAGCGCGAGATTGCGTTGGGGATGCGCACCTTCTCCAGCAGGCGGATCGTCTCTGCCCTGGCTTCTGCCTTGGAGATATCGCCGTGGCAGGTGAGCGCTTCGGAAATCTGCCGGCCGATGGTGAAGATCGGGTTGAGGCTGGTCATCGGCTCCTGAAAGATCATGGCGATGTCCTTGCCTCTGACCCTGCGCATCTCCCGCTCCGGAAGAGTAAGGATATCGCGGCCGTTGAGCCTGACGGAACCTTCGATACGGCTGCTGCCCCTGGCAAGCAGGCGCATGATCGAAAGCGAGGTGACGCTCTTGCCGGAGCCGCTTTCGCCGACAATCGCAACCGTCTCTCCCGGCATGACGTCGAAGGAGATGTTCTTGACCACCTGACGCCATTGGCCATCGACGAGAAACGAGGTCGTCAGATTGGAGACGGAGAGAACAGGCTGTGCATCCGGTTTGGTTTGCTGCGTTGTAACGGTTGTCATGGCGTCCCCTTTTTATGATCTTGCGCACTGGCCGGGCATCAATCGACGCTGTTCATGATGGTACCGGCGCGGTGGCGAAGGAGGCCGAAGGACGACCCTCGGCGATCCTTGCGGCTTCAAGAGCAGCAATCCTCTCGTCGATCTCGCGGCGGTCGGTCATCCCGCTGGGGTTCTGCCGTGTCGGCATGGTTTCGGCGACGTGCAGATAGCGCTCCTGCGCGACGGCATAGAGCCGTTCGAGTTCGGTGAGCGGGTCGGCGCTGTCGTCGACGCGGATGTTCAGCCAGGCATAATCCTGATCGCGGTAAATCACGAGCGCGGCCGATTGCTTGCCGCGCTTGTCGCCACCGGCATTCTCGCCGGCGCGCATGGCTTCGAGCAACCGCTCGGCCAGCGGCTTTCCCTTGGTCTTCCTGTAGGTCGCAAGCGTCTCGGCAATCACCTGTGGACCCGCCAGCATATTGCCGGCAACCGAGACATTGTCATCGACAAGATGGCCTGCCCAGTCGATGCACTTGGCGCCGGTGAAGGCGGCGTTGTTGCCCTTGCTGTCGATCAGATGGAACTGGCGTTGCTCGCGGCCTTCGTCGCGGGCACTCAGCGCTTGCAGAATCTCGGTCGGTGTATGACCGGCGGCGAGCATCGCAAGTCCGTCGATGCCGTAGAGCGGGCTTGCGAAGGCCTGCGTCGCGACGGCGCCGATGCCGCCGCGAATATGCGGCACGATGCTGCCGACCGCGAAAAAGCGGGTGGCGACGGCAATGGCGAGATGGCCGGTTTCCGGCTCACGGGCAACGATCGACCAGGTCATCGGCTCTATCTCCCAATGGCATAGGCTTGCATCAAACGCGGTGTTGCTGCAGCGCGCAAGAGGCCATCTTTATCTCGCCGTGCTGCGGTGAGCCGCCCCACGGTCCATTCGGGTGCGACGGTCAGCTGATGGCCCTTCCTGCGGAGGGCATCGAGCACTTCGGTATTGAAATTGGCCTCCGCCGTCAGGCCGCCGGGCTCGCGGGTGCGCGGATAGAAGGAGCTGGGGAAATGCGTGCTGTGAAACAGCGGCTTATCGATCGCTTCCTGCAGGTTCAGTCCGTGGTGAACATAGCGCAGGAAGAAGGAAAGCTGCCATTGCTCCTGCTGATCGCCGCCCGGCGTGCCGAAGGCGAGCGTCGGCCGGCCCTCGTGCAGCGCAAGCGTCGGCGTCAGCGTCGTGCGCGGCCGCTTGCCCGGAGCAAGCGAAGAGGGCAGGCCCGGCTTCAGCCAGAACATTTGCGCACGCGAATTCAGGCAGAAGCCGAGACCGGGAATGATCGGCGAGGACTGCAGCCAGCCACCGGAAGGGGTGACGGAGACCATGTTGCCCTCACGGTCGATCACGTCGATATGCACGGTATCGCCGCGCTTTTCGGTCAGGTGCGACATGGTGGGCTCGTAGACCGCGCCGCCCTTGGCTTCCGGAGTTTCGAGCATCTTCATGGTGAGATCGTATTGGTCTTCGAAGCCCGGCAGCTTGCCCGGGCGCAACGCAAGCGAGGCCTCCGGGGAAATGAGCTTGCGGCGCTCATCGGCATAGGCGTCCGATAGCAGGGTATCGAGCGGTACGGTCGTGAAATTGGGATCGCCGTAATAGACCTCGCGATCGGCAAAGGCGAGTTTCATGGCCTCCGTGATCGTGTGGACGAAGTCCGCGCCGGCCGGATCCATGCCAGCGAGGTCGAAACCCTTGAGCAGCGACAAAGTCTGCAGGAAGACCGGTCCCTGGCCCCACGGGCCGATCTTGGCGACGGTCCAGCCATGATAGTCGTAGGTCTGCGGCTCCTCGACGGTGGCGGACCAATTGGCCATGTCATCAGCCGTCAGGACGCCCTTGTGGCGCTGGCCGCTCGCATCCATCACTTCGGCCTTGCCGACATAGCTGTCGATCGCCTCCGCGACGAAGCCGCGATAAAAGGCATCGCGTGCCGCCTCGATCTGCGCTTCGCGGCCGCTCTTCACCTCCGCCTCCGCGACGACACGTTTCCAGGTTTCGGCAAGAACCGGGTTCTTGAAGTTGGACCAAGGTTCCGGGGCGGAGCCTCCGGGAAGCCAGGCCTCATAGGAAGTCGGCCATTCCTTGCGATAGAAATCGGCAAGTCCCGCGATGGTGGCGGAAACGCGGGGCAGGATGGGGTGGCCGTTCTCGGCATAGCGGATTGCCGGCTCGAGAACATCGCGGACCGTAAGCCTGCCATAGTCGCGCAGCATCAGCATCCAGCCGTCGAAGGAGCCGGGGATGACGGTGGCGAGCAGGCCATCGCCAGGGATCAGCTTCAACCCCTCGCTCGTATAGTGCTCGATCGTCGCTCCGGCCGGCGCCGGTCCCTGGGCGCAGATGACCTCGACCTTGTCCTTTTTCTTCGAATAGAGGATAGCCGGCATATCGCCGCCCGGTCCGCAAAGATGCGGCTCGACGATCTGCAGCACGAAGCCGGTCGCGACGGCGGCGTCGAAGGCGTTGCCCCCCTTTTCGAGAATGCTCATGCCGACGGCCGAGGCGATCCAGTGCGTTGACGTAACGACGCCGAAAGTGCCGAGGATCTCGGGGCGTGTGGTGAATGCGGTCATTGGGGGCATCCTTTCAGTTTATTCATGCTTCGCGCGGGTCGAGCGCATCGCGCAGGCCGTCGCCGAGGAGGTTGAAGCCGATCACGACGAGAAAGATGGCGGCCCCCGGCCACATGGCCATCCAGGGCGCCTGTTCCAGATAATTCTTGGCGACGTTGAGCATCGAGCCCCAGCTCGGAGCCGGCGGTTGCTGGCCGAGCCCGAGGAAGGAGAGGCTGGCCTCGGCGATGATGGCGGTCGCGATGGTGAGTGTTGCCTGCACCAGGATGGGCGCAAAGACGTTCGGCAGGATATAGCGGGTGATGATGCTGAAGTGGCGCAGGCCGATCGAGCGGGCGCCTTCGACATATTCCTCCGTCTTGACCGCGAGCACCTGACCGCGTGTTAGCCGTACGAAGACAGGCGTTGCCGAAAGGCCGATCGCGATCATCGCATTGGTGAGGCTCGGTCCGAGAAAGGCGGCAAGAGCAATGGCTGTGATCAGGAACGGCATGGCCAGAAAGGCTTCGGTGATGCGCGAGATGATCTGGTCGATCCAGCCACCGTAGTAGCCGGAGATCAGGCCGAAGGGCACGCCGATGGCGACCGCAATGGCGACAGAAAAGATGCCTGCCATCAACGATGCTTGCGCGCCCCAGATCATGCGGGACAGAATGTCCCGGCCGATATCGTCGGTGCCGAACCAATGGGCTGTTGATGGCGCCTTGCGGATCGCCGACCAGCTGGTGGCAATGGGATCGGCGATCGGCAGGATCGGCGCCAGCGCGGCGAGCACGGCAAAGAAGAGGATGATGGCGAGCCCGACCAATGCTCCCTTATTGGCCTTCAACTTGCGCCAGGCGCGGTTGGGAGCGCGCTTGGCCGAGGGCGCGGCTACGGCCGTCTGTACGATCGTACTCATAGCGCTGCCCTCATGCGCGGGTTGAGGAGGACATAGAGAATGTCGGCGATGAGGTTCATGGCGATGAAGCCGATAGCCGTGCAAAGCACGACTCCCTGGACCACCGCGTAATCCCGGTTGAAGACGGCATCGACGATCAGCTTGCCGAAGCCTGGGATGGTGAAGATCTGCTCGGTCAAAACCGCGCCGGCCAGCAGCTCGCCGAATAGCAGCGCGCTGACGGTGACGATGGGCAATATGGCGTTGCGGAAGGTGTGCTGCAAAACGACGGCGGCTTCGGAAAGACCTTTCGCGCGGGCCGTGCGGATATAGTCGGCGCTGAGCACGCTCAGCATCGAAGAGCGGGTGTGCCGCATCAGCGTGGCCGCGAGCGCATTGCCGAGCACGAAGGCGGGCATCAGCATGGTCTGGATCGAGCGCCAGGGATCCTCGAAGAACGGCTGGTATCCGGAGGCGGGCAGCCAGTGAAGCTTCACCGAAATCAGCAGGATCAGCATGATCCCGAGCCAGAAATTCGGCACGGACAAGCCGCAGAGGGCGACGATATTGGCGAGAAAATCGATAAGCGTATTCTTCTTCACCGCTGCGAGGATGCCCATGGGAATGCCGATGGCGAAGGCGAAGATCATCGACATGACGGCGAGCTGGATGGTGACCGGCAGCTTTTCCGCGATGAGCGTCAAGACCGGCTGATTGGTGCGCAGCGAAACGCCGAGATCGCCCTTCGCGACGCCCTGCAGCCAATAGCCATATTGGTAGATGACAGGGTCATTCAGCCGGTATTTTTCGCGAAGCAGCTCAAGAACCTGCGGATCGCGCTCCTCGCCTGCCATGGCCAGCACCGGATCGCCCGGAAGGAGCTTCTGCAGGGAGAAGACGAAGATCGAAATGATCAGCAGCGTCGGTATGGCGACGAGCAACCTCTTTCCGATATAGCTATACATGGGCAGATCCTCGCCGCGCATATCGAATGCCGGAAATGCCATGCGGGGAGAGCGCCCGCATGGCGTTTTTGGCTCAGTTGCTCTTCTTCACGCCGGCAAGACGGATCATACCGTCCGGGGCGGGCGCGAAGCCGGTCACTTTCTTGTTGTAGGCCCAGATCCAGGCCTGATGACCGAGAAAGATGATCGGCAGATCCTCGTTGAGGATGGCTTCGGCCGCATCGTATTTTTGCTTGCGCACCGCAGTGTCCTGCGACTGGCGTGCCTCGAGCAGCAGCTTGTCGACCTCAGGATTGGTGTATTTGGAATCGTTGAGGCCGGCACCCGTCGTCACGAATTGCTGGATATTGCCGTCGGGATCGGAGCGGCCGGACCAGTCGGAGCGGCTGAGCTGGTAGTTGCCGCTCGACTGCGCATCAAGCAGCGTTGCGAATTCGGTGGTTTTCAAGGTTACGTCGAAACCGGCTTCGGCAACCATCGACTGAATGATTTGCATCATTTGCATCGAGACCGGATTGTTGGCGACGGCGAGTTCGACGGGGATGCGATCGAAACCGGCGGCCTTGACCAATGCCTTGGCCTTGTCGATGTCGCGGGCAGGAACCGGAATGTCCTTATCGTACCAGGGGCTGTTCGGTGCAAAGGGCTGATTGCCGGCAAGCCCGGTGCCGTCGAAGACGATCTGCATGGCGGCTTCGCGGTCGATCGCCAGCGAGAAGGCCTGGCGCAGGCGCTTATACTTGCCCAGCGGATTGTCTGCGCGCGCACCATTGCCGACATTGGCATAGACGCCGAGCCACCCCGTGCCGATTGCATCGGCATAAACGAGATTGGGATCACCCTTCACCGTGCCGACATCGGATGCGGCGACGCGCTCGATCATGTCGAGATCGCCGGAGCGTAGGTTTGCGAGGCGAACCGTCGTGTCGGGGATCGGCAGATAGGTCACCTTGTCGATGAAGATGGTGTTCTTGTTCCAGTAGTCCTGGAATTTTTCGAGTACGATGCGGTCTTGCTGCACACGCTCGACGAATTTGAACGGACCGGAGCAAACGGGATGATCGCCGAATTTGGCGCCGGTCGCCTTTGCCGCGGTCGGCGAGACCATCATGCCGGAGCGGTCGGAGAGCTGGGCAAGCAGAGTGACATCGGGCGCTTTCAGGGTAAAGGTGACTTCGTATTCGCCCGATGCCTCGACCTTGGCGACGGAGGAGAGCTCGCTCTTGCGGCGCGATTCCGGCATCGTTTGGTAGCGCTGGATGTTATCGACCACCGCTTGCGCGTTGAACGGCGTCTCGTCCTGGAATTTTACGCCTTGACGCAGTTCCATGATCAGCTGCTTGCCATCAGCCGACCATTTCCAGGATGTGGCGAGCTGCGGCACGAACTGCAAATCCGGCGTCACGTCGACCAGCTTGTCGCAAAGGGCGGTATAGACGATACGGCCGACGAATGTGCGCGACTGGGCCGGATCCAGCACGTCGGCATCGTCCTGCAGGCCGATCTTCAGCTCGACAGCGAAAGCCGGCAGCGCGATCAATGCGCCGGCGGCAAGCGATGTCAGGAATTTGGCGATCTTCATCTTGTTCTCCTGATTATGAATTATGATTTTCGTTTTTTGCAGTCTCGACCGGTTTCCTCTCCGGTCGTTGTCTGGTGCGGGCAGAGCTTTTGGTCAGCCTACCTCTTCGGTCAGCGGTTCCTGTGCTTGTCGCGCATCGAGCGACGTGATGCGGATCAAGCTTTCCTGAAGCATTAGAAGGTGCTTACGCATGGCTTCGGCGGCCTTCATCGGGTCGCGCGCCGCAATCGCATCGATGATCGCCATGTGCTGGGCATAGGAGATCGGGCGCGTCTTGTTGATGCTGCGGGCCAATTCGCGAATGGTTTGCCATGCCTCGTCCTGGCGGACATGGTTGATGACGTCGAAGATGGTCAGAAAGAACTGATTGCCGGCACTCTCGGCGATCAGCCGGTGCAGCGCGCCATCCCAGAGCTCGCGACTGTCGGCATCGTCGCTGGCGGTGATTTTCTTGGTCAGCTCATACATGCGATCGATGTCATCGGGCTTGGCGCGCATGGCCGCCAGCTGGGCCAGCTGCGGCTCGATGCGCAGACGAACCTCCATGACCTCCATGAGATCCGTGCGGGCGACAAGCGAACTGACATGCTCGCTCCAGCCGTCCGGGCGCTGCCCCGCATAGGTTCCCGAGCCCTGGCGCCGCCAGACGCGGCCTTCGGCCTCCAGCACCTCCAACGCTCGCCGGATGGCACGACGGCTGACGCCCAATGTCTCCGACAGAACCCGTTCCGTCGGCAACTTCCCGTCTGCCGGCAGATCGGCCGAATTCAAAAGCCCTCTGAGCTTTTCCAGGGCGTAGATCGAATTCTCCGGAAGGCTGCTGATTGCCATAGTGGGGAGTGAACCAATTTCGAATTGGTTCAATAGAAGTTCAACGCAACCCTGCCGTCAAGCTCTTTTTTGTGCAATTTATGCAATGCACAATGTTTGTGCGTGACGCACAAAAGCGGACCGTAAAACGGTGCCGCCCGCGTGCTATTCCGGAAGAGTTTTGCCCGACCTACCGCTGCCGGCTTTGGAGCTCAGCGACTGATAGCGCGCGCCGAGACTACCGTCTCGGGCGTGAAATCGAAATCCTTGTCGAAGGGGTAGGTTGGCTTCTGCTTGCGCAGCCGCGGCAGGCGTTCGACGAACTGATCAACGACCCCCGGCGAAAGCGCCATCAGGTTCGGATTGGCGATCGGCGCCAATTCCGGCGAGAGATAGCCGGACTTCACGACGATGATCCTGGCCTTGTGCGGATCGAGGCCGAGGCGCGTGAAATCGGAGAGGTTGTGATAGGGCCGGCGCTTTGCCGACAGCACTAGGTCGATACCGCCGATGGAAACAACCGCCTGGGCGTCGATCGGGTCTGCGGTCTCAAGTAGAAATTTAACGGTGAAGCTGCCTTTCACGGGCTTGCTGCCCTTCGTGTCGAGCGATGCGCCGACCGAAAGATCGAGGGTGGCGCCGACGCCTGCCACATAGCAGGCTTCCGTGGCAGCCTTGTCGGCAATGCCGGCGAAAATGACGCCCTTTGCGTTATTGGCGATAAGTTCAGCAAGGACATCAGCGCGGTCGCCGACGCCGCCGCCTGTGGGATTATCGCCGGATTCGGCAAGCACCACGGGCACCGTCTCGCTGGCAATCGCCTTGGCGACGCATTCCCCGATCGTTCCGGTCTTGCAACCGAAAACGAAGTCCTCACGCACATCCCAATAGGCCTGAGCCAGGCGCTTCGCTTCGCGCTCAAGAACTTGGCGATCCGTGCCGGTCATGATGGCCGCGGCGGTGGCCCGCGGTTCGTCGGCCCAGACATAGCCGACCATCAGCGAGGCATCCCAGACGCCATCGATGGCGTCTATCCCGGGCAGTAGATCGTAGAGGCTCTTGGCCGGCTCATCGACCGTGCTGGTGCGTTCGCCCGGCAGTACCACAGGGATCGGTGCCCAAAGCAGGATCGGCTTCACGCCGGTCTTCAGGCTCTCCGTCAGCATCTTCACGGCGCGACGCATGGTCTCCTCGACATCAATATGCGGCGCGGTGCGATAGGTGGAATACATGTCGAGCGCATCGATGATGCGCTGGGTGACGTTGCCGTGCAGGTCATAGCTGGCCGAGATCATGCAATCGTCGCCGACGACGGCACGTGCCGCGCTGATCCAGTCGCCTTCGGCATCTTCCATGCCTTCGACATACATGGCGCCATGCATGGCAAGATAGAGCCCGTCGAGCGGCAGCAGGGGTTTGAGACGCTCCAGAAACTCCGCCTTGAAGGCCTCGTATGTATGGCGTGCGACAGGACCGCCGGCGATTGCCCTGGCATGGATGGTCGGCAGGAATTCGCCGTCGTAATCCCTAAGGAAAGCGAAATAGGGCGCGGCCGTCAGCTCCTCGCCACGCAGAACGCGAAAATCCCTTTCCTCGTTCAATACGGGATTATAGGTGCTGCACTCGATGTGAATGCCTCCGACGGCAATGCGCATGGGAACCTCAATTCGGGCTGGGACCAATCAGGAAATTATGGGCGGCAATGCTGGCGGCGCCACGCGCCCAGACATCGCCATCGACGCGCTGGTTGCGGATCGGCGTCTGGCCGGCATAGCGCGGCAACACGTTCGCCTCGGCCGCCTGCCGCATGACAGTGCCGAAGAGACCATCGAAGCGTCCCTCGACATGGGTGATCAGGATCATGCCGGGATCGTTGAACTGGATCAGATGGGCGATGGCCAGACCGAGTGCATTTCCGGCCCGATGCAGGATGCGGATGGCGGCCGCGTTGCCGAGCGAGGCCTCGTTTTCCAGATCGTCAAGGGAACTGCACGCAAGGCCTTCCGCTTTCGCCATTTCCTTGATTGCCTTCATCGAGGCGACGGTATCGAGGCAGCCGCGCTTGCCGCACCGGCAGGGCGAGCCATTGGGTTCGATGGTGCAATGGGCAATCTCGCCGGCGCCGCCATGATTGCCGCGATAAAGCTTGCCGCCGACGAAATGGGCGCAGCCGATGCCGTCGTCGAAAGAGACGACGCTGAAATTCTGGACGTCGCGTGTGCTGCCGAACAGCTTCTCGCTGACGGCGACCGCCTTGGCGTCGTTTTCGATGAAGGTGTCGATACCGGTCTTCTGCCTGACGATGCTCGCAAGCGGCACATCCTTCCAGCCAAGCAGCGTTGATTGAACGCAGTTTGCCTGCTTCTCGTCGACAAAGCCTGAGAGGGCGATGCCGATGCCGTAAAGCTTGCGGACAGCATCCTCGCGTTCTGCCAGCAGCTTCGGCAGCGTCTCTGCTATCAACTCGGCGATAACATCCGGATCGCGCGACCGCGGCATGGTCTGGCGCGCGACGATACTGCCGTTGAAATCGCTAAGCACCATCGCTGCCGGGTCTTCGAGCAGTGAAATGCCGACGAAGAAGGCGCCTTCGGGATGCAGATCGAGCAGGATCGAGGGGCGGCCCTGGCCGTAGATCGTCTCCGTTTCGTGCAGGACGCCAAGTGAGATCAGATCGCGGGCAATTCCGCTCATGGCGGCCTTGCTAAGACCCATAGATGTCGCAAGATCTGTTCGACTCAGTGGTCCGGATTGACTGATCACGCGCAGAAGCTGTTGCTGGGAAGAAGTAAGCAATTCGACGTTCCGCCTGGATTTCAGCGTGTTTTTCCGACAATAAGTTCATAAAATGAACAAATCAACGGAAATAAATTTAGCTGAGGGCTTATTTGCGGACGTGACAACAGACGGATTCCAGTCAATCTGCGCGATCTGCAGTTGCGTTTAAACAGTTGACATCGACCTGTATCAGTATGCAATGCTTATCATAGCAATCTAGGCAAAAATCCCCCCAGTCGCCTCGTCTTCCGGCGTCGATTCCAAAAATGAAACGCTCGATCATGGTCGCCTCGACGGCCTGTGCGTATTCGACATCGGGCGCGGCAGTCAGAAAGGAATACCATGTCCAGCACGGTCGATCGTTCGAGACGTCCGTTGGTCATCGTCTCGATCATGCTTGCGACCTTCATGGTCGCAGTGGAAGCGACGATTGTCGCGACCGCCATGCCGCGCATCGTCGGCCAGCTCGGCGGCTTCACCTATTACAGCTGGGTCTTCTCCGCTTTTCTCCTGGCGCAGTCCACCACGACGGTTATCTATGGCAAGCTTTCCGATATGTTCGGCCGCAAGCCCATGCTTATCGTTGGCATCCTGATCTTTCTCGTGGGATCTACGCTTGCGGGTTTTGCCTGGTCGATGGCCTCGCTGATCGCGTTCCGGCTGCTTCAAGGGCTTGGCGCCGGCGCCATTCAGCCCGTGACGATGACGGTTGTCGGCGATCTCTACAAGCTGGAAGAGCGTGCCAAGGTGCAGGGTGCCCTTGCCAGCGTCTGGGCTGTTTCGGCGGTCATCGGTCCGCTTGCCGGTGGCATCATCGTCGATCATCTCTCCTGGGCATGGATTTTCTGGATCAACCTGCCGTTAGGCGTCCTGTCCATCGCCGGCTTCGTATGCTTCCTGCATGAGCGCATCACCCCGCGCGAGGCGAAGATCGACTATCTCGGGACGATCCTGTTTTCGATATCGATCGTATCGCTGCTGGTCATTCTGACGGAAACCGGTTCCGGTTTTGCCGTCCTTGGTTTGCTAGCGATCGTCTTTGTGGTCAGCGGCGTCCTGTTCATATGGCAGGAGCGGCGGGCGCCTGAGCCGATCATCTCGATCGCGCTGTGGAGCCGGCGGCTGGTGGCGACCAGTAATGCGGCAACCCTGCTTGCCGGCATGGCCTTGATCGGCCTGACGACAGTTCTGCCGATCTACGTTCAGGGTGTTCTCGGCCGATCACCGCTCGAAGCCGGATTCACCTTGACCATGCTGATCGTCGGCTGGCCGCTGGCGGTCATGCTTGCGAGCCGGTTCTTTCGCATGTTCGGCATCCGCCGGACCTTGCGTGCCGGAAGCTTCATGTTTCCGTTCGGTGCGCTGTTTCTTTTGTTCCTGACCCCGGAAAGCAGCCCGATCATCGCCGGCGTAGGCTCGTTTCTGATGGGCTTCGGCATGGGTCTCATCAGTCTCACCAGCGTCGTGCTCGTGCAGGAAAGCGTCGAATGGTCTATGCGCGGCAGCGCCACGGCCTCGATCATCTTCTCGCGCAGCCTCGGCAACACGCTTGGCGCCACGGCGCTCGGCGCGATCATGAATATCGGTATCGCTCATTTCGGCAGCGGCGAACTGGCAACGAGGCTTCACGATATTCTGAACCAGCCGACTGGCCTTTCCGATCTTGTCGGCGATCCGGCGATCAGGAACGTTTTCGACGCCGCGCTTCACTGGAGTTTCTGGGGCGTCGTCATCGTCGCCATCACGACGTTCGCAACCGTCTGGCTCATTCCCGTTGCCCATGATGCCGGCCGCCGATCGGTGCCCAAGGCGGATGCCCAGGATGCGATGACGCATTGACGGAGCGCGACCGGCAACGGGCCACGCTTCCCTCCGCCGGCATTCATCGTGACGCTTGCGACGTGCTGCGTCAGAAATCGTAGTGGCTGATGCGCCAGGACTCCAACAGGCTCCGTGATGCCTTGATCGCGGCGTCGGAATCGCGGGCGACGATCGCGTCAAGGATGGCCTTGTGGTAGGGCAGGGAACGCTTCTGACCCTCCGCCACTTCATCATGGTCCGAAAGCGTGCGATTGGCGTAGATCCCAACCGCAATCAGGTCGATCAGCTGTGAATAGATCATGTTGTGCGTGGCGGCGAAGATCGCGGTATGGAAGCGCAGATCAGCGTCGGCATTGGTATTGATGTCGCCGATGGTGGAAACCATTTCCCCGTAAGCGGAACTGATTGCCGTGACGTCTTCGTCCGTGCGGCGTGTGGCGGCACGCGCGGTAGCCTCCGGCTCCAGCGCCAGCCGCAAATCCTTGATGGAGCGCATGATTTCCACCGAAGGTCCGGTCTCGTAGTACCAGACCATGACGTCGGTATCGAGGTGATGCCAGTTGGAGCGCTCCTTGACGCGGGTGCCGACGCGGGTCTTGATCTCCACCAGCCCCTTGCCGGCAAGGCATTTCATCGCTTCGCGAATGACGGTGCGGCTGATGCCGAATTGTTCCACCAGATCGGGCTCGTTCGGCAGCGTGGCGCCTACCGGGTAACTTCCACCGACGATGCGGCGACCAAGCTCGTGGACGAAATAGCCGAAGACGCCGCGACGGGGGATCGTACCGTATTTTCGCACAAAGGCATCGAATGGTGACTGCGTTACGATCAGTTTCGCCTCCGGTGTTGCCGCAGTGGTCTTTGCATCAAGGCCATGTTTCATTATGCGGAGCTCTCATTCCTTTGATACGCGATTGCGAAGCTAATCTTCAGCCGATGATATGTTTTGCGGGCTCTATGCTGATGTCTCGGCTTGTTCGAGGCTGTTTCATATTGTTTTGATATCGATCCTGTCGTTCTTGGCGCGGCATTTCCGATAAAAAACCCTACCATGTCTTGTGCGCAAATGCCTACTGGCACCGGATTGACCGGTCCGTTCACCAAGGCGCATTGGCGGATCGTCATGATTTCCGGCCCAGCCGCATGGCGGAAGGTGGCAGCACGGCAATCAAATTCTGCGCCACCCACTAAGCGAAACGTGATTGACCAATCGAATGATGGGACGATTTCGATCTATCGGAAACGATGCCGAACCGATTAAATAAAGGGGGATGCGAGGCGGATTCGGAGTAACTGGTTGATGAACGACATGTCCACGCATGGGCGGGAGAAGGAAATGCAGGCGGCAGGCTCACGGTCGGTCTCGATTGCGTTGCTCGTGGCCGGTGCTTTCTTCATGGAAAACCTGGATGGTACGGTCATTGCAACCGCGCTGCCGCAGATGGCCGTTTCCTTTGGCGCCCGACCGGTGGATCTCAATATAGGCATGAGTGCCTATCTTCTGACGCTCGGCGTCTTCATCCCCATCAGCGGCTGGATCAGCGACCGTTTCGGCGCGCGACTGGTATTCACCACGGCCGTCGTCGTCTTCACGCTCGCTTCCGTTTTGTGCGGTTTTGCCAACGGTGTCGGCTCCTTCGTCGCTATGCGCATCCTGCAGGGGATCGGCGGCGCGATGATGGTGCCGGTGGGCCGGCTCGTGGTTTTGAACAATACCCCGAAGGACAAGCTGATCTCGGCGATTGCGACGATCACCTGGCCGGCGCTGGTGGCGCCCGTTCTTGGACCGCCACTCGGCGGCTTCATCACCGACCATGCGAACTGGCGCTGGATCTTCTTTCTCAACTTGCCGCTCGGCATATTGGCGTTTGCCTTCGCGCTTATTCTCATTCCGGAAACCAAGAATGCTGCGCGGCCGCCTTTCGACTGGATCGGCTTCGTCGTCAGCAGCATCGGTCTGGCAAGCCTGATGTACGGGCTGGAGCTGGTCGGCCGTCCCGACCTCATATGGCTGGAAGCCTCGGCCTATGTGGTCGCCGGGCTGGTTTTGCTCACCGTAGCCGCGTTTCATTTCCTGAGGACGGAGCATCCGCTCATCGATCTCTCAGGGCTGAAGCTGCCGACCTTCGCGGTCACGATCTCCGGCGGATCACTGTTTCGTACCGCTATCGGTGCGGTGCCCTTTCTGTTGCCGCTGATGTTCCAGGTCGGCTTCGGGCTCAGCGCCTTTCATGCCGGCATGCTGACCTTGGCGGTCTTTGCCGGCAACCTGGCGATGAAGCCGGGGACGACGCCGATTTTGCGGCGTTTCGGCTTTAAACCGGTGTTGATCGTCAACGGCATCCTGAATGCCGTCTTCATTGCAGCCTGTGCGTTGTTTTCGCCCGATACGCCGGTCTGGCTCGTCGTACCGGTGCTGTTCATCGGGGGCATGTGCCGCTCGATGCATTTCACGGCATTGAATACGATTGCCTTCGCCGACATTCCGCCGCAGAAGATGACAGGCGCCAACACGCTGTTCAGCACCGTCTTTCAGCTGACCATGGGCATGGGCATCGCTGTCGGTGCCATCGGCATTCGC
The DNA here is from genome assembly GCF_051811145.1 of Rhizobium sp. 11_C7_N12_5. NCBI lineage: Bacteria > Pseudomonadati > Pseudomonadota > Alphaproteobacteria > Hyphomicrobiales > Rhizobiaceae > Rhizobium > Rhizobium sp. 11_C7_N12_5. Next base: position 401,434 of record NZ_JBPWPY010000002.1, read on the forward strand.
ATCGGTCAGGCTGTCAGTGCACCGCTTGGCGTAGGCGGCATCGTCGCCATCGAATTCCGCCTCGCCTTCGTGTTGCTCGGCATCATCGCTCTCTTTGCCGTGCTGGATTGCCTGCCGCTCGACCGCAGGGCCGGCGACAACGTTGCGCGCAAGCAGAAGGCGGGCGCGAAAAAGGCGGCTTGAAAATCTCCGCTATGAACGACATGTGCTGCTCAATGGGGATACTGAATGAGATTATAATGCAACAGCACGGCGGGTATCGCCATCAGGATGATAAGAAGCATTGCAAAGCTTGCTGCACGCAACATTTTCATCCGGCGGGCGCGCTGACCGGTCCAATCATATACTGCCATAATGAGCCCCTCCTTTTCCTCAATCATTACAAAGGCAAGAAATGGAACTCCAGTCAATATTGGCAATAGGGCGTTAAATAATAAGTTCATTCTAATATAATGGGGTAGTATACCGCCATTCTATTGGGCACCAGCACAACGCGTCTTCTCCGGCATTGGCGCAAGCTCGTTTCGCGACACCGGTTGGACGCTGGAAGAACAAGAGTTTGGGCCTTGCGCAAGCAGGCGCCGTTTGCTTCGAAAAGAGGAAAAATGCGATGAGTAAGATGCGCGCTTTGGTGCTGGAACGCCAGCATGAACTGGCAATCCGCGATATAGACCTTCCGCAGGAGGTCGGGCCGGGTCAAGTCAAGATCAAGATCCATACGGTCGGCGTCTGCGGATCCGACGTCCACTATTACACGCACGGCAAGATTGGCCCCTTCGTCGTCAACGAGCCGATGGTGCTTGGCCATGAAGCCGCCGGCACTGTCGTCGAAGTCGGTGCTGGCGTGACGCATCTGAAGATCGGCGACCGCGTCTGCATGGAGCCGGGGATCCCCGATCCCAATTCCAAAGCGAGCCGTCTCGGCATGTACAATGTCGATCCCGCCGTCATCTTCTGGGCAACGCCGCCCGTCCATGGCGTGTTGACGCCCTTTGTCGTGCATCCGGCCAATTATACCTTCAAACTGCCTGATAATGTCAGCTTTGCCGAGGGCGCGATGGTCGAACCCTTTGCGGTCGGCATGCAGGCGGCGACCAAGGCGAGAATTACCCCCGGTGACACCGCCGTCATCCTCGGCGCCGGCCCGATCGGCACCATGGTCGCGATCGCGGCTCTTGCCGGCGGCTGCGCACGGGCGATCGTTGCCGATCTCGCCCAGCCGAAGCTCGACATCGCCGCCCAATATCAGGGCGTCATCCCTGTCAATATTCGCGAAAACAATCTGGTCGAGGAAGTCAGCCGCCTTACGGATGGTTGGGGCGCCGACGTCGTCTTCGAGTGCTCCGGTTCGCAGAAGGCCTGGGAAACAGTCATGGCGCTGCCGCGCCCGGGCGGCGTCATCGTCGCCGTCGGCCTGCCGGTCGATCCGGTCGATTTCGATGTTTCGACGGCATCGACCAAGGAAATCCGTATCGAAACGGTCTTCCGCTATGCGCATCAATATGAGCGCTCCATCGCACTGATCGCGTCCGGCCGTGTCGATCTGAAGCCGCTGATCTCGGAGACATTCGCCTTTGAAGACTCCATCGAGGCGTTCGATCGTGCCGTCGAGGCCAGACCAACGGATGTCAAGCTGCAGATCATCCTGGATCAGTAAGCGTCTGTTTACCTCGTCGCCTTGCATGGGCGAGGCGACGTTTTCCTCCGGTTTCGCACGACCCCGTAGACGGGTAGGCAAAAGCGATGCTAGTTAGCCTGAAAAGAGAGGAACAGGCTTTAACGCCGTGAAACGGGAAGGATAGCCGTGCCGCACGACGTCGCATTGATCGCACTGATTGCCGGCGGGTTCGTGTTCGCGGCCATTTTCGGCTATCTCGCCGACAGGCTACATCTGCCGCCGTTGGTCGGCTATCTGGTTGCCGGCGTCATTATCGGCTCATCCACACCGGGCTTTGTCGCCGATGTTTCACTCGCATCGCAATTGGCGGAAATCGGCGTCATCCTGCTGATGTTCGGCGTCGGCCTGCATTTTTCGGCCGCTGATCTGCTGGCGGTGCGCGGGGTCGCCATCCCCGGTGCCATCGGTCAGATCGCGATCGCAACGCTTTTAGGCATCGGCTTGACGTCCCTCTGGGGCTGGGGCATCGGCGCAGGCGTGGTCCTCGGGCTAAGCCTTGCCGTTGCCAGCACCGTTGTACTGTTGAAAGCGCTGGAAGAGCGCAATCTGGTGAATTCGACCAACGGGCGCGTGGCTGTCGGCTGGCTGATTGTCGAAGATCTGGCGATGGTGCTCGCACTTGTCCTGCTGCCGGCCTTTGCCGGCGCCATGGGCGGCCATGTGAATGCCGGCGACCATGCGGCTTCCGGCTCGATCTGGCTGACGATCGGCATGACGCTGGTCAAGGTGGCGGCATTTACTCTTGTAGCGATCTTCATCGGTCCGCGCGTCGTACCCTGGCTGTTGACGTCGGTCGCCCGCACAGGCTCGCGCGAATTGTTCACGCTGTCGGTTCTGGCGATCGCGCTCGGCATCGCCTTCGGGGCGGCGGAAATATTCGGCGTTTCCTTCGCGCTTGGAGCCTTCTTTGCCGGGCTCGTGATGAGTGAATCGCATCTCAGCCATCGGGCTGCGGCCGACTCCCTGCCATTGCAAAATGCCTTTTCCGTGCTGTTCTTCGTGTCTGTCGGCATGCTCTTCGATCCGACTATCCTGGTGCGCGAACCGCTGATGATCGTCGGCGTGCTTGCGCTCATCATGATCGGCAAGTCACTGATTGCTTTCGGCCTGGTGCTGTTGCTGCGTTACCCGGCGAGCATGGGCTTTGCGGTTGCAGCCGGCCTTGCGCAGATCGGCGAATTTTCCTTCATCCTGGCCGGGCTCGGCGTTTCGCTCGGTCTGTTGTCCCGGGAAGGACAGGATCTCATTCTTGCAGGAGCGATCCTGTCGATTACGCTCAATCCGCTGGCCTTCTTCGCCGTCGAGAAGCTGGAGAAATGGACGTTTTCCCGATGGCCGTCGTTCGCGAGCAAATACGGCATGGCCAAGCAAGATGGGCTGCGTCGCGAACTGACCGCCATCAACAAGCAGCGGGAGGAAAGGGATCGGCAGCATAGTCTCGAGATCGAGGAACTGATCGAGACCTTTCCGATGTTTGCCGAGCTGGATGACAATGCGCATGAGGAGCTTCTGCTGCTCTTCCGGCCGAGATCGGCTTCGCCGGGCGATCGCGTCATTCGCACGGGCGATCGCGGCGACAGCATGTTCTTCATCGCGTCCGGCGCCGTCGAAGTGCAGCTTGAGGACGATGAGGTTCCGCTCGGCGCCGGTTCATTCTTCGGCGAAATGGCCCTGTTGACCGGCGCGCGCCGTACCGCCGATGTCGTTGCCGTCGATTTCTGTCAGCTTTTCGTGCTGGAGCGCCGTGATTTCAACCTGTTCATGTCGCGGCATCCGCAACTGCGCGCCGCCGTCAGCCACATGGCGCGCGAACGGCAGGAAAGCAACGTGTCGCGCCAGCGGCGCGACCAATCAGAGGATGCGAGCTGACGCCCGATCTGGGATTTAGCGGCGCCTCAGCCAGGATTTCGAAACGCGGCAGGCCATCGTATAGGCCGGATCGAAGACATTGCCGACATCGTAGCGCACGACTTGGCCGAGCAGGTGGCTGGCGGCAGTCTTATCGAGGCCGTAGTCGGAGCCGAGCCAGCGCAGCATTTCACTGGTTGCGTGCTGCAGGGCCTGGTCGAGCGGCCGGGCATTGCCGATGGTGAAAATGTCGTCCACCGTCTCGCCGCGCGGCCAGACTATCGTCTTTTTCTTTTCGACGCTCAGCCGTACCGTCACCTCGAAGGTGGTTTCGATTCCCGTGCCGACGATCTCGCCGTCTCCCTGCACGGCGTGGCAATCGCCCAGGAAGAAAAGTGCGCCTGGCGCCGATACGGGAAACCAGATGGTCGTGCCCGGCCCCAGCAGCCGATAGTCCATGTTGCCGCCGAATTCGCCGCTGGTGGCGGTCGATATGGCCTGGCCGAGCGCCGGCGCAACACCGAAGCAGCCGATCATCGGCGAAAGCGGCAGCGTCAGGGCCTCAAGGCCGGCCACCGGCTCGGAAAGTCTCGTTGTCAGGGCTTCGCGGTCGATCTGCCAGATCACCTTTTCGCTGGCCGGCAGTGCCCGCACATCCTGCGGATCGACGACGTTGCCTGCAACGACGCTGCGGGTGAATCCCGTATCGCGCGTCGGCACCATCGTCAGGATTTCGACTTTGAGGGAATCGCCCGGTTCCGCACCCTCGACGAAGATCGGGCCGTTCATCGGGTTGGGACCCGAGGCATGGCGAATATCATGCTTGTCATAGCCGGCAGCGTCGAGCGTTTCGGTAATGACGGTATCGCCATCGGCGACATGCAAGGCCGGCGGCAGGGAGCCGATGACGTTGTGATAGACGGTGGGGGTAAAACGGTGCGTTGCCATTGCCTACAGCCTTATCCTGAATTTGGTTCGGTCAACCTATGACAGCTTTGCCGTGTCACGAAAGACCGCGTTTGCGGATATTATGGATTACCGCTTCGGACGATCCCAAGGACGATAATAGAAAAGCGACAACAGCGCTCTGCGGATTTCGCCGGCCGCGACCTGGAATGCAGGTTGATCTAGGCGAAATGATCGCGAAACTCCTGTGGCGTGGTTCCGAATTTTCTCAGGAAATTGCGCCGCATGGTTTCCTCCGAGCTGAAGCCGCAACGGATGCGCGCCTGGTGAACCGTAAGGCCCTCTTCCAGCAGACGCCGCACCGCCTCGGTGCGGATATCCTCCACAGCCCTTGCGGGCGTGCGTCCGGTCGCCTTGAGGTAATGCCGGGAAAAGCTGCGCGCACTCATATTCGCCCGTTCGGCGAGAACGGGCAGAGAGAGGTCCGCGCGCAGATTGCTCATGATCCAGGCATGCAGTTGGTCGAAGCGCTCGCCGCTTTCCTGCAGTCGCAATGCTGAACTGAATTGCGCCTGGCCGCCCGGCCGCTTCAGGAAGACGACGAGCTCGCGGGCGACGGAAAGTGCCAGTTTCCGGCCGAGGTCGTCTTCGACCAAAGCGAGGGCCAGATCGATGCCGGCGCTCACGCCCGCCGAGCTCCATAGGTCGCCGTCCCGGACGAAGATCGGATCCGGCTCCAGTTTCACTTGCGGGAAGCGCTTTGAGAATTCCTCGCAGCGGTTCCAATGGGTCGCCGCGCGTCGCCCGTCCAGAAGTCCCGCTTCGGCAAGAAGAAAGGCGCCGCTGCAGACGGAGGCGGTTCGCCGGGTGCTTGCCGACCGCCTGCGCACCCACTCGACCAGGGCCTGATCTTCGCATGCCTTGTTGACGCCCCAGCCGCCGGCGATGATCAAGGTGTCGAGCGGGCCGCCAACGTCGCTGAGTGGCGCAGTCGTCAGCACAAGGCCTGAACTGGTCCTGGTCTGCGCGTCCGTCGCGACTGCGACTGCCTCATAGGGCCTTGGCAATCCGCTTTCGATTGCCGCCTCATTGGCACTGGTGAAAACCTGCAGCGGACCGGCTATGTCGAGCAGCTGGGCATTGTCAAAGGCAAGTATCTCGATGTGGCGCATGATTGGCACAAAATGACGGGAGTTTGGCAAATACGCCAGATTGTGATCGCATAGGCTGGTCGAAGTCAACCATAGGAGATCCACCATGACCGTTCGCTTCGGCCTGCTCGCCTTTCCGGGCGTCCAGCAACTCGACCTGACCGCCCCTTACGAGATATTTGCGTCGATGGAAGGTGCGGAGGTTCACCTCGTCTGGAAGGATACGTCTCCGATCGTCTCCGCCACCAAGCTGGTGCTGCAGCCGACGACGAGCTTTGCGGCGTGCCCGTCCCTCGATGTGATCTGCGTGCCGGGGGGCAGCGGCGTCAATGCGCTGCTGGAAGACGAGACGGTTCTCTCCTTTATCCGCGCGCAGGCGGCCCAGGCACGCTTCATAACCTCGGTGTGCACAGGTTCTCTCGTTCTTGGCGCCGCCGGTCTGCTCAAGGGCAGGAAGGCGACGACCCATTGGAATGCGCGCGATTTCCTGGCGGAATTCGGCGCCATCGCGACCCCTGGACGAGTCGTCCGGGACGGCAACCTTTTCACCGCGGGCGGCGTGACGGCGGGCATCGATTTCGGACTGACCATCGTTGCGGCCCTGCGCGATCAGGCGGAGGCGGAAGCCATCCAGCTTTCGCTGGAATACGCGCCCGCACCGCCGTTTCACTCCGGATCGCCGGAGGAGGCGCCGGCCGATGTGTTGATCGAGACGAAACGGCGGCTTGCCGGCTCGCGGACGGCCCGGGAGGCCATCATGGCTCGTCTCGCGGCTCGCCGGCATCAGGCCGGTTGAGCGCCGATCCTGTGCGCAAGCGATGTCACCTCGCTGAAATGGAACGTCGATAAGGACACGATCTGACTTTTGATCGTAGCGACAATCCCATCGAGGTGACGATGCCCAATCGGGCGAACAGGATCCTGATTTCAGGTAGCCTCTCATGCTTGACAGGAACAGCATTTCTGCGACCGTGGCATCACGATGTCGTGTGCGGCCTTGTGGTGGGCGAGAGGCTATTCTGATGAACAAGTTCCGATCATTTCGCTGCATTCCCCGTTTTGCCATGGCGATGAACATTCTGGTCGCCGCGGTTTTCTCGCCGATGCTGCCGGCATCAGAAGCTCACGCGCTTGAGGTCGGGCAGCAGACGAAGGCATCGGGCGAGCAGATCGAGAAGCTGATCAAAGCGCTGCGCGACAGCGGTGCCATGGCCGACAAGGACCTGTTGCAGCGGCGTGCCGACTTCGAGAATCTGATGGCAGCGACGCCGGATCCGACACGGGTGCAGATTCGCCGGGTTGACGCCAACGGCGTTGCCGGCGATCTGATCTGGCCGGCACGGCTGCACTATGGAATCGGCAGGCGTGCCATTCTCTATCTGCATGGAGGGGGCTTTTATAGCGGCTCGCTGCGGACACACCGCAATATTGCCGCCTCGCTTGCCAAGGGGGCGTCTGCCGATGTGCTGCTCATCGACTATCGTCTCGCGCCCGAACACGGTTTTCCCTCGCAGATCAACGATGCGGTGGCGGCCTATCGTTGGCTCCTGTCGTCAGGATACAAGGCCGGAAACATTGTCATTGCGGGAGAGTCGGTCGGCGGAACCCTGGCCATCGAGATTATCCTGAACCAGCTTCGCCTCAAAGGAGCGCTTCCCGCGGCAGTGGTTGCCATGAGCCCGGTGACCGATTTCGCCGCGACGGGGGCGTCACTGGTTGCAAACGCTTCCCGTGACCCGTTCATGGGCAAGGAGGAATTGACCATCATCCACAATGCCTATGTTGCCGACCGATCACCGGTCGATCCCGAGATATCGCCGCTCTATGCCAATTTGGCCGGCTTTCCACCCCTGCTGATCCAGGTGGGTTCGCGGGAGACGCTGCTGGATGACAGTGTGCGGCTGGCGGACAAGGTGCGGCAGGCGGGCGGAGACGTGGCCCTGGAAATCTGGCCTGGCATGATTCACCAGTGGCAGATTTTCCCATTCTGGCTCGAGGATGCCAGGAAGTCGAATGGGAGAGTGGCGGAATTCGCGATTTCGCATTTCGTCGACAAACCCGCGCAATAGTCTTGGCGTACAATCGTATGCGGCCCGATTGGGTTTCGTGGAGTATCCTATAATTATTTATCGCACGATATAATCGTAAGATAAATTTTTTGTAGACAACGCGCGGCGAGTGCTCTATGCATAATGATATTGCGATAATAAATCGCGCAATATATTATAAGTGGAGATTGAAATGAGCCAGTCGATCAATCAAGCTACCCGTCGTGGCGTTATGACCGCCGGACTAGGCCTTGCCGCCGCCGCCGTCATGCCCTTCGCTCAACCTGCACAAGCCTCTGCAAAGCAATCTTCGAAAGGTAAGGACACAATGAGCAGCAGCACGATCACCACCAAGGACGGAACTCAGATCTTCTACAAGGATTGGGGAACAGGCCAGCCGATCGTCTTCCATCACGGATGGCCGCTGAGCTCGGACGATTGGGACGCCCAGATGCTCTTTTTCCTCAATCAGGGCTACCGCGTTATCGCCCATGATCGCCGCGGCCACGGGCGCTCGAGCCAGACGGCGACCGGAAACGAGATGGATACCTATGCTGCCGACGTGGCCGCACTCGCCGAGCATCTCGACCTGAAAGGCGCCATTCACGTCGGCCATTCGACCGGCGGTGGCGAAGTCGCCCGCTACGTGGCGCAGTATGGCGGTCATGGCCGGGTTTCCAAGGCGGTGCTGATTGGCGCCGTGCCGCCGATCATGGTCAAGTCCGACAAGAATCCCGGTGGCCTGCCGCTGGAGGTATTCGATGGCTTCCGCGCGGCGCTTGCCGCCAATCGCGCGCAATTCTTCCGCGACGTTCCGTCAGGACCGTTTTACGGCTTCAATCGCCCCGGTGCGGTGGTTTCGCAGGGCGTCATCGATAATTGGTGGCGTCAGGGCATGATGGGGGGCGCCAAGGCGCATTACGACTGCATCAAGGCCTTCTCGGAAACGGACTTCACTGAGGATCTGAAGAAGATCGAGGTGCCGACGCTGGTCATGCATGGCGATGATGACCAGATCGTCCCGATTGCGGACGCGGCCCTTTTGTCCATCAAGCTGCTGAAGAACGGCACGCTGAAAGTCTACAAAGGCTTTCCGCACGGCATGGCGACCACGCATGCGGATATCATCAATGCGGATCTGCTGGCGTTCTTCAAGGCTTAAAGATCCCCCGAAGAGTGAAGCGCCCGCCTTCCGGCGGGCGCTTCACAGCCGGCCGGGTGCTGTTACCACGCCTGCCGCTTCAGCTATCAAGTTTCAATGAAAGCTGAACGGCACGCGGCAAGGGTGGTAGCGGCCGGCTGATGTCGACGCGGCGTTTCCAATTGGCGAGCCGCTTCTGCTCGCGCTCCCGAAGCGCCTTCGAGACCGCGACAAAGGTCATGGCACGCTCAATGACTTGTTCAGCTTTGGTCATGGACATCTCCATATGTTCACTTTATGTTCTCATATTGAGTGCAATAAGTCAAGCCTATGGCGGTGAGCGCCCAGCGCTCTCGGGTTCCGAATATAGGGCGAGCATATTCCGACTGCTCTGCGGAATGTCCCGGACTTGCAACGCCAGTGAATGGGGTTGACGTTCGTAGCCAATCAAATGCTTAGAAGAGTGTCGCGGTCGTCTTTTCCAATTCGGACGTTGACGGTCTACTAGCCTTTCAGCTTGCGCCCCTGTTTTTGCTTCGGCTTCTCAACGGATGGGTCCGACACTTCCTTGGCCAATCTTGCCTGGCGAAGGCGCTCCGTCTTGCTTTCACGCGCAACGACTTCGTTTTGAATGATGGTCCGTGCTGAATCATTCGTGGCAATCGCCGCTTTTTCGGCTCTGGACAAGCGCTGCTCTGACCGATTGACTCTAAATGCACTCATGTTGCCTCCTGGAGCTGCCGGCAACAAAAAAGGCCGGAGCGAAACCGCGCCGACCTTCCTCACATCGCCCTCGCACCAATGCCAGTACATCCGTGGTCAAAAGAGGAAAACGACTAAAACATCGCGAGCGTCAAATTTCGTTAGCGCTCACCAGCAATGTTACTTTGTAGATGTGGGGTGTCATTCCGTCGAATGCAAGTACTAGAGAAATTTATTTCGATTTATTAGGCGTCCATAGGGAGTTTCCGGACGTTTTTTCGATGCAGCTAAGGAGATGATGAGTATCCGTCTTCTCCGAAACTTAAATGGCTGATAAACTACTTGAGATCGATGCGACACGGAAATTGCTCCGCCCCATCCTTCTCGGTGGCCCATGTCGAAGCTTACATTCAGATACAGCGTTCGTGAGGAGCGTGATTGTACCTGGACAGTGTACGATGTCTTCACGGGAAGGGCTGCGGAGCCCACGCATTGGATACTGAACGTTCTGACTGAGAAGGAAGCAAAGGCCTATTGCGCCATTCTTAATGTCAAGGACATGGAAAGACGTGAACGCCTGGGCTTCTAGCGCGCGCAGGCGAGATTGCCTTGTCCCTTAATGGTTAGGCGATATTCTCCCGCAATGTCACGCCCGGCCACGCCGGATGGGCTTTTTTCTTTCCTTTACCAAGGTGGCCGTTTTCGGTTCTTCCGTGGCTTCTTGTTGCAGGCGAAGAGTTCGCAGCGCCTCGGTTTTCTTTTCCCGGGCGGAGTTTTCCGCCGCCACGATGGATTTTGCCATGCTGGTGGTGGTCGCGGCTTTGTCGTTGGTGAGAGACGCAGCCTTCTTGAAGAATTGGTCCTTGGTGGCTGTCATGATCGCTCCTTCGCGCACAGCAGTAAATTGGGGAGGGTTGTCGAAGATTAACGACTTTGGGTCCGGCTTCGGGTGCTCTTGGGCAGCAGACCGTCTCTTTGTAGCTTCTTGCGCATCAGCTTGCGGTGCCGGCGAATGGCTTGCGCTTTCTCTTGAACACGCTGCTCGGATGGCTTCACAAAGGCTGAACGCACTTTTATTTCGCGAAAAATGCCTTCACGGATCATCTTCTTCTTCAGTACGCGCAATGCTTGATCAATATCATTGTCTTTTACAAAAACTTGCAAATCATACCTTTCCGTAGCGCACAGCATGTCGCTCCGCGCCCTATCTGAAGGCTTGTTTTTTGCCTCCCGCAGTAAGGGGTTTCAGCCAAGGCTCCGGTCTTGCGGATGTGGAGTTTTGGCTGTCGGCAACTGGATCCGCGCAAAGCTGCTCGATGTCCGCCTCCGAGATGCGGCGTTCAAAGCTCTCATGCGTGAAGCGAACCTGATAATATGCCTCGGCGGAGTCGGAGGGGAGCATGCTTATGATGCGGCATGTCCTTGGGGCTGCTTTCAGCCGAGTGAGATCCGCTTTCAAGACCACTACGTCTCCAGCCGAAAACTTCATTCTGCTCATGGCATCCCCTCGCTGATGGGCCGCAGAAATACAAAAGGCCGGGCATTACCCGACCTTTCCCTGCCAGTTCGATCCTTGCTGCCGGTACATCCGTGGTCAGCATGACGAATGACAATCAGATAGCTTTGAGATTGTCGGCAGAACTCTTGCCGGTCTTGCGATCGCGAACCAGTTCGTAATCGACCTTCTGGCCTTCGGCGAGAGAATTCATACCTGCGCGCTCCACAGCGGAAATGTGAACAAACACATCCGTTGCGCCGTCTTCAGGTTGAATGAAGCCAAAACCCTTGGCGCTATTGAACCACTTTACAGTTCCAGAGCTCATGACAATTTCCTTTCAATTAGACATAGAATTTCGCTCCGCGACAAACCATTTGCCGCAGTATCACGACCAAAATTGAAAGAAAATTCGGCTACGCTTCCGCGTTAACAAAGATCATCAAGCAAGATCGACATTATTAACATAGGGCTGAAACAAGGCAAAGGCAAGGCTGCATTTATGGCCGACGATTTTAACCGGCAGCCGCTCCGATACAATAAATGAAAATAACCGTTGATTTACAATCGCGATGGGGTGTTCGCTACACCCACGGCCGCGGTCGCAAGGCATGTGTCGACGATCCCGCGGGTATCGGTACGGCAGGAGCCGCGACCGGCTGGCAGGCGACGTTGCGGGTCGCGCGGCCGGAACATTTGCCGGATGGACGGTTGTGTCGGATGAGAGCGAAAATCATCTGGCCGCTAGCGCATGAAGCGACAACGCCCGCTTGAAATTTGCCTCATCTTCCGCCACCTGTTCGGCGCGACTTTCAATATTCCCAGGAGACTAGACGCACATGACAACCACCGCAGAAAACACCGCTGAGAGCCACGTCTTTGAGGCTGACGTTGCCCGCCTTCTGCATATGATGGTTCACTCGGTTTATTCGGATAAGGACGTCTTCCTGCGCGAGCTGATCTCGAACGCGGCCGATGCCTGCGAAAAGCTGCGCTATGAGGCAATCGCCGAGCCCGCGCTGCTCGCCAACGACCCCGACAGCCGCATCCTGCTGACGCTCGATGCCGACGGCAACAAGCTCGTCGTCGAGGACAACGGCATCGGCATGAGCCGCGACGAGCTGATCGAGGCGCTCGGAACGATCGCCCGCTCGGGCACGCGCGCCTTCATGGAGCGCATCGAGGCCAACAAGCAGGGCGAAGGCGCCCAGCTCATCGGCCAGTTCGGCGTCGGCTTCTATTCCTGTTTCATGGTCGCCGACCGGGTTGACGTCGCCTCCCGCCGCGCCGGCGCGGAGGAAGCCTGGCTCTGGTCATCCGACGGCAAGGGTGGCTACAGCGTCGCCCCGATCGATGTGGCCGAGGCTCCCGCTCGCGGCACGCGCATCACGCTGCATCTGATGGACGATGCCAAGAGCTATGCATCGCGCTGGACGGTGGAGCGCATCGTCAAGGAGCAGTCGGGCCATGTGCCGGTGCCGATCAAGATCGTCGAGGCGCCCGGCGCCGAGCCCACGCAGCTGACCGACGGCACCGCGCTTTGGACCAAGTCGAAGAACGACATCACCAGCGAGGAATATACGGATTTCTATCGCGGCGTTTCCGGCCAGTATGACGAGCCGGCGCTGACGGTGCATTTCCGCGCCGAAGGCCGCCACGAATATTCCGCCCTCGCCTTCGTGCCGGGCTCGCAGCCATTCGATCTCTCCGATCCGGATCGCAAAGGCCGCATGAAGCTCTATGTGAAGCGGGTCTTCATCACCGACGAGGCGGAATTGTTGCCGCGCTATCTCCGCTTCGTGCGCGGTCTTGTCGATACGAACGACCTCCCGCTCAACGTCTCGCGCGAGATGATCCAGGAAAGCGCGATCCTGTCGGCGATCCGCAAGGGTGTCACCAACCGTATCATCACGGCGATCGAGAAGCTGGCTGAAAGCGACCAGGATGCTTTCCTGAAGCTCTGGGAAAATTTCGGCAGCCTGATCAAGGAAGGCCTCTACGAGGATTTCGAGCGGCGCACGCAACTGCTGGCGCTGTCGCGCTTCCGCACCACCGCCTCCGGCGATGGCTACCGTTCGCTTGCCGATTACGTCAAGGACGCCAAGGAAGGCCAGCAGTCGATCTACTATCTCGTCGGCGGCAGCCTGGATCAGCTGAAGGCATCGCCTCAGCTCGAAGGTTTCCGCGCCCGCGGCATCGAAGTGCTGTTGCTGACGGATTCCGTCGACAGCTTCTGGGTGACGAACGCGCCGGAATTCGAGGGCAAGAGCTTCAAGTCGATCACCCAGGGCTCCGCCGATCTCGCGCAGTTCAAGAAGCTGGACGAAGACAAGGCGGAAAGCGCAAGCGCTCCCGCCGAAGTGCAGGCCTTCATCGATTTCGCCAGGGAAAAGCTTGCCGATGAGGTGTCGGACGTGCGCGCGTCCGATCGCCTGATCGAAAGCGCTGTCTGCCTGGTCGCCTCCGAACAGGGTTACGACCGGCAGCTCGAGAAGATCCTGCAGGGGGCCGGCCGCTTGCAGTCCGGCGCCAAGCCGATCCTGGAAATCAATATGGATCACCCGGTCGTCAAGGCTATCGCCGCCAAGGTCGATGCACCGTCGCTGCGCGACGATGCGGCATTCCTGCTGCTCGATCAGGCGCGCGTGCTTGATGGTGACAAGCCGGCCGATCCGCGCGCTTTCGCCGAGCGTCTGGCGCGGGTGATGGAAAAGGCTCTCCAGTAATCGAAAGGGCCGGCACGACTTTGATGAGGTCGTGCCGGCCCGGATCTTTCGAGTGCGGTCGGGAAGGCTGAATACGTTCGACAGAGCGGGTCGCTATAGCCAAAACTTATCGCCAGGGCACGAGGTCCGAATTGGCAAACTGCGCCGCGCGGCGTGAAATCGCTGTCGTTCGGAAGGAGTTTCCCATGTCGGAAGAAAAGACGGCACTTGTTATCAGCGCGCATGCTGCTGACTTCGTATCGCGCTGCATGCGGAGCGGGCTATAAGGTCACCGTCGTCTGCCTGTCCCTCGACGAGCGCGGCGAGTCGGCAAAGCTCCGGAAGCAGCCGGGCATGACGCTGGAGCGGGTCAAGGCAGCGCAACGGGCGGAATCGGAAAAGGCGGCAAAGGCGCTCGGCGTCTACGATCTCATCAGCTTCGACCTCGGCGACTATCCGCTGCGCCTGACGGACGAAGGCAAATACTGCCTGGCCGATGCGATCTCTTATCGAACATCCGGCGGGCCTGATGGAGGTTTTCCTGGACCTCGACGAGGGCGGCCGTCAATGGGGCGGGAACGGTCAGGACAGCGCGAAAAATGTTCGATGGCCGCGTGTTTCCGACGTCATAAACTTGAGTTTCGTTTGAAGCTTTTTATTGCGCGCCGCGCGTTCTTCTCCTATAGAGGAACCCGAAATGGCCGGGTGTCGCCCGGCCACGTAAGCGTTAACGTCACTCAACGCGTATGATCGAACGGCTCTGCGGCTTCGGTCTGCGCGGCTATGTCCTGCGGATCAAGGTTTAAGAGCCTCGAAGGGACACAGATGGATAACCCCCAAACCTCAAATCCGAATAGTTCGGTTCCGAAGATCGAGCGTGTGCGCCATGAGCTGAAGCGGCGTACCCTGACCGTCTCCAACGTCGAAAAGATGACGCCCGGCATGCTGCGCATCGAGCTTGCCGGGGAAGACCTTGCCGATTTTGTCAGCCTGGCGCCCGACGATCACATCAAGGTTCTCGTGCCGGGCCCTGGCGAAGAGATGGTGCGGCGCGACTATACGCCTCGCCGCTACGATACCGATGCCCGCACGCTCGTCATTGATTTTGCCATTCATGAAGCAGGACCTGTCACTCAATGGGCACTCGGCGCCCGCCCCGGTGACAGCCTGGAGATCGGCGGTCCCCGCGGCTCTGCGGTAATCTCCGACGACGTCAAGAATTGGCTGCTCGTCGGCGACGAGACGGCGTTGCCGGCCATCGGCCGTCGCATAGAGGAGGCAGGCAGCGATGTGCGGATCACGGCCATCATGGCGGTTGCGGACGCTGCCGAGCACCAGATCTTTCAAACCGACGCCCAGCTGGAGACTCATTGGGCGCATCGGCCCCTGTCGGAGGCGACCGACGCGTCTGCGCTGATGGCCGTTCTCCAATCGGTCGAGCTTGCGCCCGGCACCTTCGTCTGGATTGCCGCTGAAGCCTCGGTGACGCGTGCGCTGCGGACCTATTTCGTCGAAGAACGCGGCTATCCGCTGAGCTGGATCAAGGCATCCGGCTACTGGGTCAAGGGCAAGGCGGACGCGACCGAGAAATTCGACTAGGTGTCGATATGGCAGGCGGCTGCAAGAAACCGCCTGCCAATCCTGATATGAAGGCCGGCTCATCTTGCCGGCAGATGTTCCTGCCCCATCTGATGGCACAGCTGTCCCGTAAAAGGACAAGGGGCTCAATGCTAAGATTGAGTTCACCGAGACTGAAGCCGGGGCAGATTTCGACTTCCTAAATTGCGTGGAATCGCCGAAGGTTAGGCGCGAAGCGGAAATGGTGACGAAGTCATCGCCGGCCAATTTACAGGTTCGAGGCGCCGAGCGGGAGGCGGTGCCGACGAACGTCGCGCAAACCCCTGCCGCACGCGACGGCCGATATTGAGGATCAAAGCGAAGTGCCTGCCGTCCCGAAAGAACCGCCGCAAACATTCGCCTCGCTGATGTTGTCGTCTCTGCGCAAGGCCTTCTTCAGCATTGCGCTTGCGAGTGTTGGTATCAACGTGCTGGCGCTGACCGGCTCCTTCTTCATGCTGCAGGTCTACGACCGGGTTATTCCCAGCCGCAGCCTGCCGACGCTATCGGGACTCGTCATCATCGTCGCAACCCTGTTCCTCTTCCAGGGAGTGTTGGAACTGCTGCGTTCGATGCTGCTTGCGCGCATCGGCACGTCGCTGGATGAGCGGTTGAACCGAAAGGTCTTCCGCTCGCTTCTGTTCCTGCCGACTCAAAGGCAGACATCGGATGACGGGTTGCAATCGGTTCGCGATCTCGAGCAGATCCGCTCGTTTCTGTCCGGCAGCGGCTCGACGGCGCTTTTCGACCTGCCTTGGATGCCTTTCTACCTGATCCTCTGCTTCCTGTTCCACGTCTGGATCGGCGTCACGGCCCTATGCGGCGCCATCCTGCTCGTCGGCATAACCTTGCTCGCGGAAATATTGTCGCGACGGCCGGCCTTGGATGCCGCCAAGTCCTCCGCCCTGCGTCTCGGCTTTGCCCAGGCGGCACGGCGGAACTGGGAGGCGGCGATATCAATGGGTTTTGCCGGCCGGCTGACCGAGAAATGGGTTGTCATGAATGACGATTACCTGAAGCATCAGGCGGCTGCCGGCTCCATCGTCGGAGCGCTGACGATCGCGGCAAAGATGGCGCGCATGATGCTTCAATCCGCGGTGCTGGCGGTCGGCGCGATCCTTGTCATCCGTCAGGAGGCGACGGGCGGTATCATCATCGCGAGCTCGATCCTGGTGACGCGGGCGCTGGCACCCGTCGAGCTTGCGATCGGTCAATGGAAGGGTTTCGTTGCCGCGCGCCAGGGCTGGACGCGGCTTGCGACGCTCCTCGATGTCGCACCTGCCGAGCAGCATGCTCTCACCCTCCCGGCACCGGCGCGCGAACTCAGCGTCGAGAATATCAGTGTTGCCTCTCCGGGCGGCCGCGATCTCATCCTGCGCAACGTCTCGTTCAAAGTACCGGCGGGAACGGTGCTGGGCGTCATCGGTCCGAGTGCATCGGGCAAGTCTTCGCTGGCGCGCGCGATCACGGGTCTCTGGCCAGCTGCGATCGGCACCATCAGGCTCGACAAGGCAGCGCTATCGCAATGGGAGCCGAACGAACTTGGCCGGCATATCGGCTATCTGCCGCAGGATGTCACTCTCTTCGACGGCTCGATTGCGGACAACATTTCCCGTTTCGATAAGAATATGGAGCCCGAGCCGGTCATCTCAGCTGCAAAGGCTGCTGGCGTCTACAACATGATCGTCAAGCTTCCCGATGGATTCGATACGGTGATCGGCGAGGGCGGCTCACGGCTTTCGGCCGGCCAGAGGCAGCGCATCGCATTGGCGCGCGCGCTTTACGGGGATCCATTCCTGGTGGTCCTGGACGAGCCGAATTCTAACCTGGATGCCGAAGGAGAGACGGGCCTGACCGCCGCGCTGACGGGCGTGCGGGAGCGGGGCGGCATCGCCATCGTCATCGCTCACAGGCCGAGTGCGCTTGCCGCCGCCGACAAGGTGATGATCGTTGCCGGCGGCCAGATGCAGGCATTCGGGCCGAAGAAGGAGATACTCGGCGCCCCGCCCAAGCAGGTCGAGACGGCAGCCCTTGCGATTGCTGGCGGAGAAGTATGAGGATGAACGACAGCGCATCACCTTCAACCGAACGCGCCATCCGCCGTCTGTCGCTGCTCGTGGTGGCCGCCATCCTGCTATTGTTCGGCGTCATGGGCGGCCTTGCGGCCGCAACGAAGATTTCCGGCGCGGTGATTGCTTCCGGCAGCCTGGTCGTAGACAGCTACGTGAAGCCGGTGAAGCATCTGAAGGGCGGTATCGCGAGCGCGATCTTCGTGAAGAACGGCGATCATGTCGGTGCAGGCCAGGTGCTCCTGCGGCTAGACGATACGCAAACCAGAGCCAATCTCGCCATCATCCGCAAGCGCCTCAGCGAACTGTCCGCGCGCACGGCGCGTCTGGTCGCCGAGCGCGACGGCAAGGATGAGATCGCCTTTCCGGCCGATCTGCTCACTGCTGTCGGCAACGAGGATGTCGGGGCCATTCTGGACGGTGAGCGGCGGCTTTTTCGAGACCGGGAGGCTTCACGCGAGGGCCAGAAATCGCAGCTGCGCGAACGAATTCAGCAGCTGAAGCAGGAGATCGAGGGGCTTACGGCGCAGGAGCAGGGCAAGCGGAGCGAGATTGCGCTGATCGGCAAGGAGCTTGGCAGCCTCGAGGGGCTGCTCAACCAGGGCATCATTTCGGCGACGAAGGTCTATTCTCTGCAGCGGGAAAGCGCCTCGCTGAACGGCGATCTCGGCAATCTCGTATCGTCGATTGCCCAGACCAGGGGCAAGATCGCGGAAACCGAACTGCAGATCCTTCAGATCGATGCCGATCAGAGCTCGCAGGTCTCCGATCAATTGCGCCAGGCGGAGAGTGATACCGGCCAGTTTTCGGAACGCCTGGTCGCCGCCGAGGACGATCTGAAGCGGATCGACATCAGGGCGCCGCAGGCGGGCATCGTCGATCAGCTGGGCATCCATGCCGAAGGCGCGGTCATCTCGCCGGCCGAAGCGATCCTGCAGATCGTCCCCGACAAGGATGCGCTCGTGGCCGAGCTGAAGCTCGCGCCGCAGGATATCGATCAGATCGCTGTCGGGCAGCCGGTCTCATTGCGATTTCCCGCCTTCAATCAGCGGATTACGCCGGAGCTGAACGGGCATGTGGAGACGGTCTCGGCGGATCTGGCGATCGATCAGCGTTCGGGCCAGAGCTATTATATCGTGCGGGCAAGGGCGCCGAAACAGGAATGGGACCGGCTGGGGAAACTGACGCCGCTGCCCGGCATGCCGGTGGAGGCTTTCATGCAGACAGGCCAAAGAAGCATTCTGGCCTATCTGACGAAGCCGATGACCGATCAGATCCGGCGGGCATTCAAGGAGGATTAGGGTGCCGCCGTGAGGCACCCTTGATCTTCTCAGATATGCCAATCCGACGTATGGGCTGTTTGGGCCGAGGCGGCGAGTTGCGCTGCATGGTCGTCCAGCGAATAGGCCTTGATGTAGTCGATCTTCATTTCGGATCCGTGCTGGAGCCCGTCCGACGGCGTGCCCGCCAGGCCTCCGACGGCGAGATCGACAAGCATATACATCGGACCATGCATATCGGCGGGCGTGGCGGCATGGGCGACGGCGACGTCGTCGAAATACCAGGTGATCTGATCCTTGTCCCAGAGCACGCCGTAATTGTGGAAGCCGTCGGTGCTCGGCACTTCCACTGGAATGGACGTCATCGTGTGCTCGCCGGTGGCATTCGAATGAACCGTGACGTTGACCGTATTCGGGTTCTGGCCACGCATTTCCGCCACGTCGAGTTCCGGCGGCCAGGAGCCATCCTCCGGCAGCAGCCAGAAGGCCGGCCAGACGCCCTGGTCATGCGGCATCTCGGCGCGCATTTCGAAATACCCGTAGGTCTGGGAGAAGGAGGAATGGGTGGTCAGTACGCCGGACGTGTAGTTATGGTTCTCGGTGATTGTCTTCAATGCGTCGGGCGTCGGTTTCGCGGTGATGGTGAGAACACCGTCGGATGAAATTGAAAACGGATTTGCCGATGCCGTCGGCGCATAGGACGGGTTGATGTACCATTGCAGCTCGTCGTTCAGGCTGCTGCCCTTGTCCGGTGCCCAGGAATATTTCGCGTCCCAGGTGCCCTGTGTTCCCTCATGCAGCGAGAGCGCGTTGAAATCGTCTGAAAAGGTTTGCGTCAGCAAGGATCTGTCCAATCCGAGCTGGAACTGATTTTCGTGCAGATCGGCAACCGTCTTGTTGGCGAAGACCAGGCTTTCGCCGTTACCGAGATCGAGATGCAGGTTGGCGCCATCCTGGCTGGTATGGCTGACGACCTGATCGAAGGAAGTCAGACCGTATTGGTTGAGGCGCACCTTGTCGTCAGCGCTGAAGTCGGTAATGAGATCGCTGCCGTTGCCCTTGGTGACGATGAAGGTATCGGCACCGCCGCCGCCTGTCAGCACGTCGTTGCCGGCGCCGCCGTCGATGGTCTGGCTGCCGCTGCCGCCTGTGATGATGTTGTCGGCGCTATTGCCATAGGCATGGCGGTTGTTGCCGGTCACCGTGAGATTTTCGAAATTGTCCGGCAGGGTGTAGTCCATCCAGGTGTTGATGGTATCGACACCGGCATTGGGCGCCTCGTAGGCGTGGTTGATGCTTGAATAGAGATAGTAGATATCGTCGCCGGTGCCACCCATCATCGTCACGTTGACGGTGTTGTCACCCCACATGGAATCATTTCCGGCGGTGCCGTGGAGCGTAGGGCCGGAGCCGGTGGCCGAAAAGAAACCCGTCGACGTATCGCTGTAGTAAAGCGGCTGTCCTAGGGCATTCAGAACCGAATTGGGCATCGCAAACCTCTTCCTTTGTGCCGGGCTGTCTCCTCCACAGACCTGATATTATATTCCTCCACGCTCATGTGCCTCAGATAGCGTGCTTTGTTTTTTCGCCCAGCCCCGCGCGACAAGTTTTTCGGCGATATGAGTGAAATGGCTGGGCATCGCGCATTTTGGATCACCCGGGACGGGCAGCCCCTACAAGCAGGGAAGAGATTTTCGGTTTTGCGACCAACGAGAGATCGTCGTTTCTTTTAATCTATCAATTTTGTGGACAATATTCGCATTATCGAAAGCGTGCCCGACGTTCGGAAAGGAATAAGAATGAGCGCCCCTAAACTCGTCGGCATCGCCGGCAGCTTCAATCGGCCATCAAAGACCTACGCGCTGGTTCGGACCGTCGCCGGTCTGGCGAGCGACCGATATGGGTTTGCCAGCAAGGTCTACGACCTGCACGATGTCGGTCCCTCGCTCGGCGCAGCGCAATGGCGCAAGGATCTTGACGATCAAGCCAAGAGCGTCATCGACGATATCGTCTCGTCGGATGCGCTGATCATCGGTTCGCCGACCTTCAAGGGATCCTATCCGGGGCTCTTCAAGCATCTCATCGACCTTATCGATCCTCATGAACTGCGCGCCAAGCCGATCATCATCACGGCGACGGGCGGAGGCGACCGGCATGCGCTGATGGTGGAGCACCAACTACGGCCGCTCTTCGGCTTCTTCATGGCCCATACGCTGCCGACTGCGGTCTATGCCTCGGATCGCGATTTCACCGATTACAAGGTTTCCTCGGAGCCGCTCGCCAACCGGATCAATGAAGTCGTCGGCGAGCTTGCCGCCTTCTTTCCGCATCCGGTGAGGGTGCTTGTTGCCGCGGAATAGTGCCTGAAAGGCGGTTCGATCTGCAAGCGCTAAGCCTGGAATTCAACGAGATGGAGGGTTGCATGAGATCTAGTATCATCAGTCGCCTGAAGACGATTTTCGGCTTCTTTCCGTTGGATAGAAAGAGGGATGGGCTTGTGCCCGTACAAGGGGCGCCGATCGCAAGCGACGGCCGGGAGCCTTCCGCGCGCGAGTATGAGCTCTATTATTGGTGCTCCACGCTGGCGCCCTGGTATTGAAGGGACACGCCCTTGGTTTTGTGTCGCGGATTGCGGTTCTCGCTGAAATCGGCTGCGAGGGTATCATGAGCAGAGTGCTGATCGTGCCCGGATTGTTCGGATCGGGCGAGGGGCATTGGCAACGCTATTGGCTGCAGGATCATCCTGATGTTCGGCTCGTGGAGCAAGACGATTGGGACCATCCCAATCTCGGCAATTGGATGGAAAGCCTCGAGGCGGCGCTGGAAGAGGCCGGCGAAGCCTATATCGTTGCCCATAGCCTGGGCTGCCTGCTGACCGCGAGATTGGCCGGTCGCCCGGCTGCGCGAAGGGTCAAAGGAGCACTTCTCGTCGCTCCTTGCGATATTCCCGCAACCGAGACGCTTCACGCCGGCCATCTTTCCTTCGGCACGATGCCGACGGAGGCGCTGCCTTTCCCTAGTATCACGATCGGCAGCCTCAACGACATCTATATGAGGCTCGACCGCCTGACCATGTTCGGCCGGCTCTGGAATTCCGATGTCCGCAACATCGGCCTTGCCGGGCACATCAATATCGCCAGCGGGTTTGGACGATGGCCAAGCGGCTACGGGTTTCTGGAAATGCTGAAGGCGCGCACGAGGCATCGCCGGCCGCAAGGACTTCCGCTTGCAATCACGGCGCTCCCTTGAAAGAGGGGCTTCCCATGAGAGCCATTCGACGCCATTGTGCGGTCGACTTTTTGACCGTTTCCTTTGCTCGCAATCCAAGGCATGCGACGAGGATCACATTTTGGAGGTAGGGTAATGAGCTTGCGTATCAACGATATTGCTCCCGATTTCACCGCAGAGACGACGCAAGGGGAAATTCACTTCCACGACTGGATCGGCAGCGGCTGGGCTGTTCTGTTCTCCCACCCGAAGAACTTCACGCCCGTCTGCACGACCGAACTCGGAGCGATGGCAGGCCTGGAGCGGGAATTCGCCAAGCGCGGCGTCAAGGTCATCGGCATTTCCGTCGATCCGGTCGAAAGTCATGAAAAGTGGAAGAGCGATATCAAGACGGCGACCGGCTTCGAGGTCGAATATCCGCTGATCGGCGACAAGGACCTCAAAGTCGCCAAGCTCTATGACATGTTGCCGGCCGGTGCCGGCGAAAGCTCCGAGGGGCGCACCCCCGCCGACAACGCCACTGTTCGCTCGGTCTTCGTCATCGGCCCGGACAAGAAGATCAAATTGATCCTTACCTACCCGATGACGACCGGGCGCAATTTCGGCGAAATTCTCCGCGCCATCGACTCCATCCAGCTGACGACCAAGCACCAGGTCGCGACGCCGGCAAACTGGCAGCAGGGCGAAGATGTCATCATCACCGCCGCCGTTTCCAACGAGGACGCCATCAGCCGGTTCGGCTCGTTCGATACGGTATTGCCCTATCTGCGCAAGACCCGGCAGCCGACTGCCTAAGTCGCCACGTTGGCGCGACTACCAATCGATGCGATGCGACCTCAGGGGCCGCATCGCCTTTTCATAGCCTGACATTCTCGCGCAGGAACTCCAGGAGCGCCCGCACCCGCGCCGGCAGGGGGCCACCCTGGCCGATATAGACGGCGTAGAATTCCTCGACATCGCCCGGGTTGAGCTCTTCCAACACCGGAAGCAGCCGGCCGGCATCAAGATCGGCCTTGACCGTGAAGGCGGCGAGGCGCGCAATCCCGGCGCCCGCAAGCGCAAGGTGGCGCATGGCTTCGCCGTCGCCAACCAGCAGGTTGCGCGTCGCCGGAAGTGTCATCATTTGGCTGCCGGACTGAAGGGGCCAGTCTTCGATCGCCCGCGAATAGGAAAAGCCGATGCGGCAGTGCCTTTCAAGCTCTGCGGGTGAGCGCGGCACACCATGCCGCCGTAGATAATCCGGCGATGCAACGATCATCTTACGCGTCGCGCCGAGCTTGCGGGCGGTGAGGCTGGAACTCTTCAGCGGGCCGGCGCGGATTGCGACATCTGCCCGCTCTTCCATCAGATCCACGATCCGATCGGTATGAAAGACCTCGAGCGAGACATCAGGATATAGCGCCATGAAGGCGGGAACGAGTGGAGCGAGCACATGATTGCCGAAGGAGCCGCTGGTGTTGATGCGGATATGCCCTACAACCTGCTCGCCTGCCGAAGCATGGCGTTCGGCCTCGCCAATATCGGCGAGGATCGTCACGCTGCGCTCATAGAAGCCGCAACCCTCGGGCGTCAGCTGCAGGCGCCTCGTTGAGCGATTGATGAGACGCGCGCCGAGACGCTTCTCTAGCCTCGCGACGAGTTTGCTCACGGCTGAAGGGGTCATGCCGCAGGCCTTAGCGGCGGCGGTGAAGCCGCCGAGCTCGACGGCGCGGACGAAGACCTCCATTTCACCGGAACGATTGATGTCCTGACGGCTCATGATGAATTGAAATCACAAATTAGTTTCTTTCCGACAATCTATATCATCACTGCCGAAGCGTCTATCTATGAGGAGAACCAAAGGAGACAGACGATGGATTACAGAAATCTTGGTGCTTCCGGCTTGAGAGTGCCCGTGCTCAGTTTCGGAGCCGGCACATTTGCCGGCAGCGGGCCGCTCTTCAGTGCCTGGGGTTCGACGGACGCGACGGAGGCGCGGCGTCTCGTCGATATCTGCCTCGAGGCGGGCGTCAATCTCTTCGACACCGCCGATGTCTATTCGGCCGGCGCCTCCGAAGAGGTGCTCGGTCAGGCGATCCGGGGCCGGCGCGACGCCGTGTTGATTTCGACCAAGACTGCACTGCCGATGGGGGATGGACCGGGTGATTGGG
Source organism: Rhizobium sp. 11_C7_N12_5 (assembly GCF_051811145.1). Lineage (NCBI taxonomy): Bacteria > Pseudomonadati > Pseudomonadota > Alphaproteobacteria > Hyphomicrobiales > Rhizobiaceae > Rhizobium > Rhizobium sp. 11_C7_N12_5. Next base: position 425,452 of record NZ_JBPWPY010000002.1, read on the forward strand.
GCGCTTCGCGTTCCCGGTTGATCAAATCGGTCGACGCTGCGTTGCATCGTCTCGGCACTGACTATATCGACCTGCTGCAGTTGCACGCCTTCGATGCCTCGACGCCCATCGAGGAGACGCTTTCCACCCTTGACGGTCTCGTGAAGGCGGGCAAGATCCGCTATATCGGCGCTTCGAATTTTGCCGGCTGGGAGCTGATGAAATCGCTTTCCGTCTCCGACAGGCATTCATATGCGCGCCATGTCGCCCATCAGGTCTACTATTCGCTTGCAGGCCGCGACTATGAATGGGAGCTGATGCCGCTCGGCGCGGATCAGAATGTCGGCGCGCTGGTCTGGAGCCCGCTCGCGTGGGGCAGGCTCACGGGCAAGATCCGCCGTGGTCAGCCGCTGCCGGAGAAAAGCCGTCTGCACGAAACAGCATCCTTCGGGCCGCCGGTCGATGACGAAAAGCTGTTCGATATCGTCGATGCTCTGGATGAGATCGCTGCCGAAACCGGCAAGAGCGTGCCGCAGATCGCAATCAACTGGTTGCTGAGCCGGCCGACCGTTGCGAGCGTCATCATCGGCGCGCGCAACGAAGAGCAGCTGCGACAAAATCTCGGTGCGGTCGGCTGGGCGCTTTCCAAGCAGCAAATCGAAAAGCTGGACCGGGTCAGCGCCGTGGCCGCGCCCTATCCTTATTTCCCATATCGACGGCAGGAGGGCTTTGCCAGGCTCAATCCGCCGCTGGTCTGACCGGCAGCCCTTGTGCTTGCCCGAGACTGGGACAAGGAAAAAGCTGGCGGCGAAGAACGATCTCTCTTCGCCGCCAAACTATATTTTACCGGCCGCCTTCGATCTTGCGATGGCGCTGGTTCCTGCCGCTCTCGCCATAGGGATAGGCGGCGGGTTGCGGTGCGCTGATCTCGTTCAGCCTATCCATCTCCGCCTCCGACAGCTTCAGCTCGCCAGCGCCGAGATTGTCTGCAAGCTGCTCCCGCGTGCGGGCACCGAGGATGACGGAGGTCACCGCCGGCCGCGCAGCCGTCCAGGCCAGTGCGACCTGCGCCATGGTGACGCCGCGTGCCTTGGCGATCTCTTCCACGGCAGCGATGATTGCCCAGGTCCGCTCCTGCGCGTTGCGCGGTGCATAGGATTCGCTGCCGCGATTGGGGTTCTCGCCAAGCCGGGTAGCACCGGTCGGCGCCTCGTCGCGCCTGTATTTGCCGGTCAGCCAGCCCCCGCCCAGCGGTGACCAGGGCAGCATGCCCATGCCGGCATCCAGGCATGCGTCGACGATCTCAAGCTCGATATCGCGTACGAGCAGATTATATTGCGGCTGCAGCGTGACCGGCCGCGTGTATCCGTGCGCCTTGGCGATCTCGACGGCCTTGGCGATGTGCCAGCCGACATAGTTGGAGAAGCCGTAATACCCGATCTTGCCGGCGCGCACCGCATCGTCGAGAAAGCGCAGCGTCTCCTCGATCGGGGTCAAGGCATCCCAGGCATGCATCTGATAGAGATCGATGTGGTCGATGCCGAGACGGCGCAGCGAGTCGTCCAGAGCCTGCCCGAGGTGCCGGCGCGAGAGGCCGATGTCGTTCGGGCCGTTGCCCATCGGAAAACGGCCCTTGGTGGCGACGACGGTCTGTCGTGCCTCGGTCGGACGCGCCTTGAGCCAGCGCCCGATGATCTCTTCCGACTTGCCGGCGCTATAGACGTCGCGGTGTCGATGAAATTTCCGCCCCAGGCGAAGTAATCGTCCAGCAGTTTGTGCGATGCGGCTTCGTCCGCTTCCGCGCCGAAAGTCATGGTGCCAAGGCAGTAGGCGGTTACGACGGCCCCGCTTGGGCCGAGCTTGCGATAATCCATTCCTGTCTCCTCTGACGGAGCGACGGCACCCGATTCGCAAAAGCGAGCGGCAGAGCCGGGGGCTCCGATATCCATAGCGATGTCGTGGTTGAGACGGCCTCCACCGTCGATGACGTATGGCGCCCGACACTCCAGCGTCGAGGCCACAGCAATACAATAGCCAATCATCCCATGATAACCAAGCGCATTCATTGCCTGGACGACTTGGCTTGCGTAAAATTCTCCGTGATGATTCCTCTTTCGCCGAATGTCTTCCTTCATGGATGAAACGCCGACAAGCCGCATGCTCTCCTGGGCGCGCAACTCCACGATCTATCGCCTCGAACGCCGGATGATGACCGAGAAGCAGCTGTTCGATGCGATCGCCAGAAAGGCGAAACAGAAATTCGAGGGTATCAGTGATGCGCAGATCAAAGCGCTTGCCGATTTTGCCGTCAAATTCGCCTATGAGCTGAAAGTACTCGATGATGTCGTTTACGCCGAGATCAGCACGCGCTCCGCAGCTCGCTCCGGCAAATCGAAGAAAGCCATCGCCTTCAAGCTCGCGTCCAAGGGGATACATAGTGAAACGGTCGTCGCCGCAGTGGAGGAGGTCGACGATCTCCACGCGGCCGTGATCTTTGCCAGAAAGCGCGGCTTCGGCCCCTTTCGACGCGGTGATCTGGATGAGAGGCGCAAGTCAAAGGAATTGTCCGCCTTCGCCCGCAACGGCTTCAGCTTTGCGGTCGGCAAGAAGGTTTTCGATATGGAGCGTCAGGACGCCGAAGAGGTGCTGCAGTCGACCTCTGCATTCTGAGGCCTGACACTCATTGAAATAGCCGGGGTCACCGGCTAGCTTGCCGCGCTTGAGAGCAGCGTGCACGGGGAAGTTTGTGAGATCAGCTATTCGATTGTCCGCGATGGCCTTATGCATCGCTTTTCTGCCCATGCCTGCCTATGCCGATTGGCAGCCTGTCGAGATCATCAAGACCTATGCAATTACTGGAACGTCCGGCGCCGAACTTTATGATTCGATCGGCGAGCGGGGTCCGTTGCTCGGCCCCAAGGTGCGGGCGATCGCCCATACCGATTTCAAGCTCACCTGGACCCGCAAATACGAGCCGCAGCCGGATGGCGCCTGCATGATCACCGTCAACATTCCCAAGGTGATCATCACCTACACATTGCCGAAACCCTCGGCACGACTGCCGGCCTCGACGCGCAGAAGCTGGCAGAAGTTCATTGCCGGCGTCGAGGCGCATGAGCGGGTGCATGGTGGGTTCATCAAGGATATGGTCAAGGAAATCGAGACCATGAGCGTCGACTTCTCCGTGCCCGACGACCCGAAATGCAGCAGGATTCGCGTGGAGTTGACGAAGCGGCTTGGCGAGATTTCCAAGAAAGAGCGGCAGCGCAACGTCGACTTCGACAAGGTCGAATTCAGCGACGGCGGCAATCTCCAGCAGCTCGTTCTGAAACTGGTGAGGGAAGAATAGGCGGCGACAGAGATATCGAAGCTCGCAACGCTATTGTCGTCTCCGCCGCTTGCCCCGATATCGACCTTTCGCCATTGTCACGCCCGGGGCGGAAGAGGTTGTGCAAGGCGATATGAAAACACCCAGGAGAATCGGTATTCTTGAGGTTGCGCGGCTGGCCGGCGTTTCCGCTACGACGGTTTCCCGCGTCCTCAACGGTCATGCCGATAGCCGCATCAGCCTGGAGACACAGGAACGCGTCAGGGCGACGGCAAACAGTGTCGGTTATGTCGTCAACCGGCTGGCGACATCGCTCAGAACGCACAGAACCGGTGTGTTCGGTGCCATCGTCAACAGTCTTTCGGGTCACTATCAGCCGCATCTGACAAGCCGCCTTCAGGCGGCGGCTCAGCGGCGAGGGGTGGAACTGCTGGTCGCGCAGGCGAAGGCGGAGGCTGGCGAGGTCGCCGGCCAGCTACGCCTGTTCCAGGAGGATTTCTTCGACGGCGTGATCATGGTCAGCGATCTCCCCGGTCAGCAGGCCCTTTGCGATCATCTGGATCGCATGGGCAAGGCGCATGTGACGCTAGGCGCGGGGTTGACCGGTCCGTTGCCTGCAGTCGTGACGGACGACCGTCATGGCATGACCCTGCTGTTCGACCATCTGACGGGATTGGGACACAGCCGCATCTCCTTCGTCTACCGCGTGAGCCGCAGCGCGCTTCGTGATCGCCTGTCGATCTATCAGGACGTGGTTGGCGGCAGCGCGGGTGCCATCGTCGGCGATGTCATCTCCTTCGAGAGGAATGATAGCGATCGTGACGCGTTCAAGAGCATCCTGGCTTCGCCCATGACGCATCCGACGGCCCTCATCTGTGGGAGCGATGGCCTTGCGATCGAGGTCGTTGCATTTCTGCGCGACATCGGGCTGCGGATTCCCGCCGATATATCCGTTGTAGGCTATGACAACGTGCCCGACACAGCCTATTGGGCGCCGCCGCTTACGACAGTGGCACAACCGACGGATTCGCTGTGCGAAGCCTCGCTTGACCTTCTGGTTGAGCTGTCGAATCTTCCACTGGAAGCACGCATTACAAAGCGCCCGATGCGCTTCGTACCGCCTGAACTTGTCATACGTGCGTCATCGTGCTCCCCTAGTTTGCGGCCATTCTCCCTTGCGTAGTTGAAACGACAGTTTTGAGCGCAAGTGGTCCTTTCTTATTTGCGCAAACGTTTGTGCAAGCCCTTAACAGGAGAGCGTGCCGATGTCCGATACCCTGCTCACCGGCCTCAATATGGCCATTACCCGCCGCACGACGCTTTTCATGGGAGCGGCGGCAGGACTCTCCGTCTTCGTGCCGGCACTGTCTGCTTCCGCTGGGGATGGCGATGACAAAAGACCCGAGCTTCGCATCGCGGTTCAGCAGAATCCGGTATCGCAAGAGCCTGTCGATGCGGCCAGCAACGTCGCCTTCCGCAACAATTATTCCATTCACGAGACGGTTCTTGCGCTCGACATGCGCGGCGACTTCTCGGTGAAGCCCAATCTTGGGGTATCCTGGACCTGGGTCTCGCCGACCATTTTGGAAATGAAGCTGCGTCCGGGCGTGATCTTCCACGACGGCCGCGAGATGACGGCTGAGGATGTCGCCTTCTCTTTCGGCCCCGAGCGGCTCCTGAACAAGGATGCGCCGGGCTACCCCGTCTATCGCACCAATTTCACCAGCCTCGATCATGTCGAGGTGGTCGATCCGCTGACGGTTCGCTTCATCACGAAATTCCAGGATCCGATCTTCCTGCAGCGCCTGGCATCCTATGCCGCCGTCGTCATCAGCAAGGACGCCTGGCAGAAGAACGGCGGCAACTGGACCACATGGCGCCAGAAGCCGGTCGGCGCCGGCCCCTACAAGGTCGAGAGCTATGCGACCAATGAAAATGTGATCCTCGCGTCGCATGATCAGGCTTATCGCGGCAAGCCGGCCGCCAAGCGCGTGACATTGCGCATCGTCCCGGAAGTCTCCTCGCGCATCGCCGGACTGCTCGCCGGCGACTACGACATCGCGACGGACCTGCCGCCGGATCAGCTTGCGGTCGTGACCGCCAGCGCCGGCCATGAGATCGTCGGCGGTCCGGTTCCCAATCACCGCATCCTGTTTTTCGACAAGAACAATCCGGCGCTCAAGGACCCGCGCGTACGCCAGGCACTCATTCTCGCTATCGACCGTCAGGCGATCGTCGATACGATCTGGAACGGCCGCACCAGAGTGCCGAACGGCCTGCAGTTCGAACTCTACGGTCCCGTCTATCTCAAGGACTATCCGGCTTACAAGTACGATCCGGATCAGGCGATGCAGCTCCTGAAGGATGCCGGCTATAACGGCGAAGAAATCGAGATTCGCTCGCAGAACAATTATTATACGGCGGAAAATCCCGTTACGCAGGCCGTCGTCGCCATGTGGCAGGCCGTCGGCGTCAACGCCAAGATGAAGTTCGTCGAAAGCGGCAAGCTGTTCGAAAACTCGTCGACCCGGGCCACTGGCAACTGGTCGAGCACCGGGCAGGTCCCCGACCCCTATATTTCCTTCTTCACGCAGTTCAGCTCGGCCGGCTCGTTGAACTCGTTCAAGATCTGGCAAAATGCGGATTTCGACGCCCTGGGCGCGAAGATGGAGCAGGCCGTCGATCCGGCCGAACGTGCCAAGATCTTCCGCGACATGCTGCATCTGATCGAGTGGCAGGATCCGGGTGTGACTGTCCTGCACCAGAATGCCGTCTTCTTCGGTATCCGCAAAGGCATCAAGTGGCAGCCGCTGCCGGCCTTCCAGATGGATCTTGGTGCCGGCAGCCTTGCCTTCGAAGAGCAGAAGAGCTGAGCATCGTCGCGATGGCAACGCCCATTCTTTCGGTCGACAATCTGAGTGTCTCGTTCAGAATGGGCGCGGGCCGGGTTCATCCGATCAACAATGTCTCCTTTGACCTTGCCGAGGGTGAAATCCTCGGCATCGTTGGGGAGAGCGGGTCGGGCAAGAGCATGACTTGTCTTGCCCTTGCAGGCCTCTTGGGTCCGACGGCGAGTGCCACCGGCTATATTTCCTTCGAAGATGCCATGTACGATGCTGCGGAGCTTAGCGGGATGGCGCGCGCAAAGCTGCCGCCCATCGGCCTGATCTTTCAGGAGCCCGTCTCCTGTCTCGATCCGGTCCGCACGATCGGCTCCCAGATCGCCGAAGCGGCTGTCAGCGCCGGCCTGTCCGCAAGCGAAGCCAGGGCCGAGGCGCTGCGGCTGCTGGCGGAGGTCGCCATTCCGCAGCCGGAAACGCGTTACAATGCCTATCCCGCGCAATTTTCCGGTGGCATGTGCCAGCGCGTGATGATTGCCATGGCGCTTGCCATGCAGCCGCGGCTGATCATTGCCGACGAGCCGACCACCGCGCTTGACGTCACCGTTCAGGCGCAGGTCGTGGCATTGCTGGTCAAGGCAGTGCGCGAGCGCGGCATCCCGATGATCTTCATCAGCCACGATCTCGATCTGGTTTCCGAGGTCTGCGACCGTATCGCGGTCATGTATGCGGGCTCGCTGGTCGAGATCAACCGGACGGACGATCTCTACGACAATCCGCGCCATCCCTATACGCGGTTGCTGCTGGAGGCGATGCCGGGCCGCGGCAAGCCGCTCGAGAAGCTCGCCGATATTCCAGGCGAGCTGAAGCTGCACGATGCCAAGCCTTTGGCCTGCGCCTTCGCTCCACGTTGCCCGCGGGTCGAGACCCATTGCGCGACGGCCGTTCCGCCGCTGATCGCCGGCAGGGCTTCGCTTGCCTGCTTCAATCCATGGAGCTCCCATGACGCTTGAGAAAACAATCCCATCGAATGGGGATGAAGCCGGCCTCGCGCTCGCCGCCCGCAATCTGCAATTTTCCTATTCGCCCGGCTTCTCCCTCTGGCCTGGGCGAGCCCAGGGATTTCACGCGATCAAGGATGTGAGCCTGGAATTGAAGCCCGGCGAGACGCTGGGTCTGGTCGGGGAGTCCGGTTGCGGCAAATCCACGCTCGCCTCCCTTCTCTGCGGTGACCGGATGCCGACATCAGGCGCCATCGAATTGTTCGGCCAATCCTTTGACGACTTAATGAAGCCGAACCGGCGCGGGCTGGCCAGGCATTTGCAGGTGATTTCACAGGATACGCTGGGCGCGCTCGATCCGCGGCGCAGCGTCGGCCACCAGATGCTGGAGACACTGGCGATCCACCGCATCGGTCATCCGTCGAGCCGGTCCGACCGCGCCGCCGAGACCTTCAAGGCCGTCAGCCTGCCGGTCTCCGCCCTGCAGAAGTTCCCGCATCAGCTTTCGGGCGGCCAGCGCCAGCGCGTGGCCATCGCGCGTGCTCTAATCGTCGAGCCGAAGATCCTGCTCTGCGACGAGCCGGTCTCGGCGCTCGATGTCTCGGTGCAGGCTCAGGTTCTCAATCTCCTGCTCGATCTGCAGCGCGCCCGCGGCCTGTCGCTGCTCTTCATCAGCCACGACGTGCGGGTGGTCCGCCATGTCTCGCATCGCGTAGCGATCATGGAGGCTGGGCAGATCGTCGAGACCGGCCCGACCGAGGAGGTCTTCGCAAACCCAGATCATCCCTACACGGCAAAGCTTCTGTCTGCCGTTCCGCGCGGACGTCGCCACAAGATGCGGCAGGCAGCCGCCGTTCTCGAAACGCTCTGAAGGAACGGGCCATGCTTCAATCCATTCTGCGTGCGCTCTTCAGGGCCCTCGTCACGCTCTTCTTGGCGATCACCTTTACCTTCATCATCCTGCGTATCAGCGGCGATCCCCTGCATTCGCTGTTGCCCGTCGAGACGCCGCCGGAAGTGGTGGCGCTGATGCGGCAGCAATGGGGTCTCGATCAACCGCTCTACATCCAGTATTTCTCCTATCTCGGCCATCTATTGCGCGGGGATTTCGGCAAGTCGCTGCTGAACGGGCAGGATGCCTTGACGCTGGTCCTTTCGAAGGTGCCGGCGACGCTGGAGTTGATGGGCGCGGCGCTGATATTGGCTTTTGGCGCCGGCGTGCCGCTTGGCATTCTGGCCGCGCGCAATCGCGGCGGTCTGATCGACCGTTTCGTGATGATGCTGGCGGTGCTGATGCATTCCCTGCCGAATTTTCTGATCGCAATCCTGCTTATTCAGTTGTTCGCCGTGTCGCTGCGGCTGCTGCCAAGCGGCGGCGGATCGACGGCGGCGCATCTGGTCATGCCTGTTCTGGTGATCGGTCTTTACAATGCCGGCATCATCGCCCGCTTCGTTCGTTCGAGCGTGCTGGAAGTGCTGGGCCAGCGCTATATCCTGGCCGCCCGCGCCAAGCGGATCGGCGAGAGCGCGGTGCTCTGGCAGCATGTCATGCCGAATGCGGCCCTGCCGCTCCTGACCATGCTCGGCTTTCTCGTCGGCGGCATGATCGGCGGCGCGGCTGTTGTCGAGACCGTGTATGCCTGGCCCGGCGTCGGCCGCTTTCTCGTTTCGTCGGTGGCGCAGCGCGACCTCAACATCGTGCAGACCATCGTCATCCTCATCACGGCGACGATGGTGAGCGCCAATCTCCTCATCGATTGTCTCTACATTCTCGCCGATCCGCGCCTGCGGCATCGGGCATCGGCCTGATCGGCCACTTCGAAAGGTCATCATCATGACGAACGCCGCGACCGGCGCCGATGCGCTCCCCAAGATCAAGTCCGAGAAAGCGTCGCGTAGCCCGCGTCTCGATCTCACGACGGCGGTTTGCGCGATCGTGCTTGTCACGTTCATTCTGGTTGCGATCTTTGCCAATGCGCTTGCGCCCTATGGCTTTGCGCAGATCGATCTCCATGCCCGCAAGGCGCCGCCGCTCCTGTTCGGCGGCACATTCAAGCACGTTCTCGGCACGGACGAGCTTGGCCGCGATATTCTAAGCCGTGTCTTCTATGGCGTGCGGACCAGCCTGCTGATCGCGCTCGGCGCCTCAGTGATCAGCCTGGCGCTCGGAACGACGCTCGGACTGCTCGCCGCGTTTCGCCGCGGCTTTGCCGACATGCTGATCCGGGTCGCGGTGGACTTCCAGGCATCGATGCCGTTTCTGATCATCGCGCTCGCCGTTCTCGCCTTCTTCGGCGACAACCTCTGGCTTTTCATGGCGCTGCTCGGCCTCTACGGCTGGGAGCGTTACGCCCGGCTGGTTCGCACCATGGCCGGCCTGGAACTGGAGCGGGGCTATGTCGCTGCCCTGAAGCGCAACGGCGCCGGCACACCCCGCATCGCCTTCCTGCATGTCTTGCCGAATATCCTCTCGGTGGTTCTCGTCAATCTCACAGTGATCTTGCCCGAAATCCTGATGCAGGAATCGGCGCTGAGCTTCCTGGGCCTCGGTATCCAGCCGCCGCTCGTCAGCCTCGGCAGCATGGTCGGCGCAGGGCGCGATTACATCATGACCGAATGGTGGATTTCGACGCTGCCGGGCATCGTGATCTTCCTGCTGTCGCTGTCGATCAGCCTGATCGGCGACTATCTGCGCGACGCCTTCGACCCGACGCTGCACTAAGCTTTTGCTGAAAACATTCGATAATCCAAGGAGACTTCCATTGCCTCTACCTCTTCATGCCGCTCGTCACGGCCTGCTGCGCATCGCAGCCCATCGCGGCTTCAGCCGACATTTCCCGGAAAATACCATCCTTGCCTTCCAGAAAGGGGTGGACGCCGGCGCCAACGAATCCGAGATCGACCTGATGCTGACGCGCGACGACAAGATCGTCGTGATGCACGACAAGACGCTGGATCGCACCACGAGCGGCCGAGGCTTCGTCGCCGATCATGATCTCGACCATATTCTGACGCTCGATGCGGGCGCGAAATTCGATGCGCGTTTTGCCGGCACGCGCGCGCCGGCGTTCGCCGAGGTGGTCTCCTGGGCGAAGCGGACGGACACGCGCCTCGCCATCGAGATGAAGGAGCAGGAGCGGCCCGACAGGCTGGCCGACATCATGATCGGGACGCTGAGGGACATGGATGCCTTCGAGCACGTCGCCATCTCCTCCTTCGATCACCTCGATCTGCGGCGGGTGAAGGAGATCGAGCCCCGCCTGCAGACGGAAGCGATCCTTCATCATCGTCCGGTCGATATCGTCGCCTCCATGCGATCAGGCGGGATAGATGGCGTGTCGCTGGAGCTCAATCGCTTTCATCGAGCCGATGCCGAGGCCCTGCAGGAGGCTGGGATCGCTGTGCGATTGAGCCTGCCGCTACCGGAAAAACTCGCCGTTTTCTGGCAAGGCGGCAGGGACCTGCTTCCCATGATCCGGCATTGCGTCAAGGACGGCATTATCGACGCCCTGATCGGCGACGACGTGGATTTCCTGTGCATGCTGGCGAGAAGCGCAGCCGGAATCGAGGAGTAACGGACATTCCCGTGGCTACGCTGTTGCGTGAGGGCCGCCGTCAGCGGCCCTTTTTCTTTCGCCATTCGGCGAATTTGAGCTTCGGGGCGTCGCTGGTTGCTGGGTAGAGACCGATGATGGTGGCGCCGTTCATGACCTCCTCGGTCACGAAGTCCTCGTAAGCCGTCATCTCCACGGTCTCGTCTGCTATTTCATCTGCCAGATGTGCGGGAATGACGATGACGCCTTCATTGTCGCCGACAAGAACGTCGCCGGGGAAAACGGCGACGTCGCCGCAGCCGATCGGACCGTTGATCTCGATGGCCTGATGCAGCGTCAGATTTGTCGGCGCTGAGGGGCGGTGATGATAGGAGGGGATATTGAGTGCGGCGATTTCCGGGCTGTCGCGGAAACCGCCGTCGGTGACGACGCCGGCCACGCCGCGCACCTGCAGGCGCGAGATCAGGATCGAGCCCGCCGATGCGGCGCGAGCATCCTTGCGGCTGTCCATGACCAGAACGGCGCCGGGCGGGCACTGTTCGACGGCGGCACGCTGCGGATGTTCCGGATTACGGAAGACTTCGAGCGTGTTGAGGTCTTCGCGCGCCGGAATATAGCGCAGGGTGAAGGCCTGGCCGACCATGTTCGCCTTCTTCGGCGAGAGCGGCCGGACATCCTGGATGAACTGGTTGCGCAAGCCGCGCTTGAAGAGGGCCGTGGCGATCGTCGGTGTTGCGACCCCCATCAGCTTGTTGCGCGTCTCGTTGCTCAGCACGTAGTTGCTCATACAGAATATCCTTTGCGATCAATAGATGTCGGGTTCGCCCGGTGTCGGGCCGAAGCTGGTTTCCAGGAAGTCGAAGTCGCAGCCCGTATCGGCCTGCGCCACATGGCGCGAGAACATCCAGCCATAGCCGCGGCCGAATTTCTCGGCCGGCTTGACCCATGCTTTGCGCCGCCGTTGCAATTCGCCTTCGTCGACAAGCATGTCGATGCGCCGCGCTTCGAGATCGAGACGAACGATATCGTCGTTGCGCAGCAAGGCCAGCGGGCCGCCGACATGGGATTCCGGGGATACATGCAGGATGCAGGCGCCGTAGCTGGTGCCGCTCATACGGGCGTCGGAGAGGCGGAGCATGTCGCGATGACCCTGCTTCAAGAGCGCCTTGGGGATCGGCAGCATGCCCCATTCCGGCATGCCCGGCCCGCCCTGTGGGCCAGCACCGCGCAGCACCATGACGTGGTCTGGCGTGATGTCGAGATTTTCATCGTCCACCGCCGCTTTCATCTCCGGATAGCTGTCGAACACCAGCGCCGGCCCCTGATGCTTGTGGAAGCGCGGATCGCAGGCGGCCGGCTTGATGACGGCGCCTGTTGGAGCAAGGTTGCCCTTCAGCACCGCGAGCGAGCCTTCATGATAGACCGGATTGTCGAGCGAGCGGATGACGTCGTCATTGTAGCATTTGGCACCTTCCAGCGTTTCGCCGAGCGTAACGCCGGATACGGTGAGTGCCGACAGGTCGAGCTTGGAAGAGAGCTTCGCCATCAGCGCTCTGAGGCCGCCGGCGTAATAGAAATCCTCCATCAGATAGGTCTTGCCGGTCGGCCTGATGTTGGCGAGCACCGGCGTGGTGCGGCCAGCCGTGTCGAGATCGTCAAGCGAGAGATTGACGCCGGCCCGCCGCGCCATGGCGATCAAATGGACGACGGCATTGGTGGAACAGCCCGTCGCCATTGCCACCGCGACGGCATTGTTAACCGCGGCTTCCGTGACGATCTTGGAGGGAATGAGATCTTCCCATACCATCTCGACGATGCGACGGCCGACGGCCGAGGACATGCGGATATGGTTGGCATCCGGTGCCGGAATGGAGCTGGCGCCGGGCAATGTCAGGCCGAGCGCCTCGGCGATCGCCGTCATGGTGCTTGCCGTGCCCATGGTCATGCAGTGGCCGTAGGAGCGGGCGATACCGGCTTCGACGTCGACCCATTCCTTCTCCGAAATGGTGCCGGCGCGGCGCTCGTCCCAGAATTTCCAGGCATCCGAGCCGGAGCCCAGATATTCGCCGCGGTAATTGCCGCGCAACATCGGGCCGGCCGGCAGGTAGATCATTGGCAGCCCCGCGGAGAGCGCGCCCATGACGAGGCCGGGCGTAGTCTTGTCGCAGCCGCCCATCAAGACAGTGCCGTCGACCGGATGCGAGCGCAGCAGCTCTTCAGCTTCCATCGCCAGCATGTTGCGATAGAGCATGGTCGTTGGCTTCACATAGCTTTCCGACAGCGACAGGGCGGGCAGTTCCAACGGAAAGCCGCCGGCCTGCAGGATGCCGCGTTTCACATCCTCGACGCGATGCTTGAAATGAGCGTGGCAAGGGTTGGCATCGGACCAGGTATTTAGGATGGCGATGACCGGCTTGTCGGTCCATTCTTCGGGCGCATAACCCATCTGCATGGTGCGCGAACGATGCCCCGAACTTCTGAGATCGTCCGGGGCGAACCATCTGGCGCTGCGCAGTTCCGACGGTATTTTCCTGCTGCTCATTGTATTCCAGCCTCGTATCCGAATGTTGGTGGAAGCGATAAGTCGATGCGCCGCATCATTCCTTCATGCCCCATTTTTGCAGGGTCCGACGCTCGATCGTCTGGAAGACCAGGTTCTCGACAATAAGCCCGATGACGATCACAGTCAGCAGGCCGGCGAAGACCGAGGGTATGTCGAGAAGATTGCGGTTTTCGAAGATGAACCAGCCAAGGCCGCCCTGGCCGGAGGAGACGCCGAACACAAGTTCGGCGGCAATCAGCGTACGCCACGAAAAGGCCCACCCGATCTTTAGTCCGGTCAGGATCGAGGGGAAGGCGGCCGGGATCAATATGCGGAAGACATAGGAAAGTCCGGTCAGCCCATAATTGGCGCCGACCATACGCAGCGTGCGCGAGACGCCGAGGAAACCGGCATGAGTGTTGAGCGCGACAGCCCAAAGTACCGAATGTATGAGTACGAAGACGAGGCTTGCCGGTCCGAGACCGAACCAGATGAGGGCGAGCGGCAGCAGCGAAATTGCCGGCAGCGGGTTGAACATCGCCGTCATGGTTTCAAGAAAATCGGTGCCGATGCGGGTATTGATCGCGACGACCGTGAGGATGGCGGCAAGCACCGTTCCCGAGACGTAACCCGTCACCAGCACCTTCAAGGTGGTCCAGATGCGGGCTGGCAGGACGCCGTCGGCGAACCGATCGTAGAGCGCCGTCAGCGTGTCGCTGAGCGTCGGGAACAGGAGGGGATTGTCGAGATGCCGGGCATAGGTCTCCCAGATGATGGCAAGGGCGACGATCAGCAGTGATTTGCGAAAGAGACCGGATTGCCAGAGGAGCTCCAGCGGGCCGAGCTTCTGTTCGACGGCGGCGATATGGCCGACCGTTTCGGCTGTCTCGGGGGCAAGGATGATCTGCGGTGCGCTCATGGTCTCACTCCCTGTGTCCCTGTTCGGCAAACAGCATGTGATGGATTTCCTGCTCCAGCTTTGCGGCGGCCGCGGCGTCATTGCGGACCGATTCCACATCGCGCACTTCGGCCTTGACGCGGCCGGGATGCGGCGACAGCAGCAGGATGCGGTTGGAGATCTTGATCGCCTCGGCGATCGAATGGGTGACGAAGATGACGGTGAAGCGGGTATCTTCCCAGAGCTGCAGCAGCTCATCCTGCATCTGGCGGCGGGTCAGCGCATCGAGTGCGGCAAAGGGCTCGTCCATCAGCAGGATATCGGGCTGCATGGCCATGCCGCGGGCGATTGCGACGCGCTGCTTCATGCCGCCGGAAAGCATATGCGGATAAGTGTCCACCGCCCGGGTGAGCTTTACCTTCTCGATATAGTCGCGGGCGATGGCCTCGGCTTCCCTGCGTGGCAGGCGGCGTGCCGTCGTCAGCGGAAACATGACGTTTTCGAGCACTGTCTTCCACGGCAGCAACTGGTCGAATTCCTGGAAGACCATCATGCGGTCGGCGCCGGGCTTCTTGACCGGCTGTCCCTTGATTTCGATCCGGCCCGCCGTTGGCGTCATATAGCCGCCGATGGCCTTCAGCAGGGTCGATTTTCCGCAGCCCGAGGGTCCGAGGAGAACGAAGCGATCGGACTGGGCAACCGAGAAGCTGACGTTTTCCGTCGCGGTGATGAGGAGATTCGGCGTCTTGTAGCGCAGCGTCACCTTATCGACATTCAACAGCGGCTTTGCGGTTGCCGTTTCTGTTGTGGGCTTGTCGGCGGCAATTTTTGTCTGAAGCATGAGGGCTCCTCCACGAAATGGCTTGAAGGCGGCATTCGCGCCGCCCGCAGGCGTCAGTTGCCGTTGAGATCGGCTGCTTCCGGCAGGTAGTAGTCGGTCCAGGCCTTGGGCATCGTCTTCAGTGTGCCGGTCTTGCAGAGATGGGCCGCGAACTTCATGGTTCCCTGTGGGTCCATGCGGAATTCCATCATGTGCGGCTCATTGAGGATCGCCAGCAGGTCGTCGACACCAGTTTTGTCGCCGCTGACCGTCTTATAGGCTTCCACCGCCGATTTCGGGTCCTTTTTGATGAAATCGATCGCTTCCGCCGTCGCTTCGCGCACCGCCTTGATGATCGTCGGGTTGGCGCTGGCAAACTGGGTCGTGGTGAAGAAGGTGCCCTGGGTCAGCTCGCCGCCGATGATGTCGCGGGAATCGATGACCTTATGAACGCCCGGCTGCTTCAGCTCCAGATACTGGAAGGGTGGGGCGGAGAAGTGGTTCTTCACCTCATGCGTCTGGTTGGCAAGCGCTGCCATGGCATCGGGATGGCCGAGCTGTACCGTATTGGCATCGAATTTGTGCACCTGGTCGTCGCCATACATCTGCGCGGCAGCCATCTGCAACAGGATAGCCTGCGTCGAAACGCCGACCGTCGGCACGGCGATCTTGTCGCCCTGCTGGATATCCTTCAGCGACTGAACCCGCGGATCGCGCGAGACCATGATGACCGGCTGGGCCGAATTGGTGACGATGCCCTTGACCTTGCCCCTGGTGCGATCCCAAAGCAGCAGGAGGTTGCCGGTGCCGGTATTGACGATGTCGACGCTGCCGGAAAGCAGTGCATCGGTCTGCGCGCCGCCGCCGCTGAAGGTGCGCCATTCCACCGTGACGCCGGGCAGGCCATCGGCCGCCGCGTGTTTCTCGATCAGCTTCTGCGTCTCCATGACGTGGCTGGCGAGATAAAGAATGCCCGGCTGGCGCGTGATCGAAATGTCGGTCTTTTCAGCGGCGCCGGCTGAAAAAGTGCCGGCAAGCATCACGCCGACCGCGGTCAGACAGCGAAGAAATCCTCTCATCTACTCCTCCCATTGATCCAACCCTTGAGAAATGGAGTTGGCTTGGTTGGACTAAAGCACTAATGTATCAGTGCATCAAGCCCTAAACTGTGCTTAATGGTTCGACGCTCTCGATCAGAAAGGCTGCCAGTGAAGCTCAACCCGAAAGAATTCGCCCTGGACCGCTCCCGTCAGGTCGCGCCGCAGATCCTGGAAATCCTGCGGTCACGTATTCTTTCCATGAGCCTGCCACCGACGACGGTGCTATCGCGCATCTCGCTGCAGAGCGAATTTAACGTCAGCCAGACGCCCGTGCGCGATGCCTTGATTCGGTTGGAAGAGGAGGGGCTGGTCGAGGTCTATCCGCAATATGCAACCGTCGTTTCGCGGATCGATATTCGTAATGCCACCGAAGCGCATTTCCTGCGACTGTCGATCGAGCTTGAGGCGATCCGCCGGCTGACGCTGGAAGCGCCGGATGAGACGTCAGCGGCTCTGGAGACGGTTCTGTCTCGCCAAAAACGTGTCGTGTCGCCGGAGACCTACGATCTCTTTGATATGCTCGACAAGGATTTTCATCGGGTACTTTACGAGAGGGCAGACATTCTCGGCCTGTGGGCGACAGTTCGGCGTCAGGGCGCACATATCGACCGGCTGCGGATGCTCAATCTGCCGATGCCGGGCAAACTGGAGCAGATCATCGTCGATCATCAGGCCGTCGTCGATGCCGTTCGCTTGGGCGATCCGGAGGCGGCCGTTGCCGCCTTGCGCAAGCATCTCTCCGGCACATTATCGATCATCGATCTGATCTGCGAGCAATATCCGGATTATGTGAGCCGTTAAACGCCATCGGTCATCTCAGGATTGCTTGGACATGTGGAGCGCGCAAGCGCGCGCATTGGCTTGCGCCTCGCTTCATGCGAGAAAGCATGTGATGAAACAGATCATGGAGTTTGCTTGACCATCGGACTTGCGCATGCCGAGCTGATCGCGGTCCTGACGGCTGTCACGGGCAATGATCCCAGGGTGATGACGGTGCGGTCGGGCGAAGCTTTGCCGTCCGGTCCGTTCGAGCTTGGGCATCGCACGCTGCAAAGCGGGCTTCGTGAGTGGATCAGGGAGCAGACGGCTCATCCCGTCGGCTATCTGGAGCAGCTTTATACCTTCGCCGATCGTGACCGAAACAACGAGATCCTCGGCGGACGAACGATCTCGATCAGCTATCTCGGCCTGGTGCGCGAACAGGCAGCCCCCGGCGGCGGCCTGCCGGGATGGCATGGCTGGTACGAATATTTCCCTTGGGAAGACCATCGCAAAGGTCGGCCGGCGGTCCTCGATGACATCGCCGCCCGCGTTGCGCTCTGGGTCGATGGTGACGCTGCGAGGCGTGATCAACGCCGGCGCCGTATCGATTTCGCCTTTGGATTAAACGGGGCCGCATGGAACGAAGATCTCGTTCTGCAGCGCTATGAGCTGCTCTACGAGGCCGGTATCGTCGCCGAGGCGGGCTGCGAGCAGTCGCGAACTTTCGGACGGCCGATGTTTGCCGATCACCGTCGTATCCTCGCCACCGGCATGGCGCGGCTGCGGGCCAAGATCAAGTACCGCCCGGTCGTCTTCGAGCTCATGCCTGAGAACTTCACGCTTCTGCAATTGCAGCGAACAGTCGAGGCGCTGGCAGGCCTGACGCTGCACAAGCAGAATTTCCGACGGCTGATCGAACAGCAGGACTTGGTGGAAGAGACCGGCGGCTCCGAAAGCGAGACCGGCGGCCGCCCGGCGAAGCTCTTCCGCTTCCGTCACGCCATCCTCGAAGAACGCGAATTCGCCGGAACGAAATTACCGCTCTCCCGCAATTGACATATGCTCATATCGAGAATATCTATTTGCGCATAATATGCTCAAAATGAGTATAACAAGGAGCCGGTCATGAATCTTCCCGTATCCGCATCCTCCCTCTATGATCGTGTCAGCCGCGTCATCCCGAAAGCCGAATGGCTGACGTTTCAGGATGATGTCGAGGCCATCCTCGAGCTGAAGCGGCGGCACAACGCCGTCATTCTCGCCCACAACTACCAGACGCCGGAGATCTTCCACGGCGTTGCCGATATTGTCGGCGACAGCCTGGCGCTGGCGCGCAAGGCCATCGAGGTCGACGCCGACATCATCGTCCTTGCCGGCGTGCACTTCATGGCCGAGACCGCCAAGCTGCTGAACCCGGAAAAGACGGTGCTGATCCCCGATATGGACGCGGGTTGTTCGCTGGCGGATTCGATCACGCCTGAGGATATCGCCTTGCTGCGACAGGCACATCCGGGCGTTCCCGTCGTCACCTATGTCAACACCTCGGCTGCCGTGAAGGCGGCATCCGATATCTGCTGCACTTCGGGCAATGCCAAACAGGTGGTGGAATCGCTCGGCGTGCCGAAAGTGCTGATGCTTCCGGACGAATATCTGGCGCGCAACGTCGCGCGCGAAACCAATGTTCAGCTCATCGCCTGGCATGGACACTGCGAGGTCCATGAACTCTTCACCGCCGATGACGTGCGCCAACTGCGTGAAAATTATCCTGGCGTCACGGTGCTTGCGCATCCCGAATGTCCGCCGGATGTTGTCATGGAAGCGGATTTTGCCGGCTCGACTGCCGTCATGTCCGACTATGTCGGCAAAAGGCGCCCCGCGCGCGTCGTGCTGCTGACGGAATGTTCGATGAGCGACAATGTCGCCGTGCGTCATCCCGATGTGGAGTTCATCCGGCCCTGCAATCTCTGCCCGCATATGAAGCGCATCACGCTCGGGAATATCCGTAAGGCGTTGGAAGAGGGGCAGCATGAAGTGACGATCAATCCGGCGATCGCGGTCGCCGCCCGCCGCGCGGTGGAAAGGATGCTGGCGATATGAGCGAGATTCTTGAAGAACTGAGCGGTCGCATCGTTATCGTCGGCAGTGGTCTTGCCGGGCTGATGACAGCGCTGACCTTGGCCCCGGAACCCACCGTGATCGTAACGCGCGCCGCGCTCGGCGGGGAAACGTCGAGCGCCTGGGCGCAGGGCGGTATCGCTGCCAGCATGGGTGACGACGATAGTGCTGCGTTGCACCTGGCCGATACGCTTGCCGCCGGCGACGGGCTTTGCGATTTGAAGGTGGCTGCGAGCATCGTCGCCGAAGCGCCCGCTGCCATCGCCGCGCTGGAGCGGGCCGGCGTTCAGTTCGATCGCAATGGCGCCGGCGTCCTATCATTGGGCCTCGAAGCGGCTCATTCACGTCGCCGTATCGTGCATGCGAAAGGCGACGGCTCGGGTGCGGCCATAGTCCGTGCGCTTACAGAGGCGGTCGCCCGCGCGCCGTCGATCAGGGTGCTTGAAGGCTATGAGGCGCGACGGCTGTTGCTGGACGGCGACCATATCGCCGGTCTGCTGTGTGCTACGGAGAAGGGTACCGTCATCCTGCCATCCTGCCGCGTCGTGCTCGCGACGGGCGGCATAGGCGGCCTCTACGAGGCCACGACCAATCCTGTCGGCAATTTCGGGCAGGGGATCGCGCTTGCCGCGCGGGCCGGCGCGTTTCTGGCCGACATGGAATTCGTGCAGTTCCATCCGACGGCGCTCGACAGCCGCAGGCGACCGCTGGCGCTCGTCAGCGAGGCGGTTCGTGGCGAGGGTGCCTTGCTCGTCAATGAGAATAACGAGCGCTTCATGGCTGAGGTCGATGGCGCCGAGTTGGCCGCCCGCGATGTCGTTGCGCGCGCCATCAGCGCGGAAATCGCGCGCGGAGGCCGGGTTTTTCTCGATGCCCGTGAGGCGCTCGGCAACCGCTTCGCGGCGCGTTTCCCTGTCATCGACGCGCTTTGCGGCGAGGCCGGCGTCGATCCATCGCGTGATCTCATTCCGGTGCGTCCGGCTGTCCACTATCATATGGGTGGCGTGGCGACGGACGAGAATGGCCGCAGTTCCGTGCCCGGCCTATGGGTCGTTGGCGAGGCGGCATCCACCGGCCTGCACGGGGCCAACCGCCTTGCCAGCAATTCCCTGCTGGAAGCTGCCGTGATGGGCATGCGAGCGGCGCATGATATCGCCGGCATCGATGCAGGCCCGACAAGGCTGCTGCACGATCATGCGCGTCTCGTGGCACCCGATCCGTCGCTTGTTCGGCCTGTTGTCTCGCGCCATCTCGGCGTACTGCGCAATGCTGGCGCGATTCATGGCGCGATCGCAGCCCTCCTGCCGTTGTTCGACAGTGAGGGTCCGGCGGCCGATCCGGCCCTCGTCGCGCTGCTGATCGCCGTCTTCGCCAGCCTCAGGAGGGAATCGCGCGGTGCCCACGCCCGCACGGATTTTCCGCTGAAGCTGCAGCATGTGCAGCGTCGCATGATGCGTCTGTCCGATGCCTTGGACATCGCGAGATCCGTCATTCCCTATTCCTTCGCCAGGAGCGCCTGACATGACCCTCGTTCCCCTTCCGCGCCTCATCGTCGAGCCGTTGGTGCGCAATGCCCTGCTTGAGGATCTCGGCCTTGCCGGCGATGTCACGTCCGCTGCCGTGATCCTCGCGACGCATCGGTCCCGCGTGGCAATGGTGACGCGCCAGCCGGGTGTGGTCGCCGGCCTCGATGCGTCCGAACTCGCCTTCCAGCTCGTCGATCCCGGCATCACCATGACCCGCCACGTGCCTGACGGCACGAAGGTAGAGGCAGGCGAGGTGATTGCAACGATCGAGGGGCCATCGCGCGGCCTGCTGACGGCGGAACGCACCGCCTTGAATTTCCTCGGCCATCTCTCGGGTATAGCGTCCGTGACGGGCGGCATCGTCGAGGCGATCGCGGGCACCAAGGCTTCGATCGTCTGCACCCGCAAGACGACGCCGGGCCTGAGGGCGCTGGAGAAATATGCAGTCCGCGCTGGCGGCGGCATGAACCATCGCTTCGCGCTCTATGACGCTGTGCTGATCAAGGACAATCATGTTGCCATTGCGGGCGGTGTCGTCGAGGCGATCCGTCGAGCCAAGGCGGGCGTCGGCCATATGGTCAAGATCGAAGTCGAGGTCGATACGCTGGAACAGCTTCGCGAAGCCATGGCCGAAGGTGTGGATGCCGTGCTGCTCGACAATATGGCGCCGGATCAGCTGCGCGAGGCGGTCGATATTGTCGCCGGACGAGCCATTACCGAAGCGTCGGGCCGCATCACGCCGGCAACCGCTGCAGCAATCGCGGCCTCCGGTGTCGATCTCATTTCCGTCGGATGGCTGACACATAGCGCGCCGACGCTCGATATCGGCCTGGACTGGAAGTCGGCGGCTTAACGCCGCCGATTGCAAGCTCAGACAACGATCGGCACTTGTGCGCCGTCCATGCTGATGACGACGCCGGTAACGTAACTTGCCTTGGTCGAGCTCAGGAAGGCAACGACATTGGCAATGTCGGTAGGATCTGCCATGCGGCCGATCGGGATGCGCCGCAGCGCGTCGGCGAGCGCCTCCTCCTCTGTCGAGCCGGTAGCTTTCGCCGCCGCCTTCAGGCCTTCGGCGACGCGATCCGTTTCTGTCAGGCCGGGATTGAGGCCGACGACACGCACGCCTTTGCCGGCATAGGCGTTGGCGAGCCCGACGCTTGCGAGCATCAGGGCGGCATTGGCCGACCCGCCGGCCAGATGGAAGGGCGAGGCGATCTTGCCGCCATTGCCGATGATATTGATGACGGCGCCCGAGCCACGCGTACCCATGCGTTTGATGACGGGATCGATCACGTTGATATAGGAAAAATACTTCGCATCCATCGCGGCGCGCCAGATCGCAGGGGTCAGTTCGTCTGCCGGCGTGCGCGCCGCAGCCCCTGCGCTGTTGACGAGAATATCGATGGGGCCGATTTCGGCCTCGACCTTGTCGACGACCGCGAGTGCCTGCTCATCGGATATCAGGTCGGCGGCATAGCCTTGCGCTCCGGAGAGCTTCGAAAGCGCCTTGTCGATGTTGGCTTGCGCGCGCGAACATATGGCGACACGCGCGCCTTCCGACAGGAAGAGTTCGGCGCAGGCGTAGCCGATGCCCTTAGAGCCGCCTGTGATCAGAACGACTTTATCCTTGAGGCCAAGGTCCATGAGATTGTCTCCGGGTGCGTTGCGAAAGGGCTCGCAAGCTACGTCCGGAAATCCCTGCAGTACAGAGTGGCAGCCGTCACAGCTTGTTTACCGGTCTCTACGAAAGGCGTTTGGCCTTCAGCACGGAAACGGCGGTTTCGCTGTTGTGGACATAGTCGTGGGCATCGGGCTGCTTTTGCACCAGCAGAATGAACAGCAAATCCGTCAACATCAGCTGGGCATCGCGCGCCGTGATCGACGAGGAGCGGACGCGATCCTCGTCGCCGACGGTGTGAAGGCGGATATCGGCAACGCGGGCAAGCGGGTTGTCCTGAAGTCCGGTGACGGCAATGACGGTCGCCTTGCGCTGGCTTGCGAGCTCGGCGATCCGCAGCGTCTCGATGCTGGTGCCGGAATAGGAAAGGGCGAAGAGCAGATCGTCCGGGCCGAGCGTCGACGCATTGGCCATCTGCACGTGGCTGTCGCTGTCATGCAGGACGTTGCGGCCGAGCTTCATCAGCTTGTAGGAAAAGTCGCGGGCGACCAGCGATGAGGCGCCGACGCCGGCCAGATGGATGCGCCGTGCATCGTGAAGGGCTTCGAGCGCCTTGTCGATATCGCCCTCATTGTTGACCGAGATGGTCTGCTGCATGGCTTGCAATTTACTGCCCAACAGCTTCTGCAGGATCGTGAGATAGCCGTCACCCACTTCGATCGTGCCGTGGATCATGCCGGCCGGGGCTGGCCATTCCTGGGCTTTCGCCTCGCTGACGGCAAGCTTCAGTTCCTGGTAGCCGGCATAGCCAAGCTTCTGGCTGAACTTGACGACGCTCGACTGGCTGCGGCCTGTCTCGACCGCAAGCGCCGCCGATGAGAGGCGCAACATCTGGTCGGGATTTTCGACGATGAATTGCCCGATCTGGCGATCGGCAGGCGCCATGGTCTCGAGCTGCGCACTGATTTTCTTCAAGATAGACATCTGTCCCTTCGGGCCGTCGGGGCCGATTCACGCATCATCACGAGCAGACCAAAAATAGCATTCGGATGAAGCCGGGCAACCATGCTTTGAGCGATAGAGGTTACCATAGAGAATTGGAATAAAAAATTCCAATTTCCGTTGACAGGTTGGAATGGTCGAATAATCTTCTGCAGGAAGCAGGCGGCGGAGTCTCTGGGACGTCGCACCTCTCTTCAACGGGTTCTGATCATGGATAGACTTCGCATCTCTGGCGGCAAAAGGTTGCAGGGCGCCGTGACGATTTCGGGCGCCAAGAATGCGGCCCTGCCGCAGATCGCGGCTGCCCTTTTGAGCCCGCATCCACTCGAGCTGACCAACCTGCCTGTCGTCAGCGATGTCGAGAACATGCTTGGCGTCATTGCCCTTCATGGGGCGAAGATCACGCGTGCGGCGCACGGCACGACGATCGATCCGAGCGCCATCGTCTCGAAGGAGACCTCCTACGATACGGTGCGGCGCATGCGAGCGACCGTCCTGGTGTTGGCGCCGCTGCTTGCCCGTTTCGGTCAAGCATGCGTCTCCCTTCCCGGTGGTTGCGCCATCGGTGCCCGACCTGTCGATATGCATATCAAGGCGCTTGCGACCCTGGGAGCCGATATCGCGATCGAAAGCGGCCTAATCGTCGCTTCGGCTGCCAATGGGCTGAAGGGTGCCCGCATCGTGCTGAGCTCGCCGTCCGTCGGCGCGACGGAGACGGCCATGATGGCCGCCTGCGCAGCCAAGGGTGAAACGGAGATTTTGAACGCCGCGCGTGAGCCGGAAGTTGCCGATCTCGCCGCCTGCCTCAGCGCCATGGGTGCGCGGATCGAAGGGGCGGGCACGCATCGCATCCTCATCGATGGCGACACCAGCTGGCGTCCCGCCAAACACCACGGCATCCCCGACCGTATCGAGGCGGGAACCTATGCCGTGGCCGCCGCCATCACCGGTGGACAGCTCGAGCTCATCCATGCCCGGTTGGAAAATCTTGCCTCGGTCGTACAGGCGCTGGAGGCCATGGGCGTCAGTGTCTGGCCGAGCGATCGCGGCTTGGTCGTCTCCAGAGACCGTCCGCTCAAGGGCGCCGACCTCACCACCGAACCCTATCCGGGCTTCCCGACCGATCTGCAGGCGCAATTCATGGCTCTTGCCTGCTGCGCCGAGGGCGCCTCGCTGATCCGCGAGACGGTGTTTGAAAATCGCTTCATGCATGTGCCGGAGCTGATGCGGCTGGGAGCCAACATCACCCTGCAGGGCACAACGGCCCTGGTGCGGGGTGGTGCGCCGCTCAAGGGGGCGCAGGTGATGGCGACGGATCTTCGCGCCTCCGTTTCGCTGGTGCTGGCGGCGCTCGTGTCGAAAGGCGAAACCATCGTCAATCGCGTCTATCATCTCGATCGCGGCTATGAGCAGCTTGATCGCAAGCTTCGCCTCTGCGGCGCCGATATCGAACGGCTGACGTCATGACCGCTGCAGCAGAAACCTCTCCTTATTTCCTCGGCGTCGATGGCGGCGGCACCGGTTGCCGCGCTCGCATCGAGGATACCGCCGGCACGATACTGGGGCAGGGATTGTCCGGTCCCGCGACGACGCGGCTCGGTGTCGAGGAAGCCTGGGCTTCCATCGTCAGGGCCTTCGATGCCGCAATCGAAGAGGCGGGTCTGAGCGCCGTGCATATCAAGCGTATCCATGCAGGCGTCGGGCTGGCCGGCATCAGCCGCAAGGGCGCGCTTGCAGCCCTCAGGGCCATAGAACATCCCTTTGCCAGCATCGACTTCGTCAGCGACGGCGAGGGAGCCTGCCTCGGCGCCCATTCCGGCCGGGATGGGGCAATCGTCATTGCCGGCACGGGGTCGATCGGGCTCGGTCTCGTCGAGGGCCGGCAATTGCGGGTCGGTGGTTATGGTTTTCCGATCTCGGACGAGGGTAGTGGCGCTTACCTCGGGCTGAATGCGGTGCAGTTCGCGCTTCGCGCCCATGATGGCCGCGAGCAGAAGACGGCATTGCTGGCCGAGATCATGCAGCGATTCCAGAACGATACCATGGAAGCGGTGGCCTGGATGGATCGCGCATCCGCCACCGACTATGCGACACTTGCGCCGATGGTTCTGCGTCATGCCGACCAGGGCGATGCCGTGGCGCGGCGCATCGTGCAAAGCGCGGCAGGGCATATCGACACATTGGTTCGCACCCTGTTCGAGAAGGGTGCGCCGCGCGTCTGCCTGCTTGGCGGCTTGGCGAGTCCGCTCGAGCCCTGGCTTGCGCCGGATGTGCGCCGCAGCCTCAAGCCCATCGATGGCGATGCGGTCTCGGGCGCCATCATCCTTGCCAGAAGGGCAATCCGCCAGCGTTGACGGGAAGGTTGGCGCAGCGGTTTTTCGCGCGAAAAAATGGAATATTTTATTCCTTTTGTGATTGACTGAAGGAATAAACGGACATAGTGTTAATAAAGGTAAACAGGGAATGGGCGCAGAACGAAGCCGAAAAGGCCGGCTGCATCCTGGCTGATTTCAGTCTTCCGTTTTGTTGAAAAACCGAATTTTGCTGAGGCGGGTCCGATGCTTCATTGGTCGGGCTTGTCATCTCCTGACCTATTGATGTCGAAGCGTTAGTTCGAGAACAGGCCCATGACAGAGCAGAAGTTGATATCCGAACTGGAGCAGTTGGTTTCCGAAGGCCGCAATCCGAATACGATGCATATCGATCTGCTGCCGACCTTCGATATCCTGCGCGAGATCAATTATGAGGATCAGACGGTGCCGGTCGCCGTCGAAAAGGTCATTCCGGCCATCGCCGCCGCCGTCAACCAGATCGTCGCCGCCTTCCAGAAGGGTGGCCGGCTGATCTACATGGGGGCAGGGACCAGCGGCCGGCTCGGCGTGCTCGACGCCTCCGAATGCCCGCCGACCTTCAGCGTGCCGCCGGAGATGGTCATCGGCCTGATTGCAGGCGGGCCGGATGCGCTGCGGCGCTCGATCGAGGGAGCCGAGGATGATCCCGAGCAGGGACGCCAGGCGCTGCGGGACATCAATCTGACGGCAGCCGATGTCGTTGTCGGCATCGCCGTCAGCGGTCGCACGCCCTATGTCATCGGCGGCTTGAACTATGCGAAGAGCATCGGCGCCTTTACGGTCGCCCTGTCCTGCAATCCCAATTCCATTATTGCCGGCATCGCCGATCTGGCGATTTCTCCGGTTGTCGGTCCGGAAATCCTGACAGGCTCGACGCGCCTGAAGTCCGGCACAGCGCAGAAGCTCATTCTTAACATGCTGACGACGGCAAGCATGATCCGCATCGGCAAGAGCTATCAGAATCTGATGGTCGACGTCAGCGCGAGCAACAAGAAGCTGGTGGCGCGCGCCGCGCGCATCGTCATGCAGGCGACCGGCTGCTCGCAGCAGGAGGCACGCCGCGTTCTCGATCTGACAGGCAATGACGTCAAGCTTGCCATTCTCATGGAAATAACCGGGATGGGCATTGAAGAAGCCCGCGCGGCATTGCAAAACGCTGATGGATTCTTGCGCAAGGCCATCAACGCTAGGACTGCTTAAGGGAAGATCGCGGCGCGCCGCGATAGCAATCAATTGGCCAAAATCGGCCGGGGACATTTGAAAAAATCGGAGGGCTGGGAATGGAAGGGCATTTTGCAAGGAAACTGATTTCGGGGGTCGTGCTGGCGGCGGGGCTTGGCATGGCGGTGGTCGCGATGCCGGTTGAGGCAGCGACGCTGCGCATGGCGTGGTCGCAGGATGCGACCGGGCTCGACCCGCACAAGCAGACGGCCTTTTCCTCCATCCGGCTGCTGGAACTGATCTATGAGCCGCTCGTTCGCCTCGATGGCAGTCTGCAGATCGTGCCCGGCATTGCCGACAGCTGGCAGTTTTCACCCGACGGCAAGCAGCTGACTTTCAAGCTCAACGCCAAGGCGAAGTTCCAGAATGGCGCCCCGGTGACCTCGGCCGACGTGAAGGCTTCCTTCCAGCGCATCCTCGACCAGGCGACCGGCGCCGTCGCCCGCGCCAACTTCTTGTCGATCGCGAGCATCGATACGCCCGACGCCAATACCGTTGTGTTCAACCTGTCGCAGCCTGACGTTCCGATCCTGACGGCGATGACCAGCCTCAATGCGGCGGTTGTTCCGGCGAGCGAAATTGCCGCCGGCACCATCGGCACGAAGGCGATCGGTTCCGGCCCCTTCAAGCTCGACAGCTGGGTTCCGAATTCCAAGGAAGTGTTGAGCGCCAACAAGGATTGGGCAGGCGGCGCCATCGGCGTCGACGGCATCAACATCAGCGTACTGCCCGATGAAACGGCCATCCTCGCCTCGCTGCGCACCGGCCAAATCGATTTCGCTCTCCTGAACGATCCGCTCGTGGCGACACTGGTGCCTAAGGAGCCGAAGCTGCAGCTCACCCGCACGCCGGTGCTTTCCTACAATGTCCTGCAGCTCAATCCCTCCCGCAAGCCGATGGATCAGCTTGCGGTGCGCCAGGCGATCTCTTGCGCCATCGACCGCAAGGACGTGATGGATACGGCCGCGCTCGGCGAGGGCAAGGTGACCGGGCCGCTGACGATGCCGCTCTACGCCACCGATCCCGGCCAGCTTTTCTGCTATACACGCGACGTAGCGAAGGCAAAGAAGCTGATGGCCGATGCCGGTTTTGCCAATGGCTTCTCCGCGACCGTGATCGCCGCCACCGGCGAGCCGCCGACGGCGACAGCCGAAGCGCAGGTCATCCAGTCGCAGCTCGCCGAAATCGGCATCAAGCTCGATATCAAGGTGATGGAGCTCAACGTCTATGTCGATACCTGGCTGAAGGGCAATTTCGACATGGCGGTCGCGCTCAACGGCGGCAGCGCCGATCCTTACTCCATGTACAACCGGTACTGGACGAAGACCGGCAATCTGCAGAAGGTCGCCAATTACATCGACGACACGCTCGATAGCCTGATGCAGAAGGGGCGCGTCGAAACCGACCCGGCCAAGCGCAAAGCGATCTTTGCCGAATTCGAGAAGCACATCGCCGAAGTCTCGCCCTGGATCTGGCTCTACACGGCTTATGGCTACACGGCTGAACAGAAGAATGTTCAGGGCTTTGTGCCGACGCCGACGGGCTCGCTGTTCGGCCTCGCCAAAGTCTCGATCAAGTGACGGCAGTCGAGATTTAGAGGAAGTGCCATGGGATACCTGACGCGCCGGCTCATGACATTCCCGCTGATCATGCTGGGCGTATCCATCCTCGTCTTCGTCGCCATCCGGCTGGTGCCGGGTGACGCGATCACGGCGATGCTCGGAACCAATGCGGGCCTGCTGACGCCGGAGCAGCGGCAGGCCCTTGCCACCTATTTCGGCATCGACCAGTCCTGGCCTGTTCAGTATTGGCATTGGCTCCTGGGCATATTCCAGGGCAATCTCGGCATTTCCGTCACCTACGGCAAGCCGGTGCTCGACATCATCCTCGAGCGTTTCCCGCTGACGCTCGAACTTGCGTTGCTCTCCATGGTGATCGCGCTTGCCATCGGCCTGCCGGCGGGCGTCTTTGCCGCGACACGAAACGAGAGGTTCTCCGATCTTGCCGTGCGCATCGTCGCCATGATCGGGCAATCGACGCCGAATTTCGTTCTCGGGCTTCTGCTGATCTATGCCTTGTCGGCCGGTTTCGGTGTCTTGCCGACCATGGGGGAGTTCACGCCCATCTGGCAGGATCCGCTCGGCAATCTCGGCCAGATGATCCTGCCGGCATTGACGCTTGGCTTCGCCTTCGCCGCCTCGGTCACGCGCGTCGTACGCTCGGCCATGCTCGATGTTCTGAGTGATGATTATGTCCGCACGGCCCGCAGTCGCGGCGTGCCGGCGCGTGGCGTCATCTGGCGGCATGCGTTGCCGAATGCGCTGATCCCGGTGGTGACGCTCAGTGGCGTCGAGTTCGGCTATCTTCTCGGCGGCGCGGTTCTCGTCGAGCAGATCTATGCTCTGCCCGGACTCGGCCGCATGGTGCTCGACGCCATCCTGCAGCGCGATTATGCCCTGGTGCAGGGTAGCGTGCTGTTCATCGCCTTCAACTTCATGATCGTCAACCTGCTCGTCGATCTCGCCTATGTCGCGCTCGATCCGCGCGTCCGTCTGGGAGAGGGTTGATGCGGATCGTCAAGGCCATTTTGGGACATATGAGCGGCCGGATCGGCGGCATCATCGTTCTCATCTATATCGTGCTTGCCATTCTCGGCATGCTGGGGCTTACCCCGCACGATCCATTGATGCAGAACCGGATCGACCGCCTGCATGCCCCCAATCTCACCTATTGGATGGGCACCGATCTCTTCGGCCGCGATGTCGCAAGCCGGCTGATGAACGGCATCGGAGAATCCTTCACCGTCGCCTTCCTGTCCGTGGCCGCCGCAAGCCTGATCGGCACCGTGCTCGGTTTGACCGCAGCCTGGTCCGGAAAGCGCTGGGACGGCGTGATTATGCGGACGATGGACGTGCTTCTGGCCTTCCCGGCGATCCTTCTAGCGCTCCTGATTATCGCCATCGTCGGGCCGGGCACCTGGACCAGCGTCGCGGCGATCGCGATCGTCTACACGCCTATCTTTACCCGCGTCGTGCGCGGTCCGGCGCTGTCTTTGAAGGGACGCGACTTCGTCGATGCCGCCCGCACCTTCGGCAGCAGCAGGTCTTACATCCTGACGCGGCATTTGTTGCTCAATCTTGTTGCGCCGCTGACGGTGCAGGTGACGCTGGCGCTCGCCTGGTCGCTGTTGACCGAAGCGGGCCTGAGCTTTCTCGGTTTGGGAACGCAGCCGCCGGCCTCCTCGCTCGGGCTGATGCTGAGTGACAGCCGCAACCTTATGGAAACAGCGCCCTGGCTGCTGATCTTCCCCGGCATAACCATTATGATCTCTATTCTCGGCTTCAACCTGCTCGGCGATGCCCTGCGCGATATTCTCGATCCGAAAATGCGGAGGTCCACCGTATGAGCCCACTGCTGTCGGTCTCGGATCTGCGCGTCGGTTTCGGACGCAACCCGGAAGCAAATCCCATCGTTCGCGGAGTCAGCTTCGAGCTCGAAGCCGGCGAGACGCTGGCGATCGTCGGTGAGAGTGGGTCGGGCAAATCCGTCACGGCGCTTTCGATCAATCGCCTCGTCGATTTCGGCGGCGGTCGCATTACTGGCGGCTCGATCCGGCTGAAACGTGCGGATAACAGCGTTCTCGACCTGACCACGGCCGGCGAGGCACAGCTGACGAAGATCCGCGGCGCCGAGATCGGCATGATCTTCCAGGAACCGATGACGTCCCTTAATCCAGTGCTGACGATCGGCACGCAGATCGAGGAATCGTTTCGGCTGCATCGCGGTCTGACCGGCCGCCAAGCGACGGCCGCCGCCAAGGATGCCTTGGATCGTGTGCGCATTCCCGATGCCGCGCGACGCCTGACCTATTGTCCGAACCAGCTTTCCGGCGGCATGCTTCAGCGTGTGATGATCGCGACGGCACTTGCCTGCAATCCGCGCCTGCTGATCGCCGACGAGCCGACGACCGCGCTCGACGTGACCGTGCAGGCGCAGATCATGGCGTTGCTCGCCGAGCTGAAGCGCGAGACCGGCATGTCGATGATCTTCATCACCCACGATATCGGCCTCGTCGCCGGCATTGCCGACAAGGTCATGGTTATGCAGGCCGGAGAGGCGGTCGAGCAGGGCGAACTTAACCAGATCCTCGATAATCCCATCCATCCCTATACACAGCATCTGCTGCATTCGGTTCCGCATTTCGCTGCCGGGAGTGCCGCGCGCACGGATTTTCAGCGCGATGAATCTCAGACCAAACCGGCGCTGAAGGTCGATGGCTTGACCGTCCGTTTCGCGGTGTCGAGCAGCTTCCTGCGTCGTGCGACCGGCGCGGTTCATGCCGTGGAAGGGGTCGGCTTCGATCTGATGCCGGGCGAGACGCTGGCGATCGTCGGCGAGAGCGGCTCCGGCAAATCCACGACCGCGCGGGCGGTCCTTGGATTGGTCAAGTCGACGCGCGGCACGTTCACGACTAGTGGCGGCAAGGCTGCCGACCGCACGAGCGCGGTGCAGATGGTCTTCCAGAATCCTTACGCCTCGCTCAACCCGAGACTTCGGGTCGACAGCATTCTCGCCGAACCGGTGATCGCGGCCGGTGGCCGTCTGTCGGGAGGCACGCGGGAGCGGATGGTCATGCTGCTGAAGCGTGTCGGTTTGCCGGAAAATGCCCTTGAACGCTACCCGCACGAGTTTTCCGGTGGCCAGCGCCAGAGACTGTGCATCGCGCGCGCTCTGATGCTGAACCCGTCCGTGCTGGTGCTCGACGAGGCGGTTTCCGCACTCGACGTCTCCGTTCAGGCGCAGGTCTTGAACCTGTTGATAGAGCTCCAGCGCGAATATGGGCTCGCCTATCTGTTCATCTCGCATGACATGGCAGTGGTGGAGCGGATCGCCCATCGCATCGCCGTGCTCTATGCCGGCCAGATCGTCGAGATCGGCGATGCGGCCTCGATCTTGTCGCAGCCAAAGCATTCCTATACCAGGCGGTTGATCTCGGCAGTCCCGACGGTCGCGCGGCGAAAGGAGAATTTCGCGCTCGACACGCGTCAGGTTCCTTCGCTGGTGCGTCCTCTCGGTTTCGAGCCGGCAACACCGGAATGGCGCCGGTTCGCGCCGGATCACATCGCTCTGGCGGAAGCCTGAAGCAAGCCGGCGGGAAGGCGAGATATGACGGGAGAGGGTATGCAGTTTGAGGAGCGTTTCGATCGGGCCTTTTCGCCGCTCGAACAGGCCGTCGCGTCAACGCGCATTCCGGGCGGCGTTCTGGGCATGGTCGATCTCGACGGCAACCGGCTGGTACGTGCCGTCGGTTCGGCGCAGAAGGTCCCGAGCGTCAGGCCCATGCTGGTCGATACATGGTTCGATCTCGCATCGCTCACCAAGGTCATTTTCACCACATCGCGCATCCTGGCGCTGGCGGAGGCCGGCACCATCGATCTCGATGCGCCGCTGACGACACTTCTGCCCGATCTGCGTCAGTACAGCGCCGAGGCATGGGAGCGAAAGGTGACCTTTCGCCAATGCCTCGGTCATCAGACGCCTTTTCCGGCGGTCGAGCCGATCTATACCTACGGCCACGATCCGGACCTATTGCGCGCTTTCATCCTGCAGCGCGAATGGCGGGCCGGCCCACCCGTCTATTCCGATATCAATTTCATTCTTCTCGGCTTCGCGCTCGAACGCCTGACCGGCCAGACGATCCGCGCCATGGACCCGGGGCGGGGCTTTGCCTTTTCCGCCGAGCCCGATCAGGCGGCCGCGACGGAAGACTGCACGTGGCGTCATCGCGTCTTGTCGGGCGAAGTCCATGACGATAATTGCTCCGCTCTTCGGGGTGCGGGCCATGCCGGGCTATTCGGAACGGCAGCGGCAATCCTCGATTTTGCCGGGGGCTTGCTCGATGGCAGCGGCGCATCAGCCCGCTCGATCGCATTGATGCGCGCACCGCTTTCGGCCACACGCACGCATGGCTGGGAGCGCGCCCATGACGGTTGGTCCGGTGGGACGCTGTGCTCGCCGGAGACGATCGGCCACACAGGGTTCACCGGCACCGGCCTCTGGATCGATTTCGACAAGGGCAGGGCCTGGACCTTGCTCACCAACCGCATTCATCCGACACGCCATTTCGACAGTGGCATCCTGACGCTTCGTCAAACTGTCGGCGATCGCGTCAACGCAGCTTAGGAGCCTGATCATGGAACCAATATGGGCAGTCGGTCTGATGACCGGAACCGTTCTCGACGGCAATATCGATGTTGCCATGCTGAAGACGGATGGCGAGCGGATCGAGGAATTCGGCCCCTATGTTCTGGCTCCCTATCCCGACTGGATCCGGACGCTTCTGGAGGAGACGCTGCGGCAAGCGCGGGCATGGAATTTCGACGGCCCCGAGCCGGCGATCTTCAAGGAGGCGGAAGAGGCCCTGACGCGGGCGCAGTCGGAGGCTGTCAGGCAATTGGTCGAGAGCAACGGCATGACCATGGCAGACATCGGCGTTGTCGGGTTCCACGGCCAGACCGTGCTGCATCGGGCACCACAGAAAGATCGGCTGGGGCAGACGCGCCAGCTCGGCGATGGCGAGTTGATGCGGTCCATCCTCGGCACCAAGGTCGCCTATGATTTCCGCTCGGCCGATATGCGCGCCGGTGGCCAGGGTGCGCCGCTTGCCGCCGTCTACCACACCGCCTTGCTGCGCGGCGCGGGCGCGGCTGGCGAGACCGCTATCCTCAATCTTGGCGGCGTCGCCAATATCACGTGGTGGGACGGCGAGGGCAATTTCGTCGCCTTCGACACCGGCCCTGCCAATGCACCGCTCAATGATTTCATCAAGTCCCATGGTCTCGGCGAGATGGACCGCGACGGCGCGCTCGGTCGGGCTGGCAAAGTGGACGAGGCGCGGCTCGAGAAGTTGCTGCAGCACCCCTATCTCAGCAAACCCTATCCGAAGTCGCTGGATCGTTTCGATTTCGGTGCTTCGATGGCGGATGGGCTCAGCCCTGAAGATGGTGCTGCAACGCTTTCGGCCTTCACGGCGGGCGCCGTGGGCAAGGCGCTCGATCTGTTGCCGCGCCGGCCGAAGAAGGTTGTCGTCAGTGGCGGCGGCCGTCACAATCCGACGATCATGTCGATGATGCAAAGCCGCGCCGGTGTAGAGCCGATCTTTGCCGAAGACCTCGGGTGGCGTGGCGATGCCGTTGAAGCGGAATGTTTTGCATTTCTGGCCGTGCGTGTGCTGCGCGGCTTGCCGATCAGCTTCCCCGGCACGACGGGTGCGCCGGAGCCCATGCGCGGCGGACGTCTCGCCGGATAATCGCCGGCAGCAACATCACGCCGTCAAAGGTTTTCGCTGCAGCCCATCGATGCTATGAAGAGATCGCAATTATGCGATCGAACTGGCTTGGACGGATATCGCACGGATGGCAGGCAGGCAGCATCGAGCAGGCTTTGTCGGCGGCGTGGTCGCCTTTGCCATTATATGTGTCGTCGTGGCTTCGGCCCTTCGCCCTGCGAGCGCGCAGCCGGAATGGAGCGTTGCGCCACCGGCCTGCGTCTCCGGCCCGATGATCACGCGCACGGGCGAGACGCTCTGCATTCGCAAGGAAAGTTATAACAGGGATCTCTGTGCGGCTATCGATTACTTCGCCCGCATCAACCGTCTGCCGCCGGATTATCTGGCTCGGCTGGTCTGGCGCGAGAGCACGTTTCGGCCGGATGCCGTCAGCCCGAAAGGCGCTCAAGGCATTGCCCAGTTCATGCCTGGGACGGCAAAGCTTCGCGGCGTCCGCGACAGCTATGATGCGCTCGAAGCGCTGGGCAAGGCAGCTTCCTATCTCGACGAATTGCGCAACCGGTTCGGCAATCTCGGGCTGGCCGCCGCCGCCTACAATGCCGGCGAGGCGGGCCTGGCGAATTTTCTGAATTCCGGCGATCTTCCCTATGAGACGCGCAGCTATGTGAGCGCGATCACCGCGCATACGGTCGAGGAGTGGCGCGATGGACCGCCCGACGTCGCCGCGCCGGACTTGGACAAGGGCAAGCCCTTTGTTCAATCCTGTGTTGCCCTTGCTGGAAGTCGGCGGCTGAAGCAGGTCGCCTTGGAGCAAGAGCGGCCATGGGCACCCTGGGGCGCTCAATTGGCAGAGCATTTCCAGGTTAATGCCGCCCGCAACCTTTTCGCGACAAATGTCCGAAAGTTGCAGTCTCCCTTGAACGCGGAAAAGCCGCTGATCGTGCGTCAGCGTAATGCGGATTTCGGCCGGCGCATCCGCTTTGCCGCGCGTATCGGCAGGCAGACGCGTGCCGAGGCGGATGCCGTTTGCACGCAGGTCCGGCAACAGGGCGGCACTTGCCTGGTGTTCAAGAATTGAGTTTCTTGCTGACCTCAGATGCCGATCTCGAATGCCGGAGGCATGCCATCGTCGCATCGCGCCGCGCTTGTCTGATCGAGTGCCCACTGATTGGACTTTACTCCCTCTTGGCTCGCGCTTATTCGTTAAGGCCCGACCTTTGGGAGGAAGCCGCGGGATAACCAAAGGAGCGTGCAATGGCGCATAAGCGTGAAGTCCCTGGGATCCGTGCCTACAACAGCCCGGCCGGCGGCTGGGGAGCGCTCAAGGCCACCGCCAAGGCGGTCCGTGACCAGATGGAAGTCACCGAGGCGCCCGGCCTGCTCCTGCGCACCAACAAGCCGACGGGTTTCGATTGCCCCGGCTGTGCATGGCCCGACAAGGAGCATACCTCCACCTTCCAATTCTGCGAAAATGGTGCGAAAGCAGTCACTTGGGAAGCGACAAACAAGCGCGTGACGCCGGATTTCTTCGCCGAGCATACGGTCAGCGAACTCCTGACTTGGAGCGACTATGATCTGGAGAATTCCGGTCGGCTGACGCATCCGATGGTCTACGATCGCGCAAGCGACACTTATAAGCCGATTGCTTGGGAAGATGCCTTCACCCGCATCGGCGAAGTCATGCGCAGCATGCCCAATCCGGATATGGTCGAATTCTACACGTCGGGCCGCGCCTCCAACGAGGCGGCTTTCCTCTTCCAGATCTTCGCGAGGGAATACGGCACCAACAATTTCCCCGATTGCTCGAACATGTGCCATGAGGCCACCAGTGTCGGTCTGCCGCAATCGATCGGCATGGGCAAGGGCACGGTATCGCTCGACGATTTTGATCAGTGCGACCTGATCATTTCGATGGGGCACAATCCCGGCACCAACCATCCGCGCATGATGGGCACACTGCACGAGTGCTCGCGCCGCGGCGTGCCGATCATCGTGTTCAATCCGCTGAAGGAGCGGGCGCTGGAGCGCTTCGCCGACCCGCAGAGCCCGATCGAAATGGGAACCTTCGGATCGACCCGGATCGCCTCCTCCTACTACCAGGTGAAGATCGGCGGCGATGCCGCTGCGCTCAAGGGTATCATGAAGGGCGTTCTGGCACTTGCCGAGACTTCGGAAGACGTGCTCGATCATGCGTTCATTGCCGAGCATACCAGCGGTTTCGACGCGCTGGTTGCCGATATCAAGCAGACGGAATGGGCTGATATAGAGCGCGTATCGGGTCTTTCCCGCGCCGATCTGGAGCAGGTCGCCGCCGCCTATGCCAAATCCAAGGCAACGATCGTCGCCTACGGCATGGGTATCACCCAGCATGCCAAGGGCACTGCGAATGTGCAGCAGATCGCCAATCTTCTGCTGCTGCGCGGCAATTTCGGTAAACCTGGCGCCGGCATCTGCCCGCTGCGCGGACACTCCAACGTGCAGGGCAATCGTACCGTCGGGATCACCGAGAAGCCGGATGCCGCGCTGATTGAGGGCATCGAGCGCGCCTTCGGTTTCAAGTCCCCGGCCCATCACGGCCATGATGCGGTTGCCGCCATGCAGGCGATGGCCGAAGGTCGCTCGAAGGTGCTGCTCAGCCTCGGCGGCAATTTTTCGATCGCGCTTCCGGATCCCGAGATGTGCGCCGAGGGTATGCGCAGGCTGGACCTTGCTGTTCACATGAACACCAAGCTTAACCGTTCCAATCTTCTGATCGGCAAGGAATCCTTCCTGCTGCCAGTGCTTGGCCGCACCGAAGAGGACGTTCAGGCCGCCGGCCCGCAATCGGTGACCATCGAGGACTCGATGTCGATGGTGCATGCCTCGCGCGGCAGGCTGAAGCCGGCATCGGGGGAGCTACGTTCAGAGCCAGCCATCGTTGCGGCCATGGCGCAGGCTACCTTGCCGGAAAGCAAGGTCGCGTGGATGGAACTGGTCACCGACTATGACCTGATCCGCGACAAGATCGAAATCGTTTATCCTGATTTCGCCCGTTACAATGAGCGCATCCGCGTGCCCGGCGGCTTTCGCCTGCCGCTCCCGGCGACGGAGCGCGTCTGGAAGACGCCTTCCGGCAAGGCCGAGTTCAAGCTGTTTTCCGGCCTTAATGAGGACATCTCGCTTTCGGATTCAAGTATCCTCAAGCTCGCGACGATCCGCAGCCATGATCAGTACAACACCACGATCTACGGCCTCGACGACCGTTATCGCGGCGTGTTCGGCCGTCGTGATGTCCTGTTCATGAACGACAAGGACCTTGAGGCCAAGGGATTGGAGCATGGCGATCTCGTCGAGATCGAGACGGCGCTGCCTTCCGGCGGCAAGCGGCTGTTAAAGCTGACGGCGATTTCCTACGATATCTCGGAGGGTTCCGTCGCTGCCTATTATCCGGAAGCCAATTGCCTGATCCCGCTTGACTATCAGGACAAGGAAAGCGGCACGCCTTCCTACAAGTCCATTCCGGTGCGCATCAGCAAGGCTGCTTGAGCAAGGCTGCGCGCAAACCGGGCTAGACGCTGCGGCCGCCGACCCAGGTGGCCGCAATATTCGGCCGCGAGGCGGTGTAAATGATCTTCTGCAGGATGCCTTCTCCGGCATCGCGATCCTCGAACAGCCGCACCGTGCCCTTCTCGTGGGCGGTGTCGATGACGATGGCATCGAACTGATAGCCGGGCGTAAACTGCCCGACCGGCAGATCGAGTGCCGCGCCGCCGCCGGCCGTTGCGATATGAAAGGCATCGCGAAAATCGATCTGCGCCGGTCCGAATGTGGAGCGGCTTTCGGCCGGCACGTTCGGATCGACACCGCTTTGCAGCATCCTCGAGACGAGGATCGCGCCGCGGGCATTCTCCAGCATCGACGCGCTGGGCCCGCCGGAAATATCCGTGCCGAGGCCGACATGCAGGCCCTTTTCCAGCGCCGCCCGCAACGGAAAGACCGCATTGGCAAAATAGGCGTTCGAAAGCGGACAATGCGCAACGGCTGCTTCGCGCGCCTTGATCGTCTCCATATCCCCAGCGGTCAGGAAGTTCGCATGCGCCAATACCGTGCCGCGCCGAAGCAGGCCGAAGCGGTCCAGGCTCTCGGTATCCGTCATGCCGTGCCGGGTAAGCACGTAGCCATGCTCCCAATCGCTCTCCGAACAATGGGTCTGCACATGGCAGCCGCATTCCCGGGCAATCGCGCCGAGCCCTTCGAGCGTTGCATCCGTGCAGGAGGGAATGAAGCGCGGCGTTACCACAGGCAGGACGCGGCTTTCGCCATTGTCGGGATGGCCGCGCACATAATCGATGAGTGCGCGAGTGCCTTCCAGCGCCGCATCGCTCGAGGCGTCGCGATAGTAGTCGGGGCATTCCTGCGGATTGTCCATGGCCACCTTGCCGATCAGGGCGCGCTGGCCCCTTTCGAGGCAGATATCGACCAGCGCCCGGGTCGCCTGCTGGTGTATGGTGGCGAAATACAACGCCGTCGTCGTGCCGTTGGCAAGGAGGTCGTCGACCAGCAGGCCATAGACATGGCGTGCGAAGACAAGGTCCTCATAGCGTGCCTCCAGCGGGAACGTGTGTTTCTGCAGCCAGGCTTCCAGCGGAACGTCAAGCGCGTCGCCAAGCTGCGGGTATTGCGGCGCATGCACATGCAGGTCGACGAAACCTGGCAGAAGATAGGAGCCGTTCGGCAGCGTCACCAATTCACCGGTGGCTTCGCGGGCGTCGCGAATGGTCCGATAGTTGGGGTCACCGTAACGATGGATCGCTTTGATCGCGCCGGCTACATCGATCTCGATCAGCACATCATCCAGAATGTCGATCTTGCCGCGCACGGGTGAATGAAAGCCCGATGCGCTCAGGGTCTTGCCACGCAAATCCATCGCTGTTCTCTATTTCAGGCAGCCATCATGGTGGTGCCGTAGGTAATGCCCTTTTCCTTCAGCCAGCGCCGATAGGCGATCGACGTGGCGTCGGCGCGAGTCGGGATTTCCGCCCGCGGCTCCAGCGGTAGCAGCACCGGGCGCTGGTTTTCAAGAATGATGCGGTCCTGCAGGAAGATAAGTTGCTGGAAATGTACCAGTTCCGTCGTCGTCGAGACGTCGTCGATCAGGAACATGACCGGATGGGCGCGGCAACGATCCGGATCCAGCGGCTGCACGAAAAGGCAGATGACGTCCCAACGATTGGCGGCGTTCGGGCAGGTCTTGTAGAGCAGCGTCGCAAACGGCGTCATCACCCGATAGATATAATCCGTCATGATGCCTTCGCTGGCCGAAAGTGCCGCCTGCGGCTGGAAGAACTGGCAATTGGTCGCCCAGACCTCGTCGACGTCGCGGCGGATCTCGACATTGTACTGCGCCACTTCGGTGTGCGGCTCGGCGCCGAGAATATCGGTGTGCACGAAGGGGAAATGCGCCAGGTCGAGGAAATTTTCCACGATCCGGAGCCCCGAGGCCCGCACCGCCACCGTGCCGCAATTGACCACGCGGCGATCCGGCTCATCGGCTTCGGGCAAGTCGAACAACCCGCCGGCCGGCGTGCCGAGCGTCGTCCAGACGAGGCCGAAGCGGTGGATCAGCGGCAATGGCTCGGCGCGTCCCTCGGCATTTACGACCAGTGTCCCGTCATTCGATCGCGTCACGGTAAGGTCGGTGCCGAGAAGACGGTTCACCGAGGTTCCGAAGGGAATCTCGTTTTCCGTTTCCAGCGCATACCATTGATCGAGGGCTGCCTTGTCCAAACATTGGCTCATGCGAGGCTCCTTTTTCTTGTCCGTCGATGCACCTTAGCGGACATCGCGATAATAGGGCAGGCCGATGGCGGCCGGGGCGGCCATGATACGGCGCATGCGCTGCCATGCCAGAACCGGCACGATGATGAAGGCCATCGTGCCGAGATAGGGCAACATGGACAGGAAGGCGGGTGCGATCGGCCAGCCGCGCGCCTGGCCGACGAAGCCGAGCGCGGTGATGAGGCCGAACAGCAAGCCCGACAGAACGGCCGGGATCGGCCGGTAGCCGGCAAAGATCACCAGCGCCACCGCGATCCAGCCGCGACCGGCGACCACCCCGTCGGACCAGGACGGCACGAAAGCAAGCGTCAGGTAGGCACCCGCGCCGGCGGCAAGGGCTGAGCCGGCCATGACGTAGGCGCAGCGGATGAGGTTGACCGAAATGCCGGCCGCGTCCGCCGCCGCCGGATTTTCGCCGACGGCGCGCAGATTGAGGCCGTGGCGGGTGCGGAACATGAGGTAGCTCAGCGCTACCGGCAGGATGATATAGATCAGATAGACGAGGATGTTCTGCGAGAAGAAGGCCTTGCCGAGGATAGGAAGATCGCTGAGGAGCGGGATTTCGATACCGGAAAAGGTGGCGCGCACCGGCATGCCAGAATAGGCGCGGCCGATGCTGGAGGCAATGCCGTTGCCCATCAAAGTCAGCGCCAGGCCGCATAGCACCTGGTTGGCACGCAGGAGAACGGTGGCTACGGCGAAGATCGCGCCGAAGAATGCGCCGACGATCAAGGCCGCGAGAAAACCGAGCGTCGGCGAGGGATAGATCGTCGTTGCGGCAACGCCCGTCAGCGCCCCCATTGCCATCAGTCCCTCGACGCCGAGATTGACGACGCCGACCCGTTCGGCCAGCACTTCGCCGAGAGCAGCCAGCGCCAGCACGCCGCCTGCGAGAAAGGCTGTGGTCAGGAGGCCGGTGAGAAGATCCATGGTCTCTTGTCCTTTCAAGCCTTGTCGCGGGCGATGTGATAATGGGCGAGCTCATCGCCGATCGCCGTCAGGAACAGGATGAGCCCGGTGATCGCGAGCACCGCCGACGTCGTCAGCCCCTGGGTTTGCAGGACGATGCCGGAATTCAGGATGAAGGCCATCAACGCCGCTGAAAAGATAACGCCAATGGCGGAGTTGCGCGCCAGCACCGCGACCATGATGCCGAGATAGCCGTAATTGTTGGAAATACCGCCCTGCAGGCGATGCACCGTGCCGGCGATCTCCAGCATGCCGGCAAGCCCCGCTATGGCACCGGACAGAAGCATGACCGTGATCAGGTGGCGCCGCGCCGGTATGCCGGCATAATGGGCCGCAGCCGGGTTGGAGCCGACGAGGCGCACTTCGTAGCCCCAGCGCGAGAAAGCCAGCAGGCCGGCGACGATGATGGCGGCAAGGATGGCGACAGGAAAGCCCCAATGGATGGAGCCCCAAAGCTCCGGTATTTCGGCCGACAATCGCCCGGTTGCCGAATTCGCCGTGCGGTCGCGCCAGGCGCTGGTCGAGACGTAGAACACCAGAAGCACAGCGACGAAATTGAGCAGCAGCGTAGTGATCAGCTCATTGACGCCGGCATAGGCGCGCGCCAGCGTCGGGATAAGGATCCAGACAAGGCCGCCGAGGAGGCCGCCAAGAAACATCAACGGCAGGATCACGACAGGCGGGCCGGGCACGAAGAGGCCGACCACGGCAGCACCGAATGCACCGGCATAGAACTGACCTTCGGCACCGATATTCCAGATGCCAATTTGCTGGCCGACGGCGACGGACAGTCCCGTCAGGATGAGAGGGACCAGCAGAACACCGAGATCCTGAAGGCCGAAACTGGAGCCGAGGCTCGAATCGATCACCTCGGAAGCCAGCTCGAGCGGCTTTGCGCCGGTGACCGCCAAAACCAGCCCGGCAAACACGAGCGCCAGCAGGATAGCGACGATGCGGGCGGCAAATGCCTTGGCGGGCGAGGCGGAGGGTAGGCGGTGAAGACGCCAGGACATGCTCATGTCAGGCAACCTCGCGCGCAAGGGCGCGTCCACCCATCAGCAGGCCGATCTGGTCGATGTCGGTCCTGTCGTTGTCGACTATTCCCATGATCCTGCCTTCGTAGAGCACGGCGATGCGGTCGGAGAGATTGAGGAGTTCTTCCAGTTCCTCCGAGATCAGCACGATCCCTGCGCCGGCATCGCGTAGCTCCACGATGTAGCGCAGCATCGTGTTGATGGCGCCGACGTCGAGGCCGCGGCTTGGATAGGCAGCGATCAGAACCTTGTTGGCGATACGCATCTCACGTCGGGCGACGAGGCGCTGCTGGTTGCCGCCGGAAAGATTGCGGACCGGCATGTTGAAGTCGGGAATGGTCACATCCGCAGCCGCCGCAATCTCCTTGGCAAGTGCGGTCGCTCCGCCCGGACGATAGACCGCGCCGGCTGATACCGGCGACTTCTTGTACTCGCGCATCACGGCGTTGACGGTTATGCTGAGCGCAGGGGCAAGGCCGCTATGCAGCCTGTCTTCCGGTATATGGCCGATGCCATTGTCAGCGAAAACAGCCGCATTGCTGTGCTCGACTGGACGCCCATCGATAAGGATGCGCCCGTTGCCGATCTGCCGCATGCCTGATAGCACCTGGCTCAATTCGCGCTGGCCGTTTCCGGCGACACCGGCAATGCCGAGGATTTCCCCGGCATGAACCGCAAGCGAAACATCATGCAGCGCCTCGGTACCGGCGTCATTCTGTGCAGATACGCTTTCCAGGCTCAGCACGGGTTTCGCAGAGATCGGCGCGGCGCCGGCGGCGCGCTGGCGCATGTCGGCAAGCACGATATCGCGGCCGACCATCAGCTTGGCAAGCATGCGGGCATTGCAATCGGCCGTCCTTTCGGTCGCGACCTTGCGTCCGCCGCGCAGAACGCTGATGCGATCGGAAATCTCCATGACCTCATCAAGCTTGTGGCTGATGAAGATGATGGCGTTGCCATGGGAGACGAATTCGCGCAGTGCCCTGAAGAGTTCGCGGGCTTCTGCCGGCGTCAGCACGGCGGTCGGCTCGTCGAGAATGAGAACACGCGCCTGACGCGCGAGCACTCTCAGGATCTCGACACGCTGCTGCTCACCCGTCGAAAGATCGCTGATGCGCGCGCCGGGGCGGGTTTGAAGATTGAATTTTTCCGCGAGGGATGCCGTGCGCGCTTCCAGCACCTGTGCGGAGGCGCGCCGCGGCGTCTCCGACCAGCCGAGATGGATGTTCTCGGCGACGGTGAAGGCCTGCACCAGCTTGAAATGCTGATGCACCATGCCGATGCCGGCGGCGATCGCCTGAAGGGGCGTCGCAAAATGCTTGGCATAGCCATCGATGATGATCTCGCCGGCGTCGGGCTGATAGATGCCGGTGAGGATGTTCATCAGCGTCGATTTGCCGGCGCCGTTTTCGCCAAGCAGCGCATGGATCTCGCCGGGTAAAACCTCGAGATCGACATTCTCGTTGGCGATGACGCCTGGAAAATACTTGGCGATGCCCTTGAGCTGGACCAGTGGCGGTGTGCCCGCGGGAGCGGAAAAGGGTGTCGCTGTTTCGGTCATCAAATGCATACCAGACAGTCATGGGATAGGCCTCGGCCGCAGATCGGCCGAGGCGTAATTCGCAATTGGCTTGTTCAGACGCTGAGCCCGGTAACGCCCTCGACGGACCAATCCCAATTATAGAGGTCGTTATCGGTCATCGTCTGCCCGGCGGCGATGCGGACCTTGCCGGTCGAATCCTTGATTTCACCGGCAAAGGGCGACCAGCCGCCGACGATCTTGTCACGCACCGCATCGGCAGCAGCGGCAACATCGGCCGGAACCTTTTCGCCCCATTTGTCGCGGTCGACGCCGGAACCCATGGCAAAGAGCGTATTGGTCGGAGTCCAGGTGCCGGCTAGCCGCTTGCCGACCTGATCGACATAATACTTGCTGAAATCGATGAGGACGGACGAGACGTAGGAGTTCGGGCCGTAGCGGCGGATGTCGGTGTTCCACATGGCCGCCCAGACGCCGCGTTTTTCGGCGACCTGCAGATAGCCGGCTTCGTCCATGATGCCGAAGAGGAAATCGCAGCCATTGTCGATCAGCGCCGTGCCGGCCTGCGTTGCCGCCTGCGGATCAAACCAGGAATTGATGGCTATGGTCTGCAGCGTCGCATTCGGATTGACCGAGCGCGCGCCCATCAGAAAGGCGTTGGTCGAGGCAAACACCGAGGCGACCGGGAAGGAGGCGACATAGCCGAGCTTGCCGGACTTCGACAGATGACCGGCGGCAACGCCGATGACGTAGGTCGGATACCAATGGGCCAGATAGTACCAGCCGAGATTATCCATATCGACGCGGCCGTCGCATTCGAGGAAGGCGACGGCGGGTGCCTGCTTGACGACGGCATGCAGGAAGTCGCCGTTCGAGGAGGTATCGAAAATGATGTTGGCGCCTTCGTTGACGAACTGACGATAGGTGCGGGTCGCATCGGCGGAGTAGGGGATGTTTTCGACTTCGAGGATCTTTTTCAGCTTCGGATAGGCCGCCTTTACCGCGAGCAGGCCCTGGTGATGCGCCCAAGTCCAGCCTTCGTCCGAAATCGGGCCGACATGACCGAAGCCGACGACCGCATCTTCTTCCTTGATCGCCGGGAAAGAGGCTGCGGCATAGGCCTGGCCGGCAAGGCCTGCAGGCAGCA
The DNA here is from genome assembly GCF_051811145.1 of Rhizobium sp. 11_C7_N12_5. NCBI lineage: Bacteria > Pseudomonadati > Pseudomonadota > Alphaproteobacteria > Hyphomicrobiales > Rhizobiaceae > Rhizobium > Rhizobium sp. 11_C7_N12_5. The sequence continues at coordinate 469,907 of NZ_JBPWPY010000002.1, forward strand.
TCAAGGACGCCGCACCAGCGGCGCTCATATTTAAAAATCCGCGACGGGAAAGCGAACGCAAGTCGATCATGGGACCCCTCTTTTGATTAGGTGCGCAACGGCGCCCGGGTGTAATCGACGCAACAATTATGCCAGTTGCCGCGCGGTGATCTGTCCGATGTCTGTTGGTCGATATCGATCCGCTCCGCAAAGCCTCTTGAATTTCAAAAGGCAGCGCGGCTAGAATGCCTAAAACTGAAGCATGTTTATTTTTTATGCAAAGTGGGCATTTTTGATGCGTAATGTGGGCATGGATAGAACGAGCGGACTGTCTGCGGCATGATCGAGGCGGCGCGTTTTGTCTTTCGGGGGCGGATGGTGTGCGACAGTTTCGTCGAGTTTGCCCGGCATCGTGCGCGCCGGCTGGATCTGGACATCGAGGTCGGGGCCTGCGATGCGCGATCCGCGACGCTTGCCGTAAGGGGCCAGAATGATCTTGTCGACGCATTCGAAATGGCCTGCAGCCTCGGGCCCTACGATTGCGTTATTCTCGATATCGAGCGGAGTGGCTTATGAAACTGGAAGCAGGATGGGTGCCGGTGGCGCTTTCGGCGTCGATCGAGGCTGGAACCTCGGCCGGCGCCGTGGTCGATGGCAGCGAGATCGTCGTCTGGCGCGACAATAGCGGCAAGGCTCATGTCTGGGAGGATCGCTGTCCGCATCGCGGTATGCGCATGAGCTTCGGTTTCGTTCGCGGCGATCACATCGCCTGCCTCTATCACGGCTGGCAGTACGATACCGCCGGGCAATGTCGTTATATCCCGGCGCATCCGACCCTTGATGTGCCGCAGACCATCAAGGTGCCGACCTATGCGGCCGAGGAGAAATACGGGATCGTCTGGGCGACGGCCGCGCGGGAGGCTGCGCTGCCTGACATCGACGGCGTAACCGAGGTGACCCCGGTGCGCAGCCTCTATATCGAACGCTGCCCGGACGATGTCGCTGCTGCATTGCCCAGGAGCGGCTTCAGCGACCTGGGCGCCAATCTCGGCCTGCTCGAGGTGGGCGATGATCGCTTACTGGTGGCGCTGCAAAACATCTCGCCGAACAAGACCGCCCTGCATATCGTTATTGCCGGTGCGCCTGCCGTGCATGCCGGCGCCAAGCAGAAGCACTATGCTGTCTGGGCCGAGAGGTTGCGTTTCGACCTCGAGCAGAAAGCGGAGGTCGCCTGATGGCCGGCATCACGCTCTATAATTACGAGATGGACGAGGGAAGCTATCGCGTCCGCCTGCTGCTTTCGATGCTGAAGCTCACCTATACGACGGTCGCCGTCGATATGTTTCCCGGGCACGAAGAGACGAAGCCGGCCATGCTGGCGCTCAATCCCCTGGGAACGATGCCTGTCCTGAGCGACGGCGACCTCGTGCTGCATGGCACTGAGGCTATCCTTGCCTATCTCGCCAAGGCCTACGATCCCTCGCGCCTCTGGCTGCCGGAGGATGCGCCCGCCTTCGGCGCGACTGTGACGTGGCTGCATTTTTCGGCGACAGCACTTGCGGCCGCCGTGGCCGCACGGCTGAAATCCCTGTTCGATACGCCGGGCGATGAAACAGCCCTTTATGTCGGCGCGCGCAAGGCCTTCCGCATCATGGACGACCACATGACGCTGCGCCAGTTCGATGGCCGCGAATGGTTCGTCGGCGACGGCCCGACGCTTGCGGATCTGACGTTGTTTCCATCCTTCGCGCTCAGCCGCGACTATGGTATCGATCACGACGACTATCCGGCCCTGCGCCGTTGGGTGCGGCGTTTCCGTGCCATCGAAGGCTTCCGCACCATGCCGGGCATACCCGATTATCACTGATCTCGAATTGGATATCCGATGACGCTCACACGTTTTTCCGTCAAGCCGCTTTCGACCATGACGCGTACGCTTGCCGATGTTGCCTCGGCCCGCCGCGAGCCCGATCTGGTGATCGAGGGTACGCGCGTATTGTCGACCTATTCGGAGCGCATCCTGCCTGACAAGGAAATCTGGGTTGCGGGCGGCCGTATCGCCGCCGTCAAGCCGGCCGGCAGTTACCGGGGCAGCGGCGCCAAGCTCTATGACGCCAGGGGAGGGATCATCGCGCCCGGCCTGGTCGATCCGCATATCCATATCGAGTCCAGCATGGTGACGGCCTGCGCCTATGCCGAGGCCGCTCTCTTGAACGGGACGACGACCATCTTCTGCGACAGCCATGAGATCGGCAATGTGATGGATGTCGCCGGTGTCGAGGCGATGCTGGAGGATGCACGCCATGCGCCCCTGTCGATCTTCCTGACGGTGCCGAGCACGGTGCCTGCGACCTCGCCGCAGCTGGAGACGGCGGGCGGCGATCTGACACCGCAAAAGATCGCCGATCTCTTCGACAAATGGCCGGAAGCCTTGGCGCTCGGCGAAAAGATGGATTTCGTGCAGGTGGCGATGGGCGACGAGCGCAGCCATGCGATCCTGGCGGCGGCGCTCGAGCGAGGACGGCCGGTCTCGGGTCATGTCTATGGCCGCGAATTCGTCGCCGCCTATGCGGCATCCGGCGTGACGGATACGCACGAAGCCATCGACCGGGAAATCGCCGACGACCTGCTGGAGGCCGGCATCTGGCTGTTCCTGCGCGGCGGTCCGCCGACAACGCCCTGGCACAGCCTGCCGCATGCCATCAAGACCATCACCGAGCTCGGCGCGTCGCATAAGCGCATCGCCGTCTGCACCGACGACCGCGATGCCGAAGACCTTCTGCTCTTCGGTCTCGATTGGGTAACGCGAGAGGCCGTCAAGGCCGGCATGACGCCAGAGCAGGCCTGGGCGATGGGCTCCCTGCACGGCGCGACCCGCTTCGGCATGGAAAGCGAAATCGGCGGTCTCGGCGGCGGCCGCCGCGCCGATCTGGTGCTGTTGACCGATGACCTGAAGCCGGTCAGCACCTGGTATGGCGGGGAGCTGGTGGTCGAAGACCGCAAGATCACCCCGGTTCTTGATGCGGCGCTGTCCAATCCCTACCGCTATCCGGAAGCGGCCTATCACACGGTGAAGCTGCCGAAGGCGCTGAAGCTGACGCCGGAGCTGCCGACCGGAGCGGTGATCGCCCACACGATCAAGACCGAGTTGCCGGGCATCACGCTCGGGCATGTCACGGTCGAGCTCGAGCCGGCAAACGACTGGCAGACGCATTTCGACCGTCACGGGCTCTGCTTCGTCACGGTGGTCGAGCGTCACGGCAAGTCCTCGGGCAACGTGGCCCATGGTCTCCTGAACAGCTTTGGCCTGAAGAAGGGGGCGGTTGCCTCCTCCGTCGGCCATGACAGCCACAATATCATCATCGCCGGCACCAACGAGGCGGATATGAAGGTCGCTCTCGATGCGATCGAGGCCGTGCAGGGCGGCGTCTGCGTCGTCATGGACGGCAAGGTAACGGCGATGGTGCCGCTGCCGATCGCCGGGCTGCTCTCCGACAAGCGCGTGCATGAGGTTGCGGAAGAGGTGAAGGCGCTGAAGGTCGAATGGGAGAAGGCCGGCTGCACCATCGCCTATATGGGCTTCAACCTCATCCCCCTTTCCGTCATTCCGGAAATCCGCATCACCGACAAGGGCCTCGTTCTTGTGCCGGAAATGGTGATCGAGCCGTTGTTCGAGCCGGCATGACACATCAATTAGGTGTTGCCATCTAGCCATCGGATGCCATCTTGATGGCTAGATAAGAGGGGGCTTATATTGGTGGGATAGGAGACCAATATGGCTGAACCTCAACTATCTGTTCGTAGCGCCAAGGCACGGGACCTCGCTCATCGGCTTGCCCGGCGCGAGAACCGCACCATTGCCGATATCGTCGAACGCGCGCTGGAATCCTACGAAATTCGCGAGGCCGGCCGTGAACCCGCATCGTCTTTTTATGCTCGTATGGCTATGAGCGATGGCGAGGATATCGATCTGGAGGCCGTCATCCGCGAAGGACGGCAAGCTAATCACGGAATAGATCTGTGATATTTCTCGATACCAATGTCGTCTCGGAAGCGTTCCGAAAGCTGCCTGATGCGGCTGTGATCTCGTGGCTTGGTCGGTATGATGCGGAGGTTGCGCTCTCAACCGCGGTTATCGGCGAAATCGCCTTCGGTATTCAGAAGATCTTACCGGATCAACGTGCGGCACGGCTGGCGCAACGATTGTCCGAATGGCGCCGCCGGTTTGCCGATCGGCTTTTCGGCCTCACCGAAGAGGCTGCGTTGGTTTATGGAGAGATCATAGGAGTCGCGAAACGACAAGGGCGGCCGATGTCGACGGCGGATGGCATGATCGCTGCCATAGCGCGCGTAAATGGCGGACGCCTGGCGACTCGCAATTTATCTGAATTTGAGACTGCAGGCCTTGAACTGATATCGCCGTGGGAATTCTAGTATCGCGCCAAGTTCAATAACCCCTCGCGATCATCTCAGCTGCCTTCGAGCCAATCGCCATGGCAGGTGCATTGGTATTGCCCGAGGGGATAAAAGGAATGATCGAGCAATCGATGACCCTGAGACCTTCGATGCCGCGCACGCGCAGCGTTCCGTCGACCACTGACATCGGATCGCTCTCTGGCCCCATGCGCAGGCTGCCGGAGGGATGGTAGTTGGTCTTGACCGTCTGGCCGGCGAATTTGGCCAGCGACTCTTCGTCCTGTAGCGCCCGTCCGGGCAGGATCTCATCTGATATCTTCGATTTGAACGGTTCGGTTTCCAATAGCTGACGGGCGACCTTCAGCGAGGCGAGCGTCAGCCGCAGATCGTCGGGATCGCCGAAGAAATTGCAGTCGACCAAGGGCTGATCCGCCGGATCGGCCGAGCGCAGCCTGACGCTGCCGCGCGCTTTCGGCCGCAGCAGACACGAGGTGAAGGTGACGCCGTAGGTCGGCTTTGCCGAGGAGACATCGCGGTCGAGATAGACGATCGGCGCGCAGTAGAGCTGGATCGTCGGCCGTTCGCCGCCATCGGGGTCGTAGAACAGGCAGGATTCGATGCCCGTCGTCGTGACCGGGCCGGAGTTGAACAGGAGATATTGCAGGCCGTTGCGCAACATCGGCCAGCCCTTGTCCTCGCCGAAATAACCGGATTTGCCCTTGGTGGTGGCAATGACCGGGACCTCGTGATGATCCTGCAGATTGGCGCCGACGCCTGGAAGATCACGCACGACGTCGATACCATGGTTGCGGAGGTGATCGGCCGGTCCGATGCCGGAGAGCATCATCAGCTTGGCGCTGTTATAGGTGCCGGCTGCGAGGAGAACTTCGCGGGCGGCCCTGACCGTGTGCGTTTGGCCATTCTGCGTGTAACTGACGCCAGTCGCGCGGCCGCTTTCGATGACGATGCGATCGACGCGGGCGTCGGTGACGATATCCAGCCGCTCATCGCCGGCAAGCGGATCGAGGAAGGCCTTCTTGGCATCGGAACGTTCCGTCTTGCCGCCCCATAATCCATAGGTGTGCTGCATGATGCCGACGCCGTTTTGCCTGGCGCCGTTGAAATCCGGATTGTAGGGATGGCCGAGGCCCTGGGCTGCGAGCAGGAAATCCTGGGTCGTATCGCACGTATAACCGGGTTCAGAGACGCGTAGGTTGCCGGCAATACCGTGATAGTCGTCGTTGAAGCGGGTATTGCCCTCGATGCCTTTGAAATGCGGCAGCATGTCCGCATAGGACCATTCCGTACCGTTACCGAGATGGGCGGCCCAGTGGTCGTAGTCTTCCTTTTGGCCGCGCATGTAGACCATGGCGTTGACGGCACTGCCGCCGCCGAGCGCCTTGGCGACGGGAACGATCGGGCCGCGTCCGCCAAGCTGCGGCTGGGCGACCGTATGATGCATTTCGAGGAAATCGTCGCGGGCGAGATATTTCATGTAGCCGGCGGGAAAGGCCATCAGCTTGGCAGTGTTGCGCGGGCCGCGTTCGATGATGAGCACGGAGAAGCCGAAATCGCGTATAAGCCGCATGGCTGCGACGCAGGCAGCCGAACCGCCGCCGGCAATGATGAAATCATATGTCTTCGCCATAAGACCCTTCCGGCTTGATATCGCGCATCGTCCTGGACAGGACAGGCGCACGGCATGAAATCTCCATCAGCAACTTTCCTCAAATCATCCTTGTTCGTCAAATGATTAGCGTGCCGATGCGATGGAAATATGCGGCTTAGCGAAGTCGCCCGCCCTGCTTGTCGAAATAGCGCCGCCGCTCGGATGGGCAGCGCAGATAGAGCGTATCGCCGCGCTCGATATCAGGCCCATCACGATATTCGGCGATCAGTGATTGGCCATCTTCCGTCTGGCAATAGAGATAGCGGGTGCCGCCCAGATATTCGGTGACGTCGACCGTGACCCGTACGGCATCCTCCCGATCGGATGCCACGATCAAATGTTCCGGGCGCATGCCGAGCAGCAGGCTTTCGCCGGGAGCCGGCCTGTGCTGTGCGAGATCGACCTTGATGTTGCCGTTGCCGACCTTCGCCATCCCTTCGCCAGACCATATGGCTTCGATCATGTTCATGCGTGGCGAACCGATGAAGCCGGCGACGAAGCTGTTGGCGGGATCCTCATAGATCTCGCGCGGACTGCCCACCTGTTCGATCCGGCCGTCCTTCAAGACGACGATCTTGTCGGCGAGCGTCATGGCCTCGGTCTGATCGTGGGTAACATAGATCATCGTATTGCCGAGCTCGCGGTGCAGCCGGGCAATCTCGATGCGCATGGATACCCGAAGTTCGGCATCGAGATTGGACAGCGGTTCATCGAACAGGAAGACCTCCGGCTTGCGCACGATCGCCCGGCCAATGGCGACGCGCTGGCGCTGGCCGCCCGAGAGCTGGCCCGGACGTCGATCGAGCAGATGGTCGATCTTGAGGATCGCGGCGGCGGAGCCCACCCGCTGTTCGATCTCGGCCGCATCGGCCCGGGCCATTTTCAGCCCGAAACCGAGATTGTCGCGCACGCTCATATGCGGATAGAGCGCGTAGGACTGGAAAACCATGGCGATGCCGCGCTCGGAGGGATCGAGATCGGTGACATCGCGACCCTTGATGGCGATCTCGCCGTCGGTGACTTCCTCCAGCCCGGCAATCATCCGCAGCAGGGTGGACTTGCCGCAGCCGGACGGTCCGACGAAGACCACGAAGGCGCCCTCCGGCACATCGAGATCGATGCCGTGAATGACCTCCAGCCCGCCGAAGCTCTTGCGGACGCCGGTGAGCCTCATGCCGTTCTTTGTCATGTCAGGCCCCATGGCTCTGACCGGCGCGGATCCAGACCAGCATTTCGCCCGGCTCACGATTGTCCCAGAGATGATAGGGAACGAAGCGCGCAGTGGCGGCGCGGCTCTTCGGCGGTGTCGTCCGATAAAGATCCGATCCCCAGTCAGCCTCATCACGCGTGACCGGAATATCGAGCGCAACGGCGCCTTCGAGGGCGGCGATTTCCGCCGTCTTTGCGGATGCCGGATCGCCGGCGAGCGAAATGCCGTTGAGATCGTGACCGTTATCCGTGGTCTCGACGCAATAGACGAGCGGGCCGCGCATCAGGGCAGCGCGCCCGGCATCCTGGCGAACCCTCGGATTGGCGAACAGGGTACGCGGGATCAGCGGAATGTTGAGGTCGACCTTGTCGCCCGCCTGCCATTCGCGTTCGATACGGGCATAGCCGTCGATGGTAACGGCCGGGAGATCGACGGACTTGCCGTTGACGGCAAGCGTTGCGCCTTCGGCCCACTCCGGTATGCGTAGCGACAGTGCGAAATCTGCGTTGCGATCGGGGTTGACCTCGAAATGGATGGCCCCATCCCAAGGATAGCGCGTCGTCTGGACAAGCGTCGCTGTCACGCCGCTCGCCAGCGGCACGCGGGCCTTGCTCTCGCCATAGAGATGCACTGCGATCTCGTTGTCTGCGGCGGCATACATGTAGGAGCCGACCGAAGCGAGCAGGCGGGCGATGTTGGGCGGGCAGCAGGGGCAATGATGCCAGGTCCAGCGGTGATGCTTGCCGGCGCTCTCCAGCGGGTTTTCATAGAAGAAGGTCTTGCCGTCGAGCGACAATCCGGCCATCGCGCCGTTATAGAGCGCCTGCTCCATGATGTCTGCATAGCGGCGGTTCGGGCCGCGCCCGAGCATGCGGTTGGCCCAGAAGACGAGGCCGACAGAGGCGCAGGTCTCGGCATAGGCGCTCTCGTTCGGCAGGTCGTAATAGTCGGTAAAGCCTTCGTTGGCGGCGGCCGGGCCGATGCCGCCGGTGACATACATCTGCTTGGTCGTCAGATCGTCCCACAGCGTTTCCAGCGCCGAGGTCAGCGTGTCGTCGTTATACTCCGTGGCGATATCGGCCATGCCGGAATAGAGATACATGGCGCGCACGGCATGCCCCACAACCTTGGTCTGGTTGCGGACCGGCTGATGGGCCTGATTGTACTCATAGGTCTTCTGTACGAATTTCTTGGGGTCGCGCCCGTCGCGCAGCGCTTCCTCGGTGAAGAAATGCGGTTCCTGACCGCGCTCGTCGATGAAGTATTTGGCAAGATCGAGATACTTCTTCTCAGCCGTAACGCGGGCGAGCTTGACGAGCGCGAGCTCCACCTCCTCATGGCCGCAATAACCGCGAAGCTGCCCTTCGCCGTGGCCGAAGACCGTGAGCATGTAGTCGGCAAAGCGGCTCATGATGTCGAGCAGCTTGCGCTTGCCCGTCGCCTGATAATAGGCGACGGCCGCTTCGATCAGATGGCCGGCGCAATAGAGCTCGTGATGATCGCGCAGATTGGTCCAGCGGCGACCGGGCTGGACGCGCTGGAACCAGGCATTCAGATAGCCGTCCTCGTCCTGCATCTTGCCATACATGTCGATGATGGCGTCCGCGCGCGCCTCCAGTTCCGGATTGGGCTGGCGGTAGAGCGAATAGGCGATGGTCTCGATCGATTTGCCGAGATCGCTGTCCCAGAACATCTGCGTCGAGCCCGACCATGTCTGTAAGGGAATGATGATGCCCGGGCTCGGCTGGTCGACATCGATAGCGCGGATCATGCCGGCCTCGACGCAGCGGTCGAGCAGGGTGGCTGCGGTCGAATTGCAGATTGCATCCTGGCGCTCACCGAACAGACCGGCGAGCTCGACATTCGGAACGGGCAGGGGGCGGAACTGGCGGCTTTGCTTGTCTGACATGGCTTTCATCCATTTGTTTGAAGGGGTCATTTCACCGCGCCGGCCATCAGGCCGCGCATGTAGTAGCGTTGCAGAAGCAGGAAGACGATGACGCAGGGGATGGTCATGACAGCGATGCCGGCCTGGACCGCCCCCCAATTGACGGCGCCGAGGCGCCCGGTTCTGACGGCGATCATCAGCACCGGCAGGGTGAATTTCTCGTTGCTGGAGAGAAGGATCAGCGCTGCCAGGAACTCGTTCCAGGCATTCAGGAAGGCGAAGATCGCAACCGTTGCCACACCAGGCAGCACCAGCGGAAACAGCACGCGGAAGAGAAGCCTGAGGTCGCGCGCGCCGTCGATGCGGGCTGCCTCTTCGATTTCCTTGGGCACCGCGTCAAAGGCGTTGCGCATCATGAAGACCGAGAAGGGCAGTTGCAGCGTCACGTAGACCAGCGTCAGCCCGATCAGCGAATTGTTGAGGCCAAGCTTCGCCAGGATGATGAAAAGCGGCGTCAGGATCGACTGAAAGGGGATCATCAGCGTTGCGATGACCAATATGAACAGCGCACCCTTGAAGGGGAATTGATAGCGCGAGAAGCCGTAGCCGGCGAGCAGGCTGACGATGACGGTCAGCAGCACCGTGCCGAGCGAGACGAAGAGCGAATTCAGCGTGTGCTGCACGATGCCGGCGCCGAAGCCATCGAGCGAACGATAGGCATCGAAGCTGAAGCCCGTCGTCGGCCAGGGTGGCAGCGGCGGAAGGCTCGCCTCGCTACCGTGCCGGAACGAAGACAGGAGCGCGATCGCAAAGGGTGCGAAGAAGAAGATGACGATGATGACGCCGATGCCGTGATAGCCGACACCGCCCCAAAGCTTGCGCCTTGCGCGGCGCTCCTTTGCGCTGATCATGGCCGATCCTCCCCGACGCGCAGCAGCCAGAGCTGGACGATGCTGATCAGCACGAGAATGACGAGCAGTGCGATGGAGAGTGCGGCGCCATAGCCGAGATTGAAGGACACGAAGGACTGGTTGAAAATGTAGTAAACAACGGAAATCATTCGGTTTTGCGGCCCGCCGCTGGTCATGATGTAGAACTGGTCGAAGGCGAGCACCGAGCCGGTGATGGAAATGATCAGCGCGAGCGCGATGGTGCGGCGCATCAGCGGCAGGGTCAGATGCCGGAAGCGCTGCCAGCGTTTTGCGCCATCGATGCGGGCGGCTTCGGTGAGTTCGGAGGGGATTGCCTGCAGGCCGGTGAGAAGGATGATCATGGTGAAACCGGCGATTTTCCAAACGACCATGACGATGATCGTGGCGAAGGCCATGTCGAAGTCGGCCAGCAGGTTCGGCCTCTTGTCGGCCAGACCGAGCGCCAGCGCCACCGGCGCGAAAAAGCCGCTGTCGACATTGGCGAGCCAGACCCAGAGCAGCGAGGCCGTCGCAAGCCCGACAACGACGGGAAGGAAGATGATGGTGCGGTAGAAGCCGACGAAGGGCCGCTGCTTCTCCACATAGAGCGCCAGCGGAAAGGCTATGGCGAAAATCGCGATGGTGACGATGACGGTGTAATAGGCGGTAAACCGTAGCGCCGCCATGAAACGTATGTCGGAGACCATGCGCGTATAGTTGCCGAAGCCGATCCAGCGGGGATTGCCGAGCAGCGGCCAGTTATGCAGGCTCATCCAAACGGTGAAGATGACGGGCAGAATGAAGAAGACGATGACGAGCGCCATGGCCGGCGCGATGTAGAGAAATCCGTGCCAGCCGGCACGCCTTCGCCGCTTGCGAAGCCGCGCGGTTGCTGTAGCTCCAGGACCAGCCATGGAATGCTCCCGATGTTGCGATGGAAGGACCGGGAAGCCCCAAGGCTTCCCGGTGTTCACGCGTTTATGTTACTGGGCGTTGTCGATGATCGACTGCATCTCCGATTGGGCGCTGGAAAAGGCGCCGTCGACGTCGCTTCCGAAGATGGCGGCATTGGTGAAGCCAGCCCAGGGTCCGTTGGCGCTGTTGATCAGATCGTTGAACTGCAGCGTATAGGGCGTCTTGGCGACCGATATGGCCTTGAGGCCCACCTGCATGCGCGGATCGAGGCCTTGTAGCACCTGATCGGCGATATCGCCACGCGTCGGTAGGCTGCCGTACTTCGCCATGATCTTCTGTCCCTCGAGCGAATAGGTGTATTCGAGGAATTTTTTCACCGCATCGAGCTTCTTGGTACCCTTGGAGATGACGAAATTGTCGCCGCCGGCAAAGGAAGACGGCTTGCCGTCGACGCCGGGGATCAGCGTCACGCCGAAATGGATATCGGGATATTGCGTGATCAGCGTGCCGATCGAAAAGGCGCCGATGCTTTGCTGGCCGATCCTGCCGTTGCTGATGCTAAGGAAATTGGCGCCAATGTCGCTGGCGGCTCCCGCCGGCACCAGATCCTTCTTGACCATGTCGCGGTAGATGCCGACCGCCTTGCGCATTTGCGGCGTGTCGAGCGTGGCGGTCTTGCCGTCTGCCGAAAGAATGTCGGCGCCCGCACCCCAGACGAGTGGGGTGAAAGTGAAGATCATGCAGCCGCCACAACCGCCGCCGGAGAAATAGAAGCCGTAGGTATCGCCACCGAGCGCGCGGATCTTTTCGGCATTCTGCTCGATCTCCTCCCAGGTGGCCGGCGCCTTTTCCGGGTCGAGGCCGGCCTTCTTGTAGAGATCCTTGTTCCAGGCGAAGACCGAGGTCTCGACCGACAGCGGCAGGCCGTAGACATGGCCGTCATAGGTGCCGAGCTTCACATGTGAGGGCGAGAGCGAGTTGAAGTAGGGCAGGCTCTTGGCCCAATCAGTGAGGTCCGCGAGCTGGCCTGCGGCGGCAAAGGCCGGCGTATAGATCAGGTCCATCGACAACGCGTCAGGGGCCTGGCCGCCGGCGATGGCGGTTGCGTATTTCTGCACGAGTTCCGAGAACGGCACTTCCGTCAGCGCGACCTTGTCGTCGTGGCCGGCATTATAGGCCTCGACGACCTTCTTGAAGGAATCGCCGATGCCGCTGCGCACCCACATGGAGATGTTTTCGGCGGATGCGGCGGATGCAAGGCATAGGGATATGAGGCCGGTTGCGGCCAGAAAGCGCTTCATCATGTTTCTCCTCCCATGGGGCAACTCCCGTGTGCCCCTTTTCCTCAATTAAAGATTGGGGTCTCCCCCGCACGACTGCCGCACGACGAGTTCGCAGGGCAATGTTCTGATCCCCGGTTCGACGGTGCGTCCCTCCGCCAGCGCCAGAACCGTCAGCCCGGCTTCTCTGCCGAGCGCCTTGAGATTCATGTCGACCGTCGTCAGCGGCGGCCGCGTTTGCGCCGCGACGATCTCCCAATTGTCGAAGCCGACCACCGAGACATCCTCCGGCACCCGCACGCTGCGCTCGCGCAGCGCATCCACGACCGCGCGGGCGATCTGGTCGTTGCCGCAAAAAATACCATCCGGCTTTGCGCCGGCTGTGCTCCACAGTTGCTCCACCGCCTCATGTCCCCACGCCTCCGACCAGGAGCCGTACATGACCGGCAGCGTGTCGCCGGCAAGCTCGCGATAGGCCCGGGCACGCTCGCGCACCGAGACGAAGCTCTCCGGGCCGGTCACATGGGCGATCCGGTGGCGGCCAAGACCCTTCAGCCACTCGACGGCAAGGGCCGCGCCCTGAAAGTCATCGGCGCAGAAGGTGACGCTATCGGGCGCACCCTCGGTAAAGGCATAGACGACGGGCACGGGCAGGTTGGAAAGATCCACCGGCAGGCGGCGGTCGATCCGCTTCCCCGAGGCGATGATGCCGTCGACGTGCTTGTCCAGCATGGCGTCCACATGAACCTTTCCGAGCGCCGGATCGTCCTCGATCGTGCAGAGGAAGACCGAAACTCCGTGATCGACGAGCGCTTCCGTGATGCCGGCCATAACAGGCAGCGTGAAGCGGCCATATGTATCGTTGGTCAGAAGACCGATCGTGAAGGTGCGATTGCTGAGCAGTCCCTTTGCCAATGCGTTCGGGCGAAAGCCGATCTCGGCGGCGATGCGTTTGACCCGCTCGCGAGTGTCGTCACCCATGCGACCGGTATTGTTCAGGGCTTTCGATGCCGTGGAAATGCTCACGCCCGCAGCCGCTGCAACATCGTGAATCGTTGCCCGGCCGCCTCTCGCACGCTGGTTTTCCAGATGTTTTCTCCCGTTCGATTTTTCATGAGAAAAGCTTTTCTCACTATGAGAGTCAAGATGAGAAAAGCTTTTCTCAAATATTTTTGAGCGCACCGGTTCATGGCGCTCGAGGCGCAAGAAGAGCGCGTGGCGGCGATTGCGCCGGGGCGAGTTTGGGAGGGTTTACGATCGAAGGCAGATCAATAAAAAAGGCGGCAGCCAACCCTCGGCAAGGGTTCGACTGCCGCATGCATCAAGGTTACGAAAGACGTTATCCGATGGTCATCAGGCTTGCATTGCCGCCGGCTGCGGCGGTGTTGATCGAGGTCGTCACTTCTTCCAATAGCCAGTTCAGGCAATAAGCGTCCGTGCTGTTGGCGATTTCCTCGCTCGAGGCGCCCTGCGTCAGCACCAGCGGGCCGGGCAGTGTGGCGATGGTCTTGACGGCCTGTGCGATGCGCTCGGCATTACCTTCGATGAGCGCGCCGGCGAAAGGTCCGTCCGCAGCCCAGTCCTTTGTCCAGGAGATGCGGCTTGTGACGGCGGCCGGCAGGTTCTGAAGCTCGTCCTGCAGGCCGGATAAAGCGTCGATGGCGATCGAATTGCCAGTCGCAAGCGCGGCAGCGATCTGGACATGCAGGCCAAGTGCGGTCTGGGGAATAAGCAGGATCCTGCCGCGGGGATGCAGCGCATAGAGGTTCAATTCGCCGACGGGGCCTGTCAGCTCGGCGTTGAAGCCCAATGATGATTGGCCGGCGACGGCGCGCGCCTGCTTTGCTGCTCCCTTGCTCTCAAGCCAGGCGAGAAATTCCAGGGCGGCCGGATCGACTTGTACAGTGGCGTCGCGCAAGGGTTCTGTCGAAGAGGCGACGAGCCTGCGCAGATACATAGGTCCACCCGCTTTCGGGCCTGTGCCGGAAAGGCCGCGGCCGCCAAAGGGCTGGACGCCGACAACGGCGCCGATGATGTTGCGGTTGACATAGAGATTGCCCGCCCGCACGCGCCCGGTGACATGGGCGATCATGTCGTCGAGCCGCGTATGCAGGCCGAAAGTCAGGCCGTAGCCGGATGCATTGACATCGTCGATCAGCTTGTCGAGCCCCTTGCGCTTGTAGCGAATGATGTGGAGGACAGGTCCGAACACCTCTTTCTTGAGGTCGCTCAGCTTCTTCAGCTCGATGATCGTCGGGGCGACGAATGTGCCCTTGTCGGCACTTGCGGGAAGGTCGAGTTGCTCGACGGCGCAGCCGAGCTTGCGCATGCGTTCGATATGTTCATCGATGCCGCGCTTGGCGCTGTCGTCGATGACAGGGCCGATATCGATGGCGAGCCTGTCGGTTCGGCCAACGGACAGTTCGCGAAGCGCGCCTCGCAGCATGGTCAGCGTGCGATCTGCGATTTCCTCCTGCAGGCACAGCACGCGCAGAGCCGAGCAGCGCTGTCCGGCGCTGTCGAAGGCAGAAGCGATCACATCGCCGACCACCTGTTCGGCGAGCGCCGAGGAGTCGACGATCATGCCGTTCTGGCCACCGGTCTCGGCGATCAGCGGGATCGGCTTGTTGAATTTCGACAGCCGTTCGGAAAGCTGCGCCTGAATGAGCCGGGCGACTTCAGTCGAACCGGTGAACATGACGCCGGCAGTCTCCGGCGCACCGACGAGAGCCGAGCCCATCCTGCCGCTGCCCGGCGCGAATTGAAGAACGTCGTGCGGAATACCGGCTTCGTGCAGGATGCGAATACCCTGGGCGGCAATCAGCGGTGTATTGCCGGCCGGCTTGGCGACGACCGGGTTGCCGGCGACCAGTGCAGCAGCAACCTGGCCGGTGAAGATCGCCAGCGGGAAGTTCCAGGGGCTGATGCAGACGACCGGACCGAGCGGGACGCTGTCGGGCTTCAACACCTCGCGCGCTTGCGCGGCATAATAGCGAAGGAAGTCGATGGCTTCCCGGACTTCGCCGACGGCGTTCGCAGCCGACTTGCCCGCCTCGCGGATCGCCAAGCCTACAAGCAACGGCATCTCGCCTTGCATCAGCTCGGCGGCACGCTCCAGCATCGTTGCCCGCGCATCCGGGCTGACGGCGGCCCATGAGGCAGCAGCGCCGGCTGCAAGGCGCATCACCTCGGCCGCGTCCTCAGGATTAAGCTCGGCAACCTGACCGACGATATCGGAATGGTCGGCGGGGTTGAGGATTGGGCGCTTCTCGCCGCGTTCAGAGCCATCAGCGAGCGACGGCTTTGCAATCCATTCCCTGGCAGCGGAGGAGTGCAGTTCAATAGACAGATCGGAAAGCGCCGCTTCGTTTGAAAGATCTATGCCGACAGAATTCTTTCGAGCACCGTCAAACAGGTCGGCGGGCAGGGCGATCTTGTCGTGCTGGGCGCCCATGATGGGCATTGCGCGCACGCGTTCGACAGGATCGGCGATCAGTTCGGAGACGGGAACGGCGGGATCGGCGATCTTGTTGACGAAGGAGGAGTTGGCGCCGTTTTCCAGCAGGCGCCGGACAAGGTAGGCGAGCAGCGTTTCATGCGTGCCGACGGGCGCGTAGATCCGGCACGGGCGGCCGAGGTTTTCGGCGCCGACCACTTCCTCATAGAGCGGTTCACCCATGCCATGCAGGCATTGGAACTCATATTTGCCGACGGAGAAATCGTTTCCGGCCATCTGATAGATCGTCGCCAGCGTCTGCGCATTGTGCGTGGCGAATTGCGGGAAGACTACATCGGTTGCCGCGAGCAGCTTCTTGGCGCAGGCGATGTAGGAGACGTCGGTGTAGACCTTGCGGGTGTAGACCGGGAAGCCTTCGAGGCCATCCAGCTGGGCACGCTTGATCTCGGCGTCCCAATAGGCGCCCTTGACGAGGCGGACCATCAGCCGATGGCCTGAGCGGCGGGCGAGATCGATGATGAAATCGAGGACGAAGGGGCAGCGCTTGCCATAGGCCTGCACGACGAAGCCCATTCCATCCCAGCCAGCAAGATCGGGATCAAGGCAAAGCGCCTCCAGCAGATCGAGCGATAGCTCCAGCCGGTCGGCCTCTTCGGCATCGATATTCAAGCCGATATTGTATCGCTTGGAGAGGAGGGCGAGCGCTTTCACCTTCGGCAGCAGCTCGCCCATGACCCTGTCGGCCTGCGAGCGCGAATAGCGGGGATGCAGGGCTGAAAGCTTGATGGAGATGCCCGGCCCTTCGTAAATGCCGCGGCCGGCCGAAGCCTTGCCGATCGCATGGATCGCGGTTTCATAGTCGCGATAATAGCGCTCGGCATCGGCATGCGTCGTCGCGGCCTCACCGAGCATGTCGTAGGAGTAGCGGAAGCCCTTCGCCTCCAGCGTGCGGGCGCGCCGCAGCGCCTCGTCGATCGTTTCGCCGGTGACGAATTGCTCGCCCATCATACGCATGGCCATGTCGACGCCGCGCCGGATGACAGGCTCGCCGCAGCGCGCGATCAGCCGCGTCAGCGATGCCGACAGCCCGCCGTCGTTGACTGTCGACGTAAGCTTGCCGGTCACCACCAGGCCCCAGGTCGCGGCATTGACGAAAATGGAGCGACCGCCGCCCAGATGCGACTTCCAGTTACCCCCGGCAATCTTGTCGCGGATCAGGGCGTCACGCGTCGCGGTATCGGGAATGCGCAACAGCGCCTCGGCAAGGCACATCAGCGCCACGCCTTCCTGGCTCGATAGCGAATATTCATGCACCAGGCCTTCGACGCCATCGCCCTTGTGCTTGGCGCGGAGCGCTTCGATCAGTGTCCTCGCCGTCTTCTTCGCAGCCTCGCGGACGGGCTCCGGCAGAGTGGCAGCCTCGACCAGCATAGGGAGGCATTCGGTTTCCGGGCGGCGGTAGGCGGCCGTGATCGCCTTTCGAAGCGGGCTTTGCTGCTGGATAGGGGGTGCGAACTGCGCGAATGGGGCGGCGTCTGGCGATGGTTCTTCGGCGGCGAGTGTGGCAGTGACAGTCATGATAACCTCAAGGTGCAAGGGTCCCGGTAGCCTGGCAGGCGCGAGCAATTTCGCCTTCTGCAGCTCTCCCGTTGCTTCGATGCAAACATACTTCATTCTGGAAAGGCGTTCCGCCTTGAAACTGCGGCTTTCTAGTCATATTGGACTTCAATAGCCCGTATTTCAAATAGGAATGCCTACAAAAATGATAAAATCCAGTGAAATAGACCAGTTCGATCAAAAGATTCTCGATGCACTGGTCGAAGACGGCCGCATGTCGATCACCGAGCTTTCCGAGCGGGTCGGTCTTTCCAAGACCCCTTGCCAGGCACGACTGAAGAAACTGATCGATTCCGGCTATATCGATGGCTTCAAGGCGGTGCTCAATCCAATCAAGCTCGGCCTCGACCATGTCGCCTTTGCCGAAGTGAAGCTGACGGATACGCGCGAGCAAGCTTTGCTCAGCTTCAACAATGCAGTCAAGAAGATCAAGGAAATCGAGGAGTGCCATATGATCGCCGGCCGCTTCGATTATCTTCTGAAAGTGCGGACATCAGATATTCGTCGCTACCGTATCGTCTTGGGCGAGAAGATTTCCAGCCTGCCTTTCGTGGCGAGCACATCGACCAATGTGGTGATGCAGTCGGTCAAGGAAAACTGGTCGTAGTTCGCACCGCAATTCCGCTGCTTGCCGCGCTGCGATCCTGCCTCATCCATCGCAACCATCTCGCCGGCTAAACAAGGATCTAGATTTCGCCACTCGAATCGGATCATTGCGAAGGGCTAAAATTAGTAAGGTGGAGTATGCATGGAAATGAATGCAAGCGACCGCGACCTCATTGAGGTCATGAAGCGGTACTTTGCGGTGAAGGCCGAAGTGGAGGAAGTAAAGTCCCGCCTGGAGGCTGCAAGACGGGACAGCGGCGAGGAGATCGGCGCATTTTACAATCCGCGCACCAATATCGACCACGCCGCCGATATCATCCGTTCGCATGCCCTCAAGCAGGAATTGGCCCGTCTGATGGATTGGGCCGAGGGCTGGGGGCGTCGGAGCTTGACGACGAACGAGGCCTGACGGCCGATTTGGTCGTCAGGCCCAATGATGATCAGATCGGACCTTCTCAGCCATCCGATTTCAGTTTGCCCGCCGTCGCCCAGGATTCCTTCGAAATCTCGGTAATGATGATTTCCACCGATTCCGGCGGGCAAACGAGCGTTTCGACGACGACCTTGGTCGCTTCGCGAACGAAGGCACGCTTCTGGTCCTGTGTGCGTCCGGGATGCATTTCCAAGCGCAAGATGGGCATGACGGCTCCTTGATAGAAGATAGCCTGAGATTAGGCATCTCCGACTATCTTGCAAAACCAGAAATCGATAAATACGCTGCCATTCGCTTCATTCCGAACCTATAGGTATGTAATCGTGGATAAGTTGGCTGGTATGGCGATGTTCGTCAGGGTCGTCGAGCATGGGAGCTTCGCAGCTGCGGCGGAGACCAGCCAGGTATCGGCCACCATGGTCGCCAAGCATATCAGGACGATCGAACAGCGCCTCGGCGCACGATTGCTCCATCGCACCACGCGCCGCCACCAGCTGACCGAGGTCGGCAAGCTCTATTATGAGCGATGCAAGACGGTGTTGACGGAGGTCGATCTGGCCGAGGCATCGGCGTCGGAATTGCAATCGGCGCCGCGTGGCCGGTTGCGGCTCGTCGCGCCGGTCAGTTTCGGGACCCAAAGTCTCGTCCCGGCTCTCGTCGAGTACCTGCGTCAGAATCTTGAAGTCAGCGTCGATCTGGCGCTCGACAACAACCCTCATGATTTGATCGGCGAGGGCTATGAACTTGGCATTCATATCGGAGCCCTGACGAATACCAATCTGGTCGCACGCCCGCTAAAACCCTATCGCCGGATTCTCGCGGCATCGCCCGACTATCTCGACCGCTGCGGCAGGCCGGAAAGGCCCGAGGAGCTCGCCAACCATATGTGCCTTGGCCATTCCTATTGGCGCACCCAAGGTCGATGGCATTTGGTCGGTCCCGGGGGCGAAACGCGCGAGATCGCTACCAGCAGCAGGTTCACCACGAACCAGGGGGCGGCTCTCCGCATCGCCGCCCTGCATGGCGCCGGTATCGCCCTGCAGCCGGAGCTGCTCCTGGCAGCCGATCTCGATGCGGGCAGGCTGGAGCCTGTGCTGCCGCAATGGTCGTACAAGCCGACACCGATGCATCTGGTCTATGCGCCGGATCGCCGTCCCACCGCGATGTTGCGGAGCGCGATCGATTTCCTTGTGGCCCGCTTTGGCTGAAGCCGAAGCCCTCTTTCGGCGGCCGCGAATCTATGATCAGATCTGATCATGGACTATGGGAGAAGATGGGGGAGACGTGGCGAAAGTTACGCTGAAGGATGTGGCTGCCGCTGCCGGTGTCGGTGCTGCCACGGTGGAGCGAGCGCTGAACGGGCGCGGCAATGTGCTGCCTGAGACGGCGGAGAAAATATTCATTGCAGCCAAACGGCTTGGCTATCGCACACCGCCTGCCGGCACAAGGCACGGGCTGGTGCGCATCGAAGTTGTGCTGCTTCGGCCGGAAACCTATTTCTACTCCAGGCTCAATCGCGCCTTCGAACGCATCGCCGCCTTGCTCGACAAGGATATTCTCATCCAGCGGACCTTTGCGCGTGAAAATGACCCAGCCGATTTTTCACGCCATATCGCCACCCCGCAAGCCCGCCGTTCGGCGCTCATCGTCGTCGCGCCCGATCACCCCGATGTGGTCGGCAGCGTCCGCAAGGCGGCCGCCGGCGGCATCCCTGTCGTGCAGATCATGACGCGGCCGGCACCGGAACTTGCCTATGTCGGCATCGACAACGAGGCGGCCGGACGCACCGCCGCCTTTTATATGGCGCGCATGCAGGCCGGGTGCGCGGGCACCTTCGTCGCCCTCTGTCACAGCGGGGCCTACGAGAACCACAAGGCGCGCATCCGCGGCTTTTCCGACTATCTGCTTGCGAATGCGAACCCATCCCATTGCTTTGCCGAAGTCATGTTCGACGAGGATGACGAGATGAAGACGATGGAACTGTTGTCCAGCGCCCTCGATCGCTATCCCGATATTGCCGGTCTTTACAGCGCCGGCGGCGACAACGCCGCAATCGCGACGGTTCTTCGCCGCCGCCGTAAGCAATCGGTCTTCTGGGTCGGCCATGAACTTTCGGATGCGACGCGCGGCTACCTGAAGGAAGGCTTGATGACGATCGTTCTCGATCAGGCCCCGGAAGTGCAGGCGCGCCGCGCCATCGACCTGACGTTGAAGCGCCTCGGCCTGATCGATACCGATATCGATGCCGAGCCGGTACGCTTTCTGACCGTCACGGCGGAAAGCCTTTGAAACGGCAAGGGCGCCTCGTCGATCGCTTCGCTGCCCCGTTGTGCACGAGCCTCAGGTGCCCTGACTGTTTCGGGATGTCGGGCTTACTGCAATGAGCCAGTCGCGAAAGATTTCTGCTTCAGCGGAAAGGCGGTTGGCTTCGATGAGCCAATAGGATTTGTCCATGTCCGAAGGTGTGTCGAAGAGCGTGACGAGTGTTCCATTGGCCAGCTCGTCGGTAATCAGCGCGGTCGGGCAGAGGCCGATGCCCTGCCCACCGATAACCGATCCGATCATCAGGCTGAAATCGGCAAAGATTGGTCCGGGTTTCGGAGGCGCGCGGATACCGGCAAGCGCGAACCAGCGCGCCCAGGAGCTTGTGGTTTCGTCATGCAGAAGGTCCGCGTCGATCAGGTCGGTTGGTGCCGTGATTGGCCCATGACGAAGCTCGAACTCTGCCGAGCAGGTCGGCCGCGTCTCGCCGCTCAATAGCGCGATAGCGGCCGCTCCTGGTCTCGTCCCGTGGCGGATCAGCAGATCGACGCTTGCAGCCTCCGGCGTCATTGCATCAAGCGCATAGACGATGTTGATGCGAATATCCGGATGCTCTCTCCTGAATGCCGGCAATTGCGGGATCAGCCAGCGGGTGGCGACGGACGCGATGCAGGCGACGCTGACCGGCCGGTCATGGGCCTCGAGCTTCAATTGCCTGGCGGCGATATCGATATGTCCAAGGCCGTTTGCCACCGCCGCTCCGAATTCGCGGCCCGCTGCCGTCAGCGTCACGCCGCGGGCATGACGCATGAACAGCGAAACGCCGAGCCAGTTCTCCATCGACCGCACATGCTGGCTGACGCCGGCCGCCGTCAGATTGAGCTCTGCGGCCGCCTTGACGAAACTCTCATGACGCACGGCCGCCTCTAAGGCGCGAAGGGAGGCGAGAGGGATATGACGCATAGGTTATGGCTAAGTAAAACTTAGCCAGAGCGCAAGGACAATCGACGTTGTGCAATGGGCTGATCTCGCTAGAGTGCAGCCGAAACCGTTGCCTCGCTCGCGGAATGAAGCAGGTAGGTGAATCGGTAAAGGATGAAGGATTGTGATGCACAGGACTATCGACATGCCCGCTCCCTCCGACGCCGAAGAACGGCGCAGCAAGCCGCCGGTTGTCGTCTATCCGAATGAAACGCTGCCGCCGGCCGGTCTGGATGTGCTGCATGCCGCAAGGCGAAGCATGAGCAAGATCGCGGAAATCATCGTGCCGCCGCGCGAAGCCGGCAGCTTCCGCGTGCCGAAAGGGCATTTCTTTCGCATCGTCAGCACGGAGGGTTCGCAGGTCGGCGACCTCAATCTCTGGAACGCCGCCGACCTCTCCGAACGCTTCTTCAGCGGCAAGACCCGCGCGCTTCATGCCACGCATGTCGGCGTCGGCGACCGGCTGTGGAGCACTCTGCCCTATCTGCGGCCGATGGCGACGATCACCTATGACACGCTCGGCTGGTATGGCTGGGACGCCGATGGCGCCGGCATCCACGATGTCATCGGCACGCGCTGCGATCCCTATACCAACCGTCTGCTGAAAGGCGACGACTATCACCACTGCTGCCATTCAAACCTGTCGCGAGCGCTCGCCTCTGAAATGAACATTCCTGTCCGCGAGGCGGAGGCCCATGTCCATGACGTGCTGAACGTCTTCATGTGCACGGGCTTTACGCGCGACACGCACCAATATTTTATGAAGGCGAGCCCGGTGCGTCCTGGCGATTTCATTGAATTCTTTGCGGAGATCGATCTTCTCGGCGCACTATCGGCGTGTCCGGGCGGCGATTGCGGCAGCGGCCATTCGAGCGATTTGGCGCCGTGTTATCCGCTTCGCGTGGAAATCTGGCAGCCGGAACCGGAAAGTCTTGCCGGCCGCGCCTTTCCCGAGCGCAGCCCCTATCCGGGAACACATGGCCTTTAGGTCTGCAAACGGCTTGCGTCCGTAAGGCTATAGAAACAGTTTGCCGGCGGTTTCGGCCGCCGGCAATCCAAGTTGGTTTATCAAGCCGGGCACCAGCCTGGAGCCGATGCCCAGTTGATTGCTTAATTGCAGACGCGGACGCGCTCGTAGTGCCAACCGTCGTCATACTGGTTTTGAACCTCGCGGTTCTCCAGCCAGCATCTCGGCGGAGGTGCCTCGTAAACCGGGCCGCGGTTGGCAAGTGCGCCACCGACGATCAGGCCGCCGAGGAGACCTGCGGCGACGCCGCCTGCGATTGCACCACCATTGCCATGGTGATGATGGCGGCGCCAATCGTCATGTCCACGCCAGTCGCCCCGATAGGGCGGGCGCCCGTCATAATACTGCGCCTGTGCGTTGCTGACGGGCGCGAGTGCGCCGCCTACGACCGTAGCGGCCAGCAAAACCGTAAGAATTGTTTTCTTTATCATGACTACCTCCAAAGCAGTCTTCATGCTCAGCGAATGCGCGAGTCATTTATCTAACGTTCTAAGCATGATTATGTTCACCTGAATGTTTTATGAATGCGCCGTTCATCGGCGCTAAGCCTTTGAAAACCGGTGTCGGCGCTGTGATCTCGCGCCGCATTAATTGGTTGGAATGCGATCGTGCGTTGCCCTAATCCATTCGAGCGTCCGTGATTCGGGATCGGGATTGCGTGTGATGTCGGTGACGACGGCGGCGCTATCGGCGCCATTTTCGAACACGCCGGCAATGCGCGCGACGGTCAGCCCGCCGATCGCGACAAGAGGGATCTCGCGCAATTTGGCCTTCCATTGGCCGATGCGTTCCAGACCTTGCGGCGCCCAGGCCATCGCCTTGAGCACGGTGGGATAGATCGGACCGAGCGCGATGTAATCAGGATGCGCCGCAAGTGCTGTCGCCAGCTCCGCCTCGTCATGCGTCGATAGGCCCAGTTTCAAGCCGGCCGCGCGGATCGCGCCAAGATCGGCCGCCGCCAGATCCTCTTGACCCAGATGGATGAAATCGCAGCCTTCCTCGATGGCGAGTTTCCAATAGTCGTTGACGATCAATTGGCATCCATGTGCCGCGCAGACGGCCTTTGCCTGCCGGATGTCGGCGCGTATCTCCGCCGGCGGACGATCCTTTATGCGCAGTTGCACCAGCTTGACGCCGAGCGGCACCAGCCTTTCGATCCAGGCGGCACTATCGACGATCAGGTAGAACGGATCGAGCGTCATGCGAAAACCGCCTTTCCGATCACGGGCGTCGACGGCACCGCCATGTCGCGCGGCTCCAGCATGCCTGCGCCGAATGCTTGCCTGCCGGCATCGATCGCCTTCGCAAAGGCTTCCGCCATGGCAGCGGGATCGCCGGCGCCGGCAACTGCTGTGTTCAGCAGCACGGCATCGAAGCCGAGCTCCATGACGATGGCAGCGTGGGAGGGCCGGCCGATACCGGCGTCCACGATCAATGGAATATCGGGAAAATGCGCCCGCATCGAGCGAAGGGCGGAAAGATTGAGCGGTCCCGCCGCCGTTCCGATCGGCGCGCACCAGGGCATCAGCACCTTGCATCCAGCTTCGAGCAGCCGTTCGGCCACCACCAGATCGTCCGTCGTGTAGGGAAAGACCTCGAAACCTTCGCCGGAGAGAATGCGAGCTGCTTCGACGAGCGCAAACACGTCCGGCTGCAGCGTGTCGTGGTTGCCGATCACCTCCAGCTTGATCCAGTTGGTCTGAAACACCTCGCGCGCCATCTTCGCCGTCAGCACGGCCTCGGATGCGCCATGACAGCCGGCGGTATTGGGAAGAACGCGAGTGCCGAGCTCACGGATCATGTCGAAGAAAGCGCCGCCATTGCGCCCGCCGGCCGTTTCGCGGCGCAGCGACACGGTGAGGATCCCTGTCCCCGATCGCTTGACCGCTTCTGCGAGGACGATGGGCGAGGGATAACGCGCGGTGCCGAGAAGAAGGCGTGACTCTATTGGGGTTCCATAAAGATCAAGCATGGTTCAGCCTCCCTGCATTGGCGTCAGGATCTCGATCCTGTCGTTGTCGTTCAATGCATGGTCATCGCGGTCCTCTCGATGGACGACTTCGCCGTTGACGGCGGTCGCCAGCCAGTCGCCCTCATAGTCGAGTGCAGCCAGAAGTTGCGAAAGTGTGGCTGCGGCGATCGTCTGGGCTTCGCCATTGATGATCAGGCGCATCGGGAACTCCTTTGCTTTGTCTGTTCGGAAAGGACGAGATCGGCAGCCTCCGCCGCCATTGCCGGCGCGAGCAGGAAACCGTGGCGATAGAAACCATTGATCACGACGACTTTGCCTTCCCGCGTCACGCGCGGAAGATTGTCGGGGAAGGCGGGGCGGATACCGGCGCCGGTTTCGATGACGGCGGCGTCCGCAAAGGCAGGATGCAGCGCGTAGGCAGCATTCAGCAGTTCCATCAGCGAGCGTGCGCTGACCGGTCCATCGAATTCGGTCTCGATCATGGTCGCGCCGAGCATGAAAAGGCCGTTGCCGCGAGGAACGATATAGACGGGAAAGCGTGGATGCAGCAGGCGGATAGGCCGGGCAAGCGCGATTTCTTCCGTGCGCAGATAGAGCATTTCGCCGCGTACGCCGCGCAGATCCGGGGCGTGTCCGATACGGGCGGCGCCCGTGCAATCGACGATCTCGGAGAACTCGTCCTCGTTCACATCGTCACAGGTAAAGGCGACGCCCTTCGCCAATAATCCTTCTTTCAACGAATGCAACGCCCGGCGCGGATCGAGATGGGCTTCCTCAGGAAAGAACAGCCCCTGTCTGAAACGTCCGGCAAGGGCTGGCTCGAGTGTCGCGATATCGCTCTCCTCCACCCAGCGATAGCCGGCCGTGCGGCTGGCGAATCGCTTTAGTTCGCCGTGATCGCGCGTCGGCGCGACGACGAGCGTCCCATTGCGCACGACGTTACCCGGCAGGATCGCATTCCATCGGTCGGCGGCATCGCGGCCGAGCGTAAGCACGGCCTCATCGGCGCTTTCCCGCTCGCACCATGGCGCCAGCATGCCGCCGGCGAGCCAGGAAGCGGCATGATCGAAGTTCGGGCGGGGGTCGAAGATCGTCACTTCTGCGCCGCGAACGCGCAATTCATGCGCGACCGTGAGGCCGGCGACGCCGGCCCCTTTGACAAGGATACGCATCTCATTCGGCCGGATGCGCTGGCTTATCGATCGGCATGTAGAGATCGCCGCCTTCGCGATACTTTGCCGCCATCGCGTCCAGTCCCTCCTTCTGGGCCTCGGCGCGGATGTCGTGCGAGATCCGCATGGAGCAGAATTTCGGGCCGCACATCGAGCAGAAATGCGCCACCTTGTGGGCTTCCTTCGGCAAGGTCTCGTCGTGGAAGCTGCGGGCGGTGTCGGGATCGAGCGAAAGGTTGAACTGGTCTTCCCAGCGGAATTCGAATCGCGCCCGCGACAGGGCATCGTCGCGCAGTTGCGCCGCTGGATGTCCCTTGGCGAGATCGGCGGCATGAGCGGCGATCTTGTAGGTGATGACGCCGGTCTTGACGTCGTTGCGATCCGGCAGGCCGAGATGCTCTTTCGGCGTGACGTAGCAGAGCATCGCCGTGCCGAACCAGCCGATCATGGCAGCGCCTATCCCAGAGGTGATGTGGTCGTAACCCGGCGCGATATCGGTCGTCAGCGGCCCGAGCGTGTAGAAGGGCGCCTCGCCGCAGACCGCGAGCTGCTTGTCCATGTTTTCCTTGATCTTGTGCATCGGCACATGGCCGGGCCCTTCGATCATCACCTGGCAATCCTTGGCCCAGGCGATCTTCGTCAGCTCACCGAGCGTCTCGAGCTCGGCAAATTGCGCCGCATCGTTGGCATCGGCGATCGAGCCGGGGCGAAGGCCGTCACCCAGCGAGAAGGAGACGTCATAGGCGCGGCAGATATCGCAGATCTCCTCGAAATGCTCGTAGAGGAAGCTCTCGCGGTGATGATGGAGACACCATTTGGCCATGATCGAGCCGCCGCGCGAGACGATGCCGGTGACGCGATTGACTGTCAGCGGGATGTAGTGAAGCCGCACGCCGGCATGGATGGTGAAATAGTCGACGCCCTGTTCGGCCTGTTCGATCAACGTGTCGCGATAGACCTCCCAGGTCAGGTTCTCGGCAACGCCTTCGACCTTCTCCAGCGCCTGATAGAGCGGCACGGTGCCGATCGGCAGCGGCGAATTGCGGATGATCCACTCGCGGATATTGTGGATGTTGCGGCCGGTGGAGAGATCCATGACGGTATCGGCACCCCAGCGGGCGGCCCAGACCATCTTCTCGACCTCTTCCGCCATCGAGGAGGTAACGGCGGAGTTGCCGATATTGGCATTGATCTTCACCAGGAAGTTCCGGCCGATGATCATCGGCTCTGCCTCCGGGTGATTGATGTTGGCGGGAATGATCGCCCGTCCGGCGGCGACTTCCTGCCGGACGAATTCCGGTGTTACATGATCGGGAATATGCGCGCCGAAGCTCTCGCCGTCGCGGACCAAGGCTTCGGCCTTTGCCTTGCGGCCGAGATTTTCGCGAATGGCGATGAATTCCATCTCCGGGGTGATGATGCCGGCCCGCGCATAGGCAAGCTGCGTGACAGCCTTGCCGTCCCTGGCGCGCAGCGGCTGGCGGCGCCCGGGAAATTCGGGGGTCAGCCGATCGGCACTGACGAAGCCGTTGTCCTCAGGGCGCACATGGCGGCCCTCATAGGCTTCGACATCGCCACGAGCGAGCACCCAGTCACGACGGAGCCCGGCAAGTCCCTGCTCGATGCGGATTTCGGCCCCCTCGACAGTATAGGGGCCGGAGGAATCGTAGACGACGACGGGCGGCTCGCCTGCCGTCGGATGAACGCTGATCTCGCGCATCGGCACGCGGATGTCGGAATGGATGTCTCCCGGAATGTAGATCTTCCGGGATGCCGGCAGCGGGCCGGTGGTGACGGTTGGGGTGAGGTTTTTTGCGGCAATGGTCATGGTTTGAGGCTCCAAGTTGCATTTGGAGACCCAGTCAATCAGCCGGAATGATGAAAAGACGCCGGCTGTGGATTCCACGCGTGAATCCGAAGCCTTCGAGCGCTTGCACCGTCCCTACGCCAGTATGAACTGGATCAGGTTCAACGGGTCACTGCGCCACAACAGGCAAAGCCGTATTGTCCAGCAGTATCTCAGCCCCTTGTCGGGACCCCCCTGGTGAATATCGGGAGGCTATGCTCTCCCCTCCGTCTCTGTCAACCCCGCAGCCAAGATCGCGGTCGCTGTCTGTGATCTTCCTCCGGCCGCTCCGGCATAGACCCGCCTTAGTAGCGGGGCGCCGTGTTGCCAACGAAGCGATGAGCGCCGGTATGGGTAAGCTTGCTGGCGGTATCGAGCCAGATCTTGCCGCCAAGCGCCCGCCAGCGATGGCAGAAGGCGAAATCCTCGCTCAAATAAATGCCCGTCCCTTCCTCGATCATGCATTCGAAGAGAGCGTATTGAGTCGCAGGCGAACGTTTGGTGCCGGGATAGGCATGGATGGCGCTGTAGCGCAGATCGGGATAGGCTGCGGTCATCGTCTTGATGACTTCACGTTTGATGAGCAGCATGCCGGTGCCCGCATAGATAGCACTGACAAAATCACCATCGCGTTCGCTGCTCTGGCCGACCAGCGGCGTGCCGACATAATGCAGAGCTGCGGCATTGAGTGACTCGCCGGTGCGCGTGGTTGCGCGCGCCGCACTATCCCAGTCGTAATCCTTGATGGGGTACATGGCCGCGACGACATCCTTGTCCGCATTCAGCAGCCGCATTACCTGCTCGGGCTCGAAACTGATGTCCGCGTCGATGAACAGCATATGCGTCGCCGCCGTGTCGTTCAGGAAGGAGGATACCAGCGTGTTGCGGCTGCGGGTGATCAGCGCATCATTGCCGAGGAGTGCAAGCGTCAATTGTATGCCGGCCTGCGCGCCGACCTGCATCAGGGAAAAGATGGATTGCATATAATCCTTGGCAACAAGTCCGCCGAAACAGGGTGTCGCTATGAAGATCAGCCGATTCTCGGTCATTCGCTGTTGGGCCCTTTCCGGTAGCGCGCGAGTCGCAAGAATCTAGGGAGATTCAACATTTCTGTGTGTACCGAATTATTGAATTTTGTTTCTGGAGAGTTTCCGAACGTTGTTGACGGAAGCCGGGATGATTGCCGGGGGCGTGCGAAAATGGCGGGTTAGGTCGCGGGGCTTCCGGATTGGCCACCGATGTCGATGCCGCGCTCGGCCGTGGGCACTTCCGCCGGCCCCAAAAACGCGCCTTTCCGCCATCAATGAATGGGTCCACGCCTGTCCCGCTGCCCGCAGTTGCATTTAAGCAACAGATGCCAAGACTAACGTTACGGTCGGTTTCACATAATTGACAAACATACTGTCCGTTTGTAAATCGGATGCAGGACATAAGCTGTCTTACGGTCGAGTATTCGGCCGGATCGGTAGGGGCATTTCATGACCGTTGCCGCGAGATCAATTATGGAGGTGAGAGGGGACTCAAGCCAACATCAGGTGCGTATTTGCCGGGCTACTTGGTCGCGTTTAGACCGACCGGCTTTCGAGGTGATATTCCAGCTCTGCACTCGCGGAAAACTAGAAATGCATATTACAACCAGGAGTTTAATATGAACCTGAAAAGTCTTCTTCTCGGCTCGGCTGCTGCGCTGGCGGCAGTATCCGGCGCTCATGCGGCCGACGCTATCGTTGCCGCTGAACCGGAGCCGCTCGAATACGTTCGCATCTGCGACGCCTACGGTGCTGGCTACTTCTTCATTCCGGGCACCGAAACCTGCCTCAAGGTCGGCGGCCGTGTCCGTACCGAAGGCGAATGGTACGATGCTTACAACCCGAACAGCAAGGTCGGTACGCTGTGGCACACTCGTGCCGAGCTCAGCCTCGACACCGCGACCGACACCGAATACGGTCCGCTGAAGACCAATACGGTTATCCGTTGGGATTGGAGCGATGGCAACTCCACCTCCACGAAGCTGCTGTTTGCCAACATCAGCCTCGGCGGCTTCCTCGTCGGTAAGGCCGACTCGCAGTACAACTCCTACATTGGTTATGCTGGCGACGTCATCAACGACGACGTGATCTATGACGGCCCGTACGAACTGAACCAGTTGACCTACAACTACGATGCAGGCAACGGCTTCACGGCTATGGTCTCCGTCGAAGACAGCAACTCCAGCGGCTCGGGCGCTTCCTACGGCTCCAGCTGGTGGACGGACGACAAGTCCAACCACTACGCTCCCGACGTTGTTGCCGGTGCCGGCTTCAAGTCTGGCGCATGGGGCTTCAAGGTCGTCGGTGGTTATGACTCCATCGTCGAAGAAGGCGCTGTCAAGGCTCGCGTCGATGCCGACTTCGGTATGTTCTCGGCCTTCTTGATGGGTGGCTGGAACACGGACGGCGACAAGCTCAACAAGTATGCCGGCACTAACCTTGATCGTTCTGCTTGCCCCGTTAACGATCCGTCGAAGTGCGGCTGGGGTGACTGGGCAGTTTGGGGCGGCGTTGGCGTTCCGATCAACGAAAAGCTGAAGTGGAACCTCCAGCTCGCCTACACCGACTCGAAGATCTTTGCTGCGACCACGAACCTCAAGTTCAACCCGGTCAAGAACCTGCTTATCGAGCCGGAAGTCTCCTATACCGATTTCGATTCTGTGAACCAGGATCAGTGGGCCGGTATTCTGCGCTTCGAGCGCAGCTTCTAATCCTAAGTTACCTGGCCTCGTGCCAGGTAATAGAAGCCTGATGTTTCCAATCCGTCGGGCTTCTTACACTGATCGGTTGACCTCCGATCAAAGAGGAAGGATCCGGCTTTCCCTCCGGATCCTTCTTGATTTAAAGGGCCAATGTCGCCATCCCGCGCGTCTGGACCGACGGGAACCAGGTTTTCAATACCATCTTGATAAACATCTGTCCGCAAGGGACGAGCTGGAAATCGCCCCTGTCGAGCGTCCATTCCGTGATCAACCCGCCGATGACGGCGGTCAGTGAGGAGGCAGCCGTATCCGGCGTCCAGGGTGCGGGTAGCTTCGTGTTCGCATCCATCAAGGTAAATATTCTCGCGAAGTGTTCGTGCATATCGTGCCGGAAGGAACTCGCGCGGTTCGTGGTTCCATCGCAGAACGCCATGTCGAGATGCATCATAACCTTCAGCATGCTGCGTTTGCGCGGATCGTACTGAATATCCTCGAACACCGTTGCAATCGCATCCGCCACAAGATCGAGCGGATTTGGCGGCAATTCCTTCGACATCCGCTCCGCCAATTCCTGGAATGGCTGCTGTGCCTCATCCCGGATCGCGAACATCAATCCCTGCTTGTTCTTGAAATGCCAATGAACCGCTCCCCGCGTAACACCGGCTGCTGCGGCTATCTCCTCCAGGCTGACATTTTCGTATCCCTTGTCGAGAAACAGAGCCTTCGCGGAATGTAGGATTTCGCTCCGGGTTTCTGCCGCCTCCTCCTTAGTGCGCCTCATTCGGTTCTCCACATAAGCCAATATTCAAGCTGTGCCCCTTTTTTATATGTCGCTCCATCAACGCCGTTTCGGTACTGGTCCTCCCTTATACCAGCAACAGCCACAACGCAGCAAAGCTTAGATATTCCCTAAAAATCGACGAAGGAAAACGTACTGAGGCGTATTCGTCAAGCTCCTATAAGCCACGCGCAAGTTTCCTTGTGCAGTTTGGGCGTGTTGGGAAGTGCAAAATCGAAAAATGTGCAGATGCCGATAGCGCCATGATGGCGATCGCTCGCCTTGGACATCCTTGAATTCATTACTCCCGGAAACGGCCCATTCGCCCGATCGCAGGGGCATGGCGAGTTTGATCTCCAGCATTCGGCAATCCCATCCGCCCATATCGATGTCGAAGTCAGGCCGCCGCAGTCACGCGATCCGGCATGACATCCTGTTCAAGTCGCATACGCGTAAAGCATTCAAGTCCCTCTCAACGCTCGTATTCGGAGGCCCCATGACGAGCATTACCTCAGTCTTATCAAATAACTACTATCCATATCGGACATCCCAGTCGACGTCGTCCTCATCGGACGATTCGGTCGCGTCCATACTGTCCGGCAGCTCATCCAGCAGTTCTTCCAGCACGAGTTCGTCGTCATCAACCGACCAATCTCAGATCGCTTCGGCCGAGCAGCTGGTTGCCCAGCTGATGAATATCATCCTCAACTTGCAGTCTGGCAACGGCAGTGACAGCTCCACGTCAGACTCGGAGAGTGATTCCACCAGCGCGACGTCGAGCACTCAGCAGTCTTCCGCGACCAGCAGCCAGAGCAGCAAGCAAAGCGATATGATGCGCGCCATGGATACCGATGGCGATGGCAATATCAGCGAGGCGGAATTCGTTGCCGCTCGTCCGTCCGATGTCAGCGAGGACCAGGCAACGCAGTTGTTCAAAAGCTTCGACACGAAGAACACCGGCTCGCTTACCGAATCGCAGCTGGCAAGCGCCATGCAGTCGGGCCAGCAGCCTCCTCCTCCGCCGCCTCAGGGCAGCCAGTCGAGTGACGACCAGCTCTCCAGCATGTTCTCCTCCATGGATACCAATGGCGACGGCAGTGTCAGCGAAACCGAGTTCGTTGCAACTCGCCCGTCCGACGTGAGCGAGGATCAGGCAACAGCGCTATTCAAGAGTCTCGATACCTCCGGTTCGGGATCGCTGACGCAGAGCCAGTTCGAATCGGCCATGAAGGCGCAACAGCAGCCGCAGATGCCTGATTTCGGCGGCCTTTATGCGTCCACTGACCAGGAGCAGACGGACGAACTGCTGTCCCTCTGATCGAAAGTGACCTTTCGCATCCGATCATGCGAACGGGCCGCCCGCTTGAACAAGAGACGTTGGGGCTTCCCTGTCCAAGCGGGCCGGCTTTTAAAGAACTTCCCCTATGAATGAGGCATTCCTGCAGCCCATCCTCTTATGGACGAGGGCCTGACGCCGCACGATCTCCGATTCTCTGGAAAGCCGCCTTGTTCTCAGTGCTGCCCGCGACAGAGGTGCCGCGCTCGCAAACGGAAAAGCAAAAATCGATGATATCAGAGCGACGGATTTCGTCGCGCGAAGCGTTCAACCATTGAGAACCTATGCTCGATATCGAAGGGAAGACACGCTGTCGGAGACGTTTCGATCGGATTGGCGTCGCTCGCCGGGACTGACGGATAGGCTAAGTACCCTTGTCAAATGCAGGGAACGGGGGTGCTATGCGATCATCTCACGAAACCGGGACGACGGCGATTGTCGATGAAATGGGATCGCGTGCCCAGGAGTGGCGATCCGGACGAGGATCTGCTCGGTCGCATCGCTGCCGGTGACGTTCCGGCGATGCGCCTGATGGTCGCGCGGCAGCTGCCGCGGATTCTGTCCGTGGCCACCCGCATGCTTGGCGATGCCGCCGAAGCCGAGGATATCGCGCAGGAAACATTTCTGCGTGTGTGGCGGAACGCCGGAGGCTGGCGCCAGCGCGATGCCCTCTTCAGCACTTGGGTCCATCGCGTGGCGATCAACCTCTGCTACGATCACCTGCGTCGGCGCAAGGATGTGTTTGCCGAGCACCCGCCCGACCTCGAATATGAGGGTCCGGCGCCGGACGCCGGCTTGATGAGCGAGGATGACCCATCGCGGCGCGTGGAGCGGGCCATGCAGATGATTGCTCCCCGGCAGCGCGAGGCGATCGTCCTGGTCTACTATCAGGGGCTGTCGAATGCGGAGGCGGCGGCGATCATGGACGTTAGCGTGGATGCGCTGGAAAGCCTGCTTGCGCGTGGAAGGCGCTCCTTGCAGTTGCTGTTATTGAAGGAACAGAGCGATGGCTGAACATATGGCGGGTCCGATGAGTGCCGAGCGGTTCGCTGAAATGGTCGACGCCTATGGCGGCGACATCGGCCGATGGCCGCAAGATGAGCGCGCGGCCGCACGCGCCCATGCCAGGAGTGCCGAGGCAGCCGGCATGCTCGAACGTGCAGCGGACCTCGATTCGCTGCTCGACACATACGTCCTCAAAGCTGGCCACGAAGGCTTGGACGGCCGGATAGTCGCAAAATTTGTCCACCGCTCGAGGATGAGGAACTTGTTTCGCTTCGGTTCCGCCGGCATCGGTCTTGTCGGCATCGGCATTGCGGGCGCTCTCGCCGGCAGTATCGCCATCGCCATTTTGGCGCCCAGCCTCACGTCGGACACCGTCATCGCATCGGATGGGACCGCCACCATGTTCGGCGATGTCGGGCCGGATGCGGCGATAAGGCAGGACAGCCAATGACAGACCGCAGCTTTCGAATATTGGTCATATCTCTGCTGGTGCTGAACACCTTCCTGATCGGAGCATTGGCAGGCGGAGGACTGACATGGATCCGCAACTCGCAGGCACGCGCCGCCATGATGCCTTTGGCAGGCGAGCAACTGCCTTCGTCGCAGAGGAAAGCGCTGCGCGCGGCGCTGAACGAAGCGCGGAAAGACCAGCGCCCGACCATTCTCGAGGCGCAGCAGGCCAAAATAGATGCTGCGTCCATTCTAGGGCAACCGACATTGGATACGGAGGCACTGTCGGCCGCCTTGGCGCGAGCGCGCAATGCCGACATCGCCCTGCGGACGAAGCTCGAGGAACGCGCCGTCGATTTCGCGGCAACGCTTTCCTATGACGAACGCCGCGCTCTTGCCGAAAGCCTGATCCGCCGCGGCGTTCCCAAAGCCGCCGCCACAAAATGATCACACTTGCCCACCGACGGATCGGAAAGATGCTCGCGTTTAAGGAGCATGTCTGATGCAGGAGTTGGCAGGAACATGGCTCAGCAATCGAATGATGTTTATGCCGCGCTCGCTCTTTCCCGGTTCGGGCTAGGAGCGGACCATAACGGCATCGCGTCGATCCTGTCGGATCCGCGCGGCGCTTTGCTTGAAGAGATCACCGAACGCTTCGTCCCGGTTCCGGTCGGGCCGCAATTGCAGTCCACAGCCGATCTTCTCGTTGCTCTCTACGCTTTCCAGGAGCAGCGAAAGGAAGCCCGGCAGCAGGCCGTTGCGGCCGTTACACCGCAGCAGGACAAACCGGCGCCAGCCCCGCAGCAGGGTCCTCAACTCCCCGGCTCGACGAGCGCCCAGCCCGGCGCCCAGGAGATGGCAGCGACAATGACCAAGGCGGTCGAGAAGCTGGAGAAGCCTTCGGCCCCCTATCTTCCGCAGCAGATCCTGCTGGCGGAGGCGGATGCACGTTTCAACGGCACCATCCGGCAGCCGCTGATCGGTTTCGGCGAACGGCTGGCCATGTTCTGGGCAAACCATTTCGCCGTCGCGATCTCCAAGAGCGAGGAATGCCACATTCTTGCCGGTGCGTTCGAGCGGGAGGTTATCCGTCCACATGTCTTCGGGCGGTTCTCAGACATGCTGCTTGCGGTCGAAACCCATCCGGCCATGCTCGGCTATCTCGACAACCAGCAGTCGATCGGGCCGAATTCGAAGGCCAATGCCAACAAGAAGCGTGGCCTCAACGAAAATCTTGCCCGCGAGACGCTGGAGTTGCATACGCTGGGCGTCAATGGTGGCTACACGCAGACCGACGTGACGACGCTTGCGAAGATCATCACCGGCTGGACGGTGGCGCGGGCGGAGGGGAAGCTCGGCACGCCTGGCACGTTCGTCTTCAACGCGGCTGCCCACGAGCCGGGCGACCAGACGTTGCTCGGCTTGACCTATGCCGACAACGGCGTCGGGCAGGGGCGGGAGGCGCTGCGTGACCTTGCCCGCCATCCGGCAACCGCGCAGCATATCGCCACCAAGCTCGTCCGGCATTTTATCGCCGACGTGCCGCCGCCGGCGCTCGTGCAGACGGTTGCGGCAACCTTCACCAAGACGGATGGTGATCTCTCCGCGGTCTATCGCGCCCTGCTCGGCTCTGAAGAGGCTTGGAACCCGGCGCTTGCCAAGGTCCGCTCACCGCTGGAATTCATGGCCGCTCTTCTGAGGGCCAGCGGCGAGACGCCGAAGCCGAATGTCATTCTCGGCACCCTGACCGCCATGGGCCAACCGTTTTGGGCGCCGGCCGGCCCGAACGGCTTTGCAGACACTGCCGATGTCTGGGCTTCCAGCGAGAGCCTTAGCATGCGGATGGATGTCGCCAATATGATCGCCAATGCGGCATCGCCGCAAGGAGATCCAAGGCGCTTCGTTTCGGACAGTCTCGGCCCGCTTCTCTCAAATGAAACGCTGCAGGCGGTATCGCGTGCGGAAACCCGGAACCAGGGCTTTGCGATCGCCTATCTTTCCCCCGAATTTCAAAGGCGCTGACCATGACTTGCGAACTCATGACTCCCACCCGCCGTGCCGTTCTTGGTGCTTCCGGCGCCTTGTTCGCCTGGGCCTTCATTCCCCGCTTCGCCCATGCCGCCGGCGGCCGCGATCCGCGCTTCATCACCATCATCCTGCGTGGTGCGCTCGATGGCCTGACGGCCGTCCCGCCCGTCGGCGATCCGGACTATCAAGCGCTTCGCCAGGCGATCGCCATGACGACGAGCGGTCCTCATGCTGCGCTTCCGCTCGACAGCTTCTTTGCGCTGCATCCGTCGATGCCGAACTTTAATGGCCTTTACCGCGCAGGGCAGGCGGTCGTCGTTCATGCGAGCGCGACACCCTATCGCGACCGCTCGCATTTTGACGGTCAGGATGTGCTGGAATCCGGTTATGAAACTCCAGGCCGCGTCGATTCCGGCTGGTTGAACCGCATGCTGGAAGGCCTTCCCAAAGGGGGCAAGGTCTCGCCCGGTTCATCTGCCATCCGTGGATTGTCGGTCGGCGCGAACGCACCGCTAGTCATTCGTGGCAAGGCGCCGGTGCTGGGCTGGTCGCCGTCCAACTTGCAACCCGTCAGCGAGGACCTGCCGCCGCGCCTTATGGATCTCTACAGCCACACCGATCCCTTGTTCGCGAAGATCCTCGCGGAGGGCATCTCCGCCGGCAAGATCGCAGCCGGCCTCGACGTGAAGGCACGAGGCGGCCCAGGCGATCCCACCGGGATGGAGCAGATGGCGAGGGGCGCCGCGCGCCTGCTGGCGCAGGATGATGGCCCGCGTGTTGCCGCACTCGCCTTCGAAGGATGGGACACCCATGCCGGCGAGGTGGATCGGCTGAACAAGCTGCTTGTGGGTCTCGACAATGCGTTGGCGGCGTTCCAGCAAGAACTCGGCCCCTCCTGGAAGGATACCGCGATCGTCGTTGCGACCGAGTTCGGCCGCACGGCGCAGGTGAATGGCACCGAGGGTACGGATCATGGCACCGGCACGACTGCCTTTCTCGCCGGTGGTGCCATCAAGGGCGGCCGGGTGATCGCCGACTGGCCCGGCCTCAAGCAGGCGCAATTGCGCGATGGCCGCGATCTTGCCGCCACGACCGACCTGCGCGCGGTGATCAAGGGCATCGCCGTCGATCTGCTCGGTGCTTCGCCTGTTGTATTGACCCGCGACGTCTTTCCCGGGTCCGATCATGTCCTGCCGATGAAGGGGCTGATCGTCTGACGACAGGCTGTCGTTACGGCCAATCTGCATAGCCCGACGACAGGACATGGCTTTCCGCGACTTCGCTCCTGCGGGCGAAGTCGCGATAGGTTGCCGGCGAGAAGCCCGTCTTCTTCTTGAAGAAGTGGCTGAAATAGGTGGGGTCACGAAAGCCGAGGCCGTCGGAAATCTCCTGGACTGTGCGGGCCGAGCGCTCCAGCCGCAATTTCGCTTCCTGCACCACCCGCTCGTGCAGCAGCTGCACGGGGGAGCGGCCAAGCGCGCTGCGGCAGATGGAATGCAGGCGATCGGTGGTCACGCCGAGTTCGCGGGCATAGTCCGTCATCGGCCGATGCTGGCGGAACCAGGTCTCCACCAATTGCCGATATCTCTGCAGGATCGATGCGCCGCCGCCGCGCCCGCGCTGTTCGGCTGTTTCCGCGCCGCCTGCCCGCCAAAGCGCCATCAGGATCAGGCGCATATAGGCCGAGATCGCCATCCATGACGCCCGGGAGGGATCGCCAAGCTCCCGAACGAAGCCGGCGACGAGCGGCTGCGCCTCACCGACGGCATCGGCATCCGGCGCGGCCATGAACCAGGGCTGTTCGCTGAAGATTCTGAGCGCGTAGGATTCCGCCCGGTCTCCGATCGCGTCGACCACGATCTGCGGCGAGGCGCCGATGATGAAACCGGCAGCACCGGCCGCCATATGCAGCTCGCAGTGCGACTGCGGCGGCAGATAAGCAATGGTCGGCCCAAGAAAAGCCCTTTGGTCTTCGCCCTCGAGAATAAGTTTTGCTGTCCCCACCTGCAGCAGGAAAAGGTGGTGGAATTGGGCGTAGAGGCCCTTTTGGAAACGGATCGTGCGAGGTGTCAGCGAGGGCTCGTGCCAATCTCCGCGCGCATGAAGATGGATGCCGCTGTCGAAAACCAACGAGTCCTCCTTCGCATGGCATGACGAGAACGTGGCATGATTGCCAGATATTTGCAATATTAACCCAGAAAATCGCATTCAATCCTCGTCGCAACGACGTAATCTCTTCTCATGAGCCTTTGGGAGGAGGTCTCCACGCAAAAGATATGGTTGTTGCGGCTGCATCCCGGCGGCGCTCGACCATGCGCGCTTTCTCCCATTTTGGATGACTGCAGGCATGGCCTGCCAAAGAGCGGATGATCGCATGTTCGTGGCAAAACTGCTGATCGATGACGAAACGCTGGATGCGTCTGATGCATCCACCTTCGAGCGCGTCGATCCGGCGACCGGCGATGTCGCGACCATCGCGCCGGCCGCTTCGGCGGCAGACGCTGCCCGCGCCGCCTGCGCCGCAGCGGCCGCCTTTCCCGTGTGGTCGCAGACCGGGCCGGGCGAACGGCGCACGCTTCTGAACAAAGCTGCGGACATTCTGACCGCTCGCGCAGCCGACTTTGTCGAAGCAATGGTCGGCGAGACCGGCGCGACCGCGCTTTGGGCGAGGATTAATTGCGGTCTCGGCGCCGACATGCTGCGCGAGGCAGCTGCCATGACGACACAGGTCGCCGGCGAGATCATTCCTTCCAGCGAGCCGGGCAGCCTTGCCATGGCGGTGCGTCAGCCGGCCGGGGTCTGCCTCGGGATCGCCCCGTGGAATGCGCCGATCATCCTTGGCGTGCGCGCCATCGCCATGCCGCTAGCCTGCGGCAATACCGTCATTCTGAAGGCATCCGAACTCTGCCCCAGGACTCATTGCCTGATCGGCGAGGTCCTGCGTGAGGCAGGCTTCCCGCCCGGTGTCGTCAACGTCATCACCAACGCGCCGAAGGATGCGGCCGCGATTGTTGAAGCCTTGATTGCACATCCGGCCGTGCGCCGGATCAATTTCACCGGCTCGACGCGTGTCGGGCGCCTCGTTGCCGAGGCTTCAGCACGCCACCTTAAGCGTTGCCTGCTGGAGCTTGGCGGCAAGGCGCCGTTCATCGTGCTCGCCGACGCCGATATCGACGAGGCGGTGCGCGCCGCCGCCTTCGGCGCCTTCATGAACCAGGGCCAGATCTGCATGTCGACCGAGCGCATCATCCTCATGGAGGAGATTGCCGACGAATTCGTCGAGAAGTTCAGGGTGAAGGCCGAGACGCTCGTTGCCGGCAATCCACTCGACGGCAATACACCGCTCGGCACGATGATCAGCGCGGAGGCCGCCAGACGTGTTCGTGCGCTGGTGGAGGATGCGATGCAGAAGGGTGCAGTCGTGGTTTGTGGCGGCCAGGCGCGGGGCACGCAGATCGATGCCACGATCATCGATCACGTGACGCCGGCGATGCGGATTTACCGCGAGGAGAGTTTCGGACCGCTCGCCGCCATCATCCGGGTCGACAGCGTCGATGAGGCTGTGACGGTCGCCAACGACAATGAATATGGCCTGTCATCGGCGGTGTTCAGCCGCGACATCAATCAGGCACTTTCAGTCGCAAGGCGCATCGAGACCGGCATTTGCCACATCAACGAGGCAACTGTCGCGGATGAGCCGCAAATGCCGTTCGGCGGTGTCAAATCGAGCGGCTACGGCCGCTTCGGCGGCAAGGCGGCCATCGATGAATTCACCGAGTTGCGCTGGATCACGCTTGCATCCGGCAAACGGGAGTATCCGATCTGAACGGTCGCAAGACGGCAGGTCGGCAAAGACAAAGGCATGCGGAGTAAGAGGGCTCCGACAAAAAAGGGAGGACTATTTCATGACTGGTAATTTCAACAGACCTATATCCGGCGCCGCACTGACGCGTCGCAGATTCATGACCGCCACGGCAGCGGGCACCGCCGCGCTGGCCTTCGGCGGACGGTCGGCATTTGCCGCCGACGATACGCTGAAGGTCGGCTTCATCAGCCCCCGCACGGGACCGCTTGGTGGCTTCGGTGAGACGGACGGCTACGTTCTGGAGTTGGCGCGCAAGGCGCTGGCAGGCGGATTGCAGGCCGGCGGCAAGACGTGGAAGGTGGAAATCCTCGATCGCGACACGCAATCCGATCCGTCGCGCGCCGGGCAATTGGCGAAGGACCTGATCAACAATCAGGCTGTCGATCTGATGCTGGCGGTCTCGACGCCGGAGACGATCAATCCAGTCGCCGATGCCTGCGAGGCGGCGGGCGTGCCCTGCCTGTCGACGGTCATGCCGTGGGAGGCCTGGTATTTCGGCCGTGGCGCCAAGCCCGGCGCGCCGTCGCCGTTCAAGTGGACCTATCACTTCGGCTTCGGCGTCGGTGAATTCCTCAAGACCTATATTTCGCAGTGGAACCTCATCGAGACCAACAAGAAGGTCGGCGTCATGTATCCGAACGATGCCGACGGCAACGCGATCCGCGCCAATCTGGCACCGGCGCTTGCCAAGGCGGGCTTCACCATCGTCGACCCCGGTGCCTATGAAACCGGAACGACCGACTTCTCCTCGCAGATCGCGCTCTTCCGGCAGGAGGGCGTGGAGATCTTCAACAGCTTCCCGATCCCGCCGGATTTCGCAGCCTTCTGGCGGCAGGCGGCGCAGCAGGGTCTTACCCAGCAGATCAAGATCTGCCAGGTTGCCAAAACAGGCCTCTTTCCATCTGACATTGAGGCGCTGGGCGACCTCGGCATGAACGTCAGCAGCGCCGCCTATTGGCACAAGGCCTTTCCTTACAAGTCGTCGCTGACGGGTGTTTCCGGCAATGAGCTGGCCGATGGCTATGAGGCGGCAAGCGGCAAGCAGTGGACGCAGCAGCTCGGCGCCAGCCTGTCGCTGCTCGACGCCGGCTTCGATGTGCTGAAGGCAGCGTCCGACGTCAAGAGCAAGGCAGCGGTTGCCAAGGCGATGAGCACGCTGAAGACCACGACGATCGCCGGCAAGGTGGATTTCACCAGCGGCCCAGTCGCCAACGTCTCTCCGGGGCCGATCATCGGCACGCAATGGGTCAAGGCGCCGGCCGGCTCGAAATTCGCACTCGACTATGTCGTGACCGAGCACGCTACCGATCCGAACGTGCCCGTCGGCGCCAAACTCATCGCTTACAACGGGTAACGGCATCGTGCAGGTCAAAGAGCAACAGCGGCCGGGACAGGACTTTCTGGCGGCCAAGGGGATCCACAAGCGCTTCGGGGCGCTTGTGGTTCTGGAAAATCTCGATTTTTCAATGGGCGATGGCGATGCCGTTGGCATCGTCGGCCCGAACGGGGCTGGCAAGACGACGCTTCTCAGCGTGCTGGCCGGTGCATTTCCACCGAATGCCGGAACCATCACCTTCGGCGGACAGAACGTCACGGCGCTGACGGCGGCCGACCGCTGCCGCTCCGGTCTCGTCAGGACACACCAGATCCCGAAGCCCTTCAGCGGCATGACGACGTTCGAGAACGTCTTTGTCGCTGCTTCGCACGGCAAGACATCCGGTCGCGACGAGGCCTATGGACGCGTCGTCGATTCCCTGCGGCTTTGCGGCATGCTCGGCGTTGCCAATCGCCGCGCCGATACGCTTGGCCTGCTCGATCGCAAGCGCCTGGAGCTTGCCAGGGCGCTTGCGACCGGCCCACGGCTGCTGCTGCTCGACGAGATCGGCGGCGGGCTGACCGATGGCGAGGCGAGTGAGCTGGTGGAGACCATTCTCGAATTGCGCCGCCGCGGCATCGGCATCGTCTGGATCGAGCATATCGTCCATATCTTGCTGCAGGTCGTCGAACGGTTGATCTGCATGGATGCCGGCAAGATTATTGCCGACGGCAATCCGAAGACTGTCATGAGCGATGCCGAAGTCGTGCGCGCCTATCTTGGAGGAGCGCCCGTATGAGCACGCTTTCCATTCGAGATCTGGATGTTCGCCATGGTCTGTTGCAGGCGGTGCGCGGCGTGAGCTTCGACCTTGCCAAGGGCGACGTGCTCGCGCTCGTGGGTGCCAATGGCGCCGGCAAGACGACATTGCTGCGCTCCATCGCCGGTGCTCATCTTCCGGCCGGCGGCCAGATCCTTCTCGACGGCGAGGATGTCACCGCCGTTCCCTCACACAAGCGCATCGTCAGGGGCATTGCCCTGGTGCCGGAGGGACGGCGGCTGTTTTCGCAGATGACGGTGGAGGAAAATCTGCTGCTCGGCAAAAGCGCCGGCCGCAAGGGGGAGTGGACGGTCGAGCGGGTCTTCGACGCCTTTCCGAACCTGAAGCCGCGCCGCCATGCCAAGACCGGACATCTCTCCGGGGGTGAGCAGCAGGCGACCGCGATCGGCCGGGCGCTGATGAGCAATCCCGACATTCTGCTGCTTGACGAAGTATCGCTCGGCCTGTCGCCGCTGGTGGTCGACCGCGTCTATCAGCAGCTGCAAAGCCTGTTGTCGTCGGGCACGACGATTATTCTCGTCGAACAGGATCTGACGCGGGCAATGAGCGTCGCAAGCCGTGTCATCTGCATGCTCGAAGGCCGCATCGTGCTCGACAGGCCGGCAGCCGGCGTGACGCGCGAGGATGTCACCCGGGCCTATTTCGGACTGCATCGGGCAACCGCTGAAAGGAGCGCGTCGTGATCAACACCTTGCTTCAAGGCGTCCTGCTCGGCGGCTACTACGCCGTCATCGCCTGCGGACTGTCCTTTATGTTCTCGGTCATGCGCATCATCAATCTCGCGCATGGCAGTCTTGCCGTCGTTGCCGCCTACGGTCTTTGGCTGCTGGCGTCCAAACTCGCGATCCCACCCTTTGCCGGCCTGCTGATCGTACTGCCCGTCATGGCCATGCTTGGCTGGCTGTTGCAGAGGTTCGTGCTGGAGCGCAGCGCGCGCGGCGGCACGCTGCTGCCGATCCTGACGACCTTCGGTCTGTCGATCGTGATCGACAATCTGCTGTTCGAACAGTTCGGAGCCGACACGCGCTCACTCGCGCCGTTCATCGGCAATCTCTCCTATGCCTCCTGGCAATTGCCCGGCCATATCTTCGTCGGCAAGCTTGCCGTGCTGATGATGGTGACCGCCATCGTCATCCTCGGTGGCCTTCAGTTCTTCCTCAGCCGTTTCGCGCTCGGCCGTTCGATCCGGGCCACGGCGGAAGATCCGGATACCGCAGGGCTTGTCGGTATCGATGCCCGTAGGGTCAACGCGGTTGCGACCGCGATCACCATGGTCACGGTCGGCATCGCCGGCGCATTCCTGGCGATGCGGGCGACCTTCAATCCCTATTCGGGCGGGCCGCAATTGCTGTTTGCCTTCGAAGCGGCTGTCATCGGTGGCGCCGGCTCGCTATGGGGAACCCTGCTCGGCGGCATCGTTCTCGGTCTGGCGCAATCGATCGGCGCCCAGATTCATCCGCAAGGCTTCCTGATCGGCGGCCACATCGCCTTCCTGCTCGTCCTCTTCGTTCGGCTCCATCAGTTCGGCATGCCCGGACTCGGCAGGATCCGCGCTCTTCTTCGGAGCCCGACATGACCGTGATCGCACCCGGAATATCCGTCGAACGCTGGACGGCTTCGTCCCGCCTGACATTGGCTGTGATGACAGTCGTGGCGATCCTGCTGGCGGCCTCGCCTGCCTTCATGGGAGCCGGTGTCATCGACCGGATGACGGCTCTCTTCATCTACGTGATCCTCGCCGCCATGTGGAATGCCCTGGCGGGCTTCGGCGGCCTCGTTTCCGTCGGCCAGCAGGTCTTCTTCGGTCTCGGCGCTTATTTCACCATCCGCCTGGCTGATGCAGGGCTCGATCCCTTCGTTTCGCTCTTCGTCGCCGCGATCGTCACCGGCATTCTTTCGGTTCCGCTTTCATGGTTCATGCTGCGGCTGAAGGGCGGGGAGTTTGCGATAGGCATGTGGGTGATCGCCGAGCTCGCCCATCTGCTCGTCAATCTCGACCGGCTCATCCAGGGGGAAACGGGCACCTCGCTCATTGCACTGAACGCCTATGACAG
The DNA here is from genome assembly GCF_051811145.1 of Rhizobium sp. 11_C7_N12_5. Lineage (NCBI taxonomy): Bacteria > Pseudomonadati > Pseudomonadota > Alphaproteobacteria > Hyphomicrobiales > Rhizobiaceae > Rhizobium > Rhizobium sp. 11_C7_N12_5. The sequence continues at coordinate 513,951 of NZ_JBPWPY010000002.1, forward strand.
CGGCACGCGGCGGGTGACGATCTACTGGCTGGCGCTTGCCGCGATGATTGCCCTGCTCGGCGCCCTCTTTGCCCTCATGCGCAGCCGCGCCGGCGCTGCGATGCAGGCGATCCGTGACAACGAGGATGCGGCAACCTCCGTCGGCGTGCGGGTTGCGGCCACCAAGAGATTGCTCTTTGTGCTGGCTGCCTTCGGCATCGCCGTCGCCGGCGGCCTCTGGCTGGCAACGGCCACCACCTTCCAGCCGAAGACCTATTTCAGCGTGCAGTGGACCGCTTATATGATCTTTATGGTGCTCGTCGGCGGCATCGGCAAATTCGAGGGGGCAATCCTCGGCGCTGTGCTCTTTTTCGTCATCGAGACCGTCTTCGGCGGAACGGGGGTCTGGTATCTGGTTGGCCTCGGGGCCGCAGCGCTGCTCTTCTCCCTCTATCTGCCACAGGGCCTCTGGGGCGCGATCGAGCGACGGTTCGATCTGCAACTGCTGCCCGTCGGCTACCGGCTGACGTTTTCAGATCTCTTCAAGGCCAAACAGTAGCGGCGACGTCCGTCGTCGCATTTCATGAGAAAGGTGAAATCATGCTTTTCGGCAAGACCATCCTCGTCACTGGGGTCGCTTCGGGTATCGGCGCGCGCACCGCCGAACTTGCGGGGCAGATGGGCGCTGACATTATCGGCGTCGATGTCCGCGAGCCGTCGTCGGGCATCAGTTCCTTCATCAAGGGCGATATCTCGACCGCCGAAGGCGTAGCGGACATCGTCCGCCAATTGCCCAACCGCGTCGATGCTCTGGCCAATGTCGCAGGGCTTTCCGGAAGCACCGGCGTCGCGGCAACGCTTGCAGTCAATTTCTACGGTTTGCGTACGCTTTCCGAGGCGGTCGCACCCCGCCTGCGCGAGGGCGGGGCGATCGTCAATGTCGCCTCGATCGCGGGCTATGGCTGGCGCGCCAATCTGGAGCGAGCAAAGAAGCTGACGGCAATCGAAGGCTTTCCTGATGTCGCCGGTCTCGTCGCGGAGCATGGTTTGAAGAACGAAGAGGGCTATCCGCTGTCCAAGGAGCTGCTGCTGCTCTGGACCATGCGGGCCGCACATCAAGCGCTCTTCAAGGATCGCGGCATTCGCGTCAACGCCGTCAGCCCTGGTCCCGTCGAAACGCGGATCCTCAAGCAGTTCCGCGCCGTGCTTGGCGACGCCCGCGTCGACAGCGATATCACGCGCGTCGGCCGGGCGGGTACCTCAGCCGACATCGCCCCTGCCATCCTGTTCTTGTGCTCGGACGGTGCGCGCTGGATCAATGGCGCCAATCTCCCCACCGATGGCGGGCTTGAAGCCTCCATCAATGCCGACGTGCTCGGCTTCTAGATATTATTCGCATCAGGAGACAAGAGATGAACATTTCCCTTCTCATTAACGGCGTCGACAGGCCGGCCGCCAGCGGCCGGACCTATGACCGTCTGGACCCCTTTACCGAAAAGCTGGCAAGCCGGGCGCCGGCGGTCGGCCTCGAGGACGTGGCGGCTGCGATCGAAGCCGCATCCAACGCCTTCCCAGCCTGGGCGAGCACCGGCCCCGGCCAGCGCCGCGCGATCCTGGCAAAAGCGGCCGATATCATGGATGCCAAGGTCGGCGAGTTCACGACGCTGATGATGGAGGAGACGGGAGCGACCGCGCCTTGGGCCGGCTTCAACGTCATGCTTGCCGCCAATATCCTGCGCGAAGCGGCCGCCATGACGACGCAGATCGGCGGCGAGATCATTCCTTCCGACAAGCCCGGCACGCTCGCCATGGGCATCCGCCAGGCGGCCGGCGTTTGCCTGGCGATCGCGCCCTGGAATGCGCCTGTCATCCTGGCGACGCGGGCCATTGCCATGCCGATCGCCTGTGGCAACACGGTGATCCTGAAGGCTTCCGAACAATGCCCCGGCACGCAGCGGCTGATCGCGACGGCCCTGACGGAAGCAGGCCTGCCGGCTGGCGTCATCAACGTCATCACCAATGCGCCCGAGGATGCGCCCCGGATCGTCGAGGCACTGATCGCGCATCCCGCAGTGCGCCGTGTCAATTTCACCGGCTCGACCAAGGTGGGCAAGATCATCGCTGAACTCAGCGGCAAGCATCTGAAACCGGCTCTGCTGGAACTCGGCGGCAAGGCGCCGCTGGTGGTGCTGGAGGATGCCGATATCGATGGTGCCGTCAACGCGGCAATCTTCGGCGCCTTCATGCACCAAGGCCAGATCTGCATGTCGACCGAGCGCATCATCGTGCATCAGGCGATCGCCGACGCCTTCGTCGCCAAGCTTGCGGCGCGCGCCAGCGCGCTGCCGGCGGGCGATCCGCGCGGCCATGTGGTGCTGGGTTCGCTGATCAGCCTCGATGCAGCCAAGAAGATGGAGGAGCTGATCGCCGACGCACAGGCCAAGGGAGCCAAACTGATAGCCGGCGGCAAGCGCAGCGGAACGGTGGTGGAGGCGACGTTGCTCGATTTCGTCACACCGGATATGCGCGTCTATGCGGAAGAATCCTTTGGGCCGGTGAAGCCGATCATTCGTGTGGCAAGCGAGGATGAGGCGGTACGGATTGCCAACGACACCGAATACGGCCTGTCGTCGGCCGTCTTCAGCCGCGACGTACAGCGCGCGCTTGCCGTTGCCGGACGCATTCAGTCCGGTATTTGCCATATCAACGGCCCGACTTTAAACGATGAAGCGCAGATGCCGTTCGGCGGCGTCAAGGGCAGCGGCTACGGCCGCTTCGGCGGTAAGGCTGCGATCGCCGAATTCACCGATCTGCGCTGGATCACCATCGAAGATTCCGCGCAGCACTATCCCTTCTGATCAAACGACGTTGCGGCGGCCAGTTCCCGCTGGCCGCCGCGAATTATAGCATCAATCCATGTATTCGCGCCGACAACGGCTACCGCTTGTAGGCACCAAGACCCGGCCGATAGGCCTTGTCGTCGAGGAACTGCTTGAGGCCCTCGTCGCGTCCTCCCGTTTTGTCGAGAAACAGCATCTGCTCGAGCTTGGCATAGATGTAATCATCGGCCAGATCCCAGGGCAGATTGCGCACGCGCTTGAACGTGTCCTTGGCGGCCTTGAGCACGACCGGGTTCTTCTCGAGGAGGATAGCGCAAATAGCGCGCACGCGGATTTCGAGCTGTTCCAGCGGCACGGATTCGTTGACGAGGCCCATGTCGCGGGCCTTCTGTCCGCCAAAGGTTTCTCCGGTCATGATGTAGTAGAGGGAGTCGCGGTGGTTCATTACTTCGGCAACGGCGCGGGTAACGTTGCCGCCGGGCAGGATGCCCCAGTTGATTTCGGAGAGGCCGAAGGTTGCTTCGTCGGCTGATATCGCGAGATCGCAGGCGACCAGCGGCGTGAAGGCGCCCCCGAAGCACCAGCCGTTGACCATGGCGATCGTCGGCTTTTCAAAATACATCAGCCGGCTCCACCAGCCGCCGGATTGCCGGCGGCTCTTCAGCGTCGCATCGCGCGGCTTGCCGTCATTGTCGCGGAAGTATTCCTTGAGATCCATGCCGGCCGACCAGGATGAGCCTGCTCCGCGCAGGACCAGAACGCCGCACCGCTCATCGCCTTCAAGATCGTCCAGGACTTCGAGCATGCGCGTGTTGAGCGCAGGATTCATCGCGTTGCGTTTATCGGGGCGATTCAACGTCACGAAGGCGATGCCATTGTCGAATTCGACAAGCACCGGATCGGCCGTGGTCTTCTCAATTTCCGTCATCTGTCTCTCCTGCTCATCTTTAGTGTTTCAGTCATGCCTGCCGACCGTCAAAACGGCTTCGGATCGGTGTCGGTATGTGATTGTCTGAGGATATGCTTTTGCGCCTTGCCGGATGCGGTGCGCGGAATGGCTTCAAGGAAGATGACGCGTAGCGGGCGCTTGTAGGTAGCAAGGCGGGCTGCGCAATGGCTGAGGATGTCCTCGGCAAGCACTTCGGGGGAGGCCGGTACGACGAAGGCCACGCCGCTCTCGCCCCATCGCGGATCGGGGATGCCGATGACGGCGACATCACGCACGGCCGGATGCGTTGCGATGACAGCTTCGACCTCGGCCGGGAAGACATTCTCGCCGCCGCTGATATACATGTCTTTCAGCCGGTCGGGTATGTAAAGCAGACCGGTTTCGTCGCGCCTGCCGAGATCGCCGGTTCGATACCATCCGTCGACGAAGGCGCTGGCCGTTTCCTTCGGCTTGTTCCAGTAGCCCGGCGTCACAGCCGGCCCGCGCAGCCAGATCTCGCCGACGTCGCCATCGGCGGCATCGGTTCCATCCGATGCCATGAGGCGGATCTCGGTGAGCGGGGCGGCGAAGCCGACGCTGCCGGGATGGGCCGATATCAGGTCCTTGTCGAGCGGCATGTGCAGGACGGTGCCGGCCTCGCTCATGCCATAGCCGTTGACGAGGGCAACGCCGTCTTCGAGGAAAGACTCAATCAGGGCCGGCGAAAGCGGAGCGCCGCCGATGAAGATCGCTTTCAGAGCCTTCAAGGCAGCGGGATTCCAATGGGGCGATGCGCGCAATGCCGAGGCCATCTGGGGAATGGCGAAATAATGCGTTATGCCGAGGGCCGTATCGCCGAGGACAGAGAGGGTTCGCTCAGGCTGGAAGCGGTCCGAGATGACCAGCCGTCCGCCCATGAGAAGCGTCGTTCGTGCGATCGCGATGATGCCGATCGTGTGGAAGAGCGGCAGGTCGCAGAGGGTGACGGATTGCGACGTCACTTCTCCGACCAGCGCGAAATTGATTGCCGAGAAGAAGGCGTTGCGCCTGGTGATGATCACGCCCTTCGGAGTGCCGGTCGTGCCTGACGTGTAGAGGATGATGCAAGGCGTATCCGCCGCAATTCGCCCGCCGGCACGAGGGCGCGCGCCCTGCAGACGAGCAAGAAACCCAGCCTCACCCTCCACGATCAGCTGTGGTGGCAGGAGGGGACCGGTTTCGCCGGCGATTTCGCTGAATTCCCGATCCACGATCAGCATGTGCGGGCGGCAATCGGCGAGGATCTGCTGAAGTTCGGTTGCGCTCAAACGCCAATTGAGCGGCACGAAGACCGCGCCGAGGCGCTGGCAACCGAGGCATGCGATGATTTCGGCAATCGAGTTGCGGCCAAGATAAGCGATGCGCGGATGATCCTCGCCGCCCGGCAGGACCTTTGCCAGCCACCCGGCGCAGCGTGAGGCCAGTTCATTCAGCTCGCCATAGCTCAAATGCCGGCCTGTCGCCACCTCGATCACCGCCGGCCGGTTCGGGCTGACTTTGGCCCGAAAGACAAGCGGATCGTCGGTCTCCAACCCCACCGCGCCGATTGCCTCACCTATGTGCTGCGAGACCTGTTGCATTTGCTCCTCCACCTCGCCACTCCCATAGCGAAATTTGTATGCAACACATACAATATTTTACCTGCTCTCCTCAAGGGAAATTTGCTGCCGGCATGGAATTGTGCTTCTAAGACTGCCAGGCGCATTGACTGTGCCGGGCAGGGAGGAGTGATGGCGGTCGGAAATCGTGGGGAAAAGGCGCAGAGGCAGGATGGCGCTGACGACATGCGCCGGATTGACACCAGCTCCTTGGAGGACATCCTCGGATTTCACCTGCGCATGGCCAATGTTGCGCTTTATCATGATTTCTCGCGAGCCATGGAAGACCTTGGCCTGACGCAGAAGCAGGTCGCCGTGCTGGAACTGATCGCGCAGAACGAGGGGGCGAGCCAGATCGATATAGCGGCAACTCTCGGCATGGATCGTGCGACGATGATGTCGCTCGTCAATAGGTTGGAGGATCGCAACCTGGTTGCGCGCCGCCCGTCTCCCGTCGACCGCCGTCGCCAGCAGCTGATCCTGACGGGCGAGGGTCAGGAGATCCTTGCAGCGTGCCGCGATCTGATCGCGGCCCACGAGCGGAAATTCACCGGGCGCTTCTCCAAAGAGGAGCTGAAAACCTTTGTCGGCTTTCTGAAACGCGTCTATGCCGGCGACAGTTCGGGTTGAGGCTGGCGCGCCGGGACAGGGGCTGTCTTTCCAAGCCTCGTTTGTTGACAAGCATGGAATGTTTATAAAGGTTGGGTGTCATGAGTGAGGTGGCTGATTGGTTATCTTATACAAGGCCGATCAGTCGGAAGAACGCCGCTGAGGCGGTGTTCGACGATATTCGTTCGGCAATTACATCGGGACGGTTGGCGGTCGGGACGCGGCTGCCCGCCGAGTCGCAGCTTGCCGGACACTATGGGGTGAGCCGCCCCATCGTCCGCGAGGCGCTCCGCTCGCTGCAGACCTTGGGCTTCACGCAAACCCGCACCGGCAGCGGCACCTTCGTGGTCACGTCCACGCCCAGTCCGGAGTTGCACTATGGCGGCTATTCGGCGCGTGATCTGATCGAGGCGCGGCCTTTCATCGAGGTGCCGGCGGCCGGTTGGGCGGCGCTGCGGCGCACGGACGCGCAATTGGCGCGATTGCTGGGACTATGCGACGAGATGGACAGGCAGGAAGACCCCTATAAATGGGTGCAGCTCGACTCTGAATTTCACAGCATGATCGCAGAGGCCTCCGGTAATGCCGTGTTTGCAAAGATCGTTGCGGATGCCCGCGACGCGCTGATGCGCCAATCGGAACTGGTCAACATGATGGCGCAGCGGCGTGTGGCCTCGAATGTCGAGCACCGCCAGATCGTCGAGGCGATCGTGGCGGGCTCGGAGCAGGCGGCCATCGCAGCGATGGAGGCCCATCTCGGTCAGGTCGAGCGCGTGGTGACGACCATCATCGGCGAGGATCAGCCGCAGCGTTGACCACAATGGGCAGGTTGGCGAGCCTTTCCGGCCGGAGCGCCTCGAAAAGTTGCTCGGCGGTCAAATGGCCATGCTGCAGCACGATTTCCGGCACGGTACGGCCGGTTGCCAGCGCCTCACGGGCAACCTGTGTCGCCGCCTGATAGCCGATTAGTGGGTTGAGCGCTGTCGCAAGGCCGAGCGATTCCTGCAGACGCTGTGCCATGATGGCGGGATTGGCGGTGATGCCGTCGACGCAACGTTCGGCAAGGATATGGCAGGCCGCCGTCAGATGCGTGATGCTCTCCGACAGCGAGCGCACGATGATCGGTTCGAAGGCATTGAGCTGCAGCTGACCTGCCTCTGCAGCCATGGTCACGGTGATGTCGTTGCCGATCACCGAGAAGGCGACCTGATTGACCATCTCCGGGATCACCGGATTGATCTTGCCCGGCATGATGCTCGATCCGGCCTGCATGGCCGGCAGGTTGATCTCGCCGATGCCAGCTCGAGGGCCGGAAGACAGCAGACGCAAATCATTGCAGGTCTTCGACAATTTGACGGCCACGCGCTTCAGCACACCCGACAGATGGACGAATGCGCCGGGATCCTGCGTGGCTTCGATCAGGTCGCTAGCTGTCACAAGTGGACGTCCGGTCAATCGCGCGAGATGAGCGCAGGCAAGTGCTGCATAGCCGGCCGGCGCATTGAGGCCGGTGCCGATGGCGGTCGCGCCGAGGTTGACTTCGTGCAGAAGGGCAGCGGATTCGATGAGGCGGGATCTGTCTTCGCCAAGCATCACGGCAAAGGTCCGGAACTCCTGGCCGAGCGTCATCGGCACGGCATCCTGCAATTGGGTGCGACCGACCTTCAGGATGCTGTCGAATTCCTTGGCCTTGCGTTCGAAAGCCTCCTGCAGCATCTGCATCGCCGCCGCAAGCCCGTCGATCGCTTCGATCAGCGCGACATTGACCGCCGTCGGATAGGCGTCGTTGGTCGACTGGCTGAGATTGACGTGATCGTTCGGATGAAGGCGGGCATAGTCGCCTTTGGCGTGGCCGAGCAGTTCGAGCGCCCGGTTGGCAATGACCTCGTTGGCATTCATGTTGGTCGATGTGCCAGCGCCGCCCTGGATGACATCCACCACGAATTGCTCATGAAGCTCGCCGGCACGAATCTCGCGGCAGGCCCGCACGATGGCGTCGAGCCTTTCTTTGTCGAGCAGGCCAAGCTCGTGATTGGCAAGGGCGGCGGCCTCCTTGACGAAGGCAAGGCCACGGATGAGATGCGTGTAACGTCCGATCGGCGTGCCCGTCACCTGGAAGTTTTCCAAGGCTCTGGCGGTATGCACCCCCCAATAGACAGTGGCCGGAATATCCTTCGAACCCAGCAAATCATACTCGCTTCGCGTCGTGTCCACATTATCCTCCTATGGCGTAGATCGAGCTAAATCTGTCAAGCTGTATGACAGATTTAAGGAGCTGTTATCTGCTGCGGCAAACAACGTCAATAAGCCAGTGCGCGACTTGACCTCCGCCCCACAAAATGTCTATGAGGAAAAATCTGTCATACAGCATTACAGGAAGGCTGGCGATCATAACCTGCCGATCGATGGTCTGATCAACTGAAAGGCATCCTGTCGGGTACGAGACCCGGAACTGTCTACGGAAAAAATGGCTCAAGGGAGGAGCAATGTCAGTCGAACCTATTCAGAATGTGCCGGCGGACCGCCGGCCACCGGTCGATGAAGATCTCGGCTACCACAAGGCGCTGAAGCCGCGGCAGATCCAGATGATCGCCATCGGCGGCGCGATCGGCACAGGGCTTTTCCTCGGTGCTGGCGGCCGGCTCGCCGCGGCCGGTCCGGCCCTGATCTTCGTCTATGCGATCTGCGGCTTCTTCGCTTTCCTGGTGCTGCGTGCGCTCGGTGAATTGATCATGCACCGTCCGAGCTCCGGCTCCTTCGTTTCCTATGCCCGCGAGTTCTACGGCGAGAAGATGGCATTTGCGGTCGGCTGGATGTATTGGCTGAACTGGGCCATGACCTCGGTTGCCGATGTTACGGCCGTTGCCCTCTATATGAATTTCTTCAAGCATTATGTGCCCTGGCTGGCCGGCATCGACCAATGGGTATTTGCGCTGATTGCACTGATGGTCGTGCTGTTCATGAACCTTTTGTCGGTCAAGGTCTTCGGCGAGCTGGAATTCTGGTTCAGCCTGGTCAAGGTCCTGGCGCTCGTCAGCTTCCTGATCGTCGGCATCTATTTCGTCGTCTCCGGAACCCCGATTGCCGGTCATTCGGCAGGCTTCAGCATCATCCGCGATAGCGGAGGCTTCTTCCCGAGCGGCATTCTGCCGGCCTTCGTCATCATCCAGGGCGTGGTCTTCGCCTATGCCTCGATCGAACTGATCGGCACGACTGCGGGCGAGACGGAGGATCCGCGCAAGGTCATGCCGCGTGCGATCCGCACGGTGGTCGCCCGCCTTCTCGTCTTCTACGTCGGTTCGGTGCTGCTCCTATCGCTGCTTCTGCCCTATACGGCCTATAAGGCAGGCGAGAGCCCCTTCGTCACCTTCTTCGGCGCCATCGGTGTCGAAGGTGCCGATATCATCATGAATCTCGTCGTACTGACGGCCGTGCTTTCCTCGCTGAACGCCGGCCTCTATTCGACCGGCCGCATCCTGCATTCGATGGCCGTCTCCGGTTCGGCGCCGGCAGCGCTTGCCAAGATGAACAAGGCCGGCGTGCCCTATGGCGGCATCGCGGTCACCGCCGCCGTCACCGTCATCGGCGTCGCGCTCAATGCCGTCGTTCCGTCGTCGGCTTTCGAGATCGCGCTGAACCTTTCGGCTCTGGGCATCATCTGCGCATGGGGCGTCATCGTGTTGTGTCAGCTCAAGCTGTGGAAGCTTTCGCAGCGCGGCGAGATGGCGCGGCCGGATTTCCGCATGTTCGGTGCGCCCTATACCGGCATTTTGGCCCTCGTATTCCTGTTTGCCGTGCTGGTGCTGATGGCGCTGGATTATCCGGTTGGCACCTGGACGATCGCCTCGCTTGTCCTGATCGCCCCGGCCCTGGTGATCGGATGGTATCTGCTGCGCGACCGTATCCAGCAGCTGGCGGTCGAGCGGGGTGAGGCGTGACCGCAGGAAAGACCAATCCGCTGGTGGCGGTCATTGCCACCGGCGGCACCATCGCAAGCGAGCGTGCCGACAACGGCGCCAGCAAGCCGTCTCTGACGGGAGAAAGCCTGCTGTCGCTGCTGCCCGACATGCCGGTGATGCTGAGGCCCATCGAGCTGATGGCGAAGGATTCGGCGAGCCTCACGCTCGCCGACATGCAGGAGATCAGCGACAGGGTCGGCGATTTGCTTGACGACGCCGATGTGAGCGGCATCGTCGTCCTGCACGGCACCGATGCGATGGAGGAAACGGCGCTGCTCGTCCATTTGCAGCATGAGTTGAACAAGCCCGTCCTGTTCACCGGCGCGCAATTCACGGCGGACCATCCCAAAGCTGACGGGCCTGCCAATCTCACAGCCGCCATTGCGGCCGCCGCCGATCAGGCCAATATGGGGCGCGGCGTACTCGTCTGTTTTGGCGGCAGGCTGCTGCCGGCCTGGGGGCTCTATAAATATTCCTCCGATGTCGTGGATGCTTTCCGGCAGGCGCGACCAATCGACAATCCGGCAAGTCCGCGCTTGGCGACATCGCTCGGCAAAGTTCGCGTCGACATGGTAGCGATCTATCCGGGTTGCGATTCCGTGCACGTGGATGCGAGCCTGAGGGCAGGGGCCGACGGCATCGTGCTTGCGGCCCTCGGCTCGGGCAATGCCAATTCCCGCCTGGTCGAAGCCGTCAAGCGTTGCGAGAGCGCCGGCGTTCCCGTTGTCGTGTCGAGCCGGGTGCCGGATGGCCTGCTGATGTCGAGCTATGGCGGCGGCGGTGGCGGACATGATCTTGTCGAAGCCGGAGCTATCCATTCCTCGACGTTGAGACCCGGTCAGGCCAGGATCTTGCTTGCCGCTCTTATCGCTTCCGGCGCAACGGCTGAATTCACGGCGCAGGCATTCGATGATTTCAATCCGGGCGCAACCGTATAGGGCGCCAATGGTAGGCGGGCCGGCCCTCGGATGAGGTCACAGCCCGCAGATGGTTGACCGATGCTCCTGCCTAAGCCGGCCGTGCCGCGTTGGCGACGACGACGGGGATCAGCAGGTCACCCCAGTTGCCATCGCCGCCATGGTGGCGGGCCGAGCGAACCAGCTCAACGGAGACGCCGGCGTCGACCGCATTCATGACCGCCTGGTTGAGGCGATGCAGCTCGTTGGCCAGCATGCGGATAACGGCCTGCTGGTCGGCATTCATGGTGAGAGATTGCTCCTCGGCTCTCTCGCGAACGCGTGCTATGGATGGCATGTCATTCTCCTCCTGTTGAGCTCAATATTACTCTGCTGCCGGCTTGAACTGGGCGTGTTCGGTCGATCCGTGCATGGCCGTGGTCGATGACTGGCCGCCGGTGATTGCCAGCGACACCGCATCGAAATAACCGGTGCCCACTTCTCGCTGATGCTTGGTTGCGGTGTAGCCATTGGCCTCGGCGGCGAATTCGGCCTGCTGCAGTTCGGAATAGGCGGCCATCTGGCGGGCCTTGTAGCCGCGGGCGAGTTCGAACATGCCGAAGTTCAGCTGGTGGAAGCCGGCAAGCGTGATGAACTGGAATTTGTAGCCCATCGCGCCGAGTTCGCGTTGGAACTTGGCGATCGTTGCGTCGTCCAGGTTTTTCTTCCAGTTGAAGGACGGCGAGCAATTATAGGCGAGAAGCTTGCCCGGATGGGCGCGATGCACCCCTTCGGCGAACCTGCGCGCCTGCTCGAGATCCGGCTTCGACGTCTCGCACCAGATGAGATCGCAATGCGGTGCGTAGGCGACGGCGCGGGCGATGCAGGGGTCGATGCCGTTCCTGACCTGATAGAAGCCTTCGACCGTGCGGCCGGCATCGTAGTCGACGAAGGGCTGATCGCGCTCGTCGATATCCGAAGTCAGAAGCTTGGCGGCCTCAGCGTCGGTACGCGCAACGACCAATGTCGGCACGCCCATGACGTCGGCAGCCAGGCGAGCGGCGTCGAGATTGCGTATATGGGCTGCCGTTGGAATGAGAACCTTGCCGCCGAGATGGCCGCATTTCTTCTCCGACGCCAGCTGATCCTCGAAATGGACGCCGGCAGCACCCGCCTCGATATAGGCCTTCATGATCTCGAAGGCGTTGAGGGGACCACCGAAGCCTGCCTCGGCATCGGCAACGATCGGTGCGAACCAGGTGTCGACAGAAAGACCCTTGCCCTCGGCGGTCTCGATCTGGTCTGCCCGTTGCAGGGTCCGATTGATACGCTTGGCCAGTTCCGGGCCTGCATTGGCGGGGTAGAGGGACTGGTCGGGATACATGGCCGAGGCAGTATTGGCATCGGCTGCGACCTGCCAGCCCGAGAGATAGATCGCCTTCAGCCCGGCGCGGACCATCTGCATGGCCTGATTGCCCGAGAGCGCGCCGAGCGCGTTGACGAAATCCTCTTCATGAATGAGCTGCCACAAGCGGTTCGCTCCCATCTCTGCTAGGGAATGGCGAATGGTGATCGATCCGCGCAGCCGCTTCACATCCTCGACCGTATAGGGCCGCTCAACACCATCGAAGCGTCCGCCAGGCGCGTTCGGAACCAGTTTGTAAAAATCTGTCATGCGAATCTCCCAAGGCTGTTCTGCTGATCGTTTGATCGATGTGGATTGCGTGACTATTTTTACAAGATAGTAGCGCCAGACACCAGAAGAACGAGAAGAACGCATTAGATAAAAGGGTTATGATGTGCTATTGTTGACGGCGGCCGTCAGTAAAGTTGTAAATTTTGTAAAATTTAGGCGAAGCGAAAATTTGTAAAGGGAATGACAAATGGCTGAGCGCAAGATCTTTGCCGGGCCGCGGGTTCGGCGCATCCGCATGGGTCTCGGCCTGACGCAGACGACCATGGCGCAGGCGCTGGATATTTCGCCGTCCTATCTCAATCTCATCGAGCGCAATCAGCGGCCGCTGACCGTGCAGCTGCTTTTGAAGCTGTCTGGTGTCTACAAGATCGACCTTGACGAATTACAGGGCGAGCAGGGCGGTAATGCCGGGCAATTGCGCGAGATCTTTGCCGATCCGCTGCTGGTCGGCGAGATCCCCGCCGATCAGGAGCTGATCGAGCTTGCTGAGGCCGCGCCAAACGCGGCAAACGGTATGATCCGGCTCTATCGCGCCTATCGCGAGCAGGCGGCCAGGCTGTCCGATCTCGCCGAACTCCTGGCCCGCGAAGGCCGGGTTGCTGATGTCGCCGGCCCGCGTCTGCCGCTCGACGAGGTGCACGACCGGTTGCAGGGGCGGCCAAATTTCTTTGCCCGCATCGAGGATGCCTCAGAAGCGTTCCACTCACGTCTTGCGCCCGGCGACGACATGGCGGGCGCCCTGAAAACGTGGCTGAAAAGCGAGCACGGCATTGCGGTGCGCCTGCTGCCGGTGCGCGCCATGCCGGGCCTGCGCCGGCGTTACGACCGCCATTCGATGCGCCTGTTTCTTTCCGAGCGCTTGTCGCCTTTCGACCAGCTACGGGAGATCGCAACCGAGGTCTCCCTGCTGGCATTGCGTGACGAGATTGCCGCTGAACTGGACTCGCTCGCTCTCTCGACGCCTGAAGCCAAGCGGATCGCCCGTTTCGAGCTGGCGCGCTATGCTTCGCATGCTCTGCTGATGCCTTATGGCGCCTATCTTTCGGCAGCGCAGCGCCTGCATTATGACATCGATGGGCTCGGCACCCGCTTCGGGGTTTCCTACGAGCAGGCCGCCACGCGTCTGACGACCTTGCAGCGCCCCGGCGCCTCGGGCGTCGCCTTCTTCCTGATGGAAATCGACAGCGCCGGCCATCGCCTGCGCAAGGCGGGTGCGCAGGGCTTTCCGCAGGCTCGTTTCGGCGGAGGCTGTCCCAAGCTCAATATTCACGCCGCCTTCGCCCAGTCAGGGCAGATACTGGTCGAGGCGACGGAAATGCCCGATGGTGCAGGCTTTCTGACGATATCGCGCACCGTTGAAGGTCCTCAGGCGGACTTTGGCGAAAGGGTGCGCCGCACGGCACTTCTCATCGGCTGCGACATTGCCCATCGCGATGAGGTCATCTATGGCAAGGCGCTCGGTTCGACACCGGTGACGATCGGTCCGGCCTGTCGATTGTGTGAGCGTCAGGGCTGTCTGGCGAGAGCCGAACCACCTGTGACGCGCCCGCTTGGCCTCGACGAAATGGCGGCGGGCCTCAGTGTCTTTGATTTTCAATGATCGCGTTGGCTGTCGTTATCGGCGCCGGTGTAATGGCAAATGAAGCATGTTAAAATCTATGGTTTATATAGGCAATTGTTGCGCCGATCCCTCTATAAATAGCATTTGATTCCTCGCGTGGTGCGCTCGCCCTCTCTAGGTTCCGCGCAGACAAGGAGCCTGACATTCATGAATTTTGCCAAGCGAACATCTGCTGCCATTTTTGCCGCTGCTCTTTCCTGCGGCGCGCTTTTTACCACGATCGCCCACGCTGATGCGACGCTCGATCGCATCAAGGGGCGCGGCGCGCTGACGGTCGGCGTCATCCTGTCAGGTGCGCCTTTCGGCTATATCGATCCGGCAAGCCAGGAGCAGAAGGGGTATAACCTCGACATCGCCAAGGCGCTCGCCGACAAGCTCGGCGTCAAGCTGGAAACGGTGACGGTGACGCCGCCGAACCGGGTGCAGTTTCTGCAGCAGGGCAAGGTTGACATCCTGATTGCCAACATGCAGTACACGGAAGAGCGCGCCAAGATCCTTGATTACGTGCCGACGCCCTATGACCGAAGCGGCGGCGCCGCCGTTGGCCGCAAGGACAGCGGTTTGAAGGACTGGAGCGACCTGAAGGGCAAGCCGGTCTGTGTTTCTCAGGGCTCGAACTACACCCAGCCGCTGATCGAACAATACGGCGCCGAAGTGAAGGCGCTGCCAAGCCAGCCGGAATCGCTTCTGGCGCTGCAGGGCGGCAATTGCGTTGCGGCCGTGCATGTCGGTGCGACGGTCGGCCTGCTTCTTCAGGATCGTCCGGAAGACTGGAAGGACTACAAGATCCTGTTCCCCACTGAGCTCGTTCCGTCGGATTCGGTGATCTGGCTGCGCAAGGGCGAAGGCGATACGAGCGCTGCGCTCGACAAGGCAATCCTTGAGCTGCATGCCAACGGCAAGCTTCTCGACTATGCCAAGGCGAACCGCCTGCTCAACACGACCTTCCTGGAAGAAGAACACAAGAAGCTCGAGGCCAAGTGACCTTGTCGGTCGCTTGAGGAGCTGATTGCATGGGGAAATCGATTCTTCAGACCTTCATCGACTGGACTGGCAAGATTGGGCTCCACTACGAGTTCCTGGCCAGCGGCTATGAATCGCAGATCTGGCGTGGTGGTTTCATCACCACGCTTTATCTGATTGTGCTGCTCATTCCGATCAGCCTGCTTTTTGGCCTGATTTTTGCCGCCATGCTGACGTCCGGCCGCAAGGCCTTGTCCGCGCCGGTCAGAGCTTTCATCGAAGTCACCCGCAATACGCCGACACTGGTGCAGCTGATGTTCAGCTTTCTCGTGCTGAACACGCTCGTTTCCAATGGGCTCGGCGGTGCGCAGCATAATCCTTTGACGCCGTTCTTCTGGGTGGTCGCGGTCGTTGGGCTGCATGTGGCAGCGCTTCATGCCGATGCGCTTCGCGCCGGCATCGAGGCGGTGCCGGAGCAGACGGTGGAGGCAGCCCGCGCGATCGGCTTCACCCGCCTGCAGATCCTGCGCTTCGTGGCCATACCGCTTGCCGTCAGGGCCTCGCTGCCGGCAATCGTCAACAACATGATCAATCTGGTGAAGCTGACCACCGTCGGCAATGCGATCGCGGTGAGCGAGATCACCTATGCCTCGATCATGGTCTGGACGCAGCGCGACAACGTCGTCGAGCTGATGATCGTCATTCTGCTGTTCTTCAGCGCCATCAATCTTGCGGTAGCCAGGATCGGGAGCTGGGTCGAGAAGCGGCTCGCTGTGCCGGGCTTCGGGGTCGGCACATGAGCGTCGCAAAACTCTCCTCCGCTCCTTCGAGCAACTGGTTGGTCTGGGCGTTTGGCGCTCTGGTCGTGGCGGCTGTCGTTTGGCTGCTTGCCGATCTCTCGCTGCTGCATGTGCTGATCGAATGGCTGCCCTACCTCGGCAGCGGCTTCCTGATGAATATCCTCATCAGCCTACTCGCCATGGCGGGTGGGACCTTATTGGGCGTGGCGCTCGGCATTCTCGAGCTGACGCCGCTGAAGATCGTCCGCTATCCGGTCGTTCTCTATGTGCAGGTCTTCCGCAACGCGCCGCACTTGGTGCTGATCTTTGCTACGACCTATATCTTTCCTTTCGAAATCGTCGTGTTCGGCCACTACCTGCCCTTTCCCGACTGGCTAAAGGCGGTGATCGGACTTGCCATTCCGGCCAGCGCCTATGTCGCCGAGATCACGCGCGGGGCCATCCAATCGATCCCGACGACGCAATGGGAAGCGTCAAAGGGGCTCGGCTTTTCCCGGCTGCAGGCGCTGCGCTGGATCATCCTGCCGCAATGCGCCCGCCGCTCGCTGCCACCCTGGATGAACCTCTTTGCCTCGATCACGATGGCGAGCGCGCTCGCCTCGCTGGTCGGCGTGCATGAGTTGCTGCATGCCGCGACAGACGCCAGTACTGCCGTGCGCCGGTTGGATTTTACCGTACTCGCCTATTTAGTAGTGATGACGGCTTTCTTTGCCCTCTGCTATCCCATTTCCAGCCTGACGCGCCGCCTCGAGCGTCGCCTCAAAGCATAAGGAGCCGGCATGAGCCAAGCTCAGACCAATCCGATCGTCGAACTGGCCAACGTGCATCTCGCCTTTGGATCCACCGAGGTCCTGAAAGGCATCGACCTGACGGTCGCCCGGGGACAGACTGTTTCGATCATCGGTCCGTCCGGATCCGGCAAATCGACGATCCTGCGCTGCATCAACGCGCTGGTTGCGCCACAGACCGGACACATTACGGTCAACGGCATGCGCGTCGATCAGATGCGCAACGAGGCCGAGCGCATCAAGCTGCGGCAGAAGATCGGGATCGTCTTCCAGCAGTACAATCTCTTCCCGCATCTGTCCGTGCTCGACAACATCACGATCGCGCCGATCCGCATCCTCGGCGTCGATCGGGCAGAGGCCGAACGTCACGCCAGGGATCTTCTGGCGCGCGTGCGCCTATCCGAAAAGGCGCAGATGTTTCCGGGGCAGCTTTCCGGCGGGCAGCAGCAGCGCGTGGCGATCGCGCGGGCTCTTGCGATGCGGCCGGATCTCGTCCTGTTCGACGAGGTAACCTCCGCGCTCGATCCTGAAACCGTCGGTGAGGTGCTTGCCGTCATTCGCGATCTCGTCAAGGAGGGCATGACCAGCATCCTCGTCACGCATGAAATGCGCTTTGCCGAAGAGATCAGTGATGTCGTTGTTTTCACCGAGAACGGCCTGATCGTTGATCAGGGGTCTCCGGAGGATATCTTCCAGAAGTCCACGAATGCGCGTATCCGCCGTTTCGTCAACGGACTTGCCGGCGGGCGTGCCTCGCTGGAAGACGGCGAAGGCATCTGAAGGGATCGATGATGGAAAAGACCTTTCCGCTGACCACAGCTTTCGCCGAGGCCATCGTATCAGCCGAACCGCTGAGCGATGGAGCCGCCGTTGCGGCGGCACGCAAGGCGATCGTCGATTGGCTGGCCTGCGCTTTCGGCGGCGCATCCGATCGCACGACGCGCATCCTGCTGGAGCAGCTGCCGGCGGGTGCGGGCGAGGCCGTCATTATCGGGCAGGGGCGTCGCACCGATGCGCTGACGGCGGCGTTGATCAATGCCCATGCCGGCCATGTGCTCGATTATGATGATGTGCATGCCAGCGTCCGAGGTCATCCGACGACGGTCATCGTGCCTGTGCTGCTTGCGCTGGCATCGGAAGAGCGCCTGTCGGCCGACCGATTGATCGCCGGCTATATCGTTGGTCTGGAAGCCATGGCGCGCCTCGGCCTCTCGCTCGGGATGCGCCATTACGAGAACGGTTTCCACGCGACCGCGACGCTCGGCACCATCGGCGCTGCGGCGGCCGTTGCCCACGTACTTGGCTACTCGGTCGCCGAGACTGCCACCGCACTGGGACTTGCCGCCACCCATTCGAGCGGCCTGCGCCTGCAGTTCGGCCATGATGCCAAGCCCTATCACGCCGGCATGGCGGCTCGCTCGGGCCTGCTGTCGGCCAGGTTTGCCAAGGCCGGCTTTGGCGGCGCCAGGGATTTCCTCGACAATCCGATCGGCTTCTTTTCGGCCTTCGCGTTTGGCGAAGAGCGGCCGCGGATGGCGGTGGAGGGATGGGGTTCGCCATGGCAGATCGTCGCTCCGGGTCTGACGCTCAAGGCGTTCCCATGCTGCACCGCAAGCCATCCCGTCGGCATGATCGGTCTTCAGCTTCATGGGGAAAAACTGGATGCCGGATTGATCGACGAAGTCGTCCTCACCTTTCCGCCGGGCGGTGATGCGGCGCTGGTCGTCACAACCCCTACCACTGGCATCGATGCCCGCTTCAGCGCCGAATACGTCTTTGCCACGGCATTGGTTGATGGTGCGCTGAAGATCAGCCATTTCGGTGAGACGCCGGTGCGCGACGACCTGATTGCGATCGCGCGGCGTGTTCGCCGCCGGCACGATGAGGCGGCCCCGCGCATGTCGAGCGATCCGAAGACACGTTTCGTGATTGCCGAGATCAAGCTCAAGGACGGAAGCCGTCTGGTCCGCGAGTTCAAGGGCTTGCCGGGCTTGAGCGATGCGACCGAGAAATTCCGCGATGCGACCGATAACCATCCGTCCGTATCGGCTATTCCCGATCTTGTGAGGACGATGCGCAGCGAGGACGATCTTCATCGCCTTATCGCGCTTTTGGCCCACAGTCTGAATTGATCTTCTTCCAAGAAACGCAAGGCATGTATCCATGAGCACGACACGCAAGATCCATCTCGGCCTTTTCCTGCAAGGTGCTGGCCATCACGTGTCCGGCTGGCGCCACCCGGAGGCGGAAGCCGGCAGCGAGAACTTCGATCTCCTGCGCCGGGTCGCGCAGATTGCCGAGGCTGCCAAGTTCGACATGCTGTTCCTGGCCGACGGCCTGACGAGCGGCCTCGATGCCCATCCGTCGATGATCGCCCGTTTCGAGCCGCTGACCCTGCTTGCCTCGCTCGCCATGGTCACTGACAAGATCGGCCTTGCGGCGACCGCGTCGACCACCTACGGCGAACCCTACCATCTGGCTCGCGCCTTTGCCTCGATCGATCATCTGAGCCATGGTCGCGCCGCCTGGAATATCGTGACGACGTCCTATGCGCGCACGGCCGCCAATTTCTCCAAGAGCCACCCGGAGCATGACGAGCGCTATGCGGTGGCCGAAGAGTTCGTCGACGTCGTGCGTGGCCTCTGGGACAGCTGGGCAGACGATGCCTTTCCGAAGGACAAGGAAAGCGGCGTCTATGCCGACCCCGCCAAGGTGCGCATGCTCGATCACGCCGGCAAATATTATTCGGTCAAGGGTCCTCTCAACATCCCGCGCTCGCCGCAGGGCCATCCGATCCTGATCCAGGCCGGATCCTCGGGTCCAGGCCAGGATCTTGCCGCCCGCACTGCCGATATCGTCTTCACCGCCCAGCAGAGCCTCGACGAGGCGCAGGCCTTCTACAAGAGCCTGAAGAGCAGGGTGGTCGGCTTTGGGCGCAGCCCCGATGACGTCGCCGTCATGCCGGGCTTCCTGCCTGTCATCGGCAGGACCGTTGCCGAAGCGCGTGAAAAGCTCGACGTGCTAAACCGCTGGACTGACATCAAGAGCGCCATGCCGCTGCTGGAAGAACGGATTGGCCATAGTCTGGCCGAGTATGATCTTGATGGCCCGCTGCCCGACCTGCCGATCTCGGATCAGCTGCGCAGCCGCGCCGAGCTTTTGACCGAGCTTGCCCGCCGCGAAAAGCTGACGATCCGCGAACTGGCGCTGCGCGTTGCGGCCGGCCGCGGCCATCACATCGTGCTCGGCACGGCCGAAGAGATCGCTGACCGCATGCAGCTATGGTTCGAAAGCGGCGCTGCGGACGGTTTCAACGTCATGCCGCCATTCTTCCCGGCCGGCCTTGAGGATTTCACGCGCGAGGTTGTGCCGATCCTGCAGGACAGAGGCCTCTTCCGCCGCGAATACGAAGGTACGACGCTACGCGATCATCTCGGTCTCACACGGCCTGCTTGGGCGTGACGGTCGCCGAGGCATAAAGCCTCGGCTCCAGGTTACATCGACAAATCAGGCATAGAGGCCAAACTGCGCGTTATGCAGTCGGGCATAGGCGCCGCGACGGGCCAGTAGCTCATCATGCGAGCCCTGCTCGATAATCCCATTGTCGCCCATGACGATGATGCGGTCCGCATTGCGGATGGTCGACAGCCGGTGCGCGACGACCAGCGTCGTGCGGCCTTTCGCCAGCTCCAAAAGCGCCTGCTGGATCGCATATTCCGTCGCCGTATCCAGCGCCGAGGTCGCCTCATCGAGGATCAGGATGGGCGGATCCTTGAGGAATATGCGGGCAATCGCCAGGCGCTGCTTCTGTCCGCCCGAAAGTTTGACGCCGCGCTCGCCCGTCGGCGTATCGAGCCCAGCGGGCAAGGACCGGACGAACTCGTCGAGCGAAGCGCGCTGCAACGCCTTCATGATGTCCTCGTCTGTCGCGCCGAGCCTTCCATAGGCAATATTCTCGCGAATGGTCGAGCCGAACAGGAAGACGTCCTGCTGCACGATGCCGATCTGGCTGCGCAGCGAGGCCTGGGTCATGTCGCGGATATCGACGCCATCGATGGTGATGCTGCCAGCCGTCACGTCGTAAAAGCGTGGCAGCAGCGAGCAGATGGTCGTCTTGCCAGTGCCGGAGGCGCCGACGAATGCCACGGTCTCGCCAGCCGCGATCGTCAGATTGAGATCCTTGAAGATCGTGGTCTGATCGGAATAGCCGAAGGCGACGCTGCTATAGGCGATATCGCCCTTCAGATGGTCAACCGCAATCGCATTTGGTCTGTCGGCAAGGTCCGGTTCCGTGTCGATCAAGGAGAGGAAGCGTTTGAAGCCGGCAATGCCTTTGGGATAGGTCTCGATAACAGACGTGATCTTGTCGATCGGGCGGAAGAAGACGTTGATCAGCAACAGGAAACTGACGAAGCCGCCATAGCTCAGCTCTCCCGATATGACAAACCAGGTTCCTGCCATCATGACGACGAGCTGCACCAGGCGCGTGCTGAAATAGCTGAGCGCAATGCTCGCCGTCATATAGGCATAGCCATCGAGCTTGGTCGCCTTGTAATCCTCGTTGTCGCTGGCAAACAGCTGGCTTTCGTATCTCTCATTGGCGAAAGCCTTGACCACGCGGATGCCGCCTACGGTTTCCTGCATCCGCGTATTGAAGTTGCCGACCTTGCCGAACAGGCTGCGCGAATTCACGGTCATCTTGGAGCCGTAGCGGCTGACCAGCCAGGTCATGAACGGCACGATGGTCGTCGTCAGCAGCGCGAGCTTCCAGTGCACGCTGAACATCAGCAGGAAGGCGCCGACGAAGGTCATGATCGCGATGAACAGGTCCTCGGGGCCGTGATGGGCGATTTCGCCAACTTCCTCGAGATCCTTGGTGACGTGGGTGATCAGGTGACCGGTGCGGTTGTTGTCGAAATAGCGGAAGGAGAGCTTCTGGATATGGTCGAAGGCTTGGCGGCGCATATCGGACTCGATCGAAATGCCGAGCGCATGGCCCCAATAATTGACCACTGCCGAGAGGCCGGTGTTCATCGCGTAGACGACAAGCAGCAGCGCGGCGGTGCCGAAGATCAGGCCCCAGTCACGGCTTGGCAGCAGCTGATCGATGAAAAGCTTGACCGCCAAAGGAAAGCCGAGTTCCAGCAGGCCGGCAAGCACGGCGCAGCCGAAGTCGAGGAAAAACAGCTTTCTATAGCGCGCATAATAGGAAAAGAAGCGACGAAGCATGAATGCCCTCCATGGGCACTGAGGAGGATATGAAAGGACAAGAAGGGACTGAACAGCAGCCCGAATTCGGCGTCGCCGTTCAGCGCTAGTGGGTGCTGAAATTTCTCATCTGGCGATCCTCCTGCTTGAGTCGCAGGATTTATATAATCCACGCGTGCATCGGTGTCACTCCATAAACAAGGGGTGGCGGAGCTCTATCTCAAGAAGTGAGCGTTGCGATCTACTAGAGGCTTGATGCCTCATGTGAGCCCAAGCGCGCGATGACATCAGTGCGGGTCGGCGCCCCTGATCGCCCTCCAAATGCCTCGCATTTGATAGCCGCAGCTATGGAAGAAAGCTGGATGGCCTCCGCGGGCGTTTTCCCCTCGGCGATGGCAAGAGCGAAGGCGCCGTGGAAGATGTCGCCGGCGGCCAGCGTGTCGACCGCCCTTATGGGAATTGTCGGGCTGTGTCTGACGTCATTGCTGTGATCGTCGCACCAGAAGCTGCCGGCCGCACCCGCCGTGACGCAGATGAAGGAATGGCCGAACCTTCGCTTCAACAGACGCACCATCTCAGCGAAATCTTCGATTCCGGTGAGGCGTTGTGCTGCGGGTTCGGAAAAGACGATGTGAGTGGCTTCAGGCGCCAACCGCTCGATGATGCCATCCGGCGCGACATCGCCGTCGAGGATGGCTGGCTTACCCATGCTTCTTGCCGCTTTCAAAACCCTCAGCGCCAATGCCGGCCAGCGGACATCGACGAGGACGGCATCGACGTCGGCCAAATCTTCCGGCGTGAAGGCTTTCGTCATGTGGTGCAGTTTCGGATCGTAGAAAGGGACGATCAGCCTTTCCCCGTCGTCATCGATCAGAATTGTCGAGACAGCGGAGCGGGTGCCTTCGACGCACAGCATGCCTCCGGTGACAATCCCGGCACTCGCGAGTTCGCGAATGATCCGTTCGCCGGTCTCGTCATTGCCGACGGCTCCCCATAGGCTCGCCTTGCCGCCGAGGCGTGCGACTGCATAAGCAGCACTCGAGGCCATGCCCTCGGCAATCTGCAGCATATCATACGGCAGCACCTTACCCTGGCCGGTTGGAAGCGTGTGGACGCGAAAGAGGGTGTCGAGAACCGCGGCGCCGACACAGAGGACATGCTTCGGGGCGCCCGCCGGCGGATCGAAAACAGATGAGGACGTCAAGGCCGCTTCCCGCTCCCTATGTCTGCGGATGCCAGGAACGGAATGCTGTCAAAAGGAAGGTAGGTCATTTGACGGCACCGGCGGTCAGGCCCGCGATGATCTGCCGTTGTGCGAACATTGTGAGGACAAGGACCGGCAGCGTCACGATCAAGGCGGCGGCCGCAAGCGGTCCCCAGCTCACCTGTTCGAAGGAGAGCATGTTGTAGACGGCGACAGGCAGCGTCCGGGTTTCGCGGCTGGCAAGCACGATGCCGAAGACGAAGTTGTTCCAGGAGAAGATGACCGAGAGGATGAAGGCAACGACGATGCCGGGCCGCGCGATCGGCAAGGCGATGAGGCGAAAGACCTGCCAGGGGGTGGCGCCATCGATGCTTGCGGCCTCCTCCAATTCCATCGGGGTGGTCTCGAAATAGCCGATCATGATCCAGACGACGATCGGTACGGTGACGACGAGATGGATGATGATTTGCGGCCAGAGCGTTCCCAACAGATTGAGCCATTGGAATAGCAGAAACAGCGGAATGAGGAAGGAAAGGCCCGGCGTCATGCGGGCGATCATGATGACGATCGCGGATTTTTCCGCCTTCAGCCGCGCGATGCCATAGCCTGCCGGCACGCCGATGATGAGCGCGAGCAGGGTGGCCGCACCCGTCACCAATACCGAGTTCCAGAAGTAGAGGAAGAAGTTGTTTTCCTGGAATACCTGGACGTAGTTCGACCAGGCGAAGCGATCCGGGATGAGGATCGGCGGATAGGCGCCGTTGTCGATCTCGTATTTCAGCGACAGCGAGATCATCCAGAGGAAGAACAGGACGACCGGCGAAACCATGACCAGGGCCACGAAGAGTAGGCCGATGCGGTTGAGTGTCGAGCGTTTCATGTCAATGCCCCTCCGCGTCGGTCCATTTTGTGCGCTGGCGCATCATCAGAAGCATGAAGGAGAGCGCGACGATGACGATGAAGAACACCACCGCCATGGCCGAGCCGTAGCCGATGTCGTAATAGGCAAAGGCGGTGTTGTAGAGATAGATGTTGATGGTCTCGGACGCCGTTCCCGGGCCGCCTTGCGTCATTGCATAGATGATGTCGAAGCTCTTGATCGCATCGATGCCGCGGATGATGACGGCGATCATCAGGAAGGGTGATATCATCGGCAGCGTCAGATAGCGGAACTTCTGCCAGGCGTTGGCGCCGTCGATCTCGGCGCTCTCATAGGGTTCGCGCGGCACGGAGGCGAGACCCCCGAGCACGATCAGCATGACCAGCGGCGTCCATTGCCAGACCTCGACCAGAACGAGCGAAGGAATGACGCTCACCTGATTGTAGATCCATTCCTGCGGCCCAATGCCCACAAGCGACAGCAGGTAGTTGAGCACGCCGAGCTGCGGATGAAACATCATCGTCCAGACCAGCGCCACGGCGACCGGCGTCGCCATCATCGGCATGACGAAGACGCCGCGCAGGAAGCCGCGCAGCGGAAAATTCGTATCGAAGATCAGGGCCGCCAGCGTTCCGAATATCAGCGGAGCGACGACGGAGAGTACGGTATAGAGGACCGTGTGCCAGAGCGATTCCCAAAAGCGCAGATCGGTCGCCAGCCGGACGTAGTTGTCCCAGCCGATGAAGCTCTGCGATTGGCCGAGCGTCCACTTGTTCACGCTCATCCACAGGGTGAAGACCCAGGGGAAGACGATGACGGCGGCGATCACGATCAGTGCGGGAATGACGAAGGGCCAATAATTTGGAACAAGCCTTTTCGGCTTGCTCCTCTTCTCAGCCTTCGTCGCCCTCGTATCTTCGATGCTCACGGAGGCCATTATCCCTCGCTTCGTGCCAGTACCGGCTCGAATTGCGCCGTTGCCGTTTTCAGTTCGCTTGCCGGGTCGGCGCCGCCGATCATGTTGGTCAGCGCCACGCCATAGATGTCGCGAAATTCCGTGACCGGAATGATGACGGGCAGGGCGAGCTGCGAGACCTTGGCGGAGCCGGCGACAGCGTCCAGCCATGGGCCAGGCATCTTGACGCCCTCGCGGACCTTCTGATCCTCCAGAATGGACTGGCGGAACGGAACGCCGGCGCCGGCCTGCAGCAGGCGTGCGCCCATGTCATGGGAGATCGCCCATTGGCAGAAGAGATAGGCGGCTTCCTTTTTCTGGCTGGCGGCGGTCACGCCGATACCGTCGCCGGTGGTTGCCGCAGCCTGCGCGCTCGGTCCCTTCGGCATGACGCCGTAGCCGACCTGGCCGACCACGCGGGACTTTTCCGGATTTTCGATCGGCGGCGCGAAGCCGACGCCATCGAGCCACATGCCGATCTTGCCCTGCAGGAAGGCCGACTGTGCCTCGGCCCAGTTGAAGCCGGAAACGCCGGGAGGAGCCGATTTCGTCATCAGGCGCTGATAGAGCGTCGCAGCGTCCACTGCTCCCTGCGATGTCGTCTGCAACTTGCCGTCGGCCGAGAGCGGCGTTGCGCCATAGCCGAGCATGAAGGTCGTCCAGACCGGCGCATTGGCATTCTTCAGGCCGCGGGCGACGAAACCGTAGGTATTGGTCGACTTATCGGTCAGCGCCTCCGCGGCTTTCGCCATGTCCTCGAAGGTTTCGGGATAGGCAAGGCCCTTCTTTTCGAACAGGGTCTTGTTCCAGTAGACGATCCAGTAGTCCACCGAGAAGGGCAAGGAGCGCATGACGCCGGCGGGGTCCTTGGCGAATTTCAGGCCGGCCTCGGCAAAATCGCTTTCCGTGAGCGACGGATCGGTCAGCGACGGGTCCTTCAGGAAGCCGCTGATATCGGCAAGCCAGCCGCCTTTTTCGAACTGCCGTTTCTGGACGTGATAGCTCAGATGGACGACGTCGAAGCTTGGCTTGCCGGTGCTGAGTTCGATCGTCGTCTTCTGGCGCTGCTGCTGCTCAGGCGTCGCCTCGGCGTTGACCTTGATCCCCGTCAGCGCTTCGAACTCGCTCAGATATTTGAGGATCGTGTCGCTGCGCGGGCTTTTGATCAGGTTGACTTCGAGCGTCGTGCCGGAAAAGCGCTTCCAGTCGACGGCCGCCGATGCGGAGCGCACGCCCAGAAGGCTTGCCGCTCCAAGGGCAGCCGTGCCGGCCATGAAGCCGCGACGCGTCGGATTGAAAAATGATGATGACATCCTGTTCCTCCTCCTTTGGCCGAAAATCTCCTCATTTGCGGCCTTGTTTATTCAAATCTTCAATGCGCGGTCCCGTGCTCCGTTGATGTGGGAAGCGAGAGCGGCAACCGCCTCCTCGGCCGAGCGTCGCTGGATCGCTTCGAGCACTTTCAGATGTTCGTGCATCACGGGGCCCACATGTCCGTTGATGCGGAACCTGTCCTGGCTGATCAGGCGCATCTTGATGGAATTGACCCGGTAGGCGTTCGAAATGATGGTATTGCCGAGTGCGTCGATGAAGGCGTCGTGCATGCCCCAATCGACCGACTGCGCATGCAATTCGAGCTCCGGCGACGCGTCGCCGGCCCGGATGGCGTCGGCGATGTCGCGATGTTCCTTCATAAGCTTGGCAATCGTCTCGTCCGAAGCCGAATAGGTGAAAAGTGCGACCGCTTCCTTCTCCAGGAAGATGCGAAGCTGGAAGGCCTCGCGGATGAGGTCGAGATCGATGTGGGCGATCTGCAGCCCGCGCTGTGGAACCGTCTTGATCAACCCTTCCGCCTCCAGTCGGGGGATCAGCTCGCGGATCGCTCCGAGCGTCAGTCCCGTCAGCTCGACGAGCCGTCGCTGCGAGATGAACTGGCCCGGCCGAACGTCGCGCGCCAGCAGATGGCGCGTGAAGCTCTCATAGGCCTTCTCTCTCAACGTCGGCTGTTCGCCAGTTCCATCCATCGGCGGCTCCGGGCAGTTCGGCTAGGCGGCCTTAGCGCGAAACAAGGCGCCGAAGACAGCAAAGAGCTTGTCACAATCGTCCTTGCTCATTGGCACAAGGGGCGGGCGCACGGCAAGCCAGCTTTCGTCACCCGTCATGCGGGCGAGGATCGCCTTGATGGACGGGATGACGGGATAGTGCAGCAACTCCCCAACGAAACGTTCGACATTGGCATCATCGATACCCTTTTCCGCCATGGCCTGCACTTCGCGGGGAAGCAGGTTCGCCATGCCGGAGATGGCGCCCTGTCCGCCGAGACGTACCCCGCGGGCTAGATGCCGCTCATCGCCAATGAGAATAATGAGAGCGCCATGGGTCTTCAGCAGTGTTTCGGTATAGGGCCAGTCGCCGGAGGAATCCTTGACGCCGACGACGGTATCCGGAAAGGCGGCGCGCAGACGGCCGACGAGAGAAATGGAGAGCGGCACCATCGTCACGGAAGGAATGTTGTAGACGATCACGTCGCGTGCATGTGTGCCCAGCATGGCGAAGACGGCCGCGAACCACTTGAAAAGCCCATCGTCGCTGACGTTCTTGAAATAGGAGGGGGGTGCCAAAAGAATGTTGCGGACACCATGTGCAAGAGCCTCCCTTGCCTGCGCGGCAGCATCCTCGGCTGCATCGACCAACACACCCATGACGATCTGCGAGGGAGCGATGCCTGCAGCCATCATCGCAGCCAGCACCTGCTGGCGCTCTTGCATGCCGATCGAGGCGCCTTCGCCGGTTGTGCCGAAAAGGGTGACGCTCTTGCAACCATTGGAAAGGCAGTGCCTGGCCTGCGCGATCACGCCCGAAACGGCAATCTCGCCATCGGCGTCAAAGGGCGTTGCCAAGGCGGCCGACAGGCCAAAACTCTCTCTCATCCAATCCTCCCGATCTTGTGAGATCAGGCGTATCACGCTGACATGTTAGTTGTAAAGCAAAGTTTGGTCAGTTGGTCATGGCTGAGTTTCACTTTGTGAATAAGCATGCGAATACCAGCGCCGACTATACGAATTCGGCCAGGGATTTCGGCGATCCGATTTGTGAGCAGCAGGAGGCGCGTCGGAAAGTAAGGTTTCCCACGCCTGCCGCGATGCGGCTAGCGCGCTACTTCTGAACGGGCACGTAGTCGAGCCCGCCGTCGATCCGCGACGGTCTGCCGTCGAGGAAGAGTTCGCCAATGCGTGGCGCCGAGCGGGCGATCACCTTGCCGCCCTTGATGACGGCCAGACGATTGGGCTTCAGGCGCAGCGCCTCCACCGTGTCGACCGCCTGCAGCATCACGAGATCGGCGTTGCAGCCCTTTTCCAGCCCGTAGCCTTCGAGGCCGAGCGTTTTGGCGGAGTTCACAGTCAGCGCGTCGAAGATTTTCTTCTTGTCCTCGATGCCGGCCATCTGGGCCACATGGATCGCCATGTGACCGACTTCCAGCATGTCGCCCGAGCCCATCGAGTACCAGGGATCCATCACGCAATCATGGCCGAAGGAAACGTTGAGGCCGGCGTCCATCAGTTCGCGCACGCGCGTCATGCCGCGGCGCTTCGGATAGGTGTCGTGCCGGCCCTGCAGCATGATGTTGATCAACGGATTGGGGATGACGTTGATCCTCGCTTCCGCCATCAGCGGGATGAGTTTGGAGACATAGTAATTGTCCATCGAATGCATCGAGGTCAGATGCGAGCCGGCGACCCGGCCCTGTAGGCCGAAGCGAATGGTTTCGGCCGCCAGCGTCTCGATGTGGCGTGACATCGGATCGTCGGTTTCGTCGCAATGCATATCGACGGGAAGGCCGCGGTCGGCGGCAATCCTGCAAAGCGCTTCCACCGAGGCCTTGCCTTCGTCCATTGTGCGCTCGAAGTGCGGGATGCCGCCGACGATGTCGACGCCCATGTCGAGGGCGCGCGCCAGCGACGCCACACCGTCCTTGGCGCGATAATAGCCATCCTGCGGGAAGGCGACGAGTTGCAGGTCGATATAGGGCTTCACCTTCTCCTTGACCTCGAGCAGCGCCTCGGCCGTCACCAGCTTCGGGTCGGAGGTATCGACATGGCTGCGGATGAAGAGCAGACCTTGCGTCACGGCAAGGTCGCAATAGCGCAGAGCGCGCTCAACAAGCTCTTCCTTCGTGACGATCGGACGCAACTCTCCCCAGAGGGCGATGCCTTCCAGAAGCGTGCCTGACACATTCATGCGCGGCAGGCCGAGCGACAGGGTCGCGTCCATATGGAAATGCGGATCGATGAAGGGCGGGCTCACCAGCCGATTGGTCGCATCGATCTCGTCCTTCGCCTCGGCGGCAATCGAGGCTTCGATGGTGGCGATCTTGCCATCCTTCACCGCGATATCGAAGCCCTTGCGGCCATCTGGCAGATTGGCTTTGCGAATGATCAGGTCGAACATGAAAAGCTCCTCGGATTATCTTTCGCCGCGGCGGTAGGGCTGCATCAGTGCCTGCGGCACACGGGCGCGCCGGCTCATGACGGCGAGCGCAACGATGGATAGGATATAGGGTGTCATCAAAAAGATCTGGTAAGGCACGCCCTGCACTGCAGTCTGCAAGCGTAGCTGGAAGGCATCGAAGAAGGCGAAAAGCAGCGCTCCGAACAGCGCTCGACCCGGCCGCCACGACGCAAAGACGACGAGCGCGATGCAGATCCAGCCGCGCCCCTGCACCATGGTTGGAAAGAAGCTGTTGAAGGCCGAAAGTGTCAGGAATGCACCGCCCATTCCCATCAAGGCGCTGCCGGCAACAACGGCGCCGTAGCGAACTTTCATCGGGTTGACGCCCTGGGCTTCGGCGGCATGCGGATTTTCGCCTGTCATCCGGATGGCAAGCCCGACCGGCGTGCGAAAGATGATGTAGGCCATTACGAGCGCCAGGAGGATCGCAAGATAAGTCGGCGCGGTCTGCGTGAAAAGGGCAGGGCCGATGAAGGGCAGGGTCGAGAGCCCCGGAATAGCGATCGGCTGGAACGGCGTGATCGTCGGCGGCGTCCCGGCGACCGGCACGATCAGCCGGAAGACATAATAGCTGAAGCTGGAGGCGAAGAGCGTCACACCAAGGCCGGACACATGCTGCGACAGGCCGAGCGTCACCGTCAGCGCCGAATGCAGCAGGCCGAAAATGCCGCCGGCGAGCGCGGCGATCAGAAGTCCGGTCCAGAGATCGGCGCCGTGATAGACCGAGAGCCAGCCGATCATTGCGCCGAAGGTCATGATGCCCTCGATGCCGAGATTGAGGACGCCGGCGCGCTCGCACAGGAGCGCTCCGAGCGTGCCGAAGATCAGCGGCGTGGCTATGCGCAGTACGGCTGCCCAGAGCCCGGCGGAAGCGATGATGTCGACCAGCGTGCTCATCGGCGGATCCTGTATTGCGTGAAGAACAGCGCGATCAGCATGGTCAGCAGCGACAAGGCAACCGTGACGTCAGCGATATAGGTGGGAATGCCGAGGCTGCGGCTCATCCCATCGGCGCCCACGAACATCATCGCCGTGAAGATCGCGGCCAGCACCACGCCGAGCGGATTGAGATTGGCAAGCATGGCGACGACAATACCGGCATAGCCGAAACCCGGCGACAGATCCGTCGTGACATAACCCTTGACGCCCAGCACCTCGATCGCGCCGGCAAGGCCCGCGAGGCCGCCCGAAAGGCAGGCGACCTTGACCAGCGTCGATCCAAGCCGGACGCCGGCAAAGACGGCACCCGACGGATTGAGGCCGGCGGCACGAGACTGCATGCCGAAGACGGTGCGTGACTGGATGAAATAGACGAGTGCTGCAAGCGCGATGGCGATCGCAAAACCGATATGCAGGCGGGAGCGGGCGATCAGTTTCGGCAGCATGGCATGATCGACGACGGCCTGGGATTGCGGCCAGCCGAAAGCGGTCGGATCCTTCAGCACGCCATCGATCAGCATGGACACGAAAAGCACGGCGATGAAATTGAGAATGAGGCTGGTAACGACCTCATCGACGGAAAAGCGAAGTCTCAGCCACAGGGGAATGAGGATCAATACCATGCCGGCAATGGCGCCGATGACCAGAAGCAGCGGAATCAGGATCGGAGCCGGCAGGCTGGCGAGCAGTTTCGAGCCAAAGGCTGCGACCGCGATCGCGCCGAAATAGAACTGTCCCTCGGCGCCGATATTCCAAAGGCGGGCGCGAAAGGCGACTGCGGCCGCCAGCCCCGTCAGGATCAGCGGCGTCGCGCGTGTCAACGTCTCGGTCGCGGAAAGCCGCGAGCCGAAGGCACCCATCAGGATGCGCCAATAGGCTTCGAGAACGGGCGCGCCGGCAATGGCGATGAGTATCCCCGCCAGCGCCAGAGCCGCGACGATCGCCAGCAACGGCGCGAGGACCATCATGTAAAGAGGGCGATGTTCGCGCCGTTCAAACCGCATGGCCGGCCTCGCTCCCGCTTTTCCATTCTCCGGCCATCATCAACCCCAACGCGCGCGCATTCGCCTCGTCCGCATCGATGGGCGCTGAGAGCTTGCCGCCGACGATCGCCTGAATGCGGTCGGCCAGGGCAATGACTTCATCCAGGTCCTCAGAAATCAGAAGCACGGCCGTGCCCTGCCGGCGCGCCTCCAATATGCGGCCGTGAACGGCCGCCACCGCCCCTTCGTCCAGGCCGCGTGCCGGCTGGGCGGCGACAAGGACGCGCGGCCGTTCATGTAGATTGCGGCCGAGGATCAGCTTCTGCATGTTGCCGCCGGACAGAAGCCGGGTGCGGCTCGCCGGGTTGCCGACGCGCACATCGAATGTATCGATGATCTCCTGCGCAAAGGCCATGCCGGCCCTGCGGTCGACCAGCCCGTGCTTCGAGAAAGATGGCAGGCGCTCCAGCACGGCATTTTCCCAGATCGCCATTTCGCCGATCGCGCCGTCCCGGTTTCGGTCTTCGGGAATACGCCCGATGCCGGCGCCAATGATCTCGGCCACATCTGGATTATCGATGGGCTCGCCAAAGAGCAGAAGCTCGCCTGCTGTGCGGGCCAGCGTGCCGGACAAGATTTGTCCCAGCGCCGCCTGGCCATTGCCGGATACGCCGATAATGCCGAGAATCTCGCCGGCGCGCAGGCGGAAACTGATCTTCTTCAATCGCTCGACATCGCCGATCTTCACGGTGATATCGCGCGCCTCCAGCGCAATTTCGCCCGGCGTGCTCGCTTCGCGGGTTGGCCGAGTGACCCGGTGGCCGACCATGAGTTCCGCAAGCTCCGCCTTGTTGGTCTCGGTCGCCCGTCGTTCGGCCTCAACCTTGCCGCCACGCAGGACGACGATACGATCGGCTGTCGCCATGACTTCATCGAGCTTATGCGAGATGAAGATCAATGACAGGCCCTGTGCTGCCATCTCCTTCAGCGTTGCGAACAGCCGTTCCGCTTCGATTTGTGTGAGCACTGCCGTCGGTTCGTCGAGGATCAGGATACGCGCATCGTTATAGAGCGCCTTCAGGATTTCCACTCGCTGTTGCTCGCCGACCGAGAGGTCACCGAGGCGTGCGTCCGGATCGACCTTCAGGCCGAAGCGCTCGGCAATCGCCATCAGTTTCTTGCGCGCGGCTCCGGTCTGCGATCGCAGGGACCAGAGCGTCTCCGTGCCGGTCATGACGTTTTCGAGCACGGTCAGATTGGGTGCGAGTGAAAAATGCTGGTGCACCATGCCGACCCCGGCGCGAATTGCGGCGCGAGGCTTGCCGCGCGGCAGCTCGGCGCCATCGACAAGGATGCGCCCGGAGTCCGGCACATAATGGCCGAAGAGAATGCTCATCAGTGTCGTCTTGCCGGCACCGTTCTCCCCGAGCAGGGCGACAATTTCGCCTTTGGCGAGCGTCAGCGAGATATTGTCATTGGCAACGGTATTGCCGAACCGTTTGCTGACACCTTCGATCGTCAGAACAGGCGTGTTCATGCGGCCAGCCCCGCGATCGGATGGCGGTGTTGCCAGCGCCCATCGGCTTCAAGCTGAGCCGCAAGCGAGAGAAGCAGCGCGTCTTCGCCCATCGGCGCCACGAGCTGGATCGGCAATGGCAGGCCATTGGCATCGGCGCCGAAGGGAAGCGTAATGGCCGGAAAGCCGGAGACGTTGGCAAGCGACGCAAGCGGCGCGAAAGCCGTCATCCGCTCGAGATGCAGGTCCGTATCGCCATGATCCGTTGGAAAGGATCCTATCGGTGGAGCTGCCTTAGCCAGCATCGGCATGACGATGACATCGACCTTCTCGAAGAGGTCCCACAATGTGCGGCTTGCTCTTACCGCGCCATTGAGGGCGCTCCAAAGTGCCGTCGCCGGCATGGCGCGTCCGCGCATGATGAAGGCCTGCGTCATTGCCTCTGTCGCCAGAATATCCAGTTTGAGGTCGTCCATCAGGCCAGCGATATTGACGGAAACGATGTGGCCGAAGGCGCGGGCGCCGGCTGCGACCGCTTCGTCGACATCAGCCCAGGCGAGCGGGACAAGCCGGTGCCCCTGCTTTTCGAGGAAGCCGGCGGCCGCTTCGACCGCCTCCAGCCGATCGGCCGCGGTCGGGTAACGCTCGCCGGTATCTGCGAGCAGACCGATGCGAAGGCTCCCCGGCTTGGCGGCAGGCTCCGCGATGTCGGCAAAGGGTCCCTTCGTCATGCCGCGCAGGGCAGCGAAGATTCGGGCTGTATCGCGTACGGAACGGGTGATGGCAAGCTCGCTGGCAATGCCGCCGAGATGATTGCCGAAGGCCGGGCCGGCGGGCATAGCACCCCGGGTCGGCTTCAGGCCAACCAAGCCGCAGCACGCGGCAGGCACGCGGATCGATCCGCCCGCGTCCGTGGCATGGGCAATCGCCACGATGCCGGCGGCAACGGCGGCCGCCGCACCGCCGGAGGAACCGCCTGCGGTGCGGCTCGGATCCAACGGATTTCGGCAGATCGGACCCATGGCCGGCTCGGAGGCGAGCGATAAGCCGAACTCGGGGCTGGTGCTCAGCCCGAACGCGCAGAGGCCAGCCTCGCGAAATCGTCTTGCCAGATCGCTGTCGGCCTCACTGCCTTTACGCTCGAAAAGACGTGAGCCGGCCGTCACCTGCAGCCCTGCAAAGGGGCCACCGAGATCCTTGGCGATGGTCGGCACGCCCGCGAATGATCGCGCCGCAAAACGCTCGGGCCGCTCCAACGCTTCTCCATCCATCACTTGCGCGGCAGCAAGACCCATCCCGGCGTCGAGATAGGCTATGGCACCGAGATCCTCATGGACTGCGCAAGCGGCAAGAGAGGCCTGCATGGCTTCCGTGCAGGTGAGCTTGCCGGATTTGATGGCGTCGGCGAGGTCCGTGGCGTCGGCCGATGACGGGCTGCTCATGACCAGGCCGAATTACTTCGGCTGATCCATCATCTTCGGCACTTCAAAAGTGCCGGCCTTGATGTCGGTGCGGACCTTCTCCATCGCGGCTTCGGCGTCCGCCGGCGCGACACCCTTGACGTAGACGATATCGCTGCCGCCTTCCTTCATAAGGCCATAGGCCGTGTAGCTGCGGCCGACCGGCTTGCCGGCGGCGGCATCGGCGATGGCGGCATTGAGAATGGGACGGAAGTACCACATGGCGTTGGCGAAAACCGTGTCCGGATAGCGCGGCGTGTAGTCGATGAGCGACCCCACGGATTTGATGTGGCGCTCCTTGGCGGCGTCGGCTGTGCCGATGCGCTCGCCGAAGAGAACGTCGGCGCCCGCATCGATCTGCGCAAGGCCTGCCTCGCGCGCCTTGGGTGGATCGAAGAAGGTGCCAATGAAGGAGACCAGATGCTTGCAGTCGGGATTGACCGCCTTGACGCCTGCTGCAAAGGCGTTGATCAGCATGTTGACCTCGGGGATCGGGATCGCGCCGACGGAGCCGACGACGTTGGATTTGGTCATCTTGCCCGCCAGCATGCCGGCGAGATAGGCACCGTCATGGTTCCATGTGCCGAAGACGCCGAAGTTGCTGCCGGCCGCTTCGCCGCTCGATCCAAGCACGAAGGCCGTGTCCGGGTAGTCTGCGGCGACCTGGCGTGCTTCCTTCTCCACCGCATAAGCCTCGCCGATAATCAGCTTGTTGCCCTGCTCGGCATATTCGCGCATGGCGCGAGGATAATCGGTGCCCGAAACGCCTTCGGAAAAGACGTATTCGATAACACCCTCCTTGGCCGCGTCCTGGAGCGCCTTGTGAAGACAGGAATTCCAGGCGTTTTCGACGGGAGAGGCATGAATGCCGGCCACTTTGAGCGGCGCGGCGGCACGAGCGGCCGGCGCAAGCGCGCTTACCCCCAGCGCGATGCCCGAAGCGATGACGGCACGACGTGACAGTATGATTTCATTGGTCATTTTTTTGATCCCCTGCTTTTTGATCATTTGGTAAAAATCATAGGTGGGGGCTAAAAATGTGTCAAGCAATCGGCATGCTTAAATAATATGCGCGCAACCAGCGCCTTCTTGTCACGATCAGTTTCCGACCCTCTGAGACAGCTTATATCCACCCGGCACTGTGGTATCCGATGGGACGGCCGACGCGAGTAAAGTCAGCCAGTTATATGCTCGATCATATGGGCAATGGCGGCACGATAGCGCGCCGCGTCCCCGCCGGCATCCACGGCGAGGGCCGCACGATCAAACGCGGCAGAAAGAATGTCTGCCAATGCATCGACGGGAATGCGCGAGCCGTTCCCCGGGCCGAGCGCGGCTTCAAGGCCATGTTTCAAGGTGAGGGCGGTGGTTTCCTCGTCCAGCTGCTTCATTTCCACAAAGCCAAGCACGGTCGGTCCCTCGATCAGGAGAAGCCTGGTGCGGCCGACAACCCGCATCGCGTCGAGATAAGCGTTGCCGCCGGCAATCAGCGCGTCGAGCGGCGCGAGGCGCTTCGGGGCGGCCCGCTCTATCTCACGAGTCACCGCAAGGGCTTCCTCCCGCACGACGGCGCGAAACAGCGCGCGCTTGTCTTCGAAATGATGATAGAGCGCGCCGCGGGTGATGCCGGCCGCGGTGACGATCTCCGGCGTCGATGTTTCGGCATAGCCCTTTTCCACGAAGAGCGTCCGCGCGGCTGCGATCAGCGCCGCCTTGGTCTTCTCGGTTCTTTCCCGATTGGAGCGATAGTCTTGCATGCATGCAGCCTGTATGTTATTTGCTGAAATACAGGCAGACTGTATGTTATTTTAAGGGAGATGGGAAGCATGAAGGTGACGAGCTATTATCCTGTCATCATGACGGAGCGCGTTGAGGAGACCGCAGCCTTCTACATCGAGCATTTCGGTTTCCAGCAAAATTTCGCCAGCCACTGGTATGTGCATCTGCAGTCAGCGCAGGACAGTGGTATCAACCTTGCCATCCTGGACGGGCGGCACGAGACGATCCCGGCGGAAGGGCGTGGTCGGGTCGCCGGGCTATTGCTTAATTTCGAAGTGGAAGATGTGGACGCTGTTTATGAGCGCACACGCGAAGCCGGCCTGCCGATCCTTCTTGCCATACGCGACGAAGCTTTCGGTCAACGCCATTTCATTACCGCCGATCCGAATGGTGTGCTGATCGACATCATCAAGCCTATACCGCCGAGCGCCGAGTTTGCGGCGCTCTATGCGGATGACGCCTTGCCGAAGGGGGAATAGGGCGGGTAAACCGCAATGTATAAAATCCGTCGAAGCAATTCTATCTTTCGTTAACTAGGTCATTTCACTCAATGTTTTCAGTTTTTGTGCAACAAAGCGAAACAAAGGTAGGTGACCCATGCAAGAGCTTCCAGTTTCGTCAAAGATCATTAAATC
Source organism: Rhizobium sp. 11_C7_N12_5 (assembly GCF_051811145.1). Taxonomy (NCBI): domain Bacteria; kingdom Pseudomonadati; phylum Pseudomonadota; class Alphaproteobacteria; order Hyphomicrobiales; family Rhizobiaceae; genus Rhizobium; species Rhizobium sp. 11_C7_N12_5. The sequence continues at coordinate 550,735 of NZ_JBPWPY010000002.1, forward strand.
CGTCTTCTTCCGCCCCGATGACGGGCGCCTTTTCATTCGCTTCAAGAATGGCGAGGAGCGCCAGTTCACCGGTGTGCCGCAAAAGGCTGTGGCCGCCATGGTGAAGGCACCTTCGCCCGGCCAGCACTATATCGAGCATATCCGCACGCAGTTCGAGCGCGTCGCTTAGGCTTTCCTGCCGGTATGGACGATGGAACCATGATGCGTTCGCCGCTTCATGAGCGTGGTACTCTCGGTGGACTTCTTTCGGATGGCAAAGCATGGGCTGCCGCCTGTTGGCGGCCAATGCTTCCATAGCGCTCTTGCCGACTTTTCGCCGAAACCTGCATTGATAAACGCTGAGTTGCACTATCTACATCCCTCGATATCGTCTTGCAGGGAGGAAGAGACGTGGTTGATGAGAAGCAGCTTATCTCCAAGATTACCTGGAGGCTCATGCCCTTTCTGGGGATCCTCTATCTGATCGCCTACATCGATCGCCAGAATGTCAGCTACGCAAAGCTGGAAATGGTCGGTGACCTTGGGATGAGCGAATATGCCTATGGCCTTGGCGCGTCGCTGTTCTTCATCGGTTATTTCTTGTTCGAAGTCCCGAGCAACCTGCTTCTCGACAGGTACGGTGCCAGCAAATGGTTCGCCCGCATTCTGGTGTCCTGGGGGATCGTCACGGTCGCCTTGGCCTATACGCAGAACGCGACCATGTTTTACATCCTGCGCTTCCTGCTCGGCGCCTGCGAAGCGGGCTTCTTTCCCGGCGTGCTCTATCTGCTGACCCTCTGGTATCCCTCGGCCTATCGCGGCACCATGGTCGGCCTTTTCATGATCTTCAGCGCATTCGCCAATGCGATCGGCGCGCCGCTCGGCGGCGTCCTCCTGGATCTGAATGGGCTCTATGGCCTCGCCGGATGGCAATGGGTTTTCCTCGTCACCGGCATTCCCGCCATCATTGCCGGCATCATCACGTTTTTCTATCTGCCCGATCTGCCTCTGAAGGCTTCGTTTTTGAGCGATGCGGAAAAGACCTGGCTCAAGGACAGGCTCGCGGCGGAAAATTCAGGCATGGAGCAAAACGCTTCCGACGGTTTCCGCGCGCTCATCAATCCCCGCGTGCTGCTGATGGCTCTTTGCTATGTCGGTTTCCCGCTGGCCGCCTATGGGCTAAGCTACTGGCTGCCGACCATCGTCAAGAATTTCGGCGTCAGCAACACGACCAACGGCTTCCTGAACATCATCCCCTGGCTCCTCGTTGCCATTGCGCTCTATGCCGTGCCAGCTGCGGCTGACAAGGCGACCTCGAAGACGCCGTTCATCGTCATTCCTGCTCTCGTCGGCGCCGCGTGCCTGGTTCTCTCAGCTGTTGTCCCCGACCATACATTGCAGTTCACCTTCCTGTGCATTGCAGCAGCCGGCATCTTCGCAGGTCAGCCGGTGTTCTGGAGCCTGCCGTCGCGCTTCCTGCAGGGCGCAGGTGCCGCGGCAGGCCTCGCCGCCATCAACTCCGTCGGCAATCTCGGCGGTTTCGTCGCCCAGAACGTCGTTCCCTGGATCAAGGATTCCACCGGGAGTACCATTGCGCCGATGTTCTTCCTTGCCGCCTGTCTGTTTGCGGCGGCTCTGTTGGTTCTCGTGATCGGGCGCATGGCGCCAAGCACGCCGAAGTCGCACGACCTTGGCAGTCCAGGTGCCGCACGGGTCAAGTAATCGCAGTGGCTGCACTGCTTGTTGACTGAGACGGGCGGCCATAGAGCCGCCCGTCTCGTTTAAGGTGAGCGAATTGTCGTCACTGCATCCGAAGAGCCGCTCTCCGACGAACGGTCAGGCGAAAGCGTAGGAGCCGTCCGGGCGCTTGGGCACGCGCCGCTGCCAGTGAATATAGCCCTCTTCCTCCATCGCCTTCTCGTCCATGTCGACGCCCCAGCCGGGCCTGTCGGGGCGCAGCTCGAGGTAGCCGTCCTTCGGCAGATAGGGATCGACGACATAGCGGGTCTCGCCCTGGCGCTTTTCGATATCGTTGCCGCCATAGACATAGGCTTGCCCCTTCGGCAGTCGGTATTCGAGGATCTTGAAGTTCTGGGCGGCGGCCGAGAAGTGGACGTTGACGGCGGTTGCCAGCGGCCCCATCGGATTGTGCGGGGCGACGCCGACGAAGTGAGCCTCGGCAAGCGTTGCGATGCGCCGCATCTCGCTGATGCCGCCGACGACGCAGATATCGGGCTGGATGAGATCCGCACCCTTCACCTGCAGCAGGCGCAGGAACTCGTTGCGATTATAGAGCGACTCGCCCGTCGCCAACACGCAGTTGAGCCCCTGTTTCAGCTCACCCCACATTTCGATGTTTTCAGGACGCAGCGGCTCTTCGTAGAAGAGCGGATCGTAAGGGGCCAGCGCATTGCCGAGCTGGCGCGCGGCAACCGGCTCGAAGATCTTCGCATGGGCGTCGAAGGCGATCTCGTAATCGTCGCGCACCGTTTCGCGAAGCGAGCGGAAGTAGTCGGCCGAAGCCTTGACGACATTGCCCCAGCGATGGGCATGCATGTCGATGCGCCACGGGCTGAGCTTGAAGGCGGTAAAGCCCCATTCGGCGTTCAGGCGGTCGAATTCGTCCCGCGCCGCCGGCGCATCCGGTGCGGTATAGACGCCGGCATAGACCTTGATGCGATCACGCACCGCGCCGCCGAGCAGCTTGTAGACCGGAACGTTGACGGCCTTGGCCGAAAGATCCCACAGGCAATGGTCCAGCGCGGAGATCGCGGCCAAGCCCAGCGCGCCGGGCGGGAACCGGCTTTGCTGGATCAACAGGTTGACGAGATAGTCGATGCGGGTCGGATCCTGACCGGCGATGAAGGCATAGAGATAGTCGAGCAGCGGCGGAAGCGCCTTGTCAGGGCCGTGATTGTAGCATTCGCCCCAGCCCGTCAGCCCATCATCCGTGTCGAGCGCGACGATGACGCGCGGGCGGTCCTTGTCGCGGGTCATGAACACCCGCATGCGATCGATTTTCATCTCTATTTCCTTCTATCGATGCTTATGGATGCGGCGTGGGACGTGCCGCAGGTTTGGAAATCGTCGCCGTGGCGATCCGGTGCCCGACTGATCATCATCACGCCAAGCTTCCATTTTTCAGGACTTCCGGCTCGACATAGCGGAAGCGTCCTGAGCGATCCCGATCGCGCGGATCGGGGCGGGGGATGGCCGATATCAGTGCCTGGGTGTAGGCGTGTTCCGGGGCGTTGCAGACCTTCTCGGCATCGCCGACCTCAACAAGGCGGCCTTTGTACATCACCCCGACGCGGTCGCACATGTAACGGATGACGCCGATATCGTGGCTGATGAAGATATAGGCGAGGCCGAGCTCATCCTGCAGCCGCATCAGCAGATCGAGCACCTGCGAACGGACGGAGACATCGAGCGCCGACGTCGCCTCGTCGGCGACGATGATGCGGGGGTTGAGCGTAATTGCGCGGGCGATACCGATGCGCTGGCGCTGCCCGCCGGAGAAGGCATGCGGATAGCGCTCGCGCGTCTTCGGGTCGAGACCGACCTGCTCCATCAGGTGGCAGACCCGCTCATCGAGCGCCCGGCCGCGGGCAATGCCGTTGACGAGCAGCGGTTCGCCGATGATCTGCGCGACTGTCATGCGCGGATTGAGCGAGCCGAACGGGTCCTGGAAGACCATGCGCAATTCGCGTCGCGCCGCCGCAAGCGCGGATCCCCTGGCCGTTGCCAGATCGATGACTTCGCCATCCGTACGACGATAGAGGATTTCTCCGGCGCTGGGGTCGATGAGGCGCATGATCGAGCGCCCCATCGTCGTCTTGCCGGAACCGCTCTCGCCAACGATCCCGAGCGTTTCGCGCGGCAGAAGCGATATCGAGACGTCGTTCAGGGCGCGGACTTCGCCGAAGGCCATCGATACGTTGCGCAGTTCGAGAATGGGGGCGACGGTCCGGTCGAGCGGTGGCCGCGCCAGCCGGATTTCGGCCTTCTCCTCGAGCTTCAAGACGGAGCCGATCAGCATGCGCGTATAGTCGTCCTTCGGCGCATGGAAAATCTGTTCGACCGGGCCGTACTCCTTGACGAGGCCATTATGCATGACGAGCACATCGTCGGCGATCTGGGCAACGACGCCCATGTCATGGGTGATGAACAGCACGGCCATGCCATAGGCTTTTTGCAGGCGGGCGATCAGGTCGAGGATCTCGGCCTGGGTCGTCACGTCGAGCGCAGTCGTGGGCTCGTCGGCGATCAGAAGCTGCGGCTTGCAGGCGAGCGCCATGGCGATCATCGCGCGCTGGCGCATGCCGCCGGAATATTGGAAGGCATAGCGGTCGATGGCCTTTTCCGGTGCCGGGATTTCCACCTGTTTCAGCAGCGAGATCGCCTCGGCGCGGGCCTCCTTCTTGCTCATTCTCGTATGCAGGCGAAGCGCTTCCATGATCTGGTCGCCGACCGTGTGGACCGGCGAGAGCGAGGCCATCGGCTCCTGGAAGATCATGGCGATGTCGCGCCCGCGGATTGCCCTGATCTCGCGGCCGCGCGGATTGAGCTTGACGAGATCGATGGAGGTGCCGTTCGCGGTATTCAGGATGATCGAGCCGTTGCTGATGCGCCCCGGAGCATCGACGATCTGCAGGATCGAGCGTGCGGTTACCGACTTGCCGGAGCCGCTTTCGCCGACGACGCACAGTGTCTTGCCCGGTTCAATGGCGAAGGAGAGGTTGTCGACTGCGCGAAAGGTGCCTGTTCGCAAAGGGAAGTCGACGGTTAGGTTCCTGACCTGCAGCAGCGGGCGGGTGGTGGCCATGGAAACGATATCGGTCATACCCGCCTCATTTGTTGTAGGGATCGGCCGCGTCGCGCAGGCCATCGCCAAGAAGGTTCAGCGCCATGACGGCGACGACGACGGCGACGCCGGGCAGGAACAGCCATGGCGCCGTGGCAATCGAGCGGATGTTCTGCGCCTCGCGCAGCAACACGCCCCAGGAAATGGTCGGCGGCTGCAGGCCGAGCCCCAGGAAGGAGAGGGATGTTTCGGCGAGGATCATCGCCGGCACGGCAAGCGTGATGGAGGCGATGATATGGCTGGCGAAGCTCGGCAGCATGTGGCGGAAGATGATGCGTCCTTCGCTCGCGCCGTCCAGTCTGGCGGCTGCCACGAATTCCTCGGTGCGCAGCGACAGGAAACGGCCACGCACGACGCGGGCAAGCTGCGCCCAGCCCGTCAGCGACAGGATGATGGTGATCATCATATATTGAAGTGCGGCCGGCCAGCCCTGCGGCAGTGCGGCAGCCATGGCGAGCCAGATCGGGATCGTCGGCAGCGACAGCACGAAGTCGATAAGGCGTTGGATGAAGAAATCGAGCTTTCCGCCGTAATAACCTGAGATGCCGCCGAGAACGATGCCGAGCAACAGCGAGAAAAATACACCGACAAGGCCGATCGACAGCGAAATCTGCGCGCCCTGTATCGTGCGGCTGAAGACGTCACGCCCGAGCCGGTCTGCTCCGAACAGCAGCAGAGGCGTCGATTTGTCGGAGGATGCGAGCAGATGGATGTTTGTCGTAAAGAGGCCCAGCACCGAATAGTCGTAGCCGCGTCCAAACAGGCTGATGGAGACCCGCTTGGTCGTATCCTCCTTGAAGATCGCCGCGAGCGTTTCCGGATCGCGGGTAAGCTTCAGCGGATAGTAATGCAGGCCGAGGGAGAAGCCGTTGTCGGTGTCGATGAAATGCACCCTCTGCGGCGGATGGAAGGTTGCCCGCGCATTCTGCAGAGTGGGATCGTTGATGGCGAAAAACCCTGGCACGAGGGCGACGATGTACATCAGTACTGTGACGATGAGAGCGACCATGGCGAGCCGGTGGCGGCGGAATGCCCACCAGATCAGCTGCCATTGCGATGCCACCGCAGCACGATCAGGGCGGAGGTTTGTGACGGCGATGTCGGCCATGGGCTGCTCCTACTCCAACCGTATGCGGGGATCGACGAGAGCAAGCAGGATGTCGCTGATCAGCGACCCGACCAGCGTCAACGCGCAGATCAACAGCACGAAGGCGCCGGCGAGGTACATGTCCTGTGCCATCAGGGCCTGTAGCAGCAGCGGTGCTGCCGTCGGCAGGTTAAGGACGATTGCGACGACGACGGACCCCGAGATGAGATTGGGCAGCAGCCAGGCGATCGTCGAGATGAATGGGTTGAGCGCGATGCGCAGGGGATATTTCACCAGAAGCCTGAACTCCGACAGGCCCTTTGCCCGCGCCGTCGTCACATAGGGCTTCGGCAGCTCATCGAGCATGTTGGCGCGCATGACGCGGATGAGGCTTGCGGTCGACGAGACGGCGAGAATGATGACGGGCAGCCAGAGATGCGACAGCAGATCCAGCATCTTGGCGATGCTCCAGGGCGCGGTCTCGTATTCGGAGGAAAACAGGCCGCCCACATCCTGGCCGAATTCCACCGCGGCGACATACATCAGCACCAGCGCCAGCAGGAAAGACGGGATGGCAAGGCCGAGAAAGGTGAAGGCGGTGAAGAGGTAATCGCCGATCGAGTATTTCTTGACTGCGGAATAGACGCCGATCGGTAGCGCGATCGCCCAGGTGGCGATCAGGGCGGCGAGCGCCAGTATGAGCGTCAGCGCCATGCGCTCCCAGATGAGGCCGGAGACGGGCTGCTGCCATTCGAACGAAATACCGAAATCGCCGCGCGAAAGAATGCCCCACATCCATTTCAGATATTGAACGAGCATCGGCTGATCGAGACCGAAGCGTTCGCGCAGCTGTGCTGCCGTGTTCTGGTCGACGACCTCGTTCGAAGAGGCGAGGGTGGCGATATAGGTCGTCACATAATCGCCGGGCGGCAGCTGGATCAGCACGAAGGCGAGGAAGCTGATGGCAAAAAGGGATGGGATCATCCACAAAAGGCGTTTTCCGATGAAGACGAGCATAGCAATCTCTCGCATTGAGCGCGGTCGCAGGCAGCGCCGCACGAAGGAAAGCGCCGCCCACGGAAGGCGGCGCTTGATCAGTCCGATCAGCTGGTGAAGAAGAACTGCTGTGGCATGGCAGGTCCCGGATTGGGCCATGACCAGCTGTCCGGCTGCTTTTCCGGAACGTTGCGCAGATTGTTGCGGATGATGCCGAAGCCGCCGACGGCAAGGCAAAGCCCAACGGTTTCGAATTCATCTGCGGCGATGTCGAAGATCTGCTTCATGACGGCGCCGCGCTTATTGAGATCAGCCGTCGAGCGCGCTTCGTCGAAGAGCTTCATGCGCTTCTTCTGGCTTTCCGGCGGTTCTTCGCCTTGCTTGCCGTTCGAGGTGTACCAGACCGACCAAGGAATGGCGTAGCGCGAGCCTTGCGGATGGAAGGCGAAGAAATCGCGCGGATCGAGCATCGGATCGAGACCACCGGGTCCTGGCCAGACCTGGGCGTCATGGGCATTGTCGTCGCCGCGCGTGTAATACAGCGCCCGCTCGATCGTATTGACCTTCATGTCGACGCCGATCTGCGCCCAATGCGCCTTGACGAGTTCCAGCGCGTCGACAAGGTCGGGATAGAGGGTCGGAATGACGTCGACGGCAAAGAAGATCTTCTGGCCGTCGGGCCGCAGGCGAAAGCCGTTCGCATCCTTCTTGCCGTAGCCGGCCTGATCCAGCATGGCGCCGGCCTTGTCGGGATCGTAGTCGGTGAATTGACGTGCCAGCTTTTCATTGTACCAGGGATGCTCAGGCCGGGGGCCGGCCTGATAGCCCTGGCTCTGGCCGAAATAGACGATGTCGATTATCTCCTGCCGATTGATGCCGAGCGAGAGCGCCTGCCGGACCGATTTGTCGGCAAACATCTTGCGCATGGCCGGATCTTTGTGGGTGATGTTGAAGTAGATCTGGCACTGCTGCGAGGTCGAAGGGATCAAGGTTAGAAGGCGATAGTCGCCCTTCTTCATGTTTTGCGACAGCGTCGGCTTGTTCGCGAGCACACTGATATGACGCTCCTGAATATCGATCTTGCCGGAGATGACGTTCAACATCAGCGATTCCACATCCTGTGAGATGCCGAAGTTGATCTCATCGACATAGGGAAGCTGGTTGCCTGATGTATCGACCTGCCAGAAGTACGGGTTGCGGGTCATGACGACGCGTGTGGCGCCGCCGGTATAAGGTTCCTTGACGACCCAGGGATCGAGCGTCGGCTTGTCCGGATTGCCCCAGCGCGACGGGATCTCGATATCGCCGCAGCGGGCGCGGAAAAGTTCGGGCCAGCTGTTGGAACCTGCCTTCTTGGCGTCGTCAGCGACATTCGGATTGTATTTCGGCAGGAACTGGCTGCAATAGTGCTTGGGAAACAGTGTCGGATGCTGGCCAAGCGGGGTCGCCAGGTTTTCCAGATAGAGCGCATTTGGCGCCGCAAAGGTGAATTTCACCGTATAATCATCGATCTTCGTGACATCAACGGCCTTGCCGGCGACGGAGAGTTGTGCCGGCGTCGCGCTGTAAAGATCTGTGTTCTTGACGCAATCCTCGATCGCGAAAACGACGTCGTCGGCGGTAAACGGATGGCCGTCCGACCAGCGGACACCCTGGATCAGGTGGAAGGTGAACTGCGAGGCGTCGGCATTGACGTCCCAGCGTTCGGCAAGATTGGGCAGGACTTCGGTGAAATCGAGGTTCCAGCGCACCAGGCTCTGGTTGCCCACCATGCGCAGAATGCCGTTATGATCAGACGAGCCCCTGAGGCCGCGCCGCAGCGTGCCACCATAGGTTCCGACCTTTTCGTAAGGGGTGACGACCATGGGCTTTTTCGGCAGCCGGTCGGCGAGTGGCGGCAGTTTGCCTGCCTTGACCAGATCAGCCAGTGCCGGAGCTTCACCGCCATCGGCGGCGCTGACGCGGCCAGCTAAAGACAAGGCTGCCATACCCGCCATGCCTCCAAGAACAGCACGCCTGCTCACACCGCGAGACAATATCTTATCGCGCATCGAATCCCTCCCGTTGAACGCCGGCCCGACTTTGTCTGAACCGGCGCGACAAGCTCCCAACCCGTCGCAATGCACCGTCCTGGCGCAGCGGCACGACCATAAGTTCGTTCTCAGATAATTACAAGAGTTGACAGATATTTACAGATTATATAGCCCTAACGCGCAGGAAGTGCGCTATTGCTTGCCATCCGGCAACATCAAGAAGGACGATAATGACACTCTCGGTCGCCAACGATTCCAGCGCGGGCCCGACCCGTTTTGGCGACATCATCTACGAGAGGATCGTCGCCATGATCGCCGATGGCAAATTTCCGGTGAACGAGCGCTTGCCGTCCGAGGCCAAGCTTGCCGAAACCTTCGGCGCGTCAAGGCCCGTGGTGCGCGATGCGCTGGAGCGTCTGCGTGCCGACGGCCTGATCGTCTCTCGTAAGGGATCAGGTTCCTACGTTCGACAACGACCGGATTCGTCGGTGTTGAACATGGTGCCTGTGGGGTCGCTCGCGGATGTCCAGCGCTTCTTCGAATTCCGGGCAGGGCTTGAAGCGGAGGCAGCCGAGCTTGCCGCGCGCAATTGGCAGCCTGCCGATAAAGAGCGCATCACAGCGGCGCTCCAGAAGCTTGAGCAATGTCTTGGTGAAGGCAGGCTTGGTGCCGAGGAGGATCAGGGGCTGCACGATGCCATTGCGATCGCGACCGGCAATCAGTTTCACATTACCGTTCGCGAATGGTTCAAGCCGCATTTCGCCATCGGGCACTCTGTGACGCGCAGTCTGAGCCTCAAGCGCACGCCGGAGCAGATCCGCAGCGTGCAGGACGAGCATGCGGTGATCGTGGAGGCGATTTTCGCACGGCAGGAGGCCGAGGCCCATGACGCCATGAAGAGGCATATTTTGAATGCACGCGCCCGTATGTTCCAGGGCGTTTGATGGGATGTTCGAAGCGAGGAAGGTGAGGCGGTTGACGCCCCCTTAGAGCTTCGATTGACGATGAAGAGGTAAAGGGTAGGACCATGAGTATTGCAATCATGCGCCAGGCGCTGACCGGTGTGTCTGGAGTCCCCGTGACGGCCTATGATGGAAACGGCGAGGTGGAGCCACGCGTGACCGCCAAGGTCTATGAGCGGGTTGCCGTCGCCGGCATTCACAATATCGTCGCGGCTGGAAATACCGGCGAGTTCTATGCGCTGACGCCGGAAGAGATCCGCCGCGTCCACGAAGCTGCCATATCGGGCGTCGACGGCAAGGCGCCGGTGACGGCGGCGATCGGCCGCTCCCTGCACGAGGCGATCCGCATGGCCAAGGACGCGGCCGCGATCGGCGCCACCGCCGTCATGTCTCATCAGCCGGTGGACCCTTTCGCCGCCCCTGCTTCGCAGATCGACTATTTTCGCAACCTGGCGGAAGCCTCGCCGCTGCCGCTGGTCGCCTATGTCCGTGCCGACGGCTTCAGCGTCGACGACATGGTTCGCCTGGCCGGTCACGGCAACATCGTCGGCATCAAATTCGCCACGACGGATCTCATGCTGCTTTCAAGGGCGATTGCAGCTTCCGATCCGAACGGCGCGCTCTTCGTTTGCGGCCTCGCCGAAAGCTGGGCGCCGAGCTTTACGGCGGCGGGAGCGCGCGGCTTCACCTCCGGCCTCGTCAACGTCGCGCCGCGACTGTCGCTCGCAGTTCATGCGGCTTTGGCCAAAGGCGATTTCGCCGGTGCGCGCGCGATCGTCAACAAGCTCGAGCCCTTCGAGCGCATGCGCACGAAGTTCCGCAACGGCGCCAACGTCACGGTCGTCAAGGAGGCGGTCACCTATTCCGGCCTTGATGTCGGCCCAGTCCGCGTTCCGGGATTGCCGCGCCTCGACCAAAAGGATCGCGAGGAGTTGTTCGCGCTGCTTTGCGGTTGGCAGGAGACGGGCGATGCATTTACCCTCTAGGTGACCGACTCATAAGATCGGAGCCAAATTCGAATTGAGGCTAGCTGGACGGATGCGAGGAAGTTGTCGTCGCGTTTGTCGTATCGGGTTGCGACTGCTCTGAAGTGTTTGAGTTTGTTGAAGAACCGCTCGACCGCGTTGCGCTGTTTGTAGAGCCATGGGCTGAAGACGGGAATATTGACCCTGTTTGGCATAGGGCGAATACATCCCCATGCGCCACGGGTTTTGAGGTTTTGGCGCAACGCGTCGCTGTCGTAGGCACGATCAGCCAGAAGGATATTTCCGGCCCGAACAGTCTCGAACATATCGGCAGCCGAACGTCCATCATGCGCTTGGCCTGGCGTCAGCTTCAGCAAGATTGGACGGCCATCAGCATCGACAAGTGCATGGATTTTGGTTGTCAGTCCGCCACGCGAGCGACCCATGCAACCGGATCGCTCTTCTTTTTTTGGCCGTTGGCAGCATGTTGATGTACGCGGATTGACGAGCTGTCGATCATCTGGATGTCGCCATCGTAAGCTTCTGATATTGCGTTGAGAATACGCTCCCAGTGCCCAGCATGGCGCCACCGGTTGAAGCGATTTACGCAGGTGGTATAGGGACCATATCGAGCCGGGATATCCGCCCAGGGCGCACCCGTTCTCAGTCGCCAGAAGATACCATTCAGCACCCGCCGATCATCAACCCTCGCCTTGCCGCGCACCTTCGTTGGAAGAAGCGGTTCAATCACCGACCATTCGAAATCCGTCAAATCAAAGCGAGCCATCACTGCCTCCAAATCAACGGAAGCAGTGAATCACAATCCATTAAAAACAAAAACTATTTTATGGGTATGTGACCTAGTGCTTCGGGTTCCGCCGTTCATATGTTTGCGGCGTGCTGCATCAAAATCTGATTGCTCGTTCGATGATGCGCCGATCCCTCGGATAAGTGCAAACGCGTCAAGGGATTGGCCCTGCGCTGACTACGCGTCTTTTGACCGGGACTACAAGCGAGTGGAGCTGCTCCGCACCTCGATGTGGCGGGATATGGCAAAGCTTTTCGAAAGCTACGACGCGCTGCTGTGTCCGACCTGCTCGATCACCGCTCCACCATTGAACGAATGCGACGACGACTATGTCGCGACATTGCCGGACGGCAGCTTCGCGGGCCTTGATATGACCTGTCTATTCAACCTGCTGCCCCAGCCTCCCGCTCTATCGCTGCCTGCCGGACGCGCGTCCAACGGCTTGCCGGTCGGGCTTCAAATCGTCGGCCGACGCTTTGCGGACGAACAAGTCTTGTCTTTGGGCGCAGCAATGGAATCCTCTCTGTCACCGCCATGATCATTGGCGTCGTGTCCAGCCGCGATAGCTGATGCCGTGGACCTTGCCGGCGATCCGCACCGGGAGAGCACATTGCGCGGCGGTCATGGGAACCCCTGTCTGGTACTCAGACGATGATGTAGCCTCCGACGATGAGTGCAAGGACTCATACGGAGGAACTGTGCATGGCTATCGAGGAGACAATCATCATCGGTGCAGGCCCGGCGGGGCTGGCATGTGCCTCGGCACTTCGCGCAAAGAGCTGTCCTTCGGTCGTCCTTGAAGCCGCTGACAAGCTCGCAGCTTCGTGGCGAAGGCACTACGATCGGCTCCATCTACATACGGAAAAAAGGCACTCGGCACTTCCGGGAAGGCCGATGCCGACGGGTTTTCCAAAGTATCCGTCACGACTGCAGATCATCGACTACCTCGAGGACTACGCGCGTGCGAATGACCTTCACGTAATTGCTGGAAAGATGGTCACATGCGTTCGCAAGAAAGCGAATTGGATCGTCGAGACCGCGGACGGCGATGTACTCGAAGCGAGAACCGTCATAATCGCTACCGGACTGTCAAACTCGCCAGTCCGACCACACTGGACTGGCCAGGACACGTTCAAGGGGAATATCATCCACTCTTGTGAATACCGGAATGCGTTTGACCTCAACGCAGGTCGAATACTGGTGGTCGGCTTTGGAAACTCGGCGGGAGAGATCGCGCTCGAATGCGCCGAAGCGGGTCTTGAGGTCGCCATGTCGGTTCGCGGTCCGGTCAATATCGTTCCGAGGGAAATGTTCGGCGTGTCGACCGCGACAATCGCCATTGCTCAACAACACCTGCCGTACAGATTGGTCGATGCAGTCAATGCGCCTCTTCTGCATTTGCGCTACCGCGATATCGAGGGAATGGGGCTCACGCGCTCCAAGCAGGGACCTCTGACCACGATGATAGAGCGAGGCCGAACGCCCTTGATCGACATCGGTACGATTGCAAAGATGAGAGATGGCCGGATAAAGGTGTTCCCCAGCATCGAAATATCGGACGGTTCGAGCGTGCTCTTCACGAACGGCCAATCCGCGGAATTCGATGCGATTGTGCAGGCGACGGGCTACACGCCGTCTCTCGACACGCTATTGCCCGACCTGGCTGAACGACTTCCAGATGGGGGCAAGCCGGCAAGGAGCGAGCTACACCCGGCAAAGGATGGCTTGTATTTCTGTGGCTTCAATGCCGCCACAACGGGCCTCCTACGCCAGATAGGTATCGAGGCGCGGTTAATCGCGAACTCGATCGTCGAGACAAAGTCCGCGAGCATTTGATTGCGACATACGGCGTCGCCTCGACCCGTGCACGGCCTTTCTCTAGTCGACAGACGGCGCGGCAGTATGGTCAAGATCGGCATAAACCAGATAGCGCAGCGGACCCGATGTCATGGCATCGAAGGGAAAGCACGTCGTGAGAACGAGATGAACGCCGCGCGCGTTCGGGTCGATCTCAGCTTCATCCCAACGCGCGACGGCCATGCGGGTGACGCGGAACGTGAAAACCTGACCGTCACTGCGCGTGATGCGGATGCGATCGTTCTCCTTTATGTTTTTCAGGAAGGCGAAATGCGTGTCACGATGTGCGGCGTAGACCGCCGTGCCCTCCTCGCCCGCCTCCGGCGTATTGTCGAGATGGCCGGGACCGAAGGCCAGCGCCTGGCCGCTTGCACCCTTGAGCGCTATCGCGGAAGCTCCAAGCCGTGGAACCTTGATGCGAGCCACGGGCCAGGTGTCGGCCCAGCTCCAGGGTTTGACCGGCGAACCTGACGTGAGGGTTTGCGCAAAGGCGCGCTCCAGCAGGATCTGCGCAATACCCGCCTTGGCATATATCCATCCTCCCTGGGCCGCGAGGAACAGACCTGTCGCGATGAGGATGCATGCTGCGAAGGCGGAAAGGGAGCGCGCTGGCGCGCTCCCCAAGGCTTGGCGAGTACCGGTGTTCATGCTTTGCTCCTTCGTGACGCGCAGGCCAGAAGCGAAGCGCCGAGCAACAGAGTAAACAACCCTTGAAGAATGAGAAGCGTCGCGGGCGTTGCGGTCTGTGGCAGCGGAACATTCGCCGAAGCCGGTGCCGAGATCGCCTCGATGTCCGCATCGCCGTCGAGGCTGCGTGGCTTGTCGGCGGCCTGATGGCGCTTGGTGTCCACGTTCGCATCGCGGGTAGTCCCGATGCCGAGAAGCGTCTTGTAATCCCAGCCGGCGGGAAGCTGCAATGGAATGTTGGCCTCAGCCAGCGGTGCGTTTGTCGGGCGCAGACGCTTGGTATCGACCGCAACAAGGCTGGTCAGGCGCGTGACCAGGTGATGCTCCAGGGCCAGTTGAAGGATGCGCTTGTCGGCGTCTGCCTGCGTGATCTTGCCAAGGGTCTGATTGACCTCCGCATCATCGATCTGGCGACGCGCCCAGATCTTGGAAATGCCCTTGGCACTGCTTGCCTGGTCAAGCGGCAGCGAAAGTGTCCACGGACGATCGCCAACCATCCCGCTGACGGTCAAAGTGCCCTCTGCCTTCCCCACACGGGCAGCCAAGACAAGCGGTTCACCGTGATAGATATCGGGAAGGAGGCTCGGCGACAGGCTGACATTCTTTTCCGGAAAGACCGCCGCTATATCGGTGACGGCAGGGTTCTCCAGCTTGTCAAAGAGTGCGCGCATGCGTTCGTTCACCTCGGCCACTGATCCGATGTGGGTGAAGCTGCCGCGACCAAGTTCAGCGGCACGGCTCATCAGATAGGTGTTGGGCGCGGAGCCGATGCCGACCATGAAAATGCGCGAGCGTCCGCGCGATGCAGCGATCGCATCGAGAAGCTGCTGCTCATTGTTGACCTCGCCATCGGTGAGGAAAACGACCTGACGCAATCCGCCCGCCTGATGGCTGTCATCGAGCGCGGCATGGAGCGGCGGCAACATTTCCGTTCCGCCGGCAGCCTCCAGGCCGGTAACGAAGCGGCGTGCCGCGGCGACATTGTCAGCCGTCGCCATGACCGAATCCGGGAAGAACTTGGTCATCGTATTGTCGAAACGAATGACGTTGAAACGATCATTCGTTTCGAGCCGGGACAGAGCGTAGTCGAGGCTCGCCCTTGCCTGCTCGATGGAGGTACCGCCCATGGAGCCGGAATTGTCGATGACGAAGACCACTTCTCGGCCGGCCTTTTGCGGTGTCGTCACTGCCGGCGGCGTCACGTAGGCGAGCACGTAATCATCCTTGCCGACATGCTCGCGAAACAGGCCGACGCTCGGCACATTACTCGCGATGGCGTTCCATTCGAGCACGAAGTCGCGGTCGGCCGTCGCGTCACCGTCAAGAACGATCCGCCGCGCAGTATCGTTCAGCCTATCGATCTTGACCGTGTGGTAGAGGCTTTTGACATCGTCAACCGGAAAACCGGCATTGAGATTGATCTTCAGCGTGACAGAATTGGTGCGGTTGCTGCCCGGTGCCATCAACGGCGCAGAGACGGGCGTATCGGCGGAGTTGCGCGATGGGCTGTTCTCCGTCCGTCCCCAGCCGGCTTTCAGGTCAGCATGCTGTGTGATGGCAGAGGCATCCTGCGGGGAGTAACGCGGCGCAACGACCAGCGGAACCCGCAGGGAAAAGCGGCCATCCGTCAGGCGCACCGCCTGTTGATATTCGATCTGGACGACGACCTTTTCATGGGGACCTATGTTTGCGACCGTGTTGGTGAACACGTTCGGTCGCTGCTGCTCCACGAGAGCCGCCTTCTTGCCCTGCCTGCGGGCTTGCTCGTAGACGGCGCGCGCCGCCTGCTTTTCCTTGATGTCGGCGACAACAACCCGATTGCCGACGATCATCTTGAGGGAATAAACGGCACTATCTTCCGGAAGCGGGAAGACATAGAGGGCTTCGACCCACTTGTCGCTCGGGTTTTCGAAAGCCTGCGTCAGAACCGCCCGCGCCGTCGGACCATTGACGTCGATGTCGACATCGGTCGCAAGCCGCGGCGCCTCGACATACTGCCCGGCTTGCGTCGCCTGAAGGAGCAGGCTGCCTGCACCCACCTCGTTCGGCGTGACGAATGCTGCCGGCTGAGCATGTGACTCTAAGGGGTGCAGCAGCGCGAAGATGACCGCAAGCACCGGCAGCAGGATCGCATGGCTGAACCATAATAGCTGGCCGAATCTTGTGAGGACAGTCTCCCGGTGTCGGCGAGATGAAATGCTTAGCGAGGCTGACATGACAGGCTCCTTATTCGCTGTGGAATGACAGAAGCCATTGTGAATAAAGGCTATTTTCTTGCCAGCGTAAGCTTTGCCCTGTTTCGTCCGCATCTTGCCGTAAACGGTATTGTCGGTGGCGGGTATGTGTGGAATTGTGAAGAAAATTACGCAATCAGGAAATGAACGAATGGTCCAGGGCGACCCGTATTTGTCGGACAGTCAAAATAGTGCCGTGGCGGCGCGGGTTCGCGAAGAAATTGCCCGACGGCGCATTTCCAGGCAGCGCCTGGCCAACGATGCACGCATCAGTCTTTCGACATTGGAGAAGGCTCTTTCCGGACATCGCCCTTTCACGCTTGCGACCATCATTCGCCTGGAGCAAGCGATGGGCGTTGTTTTGCGCGAGCCGGCAGGAGCGCAGCCGGCATCGGGCAACGAGAAGTCCGGGCATGCCCCGGAAGAGCTTGGTGCCTATTCGCGTGCTTCGGTTTCATGGCTCGAGGGGGTCTATCTCACGCTTCGGCCATCCTTCGGGGATCAGAATGCGATTTTTGCCTATTGCACCGAGATCGCCTGGGATAGCGAAAGCACGCGCCTGAGTTTCAGGGAGCGCGAGCGCAGCGACGCCTCATTTTCACAGCAGGGCTCGGTATCGGTTCCGCATCTATCGGGGCATATCTATCTCGTCACGAATTCGTCCGGGCAGTATCGTATGGCGATATTGTCCCGCCCCAGCATCACCGGCGAGATGTTCGGTCTCCTGACGACGTTGCGCGCCGGGCAGGGCTCCCACCTCACTCCTGTCTCAACGCCACTGGCCCTGTTGCCGATATCGACCTTTGAGAAACCGTCCTATGGTCGCGTTTCGACCAGCGACCAAAATCACGCGGTCTATTCTTCCATTCTAAGCAAGGCTATCGCAGAGAAGTATGCGGGATTTGTTGCGCTAGCCTGAATCGCCGTATTTCGCGCATCAAAATAGAGAACCGCGGAGCCGGCAAGCGTTCGATGGGCGTCGCACGCGCCGCAGTCGTGATGTGTTCCGATGGCAGGATGCCAGCGGTTGTTTTCTGTTGCCGCTCGAATGTCTGTTTCGGAAAAATCATTGCCCTTGAACGGCAAGGGCTCGCTGG
Organism: Rhizobium sp. 11_C7_N12_5; assembly: GCF_051811145.1. Taxonomy (NCBI): domain Bacteria; kingdom Pseudomonadati; phylum Pseudomonadota; class Alphaproteobacteria; order Hyphomicrobiales; family Rhizobiaceae; genus Rhizobium; species Rhizobium sp. 11_C7_N12_5. The sequence continues at coordinate 568,304 of NZ_JBPWPY010000002.1, forward strand.
TCAGCTTGGCTAGGGCTATGGTCGGCAGAGACCGCCACGATCTCGGCGTTGAGCCGATGGAGCCAAAGATCCAGCTCACTTCCCCCTGCTCTCCGAGTCGGCTTTCAAGCACCATTGACGCTTCAAAGACGGTCGCCGCCGAGATCAGTTCTCGCGCACGGGTGCAGCGTTGCCGGGTAGGGCAGGGAGGCATCCAATAAAAAGCAAAAGCGGTCCAGTTTAGGGAAATAACTGGGCCGCCTTCTGCTGGACTGGAGGTTAATCAAATTCAGCACGCTAATAGTAAGCTTAGCTTAGCAAATGTCAACGGAGATAAAACAGCGGGATGTATCCGCGCATCGAGCATTGGACTCTATCGATCGTCGAGGGTCCTGCCCGGCAGTGCCGGATCCGTTGCTGCTGCTTGCATTGCCGAACATTTGGGCGTCTAGATCTCTCCTGTACCTTGTCGCACGAACGCTGAGAAACGAACGGATAGGTAGAATACTAACCTCTCGATCTACAGCGGCTTAAGGCTTTGGCTGTATTGGATTGTGTGGAGGAACGCCCCCGATGCTCGTCAAGCTGCAGAACCAAATACTTGAGATGATTGCTTCCGGTCGGCGACTGGATACCACGCTTGACCGTCTGTGCCGCCTGATCGAAGAGCAGGTTCCTGGTATCGCTTGTTCGGTCTTGCTCGTGGAGGACGGTGTGGTTCGTCCGCTCGCCGGTCCGAAGCTTCCGGCGGCCTATACGCGCGCCCTCGACGGTGTCGAAATCGGCCCAAATGTAGGCTCCTGTGGAACAGCCGCATATCTTGGGCGACCAGTGGCGGTCCATGACGTTTTCCTGGATGAAAAGTGGGAGGCGTTCAGGGATTTGATCGAACCGCTCGGCTATAGAGCGTGCTGGTCGAGCCCGATAAAGAAGAGTGATGGAGCCGTTGTTGGCACCTTTGCCTTTTATTATGAGGAGGCACGCGGCCCATCCAAGATGGAAGAGAAGCTCGTTGAAGCCTCGGTTCATCTCTGTGCCATTGCCATAGAGCGTCATACTCGAGCGATGGAGCGGCATCGGCTTGCCTACCACGATGTTTTGACCGGCCTGCCGAACAGAGCGGCCTTCGATCGCCATGCGAGCCAGACCACCCGAGACGGGCTGGGCCTCATACTGCTTGATCTCGATAATCTGAAATTTACGAACGACACCTTTGGCCATCGCGCCGGCGACGATTTGATCAAGGAAGTGGCAGTAAGATTGCGAGGCGTTGCCCACCGTCTGTTCCGCGTCGGAGGCGATGAGTTCGCAATTATATGCCGGGCCCGTAACGCCAACGACCTCAGGCAGGTAGCTGAAGCATGCCTCCAGGTTCTCAAGGCGCCGGCATGCTGCGGCGGGCACACCGTGCTGCCGCTCGCGACCGCCGGCGGAGCCTTGTGCCAGGCAGGCATGAGAATGGATGTTACGCGACATCAAGCGGACATTGCACTTTATCATGCCAAGGACGTCGCGAAGGGACTGTTTCAGATCTTCGACGATACGGTTGCAACGGCAATCACCGCCCGCTTTGACGCGATCCGTGATGTTACGCTCGCTCTCGCAGAGAACAGAATCGTACCGTTTTATCAGCCTGTCGTGGACCTGGAGACCGGGACGTTTGTCGGCGCAGAGGCGCTCTGTCGCATCAGACGGCCTGACGGAAGCCACGCATCAGCCGCCGAATTCTTTGAGGCGATGCATGATGCTCATATCGCCTCGGAAATCACGAGTCGCATGCTTGATCAGATGGTGTCCGATCTCGTCGGCTGGCGCAGGGGAGGCATTGACATCGGCCACATTGCCATCAACGTAACCGCGGCCGATTTTCAGGCAGGCGTTCTCAAGGAACGACTATTGCGTTTCGCTGATCGGGCCGGGCTTGAGCCGCAAAAAGTAATCGTCGAAGTGACGGAGACCGTCTATCTCGAACAAAGGGCGGAATCTATTCGCAACGCCATCATCGATCTGAGGGCGATAGGCTTCAAGATTGCTCTCGACGACTTCGGGACGGGATATGCGGCGCTTTCACACCTGTTGAAGGTCAAGGTTGACATCATCAAGATCGACCGATCATTCACCAAGCTAATGCAGAGTGACAACGGTGCTGCTGCAATCGTCGAAGGAATGGTCGGCATCGCACGACGTATGGATATCGATGTGATCGCAGAAGGTGTCGAGACATCTGTGGACGCTGCGCTGTTGAAAGAGATGGGATGCAAGCTGGCGCAAGGATATCTTTATTCGAAAGCCGTTGATGCCAAAACTTATGCAACGCTCTCCTTACCGGCAAACTCGGGCAATTGGCACCAGCCAACAAGACATAAAGCGAGCCGCTCCTCAAGACGCTAGCGATTGCCGAGAAGAGACCCGCGCCATGCGGCGATCCAGATCGGAATGACGGACAATATGGTGACCAAGAAGAAACAGATCCTGCTCAACGCCTTCAACATGAACTGCGTTGGTCACATCAATCACGGATTATGGGCTCACCCACGGGATCACTCCGATCACTATAAGACATTGAATTACTGGACCTCGCTCGCCACGACCTTGGAGCGCGGCCTCTTCGACGGCATATTCCTCGCCGACATACTCGGCGTATATGACGTCTACCAGAGCTCGGTCGATCTGACATTGCGCGAGTCCATCCAGCTGCCGGTCAACGATCCATTGTTGCTCGTTTCCGCGATGGCGGCGGTGACGCAACATCTCGGTTTCGGCGTTACCGTCAATGCCAGCGCCGATGCGCCCTATATCTTTGCCAGACGCATGTCGACGCTCGATCACCTGACGAATGGGCGCATAGGCTGGAATATCGTTACCGGCTATCTCGATAGTGCAGCGCGAGGACTGGGCCTGGACGCCCAAGTCGAGCATGACAGCCGCTATGATCGCGCCGATGACTATCTCACCGTCCTCTACAAGCTCTGGGAGGGTAGCTGGGAGGACGATGCGGTTCTGGCGGATAAGCAGAAGCGTGTCTATGCCGACCCGACAAAGGTCCATCCGATAGACCATCAAGGGCAATTCTATCGCTCACAAGGCTATCACCTCGCCGAGCCGTCGGTGCAGCGCACCCCGATTCTCTATCAGGCCGGTACCTCCGGTCGCGGTCGGCAGTTTGCCGCCCGTCATGCCGAATGCATCTTCATCACCGCGACCGACAAGAATGCGGCGCGCGCAACCACCCGCACATTGCGCGAAGCGGTCGCAGCTGCCGGACGAAAGCCTGACGACGTGAAGATATTTCTCGGCATGACCGTCATAACCGACCATTCTGCCGCCGCGGCGCAGGAAAAACATGCCGAGTATGTGCGCTACGCCAATCCGGAGGCGGGTCTTGCACATTTTTCGGCGAGCACGGGCATCGATTTCTCGCGCTACGATCTTGATGAGACCATCGCCTACGGAGCGTCCAACGCCAGCCAGTCGGCTACGCAAATCGCGCAGCAGCGCGGCTGGACGAAGCGGCAGCTGCTGCAAGAGCTCGCCATCGGTGGTCGCTATCCGGTTGTTGTCGGCGATGCCGCAACGGTCGCCGACGAGCTCTCGGCATGGATCGACGAGGGCGAAATCGATGGCTTCAATCTTACCCGCACCGTAGTGCCGGAAAGCTTCGAGGATTTCATCGATATCGTCGTGCCGGCCCTGCAGGATCGCGGTATCTACAAGACAGCCTATGCGGAAGGCGCGCTTCGGCGAAAACTCTTTAGCGAAGGCGACCGGTTGCCGGATCGGCATATAGGCGCGTCCTATCGCCGCCCCAGAGGGTAACACGCCAAGTTGGATCTGCCCGAAGCCAGACCCTTCGTGTTTGACAGAGCTCCCGATTGATGGTGCCTGGCGCTAGCCAAGCTCATCTCCGCTCAAGTCGCGGATATCAGAGCCCACCGCTCGGCCGCCTGCGCGTCGGTAGTTGCCGAGGCGGCCTCACGCCGCCTCTTGCACGCGGTGGAAAATGTCGAGGTGCGAAAGACGGATGGTGTCGTCGACGGCCGAAATGCTTCCGATATATTCGTCAACCACAAACGCAACATATCCTTCCTTCATTTTCACGATGACGATCTGACAACTGTTCGAGGGCTCCCGGCCCAGCATGACCGCCAAGTCATAGACCGGTACCAATTCGCCGCGATATGAGGAGTGACCGAAGGCACGGCGCTTATCGTGGGTTTTGCCGAGCGGTCGCCAATTGTCCGCGCGAGCGACAATGGTTCCGTCAACGAACATATACAGAGTGTCGTGCACGCGCACGGCTGTGGCTGCGCGAAAATAGCCTGATAGAGGCATGGAAAACACCTGGACCTCTTTTGAGATTATCCGGTCAAAAGTGCAGCCGACTGAGGCAACCCTGCTTAAGGGCGCCTAGGCACAATCATGATGCCGCCGAACTTGTATCGGCCAGACACGCTCAAAATAGAATGCCCGCATTGATTAGTGTTTTATAATTTACATAAAAGTTTAACGACTGATTGCCTTTTCGGAAACGACCCGGCACATCGTCCCGGATAGTGGCCAAATCCTTCGGATCGACGATGCGTCCACCTCGTTCTCACCGATAGATCAGAGCTGTCGGCGGGTCGCGAGTTCGGCGTCATGTCGTCAGCGACATGGCGCCTCGCCGACCTTTTCGCCAAGAACGCTTTTCTTCTCAATGGGCTGGGTTGGGGCGGCATGCCGCTGCATACCGTTCAGCGCGATATCGCGAAGGCCGTTTGGTGGAGCTGTCGATCGAGGACGTGCCGCAGGGCAGTCTCAACTTGCCGATGTCTGCCGTCTATCCGACATCCGCACCGCCAGGGCCTGCCGGCCGCTGGCTCGTCGAGCGGCTCAAGCAGTGCCCGAGTAAAATGGCGAGCCTGCCCTAAAAGGACCGAGCCCGGTTCGTTGTGAAAAAGCATCCAAAAGTGCCACGATCCCGGCGGTTGGAAGCTATTTCGAGCCGTATTGCGGGTGAAGATTAGCCAGCCTTAGATTCAGGCGATGCCGCCGAGGCAGACATATTTGATTTCGATGAATTCCTCGATGCCGTAGCGGGAGCCCTCGCGGCCCAGGCCGGAGAGCTTGACGCCGCCGAAGGGGGCCTCGGCAGTCGAGATCAGCCCGGTATTGACGCCGACCATGCCGTATTCCAGTGCCTCGGCGACCCGGAAGACACGGGCAAGGTCCTTGGCGTAGAAATAGGAGGCGAGACCGAACTCGGTATCGTTGGCCTGGGTGATCACATCGGCCTCGTCCTTGAAGCGGAAGAGGGGAGCGACCGGCCCGAAGGTTTCTTCCTTCGCGACGGCCATGGCCGGCGTGACGTCGGCAAGTACGGTCGCCTCATAGAAGCGTCCGCCGAGCTGGTGCCGATGGCCGCCGGCAACGATGCGGCCGCCCTTGGCGAGCGCATCGGCGACATGCTCCTCGACCTTGGTGAGAGCCGCCTCGTCGATCAGCGGGCCGAGATTGATGCCTTCGTCGAAACCGTTGCCGGTCTTCAGCGTGGCGACGGCCTTCGAGAGCTTGTCGGCAAAGGCGTCGTAGACGCCGTCCTGAACATAGAGGCGGTTGGCGCAAACGCAGGTCTGGCCATTGTTGCGGAACTTGGCAATCAGCGCGCCTTCGACGGCGGCATCGAGATCGGCGTCGTCAAAGACAATGAAAGGCGCGTTGCCGCCCAACTCCAGCCCGAGTTTCTTGATGGTCGGCGCGCTCTGCTTGTAGAGCTCGGCACCGACTTCGGTCGAGCCGGTGAAGGTCAGCTTGCGCACAACGGGGCTTGAAGTCATCTCCGCGCCGATGGCACGCGCCGAACCCGTGAGCACGCTGAAGAGGCCCTTCGGCAGGCCGGCACGCTCAGCAAGGATGGCGATGGCGATCGCCGAGAACGGCGTCTGCGAGGCCGGCTTCAGCACCATGGCGCAGCCGGCGGCAAAGGCCGGACCGGCCTTGCGGGTGATCATGGCGTTCGGGAAGTTCCAGGGGGTGATGGCGGCAACGACGCCGATCGGCTGCTTCATGACAAGAATGCGCTTGTCCTTCTGGTGGCCGGGAATGATATCGCCATAGACGCGGCGCGCCTCTTCGGCAAACCATTCGATGAAGCTCGCCCCATAGGCGATCTCGCCCTTGGCCTCTGCGAGCGGCTTGCCTTGTTCGGCTGTCAGGATGCGTCCGAGATCATCCTGGTTTTCCATCATCAGCTCGAACCAGCGGATCGGCTTCGATCCACTCGCCGCCGACCAAGGCAGCTTGCCGGAACAATGATGAGTCATTGAGATGAGAGAGCATTCTTCCTCCTCTGGGCGCTCCAGTTCCATGGAGCCTATTATGAACCGGGCGGCGGCAATCTGTTTGCCAGAGCCTTGCCGGACTTCATCAAATGCAGTGCTTGCCAAGTTTTGCCGACTTTACGCAGCTCTCTCAAGATGTCGAGCGGCACGTTGCCGGATGTCCTTGGCGTCCTGTTCATACTGGGCATATAGATGGGGTGGCGGCGCCATCAAGCTGTATTCGTCGCAGATGCCGTGACGCGTCAGCTTCGCCGGCATGCCTTCACTGGCGATCACCTCGGCAACCGCGTCTCCACGCCCGCCCCCCACATTCGCAGCAGGGATGCAAAGTGCACGACCCAGGGATGGATCCGAATGATCGACGCCGATGCAGCGCTCGGCCATCATGTCCTTCAGGTCGCGCACGCACAACAACATCACAGGATCCTTGCCAGCCCGACGCTGGAGGTTCATTCTCGATGCAGACGTAGGCCAGCCCGAGGCGCCGAGGAATTGAGCCGGCGCTCGGTGGGTCTTCGGGAGATTGGCTTCGATGGACTGCTCCGCCTGCGGTTTTGCGATTGAGAGCGGCTTTGCGTTTTGCCCGAAATGCGGGGCAAGGCAGCCGATCTCTTGCGCCAGCTGCGGCCAAGCTTGCCTGCCGGACTTTGCCTTCTGCCCGAAATGCGGCAACGCCGTTGCCGGTGGTGCACGCGCGCAATCCGTGGTTCCTGCCGAGGTCGCAATTCCTACCTCGTCCGTTGGTCCCCCGCAACGGGCGGCGTCCGACACGGAAGCCGACCGGCGCCCGCTCACCGTTCTCTTTGCGGATCTCTGCGGTTTCACCACGCTGAGCGAGAGGCTCGACCCCGAGGTCATGCGAGCTCTGCAGAACGAACTCTTCGACGAGCTGACCGAGGCGGTCGAAAGCTACGGCGGCTTCGTTGACAAGTTCGTCGGCGATGCATTGCTTGCCCTGTTCGGCGCGCCGGTTGCTCATGAAGACGATCCGGAACGGGCGCTGCGCGCCGGCCTCGACATGATCGTGCGGGCGGGACGCGTCGGGGATCGCTGGCAGTCTCGCGCCGGCGTACCGTTGCGCCTGCATGTGGGGATCAACACCGGGCCAGTGGTGACCGGCGGCTTCGGCGCCGCCAACGCCCGTTCCTATTCCGTGACGGGCGATACGGTGAACACGGCCCAGCGACTGCAATCCATGGCTGGACCGGATGAAATCCTCGTCGGCCCCCTGACGCACCGCCTCGCCCGTCATGGCTTCGCATTCGAAAGCCTCGGGTCTCAAGTCCTGCGGGGCAAGAGCGGCAACGTGCTCGTCCACCGCCTGCTTGCACCCCTGGAGGCGCCGAACACGGCACGCGGCCTCGAAAGCTATGGCCTCCAGGCGCCGATGATCGGGCGGGACTCGGAGCTTGCGCGGATGCTCGGCTGCCTCGATCTTGCGTGCAACGGCAACGCCCAACTCGTCCGCTTGATCGGTGAGGCCGGTATCGGCAAATCGCGGCTTGTCGACGATTTCGTCGAGGCGGCGGCACAGGACGAGCGCTTTCAGGCGGTCGTGGTGCGGCGCGCGATCTGCTCCCCTCTCGGCGAACAATCCTATGGCGCCTTGGCCGCTGTTCTGCGCAGCGCGTACGGCATTGCAGAACGGGACACGGCGGCGAGAACCGAAGAGCTGCTCGCGGCCGGTCTTGGAGAACTCGGCTTCGGCGTGGAGGATGTCGCCCGGCTGACGCCTCTGTTCTTCCACGTGTTGGGCTTAGGCGACCCGAGCGGCACACTCAAGCATGTCGAGCCCGAACAGCTGCGGCGGCAGATCCTCTATGCGACAAGGACGATTTTCGAGCGGCGCCTGTCCCGCAGCCCGCTGCTGCTGATCGTGGAGGACATGCATTGGGCCGACGCGGCATCGCTGGTGGCGTTGCGATTCATGCTCGACCGGCTGGAACGCAGCCGGCTGATGATGCTGACGACCTGTCGGCCGACGCTTGAAAGCGACGGGCTTGAATCGAACCGCACCAGCCTGACATTCCTGCGCCTTGCTCCCTTGCGCCATCAGGATGGCGAAGGACTGCTGAAGGCCTTCTTCCGTGGGGCGAACGGCATCCCGGCCGCAACGCGCAAGCGGATTCTCGATCGGGCTGGCGGTAACCCGCTGTTCATCGAGGAAATCGTCCGCGGATTGATCGAAACCGAAGCCTTGCGTTTCGATGGCAAAAGCTGGAGCGCGACAGCCGCCGATATCGGCAACGAGATCCCAATGAGCCTGCAGGCGATGTTGCTGACCCGCGTGGACCGCTTGCCGCCCGCGGTGCGGCGGCTGGCGCAGCAGGCGTCGGCGATCGGCCCGCGCTTCGACAAAAAGCTCCTCGGCGCCATCGCGGCGGACCCGGCATCGCTCGACACCAGGCTCGATTTCCTTTGCCAGGCCGAGATTATCGATGAGGTAGCCGAGACCTCGGCGCAATCGTCGCCCGGCTATCGCTTCACGCAGACGCTGCTGCACGATGTCATCTACCACAACCTCTTGCTCGAACGCCGCAAGGAACTGCACGGTCGCATCGGCAGCAGCCTGGAGCGTTTGCACGGTAGGGCACCGGACCGGCTGGAAGACCTGGCGCAGCTCGGCCATCATTTCTGCAAGGCCGCTCAAACGCGCAAGGGCGCCGGTTATCTGATGGCGGCCGGCGATCTGGCCCGCAAGATCTATGCGAATGACGATGCGATGCGACTCTATCGCCAGGCGCTCGCCGCCTTCCCCGAGCAACCGGAGAGGATGCCCGAACAAGCGGCGCTCGACGAGCGGCTGGCCGATCTCTGCGGCCCCAACGGCGAGCGCGATGCTGCTCGTGATCACTACGGCCTTGCGCTGGCCGTCCATCGTGCTGCCGGTGACCGGGCCGCTGCCGCCCGGATCTTGCGCAAGCTCGGACGTCTCAACCTCGACACCGGTCGACGCGACCTGGCGGATGCCTTGTTCGCCGAGGCTGCCGGCCTGCTCGACGGCACCGACGAGCCGATCGAGCGCGCGCATCTGCTGCAGGAGCGCGGCCACCTCGCCTTCCGGATGGGAGACCAGGCGGTTGCGGCGCAGTGGGCGGACGAAGCCTTGATTTGCCTCGGCGCCGTATCCGCAGAGGCCTCGAGCCCCGTGGGCCTCGAGGCAGCACGGGCCGGTGCCGAGGCGTTGAACACCAAAGGCGTGGCGCTGGCCAGACTTGGCCGTCATCGCGACGCCGTGGCAGCCGTCGAGAAAAGCCTTGTGGTTGCCGAGGCTGCAGGTCTGCTGAGCGCCGCCTGCCGTGCCTATTCCAATCTCGGCGTGCTCTACACGATCGTGGACCCCAAGCAAGCGATCGCCGTGTGCCGGCGCGGATTGGAGGTCGCCATCCGCATTGGCGATCTCGGCTTCCAGGCCCGCCTCTTCGCCAATCTTGCCGTTGCCTGCTGCACCTTCACCGACAATTGCGCCGGGGAGGGCATCCCCGCAGCCGAGAAAGCGATCGAGATCGACCGCGCTCTTGATCAGCGCGACCATCTCGCAGTGCCGTTGATCGTGCTCGGGCAAATCCACCAATGCCACGGCCGGCCGGATCTAGCCCGCAGGTATTACGAGGAGGCCCTCGACCTGGCTCGTGAAATTGGCGAGCCGCAACTGTTGTTTCCATGCTATGATGGCCTGGCGACATTGAATCTCGAACACGACGACATGGCCGAGGCCGAGCGGTATTTTGCCCTAGCGCAGGAGGTGTGCAGCCGACATCAGCTCGACCCGGGCGCGTTGGTCGTGTTGCCGTTTCTCGACTAGAGCCGACGGGACCTTGGGATCGAATGGACCCCGAAATCCTCATCGGATCTGGAATGAAAGAAATAGCGCATGGTGGCGTGCGAAACCGCTTCGTAGAGTTCGACATCATGCTCAAGACCGCCGTCGAGAGCCATTGCGTTCGGGCGGCATCACCCGCGGCGAATGATTTCGCCTCGATTGGAAGAGCTGGAGCGCCGTTTCCAAGATCATTTGAACAGGCGGCGCTCGGAGAGGGAGGATGACATGCCGGACAGCTTCACTGATAGGCCCCTGCAGCCGGGCGATCACGCGCCCAACGTCGTACTTGACGCAATTACCCGCCAGGGGAAGGTCTCAATCGACGAGTTTCGCGGGCAAAGGCCCGTGCTGGTCGGCCTGTTTCGCGGGCTTCATTGCCCGTTTTGCCGGCGCCAGATCACGTCCATGGCGAGCCTTGCCGGCGACCTGCGTGAGCTGGGCATCGACAGCCTGACCGTTGTCAACACGCCGATCGAGCGCGCACGTCTGTATTTCCGCTATCATCCGTTGCCCAACCTGTTGGCCGCATCCGATCCGGACCGTATCTCGCACAGGGCCTTCGGACTGCCGAATGTTGAATTCACCGAATCTGAAACCGCGTGGCCGCACAAGGTGGGAATGGATGTGCTGACGTCGATGAAGATCGACATGCCGAAGGAACTTCCCGAGCCGATGGGCGTGATGGCTGCGACCGAGTATCTCGACAAGGCCGACGGCTACGAATTCACCGAGGACGACCGGCAGATGATCGCCGGCGGCGAAGGCCAGCTCGTCGGCGAATTCCTGCTCGATCGCAATGGCGTCGTCAGGTGGTGCTTCACGGAGGTTGCCGACAACGGTCGGCAGATGTTCGGCGTGCCGGCGGCGCAAGATTTGATGTCGGCCGCGTCCAACGTGGCCGCGTAGGTCACGGGGACTCCGGGGATTTCCAAAGCTGAACAAATCGGATTCAAGACTGTTTTTTAGGGGCAGTCACGGGTGTGTTGGATCGTCTGTCATGTTACGGACCGCCCCCAAAAAAGGCCAGTCGGGTGAGCAACGTGTAATGCGATTCCGACACCATCAATGCGGCGAAGACAAGCACGAGAACTGGGGGGAGCAGGATGGCGTAGATCAACGCCAGCCGCTCCCAGGCCATGTGCATAAAAATCGCAACGATCAGCCCTGCCTTCAGGACCATGAAGAGGAGGATCAGAGACCATCTGAGATAGCTCTGGATGCCGAGGTAGTCGACGAGGTAGGAGAAGGTGCTGAGGACGAAAAGCAGCCCCCAAACGACCATATAAAGTCTTATCGGATGCTGTTGTCCCGAATGCGCCTGTTGTTGTGCCATGATGCCATCCTCACCACAGATAGAAGAATGCAAAGATGAATACCCAGACCAGATCCACGAAGTGCCAGTAAAGCCCCGTTATCTCCACGATCTCGTAATGACCCTTCCGGCTGGTGAAAAATCCCCGCCTTTCCTGATCGAAGTCCCCCCGCCACACCTTGCGTGCCATGATCAGGAGGAACAGGACCCCGATCGAAACATGGGTGCCGTGAAAGCCCGTGATCATGAAGAAGGACGACCCGAATTGCGCCGCCCCCCAAGGGTTCTCCCAGGGACGAACGCCTTCCCTGATCAGTTTGGTCCATTCGAATGCCTGCATTCCGACGAATGTCGCGCCGAGGGCTGCCGTCGCCAACATCAGCGCGGCAGTCTTGCGGCGATCGTGGCGGTATCCGAAGTTGACGGCCATGGCCATTGTGCCGCTGCTGCTGATGAGGACGAAAGTCATGATGGCGATCAGGATCAGCGGAATTTCCTTGCCTCCGATCGTCAGGGCGAAGACCTCGCTCGGATTGGGCCAAGCAACGGTGGTCGACATGCGCGCCGTCATGTAGGCCAGCAGAAAACACCCGAAAATGAAGGTGTCGCTCAGGAGAAAGATCCACATCATCGCCTTGCCCCAGGAGACGTTCTTGAACGCCCGCTGGTCCGATGACAGATCAGCGGCAACGCCTCGCAGTCCCGCGGACCGCAGATGCGGATCACTTACCGGTCTTTCCATGGATTCGGTCATCATCGAAACTCCTCAGGTGACCAATTGACGGCAGAGATCGACGAAACTATTCGCCCAGCCGGCAAAGAGCGCAAAAAGGATCAGCCAGACAGCGAGCATGAAATGCCAATAGATGGCGCATAGATCCACGCTCAGGCGAACTCCAGTCAGCACAGGACTGATCCGGGCGCGAATTACGGTCCGTCCGAGTACGAAAAGCCCGCCCAGAATGTGCAGACCATGCAATCCGGTGATCATGTAGAAGAAGCTGTTTGATGGGTTGTCGGCGAGCAGATAGCCTGCCGACACCAGTTGTCGCCACGCCAAAACCTGCCCGGCGAGAAAAAGAACGGCCAGCACGAACGCCACCGCAAGAGCTGTGTTCAGCATCTCGCCGCGATCAAGGCGGGCTTCGGTTTTCGCCCATTGCAGCGCCACGCTGCTGGCGGCGAGGGCCGCCGTATTCACCCATAGCAGCCGCGGGATCGGGATGGCCCACCAGTCGGCGCCGCCCATGCGGCTGAGATAGGCGCTGATAAGGAGCGTGAACAGCGCACCGATGACGGCAAGAAAAATGCCGAGCCCGAGTTTCGCTATTGTCGCCGATGATCCCTGCATCTCCGGCGCATCGCCTGCCAGACCCACTTCCAGCCAGGGCTTGGAGGTCAGCCGCTGCCTTGCCATCCACCAGGCAATGATGCCGGCGACCCCGGCCAGAAAAATGAGAATGGCGCTCATGGCGACACTCTCTCGGACGGCTCGCCCAAAGCCGGCTGGTTTTGCGGCAGGAAGTCCTGGTCCGCTCCGGGAACGCTATAATCATATGGCCAACGATAGACGATGGGCAGCTCCTTGCCCCAATTTCCGTGAACCGGCGGCGTTTGCGGCGTTTGCCATTCCAATGTCGTTGCCCGCCACGGGTTGCCGCCCGCTGGCCTGCCCCAGCGAAGGCTCCAGGCGAGGTTGAACAGGAACAGAATTTGAGCGGCGCCGACGACCAGCGCGGCGACGGTGATGAACATGTTCAGCGTGTGCGCCGATGGTGGAATGAAAGCAGTTTCGCCCAGCTCGTAATAGCGGCGCGGCACGCCCATCAGGCCGAGATAGTGCATCGGGAAGAAGATCGCATAGGCGCCGAGAAAGGTGATCCAGAAGTGGATATGACCCATCACCACGTTCAGCATGCGACCCGTGACTTTCGGATACCAATGGTGGATTGCGCCGAAGATCACCAGGATCGGTGCGACCCCCATCACCATATGGAAATGGGCAACGACGAACATGGTATCCGAAAGCGGCACGTCCACAACGACATTGCCGAGAAATAGACCGGTCAATCCGCCATTGATGAATGTGACGATGAAGGCCAGGGCAAACAGCATCGGCAATGTCAGATGGATATCGCCGCGCCAAAGCGTCAGCACCCAGTTGTAGACCTTGAGCGCCGTCGGGATGGCAATGATCAACGTCGTGGTCGCGAAAAAGAACCCGAAGTTCGGATTCATGCCGCTCACATACATATGATGTGCCCATACGACGAAGCTTAGTGCTGCGATGATGACGATCGCCCAGACCATCATCCGGTAGCCGAAGATGTTCTTGCGCGCATGGGTGCTGATCAGATCCGAGACGATGCCAAAGGCAGGAAGTGCGACGATATAGACTTCAGGGTGGCCGAAGAACCAGAACAGATGTTGGAACAGGATGGGACTGCCGCCCCCTTGCTTCAACTGTTCGCCCATCTCGACGATGGCGGGCATGAAGAAACTGGTACCCAGCAACCGGTCGAACAACATCATGACAGCGGCGACGAAGAGGGCCGGGAAGGCAAGCAGCGCCATGACGGTCGCAGTGAATATACCCCATACTGTCAATGGCATTCTCATCAGCGTCATGCCCCGGGTGCGTCCTTGCAGCACGGTGACGACATAATTCAGCCCACCCATGGTGAAGCCGATGATGAACAGGATCAGCGATGACAGCATCAGGATGATGCCCCAATCACGCCCTCCCGGCGTCCCCGATAAAAGAGCCTGCGGCGGATACAGCGTCCAGCCGGCGCCCGTCGGCCCGCCGGGCGCAAAGAAGCCGACGACCAGGACGATGACTGCGAGCAGATAGAGCCAATAGCTCAGCATGTTCGCATAGGGGAACACCATGTCGCGGGCGCCGAGCATCAAGGGGATGAGATAGTTGCCGAAACCGCCGAGGAACAGTGCCGTCAGCAGGTAGATCACCATGATCATGCCGTGCATGGTGATGAACTGATAATAATGTTCCGCGTCGATAAACGAAAAGTAGCCGGGAAACCCGAGTTGCAGCCGCATCAGCCAGGACAGCACCAACGCCACCATGCCGATCGAGATAGCGGTCAAGGAATACTGAATGGCGATGATCTTGGCATCTTGGCTGAAGACATATTTCGTCCACCAGCTTTTCGGATGATAAAGCTCCACGTCCTCGACTTCAGCGGGCTGGATGACCTGCCCAGCGCCGGATCCAATGTCGACCATATTCCATCCTCCCTGTTCCCTCCGATGCGGCTTTTCCCCTCAAGTACGCATGGCATTTATTTGGCCGCCGACTTTTCCGCCGACGCCAGTGATTTCGAGAAAGTCGGTTGCTGCTGCAGCCAGGCTTGATAGGCGGTCTCGGTATCGACGATAACGGTGCCGCGCATCTGCGGATGACCGACGCCGCACAATTCTGCACAGAGAACCTCGAATGTTCCTGTCCGTGTCGGCGTGAACCAATAATAGGTGACCGTACCAGGGATCATGTCCATCTTGGCCCGGAATTCCGGCACGTAGAAATCGTGCACGACGTCGATCGAGCGCAGAAGCATTTTTACCGGCTTGTCTGCGGGCAAATGCAGTTCACCGCCTTCGACGATGACGTCGTCCATTCCGGCGGGATCGCTCTTGTTCAAGCCGAGCGGATTGTCCGGGGTCACATCGCGCGTGTCCGCCCGACCGAGCCGCCCGTCGGCGCCCGGCAGCCGGAAGCTCCATTGCCATTGCTGAGCGACGACTTCAACCTCGCTGGCATCGGCCGGGACCGTAACGAACTGTTTCCACACGAAGAGCCCCGGCGCGAGCATTGCAGCCACCCCGATCGCAGTCCCCGCCGCGAGCCACCATTCCAACCGCTTGTTTTCGGGCTGGTATGCCGCCTGATTTCCGGCGCGGTGTCTGAAGCGGAGGACGCAATAGGCTATGAACAACACGACAGCCGTGAAAACAAAGCCGGTGATCCAGAACGTGATGACAATCGTATTGTCGATGTAGCTCCAGTTCGACGCGATCGGCGTCCACCACCATGGGCTAAGCAGATGGAACGCAATCGATCCCACCACCAGCAGAACGAGAATCACTACGACAGCCATCGTCTCCTCCGTGACCCGGCAGCGAATATTTCCACAATCCCATCGCGAAGCGTTTTAGTATTATCTCATGAACAAGTCAGGCGAGCAATTGCGGTAACGGCAGCGGTTCATCCCGGCAAAACGCCCGGGGCATATCGGCGCCGCGGGAACGGATCGGCGGCGTCAGGTTGCTGAGCCGAGCCCCCCGATCCAACCGGCAACGCGGGAAACAGCTCGTCCACGCTTGGCATTTCGCTATTTGGAGTACTGCTTCAGATAGGCGATCAGATTGGTAATCTCGGTATCGTCCTTCAACCCGACGAAAGTCATTTTCGTGCCCTTCACTTTCGCCTTGGGGTCGTGCAAATAATCGCGGAGCGACGTCTCGTTCCATACGAGGCCGGCCTTGCCCGCCTCCTGCATCGCCGGCGAATAGGCGAAATTTGGATGTGTTCCAGCGGTTCTGCCGAACAGACCGTTCAGCGAAGGGCCGACCTTGTTCTGGTCGGTTTCGGCTATGTGGCAAATGGCGCATTTCTTGAAAACGGTGGCCCCTGCGGTGGCGTCGCCCTCCTGCGCCGTAGCGTCAAGCGGGATGGCAATGGCGAAAAGCAGACAGATCGGAAGAAAACGGTAAGACATGGCAATCCTCATTCTCTTCATCGCTAACCCAACCAACACGACTCCCATCATGCAGATCGCAACGGCTCGGACGATGATCTCTGGGTAAATTTCCTTTGTGAATTCAAGGCATGCGGTTCGGATAGACGGGTGCAATCAATTTTCGATACAGGTGCCAGGTCGAATGCCCGAGGATTGGCATGACGACCGCAAGGCCGGCAAAAATCGGGATAGTGCCGACGACGAGCAGCGCCGCGACAATCAACCCCCAAAGTGCAACTGGTCCTGGATTGCTAAGCGTAGCGCGTATGCTCGCGTCCACGGCTGCAATTGCGCCGACATCCCGATCCAGCATCAGCGGGAAGGTCACTACCGTCGTCGCCAGCACTATTATTGCGAAAATGAAACCGGCCAGATTTCCCCAAAGCATAAGTGAGAGGCCTCGCGGGGTCGTCAGCACGTCTGACAGGAAGGTCGAGATCGAGGTGAGGCCTGCCTCGTCGAAGGTCATGGTGTAGATGCGCTGTGCGATAATCAGCCAGGCGACGAAAAGCGCCAACAGCATGAGGCCTACCGCAATGATCGACGGCAGCGCCGGCGAGTGACGGACCTCCAGGGCGTGATGCCATGAGCTATCCAATCCCTGCTCGCGGCGTCGACTGATTTCATAAAGGCCGAGGGCCGCAATCGGACCAATGAGCGCAAAGCCTGATATCAAGGGATAAAGCAGCGGCAGCAGGTCAGCGCCGGAACTCCACATGGCCAGAAAAATGCCCGCGATCGGATACATAAGACAGAGAAAAACGTAATGAGATGGCTTCTCTCCAAAGTCATTAAGCCCCGACTTCAGCGCATCGACAAGATCCGCGACACCTATCTTCCGGACTTCCGGGCGCGTAAATTCACCGCTCGCACCGGCCATGACATGGAATGTCGCCATAGCGTCTCTCCTCCTACGCCATAATCCGGCTAGCGGTGCAAAGACGCCCGGCAAATTTTTATCTACACGCCAAACCGCAACCGGCTATCGTAAATCTATCAAATCTTGTTGCCTTTGTCGCCTATTCTTTAAATTAGAAAAATTAAATACTCATCATTTCTTGCGCTGCTACAACTGGCGATTTCCGGCGTGGATACCTGGAAGACGATGCTTGCCTATCACAAGACGGTCTCGAATAGAGGGATCAAGGCCGCTCCGATTGCGCCAGGGGCATCAATTACCTCCGCCACGGCAAGCTTGGGGACGTCGCGTAAGGCGCCATGCCGAGGTAGATTATTAATTTCAGTCCGTTCGATAAGCATTCTTGCCAGTGAATGCGGGAGTTCACCGCCAAGGACGATCAAGGCGGGGTCAAATACCGCGCAGAGCGCGTTGACGGTGCGATTATGCGCCGGTGCGACGCGGTCTACCCACTCCGCAACACCCTGCCATTGCGCCAAATCTTCGCTTTTCAAGTCCTTCAGCGTCAAGTCCGGGCGGCCGTTGGCGTGAAGATGCCGAAGCAAAAGGCTAGGAGCAGGACGCTCCTCGTAATCCTGCTGCCCAAAGAGAACGGAAAATTCGCCCGCGTTTCCGAAACTGCCGCGAAATGGCATGCCTCCGGAAACCAGGCCGCCGCCGTAGCCATGAAGATGGGCAATATAAGCGAAATCCGCAACCTCGCGGCCGACACCGAAGATTGCCTCCGCTAAAGCTGCTGTTCTGGCGACATTGTCCGCCCAGATCGGCAAGCCGAGTTTTGCTCCAAGCAAAGGAGCCAGGTCGATCAGTGACCAATGGGCGAGCGGCAGGGGGCAATTAAACGCCGACTCCAGCATACGGTGACCGGCGACGGCAAGACCAACGCCGAGGACATCCCGCCGATTGGCGCTTCGGCGGGCGAGAATGTCTTTGACCGCCGCGCCAATTCGGTCCATCTCCTCGGACAGCGAGGATCCAGCCTGTGGAATTTCCGTGTTCTCCAAAGGCTCTCCGAATCCCATGAGGCAGAGGCCGATCGAACCGACATTTATGGAGATGCCGAGCGTCAAACACCAATCCTTTTGCAGGCTTAGCTCCGGACTGGGTGGTCCAGGGCGTCGGTTCTCTGACGGGGAAAAAGCAATCATTCCTCGGTCGTGAAGCCGCGCGACAATCCTGTGCAGAGATTGCTGGGTAAGGTCGAGCGGTTCGGTCAGGTCAGAACGCTCAATCCCGGGAGATTTCCAGATCAGCCGCAACAGGTCGCGTTCGTTGCGAGAAGCAACCCGTCTAGGTTGTAAATCCCGCAAAAAATGTGCCGCAACGTGGTCTAACGGATCATACTTCATTTTCAGATCATTTTGATTTACACGGCAAGCGTGAAATCCGCCTGGAGGTGTCTTGCTTCTATCAAACTGACGAATTCAATCGCTAATTTGATGGTCCTGCTTACCTCATCAAGAACGGCCGATCCAGCCGCGATGACGGCATTTTACGGATGGCAGAGGGGATGCTGTCCGAGTGTTGGGAACTCGATATCGGCGTTGCGGCGATCTCTGGCTTTCGTCTCGAGATCCGACAGAACCTGCTCATTCAGGCCGCCCCTTGTGGCGAACTCTCGGCTGAGCATGCTGAACGTTTCCGCGTTTGGCCGGTTCGCCCGCTGTGCAAGACTTTCGAGAAGCGGAGAAAATGAGGAGATTTATCGAAAAACTTGCTGTAAGGACCAGTGGGGCGGTGGCATCGGGTCGGCGATTTCCCCGCCGGCGGGCCGATGAAGGCGCGCTGGTGGTGGTCACCGATGCCAAAGCTGTCACTGCAGTGGAAGTCGCGGCAACTGTCGAGGCAGGCGGCTGCGATTGCTTCCAGCTTGAGGCTTACACAAGAAATCAGGCGAATTCATTAATTTGTTCAGGGTATTTATGGCGTTCGCATCAATGATTTTTGTCAGGATTGGTGAAGAAAAGCGATTAACCGAGGGGGAGCTTATGAATTCCAATCGAAATTTCTGTAATGCACGCCGCAATCGTCATTGGATTAAACGTTCCATATCAGCAATTTTTCTGATTGCCTTCCCGTTAGCTCTGTCTGCCAATGCGAACGCGTCTGAACTTGCGCATGCAAAGCAGAAGACCATTCAACTGTATATGAAGAAATACGAAAAGAATAATGTCGTCTTCTATAGTGGAAGTTCACTGGCAAAGACGACCAAAATTTCTTCCGAGGAATACTTTAAGGGTGCGCCGTATGTTTGCACGCCTAGCGGCTTCGGCAGAACATCGCATTGTCACAATCGCAGTGCTTTTTGAGGTAAGCCCAGCGCTCCCTCAGACTGCTCTCGAAAGAGAATAGGGGTTGCTTCTCGGATGGTACTCGGACAGAACTGATAGCGAGCAGGCTGTCCATCCATCCTAGCGATGGCCCCTATTTGAGTATTCAACTTCAACCGGGCAGATGTTTGCGGACATTATCGCCCCGTCGCAGTTTCAGAACCTCGTCATCATGCTTGATTGGATTATGACGGAACACATACCATTTTCCGCCTGACGCTCGTTTCTGATAGATTATCCCGGCTTTCTCACGATGCAGAAAGCAGGAAACATTGCGTGCAGCAGTTTTTCCGCTGTACCATAAGGCACTCATGCAGAGCTTGCCGCGATCGGTCACATACCAGGTGCCTTTTGCATAGGATTTTTGGGAACCCTTGTGCGACCAGGCGGTAAAATGGTTGTGGTTACGGGAGAAGAACCCTGCACCATCCTTCCAGATCCAGGAGCGCCCCGAATAGAGTCTTTTTAGAGCGGCGGCGCTCATCGGATCTGCTTGACTGGCCGCGCGTGCGGTCAGTCTATCGATTTGATGTTGTGTTGCGGCGTTTGCCGGGCCGGTCAGCAACAACATCGAGATCGCGGCGTTTAAGATGACGAAACGGAACGAAAACATTTTGTTTCTCCTTCAACTGTTCGCCGCGGCAGTCAGTTCAACAGAGGGCTGGCAACGCGCCAGTCCGGCCGACCCAGGCCATCCGGCCAGGGATAGACTTCACGGTCGTTGAAATAGACGACTGCTGTCAGGTCGGGAAATTCGGCGTGCGGTTTGGCGGCTTCCTCAGCCCATGCGTGAACATAGGCCTCATTTCCCTGATAACCCAACTCGGCAATAACGATCGGCTTCTTGAAGGCCTTGACGCGGTTGTAGCCGGGCTTGGTTGCTTCCACGAACGTCGAATCCCGTCCGAGCTTGCGTTGATCGAACGGCTGGTAGCCGAACACCGAAAGCCCGATGACATCAACATATTGATTGCCGGGATAGTAGGCTTCGAGCCCCTCTTTTCCCATTGGCGACCACATGTACTTGGCCGACGGAAGATATTGGCGGCATACGGTGATGGCGTGCCGATATGCTTTTATATAGCCGTCCGGCTTCCAGTAGGCCCAGGTGAATTGCCCGTTCTTTTCATCCATTTCCTGCGCCCAGCGGATGGTGACGGGCCTGTCGAGCTTGGCTGCCGTGGAGCATATCGCTGCCATGTTGGCATCGTAGCGACCCGCCAGAATTCCGTTGAGAAGATCGTCCGGTGCCACGCGCCAGTCGCGGGCCCAGGACCAGGGCTCAACCGTAATCAGCAATGAACGGCCGCGCTTGCGTGCATAGTCATTTGCCGTGCTCAGGGTTGAGAGATCGACATCCTCCCAAGGGAGGAAGAGATGCTCGATCTTGGGGTCGGGGTCATTGGTAAAGTCCCCATTTGGATCATAGGCACCGGAAGCAAGCGATTGCGGTGTGATGATCGGCCTCTTGTCGTGGAACAGGCTCTCGGCCCGTGCGTCAAGAACATCGCCGGCCGCGTAGACCACGCCGCAGAGCGCGACGGTGCCAAGCATAGCTGCCGTTAGTTTGGTTAGGGTTCTCATTGGATTGACTCCTCCTTATTCGGTCTTGTGCGCGTCTAAGGTGGCTTTCACCACCTCTAGTCGCTGCGAGACCAGATCGTCGGCGATTAATTTCGCCGCCTCATCGGTTTGTTTGGCTACAGCATGGCGAAACACGTACCAGGCCCCGCCTGCCTCACGCTTCTGGTAGATAGTCCCATCCTGAATTCGATGAATGAAGCAGGTTTTGGCTGGAAACTTGCCGTTTGTCGCATGCCAGGCCGCCTCGAAGCACAAGAGGCCTGTATCCGTCACGATCCACCGACCTTCAGCCCAGGATTGGCCTCCTGTTCCGTCGACCCAGGCGGAAAACCGGCGATCGGTATTCTGCATTCGCCCGGCGCCATCGGGCCACTGCCAGGTTTTGTCACGATAGAGCGTGTAGAGTTCGAACGCCGTCATGAGCCTTGTACCTTCAGGCAGTTTTGTGCCTGCAACGGCGGCGGTAGCATTGCTCCACCCTGCAATTCCCATGGCGATAGCGAATGCCGTCGCTGTTACACGGGCAAAGGTGGTCTTGTTGTTTGATGGCTTCATCTTATTTCCCCCGCATTGCAATTGAGACGAGCTCTACCGTTTCTGTTTTGACTGCCTGCCGTCTGTCTCGTCGCTTGACGATTTCCTGTAGGCTGCCGTCGGTGCTGGCAGGCCGGCCCACGGCCGAAATGTGAAATCCGAGTTCTTCGGCGGCGTCCGCGTCCAAGGCGTTTCTCAGGTCTATGAGGACCGGCTGGCGCAGGTGATGTTTGAGCTGAACCAGGTCGATTTTCTTGATGGTCTCCCACTCCGTCACGATGACGGCGGCATCGGCATTCCATGCGCATTCATAGGGATCTTCAAAGAAGTCGACTCCGTCGAGAACCTTTGCAGCATTCTCGATGCCGACGGGATCGTAGGCCCGGATGCGGCCTCCCATACGCTGCAGCGCTTCGATGAGCGGCACCGAAGGTGCATCACGCATGTCGTCGGTGTCGGGTTTGAAGGTGAGGCCAAGGACAGCGATGGTCAGACCGTCTATGTCTCCGCCAAATGCCTCTGCTACCTTTAGCGCCATGCGCCGCTTGCGTGCGTCATTGGCAGCAACGGTTTCCTCTACGATACCAAGTGTTACCCCGTAATCCTCCGCCGTCCGCAGAAGCGCCAGGGTATCCTTCGGAAAGCAGGAGCCACCATAGCCGGGCCCGGCTGTGAGGAAGCTCGCGCCAATGCGTTTGTCGAGCCCCATGCCGAGCGCCAGGTCGCTCACATTGCTGCCCACCTGTTCGCACAGATCGGCCAGCTCGTTGATGAAAGTGATCTTGGTGGCCAGAAATGCGTTCGCGGCATATTTGATCAGTTCGGCAGTGCGCCGCATGGTGATGATAACGGGCGTATTCTGTAGCGTGACCATGCTCTCATACAGTTCGATGAGGCGCTTGCCTGCCCGCTCGTCTTCGACACCAATGACGACGCGATCCGGTGCGAGGAAATCACTGACGGCGACGCCTTCGCGCAGGAATTCCGGATTGGAGGCAATGGAGAAGGTGTCGGCCTTGCGGACCGAGCCGATGATCCTCTGCACCACATCCCCGGTTCCGACAGGCACCGTCGATTTCACCACCACAACCGTGTCGTCGGCAATGAGCGACGCGAGCTCGCGCGCTGCCATATAGACGAAGGAAAGATCGGCATCCTCGTGACCGGCGCGTGTCGGCGTGCCGACGGCTATGAAGACGATGGCGGCTCCTTTGACTGCTTCGGCCAGGTCGCAGGTGAAGTCCAGCCGTCCCGCGGCGTAGTTTCGTTTGACCAGGTCGTCGAGGCCGGGCTCATAGATCGGCATCCTGCCTTGTCGGAGGCCGGCAATCTTTTGAGCGTTCTTGTCCATGCAGACGACATTGTTGCCCCATTCGGCAAAGCATGTGCCGCTGACCAAGCCTACATATCCAGTTCCAATAACAGCTATTTTCATCTGAGTTCGCGCCAATGGCGTCCTTCTTGTCATGAACCGTTGTTGTCGGTGTCGCTCAGCCGCCAGCGCGGATTGAACGTCAGCCTGTGCAATCCGCGTCCGCCGATTCCGGCGCCCGCTACTGAGAAGCGATCTTCGAACAGCATGTAGCCGTCCGTATTCCAGGCCAGCGACCGGATGCCGTCATGGCCATGTTCGATGGTGCCCACACATGGCAAGGCGATCAGGGCAAGCAGACTGCTGGCGAGCACCGGACGATAGAAACGCCTGCTCACGCACACGGTGTTTTCGCGCGTGTGCTGTAGGATGATGACGAGCAGGAGCAGCGTGTAGATGGCGGCATTCAGCGTGGCGAAGATGTAAAAGCCGCCGGTTTCTTCCGCTGTAGCGACGGATAGTACCGGGAGGATGGAAATCAGCGACAGCAGACCGTAAGCCGCCAGGATTCGCAGAGGCAGCGGATCAACTTCGGACGTGCCCTTCGGCGTGACGCGAAAATCCACGAAAGATCCCGTTGCCCAGTCGCGAACGGCTGCCAGGCCTCCGGCGAGCGCCCACGGCCAGCGGGCGAACAGAAACAGCGTCATTTCCCAGCTGAGGATCTTGGCGTCCACCGGCCTGAACGTGCCGGTGCTGCGCCAGCGATAGGCGAACAGGATCAGCAGGACCGACTGCGGTACGAAGTGCAGCAGAAAACCGGGGTAGGAGACGTCAACGAAACTCCTTCCGCGGAAAAGCGCAATCACGGGCAGGATAAACATCAGCCCCATGAACAGCGAAAAAAGAGAATACCAGAGCTGGGAAAACAGGAACTGGGCCTTGAGGCGCAGCGGCAGTCGTCCGATCAGCTTCGGCGAATATTGCAGCAAGATCATCATCAGGCTGCGCGACCATTGGAACTCTTGCGTAATGAGATCGGCGAAGGTGCGCGGACCGTCGCCATGGGCCACGGCATCGAGCGCATGAACGCCGCGCCAGCCGTGGGCATTCATCATCAGCGTGGTCGAATGATCCTCGGCCAGTTCAGGGCCAAGGCCGCCGATGTTCTGCAGGGCGACGGTGCGAATGGCATAGTGCGAGCCGATGCAAAGCGGCGAGAGCCCGCCATTGAAACCAGCCTGGAGCGATCCATGCATACTGGCTTCCGCGTAGAGGCGCCCACGCGCCGACCAGCTTTCACGTGCGTTGTAATCGCAAATGCTGGGCGCGGACACATAACCGACCGCCGGATCGGCGAACGGGCGCAGCATCTGGAAAAGATACCCTTGTTCGGGCACATGATCGGCATCGAGCTGGACGACGAAGTCATAGCCTTCATAACCGTAATGATCGTAGAAGAAGGCGAGGTTGCCTTCCTTGCATCGGGTGCGCCGCGGCCATGTCTGACGGTGATAGTCTTCACGCCCCTTGCGGGTGGAAACATGAACGCCATGCCTATGGCACCAATCGAGCGTCGCGGGCGAAGGATCTTCGTCGGCAAGCCAGGTGTCGTGCGGCACCTCTTGCTCCAGCATGGCGCGCAAAGTCCGCGCCACCACGGCAAAAGGCTCCGATGGTGCCTTCGTCACCACCATGGCGACGCGGCTGCCGGCGGGCAGGCGCAAGCGCCCGTGTGGCTTCCGGGCACGATAGAATACCACGATAAAATAGGCGGGAATGATTGTGACCCAAGCCAACACCAGGGTCACCAGAATGGAGCCGGAGAGGTCCACATAATGTGCTGGTTCGAACCACCAACGCCAGAAATAGACGAGCGCAGCAGCCCATAATGCGGCGCCGACCAAATATTCGGCGCGTCGATAGCCTTGCAGGACCGGCGTCATCAAGGGTTCGTCCTGCGGGGCTTGAACCTGTGTCTTGTAAGGGTTCATTGCCGCACCTCCAGTCCGAAGAAGGGGGCAGCAGTTCGAATGATCGTCTCTATATCCGAATAGAGAGCCCGGAAGCCGAGCTTCTCGGCGGCAAGGTCCGAAGCTGCATAAAGTGCGGGTGGATCGCCTGCCCGACGGGCACGCATTGCGACAGGGACCGGGTACCCGCAAACGCGTCCGATCGCATTCACAATTTCCTTGATGGAGGTTCCGTGTCCGGTGCCCAGATTAACGGCAAGGTCGGCGCCGCCGGCCAGCAGATATTCAACCGCCAGCACATGGGCCCGCGCAAGATCGACGACATGAATGTAATCGCGGATGCATGTGCCATCTGGCGTGTTATAGTCATCACCGTAAACTTCAAGAACGTCGATGGAGCCGGATGCCGCCAGCAGTGCGCGGGGGATGAGATGTGTCTCCGGATCATGCCATTCACCGAGTTCCCGTTCCGGATCCGCTCCGGAAGCATTGAAGTAGCGCAGCGCCACATAGTGCAGCCCATAAGCCGCCGAATAATCGGCGAGCATGTGCTCCGCGATCAGCTTCGTCCGGCCATAGGGATTTATCGGGCGTCTGGTCTCGCATTCGCGGATCGGCAGATGATCAGGAGTGCCGTAGACCGCGCAGCTCGACGAAAAGATCAGTTTGTCCGCACCCGCGCGCCGGCAGGCCTCCAGCAATGAATGCGTGCCGTTCACGTTGTTAGCGTAGTATTTTGCCGGGTTTTCGACAGACTCGCCGACATAAGCCGAAGCAGCGAAATGTATGACCGCTACAGGGCGATAGGTCTCGATCGTCTCGGCAAGAGACTGCGTGTCGAGAATATCCCCCTCGATGAAAGGCCCCCAGCGCACCGACGACAGATGGCCCGTCGAAAGATTGTCATAGACAATCGGCTCGAAGCCTTGCTTGTACAGGAGCTTGGCGGTGTGGCTGCCGATGAAGCCGGCGCCACCCACAACGAGTACTCTGCGTCTGGACATCACGCAACCTCGACAAGCTCGCCGCTGGGCCGAACCAGTTGACGTTCGAAATAGGAAACGGTGGACTTCAGGCCATCTGTCAACGCAACCGACGGCTCCCAGCCCAATTCCCGTTTCGCAACCGTGATATCGGGGCGACGCTGGCGGGGATCGTCGATCGGCAGTGTCTTGTAGACAATTTTCGACGAGGATCCCGTCATCGTGACAATCTGTTCGGCAAGCTCGCGCACGGTAAATTCGACCGGATTGCCAAGATTGACCGGGGTATGAATAGCCGACTGGTCACCCATCAACCGGACGAAGCCCTTGATCAGATCATCGACGTAGCAGAAGGAGCGTGTCTGCGAGCCGTCGCCATAGACGGTAATATCCTGCCCCTTGAGGGCTTGGACGATGAAATTGGAGACAACGCGGCCGTCGTCAGGGCGCATGCGCGGCCCATAGGTATTGAAGATGCGCGCAATCCGGATATCGACGCCATACCTTACGTGAAAGTCGCGGAAAAGCGTCTCTGCAGAACGCTTGCCTTCGTCATAGCAGGAGCGTGGACCGAAGGAATTGACGTTACCCCAGTAACTCTCCGGTTGCGGGTGCACCTGCGGATCTCCATAGACTTCCGAAGTGGAAGCCTGGAATATCCGCGCTTGATGACGCGCGGCGAGCTCCAGAAGATTCAGCGATCCGAAAACGCATGTTTTCATCGTATGGATTGGGTCTGCCTGATAGTGCGGCGGCGAGGCCGGGCAGGCTAGATTGTAGATCTCGTCCACCGGCACATCGAACGACGAGATGATGTCGTGGCGGATGAAACTAAACGTGTCGAAGCGCAGCAGATGCCATAAATTTTCCATCCGTCCGGTCGAGAAATTATCTACACAAATGACTTTGTGACCGGCATGTAATAGGTGGTCGCAAAGGTGCGAACCAAGAAACCCTGCGCCTCCTGCAACAAGAATTGTGCGTCTTTCTGTATTTTCCAGAGACAAAGTCGTAGATTTGAACGCGATGTTCATCAAACCCTCCCAACAAACTTAACTAACGACCAAAGATCACAGGAAAAAAGACTTGATAGTCTTCACCTATATGTATCCGTGGCGGGAAATTATTGTCTCAATTTCCGATTATAATTTACTAATATTTAAGGAATGTGTCGTTATCCGGGAATTCTAAAAGTTTGCAATCTGTCCATTTATTCGTCTGGATCTGATTTAATTTAGATAGCCGATTGAACCGCATCAGTGCAATTTTATTGCAATTTTCGATGGTTAAAATGATAGAGCATATTGAATTTATTATATAATTAAGAATAATTCGAATTTTTTACTATGAAATAGATCAATATTATTCCGTGACGTTTCTCAAGTTGAGCCACTACTCGATCAGATTGGCAATCCGATCGGACAATTTACTGTTCGACGGTGCCTATGACGGAAAACCGGCATACGACGCAGTTATCGATGATAGCGGGGCGGCGGCCATCGTCATTCCGCCTCGCGCCAACGTGGTCAACCAATCGACGACGGACGTGTCGGACAAAGGGACCGGCATATCCCGGCATATCGCTGCTATCAGCAGAGGCGGCCAGATGAAATGGCAGGGTTCCCGCGGCTACGGAAAGCGTTGGCTGCCCGAGACGGCGATAGGGCGATACAAGTCCGTCATCGGTTGCCGTCTGCGGGCACGGTCGCTGACTGGTGAGCAGACCGAAATCGCCATCGGCTGCGCCGCCCTCAACCGAATGCTTGACTGCGCGCGCCCGAAATCCGTCCGTCGTAGGGTCGATTGCATAATCAGCCGTTTCAAAGGTCGCCATTCCCCTTAAGGCCCGATCCGTGCACCAGCGGCCGAGACTAGGCAAATACCGCGACGAGAACGGACAGCCAGATCAAGACGACTCCCAGCGCCAACGCTCGCCTGGCGGCTACGACCTTCTCCTCGCCCTCTTCGGCAACAGGGGTCGTGACAATCCAAGGCACCGAGCCAAGCGCTGCAAATCCGATGAGCGCCAAAATCACGACGACATAGTCGAAGCTGCGCCAGTGCCCGGGCTCATACACACCCCAGTAGCCAAGGAACGCCATCCCTACCGCGAACATGGTGGCGGAGGCGGAGCAAAGTCCCGTAACAGAACCTGACGGCGCGCGCATCTCGTATCCTTTCCGTGCCGGTCAATCCATGAGACGATTTCCATGACGGCGCAAATCGCTTTCGCAAATCGGTCCCTCATGAACTCTCGCTTGATACATCTGCTTCAACGAAGAAAGGCCTATAGGGCGCTGGGAGCATATGGATCATTGAAGAAAGTGTCATCAGTGGTACATCGGAATTTTGATGCCCTGTTCTGACAAAACGCTAAGTACAGGTCTCCTCAGGCGGGCGTTGCTGAAGAATTTTGGCATGTCACGCCATCGGATAGGGTGTGTAGACCGTTCGTCGAGAAGATTCAGTGAGAATACCAGCGGTGAAATACACGCGATTTTTGGCCAAAGCCGATCTGGCAATAACTCAGTCTACGCCCTTTATACTCAGAAAGGATGATGAGCATTCCAGAATTGCCTATGCTAAAACATAGATAAGCCTGGAGGGTGGGATGTTGTATCTGCGCCACGCCGCGACCGTTGTGCTGAGCGTCATGCTGCTCGCACCGTTGTCTTCGAAAGCCGCCGAGAAGGTCGGCCAGGCTGTGCTGATTAATACCGAAGTTACGGGCGCAGGCGGTCCGCTGGCGGTCGACGACCCCGTCCACCGGGACGAGCAAATTCGTACCTCCCTTTCGGGCCTTGGACAGTTCACATTTCGAGACGGCACGAGACTGGCTGTCGGAGCGGGTTCGTCGGTTATCATCGACAAATTCGTTTTCGATGACTCGGGCTCAGTCAAAAAGCTTACGATAAATGCCGCAAAGGGCACTTTCCGCTGGATGAGCGGACATTCAAACTCTTCAGCCTATCAAATCGTGACGCCCGCCGGAACGATCGGGGTGCGCGGGACGGTATTTGATTTTTATGTCGGGGCTAACGGCACGACGGCGGTCGTTCTTCTGAATGGCGCCGCGCAGTTTTGCGGCGCGGGTGGCTGCAGGCAGTTGAAGCAGCAATGCGACTGCGTTGTCGCTAAACGCAATGGTCAGATAAGCGATCCCCGCCGGGTCAACCGCGACATTCTCAAGACGCTCGGCAACCAGCGAGCTTTGCCGTTTCTGTCCGGGGATCAACAACTTTCGGGACGAATGGGTTTTGGCGGCAACTGCGGTCTGTCGACGGCGATGAAAGATCGGCCCAACGGCGTATCTCCACGCAGCGTTCCGGCAAACAATCCTGCTCCGGCACAGCCCGATACACCCAGCGTATCCCACACGCCGGAATCGCCAGGCACCGAGGCGCCTGCTGCTCCGCAGGAAACTCCCAGCACGCCGAATGTTCCAAATCCGCCAAGCACGCCCGACAAACCGCAAAAGCACGACGATGACGGCGATCATCATCACGATCATCATCATGGCAGAGGCGACCACGGATGGGGTGATCACAATCCGGGCGACCGAGACAGCGATGGCCATGACGGCGATCATGGCGATCACGACGGCGGGCACCACCGTCGGTAGCACAGGCGGAATTGCGGACGACGGCTGCAAATCAGCTAAATATCGGCCGCCTTGTCTGCGGGCTCGTCGACGAAGTGTCCGGCACGGCGCGAAATCTGGCCGTAAAACTCCTGCAACAGTCCTGTCGTCACGACCTGCGCCTTGAGTTTTGCGGCGCCGACAAGTTTGCGGCTGCTCGTCGACCGTGTTCGCAGGGCAGCGACAAGTCGCCTGTGCATGGCCTCAAGTTCGACGAAATCAGCAGATTTTGCCAGGCGCGCATCACCGACCACCGCAAAAAGTTTGGTTCGCATACTCTTACCCTTCAGCATCAACGCTCCCGCCTCGAGCAGGGCGCAATCGGGCAGCAGGCGTGCTGTCGGTTCGGATACCAGAATGTCGAAATTGATGTCCTTGCAGGTAGATTCGATACGCGCGGCAATATTCACGGCATCGCCGACCGCGGTGTAGTTGAAGCGTGTCTCGGCGCCCATATTGCCGACGCATGCAAGCCCCGTATGTATGCCGATCCCTATTCCGACCTGCCGCGCGTCTCCGAAACCGAATGCATCGCTGTTGTTGAGGCGGGCGAGCGTTTCCCGCATGCCCAGGGCTGCACGTACGGCCTTGCCGGCATGGTCGGAGACATCGACGGGAGCGTTCCAGAAGGCCATGATCGAGTCTCCGATGAATTTGTCGAGCGTGCCTTCGTTGACGATGACATGGTGGCTCAGCGCATCGAGCAGCGTGTTCAGAAACGCGACGACGGCGCTCGGTGTCATCTCCTCGCTGATCTGGGTGAAGTTTCGCACATCGACGAACATGACGGTCAGCTCGCGCTCGTCTCCTCCAAGGCGCAGGGCATTGCGCGTATGCTCGATGCGATGGAGCAGCGATGGTGAGAGATAGTGGCCAAAAGCTCGCCGCACGTCGCGCCGTTCCCGATCGATCACGAGAAAGCGGAATCCCGTCGCAGCGAAATGCGTGATCGATCCGGCGACGATCGGTGCCAGCGGGTCGAAGAGAAGCCCCCCATAAAGAAAGGCAAGCCAGGAGGCCACAAGGGCGAAAGAGGTAATCAGCAGGCCGCACGCAAGTGCGACGGCCGGATTGACGAAGGTGGTGAGGATCACCAGAAGGCCGCCCAACACGGCGATGGACAGGATTTCCATCCCGTCTGCCCAATCCGGCCGGGAAAGGAAGCGGCCTGAAAGGATCTGCTCGACGATCTGCGCATGGATGGAGACACCCGGCACGTTTTCACCAAGGGCCGTCGTGCGGACATCCTGGAGCCCGGAAGCAGAGGTTCCGACGAAAACGATACTGCCTTCGATAGCGGTTCTGATATCGGCGGAGGCGTCTCCGGTCGCGAGTACCTTGCTTGCCGAAATATACCGTTTTGTGGTGTCGGGGCTGACATAGAGCCACAGCTCTCCCGCCGCCGTTACCGGCACCACGAAATCCCCGATCTTGACCCGGGTCAATGTATTCGGCCTGTCCGGCGCGGCGTCGAGTACGTAGGTGGAGGCTCCCTGTGCGACACGGAGCGCTTCGAGCGCTAGATTGGGGTAGAGCTGCTTGCCGTCGCTGAGGAAAAGCGGAACTGCGCGCACCACTGCTGATGATGCACCCGGATTGAGGCTGATATGACCGAGGCCGGCGGCATTGGCTTCCAATTGCGGCTGCAGCGGCGTCGCGGCCTTGATTGCGGGCGGCGCACCGAATGGACTTTCGCCGGTATAGGCAAAGCCTGCCTTCACCGATGGCAGATAGTTTCCCTGGTTGGAGAGGCCGAAACCCAGCACCATCGGCCTTCCCGACAGCGATCGGGAAAAAATCTCATCATTATCCGGTAGCTTGCCCAGCAGTGAGGGATCAATGCCGGTGACATCGCGAACGACATTGCGAGGCGACAGGCGGTCGGGCTCGGCGAAGAGGATATCGAAAGCGATAGCCGACGCGCCCATATCGGAAAGCCTGTCCACAAGGGCGGCAATCCGGTTTCTCGGCCAAGGCCATTGACCGAACTCGCGCAGTGACGCTTCGTCTATGTCGATGACCCGGACAGGCTGGTTCTCAAAAGTTCGGGGCACCAGGCGCTGATACTGGTCAAATGTCAAATCGCGGGCGAGCCTTAGCAACGGAGGATCGCTTGCCCGCAGGATCGTCAATGCTGTGACGAAGGCCAGGCCGATAACGACGCCAATTTGCTGCGCACGCGTCACCATTATGGTGTCAGCCCCTTTGCCCTGCACCCCTCGGCATAAGTAGCGATTAGAAGAAATACGAAAATCTATTGATCTGCTGCTGCGCCAAGGAAGAATATGCTGCCTTGTTCCAGGGAACGATGCAATGATCAAAGTATCGAAGGGCATCGTAAAGTTATCAGGTCGGCGATTGATCTGCGCGAATCTTTTAGCATGACACAAGCCGCGGGTGATCCACTTTATCGCTACCATCGGTTTCCGACTGATCGCACCAGACTATGTGTCTCTGAGCGGAGAAATCCCCGCCGGCACTTTGCCGGAGAAATCCGCATGCGATCCGCCGGTCGGTTTGGCGACAAGTGGCACATTGATAGGGCCATCATCTGCCCCGGATGGGAAGAGAGTGCAGCTCGTCTCATCGATGTTCTGCTCGCCGAACTATCCCGCAGGACGGCCGAGGACAGCTCAGCTGTCGGAACGGTCCCGTTGGTCGAAAAAGCTTGTTGCCGTGTGCCGGCCAATGCGTTTCAGTAGGACGGGGGTAACGTGACGCAAGGCCGTAACGGCGGTGCGGTAGTAAACGCCGGTGAGCTGCGGCGGCAGCCGCGTAAAGGACGTCGAATGGATAGCTTGCCCCGAAGGATATACTCGTTCCCGCCGTGTTCGGTGTGTCGCTTGTCGTTCTCGCGCTGTTGGGCGCCATTGGCGCTGGGGCTGGAGGCGCCCAGATAGTAAAACCCACAGTCCGCGTCGCTTTCTGGGGTGCTATCGCGATGGCCGTTACCGCGGGTGTCGGTGCGCTGATAGGCAACTCCGTGTAACGCCGCTATTGAACTAGGTCACATACCCATAAAATAGTTTTTGTTTTTAATGGATTGTGATTCACTGCTTCCGTTGATTTGGAGGCAGTGATGGCTCGCTTTGATTTGACGGATTTCGAATGGTCGGTGATTGAACCGCTTCTTCCAACGAAGGTACGCGGCAAGGCGAGGGTTGATGATCGGCGGGTGCTGAATGGTATCTTCTGGCGACTGAGAACGGGTGCGCCCTGGGCGGATATCCCGGCTCGATATGGTCCCTATACCACCTGCGTAAATCGCTTCAACCGGTGGCGCCATGCTGGGCACTGGGAGCGTATTCTCAACGCAATATCAGAAGCTTACGATGGCGACATCCAGATGATCGACAGCTCGTCAATCCGCGTACATCAACATGCTGCCAACGGCCAAAAAAAGAAGAGCGATCCGGTTGCATGGGTCGCTCGCGTGGCGGACTGACAACCAAAATCCATGCACTTGTCGATGCTGATGGCCGTCCAATCTTGCTGAAGCTGACGCCAGGCCAAGCGCATGATGGACGTTCGGCTGCCGATATGTTCGAGACTGTTCGGGCCGGAAATATCCTTCTGGCTGATCGTGCCTACGACAGCGACGCGTTGCGCCAAAACCTCAAAACCCGTGGCGCATGGGGATGTATTCGCCCTATGCCAAACAGGGTCAATATTCCCGTCTTCAGCCCATGGCTCTACAAACAGCGCAACGCGGTCGAGCGGTTCTTCAACAAACTCAAACACTTCAGAGCAGTCGCAACCCGATACGACAAACGCGACGACAACTTCCTCGCATCCGTCCAGCTAGCCTCAATTCGAATTTGGCTCCGATCTTATGAGTCGGTCACCTAGCATTACAGTTGCATTTTTGCTTTCAAATGCGCTCGTCGAGCGGCAGCCTGATGGGCGCGCCTCCAGCATGACCACGCGATGACGTAGGCGGGCTTTATGCGACGCTGGGCAAGCCTTGTGGCGATGCGCCGGACTTCCTGGATAGACCAGCGGATTAAATCCTGATGGGCGGCATCCGCGGTCTTTTTTGGGGCGTCACGTCATTGGCGCGATACCGGATCACCGCCATCATGGCGAAGGCGAGCATGACCAGGGAGACGTGGCGATGCCAGCCATGCCATGACCGGGTTTCGTTGTGATCGAGTCCGAGCTCGTTCTTGGCGGTCTCGAAGCTATCTTCGATGGCCCAGCGATGGCCTTCAACGGAAACGAGCGTCTGGATGCCCGTTCCGGCCGGGCACCATGTGGTGAAGAATGCGAGATCGCCGTCGCTGATATTGCGCCGGATCAGGAGGCCACGGGTCCAAAGGCCCGTTTCCGTCTCGTTATATTCGTCGGCATGGAGATCGGCGAGTTCGCAGTAGGCCCAGTCATGAAGCCGCGCGCCTTTGGTGCCATCACCGGCGGAAAGACGCTGCCATGCTTTTGGATCGAGGTCACGGGCGATCTCCTGAGCTGTGCCGGCGACCGGAGGCTTGCCCGACCAGGAGCCGAAATGGTGGTCCGATTTAACCCCAAGAACGTAGCCTTTGCAGGCTCCGCGCAGGGTCCCTTCAACGTCCCCGACGCCATAGACCGCATCTGCAGCCACCCATGAAAACGGCACATCGGCTGCCAGCGCACGCCGTATCATATCGACAGCCAGGCCTGGCTTGGTAGCGAAGGCTATAGCCTCAGGAACATGGGTGGCTGCAAGCCTTGCCGGATCACCGGTCCAGCTCTTGGGCAAGTACAGGGCTCGATCGATAAAGGCATGACCGCGAACGGACACATAGGCGGCGAACACACCGATCTGGCAGTTCGCTATCTTGCCTGCCGAACCTGTATATTGACGCGAAACACCGCACGATGTCTTGCCCTGCTTGAGGAAGCCCGTCTCATCGATGACCAGGACCGCATCATCGGCGGCGAGGTTTTCCACAACATACTCTCGCACGATGTCGCGAAGTCCATCCGCGTCCCAGCGTCCGCGACCCAAAATGGCTTGCTGCCGCCACGGACCGGGATCCCCGGCCGCCTCAGCGCGCATCCAACCTGTCTTTCGCCGCTCGTCACCCAGCAAGCCGTCCAGGAAAAGGTTCGCGGATGCTGCAACTCGCTCCTGCGTAAACAGTCGCCGCATACGAGCCTTGACGTCACGCAGCGACGATGCCCAAAGTTCCAGCGTCGTCTCGATTGATGCACCCATCATCCATGACCTCCGAATCATGGAGACCCATAGATTCAGAGTTTATAGAAATATGCAACTGTAATGCTAGAGCATTTCCAGGAAAAGTGCGAAGCGGTTTTCCGTCTGGAATGCGTAAAGAAACAAAGCGCTCTAAGGCTTTCTATCGCAACCGTCCGACGGCATGCCTTCTGGAGCGCCCTGAACTTTCAGAACCAAATAGTCCTGAATGACACGATTGCCGGCCTGACGCGTCAGGGTGCCCAATTGCGTGGATGCGTCAAAGCAACTTGCGTAGCGCTCGACTTGGCCTGCGTTGGCCGATATCACCAGCAACGCAGGTTTGTTGATCAAGGATTGATCAGGAGTTTCAAAGAAGAACCGCTGCCGATCGACGATCTGCATGACGGGACGACCGTCCCTGAGCTCGAAGGCCAGCTCCCCCGTCAACCCGTAATCGGTTGTTGCTATCCATTCTGTGCCAGAATTCTTGCGCATCGTCTCCAACCGTGCAGAAAATTCCTGCCAGCCCAAAAGGGTGTCTGCCGGACTATGCAGCGGGAAGGTCTTTCCCCACGGCGTTGCGAAGTAGAGCAGCAATAGCGACGAGAGCCCGATACCCACCGGAGAAACCCAGTATGACAGTCGTCTCAGATGCTTGCGACCAGTAACTCGGGCTCCCGCAACTGCGGCGAGGATTGCGATGGCGGGGTATGCCGGGGCCGGCCAGTTTGCATGCACGCGGTCATGCAGCGCGTGGAATATCATGTAAACAACGAGCGGCCCATTGAGTAAAATCAGGAAGGTAACCGACTTGGATAGGTGCGATTTGGGAACTCGCAGCCACCGGTAGATCGCAAGCGTGGCAAAAATCGCGACCAGCGGATTGAGCAGGCCGAATTGGGCAACGATGAACTCGCCAAAGTATGAAAAGCCGGGATGCCGATCTGCTATGCGGCCGAACTGTTTGGCAAATGAGATCCAGCCGTGGCTCGCGTTCCAAATCAAGACGGGACTGAATGTCAGGAGCGCAACAACACCTCCCATTAGCGTCCATAGGCTGAACCGCCACCTGCGTGCCTTGGGATCCAACGCCAACCAAAGCAGAATTCCCGGAACCATAAAGAGATTTGTGTATTTTGCGACACATCCCAGGCCGACCAGCAAGCCGATCAAGAGCCACAGTCTTGGCAGCTCGACGCTGCGAAGCCGCGCGATGGCCCACAGCGTTAGCGCCCAGAACATAGTGGAGGGCGCATCCGGCGTTGCAAACATCGCCGCAAGGCTCATCAAAAGCATGGCGTTCAGCCATATGGCCGCAACGCCGGCAATCTTCGGGTCATCGAAGAGCTCGCGGGCAGTCCCGTAAACGGCAATCGAGGTTACAAAAACCGAACCGACCGCCAGCGCGCGAACACCCAGAAGGGTGTCTCCGAGCAGATGGGTCGAGATCCAAATCCACCAGGCAATCATCGGCGGATGGTCGTAATAGCCCGCAGAGGGCACGCGCGACCACAGCCAGTAGTAGGCCTCATCCGGAACAAGATCGAAGTGTGCCATCGCCCATAATCTGAAGACAGTTAGAGCGATGAGGATAGTTATGATCTTGGATAGCGGAGGCAGTTCCCGGAAGGTTTTCTTATCTTGCACGCCAGGTAATCGCCGAGCTTGTGACATAGTTCCATACGGCGCCGATGACAGCTCCCCCGATACCATCCAACCACCAATAGGGTTCCTGATCGTAGATGAGCGTCGATAGACCGACGCCGGCGAAAACCCCAAAACTGCAAAGCAAGGAGAACACTGCAAGGCCGGTTAGGTAGCGCCATCCACGTCGGCGTCTGTCTCGATACGTCAGCGCGTTGTTCAGCGTATAGTTGGACAGAACGGCGCTCATCATCGCGAATGTCTGCGCAACCGGAAAGGAGAGGTCGTCTAGCAGAAGGAGCCGTAGCACGGCCAGATGGACAGCCAAGCCGATTGATCCCACGATGCAGAACATCAGAAAACGTGGCGTTATGAGATCACCAGTTAGCTTTGCGACGATCAATCCAAGGTATTCCATGACGATCATTGCATCGAGCTTGCTCTCGCCATGCAGTCGCGGACGGAAGTCGTAATTCACTTCCGCGATGGTCGGGGGGGAGGGTGAAGACGTCAGGATATCCAGCAATATCTTGAAGCCGTGTAGCGAGAGCCTTGGTGCTGCAGCTTCGACAATCCCACGCTTGACCATGAAAAAGCCACTCATCGGATCGCTGGTGGGTGTCGGGAGCAGTCTTTGTGCAATTCCGGTTGCCAATATGCTTCCGGGCTGGCGCAATCTGGTGAAGCCGTCAACATGCTGGGGTGGCTCGCCATATCGCGTTGCAACGACCAGATCTGCCGATGTGGTGCTTATCATGCGAAACATCTTGGGCAAGCAGGTTTCGTCGTGTTGGAGATCGGCATCCATAACGGCGACAATGGGAGCGGAACTGGAAAGAATCCCTTCCAGGCATGCACCCGCCAGACCACGCCGGTTGACGCGTCTTATTCCCCGCACGCGACGGTCCTGCAGCGATATCCTGCGAATGATATCAATGGTATGATCTGCGGAATCGTCGTCAACGAAAATGACCTCCCATTCAATCCCAACAAGCGTTTCATGAAGGCGCCCCACCAAGGGGCGGATATTGTCCACTTCGTTGAACGTCGGGATAATGATCGACAGAGCAGGCGGGCTTGCATCCTCCTGCGCGTCTTTACGGACCGGCGGATCCTGGCTGAAGGGGGCATGCATCGTTTCTGGTTGTGACGAATTCATCCGCCTCGACCATTGTTCGCTTAGAGCAGGACACATGTCGTCGTTGAACCCGCTCAATGGCGTGCGCCTTGCAGACGGAACTGACTGGGTTGAAGCCAACCGGCTCCGGGCCGCCAAACAATGTGATGCATAAGGTTTCAAGCGCCCACGACTCTTTGTACTCGTGGAACTGACCATGAAAACCTTGACTTACGACAGGCTTATAGAACAGCGGCGAAAGCGAGGTTTGATTTTGTCGGAAAGGTGGCTCTGCGCCCTTCAAGCGATAGGGACTACCTCTCCGGATGCGCCCAAAGGCGCGGTGCCCCCGTATGTTCGAATTTTTAACCGACATGCCAATGCAAAGGCGGCAGTCAAAATCGACAGGCTTTCCCCGCTGGCGAGCCGGTTATTCGAGTTGCTGAGGATGGTGAAGCTGAAAAAAAGGATGATCAGAAAGTAGGCATGCATCGCATGATTGGGGATAATCCTCAGGCTGGCCGCGCGCCGGACGTTAAAGCAAAAGCACGCCAGCATGACGCCTAAGAACGCCGCTCCGAAGAGCCCATATCGAATGAGGATTTCAAGATAGCCGTTGTGCATGAACGTATATCCCGCATTTGGATAATAGGTATGCGGCCAAAGCTCCAGCCACTCACTCCCCCAACCGAAGATGGGTGCGGTGGAAAACAATTCCCAAGCATTTGCCCAGAGCTGAAGGCGCTGGTTCATGCCAATCGGCGTGGCGCCGCTATCTATCGAATGAGAGACTGCGCTGCCGATCTGCTCGGTCGAGCCGGCGTCCTTGAGCATGGTGATAGTCGCGGCAATCGTCGGTCCGGCGGTGTGGACGACATTGTGCCTGACGATATACAAACCGCCGCCGAGCAACGCCACAAGGAGGAGCGCGACCGGGACCACCAACCGATGCTTGAAAGCACGCATAGCGATAAAACCGACTATGGGTAATACCGGAAGAAGCGAAAGCCAAACACCTTTCGATTTCGCCCCATATATCCCGAGAAGGCAGAGGGCGCAGATACAAGGAGACACGACGGAAGCATAGATCTTGATCGTGCGATTGCACGTATCCTCGGTAAGATAGTGTAGAAGCCAAAAGATGGCGCCAATGAGAATCACACCGCAGCAAACCGCTCCATGTATTTGATTATGCTGTATCAGGGGGATAACTGTCTCACCCTCAAGAATGGCGTTGAGGCGTAGGCTCAAGAGCAGAGCTATGAGTGCAATGCCAAAATAGACAGCAACAAGCCTTTCGAGGTGAGACCAGCACCGGAATAGTACGAACGCCAGCGGTGGAAACACCAAGGGCATGAAGAAAAGCACATCATGGTCGCCAACCGGGTGGTCGGCTTGAAGCGCGAACTGTAGAACATATCGCAAAAATGCGTAGGTTCCCCATGCTAGGCAGAGCCAACCCTGCCAATCTATCGATGGTCTTGGCTTGGATCTCGCATACAGAATAAGCGACAATATCAACAGCAGCGTGCCGGCGTAGCGATAAGCGTAGCTTTCGACCAGGGATGCTGACATGAC
The DNA here is from genome assembly GCF_051811145.1 of Rhizobium sp. 11_C7_N12_5. Lineage (NCBI taxonomy): Bacteria > Pseudomonadati > Pseudomonadota > Alphaproteobacteria > Hyphomicrobiales > Rhizobiaceae > Rhizobium > Rhizobium sp. 11_C7_N12_5. The sequence goes on from NZ_JBPWPY010000002.1 coordinate 607,291, forward strand.
AAAGAGCCAGAGCACATCTGCGGTATAGACCCATACTCTTGCAAAAGATGGGCTCGGACGGGAGGATTGGATGCGAACGTTCATGCTGCTACCTTGCAAATTCCCCTGCCGATCGGCGCTGCGTACGTTTCCGAACCATCATCATTCCGCTCGTTTAGTCAATTGAAGCTCGACCTTTGCTTTCGCGCAAATATACCAGGCGGCACTCCTCGTGAAGGTGGGCTTCGATAAGTTGCCGTGGCAACCGCCCAATTTGACGTTCATTGTCCCCGGCTTGGCATTGGACTTCGGCGATGCGAAAGCCGGGACGCTCCAATTCAATGGAGAAGGTATCGGCAACTAGAAGGCCATGGTTGCGACTGCTCCGCCAGACGGCAAGTTCGCCAGCACGATCCGTCCATCATGCGCGGCCATTGTCTCCCCGACAATGGAAAGACCGAGGCCTAAGCCATCTTCACGATCCGTCTTTCCCAACAGTCCGATCTCTTCACTTAGTCTTCCTTTCGTGAAGCCGGGACCTTGGTCGGCCACACTGATGCCGACGTTGAAGACTGTGATAGTGATCATTCCATTCTCAGGACTGTGATGCAGCGCGTTCTCGACCAGATTGCGAAGCGCTCGAAATATGAAGTCCTTGGCACCGCTGACGAGAACGGGTCCGTTCTCGATCTTCAGCTCGATGTTCCGGCCGGCTCCCACGATCATGGGCGCCAGATAGCGGGCCACGTCGGTGGCTACTCCTCCCAGATCCACGATGTCGGCAGCTTCATAATGGAGTGTCCGCACGCGTACCCGATCAACCAGTTGCGTTATGACGCGTTCGACGTCTTCGAAATCCCTCTCTACCGCGCGTGCGATCTGATCCTGTGACAAGGATAAACGGGTCTTGGCGATGGCGAGCGGCGTGCGCAGTTCATGGGCCAATTGCCCAGAGAAGCGTTCCAGAGAAAGAAATCCGCCTTGAAGCCGGTCGAGGGCAGCATTTACCGATTTGACCAACGCCAGAACGTCGTTGGGCATACCGCTCTCCGTTAGTCGTGTCGCAATGCTTGACGGGCCGATTTGTGCGGCCTCTTGTGCCGCTTTGCGCAATGGTCTTAGCGCAAAGCCCAGGACAGCGATGTTTGTCGCCAACAGCACCATCACGAACGGGATCCAGATCCAGGCAATATCGCGGACGAACTCTTCCAGGACACTGTCGAAGGTGACGTGCGTTTTAGGGAAGGCAACCTGTATGGCCCCTGCAGAGCCAGGCAACGCAATTGGAATGGATATGCCGAACAGCGTTTTCTGGTCGTCATGCGGTGGAAGTTCAAAATATTGTGCTCGATCACCAATATAAGGAATCAATGACTCCTGCAGGCCGGAAGAATCGATGATACGCCCGTCACGCCCCAAAACGGCATACTGACCGTGCAGCGCACGGATGCGCGCCTTGGCCGTCGTTGCACGGGAGCTCGAAAGTTTCGGGTCTACCGCCAGTTCCCGCCGCAGATCCTCTGCAAACGTTGAAAGCGTCTCCTCGCGGAATGTATCATTCGAGGCTTGAAAGCGGATGTACAGAAATACTACGCTTGCACCGATCGCGACGAAGGCAACAATCGACATTGCCAGGATCAACCGCTGCAGAAGTGTCAGACGCCACATCTTCAAGGACGCTTTTCCACAAGCATATAGCCGATGCCGCGCATGTTATGGATGTAGAGGACCGACCCAGCGCCTTGAAGCTTTTTGCGTAACCGATGCAGCAAAACCTCAATGGCGTTGGAGCTCAGTTCGTCGCCGAAGCCATAGATTGCCTCTTCGACCTCCGCCTTCGACAGCACATGATTGGGGCGCCGCAAAAAAAGATGCAGCGCGGCAAACTCGCGGCGGCTGAGGGCAAGCTGTGTCTTGCCGACGGAGGCGGAGTATTGGCTTGGATCGAAGGTAATGTCACCGTGCTGCAGGATGGTACCATGGCGGGGTTGGCCACGGCGCATAATCGCGCGCAGGCGAGAAATCAGCACTCCCATGACAAATGGCTTGCAAAGATAGTCGTCGGCGCCGCTGTCGAGCGCATCGATAATCGAGCTCGACGCATCGCGGGCGGTTAGAATCAGAAGCGGCGCCGACGGTGCCGTCCTTCGCAGCGGCTCGATCAGGGTCAGGCCATCGCGATCGGGCAGACCAAGGTCCAGTATGATGGAGTCGTAGTCGACCGTTGCGGCGGCCTCTTCGGCATCATGTGCGTTGGAGACGTGGTCGACGGTGAAGCCATAAGCGCGCATGGCATCATGGGTCACCGCGGCAAGTTTTGCATTGTCTTCGACCAATAATACACGCATGGCATGTCCTATCTATCTTGAAACCGTGAGAACGGAGCGCCGTAAGGCAACAATGGTCCGGCAATAGGCCTGCTGCCTTTGGGCTTCGAGACCATTCAAGCGGTCCGGACTCTTATTGACCGCTGCACGTGACTCGCGGACGTCTCGCATGGCGCGCCGGATCAGCAGCGGTTTTCGCCTTATGAGCCCGGCGAAGCATTCGAATCTCCGGTTCGTCACGCCATCCGGAGCGTTCGAGCCAGGCAACCTGCCGTTTGGGAAAGGGTCTGATTGTGGCGCGAGCGGCGCTTTAAAGTCCGCAGCGGGCGGCGATTGCGTAAACCGGCGGATCAAAGGCGATGTCGTGCCGGAAATCCCGGCGGGGACAATGTTCATCGATTGAATCATATGCCTGTGCGCTTTGTCTCAAAGAAGGTCGGCCGCTTTCCCGCAAGCTGCGTGCATGGAAATGACCTCGACAGCGCAACTCCTTCCTTCTGAGACGAAGCTTCGACCATCAGACCACGCGTTAACTTAGAGCGCGTTACTGTCACCAGCCTGAAATGCTTCGGTTGCAATGCTGCTGGAGAAATGGTGACACTTGGGGCCGCTCTCGTGGACAGGAATTATGGGATGGGGTTGGCCACCGGGTGAGGCCAGATTCCATCTTTTCGCCAGGATTTCGTAAGTGTCCCGTAAGTCGGGCTGAACATGGTCGCTTCCGATGCGGCGGTAATGCCGCTAGTTGGAGTGAATCTGGCATGATCGGTGCGAAGCTTGGGGAAGTGTCACTTAAGATATTTCTGATTAACCTCGATCGGGCAACCGATCGGCTGGTTGCGATGCAACAGAAGTTAGGGAGCATCGGCTTGCACTTCGAACGAGTGGCGGCGGTTGACGGCCGGGCCATCGAATTTCCGATACAGGGCTTCGACGAGTTTGCCTTTCGTTTCAAGCATGGCCGCAGGCGAAATCCTGCGGAGGTCGGCTGCTACTTGAGTCATATCGAATGTGCGAGACGTCTTCTTGCCTCGAACAGCAAGTTTGCTCTTATTCTGGAAGATGATCTCGAGTTTCCGGATGACTTCGTGGAGTTGCTGGATGCAGCGCTCGCACAGACCGAAAAATGGGATATTTTGCGCCTTTCCACGGTCAGCGACGGGCGAAAGTTCCGCTTCTCCCGGCTGACGGAAGGTAGAGATCTGGCGGTAGCATTAACCCGGGAGAAGGGTTCCGGTGCCTACATTATCAATCGTCGGGCTGCAGATTGGTTTGTCGACAGGCTCCTGCCGATGCAGCTGCCGTTCGACTTGGCGCTCGATCTTGAGTTCTTCGCCCAACTGAAATCGGCCTTCGTCGTTCCCATCCCGGTCAATCAGCAATTGGGCCTGCCTTCGCAGATCCAGGGACGGCGCCGAACCTATCACAGGTCACGAGGGCACTATTTGACGGTAATGCCCTATCGGATCTTTATCGAGACCATGCGGTTATCGGCACGGCTCGCTCGATTGCTTGGCCATCTCACGAGTGCGCGGATGGAAGCTTCACTGCCCGGGACAGAAAAGGTCGAGGCAGGGGGAGTGTCTCTTGTGAACAACCCGGCCAAGCAGGTTAGCGAGATGTGATGAAACTGGGGGTGTACGTCATCAATCTGGACAGGTCGGTCGATCGTTGGGCTGTCGTGCATTCCAAAGCCGGTGAATGCGGCATAGACGTCATCAGGGTGGCCGCCACGGATGGGCGCGAGCTGTCACAGAAGGATTTTCGGAACATTGATTGGAAAGGCTTTGCTCGGCACGGCGGGCGAGCGCTCCTCCCGGGCGAATATGGCTGCTACCGCAGCCATATCGGATGCATCTCCATTTTTCTCGAGAGCGATTTCGATGCGGCTCTGGTCATGGAGGACGACATCGACATCCCGGCCGATCTGGTGGAAAGGACGATCGCTATCCTTGAGGCTGTTCCAAATGCGGACGTCGTCAAACTCTTCAATCATCGAAGTAGCGGCTTTCTCGGTATCGCGACAAGCGTGTTTGGTGACGAGATGGGCCGTTGCCTGCATGGGCCGCAAGGTTCGGCCGCCTGTTACGTCATCACCAGCCGAGGCGCAGCCAAGGTTTTGCCGTTGCTGCGCACTATGAGCTTTCCCTTCGATGTCGCGCTGGAAAGAGGCTGGCACCACGGCGCGAATGTCTTGAGCGTCCGCCGCAACGTCGTGAGCTTGATGAACCACAGCCGCAACAGCCAGATCGGAAAAAGGGCGGACTACAACCGGGCCAAGTTCTTTGGTCTGAAGCGCTTGCCCACTCACCTTTTGCGGGCCGCCGAATATTGCCGTCGCGTTCGGTACGTGCTGGAGATTTTGGAGAGCCGATGGAGGCGGCCGTCTGCGGACAGTCATCGGCTTGACGCCCCGGCGCAATCCTCAGCGTTTGCCCGCAGTCAGCATCATCCCACGGATGCCTAGCGGCAAGCCGAGGCCCCTTCGAGACTGCGTCGGCTACTTTACGAAACTGTAAACTGTCGGACAGGAGTGGACGAGAATTGAACGTTAGCTCCGGCAAGGCCCGACACTAGAGCATTTCCAGGAAAAGTGCGAAGCGGTTTTCCGTCTGGAATGCGTAAAGAAACAAAACGCTCTAAAGGCCCCAGCAAATGCCAATCATTGCGCTCGCGGCCGGTATTTATACCGCAAATGCGGCGCAGGCTGCGAGCGTGGTGCTGGTTGCAGAGCTGATTGGCCGCCGATGGGTATACTGCTGTCTGGAAAGATCGAATTTGGTTGGTCCGATTGCAGATCCGATTTCGGGCCCTGCCCAAGCGGCTTATCCCTCCGGGCCTATTTTCGGCCCAGAGGGATAACAATTCCAGATAGTGCTCATGACGATTTCGGAGTCTTGTCGATGGGCAATCGCCTTCACGGAGGTCACGGCGGCGGATATCCGGCAGATCGTGCCATCGACGGCGATGTCAACTTGCTCCAATCAGCACGTCCGCGGGCTCATTGGAATGGTGGCAGCTCATTTTATCGACCGATCCTGCATAACCTTGATGAGCTGCTTAGATGACAAGCCCATCAGACCGCATGATACGCCGCGATGATTGCGCCAACCTGTCCCGAATCCAGCGCTTGCAACTGAGCAGTTGTGATCGCCAACAATTGATCACTCTTCAGGTTCGCGATATCCGTTGTCGACAACCCCGATAATGCCGTTCGATTGATGGCTGCGATATTGGCGGTCGACAATTCTGCAATATCTGCGGTCGTCAGGGCTGCGACCTGCGCCGAGCCAAAGGCTCTGACCTGTGCTGTGCCGAAAGCCCCAATCTGGCTGGAGCTCAAAGTGTCGATCTGGGCGGTGGTGAGCCCTGCCACGGACCTCGAGCTTAGGGCGGCGATCTGGCTGGTCGAGAGGGCTGCAATATTGTCGGTGGTCAGAGCCGCGACTTGCGCAGAGCCGAAAGCACCGATCTGGGCAGTGGTCAACGTAGTGACCTGAAGGGTGGTCAGCACTTTGACCTGGCTGGTCTTCAAGGCTGCGATTTGACCCGTCTTCAGGACGGCGACTTGGCCAGTAGAAAGTGCTGCGATGTTGGCCGCCGATAGTCCGGACATTGCTGCTGAAGTGATCGCTGCAATACTGGTGGTCGACAATTCTGCAATATCTGCAGTCGTCAGGGCCGCGATCTGCGCCGAGCCGAGGACTCCGACAAGTGCGGAGCCGAGAGCTTCAATCTGGCTGGAGCTCAAGGTGTCGATCTGGGCGGTGGTGAGCCCTGCCACGGACCTCGAGCTTAGGGCGGAGATCTGGCTGGTCGAGAGGGCTGCAATATTGTCGGTGGTCAGGACCGCGACTTGCGCAGAGCCGAAAGCACCGATCTGGGCAGTGGTCAAGCTAGTGACCTGGAGGGTGGTCAGCACTTTGACCTGGCTGGTTTTCAGGGCTGCGATCTGACCTGTCTTCAGGGCGGCGAACTGGCCAGTAGAAAGTGCGGCGACATTGGCCGCCGACAGTCCGGACATTGCTGTTGAAGTGATCGCTGCAATATCGGCGGTCGTCAATTCTGCAATATCGGCGGTGGTCAGGGCCGCGACCTGCACCGAGCTGAAAGCACCGATCTGGGCAGCGGTCAACGTGGTGATCTGGAGGGTGGTCAGCACTTTGACCTGGCTGGTCTTCAGGGCTGCGATCTGACCCGTCTTCAGGGCGGCGAGCTGGCCAGTAGAAAGCGCGGCGACATCGTCCGTCGACAGTCCGGACATTGCTGTTGGAGTGATCGCCGCAATATCGGCGGTCGATAATTCCGCGATATCGGCGGTCGACAAGGCCGCGACCTGCGCCGAGCCAAAGGCTCCAAATTGGGACGATGTCAAAGCCTCAATCTGTGAAGAATCCAAATCCTCGATTTGATTGGTGCTCAGGGCCGTGACTTGTGCCGTGCCAAGGCTCGCAATCCTGGTCGCGTCAAGAACGGCCAACTGGCTCAGACTGAGGCCCTTGATCCCGCTAACGGATATGGCACTGATCTGCCCGGTCGTCAGGATTGCGATATCATCGGTTCGCAAAGCAGCAATCTGAGCTGACGAAAGCGTCTTGACCTGCGTGGAGTTCAGCGCGACCACGTCATTGGTGGTCAGAGACGCGATTACCGTGGTGGAAAGAGATCTGATCTGGTTGGCGGTCAGAGAAGAAATGATTGAGGTCATCAGCGTGTGGGCTCCGCAATATTAACCGATTTCAAATGTCACCTCTCCGCAACCGATGGTGTGAAGGGAGCACGCGGGTCTTTTGGCAACTGCCGTGGATGTGCTTGCTCCTGAAGTTCGCGTAACTGTTATGATCAGAAGCCGCTTTTGGCATCGACCATTTGAGCGTCCCGTTAGACGGAAAGAGTGTTCCGGCGTCTAGGAATGCGAGTATCCCAAGAGTTGCAGCATCCGTTAATTTAAAATTTACCCTAGCGGGCTTCACGTTGATTCGCATTACATGGAGATTCTTTGGAGCGGAAATTTTAAAAGCCGCCAACATACCAACTGTGATGCCGCGCCGAGTGATCTGGGGTAGTTCAAGCACGGGAGAGGGGCGGGGGCTATTTTCTCCTTGCCTGCATCAAGGCACTGTAGGCATCGATCAGGCGGTCGACATCAAGTCCGTTTTCTTGCGGGCCGAAACTCAGATGGCTCACCATAAAGTCAGAATAGATAGCTGTAAGACGCCCCAGAAGCTCTGGTAAATCGATCGTCAACTGGGCCTCATCATCGCCCTTTGGCAGCGCCATATGCACCAAATCCTTCCCAAGCCAGGAAATAAAATTGATCGACTGACGCCCTTTCCACTCAACAACCTGAGCAGGCAACGGCAGTCGCTTGTCATGGCTTTGCAAGAAGAAGTCATGGAGCTCAGTCGCGCGCTTCCCGCTCTGCCACAAGCTTCCACCAAATCCTCCCGGCGGATGTTCAAATTGGCCGAGCCGATCAGGAAGCGATCCTGCGACCTGCTGCCAGTACGCACACACTCCATTGTTCACGACATTGGCCGAAACGATGAAGTAGTTCGGGTTGCTCCGTCTAAATTCTATAAAGCCGTCGAGCTTATCGACGTCCACGTAGACAATGTCATCGTCACACTTCAAAAATACCGTATCCGAAAACCTCTGCAGCCTGGTTGCGTAGTAATTGTAGGCCTGCCAGTATGGGGGCCTCTCGTCCGGATTGCCGAGGAAACGCTGTATGCGTGAGCCGGAGTTGCCGAGCTCCAAACCGGCACCCCATCCTCCACGCACCATGATCGATGCGCCAAATGGCAAATTGATTTCCTGCCATTGGCCGACGAGCACGTGATTGACGTGTAGTTGAACACCGCCCGCGTCACTTTTGAGAACGATCTGATTAGGCATACCCGGAGAGAGAATACCAGGCGTTGACCTCGTCCATGTCGCCGAATCATTTGGACGTTCGGAATTCATCAATTCACTGCGCGGAAGTTTGCGCAGAGCCGTATACTGATTGTCCCAGCCGCCTATGACGATTTCGAAAAAGTGGTCGCTATCATCATGTGGCAAGATCGCAATATGAAGATCATTGGTGATCGACGCGCTCGCGCGGAACCAAGACTGGTTGGTAACGGCTCCCGCCAACTGATATTGGGCGCCGGATCCCATATAGCGCGCCGGGCCAAATTCGCGGCTGATCCATTCATGGTCGTTCTGTGAACGCGTGAAATCCCAAATATGCCACTCGTCTATTATTCCGCGATCCATCGCTTCGCGGATGTAGTCGTTCAGAATTTCCATTCTCTTCTGCCTGCCGGCAAATGTCACAAGTACAACAGGGGCCATACAATTCTCACTGCTTGAAATGAGTGCGTTAGTTACGGATTTGGAGTGGCAGCTCTGCCCACAGGCGGCCGTCGGGCGAGACTGGTGTATAGTCGTGCCGCTGGATCAACTTTTCGATGTATCGGTGCCTGTAAGTTCGGTCGTCTTGGAACTCCACATTCTCCAAAACGATCTCCGCCCCGATTTCGTAGTATAGGTCGAGATTACGCAAATCCGGCGTTGGAGTTTCACCACGCTCAGATTCGCCCTGCATTTGCCAGAACAACTGTTCAAGGCGCCGTGCCGTACCCGGCATGTCGCGCAAGGCGCTCGTGTCTCGCTGGCGTTGCAATGCTTCTCTGATCGCCCTTAACCGACCAGATTGCCGCGCAAGATCGATGGCCTTCGCCACATAATCATCCGGTCCGTGACAAATCAGTTCACCGACGCCCGCTGCAGAAACGATGCTGGCGCAGAAACGCGCGGCGAAGCCTCTCCCGGGAAAGGTAAGAACCGGCAAGCCCATCGTCAGAGCATCTGATGCCGTAGAGTGAGCGCCGTAAGGGAAGGTATCGAGGAAGAGGTCGGCCAACCCAATTCGAGCAAGATGGTCTGGGTTGGCAGCCTTAGGCGCGAAAATTAGGCGTTCGGCGGCAACGCCATGTTGCGCTGCTATTTGGCGCAGGCGCTGATTGACATCGTCATCGCCGCCAAGCAACCACAAAACGCTGTCGGGAACTGCCGAAAGTATCGTCATCCAGCGAGCAAAGCATGCGGCGGTGATTTTCTGCATGCCGTTAAAGCAGGCAAATATAAAATTATTCTCAGGCAGTCCTGCTTCCGGGCGGCTTGGCCGGGAGCCTATGAGCCGTTTGCGATCGACAGGTTGATCACACGCGATCCGCAGCACCTTTTCCGTGAAATAGATTTCATTTTCGGGCGGAATGATTTGGTCGTCCGCAATGATATATTGATGATAGGGGCTGCCCATGGAACCGGGGTAGCCGCAGAAATTGACGATCACCGGGGCTGGGCGGAAGGCAAAGATTCCCGTTCTCGCATGCTTTGTATAGCCGTTGACGTCGATGAGGATGTCGATTTCGTCCGCACCAATCTGTGCGGCCGCATCGATATCGCTGAGCCCGGTAATATCACGCCAAGAGTCGATGGCGATTTTGATCCGTTCCTGTGTCGCATCGTTCGTTCGCGGCTCACCGCAATAATAAGCGAAAACTTCGACGCTACGCTTGTCATGTAGCTCGAGAACCTCGCTGAGCGCGAAGCCCACAGCGTGATCCCGCAAATCTGACGATACATAGCCGACACGCAAGCGCTGTTCGGTTCCGGTTTTCATCCGTGGCTGCTTGCGTGGGAAGTTCTTAAGATCGGGTTGTCCGACCAGTTGCTTATTGTAGCGATAAGCTTTGGCAAGCTGAAACAAGGGATCGTCGACGTGGCAGGCAAGCGTCAACGGAGACATCGCGTCGAGCAATTGTCGTGTTGAAACATGATCCGAGCCAACCAATGTTGGCCATTTGCATTGGCGCTGCCGCAGTGACGTCCAATGCTGAGCTGATTCGGTTTTGTCCGGCCGCAACTCGATAGCTTGCCATAGCGCCGTTTCTGCCTTTTCGAAATGACCTGCGTTTTCGAGAACGCGGCCGACATGCTGCAGCATCATCAAACGATGACCTGCTCGTTCCGCCGTGATTTCATTCGTGGCATCCAGGTAACTGTACCATTGCTGGACTGCCTGGCCGGTTGAACCGCAATCTTCGAGTGCCCGACCAAGGTTGATGTGTGCCTGCCCGAATCGCGGATCAATTTTCAAACAGGCGCGCAGCGCGTGAATCGCTCCAGCCACATCCCCCAACTGCCGCAAAATGACGGAGTAATTGAAGTAGACAACGTGCAGCAACGGATGCGTGTCGTTGAACGCGATCCACGTTCTGTAAAGCTCTGACGCCAGCCGTGCTTGACCCGTCTCGCTGAGGCTCTCAACGAGTTGCAGTAACTCGGAAAGGGATAGGTGCTGATTTCGCGCCCTGTTCAGGAGCTCTACGAGCGGAGGCGGAACATCCGGGGCAACTGCATTGTTAACGAGCATATGCATCCTAGCAGTAAATGGTCTTCCGGTCGGGTTCGAAGCCGGAGGAAGTGGCATTGCTCTCGTGTATCGATGCTAGCTTGCTTTGAGCTTGTCACTATTTCGCGCATGTGCGGTCAATATTCGATTTTATTAATTAATTATTGTATCAATAACGAACAAATGATCTTATTGGGCGGCGCGATATGTATAACTCAGTTAAACCAAGGCATTTTTTGCAATTAAAATGTGATATTTTTTATGCATTATGTAAATATGAGAGATTTATAGCATAATTTTAATGTTATATGCCATATATTGCGGGATATAACTAGTTGTATTGAAAAAATAATGCGTATTTCCCAAAGGTTAATTTGACTTCGCCGTAATTATTGATTTCTTCGAGCGGAATACAGGAATTAAGCTTGTATGTCCGCAAGCTCTCTCGCGGATTGTGGATTAATATAAGTATATCCCCGGTTGTTTTTCGTGGCTTCTGGTAAAAGTTGTGCCACGTTAACCGTAAATTAAAGGCGGCCCATTAATTCTCTGGTTAAGACACGGGCTGATGACGCAACATTAGCGTGTGCTGAAGTCAAGATTTTGATCAAACGGCTCAGCGCTAGCGAGACGTTTATACGAAGGCGTTGGGATCAGGGTCGTTACGGACCCTGCGTGCATGAAGCCCTTCCAGCGCTTCGGCTTTCGCGAGCCATGTTTCTCACAACATTCTTTCCGTCCGGCAGGACACTTGAGTGGCAGGCGCAATAACCGCCTCTGACCACGTGGGTGTCGGGGTTTCGGCGCGACCTGCGTCCGAAGCCCCGGTCAAGAGACAGGCGCGCTCTTTTACGCTGTCGACGTCAGAGAAATGGCATCAGCTATAGGTTAACATTAGGGGCCCCCACACCAATGACCTCAATCATTTCTTCTTTGACCGTCAATCAGATCAAATCTCTTTCCACCACCGTCATCGCATCTCTCACGACCAGTGACGTGGCAGCATTGAGCACCACGCAAATCAAAGCGCTTTCCTCATCACAGATCAAAGCGCTGCAGACCGACGAGGTCGCAGCCCTGACGACCGATCAGATGAGCGCGGTATCCGCCAGCGCGATCAAGGGTCTCAGCCTGAGCCAATTGGCGGTTCTCGACACGACAAAAATAGAAAACCTGAGCACAGAGCAGGTCGCCGCCTTTAGCGCGGATCAGATTGGGGGATTTGGCTCGGCGCAGGCTGAGGCTTTGACCACCTCACAGGTCCACGTCTTGAGCTCCGCCCAGATCGGCGCCTTGTCGACGGATGACATTGCCGGCTTCTCGACCGCCGACATCGCCGCCATCACGACTGCCGCTCTTGCCGGTCTGTCGACGGCCAATGTCGCGGTCTTGTCGTCCGATCAGGCTGCCGCCTTGACCACGGCACAGGTTGCTGTGCTGAAAACCACTCAGATCCATGCTCTGACCTCGACCCAAGTCGGTGCACTCAGCACCTCGCAGGTCGGAACTTTCAGTTCGACCCAGGTCGGTGCTCTCACCACGGACAATGTCGCGGGCCTGTCGACCACCCAGGTTGCAGCGCTTAGCGCCAAGTCGGTCGCCGGCTTCACCACGGCCCAGGTCGGTGCGCTCGGTTCCGACAAGGTTGCCGCCCTGACGACCGCTCAGGTCGGCGCCCTGAGCTCTGCTCAGATCGGTGCTTTGAGCAGCGCCGAGATCGCTGGTCTGTCGACCGCTGACATCGCTGCCATCAACACCGCAGCACTGGGCAGCTTATCAACGGCCAATATCGCAATCCTGTCGTCCGATCAGGCTGCTGCCTTGACCACGGCCCAGGTCGCGACGCTCAAGACCACGCAGATCCATGCTCTGACATCGACCCAGGTCGGTGCGCTCAGCACCTCGCAGGTCGGAACTTTCAGTTCGACCCAGGTCGGTGCCCTCACGACCGACAACGTCGCCGGTCTTTCGACCACGCAGATTGGTGCTCTCACCTCAAAGTCTGTGACGGGTCTGTCCACCGCTCAGGTCGGCGCGCTGAGTTCGACACAGGTCGAGGCGCTGAGCCCCGTCCTTATCGGTTCGTTGAATTCTGCCCAGATCGGTGCCTTGTCGACAGACGATATCGCCAGCTTCTCGACCGCCGACATCGCCGCCATCACGACTGCCGCTCTTGCCGGTCTGTCGACGGCCAATGTCGCGGTCTTGTCGTCCGATCAGGCTGCCGCTTTGACCACGGCACAGGTTGCTACGCTCAAGACCACGCAGATCCATGCTCTGACGTCGACCCAGGTCGGTGCGCTCAGCACCTCTCAGGTCGGCACCTTGAATGCCGCTCAGGTCGGTGCCCTCACGACCGACAACGTCGCCGGTCTTTCGACCACGCAGATTGGTGCTCTCACCTCAAAGTCCGTGACCGGTCTGTCGACCGCTCAGGTCGGTGCCCTAAGCTCGACACAGGTCGAGGCTTTGAGCCCCACGCTTGTCGGTTCGTTGAACTCCGCACAAATCGGGGCCTTGTCGACGGCTGACATCGCTACCTTCTCGACCGCCGACATCGCAGCGATCAACACCGCGGCGCTTGCCGGTCTGTCGACGGCCAATGTCGCGGCCCTGTCGTCTGATCAGGCTGCCGCCTTGACCACGGCTCAGGTCGCGACACTCAAGACCACGCAGGTCAACGCCCTGACCTCGACCCAGGTCGGTGCGCTCAGCACCTCTCAGGTTGGAGCTTTCAGCGCAACCCAGGTCGGTGCTCTGACCACGGACAATGTCGCCGGACTGTCGACCACGCAGGCCGCAGCGCTTAGCGCCAAGTCGATCACCGGTCTCACCACCGCTCAGGTCGGTGTACTTGGCTCGGCCAATGTCGCGGCACTCTCCACGGCTCAGGTCGGTGCCCTGAACTCCACTCAGATCGGTGCCTTGAGCAGCGCTGAGCTTGCCGGTCTGTCGACCGCCGATATCGCCGCCATCAACACCGCGGCGCTTGCCGGTCTCTCAACGGGTAACGTTGCGACACTATCGTCTGACCAGGCTGCTGCGTTGACGACGGCACAGGTTGCTACGCTCAAGACCACGCAGATCCATGCTCTGACGTCGACCCAGGTCGGTGCGCTCAGCACCTCGCAGGTTGGAGCTTTCAGCGCTGCCCAGGTCGGTGCTCTGACCACGGACAATGTCGCCGGACTGTCGACCACGCAGGCCGCAGCGCTTAGCGCCAAGTCGATCACCGGTCTTACCACCGCTCAGGTCGGTGTACTCGGCTCGGCCAATGTCGCGGCACTCTCCACGGCTCAGGTCGGTGCCCTGAACTCCACTCAGATCGGTGCCTTGAGCAGCGCTGAGCTTGCTGGTCTGTCGACGGCGGATATCGCCGCCATCAACACCGCCGCCCTCGGAGGACTGTCGGAGGCCAATGTTGCAGCCCTGTCGTCTGATCAGGCTGCCGCTTTGACCACGGCTCAGGTCGCGACGCTCAAGACCACGCAGATCCACGCTCTGACCTCGACCCAGGTCGGTGCGCTCAGCACCTCTCAGGTTGGAGCTTTCAGTTCGACCCAGGTCGGTGCTCTGACTACCGACAATGTTGCGGGCCTGTCGACCACGCAGGCCGCGGCCCTCAGCGCCAAGTCGATCACCGGTCTCACCACCGCTCAGGTCGGCGCACTCGGCTCGGCCAATGTCGCGGCACTCTCCACGGCTCAGGTCGGTGCCCTGAACTCTACTCAGATCGGCGCTTTGAGCAGCGACGAAATCGCCGGTCTGTCGACGGCGGATATCGCCGCCATCAACACCGCCGCTCTCGGAGGACTGTCGACGGCCAATGTCGCGGTCTTGTCGTCCGACCAGGCAGCTGCCTTGACGACGGCACAGGTTGCTACACTGAAGACCACGCAGATCCATGCTCTGACGTCGAGCCAGGTCGGTGCGCTCAGCACCTCTCAGGTCGGCACTCTCAGCGCTGCCCAGGTCGGTGCACTGACCACGGACAATGTCGCCGGTCTTTCGACCACGCAGATTGGTGCTCTCACCTCAAAGTCTGTGACGGGTCTGTCCACCGCTCAGGTCGGTGCACTGAGCTCGACACAGGTCGAGGCTTTGAGCCCCGCGCTTGTCGGTTCGTTGAACTCCGCACAAATTGGTGCCTTGAGCAGCGCTGACATCGCCAGCTTCTCGACCGCCGACATCGCAGCAATCAACACCGCGGCGCTTGCCGGTCTGTCGACGGCCAATGTCGCAGCCCTGTCGTCCGATCAGGCTGCCGCCTTGACCACGGCGCAGGTTGCTACACTGAAGACCACACAGGTCAACGCCCTGACCTCGACCCAGGTCGGTGCGCTCAGCACCTCTCAGGTTGGAGCTTTCAGTTCGACCCAGGTCGGTGCTCTGACTACCGACAATGTCGCCGGACTGTCGACCACGCAGGCCGCAGCCCTCAGCGCCAAGTCGATCACCGGTCTTACCACCGCTCAGGTCGGCGCACTCGGCTCGGCCAATGTCGCGGCACTCAGCACGGCTCAGGTCGGTGCCCTGAACTCCACTCAGATCGGTGCCTTGAGCAGCGCAGAACTCGCTGGTCTGTCGACGGCGGATATCGCCGCCATCAACACCGCCGCTCTCGGAGGACTGTCGGAGACCAACGTTGCGACACTATCGTCTGATCAGGCTGCTGCCTTGACGACGGCTCAGGTCGCGACGCTCAAGACCACGCAGATCCATGCTCTGACCTCGACCCAGGTCGGTGCGCTCAGCACCTCTCAGGTTGGCACTCTCAGCGCTGCCCAGGTCGGCGCTCTGACCACGGACAACGTCGCCGGTCTTTCGACCACGCAGATTGGTGCTCTCACCTCAAAGTCCGTGACCGGTCTGTCGACCGCTCAGGTCGGTGCCCTAAGCTCGACACAGGTCGAGGCTTTGAGCCCCACGCTTGTCGGTTCGTTGAACTCCGCACAAATCGGGGCCTTGTCGACGGCTGACATCGCTACCTTCTCGACCGCCGACATCGCAGCGATCAACACCGCGGCGCTTGCCGGTCTGTCGACGGCCAATGTCGCGGCCCTGTCGTCTGATCAGGCTGCCGCCTTGACCACGGCTCAGGTCGCGACACTCAAGACCACGCAGGTCAACGCCCTGACCTCGACCCAGGTCGGTGCGCTCAGCACCTCTCAGGTTGGAGCTTTCAGCGCAACCCAGGTCGGTGCTCTGACCACGGACAATGTCGCCGGACTGTCGACCACGCAGGCCGCAGCGCTTAGCGCCAAGTCGATCACCGGTCTTACCACCGCTCAGGTCGGCGCACTCGGCTCGGCCAATGTCGCGGCACTCAGCACGGCTCAGGTCGGTGCCCTGAACTCCACTCAGATCGGTGCCTTGAGCAGCGCTGAGCTTGCTGGTCTGTCGACGGCGGATATCGCCGCCATCAACACCGCCGCTCTCGGAGGACTGTCGGAGACCAATGTCGCAGCCCTGTCGTCTGATCAGGCTGCCGCCTTGACCACGGCTCAGGTCGCGACGCTCAAGACCACGCAGATCCATGCTCTGACGTCGACCCAGGTCGGTGCGCTCAGCACCTCGCAGGTCGGCACTCTCAGCGCTGCCCAGGTCGGGGCCTTGACCACGGACAATGTTGCGGGCCTGTCGACCACGCAGGCCGCAGCGCTTAGCGCCAAGTCGATCACCGGTCTCACCACCGCTCAGGTCGGTGTACTCGGCTCGGCCAATGTCGCGGCACTCTCCACGGCTCAGGTCGGTGCCCTGAACTCCACTCAGATCGGTGCCTTGAGCAGCGCAGAACTCGCTGGTCTGTCGACGGCGGATATCGCCGCCATCAACACCGCCGCTCTCGGAGGACTGTCGGAGGCCAATGTCGCAGCCCTGTCGTCTGATCAGGCTGCCGCTTTGACCACGGCTCAGGTCGCGACGCTCAAGACCACGCAGATCCACGCTCTGACCTCGACGCAGGTCGGTGCGCTCAGCACCTCGCAGGTTGGAGCTTTCAGTTCGACCCAGGTCGGTGCTCTGACCACGGACAATGTTGCGGGCCTGTCGACCACGCAGGCCGCGGCCCTCAGCGCCAAGTCGATCACCGGTCTCACCACCGCTCAGGTCGGCGCACTCGGCTCGGCCAATGTCGCGGCACTCGGCACGGCTCAGGTCGGTGCCCTGAACTCCACTCAGATCGGTGCCTTGAGCAGCGCAGAACTCGCTGGTCTGTCGACGGCGGATATCGCCGCCATCAACACCGCCGCTCTCGGAGGACTGTCGGAGACCAACGTTGCGACACTATCGTCTGATCAGGCTGCTGCCTTGACGACGGCTCAGGTCGCGACGCTCAAGACCACGCAGATCCATGCTCTGACCTCGACCCAGGTCGGTGCGCTCAGCACCTCTCAGGTTGGCACTCTCAGCGCTGCCCAGGTCGGCGCTCTGACCACGGACAACGTCGCCGGTCTTTCGACCACGCAGATTGGTGCTCTCAGCACAAAGTCTGTGACGGGTCTGTCCACCGCACAGGTCGGCGCACTGAGCTCGACACAGGTCGAGGCTTTGAGCTCGACACAGACCGCAGCCTTGACTTCAAGTCAGATAGGTGCGCTGTCGACGGCCGATATTGCGGTCTTCTCAACCGATGATATCGCGGCTATCACCACCACAGCCCTTGCCGGTCTGTCGACGACGGATATCGGAAGCTTGTCGAGCGGTCAGTTGCAAGCGATCACGACAACACAGCTGCAGGCTATGAACACTGATCAGGTAGCAGCCGTCATTGCGGCTTATCACGCCGCCTAATCCAATCGCACAGCGATTGCGGTGCGATTAGTCTCGAACGACACGAAAATATTCACGGCGCCTACAAGGCGCCGTGAACTTTTGATCGGCTATGTGGCGGAAGCCCAGCAAGCGGTTGCAAAAAGCGTCAGTCTCAACCGTTGATGCGGCCACAGTTTATGAGGCCGCGTCTACGAAGCCACGAAAAACGCGGTTTCCCGGATGGTCCGTTCCGGCAAATAGCTCCTGGTGCCATTGAAGGCCAATCGCAAACGCGTTGGATACGATTTCGATGGCCTCCACGATACCGTCTTCTGCGCAGGCACTCGCAATCACGGCGGGCGAAAGTTGCACGACCGCTTCGCGGTGAAAAGTGTTCACCTCAATGCGCAGCGTGCCGATAATGTCCGCCAGCCGCGAGCCTGGAAGGATATCGACGAAATGCAGTTGCCCTCGCTTGTCGTGCTCGGACGCAGCAGGAACGGATGCGCGTAGGTCGGGTGTGAGGCGACATCCGCTCAGGCAGGCAAGCATCTGCATACCCGCGCAAATGCCGAGGACGGGCTTGTTCCTCTCAAGGTAGCCCTCAACCATGGCTCTTTCGACATCGAGGCGTTCCGATGGTGGGGCTTTGGAGACTTCGCCGGGGATATACCAATCGTCGGGATAAGCGAACCGGCCGCCCACAGACACCAGGCCATCAAACTCGTTCAAAACAACATCCACGACTTCAGGCAGATAGGGGATGCCGAAAGGTAGGCCTCCCGCATCCCGAATAGCCTGAAAATATCCCTTCGCCGCTTCGTAGCGGGTGCCGCCTGTGCTCGTGTTCTCATCGAGAATGATGGCAATGCGGGGCTGATGCATGAGGTCCGGTCCTCCAACCTTTGCTTATTTCAACATAGATTCCCCTACGTCACGAAATGAGCAGCCTTTAAACAAGTACAGGCGTCTGTATAAACTCGGATCTAAATCGAGCGCAATTTCGTTGGGCTCTCGGCATTCACACTGGGCTGTCGACCTTCCAATTAAAGCGATGGGACGACCGATACCCTGAGGGCAAGAGCATAAGCTGGGCTCCGTCGATACGGTCTTTCTCACTTTTATCCGCAGCAGGCGCTCTTTTGCGATGAAGGACCGCAGCAGCTAACGCCTTTTCCAGTTTCCTCAGCAAGCCAGCGATCGCGGGGCTTGCAGCTTGCCGGCCGTGCCGCAAGCTCGATATGGACCTGACCGGCGCGAAGGTTAGGGTAGGCTGCCTGGTAAAGCTGCATCGGCTGCACGCCATCGCTCACCTCAAAGGTCAGCTTGGCCGAGCCGTCGAGTTTCACATGTTCGGACACTTTGCGAATGATCGCCGCGAACTTGCCGGCCGGCATATGGGTGCGATCATCCTCGTCAATATCCCAAAGCTGCACGAAAATCTCCGTCCAGGCTTCCGGGTTGGCGCCGCAGTCGAGCGCGGCGAACTGGCCGGCTTTGACCTCGGTCACATGATAGCCACCCTTCACAGACCGACCGTCGTAGTGGAACACCAGTGGCAGATCCTTCGCTGTCGCCAGCGTTTCGAGAAGCAAACCAAGGCTGATATCGGTGCGCTGAATTTTCGAGTTGTCGATCGCATTCATTTGCGGTATTCCTCGTTTCAATGATTCAAGGATGATTGAAATATGGACCAGCGTCAAGCCCTCGGCGCCTTCGCCGCCCTTTCTCAGGAAACCCGCCTGCAGATCGTGCGCCTGCTCGTTGTTGCCGGTCCGGAGGGCATGGCTGCCGGCGCCTTGGCCGAGAAGGTCGAGGTCTCCCCGTCGAACATCTCCTTCCATCTCAAGGAGCTCGAGCATTCCGGGTTGATTGCCGCGCAACGACAATCCCGCTCGATCATCTACACCGCCCACTATGAATCCCTGGGCGGCCTGGTCCGCTTCCTGATGGAAGATTGCTGCTCCGGTCACCCGGAAATTTGTGCACCCGCCGCGGAGGTCGCGGCCTGCTGCACTCCTAAAATGGAGGAGAAACTGCGATGACCACCGACCGCGTTTACAATGTTCTCTTTCTCTGCACCGGCAATTCCGCCCGCTCGATCCTGGCGGAGTCGATCCTCAACACCGAAGGGAAGGGCCGTTTCAAGGCCTATTCGGCCGGCAGCCAGCCGAAGGGCGAGGTCAATCCGCACGCATTGAAGGAACTCGAAGCACTGGGCTATCCGTCTACGGGCTTCCGTTCGAAGGGCTGGGACGAGTTCGCCAAGCCGGGCGCACCGGAAATGGACTTCATCTTCACGGTCTGCGACAGCGCCGCCGGCGAGGCCTGCCCGGTCTGGATCGGCCATCCGATGACTGCCCACTGGGGAATCGAGGATCCCGCCGCCGTCGAAGGCAACGAAGTCGAGAAGGCTCGTGCCTTTGCTCAGGCCGCAAGATATCTGAAAAACCGTATATCGCTGTTCGTGAACCTGCCGCTCGCTACGATCGACAAGCTCGCATTGGAAACGCACCTGCGTCAGATCGGCGCGATGGAAGGCGCCAGCCAAAAGCAGGCCGAGGCAAACTGATGGCCGGGTTCGATCTGACGCGCCGGTTGGTCGCCGAGACCCTTGGCACCGCGATGCTGGTCGCGACCGTGGTCGGATCGGGCATCATGGCAACGTCGCTGACACAGGACGTAGGGCTCGCGCTACTCGGCAACACTTTGGCGACAGGCGCCATCCTCGTCGTGCTGATCACCGTGCTCGGACCGATCTCCGGCGCCCACTTCAATCCGGCGGTATCGCTGGTCTTCGCAATGTCGCGCGTACTGCCGAAGCGCGATTTTGGCGGGTATGTCCTGGCACAGGTTGCTGGAGGAGTGGTCGGCACGCTGGCTGCGCATCTGATGTTCGACCTGCCGCTGATCGAGCTGTCGAGCAGAGTTCGCACCGGTGGCGCGCAATGGTTCTCGGAAGGTGTTGCAACCTTCGGGCTGGTGGCGACCATCCTTGCCGGCATCAAGTTCGAACAGAAGGCGGTGCCGTGGTTGGTCGGACTTTACATCACCGCCGCCTACTGGTTCACCGCCTCGACCTCTTTCGCCAATCCGGCAGTGGCCTTGGCCCGCTCGCTGACCAATACCTTCTCCGGCATTCGCCCGGTCGATCTTCCGGGCTTCTGGGTGGCGGAGATCGCCGGCGCGGTCGCAGCCCTTATCCTGTTCACTTGGCTGCTGCAGCCACGTGCGTCATCAACCGTATCGTCAGAGGCAAAGCTATGAACGTCACCATCTATCACAATCCGGCCTGCGGCACCTCGCGCAATACGTTGGCGATGATCCGTAATGCTGGCATCGACCCGACCGTCATTGAATATCTCAAGACGCCGCCATCGCGTGAAGAGCTCGCCAAGATGATCGCCGACGCACGTCTCAGCGTGCGTGAAGCCATTCGTCAGAAGGATACGCCCTACGCCGAGCTCGGTCTCGACAATCCTGCCTTGACCGACGATCAGCTGCTCGATGCAATGTTGAAAGACCCGATCCTGATCAACCGGCCGTTCGTGATCACACCGCTCGGCACGCGCCTGTCCAGGCCATCGGAGGTCGTGCTCGAGATCCTGCCGGAAACGCACAAGGGCGCCTTCACCAAGGAAGACGGCGAGAAGGTGCTCGATGCCGAGGGCAAGCGCATTGTCTGATCTGCCAGCCGCTTCGCCGGCACATCTGTGCCACATTGACTTGGAGACGTTGCGGCCGCCGTTCTCCACGCACAAGCCCCGCATCCTGATCCTCTACGGCTCGCTGCGCGCCATCTCCTACAGCCGTTTCCTCGCGCATGAGGCCGGCCGGTTGCTCGAGCACTTCGGCTGCGAGGTGCGGATATTCAATCCGGAAGGTCTGCCGCTACCCGACGGCGCGCCGGTCAGCCATCCGAAGGTGCAGGAACTGCGCGAGTTGTCAGCATGGTCCGAGGGTCAGGTCTGGGTCAGCCCGGAACGCCATGGTGCGATGACTGGCATCATGAAGGCACAGATCGACTGGATACCGCTCTCGGTCGGCTCCGTGCGGCCAACGCAGGGCAAGACGCTGGCAGTGATGCAGGTGTCGGGTGGCTCACAATCGTTTAACGCCGTCAATCAGTTGCGGATTCTCGGGCGCTGGATGCGGATGATCACCATCCCGAACCAATCGTCGGTCGCCAAGGCCTTCCAGGAGTTCGACGCCGACGGCCGGATGAAACCATCCTCCTTTTACGACAGGGTCGTCGACGTCTGCGAGGAACTGGTCAAATTCACCTGGCTGACGCGTGACGCATCAGATTACCTCACCGATCGTTACAGCGAGCGGAAGGAAGAAGCAGAAAAGCTCGAGCAGCGTGTGAGTCTGAAATCCCTATGACCACCAGCAACGAACGGCCACCCATCGCCGTAATCCTCGCCCTCGGTCTCACGCAGATCATCGGCTACGGAACGCTCTATTACAGCTTCAGCATCCTCGCGCCGGATATGGCGCGGGATTTGAACTGGTCGTCGGAATGGATTTTTGGTGCGCTATCAGCGGCTCTCCTGATCGGCGGTCTCGCCGCGCCAACGATGGGCAAGTGGATCGATCGCTTTGGCGCCGGCAGGATCATGACGGCCGGCTCGGCGATCGCGGCTGCGGCGCTTGCCGCCTGCGCGTTTGCTCCCGGCAAGGTCGCCTTCGTTGCCGCGCTGATCGCGATCGAGACTGCATCCAACCTGGTGCAATATGGGGCGGCTTTCGCATTGCTCGTCCAGATCAGGCCGAAGGTTGCCCAGCGCAGCATTACCTATCTGACGCTGATCGCCGGCTTTGCTTCGACGATCTTCTGGCCGATCACGACGGCGTTGCATACGCATCTCTCCTGGCAAAACGTCTATCTGATCTTCGCGGCGATCAATCTTCTGGTCTGCCTTCCCATTCATGCGTGGTTGTCGCACAGCGTCAGCGAAATCCGCAAACGCGAGAAGAACGAAGCGCCAAGGCATGTCGAACCAAGCCTTCCGCCGTCGATCCGGACGCCGGCCTTCATCCTGATGGTCATGGGGTTTGCCTTGGAGAGCTTCGTCAACGCAGCACTGCTGGTCCATATGGTTCCCGTGCTGTCCGGACTTGGGCTTGGAGCCATGGCCGTGATGGTCGGCATGCTTTTTGGCCCGTCGCAGGTGCTGAGCCGCTTCACCAACATGGTCTTCGGGGGTGGTCTATCGCAACTGACGCTCGCGCTTATCTCCGCTGTGTTGTTGCCGGCAGCTCTTGTCGTTTTGATAGTCACTGCGCCGTCGGTGCTGGGCGCACTGGCGTTTGCCGTCGTCTTCGGTCTTGGGTCGGGGCTGAACAGCATCGTGCAGGGGACTTTGCCACTGGCACTATTTGGAAGTGAGGGCTACGGAAAGCGGCAGGGACAAGTCTTAGCCATTCGTCTGATGATCTCATCGACCGCACCGTTTATTCTGGCGTTCATGATGGAAAACATCGGCGTATCCTGGTCTCTGTCTGTCGCCGCCGTACTCGGCACTGTCGCCGTTGCAGCGTTCTTCGGCATCATGCGGCTGATGCGGCCACTGACCAGACCCCAACCTCTTCTAAACGGACGGTAACCTTCCAACTGGAAGGAGATGGCAGCGCCTCTGCATCTGAGAATGAAATCACGCAGGCCTCTGTTTTCGGCGCGGTCTTTTCCATAGCGGCAGATGACGTGAAGATGGGCTCCCCCGGTGCAGGCGATCGCTCCCGGCAAAAATTTTCCCGGCCTCTGTCGGAACCCCCTTCTGTTGGCCGTCCTTGGAGCATTAAACGCTTCAACCCGGAGGGATATCGTGGAAAACGCTCAATCGGCTTGGCAGACCGCCGCCATTCTCATCGCCCGCCTAATCTTCGCTGCCGTCTTTATGATGGCCGTCTCATTCAAATTCATGGATATGGGCGCCACTGCCAGCTATATCGCCGCCGCCGGCTTCCCGTTCTCGCCGTTGTTGGCCTGGTGTGCAGCGATCCTCGAAGTGCTGCTAGTCATTGCCTTCTTGACTGGCGCCTTCTTCACCCCGGCGGCGATCGTTGCTGCCGTTTATGTGATCTTCCTCGGATTCTCATTCCATGGCCCGTCGCACTGGGCCGGCAACCAGGCGGAGTTCGGCTTCTTCGTCGACCACTTTACCTTTGTAGCCGGTCTGTTCTTTGCCGCCGTGCACGGGCCGGGGAGCGTGCTTGCCGTCAGGGCGGGTTGGCCTGGCGGGGCGTGAGCGTCCGGCTTTACATGGACGGAAGCCGGATTCTGAACCGCACATAGACCCTTATACGACGGGCGGCGCAGATTGCCGGCGTTGGTCCAACCACGAAATTCGATCTCGCAATCGGTGTTGGTTGGGCGAAGACCAGACCTTTGCCCTTAAGCGGCACCACCGGTTGTTTTGTCTTGGGCCTGCCCAGCGTCTGTATGTTCGATAATGACTTCGGCGGCGTTCCCATCAAATTCACCGTGGATCCGATGCCCGATCGGCAGCACCTTATCATCGCGCGATCGGTGAACGGCTCACATCATCTCAGCTGGTCGGATAGCCGAGCCGTCACTGAAACGGCTTAATCTGTAGGGCGCCGGATCGACGAAAGGGTCTTCGTCAAGAGCCAATTCGCTTGCGAGGCGTCCGGCGCCTGGTCCGATGCCGAAGCCGTGGCCACTGAAACTGGAAGCGATGACGAGGCCGGCCACCTTGTCGACCTTCGATATGACCGGGATCAGATCCGGCGACGTATCGATCATTCCGCCCCAGGAGCGAGCTACACCGATGCCTCCAAGAGCCGGAAACTCCTTTACGGCAGTTATCAAGGCTTGCTTGACCAGTTGGGCGTCCGGCGCCGGGTCCAGGATCCGTATTTTCTCGAACGGCGATACCTGATCATTGTCCCAGCCGCCCCAAGCCTCGGGGCCATTCCAGAAACTGCCATTGAGCCTATATTTGAGTTTCTTTGCGATCTTGCTGCGATACATCTGATAGAATTTGGTAGCGTAGCGCATGCCTTGTGGAGCGATGCTGACCGTCCCGCGGCCAGGAATGGCAAGCGTATAGGTTCCATCGATGCGTCGCCGCAGTGCCAGATCCGAAACGTGGGCGCAGCCCGCACCGAGGACATCGGGAGCAGCCGTCGTCTGCAAGGCCGTGCCGCCAATGTTTGCGGCCGGAAGATCGATACCGTGATGGCGGCAGAAGCGGGAGGTCCAGGCACCACCGGCGCAAACAACCGCGCTCGCCTTGATCAGGCCGTGTTCGGTCCAAACCCCTGCCACTCGCCCGTTGGTAATCTCCAGGCCGCGAGCGGCGCAATTCTGATGCAGCGAGACGCCGATCTGCTTGGCGCCTTCGGCGATGGCTGGAGCGGCCAAGCTTGGCTCGGCCTTGCCATCGGTTGGCGACCACACGCCTCCGAGCCAGGACGAACTGCTGAGGGGCGAGCGCTTCTTCATTTCGGACGCGGTGAGGATTTGGCTGTGGAATCCCTGTTCCCGCGCCGCTGCGCCCCATTTCTCCCAGCGATCCAGGTCGGCCTGATGGCGGGTGCAGTATAGGATGCCGGCACGGCGGAAACCGAGGTCGCGGCCGAGCTCTGGACCGAGCTGCTCCCATCGCTGTAAGCTGTACATGGCCAGCGCCAACTCATACGGGTCGCGGTTCTGCTGCCGGACCCATCCCCAATTGCGGCTCGATTGCTCGCCGCCGACGATACCCTTGTCGATCAGCGCCACGGACACTCCCTTGCGGGCAAGCTCATAGGCAGTGGATACGCCAACGATACCTGCTCCGATCACGACGACATCCACTTCGCTGGGGAAGCCTGGGGTGTCGGAAACTGCTTCGACGTCAGTCGGCATGGCTTTCGGGTTCCTTTCCGGAAGTACGGGGACGAGCGATGGGGCCAGCGCCTTCGAGCAGGGGGCGAAGAAGCCGCTCGATGTCGCCGGGGTCGGGGGTGTGGCGATATTCGATGGCGGGCATGCCTGGTGGAAGCAGCTCCAAGACGGCTTCGGCACCGGAAGAATAGACAACGACGTCGTTGTCAGTGAGCGCCGCCCCCAACTCATCGCTGTCGACCATCGCCGCATTGAGCACTGCGACATGAGGTGCGAACCGGCGGACGCCGGAGCTCAAAATCGGCAGAAAGTCCGGGAAGAGCGACACGGCGATAACCCGGGCGCGGGGATCGATCGACGCGAGCGCGCGGCGCGTATCCTCTGATGGGATCAGGCCGATCGCGACGACGCGCTGCCCCGGAAGCAGAGCAGACACCTCCCGCTGGAGCACGAGCGAGGCCACGACAAAGTCGGCAGCGGCGGCCCGGTGAAGCGCGCCTTCGTCCTTGGTGAGTGCGTCGAAGGTGACAGGCTCGATCATCACGCCCGATCCGAGTATCGAGGTGGCCACTCGAGCATAGGCTGCGGTAGTATGGGCAAAGTTGCCGACCATCACCAGCTGCCAGGTTCTCCCGCCGGCGCTCCTCGCGGTCAAGCGCGTCGCGATCAGTCCTGCGATGTCGCTGTTGCTCAGGCCCAGAGCCAGGCCCTGATCCAGGACTGCGTCCACACGCCTGTGAAAGTCCTGGAGGCGCTGGTCGATTGGGTCCGCGGGGCGAGCGACGAACGTGCCAGAGCCCACCCGCCCCTCGATGAGTCCGGCCTCTTTTATCTCGCGGTAGACCTGGACGATCGTCATCGGTGCCACGCCGGTCTCGTCCGCCAGATCGCGGACGGACGGAAGGCGGTCGCCCGGTTTCAGGTCGCCAGACGAAATTCCCCATTGAATCAAGCCCCGCAATTGGACGCCGAGGGGCACCGGCAGGGCGCGGTCGAGCACGAGGCGGATTGGATTCTGCGTTTTCATTGTTACACAGTAATAGAACAATATTAGGCGCGTCAATGACGAAGCATCCAGAAACACAGCGTGCGTGCGCGCGCTATGTTTCTTTGGTCGCGTGCGTTGACAGATCAGCAATTGATACATAATCGTTATATAAAACTATAACAAATGAGAGCCCTTCCAGGATGACAAAATTCCTTCAAGCCGGGCCGCCGCTATCGCCGTCAGGCTGCCGTCACCTCATCGATTTCTGCATATCCGCCAGCTAGGAGACCAGCATGCAAAACCTACCTGAACTTAAGACCGGGCGCCCACGCATCGAGCAGGGATTCCTGCGTCCGATACCCGAGATCGAGATTCCCTTCGGCCTTGTTGAAGGGGCTAAGCCGGGACCGTGCCTCATCGTCACTGCAGGCGTGCACGCTTCGGAATATTGTTCAATCGAGGCTGCTGTCCGTCTGATGCATACGGACCCGCAGAAGCTCTGCGGGACCCTTCTTGTTCTCCCGATTCTCAATGTCACGGGGTTCCGGGCGCGCAGCATCTACGTGATGCCGGAAGACGGCAACAACCTGAACCGCATGTTTCCCGGACAGCCGGACGGCAGCGCGGGCCAGCGGCTTGCACACTGGCTCGTGACCGAGGTATTCCCGAAGGCGGACGCCTATCTCGACCTGCACGGCGGTGACATGAGCGAGAGCCTGACGCCTTTCACGATCTATCCCGGCGGCCACGCGCCGTCCGAAGCGCTGGCCGCTGCCTTCGGCCTGCCGATTTCGGTTGGATCGCAATCGAAGAGCAACACGATCAGCGCGGCCGGCGCGCTTGGCATACCGAGCGTGCTTGTCGAGATCGGCTGCAACGGTCTTTGGGACGAGGCCAGCGTTACCGCCATGATGGATGGAATCGGGCGCATTATGCATCACATGCACATGACCGAAGGCGCCACCAACCCAGTCATTGCCCCGCGGCTCATGACGATGAGCGTGCCGCTCGCACCCGTGTCCGGCCTTTGGTACAGCGCGAAACGCCTGTCCGATCCAATCGCCATCGGCGACAGACTCGGCGAAATTCGCGACGTGTTCGGGACCGTGCTGGCGACAATCGTGGCCGAAAAGCCAGGCGAAGTCCTTTACCAACTCACCACCCTGGCTGTGAACGCCGGCGAGGCGCTTGTTGGCATCGGTATTCCGGTCGAGACGACGTCCTGACAGGAAGCAGCGGCCATCGGCATGCCCCGCCGTCGACAACGATGTCACGCCCGGAGCATGCGATCCGCCGTACGCCGGGGTGAATTTTCATATGCAAAGGGAGCCGCGCGTGAAGCCGGCGGCGACGCCGCGGCAATAGGGTGATCCGCTGAGCGGCATCCTTCTCCCTGTGTCCCCTCGCGGCGCCGGATAGCTGAGCCGCCCATGCCTTGTCGCAAGCTGTTGCTTGCAGAAAGCCGAATGCAAGAGAATGCCGCCACTATCGGAAACGGCTTGGTGGAGCGCCGTTCCTGTCCTTGACCCGTCGTGAAAAATGCGCCGGGCTCCGGAATCCGCAGCGATGGGATATCTCGTCGATTGTCAGGCTGGTGGACTGCAGCATGTGGATACCCGCATCCAGTCTTCTCTCCCACAAATAATGCATCGGCGGCACGCCGAGATACGTCTTGAAAAGATGAATGAGGTAGTTCGCGTTTGTCCCGGCGAGGCTCGCGAGCTTTGCAACCGTCCACGATCGTGAATATTCACTGTCGAGCGCCTTTTTTGCCACGCTAACCGCCTTCGGCAATGGCCTCGTTCGCCCCGCAAGCTGGGTGCCTCGGATATATTCCGCAAGGATCGTCCGGCCGAGCGAATTGCGCATGTGGTTGGTGACATCATGCTCGGGCGGGGAATCGGATTCCTGCTGCAAGGAGAGAGCGCCGGCAAAGAGCGATGGCATCAAGGGAGGAATCGGCTGGGCGGCCGGCAAATTTTCCAGTACCGACCAGTCGTCCTCCGACAGCGCATCCGGGGAGAAGTGGCACCACATTGTCTGAACCTTTTGGTCGGTGTTCGATAGCGCGTGGAGATCGACGTGATACGCCTGCAATGTGGCGCAGGGCGCATGCACAACACGCACACGGCCGTCGACGATGAACCGCACCGACCCCTTCATAATGAGCGACACCTCGACACGTGGTTCGCCGAAATAGGTGCCGGCAGGATTGTTGTCGCTTGTCGCCTTATGAAAGTGAAAATTATAGTCTCGACTCAAAATCTCCATAACTCGATCCTTCCTCCAGAACAGCCCGCATCCGATGCGTAGAACCCAATTGCACTCGGTCGGCTGCGGGTTGGTGTGAGAACCTCGGCCTTTGCCAGTTTGCGACGGCGTTCCATGTCGATAACAAGCAATATTCGTGCCTAACTCATCGCATTCTATGTGAACGCTAACCCGCCTGTCTCACTGCGGTTAGGGCATTCGTGCCACGCTCAAAAGTAATCCCTACGCAGCGACCGAAGCCTCTCGGGTGTCCGAATGCGCATATCTTCCTGAGTTCCAATCAACTTCACGAAGCCGCAGTCATGGCGCCCGCCTTTTCATGACGATATCCAGTTTCATCGCGCTCGATAGACAGCAAAAAGCTGCCAACGCGACGTCAAAAGCAGGGGAACGATAGGTAATGACAGGCAATGTTTTTTCGGATCAGGAGGGCTCAAAACTATCGGCCCTCAATCGATATTTTCGCATCGAGGAGCGGAATTCGTCGATATCGCGCGAGGTCGTAGCCGGTCTCACGACCTTCGGCGCGATGAGCTACATCATCGTGGTCAATCCGGCGATCCTGTCGGCCGCGGGCATGAATATGCATTCGCTCATCATCGCCACGGCCCTCGCTTCGATGGTGGGAACCTTGATCATGGCGCTTTGGGCCAACCTGCCGATCGCGCTCGCCCCGGGTATGGGATCCAACGTGATCTTCGCACAAGTTGTCGTGCTGCAGATGGGAGTATCCTACCAGACCGCCTTCACCATGGTCCTGATCGGCGGGATCCTGTTTACGATCCTGTCGCTCACCCGATGGCGCGAGCGGATTGTCCGCGGTTTTCCCGAGCCGATCCGGCTGGGCATACAATGCGGCCTCGGTCTTTTCATCGCCTATCTCGGCCTCAAGAACGCCGGCTTGGTGTCTCTGGCCCACGACCGTCTTTCCTTCGGCAATATCGCCGAACCGGCCGTCATGCTGTCGCTCGTCGGCGTGCTGGCGACGCCGATGCTGCTCGCATTGCGGATACCGGCCGCCTTCCTGATCTCTATCGCCGCTCTGAGTGTGATCGGCCTGTTCATCACAGCGCATGGAGCGCCACTGACCGCCTTTCCCGATCGCATCATCGATTTTCCGATCATCCCGAAAGAGCTTTTCTTCGCCTTCGATTTCCATGAGTTTTTCACGCACTTCTGGCTCGTTCTGCCGATCACGCTCTACTTCTTCATATCCGATTTCTTCTCCGCGACAGCCACGCTGATCGGTGTGACGCGCCGCGGCAAGATCATGGATGAGGACGGCAACATTCCGAGCGCCCGGCAGGCCTACGCCGCTGACGGCTTTGCCTCGATTATCGGTGCTGCTTTAGGCACATCGACCGTCGTGGCTTACGTGGAATCGGCGGCGGGCGTCGAAGCAGGCGGCCGTACGGGCCTGACCGGCATCGTCGTCGCAGTTCTCTTCGGCGTCTCGCTTTTCTTCTGGCCGCTCATCGGCATCATTCCGGCCCAGGCGACGGCTCCGGCCCTGGTGATGGTCGGCGTTCTGATGATGGAAGGCATTCGCGACCTGGACACGTCGCGGCCGGAGAATGCCATTCCGCCTATCCTGATCCTCCTGATCACGGTCGTAACCACCGATCTGATGATGGGATTGGCGATCGGTTGCTTCGTCTACTCGCTGATCGTTCTGGCGACGCGTCAGTGGCAGAAACTCACCGCGATGCTCGTAACCCTCGATGTCATCTTCATCATCTACATCATTATCGCCCATCGGGCTTTTTAAGGAGCGCGCACGATGAGCCTTCCAAACGACCTCATCCTCAGCGCAAAGGACGATATCGCCATCCGCCAGGATCTCGTCCTGGTGGCCTTGGGCAAAAGACCGGCGGATCTGGCGATCCGCGTGGGCCGCCTGCTGAATGTTCATACGCGCATGTGGGCTCTTGACCAGGAGATCGTCGTCAAGGGACGGCGCATCGCCTGGGTCGGCCCTGCCGGCCAATACAAGGGAGAGGTTGCCGGCCGAGTACACTATCCGGACCTGTCGGCCGTTCCCGGCTTCGGCGAAGTGCACAAGCACATCGAAAGCACGCACCTGACGCCCGAATATGAGGCAGCCCTTGTCCTGCCGAGAGGCAACACCTGGACATGCGAGGCGAGCCACGAATTCGCAAATGTCGACGGCCCCAACAATACGGCATTCTGGAAGACGGCCCGCAGCCATGGCGTACCACACAAGGTCTTCATCCAGCCCGGCTCCGCAGTGCCTCCGAGCGGATGGGAGAGCACCGGCGGCCATTACGGCTATGAGGAGCAGCGCGGTTTCCTGACGGAAGACCTGTCCGTGGTCAGTCTCGACGAGGTCATGGATTGGCCGGCGGTCTGGGATCCGCAAAACCCCGCCTATGAGCGGATATGGGGAATGATCCGCGCAACGGTCGAACAGCGCGGCGTTGTCGAGGGGCATGGTGCAGGTCTTGTCGAGGCGCATGAAACCAGTGCCTTCGCCGCGTCCGGCATCTCTTCCGACCACGAGATCTGGAGTTTCGAGGACGGCTGGGAGAAAATAAACCGTGGCATCTTCATTGAGATCCGCCCCTATAATTTCCCCGAGGTCTTGCCGGGCCTCCTTGAGCGCGGCCTTCCCGATTGGTGCAATATCGCCTTTACCACGGATGACCGCAGCGCCTCGGAAACGCTGAGAATAGGCGCGAGCGACTACAATCTTCGGTCCGCGATCGAGCACGGCGTCCCGCCCGAAACCGCCATTCAATGCGTCACGCTCAATCCGGCCAGACATATGCGCATCGACGCATGGGTGGGCAGCATTACACCCGGCCGCTATGCGGATCTCGTGCTGCTCGACGATGTGGGGTCCGTTTCCATCTCAGCCGTTTACGCAGACGGCTTGCTCGTTTCCGAAGGCAAGCAATATCTCGGACCGCAACCCGACATTTCCTGGCCGGAATGGGCGAGCGAAACGCTGAACATCGGACGCCTCCTGACTGCGGCGGATTTTGCCGTTCGGGCTCCCAGCGACCGCCACAGCGTACAAGCCGCCCTCCTGCGCCCCTTTCACTGGAATCAGGACTTTCTGACCACGGAACTGAAGGTTGAAAACGGTGAGGTCCAGCGGGACACGGCGCGGAAGATTACGAAATTCGCAATCATCGACCGCTATAGCGGCAACGGAAAGCTGGCATCGATGTTCTGGCTGGGCTGCGGTCCGGCGGATCCGGACACTGCGCTTGCTTGCTCCGTCGCCCATGATTCACACAATGTCTGGACGGTGGGCTCCTCCGACCGTGCGATGGCGATGGCCGTAAATCACCTGCAGGAAATAGCCGGCGGATGGGTGCTGGTGCATCGGGGTGAGATCGTAGCAGAGGTTTGCTACGAGATCGGCGGCCTGATGACGGCGCGCTCGGCCGAGGAACTTGATCGAGAAATGCAGCAGCTATACTCAGCCGCGGAAAAGATCGAGTGGATGTACGAGCCTTCCGCTACCAAGATCTGGAAACCGGGCTTTCCGGAAACGCTGATATTCGCCACCCTGACTTGCCTGCCCTGGCGCTGGGTATTCGTCGCGCCGAGCGATGAGGTGCCGTCAGGACTTGTCAACGTCAACACAGGCCAATCGCATCCCGTCGTCTGGTGAACCGAACGGCGAGTATCGACCTGGGTCGAGTTGTCGATGGTTTGCAAGGTCCTCTGGCTCAAATCGATATAGCCCAGATCATAGTGCATGGAGCTGACGGAGCTTCGTGACGATCTCTTCCGCTTTATGTCGCTGCCATTTCAATGCGCTCCTGAGGCCCATAAGCCATACCTAAAAAAGGATCGCTTTTCAGCGGCAGACCAGGTTTCAGAAACGTGAAGAGCTGGTCCGAGTTCAGTGTCCCGTCAGTGAAGGGTGATAGCCATGACTGTCAGTTGGTTATGCTCAAAAGGAACCAGCGCGTTTATGAGATTTGCCAATAGGATAGACGGGAGAATATTTCCCGCGAGCTAAAGCGAATGATGGAAATCTTGCCGAACGAGCCGACGCTTGACTCAAGAACGCCAGGCATGGTCGACATCATTGGCAAGGCAAAAATTATCCGCTCGATCTACGAGGGTCGTGACATCGTGCCCCTGTGGAACGACCTCCTTGCCCGGGTAACGGCCGATCATTCCGATGCAGCAGCTTTGTTTGACCTGTCGATCATTATGAATTCGGTAGGCCAAAAAAGCGAGGCCGCGATCGCCCAAAGGGCTGCGCTTCGGCTTTCGAAGACCTACCGGCTGACATTCGGTCGTGGCACCGGCCTCAACGTCCTCGTCTTCGTCGCAAAAGGCGACTTCACGGCTAACGCGCCGATCGAGCTCCTGCTGGAAGAATCAAACGTCAACGTCCTACTCCACTATGTCGATGCCAATACGCCCAACCTCGATGTCATCCCGAACCATGACATCGCCTTTGTTGCCGTTGCCGAATCGACCGACAATCTGCCTGTGCTACTCAATCTCGAAAGATTGCTGCGGGACTGGCGCGGCCCAATAATGAACAATGCGCCGCGCGTTGTCATGGGCTTGTCTCGCGACGGCGTCGCCGAGTCGCTCCGGGAAGCAGTTGCCGTCGTGACACCAGCCATTGCGCGAATTCCCAGAAACGTGCTTCAGGACATCGCCGACGGTGTGTTGGGCCCGGAGGCTGCCGCCGGTATCGCCAGCTACCCGTTCATCGTCCGCCCGCTCGACACCCATGCCGGCCACGGCATGGAAAAGATCGTTGACCCCCGGCAGTTGCTCGGCTTCTTGGAAGCGCATCCCGACCCGTTATTTTATATTGCTTCATTCATCGATTACAGCAGCGAGGACGGCAAGTTCCGCAAGCAGCGCATAGCCTTTATCGACGGCAATGCCTATGCCAGCCATATGGCTGTCTCCGAGCATTGGATGGTGCATTACCAGAACGCCGGCATGTCGCATTTCGAGGACAGGCGCGCTGAGGAAGCCGCCTGGATGACGAGGTTCGACGAGGACTTCGCTATCCGCCACGCAAACGCCTTCGCCGAACTCGGTCGGTGTTTCGGACTGGACTATTTTGCCATCGACTGCGCCGAATTGCCCGACGGCCGCCTGCTGGTGTTCGAGGCCGATGTTGGGATGTACGTCCATTGCATGGATTCGGCGGAGCTGTTTCCCTACAAAGGGCAGGTGATGAAGAAGTTATTTCAAGCGTTTGAAGCTGCCCTGGAACAGCGCGCTCGGCAACGCGACCAATATTAGAAACATGAGCCGCCAGTTCTGACAAATTCGGCACGAGCTATCTTGAGCCGCGCTGGACACTCTGTTGCAGGGTGGCCGAAGCGGAAAAAAGACGAGTCATCGCAAGCGAAGCCCAGCAGCCGTCACGCCGCAGGCGAGGTAGACCCGCGCATTCGCACCCGGTCCCGTCATGCCTCATCCACCGACCGATTCAGCGCCTTCATCGTACCGAGACAATAGGCGGTGACGATCGTGCCGCTCGGGCCGACTTTGCGATAATCCATGTCTATCTCCACGTTGAACACAACCGCGGCATCAACGGCGGCTGTCATTTCGATGCCGACAGCAGTGAAAGAGAGAGCAGCGAGCCGGCTCTGGAAGCCCTCTTTGGCAAACCCCTCGGCGGTTGCGAAACCCATGCCTGGGCCGGAGCCAATACCCGGAAATCCCTTCATCTTTGAATTCCTCGTCGTTGCGATGCTGCATATATTTACCGAGCGGGAGATGGATAATCAGGTTGTTGGACATTAGATTTATGCAAGAAAAGCGGAATAGCGCGAACGCGAGGGATTGGAGGGAACGGAAGACGACGGAGGCATCACAGATTTCGGACACTCAAAAGGCCCTCATCCTGAGCCAAGTGGATGAAGGTGCGTCGGTCGCGGAGACCTGCCGGAAGGCGGCCAGTCAAGCGTCCATATTGCGATATCGCGCGGCGTGCCAAGCGTAGATCGGGATGCATTC
Source organism: Rhizobium sp. 11_C7_N12_5 (assembly GCF_051811145.1). Classification (NCBI taxonomy): domain Bacteria; kingdom Pseudomonadati; phylum Pseudomonadota; class Alphaproteobacteria; order Hyphomicrobiales; family Rhizobiaceae; genus Rhizobium; species Rhizobium sp. 11_C7_N12_5. The sequence continues at coordinate 641,847 of NZ_JBPWPY010000002.1, forward strand.
ATGTGCGCGAAAGGGAAGCGGGGTAGCGAACAGCTTCCGCCGCGCAGGGTCCGATCCGCATTAGGTGTTCTTGCAAAATCCCGTTCAAATCGTATGGTTCACCAGTCTCGATTGAACGCTAGTCCAGCGGGAAGTAGTGCTGACAATGTGTTGTTGCGGTGCGTGACCACTATGATTGCAGATCGAGGTGCGTATGCGCTTGTTACTAGTCGAGGATAGTGCGCGTCTACGCGATTTGCTGGCCGAAAGTGTCCATCGGGCCGGTTGGCGCCTGGATAGTGCGGCGACGGTTGGCGCCGCACTCCTGGCAACACAAACTGTCAGCTATGACCTGCTCTTGGTGGACTTGGGCTTACCCGATGGCGACGGTTTGGATCTCATACGGGAACTACGCCGTGACGGCTTTATCCCGCCCATCCTCGTCGTCACCGCGCGCAGTTCGATCGAGGATCGCGTGGCGGCCCTCGATGGCGGCGCCGATGACTATCTCGTCAAACCGTTCAATCACATCGAATTGCTCGCGCGCTGCCGCGCCCTTCTGCGCCGCAGAGCGCCGCACTACATTGAATCCATTGTCCTCGGCGGCCTATCTTTCGATCCCACAAATGGTGTCGTGGCGGCAGGTGGCGAACCGCTCGCAGTCGCACCGCGCGAACGGTCCGTTTTGGAACTGCTGCTTCGAAACGCCGGTCGGGTCACTCCTAAGCAAATAATCGAAAGTAAGCTCTCCGAATTTGGCGACGACATCTCGACCAATGCTGTGGAACTGGCGATTTCGCGCTTGCGCCGCCGCCTCGCCCCGTTCGATTTGCCCATCAGCATCGAAACGATACGCGGCATCGGCTATTTGCTGCGGGAAAAGCGGCAAGATGGTTGATCGGTCTGTCCGGCCGCCAACGCTGATCCGCATCATCACGCTGCGCATCGCGCTTTTTGCGGCGCTCGCCATGGCGATCCAGGCCGCACTCGTCTTTGCCGATTATTATTTCGACAACAAGCAGTTGGCGACGTTGATGATCGAACGTGAAACCGCAGAGCTGTCGAAGGGTTTCGAACGCCGCCATGACGAGGCGCCCTACAAGCTGCCGCACGACCTCCACCGCTACGGCATCCGGGGTGGCTTCTATATCACCCGTATCCGCACACCCTCCGGTCAGATTCTCTATACAAACTGCGATGCGCGCTGCGACAATCACCTTCTGCCGCAGGAGGTCAATCCGCCGGACCTCTGGTCTCGTATGCTGAGCGACGGCAAACCGCTCGCCGTCGCCGGCGGCAAGACCTATGAAATCCATGGAGACAAGATTTTTGTCGAGATCGCGATCCTGCACGACAGCGATGGCATCATGTGGGCGGTGATCGGGCGTGAGTTTGCGGATCATCTCGCCACCCCGATGGCGATCATGCTGTTTTTCGTTCTCGGCGGCACCTTATTGTCAATCCGCCAGGCTCTGCGCCCCGTTGCAAAAGCGGCGCAAGAGGCCGGCCATCTCGATCCACTCGACCCCAGCCATCTGATCAACCAGACCAGCATGCCCCGCGAAATTGCCGATCTTGCTGCTGCCGTGAACCGGAGCCTTGCGCGCATTGGTGCGCTCATGAAGTCGCAGCGTCTGTTCACCACGGCTGTTGCGCATGAAATCCGCACGCCGCTGGCGATGATGAAGCTGGAGCTTGGCAATATCGAACATCCGCGAGCCCGAAAAATCGAAGCCGATCTGGATGCACTGGCGGATTTTGTCGGTCAGATCACGGCGCTAGGGCGGCTCGAAAGCGCTGACCGTGCGGTGTTCCAGCAGGTCGACCTGGCAAAGCTAGCCGATTGGGTGGTCGCCGATATCGCCCCCCTGGTCTACGACCGCGATCATACCATCGCCTATAGCAATTTAGGCGCGGGCTCAATCGAAGGCCATGCGCCGCTGCTTGCCGACGCGCTGCGCAACCTTATCGAAAACGCCACCAAACATACCCCTGATGGCACCACCATCGAAGTCGTTGCAGGTCCTGGCCCGCGTCTGACGGTCAAGGATGATGCTGGTATTTTTGACGCACCAGCCGAGCCCCCGTTTGGCGATCTCAAGGCCGACCATATGGGTATCGGCCTTGAGATTGTGCGCCGGATCATGGCGCTGCATGGCGGGCGGATGGAGATTGAGGTGGATCCTGGCCGTCGCACCGCCACGACCCTCCTGTTTGACCAGCCAAAATCCTAGATTGAGGCGAAGAAACTGCCGCCAAACAGCGTCACTGTGCCATAAACCAGGCCAAAGGCTGTCAGAAGACAGACAGCCGCTACAGGCAGAGATCCACCCGTCGCTTCCTTATGATCGACATAGGCTTCGCGCCTTTTGCGGCCGGTGATCATGGCGCCGATGAGGTTTTCACGCTTGACGAACTGGTAGTAGAAGTTCGCGACGATATGCAGCCCGGCCAAGGCAAGGATGGCGAAATAGAACCACGCAGCATGGATCGAAGCAGCCCAACTGGAAACCGTATCACCCACCAGTCCAGCAAATGGCCCTGAAGCGGTCACTCCGTCGCTGGAGAACATCCCAAGCAGAACTTGCACACCGCAAACGACGATGAGACCGATAACCATCAGACCACCCGCGGGATTGTGGCCGAGATAGCGCCCCGCACGGTTTAGCCGTAGTGCCTTCAGGTAAGTCCATACGGCGGCCGGAGAACGCACGAAACCGGAAAAACGAGCCGTTGAACTCCCGAAAACACCCCAAAGGGCGCGGTAGACCACCAGCACGAGAACGCCGTAACCGGCCGCCTTGTGAACGGTCATATCCGGATCGTTGAAACCGCTCGAGACCCAGGCCACCAGGATTAAAGCGACGAGCGACCATTTGAACAGACGCGTGGGAAGGTCCCACGCACGAACGACATCACCCTTGGCGGATGAAGTCTTGCCGCTATGTTCGGCGGGTGGCTGGGAGTAAGGCTTATAGGCTGATCTTTGTTCGCTCATACGGAGTGTCCTGTTCGGAGAAATTTGCAGCGGCTATTTGTAAGTCGCGTGGCAGGACTTGCACTCGGTTGCCACCGCCGCGAATGCCTTGCGGAACGAGGCTTTATCTTGCGCCTGCTGGCTCGCGGTGTTGGCAATCATGGCCATCTTGCTGAAGCGGGCATGGAGATCCTTCTCTTTGGCGCTGCCCGGGTTGGTAAACATGGCGTCGGCGGCCTCGGCATCCGCCGCGTAGCGCCGCAGGACCTGCTCGGCGGCTTTGCCGTCGAAGTTGGCAAGGACCGCCTTGGCCGAAGTCGTGTTATCGCCCATGCTGCCCATGATACTCTTAAGTGAAGCGGCAACGGCCGGCACCGCCAGTACGGCGAGAACAAGTCCGGCACAGATGTAACGATTCAGCTTGGAGAATGATTTTTGCGATTTTGTCATGACGCTCGATTTTTGTTGATTTCCAAATGGGGTACTTTTGGCCGGAACCGGATGATTGACGGCAACGACCAAACTGCAGCTCTCAAGAGCCCTGACATCTAGGGGAGCAATTGCGGCGAAATGCGCGATCACACCTCTTCAGCAGACCGCTTTCATCGTCCTATGACAGGCTTTTGACAGGTTCGCCTGTTGCGATCCATTGATTGGAAACCTGACGTCGCGTGGCACTTGGACGTAAGAATGCGACCGTTTGGATTTCGTTTGGCAGGCAATTTGAGATTCGCGATGAAGAGAATCTCACATTAAATGGGCATTATCCTGTCTTGCTCGACGGATCACCGCCGTGGCCCCGACAATGAGTAGGCGCCGAGTAAAGCTGTCGCTCCGCTGATGCCCACAAGCGTCTCCTTGCCGCCACTGCTATGCGAGCGCGGTGTCAGGCCAGGACACGCTGCAAGGGAACGGCCCGAGGAAAACAGTGATGCATCGGGTGCCGCCGCAACGATAGCGCTTGCCGTGATCGGGCCGATGCCGGGATGCCCCGCCAGCCGCCACAAAGAGTTGCGGGCAACGCGTTGAAGGCGAGATAGCGAACCCGTCAAGGCATAGGGTTATGCGTGGTCACGCGGCAGGCGTCCAGCCCAGGCTCGGGGCCACCGTCTTCACGAGGTCGGTCAGCAGCCGTACGTTCTCGGCGAGACCGAAGGCGGGCGGAAGGAAGAGCACAATCTCGTCTGCGGCGGCGAGGCCGGGGTCGTTGAGGACCGCCTCAAGCACCTCGTCGGGGGAGCCATGGAAGACCGGGGAAATCTGAGCCCCAGGCGGCTGATTGGCTGGCGCAAGCGCGCCCTTGGGACGGGACGCCGCGATTCCCTGGGTGCGGCGCTCAAGGTCGTAGGCGGCGTACTTCTCCCGGAGCTCGGCAGTGGTGCCGACCAGGATCGAGGCGGCGACGGCGACCGACGGCGGCTCAGTGCCCCACGTCTCGCGCCAGGTGGAACGGAAAGCCTCGATGCTGCGGGCCTGGTACTCTCCGAAGGTCTCGCCCTCGGCGTGGTCGTGTTGTACGGTTCCGGAGATGAGCCCGATCCCGAGCTCGGCAGCCTGCACCGCGGAGCCCAGGCTGGCGGAGCCCTGCCGAATCCGAGACCGCAGGGTCGGGCTGTGCGGCGTCACGCGCAGCTCGGCGCCCTCTGGGACATCCTGGCCCGCCCCGGCGACGGTGTGGAGGACCTCGCCCGTGATCGCGGCGAGGAAGCGCGACTGGCGGCGCTTGGCCTCCGTCCGGGCATCGGTGTCGACTGTACCGAAGACGGCGTCGAAGGCCGCATTGGCGCCGGTCGAGATGGCCAGCTCCAAGCGCCCACCGATCAACAGGTCGGTCGTGCCAGCGGCCTCGGCGAGCAGGATAGGGTCCTGGTAGCGCATCGGGATAACAGCCGAGCCGAGTGTGATATGCTTGGTGTGCTGGCCGGCCGCGGCGAAGAACGGAAGCGGTGAAGACAGGTAGTGGTCGAAGTGTCGCTGGTAGGCCCAGCCCGACTGATAACCCAACCGCTCCGCGGCCTTGAACAGCTCGATCCCGTCGCGCAGCCCCTGTGCCGGCCCGGCGTCATCGTTGAAGGACACCCGAGTGTTGAAACCGAGTCGCGTCTTCGGTCGGAACGATGTGGACAGCGTTCTGGCGGGCGCAATCACGTTCATGCGATTTTTTCCTCGTTGAAGATCCGCCGGGGTTGCGGGTGTGGCACGCGGGCGATGCGAGCGGCGCCGGACGGAATCGACTCCAGCAGCGACCGGGTGTAGGGCTGCTGGGGGTTTTCGAAGATGTCGGTGACGGTCCCGTGTTCGACGATACGCCCGCGCTGCATCACCGAGACGGTGTGGGCGAGTTGGCGCACCAGGGCCAAATCGTGGGAGACGAACACATAGGTCAGGCCAAGCTTGGCTTGCAGCGAAAGCAGCACCTCGACGATGTCGGCCTGGACGCTGACGTCGAGCGCCGAGGTCGGCTCATCGAGCACGATCACATCCGGCTTGAGGACAAGCGACCGGGCGATGGCCACGCGCTGGCGTTGGCCACCTGACAAGGCTTCCGGCTTGCGTGCAAGCAGGTGCTCGCCGAGCCCGACATTGGCCAACGCTTCGCGGACCTGCGCGGCCCGCTCCTCGCGGGTTCCAATCTCGAATCGGTCCAGCGGTTCGCGCACCAGTTGCTCGACTTTCCAGGTCGGGTCCAGTGAGGTGAACGGGTTCTGGTAGACGAGCTGAAGGTGGCGCCATACCGCGCGCAGCGACTCGTGCGAGCGACCGTTGAGCTGTTCGCCGGCGACGGTGATGTTTCCGATGTCGGGTTGCTCGAGCCCAAGCAACAGCCGGATTGCCGTCGTCTTGCCCGAACCTGATTCGCCGACAAGCGCGTGTGTGGTGCCAGCCTGGACGGCAAACGACACGTCATCGACGGCCGTTAATACCTTGCCGTCGACCGTGAAGGTCTTCGTGACGCCGCTGACCTCGATCTTCGGCGCCTTGTCAGCCTTGGCCCCGATGAAGCGGAAGGCGGGGTCGCGCAGTGCACGATAGCGATCGGGGTTGAGGGCCGGAACGTCGGCGTGCAGCTTCTTCGCGTATGCCGAAGCAGGCGAGGAGAAGACGGCCGCGGTGTTGCCGGCTTCCTGGATGACGCCGTCCTTGAGCACCACCAGCGAGTCCGCCCGTTCGGAGGCGATCGCCAGATCGTGGGTGATGAGGAGCAGGCTGATTTCCAACTCGTGCTGCAACTTGGAAAGCAAGTCGAGGATGCGCTTCTGGATCGTGACGTCGAGCGCGGAGGTCGGCTCGTCTGCGACCAGCAGCAACGGCCGTGGAAGAACTGCAAGGCCAATCAGCACACGCTGCAGCATGCCGCCGGACAGTTGATGCGGGTGGGAGTCATAAACTCGCTGGGGATTGTCGAGCCCAACTTGAGCGAATGTCTCCAAGATCAGCGCCTTGCGGAGTGTTTTATTGGGCTCGTCGATGAGCGCGGCAGCCTCCATCGCCTGGGCGCCGATCGTCCGCACCGGGTTGAGCGAGTTGCCGGGGTCTTGCGGGACGAACCCGATAGCACGTCCCCGCAACGGCCGGAAACGCCGCTCCGAGAGCCCCAGCACCTCTTGGCCGTCGAACTCGACGCGGCCGGTAGCGCGCCCACCGGTGGGAAGCAGTCGCAGCACGGCTCGGGCAATCGTCGATTTGCCCGAGCCCGACTCGCCGATGAGAGCGAGGCTCTTGCCGCGGCCGAGTTCAAATCCGACGTCGCTGACGACTTGGTGCGGTCCGTAGGAAACCGACAACCCGTCGATCCGGAGCAGTGAGGCCGATCGCTGCAGCGCCGACCCGGTGGTGTCAGTGCGAGTGAAAAGCTCAGTCAGTCTGTCTTGCGGAGCCATCGGCTGATCCTGTTTACAGAGAGGACGGTCGCGATTGTGACAAAAGCGGGCGCGTAAACGAGCCACGGCCATTTGAGATAGTCCTTGCCGATCGAGATCAGCAGGCCCCAATCGGAGGCGGGCGGCGGGTCGCCGTAACCGAGAAAAGCGAGACTGGCGATTATCAGGATCGAGTCGCCGAACTGCAGCACTGCCAGCGGCAGCACCGAGCGCGATGCGTTTGGCAGCACGTGGCGCCATAGGATGTGCCAGCGCGACCCGCCCAGCAGAAAGGAAGACTCGACGAACGTCGCCTGCCGGGTCTTGATGACCTCGGAGCGCATCACCCGGGCAAAGAGGGCCACCGCCGAAACGCCCGTTGCGATAGCGGCGTTCGTGGTGTCGAAGCCGATGGCCGTGACGACGATGACGGCCAGCAGGAATTTTGGAATTGCAAGCAATACGTCGACCAGGCGGGCGAACACGGTGTCCACCCAGCCGCCGAAGAAGCCGGCCAGCAGGCCGATGAGGCCGCCAGCGGCAACGCCGATGACTACGGCGATCAGCGCGCTCGCCACCGAGGAGGCTGTGCCATAGACGACACGGGTGAAGAGGTCGCGACCGAGGTGATCGGTGCCGAACCAGTGCGCCGCGGTGGGGCCGAGCAGTTTTTGAGCAGGAATGCCGTTGATAGGGTCGTAGCTCGTGAACAGGCTTGGGGCGACCGACCAGGCAATCGCGATCGCGACGATTGCGAAAGAGAGCGCGACGACCGGCGGCATACGGAGGGTTGTCAGCCGGCTGATCGCCGTGACACGCGAGGTCGAGTAGGCAGAGGCGAGGGTCATGATGTCACCGCCTTGGAAACGCTGACGGCGCCTTCATCAGCCGTGGTTGGACGACGCTCGGGAGCGCCGAGGAGCTTTACGCGCGGGTCGAGTAGCGGGTAGGCGAGGTCGGCGATCAGGTTGACGATCACGAAGACCACCGCTGCCAGCGAGACGACCGCCTGAAGGACGGGCAGGTCTTGAGTGCTCACCGAACGCTGCACCAAGCTGCCAAGACCGGTGCGTCCAAAGACCGTCTCGGTGATCAGCGAGCCCCCGAGCAGTTCGCCGATAGTCAGCGCGATGACGGTGACGACCGGGAGCGAGGACGGCTTAAGCAGGTGCTTGGCGAACAGGCGCATTTGCCCGAGGCCACGGCCTCGCGCGACAGCGGCGTATTCCTGCCCGGACTCATGGTCGAGGTTCGCGATCAGTACTTCGGCGATCTGCGCGGAGATGGGGATACCGAGGGCGATCGCCGCAAAAAGGGTCGCCCAGACGCTGTCGGGCTCAATTACGCGAAAGACGCCAAGCTGGAAACCGAAGAGGTGGATCAGCACCAGGCCGATCACGAAGTTTGGCACTGACAGGAACAATGACGGGAAGCCTCGCAGCAGGCCCTGGCCCAACCGTTTCGGAACAAACTGTGTGCCATAGGCGATCACCGCCGCCAGCAGAAGCGCGACGATGAGGCCTGCGGAAGCAAGGACCAACGTCGACGGGAGGACCTCGGCGATCAGGGTCGTCACAGGCCGATTGGTCCGCATCGACAGGCCCAGATCGCCGGTCACGAAGCCGGAAAAGGATGTCCATAACTGCACCGGGATCGGCCTATCCAGACCCTGAGCGGCGATGATCTCCTTAATCTCCTCTTGCGTGAACCCATTCTGAGGATTGTTCAAGACATTGGTGATGGGGTCGCCGGGCAGGATGCTGACAACGACGAAGGTGAAGACATAAGCCAACAGGATTACGACGATCGCCTGCACGAGGCGCTTTGCACCGTAGTTTAGATAGGCTTTGCTCATTGCCGGTCACCTTCTTGCGTTGCTCGGTCGAACTGCGGGTTACGCGCTTTTCGTGGCCGTGTAGTAGCTGGCGTAGGCGACGCCGTTGTAGACCGCGCCCTTGAGCTTGGGAGACTGAACGTAGATCCGCTGGACGATCTGTGTGCGCGGGATGAAGTAGCCCTGATCGAGGATGTATTTCTGCAACTCGTCCAGGAGCGGTTTTCGGGTTTCGGTAGAACCAGCGCTGGCGATCTTGTCGCGCAGCTCGTTGAGCGTCTTGTCGCTCTCGTCGAGCGCAAACCAGTTCTCGCCGTTGTTGGCGTTTGTCAGGATACTGGCGACGGTGCCTGCGTCGATGAAGCTGCGCGTCACCTCGTAGGCAGGCACAGCCGGACCGCCGTATTTGACCTTCTGGCCGAATGTGACGACATCGTAGGCACGGATTGAGACTTTCCAGCCAATCTTGCTGAGTTGCTGGGCGATGAGTTCGTCGACCGATTTCGATGTTGCGAGGTAGGGGTTGGAATACAGCGTCAGCAACAGCGGCTCGCCATTCTTGGTGCGGATGCCGCCGGCACCCTTTATCCAGCCCGCCTCGTCGAGGAGCTTTTCGGCTCTATCGGGGTTATAGGCCAGCAGGTTGCTTTGGTCGGTCGCTCCCGGCACGTTGCTCTGGATGAAGGACGTCGCAAGCTTCCAGTCCGGCGTGTAGACGGTGTCGATGATTTCCTGGCGATTGATGCCGGCCTGGAGGGCCTGCCGTACCTTCACGTCATCGTATGGCGCAAGCTTGGTGTTGATCGCCCAGCCGTTCACGAAGCCAAGATAACGTGGCGTCGCGATGGTGAAGCCCTCTGCCTTGAGAGACTCCAACTCCTGTGGCGAGGCGTTGTAGGCGACGTCCGCCTGGCCGGACTGGACAGCGGCGACTCGCAGCGAGGGCTCGGACACCAGCTTATAGGTGATTGTGTCGAGATAGGCTGGACCGGTATGACCGACCGCCGCGGGACCCCAGTTGTAATCCTTGCGTTTGACCAGCTTGACGAAATCGCCTTCCTTCCAGGAATCGACCACGTAAGAGCCGCTGCCGGAGGTTTTGCTGAGGTCAGCCTGCTGCGCGGCCGGCTGCGCGATGGTCTTGGGGGAGATCAGGATGGAGCCGTGATAGCCGAGGGTCGGAATGAAGCCGAGCGCCGGCTTTTTGAAGAAGACCTTCACCGTGGTCGCGTCAACCGCCTCGGCATGGTCGTAGGTTTTGGGGAAGAGACCAATCGGGTTGATGCCCTCGTTCTTGCGGCCGGCATACCAGATGTCGAGGTTGGCGACGACGGCCGACGCATCGAGCGAAGTACCGTCGGAGAACGTCACGCCGGTCTTGAGATGGAGGGTGAACTCGGTAGCGCTGTCGTTCTGCTCCCACCGCTCGGCGATCCAGGGGCTGACATTGCCGTCGGCGTCGACGTAGAGAAGCTTGTCGGTCACGTGTCCCCAGATGTGGCCTTGAAAACTGGAGATCGCACTGTTGTTCGGGATCCAGGTATCGCCCAATGAGTCGATGAGGAAGGTGATGTCCCCGCCATTGGTCGGCTCGCCGGCACTTAGAGCCGGAGTGAGGCCTGCCATCGTCACCAGAGCGCCGGTTGCCACGGCGGAAGTGGTGATCAGCAGACGACGCCGAGAGAGGGACAACGAAAAAAGGCGTTCGGTCATGGAGAGATCCTGATGGTCGGGTTCTGAGAATTCGTGAAACAGAGCCTATGCAGGCAGACCTAAAGGAGAAAGACCAGTTGTTCTTTTTCTACTAATTTTATAGATTATTTTGTCCGATTTTCGCATGCGCAAGGGTCAGCTTTTTTCAGGGCGTGTCCGCGAGGGTGCTGCGGGTTCAAAACCCTCCTTGGCGTTCAGGGTCTCGGTACGGATCCTATTGGGATCGGTTTTGTACCTTGGGCCCGTCGAATATCCGCACCGGCGGCGCCTCGCCAACGAAGCGTTCGACCTCCACCCTTGTAAGCTGTCCGGTCGAGCCCTGAGCCAACTGCGAGGTCCCAACATCGTGGGTAAGGATGTTCGGATTGCCGTGAATGCACATTGCGTTGTCGGCGGTCGGGTCGTCCGGCTCGAACCATGCGCCTGTCGCCAACTGCATGACCCCCTTACGCACGTCCTCGCTTATCACCGCTGCGGCGAGGCAACTGCCGCGAGCGTTGAACAACCTTACGATCCCGCCATCCGCGATACCGCGCGCGGCCGCGTCGGCGGGGTTGATGCGAACCGGCTCCCGACCCTTGATTTTGGTGGAACGGCTGAAATCTCCATAGTCCAACTGGCTATGTAGCCGTGAATGTGGCTGGTTGCAGACCAGATGCAGAGGATAGCTCTCGTCCGCCTTGGTCTCCGCCCTGGGAGGATACCATCGCGGATGGCCTCGGCAGTCGTCGTAGCCGAAGCCCTCGATCGTCTGCGAAAAGATCTCGATCTTTCCGGATGGCGTCTGCAGCGGGGATCCGGACGGATCATTGCGAAAGGCGCGGGCCGGGCCGCCATCGTCGGGCTTGAGCGGCAGGCGAATTTCTCCGCGTTTCCAGAACACCTCGAAATCGGGAGCCTCGTGTCCACCGGCTGCTAGCGCCGAGCGCGTGGTCTCGAACAGGAAGGCGAGCCAATCCCGGCTGGTGCGGTTTTCGGTGAACTCTTCGAATTTTCCGAGACGGCGCGCTATCTCGGAGAAGATCTCATAATCGTCTCGCGCTTCCCCAACCGGCTCGATCAGCTTCTTCATCGCGATCATCAGAGGATCACGGTCCGCCGCGCCGATATCGTCACGCTCAAGCGTGGTGGTCGCAGGCAGCACGATATCCGCGTGACGCGCGGAGGACGTCCAGGCCGTCTCATGCACGATGATGGTCTCTGGTCTCTTGAACGCCGCGCGCAGCCTGTTGAGATCCTGATGGTGATGAAAGGGGTTGCCGCCCGCCCAATAGACGAGGCGGATATCGGGATAGCGCATCGCATGGCCGTTGTAATTGAATTCGTCGCCGGGATTGAGGAGCATGTCGGCGATACGGGCGACGGGAATGAAATCCGGCACCGGATTTTTGAACTGGCCAAGGGTCGGCAGTGGAACGGCAAGCTGGGCCTTGCCGATATTGCCCAACGCACCGAGGGAATAGGCGTAGCCGCCGCCCTCCAGTCCGATCTGCCCGAGCATTGCGGCCAGCACGATGCCCATCCACACAGGCTGCTCGCCATAGTCGGCGCGCTGGAGGGAATGGCTGACGGTGATCAGCGTCCTTGCGTGTGCCATGGCACGTGCGAGGTTCTTGATATCGTCGACGCCGATGCCGCAGATGCCCGCGGCCCATTCCGGGCTCTTTTCGACACCATCGGCCCGGCCGAGTAGATAATCCTCGAAACGCTCGTAACCGACCGTGTAGCGATCAAGAAATTCGCGGTCGTGCAATCCCTCACTGACGAGCGCATGCGCGATACCGAGCATCAGTGCGACATCTGTGCCTGGTATGATCGGCAGCCACTGCGCATTCAGCTCAGCGGGAAAATCGTCCCTCAACGGGCTGACGAGGACAAAACGCGCACCGCGCGCCCGCGCACCGTTGAGTGTCTGGCGTACGATATGCGCGCTGATGCCGCCGCCATGCACATCCGTGTTCTTGAGCGCCATTCCGCCGAAGGCGACGATCAGCTCGCTGCTCCGCTCGATGGCATCCCAGGTGACGCTCTTGCGGTCGAAATGGTCGTACGGCCCCAAGACATGCGGAATGATGACCATTGCAGCACCGGAGCTGTAAGTATTGACGGATCGCACATACCCGCCGAGCACATTCAAGAAGCGATGGATCTGGCTCTGTGCATGATGGAAGCGTCCCGCGCTCGACCAGCCGTAGGAACCGCCGAATATGGCCTGGGCTCCAAAGTCTCCGTAAACGCGCCGAAGCTCCTTCGCAACGAGGTCAAGCGCTTGTGGCCAGCTGACTTCCACATAATCATCCGCGCCGCGATCCTCAGCATTACCTTTCTTGCCATCAAGCCAGCCGCGTCTTACGGCCGGACGGCGTATGCGCGCGGGGCTATGGGCGACCGCCGGCAGATTGCCCAGCAAGGGGGAGGGATGCGGGTCGGCCGGATGGGCGCGGATTTCGAGCTTCCCGTCCTCGTAGCGGCCCGAAAAGGCGCCCCAATGGGAGCTATGGGTTCGAAACGAATTCATCTGCAAGCTCCATGCTATCAAGGCGTTTCAACAGGCCACCGATGTCACTCAGGCAGGACATACCGCACCATGATCCTGTTGATGGTGTCGACCTCATCGAGTTCGTCGCAGTTTTCCAAGCGAACCGGCCCAACCGAGATCTGGCGCTAGGGCAGGATACCGAAAGTGTGCGTGGTTTTGCGCGACATCCCGCCCTGACTTTTTGATTTGGAGACGGCCGGAGGATTTCGGTCAGGCCACCAGTTTTTCACCCGACAGATGGCGCTCCAGAAAGGGGAGGCTATCCTGCCCCCAATAGAGCTCGCCTTCATAGCGGAAGGTCGGAAGGCCGAAGACGCCCGCCTCCTTTGCAACTTCGCGATTGTTGCTCCAGAACTCGGAGATGTCGGGAAATGCCGCGCGAGCTTCGAGCGCCGCACCGTCAAACCCCGCACCATTGGCAATTGCCTTTCGCACATCGGCGTTGCCGATATCCGCACCGTTGCTCCAGAATGCTTGTTGCAGCGCCCGGGTGAGTGCGACCCAATCCATCCCTTCGAGCTGGGCTGCCAAAACAAGAAAGCCGGCAGGGGTTGGGTCAGTGAGCGCGGATCGATTGGTGAAGTCGAGTGTTTTGCCGCGAATTGCGGCCCAGCGCTGGAGATCCTTCACCCAATATGCGCGCCGCGCGTCCGGCCGTTCACGCGAGTAGATGGCTCCGTTTTCGACGATCAGCGGAATAAGGTAGGGGTGAACCTTGGCGCCGAACCGCGCCGCAAGGTCGATAAACGGATCGAGACCTATGTACGACCACGGCGATCCGATCCCGAAAAAATAGTCAATGGTTTTGGTCATAAGGTTTCTCTCCAGAGGAAATAGATTGGCCGGTAGCCATATCGAAGACGGACAGCGCGCAGTCACGCGCCACCAGAACGGCTTGGGGATCACGGCCGACGGCGACTGTCGCCAGCGCCCCTTCGTAAAGCAACGACATGTGGGCAGCACTCTGTTCCGTCGAACGCTTGGCAGCCGCCATGATGGCGCGGAAGATGTTGCGCACGGCATTCTTATGCTCGCGGGCGACAGATACGACGCGCTCGGAATCGCCGTGCTCGGCGACCGCCAAGGCAAATGCGCAGCCGCGGAACTCGGGACTATCGGCCTTTTCGAACAGGCGCTCGAAAATCAGGGCAATTTGGTCCCGCGGCAATAGCGTGGCGGTGGAAGTCACCTCTCTCAGCTGAAGGAGTACGCGCTCGTGACGCTCCTCGAGATAGGCTGCGACAAGATGATCCTTGGAGGGAAAGTGTCTGTAGAGCGTTGCTTTGGCGACGTTGGCCTCGTCGACGATACGGTCTATGCCCACGGCGCGGATGCCTTCCCTGTAGAAGAGGGCGCCAGCGGTGGTCAGGATATGCTCGGCTATTTTCATCGTGTTGGTCCGGATGCCTTCTCACGCAAAACCCCGGGATCCACCCGTCTGATGTGCTTTCGGTCTCGAATGGGTAAGGGTGGAGAAAGAAAGGTGGTTCTCGGCAAGCCGGCGCAGATTAGCGAAAGGAAGGAGCGCCGTGAAGCCACCTTGTCGTGCCGCCGATCCGGCAATCTCCTGGGCGGCACGGTTATAGGGCGTAACTATCCCATGCAGGCGTCCGAGAAGGACGATCTCTCCGTTTAGGTAGTCGACTTCGCTCGACGCGCCGCGCGTGAAACTCTGCCAGGTCGACTGCTGGCCGGCCCGAATGCCGGAGTTTTCGGCGATCTTCCAGTGCGCTGCGCTGACTGTACGCTCCGAGTGTGACGCGAAAGTATGGCCCGCCGCCTTGAGAACCGTCTCGGTCTCCTGGACAAGGGCCGCACTGAATGCTGCTCGCTCATCTTCGGCGCCGTCGAAGAGCTCCAGCACATTGCGTACATTGTGAAGAAGCTTCGCCGCTTTCCATCGCTGAATATCACTGGTCGTCTCGGCAATGTAGTCGGACCGGTCGAGATCCGCGACGAGTTTGGCAGCCGTCTCATCCGTTCCATGCGGATAACGGCCAATGGTGACGACGGCCACCTGGGGGTCGCCGCCGACTACGACCCGACCGGTCTCGGTGAACCGGGCAGGGGTCAGGATGCTGGCGCCGTAGACATTCGGAAAAAGTCTGAGAGCGGCTGCTTCCGCTGCCAGGCCATTTTGAAACGTGACGATTGGCAGATCGGATGCTGTCAGCTCCTGCGAATATTCGATTGCCCGCCAGGCCCAGAAGGCAAGAGCTTCCGCAACGTCCTGCGATTTCACCGTCAGCAGCAGGATATCGTCTTGCCGCAGTGATGGTGGCTGGGCAATATCGAAGGCTTTTAGCCGGATTTGCCGCGTCCCGGGGGGGCGCTGGTAGGCAAGGCCATGATCGATGATATGTCTTATCTGGGCACCACGGCCGACAAGGGCATAGTCGAGGCCCGAAAGCTCGAACTGCGCGGCAAGGCTGGCACCGACAGCGCCTGCTCCGATAATGATGTAGCGCGTCATGCTCGTCTTCCGGGAATGGCGTTCAGGAGTTCTCGTGTGTTTTCGATTTGCGGGGAGCCGGAGATTGAATCGGGAGTTTTTTCCTCGGTGAAGACGGGCTGTTTCTCCTCGTTTTTTCGGTTCCACAGGACGCATGATGAGCGCCCGAGGATCGAAACCGCGGTGTCTTCCTGGGGCGCGTGCACGAGAACCGATTGGACGTCGCGGAAATGCCGCTCGATTCCCAGATCACCGTTGAGGCCGGGATTGCCAAGCGTGCGAACGGCAAGTTGAACCGCGTCGCGTATGTTGCGCGCCGCAAGAAGGCGCGCCCTGATGAGAGCTTCCGGTTCATCCAGTGAATGGTCGAGCGCGTTGAACAGGATTTGTCTTGCTCCGCCCACGAGCAGGTCGATCTCGCCGGCCGCGGAAACGAACCTGTCCGTTCTTGCAATCGGAAAGCCGAGATTGGCGGGTATCCGTTCGTGACCGAAGCGGATGAACGCCTCCTGGGCAGCTTCTGCCGCTCCGAGATATATGGCGGTCAGCGCGACGGAAGCGGCGGCATGGGCACGATTGTCCTGCGCGCCAACGGAGACGTCGACCAGATCGACGACATCTTCAAGCGGCACCTCGACATCCTTGAACTCTACGTCGTGCGAGCCGCTGGCCCGCATTCCCAGGCTCTTCCAGTTCTCGATCACCTCGATGCCGGAAAGTTTCGATGGAACGACGAAAGTGCCGACCCGTTGCGGTGTTTCATCGGTGCGAGCCCAGACGAGGAAATGGGTCAGGCCGAGAGCACCCGTGACGAAACGTTTGCGACCGGAGATCGCCCACCCACTGGCGGTGCGGCGTGCCAATGTGTCGGGAAGTCCGCCGCGAGCGGGGGAGCCAAGGTCAGGCTCTACCCGCGCCGCGTTCAACAGGATCGGACGATCCCGGGCGTCTTCCAACAAACGTCGGTAAAGCGGCTCCGGCCACCGGCTGGCTGCCGCCTGCCCGAGATGAGTGAATATGGTCATCGCACTAATCAAGGCGACGGAAGGATCACCCCGGCCAAGCGCCGCAAGGATCCGTCCAACGTCGGCAATGCTCGCGCCCTTGCCCCCGAAGCGTGTCGCCACCGTGCTTTCGAGAAGACCGGCAGCATGAACAGCTTCAATGCCGGGCCAGGGAAAGGCGCTCGAGGCGTCCGCCGCGGGTGCTGCGGCGGCAAGCTTGCTGGTTACTTCCGCCAGATCGATGGTGCTATAAGACACTTTGCATTAGCCTCTTTGAAGCAGCGAGGAATGCCGTCGCGCGGCGCTCACCGCGCGATGGCTGATCTTTGCTGGCATAATCCGAGTGGTGTTTGTTGGTGCCTGTGACGACGGATCAGGCGACCGCTTGCTGCGGCGCCTCTCGCTCCGCCAGACCCGCCCTGACGAGTGGCAAGACATAGCGGCCGTAGTCGATGGCATCGTTCAGATTGTCATAACCGCGGATCGAAATCAGATCGGCGCCGAGATCGACATAGTCGAGGATCGAGTCCGCGATCGTTCTTGGCGAGCCGACCAAGGCAGTGGACGCACCGCGCGCATTCGTCGCCGTCACCGTCGGGTACCAAAGAGCCCGATCGTGCACATCGCCACGGGACGCAATTTCCAGAAGGCGCTGCGAGCCGACATTCTGCGGCGAAGGGGCGGTCGGCGGAACCTTGCCAAGACCTTTGGCACGATTTTCCTTCAGCAAGTCGAGTGTGCGATGAGCCTTGGCCCAGGCAAGCTCATCCGTTTCCGCAATAATTGGACGGAAGGTGACCCAGATCCTCGGGCGATCCTTACGTCCGACCCGTGCCGCTTCGGCGTAGACGCGATCGATTTGCTGCTTGGTCTCCGCCAGCGGTTCGCCCCACAGTCCGAAGATATCCGCAAGCTCGCCGCCGATGCGGTAGGCCTCGTCCGAGGACCCGCCGACTGACACCGGGATGGTGCCGTTGACCGGACGCACTCGGCTATGAAACTGCTTGAATTGATAATACCGCCCATCGAAGTCGAAAGGTTCGCTCGCCCCCCAGGCGCGACGCAGGATGCGGATATACTCCTCCTGCCGTTCATAGCGCTGATGTTTGTCGAGGAAATCGCCTTCCTTGGCCTGTTCCTCATCGCTCCCGCCGGCAATGAAATGGACAACCACGCGGCCGCCGCTGAGTTGATCGAGCGTCGCGAGCGATTTTGCCGCAACCGTCGGATAGATAGTATTCGGACGAAGAGCGATGATGATCTTGATGTTCTTCGTGTGCGCCGCGACAGTTGCACCAATGGTGAAGGGATCGAAAGACGCGGTATCATAGGGGATGAGGGTGTAGTTGAAGCCGTAATCGTCGAGCGAACGGGCATAGCGCGCGAGATATTGCGGATCGAGTGCGGGGTTCTCGAGAGGACTTATCTCGGTCGACGCGTTTGGAAACGTGATGCTGATGAATTCGGTCGGCATATGATTATCCCCATGTTTGGCTCATCGGATCGTGTGTGGATGCTAACGCGACCTCGCAGTCGCAGAAAGACAGGTCATTCTTTTTCTATAGAAATAGTAGAATTTTATCCTGCCTAGGCAGGGTTGATGAGTTGCGGGCAGCCTTGAGCAAGTCGATTTCAGACATCGGGATTCTGTCTCAACATCTCGTGCCGGTAGTTCCCGATCATACAACGCCCAGCCGGAGGGCACTGATGTGGAGACCGTCTGCCGGATGCAATGGCAAGGAGGTCCTCAATCGTATGTTGGCCTGTGCCCGCCCGAAATCTGTTGGCTGCAAGACGAAGGCGAAATGATCGGCGCCGTCAAAGACTGAATTGTGGTCAGCAATGGATCCGTGCACCAATGCTGTGGCAGTTTAGTGCCCAACGATTGGGAGGAAGGGCATAAGCCTTTTCAACGAAAGGCTTGCGAAAACGCTCTCGGTTGCCGTTGCGGATATAGCGCTGGGACGGGGACAGCAACGCCGCGATAACAGGCCCGATATCGTCGGGTACTCTGGCGCGCCCGAGAGCTTTCTGCGACGCGATGAAAGCATTCACCTCAGGTATGTTTCGTGTCCGAGCCGACCCAATTCGCTGCGCAGAGAGGCGGCGAAGGCGTCGAAAGAACCGACGTCAGCGGTATCAAGCGTACGGCGACCGCTTTCCGGCCGAGACCGCGGCTACCGCCGGTCACAAGAGTAATCTTGGGTGAGGAGTTTTGACTGGACATGATGGCTTTCTTTCCGATTTTTTGGAGAGAATAGCGATCATGCCGGCGTCGCCCATGACCCCGTTTATGTTCCGATTTTCCTGTCGATTTCAAATTGTTGCAGGGGATCTCAACGGGGTCGTTGTGCAGAACCGGTTCACACCGTGTGCGCATACGAGGTTGCCCTTATCCATGCGCGAAGTCTGCGGCATGCCGGCTAGGAACATGCGATCTCCATATGACCGCCCTAGAGTTGGCATTTAGGATCAATCATATCCTCCGCGGACCCGCCGTGGGATTTGTTTGCTCCGATTATTCTCGCCAGAATATAGAAGCCATGCTGCCCGTCCGGCAACGTGGAGCCAAAAACGCCAACGACCACGTTTTCCATATTTGAGCGGGCTCCATCAACACCGTCTGCGACAGCCGTCAACGGGTTCAAATTTGAGAGGTCATCGGCCGCATGGAATGTTGCCCACCAACCGGCATTGGTTCTCAAGTTTGTAAACCGGACACTTCCGATCTCTGCCGCATGGGTCTTCAGCAACGCGCGAAAGCGAGGTGTCTCGCATCCCATGTGTACATGAAGACGATCTTGTGTACGCCAACTGGCGGGGTTTATCGCTAGCGCAAAATCCTGCGGCGAAACCTTCCCTGCGCGCAGGCTTATTGCGGCTGTTCGCTCTTTCCACGCTGCGTCAAAATAGTTCGGCGCTCCCGCGGCCAGAAGGCGCGGGTCTTCGATACCGGGCACATCGGCTAGCGGCGCAAGAATGGTTCGCTCTTTGTCAGCCGGTTCGCGAAGAACGACGTAGGCGGACAATGGATCCTGCGCCTGAACTACTTTGAGGCACGGATATGGCGATCCCGTCAGGGTAGAGTTGATCTCGCAGGCTTCAACGACCAGCCCCAAGGCAGAGCGGCTGGCAAATGAGCTCATGATGATGACTGCAATAACGAGAGAAATAGAGAGAACGACAGGACGATATTTCATACGTGATTTCGAATTTCTGCTGATGAGCCAGTCATGTCCGAAGACATGGCTCACGATAGCCTATCTTGAATCCCTTGCGATAGACGCGGAAGAACCACGGACCGCCAGAATTCGGCGGAGATTTCCATTCCGCTGTCGAAACATTGATATTTCCAGAATCTTTGTCTGGCAAGGCAGGAAGGGGTCATTTGCAGGAGGGCGCGATTTACTAAGGAGCTGCACGGGCGATATCAGCAATGCCGGTTTGGATGATGGGACGCGGCGCATGCGCATTCGTCCGATCAGCTGTAAACGTCACCGTTTTCCGCGGGCTATGTCCTCGGCGAGATTGTGCAAATTCGCCGGGGCACAAAAGCCGCGAAGTGGTTGCAGAATCGGCTCCTGTGCAAACAAGGCTGTTGGCCTAAGCGGATTATAACCGACAAGCTTTGCTCGTGCGCCGCCGCAAAGCGAAAGGTGATGCCCAAGGTCGAACACTGCCACGGAAATAAGCGTGGCCTTTACAGCCGATCATGAATGAACCGAACAACGAAAAGCCCGTTGCCCGACTTGGCTACGGGGCTTTTCTTTGTGTCTTCGTCAGAGCGCGCCGTTCTTCGGCGGGATGACGTCGTTCAGGTGATAGTTGCCGACGACGTGGTATTTCCAGCGGACCGGGTCGTGCAGCGTATGGGTGCGGGCGTTGCGCCAGTGGCGGTCGAGATTGAGGTCCAGTTTGACCGATGCGGTCCCGGCAAGCTCGAACAGCGTGTTCGTCGCTTCGATGGCGATTTCCGTCGTCAGCACTTTGGCTGCCGCGACCGCCAGCGTTGCCTCCACGACCTTCTTTTCCGTGGTTTCGACCTGCGCCGCGTCGACCTTTCTGCCGGCGCGCTCGAGAGTTGCGGTTGCGGCCTCCAATCGAATGGCGATCTGTCCGATCCTGGCAATCGTCAGCGGATCGTCTGATGCGCGCTCGACGCCACTGTCCATCCAGGGGCGCGACTTGGTTCTCACGAAATCCAGCGTTTCGGCGAATGCGGCCCTGGCAATGCCGAGATCGATGCCGGCATGGATGATCTGGCCAACCGAGCCGATCGTCGTCGGCCGCTCGAAGCCTTTGTGATGGAAAACGGCACAGTCGGCATTGACGTAGACATTGTTGAGTACAGTGGTGCCGCTGCCGGTCGTACGCTGTCCGAAGCCGTCCCAGTCGTCGATGACGTCAACGCCCTCGGTGCCCTTCGGAACGAAGGCCATCACCAGCTTGTCGTTCTCGTCGAGCGCGAAGACCGTGACCCAATCGGCAAAGAGAACGCCTGTCGAATAGAATTTGCGCCCATTGATGCGGTAGCCCGGGCCGTCGCGGGTGATGCGGGTGTTATAATGTCCGACCGTCTTCGTGCCGCGTTCCGACAAGGCGTTGCCGAAGCGGTCGCCGGCCAGCACGCGGCCGAAAAAGTAACGCTTCTGCTCCTCCGAGCCGTCGACGCGCAATGCTTCCAGGATATAGAAATGGTTCTGCGGAATCTGGCCGATCGAGCCGTCGGCCTGCGCGAGGATAGCGGTGATCTCCGCCAGCACGGTATTCGAGACATCCAGTCCGCCATACTCTTCCGGAACCGTGATCGCCAGCAGTCCGGATTGCGACAGCGCATCCATCTCGGCAAAGGGAAGCTGCCTTTCGCTGTCGCGATCGGATGCCGTGGAGGCAAAACGCGCGGCAAGATCGCGAGCGACGGCCAGCGCCTGCTGCTCAGTCTCAAGCAACGTTGCCTGCGGATGCGTCGAGTTGAGATGGTGCAATTGCGCGTTCATAGGCCGACTCCGGTTTCATCGGCGCCACGATGCAGCATTCAAAGCCGGGCTTCGAGGAAAGGCATTTCGTTTTTGTGAAGGGGTCCGGTTCGTGTTTTCTTTATCTATAGAATAGATAGATAATAACTGCGTTCGGAGCAATGTCGCACATGCGCGTTAAGTGCGCCTGCCGGTCACAGGCGGCCCCTCCGCCAGTCGTCAAAACGGGCATGCGCCAGGGCAAGTGAGGCGACGAGCGGCGTGAAACTGTGAAAAGGTAGCGAGCGGGCGGGCTGAAGCGGGATCGGCAGGGACTCCGCTGCTTCGCCAAGTGCCAGTCTGGCAAGTACATGACCCAGCTGAGCCGTCATGGCGATCCCCCGACCGTTGCAGCCGATGCCGCCGAAGAAGCCGTCACCGAAACGATAAAGACGCGGCAGGAAGTCCGGCGTCATGATGGCAATGCCGGTCCAGACGACTTCGACGCCCGGATGGCGCGGCAGGCGGAGTTCGGACACAAGACGGTCGACAACGGCGCGACCGACCCGATCGAAGGCGCCTATCGGATTGATGGCCATGCCGCCACTGATCAGCCTGTTGTCACGATCCAGCCGGTAGGTGAAAAGGTTGGAACGCGTGTCGCCGACCGGGCGCCGATGCGGCGCGATACGGGCAACGGTCTCGGTGTCGAGCGGCTTGGTCGCCACCTGATAGACCCTGAGTGGCACGCCGGTGCGTCCTATGCGCGCCGCGACACCGCCGGTGAAGGCGTTGGTGGCGAGCAGAACGCTGTCTGCCTCGATTTCCCGATCCGCTAAAGCGACCTGCCAAGCCCGGCCATTTCGGACGATACTGTCGACCTTGCTATTCTCGCGGACGATGCCGCCACGCCTCGTCACGGCGCGCGCAAGACCGTAAATATAGTTCAGCGGATGAATGGTGCCGCCGGAGTGGTCGATCAATCCGCCGGAATAGATGTCCATTCCCGTTTCGGCATGGATATCGCGTGCCTGGAGGAATTCGACGGGGCGACCGAGTTCCGTCCAATCGCGAGCGCGCTGTCGCAGGACATCCGCCATGTCTTCGCCATAGGCTGGCTGCAGCCAACCGGTTTGCGCGGCATCACAGGCGATCTCTTCTTCGGCGATGGTCGCATAAACCTGGTCGGCTCCCGCTCCGACGAGCGATAGA
The DNA here is from genome assembly GCF_051811145.1 of Rhizobium sp. 11_C7_N12_5. Classification (NCBI taxonomy): domain Bacteria; kingdom Pseudomonadati; phylum Pseudomonadota; class Alphaproteobacteria; order Hyphomicrobiales; family Rhizobiaceae; genus Rhizobium; species Rhizobium sp. 11_C7_N12_5. The sequence goes on from NZ_JBPWPY010000002.1 coordinate 664,372, forward strand.
AGAGCATCGGCCTCGTCGCGAGGCAGTTTCTGACGGACAGCGGCCGGGTCGGCCTTCGCAAAGTTGGGAACGACGAAGCCGGCATTCATGCCGCTTGCGCCGGCGCCGAGCTGTCCCGCTTCGAGAACGGTGACGGAGCGGCCGGCGCGGACAAGATGGAGTGCTGCCGTCAGGCCCGTGAAGCCGCCGCCGATCACGAGTACGTCGCAACGTGAAGGCACATCGTGAGCGAGGTCAGGAGCCGGGCCTGTCGTCAGCGTCCACAGCGTTGGGTTGATGGGGCGAGCAATATGGCTGGACATCGGCGAGCGTTCTTCCAAAGTCTACGCTAGATAGCCGTTGCCGAGCGGATCGCTCGGATCGACAAGAAGGGTGCTTGCTGCGGTGATCCAGGCGGTACCCTCCACCTCTGCCACTATGGTCGGCTGCTCCGCTTTTGCGGAGTCGGGCCTTGCGACACCGTGATAGATCGTTCCGACGAGGCCTTCCTTGACGAAGCGCTCGCCAAAGCCGAGTTCGCCCTTGGCGACCAGCGTCGCCATGCGGGCGCAGGTGGCCGTGCCGCACGGCGAGCGGTCGAAGGAGCCGGCCGCCGAAATCGGCACGTTGCGATGCTGGGCCTGCGGATGGTTCGGCGCATCTGTCCAGACGATATTGCCGATAATCGGTTCTGCCCGTCCATCCGGGTCGGGAAGTCGCTCGGCAAGGGCGGCTCTGACGACGGATGCCGCCGCGATGAGCGCCTTGATCTTTGCGACATCGATGGTCGTCCGCGCGGCCGAGACCGGCAGGAAAGCGTACCATTGTCCGGCATAGGCGAGATCGACCGCGACCGCGCCGATGTCGGGAAGGTTGAGATCGACCGCCTTCAGAAAATAAGCCCCCTCGAAGACAAAGGCGACCGATTTGCATCGGCCTGTTTCCAACCGGGCGCGTAGGGGAACCCGCCCGCCCGGCGTTTGCAGGCCGAATTCAAATATGCCGGTAAAGTCTGGTGTCGGAGCCTGCACGAGACCGAGCTCAAGCAATGTCGTTGCTGTCCCTATCGTCGCATGCCCGCACATGTCCGGATAGGCGGCGGCATCCATGAAGACAACGCCGAATTCGCCGCCGGGCCGATCCGGATGGATCAGCGCGACCGAGAACATCGAGCGATGCCCGCGCGGTTCCATGACCGAGACGGTCCTGACCCAATCCCGCTCATCGCGGAGCATGTCGCGCGCCACCAGCGGCGACATGCCTGCTTCCAGTCCATGTCCGGCAAGGATCACGCGTGTCGGCTGGCCGCAGGTATGGGAATCGACGACGTCGAGCACGCGCTGGTAGCTGTCCCGATATGTCAGCCGCTGTAGGGGATTGCTCAAGGGTTTTCTCCAGGCGAGGCGCCCGGTTGGAGCACCTCGCAGTTTTGCCGATGACCTTTCGCCGGCTTACTTGATCTTGTCCTTGAGCGCCGAGACGTCCTCCATCGTCATTTGGCTGTCGGTCGTCACCTTGCCGTCAACGATCTTCCAAAGGCGGAAGGGACCGGTGATATCACCATACTGATCGAAGGAGACCGGTCCGATGACGCCTTCGTAGCGGATCGGCTTGCCATCCTTGATGAGGCCGAGGCCCTTGGTGAATTCCTCCTTGCCGGCGTAGATCGGCGTTCCCTTCGGATCGACGACCTTGAACATGGCATCCTTGAGCTTGGACGTGTCGTCGCCGGTGATCGCGAGGGCAAGTCCGACGATGGCGCCGGCATCATAGGCGCGGTCGGCGGCCGGATTGGAGGGCTCGATGCCCGAGAAATCCTTGTAGTTCTTGTTGAAATAGTCGGTCGACGGCGTCGGTGTCGTGCCCGAGGACGTGCCATAGGCATCCTTCAGATAGTCGGCGCCGACGGAATCGATGAAGTCCGGGCTGTTCATGCCGTCATTGAGCAGGAATTTCTGCGGGCCACCCTGGGAGATCCAGGTGCGGGCGATCGTTGCGCCATCAACAGGCGTGCTGACCAGATAGAGTCCATCAGGGCTGCCGGCCATGCCGGCGGTGACTTCCGACGCGTAGCTCGACTGCTTCTCATTGTAGGGCGTGGTGGAGACGATCGTACCGCCGAGCGCCTTATAGGCCTTGGAGAATTCCGCGACCATGTTGACGCCGAAGTCGCTGTTAACGTGGATGATCGCCAGCTTCTTGAAGCCCTTGTCGATGGCATATTTGGCGGCGGCGATGCCCTGCAGTGAATCCGAGGTGATGGTGCGGAAGAAGATGCCGTTGGTCTTGCCGTCGCGGGCGAGTGCCGTCAGCGTCGGCGAGGAGGCGGCGGGCGATACCTGTACGATCTTGGCAGGCGCGGTCACCGAGGTCAGGATCGGGATGGTCACGGAAGATATAATGCCGCCGATGATGGCTGGCACCTTCTTGACCTGCACGAGCTGCGTCGCCGCGTCGACGGCGACATTGCCCTGGCTCTGGCTGTCGCGCGTATCCGTCACCAGATCGCAGCCATGCACGCCGCCGGCGGCATTGATGTCGCGGAAGGCCATCTCGACGGATTTTGCGCCAGCCTGGCCGTATTCGCCGGCCGGGCCGGTGAGTTCCATCACCAGGCCGACGGTTACCTTGCAGTCGGCAGCATTGGCAGCACTGGCCGCAGCCAGAAGAGCCAGGGCCGTCGTGATTTGAAATATCGTCTTTTTCATCTTTGTTCCCCTTGTTCGGTCAACGATTTTCATTGCGGTTTTTGCGAACCTGTCAGTTGTCCGGCATCTGCAGCCAGGTTTCATGCAGATGCTGCCATTCGACGCCGTTGGGTGCCGATGAACTTGCGGTGAAGAGAGCGCTTGCCTGGCGCCGGCTATGCTTGCCGGCGCGCCACTGCGCTTCCACATAGGTCAGAACGATCGTATCCGCCGTCTCGAAGCCGGCGCTGATATCGGTGATTTCGATGGTAAAGTCGCCGCGATAGGTCGCGCGATTTGCGCGGATCAGTTCGATGGTCTCCGCGCGGTTGAACAGGCGCCCGGTCGGCGGGATCATATGGAAGGACTGGCCAAAAGTGCGATCGCAACGGGCAAAGTCGACGCTATCGGCGGTCGCTGCATCATACCACTCCTCGAAGAAGCGATGGAAGGCAAGGACCTCTGCACGGGCCTTCTGAAAGAGCGGCGATTCCTGGCTCATATCTTCCCCGCATTCAGGTTGTAGTGCATGATCGAACCGTGCCTGCCGTTGCGATCCCGCTCCAGCATGTAGACGTCGCCTTCAGGTCCTCGGCTTTGGCTAATAATCGCAGCGATCTGCCTGCGGTCTTCGTCGTCAAGCGCGATGTCCATGATTTTCGCGTTGGCAAGCGCGTGTGCCTGATTGCGGGCGCCGACGATGACTGCGGCCACTTGCGGCTGCTCCAGCACCCAGGCGCTGGCAATCGTGGCGATATCGACGTCATAACGGCCGCCGATCGTCTTCAGCGTGCGGAGCAGCGACTGGAACAGATCCCAGCCGCCGAAATCGTCGATGATCAGCTTGTATTTGACCAGTGACCGGTTCTCGAGCGGCATGTCGGGTTCGGATTGGCCCAGCCATTTGTCGCTGAGGAAGCCGCCCGCCACCGAGCCGTAGCAAAGGAATTTCACGTTCTTTTCGGCCGCCAGCTGCGACAGGCCGTTGAGAGGTCGCTGGTCGAGAACCGAATATTGCAGCTGCTGGCTGACCAGGGGGATGCCGGCCTCAAGGATTTCGGCGATATGCGGGGTGTCGAAATTCGTCGTGCCGACATTCCGCACCTTACCTTCACGACGTGCCTCATCGAGCCAGCCGAGCGCGTCGAGATAGCCGGGCAGTGCATAATCCCACCAGTGGAACTGCACGAGATCGAGCTGCTCGGTCTTGAGCTTGCGCAAGGATTTGTCGACGATACCGCGGATATAGTCGCGGCTGATCGTGGCAAGCTTCTCCAGATCCGGCACGAGCTTGGTATGGACGTTCATGGCTCTTGCCGCTTCTGCGCCACGTTCATTGCGAAGCCGCTCGCGGGCCTCGCCGATCAGCTCCTCGACCCCGGTATAGATGTCGGCGCAATCATAGGTGCGGATCCCGACGTCGAAGGCGGCGATCAGGTCGGTGACGGCTTGGGAGCGATCGACGGCGCCATGTCCTCCGGCCAGCTGCCAGCCGCCGCGGATGACGCGCGAGATAGAATATCCGGGGCTCAGTTCGAACGTCTTGGCACTCATTTACGATCATTCTCCTTCAGGCAACGGCTCGGCCGTCGTGTCGGCATGGCTGAATCGCCGCTTACCTGTTCTGACGATCCGCAGCCGGCTCGCGCAATTCGGGTCGGGGCAGGCGATTTCCGCGTCCGAGGTCATCCAGTCATTCTTGTGGGTCGGCCGCTGCTTGGCCGCGAGCAGCGGCAACACGGCGGAGATCGAGTAGATCGAGAAGCCCTGACCCGGCGGCAGCGACAGCATCTCGCCCTTCAACTCGAAATAATCGCCAGGTTTGGCGCCGCAATAGATCGGCTTGCCTTCGGGAACGACCGCCTCGATCCTGAGGTCGAAGAGCTCGAAACTGTCGTCGGCTTCGGCTGCCATCTCAGATCTCCGCGCGCTCGAAGGTGACGTCGCAGGCGCCGTTGCGGCGGATGATGCCGCAGGCCGCGGCGAACTGCTCGCGCTCCTCGGGCCTGACCTGTGCGACGACGCTGCCGGCAAGCCAGCCGATCGGGAAAAGCAGACGAGCGCCCTGTCCGTAGAATAGGCCGATGTCGAAGATTGCGTCGGGATTGCCGCCCCACATGCGCGGCGGCACATAGCTCAGCACGATGTCGCCGGGCTGCGGCGTCAGCGTCGCATTCTCGGCTGGCAGGGCTGCGGCATAGGAGGCGCCCGTCAGGTGTGCGGGCGGGATCGGGCAGGAGATCTCCGGGCCGGTCCACATGGCGTGAATGCCGGCAACGATGCGCGCTTCACTGAGATAATCCCAGATAAAGGCTGCGTTGTCGGGCGCTTTGGCGTCGAGCATCGGTGCGAAAACGCTCAGGCTGGAGCGCGGTTCGGAAATCTTGATGGCGCGTTGGCTCATGCGGGTATGCCCTTCTTGGAATCGGCTTCCAGCTTGTTGCGCAGGAACACGAAGGGGCGGCTGATATCGGCGACCAGCGCTTCGCGTGCTTCCCTGGCGTTCTGTGCAGCCATCGCCTTAACGATCGTGCGGTGATAATGAGCGGTATCGACCTCGCCCGCCTCCGAAAAGGCATAGATGGCGACGCGGATGCACGGGCCCGACTGCAGCCACAGGCTCTCGATCATCGGGATCAAGACGGCCGAGCCGCAGGCGCGGTAGATTTCGAAGTGGAAGGCCTGATTGAGCGTCACCTCGCGGTCGACGTCCTTCTTGTGCTTCAGCGCGCGCATCTCATCCCATTCGCTGAGCATGCTCTCGATGGTGGAGATCAGGTGCGGGGTCATGCGGGTTGCGGCCAACGCAATGGCCTCGCCCTCGATCAGGATGCGGGCGCGCAACAGGTCATCCATGCGCTCGAGCGTGATCGGCGGTACACGCACCGAACGGTTGGGAAGGGCTTCCAGCGCCTTTTCGGTGATCAACCGGCCGAGAGCTTCACGTACCGGCATGGTGCTGGTCATCAGCGCATCGGCGAGCCCCCGGATCGTCAGTACCTGGCTGGGCTCGAACAACCCGCCGATCAGCGCGCGGCGCAACTCGGAATAGACGCGGTCCTGGACGGTCTCGCGGCCAACGGGCGCAAGCTGTGCGGCAATCGGATCGCTCTTTTCGGCGGTGGCCTTTTGCATTCGAAGTCCCTTTTTTGGCTTGCGGAGTGGATTAAAGCTGATTAGCGTGATCAATGCAAGTGTGATCACAAATCAAATAATCAGGGAGCGGCAACGACCGGCTTCCGGCCAGAGGGATCTCATGAGTACGACAACTGAACGGCATGGGGAGGAAGCCCGGCCTGTTCTGACGGCCAAGAATGTGGTGCGACGTTTCGGCGGCGTCACCGCAGTCAACGACGTTTCATTCCATGTGCGGCAAGGCGAGATTCTCGGCTTGATTGGTCCGAACGGCGCCGGCAAGACGACGATGTTCGATCTGCTGGCCGGCAGCGTTGCCCCGAGCAGCGGCGAGATCATTTTGAACGGTGCGCCGGTCGCAGGCGAGCCCGCGCATCGCCGCATAGGCCGTGGCCTCGGCAGGACGTTCCAAATTCCGCGCCCTTTCCCCAATTTGAGCCTGCTCGACAATGTCATGCTGGCGGCGCAGGGTCAGGCCGGCGAGCGCCTGCTGTCGAATTTCCTGCGTCCCTGGAAAGTTGCAGCGGAGGAAAAGGCGGCTCAGGCGAAGGCCATGGAACTGCTCGACCTCATCCACCTGACGCGGTTGACGCATGAGCCGGCCAGGGTGCTTTCGGGTGGTCAGCGCAAGCTTCTGGAGCTTGCCCGCATCATGATGGCCGATCCCGCGCTCATCCTGCTTGACGAACCGGCCGCCGGCGTCAATGCGACCCTCCTGGAGACCATCATCGACCGCATCCGCGACATCAACCAACGCGGCGTCACTTTTCTTCTGATCGAGCACAATATCGATATGGTCACGCGCCTTTGCCACCGCGTGCTCGTCATGGCGAGCGGCCAGCTTCTTTGCGAGGGCACGCCGGACGAGGTCGCCCGCGATCCGCGCGTCATCGAAGCCTATCTCGGAGGCGCGGCATGAGCGAGCCTGTCCTCATCGTTCGCGATCTCGTCGCCGGCTACGAGCCGGGCGTACCGATCGTACGCGGCGCCTCCATCACGGTCGCTGAAAAGGAGATCGTCGTCGTCCTCGGCCCCAATGGCGCCGGCAAGTCGAGCTTCATCAAGGCGATTGCCGGCCTGGTGCCGATCGAAAGCGGCAAAGTGGAACTCTCTGGCAATGATATAACGAGCGCGCCTGCTCACAATATGGTGCGGCTCGGTCTCGCTTTCGTGCCGCAGACGGAAAATGTCTTCCCACTGATGTCGGTGGATGACAATCTGAGGGTCGCTGGCGGCATCTTGAAGGCGAAAGAGGTGCCTGTTCGTATCGAGGAAATGTACGCAACCTTCCCGGATTTGGCCCGTCATCGCCGCATCGCAGCCGGCAATCTCTCGGGCGGTCAGCGGCAGATGCTGGCCGTCGCGCGTGCCCTCATCGTGCGCCCAAAGCTGCTCGTACTCGACGAGCCATCGGCAGGTCTCTCGCCCAAATTCGTTTCGATGGTCTTCGAGATGCTGACTGATATCCGCAAGTCGGGCGTCACCATTCTCCTCGTCGAACAGAATGCGAAGGCCGCCCTTTCGATCGGCAACCGCGCCTATGTCCTCGTCGAAGGCAAGGACAGGCATGAAGGGGTGGCGTCCGAGCTGTGGAACGACCCCGTCGTCGCCGAGCTCTATCTCGGCCAACGCCCAACCGTCTCTAAAGCAGGAGGTGCGGCATGAACCTGCAATTCATCGTCGATGGTCTGCTGACAGGCTCGATGATCGGCCTTGGTGCCATCGGCGTGACACTGACCTACTCGATCCTGCGCTTTTCCAATTTCGCCCACGGCGATTTTATGGCCTGGGGCACCTATGCGACCCTTGCCGTTGTCAGCGCCATTGGCGCTATCTTCGGCAAGGTCGCGCCGATCGGACCACTTTCCTTCGGCTGGCCGCTGATCGTTGCGGTAATAATTGCCATGGGCTTTACCGGACTTCTCGCTCTGGCGCTGGATAAGGTCCTGTTTTCCAGGCTTCGCTCCAAGGGGCAGTCGATCATTGTCGTCATGGCAAGCTTCGGCGCCTCCATGGCCTTGCGCAGCTTGCTCGAATTCCTCTTCACCTCGCGGCCGACCTATTTCAGCCGTGCCATCCAGATCGCCATGCCTGTCGGTTTAGGCATTCGCATCACGCCCGACCAGATCGTGCTTCTGATCGTCACGGCTTTGCTGGTTCTCGGCGTGCATCTGCTGATCACGAAGACGCAGACCGGCCGCTCCATGCAGGCGCTCAGCCAGAACCCGGCGCTTGCCCGCGTCGTCGGCATCGATGTCGCCAAGGTCGTTCGCGTCACCTGGCTGATTGGCGGCGGTCTTGCCTGCGTTGCCGGCGTCATGATCGGCATTCTCGTGCAGATCCGTCCGCTGATGGGTTTCGACATGCTGCTGCCGATGTTCGCAGCCGCCATTCTCGGCGGCATCGGCAGCGTGCCGGGCGCTGTTCTCGGCGGCCTGATCATCGGCCTTGCCGAGGCCGGTGCGGTGCAGCTTATCGGCGCCGAATGGCGCGCCGCCGTCTCCTTCATCATCCTGATGGCGGTGCTGTTCATCCGGCCGATTGGCCTTTTCGGAGTGAAGGAGCGATGATGGACATTCTTGGCTATGGCGCCTTCTTCCTGACGACGGCGCTGATCTTTTCCTTCATTACCCTCGGACTGAACCTGCAATGGGGTCTGACCGGTCTCTTCAACGTCGGCCTTGCCGGCTTTGTCGCCATCGGAGCCTATACGTCGGCGCTTCTGACCACTCCGGACGCCGCCGGTCGCTTCGGCGGGTTCGATCTGCCGATCGCTGTCGGTTGGCTCGGCGGGATGATCGTTGCCGGTCTGGCTGCTGCTATCATCGGGGTCGCCACGCTGCGGCTGAAGTCGGACTATCTTGCGATCACCACCTTCGGCGTTGCTGTCGTCGTCCAGCTCGTGGCGTTGAACGCACAAAGCCTGACGGGCGGCCCCTTCGGCATCGGCTTCATCCCGCGTCCCTTCGCAAGCCTTGCCGAAACGCCATTGCTCTTCAATTTTGCCAATCTTGGCGTCGTGGCGATCGTGATGCTGGTCGTCTACCTGGCTCTCGAGCATCTGTCGCACAGCCCTTGGGGACGCGTGCTGAAGGCGCTCCGCGAAGATGAACGTGCCGCCGTTTCTCTCGGCAAGAGCGCGCGCTTTTATCGCGTGCAGGCCTTTGCCGTTGGCGGAGCCATCATGGGGCTTGCGGGGGCCCTACAGGCGCATTTCGTCGGCTTCATCGCGCCGGACAATTACGTTCCGATCCTGACCTTCCAGGTCTGGGTGATGCTGATCGTCGGCGGCTCGGGCAGCAACAAAGGCGCCGTTGTCGGCAGCATTCTTGTCTGGGCGATCTGGGCAGGGTCTGGCGCGCTGACGAGCGCGCTCGTCTCGCCGGAACAGCAGGCTCGCGCAGCGTCCCTGCAGATCGTGGCGATCGGCGTGATGCTCTGCGTCATCCTGTTGGTGCGTCCAGGCGGGCTCTTCGGTGATATGCCGCGGCGGCGGCGTGCAGCCGCGCAACAGCCTTCGCTTGCTGCAGATGAAAGCGGTGTGTCCTGACGTACGCGGAAGGCGGGCGCTGAGCAAATCCGCGCCGCCTGTTGGTTTCGACGATATTGCCGACATGACAGATGCAGGCTTTGCCAATCCTTGATAGCATCGGCATTGCAGAGGCAATCCAGCGTCGTGAGCTGATGGACCCTAAAATGGTCGGTTGATGTCGCTGCCGCGCACGTGTGATTTTCGGCGAGAATCGACGAGAAAGTACATGGTTTCATATACAAAATTTCATTTACATATAAACCGAAATGTGATGATCTTGATGCGCCGGTGTCCTTATGGCCGGCTGCAATGGGGAGTACGTCGCGCAGGCGAAATATCACACAAATAGAACGGGGAATGACCGCATGCCTTATGATGTCATCATTGTCGGTGCCGGAGCCGCGGGCGCAGTGCTTGCCGGCCGGTTGACGGAAGACCTAAGCAAGAAGGTGTTGTTGCTGGAGGCCGGCCCCGACTATCGCAGCAGCGGACAGCCAGCCGAAATGGAAAGTCCGAACCCGTTCAACCTCCTTTTGCCGCGCCGCTTCCAGGAAGCCTACATGTATCCGGATTTGATGGCGCGCCGGACGAAAAGGCAGCCGCATCGCGTCTATTGGCGCGGCAAGGGCATGGGCGGCTCGACCGCCGTCAACGGTCAGATTGCCATTCGCGGCCTGCTCCATGCCTTCGACCGTTGGGCCGATATCGGCTGTAACGGATGGTCCGGTACCGATGTGCTTCCATTCTTCAACCGGCTCGAGGACGATCCTATCGATGCGGACTACCATGGTCGCGGCGGGCCGACACCGATTTATCGCGCGCCTGTCGATACATGGGGCAATGTCGATAGGGCGATGCGCGACAGTGCGCTGGCTCTCGGCCATAGCTGGAACGATGACCTGAATGACCCTGAAGCCGAAGGCGTGTGCTGCTATCCGATCAATAGCCGCAATGGCAAACGCGTTTCGGTCAATGATGCCTATCTGGAGCCGGCGCGCGGCCGTGCCAACCTGACGATCGTCGGCTCGACGACCGTCGACAAGGTCATTCTTGATGGCCGCAGGGCGACGGGGGTGAGCGCCATCGTCAATGGTCAGGCGAAGACATTCCTTGCGCCGCTCGTCATTCTCTCGGCCGGTTCCATTCACTCGCCCGTCATTCTGCAGCGCTCCGGCATCGGCCCGGCGACATTGCTTAGAAAACGCGGCGTCGAGGTTGTCGCTGACTTGCCGGTCGGCGAGAATTTCTTCGATCATCCCTACTGCCGCATCGAACTGAAGCTGAAGAGCGAGTTTAAGGCGACCGATGTCAACGCGCGCCATACCAATTGCTGCGTGCGCATGAGCTCGGGTCTTCCAGGCGCGCAACGCGACGATATTCTCTTCGTGTCGATGAACCACGGTGGTATCGGCGTCGAATCCGACAGCGCCCAATTCGGCGAGGCAATGATCAATCTGATCCTCATGGAGGCCAAGAGCCGCGGCTCGGTCAGCCTCCGCTCGGTCAATCCGCTCGATCAGCCCGTCGTCGAGGAGAACATGCTGTCCCATCCGCTCGATCTGGCGCGCATGCGCGCCGGTTACCGCCATCTCGGCAGGATGGCAGCGCAGGCGCCGATCCAGGCCATCACCGAAGGCATATTGCTGGGTGATTCCGATCTGCCGCTCTCCTGGCTCGACACTGCCAGCGATGTAGCGGTGGAGGATTTCCTGCTGACGCAATCTTCCGATGCACAGCATGGTATCGGTGGCTGCAGCATGGGGCGTGCCGGCGCCGGCGTCGTCGATCCGGAATGCCGCGTCAACGGCTTCGAAGGTCTGCGCGTCATCGATGCGTCGATCATGCCGCTCGACTGCCAGGCCAACACCAATCTCACCACCATCATGATAGGCGAGAAGATGGCTGACAGCCTGCGAGGGGCTGTCCATTGAAAGCGGAGGGCGGACGCATGGCGATGGATGCTTACGAACGGCTGAGTGCCCTGGGGCTCACGCTGCCGAAGACGCCGAAAGCGGCGGGCAATTATATTCCGGCCAAGTTGTGCGGTGAGATGCTCTATCTCGCCGGGCAGGGGCCGCAACGCCCTGACGGGTCCTGGTGCGTCGGCAAGGTCGGCAAGGATGTGAGCTTGGAGGAAGCCTATCAGCATGCGCGCCTCGTCGGCCTGCAATTGCTCGGCGTCATCCACGATGCCGTCGGCGATCTCAACCGTGTCGAGGTGATCAAGCTGCTCGGTATGGTCAATGCGGTTCCCGAGTTTGCCGATCATCCGAAGGTGATCAATGGAGCATCGGATCTGCTCATCGAAGTGCTGGGTGAGGCGGGCCGTCACGCTCGTTCCGCCGTCGGCATGGGATCCCTGCCGAACGGCATCACCGTGGAGATCGAGGCTATCCTGCGCGTGCTGCCGCGCGACTGATTTTTGACTGTTTTCCCCAACTGGCCTTCGTTTGCTCTGTGTGCGAAGGCCATTTTTTTATTGCGGCCCGGCGTGTTGCCGGGCCGGCAGCATTCCTGCTTATCGCGAAATATCGATCGTCATCGTCTTCAGATCGCACATTTCCATGAGTGTGTGCCGGCCGCCTGTGCGGCCAAGCCCGCTCCGCGTTCCGGCTGCGCCGCCGGCGGGAATATGCGGCTCCCAATAGCAGCTTTTCTCATTAACGTTGACGATGCCGACGCGAAGGCTTTCGGTAAAGAAGAAGGCCCTCTTGATCGTGTTGGTGAATACTGCCGCCGACAGGCCGTATGGGCTGGAGGCCGCGAGCTCCAAAGCCTCCTCATCCGTATCGAACGTCAGCACCGGGGCGACCGGGCCGAAGGATTCCTCGGTGTTCAAAAGGCTCTCGCGTGTCAGTCCGGTCACGACTGTCGGCTCGAAATAGAGGTTGGTCGGCAATCCCACGGCTATGCCACCGCCGGTCACGACGCGTGCCTGATGAGCATGCGCATCGGCCATATGGCTCAGCATCTTGTCGAGCGATGCCGCATTGTTGAGCGGCCCCATCGTTGTCGACGGGTCGAAGGGATCGCCCATGCGCACCTTGCCGGCCGCGTTCATCAGCCCATCCACGAAGCGATCATGCACGGATCTATGCACGAGAACCCGCTCGGTCGCGGTGCAAATCTGCCCTGCATTGGCAAAGCACCCCGCGCCGATCTCGGCCGCCGCCATGTCGATATCGGCGTCGGCAAGCACGATGGTCGGACCATTGCCGCCCATCTCGAGCAGCAGCGGCTTGCCGGCGCCACGGCGAGCGATTGTCGCGCCTGTGGCCGAGCTACCGGTGAAGCCGATGGCATGTATGCCCGGGTGGATGACGGCCTCATCGCCAACTTCCGCGCCATCGCCGAGAACGAGGTTTATGACACCATCAGGCACATCGGCCTCGATCATGCATTCCATCAGCGCTACAGCGATCAGCGACGTCGTCGGCGCCGGAACCCAGACGACGCTATTGCCGGTCGCGACGGCCGGGCCGAGATAATAGAGGCAGGGCAGGGCGGCGGGGAAGTTCCATGGCGTGATGATGGCGAAGACGCCCTTCGGCTGCAGGAAGCTGAAGGCGCGCTTGTTGGCGTCTGCGACCGGGAAGGCAGCCGTTTCCAGCCATTTGATCTGCTCGGCAGCATTGCGGAAGCCGAGGGCTGCTGCGGCAATCTCGCCTTTGGCCTCGGCGTGGAAAGGCTTGCCCTGTTCAAGGCACAGAAGCCGGGCGAGTTCCTCGGCGCGGCGATCGATTTCGTCGGCGATCTTCATGCAAAGGGCCGCGCGCGCAAAGACGCCCATCTTGCGCATGGTTTCGCGCGCGGCCTCTGCGGCTGCCACCGCGCGCCCGACATCGGCGCGGGTCGACAGCGCCAGATATCCCAGTCTCTCGCCCGTTGCCGGACTGTCGACCGCAAGAAAGGTGCCGGTGCTGCCGGCAACCCATTCCGAACCGATCCGGTTCTTGCCGACGCGCGCGCCCGATTCCGTCTCGCTGACGATCGGCATGCCGCGCAGGTGCGGACCGTCGATCGAGGATTTGAAATGGAATGTCATGAAGGCCTCCTTTGACCGTAGTCCTTTTGGATTCTGAGGATCGTGGCGCGGCTACGCTCGACGGCGGCGGCAAACAGCGTTTCTCCGGCTTGCCGGGATGCTTCCGATGGTGTGCCGATGACGCCATTGTCCCGGATGGTTTCGAACGGCCTCCACACGGTAACGGCAGAGCCGGCAAACAGATGCGGATCCGGCCAGGAGGGCGGTGTCGTGCCCTCCGGAATCAACGGTTCGCGGACGCTTGCCGGCACGACATGCATCATCAGGGAGGTTTCGAGCGCACAGGCATGGCCGGTGCCGCCGGCCGCATCGGGCAGGACCTCGGCCGCTATGTCGGCGATAAGGTCGAAATAAGAGAAGCCGGCTGACGTGATGCCGCGCTGCCCGAGCTTGGTGATCGCCACCTGCATGGCAGCGCGGTTGCCGCCATGGCCGTTGAGGATGACGGGGAGAAAGCCGTCCTCGGAAAGGCAGGTGCAGAGATCGACCAGAACGGCGATGAATGTGTCGGGGCTGAGACTCATCGTTCCCGCGAAAGCGCGATGATGATGGGAGGAGCCATAGGCCAAAGGCTCGCAGACGCGCATACCCTCTTCGCCTTCAGCCGTAGCGAGCGCGACGGCATGGGCAAGCCAGATATCGACGCCGAGTGGCAGATGCGGGCCGTGCTGTTCGACGGCGCCGACAGGCAATATTGCGACCTGTCGTTTCCGTCCGCTTTTGCTCAGCGCCTTCGCGTCCGGCGAGGTCATGAAGGCAAAGCCGGTTGTGTGCTTGATGGTGGCATCGTCACGAGAGGAGGTCATCGTGAAGCCTCCACGAGGCGAGCCTTCGCGTGTGTCATGGCGGCGTCGGCAAGAAGCGCGGCGATGATGATGGCGCCCTTGTAGAGCTCCAGGCTCGATGGGTCAGTACCGAAGATGCGCAGGGCCGTCGTCAAAAGGCTGACGATCAGCGCGCCGACCACGGCGCCCCAGACCGTGCCGCGGCCGCCGAAGATGCTGGTGCCGCCAAGAACGGCCGCTGCGATCGCATCCAGCAGCAGTGATGTTCCGCCGATATTCGGCGTGACGACGGGAACCCGGCTGATCATGATGAAAGCCGTCAGAAACACGAAAAGGCCGGATGCGCAGTAGACGAGGATAAAGTGTCGCGTGACCGGGATGCCGGCCAGTTCTGCCGCCGCGGCATCGGAGCCGAGGGCGTAGGTTCTTAGCCCGAAGGCGCTGCGGCGCATCAGCACGGCGGCGACGAGGATGATGGCGAGCGTTGCGAAGATGACGTTCGGTATGCCGAGGGTGCGTTCGATGCCGATGAACTTCAAGGCCGGCTCACGCAATACCAGCACGCCCTTGGAGGCGACGCCGAGCGTCGCGCCCTGCAGCGCCACCATGGTGGCAAGCGTCGTCACGAAGGGCGGGATTCTCAGCAGCGCGATGACGAGGCCATTCACCAATCCGACGAGGAGCATGACGACCAGCGCGATCACCAGGGCAGCAGGCAGGCCGAGCCCGGAATCGATCAAGGTCGCGATCAGCACGGCGCAGAAGGCAACGCCTACGCCGGCCGACAGATCGATGCCGGCGGTCAAGAGCACAATCAGCGCGCCAAGGGCGAGCACCGCAACCGGTGTTGCCTGCGACACGATATTGATCAGGCTCTGCGTCGAGATCACGCGCGGATCAGCGGCCGAGAAGACCGCCAGCAGCACTGCGAGCAGGATGACCGGTGAAAGATCGAGGATACGCCTCAGCCGCAGATTGTTTGTCGTTGTCATCATCTGTCCCGCCTCAAATGTGCCAGTCTTCCACCGCTTCGCGCTTGCCGGTGTCGACGCTGCGCAGGATGGCGTCATTGACGGCAACAGCCCTCAAGGCATCCTCGACCGGCATGACGAAGGGTTTTTCGAATCGGACCGCCGAAATGAAATGCCTGACTTCCTCGTAGAGATCGCCGACGATATGTCCGTTCGTCGTCGGCCAGTGCTGGCTATCAGGCAAAGACCAGGAGCCGCGCGATAGCAGCCGCAGACCATGGTCGCGGACATCGAGATCGATCAGGCCATCGGTGCCGACGACTTCGGTGCGCGCCCATATGCCGGTCGGAGCGGTATCCGGCAGCGTCCAGCCGAAATAGAGCTGGCCGCTCATGCCGTTCGACATTTCGACCGTCGAGAAAATCGCGTCCTCCGAAGCGATGCCGAGCGAGGGCATGAGCTTGGAGACTGCGCGCGAGTAAACCGAGGTGACGTCGGCGCCGCTGATCCATTGCAGCATGTCGATGTCATGAATGCCCAGATAGAAACAGACGCTCGACTTGCCGTTCATCCGCTGGCCGACGTCGCGCTTGGTGAAACGGCCGCTGCTGGCATGGATCGGCTGGCCGATGCGGCCTTCACGCACGGCAACTGCTGCCTCGCAATAGCGGGGATCGAAGCGAAGAATATGGGCGACGAGCAGGCGCGCGCCGCTTCTCTTCGCCGTTCTTGCAATGGTCTTGGCCGCGTCGAGCGTATGGGCCATCGGCTTTTCGAGAAGGACTGGTTTGCTTGCCTCGAGGAGTTCGCAGGTGACGGCCTCATGCAGCCGGTCGGGTGCGGCGACGATATAGGCATCCGCCGCGCCGGCGCTGAGCGCGGACGCCACATCTGCGAAATGAGGAACACCGAATTCATCCGCTGCCTGTCGGCCGAGTTCGACATTCGGATCGATGATGGCGGAAACCTCGGCAAGGTCGCTATCGGCCACCACGCGAGCATGCAGACGTCCCATGAAGCCAGCGCCGACGATCGCTATGCGCAGTCTGCTCATAAAACCTCCTCACGCAACGTGTTGCGGTGCGCTCTGGGCGTCATTCGGATTGATATTCGGGGGCTGAATAGTTTCGCTGAAGGCGAGCGCCATCACGTCCTCTTCGCTGGCGCCGCGCCCGAGTTCGCCGACCGAACGCCCCTCGCGCATGACAATGATGCGGTCGGCGACGCCGAGCACTTCGGGCAATTCACTCGATACCATCAGGATGGCGGCGCCCTGCCGTTTCAGCTCGGCGATAAGGTGGTGCAGCTCGGACTTGGCGCCGACGTCAACGCCGCGCGTCGGCTCGTCGAGCAGGATGATCTGCGGCTTCGTCGCCAGCCATTTGCCGATGACGACCTTCTGCTGGTTGCCGCCGGAAAGCTCGATTGTCCGCTTGTCCGGCTGTGCCGGCCGCACACCGAGGGAGGCAATCAATTCGCCCGCCAAGCGGCTGATCCGGCGCGGCGACAGCAGGCCGAAGCGGCTATTGCCGCGTATCCAGGCGAGCGAAAGGTTGTCGCGGATGGACATGGTGCCAACAAAGCCTTCGAGGTGCCGGTCCTCCGGGATATAGACGATGCCGGCGCGGTTCGCCGCCTTGATGTCGCCGCCGGATTGCCCCTTGCCAAAGATCTCGATGGACCCGCCGTGCAGCGTTTCTAGACCGGCGATCAACCGCAGCACTTCCGAACGGCCGCTGCCCATCAGTCCGGCAATCGCAACGATCTCGCCGCGATGGACGCAGAGCGAGGCGGATTTCAGCAGCTTGCCGTTCGAGGCATCCAGCACCTCCACCGCTTTTTCGCGAATATCGGCCTTTAGATAGGGGAAGATGTCGCCGAGATCGCGGCCGACCATCATCGAGACGATCTCCGCTTCGTTGGTCAGCCGCGTCTGCCGTTCGCCGATGAACTTGCCGTCGCGCAACACGACCACGCGGTCGCACTGGCTGAAGATTTCCTCCATCTTGTGCGAGATGTAGAGAATTCCCGCTCCGCGTTGCCTGAGCTTGGCGATAAGCTCATAGAGATGATCCCGCTCGCGATTGGAAAGCGCGCTCGTCGGCTCGTCCATGATGAAGAGCCAGGCGTCGGACAGGACGGCGCGGGCGATCTCCACCATCTGCTGGCGGCCAACGGAGAGGGTCCGCAGTTCGGCATCGATGTCGATATCGAGCGACAGCTCCCGCATGATCGCGGCGGCTTCGCGCCGCATGCGGCCACGGTCCAGCAGGCCGAGGCGCGTATGCGGCTCGCGGCCGACGAAGAGGTTCTCGGCGACCGTCAGATCGGGCGAAAGGCTGAAATGCTGATGGATAACGCTGATGCCCTCGGCATCGCTCGGTGCATGAAAATCGACCAGACGACCGTCGATGGCGATATCGCCTTCATCGGGCCGGTAGACGCCGGAAATGCACTTTACCAGCGTCGATTTGCCAGCACCGTTCTCGCCGGCGAGCGCTACGACCTCGCCCGACGATATAGCGAATGAAACGCCGTCCAATGCCTTGACGCCGGGGAATGACTTGCCGAGGGCGCGCAGCTCTATGCGCCGACCCGCCGGCGCTTTCGCCGCGCCATTCTGAGGCGGAGCGGCCTTTGTCGCCTGGCTTTTGCGCCGGCCGCTTTTGACGAATGCAGTGATGCTCTCCGGCTGGCTGGCCAGCACCGCAACGAGAATAAGGGCGCCGGTGATGTAGTAGATGACGATCTGCGGCACCTGGAGAAAGGAAAGCCCGGTATTGATCACGCCGAGAAGCAATGCCCCGATCGCGGTGCCCCAGATGGAGCCTTGCCCGCCTGAAAGCTTGGTGCCGCCGACGATCGCTGCCGTGATGGCGGTGAATTCGAGGCCGGTGCCGGCCAGCGGCTGGGCCGAGCCGAGACGGCCGATCGTCAGGATGGCGCCGAGCCCGGCGGTGGCTCCGGCGATGAGATAAACCGAGATGCGCACAAGGCCGACCGGCACCATGGAGGCCCGCGCCGCATCGGCATTGCCGCCGACGGCATAGATCCAGCGGCCATAGACGGTGCGGGCAAGGACGAACCACCAGGCAAGCAGGCAAACGGCTGCGACGATGATGGCAGCTGGAATGGGACCGAGGCTTTCGCGCCCGGCATAGAGAACGATGGGATTGTCGATCGCGATGCTCGATGCGCCCGAAAGGCTGAGCGAAAGCCCGCGTGCGAAGGCCATGGTCGCGAGCGTTGCAATGAAGGGAGAGATGCCGGCAAAGCCGATCAACACGCCGTTCAGCAGGCCTATGACGGAGCCGGCCAGGATCGCGGTCAGGAGTGTCGCCGCAGCCGAGCCGGTCGCTGCATAGACGAGACCGGCGGCCACACCGGAAAACGCCAGCGTGCTGCCGACGGAGATATCGATGCCGCGGGCAATGATAACGGCCGTCATGGCGAAGGCGATGAGTGCGATGACGGCGCTCTGCTGGGCGATGCTCACGAAGTTGCCCGCCGTCAGGAACCGCGGGTCGATCCAGCCGAAGACGACGACGGCAATGGCAAGAACGATCACCAGCACCGGCTCGTTGCGGCGGAGCAGGGATGAAATCCGGTTTTGAAGCATGGTCGGCCGCCTCTCGAACACGATGCGCATCGCCCGGAGGGGCGAGGATTCAGGATGTTCATGGAGTGGGGACCGCCGGTACGGATGCGTACCGGCAGCCCTGCGTCGGACTTATTTCCCGACGGTCATTGCCGAGGTCGGAACCTTCGGTCCAAGCTGCTCCGTATAGTTCTTGGCTTCCACCGCTTCCTTGTCGGTGTTGATATGCTCGAAATTGAGGCCGGCCTTCTTCAGTTTTTCCGCTGTCGCGTCCGAGGTCACGAAATAAGTCGGCATAAAGAGATCGTTCGGCATTTTCTCGCCGTTGGCAAGACGTGCGGCGACCGCAATGTTCCAATAGCCGACGCGATAGGCGCCGGTGAGCACATCCATGACCATCTTGCCGTTGTCGATCAGATCCTTCATCTCGGCATCGCCGTCATAGCCGCCATAGATCAGGTTGATGTTCATCGAGCTGGCAACGGAATCGGCGGCAAGGCAAAGGCTGTCGGAAATGCATGCGATGGCTTTAAGATCCGGATAGGTCGTCAGCCATGTCTGCGCGGCGTTGGTTGCCTTGGCGGCATCCCATCCGGTCGGCTCGATGCCGACGATCTTGATCTTCGGAAACTCCTTCTTCATCGTTTCGACGAAGCCCTTCTCGCGCGTATCTGAAACGAAGTTGCCGCGAGAGCCGACAAGCAAGGCGACTTCGCCCTCGCCGCCGAGCGACGTGCCGACGGCACGGGCGACCATCGACATATTGTCATAGTCGGGATAGAGCGTCGAATAGTTGCCGCCGGCCTCGACCTTGTTGCCCATGGTGATGACCGGGATGCCGGCAGCCAGCGCCTTCTTGATGGCAGGAACGACAGCATTCTTGTCGATCGGGTCGATCAGAATGGCGCTGACGCCCTGGTTGACGAAATTCTCGATAATGCCTACCTGCTTTTCCAGGCTGCCCTCGGCGCTCTGCCAGGTGGCCTTTACGCCATAGTCCTTGCTGGCGACATCGCCGGCTTCCTTCATGCGGACGAAGAACGAGTTTTGCAGGTCGATCGCTGCCAGGCCAAGAACCTTGTCCTTGGCGATCGATGGTGTTGCAAGCGCAAGCGCGAGCAGGGCGACGGATGCTTTCAGAAGTGCGCGCATGTTTCTGTTCTCCTCTGCCTTGAAGGCTTTTCGTGATCATGGCGGGCGATTGTCTCGCCTCTTCTTCACATTCCGCCGATCAGGCATTCGTCCCCAGTGACGCGTCCTGTCGGCGACTATGGCGCTTTGCGCTCATTCTTATACAGCACTTTCTAAATGTGCTAGAATTATTCAACCTTTACGCGTTAAAGCCATCGACTCCCGAGCCGCAGACGAGGCCGGCGATGCGGGCTCCGGGTGGCGGCACGAGGGCTCCCGACATGACGGCGGCCAATGAGGCAGCGCCGCTCAAATCCGCAGCGATACCGAACTCGAACCATAGCAGTGCAGCGGCACGTTGCATGGCATCGTCGTCGACCAGAACGATATCATCGACATTGCGCCGTGCGATCTCGTAGATGCCCTCGTCTGTGCGGCCGCAGGCCATCGTTGCGACCCTGGTGGTGACCTCGGCAAGACGCACGACCCGGCCGGCATCGAAGCAGGCGCGCAGCGTTGGCGAGCCGACAGGCTCGACGCCGATGATCCGCGCCTTCGGATTGACCGTCTTGATGACCTGGGACATACCGGCGATCAGGCCGCCACCGCCGATTGCGACGATGTAGAGATCGGCCTCGGGCAATTGTTCCACCATCTCCAAAGCCACCGTTCCCTGGCCTGAAACGATGGCCTCGTCCGCAAAGGGATGCATGCAGAATGCGCCTTGCCGTTCGGCAAAGGCAAGTGCGGCCTCCTGTGCCTCGTCCCATACGTTGCCGGCACGGCGAACCTCCGCGCCCCAGCGACGAAGCTTCTCTTCCTTGATGGGACTGGCATTGCTCGGCAGAAAGATCGTTGCCGGAACGCCGGACTGATGCGCCATGTAGGCGGTGGCGAGACCATGATTGCCGCCGGAGGCCGCCACGAGGCCCCGCTGAATTCGCTCAGGCGGCAGCGACCTTACGCGATTTGCCGCGCCGCGAATCTTGAAGGAGCCGCTCACCTGCAGGCATTCGAGCTTCAGGTGGAAATCGTTGCGCAGATCGAAGCCGGCGCAATGCTCGAGCTTGATCGTCGGCGTGCGGCGTACGAAGGGGGCGATGCGAAGGGCGGCGGCCTTGATATCCTCATAGCTCATTGCTCAACGCCTCCGGATATTCGTTGGCAAGCACGAAACAGCAATTGCCGGGGCGGACCCGGCCGGGCTGGCGCTTGGCGAAAACGATACCATCGATCGGATGATGGAGGATGACGGGTTCCCGGGCCGGCGAGCGCAGGAAATGGATCCGGCCCGCGATCTCGCCCTTCTTGACGGCGGTGCCGAGCTCGCTGATCGGCTCGAACACGCCGTCGTCCTCGGAAAGTACGTAGCCCTCCGTGCCCGGCACCTTCAGTACCCGCGCATTGGCGCCGGCCGGTACATCCGGCGCGCCTTTCAGCACGCCCGCATGCTTGAGGATATTGCGGATGCCACGTCGGCAGATGGTGAGCGCTTCCTGGCTGACGAGGCCGCCGCCGGCCATCTCGCTGCCGATGACGATCAGGCCCTGCTGGTTGGCTGCCGCAGTCGACGTACGGGTGTCGCCGAGATTGTCGATCATGACGACGGTCGGTGCGCCGAAGGCGAGGGTGGCCCTTATGTTGCGCCGATGCCCCTCCGTCGTCGGAGACGGCTCGATGATGGCGCTTGGGAGGATCATCAGCGACGATCCGCCGGAGTGGAGATCAAGGAAATAGTCCGCGATGGGAAACAGACAATCGTTGACATAGGCGGCAATCTGGCTTGTCAGCGTGCCGTTGAAATCGCCGGGAAAACTGCGGTTGAAATTGAGCCCGTCGATGGGCGATGTCCGCTGGCCGGCCTCGACGGCACGCACGTTGATGGCCGGGATCGCGATGATGCGTCCGGTCACGTCGGCGGGATCGATTTCGCGCAGCAATTCGCCGAGCGCGATCGGCCCTTCATATTCATCGCCATGGTTGCCCGCTTCGATCAGCACCGTCGGCCCGGTACCGTTCTTGACGACGGCGATCGGCACCTGAACGACACCCCAGGCATCGTCATGCGGCGATTGCGGCACGCAGAAATAGCCGATCTGCTTGCCGGAGCGATCGAGATCGACTGAGGTGAAGATGCTGTTGCGACGCGGTGTCAGCGGCTTTCGCTCCGAAGCGCCCGATTTTACCACACTGAAATTTGTCATGGCGTCCGCTCATCTATCTTGCTGGAGGTATCATGGCGGTTTTATATATGGTGTCAAGTTTGAATATGAAACGAATGACAAGCGCTACTGCAGTTCCTATGGTTGGTGACCCATGGAGGATTCGATTCATGAGCAATGGTTCCAATGAGGGCGGCAAGCTTTCCTACTCGGCTCCAGCCCTGACGAAGGGGTTGGAAGTCCTGGAACTGCTTGCCGAGGCCGACACGTCCCTGACGATGAAGGCGATCGCCGACGGCTTGGGCCGTTCGAAGAATGAGATCTTTCGCATGCTCGTTGCCCTGCAGGAACGCGGATACATAGAGCGCGATGCCGAGACGGATGCCTTTTCGCTGACGGACCGGCTTTTCAAGCTCGGGCTGCATACGCCGAGCACCCAGGACCTGATGACGGCGGCGATGCCGGAGCTGTCCACGATCGCGCTGGAAAGCCAGCAGTCGCCCCATCTCGTCGTCATCAGCCACGGGCTGACCGTCGTCACCGCCGCCGTGCCCGGCGGCGAGGACATGTCGTTCACGCTGAGGCTGGGTTACGGTCGGCTCGCAACGGATTCAACCTCCGGCCAGGTGATCCTTGCCTTCCAATCACCCGCCACGGCGAAACGGATCATCGATGAATGCCAGGCGCGCTCAGCCGCACCGATCGACCGCAAGGCGCTGGACAAGCAGCTGACGGCCATACGCCGAAGAGGCTACGAGCTGCATAACAGCCGTGACTTCGTCGGCATTACGGACATTTGCTGTCCCGTCATCGATGCCGATGGCAATGCCATCGCGTCGATTATCATCGCCTATATCAATCGTCATACGCGGGAAAGCCGCCACGCCGCCACGCTCAGCGTCCTGCAAGCCGCCTGCGACCGCATCTCCGCGCGGCTCTCGCCGCGTCTGCGCTCGCCCAAGGAGATGGGTGCTGGCGGTTGATGCATGTCGAGGCATGTCGCGTCGGTGATATCACGCGATAGGCCATAGAGAGGATCGACCGGATGAGTGCCGCTGCAGGACATGATCGCATCGAACCGCAAGAGGTTGCGAGCCTGTTGAGCGCCATGGTGTCGATCCCCAGCATCAATCCCGACTTCCTTCAGCCGAGCTTGCCGGCGGGCTGGTTCGGCGAGGCAAAGCTGGCCACGTTCATCGCCGACTGGTTGAGCCGCGAGGGGATCGAGGTCGCGATGGAGGAGGTCCTGCCTGGACGCCCCAATGTCGTCGCCCATCTGCGTGGCCGGCCAGGAGCGCCGGCGATGATCTGGGAAGGGCATACCGATACGGTTCAGGTGGAGGGCATGGCGTCGCCCTTCCAGCCGCGCATCGAGGGCACGAGGCTCTATGGCCGAGGTTCCGTCGACGACAAGGGATGCCTCGCCATGTTCATGCTGGCTATGCGGGCGCTGAAAAGGCGCGGCTGCGGCTGCGATCTCACCTTCGTTGCCGCGATCGATGAAGAGACGACCTTTCGGGGCGTTCAGCACCATGTGCGTGCTCACCAGCCCTATGATCTCGGCGTTGCCGGCGAGCCGACCAGCCTTGCCATCGTCCGCGCCTGCAAAGGTGTCATTCGCTGGGTCATCGATGTGCGGGGGCGGGCAGGGCACGCGTCAAAGCCTGAGGACAGCGTCGACGCCTTGGCCGTTGCTGCCGATC
Source organism: Rhizobium sp. 11_C7_N12_5 (assembly GCF_051811145.1). NCBI lineage: Bacteria > Pseudomonadati > Pseudomonadota > Alphaproteobacteria > Hyphomicrobiales > Rhizobiaceae > Rhizobium > Rhizobium sp. 11_C7_N12_5. The sequence continues at coordinate 688,100 of NZ_JBPWPY010000002.1, forward strand.
TCCTGCACCATCTCCGTGGCTACATGCGCGCGACCGATCGAACGCATCCGCTGCTTGGCCGTCGCAGCCTGACCTGCACGCTGATGCAGGCGGGCGAAGGAGCAAACACCGTGCCGGGTCATGCTTCCTTGACCTTCGACTTCCGCACCCTGCCTGATCAGACCGGTGATGAAGCCTGGCAGGAAATCGCTGACGTGGTGAACGCCTTTGCGCGGGGTCATGCCGCCGGCGCCGACATTCTTATGCAGGCTCCGTTCGTCGATTCCGTGTCGATGGAAGTCTCGCGAGATGCGCGCATCGTCCGGGAGCTGTCGGCGGTTCTCGCTAAGGCGGGTCTGCCTCATGAGGCTATCGGCGTGCCGTTCGGCTCGGATGCCTCCAAGCTTACGCGCGCGGGAACGCCGACCGTGATCTTCGGTCCCGGCCGGATCGAACAGGCTCACGCCGCCGATGAGCATGTCGACATGGAGGAGGTCGCGCGGGGCGCCGATATCCTCGTCTCGCTGGCAAGCGGGCTCTAGCCGCGCCTAGCCCTTGACCGCACCTGCCGTCATCGAGCCGGACAGCTGCCGATACATCACGATACCGAGCAGCGCCGGCGGCAATGCTCCGAGGATCATGACCGCCGATGCCATGCCCCACTGCACGCCGCCGCCGCTGGCGGCAAAGAAGAAGGAGGCGCCGACGGTCATAGGCACGGCGCGGCTGGTCGTCAGCATCAGCCCGAAGAGAAACTCGTTCCAGGCGGTGATGAAGCCGAAGATGAAGGTGGTTACAAGCGTCGGGCGGATCACCGGGCGAATGATACGGATCATGATGTCGAAGACGCTTGCTCCATCGACGGTCGCGGCCTCGTCGAGCTCCACCGGCACGTCTGATATCGCGTTGACCAGCATCACCAGAGCCAGTGGAATGTTGACGATCGTGAAGATGAGGCCGAGGCCGATCTGCGTGTCGAGCAGGCCGAACCATTGATACATCATATAAAGCGGGATCGCGAAGACGATCAGGGGAACGGCGCGAAGGTTGATGACGAGCGGAAGCAAGAGCTTTTGGCCGGTCTCGCTGCGCGCGATCACATAGGCCGCAGGGAAGGCGAGCAGGATCGCAAGGGTCGTGCCGATGAGGGCAGCTGCGGTGCTGTTGGCGAGATAGAGGAAGATGTTGAAGCGCTCGGTTTCCGTCAGCACCTTCAGATAATTGTCGAGGGTCGGTTGCTCGATCCATAGGCCGGGATTGCCGGCGATCTCGCGCGTCGTCTTGAACGAGGTGATAAGGGTGACGAGGACGGGGAAGTTCATGGCAAAAACCACGAGGCCATAGACGATCCAGCGCAGCGACTTAAGCATCCTATCTTTTCCTTCGGGCGCTCAGCCAGTTCAAGCCGTAGAGGACCAGCAGCGAGCTGATGAACAGCACGACGGAGGCCGCTACCGCCTTGCCGATGGCGCCTTCCTTGAAGAAGGCCTGGTAGATGTAGATCGAAAGCGACGTCGTCGATCCGCCGGCGCCGCTGCCGGTCAATGCATAGACGTTGTCGAAAACGCGGAAGCCGTCGATGAAGCGTATGAAGAAGGCGACCGTCAGCGTTGGAAGCATCAGCGGCAGGTCGATGCGCCACAGCCGCTGCAGGCCCGTGGCGCCGTCGAGGGCGGCCGCCTCGTGGACGTCTTCGGGAATGGCGATATAGGCGACGTAAAAAAGCAGGAAGGCGAATGGCGTCCATTGCAGCACTTCGATCACGATGAGCGTGCGAAAGGCATTCGCATAATCGAGGAAGGCCGGGCTGTCGCCGAACCATTCGAACAGGTAATAGGGCACCGGTCCGGCGAATTCATGCAGCACGAGGCGGTACATCAGGCCGACCATGGCGGGCGCGACCATCAGCGGCAGCATCAAGGGTGCCATCAGTACCGGCCGTGCCGACAGGAGCGGCTTTAGGAAAATCGCTAGGAAAAGGCCGAGCAGGCACTCCGAAACCGCCGTGATGATGCCAAAGCGCAGCGAGAACCATACCGATTGCCAAAATGCCGCGTCCGTCAGGGCCGCGGCATAGTTGCCGAAGCCACTGATCTGAGGGCTGCGCAGCGTTTCGAATGAGACCGTGGAGACGGAATAGAGAAGATTGAGAAGTGCCGGAAAGCCGAGGAACAGCAGAAGAAACCCGACAAGCGGTGCCAGGTAGAGCCTGCCTTCGGCGCGTTTTACGAGAGCCATATTGTCAGCCGCAGCGGCCGGATGCCGTAGAGCCGGCATCCGGCCCTGTCCCTATTTTTTCAACAGATCCTGCATGCCTGCCTTGGTGTGGGCAAGCGCATCCTCAAGGCTCTGCTGGCCGGACCAGTAGCCGGTGAATTCCTTGGCCTGCAGTTCGTACACAGAAAGCGCCTTTGCGGAGGTGGCGCCTGTCATCACGTAGCCGTATTTGCTGGCAAATTCGCCGAGCTTGACCAGATCAGGACGTTCCTTGGCCACCTTGGTGACGACATCAGGCGTCAGGGCGGGGGAGCCACCGGCACGGGCATAGGCAAGGGCCGCGTCCTCCGAGGACAGCCATTTGAGGAACTTGATGGCGCCTTCCTTATTCCTGGCGTTCTTGTTCAGGCCGAGGCCGAGACCGTGGATATGGTCGGCGCGTCCATTCGGCCCGGCCGGCGGCGCGACCATGCCGGTGACATCGGCCACCACAGGCGACTTCTTCACATCGGTGAGTTCGGCCGCGGCCGCATTCCATTGCAGCGCGGTCGCTGCCTGCCCGGAACTATAGGCGGCATTGGTCTCGGCATATTCGTAGCTCAGTGAATCCTTCGGCGAAGCGCCGGCGTCATAGAGTGTCTTGTAGAGCGTGAGGCCGGTCTTGTAGGCATCGGAATCGACAGTGACGTTGCCGCTCGCGTCCGTCCAGTCGCCGCCATAGGAGCGCGGCAGGGATTGGAACACCATCATGTTGAAGAGGAGGTTCTTCATCTGCAGCACGGTGCCGTAGCGCACCGGGCTTTGGCGGTTCACCTGCTTGCTGAAATAGAGTGCGGTCGCCGCCCAGTCATCCCACGTCCAGTCATCCGGCTGCTTGGGCGCAAGCTCCTTGCCGAGATACTTCTTTGAAATCTCGGCATATTTGGCCTTGGCATCAGGGTCGGCGATAAGCGCGTCGATGAGATCCTTGCGGTAGTACATGAAGTGCAGTGAGAGGTCAGTCGGCACACCATATTGCTTGCCGTCGAACTGCATCGTCTTCAGCACGGCGTCGCCGAAAACCTTCGGCGCGTCGGCATTGAGTTCGATCGGCTCCATGTAGGGTGCATAACGGCCGATCGAATAGGTCGCCACGAGATTGACATCGAAGGCATTCGAGCCGGCGGCCATATCGGCCTGCAGCTTGTCGAAGAAGCCGTCGCGATTGAAGAACAGAAGTTCGATCTTGTCGGCATCCGCCGCCGTCTTGTTGTAAAGGTCGGTGGTGGCGCGCAGTGCCGTTTCCTCCGAACCACCAGGCCAGCCGAGTACGACCACCTTGGCGTTCGCCAAGCCCGGAAGCGCTGCCGCTGATAGCACAAGGGCGAGCACTGCGGACGATATGTGCTTGAATTTCATCATTGTTCCCTTTCCTTTATCGTTGTTTCTTGAATCGAATTGGGTCCGTCTACCCGTTGCGGCTGGCAAGATCCGCCGCGCCGATGATGCCGGCGCGTGGGCCGAGGCTTGCGGCGACCAGATGCGGCGCGAGGTGCGGCGGGAGCGCCACGAGATGCGCGCTGATGGCGTCGAGATAGCCGGATGACAGACCAATGCCGCCGCCGATGACGATGCGTTTCGGGGCAAACATCATCTGAATGTCGCGGCACAGGAGCGCGACGCGCAGCGCCGATTGCGCGACGATCGTCTGCGCCCAGGCCGCGCCGTTGCGAGCGTGCTCGAAGATCTCGGGCGCCTCGGCCTGATGTCCGCTACGAGCGGCCTCGGTTGCCATCCAGCGGCCGGAAGCGACATCCTCGAGTGGAGCTTCGCCGAGCGTCGGGCTGCGTAGCAGGCCGAAATGGCCAGCAAGACCGAGCAGGGGGCTTCCGTTGATGACGACACCGCCGCCGATGCCGGTGGATATGGTCAGGAACACCGTATCCTCGTTGCCGCCGGCGCCGAACCTGTGCTCGCCCCAGGCTGCGGCCTGGGCATCGTTGACGGCAAAGGCGGGTTTGCCGAACAATTTGCTTGCCTGCGCGACGAGCGGGTAGCCATCGGGGATCGCGAGCGTTGCGGGATTGAGTGCCGACCAGCGCCCTTCGTCGATAAGGCCGGTTACGGCAATACCGACACGCTCGTATCGGCCGCTCCAATGCTTGGCCTGTTCGGCGATGGCAGCCAGCCAATCGTCGGGACCCGCTTCCCGACTGGTGGCAATGGTTGCCTCGGCCAGCACCTGCACGCCGCGTACCAGGGCCGTAAGTGTCTTCGTGCCGCCGATATCGATCGCAAGCGTCGCCGCGTCGCGCTGCGAGAAGGCGGTCGAAACGGCGTCGTGGAACCATGATGTCACGTGCTCGGTGCGCGTGATCGCCGATCCGACGACAACAGCACAGGCGCCGGCGCGCACGGCGTCGGCCGCCTGCTGCGGGGTGCGGATGCGGCCTTCGGCAATGACATAGGGTGTCAGTTGCCGCATGGCGGCGATCAGCGCGATATCCGGCTCCGCCGGTTCGGGGCCGCCGACATAGCCCGACATGGTCGAGCCGACGAAATCGGCGCCGGCGGCCAGCGCCCGTTTCGCATCGTCCAGGCAGGAGCAATCGGCCATGGAGAGCAGGCCCCTGGCCTTGATGGCCGCCAGAAGCGCCTCGATAGTTGCTGGGCGAGGCCGATCCGTGGCGTCGAAGGCGATAATATCGGCACCCGCATCGGCGAGCGCCTCGACATCGGCGATGAAGGGTGTGATGCGCACCGGACTGTCATCGAGATCGCGCTTGACGATGCCGATGATCGGCGCGTCGACGGCTGATCTGACTGCGGCGACATAGGCTGATGATTCGATGCGCAGGGCTCGCGCGCCGGCTGCGAGTGCCGCGCGCGCAAAGCCGGCCACGAAAACAGCCTCGTCCATCGCGCCATCGGGCACGGGCTGGCAGGAGACGATAAGACTTAGATTGAGATCTTCCTTGCGCATTCGGCACCCCTTTCGAAGGGTCACGATAGAGCAAGGTCACCAGAAAGCAACCGGTTTTAAACTGGTATTATCTCTGGAGCTCGAAGACGAAGTCGTAGACCTCACCCTTGTAGCGCGTCTCGCAATATTCGACGATCTCTCCATCGGCGAGAAAGCAGCGGCGTTCCGTCGTCAGGATCGGTGCGCCCGGCTCGCAGCGCAGATGCTGTGCATCTTCAGGAGAAGCGGCCCGCGCCCGCATTCTCTGGACGGCGCGCAGGGGCAGAAAGCCGCGCTGGGCAAGAGCTTCGTAGAGGGAATCGCCAACGGACGAAGGTGAGGGAAGAAAGCGTACGGGCACGGCCGCGTGCTCCACCGCAATCGGTGCGCCATCGGCGGTCCGTACCCTGCGCATGCGCAGGACTTGCGCGTTTGCGGAGATGCCGAGCGCCATCATTTCAGCCGGGGAAGGCCGGGTTAACTGCTTGGAAAGCCAGATGCATCCAGGCTCCATTCCGCGCGCCCGCAGATCTTCTGAGAAGCTGGTCAGCGTGGAAAGCGATTTTTCGACCCGGGAGCCGATTTCGCTGCGTGCGCCTTGCCGCCGGCTCACCATGCCCTCCTCTTCCAGCATGGCGAGTGCCTTGCGGACTGTCACGCGCGACAGCGACAGGGCCTCGGCGAGTGACCGTTCGCCTGGCAGAGCCGAGCCGGACTTGAAGGCGTGGTTGCGAATGGCGGTTTCGATCGCCGTCTTGAGCTGCTTGTACAGCGGCATCCCCGGCGCGCCGGCTGCGAACTCCCTCCTGACCAGGTCGATGATATCAGTCGCCAAGGCAAACCTTCCCTTCGATCGCACGACTAGGAGCGAAATTTCGTCCTGTCCGATACTGGTATTATACTGTACGGCTTTTTGCGATCTGTCGAGCGAGGAAAAGAGTGATACGGACGCCAGGTGGGCCGCAATGAGGGCTGCCTTATGGTCTTTGCGGCGCTATTGCTCGACGCTCCGTCCGCGCCACGATGCCCGCTTTGCCGGCGCTCTGCAATTGCCCTTTTTGAGCGGCATGAGGGATGGCCGCCTTATTGCCTTGGCCCGCTCTCAGCCACCGAAGAATCGCGTCAAAACCGGGTTGAGCCGCGCGTTTGAACTCCGGGCTCATTTCCGCATCCATGCCGCAAAGCGTTGCGATTTCCTGCCAGTCCACTCTTCCGGCCCGCAGCGGAGGACGCGACTGGAAGACGACAAGCCCGATCATGAAGCCCTTGAGGTTTTCAAAGCTGCGGGGCTGCAGCAAAGGTGCGAGCCTCAGGTCGCAAAAATCCGAGATCTTGCGTTGGAAAACATCAGAAGCAGAGCTTTTCTTTACGGGCATTGTTCATTCCTTGCATACGACCTCGTCCAGAGGCCGGGGTGTGCGCGCTAAAGCACGGAAGTTAACGAAACGCAAACAACCGACCGTTTAGCCGCTTTCAATTCTACGATGCGTTGGCAATTGGCAACTCTAGTGATGAGCTGATCCTGATCGGACATCCCGGCTCTCGCACGGGATCAAGGGCAGATCATGGCGCCCTCGGTTTATTTCGGTTTCGGTCGATCAAAACCATGAAGAAACTGTAACTTGCCTCCCATGCCATTGAGAGCGACATTTGCCTCGCGCCGGATTGATGAGGTGAAGCAAATGTCAGTCTTGGAAATATTAGTGAGACGCCGTATGCAGGAAGAATATGCCAAGGGCACATCCCCCGAGCGGATTACCCGGCTCCTGCAGGAATTCTTCAACGGGGTGGAAGCCTCCCAAGCAGATGCTGCCCCGCACCGGTCTTTCGGCAATCGATAGCAATCGACACATAGAACGAAAGCGGCCGGCCCTCGACGTTTCTCCGAGAGCCGGCCCCTTTGTGGATCAAACACGTTCCGAAGGTGCCGCCTCCTATTGCGCGCCGTTCGAGCCGGGCAGGCTTTCGATTGCTGTCAGGATCTTGTATGCGGCCTTGACGCGTTCCGGGATCGGATAGTTCTTGTTCGCCAGCAGGACGATCCCGATTTGTCTGGCCGGAATGAAGGCCGCATAGGCGCCAAAACCGTTGGTCGAGCCGGTCTTGTTGAGCAAGATATCCTTGCGCGGCTGTTGTGGTGGCACGAGCCGGGTTATCTTATGTGGCTTCAGCGCCATGTCCGATGAATTGCCTGACAGTAGCCGGGTGAGCGTCGTCGGATAGGCGTAGATTTCCCAGCCCAGCGCCTGTGTCGTGTTTCCTACCGTGTAATAGCCGACATGGGTCGCGGCGATCGCGCGCTGAAGGGTTTCGTCAAGCCGAGAGCCGTCCATATTGGCCTCGAGAACGCCGACCATGTCAGCCGAAGTGGTCTTTACGCCATAGGCTTGCGTGTCCAGGACGCCTGGCGTCACGCGGATCGGCTTGTCCTGCTTCGAATAGCCGTAGGCATAATTGCCCATCTCGCCCGGCGGGACGCGGACATAGGTATGATTGAGGCCGAGGCCCGCGAAGATCTTTTCCTGCATCAGCGCATCGAATGGCTTGCCCATGGCTTCGGCGGCGAGATAACCGAACAAGCCGATGCTGGGATTGGAATAGAGCCGATGGGTGGCCGGTGCATAGGATGGGTGCCAGTTGCGATAGTAGGCGATCATCTTATCCTGATCAGTCACATCATCCGGAAACTGCAGGGGCAGGCCGCCTGCCGTGTATGTGCCGAGATCCAGAAGACTGATCTTGTCGAAGCTGCCGCCGGTAAGCGCGGGCAGATACTTCGACGCCTTATCGGAAAGTGACAGTTTTCCGCTGACCTGAGCGTAAGATCCGAGAACCGCGGTGAAGGTCTTGCTGATCGAGCCGAGCTCGAAGATCGTGTCGTTTGTGACCTTCTGACCAGTCTCCTTCGAGGCGACGCCATAGTTGAAGAAGTAATGCTTGCCCTTGATCGTGATCGCGACGGCCATTCCCGGGACATCGTTTTCCGTCATGACCGGCCGGATTGCATCATTGACGGCTCGCTCCAGCCGATCCTGATCGTTGCCGTCTGCCGCATGGGCGTTGACCGCATAGAAAAGGCAGCTGGCGATCATGCCGAGTTTCGGTAGCGAGATGGGATGCATGTGCAAGATAATGTCCTCATATTGGTGGACAGGCCGCGCAGACGATTGCGGCCTGAGGTCATGGATCCGGGGTTGATGGGCACGGTCGGGGTTGCAGTCGATGCCGCCTGGGGGTCATTTGGCCCCTGCAATCACCTCGCGACGCAGACTATGGCGCCCCCTTGTGCCCTAGACAAACGATCAATTCTGGGCTTAGGCATGAGAAAAACTTGGGCTTAGGACATAATGGACATTTCACAACTTCCGCTGAACGCGCTCCGCGTTTTCGAAGCCTCGGCGCGGCATTGCAGCTTCACGCGGGCCGGCCTTGAGCTTCGGGTGACGCAGACGGCCGTCAGCCATCAGGTCAAGGCGCTGGAGGATGTGCTCGGGGTAACGCTGTTCAAACGGCTTCCGCGCGGACTTGCATTGACCGACGAGGGCCATGCCTTGCTGCCCGTGCTGACCGATGCATTTCGCCGCATGAGCGCCACCTTGAGCCAGCTGGAGGAAGGCAACTTCGACGAGATCTTGACAGTCGGCGTGGTCGGCACCTTTGCGATCGGCTGGCTTTTGCCTCGGCTGAGCTCGTTCAAGGCTCAGCATCCGCATGTCGATCTGCGTCTGAAGACGAACAACAATCGTGCTGACATGGTGCTCGATGGGCTCGATTTCTTCCTGCGTTTCGGCGATGGGGCATGGCATGGAACCGAGGCGATCCATCTGATGGATGCGCCGCTGTCGGCGGTTTGCACGCCCTCGATCGGCGCGCGTTTGCGCACGCCGGCCGACCTTGCCGATGTCGAGCTGCTGCGCTCCTACCGGATCGACGAGTGGGCTCTCTGGTTCAGGGCGGCAGGCCTCACGCCGCCCAATCTTCGCGGTTGGATGTTCGATTCTTCGTTGACACTGGTGGAGGCCGCCGCGCGTGGTGTCGGCGTGGCACTCGTCCCCGTCGTCATGTTCTCGCATGAGATCGAGGCGGGCAGGATCGTGCAGCCGTTCCGGATCACCGCTGTCACCGGAAGCTATTGGCTCACACGATTGAAATCGCGCGCGGAAACCGCATCGATGAAGGCGTTTCGCCAATGGCTGACAGCCGAGATCGAGGATCTGCCGTCATAGGATTGGAGTTGCCCGCCGTTTCGGATCGGGATGAAGGACGTTGCTCCTGTTCGCGGCCCCATGTTGGGCCACGAGATTTCGCTTCGGCCGATGAAGTCTACGGCGGTCAGTTCTTTGCCCATTGGGCGGCGGCATCTCTGGCAAAGGTGCTGTAGGAGCGTGGTGCGCGACCGAGCAGCCCGGTGAGACGACGAATGTCGTCCGCCGTGGCGACCGCGCCATCCGTCTGGTAGCGGCTGAACATCAGGCGCAGGTCGAGCGCATGCCAGGCGGGCAGCATGGTCTTCATACGCTGTTCCATCGTAACAAGATCATCGCCGCCATAGCGGATGACGCGGCCGAGCGCTTCGCTCCAGATGGCGGAAATGTCCTCGCCCGTCAAACTGTCCGGACCGACCAGCGTATAGGTCTCGCGGCCGAGCGGTGCGGAAGCTTGCTCCCGGCGGATTAGTTCGAGCGCAGCCGCCTCGCCGATATCGCGAATATCGACCATCGAGATGCCCTTCGACCCCACAGGTACGCCGTAGGCACCGGCATTCAGCAACAGATCCCTCTGACGAAGGTCGTTCTGGATAAAATAGGCTGGGCGGAGAACCGTGGCCGAGAGATCGAGAGCGTCGATCATCCGCTCGACCGTGTGTTTGCCGGCGAAATGCGGAACGTCGGCATAGGCCTCGCCCTTGAACACCGAGAGATAAACGATGCCTTTGACGCCGGCCTCGCGGGCGACGGTAAGCGCGAGCATCGCCTGGGTCAGTTCGTCGGCAACGTTCGGGGCGAGCAGGAACAATGTGCTGACGTCTTTCAGCGCGGCGCGCAATGAATCCGGGTCGGCCAGATCGCCGCGGACCGGCGTTACGCCCGAGGGAAGCTGTGCAGCTTCAGGCGAGCGCGTCAGGGCGCGGACATCGACATTGTGACCCTGCAAGTGGGCCAGGACCTGGGACCCGATGGTCCCTGTGCTGCCGGTAACAAGAATAGCCATTTTAAAAACTCCTCAAGATGTTGCGAGAGACCCGATGTCTCGAGAAGAAAGATAGCCGTTCCAATTTCTATTTGGAGATGGCTATATTAAGACAGGTCGTCTCAATTATGGAACACGAGTATGGATCTGCAGGCTTTGTCCGACTTCAATCTGGTCGCTGCCCATGGCGGGTTCGGTCGCGCCAGCCGCGTCACCGGAAGGCCGAAGGCGACGCTGTCGCGTCGGGTTGCCGAGCTCGAGCAGAGCCTCGGTGTCAGGCTGATCGAACGCGGATCGCAGAGCCTGCGCTTAACTGATGAGGGACGGGCGCTCCACGAGCGCACCGATGGGCTGCTATCTGAAATCGCCGAGGCCGGCGAGGCGGTTGTCCTCGGGGCCTCGACCCCGAGAGGACGCCTGCGTGTCAGCGCGCCCGTGGTCTTCGCCCATGTCGCGCTCGGTCGCATCGGCGCGCGTTTTGCCCTGGCCTATCCCGAGGTCCAGCTCGAGATCGTCGCCGAGGATCGCAAGGCCGACCCGGTCGAAGACGGCTACGACCTGATCATCCGCATCGATCCGGCACCGGACGAACGGCTCGTCGGTCGCCGCTTCCTCAATGACGAACGCCTGATCGTGGCGCCACCGGGCATGCGGCGCCCCTCGCCAACGGCAGACGGCGAAGAGCTTGCCGTGAAGGCCGTCTTGCTCAGTGCATCCTCACAGACGGCCGTCTGGCGACTTGGCTCCGGAGCAGAGCCAGACGTGGTGCTGAAACCAGAGCCTGTCCTTCGTCTTTCATCGCTTTTGATGGTTCGTGATGCCGTTTTGGCGGGTGCCGGCGTGGCTTTGTTGCCGAAGCTTCTTGTCGCTGACGATATTGCGGCGGGCCGGCTCGCTTATTGGGGAACCCTCAGAGGTCCGGCGGTGGAAATCTGGGCACTCCAAAGCTCGCGCCGTCTGATCGGCGCCAAGGTCCGCGCGTTTCTGGACGTGCTGGAGAAAGCCTTTCCGGAGAAGGTGTTCGTCCCGACGATATGATGCGGTGGCGGCCCTGACGCTTGGGCTATCCACTCAAGCAATATCAATGGCCGGCGCCATCAACGCCAGCCGAGAGCGGGCGCGACGTGGGTGAGGATCGCCTCGATCACATGCGCGTTGTATTCGACACCGAGCTGGTTGGGGACGGTCAGAAGCAGAGTGTCGGCCTCTGCTATAGCCTCGTCCTTCCTGAGTTCTTCGATCAGTTGATCCGGTTCAGCGGCATAGCTGCGTCCGAAGATTGTCCGTGTCTTGTCGTCGATGAAGCCGATCTGGTCCGCGTCCTTGCCGCTGCTGCCGAAATAGGCGCGGTCGAGATCGTTGACCAGTGCGAAGATGCTGCGGCTCACCGAGACCCGCGGCTCGCGCTTGTGGCCGGCCTCCTTCCAGGCTTCGCGGAAGACCCGGATCTGATCGGCCTGCTGGACATGGAATGGCAACCCGCTCTCATCGTTTTTGAGCGTTGAGCTTTGCAGGTTCATGCCGCGCTTTGCTGCCCAGACAGCGGTCGCGTTCGAGCTCGCCCCCCACCAGATCCGTTCGCGCAAGCCCTCCGAATGCGGTTCGAGACGCAGGAGGCCGGGCGGGTTGGGAAACATCGGTCGGGGGTTGGGTTGCGCAAATCCCTCGCCGCGCAGGATGTCGAGCAGCACGTCCGCATGCCGCCGGCCCATGTCGGCGTCGCTCTCGCCCTCGGCCGGCTCGTAACCGAAGTGGCGCCATCCATCGATCACCTGTTCAGGCGAGCCGCGGCTGATGCCGAGCTGCAGCCGGCCTCCGGCGATCAGATCAGCTGCGCTTGCATCCTCGGCCATGTAGAGCGGGTTCTCGTAGCGCATGTCGATGACGGCGGTGCCGATCTCGATGCGGCTGGTCTTGGCCCCGACGGCCGCCAGCAGCGGAAACGGCGAAGCGAGCTGGCGGGCAAAATGATGCACGCGAAAATAGGCGCCGTCCGCGCCCAGCTGCTCGGCAGCGACGGCGAGATCGATGGATTGCAGGAGCGTATCGGATGCCGAACGCGTTTTCGATTGGGGCGAGGGTGTCCAGTGGCCGAATGAAAGGAATCCGATCTTCTTCATGGTCCCGCTCCGCAACGTTTGGTTCGCTCAGCTTTGCTTCATGACATGATTTCGGCTGCCGATACAAGCGGAGTGAAGGTATCCTGGCTGCGCGAGCCGCGCCCTCGGTATCCAAATAAATAGGCCCGCCGTTTCCGGCGAGCCCACGGGAGGCCGATGCTGCCGCCGCGCCTGCGGTCTCCAGCTGAAGATCGTTATTTCGCTGGCTGGATCGAGCCGATGATACCGAGCACTTCCTTTTCGTGCTTGGCCTGGTCTTCCTTGGAGCCCCAATAGGTGAGCACGAGGATCTTGTTGGGCGCCGGCGAAAGGACGCCGAGATTGATGTTGACGGCTCCGTCTGCATCGGTGCCCTGCCAGTTCAGGATCGACAGCTTCATGCCATTGATTTCGTTGCTGTCGTCATCCTTGCGGGTGCCGGCGTCGATCTTGACGCCGTTCTTGTCGAGGAAATCGACGGCATCGCCGATGACCTTCTCGACATTGTCGCCAGTGGCAACATCGAGGGCAAAGTAGATGGCGGCATCAGGCGAATTGGCGTCGATGCCGGATTCGGTTTCCTTCGGCTTCCAGCTGTCGGGGATGGTGACGCTGGCAACGGGCGCTTCGCTCGGAAAGGCGAGCGTCTTGGCATTGGCGAGCATTGGAAAGACTGCGAGCGCAGCGGCGATGAGCAGCATCTTTTTCATAGGGGGCTTCCATTCTGTCTTTGAGTTTAGGTCGCCGATCAATCTCAGCGGATACGTGAGGTTGGCATGGTTTTCGGCAGTGCGGAGACAGCCGGAAAAGGGGATGATTGACCGCAATCAGCCGGCCGAAGCGATCTCGAAATCCTGATCGAAGGAACTCGTCTTTCCCGAGGTCATGTCATACAGCGTATAGTGAAGCTTGTATTTGCCGGCCGGTGCACCGTCGACGTTCAAGGTCATGTCGAGCTTGAACTCCAAATTCTGCTTGTGGCTTTGAAGGTCGCTATCCAAGAAGCCCTTCTTGCTCCACACGACCTCGCCGCTGGCGTCGATAATGTCGAGGTCGGCAACGAGGTGGAGTTCATAGAGACTGTCCGGAAGCTGCTTCCAGCCATAGCCGATCGGTTCGGCATAGCTGAAGATGGGCTCGCCGGGTTTGAAAACGTTTGAGTCACGTTTCTTGTAAACCCCGTAACCCGTTGAAGGCTCGGCCACGAAGATGACGTTCTGTTGTGAGAACGGCACCTTGGTCCAGGCTTCGATGACGGCCTTTTGTGCAGTGGCCAAATCCGCCAGAGGATCGGCATGGGCAACGGCAGCAAAAGTCATCGCAAAAATCAATATAAGCACTTGCCGCATCGCAGTCTCCAATCGGTCTGCTGATAATGATTCCGGCAGGCGCCGGAGAACGGGTAAAGCCATCGTCTCATTGCGTAATTTCGAGGCATGATCGACTTGCCCCAATCGAAGACGGTGGTTGCCGGCGCATCCCGCCTGCCTCATTCGTGGATGGTATAGCTGCCGAGTTCGCACAGGTTCTGGGTGTCCGTCGTCGTATCGAGGCTGGAACCTTCCTCGAACTCGAACTTCATGTCGTACTTGCAGACAGTCCGACCGTCGCCGATGGTGATATCCATGCTCTCACCGGGGTTCAGTACCTGCTTGCCGAAGACATCGTCTTCCCAATTATTGACGCCGACCGGGGACGTATAGAAATTGGTGAGCACGGATTTGGTGCCGTTCTTGAGCGTGAACGTCAGGTCGTCGGCGCTTGCAGCACCGGCAAGGCAAAGAAGCGCTGCCAACGCCGCAAGGGCGAAGCGAAATTTCGTCATCGAATTGATCCTTCGGTGAAAGCTGATGCGCGTCTTTTTAAGCGTTTCAGCGGCCGTGAGCTATATATATTGCACGCCAAGCTCGGCCCATTTTTGGGCTAAAACGCAACCCGGATCGAGGCGTGGCGTCGGCCTGTCGCCCGGCGACAAACGCGGCACTGCCGCGAGCTACTCAGTCCGCACAGAAGCGAACAGAGACCTGTAATTGGGAGTGGGCCGCGGCATGCGACCCGAAGTGGAGACCCCGCTGTCGAGCAGGGTCTCGTTCAGCGTAAGTTGACGCCCGCCATCAAGGCAGGAGGCTGCGCTGCAGGCTTTGGCGCTGTGCCTCCTGAGCGGCCTTGAGCTGGGCCTTGGTATACATCAGGGCATGCTCGGCAAGGTCGCGGCCATCGTCCCAAAGGTTGCGCCAGATGCCGAGGATGCCTTCGAGCGGCTGGCCGACGACGCGCGAGGAGAAGGATTCGAAGGTGATCGGGCCTGTGTAGCCGGAGCGGACAAGGGCGCGGAAAACGCCGGCAAGGTCGATCGTGCCCGAGCCCATGTAGCCACGATGGGAATCGCCCGTGTGGAAATATCCGAGATGGTCGCCCGTCTCGAGAATGGCGGCCTGAATATCCGATTCCTCGATATTCATGTGGTACACGTCCAGATGCACCTTCACGTTTGGCATGCCGATGCGCTTGCACATCTCGACGGCCTGCGCGGCGGTGTTCAGCACGTTGGATTCGTAGCGGTTGACCACTTCGAGGACGAGCGTGATGTGGCTTCGCGCCGCTGTCTCGGCCACCTGACGCAGGATCTCGACCGATTGTGCGACGCCTGCCGCCGTGGTCGGCTCGGAATATTTGCCGAAGGCCGAATGCAGGATGCCGCCGATATATTCGCCACCGCAATCGCGGCAGACGGCGATGGCCTGCTCGAGCTTTTCCTTGCCGCGCCGTCCCTTCCCCTTGTCGCCGCTTGAAATGTCGCTGTCGAAATCGAGGCCGAGCGAGAAGTTGATGCCGATGCCGTTCTTTTCCAACTGGCGACGGGTAAACTCCGGATCGATCAGGCTCGGATCCAGCGCCGGTGCCTCGATGAAATCGTAGCCCACCTCGGCACTACTGGCGATTGCGCGGGCGCATTCCTCCTTGCTCCAGCCGGCTTCCCATACCAGCGCGTGAACTCCCAGCTTGTTCATGATCTTCCTCCCGGTTTCGTGGATGCAAAATGAATTGCTGCAGTGCGGAAGACATGAATCGTTTTATACTTGAAAGCGTTCATGTTGACACCGCACTTGCTCAGGTATAGCTTACAATAAATCGTTTCACCAGAGTTTTCATATTATCATTGGCGAGGGCGTAGTGGGGGAGGGCAAGATGTCGAGACAGCAAAGCCCTTCCATCAAGATGGTGGCCGACAGGGCCGGCGTTTCGGTCGCGACGGTCTCGAACGTCCTCAACGGCAAGCCAACGGTTTCTCCCGATTTTGCCCGGCGCGTGAATGATGCGGTGCGCGAGCTTGGTTACGTCGTCGATCTCGGCGCGTCGCGGCTCCGCTCGCGCAAGGCGCAGCTCGCCGGCGTCGTTGTGCCGGATCTTACCAATCCGATGTTCGCCTCCTTCGTTTCCACGCTGGAGCATCTGGCGCGCCTCGCAGACTACGATCTGGTCGTCGTATCAGCGCGCAACAATGCGGAGGAGGAGGCTGACCGGCTGCGCAAGATTCGCGCCTGGCGCCCCGCCGGCCTGATCGTCATTCCCTGCGATGGCGCCTTTGCCGAGCGCCTGCCGGATGGCTTCTTTGCACCCGTTGTCCTTGCCGACCGCATACCCGATGCCGCCGGCTTCGATCTGATTGCCGTCGACAACGGGCCGTCGGCCGGTGCCATCGCTGCGCATCTCGATCAACAGGGCTATGAGGATTGCCTCGTCGTCGGCACCAGTCTTTCGATCAGTAACATACGCGAGCGTTGGGAAGGCGTGCGTGCGTCGGCCAAGCACATGCGGGTCGAGATGCTGGAAATCGGCATCGATGACGCCCATGGCGCACAGCTTCTGGAGGAGCGTCTGCGCCATCGCCCGCTGCCCGGCGCGCTGTTTTCGCTCGATCAGGGCACGACGCTTTTGACCTACTGCACCATGGCTGAGATCGGCCTTTCCGTGCCAGGCGATATCGCCTTTGCGAGCTTCGACGAGATGGAATGGATGCGGCTGGTGACGCCCGGGATCACGACCGTGCGTCAGCCTGTCGAGGAAATGGCCGAGCAGGCCTGGGCGCTGCTGTTGCGGCGCATGACCGGCTCTGCCGGCAAGCCGGTCACGCGGCGCTTGCGCTGCGCCGTCGAGATCCGTGGTTCGACACCGCGGAACCCGCTTGAGGAGGCGGGCAAACTGAAACTGGGAGGAAGAAAATGGAAGTTACAAGGCGAACCATACTCACCGGAATAGGCGGCGCCGTCGTTGTCGGCACCCTTGGCGGCACGATCGGCGTAGCCCAGGCGGCTGAACCGCAACTCGGCGTCGTGGTTAAGATCGGCGGCATCCCGTGGTTCAATGCCATGGAAGTCGGCATCAAGAAGGCCGCGCCAGAATTCAAGACGAACGCCTGGATGGTCGGGCCGACACAGGCGGATGCTGCTCAGCAGGTCCGCGCCATCGAAGACCTGATTGCCCGCAAGGTTGCGGTCATCGGTATCGTGCCGAACGATTCCGCAGCGCTCGACCCCGTTCTCGGCCGCGCGCGGGCAGCTGGTATCAAGGTGCTGGCCCACGAAGGCCCGAGCCAGAAGGAAGCGGATTGGGACTTTGAGCTCACGACCATCGAAGGCTATGGTCAGGCGCATATGGACCTGATTGCCAAGGAGATGGGCGGGGAAGGCAAGTATATCGTCTATGTCGGCTCGCTGACTGTTCCGCTCCACAACGCCTGGGCCGATGCGGCGATTGCCTATCAGAAGCAGAAATATCCGAAAATGCAGATGCTCGGCGATCGCTTCGGCGTTGCCGAAAGCCTGGATGAAAGCATCAAGACCACTCAGGATCAGCTTCGCGCCAATCCGGATCTCAAGGGCATCCTGACATTCGGTTCGCAGGGGCCGATCGGCGCTGCCCGCGTCCTCGACGATCGTGAAAAAGCCAAGTCGATCGCGCTGGTCGGTGGCTTCTCGCCGGGGCAGGGCGTCAAATACGTCAAGTCCGGCACGATCCGCGGCGGCTTCATCTGGAATCCGATGACGGCTGGCGAGATCTTCGTTCAGCTCGCTTCCATCCTGGCGGCCGGCAAGGAACCGACCGACAATATGGAGCTGACCGGCGTCGGCAAGGTGCGCGTCTATCCGGACAAGAGGCTCATTCAGGCGCAGAAGCTTGAATCCCTCGATAAGCAGAATATCGACCGGCTGGTCGCGCTCGGTCTCTAGGCGTTCCTCCCGAGGGCCGGCGGTTGGCCTGAGTGCCGCCGCCGGCCAACCCAAACAATCGGAGTGGATCGATGAGCGATGATGTTCCGTTTCTTCGTTTAACCGGGCTGTCCAAACGGTTCGGCGGCGTGCGTGCATTGGAGGAAATCGACTGGGACGTTCGCCCAGGCGAGATCCATTGCCTTGTCGGCGAGAACGGTTGCGGCAAGTCGACGCTCATCAAGACCGTTGCGGGGGTGCATCCGCCCTCGGCCGGCACCATCGAAATCGAAGGCAAGCCGGTTCTTCCGCTTGATCCGGCTCGCGCCAAGGCTCTGGGAATCCAGGTGATCTTTCAGGATCTGTCCCTGTTTCCCAATCTTTCCGTTGCAGAAAACATCGCCGTCGAAAACCATCTCGATCGGCTCTTGAAGCCGGTCAGCTGGAAGCGGATGCGCGAGAGTGCGAGTGCAGTCCTCGCAAGGCTCGGCTTTACCCTCGACCTCGATCTCGTGGTATCAGACCTTTCGGTTGCCGAGCGCCAGATCGTCGCCATTGCGCGCGGGCTCGTCGCCGAGGCGCGGCTGATCTTCATGGACGAGCCGACGGCCTCGCTGACGCGGACGGAGGTCGATCGTCTGCTCGGGATCGTCGGGCGGCTCAAGGCCGATGGCATTGCCGTCGTCTTCGTTTCCCACCGGCTTGACGAGGTGGTCGAGATCGCCGAGCGGGTGACCGTGATGCGCGACGGCCGCAAGGTCGGCACCTGGCCCGCCGATCAGGTGAACGAGAAGAGGATCGCGCATCTGATGACCGGGCTCGATATCGATCACTCGATTGTCGCCCGCGATATGGGCAAGGCCGAGCCTGTCCTTGAGGTCAGCGGTCTGTCACGTCGCGGCGAATTCGCCGATATCGATTTCACCCTTCGTCGCGGCGAGGTGCTGGGTATCTCCGGATTGCTGGGGTCGGGCCGCACCGAGCTTGCCTTGACGCTGTTCGGCATGCATCGCGCCGAGCACGGCAGCATTCGCCTGGAAGGCCGGCAGCTTGCGCTTCGCTCCAACCGCGACGCTGTGCGCGCCGGCATCGCCTACGTCTCCGAGGATCGTTTGAGCCTTGGCGTCATCCTGCAGCAATCGATCGGCGACAACATCATGCTCGCGGTCATGCGGGGCATGGCAAACCGGCTTGGGCTCATCCCCGGCAACGCACGCAGGCAACTCGCCGACGATTGGGTGCGGCGCCTCGCCATCAAGGTCCCGTCAGCCGATCGGGCCGTGCAGACGCTTTCGGGAGGCAATCAGCAGCGGGTCGTTCTGGCGAAGTGGCTCGCCACGCGGCCGAAGGTCCTGATCCTCGATTCCCCCACCGTCGGCGTCGATATCAAGAACAAGCAGGGCATCTACGATGTGGTCGCCGATCTGGCCCGCCAGGGCGTTGCTGTCATCCTCATCTCCGACGAGGTGTCCGAACTTTTCGCGACCTGTGACCGTATCCTGCACATGCGCGCCGGCCGCATCGTCGGCGAGGCGGTGCCGGGCGAGATCACCGAGGCCAACATGAAGGAGCGCATCTATGCATGAGGATAGCCAAATGGCCGCCGGATCGTCCTTTCTCGTGCAGTTGCGGCGCCGCCCGGAAGCGTGGCTGCTGGCGGTCATTGCCGTGGTGGTGATCGTCTTTTCGCTGACGGCGCGTGATTTCCTGACGCTTGCGAACATCATCGATCTGCTTGAGACCTATTCGGTGCAGGCGATCATGGCGATGGGGCTTTTCGTCGTCCTGGTTTCCGGCGGCATCGACATCTCCTTTGCGGCTACGGCATCCGTGGCGCAATACTGCGCGGCGCTGCTCGCAACGCAGCTCGGATTTCCCGCGCCTGTCGTCATCCTCTGCGGTCTGGCGATCGGTGTCGCGCTCGGCTGCCTGAATGCGCTGCTCGTCCACTATGTGCGCATCACGTCCATCATCGCCACGATCGCCATGATGAGCGTCAGCTTTTCGCTGCTCATGTATTTCTCGGGCGGCAAGTCGATCTATACGCTGCCGGACTGGTGGACGAATCGCATCGTGTTCTGGCGGATGGAGACGGCATCGGGCGATATCGTCCGGGTGACGCTTCCGATCGTCGCGATGGCGGTCGTCACCCTGTTTACATGGGCATGGATGACCCGCTCTTCGGTTGGGCGTCAGCTCTATGCCATGGGGGGAAATGCCGAGGCCGCGCGGCGGGTCGGCATGAATATCGGCCGCCTGCAATTCGTCGCCTACGGCTATCTCGGGCTGATGGCGGCGATCGCCGGGCTCCTGCAGGCCCACCGGGTCGGCGAAAGCGTGCCCAATGCCATGTACAATACCGAGCTTGCCGTGCTCTCCGCCGCTGTTCTCGGCGGCGCCAGCCTGACGGGCGGCATCGGCACCGTGCCTGGCGTGCTGCTCGGCATCGTGCTCCTGGCCGTGCTGCAGAACGGGCTCAACCTGCTCGGCGTCTCCTCCTATTTCTTCCAGATCGTCATCGGCGTCACCATTCTGATTTCGACCTCGATCACGGTGATCAGCTCGCGGCCGGGCCGCCGCCATCGTATCATCGCGGGAGCACCATCCAATGGCTGAACCGCCGCTTCTCTATAATCTCAACAACGGTCTTTCCGACCTGATGACGCGCATGAAGGCGGGCATTCCCGGCGCACATACGGGGCTTGTCGTTCTGCTTGTACTGCTGGTTGCCGGCTTTTCCCTGTTTATTCCGAACTTTGCCTCGGTCGGCACTCTGCAATCGTTCATGTATCAACTGCCGCTGCTGGGGCTGCTGTCGCTGGCGATGATGGCGCCCCTGATAACAGGCGGCCTCAATCTGGCGATCATCGCCACGACGAACCAGTGCGCGCTTCTGATGGCCTTCATCATGCAGAGCCTGATCACGCCCGATAGCAGCGCCGGCTCGGCCGCAGCCGTCATCGTTCTGGCACTTGTCGCCGGCCTGGCGCTTTGCCTTCTCATCGGCCTCGTCACCGGCACGCTCATCGCCTATACCGGCGTCCATCCGATCCTCATCACGCTCGGCACGAAATCGCTGATCGACGGCATCAGCATCTATCTGACCCGCGGCATGGCCCTTTCGGGTATACCGGACGGGTTTGCCCGTATTGGCACGATGACGATCGTCGGCGTGCCGCTGATCTTCCTGCTATTGATTGTGGTGGCGGTGATCGTCAGCATCATTTTGCGGCGCACCGCTTTCGGCGTCGCCTGCGCCATGATCGGCTCCAACATCGAGGCCGCGCGCTATTCGGCGATCGACACGCGTCGCGTGCTGGTCGGCGTCTATGTCATGTCGAGCCTGATCTGCTTCTTTGCTGCGCTGGTCATGCTGGCAACTTTCAATTCGGCCAGCGCGGATTATGCCCAATCCTATCTGCTGGTGACGATTCTTGCGGCCGTCCTTGGCGGCGTCGATCCTTTCGGCGGCTTCGGCACGGCCGGCGGCCTGATGCTGGCGCTTGCCATCCTGCAGGTCATTTCCTCAGGCTTCAACCAGTTCGGCCTCAGCAACTATCTCACGGTGGCGATATGGGGCGGCACCCTCATCTTCGTCGCCATGGCCCAGACGGTACGCCCCTATCTCATGGGATTGCTGCCCTCACGTTTCTATGGTTCGAAATGAGCATTGTCGCGGTCTTCGATATCGGCAAGACGAATGTGAAGCTATCGGCGGCGAGCGACGACGGCCGCGTCTTGGAAACTCTGTCGACGCCGAATGTCGTAAAGGACGGTCCGCCCTATCGCCATCATGATCTCGACGGGCTGGACGACTGGCTGATCGACAGCCTGGCCGCGCTCGGCCGCCGGCATGATATCGGCGCGATCGTCACCTGCGCCCACGGCTCCGGCGGCGTGCTGGTCGACAGGCAAGGCGCTGCGTTGCCGATGATCGACTATGAGCAGCCCACGCCCGCCGACGTCGATGCATACTACAGGAAGATTGTCGGCTCCCATCGCGAAAGGGCGAGCGCCGTCATGCTCGGTGCGGCACATCTCGCGCGGCAGATGCTGTGGCAGGAGATGCACTGGCCCGAGACTTTTGCTGGAGCCTCCGCCTATCTCGCCACGCCGCAATATTGGGCCTTCCGCCTGTCCGGCGTTCTCGCAAGCGAGGTGACGAGCCTGGCCGCGCAATCGCATCTCTGGGCATCGGCCGACGGGCGGCCGTCTGCTCTCGTAGCAAATCGCGGCTGGCAGCGGCTCATGCCGCCGATGCGACGCGCCTGGGAGACACTCGGCCCCATAAGGCCGGACATTGCCAAGCGTACCGATCTTAAGCCGACGACCCGCATTCTGTGCGGCGTGCACGACTCCTCGGCCAATTTCTATCGCTACCAGGCGGCGGATCTCTCCGACGTCACGGTCATCTCGACGGGAACCTGGATCGTGGCGCTGACCGATCGTACCGGCGTCGATTTCAATGTCGAGCGTCCGGGGCACTCATGCAATGCCGATGTGTTCGGCAATCCGATGCCCGGCATGCTGACCATGGGCGGGCGCGAGTTCGCCGCCGTCGCCGCGACTGCCTCCGGCCCGGCCTCGCTGCCGGCCCTTCAGCAGATCGTCGCATCCGGGACTTTTGCAGTGCCGACATTCGGTTCGGATGACGGGCTCTTTCCCGGCACGGCAGGCTGCGGCCGTCTTGAGGGGCCGCTAGCCCGCGACGAGAATATCCGCTTCACGCTTGCTGTCCTCTATTCGGCGCTTCTGACTGCGGCCTGCGTGGATGATCTGCCGCCGGCGAAAACGGTGGTTCTGGACGGCAATTTCGTCGTCGATCCCCTTTATGGCGCCGTCGTCGCGGCGCTGTTGCCGGATCGGCGCGTGCTGGTCAGCCGCAGCACGACGGGAACGGCGACGGGTGCCGCTATGCTCGCCGCGCACGAAACACGGGCATCGCCCGTGACGCTGGCGGCCGAAGCGCCGGATATATCAGGCCTTCCCGACCTTTCATCATACCAGAGGCGCTGGCGTGCCCTGGTCAAGACAATGGAGCAAGCATCGTGACGACATATGACGACAATAGCCTGCGCGAGGACATGGTGGCGGTCTGCCGCCGGATGAACGCCTCCGGCATCAATCAGGGAACGGCCGGCAACGTGTCGGTGCGCAATCCCAAGGGGTTTCTGGTCACGCCGACTTCCCTGCCTTACGACATGATGCGGCCCAATGATCTGGTGCAGATGTATTTCGACGGCAGCTACGAGGGTGAGCGCCGGCCATCATCCGAATGGCGCTTTCATCGGGACATTCTAGCTTCCCGCCAGGACATCGATTGCGTGCTGCATTGCCATTCGGTCTATGCGACCACGCTTGCGGTGCATCACAAGACCATTCCGAGCTTTCACTACATGACGGGCGTTGCCGGCGGCACGACGATCCGCTGCGCACGCTACGCCACTTTCGGCACCCAGGCGCTCTCGGATGCGGCGATCGAGGCCCTGCAGGACAGGCTTGCCTGCCTGCTCGGCCAGCATGGCCAGATATCGCTTGGCAAGACGCCCGCGGCTGCACTCGCCTTGGCGATAGAGGTCGAGACCCTGTCGCGCCTCTATGTTCAGGCGCTGACGCTCGGCGAGCCGCCCATTCTTGATGACGAGGAAATGGCGCGCGTGATCCAGCAGATGAAGAATATGAGCTATGGGCAGGCGCCGGATCTGGATGGTGTCAACGACGTGGCAAGACGCAAGCAGTAATTCGAAATCGCAAGGCAAATCTCGTCCAGCGTGTCCCGGTATATCGGCTGTCAATGGTGTCCTCATGCCGAGCGGGGAGGCGCCTGCGATGATCTTACGTCGATATCTCTTGTGAAATCAAAAATCCTGATATAAATGAAGCTTATTGATGGGGCATTCAGGATTCGATGAAGCGCGGCTTTCTGACAATTTATGCGGGTGAGAATGCCGCGGTTTTGCGGGCGCTTTCGGCGCCGGCGCGCGTCGACATGTTGAAGCTGCTCTGCGCCAAGGGCGCCATGAACGTCAACGAGATCGCCCGCGAGCTGGATCTGCCGCAGTCGACCGTCGCCACCGGCATCATGATCCTGGAGGAGGCCGGTCTTGTCGAAACCAAGGCGGCCAAGGCGCGCAAGGGTTACCAGAAGATCTGCACGGCGCTTTACGACGAAATCCTTGTGAGCTTCGAGGATACGGCCTTCAAGCATGATGAGGATGTGATCGAGGTTGCCATGCCGATTGGCCTCTATACGAGCTGCGAGACGCATGCGCCCTGCGGCCTGTGCTCGACCGAAGGGGTGATCGGGCTTCTCGACGTTCCCGACTATTTCCTCGATCCGCAGCGTATGCAGGCCGGCCTTCTCTGGTTCGGTCGCGGCCACGTGGAATATAAATTCCCCAACAATGCCAAGATCTTGAACAAGGCCGTCAATGCCATCGAATTCTCGATGGAGCTGTCGTCCGAAGTGCCGGGCACCAATCCCGACTGGCCATCCGACATCACGATCTGGGTCAACGGCGTTGCCGTTGGCACCTGGACGTCGCCGGGGGATTATGGCGACAAGCGCGGGGCCTTCACGCCGGGCTGGTGGAAGCTCGAAGGCTCGCAATACGGCAAGCTCAAGACCTGGCGAATTTCGAAGAAGGGCACCTTCATCGACGGCGTCGTCGCGTCCGACGTGACCGTCGACGACCTCGCCATCAGCCAGCATTCTTCAATCCGTCTGAGGATCGGCATTGCCGAGGACGCGCGCCACACGGGTGGCGTCAACATTTTCGGTCGTGGTTTCGGCAATTATGGCCGAGATATTCTGATGCGCATCGACCTGACGTGAAAAGAAATCATATTTTCTGATATATAGCGCGCAATCGGGCCGAATCTCGAATTTGTCATATTTTTTATAGATAATTGTTTTATCATCATATTTCTGCATTCGTAGACTGCGAATACACGATTATTTACGCGGAATGCTCCCTCAATGGCGTTGACGACCCTATAAAACTGTATCAAGATCAAGGTATAAGAACGAGATATATGATACATAAGGGAGGATAGCCGTGAAGGCGGACGTGGTCATCCATCGCGATTTCCGAATTGCCGACATCGACGATCGACTTTACAGCTCGTTTCTGGAGCATCTGGGCAGGGCGATCTACGGAGGCATCTATGAGCCCGGCCATCCGACCGCCGATGAGCACGGCTTTCGCCGAGATGTCATCGAACTGGTCCGCGAGCTGAATTCACCCTACTGCCGCTATCCCGGCGGCAATTTCGTCTCCGCCTATAATTGGGAAGACGGTGTCGGACCTCGTTCGGAGCGGCCGGTGCGCCTCGATCTTGCCTGGCGGACGCGCGAGAGCAACCAGATCGGCGTCAACGAATTCGTCGATTGGTGCAAGAAGGCCAATACGAAGCCGATGCTCGCCGTCAATCTGGGGTCACGCGGGCTGGATGATGCTCGCAACTTCCTCGAATACTGCAATCATCCCGGCGGGACCTATTGGTCGGATCTGCGGCGCAAGCACGGTTGGGCTGATCCCCATGGAGTCAAACTGTGGTGCCTCGGTAACGAGATGGACGGCCCATGGCAGGTCGGCCATAAGTCTGCCTATGAATATGGCCGTCTGGCCGATGAAACGGCAAAAGCCATGCGCGGTTTCGACAAATCGCTGGAACTGGTCGTCTGCGGCTCGTCGAATTCCGACATGAAGACCTATCCCGATTGGGAAGCCCAGGTCCTGGAACAGTGCTACGACAGCGCCGACCATATCTCGCTTCACATGTATTTCGCCAACCGCGAGAAGAACACGCTCAACTATCTCGCCAAGGCTGAAAAGCTTGACCGCTACATCGTCACCATCGGCGGCGTCATCGACTATATCAAGGCAAAGAAGCGCTCGAAGAAGACGATTGGCATCTCCTTCGACGAATGGAACGTCTGGTACCATTCCAACCAGCAGGACAAGGATATCCTGGCGCGCGACGAATGGCCGGATGCGCCGCACCTGCTTGAGGATGTCTATAATTTCGAGGATGTGCTGCAGGTCGGCGGCATCCTCAACACCTTCATTCGCCGCTCCGACCGCGTGCGCATCGCCTGTATCGCCCAACTCGTCAACGTCATCGCGCCGATCATGACGGAGGATGGCGGCCCGGCATGGCGGCAGACCATTTATTATCCCCTTTATTTCGCCTCGAAATACGGTCGCGGTTATGCGCTGCGCCTGGTCGCCGACGGTCCGACCTACGACAGCGACGAGGCCGACGACGTGCCCTATCTCGATGTCTCCGCGGTTCACGACGTGGCGGCCAATATGGTCACGCTGTTCGCCGTCAACCGGCATCCGGACAGTGCACTCGACCTCGACACCCGGCTGGAGGGCTTTGCCGGCGCCCGCGTCGTCGAGCAACATGAGATGGTTCATGAGGACTTGGCGGCGGTCAACACGGCATCGCGGCCGAATGCGGTCGTTCCGACCAGCACCAGCGATGCGAAAGTCGAGGACGGCCGGCTTCGCGCCACATTGAAGCCGCTGTCCTACACGGTGATCCGGCTGTCGGTATGACAGCTGGCGGCCGCAAGATCGCGAGGAGGCGGTCCCGGTCGGCCTAGGCAGCGTAAGGAGAAGAAAGTCGCGGTCCGCCCGGCAGTGTCCGGGCGCAACGCGCAATCGATAACAACGGGAGGAGATCATGCAACAGTGGAAGAAGCTTGCTTTCGGCGTCGCACTGGCCACGTTCGGCCTCATCGCGGCAGCCAAGGCTCAGGATTATACCGCCTTGCCTCGCAAGGAGACGCTGATCGTCGAAAATCCGGAGGGAACGGTCAAGAATCCCGGTTGGTTCAACGTCTGGGTCAATGGCGGCGGCGGCGTTTCGACCGGCCTGCAGCAGTTGACCATGGACACGCTCTGGTACATCGACCCCGAGAAGGGGTTGGGCGGCTCGGCGTGGGACAATTCGCTCGCCGCCGACAAGCCGCAATATAATGACGACTTCACCCAGATGACGGTGAAGCTGCGCAAGGGCCTGTACTGGAGCGACGGCGTCGAGTTCACAGCCGACGATGTCGTCTACACCGTCAAGACGCAGATGGACCATCCGGGCATGAACTGGAGCGCGGCTTTCTCGGTGCAGGTCGCAAGCGTTGAGGCGCCGGATCCCTATACCGTCGTCTTCAAGCTGAAGAAGCCGAACTCGCGCTTCCACGCCATTTTCACAGTGCGCTGGAACGGCGCCTGGATCATGCCGAAGCATGTCTTCGAAAAGGTTGCCGATCCGGTTCGCTATGATTTCGCCAATCCGGTCTCGCTTGGCGCCTACAAGCTGAAAACCTATGATCCGCAGGGCAAATGGTATACCTGGGAAAAGCGCGACGACTGGCAGCGCACCTCGCTTGCCCGCTTCGGCGAACCCGCT
Organism: Rhizobium sp. 11_C7_N12_5; assembly: GCF_051811145.1. NCBI lineage: Bacteria > Pseudomonadati > Pseudomonadota > Alphaproteobacteria > Hyphomicrobiales > Rhizobiaceae > Rhizobium > Rhizobium sp. 11_C7_N12_5. The sequence continues at coordinate 715,156 of NZ_JBPWPY010000002.1, forward strand.
CCGAAATACGTCACCTATGTTGATCCCGGCCCGCCGGATAAGCGCACCATCGCTCAGCTCGAGCATAATCTCGATATCATTCACGACAACACGCCGGAGGGCATGTTCACGCTGAAGGAAAAATCGAAGACGGTCGACAGCTGGTTCCCCGGTTTTCCCTTCGCGCATCCCGATCCGACCTTGCCGGCCGTGATCTTCAACAATCAGGATCCGTTGTTCCAGAATGCCGATGTACGCTGGGCGCTTGCCTTGCTCATCGATATCAAGGCTGTGGATATGGCGAGCTATCGTGGCACCGCGACGCTCTCCGCCCTCGGCGTCCCGCCAACGGCGATTGCCATGACGGACTATCAGGCGCCGCTGCAGGATTGGTTGAAGAGTTTCGAGATCGATACTGGCAAGCGCAAGATCAAGCCCTATGATCCGACGATCGGCCAGCAGATCGCCGATATGCTGCGCAAGCAGCCGAAATATAAGGATCAGATCCCGACCGATCCGGCCGCCATCAGCGCCGCCTTCGGCTATGGCTGGTGGAAGCCCGATCCGCAGGCTGCCGCCGAACTGCTGGAAAAGGCCGGCTTCAAGAAGGTCGGCGGCAAGTGGATGACGCCGGATGGACAACCCTTCAAGATCCGCTTGACGGTCGAAGGTGATACGCGCTCTGTCTTCACCCGAGCTGGCACGTTGATCGCCCAGCAATGGGCGGCTTTCGGCATCGACGCCAAGGCAGTTCCGACCGTCAATCTCTGGCAGGTCGCGCTCCAGCCAGGCGATTTTCAGGTGGCTATCGCCTGGAGCGTGGAGACCTGGGGCGGCGATCCCGATCTGTCCTTCTTCCTCGACAGCTGGCATTCGGAATTCGTTGCCAAGAAGGGTGAAAACCAGGCGCCGCGCAATTGGCAGCGCTGGTCCAATCCGGAACTCGACAAGATCATCGAGAACGTTCGCCGCGTCAGTGCCGATGATCCGAAGGGCGTCGAACTCGGCAAGGACTATCTGAAGCTCGTTGCCCGGGAAATGCCGACCATCCCGTTGATGTCCTATAACGTCTTCACCTCGATGGATACGACCTACTGGAAGGGCTATCCGACCATATCGGACCCCTACACCGACCCCGTTCCCAACTGGGCTAACTCCCGGTTGATGATGGTCAAGCTGAAGCCGGCTCAGCCGTAGATCTCCCAACCCTGATGCGGCAGCCGCCGCGTCAGGCACCTTTCGCCGGACACTAGGCACGTCCGGCGAATCTTTTCAGTAAAAGATGAAGCGCAAGCAGCAAGGAAGACGGCCGGCATGACGTCCTATCCAGTTTTCGTATTGAAGCGATTTGGTCAGTTCCTGCTCGTTGTCTTCCTTGGCATTTCCGCGACCTTCTTCATCACCCATATGACGCCGATCGATCCCGTCGAGGAAAGCATCGGCGCTATACAGCAGATGGGGCAGTCCGATCCCCGTGCCGTTGACTTGATGCGCCAGTCGCTTCGCGAACTCTATGGGCTCGAAGGCTCCGTCTGGCAGCAATATCTTCACTTCTGGGGCCGCCTTGCCACGGGTGATCTCGGGCCGTCGCTATCGGCATTTCCAACGCCCGTTTCCACCATCATCGCAAGAGCACTGCCCTGGACAATCGGCCTGATGACCGTCTCGGTGATCATCACCTTTATCCTCGGCAACATGATCGGTGCGCTTGCGGGCTACTACCGCAAGAGCATGGTGCTGAAGGCCGTCAGTCTCGTCTTCATCGCCATGCAGCCGATACCTTATTATATCCTCGCCTTCGTGCTTATCATCCTCTTCGGCTATCTCTGGCCGATCCTGCCGATCAATGGCGGCTATGAGATGAACACCGATCTGCGGCTGTCCTTTTCGCTGGTGCTCGACATTCTGCGCCACTCGATCCTGCCGGCGCTGTCGCTGATCCTCGTCGGGACTGGCAGCTGGCTCATTGGCATGCGGGCGCTCGTCTCCAATATCATCACCGAGGACTATGTCGTCTTCGCCGAACTCGGCGGCGTGCCGAAGCGCAAAATCCTGCGCTCCTACATCGCCCGCAATGCCATGGTGCCGCAGTTTACCGGCCTTGCCATGTCGCTCGGAGCGGTCTTCAACGGCACCGTCATCACCGAAATCGTCTTCGGCTATCCGGGCATCGGCAATCTGCTGATCTCGGCCGTGCATGCCGGGGACTACAGTCTCGTCCTGGGGCTTAGTGCGCTGTCGATCGTCGGCGTCGCTGCCGCAGTCTTCATCATCGACATATTGGGTCCGCTGATCGACCCACGCATTAAGGTGGAGTAGGGCCATGCTGACGATCGTTCGCGACCTTGCCCGCCAGAATACCGAATTCCTTTCCGGCCTCCTGCTGCTTGCCATCATTGTCGGGCTGGTGATCCTGTCCTACTTCTCGCCCTACGGTCCTTCAGATATCTATGTGTTGCCGCCCGACATGCCGCCCGACGGGCAATATTGGCTGGGCACGACCTCGCGCGGCCAGGACGTCTTCTGGCAGCTCACGACGGCGCTCCGCAATACGCTCTATTTCGGTATTGGCGTTGCGTTCCTGTCGCGCATCATCTCGCTGGTGGTGGGACTGGTGGCGGGCTATGCCGGCGGCATCGTCGATCGGGTGCTGATGGCGATCAATGACAGCATCATGGTCATTCCGCAGTTCCCGGTGCTGATCCTGTTCTATTTCGTGCTGAAGGACGGAATGACGTGGACGGTGCTCATCATCGTCATGGCTTCGCTCGGCTGGTCCTATGACGCGCGCCTGATCCGCTCGGTGGCGATCAGCCTGAAGACGCGCCCCTTTACCACGCAGAGCGTCTATTCCGGCATGAGCATGTCCAAGATCCTTGTCCAGGAGCATCTGCCCTATGTGCTGCCGATCGTCTTCGCCACGACCATGAACAACATGATCTGGTCGATCGGCATGGAGATCACGCTCTCGGTGCTCGGCTTCACCGATATCGAGACACCGACCATGGGCATGATGATCTATTGGGCCAACGCCCATTCGGCGCTGATCGCCGGAACCTGGTGGTGGGTCGCAGCACCCGTCGCCGCCATCATCGTGCTTTTCATGGCGCTCTTCCTGCTGTCGATGTCGATGAACGAATACAATGATCCGCGCAGTCGCTTGAACCGGATGGGGGGCTAGGAATGGAGCCTGTGGTCGAGGTCAACAACCTCAAGGCATATTACCGGGCCTTCCTCTATGGTGTCGATCGTGAAGTGCGCGCTGTCGATGATGTCAGCCTGAGGATCGGTCGCGGCGAGATTTATGGCGTCGCCGGCGAATCCAGCAGCGGCAAGACGACATTGATCAAGACGATTGCCGGCGCCATCCGTCCACCGCTTCGGGTGGTTTCCGGTTCGGTGAAATTTCACTTCAATAGCGGCACGCAGGATATCTACGCCATGGCGCCGGAGCAGCGGGCGGCGCTTCGGTGGCGGCATCTGTCCTATATCATGCAGGGCTCGATGAACGTGCTCAATCCCGTCCGGCGTATCCGCCATTCGTTCACGGATTTTGCCTTTCGCCACATGAAAGTCGATCGCGGTGCCTTCTTTGATCGGGTCGGCGCTCATCTGCAGCGCCTGAAACTCGATGCCGATCTCCTGAATGCCTATCCGCATGAATTGTCCGGCGGCATGCGCCAGCGCATGACGATTGCGCTCGCCACCATCCTGACGCCGGAATTCATCATCGCCGACGAGCCGACGACCGCGCTCGACGTCATCGTGCAGCGCGATGTCCTGCAGATGATCCGGGAGATACAGCGCGAGATGGGGTCCTCCTTCCTGTTCGTTACCCATGACATGGGGGTGCATGCTGCCGTCTCCGACCGCATCGGCATCGTCTATGCCGGCCGGCTGGTCGAGGAGGCGCCGACGCGCAAGCTCTTTCATCTGCCGCTGCATCCCTATACGCAGCATCTGGTGGCGAGCCTGCCGCGCATCGGCGATCTCTCCACCCGTCCCTCGCTCGAGGGCAGACCGCCCAATCTCGCCATGCCGCCGGAAGGGTGCCGTTTTCATCCGCGGTGTCCCAAGCGCATGGATATCTGCAGCCGCGAAGCGCCGCCGATGGTGAACGTCGAGCCGGATCGTCGCGTCGCCTGTTTCGCCGTGACAGGAGCATAGATTTGAGCGACCTGCTTTCCCTCTCGCATGTCACCAAGCTTTACCGTCAGGGCGGAATGCTGAGCCGCCGGCATGTCACGGCTGTCCGCGACGTCAGCTTGAGGCTTGGCGAGGAGCCGGAAATTCTCTCCATCGTCGGTGAATCCGGCTCCGGGAAATCGACCATCGCGGCGATGATCCTCGGCCAAACGGCGCCAACGTCGGGCATCCTGAATTTTCGCGGCCGGCCCGTTGCCGTTCATGGAAAGGTTGAACGGCGCGCCTTCATGCGCGAAGTTCAACCAGTCCTTCAGAATCCGTTCGAAGCGTTCAATCCGCTTAAGAAGGTTGATCGATATCTCTTTGAAACCGCGCGAAATTTTTCACCTGATGGTATCAGGCCAAGCCAGGCCGATATCGAACGCATGGCCGACAGGGCGCTTGTCCATATCGGCCTGACGCTTGCCGAAGTGAAGGGCCGGTTTCCGCATGAATTGTCGGGCGGTCAGCTGCAGCGAACCGCGATCGCGCGCGCGCTCATACCGCAGCCCAGACTGCTGGTGGCCGACGAGCCCGTTTCCATGGTCGATGCGTCCCTTAGAATGGCAATCGTCAACCTCTTCAGCCAGCTGAAGAAAGAACTCGGTCTGTCGATCATCTATATCACCCATGACCTTGCGACGGCCTATTACATCAGCGACCGGATCATCATCATGAAGAAGGGGGAGATCGTCGAGGAGGGCGGGGCGCGTGCCGTTCTCGACAATCCGCAGCATCCCTATTCGCGCGCCTTGAAGGAGGCGGTGCTATCCGCCAGCCCGGATATGGAGCCAGCTTCGCTAGTGTGATCCCACAGGCACGGGTTTGCTTTCAGCGCGCAATCCGCGTCGAAAGGATGATGGACGATAGCGTCCGCTCGACGCCGTCGATCTTGCCGATCTCATCGATCAGATGGTCAAGCTCGGAAATCGACGGAGCCGCGACGATGGCGATCAGATCGAAGGTACCGCTGACGGAGTGAAGCGTCGTCACCTCATGGATCGCGTCCAGCGATGCCGTCACTGCCGAGAGCGCCTTCGGCGCAATGGTGATCAGAATGTGGGCGCGGATGAGACCTGAAAGATAGGCCTCCGACAGTCGCACGCCATAACCCGCGATTACGCCTTCCCTCTCAAGCCGCTCGAGCCGAGCCTGAACTGTCGTTCGCGACAGCGACAGCTTCTTGGCCAGTGTCGCCACCGGCACGCGGGCATTCTGGCCGAGCAACGACAGCAGCTCGCGATCCTTCCCTGTTACCTGCATGGCTCATCCTGCATTCTGTTCAAATGGATAGTCATATTGCTTAGATTTATACAACGAAACGCGTTTTCTGTCGCTATGAATCGTCCAGCTCCTGCCTACACTTATAAAAATCCTATAGTGAAACACAGGGGAAATATATGAAAGAGATAGTGGTGATCGGCGCAGGCAAGATCGGCGGAGCGATCGCTCTGATGCTGGCCGAGACCGGCGATTACAAGGTTATTGTCGCCGACCGCAGCCAGGAGCAGCTTGCCAAGATCGACCACCATCCTGCAATTTCCACCGCAGCCGTCGATATCGCCGACAGTGAAGGGCTGGTGGCCGTTCTGACCGGGAAGTTCGCCGTGCTGTCAGCCGCGCCCTTCCACTTGACCGGCTTTGTCGCCGAAGCTGCGCTGGAAGCCGGCGTTCACTATCTTGATCTTACCGAGGATGTCGCCACGACGAGGAAGGTAGAGGAGCTGGCCCAGGGCGCACGCACCGCCTTCATCCCGCAATGCGGCCTGGCGCCAGGCTTCATCTCGATCGTCGCAAATGATCTCGCCAAGCGTTTCGATAGCCTCGACAGCGTGCGCATGCGGGTCGGCGCGCTGCCGCAATATCCATCCAACGCCCTGAACTACAATTTGACCTGGAGCACGGACGGCCTGATCAACGAGTATATCGAGCCGTGCGAAGCAATCGTCGAAGGCAAGCTCGTGACGGTGCCGGCCTTGGAAGAGAGAGAGGAATTCTCCCTCGACGGCATCACCTATGAGGCTTTCAACACCTCCGGCGGCCTCGGAACGCTCGCCAAGACGCTGGCCGGTCGCGTGCGCACGATGAACTACCGCACGATCCGCTACCCCGGCCACCAGGCCATCATCAAGGCGCTCTTGAATGACCTGAACCTCAGGAATCGCCGCGATGTGTTGAAGGATCTGTTCGAAAACGCGCTGCCCGCGACGATGCAGGATGTGGTCGTCGTCTTCGTCACCGTCTGCGGCTGGCGCGACGGGCGGTACATGCAGGAAACCTACGCCAATAAGGTCTATGCTGGTGTCGTTGCCGGCAAAAAGATGAGCGCCATCCAGATCACCACGGCTGCCGGCATTACGACCGTGCTTGACCTGCTTTCCCATGGCAAGCTTCCCACCAAGGGCTTTGTTCGTCAGGAGGAAATCGATCTCGGCGACTTTCTCGCCAATCGCTTCGGGCAGGTCTACGGCCTGGAGAAGCTCAGGGTGAGAGAAGCGGTGTAAGCCGAAGTCATTGCTTGCTAAACAAGTGGCGCCGCAACGGGCGCCACATTCGTTTTGGCGACGAAGCTACGGTCGCAACGCCGCGCAAGCCCGCTCGATGCGATCGAGAGCCTCTACAAGATCGGCTTCCGAGGTCGCATAGGAAATTCGGAAATAGGGCGACAGTCCGAATGCCGAGCCGGGCACGACTGCGACATGGGCCTCTTCGAGCAGATAGGCGCAGAACTCCGCATCCGTTGCGATCGTCTTTCCGGACGGCGTTGTTTTCCCCAGCACGCCGCCGCAGCTCGAGAACGTGTAGAAGGCGCCTTCCGGCAGCCGGCAATCCAGGCCTTCGATGCCATTGAGCCGGTTGACCACCAGATCGCGCCGGCGTTGGAAGCTTGCCGTGCGACCTTTCAGAAAATCCTGCGGGCCGTTCAGCGCCGCAACGGCCGCTGCCTGGCTGACGGAGGAGGGACAGGACGTCGCCTGGCTCTGGATGACGGCCATGGCCTTGATCAGTGCCTTCGGGCCGCCGGCATAGCCGATGCGCCAGCCGGTCATGGCATAGGCCTTGGAAACGCCGTTGACGGTCAAGGTCCGACGCTTGAGGCGCGGTTCTATCGCGACCGGCGTCGTGAAGCGGAAGCCGTCATAGACGATATGCTCATACATATCGTCGACCATCAGCCACACATGCGAATGGTGCAGCAGCACCTCGATGAGCGGATGGTAATCGGCTTCCGAATAGGCCGCACCCGACGGATTGGACGGCGAGTTGAGCAGGAGCCAGCGCGTCTTCGGGGTAATTGCCTTCTCGAGTTGATCCGCCTGGAGACGGAACCCGGCCTCGGCATCGCATGGGATCAGCACCGGCACGCCGCCGCAGATCTCGACGATATCGGAATAGGAAGTCCAGTAGGGCGTCGGGATGATGACCTCGTCGCCCGGATCGATTGATGCCATGAAGGCATTGAACAGGATCTGCTTTGCACCTGTCGCCACGGTGATTTCATCGAGGGCGTAGTCGATGCCGTTCTCACGCAGGAATTTGCCGGCGATCGCCTTCTTCAGCTCCGGCGTGCCGTCAAGGGCGGTGTATTTCGTTTCGCCGCGATCGATGGCGGCTTTCGCAGCCTCTTTGACATTATCAGGCGTATCGAAATCAGGTTCCCCCGCTCCGAGGATGATGACAGGCAGACCGTCCCGCTTCATCGCATTGGCGCGCGCGCCGATCTGCAGGATCGTCGAAACGCCGATGGAGGCGATGCGCGAAGCGGGCCGAAAACCCGCCTCCTCGGTGTTGGTGGCGACCGTCATGAGTCTTACTCGATGTCGAAGGAAACGCCCTGCGCCAGCGGCAGGGCCTTGGAATAATTGACGGTATTGGTCGCCCGGCGCATGTAGGCTCTCCAGGCATCCGATCCGGATTCGCGGCCGCCGCCGGTCTCCTTCTCGCCGCCGAACGCGCCGCCGATTTCGGCACCAGACGTGCCGATATTGACGTTGGCGATGCCGCAATCGGATCCATCAGCCGCAAGGAAGCGCTCGGATTCCTGCATGTCGCGGGTGAAGATCGACGACGACAGGCCGGCCGAGACGGCATTGTGTTCGTCTATAACAGCATCGAAATCGTCATAGGGCATGACGTAGAGAATGGGAGCGAAGGTTTCCTCGAAGACCGGGCCGGCCTGCTTCGGCATCTCGACCAGTGCCGGCTTGGCATAATAGCCATCGGCATGGCCGACATCGACGCGCTCGCCGCCGGTGATAGTGCCGCCATGCGACTTTGCTTCTGCAATCGCCTTCTGCATGGCGTCGAATGCTGTCTTGTCGACAAGAGGCCCGACCAAGGCCGAGGAATGCAGGGGATCGCCGACCGAAACGCTCTGATAGGCCTTTTTCAGGCGCGGTACGAGTTGGTCGTAGACGCTCGTATGCACGAAAAGTCGGCGCAGCGTCGTGCAGCGCTGGCCGGCGGTGCCCATGGCGCCAAAGGCGATGGCGCGCAGCGCCATGTCGAGATCGGCCGACGGGCAGACGATGCCGGCATTGTTGCCGCCGAGTTCGAGGATGGCGCGGGCGAAGCGCTTGGCAAGCCGCGGCCCGACATCGCGGCCCATGCGGGTCGAGCCGGTCGCTGAGACCAGCGGCACCTTCGGATGATCGACCAGAACTTCGCCGATCGCGCGGTCGCCGATCAGAAGCTGGGACAGGCCTTCCGGCGCATCGCCGAAACGGGCGAGGGCGCGGTCGAGGATTGCCTGCGAGGCCAGCGCCGTCAGAGGTGTCTTTTCCGAGGGCTTCCAGATGACGGCGTCGCCGCAGATCAGCGCCAGAGCCGCATTCCACGACCAGACCGCAACCGGGAAATTGAAAGCCGAGATGATGCCGACAACGCCGAGCGGATGCCAGGTTTCCATCATGCGATGGCCCGGGCGCTCGGTGGCGATCGTCAGGCCGTAAAGCTGGCGGGAAAGACCGACGGCGAAGTCGCAGATGTCGATCATTTCCTGCACTTCGCCGAGACCCTCGGAACGGATCTTGCCGGCCTCGATCGAGACCAGACGGCCGAGGTCGTCCTTGGCGGCACGCAGTTCTTCGCCGAGCAGGCGGACGAGTTCGCCGCGCTTGGGTGCCGGCACCAGTCGCCATTCACGGAACGCGGCGTGCGCCTTCTCGATCCGCTGGGCGGCCTCGTCTGCCGAAACGGTCTTAACGTCGGCAATCTTTTCGCCAGTCACCGGCGAGTAGGAGGGCATGTTGCCCTGCGTATAGAGCGCCTTGTCGACGCCGAGCTTTTCGAGGATGGCGGCGGTCTCGGCCGCGACGGAAAGGTTCTTTGCTGCGATGTTCATCTCATAACTCCACTTGTCTCTGATCCGGGCCTGCGGCGCGACCGTAAAGGTTGCGCGATCTCACTCGGCCGCGTCTCGTTGGGATAGTGCCCGCAGGCAGGCGTCGATCGATGCCTGCTCGATGCCGGCATAATGGTCGAATTCGTTCAAGACCTTCATTCCGAGGTCGGTTTCGAACCGCTTCTGGTTCGGGCTGGCAACGAATTCCTGCTGCGCGCTGTCGCCGAGGTTGGATTGGAAGATGCCGGCGGCACTGACGGGCAGGAAGTCCTCGTAGACGATCGGGTCGAACTGGATGTACCCTTCTTCGATCAGGGTTTCGAGGGAGAGATCGCCCCTTGCGGCTGCGGTCTTCCCCTTGGCCGTCAGCGAATAGGCGAAGTAGCCAAGTTCTTCGCCACGGATCGCTGCCCAATCGTCAGGGAATTCGGCAAAGCTCTGCGCGAGCGCGGCCTCGTAGTCGCGTGCGTTCGATCCGTCGGCTGCGGGCCGCACGATCTTGCGTGACTGATCAAGCAGGCGATCATAGAGCGCGCGACCCTTGGGTGTCAGCGCGATGCCACGCTGCTCGATCTCGCCGAAGCGGGCGGTGTGCGAGCCGCTTTCCCATACGCCGTCGGCATTGCGGAAGGATACCGGCTCTTCGAGCGCCTTGAACGAGGTCTGGCGCAGCAGGATCGGGCAGGCGCGCGTCGGCGGGCCTTCGACGATCGCCTTCGGCGCGATGCCGTAATCGGACATCAGCGCCTGCACTTGGTCTATATCCAGCGTGCGCGGCGTCAGATGGTTGATATGCGGGCCCTTGAACGACACAACGTCGGCGATCAGGCGATGGGCGTCATGGAGGCGATGGTACATGGCGGCATCGACATTGGCTTCGTCGTGCCAGCGGAAGGTCTCCAGCACTTCGTCCACGAAACGGCTGGCATCGGCCATGGTCAAGCCGCCGGCGCGTTCGGCCTTTTCGGTGAGAGCGATGGCGTCTTCGGTGAAGATTCGGCGCTTCGAGAGAATCTGTGCCGATGCCTCACGCAGGTCTTCGTCGGCGATGAGATCGAGCCGCAGCAGCGAGGTGAAGACGCGGAAAGGGTTGCGCTTCAGTTCGGCATCGCCAATGGGCCGGAATGCCGTTGAATGCACGGGCACGCCTGCTGTGGAAAGATCATAGTAGCCGACGGGATACATGCCCATGACGGCGAATACGCGCGCCATCATTGCGAGTTCCGCTGCCGTCCCGAGCCTAATTGCGCCGTGTCGTTCCTCGGAGATGCGGTCGAGATAGTCGGTCGCCTGCAGGCGTTCCTTCAATTTGGGCTGGGCAGCCAGCGTTTCGTCGTTGACGCGGCCCACCAGCTCCATGAGCGTGCCATAGGCGGGAACTTCGTCGCGATACATGGCGGACATGGCGGCCGAAAAGGCGCTGCGTATATCGCTGGTCGAGACGTGATCAGACTTCATGGGCGATGTCTTCCTGAAAGGCTATATCATTCCTATCTCGCAGGATAACTCTTGTCTGGCGGCCAGTCTTGTGAGAGAAAATTCTAACTTGATGCTGAAATGGAATGATCGTGCGCCGACGCCTCGTCCCCGATATCGTCAATCTGCAGGCGTTCGAATGTGCGGCGCGGCATCAGAATTTTTCGCGTGCCGCCGAAGAACTGAATCTAACCCAAAGCGCCGTCAGCCGGCAGATCAGCGATCTCGAGCAGCAGACCGGGTTAAAGCTCTTCGAACGCGTGAGGCAGCGTGTCGTGCTTTCGGAAGCCGGGCTTCGTCTGCTGCCTGAGGTCAAGGACCTGCTCCTTCGCTCGGAGCGTCTGATGATCGGCGCCGTCGCGGCAGGCCAGATGAAATTGTCGCTGAAGGTTGCGACCTTGCCGACCTTCGGCACGCGATGGCTGGTGCCACGCCTCGGCCATTTTCTCGAGGAGCATCGCGATGTCGCGATCACGGTGGAATCGCGCTCCAAGCCCTTCAGCTTCGACGAGGATAGTTTCGACCTCGCTATTCATTACGGTCTGCCGGCCTGGGCTGGCGCTGTTGCGACATTTCTTTGCAACGAGACCGTTCTGCCAGTCGCTGGCCGGCAGCTTGCCGAACGATTGAATCTCGGCGGTCTGGAGGATCTGTCGCATGCGCCGCTGCTGCATCTGACGACGCGCCCCAAGCTCTGGGCGCAGTGGTTCGATCTGCAGAGATTGCCGACGGAGCATGCCTATCCCGGCGCCCGGTTCGATCAGTTTTCGATGATCATCGCCGCAGCCATTTCCGGGCTCGGTGTCGCGCTCCTGCCCACCTATCTGATCGAAGAGGAATTGAAGACGGGCGTGCTTTTACCTTTGTTCGATCTGCCGATGCCGACCGAGAACAGCTATTATATCGTCATGCCGGAGAAGAAGCAGACCAACGAGATCGCGATGCTTTTCCAGAATTGGCTGGTAAGTCAGGTAACACCACGGTCCCAAGCGGCCGGCAATAGGGTGTAGTCTCAGGTCGTCATCGCTCAATAAATTTTAGGCTTGAAATTCTTTTCGGCGCGCGTCACACCTTTGCTTGTCGCATCGTTGCCGGCTGCCGGGGCGCTGCAAGATGAGGTCGGAGGAGAGGCCAGCATGAAGACGCATCCGCTGAAGGGACCGAACCGGCTGAAGCTTGGCGTGTTTTCGGCGAACGCCGATGGCGGCCTGGCGATTACCGACGTACCGGAGCGTTGGACGGCTGGCTGGCAGGACAATCTGACCGCCGCACAGATCGCCGACCGGGCCGGCCTCGAATTCTTCCTGCCGATCGCCCGCTGGCGTGGCTTCGGCGGCAAGAACCGGGTGCGGGAATGGTCGTTCGAAACCTTCACCTGGGCCGCGGCACTTTCGGCCGCAACCGAGCGGATCGGCCTGTTCATGACGGTGCATGTACCGCTCGTCCACCCGCTTTATGCGGCAAAGTCGCTTGCGACGGTCGATCACATCAGCCAGGGGCGGGCAGGGCTCAATATTGTCTGCGGTTGGAACCCGAAGGAGTTCGGCATGTTCGGCGTGCCGCTGGTCGAGAAGGGCTACGATCAGGCGGCGGAATGGCTTGAGATCGTCGAAAAGCTCTATGCCTCCGACGAGCCGCTCGATTATGCCGGAACCTACTACAGTTTGAAGGAGGCCGTCAGCCGGCCGGCGAGCCTGCAGACGCCGCGCCCCGTGACGATGAATGCCGCATTCGGCGGTCCCGGCCGGGATTTCGCTGCCAGCCATTGCGACTATCTCTTCACCACCTTTACCGAGATCGCCGAGGCCGGAAGGCATGTGGCCGATATCGGCGAGCGCGCGGAAAGGAACGGCAGGCAGGTCGGCGTCTATACGGTATGCCATGTCGTCTGCCGTGAGACACAGGCTGAGGCAGAGGACTATTACACCCGCTATGCCGTCACCATGGCCGATCATGCCGCCGTCGACCAGCACATGGCCGGCAAGAAGGAGTTTTCGCAATCTCATGATCGCGAGGCCTATGAGCGCTATCGACAGCGCTTCGCCGGCGGGGCCGGCAGCTATCCTCTCATCGGCAAGCCGGAGCGGATCGCGGACGAGATGATCGCGATTGCCGAGCAAGGCTATGCAGGCATCGCCTTGTCGTTCGTCAACTACACCCAGGAGCTCCCCTATTTTTGCGATCGGGTGCTTCCGTTGCTGAAGAGGGCCGGGCTTCGGGCGGAATAGAGCGGCGGAGCCAGCTTTCGATCGCAGTCGCCCTGGAGAGCATCGGCGATCCCAGGCATTGTCATGATGTGCGGCAAATGTGCACCGCAGCGAAAAACATGAGCCCAAGGGGTTTACAAGCGTGGTGGTGGATGGGATCGTTTAAGCGAAGGTGCTGCTGGTTTGCAGTGGCGACGTTCCTTCGACCGGACGCCTAAGCTATGGGCTCCGCTGCGCTTTGATTCCGGGCGCTTAACCGAGAAAATCAATCCGAGGCTGGAATGCGGCATCTGCTGCGCGTTCGGCTGTTGTCTTAGTGCGCCCTCAGCGTCGTTGCGCCGGGGCAGAGATAAATGGGTTTATGAATGAGTTTTTTTGCACAGCGCGCCTTTCTTGGCGTTCTTGCAAGCGTGATGGCGCTGTCGCAGGCCGCCAATGCCAGTGATCTTATGATCTGGTCGCCGGTAAAGGTTGCACCTCAGACCTACAAGACGACGCTGGGCTTTCGACTGCCGATGGCGTGGGAAATGAGTGCAGGTGTCGATCTTGGCTTGGGCGGCACGGCAGGCGGAACGATCTTGCGCAGCAGCGAGCTTGCAACCCTCTGGGGAAGAGCGGTCGACGATCGCAGCCGCTTCGCCACCGTCTCGCGGCGTGAAGTCGCCTTGCGGGTGGATGCGCTCAATGGCAGTGGCATGCTCTATCTCGGCCGCTCGCGAAATTGGATTGTGTCAGACAATCTGGACATGCGCACATCGAGGTCTCTGAACGTGAACTATGTGGGCGCAAGGAATGGGCCGACGTCGATCACCGCGACGCAGGCGGTGGCGATTGCCGTTCCCTGGACGGGGACGTCCATCTCGGCGAGCGGCAATCTGATGGATGGCGACAGCGTCTTCTCGAGCACGGTTGTGTTCCAGCAGCCGCTGGCATCGAACCTCAATTTCTCCGCTTCCTTCACGAATCCGCTGACGATGGCGCCAACTGGCGATGTGCGTTTCGACTACCGCATCAAGTGGTAGGCAAGGACGTGCGCCGTGGAATTGGCGACACCTGCGGATTTTGAGTGCGACGGGAACAAATATCTCGTGCTGCAGTTTAGGGACAGCAAGATCGCTTGATCCTGCACGGGGCGCATTTGCCCTATTAGAGCCTGCCGTTGGTTCAACTCCCTGCCGGCGGCAGGCTCAGTCGTAAAACAACCGACCCGAAAAACCGCGGATCTGATTGGCAGGCCGCCTGCGCCGGGCTTTCGCTATTTGATCGGGATATCCGCCGCCGCAAGCCGTGATTTGAGATGCGCGATGATGTCATGGCGCGTTTGCGTCCAGACGGCGGTGATGGTCCAATATTCGATTTTCATCACCGTTTGATCGGCGGCGAAATCGTCGAAATAGACCACTGGCGCAGGCTTGGTCTGGATGCGTTGATCCGCCTTCAGAACATCGAAAATGGTTTTGCGAGCGAGATCCGTGTCGACCTCATTGCCAAAAGCGAGCGACAATTCCTGACGGCGATTAGGCTCACGGCTATGATTGATGATGGGTGTGTTCCAGAGCGTGGAGTTCGGCGCCATGAGATAGAGACCGTCGGCCGTCTTCATCTCCGTTGCGAAGAGCCCGATGTCCCTGATGAATCCCTTGACGTTAACCGTCTCGATATATTCGCCGACCCGAAACGGACGCAGCACCAACAGCATGATACCCGCGGCAATGTTTTGAAGCGTGCCCTGAAGCGCCAGGCCGATCGCCAGACCGGCGGCACCGAGAGTGGCGATAATGGAAGCGGTCTGAACGCCGAACTGACCAAGGACGGTGATGAACACCAGTATAAGCAGGCTGTAGTGCAGGAGGTTCTGGAAGAAGCTCGCCAGCGTTTCATCGATGCCACGGACACGCGAGATAACGCGATAGGCCGAGCGGCTGATGGCTCCGGCGAGAATCCAGCCCCCAATCAAGAGAACGATCGCGCCCAGGATCGAAAAGCCATACTGAACGGCAAGTGCCGAGGCCTGGTTAAGGGCAGTTCGAGCGGCGACGACAACGTTGGCCGTTTGATCTTCCATTTGAGAGCTCCATCTTTTCCAAAAAGCCAAATGACGCGTGGCGGCTTTTGTTCCTGAGCGATCGACGGCTCCGGGATGGGCGCCCTCGGCCAGCACTGCGGAGGGGAAATCGACGCCGTTACGCTAGACGCCATGCTTTGCGCGATGAGCACTGCGAACGGCTGCGGCGGCGTGGTGGGTCTTCTTATCCTCATACATGCCGAGATCCGCGCGCTTGATCATCGCTTCCATGGTCTCTCCGCTCTGACTCGTTGCGACGCCAACGGCAACGCTCAACGGCGCGCTGGAATAGAACTGATTGTTGATTTTCAACAGCTCATTGATCGTCTCGACCATCGAGGCAGCCGCGACTTCGTCCGCGCCAGGCATGAGAACGGCAAATTCGTCGCCGCCGATCCGAGCGGCATGGTTCGGCAGGGAGACGACGCTGCTCAGCACTTCTCCCATGCGACGCAGCAGGGAGTCGCCGGCATCGTGCCCGCTCTCGTCGTTGGCCTCCTTCAGTCCGTTCAGGTCGATGATGACGGCCGACACCGGCCGAAGCGATTTGCGTTCCAGCCTATTAAGCTCCTCCGTGTAGAAGGCGCGGTTATAGAGCTTGGTCAGAACATCGTGCTTGCCGAGATATTCGAGATAGGCTTCCGCCTTCTTGCGGGCGGTGATGTCGGTCAGGGCGACCTGAACCAGCGACCAGTCGCGTTCATAGCCCGGAAAGACGGAAAACTGGAGGAGAACGTGGCGTTCCGAGCCATCAAGGGCATAATTCAGGACTTCACGCTGATGGAACAGGTGCCCGTTCCACAATTCCACCAATTGACCGCGAAAGTGTTTTTCCATGTCGTCACGGAACACTTCACCGATCCGCTGGTGCAGGGTTTGGCGATCCGGTGCGCAGAAAAGATCGAGCGTCGCCTGATTGACATCAAGCACGCTGATCTCGCTCATGCATTGCCGGACGAATTCCGGGTGAACGTCGAGAAATACCTGGAAATCGACGATGCCGCGGCCGCGGATTTCGTCGAGCAGGATCTTGATGCGGCTGAAATCCTCGACCCACAAGGATACCGGCGAATGTTCGAACATCCCTTCCGCGTAACGGCGCTGCCGTTCTTCCTGTCGCCGTGCTTCTTCGCGTGCGGTCACGTCCTCGGTCGTCAGCAGCAATCTGTTCCATGACGTTTCGTGTCCCGGCAGAATGATGCCGCGAAGCTGGATGTCGAGTCTGCGGCCTGCCAGCGTGTAGTTGACGGCCGTGCCGGAGAATTCGCTCTTGCCCTCCCAAAGCGCGAGCAGTTCGTTCACATGGCTTTCGAGCATTTCGTCCCGGAAGACGTTCGAAAGCCCGCCGACCAGTGCCTCGAAAGACTGCGCCTCGAACAATTCCAGTGTCTTGGCGTTGACCGCAAGGACCCGTATCTTTTGCGAGCATGCCTCGACGCGCCTGATATCGGCGAGCAGATGGGCGCGCAGGTCAGTCACGCCCTCCGTGCGCCAGAGTTCGAACTGTTCCTTGACGCCGCTGAAGTCTTCCAACCACATGGCGACGGGAGCAAGATCGAATACGGTGGCGCTGAAATTCTGGGCGTTCATTTGTAATTCCCTGCGCCGGCAATAAAATCAGTATATCAAGCACGAAGACCGGCAATTCACCAAGTTCTGCTTAGCGACCATTTGTAAAGCTTGCGTTGACACTGGATGATTGGTCAAGCCTGCAGATCGCGGGCAAGCTATTTTCACACCCATCTCAGCTCATTCCCGCCGGAACGGGCAGGGAAGGGAATTCAACCCCATGGCTTGCCAAACTCAGGCGATCGGCGGCCGCACTACGGCCTGTTGAGTCTTGAGAAAGCGTTCGAATGCCTCGAGCGTCTTCTCGCTGACATGATGTTCAATGCCTTCAGCATCGTTTCTTGCGGTATCGGGATCGACGCCGAGACGGCATAGCACGGCCTCGACGACCTCATGGCGGCGACGGGTGGCCGCCGCGAGACGTTGTCCCTCTTCTGTCAGAAAGACGCCGCGATAAGGGCGTTGGGTGATCAGATTTTCCTCTGCCAGACGCTTGAGCATCTTGGCGACCGTCGGCTGCGTGACCCCAAGACGCTGTGCGATATCGGTCTGGCGCGCTTCGCCCGCATGCTCTATCAGATCGGCGATCAGTTCGACGTAGTCCTCCATCAATTCCGTACGTCGGTCTTCACGGCTTTTCTGGAAGGCCTCGGCATGCGACTCGATTTCTGTCGATGCAAGTCGGCTTTCCGGGGTTGCGGGCAGTTTCGTCAAGGCGGCTCACCTCCAGAAGATTAAGAGCAACGTGATAATGTTTAGCCTCGACTATAAATAAATCACATTCGTTATGAAACCCCGACCGGCATGCGATCAACGACTATCCGGTACAGGAATCGGAACATTGCTCGGGGGAGATGTTCCGCGCTGAACAACCTCCCTGAGCAATTCACTCTCCGAAATGGTCAAATCCATGTCCGTCGGACGACAGTTCAGCCGTCAGAACGCACTATCCAAAAATTGATGTCGTCTCGTCGCGTCAGTCACGCAGCAGCGGTAGGAGTTGATCGCCTTGCCGAGCAATCTCCGACAAATACGGTGTGTCGGAGAGGACGAAATGGGTGATGCCGAGGTCCCGATATTTGAGCAGCGAACGGGCGACGTCGGCGGCCGAACCGACCAGCCAGGTGGTGCCGGCACCACCGCCGCCGAATTTGCCAGGCGCCGTATAGAGATTGTCATCGAGGACATCGCCGCGCGCATGCAGATCGAGCAGCCGCCGCTGGCCGACGGCGATCGACTGCCGATGATCGTTCCAGCCGGCCCCCTTGATCTTTGCCATTTCGGCGACTTTCGTCTCGGCGTCGGCCCAAGCCTGTTCGGTGGTGTCGCGCACCAGCGTGGTGATCCGCAATCCGAATTCCAGCGGAGCGAGGTCGCGGTCCAACTGCCTGCTTAATATTTTCAGCCGCTCGATCCGCTCGCGAACATCGTCCAGCGGCTCGCCCCAGAAGAGCTGGACGTCGGCCTCGGTGGCGGAAACCCGCTCGGCTGCCTCCGAGGCGCCACCGAAATAGAGCTTGGGATGTCGACGATCACCGCGACTTTGGATACGCGGTGCTACTGTGGATTCGGTGACACCAAAATGTTCGCCCTCATAGGTGACGTTCTCTTCGGTCCAGAGTCTGCGAACCAGCCGCATGAATTCCTTGGTGCGGGCGTAGCGATGCACCTGGTCGCCCTCGCTGTCACCATAGGCGGAAAGATTGTCCTTGCCCGACACGATGTTGACGCGGACGCGGCCACCGCTCAGGTGGTCGAGCGTGGCAGCGGCGGAGGCAAAGTGCGCTGGCCGCCAATAACCAGGACGGATTGCGATAAGAGGTTCAAAGGTGGTTGTGGCTGCGGCAAGTGCGGTCGCGACGGTAAACGTATCGGGCCGGCTCCAGCCGGTGCCGATCAGCGCGCCTTTCCAGCCGTGGTCTTCCAGTGCCTTTGCGTGGGCTGTCAGCGTTTGCAGGCTGTTGTGGTTTTCGACTGCTGAATCGCCACGGTGGCCGGGTTTGACGTCATTGGGAATATACCAAAGAAACTCGCTATTGCTGCTCATGTCTGGGCCTGCAGGTCTGTATGGATTGGATGGGAGATCCCCGGTGAGGGCTGCCATGGATCAGTCCTTTGATCGTGCCGAGATCATTCGGTTAGAGCTTGCCTTTCCACGGAACGAGAACGGCCTCCAGAATGCGGATGCCAGCCGTAAAGGCGAAGGCGCAGATCGCGATGATGCCGATGCCGACGAAGACGACGTCGGTGGCGAGGAACTGCGATGCCGACATGATCATGAAACCGATGCCGCGGGTCGAGGCGATGAGCTCGGCAGCGACAAGCGTGCCCCAGCCGATGCCGAAGGCGATCCTGACACCCGTCAGGATTTCCGGCAGGGCTGAGGGCAGGACGATGGAGATGAAGAGCTGCAACCGGCTGGCGCCGAGCGAACGGGCCGCGTTGACGCGCTCGAGCGGAAGCGACCGGACGCCGGCCTGGGCCGAGAGGCAGATCGGCGCGAACATGGCGAGAACCAGAAGCGTGATTTTCGAGGTCTCGCCTATGCCGAGCCAAATGATCATGAGCGGCAGGTAGGACAAAGGCGGCAACGGCCAATAGAACTCGATCGGCGTGTCAAGGATGCCTTTTGCCCAACGATTGAGACCCATCAGCAGACCGACGGGGATGCCGACCACAATTGCGATTGCCGCGGCGACGACGATGCGAAACAGGCTTGCGAAAATATGCTCGGATAGTGACGCGCCGGCGTAGCCGTCACGATAGACGACGCCGATCTGCGTCCATACCTCGTCGGGCCGCGGCAGGAAGAGATGGGAAACCAGACCGAGCCTGGAGACAAGCCACCACAGACCAAGACAGGCGATGGCGGCACCGATGCTGATGGCAATGGTCGGCTTGTCGGCGGAACCGAAGCTCGGCATTCGCACGAGCTTCGGTTCCGCCTCCCGCTGAGAAGCCGTGATTGGGCGCGCCTCGATGATATCGCTCATGCCGCGCTCCTGAAATCATCCGCATTGTGAAGGATAGCGCGAATTTCTTCGCGCAGATTGGTAAATTCGGGCGATGCGAGGATCGACTTCGTGTCGCCGCTGGCGGCAAAGCGATGCACGAAATCAAGCTCGAAGCGGGCAACGACGCGGCCCGGTCGCGGAGACATGACCAGCAGCTCGGTACCGAGGAACAAGGCCTCCTCGATCGAATGGGTTATGAAGAAAATACGTTTGTCAGTTCTAGCCCAAACCGAGACCAGCAGCTCCTGCATCTGCTCGCGCGTCAAGCTGTCGAGCGCGCCGAAGGGCTCGTCCATCAGCAATATGTCGGGATCGGGGGCGAGCGCACGGGCAATGCCGACACGCTGCCGCATGCCGCCCGAAAGTTCGTAGGGAAAGGCATTGGCGAAGTCGGTCAATCTAACGAGCCGCAGCAACTCGAAGGCGCGATCTCGGCGTTCTCGTCGTCCCAACCCCGCAAACTGCAAACCAAGAGCCACGTTATCGACCACGGATTTCCAGGGGAGCAGCGAATCCTTCTGGAAGACGACGCCGCGATCGGCTCCGGGGCGGGAAACGGATCTGCCGTCGAGCGTGATTGTTCCTTCTGAAAGCGGCAGGAAACCCGCGATCGCATTCAGCAAGGTGGACTTGCCGCATCCCGATGCACCCAGCGCAACGACGATACCGCGCTCCGGAATATTGAAGGATACGCGATCGAGCGCGTGAACGGTTCGGCCGTCGCGCGCTGCAAAAAATACGCTGGCATGATCGACTTGAAGCATGTCTTCTCTCGGACGTTCGACGCCGGCACGCCCGCCGCACCGGCGTTGGGGAGGATCAGTTGCTGGCGCTGACAAGCGCGTCGGGCGTGACGAAGGCGCTGTAGTTCGGCAGAACTTCGGAGACCTTGCCCTGGCCCTTCAGGAAGGTGGCGGTGTCCTTCAGGATCTTTGCGGCTCCCGACTGGTCGCCGCCACCGAGCCAGGCTGCCGATGCCTGAACGTCTGGTGTCAGCAAGGTGAGGTTCTTCAGCGCCGCAGCCTGTTGTTCCGCCGTTCCGCCAAGAAGCCTGGCAAGGGCCTTGGTGTTGTCGCTGTCCGGCCCCCATGCCGCTTTGTCGGCTGCGAAGGAAGCGTAGTACTTGTTGATCACGGAAGCGAAGGCTTTCAGAAATTGCGGATCGCTTGCGGCAAATTTCGACGTTGCCACCCAGGCGGAAAAGGTGGGTGCGCCCTTGTCTGCCACATCCTTGGAGGTCACCAGCACCTTGCCGTTCTTCTTCAGCTCGGTCAGCGCCGGGTCCCAGACAAAGCCGCCATCGATATCGCCGCGATTGTAGCTTGCGACGATTTCCGGCTGCGGAATGGCGAAGACCTGCACGTCCTTTTCCGTCAGGCCGAGAGACTTGATAAGGGCGAGCAGCTGGTAATGGTCGGTGGAAACTGGTGCCGCCGCTAGCTTCTTGCCCTTGAGATCGGCGAGCGTATTGATGGCCGAGCCGTTACGCACCACAAGCGCTTCGTCGACGCCCGAGATCGACGACAGGTAGAAGGCCTTGACCTCGAGGCCTCGCGATGCGGCCGCCGCAAACGGGCTGGAGCCCACGTAGCCGATCTGAACATCACCCGAGGCGATAGCCGCAAAGATTTCCGCGCCGGAATTGAACCTGCGGAAATCGATCTGATATCCGGCTGCCTTGGCGAAATCGCCGTTGGCGATGGCGACGGAAGAAGGCAGAGCATCAGTCTGATAGCCGACGACGACTTTCTTGTCGGCTGCGGCTGCAGCCGTTGCCGTTGAAATGCTGGCGAGGCCGACGACGGCCGCGGCGAACAGATTCTTGAGGTTCATGTTTATCCCTTTGGCCGGACCATACTTTCCGGCGCTCCCTGAGTTCAATGATCCGAGCCTAGCGAAGAAGGGTGGAATATCGATAGAAATAACAAACTATTTTTATAGACTATAAGGGGAATTGTTTGTCTGAAATGACCGGCGCTGCAGCGTTGGCATCTTTCCGAAAGCAAAAGCGCGGGTTGATGGGAGCCTCGCTTCCCATGGATGTTGCCCCAGTCGACCTCTGCAAATCCGCTTGCCGCCCCTTTAATCGGCTGCTTATTTTTTCCGCATCCGCATGAAGAAAAAGAAAGCTGTTTCTTAAATTCAGCAAAATCTATGTTTTTTATAGATTATGGCGCCAATGATCGTCATTCGGCGCAAACATGGATGAAACGAAACGGCATGTCCTATCTCCTCAGCCTTCTCGACAAGAGCCCGATCGAGCAGGGGCTCAGCGCCACCGATGCGCTCGGCGCCACGACGCGATTGGCCGTCAGAGCCGAAGAACTCGGCTATCACCGCTTCTGGGTCGCCGAGCATCACAACATGGCGAGCCTTGCAAGTTCGGCACCGGAAGTGCTGATCGCCTATCTTCTCGCCAGAACCTCGAAGATCCGCATCGGCTCCGGCGGCGTCATGCTGCAACACTATAGTTCCTACAAGGTCGCCGAGGCATTCAATCTCCTGGCCTCGCTCGCGCCCGGCCGCATCGATCTCGGTGTCGGCAAGGCGCCAGGCGGCTTTCCGCTGTCGACACGCGCATTGCAGGTCGCCATCGATCCGGAACGGAAGCCGAGTTTTGCCGAGCAGCTCTCCGACCTGAATGGCTATCTCGCTGCCGATCCCCATTCTGATGGCGCTTTGGCGACACCGTTTCCGCCGCGCTCGCCGGAACGCTTCCTGCTCGGCGCCAGCGTCGAGAGCGCCGAGCTTGCGGCGGAGAAGGGCTGGAAGCTGGTTTTCGCCGGCCATCTGAACGGCGATCCCGAGAATCTGAATAAGACCTTCGAGGCATATGGGCGTGCGACAGGTGGCAAGGTTCCGATCCTGGCGCTCGCAGCCTTTGCCGCTGAAAGCGAGGCCCATGCTCGCGAGCGCGTCGGCCAGCTTCGCATCGTCAAGCTTTTCCTGCCCAACGGCCAAAGCGTCAATGTCGGCAGCCTGGAGCAGGCGGCGGAATTCGCTCGTCAAGCCGGTGTCACGGACTATCGCACGGAAGAAAAGGTCCCGAGCGTGCTGCATGGCACGGCCGCGCAGATCCGTGACGAACTCGATGCGCTGCACCGCCGTTACGGCGTCGAGGAGTTCGTGCTCGATACGCCGGCGCTGACGGCGGCGGAACGGCTCACCTCAATTGAACTGCTCGCCAAAGAGCGGCTTTCCCTCGTTGCCTGAACAGCCTGTCCCAGGAGGATCAATCATGGCTCAAAAACACGTCACCTTCGGTATCATGCTGCAAGGCCCAGGCGGCCACATGAATGCCTGGAAGCATCCGAGCGTCCCAGCTGATGCCAGCACCAATCTCAACTTTTTCGTCAAGACGGCCCGTAAGGCGGAAGAGTCCGGCATCGCCTTCGCCTTCGTCGCCGACGGCCTTTACATCAACGAGCAGTCGATCCCGCATTTCCTCAACCGGTTCGAGCCGCTGACCATCCTGTCGGCGCTTGCGGCCTTTACGACGAAGCTCGGCCTGGTCGGCACGGTTTCGACGTCCTACAGCGACCCCTTCACCATTGCCCGTCAGTTCGCCTCGCTCGACCTCATCAGCGGCGGCCGCGCCGGCTGGAATGCCGTAACCTCGCCGCTCGAAGGCTCCGGCCGCAACTACAGCCGAGAGCACCCCGAACACGAGCTGCGCTATGAGATCGCAGACGAATATCTCGATGCCACCAAGGGCCTGTGGGACTCCTGGGATGACGATGCCTTCCCGCGCAACCGCGAAACGGGCGTTTACGCCGACAAGGCCAAGCTGCATCGCCTGAATCACAAGGGGCGCTTCTTCCGTATCGAAGGACCGCTGAATATCGGCCGATCCAGGCAAGGACAGCCCGTGGTCTTCCAGGCCGGTGCGTCCGATTCCGGCATCAAGCTTGCCGGCAAGCACGCCGATGCCGTCTTTACCAATGGCGGCCCGCTTGAGGATGCCAAGGTCTTCTACAAGCAAGTCAAGCAGAGCGCGATCGCCCATGGCCGCAGCGCGGCCAAGGTCGGCATTTTTCCCGGCATCGGCCCGATCGTCGGTGCGACGCAGGAGGAGGCGGAGGCCAAGTATCAGGAAATCCGCAATCTCGTTACAGTCGAAGAGGCGCTGGCCTATCTCGGTCGCTTCTTCGACCACCATGATTTCAGCGCCTATCCGCTGGACGAGCCATTTCCGGATCTCGGCGATATCGGCCGCAACAACTTCCGCGCCACGACCGATCGCATCAAGAAAACGGCGCGGGAGAAAGGGCTCACGCTTCGCGAAGTGGCGCTCGACGCCGCAACGCCCCGCACCGCCTTCATCGGGACTGCCGAACACATTGCCGATGAGATCATCCGCTGGGTGGATCAGGAAGGTGCCGACGGTTTCATCCTCGGCTTCCCGGTCATCGGGGAAGGCTTCGACGACTTCGCCAAGCATGTCCTGCCGATCCTGACGAGGCGCGGCTATTTCGATCCAGAGCTGAAGGGCGAGACGCTGCGCGACCATCTCGGCCTGCCGTTCCGCGAGAGTCGTCATGTGGCGCAATCCGATCATATCGAACCTGCAAAGGCCGTTGGCGCCTGAGCCCGGACCGATCCCCATGAACGCCATCGTCAATACCGCTTCGCTCAATGATCCCGTCGAGAAAGGGATTGCCGCTTATCTCAACGAGGTTATCGCGCTGCGGCACGATCTCCATCAATACCCCGAACTGGCCTTTCAGGAGCACCGCACCTCCAAGCGGGTGGCATCGCTGCTGACCGACTGGGGCTATGAGGTCGCCACCGGCATAGCCGGAACCGGTGTCGTCGCCACCCTGAAGCGCGGCAATGGGCAGCGCAGTCTCGGCATCCGCGCCGACATGGATGCCCTGCCGATCGATGAGGCGACAGGGCTTGACTATGCGAGCAGCAATCCCGGTGTCATGCATGCCTGCGGCCATGACGGACACACGTCCATCCTGCTCGCCGCCGCGCGCTATCTCGCCGAAAGCAGCCAGTTCAACGGCACGCTTCGGCTGATCTTCCAGCCGGCTGAAGAGATCGGCGCGGGCGCCCGCAAGATGCTGTCGGAAGGGCTTTTCGATCGCTTTCCGGTCGAGGCCGTCTTTGGCCTGCACAATTGGCCCGGTGTTCCCGAGGGGCAGTTCGGCTTCGTTGCCGGTCCTGCCATGGCCTCCGTCGACCAGGCTGTGATCAAGATCGTCGGCAAGGGCGGTCATGGCGCCGAGCCGCATAGGGCTGTCGACCCCGTGCTGGCGTCGGCTTCCTTCATCACGGCTCTGCAGAGCGTGGTCTCGCGCAACATCGACCCGCAGGACATGGCTGTTGCGACTGTGGGCTCGATTCATGCCGGCTCCGCATCGAACGTCATTCCGGAAAGCGTGGAGTTGAAGCTCACCATGCGCGCCTTCAGCGAACAGGTGCGCGTGACGCTTCAGGAGCGTATCCCCGCGCTTGCCCGCGCGCAGGCGGAAAGTTTTGGCGCGGTGGCGGAGGTCAACTATCGCCTGGGCTTTCCAGCGCTGGTCAACCATGCCGACGAGACTGCTTTTGCCCGCGGCGTGGCAGTGCAGGCGCTTGGCCCGGCTGCCGTCGAAGCGGATTTCCGGCCGCGCACGGCAAGCGAAGATTTTGCGTTCCTGCTGGAGGCCAAACCCGGAAGCTACCTCTTCGTTGGCAATGGCGACAGCGCCCCGCTGCACAGCGCCCAATACAATTTCAATGACGCCATCATCGCGCCCGCCGCCCGCTACTGGGTGCGGCTCGCCGAAACTTTCCTCGCGGATGACAACAGGTGACGAACGACATGAGCGACACGTTTCTTTATACGACCACGCTGGACCCGCGCGCCAAGCCGCTGATCGACGAATTGATTTTCGAATATGACAGCCGTTACGGCAACTATTTCAACGCCGACGGCGCAGCCGCCGAATTGAACCGCTATCCGCCGGAGGCCTTCGCGCCGCCGAACGGCAATTTCCTGCTTCTCGTGCGTAACGGCGAGACGATCGGCGGCGGGGCATTCAAGCGCTATGACGACCGGACCGCCGAGTTCAAGCGTATCTGGACGCGGCATGACCTCCGGCGTCAGGGGTTGGCGCGCAAGCTCCTGGTCGAGCTTGAGGAGCAGGCCGCGCGGCAAGGCTATAAGCGCATCTACCTGACGACCGGTTTCCGCCAACCGGAGGCCGTTGGCCTCTATCTGAACAACGGCTACACCGCTCTCTTCGATACGTCAGTCGATCCTGAAATCTACAAGAGCCTGCCTTTCGAGAAGGACGTCAGCCATCTGGCGCCATCCTATTCAGCCAAGACCTCCGGATCGCAGCAGCGGCTGGCCGCCACCGGACGCTGACGGCGGATTGAAGCAACGATAATCACAAGGGGCAAGCATCATGGCATTGACAACGGATTTTGCGGGTATCGATCCCGCCGCCGGAACAAACGAGACGCAGACTGATTATGCCCGCTATCGTATCGTGCCGGCACGGCATCCCGGACGTACCGCCGGGACGATCTTTGCCGCCTTCGTTCTTGCCGCCGTCCTCTATTCCACCTTCACCAATCCCCGCTGGGGGTGGGGGGTGTTCGCCGAGTGGTTCTTTGCCGAGCCGGTGCTGGTGGGCCTCGGCAGGACGTTGCTTCTGACCGCACTCGCGGCCGTTTCCGGCTCCATCCTCGGCACAGCCCTGGCTCTGGCCCGCGTGTCGAAATCGCCGCTGCTTTCCGGTCTCTCCTGGGGCTATATCTGGCTGTTGCGCTCGATCCCCATGATCGTGCTGCTGCTCGTGCTCAACAATCTCGGCTATCTCTACGAGACGATCTCCGTCGGCATCCCCTTTACCGACAAGGTGTTGTTCGACTATCCAACGACGCAACTCCTGACGCCGTTTGCGGCGGCCTTCCTCGGGCTGACACTGAACCAATCGGCCTTCTTCGCAGAAATCGTTCGCGGCGGCATCCTGTCGGTCGACCAGGGGCAGCTGGAAGCCGCGGCCGCGCTTGGCCTGCCGCGCCGACGTCAGGCGTTCCGCATCGTTCTGCCGCAGGCCATGCGCTCCATCCTTCCCACAGGCTTCAACGAGATCATCGGTCTCGCCAAGAGCACATCCATGGTCTACGTGCTGGCCCTGCCGGAACTCTTCTACACGGTGCAGGTCATCTACCGCCGCAATCTGGAGGTCATCCCGCTGCTGATGGTGGCGACGGTCTGGTATCTCGTCATCATGACGGTTCTGTCGATCGCCCAGCACTATATCGAGCGCTATTTTTCCCGCGGCGCGCTGCGCAATCCGACCCCATTGCCATTCCAGGCTTTCTTCCAGCGCTTCCGCCGCCCGCTGCCTGTCGCTGCCACGAGCGCCGGGGTGGACACCGGGACGCTGACCACTTTTCGGAGCGTAACGGGTCTTCGCGCCAAGGGCGGTGCGGTGCGTATTCACGGCATATCGAAGAGCTTTGGCACGTTGAAAGTGCTCGACAATATCGAGCTCAGCCTGCCGGCCGGAAGCGTGACCGCCATTATCGGCCCATCCGGCTCGGGAAAGTCGACGCTGTTGCGCTCCATCAATCATCTGGAGCGTGTCGATAATGGCTTCATCTCGGTGGACGGCGAGCTTGTCGGCTATACCCAGAAGGGCGAGGTGCTCTACGAGCTGAAGGAGAAGGACATCCTGAAGCGCCGGACCGATATCGGCATGGTCTTTCAGAGCTTCAATCTCTTCCCGCATCTGACCGTTCTGGAAAACCTCATTGAGGCGCCGATCCAGGTGCGTGGTCAGAGCCGGCACGAGGCCGTGGCCTTTGCCCGGGAACTGTTGGCACGGGTCGGCCTCAGCGACAAGATCGATGCTTATCCCCGCCAGCTTTCCGGCGGCCAGCAGCAGCGTGTGGCCATCGCCCGCGCCCTGGCGCTTCGCCCGAAGGTGTTGCTGTTCGATGAGCCGACTTCGGCGCTTGACCCGGAACTTGTCGGCGAAGTGCTCGACGTGATCAAGGAGCTCGCCCGCACCGGGACGACATTGGTCATCGTCACCCACGAGATCGGCTTTGCCCGAGAGGTTGCCGATACCGTCGTCTTCATGGAAGGCGGCCACATTATCGAGGCGGGATCGCCGACGCAGATCATCAACGATGCGAGGCATCCGCGCACGCGCGAATTCCTCGCCAAGGTTCTCTAGCAGACACAAGCTGGTGAAAAATGCCGGGCCGTGACGGGCACTCGGATGATAACGACAAAAACAACAACTTTAAGATGAAATGGAGAAGAGGTATGGCATTCTTTGATAGAGCAAAGTACGTGTTTGCCGGGGCCATCACCGCTGTAGTGATGAGCGGCGCGGTCGCCAGTGCGGCCGAAAAATTCAACCTGAGCCCGGATACATCAAATCGCGTCAGGGCGGAGAAGGATGAAGCGGCAATCAAGGCGATCGCACCCGGCTTCAAATTCGTCAATCCCGGCAAATTCACGGTGGCGATCAACCCCTGGGATCCACCAATCGCAACCTACGCCACCGATGCGAAGACCGTTGTCGGCGCTGACCCGGACATAGCACAACTGCTCGCCGATTCCCTTGGTCTCCAGCTCGAGCTCGTGCCAGTTGCCTGGGAGGATTGGCCGCTCGGCGTCTCCTCCGGCAAGTATGATGCCGTGATCTCCAACGTGACGGTTACCGAGGAGCGCAAGCTGAAATTCGACTTTTCCACCTATCGCAGGGACGTGCTCGGGTTCTACGTGAAGGCCGACAGCAAGATCACCGAGATCAAGGAGCCCAAGGATGTCGCGGGTCTCAAGGTGATCACCGGAGCCGGCACCAACCAGGAGAAGATCATTCTCGAATGGGACCGGCAGAACGTGGCGGCCGGCTTGAAGCCGATCGACGTGCAGTATTACGACGATCGCGCCGCCGCCGATCTCGCCCTGCAGTCGGGTCGTGCCGATGTCGAGTTCAATCCGAACGCGACGCAGGCCTACAAGGCCGCCATCAACGGCACAAGGAAGCTCGTCGGCACCGTCTCGGGCGGTTGGCCGCTCACGGCTGAAATCGCTGTCACGACTAAGAAGGGCGCTGGTCTCGGCGACGCCCTCACGCTCGCTATCAATGATCGGATCAAGGACGGCAAATACGGCGAAGTGTTGAAGCACTGGAGCCTGACCGCCGAGGCGGTCGATCAATCCAAGACCAACCCTGCGGGCCTGCCGAAAAGCGGTTCGTAATGTTGGTCGAGCGGACCGGCGTTGGTGGGGCCCGCGCCGGTCCGCCCCCCATTCATCTGTTATGGAGATACAGAGTTCGTGACGATCCATCCCAGCTTCAGAACCATGCTTGCCGCCTTGGTGGCGACTGCCTTGATCGGCTTTGGCCCGGTGAAGGCATCCGACGACTTCGACCTCAGTCCACAACAGCCCGGACGTGTCCGTGCGGCAAAGAACGATGCGGCGATTGCCGCCATTCCCAGGGGCTTCAAGTTTGTGACGCCGGGCACATTCACCGTGGCTGTCGCCCCCGGCGGGCCACCGCTTGCGACCTACGCGACGGATGCCAAGACCGTCGTCGGTGCCGATCCTGACTACGCCTCCGCCATTGCCGATACGCTCGGCCTGAAGCTGGAACTCGTACCCGTTGCCTGGATCGACTGGCCGCTCGGTCTGACCTCGGGCAAATACGATGCTGTCATCTCCAATGTCGGCGTCACCGAGCAGCGCAAGGAGAAGTTCGATTTCTCCACCTATCGCCAGGGTCTGCACGGCTTCTTCGTCAAGACCGACAGCAAGGTCGCGTCGATCAATGAACCCAAGGATGCTGCCGGCCTCAGGATCATCGTCGGCGCAGGCACCAATCAGGAACGGATCCTGCTGAAATGGAGCGATGAGGACGTCCAGGCCGGCCTGAAGCCGATCGAATTGCAATATTACGACGACGATGCCGCGAGCCTTCTGGCTCTCCAGTCGAACCGGGCCGACGTCATCGTGCAGCCACATGCCCAGCTCGTCTACATCGCTGCCCGGGACAAGAACATCAAACGCGTGGGCACCTTGAGCGCGGGCTGGCCGGATCGTTCGGACGTCGCGATTACCACGCGCAAGGGCAGCGGCCTTGCGGCAGCGCTCACCACTGCCACGAACGGGCTGATCAACGACGGCACCTATGCCAAGATTCTAGACCACTGGCATCTCTCCGAGGAAGCCCTCGCGAAGTCGGAAACCAATCCGCCCGGCCTGCCGAAATATTGAGGAGATAGCCGAATGAGCCATCCAGCCCCATCGATCAGCCACATCGGCTTTCTCACACCGGGCAACTATCCCGATGAGGATCCTTTAGCTGGCCTGGAGCAGACCTTGCAGCTTCTCGAGCATGGCGAGCAGAGGGGATTCGACAGCGCCTGGGTGCGCCAGCGGCATCTCGAGCCCGGCATCTCCTCGGCAAGCGCTTTTCTTGCGGCGGCAACGCAGCGGACGCGCCATATCGAACTCGGGACGGCCGTCATTCCGATCGGCTACGAAAGCCCGTATCGTCTCGCCGAGGATCTCGCGACCGTGGATGTCCTGTCGCGCGGACGATTGAACATCGGGCTGAGCGCGGGTCGCCCCTTGCATGCCGACCTGATTGGTCCTCTCGCCTTTGATGGCGATTGGGAAAGCCACGATTTTTCCCATCAGAGGGTGCTGCGCTTTGCCGGCAATCTGCGCGGGGCCTATATCGGCGATCAGCATACACTCATCAAGACGCCCTTCGGTCCGCAGCGTCCGCGTCTCCAGCCCTATGCGAAGGGACTGATCGATCGCATCTGGTATGGTGGCGGCTCGTTGCGTTCCGCGGCCTGGGCCGGCAAGAACGGCTTTAATCTTCTGATCGGCAATGTAACGACGGGCGAAGAGACCGACGATTTCTTCGTGGCGCAATCGCGGCAGCTGGAGACCTATCGCGCTTCCGGCGGCGAGACGAGACGGGTGGCGCTCGGTCGCGTCATCGTTCCGTTCGACAGCGCCGACGCCATCACGCGCAAGCGCTATACCGATTATGCCGCCGGCCGCTACGAGCGAACGCTTTCACCGCAGGGGGAACGCCGAACGCTTTTCGCGCGCGACCTGGTCGGCTCGTCGGACGAGATTCTCGAACGTCTCCACGCCGATCCGGTCCTGCCCTATGTCAGCGAGTTCCGGCTGGAACTGCCGTACGAATTTCACGACGAAGAATATCGGCAAATCCTCCATGATTTCGTGACGATTATCGCACCTGGGTTGGGATGGAAGGCGGCGCCCCTCCTGCGCCGGTCAGCAACTTGATCGTCACAGGGTCGCATATCCGAGGAAGGGATCGGCGGGAGCACACGCCGATCCGTTCTTCCATGTGGGTCAGCGATCATTCAGGTCTGAATGGCCCGAGGCTGGATGCTGCATGATGTGCATCCAGGCCATAAATGGCGCAGGGCCTCGATGGTGAGGATGTCGCCCGGCGCACGGTGCGTGGGGCGCGCGCCAAGAAGTGATTGTTTTCTTTCAATTCATTTCCCCGTTTTGCCGAGATTTATGTTGGCTTTTAGTTTCGCGTTTTGCGCTTGTTGCGGTCAGGCAACAGATGTCGGCGCGAATTTCTCGCTCGGTGGCAAGAAGTCGATGGCTGCGAGGAACGCGTTTAGATATGTTTCTTTGATATCAGCGAGATTTTAAGGACTTTCGTCTACATTTCTTTCGATTTGGGTACTATTCTCGGTGTTCAAATGGACGATACCGAAATCCTGCCGCCGGAAGTGCTGGCCTCAATGCTGATGCGGATGTTCGAATTCGCGCCAATAGCGATCGCTATCACGACCAGTGATGCGAAGACGTCGAGCTATGCAAAGGTCAATGACGCCTATCTCAAGCTGACCGGGCTCAAATGGGACGATATTCGCGGCAAGAAGCTCGTCTCGAAGGGCGCAGCCATTGACAGCCCGGCCCGCGACCGCCGGCATCGCCTGCTGCAGGAGGATGGTGCGTATGTGCTGGAAGAGGTCGAAATCCGCCATGCGGACGGCAACATCATTCCGACCTTGATATCGGCGCAGCGCACCGTGATCGACGGCATATCTTTCGACGTGGAAATCATCCTCGACGTATCGGCGCGCGTCCGCCATCAGTCCGAAATCGAACTCGCGCTTCGCGCCTCCGCACGTACCGATGCGCTCTCCGGCCTGCCGAACCGCGCCTGCTTCGACGAGGTGCTGAAGGAAAGGATTGCGGCGCAGGAATCGAATGAGCGGCTGCTTGCGCTTGCCTTCATCGATCTCAATGGTTTCAAGATCGTCAATGACACCATGGGCCACGATGCCGGCGATGAAGTGATCCGCACGATTGCAAGCCGTTTGCGTGACAGTTTCCGAACACATGATTTTATAGCTCGCATTGGCGGCGACGAGTTCATCGTATTGTTCGAAATCGATCCTGCCCTTTTGAACGAGGCGCGCGACATGCTGTTCGAGGCGATCGAGCGCATCTTCAAGCCGATAGCGATCGGTGGTGCCTTGACGGACGTCGGGGCGGCCGTCGGCGTAACGCTTTTGAGGCCGGGAGATACGTCAGCTTCCTTCGTCAAACGCGCCGACAACGACATGTATCTTGCCAAGCAAACCGGAAAGCGCGTTTCTGTCGTCTGGCTCAGGCCGACGGATGCGGTGATGCCGGCTAAGTGGGCTCGAGCCGACTGAAGGCGCTTTATTCGTTACCGAAGACTCCCACGAAGTTCTTCATGCGGCGAACAGCCAAATCCGGCTTGTCGAGGACATTGGCCTTGTCTGCCAGTCGGAAGATCTCGGCATAGTGATTGACGCCGCGTGCGGATTGCATGCCGGCGGGGAGGCTGAAATGGTTCTGATGTCCATTCAGCCAGGCAAGAAACACCACGCCCGCCTTGTAATATTGCGTCGGCGCCTCGAAAATCTTGCGCGACAGGGGAACCGTGGGTTCGATGACGGACCTGAAGGTCGCTACGTCTCCGGCTGCGAGTGCGGCTAGCGCCTTCGAGGCGGATGGGGCGACGGCGTCAAAAATGCCGAGAAGAGCGTGGCTGTAGCGCTCGCCGTCCCCTTCGATCAGCTCCGCATAGTTGAAATCGTCACCGGTGAAGCACAGGACACCGTTCGGAAGCCGGGTGCGAAGCTGGACCTCCTTGGCATTGTCGAGAAGCGAGATCTTGATGCCTTCGACCTTATCTTGGTTTTCGTCGATGATCCTCAAGACGCATTCGAGCGCCGGCTCAAATTGGGCGCTGCCCCAATAGCCGGCCAGTTGCGGATCGAACATGTCGCCGAGCCAGTGCAGGACGACCTTGTCCCTGGCCTGCGAGAGAATGCGACCATAGACCTTGGCGTAATCGTCAGTGGAGGCTGCGACGCGGGCAAGCGCGCGGCTCGCCATCATGATGGCGCGGCCGCCATGCTTCTCCACATATTCGACCTGTGTTTCGTACGCCCTGATGACATCATCAAGCGATCGCGCCTCGGACGCGATGAGATGATCGGTTCCGGCGCCGCAGGCGAGATCGGCTCCATCGACGTTCCTTGCCTCATCGAGCGACCGTCGGATCAGTTCCTGCGCGCCGGCCCAGTCCAGTCCCATGCCGCGCTGCGATGTATCCATTGCCTCGGCAATCTTGAAGCCGAGGCTCCACAAATGCCGGCGAAAGGCGATCGTTGCCTCCCAGTCGATGGCCGGCCGGCCCCAAGGGTCGGTTTCCTTGCTCGGATCCGAAACGACATGGGCGGCGGCGTAAGCGATGCGATTGAAGCGCGGGGGTGCCGCCGGCCGTGCGACAGGCGTTCCCACCAGTTCATAACCGCGAATGATGCCATCGGAGTTCGGCAGGTTCAAAGTCAGGCTCATGACAATCCTCCTCACAAGATTGAACGACCCATTAATTTGGATCGTTCCAAATTGCAAGAGGCTATTTTGGGGATCTGCTAATTTGCCGAAAAATACTAGCGCTGGCGATTGCTGCTGCGAAGTAGACAGAAATACCTATTTAAAACAATGGGTATCTACGAAATGGCAGAAAAGATGTGGCGGCTATTGATCTGAATTTGGAAAAACGCTCTTGACATAATTGGAACGTTCCAATTAATTGCTTAGAGAATTAGCAGGGAGGATTATATGGCCGGGGGACGGGTTACCGTCATAGACATCGCGAAGGCTGCCGGCGTTTCAAAGTCGACCGTCTCGCTGGTGCTTCAGGGGTCCCCTCTGGTCAATGAGGGCACGCGGGTGAAGGTCAGTGCCGCGATGCGGGAGCTCGGCTACGTCTACAATCGTGGCGCCGCCACGCTCCGGCAGACGGGCGCGAAGTCGAAGATCATCGGTGTCGTCGTCAACGACCTCACCAACAGTTTCTTCGCGGAGCTGGCAGTGGGAGTCGATATGGTCGTTCAATCCGCGGGTTTCGTGCAGTTTCTGTCGAATACGAGCGAAAGCATCGATCGCCAGCGCGAGGTCATTGCGTCCATGCGCGAGCATGGCATTTCCGGCCTGATCGTTTCGCCGGCCCGTGCAACGGAAGCAGCCGATTTCAAGCCGTTGGTCGCAGCCGGCATCCCGGTCGTCGTCGCGGTGCGCAGCCTGCCCGGCGCCAAGGTTTCCTCGATCGTATCCGACAATCACGAAGGAACGGCGGCGGCAGTCCGGCATCTGGCCTCGCTTGGCCATAGGCGGATTTCCTTCCTGGGCGGCTTTCCCAATACGGCCGTTTTCGCCGAGCGCTTGACCGGTTACCGGGATGCAGTGGTGGAAGTCGGTCTCGGTTTTGACGACGAACTGATTGTCTCATCGGCCCCATCGAGGGCCGGCGGTGCGGATGCGATTGCTCGCACCATGGCGATGGGCAATCCGCCGACCGCGGCTGTCTGCTTCAATGATGCGGTCGCTTTCGGCGTCTGCGACGGGCTTCGCGCGCGTGGCATGGAGCCCGGCCGTGACTTCGCCGTCGTCGGTTTCGACGATGTGATCGAGGCGCAGACTGCAGTGCCCGCGCTGACGACGATTTCAGTCGATCCGCAGGGCATGGGCAGGCGTGCGGCTCAGCTTCTTCTCAAGCAGATCAATGCGGGAAAGGTGGAGGCGGAGAACGTGACCGCGGCCGTCCGTCTCGTCGTTCGCGAGAGCTGCGGTGCCGCGCAGAGAAAATCAAGGGAGGAGTTGGCATGACTGTTCGTTGGGGTCTTATCGGCGCAAGCACCATCGCCCGCGAATGGGTCATCGGCGCCATCCGCGCTGCTGGCGGCGAGGTGGTGTCAGTCATGAGTTCGAGCCCGGAGCGCGCACGAGCCTACGCTGCTGAAAACGGTATCGGCCGGTCGGTTTCGCAGGTCTCGGAGCTTGTGTCGGATCCGCAGATCGATGCCGTCTATATTTCGACCACCAACGAGCTGCACCGCGACCAGGCGATTGCCGCGGCTCGCGCCGGCAAGCATGTGCTTTGCGAGAAGCCGCTGGCAATGTCGCTTGACGATGCGCATGCTATGGCAAAGGCGGCGAAGGATGCCGGCGTCGTTCTGGCGACCAATCATCATCTTCGCAATGCATCGACCCATATCGCGATGAGGGATGCCATCGCCTCCGGCAAGATCGGCAAGCCGCTGGCGGCTCGGGTGTTCCACGCCGTCTATCTGCCGCCGCATCTTCAGGGCTGGAGGATCGAGAAGCCGGCCGCCGGCGGTGGCGTGATCCTCGACATCACGGTTCACGATGCCGATACGCTGCGCTTTGTCCTCGGGCGTAACCCGGTTGAGGTCACGGCTTTCTCACAGTCGGGCGGAATGGGCAGGGAAGGGCTGGAAGATGCCGTCATGGGCGTGATGCGCTTCGAGGACGGTGTCATCGCCCAGTTCCATGATGCCTTTACGGTGAAATATGCCGACACCGGCTTCGAGGTGCATGGAACCGAGGGATCGCTCATCGCTCGCAACGTCATGACGCAGCGGCCGATCGGCACCGTGATATTGCGGACCGCCGAGGGCGAGCAGGAACTGCCGACGACCGACAAGAACCTCTACCAGACCGCGCTCGAAGCCTTCCACGCCGCCGTGGCGGGGAAGGGGCGTCCTGCCGCTACAGCCGAGGATGGAATCTGGTCGCTTGCAACCGGCCTCGCCGTCGTCGAGGCCGCAAGAGGCGGCGCGGCCGTCAAGATAAAAACCGGACTCTAGATTATGCATATGAGCAAACACATTACTCCGGCCGAAGCCGCCGCCCTGATCCCCGATGGAGCCATCGTCTCGGTCTCATCGTCAAGCGGTCTTGGCTGCCCCGATCTGATGCTGAAGGCGATCGGCGAGCGCTTCGATGAGACGGGGCATCCGCGCAATCTCACGACGCTGCATCCGATCGCGGCAGGCGACATGAGCGGCATTAGGGGTGTCGACCATATCGCCAAGAAAGGCCTGCTCAAGCGCATCATCGGCGGCTCCTATCCGTCCGGACCGTCCACCGCCGAACCGCCGCTCATCTGGCAGATGATCACGGATAACCAAATTCCCGCCTACAATATCCCGTCGGGCATCCTCTTCGATATGCATCGGGAAGCCGCCGCCAAGCGTCCCGGAGTCTTGACCAAGGTGGGAATCGAGACCTTCGTCGATCCCAAGCGTCAGGGCTGCGCGATGAATGCCGCCGCGAGCGAAGAGCCGGTTGTCAAGCGCGTGTCCTTCGAAGGCGATGAATGGCTGTATTTTCCTGCTATCGTTCCGCAGGTCGCGATCATTCGCGCGACGACGGCGGACGAGCGCGGCAATCTCACCTACGAGCACGAGGGCGCCTATCTGGGTGGTCTGGACCAGGCGCTTGCCGCACGCAACAATGGCGGCATCGTCATTGCCCAGGTCAAGCGGATCACCAAGGAAGGTTCGCTGAAGCCGCATGATGTTCGCGTTCCCGGAATGCTGGTCGACTATGTGATCGTCGATCCCGAGCAGAAGCAGACGACCCAGACCTTGTACGATCCGGCGATCTCAGGCGAGATTTTTCGTCCGCTCGACACGTTCCGCGTTCCTGAATTCAACATCCAGAAGGTAATCGCGCGACGCGTGGCGCAGGAACTGCAGGCCGGTAGTTGCGTCAATCTCGGCTTCGGCATCTCGGCAAATGTGCCGCGCATCCTGCTGGAAGAGGGGCTGCATGGGGCGGTCACCTGGGTCATCGAGCAAGGTGCCGTCGGTGGCGTTCCGCTCCTCGATTTTGCTTTCGGCTGCGCATCCAACGCCGATGCCTATATGCCGTCCCCCTATCAGTTCACCTATTTCCAGGGCGCCGGTTTCGACGCTTCGCTCCTGTCCTTCCTCGAGATCGGCCGGGACGGATCCGTCAACGTTTCGAAACTGTCCTTCCGGCCGCATGTGACGGCCGGAGCCGGCGGCTTTGTCGATATCACCGCCCGCGCCAGGAAAATCGTCTTCTCCGGCATGTTCAATGCGGGCGCCAAGATCGCGGTCGCCAACGGCAGGCTGGTCATCGAGAAGGAAGGCAAGCTCAAGAAATTGGTGAACGAAGTCGAGCATGTCACCTTCTCCGGCAAGCGGGCAGTCGAGCAGGGTCAGGACATTACCTATGTCACCGAACGCTGCGTGATGAAGCTGACGTCGGCCGGCATCGTACTGACCGAGATCGCGCCGGGCATCGATCTGCAGACACATATTCTCGAGCAATCCGAATTCCCGCTCACCGTGGCAGCGGATCTCAAGGTGATGGACGCCGGACTCTTTGCGGAAGGCAATATCGGCCTTTCCCTGCCGAAGAAAGACGCCCGCGTTCTGGAGGGGACGTTCCATGGCTAGCGGCACGGTGAAGGTCGAGATAGACGGGCACATCGCAGTCATGACGGTCTCGCGGCCGGAAAAGCTCAATGCTCTCGATCTGGATATGTTGAAGGCACTCGGCAATGCTGCCGATGAAGTCGAGGCAAACGGCGCCGTTCGGGTCGCGATTTTGACGGGCGAGGGCAAGGGCTTCTCGGCGGGCGGCGACATCAAGGCCTGGGGCGGAATGGAACCGCAGGAGTTCGGACACGCCTGGGTTCGATACGGCCATCGCGTTTTCGAAAGACTGGCGACCCTTCGCGTTCCGCTGATCGCGGCTCTTAACGGCCATGCCCTTGGCGGCGGCCTGGAGCTTGCCGGCGTGGCGGATATCAGGATCGCCGAGGAGCACATCAAGATCGGATTGCCCGAGACGGGCCTCGGCATGGTGCCGGGCTGGTCCGGCACGCAGCGCCTCGTCAAACGCTTCGGCGCACAAGTCGTTCGCCGTATGGCGCTCGGTGGAGAAATCTTCACGGCCGAGGAGGCGCGTAATCTGGGCGTCGTCGATGCGGTCACCCCGAGCGGCAACGCTGTCGCCGCGGCCAAGGATTATGCGCAGCGCGTGGCCGCGCGCGGACCTGCTGCATTGGAAATCGTGAAGCTGCTGGTCGCTTCGGCAAACGGCGAGGACAACGGCACCGCCGTCGAGGCGCTGGGGTCTATACTCGCCGCCAAGACAGGCGATCTGAAAGAGGGCGTCGCTTCCTTCAGCGAAAAGCGCCCGGCACAGTTCAAGGGAGAATGGTGATGACGATTCCGGTGAAGCCAAAGGCGCTGAGCTCTCATGAGGCGCGGGATTTCAAAATGCTGATCGACGGCCGGTGGCAGGCAGGCGATGCCAGGCCGATCGAGCGCATCGCCCCGAGCCACGGCGTCGTGGTCAGCCGCTTTCCGGCCGGCAGCAAGGCGGACGCCGAACGGGCGATCGCGGCCGCCCGCAAGGCGTTCGACAATGGTCCCTGGCCGCGAATGACGGCCTCCGAGCGATCAGCTGTTCTTCTGAGGGCCGCCGATCTTATCGCGGCGCGGTCAGAAGAGCTTGCCTATCTCGATGCGATAGAGGCCGGCAAACCGATCAGCCAGGTGCGCGGCGAGATCGCCGGCTCCGTTGATATCTGGCGCTATGCGGCGGCACTCGCGCGCGATCTGCATGGCGAAAGCTACAATACGCTCGGCGAGGGAACACTCGGTGTCGTTCTGCGCGAGGCGATCGGCGTCGTCTCCATCATCACCCCCTGGAACTTCCCGTTCCTGATCGTCGGTCAGAAGCTTCCCTTCGCCCTGGCGGCCGGCTGCACGACAGTTGTCAAGCCATCCGAACTGACGTCGGGCTCGACGCTTGTCCTCGGCGAGATCCTGCAGGAGGCGGGCGTGCCGGACGGCGTGGTCAATATCGTCACAGGAACCGGCCCCGAGGTCGGCGCCGTCATGACATCCCATCCCGACGTTGACATGGTGTCCTTCACCGGTTCCACCGGCGTCGGCAAGCTCACCATGACCAATGCGGCACAGACGTTGAAGAAGGTTTCGCTCGAGCTCGGCGGCAAGAACCCGCAGATCGTCTTCCCGGACGCCGATCTGGACGCCTTCATCGATGCCGCCGTTTTCGGCGCCTATTTCAATGCCGGCGAATGCTGCAATGCCGGCTCTCGACTGATCCTGCACAAGAGCATTGCATCCGAAGTCGTCAAGCGCGTCGCCAATCTCACGCAGAATGTGAGGGTCGGCGATCCGCTGGATCCCAGCACGCAAGTGGGCGCGATCATAACGCCGCAACACTTTGACAAGATTGCCGGTTACGTCGCCAAGGCAAGGGACGGCGGTGCGGACGTGGCGCACGGCGGCGGCACTCTCGACCTTGGCATGGGGCAATTCATGGCGCCGACAATCCTGTCCGGTGTGACGCCGGATATGGCGGTTGCGCGCGAGGAAGTCTTCGGACCCGTTCTGTCGGTACTGACCTTCGAGACGACCGCCGAGGCGATAGAAATCGCGAATTCGATCGACTACGGCCTGTCGGCCGGCGTCTGGAGCCGTGACTTCGATACTTGCCTGACAATCGGCAGAAGAGTCCGTGCAGGAACCGTCTGGATGAACACGTTCATGGATGGTACCCCTGAGCTTCCGTTCGGCGGCTACAAGCAGTCCGGGCTCGGGCGCGAGCTCGGCCGCCACGCGGTGGAGGATTATACGGAGACCAAGACACTCAACATGCACGTCGGCAGCCGCACCAGCTGGTGGATGCCGCAGAAGGAAAAGCTGGCCTAGCCAGCGGAAGACTACGCCTGAGGAGGGCGGGGAATAGATGCGAGAATGGGTCTCGCATCTAAAAATTGCAAAACTGGGAGGTTTTAAATGCGTAAGTTTTTGACGACGACTGCAATGATCGCACTTGCAGTCGCGGGTGCCGGCGCGTCCGCTCGCGCCGCTGATGTAAAAGAGGTGCAGATGCTGCACTGGTGGACATCCGGCGGCGAGGCTGCGGCGCTGAACGTGCTCAAGCAGGATCTTTCCAAGGAGGGATATGCCTGGAAGGATGTTCCGGTCGCCGGCGGCGGCGGTGACGCGGCCATGACGGCACTCAAGGCCATGGTTGCTGCCGGAAACTATCCGACGGCTTCGCAGATGCTGGGCTATACCGTGCTCGACTACGCCCAGGAAGGCGTCATGGGCGACCTGACCGCGACGGCCAAGAAGGAAGGCTGGGACAAGTCGGTTCCGAAGGCTCTGCAGAAGTTCGCCGTCTATAACGGCAAGTGGGTCGCAGCTCCGGTCAACGTTCACTCCGTCAACTGGCTCTGGATCAACAAGGCTGTCATGGACAAGATCGGCGGTAAGCAGCCGAAGACCTTTGCCGAGTTGATCGCGCTTCTGGACAAGGCAAAGGCGGCCGGCGTCGTTCCGCTCGCGCTCGGCGGCCAGAACTGGCAGGAAGCGACGATGTTCGACTCGATCGTCCTTTCGACCGGCGGCCCGGAATTCTACAAGAAGGCCTTCAACGACCTCGACGAGGCCTCGCTGAAGTCCGACACGATGAAGAAGTCCTTCGACAACCTCGCCACGATCGTCAAATACGTCGACCCGAACTTCTCCGGCCGTGACTGGAACCTTGCGACCGCGATGGTCATAAAGGGTGACGCGCTCGTTCAGGTCATGGGCGATTGGGCCAAGGGCGAATTCGTCGCCGCCAAGAAAACCCCGGGGACAGACTACCTGTGCTACCGCTTCCCTGGCACGGAAGGCAGCGTGATCTACAACTCCGACATGTTCGGCATGTTCAACGTTCCTGCCGACCGCAAGGCCGCTCAGGTAGCACTTGCGACCGCAACGCTGTCGAAGAGCTTCCAGTCGGCCTTCAACGTCGTCAAGGGATCGGTTCCCGCCCGCACCGACGTTCCGGACACCGCCTTCGACGCCTGCGGCAAGAAGGGCATCGCCGACCTGAAGGCCGCCAACGAAGGCGGCACGCTGTTCGGCTCGCTGGCCCAGGGTTACGGCGCTCCGCCGGCGATCGCCAATGCCTACAAGGACGTGGTCTCAAAGTTCGTCCACGGCCAGATCAAGACGTCTGACGAGGCCGTCAAGCAGCTCGTTCAGGCGATCGACGACGCCCGCTGATCGGGTCGAGAACGGCTTCCCCGCCCTGGCGGGGAAGCCTCCGATAGCGAGCATATCATTGGGAGGAGATGGACCTCATGAGCTCAGTTGCTACCACGGAACCGGTGTCGGCGCGGCGGCCCGCGGTTTCTCTACGCGCGCGCCTGCAAGATGCCCTGCCGAAGATCGTTCTTGCGCCGAGCTTCGCGATCACGCTTGTCTTCGTCTACGGCTTCATTCTCTGGACCGTCTATCTGTCCTTCACCAACTCCAAGACCTTTCCGTCCTATGCGTTGACCGGCCCGCGCGCCTATCAGCGGCTCTGGCGCTGGACGTTCGAAAGCGATCCGCCCTCGTCCTGGTATACCTCGATCGTCAATATGGGGATCTTCGGCTTCCTCTATATCTTCATCTGCCTGGCGCTTGGCCTGCTGCTGGCGATCCTGCTCGATCAGAAGATCCGCGGCGAGGGCGTGCTCAGGCCGATCTTTCTTTATCCGATGGCGCTTTCCTTCATCGTGACGGGTGTTGCCTGGAAATGGTTCCTGGACCCGGGTCTAGGCCTCGAGCAGACCTTGCATCAGTTCGGCTGGACGAGCTTCCATTTCGACTGGATCAAGAACAAGGATTTCGTCATCTACACCGTCGTCATCGCCGGTGTCTGGCAGGCGTCCGGCTTCATCATGGCGATGTTCCTCGCCGGTCTGCGCGGCATCGACAGCGAGATCATGAAGGCGGCGCAGATCGATGGCGCCTCGCCCTTCCAGCTCTACCGTCGCATCATCATTCCGCTGCTAAGGCCGGTATTCCTGTCCGCTTTCATCGTGCTCGCGCACATGGCGATCAAATCCTACGACCTTGTGGTGGCGCTGACATCGGGCGGCCCCGGCGGCTCGGCCTGGCTGCCCTCCAACTTCATGTATGAATATACCTTCAAGCGCAATGAAATGGCCGTTGGTTCGGCCAGCGCCGTGATCATGCTGATGACCATCTCGGCGATCATCGTTCCCTATCTCTACTCCGAACTGAAGGAGAAGGCGCGATGAGCTCCGTTGTTTCTCCTGCCGTCGGGCTGGCGCATGGCGGCAATCGCGGCCGATGGATCGGCCGTGTCGTGATCTACGGCCTGCTGCTGCTCTTTGCTCTCTTCTATCTCGCGCCGCTCTTCGTGATGCTGGTCACCTCGTTCAAGACCATGGACGAGATCCAGAACGGCAACATGCTGGCCCTGCCGCAGTCTCCCACCTTCGACCCATGGCTGAAGGCATGGGGCGAAGCCTGCGTCGGCCTCACCTGCGCCGGCATCAAGGGCTATTTCTGGAATTCCATCAAGATGGTCGTGCCGGCGGTGGCGATCTCGACGATCTTCGGCGCCTTGAACGGCTACGTGCTGACCAAGTGGCGCTTTCCGGGCCATACGCTGGTGTTCGGCTTGATGCTGTTTGCCTGCTTCATCCCGTTCCAGTCGGTGCTGCTGCCGATGGCGACGATCCTCGGCGCTCTCGGGCGCTTCGGCGTGACGCTGCAGGATGCGACGGGTTTCAGCTTCGGCTTCGGCAATTCGACGGTCAACCTGGTCTTCGTTCACGTCGTCTACGGTCTCGGCTTCACCACGCTGTTCTTCCGGAACTACTATGAAGCCTTCCCGACCGAACTGGTGCGGGCAGCGCAGGTCGATGGCGCGAGCTTCTTCCAGATCTTCCGCCGCATCATGCTGCCGAATTCCCTGCCGATCATCGTCGTGACGGTCATCTACCAGTTCACCAACATCTGGAACGACTTCCTGTTCGCCTCGGCCTATGCGGGAACCGGTGATTCCATGCCGATGACGGTGGCGCTCAACAATGTCGTCAACACCTCGACCGGCGTGGTCGAATACAACGTCAACATGGCCGCCGCCATGATTGCCGCCGTCCCCACGCTCATCGTCTACATACTCGCTGGCCGCTACTTCGTGCGCGGTCTGATGGCGGGCGCTGTCAAAGGATAATCGCTATGGCTTTTCTTGAAATTTCCGGACTGAAGAAGCGCTATGGCGCACTCGATATCCTGAAAGGCATCGACCTCGAGCTTGAGAAGGGTGGCTTTCTGGTTCTCGTGGGACCGTCCGGTTGCGGCAAGTCCACGCTGCTCAATACCATCGCCGGCCTGGAGGCGATCAGCGAGGGTGACATCCGCGTCGACGGGCGTTCCATCGCCGGTCTGCATCCCTCCAAGCGCGACATCGCCATGGTGTTCCAGAGCTATGCGCTCTATCCGAACATGACGGTGGCCGGCAACATCGCCTTCGGCATGGAGATGCGCGGCGTGCCCGCCGAAGAGCGCAAGAAGGCGATCGACGAG
Source organism: Rhizobium sp. 11_C7_N12_5 (assembly GCF_051811145.1). NCBI lineage: Bacteria > Pseudomonadati > Pseudomonadota > Alphaproteobacteria > Hyphomicrobiales > Rhizobiaceae > Rhizobium > Rhizobium sp. 11_C7_N12_5. The sequence goes on from NZ_JBPWPY010000002.1 coordinate 758,764, forward strand.
GTCGCCAAGGTCCTGCAGATCAGTCATCTGCTCGATCGGAAGCCGAGCCAGCTCTCGGGCGGCCAGCGCCAGCGTGTCGCCATGGGCCGCGCCCTGGTGCGCGATCCCAAGCTGTTCCTCTTCGACGAGCCGCTGTCCAATCTCGATGCCAAGCTTCGCGTCGATATGCGCACGGAGATCAAGCGCCTGCACGCGCGGATGAAGACGACCATCGTTTATGTGACGCATGACCAGATCGAAGCCATGACGCTGGCGACAAAGATCGCCGTTCTCAAGGACGGCGTTCTGCAGCAGTTCGGCTCGCCGGCGGAAATCTACAACAATCCGGCCAATATGTTCGTCGCCGACTTCATGGGATCGCCCGCCATGAACCTGCTTTCCGGAACGATCGAGAAGGGAAACACCGGGCTTTCCGTCTCGCTTGCGCGCGCGGATGGCGAGCCGATCAGACTGCCGATCGCTGCGGGCCGCGAGCAGCTGGAGGCGCATGCCGGACGTGCGATCGTCTTCGGCATTCGCCCCGAGGCGCTGACCGATCCGGACGGCGCCGATCGCAATGCGAAGACGGTGGCCGAAAATGATTGCCTGATCGAGGTGGTCGAGCCGGCGGGCTCCGACACATTCGCCGTCATCAAGCTCGGCGGCAAGGAGGTCGTCGCCCGGCTGCGTGCGGATGCACGCATCCAGGCAGGCCAGCACGCACGCCTCGCCTTCAATCTCGACAAGGCTGTTTTCTTCGATCCGCAAAGCCAGATGCGGATTGCGTGAGACGGCATCAGAGATATCGACATGAGCAAAACACCTGACATCGTCATCATAGGTTCGGGCGTCGGTGGCTCGACGGTCGCGGCCGGACTGGCGGCGACGGGAGCCGAGATCCTGATCCTCGAGGTCGGCGATCATATCGCCGATCGTCCCGAAAACCGGGACCAGAGGGCGATCTTTCAACGGGGCCATTTTCGCCCGAAGGAGACCTGGTACGAGGCCGGCGGCGCCGGCTTCAATCCGGGAAACTATTACAATGTCGGTGGCAATTCAAAGTTCTATGGGGCGGTCCTCGTCCGTTACCGCAGGGAAGACTTCGAGGAGATACAGCATCGCGAGGGTGTGTCTCCCGCCTGGCCGTTCTCCTATGACGTGCTGGAACCCTGGTACAGCCGCGCCGAGCGCATGTATCAGGTTCGGGGACGCCTCGGCGAGGATCCGACCGAACCAAATCATTCGCTCGGCTATGATTTCCCGCCGGTTCCCGACGAGGCGCCAATCGCCGACGTCAGGGCGCGGCTGAAGGAAAAGGGCCTCCATCCCTATTCTCTGCCGTTGGGCATCGATCTCGAGGCCTGGCTTGCCAAGGCCAAGACGCCCTGGGATGCCCATCCGAATTCGCATGACGGCAAGATGGATGCTGAAACGGTGGCCCTTGCCGTTGCCCTGAAGCACGGCAATGTCCGCCTTCAGACGGGTGCGCGGGTAACAAGGCTCGAAGCTGCGGCGGACGGCAGGATCGCCAGCGTTGTCTACCAGATGAACGGTGAGCAGATCAGGCTTTCACCCAAGCTCGTCATCCTGTCCGCCGGCGCGGTGCAATCGGCGGTGCTTCTCTTGCGCTCGGCCAATGACCGGCACCCGAAAGGGCTGGCGAATTCGTCCGACCAGGTCGGACGGAACTTCATGAACCACAATTCCTCGGCGGTGATCGGCGTGTCGCCGACCTATCGCAACACCTCCGTCTACCAGAAGACCTTCGGCTTCAATGATTTTTATCTCTCCGACGGAAATGGCGGCCCGCCCCTCGGCAATGTTCAGCTGTTGGGCAGGATTTCCGCCAAGGTACTCAAGGGTTCGCTGCCGAAGGTGCCGGAGTGGGTGCTCGGACAGATGACGAACCGGGCGATCGATTTCTATGCGATGAGCGAGGATATGCCGAACCCGGAAAGCCGTGTCATGATCGATGGCGATCGCATCGTCCTGCAATGGCAGCGCACCAACTGGGACGCCCATCTCGCACTGGTCGCCAAGCTCAAGGACATACTGAAATCCATCGGTTTTCCGCTCGTGCTCTCGCGTCCCTTCGACAAGCGTACGCCGTCCCATCAATGCGGCACGGTCCGGATCGGCAATGATCCGGCGAGCGCACCGCTCGACATCTATTGCCGTGCCTATGACCATCCGAACCTCTTTGTGGTCGACGCGAGCTTCCTGCCGACCTCGGCAGCCGTGAACCCAGCGCTCACAGTTGCCAGTCAGGCTCTGCGCGTCGCCGATCACATCGCATCCAAGGACCTGAACGCATGACAGACAAGGTTGAACGGCCGGTCGCGGTCATCACCGGAGGACGGAGGGGCATTGGCCTCGGCATAGCGACCGCGCTCGCAAAGGCCGGTTACAGCATCGTCATTACCGGCATCGGACCCGAGGAGACCGCTGACGAGGTGATCACCGGGCTCAAGGCTCTTGGCGGTGATGCATTCTACATTCAGTCCGATCTGTCCGATGTCGGAAAGCATGACGCAACCGTCCACGCCATTCTGGGGCGCTTTGGCCGCATCGATTGCCTCGTCAACAATGCCGGCATGGCCGCGGTCGTGCGCGGCGATTTTCTCGAGCTGCTGCCCGAGAATTTCGATGCGATCCTGGCGACCAATCTCAAGGGCACCGTTTTCTTCACCCAGGCTGTGGTCAAGGCGATGCTGGTGTCAGGCAGTCGCTCGCACCCGCGCTCGATCATTAACATCACGTCCGTATCGGCGGAGGCGAGCTCACCCGAACGACTGGATTACTGCATCAGCAAGGCCGGGCTTGCCGCCTTTTCGCAAGGGCTCGCCTTGCGTTTCGCCGAATCCGGCATCGCCGTCTTCGAAGTCCGCCCCGGCATCATCCGCACGGACATGACCGCAGGCGTCAGCTCCAAATACGACACTCTGATCGAGGGCGGGCTGGTGCCGATGAAACGGTGGGGCGAAGCAGAGGACATCGGCAGGATCTGCGCCGCGCTCGCCTCCGGCGACTTCGCTTTCGCCACCGGCACGGTGATCGATGCGGATGGCGGTCTGTCCATTCCCCGTTTGTAGACAGGATTTGAGATATGCGTTTCGACTATATCATTACCGGCGCTGGACCGGCGGGATGCGTTCTGGCCAATCGGCTGAGCGAAGACCCGGATGTCAACGTGCTGCTGCTGGAGGCGGGAGGCGGAGACTGGAACCCGCTCTTCCATATGCCGGCAGGCTTTGCCAAGATGACCAAGGGAGTGGCCAGCTGGGGCTGGGAGACGGTACCCCAGAAACACATGAAGGGCAGGGTTCTTCGCTATACGCAAGCCAAGGTCATCGGCGGCGGTTCGTCGATCAACGCACAGCTCTACACGCGCGGCAACGCGGTGGACTACGATCTATGGGCCAGCGAGGACGGCTGCGAAGGCTGGGACTATCGTTCCATCCTTCCCTATTTCAAGCGCGCCGAAGACAATCAGCGTTTTGCGGATGATTATCACTCCTATGGCGGGCCGCTCGGCGTCTCCATGCCGGTTTCCGCCTTGCCGATTTGTGATGCTTATATTCGTGCCGGCCAGGAACTCGGCATTCCCTACAACCATGATTTCAACGGCCGCCAACAGGCCGGCGTCGGCTTCTATCAGCTGACGCAGCGCAATCGCCGCCGCTCCTCCGCCTCGCTCGCCTATCTTTCACCCATCAAGCAGCGGAAGAACCTGACGGTCAGAACCGGCGCGCGCGTGGCACGCATTGTCCTCGAAGGGGCGCGGGCTGTCGGTGTCGAAATCGCGTCGCAACAAGGGTCGGAGATCGTGCGGGCGGAGCGGGAGGTCATCGTTTCCTCAGGTGCGATCGGCTCGCCCAAGCTGCTGCTGCAATCCGGTATCGGCCCCGCCGATCACTTGCGATCGGTCGGCGTGAAGGTCCTGCACGACCTTCCGGGCGTTGGCGGGAACCTGCAGGATCATCTCGATCTCTTCGTGATCGCGGAGTGCACCGGCGACCATACCTATGACGGCGTGGCAAAACTCCACAGGACGCTGTGGGCCGGGCTCGAATATATGCTGTTCAGGACGGGGCCCGTGGCGTCTTCCCTCTTCGAGACAGGCGGCTTCTGGTATGCCGATCCCGAGGCGCGTTCTCCCGACATCCAGTTTCACCTCGGCCTCGGCTCGGGGATCGAAGCGGGCGTCGAGCGCCTCAAGAATGCCGGCGTCACGCTGAATTCAGCCTATCTTCATCCCCGATCCAGGGGGACGGTCCGGCTCTCCTCATCGGACCCCGCCGCCGCTCCATTGATCGATCCGAACTACTGGTCGGATCCTCACGACAGGGCGATGTCGCTGGAGGGGTTGAAGGTTGCGCGCGAGATCATGCAGCAGGCGGCCCTCAAGCCGTTCGTGCTTGCCGAGCGCCTTCCAGGCCCGAAGGTCGTCACCGACGAACAGCTTTTCGATTATGGCTGCGCCAATGCCAAGACCGACCACCATCCGGTCGGCACCTGCAAGATGGGCACCGGTCCGGATGCCGTTGTCGGCCTTGACCTGAAGGTTCGTGGATTGGAAGGGCTGCGGGTCTGCGATTCCTCTGTCATGCCGCGCGTTCCCTCCTGCAACACCAATGCACCCACGATCATGGTCGGCGAGAAGGGCGCGGATATCATTCGAGAGCTTCCGCCGCTCCCGGCGCAGATTTTTGCCCATGAGCGAAACGACGCGCGCCCGAGGGCGCGTGTCGCTATCCGTTAGGCAAAACGGTTGTTGTGAACGGGCGGGTTTCGGGACGAGTTGCTTGATATCCGCGAGTGATCCGCCACGGGTGTCAGGCTTCGATCCGCCGCCGCTTCCCGCCGAGCAGGCGCAGTGCGTTCATGGTGACCAACACCGTCGCTCCGGTATCGGCGAGGATCGCCGGCCAGAGACCGGTGACGCCGACGATCGTCGTGACTAGGAAAACACCCTTCAGGCCGAGAGCGATGGTGATGTTCTGGCCTATATTGCTCATCGTCCGCTTCGAAAGGTCGATCATCTCGATGACGTCGCCGACGCGGCCATGCAACACGGCGGCGTCGGCCGTTTCGAGCGCGACGTCGGTTCCGCCGCCCATGGCAATGCCGACGTCGGCGGCGGCGAGCGCAGGCGCGTCATTGATGCCGTCGCCGACCTTGGCGACCCTAAGGCCCTGGCGTTTCAGCTCGCCGACGATGCGCTGCTTGTCTTCAGGCAGCAGCTCCGCCCTGACCTCGATGCCGAGCGTCTTGCCGATGGCCTGCGCAGTGCGCCTGTTATCGCCGGTCAACATGATCGTCTTGATGCCGGCATCCGCAAGTGCCTTCAGGCCCGCCGCGGCATCGGCCCGCGGTTCGTCGCGCATTGCCAGCAGGCCGGCGGCCACGCCCCTGACCACCAGAACGGAGACGGTCTTTCCCTCGTCGTTGAGTTCGGCGATCCGTGCCGATTGTTCCGGGGCAAGGGAAACTCTGTCGGCGGCCGCCTGCGGCGAACCGAGGAAGACCTCGATGCCGTCAACCGTGCCGCTCACGCCCTTGCCGCCGATCGCCTTTGCATCGATGACCGACGGCACTTCCGTACCGTCCGCGGCGGCGCGATCGAGGATCGCCCGGGCGAGCGGATGGTTCGAGCCGGTTTCGAGAGCCGCCGCCAATCGCAGCACCTCTGCGTCGCCCCTGCCGAGGCCGACGATATCCGTGACCTTGGGCTTGCCCTCCGTCAGCGTGCCTGTCTTGTCGAAGGCGACTGCGGTCACCTTGCCGATATTCTCCAGCACGGCGCCACCCTTGAGGAGCAGACCGCGTCTGGCGCCTGATGACAGCGAGGCCGCGATTGCCGCCGGCGTCGAGATGACGAGGGCGCAGGGGCAGCCGATCAGCAGGATGGCCAGGCCCTTGTAGACCCATTCGCCCCAGTTGCCGCCCAGCAGAAGCGGCGGGACGACGGCGACGAGCGCGCCGACAACGACGACGCCCGGCGTGTAATAGCGCGAGAAGCGGTCGATGAAGCGCTCGGTCGGCGCCTTCGATTCCTGCGCCTCCTCGACCAGCTTGACCACGCGGGCGATCGTGTTGTCGGCAGCGGCCGCCGTGACGCGAATGCGCAGCGCCGCATCGCCGTTGACGGTACCGGCAAAGACGGTCGCATCGGCCCCCTTGCGCACGGGCGTGCTCTCACCGGTGACGGGCGCTTCGTCGATGGCGCTTTCGCCAGACAGGATCGTGCCGTCGGCGGGAATTCGGTCCCCCGGGCGTACCAGGATGACGGCACCGACGGACAGGCTCTCCGCCTGTACTTCGCGGGTCTTGCCGTTCTCCTCGACGAGGGCGGTTTTGGGAACCAGCTCCGTCAGCGATTGAATGCTGGCACGGGCCTTGCCGGCCGCAACGCCTTCCAGCAGCTCGCCGATCAGGAAGAGGAAGACAACGGTTGCTGCTTCCTCGCTGGCGCCGATGATAACAGCGCCGATCGCCGCGATCGTCATCAGCATCTCAATCGAGAACGGCGTTCCGACCATCGCGGCCATGAAGGCGCGCCGGGCAATCGGCAACAAGCCCACAAGCATGGCGGCGGTGAAGATCCAGCCCTCCAGTCCAGGCACGAGTTTGCCAATGGCCCAGGCCACGGCAAGTGCGATGCCGCTGGCGATCGTCAATCGGCCCTTTGCAGATTTCCACCATGGTCCGATGTTCGGCCCATGATCGTGTCCATGGAGACCGGCAACGGTCGCCGCGTGCCCATGTGCGTCGTGGCTGTGTCCCGGATGAGCATGCTCGTGGCTTCCGGTTCCACGATCGCCGTGGCCATGGTCATGATTGTGATCTTTGTGATCATGGCCTTGTGCCTGGTGATCATGATGGTCGTGGCCACAGCCGCAGGCATGGCTTTCGTCTTCCTTGGCCGCAGGCGCGCTATTTTGAGGAAGCGGAATGATCTTGTAACCCAGTCCCGTCACGCGCTTGGCAATTGCCGGCGCGAGAGTGTCATCGCCCTGATGTTTGACTGTCATCGTGCCTGCCGTGACCGATACGGAAACGTCTTCAACGCCCTGCAGGCGACGAACGGCCGTGTCGATCTTCGCAGCGCAGGAAGCGCAGTCCATGCCATCGACGCGATAGCGGCTCTGTTGTGTTGTCGAAGTCATATTCGGGTTCCAGATTGGGTCGTGGAACCATTGCTACATCCTCTAGTAACTAGAGGGACAAGAGCATTTTTATGGAATTTTCGCGGTGGCCGCTTGCTGTCGGCGGCAATCTATCGGCATGGAGTGCGGCTATGCAGTCTCAGCGCCGCTGCTGCAACTGACCCGCGCGCGTGCAGCAGCTGGACACGCTCCGCAACGAGACGCATGTTTCGAGGCGAAGTGTTTGAATTTACTCGCCGGCTATCTCACCGAACGCTTTGCGGCCAGGGGCGACTCATGGAGTGGGAATGGTTGCTCGTGCAAGGAGCCGGTGGCCGATCCGGGAACCGGCGGGCGGCGAGCGCTGCCTGAAAGCTACGGTTTCAATAGAACCTTGCCTGCCTTGCCCGGTGTCAGCGAGGACTTTACCGCCTGGGCGATCTCCGTGATATCATAGGCCGCTTCCACCGGCAGCTTGACATCACCTGATGCGACGCGCGCGATGAGTTCTTCGATCAGCCGGCGGCGCTCGTCGGCGGACATGGCGGCGCTAATCTTGCTGCCCCAGAACCCCTTGATCGTCAGCTGTTTGAAGATGACGGCGCCGGATGCGATCTGCATCGGCTTGCCGGCTGCTGTGCCGAAGGAAACCAGGAGGCCGTTCTCGCCCAAGAGGTCGGCAAGGTCGTTGCTCGCCACGCCTCCGACGGAATCGACGGCGGCACGGATCGGTGCGTCGCCAATGATGGCGCGCACCTTGGCCTTCCAATCCGGAGAGGCGGTCGAGACCGCATTCTCGATGCCGAACGCGGCCAGCTCGTCTACGCCGGCATCCCGCCGGACGAGATTGACCGCGTGTACGCCGCGACTATGCGCCAGCATGGCCAGGGTCTTGCCGACTGCTCCGTTCGCTGCATTCTGGATGATCCAATCGCCACGGCCGACATCGAGGAACTCCAGAAGCGCAATAGCACTGAATGGCATGGCAATGAGTTGGGCGGCGGCCTCGTCGGTGATGACATCGGGCACGGGAACGAGGCTTGCAGCGGGCGCGATGAATTGCTCGGCCCAGGTTCCATGGACACCGGCCGCAACGACGCGCTTGCCGACCAGCGTCACATCGACGCCAGCGCCGACAGCATCGACGATACCCACCGCCTCGCTGCCGCCGATGGCGGGCAAGACCGGCTTGTAGCCGTAGGCGCCGCGGACGGTCCAAAGGTCATGATTGTGAATGGGCGACAGAATGGTGCGAATCCGCACGCTTCCCGCAGCAGGTTCGGGAAGGGGCATGTCGGCGAGGCGAAGGACCGTGGTAGGATCGCCGAAGACATCATGGATGGCACTACGCATTCTGTTTTCCTTGTATGTTCATGTGCTGGTCCGGGCCTGGATCAAAGGCTGCCGGGTAGGGAAAGTGCTTGCTCGGTGGCAAGCATTGCCTGGTCGAGCGGTGTCTTGTCCTTTCCAAGCTTGGCCAGGATCGCTGCACCAAGCCACAGGCTGTAAAGCGACCGGGCCATCTTTTCCGGGACGCATGAAGGCGCGATGGAACCATCGTCGCGACCCTCGGTGATTGTTTTGGTAATGCGCCGGATGAGATCCTCGACGCCGCCGAGCAGGATCACACGCATGCCTTCGGAAAGGTCGGAGATCTCCGCTGCGAGTTTCACGACGAGGCAGCGATCCGCGAGGCTGGCCGCATGATCGTCGGAAACCCATGCACGCCAATAGTGCATCAGCCTTTGACGGCCATTGCCCTTCCAGCCGAACAGAGCGTCGAGCCGCTCTGCATAGTCGGTGCAATATTCCTTCAGCAGGGCGCAGCCGAAGGCTTCCTTGGACGCAAAATAATAATAGAACGATCCCTTCGGCACTGCACTTTGCTCGAGCAGTTCCTTCAGGCCAACGCCGCCAAAACCCTTTCGCAGGACCAGTTCTCGCCCGATCGCGAGGATGTGGTTGCGCGTCAGATCAGATTTCGTTCTGGTGGTCATGATCCGTGCGTAACAAATAATCGACCGGTCGTCTACGACGCCGGGATTCTTTGCCCGTCATATCAGCGAAAGTGCTGCCAGCGAGAGGATCAGTGCCGGAAACATCACGACGATGCCGAGCTTCAGAAAGACCCATGCGCCCATATGAAGGCCTTCGCGACGCAGGGCAGCGAGCCACAGGATCGTGGCGAGCGAACCGGTCACCGACAGGTTGGGACCGAGATCGACGCCGATCAATACTGCACCTGCTATGGCGTCCGGAACATGGGCCGCCTGTACTGCGCTGCCGGCGAAAAGGCCTGCCGGCAGGTTGTTGACGAGATTGGAGACGATCGCGACGGCAAGGCCCGCCGCGCCGACTGCCTGCCCCTGGGATTGAGCCGCAAGCGAAGCCAGCTTGCCGGACAAAAGAGCGGTCAAGCCGGTATGATTGACCGCCTCGACGATCACGAACAGCCCCGCAACGAGAGGCAGCACGCTCCAGCTGATGCCGCGGATGGTCTCGACCGGGCTCTGCCGGGTGAGCGCGAGGACGAGGATGGTCGTGGTGACGCCGGCGGCGAATGTCGGGATCCCGAGATCGACGTTCATTGCCGATGCCCCGATCAGAATAACGGCTGTCGCCACAAGTCCCCATCCGGCCAGCCGGGCGCTGTGCGAAAGGGCGGGTTCCTCGACGCTGCGTGCGATGCTGTCCTCCGCCAATGCGCGTCTTTGCGTCCAGTAGAGACAGGCGAAGGTCACGACGATCGAGACGATCGACGGCAACATGAAGGTCTGCATCCACCGCGATAGGGGCGGCATCTCGCCACCGGCGAAGATGACGAGGTTGGCCGGGTTGGAGATAGGCAGCACGAAGCTGGCGGCATTGGCGATGAAGGCGCAGATCAATAGGTAGGGCATGGGGTCCTTGACCCGGGCCGCGCGGCAGGCCGCGTAGACGGCGGGTGTCAGGACGACGGCGGTCGCATCGTTCGAGAGAAACACGGTCACGACAACGCCAACGACATAGACGAGCAGAAACAGCCGCCGAGGCGAGCCTTTGGCATGCGAGGTGGCGATCGCCGCCACCCAATCGAACAATCCTTCCCGCCGGGCAAGCTCCGACAGGAGCATCATGCCGATCAGGAACAGATAGACATCGAAGCCCTTGGACACGCCGGCCCACACGTCTGCCGGCCCGATAAGCCGGAAGGCAAGCAGGAGCGCCGCGCCGAACACGGCCCAGACCGCTTCCGGCCATCGGAACGGACGTGTGACGACCCCTATGGCGGTCAGGCCGGCGATGCTCCAGGTGATGGCGGCTTCGGTCATATAGATCGTCTTGGATAGGTGACGGGAGCGGGTATGTAACACTGTTGAACGGCAGCGCAAGCGGTCACTATGGCGTCGCTCAACAGAAGCGGTCAGAATCATGTGGCGCGACGGAGCGCTACGTCTGCTTCCCTTTGCCCTTTGTTGTTGCGCTATGGTCGGATTTCTCGGCTCGATCGATGAGAACGGAACATTCGGCGTGCCGGGTGACGTACTCGACCGTTGAACCGAATATGCGGTCGAGGATATCGGACGCATGAGTTGCCAGGACGATCAAATCAGCCTTCTTCTCCTTGGCGACGATTAACAAGGTTTTCGATGCAGTCCCCATGCGTACGTCGATGGAGGCGATTATACCGAGACGCTTACAGAGTGCATTGAGCTTTTCCTCGGCTTCCCCGATGACGGAGACCGCCCATTTATCCGGGCTCTCGTCTCCGGAAGGAGAGCGTTCGATGACATGCACGATGGTCAACTCGCCGCCCGGCGTCAGGAGAGCCTGAGACGTGCGCAACAAACGTTCGGCGCGCTCGCGTGATCCGAGCCCTATCGCACAAATGATTTTCGCATACATCTCAATCTCCATAAAATGCGTCGATACCGGGCGGTCGCCTAAGCCGGCCCGCAAGTTCTCCGTCAACTCTCGCTTGCGCAAACCGATCCGTACCCAACACATCGATAACGACGGCGCCCGTCAAGTCTTGTATCGGGAATGATGCGGAGCAATACACAGCCGCGCTTTGGGATTGAAGGAAATCGCGTTGAACAGCCTGTACGAATAGTCGAAATGCCTCGTTCTGCGTCAATCTGCCCTCTTTGTGGCGGTGCCCTGCGACATCCTGCGCTTTTGTGCAGTGCAAAAAATGCACTAGTACTATTTCGCGAACAACTTGCCATGGCAGCAACCCATCGGCGAGCCGGCGTCGCTATTCTGGCGCTGACAAGGAGCGGAAAGCCAGTCATATTAGTTGGGCTACGATATCATCGGTTGCAGCAAGTGTGTTCCGGGTTCGGCGATTGGCCCTTCTTGAGGGCATGGAATTGGAAAGGGCAGGCTAGCGTGAGTGTTTCCTCTACCGGCGATGGAATGTTGGAAAGACGAGAGGCTGGTGGCCCAAGCATGTCTGCAAGCGCCGATGCTCGTGGTGCAGCCGCCCGCCGGTCCGCGGAACGGCTCGCCGGTTTGGGCTTTGCGTCGGCTTTGCTCTGCTTATCTTCTCTGGTGTGGATAGGGCAGGCCGCCATGCTCGCCGTTGGCGTGGGAGCGATCAGCGAAGGTGGTGGGGTGTCGGATCTGACGATACCCGCTGCCATCGTCTTGGGCCTTGGCATCCTGCGTGCCGCCCTGGATGCGGCTGGCGGGCGGCTGGCTTTCCAGGCGGCACGCCGGGAGCTGACCGCGCATCGTTCGGCTGCAACGGCAGCACTCGCACTCCGCTCGCCCCTGGATAGCGCCAGGCCCGCATCCGGTCTGGCGGCGAGCATGCTGGGTGAGCAGGCCGAAGCGATTGTTCCTTATCTCCAGCGATTTCGTCCCGCACGCTTGAAGGCAAGCGTGGTGCCGCTCGTCATGTTCGTCTGCATCCTGCCGATTTCCTGGGTAGCGGCCGTGATCCTCGCTCTCTGCGCACCGCTGATCCCGATCTTCATGGCGTTGATCGGCTGGCGTGCCAAAGCCGCCAGCGAGAAACAGCTCGCCGAGACCGGCGGCATCAACGCTTTTCTGCTCGACCGGCTGCGCGGACTTGCCACCATTCGCGCTCTCGGTGCTGTCGATGCGACGGCGCTGCGATTGCGTGGGGACGCGGAGTCGTTGCGGGTTCGCACCATGGCGGTGTTGAGAATCGCCTTCCTGTCGTCGGCGGTATTGGAATTTTTCTCCGCTCTCGGCGTTGCAGCGATGGCCGTCTATGTCGGCTTCAGCCTACTCGGCTCGATCGACATCGGCACTTGGGATGGTCGCCTGACATTGACGCAGGGGCTCTTCATTCTTCTGCTCGCACCCGCCTTCTTCGAGCCGTTGCGTGAATTGTCGGCAGTCTGGCACGACCGGGCAGCCGGAGAAGCGGCCCTTGCGGCGCTGAAGGATCTGGCATCGTCGCAACAAACGATTCTCGGCGGCAGCGATGCGAAGCCGTGCATATCCACCGGCCCTGCCTCGGTCGAGATCCAAGGTCTGGTCTTCCGCCATGGTGCGGAGCGGAGGGCTGTCATCGATCATTTCGATCTCTCCGTCGCTCCAGGCGAACATATCGCTCTATGGGGCGCCAGCGGCTCCGGCAAGACGACCATTCTGTCGCTGATTGCCGGCCTGGCGCCGCATGAAGCCGGCGTGATTCGTGTCGGCGGCATTCCGCTGCGGGATGATACGGCGGATGGCTTGCGCCGGCGAATGGCGTGGATCGGGCAGTCGCCTCATGTGTTCGCTGGTAGTGTCATAGGGAATATTGCGCTGGGACGAACCGGCATCGATGGTCATGCGGTTGCAAATGCCCTCCGGAATGTGGCGCTCGACGAGGTCTTTACTGCCGAGAGGGTTGCAGCGGTCGGAGAGGGCGGTCTCGGTCTTTCCGGCGGCGAGGCATTGAGGCTGGCGCTTGCCCGGATGATGGTCGGCGAACACGCCGACATCATCCTTGCCGACGAGCCGACTGCCCATCTCGATGCGCAAACGGCGGCTGCCGTGACGGATGCGCTGCTTGCGCTTGCCAAGGGCCGTGTGCTGATCGTCGCCACACATGATCCGGTGCTGGCAGGACGTCTCGGCCGTGTCGTTCGTCTGGAGGCACCGGCGCGGAGGGTGGCTGCATGAGACGCTCTCTCTCTATCCTTCTTCCGGTCATCAGGCTGTTCTCGGTCGAGCGCGGCGCGAGCCTTGGTCTCGGCGCCGGCCTGTCGGCACTGGCAACGCTTGCCGGTACTGCGCTGCTCGGACTATCCGGCTGGTTCATCACCGCCTCGGCCTTTGCCGGCCTGACGGTCACCAGCGCCATGGTCTTCGACGTCTTTGCGCCTTCCGCCGGCATACGCCTGCTTGCGATCGGCCGCACGGCGGCTCGCTATGGCGAGAGAATCGTGACGCATGATGCGACGCTCAAGGTGCTCGCAGCGCTGCGTGAGCGGCTGTTTCGCGGCTGGGCGCAGCCGGCTGCCGCCGCAGCGATGATGCGCCGGCCGGCAAAGCTGCTCTTCCGCTTGACGAACGATGTCGATGCGCTCGATTCGCTCTATCTGCGCGTGCTGGTGCCGGCCGGCGTTGCCGTCCTTGCCGCTTTCGCGGTCATGATCGCGCTCTGTTTCATCGATCCGCTGTTTGGTGGCCTGGCGGGACTGTGGCTTGTTGCCATCTGTCTTGGCCTTTCGCTCGCGGCGGGACAGTTTGCGTTGAAGCCGGGGCGGCGTCGCGTCCATGCCATGGAAGCCTTGCGCGCCCGGAGCATCGATCTCGTCGCCGGCCAGACGGACCTTGCAATGGTCGGGCGGTTGCAGGCGCAACGGGTGGCCATTGCCGTGGCCGATCAACGGCTGGCGCAGGCCGACGATGCCCTCAACCGGATCGACACCGCTGTCGCTGCAGGCTTTTCGCTGGCCTCCACATTACTTTTGACAGCAACGCTCCTGACCGTCGCCCTGCTTGCCAAGCAGGGAACGATTGGAACGCCTGCCGCCGCTTTCGCACTGCTGGTCGCTTTCGCCGCCACGGAGCCCTTTGCGGCCATGCGTCGTGGTGCCCTTGAACTCGGGCGGACGTTGCTTGCCGCCAAACGCATTGCGCCCCGGCTGGCGCCGGTTTCTGCTGCGCCGGGGATTATCGGGCCGGACGCGGAGCATGCCTTCCAGATGGCAGGTGTCGTCGTCGGGCATCAAGGCACGGCGCTGCCGGTCCTGCGCGATCTATCCCTGTCGCTGGCGGTCGGTGAACGGTTGGCCATCGTCGGCCCGAGCGGTGTCGGCAAGTCGACATTGCTGGCGCTGCTCGCAGGCGAGATCGCTGCAACCAATGGCACGGTTGCCTCTCTGCCGGCGGCGACGCTGACACAGCGCAGCGAGCTGTTTCAGGACACGGTGCGCGACAATCTGCGGCTGGCGGATCCGCATGCGGACGATAGCCGGCTGCGCCGCGCGCTCGCCACCGCCGGTTTGCTCGAGGATATCGAAGCCTTGCCGCGCGGCCTTTCGAGCCGTCTCGGCGAAGGCGGCAGCGGCCTGTCCGGCGGACAATCGCGCCGGCTGGCGCTTGCAAGGCTTTTGTTGCGCGACACGCCCCTGTGGCTGCTCGATGAGCCGACGGAAGGCCTCGATGCCGGCACGGCTCGCGCGGTGCTTGTACGGCTGGTTTCGGCGGCCGCCGCGCGCAGCCTTGTCATTGCCACGCACATCCGCCGCGAGGCCGATATCGCCGATCGCATCGTGCTCCTGGACGGCGGTCGTATCGCCGCCACAGCGCTGCGCGGCACACCGGAATTCGACATGCTCCTCGACCGGCTCCGGCCGGACTGAGGGGCAAAGTAGCATGCCCGCGGCGCGTCGGATGGCGCCGCATTCCTGTCAGACACACCGTAGGGGGTGGGAGAAAGACTATGGAACTTGATATCGTGGCGCTATCGCGTCTGCAGTTTGCCATGACGGCGCTGTATCACTTCTTGTTCGTGCCGCTGACACTCGGCCTGTCCGTGCTGCTTGCCATCATGGAAACGACCTATGTCATGACCGGGCGGCAGATCTGGCGGCAGATGACGAAGTTCTGGGGGACGCTGTTCGGCATCAATTTCGTGCTCGGTGTCGCCACAGGCATCGTGATGGAATTCCAGTTCGGCATGAACTGGAGTTACTACAGCTATTATGTCGGCGATATTTTCGGGGCACCGCTGGCGATCGAAGGCCTGATGGCTTTCTTCCTGGAGGCGACCTTTGTCGGCCTGTTCTTCTTCGGCTGGGACAAGCTGTCGAAGGTCGGCCATCTGGTGGCCACCTGGGCTGTCGCGCTCGGCTCGAACTTCTCGGCACTGTGGATCCTGATCGCCAATGGCTGGATGCAGAACCCTGTTGGGTCGGCGCTCAATCCGCAGACCATGCGCATGGAGATCACCAGCTTCTTCGATGTCGTCTTCAATCCGGTCGCCCAGGCGAAATTCGTCCACACCGTTTCGGCAGGCTACGTCTGTGCCTCGGTCTTCGTGCTTGGCGTCTCGGCCTGGTACATGCTGAAAGGCCGGCATATCGAGATCGCCAAGCGCTCGATGACGGTCGCGGCCTCCTTCGGTCTCGCCTCGGCACTGTCGGTGGTCGTCCTTGGCGACGAGAGCGGTTATCTGACGACCGAACATCAGAAGATGAAGCTCGCGGCGATCGAGGGCATGTGGACGACCGAGCCGGCGCCGGCTGCCTTCACCGCCTTCGGTTTTCCGGACCAGGAAGCGCGCGAGACCCATTATGCCGTGCATATTCCCTGGGTCATGGGCCTGATCGGCACGCGGTCGCTGACGACGGAGATCTCCGGCATCGACACGCTCGAGAAGCAAGCGGAGACCCGCATCCGCGACGGCATCAAGGCCTATGACGCGCTGATGAAGATCCGCGCGGCAAAGCCGGTGGCCGCCGGTACGGCAGTACAGGACCCGGCCGCCGAGCAGGCACGTTCCTCCTTCGCGGATATCGGTCATCAGCTCGGCTATGCGCTGCTCTTGAAGCGCTATGTCGACGATCCCCGGCAGGCGACTGACGCGCAGATCGCGCAGGCGGCTCGTGACACCATTCCGCATGTGCCGACGCTGTTCTGGTCCTTCCGCATCATGGTCGGTCTCGGCATGTTCTTCATCCTGCTGATGACGGTGTTCTTCTGGCTGTCGGCCCGGCGCAAGCTCGACCGCTATCCGCTGCTGCTGCGGATTGCCGTCTTCGCCATCCCGCTGCCCTGGGTCGCCATCGAATTGGGCTGGGTGGTTGCCGAATTCGGCCGCCAGCCATGGATCATCGAAGGCGTGCTGCCGACGGCTGCTGCCGTCTCCAATCTCGGCGCCGGCACCGTGCTTCTGACCATTCTCGGCTTCGCGGCGATCTATACCGTCCTCATTGTCATCGAGATGACGCTGATGATCAAGGCGATCCGCAAGGGCCCGGAACCGGACGAGGTGCCGGAGGCCAAGTTGATTTCCGAAAACCTCGTTCCGGCTGCGGGGTGACCTGCCATGATCCTTCATGAATTAATCGACTACGAGACCCTGCGCATCATCTGGTGGCTGCTCCTCGGCGTCTTGCTGATCGGCTTTGCCGTGACCGACGGTTTCGACCTCGGCGTCGGTACGCTTCTTCCCTTCGTCGCCAGGACGGATACGGAGCGGCGCATTGCCATCAACTCGATCGGCCCGACCTGGGAAGGCAACCAGGTTTGGCTGATCCTCGGCGGCGGCGCCATCTTCGCCGCCTGGCCGCCGCTCTATGCGGTGTCCTTCTCCGGCTTCTATCTTGCCATGTTCGCCATCCTGTTTGCGTTGATCCTGCGGCCGGTCGCCTTTAAATACCGGTCGAAGCGCGAAAGCGCCCGTTGGAAGGCCGGTTGGGACTGGGCGCTGTTCATCGGCGGCTTCGTTCCCTCGCTGATCTTCGGCGTGGCGGTCGGCAACGTGCTGCAGGGCGTGCCCTTCCGCTTCGATGACGACATGCGCATCTACTATGAAGGGTCGTTCTTCGCGCTTCTGAACCCTTATGCGCTGCTCTGCGGCCTTCTCTCTGTCTCCATGCTCACCATGCACGGTGCAGCCTGGCTTCAGGTCAAGACGGACGGTGTCGTTGCGGAGCGTGCTCGTCGCTATGGCAGTCTGGCGGCTGTGGCCGTGATCGTTCTCTTTGCGCTGGGCGGCCTGTTTCTCTGGGCGGGGATCGACGGCTATCGCATTTCCAGCGCCATCGATGCGGCCGGCCCTTCCAATCCGCTGCTCAAGACCGTCGAGCACAGTCCAGGGGCGTGGCTTGTCAACTACGGTACGCATCCGTGGATGATGATCGCGCCGGTTCTCGGTTTCGTCGGCGCGGCCGCCGCCCTGCTTGCCATGCTGGCCCGGCGTGAAGTGACCGTGCTGTTGTTCAGCAAGCTTGCCATCCTCGGCATCATCTCGACGGTGGGTCTGTCGATGTTTCCCTTCCTCCTGCCGTCGTCGCTCGATCCGCGCTCCAGCCTGACGGTCTGGGATGCTTCGTCCAGTCACCTGACCCTGTTCATCATGCTCGTCGTCACGGGCATCTTCCTGCCGATCATCCTTTTCTACACTGCCTGGGTCTATCGGGTGCTGTGGGGCAAGGTCGACGAGAAGACGGTGAACGACAAGGGCGGTCACGCCTACTAACCTTCAAGGAGAATCCGCATGTGGTACTTCGCCTGGCTTCTCGGCTTTCCTCTGGCCGCCGCTTTCGCTGTCCTCAATGCCATGTGGTATGAACTCGTCGACGATCAGGCGAAAGAGAAAGCCTCCCAAAAGGGGCAATGACTATCAAGGCAACGCCAAATCGTTGTCCGGCCAAGCAGGAATGGCATCCCGGCTCGCGCCGGGCTGCCCCGGGACTGCCGCCGTCTGAGCGGCGTTTTCGCAAACCTACTGTGCGGAAATACCATCAATCTAGTTTTTGGTGCATTCAATTGTATGGTTCTCTCGCTGAACGGAGCGTGGCGTCGACATGCCAGCTGCGGCATTTGGTCATTCGTCGCCCACAAAGTGGACGCGATGTTTTCGCGTGACGTGAGCCGCATGCAACAATATACGATCAATGTCGGTTGGATTTCTTTCCCCGTCCGATCATCATCGCGGAGCATGAAATGAAGAACTGGCATCCCGATCTCAGCCGCTCCTCAAATCCCCGATATATCGCCATTGCCGACCTGATCGAAATGGATCTGCGTAGCGGCGTTCTGGTGGTGGGCGACAGGCTGCCGCCACAGCGCGAGCTTGCGAAGCGCCTCAATATCGATTTCACGACGGTGGCGCGAGGCTATGTCGAGGCGCAGAAGCGCGGGTTGGTGGATTCCCATGTGGGTCGCGGCACATTCGTGACCGGTGGCGCCGACAAGGAGCGCCGTGGCTTCGTGTCAGATGCGGCGCCCGATCCGCGCCGCACCTCGATGGTCGACTTCTCGATGAACCTGCCGCCGGAGCCGAACGATCCGGACCTCGTTGCCCGCATGCGCGAAGGCATGTCCGCGGTGGCGACCAATCTCATTTCACTGCTGCGTTATCAGGGTTTCGGCGGCTCGAGCATGGACAAGGAAGCGGCTGCCGCCTGGCTCAGCCGCCGCGGGCTTGTGCCGTCGCAGGAGCGCATCTTCGTAACGCCAGGAGCGCATCCGGCCCTGCTCGCCATATTCGGTCTGCTTGCCAAGCCCGGAGAGGCGGTGCTGTCAGAAAGGATTACGTATCCGGGCATGCGTTCGATTGCCGCCCAGCTCCGGCTTAATCTCGCGGGCCTTCCGATGGATGAAGAGGGAATCCTGCCGGACGCCTTCGCCGAGGCCTGCGAACGGCTGCAGCCGAAGGCGCTCTATCTCAATCCGACGCTGCAAAATCCGTTGACGTTGACCATTCCGGAGAAACGCCGCGAGGCGATTGCGGCGATTGCTCGCGAATACCACGTGCCGGTCATCGAGGATGACGCCTACGGCTTCATTCCGCTGCATGGTCCCCCGCCGATCGCGGCCATCGCGCCGGATCTGGCCTGGCACATCGGCGGATTGGCAAAATGCATCGGTGCGGGGCTTCGCCTCGCCTATGTCGTTGCGCCGGATACGAAAGCCATATGGCCCTTCGTCAGCGCCATGCGAACCAACAATGTCATGGCCTCACCGCTGAATGTGGCGCTCGCAACCCGCTGGATAGAGGACGGCACCGCCGATGGCATTCTGCGCTTCATTCGCGCGGAATCGGCTGCGCGCCAGGCGATGGTGGCCAATATTCTGCCGGCCGGCAGCTACAATGCCGATCCGATAAGCTTCAATATATGGCTGCCGCTGACCAACGGCTGGACGCGCTCCACGTTCGGCAGCCACATGCGCAACTCCGGCATCGGCGTCGTGGCGAGCGATGTCTTTACGGTCGACGGAACAGCGCCCGAGGCCGTGCGGGTCTGCCTCGGCGGCCCGATTTCACGCGAAAGATTGCAAGGCGCGCTGGATTTCATGGCGCATGCCCTGGAAGGCCCGCCGGAGATGGCAGCCTCATTTTTCTGAGTTCGCTCAGCTTCCCGAACGCTGCGATGGACAGGCGGCTCGCGACTGCGGGCGGCACACGCGATCCTCTGCGCCCGCTTCCGCTCTATTTACGCTGCGTCATTCTGACGAATGGACAAACAATTCTCTTTCATTGTAATTACATTGTATGCATGCAATAATCAAAATTGAATGCATCATAATGCTGACTTACCGTTTGAAAGCGAGATTGCCATGGATACCGAATATCCCCCGCTGAAGCCGCTGCAGACCGGACTGAGATGCCGTTGCCCGCGTTGCGGTCAGGGACGTCTGTTCGACGGGTTCCTGACTCTGCGCAAGGAGTGCGAGGCGTGCGGGCTCGACTACTCCTTTGCCGACCCGGCCGATGGGCCAGCCTTCTTCGTCATCTGCTTCGCCTGCATTCCGAGCGTACTTCTTGGTGTTTGGCTGGAGGTCGCCTATTCCGCACCGATCTGGGTTCAGTTTCTGGTGACCGGCCCCTTTATGCTGGCGACCTGCATTCCACCGCTACGGCCCTTGAAGGGTTGGTTGATCGCGAGCCAATATTTCTACAAGGCGGAGGAAGGCAAGCTCGTTCGTCTGCCTGCTACGGATGCACCTCAGAGTGTGAAATAAGTTTCGGGCCGCTCCAATCGAGAGCCGGGATACATCATCGTCAGCCAACCGGAGAGACCGCCCGTAAGTGTCTCTGCGACCATAGTGCGTTGCGTTTACCGCGCGCCTATGTATCGCCCCAAAAGCGATTAACATCATATGCATAGACGGCTATTCCGATGCCGGAACCTACCCGATTAAAAGGGCGGAGCCTGCATGGATCAATCTGGAAAAATAGGCCGGCAAGCAGCTTCAAACAGCGGTACTTTACAAAACGAACTAGTTCGTACATTATTTGTCGTGAGGAGTGACGAACGCTGCCATGGGTGGCGTCCATGGCTGCCAAGACAATCTTGGATGTCACGCGGGAGGGTGCCGGCCGAAGCTTGCGCTCAGGGATGCGGCATGTCTTCGAAACGGAAATGTTCTGGGGAGGAACGATGATGAAAACACCAGTCGAACATAAAACGCCGAAGCGCGCCGCCTTGGCGAGCTGGCTTGGAAGTGCTGTCGAATATTACGATTTCTTCGTTTATGGGACGGCGGCGGCGCTGATCTTTCCAAAGATATTCTTTTCTGCGGAAGATCCGCAGACGGCGGCAATCGCCTCGTTCGCCACCTTCGGCGTTGCCTATATCATGCGCCCGCTGGGTGCCGTTATCCTGGGTCATGTCGGCGACAAGTTCGGCCGCAAGAAGGTGCTCACCTTCACGCTGTTGCTCATGGGATTTTCGACCTTCATCATCGGCTGCCTGCCGACCTATCATCAAGCCGGCATATTGGCACCGATGCTTCTGGTTCTGGCGCGACTGCTGCAGGGCATCTCCGCCGCCGGCGAGCAGGCCGGAGCCAGCTCGATGACGCTCGAGCACGCGCCGGAGCATCGGCGTGCCTTTTTCACCAGCTTCACGCTGAGCGGCACGCAGGCCGGATTGATCCTTGCAACTCTCGTCTTCATACCGCTGGGGAGGCTTGACGAAGCCGCGCTCTTGTCATGGGGCTGGCGCATTCCCTTCTTCCTGAGCTTCGTCGTCGTCATCGTCGGTTTCTGGGTTCGCCGCACGCTGGCCGAGACTCCCGCCTTCATTGAAGAGACTAAGAAGGGCGAGGTTGCCAAGCTGCCGCTGGTCGCCCTGATGACGAACTATTGGGCCGATGTCCTGCGCATCATCTTTGCCGCATTGATTTCGGTCGTCAGCACGATCTTCAGCGTCTTCACCCTATCCTATGCAGTCAACACCATGCATATCGACCGCTCCACCATGCTGACCGTGCTGGTGCTCGCCAATCTCGTGGCGCTTGGTGCGATCCCGCTGTGGGCGACCTTGGCCGACCGCATCGGCCGAAAGCCCATCTTCATCTTCGGCGCCGTCGGCTGCGCAATTCTGATCTGGCCCTATATCTGGGCGATCAGCCAGAACAACCTCACGCTCGTCTTCGTCCTCGGCATTCTGCTCTCGGGCGTGGTCTACAGCGCCTCCAACGGCATCTGGCCGGCGCTCTATGCGGAAATGTTTGACACCCGCGTGCGTCTGTCCGGCATGGCGGTCGGCACCCAGATCGGTTTTGCGCTCGGCGGCTTCGCCCCTGCGATCAGTGCCGCCTTAATGGGCGCCGGGCCGATGGGCTGGGTGCCGGTCGCAGCATTTACCTCGATCACCGCTCTCATTGCCGCCGTTTCCGCGGCAACGGCGACAGAGACCTATCGGACACCGATCGACCAGCTCGGCAGGGATATAGGCCGATACGCGGCTACGACGCCGCATGCCGACCGCGCCCTCTGACTATGAACGGGTGCCGGTGCGTTGTGCTGGCACCTCATAGCAGCAGCGGGGGCACGCGATCGCGGATGAATTTGTTGGAAATCGCCAAATGGATGGGATGACACAATGAAAACCTCGATCGCGACCGTTTCGATCAGCGGCGATCTCAAAGAGAAGCTGCACGCCATCGCCAAGGCCGGTTTCGACGGTGTCGAAATCTTCGAGAACGACTTCCTTGCCTTCGATGAATCGCCGCGCCAGGTCGGCCAGATGGTTAGGGATTATGGCTTGGAGATCACGCTCTTTCAGCCGTTCCGCGATTTCGAGGGCATGCCCGAGCCGTTGCGCAGCCGCACTTTCGATCGTGCCGAGCGCAAATTCGATCTCATGCAGGAAATGGGCACCGATCTTGTGCTTGTTTGCTCGAACGTCTCTTCGGCGGCGCTTGGCGGCATCGACCGTGCTGCCGCCGACTTTTTCGAGCTTGGGGAGCGGGCGGCAAAGCGCGGTCTTCGCGTCGGATACGAGGCGCTTGCCTGGGGGCGGCACATTCACGATCACCGCGATGCCTGGGAAATCGTCCGACGTGCCGATCACCCAAATATCGGCCTCATCCTCGATAGCTTCCACACGCTTTCGCGCAAGATCGACGTCAATTCGATCCGGTCGATCCCGAAGGAAAAGATCTTCATCATCCAGCTTGCAGACGCACCGCTGATCGACATGGATCTTCTTTATTGGAGCCGTCATTTCCGCAACATGCCGGGCGAGGGCGATCTGCCCGTCCTCGATTTCATGAATGCGGTAGCGGCGACCGGCTATGACGGCTATCTCTCGCTCGAGATTTTCAACGACCAGTTCCGCGGCGGCTCGCCGACGGCCATTGCCGTCGACGGCAGGCGCTCGCTTGTCTATCTGGGCGATCAGGTCCGCCGCGCCGTAAGCGGCAGCAACCTGACGCTGGCGCCCATGCCGCCGCGTGCCGAAGTCGAGGGCGTGGCGTTCATCGAATTCACCGTCGATGAAGCCGAGATATCGGCCCTTTCCGATCGCCTGCGCGGGCTGGGCTTCCGGCATGTCGGCCGCCATAAGACCAAGCGCGTCGATGTCTTCAGGCAGGGAGGCATCAATCTGGTCGTCAATGCGGATCAAGGCGGATTCGCCGGCGCTTCCTATGCGCTGCACGGGCAATCGGCCTATGCGATGGGCCTATGGGTCGGCGACGCGCAGGCAGCCCTTGCGCGTGCCGTTGCGCTCGGCGCCGAGCGTTTCGAGCAGTCGCTGGATCCCGGCGAGATCGAAATGCCTGCCATACGCGGGATCGGCGGCGGCATCCTCTATTTCCTCGATCGCCAGAGCCCGCTCGGGCGGATCTGGGAGATCGAGTTCGACCCCGTCGATGACGGCGCCGATCTACAGCCGGTCGGCCTGACGGGCATCGACCATGTCGCGCAGAGCATGAAGTATGATGAGCTGCTGACCTGGTTGCTGTTCTATACGGCGATACTCGATGCGCATAAGACGCCGATGGTCGACATCATCGACCCGGCCGGTGTCGTTCGAAGCCAGGTCGTCGAAAACGACCCGGGTACGTTGCGGATCACGCTGAACGGTGCGGAGAACCGCAATACGCTGGCCGGCCATTTCATCGCCGAGACATTCGGCTCGGGCATTCAGCATCTGGCCTTTGCGACCGACGACATCTTCGCGACGGCATCGGCCCTTTCGGCCAACGGCTTCGTGACATTGGCGATCTCGCCGAATTACTACGACGATCTGGAAGCCAGGTTCGGCCTCGACCCGGATTTCACCGAGCGCCTGAAGGCACATAATATTCTCTACGATCGCGACGAGCATGGCGAATATTTCCAGCTCTACAGCCCGACCTATGGCGAAGGCTTCTTCTTCGAGATCGTCCAGCGCAGCGGCTATCGCGGCTATGGCGCGGCGAACGCCATCTTCCGCATCGCAGCGCTGAGGCGGCATCTGCGACCGATTGGTCTGCCGAAGCGTTAGGCTCTCCCCATTCGCGTTGAGGCTGTGTTAAAGCTTTGATCTTCAATGGCGGGCATCGATGAACCCAGGAAGACGAGCAAGGCATGACCAAAGCGCAAGCGGCCAAGATCGAGCGCCTTACGCGAAAGAACGATCCCGACGCGACCAAGGAAAATATTCTGAAGATCGCGACGGAAGAGTTTGTTGCTGCAGGCTTTTCCGGCGCTCGCGTTGACGAGATCGCCGAGCGCACCAAGACCTCCAAGCGGATGATCTATTATTATTTCGGCAGCAAGGAAGGGCTCTATCTCGCCGTTCTCGAGCAGGCGTACACCAAGATCCGCACGCTGGAGAGCGAACTCGATCTGCAGAACATGCCGCCCGTTCAGGCCATGGCCCAACTGATCGAAAGCACCTTCGATCACGACGATCAGAATCCCGATTTCGTGCGCCTCGTCAGTATCGAGAACATTCATCGTGCCGAGCACATGAAACGCTCGGTCGTGCTGTCGCAGATGAATATCGCCGTGATCGACATCATCACCGAAATCCTGGCGCGCGGCTATGCCGACGGCAGCTTTTCGCGCCGGGTGGACCCGGTCGATCTGCATATGATGATCAGTGCACAATGCTTTTTCCGCGTGTCGAACCGCCATACCTTCGGGGCGATCTTCGAACGCGACCTATCTTCCGATGAATTAAAGAATCGGCACAAGGCATTGATAGTCGATGCAATCTTGGCTTTCTTAAAGACACCTTCCTCAGAGATTACTTGAGAATCTAAACCGTCGGAAGATATCGACCGACGTTGCCCCGGAATAGGATTTCTGTGGCGTTCATTGACTTTACGTACTAGTTCGTACATTTTGATTGTGGACCGAGATATTCCTTTGACTCGCCGCTCGGGAGGATAGATTGAACACTCAAGCAGCCATCATTCCGCGTCAACTTCATGTCGGCCTGATAGGCGCGGGCATCGGCCGCTCGCTGACGCCGGCCATGCATATGCGCGAAGGCGAGCATTGTGGCCTTTCCTATCAATACGATCTGATCGATCTTGAGGCACGGGGTCTTTCCGTGTCGGATCTGCCGGCCCTGATCGATGAGGCGGAGGCAGCGGGTTTCGCCGGCCTGAATATCACGCATCCCTGCAAACAGGCTGCCGTCGCGCTGGTCGATGAACTGTCGCCGGATGCCCAGGCGCTGCGGTCGATCAATACGATCGTCTTTCGTGGTGGGCGCAGGATCGGGCACAATACGGATTGGTGGGGCTTTGCGGAGAGCTTTCGTCGTGGGCTTGGCGATGTCTCGCTTGATCGTGTCGTGCAGTTGGGAGCGGGCGGCGCCGGGGTTGCCGTCGCGCATGCGGTGGCACAAATGGGCGCGCGCTCGATCGAGATCTTCGATCTGGACCCGTCCCGCGCGCATGCGCTTGCCGATCAGTTGCAGGCGGCTCATGCCACCTGTTCCTTCTCCGTCGGTCACAACCTCGCTGAAGCCTTGAATGGGGCGGATGGTCTCGTGCATGCGACACCGACGGGCATGGGCGCCCACCCTGGCCTGCCGCTCGAGGCCCATCTTGTTTCGGATCGCTTCTGGGTCGCGGAGATCGTCTATTTCCCTATCGAAACGGAACTGGTGAAACTTGCCAGACAGAAGGGATGCCGGGTTCTCGATGGCGGCGGCATGGCGGTGTTCCAGGCGGTCAAGGCTTTCGAACTGTTCACAGGCATTCGCCCCGATGCGGAGCGCATGATGCAGCATTTCGACTCGCTGCGTTCTTAGACCATCGGATAATCCCCTGAAACGAATGGTGCGGAAGATGCCGGGTTAATAGCCCGGCCTTTTTGCTTTGGAGGCGAATTCAGGCAGCCGCCATCCGGCCTCTTCGTGCATGCACTCATCCGCTTGACGGATATCCTACAAGTTCATAGGATCAATGCCGATACCTCGGGGGCCCGTTTCATGGTCGGCAAAGTCATTCAGCCTTTGATGCGCGCGCCGTTGCTGCATGTTTCGGTGCAGGAAAGCCTGCGCAGCTATATCGCCGACAACGGTCTGGAACCGGGCACGCCGTTGCCGGCCGAAGGCGAACTGGCGACGCAGCTCGGCGTCAGCCGCAATTCCCTGCGCGAGGGCATCAAGGCGCTAGAATCCCTGGGTGTGCTCGAGACGCGCCGCGGCATCGGCATCTTCGTCAGGGCGTTTTCCTTTGGGCCGCTGCTGGACAATCTCGCCTATGGGCTCGGCAATGCGCTGCGCCATATGGAGGAGGTGCTGGAAATTCGCCGCACACTCGAAGTCGGCCTCATCGGCAAGACGCTTGAGATGATCGGGCCGGAGGATCTGGCCGAACTGCGCGCCACCGTCGACCGCATGCGCATTCATGCCGAGCGCGGCGAACCCTTCGCCGAGGACGACCAGCTGTTTCATCGGCTGCTGTTTCGCTGCCAGGGCAACGAGACCTTCGTCCGCCTGATCGACGTGTTCTGGCTCGCTTTTTACAAGGCATCCAATTTTTTCGACCTCGACAATGCCGATCCCATGGCCACGTGGAGGGACCATGAGGCGATCGTCGATGCCGTCGAAGCGAAGAATTTGAAGGAGGTGCGCATGCGCCTCGACCGCCACTATGAGGGGATTTCGAAGGTGATAGCCAACAACAAGAAGGGTTAGCGACCCAAAACTAGGGAGGAGGATTATGATGAGGGAGCTTTTTTGTCTGCCGGCAATCGCGCTGGGAGCGATGATGTCGATCACCGGCGTGCCGGTCTTAGGTGGTGTGGCCGCGCCCGCAACTGCCGCGACATTGTCTGGTGGATTCGATGTTGGCCCCGGCGGCTTTCAAGGCAATTTCAATCCGCTGGCTGCGACCGCCGGCTTAACCTGGCTCAGCATCTATTTCGAGCCGCTGATCAGCTATGACGAAAAGCTGGAGAAGATCGTCGGCGTGCTTGCCTCTTCCTATGAGGTAAGCCCGGATCAGCTCACCTATACGTTCAAGCTTGCGGATGCCAAATGGCACGACGGTAAGGCCTTCACGGCCAAGGACGCCAAATTCACCATCGAGCTTGCTGCCAATGCCAAGACGGGTTCGATCTTCGCAGCTCGCCTGAAGGTTTTATCCGCGATCGAGACGCCTGACGATCATGCCTTGGTCGTCAAGCTTTCCGCTCCCTCCGCCAGTCTCCTGGACACGCTGACGAAGATAATGGTGCTGCCGGAGCATGCGCTTGCGGCCGTACCCGCTGATCAGCTTGCGAAAAGCACCTGGTGGTCGACCTCGCCGATTGGGACAGGTCCGTTCAAATTCGTCAAATATGTACAGGATCAATATGTCGAGCTGACCGCAAATCCGGACTATCGCGGCGGCAAGCCCGTCCTCGATCGTTTGATCAATCGCTATTTCGCCAATCCTGCTTCGGCGATCTCGGCGCTGCGCGCCGGCGAAATCCAGTTCACCTACATCGATTCCAACGATGTGCCGACCTTCAAGGACGATAAATCCTTTCGGGTGATCGAGGGAGCTTCCTTCGTCGTCAACTATCTGGGCTTCAACCAGGACTCGCCGCTGTGGAAGGATCTCCGTGTCCGCCAGGCCGTCATGTATGCCCTCAACCGCGATGCGATCATCAAGAGCCTCTATGGCGGCGCGGCAAAGCCGGCCAATTGCGCCTATGTGGCGGGTCAGCTGGTCCCGGAAGGTATCGAGGCCTATCCCTACGATCCTGCCAAAGCCAAGCAGCTGTTGGATGAGGCCGGGTGGGACAAGATCAACGGCGACAAGCCGGTTACGTTGCTGACCTATTACAACACCCCGCTTGCCACAAACGTGCTGGCGGCGGTGCAGGCGATGCTCGCGCAGGTCGGGATCAACGTCGTGCCGCGCGCGGTCGATGCGCCGACCTATAACGGTCTGGTGCTCAAGCCTGACGCTGATGCATCACAGTTCCAGCTTGTCTATGCGGGTTTGCAGAATGGCCCCGACCCGAGCAACATCAATACCGGGCTCAACGAAAAACAGATCCCGCCGGCGGGCGCCAATGTCGTGCGCGCCCGCATGCCGGATCTGACCAAGGCACTCGACGCCGCCATTGCCGAGACGGACGTCGCCAAGCGCCACCAGCGCTATCAGGATGTCTGCAAGGTCATGAACAAGGATCTGCCCTGGGCGACCATGTGGGTGGCGAACCGCTATGGTGTCGTTTCATCGAAGGTAAAGGACTTCATCTGGACGCCCGCGCCCGGCGGTGGTCCGTATGTGGCCCATCCGGAAGCGTGGAAACTCTCCGAATAGGCTTTCGGCCGGTCGCGGGCTGCGGCTGGCTCCTTTCAAGCGCGGATTCGATATGCTTCGTTACTGTCTCAAGCGTCTGGCGATCGGTATCGGCATGCTCATTGCACTGAGCATGCTGGTCTTCGTGCTGCTGCGGCTGACACCAGGCGATCCCATCGATGCCTATATCGACCCGAGCACGCCGCTGTCTCCGGCTGCCATGGCCGATCTGCGCGATAGACTTGGGTTGGATCAGCCCTTGCCGGTGCAATATATCGGGTGGCTGCAGCAGGCCTTGCACGGCAATTTCGGCTATTCGATCAAGCGGCTGGATCAGCCGGTGCTGACGCTGGTGCTGTCGCGCATAGGGCCGACTCTCCTGCTGATGGGCTCCGCCCTTATCATGGCGATCGTCGCCGGCATTGCCGCTGGCGTCATCGGCGCCGTCAGGCGCAATTCCGTAACCGACGTTTCGCTCTCCGTCCTGGCGCTGGCTGGCATATCGAGCCCGGCCTTCCTGAGCGCGCTTCTCGGCCTCTATATCTTTGCCGTGCGTCTCGGCTGGCTGCCATCCGGGGGCATGTCGACGCCGGGCGTGGATTTCTCTCTTGCCGACCTGCTCCGGCATCTCATCCTGCCGTCGGCACTTCTGGCGGTCGCCCAGGCGGCTTTGATCATGCGCTACATGCGCGCCTCGCTGCTGGAAGTGCTCAACCAGGATTATGTGCGCACGGCGCGCGCCAAGGGCGTGATCGAGTTCTGGGTTATCGTCAAGCACGCTCTGCGCAACGCTTTGCTGCCTGTTGTCACTGTCATCGGCTCGACCATTGGGCTTGCCATCGGCGGGGCGATCTTCATCGAGAGCGTCTTCAACTGGCCCGGCATGGGCCTGCTGCTCGTCGATGCGGTCACGACCCGTGATTACCCTGTGATCATGGGAGCAACGCTGGTCATCGGCGCCTGTGTCATCGTCGTCAATCTGCTGACCGACATCGCCTATGCGGTGGTCGATCCGCGCATCAAGGTGGGATGAGCGATGCTGGCGCGAACCGAACGACCAAGTCACGGCCCTCTGGCCCGCGCATTCGACCGCTTCCGGCTGAACGGAGCGGCGCTGTTTGGCGTCTGCATCGCCGCGCCGATGCTGGTGTTCATTCTGTCTTATCCGCTGTGGTGGCGGTTCCAGCCGAACGACATCGACCTTCTGGCGATGAATTCCGCACCCAATGCGACGCATTGGTTCGGAACCGATGGTGTCGGACGCGATGTCTTTGCGAGAGTCCTCGAAGGCGGTCGTATTTCGCTGATGGTGGCTGCGGGTTCCACTTTGATTTCGGCGCTGATCGGCTTCCTGTTCGGTTCCATTTCGGCCTTTGCCGGTCGTTGGGCCGATGCGCTCAGCATGCGCTTCGTCGATCTGGTCATGACCCTGCCGCCGGTGATCTTCCTGCTGGTGCTCGCCTCCATCACCGGCACCGGCATCCTGCCGACGATCACGGTCATATCGCTGCTGTCCTGGCCGCTGCTTGCGCGCATGGTGCGCTCAAGGCTGCTCGAATTGCGCGAACGCGATTTCGTGACGGCCGCGCGCGGCATGGGCGCCGGGCTGCCGCACC
This sequence comes from Rhizobium sp. 11_C7_N12_5, assembly GCF_051811145.1. NCBI lineage: Bacteria > Pseudomonadati > Pseudomonadota > Alphaproteobacteria > Hyphomicrobiales > Rhizobiaceae > Rhizobium > Rhizobium sp. 11_C7_N12_5. The sequence continues at coordinate 788,663 of NZ_JBPWPY010000002.1, forward strand.
TTCTGCTGCGCCATGGCATGCCGAACTGTATCGATATTCTCGTGGTTTACGCGACGACCCAGGTTGCCAATGCGATCCTGCTGGAGGCGGGGCTCTCCTTTCTCGGGCTTGGCATTGCCCCGCCGGCAGCAAGCTGGGGCAACATGCTGAATGCCGCCCGCTCCACCGCCGTCCTCGAACAATATCCCTGGCAATGGCTGTTTCCCGGCGCCGCGCTGATTCTTGCCGTCCTTGCCATCAATTTCATCGGTGATGGATTGAGGGATGCCTTCGATCCGCGCGCCGAGCTTCATTGAACCAGGAAAGAAAGAGACAATGAGCAAATTCAAGGGTGTGGTGCCCCCCGTCGTAACGCCGCTGAATGATGATTTCACGGTGGATTACAAATCCTATACGCGGGTTCTGGAGCATCTGATCGAGGCCGGTTGCCATGGCGTCTTCGTGCTGGGCTCGACGAGCGAAGTCGTCTTCCATGACGAGAAGACACGGCGGGAGATCATCGAACATTCGGCCAAGGTCGTGAATGGCCGCGTTCCGTTGCTGGTCGGCACTATCGACGCGACCACCGACCGCGTGATCGCCCATTCGCAGATCGCCAGGGCTGCCGGGGCGGATGCCGTCGTCGTGACGGCGCCGTTTTACACGGTCACCAGCCAATCCGAGATCCTCGACCATTTCCGCTATATCCGCGATGCCGTCGACGTGCCGCTTGTCGCCTATGACATTCCCGTCTGCGTGCATGTGAAGCTGCTGCGCCAGACGGTGGTGACCCTTGCCAAGGAAGGCACCATCATCGGGCTGAAGGATTCCAGCGGCGACGACGGCAACTTCCGCTACGCGCTCCTCGATCTCGCCGATCACAAGGACGTCTTCCTGATGACCGGCTCCGAGATCGTCGTCGACAATGCCTTGCTGATGGGAGCGCATGGTGTGGTTCCCGGTATCGCCAATGTCGATCCGCATGGCTACGTCCGCCTCTGGGATGCGGCACAGCGAGGCGATTGGGTCGCGGCGCGGCGCGAACAGGAGCGGCTTTGCCGCCTGTTCGAGATTGTCTGGGTGGCGCAGGGCCGCGTCAGCGGCGGCGCGTCCGGCATCGGCGCTTTCAAGGCAGCGATGAAAAGCCTCGGCATCATCGATACCGCCATCATGCCGCGTCCGCGCGCACCGCTCAATGCGGAAGAGGCGGCCAGGATCGATGGGATCCTGCGGGAAACGGGGCTGCTCCAGATATGATGACGCCGGCCGCCGAACCCGTTCTCGACATCAAGGGGCTGAGGACCGTCTTCCGTACCCGCGGCGGCGAGTTGACGGCGGTGCGGGATGTCGACCTGACCATTGGCGCTGGAGAGACCCTGGCGCTGGTCGGGGAATCCGGTTCCGGCAAGTCGGTCACCAGTCTTTCAGTCATGCGGCTGCTGACGCGCAATGTCGGCGTCATTGCCGCCGGAAGTATCAGGTTGCGGAACAAGCAAGGCGTCGTCAGCGATCTCGCCACCCTGGACGACAGGCATATGGGCGCGATACGCGGCGATGATATCGGCATGGTGTTTCAGGAGCCGATGTCGAGCCTCAACCCGGTGCTGACCATCGGCGACCAGATCGCCGAACCGATCCGCATCTATCGCAAGGCTGACCGCAGGACGGCGATGCGCAAGGCTGTCGCGCTGTTGGAGAGCGTCGGCATCCCCGATGCGGAGCGGCGGGTGCGGCAGTATCCGCATGAGCTTTCCGGCGGCATGCGGCAGCGGGCGACCATCGCCATGGCGCTCGCCTGCGACCCGGTGCTGCTGATCGCAGACGAGCCGACAACGGCTCTCGACGTCACGATCCAGGCGCAGATCCTCGAACTCATGCAGCGGCTGCAACGGGAGCGCGGCATGGCGATCCTTTTCGTCACCCACAATCTCGGTGTGGTGGCCGAAATCGCCCATCGCGTCGCCGTCATGTATGCCGGCCGGATTGTCGAGGAAGGACCGGTCGGAACAGTGTTTCGCGATCCAAGGCATCCTTATACGCAGGGGCTGCTTGCCTCCATGCCGCGCCTCGGCGAGGCAACGCGGATGCGGCAAGCCGGCGAACAGCTGGCCGCCATTCCGGGTATCGTGCCGGGACTGACCAGGATGCCTGCAGGCTGCGCCTTCGCACCGCGCTGTTCTCACGCCATTGCCGCCTGCGCCGAAGCAGTGCCGGCTCTGGAGACCGTTGGTGCCGGGCATGCGAGCCGCTGTATCCGCTGGCGGGAGATCTAGATGACCGAACCGCTTCTCTCCGTGCGCCGCCTTGCCAAGGACTATGTCTCCCGAGGCGCAAAGCTTGCCGTCCTTCGCGATATCTCCTTCGATATCGGCAAGGGGGAGGTCGTGGGGCTCGTGGGTGAATCTGGTAGCGGCAAGACGACGATAGGGCGCTCCGTCCTCAGGCTCGTCGAGCCCACCGCCGGCAGTGTCCGTTTCGATGGCACCGAGATCACCGGTCTTCGTGCGGGAGCGTTGCGACGCATGCGGCCACGCATGCAGTATATCTTCCAGGATCCCTTCGCCAGCCTGTCGCCACGCATGACGATCGGCGAGATCCTGACCGAAGGCCTGAAGATACAGCGTATCGGCCATCGCCTGGATCGGCTCGACAGGGCGCGGGCAGCGCTCGAGCAGGTGGATCTGCCGGCAGAGGCGATCAATCGCTATGCGCATGAGTTTTCCGGCGGCCAGCGACAGAGGATCGGCATCGCACGCGCGCTTGCGCTCGGACCGGAGTTTCTCGTGGCCGACGAACCCGTCTCGGCGCTGGATGTCTCTATCCAGGCCCAGGTGATCAATCTGTTGCGCGGCCTGCAGCAGCGGCTCGGCCTGACCATGCTGTTCATCTCGCATGATCTCGCCGTCGTCGAATATGTCTGCGATCGGGTCATCGTACTCTATCTCGGGCGGATCATGGAGATCGCCGCGGGCGCCGATCTCTATGCCCGCCCCAGCCATCCCTATACGCGCGCGCTCCTATCAGCCATTCCGTCCCCCGATCCGGATGCCCGGCGCGACCGCCAGATCCTGAAGGGCGACATTCCCAGCCCGGCAAACCCGCCCAGCGGCTGCGTCTTCCGAACGCGTTGTCCGCATGCTCTTGATGCATGTGCAGCAACAGTGCCCGAGTTGCGCGAAGTCGTGCCGGGACAATTCAAGGCATGCATCCGCGATGATCTGGATTGAAGTCGCTTCATAATATCGCCACGCCCCTCGCATTGCGGTTTGTCATACTGCACTGCACATTTGGCCAACGAAGGGGCCATTCATGTCAAAAAAGTATCGGCCGAGCGTTCAGGGCGTAGTAGCGGGGGGCGAATACGAGGCGTAGATTTACCACACGTGATGGCCTCTGGGAGGAGGCCCCGCAACCGGATTGAGCACGGGCGGGCGAAAGGAGGCTGGCTGATGAACCCCGATTTGGAAGTTGTTGCGATCGGCAGCGGCGAGTCCTTCAAGGCCTGGGAGCATGGCTATCCGTACCGCACGGTTCGCTGGCATTTTCACCCCGAGTATGAAATCCATCATGTCGTGGCGACCACCGGGCAATACTTTGTCGGCGATTTCATCGGCGAGTTCGAGCCGGGCAATCTGGTGCTGACGGGGCCGAACCTACCGCATAATTGGGTGAGCGACGTCCCGGTCGGCGTCACCCTTCCTCTGCGCTGCCGCGTCCTGCAATTTTCCGAATCCTTCTTTGCCGATGCGAGCAGGGTCTTCCCGGAACTGTCCGCTTGCGCAGGCATATTGGAAACGAGTCGCCGTGGTGCGCTCTTCACGCCCGAGACCGCCGCAATCGTCGGCCCAATCCTTGGTGAGTTGGTTGAGGCGACCGGCATCCGCCGTATCGAGCTTTTCATGAACATTCTCGACGCCATGAGCAGTGCCTCGGATACGCGCTCGCTTGCCAGCGCCGGTTACCAGCCGGATCCGTCTGGCTTCATGTCTGCGGGCGTCAATCAGGCGCTGTCCTATATCAATGCGCATCTGACCGAGCCATTCAGCGAATGTGACCTCGCCGAGTTGACGGGCCAGAGCCCGAGCGCTTTTTCGCGCAGCTTTCGCCGCCACACCGGCATGGCGCTGGTGCAATATGTCAACCGACTGCGGGTCAACTTCGCCTGTCACCTGCTGATGAGCAAGGCGGATATGTCGATCACCGACATCTGCTTTGCCGCCGGCTTCAACAATATCTCGAATTTCAATCGCCGTTTTCTGGATCAGAAGGGCATGGCGCCCTCACGGTTCAGATCACTGTTGGCACAGCATGCTCGTGCGGTGGAGGCCGCCTAACCAAGGGGAGGACAGGGAGGAGAGACAACAATTCAGGCCAAGCGAACGGGCACCTCTGTCGCCCGAAGGAGATCGTTTGTCCGAAAAATAGCCGCTGCCACGGTCGGACGACCGTCGCCAGGGGACGTCGAACAAGAGCATCGCGTGCTTAGGGCCGCGATGATCGAGGGAAACCATTACCATTTGGAACGGAGAATTTCCAATGAACCATCTCGCACTGAAAATCGCTGGCGCAGCCGCGCTCACGGTTGGTCTTCTGAGCGGCACGTCCGCATTCGCGCAATCCGCCAAGGTGACCGACGCAACCGTCGCCTTCCTGATGCCAGACCAGAGTTCGACGCGTTACGAAGAGCATGACTTTCCCGGTTTCCAGGCGGAGATGAAGAAGCTCTGCGCCGGCTGCAAGGTCATCTACCAGAATGCCAATGGCGATGCTTCGCGCCAGCAGCAGCAATTCAACTCGGCGATTTCGCAGGGTGCCAAGGCAATCGTGCTCGACCCGGTCGACTCCACCGCCGCTGCCTCGCTGGTCAAGATGGCCCAGAGCCAGGGCGTTCGCGTCGTCGCCTATGACCGCCCGATCCCGTCGACCCCTGCCGATTACTATGTGTCCTTCAACAACGAAGAGATCGGCAAGATGATCGCGAAATCGCTCGTCGATCACCTGAAGGCCAAGAACGTCAAGGCCGGTGACGGCGGCCTGCTCGAGATCAACGGTTCGCCGACCGATGCGGCGGCCGGCCTCATCAAGAAGGGCATCCATGCCGGTCTTGCCGAGGGCGGCTATCCCGTGCTCGCCGAATTCGACACGCCGGAATGGGCGCCGCCGAAGGCACAGCAATGGGCAAGTGGCCAGATCACCCGCTTTGGCAAGAAGATCCTCGGCGTGGTCGCGGCCAATGATGGCACGGGCGGCGCTGCGGTGGCGGCCTTCAAGGCAGCAGGCTTCGATCCGGTGCCGCCGGTCACGGGCAATGACGCCACCATCGCCGGCCTGCAGCTCATCATTTCCGGCGATCAGTACAACACGATCTCCAAGCCGAGCGAGATCGTCGCCGCGGCTGCTGCCAATGTCGCGATAGAATTGCTCTCAGGCGAAACGCCGAAGGCGGACACGAAACTCTTCGACACGCCGACGAAGCTCTTCACGCCGGTATTGGTTACGGCCGACAATCTCAAGGCTGAAATTATCGACAAGGCCGTCAACGGCAAGCCGATCCAGACGCCCGACCAGCTCTGCACCGATCGCTACGCGGATGGCTGCAAGAAGCTCGGTATCGGCAGCTGACTATAGCGCATCGATATGCTCCGGCCGCTTCGGCGGCCGGAAATGAACCGACCATCACTGCAAACCGAGAGAGTGGCGAAACATGATTGACGCTTCCGGTCAAAGAGCCCCGACAGGCGAGCTGGTGCTCAGCCTGCAAGGTGTCTCCAAACATTTCGGCGCCGTCTCGGCACTGACTGACATTAACCTCGATGTACATGCCGGCGAGGTCGTGGCGCTTGTCGGCGATAACGGCGCGGGCAAATCGACGCTCGTGAAAATCCTTGCCGGCGTTCACCAGCCGAGCGCCGGCACGATCACATTCGCAGGCAAGCCGGTCACGCTCAGCGATCCCGCCACAGCCCTCGATCTCGGCATCGCCACGGTCTTTCAGGATCTGGCGCTGTGCGAGAACCTCGATGTCGTGGCGAACATCTTCCTCGGCCGGGAGCTCAGCCCGCTGAAGCTCGACGAGACCGCGATGGAGGTGCGTGCCTGGACACTCCTCAATGAGCTTGCTGCGCGCATCCCGAGCGTGCGCATTCCCATCGCCTCGCTTTCCGGCGGCCAACGGCAGACGGTGGCCATCGCCCGCTCGCTGTTGCTCGAGCCGAAGCTCATCATGCTGGACGAGCCCACAGCCGCGCTCGGCGTGGCGCAAACAGCGGAGGTGCTGAACCTGATCGAACGCGTCCGCGACAAGGGGCTCGGCGTGCTCATGATCAGCCACAACATGGAGGACGTGCGCGCCGTGGCCGACCGTATCGTCGTGCTGCGCCTCGGCCGCAACAACGGCATCTTCTATCCCGACACCTCGAACCAGGAACTTGTCAGCGCCATCACCGGCGCAACTGAAAATGCCGTGTCGCGGCGCGCCGGGCGGCGTCAGGCCCAACAGGAACAAAGAGAAGGGGGCCAGCTATGAACCAGGACATGAAGCAGCCGGCCGTGTTGCTCGACCGAAGCGACGTTCGCGTCAGCCATGAAACAGGCATCGCCGCCACGATCCGTTCGTCCATCGACAAGGTACGGTCAGGCGATCTCGGCTCCCTGCCAGTCGTCGTCGGCCTCGTCATCATCTGGACGGTATTCGGCGCGCTCAACCCGACATTCCTCTCCAGCAACAATCTCGCCAATCTGCTGTTCGACGCGTCGACGGTCGGCATCATCTCGCTCGGCATCGTCTGTGTGCTGATGGTCGGCGAGATCGATCTTTCGGTGGGATCGATCAGCGGCTTCGCCTCGGCCATGGTCGGCATGCTCTGGGTCAATGAAGGCTGGCCGGTGGTACTCGCCATCCTCGCCGCGCTTGTCTTCGGTGGTGTGATCGGCACGATCTACGCTTTGCTCTTCAACCGTTTGGGCATGCCAAGCTTCGTTTCGACGCTGGCGGGATTGCTCGCCGTACTCGGCATGCAGCTCTATTTGCTCGGCGCCACCGGCTCCATCAATCTGCCCTATGGTTCGGCGATCGTGAACTTTGGCCAACTCCTGGTCATTCCGCGTCCGCTCGCCTATCTGTTTGCGCTCATCCCCGGCGTGGTGATGCTGTTTTCCGGCTTCGCCGTAGTTCGTCGCCGCAAGCAGGCGAACTTGTCGGCTCCTTCCGCCGGCGGCCTCGTTGCCAAAGCCGTCGCCATCACCGTGGCTCTTGAATTCGTCGCCTTCTACCTCAATCGGGATCGCGGCATTCCCTGGATGTTCGCCTTGTTCGTGGTGCTGGTCATCTTGATGGACTACGCGCTGACGCGCACGCAATGGGGCCGGTCGATGTCAGCGGTCGGCGGCAACCGGGAGGCTGCGCGGCGTGCCGGCATCAACGTGCGGATGATCTATACGAGCGCCTTCGTGCTCTGCGCCATGTTTGCAGCCCTCGGCGGTGTGCTGGCCGCGGCGCGTCTGGCCTCGGCCAGCCAGCAGGCCGGCACCGGAGACGTTAACCTGAATGCGATCGCCGCAGCCGTCATTGGCGGCACCAGCCTCTTCGGCGGCCGTGGCAACGCCTATTCGGCGCTACTGGGCATCATCGTCATCCAGTCGATCGCGAGCGGTCTTACGATGCTCGATCTGTCGTCGGCGCTTCGCTACATGATCACCGGCGCAGTCCTTGCCATCGCTGTCATCGTCGACTCTCTGGCTCGCCGGTCTCGCGCCTCGCATGGTCGTGGCTGATTTCATCACAAAGTAAGGATTGATATGAGACAGGATTTTGCCGGTAAAATCGCCGCCATCACCGGGGCCGCCTCCGGGATCGGGCTGGAATGCGCCAAATCGCTTTTGAACGAGGGCGCCAGCGTCGCCCTCATCGACAGAGCCGAGGATACTCTGAAAAGCCTCTGCGCCGACCTGGGACCGAATGCCCATCCCGTGGTCATCGACCTTCTGAACCCTGCAAGTGTGGCCACCATGATGCCGCAGATTCTGGAGAAATTCGGCAAACTCGACATCTTCCACGCCAATGCCGGCGCCTATATTGGCGGCGAGGTCGTGGATGGTGATCCCGATGCCTGGGATCGGATGCTGGATCTCAATATCAACGCGGCCTTCCGTTCCGTCCGGATGGTGCTGCCGCATATGGTCGAGCGGAAGACCGGCGACATCATCATGACCAGTTCTATTGCCGGCCTGGTGCCGGTGGTCTGGGAGCCGATCTATACGGCCTCGAAACATGCGGTTCAGGCATTCGTCCATACCGTACGCCGCCAGGTCGCCAAGCATGGCATCCGTGTCGGCGCAGTCGCGCCAGGGCCCGTGGTGACCGCGCTGATTAGCGATTGGCCGAAGGCGAAGCTGGACGAGACGATCGCCGCCGGCGGCCTTATGGAAGCGACCGAAGTGGCGGAAGCCGTCCTCTTCATGCTATCGAGGCCACGTAACATTGTCATTCGGGATCTGGTGATCCTGCCTTTAAGTACGGATCTCTGATGACGGCACCTTATTTCATCGGCATCGACGTCGGAACCGGCAGCGCCCGCGCCGGCGTCTTCGACGCGCGGGGACATCTGCTCGCCTCGGCCAAACGCCAGATCACCATCTGGCACGAGGCCGGCAGCATCGTCGAGCAGTCGAGCGAGCAGATCTGGAAGGCCGTTTGCGACAGCGTCAGGGAAGCTGTCGCGACTGCTGGCATAGTGGCAACCGATGTTGCCGGCATCGGCTTCGACGCGACTTGCTCACTTGTCGCGGTCAGGGCGGATGGCGCGCCGGTGGCCGTCGGTCCGTCCGGCGATCCCGCTCGCAATATCATCGTCTGGATGGATCATCGCGCCGCCCGCGAAGCTGAGGAAATCAATGCCGGCAATCATGCCGTGCTGCGCTATGTCGGCGGCCGCATCTCGCCCGAGATGGAGACCCCCAAGCTCCTCTGGCTCAAGCGAAACCTGCCGCAATCTTTCGCAGCAGCCGATCATTTTTTCGATCTTGCCGATTATCTGACCTGGCGCGCGACGGGCTCACTGACGAGATCAATCTGCACGGTCACCTGCAAATGGACCTATCTCGCGCATGAAAAGCGCTGGGACGCCCAATATTTCAGGGATATCGGCGTCGGAGAACTGGCTGACGAGGATTTTGCCAGAATAGGCACTGACATCGTCGAGCCCGGCACTCCCCTGGGGAACGGTCTGAGCGAAGCTGCGGCCCGTGATCTGGGCCTTGCAGCCGGCACGCCCGTCGGCGCATCCCTGATCGACGCTCATGCCGGCGGCGTCGGCACCTTAGGTGGCCAAGACGCCAAGGGGAATGCCGATATCAGCAACAGGCTCGCCTACATCTTCGGCACATCAGCCTGCTCGATGGCCTCAAGCGAGGCGGCGGTTTTCGTCGATGGTGTCTGGGGCCCCTATTATTCGGCTATGGTGCCGGGCCTGTGGTTGACGGAAGGCGGGCAGTCGGCGGCTGGAGCCGCCATCGACCATCTCGTCACCATGCATCCCGCAGCCGACGAAGCGCGGGCGAGGGCCGAGGCGGAGGGCCTCTCGCTGGTCGCCTGGCTCGATCGTCAGGCAGGCGAAGCCTGCAAGAATGCGTCTGACGCGGTCGTGCTCGCCAAATCCATACAGGTGGTGCCGGAATTCCTCGGCAACCGCTCACCCTTCGCTGATCCTGACGCCCGTGCCGTCATCTCGGGTCTGGCGCTGGAGACCGGCATCGACGATCTGGTCGCGCTTTATGTCGCCGGCCTTTGCGGCATCGGCTACGGCCTGCGGCAGCTGCTCGAAAAGCTGTCTCTGGATGGCATCGCGTGCAATCTCATCGTCGCGAGCGGCGGTGCCGCCCAGAGCGGCCTTGTGCGACAGCTTCTGGCCGATACAGCCAACACACCTGTCGCTGTTGCCGACACTGAAGAGCCTGTTCTTCTCGGGGCGGCCATGCTGGGCGCTACGGCCGGTGGACATTATGGCTCGCTCGCGGAAGCGATGGCGGCCATGTCACGGCTGGCGAAATTGTTCTCGCCGGCGCACGGCGCCATCAAGGTGCTGCACGAACGTCGCTATGCCGCTTTCGAACTGCTGCAATCGGCTGATCGGAGCATCCGCTCGTTGATGGCATCGTAGATGCCACCGTGGACGACTCGTCATCCACGGTGGCCGAGATCAGTCAGGAGTCGCTAACACGAGTTTTTTGTGATTGGAGGTCGTGCCTGTCAGGACGGCTGCCACCGATAGCACCGGTTCTCGCTATCAAACCTTCGAGGATGGTTCGCAACGCCTTCATCAGCAATTCCGGCATTTGACTTGCCTCCTCAAGATGCCGGGTCAGCGGCGCTTACATAGCCGCGCCAGCCGCCGAATTCGGTGATATCTCGGGCGTCGGCCACGGCATGGACCTCGCAGAGAAACCCCGAGATGGAACTTCCGTCGTCGAGCGTGATCTTGCCGACGCCCAGCGGTGCCGGAATATTCTGGACGAACCGGGCGAATGCCGCAGGCGGCAGAGCCCAGACCTCAACTTCCACACCCTTGCCGGCAAAACCCGGATCGCGCACCAGTCCCGGCTTTGGCGGGACGGTGCCGGGGAGCGCAAAGAGCCGGTAGCTGCCATCCGTCCGGCAGGTTTTCAACTTACATCCGCCCGGCCGGGTCAGTTCATGGTTGAGCGGCATGCCGGTCAGATGCGCGCCGACGACCACGATTGGAACGAGGTCTTCGGCAGCTGGGGCTACGCGGCTTGCAGCGGGCAGCGCGGCCGTGCGGTCCTTGCCCATTCCAGCGTTCAGGACGCGATGCATGGCGTCGGCGAAGGGCGCCAATGCTTCGTCGGTGAAGGCGGGGCCGACGAGCATCACGCCCGCGGGCAGATGGTCCTTGGCGTCAAAGCCGGCAGGTATGGCGATCGCCGCGCAGTCGAGCAGATTGGCGAAGTTGGTATAGCGACCGAAGTGGCCATTCTTGACGATCGGATCGGCCCGCATCTCCTCGACGGTGTAGGTGGTGGGCGAGGTCGGCAGCATCAGGAAGTCCACCTTCTCCCATTCCACCTTCGTCTTCTGTCGCAAGGCTTCCAACCGGTACCGGCCTTCGAAGGCAGCGACCGCGTCATAGGCCTTTGCCCCTTCGATGATGGTCCGCACAGTCGGATCGAAATCACCGGCATTCGTCTCCAGAAAATCCTTCACCGCCGCCAGCCGCTCGGCGACCCAGGGGCCGTTGTAGAGCAATTCGGCCGCTTGCCGGAAAGGCGCATAGTCGAAGGGTACGATCTCTGCACCCAGCGATTTAGCCCGCTCGATGGCGGCGTCATAGAGAGCTTCGACATCCTTGTTGCCATAGAATTCGCGCTCCACGCCGTCGAGCACGCCGATGCGCGGGCGTGATGATGGCAGGTTTGCCGGCGCGGCCCGCCGCGAGAACGGATCGCGAGCGTCATAGCCTTCCATGATCCTGCGCACGGTAGTGCCGTCTCCCACTGTCGCCGCAAAGACGGTGACGACATCGACGCTGCGGCAGGCGGGCACCACGCCGACATTGGGCACCAGTCCCGGCGTCGGCTTGATGCCGACGAGATTGTTGAAGGCGGCGGGGACGCGGCCCGAGCCTGCCGTATCGGTGCCAAGGGAAAAGCTCGCCAGTCCAGCCGCGACGGCGACGGCCGAACCGGAACTGGAGCCGCCGGAAACGTAGTTGCGGTCGAATACGGAACGCGGTGCGCCATAGGGCGAACGCGTGCCGTTAAGGCCGGTCGCGAATTGGTCGAGATTGGTCTTGCCGATGACGATGGCGCCGGCGGCCTTCAGCCGGGCGACCGTGGTCGCATCCTCTTCAGGATGATAGGCAAAGGCCGGGCAGGCGGCTGTTGTCGGCAGACCTGCGACGTCGATGTTGTCCTTGACCGCGAAGGGAACGCCCCAGAGCGGCAGGCTGTTCGGCTCGGGCACTCTTGCCAACAGCTCGCAGGCTGCCGCGCGCAGATCGTCATCCGGCGTCATGGTGATGAAGATCGCCGGATCGTCCGACGCTTTCCGTCTGGCGATGATCTCCTCCACCAGGTCGAGCGGTGACAGGCCTGCCGCATAGGCCGCTTTCAGCGAAGCGAGATCGAGAATGGTGGGAAGCATCAGATTTCCTCCAGAATGACGAGCACATCGCCGGCTTTGACGTTGTGCCCCGGGCCGGCGCGCAGATCGCGGACGCGCCCGGCGGCATGTGCGGTGACGTTGATTTCCATTTTCATGGATTCGATGATGGCCAATGTATCGCCGGCGGCAACCGGCTGACCCTCTTCGACGAGTATTTTCCAGACGTTGCCGGGTACGGCACTTTCGATGCCGAAACAGCCTTCAGGTATGTCGCCGCCCAATCCGGGGCCGGCTCCCTCGTCGACGGTGAAACTGTCGAGGCCGAGTTCCTTCCAGCGCTGGCGTTCCGCTTCGAAGGCGGCCTGCTGCCTGGATTTAAAAGCGCCGATGGTGGCTGCGTCGCGGGCAAGGCCTGCTTCATAGGCACCGTAGGAAAATTCCGTCTCCTCGATCTTGACGGGATAGCCTCCATGCGGGAAGGCGGCACGTGCCTCCGCCAGTTCCTCATGGCTGACGGGAAAGAAGCGGATCTGGTCGAAGAAGTTCAGCAACCACGGCTTGCCTCGGGCAAAGACCGGTGTCTGCCGCCAGCTGTTCCAGACCTGGATGGTGCGGCCGAAAAGCTGATAGCCACCCGGGCCCTCCATGCCATAGATGCACATATAGGCGCCGCCTATGCCGACGGCATTCTCCGGCGTCCAGGTGCGGGCCGGATTGTACTTCGTCGTCACCAGCCGATGGCGCGGGTCGATTGGGGTCGCGACCGGTGCGCCGAGATAGACGTCGCCGAGGCCGAGCACCAGATAGCTGGCATCGAAGACGATGTCGCGCACGGCCTGCTCGTCGGGCAAGCCGTTGATCCGGCGGATGAACTCGATATTCGATGGGCACCAGGGCGCGTTTGGCCGCACAAGTTCTTGATATTTGCGCATGGCGAGTTCGGCATCCGGATCGTTCCAGGAGAGCGGCAGATGCACGATGCGGCTCGGGACTTTGACCTCCTGCGCTGCCGGGAGGGCCGCCTCGATCTCGGCAAGCAGGCCCAGCAGGCGCGTTCGCGTGAGCGTGGTGCCGTCATAATGGATCTGCAGCGATCGGATGCCGGGTGTCAGGTCGATGATCCCAGGTAAACGGACCTCGATGATCGCCTGCATCAGCAGGTGTATCCGCAGGCGCAGCGCGATATCGAGGGTCATCGCGCCATATTCGACCAGCAGATTGTCGTCGCCTTGGCGGCGATAGACGACGGGAACCGGTCCATGCTCGTTCTGGCCGACGATCGCCGATCCAGCTTCATCACCAATGCGCCGCACCATGGGACCGGCGACAGGATCTTGCGCACGCTCGGTCGGATGAAACCGGATTTTATCGCCGGGCTTGAACTGACCCATTTTCCATTGCTCGTCGCGGGCGATGACGGCAGGGCAGACGAAGCCACCGAGGCTCGGGCCATCGGGTCCGAGAATGATCGGCATGTCGCCGGTAAAGTCGATGGCTCCCACAGCATAGGCATTATCATGGAGATTGGAGGGGTGAAGGCCGGCTTCGCCACCGTCGCTGCGCGCCCATTTGGGTGCTGGGCCGATCAGACGCACGCCGGTGCGGGCGCTGTTGAAATGCACCTCGTATTCGGTCGAGAACAGCGTCTCGATGTCGTCTTCCAGAAAGAAGTCCGGCGCGCCATGTGGGCCATAGAGAACGCCGACCTGCCAGTTGCGGGTCAGCGGCGCCGGTGCCTCAGCTGCTTTGGCGGGCAGTTGCGGTGCGCGGGCCAGCCGCAGCACATGGCCGGTCTGGAGCGTGCCAATGGCGTGGCCGCCGAATTTCCCGAGGCCGAAGGTCGCTCTCGAACCGAGGGTGACAGGGGCTGCTAAGCCGCCCGCAACCGCGAGATAGGAGCGCTGGCCGGCACCCTCTATCGCGCCGATCACAAGCGTTTGTCCCGCCTTGATGGTGACGGCTTCGTCATGCGGCAGAGGGAGGCCGTCGAGGCTCATCGGCATGCGCGCGCCTGCGAGAGCAATGGTGATGTCCGAGAAGATCTTGAGTATCGGGCCGGATACGGTGAGTTCCAGCGCCGCCGTCTCATCGGCGTTGCCGACGAGCCGATTGGCATGGCGGAACGAGCGCTCGTCCATCGGGCCGCTCGGCGGCACGCCGACATGCCAGAGGCCGAGCCGGCCGGGTAGCTCCTGTATGCTCGACTGCGCGCCCGGCGCAACAACTTCTATGATGTCGGGCACGAAGGCGAAATCCTTGAGCGCAGTCGTCGCCACATCGCCGCTTGAGAGCAGATCCGATCCCGCAATCGCCTTGAGATAGTCGAGATTGGTCTCAATGCCGGCGATGGCGCTTTCCGCAAGCGCGTGCTTCAACTTCTCGATCGCGGCAGGTCGGTCTTCGGCCGTGACGATCACCTTGGCGAGCATTGGGTCATAGAAGGGCGTAACTTCCGTGCCGGTCTCGATCCAGGCATCCACGCGCGCACTCGCCGGGAAGGCGACTTCCGTCAGCAGACCGGCACTGGGCCGGAAGCCGGCATGCGGCATCTCGGCATAGATGCGAGCCTCGATCGCAGCGCCGCTTGGAGTCAGATGGTCGTTGCCGGTGATCACATCCTCGCCGGCCGCCTGGCGAATCATCCATTCGACGAGATCGACGCCGTATACGGCTTCCGTGATCGGATGCTCGACCTGCAGGCGGGTATTGACCTCGAGGAAGTAGAATTCCTCGCGCAGCGGATCGTAGATGAATTCCACCGTCCCGGCGGATTGGTAGCGCGCGGAGGTGCCCAGCGCCACGGCCGCGGCGTGCAGACGCTCTCGCACCGCGGGCGAAAGACCGGGGGCGGGGGTTTCCTCGATCACCTTCTGGTTCCGGCGCTGCAGCGAGCAGTCGCGCTCGCCGAGCGCGATCACCCGTCCCTCGCCATCGCCGAAGATCTGCACCTCGACGTGACGGGCCTTGGAAACGAAGCGTTCGAGATAGACGCGCGCGTCGCCGAAACTTGCCTTGGCCGTGCGCTGCACGCTTTCGAAAGCCGCCTTC
Source organism: Rhizobium sp. 11_C7_N12_5 (assembly GCF_051811145.1). Lineage (NCBI taxonomy): Bacteria > Pseudomonadati > Pseudomonadota > Alphaproteobacteria > Hyphomicrobiales > Rhizobiaceae > Rhizobium > Rhizobium sp. 11_C7_N12_5. Next base: position 803,808 of record NZ_JBPWPY010000002.1, read on the forward strand.
AGACTATCGGCATCCTCGCAGAGCTGCATGCCGATGCCGCCGCCGCCTGCTGTCGATTTCAGCATGACCGAGTAGCCAATCTCCGCGGCGGCCGCTAGCGCCGCCTCGCTCGTGTCGACAAGACCGCTGCCCGGAAGCAGGGGTACGCCGCTGGCACGCGCCAGCTCGCGCGCCGTGTGCTTCAGGCCGAAGGCGGCAATGTTTTCCGGCGTTGGGCCGATGAAGACGATGCCCTCCGCGGCCAGCCGCTCGGCAAAACCGATGTTTTCCGACAGGAAACCGTAGCCAGGATGGACGGCCTCGGCGCCAGTCGCTTTGCAGGCGGCGATGACGGCATCGACATTAAGATAGCTCTCGGAGGCGGTTGCCGCACCGAGCCTTACGGCCTCGTCGGCCATCAGCGATGCCTTGGAAAACCGGTCGGCGTCGGAATAGACGACGACGGAGGCGATGCCCATGCGTTTCAATGTCCGGATGATCCGGACGGCGATTTCGCCTCGGTTGGCGATCAATATCTTTTTGAACATCTCAGGCCTCACCGTCCCAGACGAGAACCCGGATCGGCGTCGGATCGAAACCGTTGCAGGGATTGTTGATCTGCGGGCAGTTGGAGATGACGAGCAGCACGTCCATCTCGGCCTTCAGCTCGACATAGTCACCAGGCGCGGAAATACCGTCGACGATCGTCATCTCGCCGGATGGTTCGATCGGCACGTTCATGAAGAAATTGATGTTGGGCACGACGTCGCGCTTGCTCATGCCGTGCTTGGAGACCTCCAGAACGAAATTGTCGCGGCAGGCATGGAGATACTTCGTGCCATGGCCGAAGCGCACCGTGTTGCTCTCGCAGGAGCAGGCGCCGGCCGAGGTGTCATGGCGCCCGCAACTGTCGGCGCTCATGGTCAGCATCACTCGCCCCTCATTGGAGACGATCCGGGTGCCTGTGGTGATATAGGCGGCACCCTGCTCGCGCATCGTGTCCTGGCTGGAATAGCGCTCGGAGTGGTCTTCAGCGTTGTAGAATAGCGTGTCGATCGCCTGCTGGCCGTAGCTATCCTCGATGCGCAGCGTCTGGCCCTTGCGGATCACGGTTGAGAAGGGCGCTTCGGCCGGGATGAAGTGATCCTGCGCGGCGTTATCGAGGGTGCGGCTGGATGCGGTCTGGATGAATGGGGTCACGATATTGCTCCTCGCTCAGATCGCTGCCAGCGCGTTGTTTTCAAAGCCGCGCACGGCTTCGGCGGTTGCCGTCCGGCAAATGTCGTCCGCGCGTGGCTCGGTTGCTGCGATGCGGGTGACCGTTACCGGATTGGGCCGGTAGTCGGGGTTGGGGTCGAGCGGATGCGGGCAATTGGAGAGGCCGACGATGATTTCCATCTCGGCGCGAAGCTCGATGTAGTCGCCCTCATGACGAAGCTCGGGTCTCCATTGGAACTTGCCGTCCTGGTCGACGCGGACGGGGGCAAAGAGCGAAAGCGCCGCCGGGATGTCTCGCCGCTCAAGCCCGGCCTTGGTCGCAAGCAAAACGAGGTTGTCGCGGGTGTTGCGCGTACCCTCGCCATATTTCGTGAGATTCGACGTGGCCGTGGAGCCGCCCATAAGGCAATCATGAGCGCCGGAGGAATCCTCGATCACGGAAAACATCACCCGGCCCATATCGGAGAAGATCACCCGGCCTTTCGAAAGGGCGGTGGTCCACTGCATTTTCACGGTGTCGGGCAGGTTCAGCCGCTCGCTTGTTTCGGCCGCATTCCATGCGACGAGCGTTACCGTCGAGAAACCCTGCTGCTGGGCGATGCGCAACGTCTCGCCGCGCTTGATGCGGGTCGACCAATACCAGCCGCCCGGTATGACCTCCTGATGAATGACGCGAACTGCGTCGACAGGCGGGGCGGGAAGGGGGCTTGGCGCGGGCAAGGCCTTGGGCGCGAACTCCAGTCCTTTCCTTTGATGTTCCTCATAGCGTGCGCGATTGGCGGCGATTTCTTCCGGCGAACGTCTGACGTGTTGCATGGCTAGATGTCTCCCAGTGGTGCCAGGTCGTCCCGGCGGTGCCCCGGGGAAGCGACCGGGCCGTCCCGGTCGGGGCTGAAGATCGAGGCTGCGCCGGCGATGCGCGGCGGCCAGATGGAAATGTCCTTGGTGATGGTCGCGCCGTAGCGCTCCTTTTCTTCCGGCCGGTCGCGGCGGCGCTCGAAGGCGACGACGCGGGTGGCGAGCGTGAAGGCTTCGCGCATGTCATGGGTCACCATGACGACGGTCATCTGCGTCTCGTGCCACAGCCGCTTCATCAGCGTATGGATTTCGGCGCGGATGCCGGGATCGAGCGCACCGAAGGGCTCATCGAGCAACAGGACCTTCGGCCGCATGATGAGCGCCTGGGCAAGTGCCAGGCGCTGCTGCATGCCGCCGGAAAGCTGGGCCGGATATTTGTTCTCCGCGCCAGCCAAGCCAACCTCGGCGATCAGCTGACGAGCTTCATCGAGGGCGCTCCGGCGCGCTGCACCAAGGAGCCTTGCCTTATAGCGGGCGGCGGTGAGTTCCTTTCCGAGCAGCACATTGCCGAGCACTGTCAGATGCGGGAAGACCGAATAGCGCTGAAAGACCACGCCGCGATCCGCACCTGGCTCTGACGGCAACGCCACGCCGTCGAGAAGGATATTGCCCCTGGTTGGCTGCTCCTGCCCCAGCAACATGCGCAGAAAGGTCGACTTGCCGCAACCGGAGGGGCCGACCAGCGCGACGAAGGCGCGCGAATCCACGGTCAGCGACACGTCCTCAAGGACGATCTGGTCGCCATATTCCTTCCAGACCTTTTCGATCCTGAGCGCGCTCATGCCTGCTTCTCCAGCTCCGACCACGGGAAGACGGCAATGCGGATGCGATCGAGGAGATAGTTCATGAGCACGGCGAGCAGCGTGATCCAGACGACATAGGGAAAGATCACGTCCATCGACAGGTATCGGCGAACGAGGAAGATGCGGTAGCCGAGGCCGGCATCCGACGAGATCGCTTCAGCCGCGATCAGAAACAACCAGGCCGGGCCGAGCTGCAATTTTAGGCAGGTGATCAGCCGTGGCAGGATCTGCGGCAGCACGACGCGAAGAGCGATCTGCCAGGAGGAGCCGCCGAGCGTTTCGGCCTTGACGATCTGCTCGCGCGGCAATTCCAGCGCCTTCAGTGCCAGATCGCGTATCATCGTCGGGGTGACGCCGATGACGATCAGCGCGATCTTCGATGTCTCTCCCAGGCCCATGGCGATGAAGAGGATCGGCAGAAGCGCCAAGGGTGGCACCATCGAGATGACGGCGACAAAAGGCGAGAGCAGGGCTCTGAGATAGGGCAACATGCCGATGAGCATGCCCAAGCAAAGCGCGATCGCTGTGGATATGCCGAGACCGGATAGCAGCCGCACGAGGCTCGCCCCCGTATCGGACCATAGCAGATAATCTCCCGTGCGCGGGTCGGCGATGAAGGCCATGCGGTTGATCGCATCGGCAAAGCCGGCAAGATTGGGCAGCAGCTTGTCGTTGGCGTTTTCGGCAAGCCGCGCGGCCGAACCGATGGCATAGGCGACGATCAGCAGCGCAAAGGGCAGCAGCGTCAAGGCAAGCTGCGCGCCCGGGCTCGGCCTGGTGTTGATCCAACGCATGAACAATGCTCCGCGAATGAAGGAACGGGGCGGCGCTATCGCGCCGCCGATGGATCTTTCGCTCAGAGCGAGGCGTCGGCGGCTGCCTTCATGTAGCTCTCGGTGAAGCGCAACTTGACATTCTTGCTGTCGCCGAGAACCTTGCCATCGGGCATTTCGATGCCGATGACATCGGCGGAAGCAGCGCCATTGCCGAGCAGGCCCTTCTGGAACAGGAAGTTGCGCACGAGATCCATCGTCTTCGGCAGGCTCGGCGATGCGGTGAAGGCGACGGCGTCTGAGGGCTTGTCGAAGAGCTTGGTGGCTGCAAGCTGGGCCTCGAAGCCCTTGATATCCGTGCCCGAGGCCGCGCCCATCGCCTCGCGGGCAGCCTTGCCTTCCGCCGTGTCGGCCTTCATCAGCGCCGCCGTTTCATACCAGATGCCGGCCAGTGCCTTGCCGAAATTCGGGTTGTCCTTGAGTACGTTGCTGTTGGCGACCATCAGGTCGATGATCTCGCCCGGCACCTGCGAACTGTCGAACACCTTCTTGGCGGTGGGGTCCTCAAGAATGGTCGAGACCAAGGGGTTCCAGGTCACGACGGCGGAGACATCAGGTGTCTTGTAGGCCGCGACCATGTCGGCGTCCGAGGTGTTGACCACCTTCACGTCGCGTTCGGTCAGCTTGATGCTGTCGAGCGCGCGGGCGAGCAGGTAGTGGGAGACCGAATATTGGACGAGATTGATGTTCTGGCCCTTGATATCGGCAAGGCTTGTCTTGTCCTTGAGGATCACGGCATCATTGCCGTTGGAGAAGTCGCCCACGATGACGGCAGTCGTGTCGACGCCGCCCGCCGCTGGGATCGACAGGCCGTCCATGTTGGTGAGCGTCACGGCATCGAAGGCGCCTGCCGTGTACTGGTTCATCGATTCGACATAGTCGTTGAACTGGGTGACGTCGATGCTGATGCCGTATTTGTCGGCCCATTTCTTGACGATGCCGTGGTCGGCGGCATAGCCCCAGGGCATCCAGCCGACATAGATCGACCAGGCGACCTTGAAGCTGGTCTTGGGTGCTGCGCTGGCGGCGGAGCCGAGCCCGAGAGCCAGCGATACCGAAAGAGCGGTTACGGAAAGGATCTTTGAAAAAGTCTGCATAGAAATTCCCCTTTTGCTTTTCGTCAAAAGGGATCGGCAAAGACCATCGCGCCGCCAATCCCTTGGCTTACGAGGTCTCCCGGGCTTTTGTCCCGCCGTGCATCCGGTGGGATTTCTCTCCCGACCGGTGGCAGCTCTCGGACCAGTCACGCTCCCAATGGAGCGCCGGAACCCTAGCCACCAACTCAACGGTAACGAAGCAAGTGGCGTGCCAAATCACAACTCATTGATTTTATTTGGTGATGTGATTGAGCGGCAATTTCTGAAATCAATAGTGCATGCACTTGCGCGAAAAATGTGCAGTTTCTGACGAATCTTCCGGCAATGAGGGGCTGTGTGCAATCGCTCGCCTTTCCGTGGAGCCGTCCAGCCGCATGTCGCCGTCGCGGCGGCTTTGGCCGTAAGCGGATAAGCGGCCCGCGGCGGGATTGTGCTATTGCTCGACAATTCCAACGGAACGAGGATTTCAGATGGATTCTCCGCAGCGCCCGATGCCGACCGAGGCGGGTATCTTGCAGTTCATGGAGATCTGCGATTCTTTTTATCCGCCGGACGCAGTGACGGCTTCCATCGGACAGCAACGCCAATGGTATGACGCGCTCTGCGCTCGCTTCGACCGACCATTGCCTGATGGCATGCGCATGCGCGATGAGCTTGTGTCGGGAACGATTCCGATCAGGCGCTACCTTCCGGCCGACATCCGCACCGCAACCTGCCTGCTCTATCTTCACGGCGGCGGCTTCGTCGTCGGCTCGCTCGAAAGCCACCACGCGATTTGCGCCGAGATTGCCGACCATGCCGGAGCAGAGCTTATCTCCGTCGACTATCGTCTGGCGCCGGAGCATCGGTGGCCGACGCAGACGGATGATTGCTTCAGCGTTCTCGGGCAATTGCTTGCCGAGGGAAAGACCGTCGTGCTGATCGGTGACAGCGCCGGCGGCAATCTCGCGGCTGGATTGGCCATCCGCGCGAAGGCCGACGGTCTTTCGGGGATTGCGGGTCAGATCCTCATCTATCCCGCGCTCGGCGGCGATCTCGTCTCCGGTTCCTACCAGGAGATGGCGGACGCGCCGGGGCTGACGACCGCCGATGTCGGCTACTACCGCAGCGTCTTGCAGGCTCCATCAGGCAATCCCGTTGCCGAGCCGCTTGCCTCGCAATCGGTTGCCGGCCTTCCCCCCGCCTTCATCACGGTGGCGCATTTCGATCCGTTGCGCGACGACGGCCGCAATTATGCGGCAAGGCTGGCGCAGGCGGGCGTCGAGGTCTGGTTCCGCGAGGAGCCGCAGATGGTGCATGCCTGGCTGCGGGCGAGACATATGAGCGACGGCGCCCGCGACGGCTTTGCCGCCATATGCGCCGCGGCAAGCCGGTTCGCAGGCACGCGCTGATTTACATCAGGTCGCGCGGGACGCGCTTCTCCTCGAACACTTTGCGGAAAATCTGCGTCTCGCCTTCATAGGCGGTGACGGAAGCGCTGACGATCCAGTCCGTTGCCGTGCAGGATATCGCCGATGTCGCGATCGTCCTAACGAACCAGTCGGGGCGTTGCATGTCGCATGTCCAGGTCGAAATGCCCTTCATCGACAGCGGATCGTCCGGTGCGATCGACCACACTTCTTCACGTAGCTGCCGCGTGGAAAGACCTGTACCGGGATGTTCAAAAAGTCCGGTATCCTCATGAATTTCATAGTGAGTTTTACCTGCCGAAAGGTCGCGCATCACCCGCCGTTTCGTCGAAGCCGGCGCATGTTCGATGTATTTCGGCAGCGGATCCGGATTATCGGGCTGCTTCAAGTCGATGACGTCGTGCGCCCCCAGCTTTGGCAGGCCGAGGCCGATGGAGGCGAGGTCGATCGTCAGACCCGGATCTTCCGGCGGCGGCAGGACCATCGGCCAGTAGGCCGTCGACAGAGACAGGCGGATGCGATGACCCTTGCGGAAGCGGTAGCCGCAGGCATCGAGCGTCAGCGTGACCCTGGTGCGCTCGCCCTTGCTCAGTGGTTCGGGCTCGGCATTGCTGTTGCGATGGGCGAGATTGAGCACGCCAAAGGAGACGCGCGTCGCCGTGCCGTCCGGATGGATATCGACAAGTCTTGCGCAGAGATTTGCCGTTTCCGCGTCGCATCGAAGCGTCAACGCCAGTACCGGGCGTCCCAGATAATCGTGATCCTCTACAAGCGGCGCCGTCTGGAAGGTGAGCGAGCCGGCATCGTCGAGACGCTGATCGATCGCCATTTCCACGTCCGGCTTCAGGGTGAACCATTCGCCCGAGGCGGTGCCCGTGTCGAGCGGCGAGCGCAGATAGATGGGATGTTCCGGCGCATGTGGGATCGGCATGCCTTCCATCAGCGTGCCGAACTGCTCGACATAGAAGCACTGCATATCAGGCTTTTGCCATTCGGACTTGGCGATCCAGAAACCAGGGTCGAAATCGCGGCGTGTTGCGGGTTTTATGGCATCGAGAATATAGGCGCGAACTGGCGGTATGCTTTCTGCTCCATTCTGGTCGCCGCGCAGCCAGCGGTTCCACCAGGCGATGGCCTCGCCGTGAAAATCGGCGCGTGGCTTCGGCCAGGCGAAATGCGGATATTTGTGGACCCACGGCCCGATCAGCGCCTTCGCCTTATTTCCGAGGCCTTCGACAGCCAACAACGGCGTATTGCGATAGCCGTCCGCCCAGCCGGCAATGACGATAGCCGGAACATCGAACTTCGCGAAATTCTCGCAGATGGAGCCATGCCGCCAGAAGTCGTCGCGGCGTTGATGCTGAAGCCATTCCTCCATGAAGAAGGGTTCGTGTTCCAGGCGCTCCAACCACATCTCCCGCCAGCGCTCGCCGACGATGGCCGGATCGGGCGAACGCGATTGATAGCCGAGCATAGTCGCGGCCCAGGAGAGCTGCGCGGAGAGATGGCAGCCGTTCTTGTAGTGGATGTCGTCGTTGTAGCGATCGACGGTGGAGGCGATCGATATGACGGCCTTCAGTGCCGGCGGTTTCAAGGCGGCGACCTGCAGGCAGTTGAAGCCGCCCCAGGAAATGCCCATCATGCCGACCGATCCGTTGGACCAGGGTTGTTCGGCGATCCAGGCGATCAGTTCGCAGGCATTGGCAAGCTCGAGCTCGGTATATTCGCCATCGATCACGCCGTCGGATTCGCCGGAGCCTCTTATATCGACGCGCACGCCTGCAATCCCGGCGGCCGCAAAAACCGGGTAGGTCGATTCATCCCGAGGGCTCGTTCCGTCCCGTTTGCGATAGGGCAGGAATTCGAAGACGGCGGGCACGGGATCGTTTTCCGCATTGTCCGGCATCCAGATGCGCGCCGCCAGGCGCGTGCCGTCCTTGAGGGTGATCCAGTGGTTTTCGATGGTGGCGAAGCTGCGGTCGGTCATGCGTTTCATTCCGGTATTGCAGGCAGGATTAAGATTGGGCGGAGGCCTTGAGATGTCGAGCATTCAATTTCCGGCGCTCTCCATTTTTCGCGTCGTCAAGACACGCTCCAACCAGCCGATTTCCATCTCGGGCACGGATTTCAGCAGCAGGTCCGTGTAATCGTCGAAAGGCGGCGACAGCGCCTGTGATTTCGGTCCGAAGCGAACGAGCTTGCCGCGATGCATGACAGCGACGCTGTCGGCGATGGCGCGCACGATGGCGATATCATGCGTGATGAAGATGTAGGAGAGCTGGGCTTCCTTCTGCAACCTCAAGAGCAGCTTCAGAATTCCATCGGCAACGAGTGGATCGAGCGCCGAGGTCGGCTCGTCGCAAAGGATGAGCTCGGGCTTGGCGGCAAGCGCACGGGCGATTGCGACGCGCTGCTTCTGGCCGCCGGAAAGCTCGGCCGGGTAACGGTCGACGAAACCGGTGCCCATCTCAATCTGGTCGAGCAGTTCCTTCACGCGCGCCGTCTTCGCCGCGCCGTGCAGACCGTCATAAAAGGTCAGCGGGCGGCCGATGATGTCGCGCACGGTCTGGCGGGGATTCATGGCGGTGTCGGCCATCTGGTAGATCAGCTGTATCCGCCGCAATTCCTCGCGGGAGCGGTTTTTCAAGGCTGGTGTCAGCGGCTTGCCGTCGAAGGAAATCCGTCCGTCGCTCGGGGGCAGCAGGCCGGTGATGACGCGGGCGAGCGTCGATTTCCCCGATCCGGATTCACCGACAACAGCCAGTGTCTGACCTTTTGGTACATGTAGAGAAACATCGTGCAATACCTTGAAACCGTTCGAATATTGCGCGTTGATATTCTCGATTTTCAGAAGCGCTCCCGATTGATCGGCGGTTTCCTCTCTCGCTATCTGGCGAACGTTGACGAGGGCGCGGGTATAGTCCTGTCGCGGCGCCTCGATGATCTGCTGCACGCTGCCGTACTCCACTTGCTTGCCGTATCGCAGCACCATGATGTCGTCGGAGATCTGGGCGACGACGGCGAGATCGTGGGTGATATAGAGCGCCGCCGTATGTGTTTCCTCGATAGCGTGCTTGATCGCTGCCAGCACGTCGATCTGCGTCGTCACGTCGAGCGCGGTTGTGGGTTCGTCGAAGACGATCAGTTCGGGGTTGGAGCAAAGCGCCATGGCCGTCATGGCGCGCTGAAGCTGGCCGCCGGAGACCTGATGCGGATAGCGCTCGCCGAATGTTTCCGGATTGGGCAGGCCAAGCACACGGAAGAGGTAAAGCGCGCGCTTCCTGGCCTCGTCCTTCGTCATCAGCCGGTGTTTGACGGTGGCTTCAATCACCTGATCGCCCAGCCTGTGCGCCGGATTGAAGGCGGCCGCTGCCGATTGCGCGACATAACAGACGCGGGCACCGCGGATCTTGCGGATGCCGGATTTGCCGAGCGGCAGGATGTCGACGCCGTCGAGCAGCACCTGGCCGCCGGTGATCTCGGCGCCGCCGCGACCATAGGCCAGCGCGGAGAGACCGATGGTGGACTTGCCGGCGCCGGATTCGCCGATCAGGCCGAGCACCTTGCCCTTCTTGAGATCGAAGGACACGCCGTCGACGATGGTCACGCGTTTCGGTGGCTCGCCCGGCGGATAGCTGGTTGCCTCGATCTTGAGATCGCGAACGGAAAGAAGCTCAGGCATCGCCACGCCCTCCCTTGAGGCTGGAGGTGCGCTTCAAGAGCCAGTCGACCACCAGATTGACACAGACCGCGAGCGCCGCGATGGCGGAGCCCGGTACGAGAGCGGCAGAGATGCCGAAGATGATGCCGTCCTTGTTGTCCTTGACCATGCCGCCCCAGTCGGCGGACGGCGGCTGGATACCGAGGCCGAGGAAGGACAGGGTGGAAAGGAACAGGATCGAGAAGGCAAAGCGCAGGCCGAATTCCGCCAGCAGCGGCGAAAGCGTGTTCGGCAGGATCTCGCGGAAGATGATCCAGATCCTGCCTTCGCCGCGCAGCTTGGCGGCCTCGACGAACTCCATGACCGCGACATCGAGCGCCACGGCACGGCCGAGACGATAGACGCGGGTGGAATCGAGGATGGCCATGACGAGGATCAGCACGATCAGGTTCTGCGGCAGCACCGCCAGCACCACGAGCGCGAAGATCAGCGTCGGGATCGACATCATCAGGTCGTTGAAGCGCGAGAAGATCGTGTCGATCAATCCGCGCGAGACGGCGGCGGTGAAGCTCAGGACGATGCCGAGCGAGAAGGAGATGATCGTCGCCGTCAGCGCGACGAACAGCGTCGTGCGTGTGCCATAGATCAGACGCGACAGGATATCGCGGCCGAGATTGTCGAGGCCGAAGAAATATTGCGCGTCGGCGGCCTGCCAGACATTGCCGACGACTTCGGTCTCGCCATAGGGGGCGATCCAGGGCGCGAAAATCGCGCAGAAGAAGGCGAGCAGAATACCGGCTATGCCGATCCAGGCGGTGATGGGGATCTCTCTCAATCTCATCGTGGATGCCTCAGGCGCGGGTTGGCGACGATCGCCAGAATATCGGCGGTCATGTTGAGGAGGATGTAGACGGCGGCAAAGATCAGCCCGCAGGCCTGGACGACAGGCATATCGCGCACGGTGACCGCATCGACCATGTACTGGCCCATGCCGGGATAGACGAAGACCACCTCGACGACGACGACGCCGACGATGAGATAGGCAAGGTTCAGCGCGATGACGTTGATGATCGGGGCCAGCGCGTTGGGGGCCGCGTGCTTGACGATGGCGCGGAAGGCAGACAACCCCTTGAGCTCAGCCGTTTCCATATAGGCCGACGACATGACCGAAAGGATGGCGGCGCGGGTCATGCGCATCATGTGAGCAAGCACCACGAGCACCAGCGTCGCCGTCGGCAGGGCGATCGCCTGCAGCCGGTCCATGAGGCCCATGCCTTCATAGACGGTGGCGGGAAAGGTCGCCACGCCGAATTTTACGGCAAAGAACAGGATAAGGAGGTAGCCGATGAAGAATTCCGGCAGGGAGATCGCCGCCAGCGAAACGACATTGATGATCTTGTCGGGCATGCGGTTCCTGAAATGCACCGCCAGCATGCCGAGGCCGACGGCGAGCGGCACCGAGATCAGCGCGGCGAAACCGGCCAGAAACAGCGAATTGCCGAGCCGCTTGCCAATCTGCTCACTGACGGAGTTCTTGCTGGCCCAGGAGGTGCCGAAGTCGCCCTGCACGGCGTTGCCGAGCCATTCCACATAGCGAGTGACGACAGGCCGGTTGAGGCCGAGATCGGCGCGAATGTTGGCAACCGCCTGCGGCGTTGCCGACTGGCCGAGATAGGTGGTCGCGAAATCGCCCGGCAGGGCTTCCAGCCCGCCGAAGATCAGGATGGAGACCGCAAACAGCAGGACGATGCTGAGCAGGCAGCGCTCGATGATCAGGGACAGCAACGGAAAACGCTGCTTGAACCTCAGCCCGGGCAGAACGGTTCCGGGGGATGGATTGGACATGGCCGATGCCTCGCGCTCTTGTTGTCTTACGCAATTCCGGATGGAAAACCGCTGCGCACTTTTCCTGGAGTTGCTCTAAACGTCGGGAGGACCGCGAAGAGTGTCCGCGGTCCCGGCTTCGTCAGAGATGAGGGCGTTGTCGCCCGGCTTCGGGCATCAGGTGTCCAGCCAGACGCGGGTCGCGACGTAGCCGTTCGACATGTCGTTGCCGATATCGTGGACGTAGCCCTTCACCTTCTTGGTGGAGGCGTTCACGAAATCGTTGAACATCGGCAGGATCACACCACCTTCGTCGCGCACCATCATCGCCATGGCACGGTAGAGCTCCTTGCGCTTGGCTTCGTCCAGTTCGGAGCGGGCCTGAAGCAGAAGCTTGTCGAAGTCCGGGCGCTTAAAGCGGGTATCGTTCCAGTCGGCGGTCGACAGGTAGGCGGTGGAATACATCTGGTCCTGTGTCGGGCGGCCGCCCCAATAGGATGTGGAGAAGGGCTGGACGTTCCAGACGTTGGTCCAATAGCCGTCGCCCGGCTCGCGCTTGACCTCGATCTCGATCCCCGCCTTCTTGCAGCTTTCCTGATAGAGGACGGCTGCATCGACGGCGCCCGGGAAAGCGACTTCGGAGGTGCGCAGCAGCACCGAGCCGCTATGGCCGGACTTCTTGTAGTGGAAGGAGGCCTTGTCTGGGTCGTATGTGCGCTGCTCGATGCCTTCGGGGAACAGGGCATAAGTGTTGTTGATCGGGAAATCGTTGCCGACCTTGCCATAGCCGCCGAGGATCTTCTTGACCATGGTTTCGCGGTCCATGGCGTATTTGAGCGCGAGACGCAGGTCGTTGTTGTCGAACGGCGCCGTGGTGCAATGCATGATGAACACGTAGTGGCCGCGGCCGGCCGTCGCCAGGATCTCGACATTCGGTGCGCGCTTCAACAGGTCAACCGTCTTAGGGTCGACGCGGTTGATGTAGTGCACCTGGCCGGAGGAGAGGGCGGCGATGCGTGCCGTCGCATCGTTCATGCCGATGATTTCGATTGAATCGACATAGCCGCGGTCGGTGCGCCAGTCGTCCTTGTTCCGCTCGAACGTGGCGCGCACTCCGGGTTCGAAGCTGACCATCTTGTAGGGGCCGGTGCCGATCGAGGCGAGGGGATCGTCATAGCCGCCATTCGGCTGGATGACGAGATGATAGTCGGTGAGAAGCAACGGCATGTCGGCGTTGCCTTCCGTCAGCGTCAACACGAGGTTGCCGCCGTCGGCCTTGATCTCCTTGATCGACTTCATGACGCCGAGCGCGCCCGACTCCGACTTCGCATCGGTATGACGCTTGAGGGTGGCGACGACGTCGTCGATCGTCAGATCCTTGCCGTTGTGGAACTTCACGCCCTTGCGGATCTTGAAGGTCCAGGTAGCGGCATCCTTCGACGGCTCCCAGGATTCGGCAAGCGACGGAACGGCGGCGCCGGTCAGCGGGTGGGATTCCACCAGCATGTCGCCCCAGCAACGGCCGACGCAGAACATGACTTGAGACAGGAATTTCGCCGGGTCCTTGGAATCGGTCGCAGCTCCGCCTTCGAGGCCGAGCTTCAGATGCCCGCCGCGCTTCGGCTCGGCCGCCATCGCACTTTCGGTAAAGAGCTGGTCGGCGAGTGCCAAGGTTACGCCGGCTGCCATTGCTCGTCCCATGAATTCGCGGCGGCTGAGCCCGCCCGAAGTCACGCGGCTTGCCAGATATTTCGTATAGTCGTTCATTCCCCTGTTCCTTCTTTTTGCCGAGTTGACAGAATTCCCGGGCAGCGCACTTCACGTCACGGTTTCCTCTTCCGCGTGAAGCCTGTTGCCCGCGATCATGCGGGAAAATGCTGCGGTTGCCGCCGCTTTTCACTTTCCTTTCCAGATGGGGGCCCGCTTCTCCGCGAAAGCCCTTGCGCCTTCCAATTGATCCTCGCTTGAATAGAGGGCGTCGACGGTCGCAAACTGCCGTTTGGTGATCTTGTTCATGGCAGTCTGAAACGTCGTTCCCTCCGCTTCGCGAACTATTTCCTTTATGGCCGCATAGACGAGCGGCGGCCCGCTTGCAAGCAGACGGGCAAGTTCCCAAGCCCTGTCCATCAGCTTGTCGGCCAAGACGATCTCGTTGACGAAACCCCAGCGATGCGCCTCTTCGACATTGAGCCAGCGGCCGGTGAACAGCATATCCATGGCGATGTGATAGGGAATGCGCTTCGGCAATTTGATCGATGCGGCATCGGCGACAGTGCCGGAGCGGATTTCCGGCAGCGCGAAGGTTGCGTGAGCGGCCGCGATGATCAGATCGGCGGAAAGCGCGATCTCCAGGCCACCGCCGCAACAGATGCCGTTGACGGCACAGATGACCGGCTTGTTGAGATCGCGCAGCTCCTGCAGGCCTCCAAAGCCGCCGACACCATAGTCTCCGTCGACAGCGTCACCATCAGCGGCAGCCTTCAAATCCCAGCCGGCTGAAAAGAATTTTTCGCCGGCGCCCGAAACGATGGCGACGCGCAGATCCGGATTGTCGCGGAAGTCGCGGAAGATGAGCCCCATGGTACGGCTGGTCGCCAGGTCGATGGCATTCGCCTTCGGCCGGTCGATGACGACCTCGAGGATACCGTCGTCGCATCGGGTGCGAATGGGGTCTTGCAACTTCTGCTACCTCCTTCGCCGGATGAGGGCATCCGCGGCAACGACGCCGCGTGATTCACCCAAGACCATCAAGGGATTAATGTCCAGTTCTTCGAGCAGCGCGGCGTTCTTTACGACATATTCTGCCGCTGATACGACGGCGTCGGCAACGATTTCGAGACTGCTTGCCGCACTGCCACGATAGCCTTCGATGAGCTTGCGGACCTTCAGCCGTGAAATCCTGTCCAAAACCTCCGCTTTCGTCACCGGAAGCGGCAGGACAACGGAATCTTCAAGCAATTCCACGAGGATTCCGCCCGCGCCGACCGTCAAGGTCAGGCCGACGACGGGATCGCGCACCGCACCGACAATGAGCTCGGCGACAGGGCGCTCGATCATCCGCTCGACCAGATATCCGCGGGCGATGGGAGCCATGCCTTCGGCCGCATCTTTGACTGCATTCTTATCCCATAGGTTGAGCTTGACGGCACCCGCTTCGGACTTGTGCTCTATGCCGAGCGCCTTGAGTGCGACGGGGAAGCCAATTTGCTGCGCAGTTTCGGCTGCCTCATTTGCTGTAGCGGCCGTTCTTCCGAGCGGAACCGTAAGGCCGGCAGCGGCAAGCTCCGCCTTCGCGGCCGCTTCGCTCAAGGTTTCGATCTCGCCCGCGTCTGCGGGCTGGTCCAGCAACGGCAATGGCCGTGGCTTCTTCCAAACTCTGGCGATCCCGCTCGCGACATCGGCGGCCGCCAGTGCTTCGCTGATGCCGCAGAGCGGCACGATGCCGGTTTCGATGAGCTGCTTGGCGATCGGTTCCGGCAGATTTTCCGGCAAGGTCGCGAGGACGCCGGCCCGGGCGCCGCTTCGCTTGGCGGCAGCGGCGACAGCAGAAACGGTCGTCATCCAGTCCGAACCGTCGCAGCGATCTTCCCGGGGAAAATCGAGCACGACCAGATTGAGGGCATAACCGCCTTCGAACATGGCGGTGAAGGCATCCGTCTGGCGGGAGAGATCGCCCCAGACGAAGGTGTGATAGTCGAGCGGGTTCGAGAGTGTCACCATCTCGCCGAGGCTCGCGCGCAAGGCCGGCAGCTGCCCGGGTTTCAGGGCGCGAAATTCCACGTTCCGGCCGACGGCTGCGTCAGCCATCAGGGATGCCTCGCCGCCTGAACAGCTCATCGAGGAGATCGCATCGCTTTCGAGCGGGCCTGCGACATGCAGGAGCTTCAGTGTTTCGATAAGCTCCGGCAGCGTTGTCACCCGACCGATGCCGAGGCGATGGAAAACGGCGTCTGCAACGGCATCGCTGCCTGCAAGCGAGGCCGTATGCGAGATTGCGGCGCGTTGCGCCTGTTCGGATTTGCCGACCTTCAGGGCGACGACCGGTTTTTTCAGCTCTCGGGCGCGGGCGGCAAGAGCCTCAAGCGCACGAATATTTCCGAAGCCCTCGATATGCAGGCCGACTGCCGTCACGCGCGGGTCGTCGAGAACGGCATGGGCAAGATCCGATAGCCCGATCTGCGCCTGGTTGCCGGCCGTCATCAGGTAGCTGATGGGCAAGCCGCGCCGTTGCATGCTGAGATTGATGGCGATGTTGGAGGATTGGGTGAGGATCGCAACGCCGCGCTCGCTGCGCACGATGCCATGCTGATCAGGCCAGAGCAGGGCGCCGTCGAGGCCGTTGATCATGCCATAGCAATTGGGACCGACGATCGGCATGTCGCGGGCGGCTTCGACGAGGGCTTGCTGCAACTCCGCTCCATCCGCCAGCTCCGAAACCGCCTCGCTGAAGCCGGAGGCGTAACAGACCGCGCCGCCCCCACCTCGCGCCGAGAGGGCTCGCACGATCTCGACGGTCAGCATCCTGTTGACGCCGACGAAGGCGGCATCCGGCCCATCCGGCAGCTCCTCCACAGAGCGATAGCAGCGGCGTCCAAGCACGCTTTCCAGCGTCGGATGCACCGGCCAGATGTCGCCGGCAAATCCCATCAGGTCGCACTGCTCGATGACCCGTCGCGCCTCGCGACCGCCGAAGACGGCGATCGTTCTGGGTCTGATGAGGCGGTCGAGCGGGCGTGGCGTCATGTCGTCATGCTCCGAACGGCCGAAGCAGGTCGCGGCTGATGATGTGCCGCTGGATTTCCGAGGTTCCGTCCCAGATGCGCTCGACGCGGGCGTCTCGCCAGAAGCGAGCGAGCGGCAGGTCGTCCATCAGCCCCATGCCGCCGAAGATCTGGATGGCTTCATCGGTGACGCGAGCCAACATCTCGGAAGCATAGAGCTTTGCCGAGGCGATCTCGCGATTGGCTGGGATGCCGGCATCCAGCTTCCAGGCGGCGGACAGCGTCAGGAGGTCGGCGGCGTCGATCTCGGTGATCATGTCGGCGAGTTTGAACGATACACCCTGATTGGCGCCGATCGGCTTGCCAAATTGCTTGCGCTCGGCGGCATAGGGCAGCGCCAGGTCGAAGACGCGGCGAGCCCGCCCGACGCAGGTCGCCGCAACCGTCAGCCGCGTTCCGTACAGCCATTGATTGGCGAGATCGAAGCCGCGATGCACCTCACCGAGCACCTGCGATTTCGGCAGACGGCAATTGGTAAAGTTCAGAATGGCATTGTGGTAGCCGCGATGGGAGACCGAGTCATAACCCTTCACGATATCAAAGCCCGGCGTGCCGCGGTCGACCAGAAAGGCCGTGATCTTCTTCTTGACGCCTTTCGAGGTCTCTTCCTCGCCGGTGGCGGCAAAGACGATGACGAAATCGGCGACATCGGCATGCGATATGAAATGCTTGGTGCCGTTGAGGATGAAATCATCGCCATCCTGTCGTGCCGCGCATTTCATGCCGCGCATGTCTGAGCCGGCGTCCGGTTCGGTGATGGCGAGAGCGTCGATCCGTTCGCCACGCACCGCCGGCAGGAGATAGCGCTCCCGCTGCTCGCCCTCGCAAGCCATCAGGATGCCGGAGGGGCGGCCGAAGAAAACCGTCAGTGCCATCGAACCGCGGCCGAGCTCGCGCTCGACAAGAGTGAAGGTCAGATGATCGAGGCCGGCGCCGCCGATCTCCTCGGGAAAGCCGCAGGCATAGAAGCCGAGCTCGATGCATTTGCGTTTGATATCCTCGGCAACATCCGGCGGCACGATGCCGGTGCGCTCGACCTCGTTCTCATGCGGATAGATCTCCGTCTCCACGAAGTCCCGGACCGTCTTGACGATCATTTCCTGTTCTTCGCTGAGTCCGAAATTCACGATCGCTTCCTCCTAGCGTTTTTGTCCCACATGGCGGCCGGCTCCCTCCGGCATTGGCAGTGCTGCATGCGCGGCGGCGATCGGCCTTAGTCTCACCAGCACCTCCTCCGGTGCGGCAACAGCCTTGCCCGCCTTGGCATCCACATGCAGGAGCATGTGTTCCGCGGTGGCGATCACATCGCCGCTCGCCGTGTCGTGTAGCCTATGGAAAACATGCAGCCGCTTCTCGTCCGATGCGAGGACCTGGCAGGTCGAATGGATGGCCTGTCCGAGCTTGGCCTCGCCGATATGGCGGATATGGGTTTCCACCGTATAGTAGCTGTGGCCGCGTTCGACATAGTCGAAATCGACGCCGATCAGGCGCAGAAGCGCGTCCGACGTGTCGCCGAATACCTGCAGATAGCGATGCTCGGTCATGTGGCCGTTATAGTCGACCCATGCCGGGCTGACCTTGGTGTCGATCAGGCGCAGCGGCCTTGCCACGTCAGGCGGCGTCTTCTCGCCGCCGCCTGCCGCCCAGAGGCTCTGTTCGAAATCCTTGAGCAGCTTGCCGGCGCCCCAGCCCTTGCCGCCGTGGCCGCCTTTCAGGCTCTGCAGAATGCCGACGAGGTTTTCGTCACGGATGCGCTCCAGCTCGCGGATCGACAATCCGTTCGCCTGCTCGTCCGACTGCTGGCCGATCTTCTCGACGAGGGCGTCGTCGAGATCGACGACATCCATCAGCTTGGTCCAGTTCCATTGCAGGGCCGGGCCGAACTGCGCGAGGAAGTGCCGCATGCCGGCTTCGCCGCCGGCGATGCGATAAGTCTGGAACAGGCCCATCTGCGCCCAGCGCAGGCCGAAGGAGTAACGGATGACGTCGTCCAGCGTCTCGACGGTGCAGATATCGTCCTTGATCAGCCAGAGCGCCTCGCGCCACAGAGCTTCCAACAGGCGGTCGCCGACGAAAGCCTCGATCTCCTTGGCGATATGCACACCCTTCATGCCGATCGGCGGCAGCCTGTCCATCGCGGCCTGGATCGTCGCAGCACTCGTCTTTTCGCCGCCGACGATCTCGACCAGCGGCAGCAGATAGACCGGATTATACGGATGGGCGACGAAGAGGCGCTCGGGATGACGCATGTCGCGCTGCAGATCGGTCGGCAACAGCCCCGAAGTAGAGGAGCCGATCAACGCATCCGGCCGTGCCGCCGCGTCGATCTGCGTCAGCACGTTCCGCTTCAGGTCCAGCCGCTCGGGCACGCTTTCCTGGATCCAGTCGGCACCGGCGACGGCCGCTTCCAGCGTCTCGCGGAACGTCAGTTTGCCGCGCGGCGGAAGAGGGGCGCCCGTCAGCATCGCATAGGCTTTTTCGGCGTTATCAAGCACTTCGCCGACGATGCGGCTTGCCTCGGGATGCGGATCGTAGACATCGACGTCGATGCCGGCCAGCAGAAAGCGGGCGATCCATCCGCCGCCGATGACGCCGCCGCCGATGCAGGCTGCCTTGTTGATCTTGGTCATCGCAGCCTCAGCGCTTCGTCAGTTTCAGCTTCTTGCGGACATCTTCGGGGCCGATGATGCGCGCGCCCATGCCTTCGACCACCTGCACTGCCTTTTCGACGAGCTGTGCGTTCGTGGCGAGCATGCCTTTTCCGGCATAGAGATTGTCTTCGAGGCCGACGCGGACGTTGCCGCCGGCAAGGATAGCAGCCGCAGGGTAGGCCATGGCGTTACGACCGATGGAAAAGGCCGAGAAGGTCCAGCTGGTGGGAACGTTGTTGACCATCGCCATGAAGGTGTTGAGGTCGTCGGGCGCCCCCCAAGGGATGCCCATGCAGAGCTGGATGAGGACCGGGTCCTCAATAAGACCCTCCTCGGCAAGCTGTTTGGCAAACCAGAGATGACCGGTGTCGAAGGCCTCGATCTCGGGGCGCACGCCGAGATCGGTCATCTTCTTCGCCATGGCCCTCAGCATGGAGGGCGTATTGGTCATAACATAGTCGCCGAGGCTGAAGTTCATGGTGCCGCAATCGAGCGTGCAGATTTCGGGCAGGCATTCGGCGACATGGCTGACACGTTCGGCTGCGCCTGCCATATCGGTGCCCTTGGGATTCAGAGGCAGGGGGCTTTCGACATCGCCGAAAATCAGGTCGCCGCCCATGCCGGCAGTCAGGTTCAGCACCACGTCGACGTCCGCCGAGCGGATCCGGTCGGTGACCTCCTTGTAGAGATCGTTGCGGCGGCTGGCAGCGCCGGTTTCCGGATCGCGGACATGGCAGTGAACGATTGCGGCGCCAGCCTTGGCGGCGTCGATTGCCGAATCCGCGATCTGCTTGGGGGTGATCGGAACATGGCTGGATTTCGAAACCGTATCGCCGGAGCCTGTCACGGCACAGGTGATGAAGACATCTCGGTTCATCGCAAGAGGCATTTTGTTCTCCCTCGTATTGAGAGCATTACGCGGCATGCGACATCTTCATGCTTTGCATTATCGGAATCTATCGATACATTATCGGAAATTTGAGATAATGGTTATGCTGACCCCGTCCGATACGCCACTCGACATCGATCTGCTGGTCCTGCCGGAAACGAACCTGATCCTGATCGCTTCGGTGATCGAGCCGCTACGCGGGGCCAATCGCATTTCCGGGGCAGAGATCTATCGTTGGCGCCTGCTGACGCTGGACGGCTCGCCGGTTGAAACAACAAGCCTCATTCCGGTGCCGGCATCCGGCGGTTTCAAGCCGATGTCGGATACGGCGCCGCTCTTCGTGCTTGCCAGCTATAATTGGCGGCGCAGCGCCACGCAGGCGCTGAAGATGCAATTGTCGCAAACCGCGCGCCATCGTTCGATGATCGCGGGCATCGAATCCGGCAGCTGGCTGCTGGCCGAGGCGAGCCTTCTCGACAATGTCTCTGCCGCCGTCCATTGGGAAGATTTCGACGATTTCGCGCTTGCCTATCCGCAGGTGAAGGCCGTCAAGGACCGCTTCGTGATCGACGGCAAGCGTATCACCACGGCCGGCTCTTTGCCGACCGTCGATCTGATGCTCGAAATCATCCGTCGACGGCAGGGCTATTCGCTGGCGCTCGAGGTCAGCCGCCTGTTCATCTATGAGCCGGCTTCCACACAAGGCGCGGCAGAGCTTTCTCCATCGACCGCGGGTCTGCGCATGCGTGATCCGCGGGTCGCACAGGCCATCCGCCTGATGGAAGACCATATCGAGCAGCCGTTGGTTCTGGCGCGCCTGGCCCGCCGCGTCGGCATCAGCGCACGCCATCTGCAGGCGCTTTTCCAGGACAGCATCGGCGCGCCGCCGCATGTGCACTATCTGGCACTTCGACTAAACGCGGCGCGACGCAAAGTGATCGAGACGAAGGATTCCTTTGCCGAGATCGCGGCAGCAACCGGCTTCAATTCGGCCTCGGCATTCTCCCGCAGCTACAGGGCGAGCTTTTCCGAAAGCCCATCCGGTACGCGCCACAGGCTGCGCGGCCGTATCACGGCTGCGGCAGAGCCGACATAGGCTGAAAGGCTTCGCGCACCCTCTCGGCAAGCTCCTGGATTGCCTCGCTCGAATGATAGGGATTGCGGCGAAGCACGACGCGCGAGGAATCGACGGGAGGAAAGCCGTCTTCGCTCGTCAGCTCCCTGCATCCATGCGGAATATTGCTGCGCGACAGCGTCGAAACGGCAAGGCCGGCCAAGACGGCATTCTTCAGGCCCGAACTCGTGTCGGCGACGAAGGCGATGCGATAGCGCAGCCCCGTTTGCTCTAGGGATCGCAGAGCGAAATCGCGACACCACGTCGAATTCCGGTAGACTGCAATTGGCAGCGGTGTCGCTTCGTGCAGGCGATGTACCAGTGAGGTTACCCAGACGGTGGGATCGATGCAGAGAATTTCGCCCGTCGTCTGATTGCTCCAGTCGAAGACGACAGCCAGATCAAGTTCGTCCTTCTCCAGGGCTGCAAGGTTTCGGGCGGTATAGTCGCAGGAAACGGTCACTTCGACAGCCGGATGTCTGACGGCAAAGGCGGCAAGTGCCGCAGGCAGAATGGTCTGGCTATACTCTTCCGGAATTCCGATCCGCACTGGTCCATCAAGTGGCTTGGTGCGGATGGTCGCGGCCGCTTCGTTCAGAAGCTCGATGACCCTCTGGGCATAGGGAAGCAGCTGATTGCCCGCTCGGGTCAGGACCGCTCCTCGCGCATTTCTGTCAAACAACGTTTCGCCGATCGTTTCCTCCAGGCGCTTGATCTGAGCGCTGACGGCCGATTGCGTGCGGCCGATACGCTGCGCGGCCACGGAAAAATTCGATGTCTCGCTGATGACGAGGAAGGTTCGGAGCAAATCGCTTTCGATAGGGTCGTGCATCGGAGATCACAAATATTTCTGATAGCTACTATCTCTACTATTCGTTTGCCTGATGTCAAATATCGGCGCACACAGGAGGCGTTCCTTCGGTTTCCTTTCTGAGTCCATTACATGACATTCCAGTTCCCGACCCGCTCCGCTTTTGCCAGCGATTATGAGAGGGGCGTTGTACTCGTGGCTACGGCAATGCTTGCGTGGAGCTGCAGCGGCATCTACGCACGCCTTCTCACCACGGACATTTGGACGGCGATCGCCTGGCGATCGTTGTTTGGCGGCCTGTTCCTGCTGATTCCCAGCTTTTTCCTCGAAGGTGGGTTTTCACGGCGCCAATGGGCCTCGATCTTTCATCCGGCCGGCCTGGCGATGCTCGCCTGCCAGATGATAAGTCAGGCCTGCTTCATCGGCGCGCTTTACATGACCACGGTCGCAAATGTGACCATGATCTATGCGACGGCGCCATTTATCGCCGCGTTTCTCAGCTGGATCATGCTGAAGGAGCGCGTGGCGAAGCGGACGTTGATTGCCGGCGGCGTCTGCCTGATCGGTGTTGCCGTCATCGTCGCCTCCTCGATCGGTGGCGGTACCGGTGTCGGCGATCTGCTGGCGCTCGGCATGACAATCACTTTCGCCCTTATCATCGTCATCCCGCGCATGGATCGCAGCATTCCGATCCTGCCGTCGAGCGTTGTCGGCGGGCTCCTGACATTCTTGATCTTCGTGCCTTTCGCCTCGACAAGCTCGCTGGACGTTTATAACTGGCTTTTGCTGGCCGCCTTCGGGGCGACGAATTTCGCACTCGCCTTCGTCCTCTTCCTTTTCGGGTCTAGGCGTATGCCCGCGGCCGATGCGGCCCTCATCAGTTCGATGGAGATCGTGCTGACCCCTTTCTGGGTCTGGCTTTTCTTCTCCGAGACGCCGCCCGTTGCCACATTCATCGGCGGGGCGATCATCTTCGCGACGATCGTCTGGCACACGGCTGTCGATCTGCGACATGGGCGCCGTGCTCGTGTGCCCGCCGAATAGGCTATAGCCATCGGCCCTCGTCTCGGCAAAGATAGCAGCTTGAGCCTCGATTTCACAAAAGCGATGAAAGTGATATGACCTCCAACGATCCCTTGCTCCGGCCCTATCAACTCAAGCACCTCACGCTGAAGAACCGCATCATGTCGACGGCGCATGAGCCGGCTTATTCGGAAGACGGGATGCCGACGGATCGATACAGGCTCTATCATCGGGAGAAAGCAAAGGGCGGCATCGCGCTGACCATGACGGCGGGTTCCGCAGTCGTCTCGCCGGATTCGCCGCCGGCATTCGGCAATCTCCATGCTTATCGCGACGAGATCGTTCCATGGCTGAAGAAGCTTGCCGACGACTGTCATGAATTCGGTGCGGCCGTGATGATCCAGTTGACCCATCTCGGTCGCCGCACCGGTTGGAACAAGGGAGACTGGCTGCCGGTGCTGGCGCCGTCGCCGATCCGCGAGCCGGCGCATCGCGCCTTTCCAAAGGCTGCCGAAGACTGGGATATTGAGCGGATCATCGCCGATTTCGCCGCCGCCGCCCAGCGCATGCAGGCTGCCGGCCTCGATGGCATCGAGATCGAGGCCTACGGCCATCTGACCGACGGCTTCTGGTCGCCGGCGACGAACAGGCGCGAGGACGAGTTCGGCGGTTCGCTTGAAAACCGCATGCGCTTTTCGATGATGATGACCAAGGCGATCCGCAAGGCGGTCGGACAGGATTTCATCGTCGGTATCCGGCTTGTGGCCGATGAGGATTGGGAGAAGGGACTGTCACGGGAGGAGGGCGTCGAGATCGCGCGGCGTCTCGCCACCTCCGGCAACATCGATTTTCTCAACATCATTCGCGGGCATATCGACAGCGACGCAGCGCTCAACAACGTCATCCCTATCCAGGGAATGGCGTCGGCGCCGCATCTGGATTTTGCCGGCGAGGTGAGGGCGGCGACCAAGTTCCCGGTCTTTCACGCTGCCCGCATCGGCGATGTCGCGACGGCCCGCCATGCAATTGCGGAGGGCAAGCTCGATATGGTCGGCATGACACGCGCCCATATTGCCGACCCGCATATCGTCAACAAGGTGATGTCGGGGCAGGAAGCCCGCATCCGCCCTTGCGTCGGCGCGACCTACTGTCTCGATCGCATCTATGAAGGCGGCGAAGCGCTCTGTATTCACAATGCGGCGACCGGCCGCGAGGCCGAGATGCCGCATCAGATCGAACGGGCAGCGGTGTCGCGGAAGGCCGTTGTCATCGGTGCCGGCCCAGCCGGTCTGGAGGCGGCTCGTGTCCTCGCCGAGCGCGGCCATACGGTTGATGTACTCGAAGCAAGCGGGAAGGCCGGCGGTCAGGTCAATCTCCTCACCCGCAATCCGCGCCGCAAGGAGATGATCGGGATCATCGATTGGCGGCTGTCCGAATTGGAGCGGCTCGGCGTCACGATCCATTACGACGTCTATGCCGGGGCGGATGAGGTGATGGCATTCGAGCCCGATCTCGTCGTCGTGGCGACAGGTGGCATTGCACAGTCGCCCGAACTCGACGGTGGCGATGGCCTTGTCACGTCTTCATGGGACATTCTGGCCGGCGCCGTGAAGCCCGAGGGGCAGGTCCTGCTCTACGACGACAATGGCGGGCATCCGGGCATGTCGGCCGCCGAGGTCATCGCCAATAGCGGCGCCGAACTGGAGCTTGTCTCGCCAGAGCGTTTCTTCGCGCCGGAAATGGGCGGCATGAACCATGTGCCCTATGCGAAGACCTTCGCCGAGAAAAATGTCCGGGTCACCATCAATACGCGGCTGAAATCGGTGCGCCGCGACGGCAATGCGCTGGTTGCGGTTCTGGGGTCCGATTTTTCCGAACAGACGCTGTGGGAGCGCCGTGTTTCCCAGGTCGTGGTCGAGCATGGCACCGTCGCCAATGACGAACTTTACCTTGAGCTGAAGCCGCTGTCGCGCAACCTCGGCGCAATCGACTATCCGGCCTTGATTGCGCGTCGTGCGCCGCTGCCGGCGAAAAACGAAGCGGGTGCATTCGACCTGATCCGTATCGGCGATGCGATCGCGAGCCGCAATATCCATGCCGCCATTTATGATGCGCTGCGCTATTGCTCGCTGCTGTGAGGCGGCGAGGCCACCGATCCGCGCTTGATCAGGCTCGTTTTGACGGCAGTGCGCTCGACCGGCATATCCCTGCCGTTCAGTCTTGAAATCAGCCTTTCGGCTGCCTTCTTGCCCATCTCGTAGACCGGCTGGTCGACGACGGTGATTGGCGGCGTGGTGACGGTCGTCCAATCGGCATCCAGGAAGGAAATCATCGAGATATCGGCGGGTATGGACAGTCCGAGGGCTTGCAGCGACTTGAATACCCTGAGGCCGACGAGACTGTCGGATGCGACGAGCGCGGTCGGCACCGGCATTTCTTGCAACAGGTGTTTGACGACTGCATCCGTACGCGCCTGATCGGTGGCGCCGAGCCGCACATAGCGCTGCGGGTCTTCAATTCCCGCGGCAGCCTGCGCTTTCAGCACCCCTTCCACGCGCTCGCGCACTGCGGAGTTGGAAAGTTCGCGGCTGTCGGTAAGCCGCTCGTCAGCGGCGTCCATGGCCGATATATAAGCGATATGGCGATGCCCGGCGTCGAGCAGGTAGCGTGTGGCGGTGGCGGCCGCGTCGAAGTCATCGCCGGTCACGGAGTCGACGCCAAGCTCCGGAATGCTTCGGTCAAACAGCACAAGCGGCACTCCGACGCGGCGTATGTCCCGCAGGTGTTCCATTCGGTCGCATCGCGCCGGCGTGACGATGAGGCCATCGACGCGCTTGCCGATCAGCAGATCCACCGCCGATTTCTCCGCCTCCAGCTCTTCTCCGGAATTTGCGATGATGACATTGAAGCCGGCCATTCGGGCGACGTCGCTGATGCCGCGCACGGCGAGGCTGAAGAAGGCGTTCTCGATATCGCCGACGACCACGCCGATGATGCCGGATTTGCCCGTCGTCATGCTGCGGGCGAGTTCGTTGGGGCGATACTCAAGCGCTGCGGCCGCCGCCGTCACCTGCGCGCGAATCTTGTCGCTGACTACGCCGTAGCCGCCCAGAACACGCGCTGCGGTGGCCTTCGAGACCTTCGCCGCCCTGGCGACATCGGCGACGGTAACGGAGCGTTTCGAAGCAAGCGGTTCTTCCATGGGATGACGACTACAAGAGTTGTTGACGGGAGGTCAATCTCAAGTTAACAAATATCTGGTGAGACCGGTCTCTTTATATTTGAGACCGGTCTCTTGTCCAGATATCCCTTTTGATAGTCGATCAGGGATGTGGGCGGAGCATGCATGAATGCCGATAAGAGCATCCTTTCAGAGCGGAGAACGAACATGAAAATATCTGGCATCTTCTCAGCCATCGCGGCGCCCTTGCGCGCGGGCGTGCTGGCCTATCTCGTCGCGGCAAGCGTCGGCCCGGCTGTCGCGGCCGACAATCCCTATAATCTCATCGATCCGAACGTCATCAGCGTCGGCACCATGGGCGACTCCAAGCCCTATGCCTTTACCACGGCCGACGGTCAGTTCAGCGGCTTCGATATCGAACTGTTCCTCAACGTCGTCTCGCGCATGGGCTTTCCGAAGGACAAGGTGACCTTCACCGGTCAGGAGTTTTCGGCCCTGCTGCCATCGGTTGCCAATGAGCGTTTCGACGTCGCCGTCGCGGCGATCGGAACCACCGAGGCACGCAAGAAGACGGTGGATTTCTCCGACGGTTACCTCGCCGGCTATCTTTCGGTTCTGACCTCCGACGCCGCGATCAAGGACGCCGACGGCCTCAAGGGCAAGCGCCTCGGCGTCGTGCAGGGCACCTTGCAGGAGATCTATGCAACGAAGAATTTTACCGGAACGGACCTGGTCAAGTTCCCGGACAATAATTCGGCGGTCGCGGCACTCAACAACGGCACCGTCGCTGCGCATTTCCTCGATTATGAAGCCGCCAAGCAATATGGCGAACGCTATCCCGCGCTGAAGATCGCCGTGAACATTCCGTCCTTCGACGCGCCGGCAGGTTTCGTCGTCAAGAAGGGCAATGATGCCTTCCGTGTGGCGCTCAACAAGGGGCTGCATGACGCGATGCAGGACGGCACCTGGAAGACGCTTTACGAAAAGTGGTTCCCGGGTTCGCCGATGCCGGACCAGTATCTTCCCAAGAAGTAAGGCCGCGCTCCGCCCGGCCTGCCGGGCGGAGCATCCGCCTGCTCTCGAGAATTTCATGGGGAATTGAATGGACTGGCTAGAAAATCTCCGCCGCAGCTTCCTTGATTGGGATGCGATGGCGGAAGTCCTGCCGAGCATGATCACCGTCGGTTTGAAGAACACGCTGATCCTGGCGGCGGCCTCCACAGTGCTCGGAGTCGTCATCGGGATGGTGCTGGCGGTGATGGGCATCTCGCAATCGCGATGGCTGCGCCTGCCGGCGCGCATTTATACAGACATCTTTCGCGGCCTGCCGGCAATCGTGACGATCCTGATCATCGGTCAGGGCTTCGCACGCATGGGCCGCGCCCTCTTCGGCCCATCGCCATTTCCGTTAGGGATCATCGCGCTCAGCCTGATTGCAGGCGCCTATATCGGCGAGATTTTCCGTTCCGGCATTCAAAGCGTCGAACGCGGCCAGATGGAGGCCTGCCGAGCGCTCAGCATGAGCTACGGGCAAGGGATGCGGCTGATCATCATTCCGCAGGGCGTGCGGCGCGTCCTGCCGGCCCTCGTCAACCAGTTCATCGGCAACGTTAAGGATTCGAGCCTGGTCTACTTTCTTGGGCTATTGGCGGCGGAGCGCGAGATCTTCCGCGTCGGCCAGGACCAGGCAGTCGTGACCGGAAATCTCTCGCCGCTGCTACTTGCAGGCGTCTTCTATTTGGTGATCACCGTCCCGCTCACCCATCTTGTCAACTATATCGATGCGCGTTTGCGCCTCGGGCGGCAGGGTCAGGGCTCGGGTGCCGCCAGCGGGCTTGTCGAAGTCACTGAACTGGCGGCAGCGTCGGGTACGCAGCCCGCAAACGGTGCCGGTGCGGCGCGTTTCACGGGGGGAGCCGTCAAGGTCAGCGATCTCAGCATGTCCTATGGCGATCTCGATGTCTTGAAGGGCGTCGACCTCGATATCGCCAAGGGCACGGTGACTTGCATTATCGGCCCGTCGGGCTCCGGCAAATCGACACTGCTGCGATGCCTTAACAGGCTTGTCGAACCCAAGGGGGGCAACATCCTGCTGGACGGCGAAAGCATCCTGGCGATGAAGCCGGAAAGCCTGCGTCGTCGCGTCGGCATGGTGTTCCAGCATTTCAATCTGTTTCCCGATCATACCGCGCTTGAAAACGTCATGCTGTCGCTGACCAAGATCAAGAGGATGCCGAAAGGCGAGGCACGTCGGATCGCCGAGATGCGTCTCACGGAGGTCGGTCTCGCCGGACGCAAGGATCACCGGCCGGCGAGCCTATCTGGCGGCCAGCAGCAGCGCGTTGCGATCGCTCGCGCACTCGCCATGGATCCCGAGGTTATTCTCTTCGATGAGGTCACGAGCGCGCTCGATCCGGAACTGGTCAAGGGCGTTCTCGATCTGATGGCCAATCTCGGACGTCAGGGCATGACGATGGCTGTCGTCACGCACGAGATGGGATTTGCCCGCAAGGTCGCCGATCAGGTCGTGTTCATGGACGAGGGCCGCATCGTCGAGGCAGGCCCGCCTGGGCAGATCTTCGACAATCCCCGAAGCGAGCGGCTGAAGCGCTTCCTCGCCGAGGTTCTCTGACAAGCAGGGCTGGCGAGAATTTCGGCAGCCTTTCGATCGCAACATCCATTGTAGACAAGGTTACTCAACATGCATGCTCCCACTCGTCCTTCGAAAGTCATTGTCGTCGGCGGCGGTATCTTCGGGGTTTCAACAGCGGTTCATCTTGCGCGGCTCGGTATTCGCACGACCATCATCAACGACGGCCCGCTGGCAAACGGTGCATCAGGCCGCTCGCTTGCCTGGCTCAACTCGTCGCGTCGTCGCTCCGACGCCTATCATCGGCTGCGTCTTGCCGGTATCGATCGCTATCGCACGCTTTCTGCCAAATATCCGGATGCCGCATGGCTGCGCTTCGACGGCGGCCTGACCTGGGATGCCGACGATGCCGGTAACGAGATCGCCGCGGTCTTCGACTATGAGCGTGACCTTGGCTATCACGCGCAATTGCTTGCCCCCGAAAACATCGCCGGGACGACGCCGGGCGTCGATGCGCGCTCGGTGACACCGCAGGGCGCAATCTTCAATCCGGGCGAGGGTTGGGTCGATCTGCCGTTGCTGATCGGCGTTCTCGCCGAGGAATTTGTGGCGCTGGGCGGCGAAATCGTCACCGATGCCGGTCGCGCGACGATCGACGTCGAGGACGGCCGTGTCCGCGGTGTCACCACATCGAACGGAACCCGCTGGCAGGCCGATGCGGTGCTGCTTGCTGCAGGCGGCGCGGTGCCGGCGATCGTCGCGGAGGCCGGCCAGCATATCGGCGATGGGACGCCGATTGCGCTTCTGGTCAGGACGAAGCCGATCGATCACGCGCTGAAGGCCGTGCTCAATACGCCCCGCGTTGCCATCCGGCCCACGCCGGATGGTGCTTTCGCGCTGGATTCTGCATGGTCCGAGGAGGAAGTCATCGTGAATGCGGACGGCAGTTACGACATCAAGTTCTCGACGCTCGAAGGTCTGCTGCAGGAAGCCTCCAAGGTGCTGGAGGGCAATCCTAAGCTCGAAATCGGCGATTACGGCGTCGGCCCCAAGCCCATTCCCGGCGACGGCGAGCCGGTCTTCGGAGAGCTGCAGGCGCTGCCGGGCTATTTCGTCGCCTTCAGCCATAGCGGCGCGACCCTCGGCCTGATTGCCGGCGAGTTGCTTGCCGACGAGATCGCGACCGGCAAGCGCCACCCGCTTCTGGCCGATTTCCGGCCGGAGCGTTTTTCCAGATAGCCCGGCCGCATTCTCTGGCATCAGCGCAAGCTGCCGAGCACACTCGATCCCGTCGCCAGATTGTCGACGAACACGGTCATGGCGTAGCATGCGACGAGCAAGTCCATCAGATATCCGATCAGCGGTCTACAGGCTGCCGCTGATTGGCTCGCTTTGTGGCGAGACGGACGGCTTTCAGCGGCCCGAAGGGACGTGTCTTGAAAAGATCTCGCCGAAAATGCCGGCAATGTCAGCAGATTGAAGATTATGAACTGACGGGGGCCGGCCCCGATGAGGCTGAAGGCGGCATTGCAGGCAAGACAGCTGACCCATAGATGCAGAGGCGTCTGGTGAGAAAGCGGCGCGTACCCATCAGCGTGCCGCGCACGCCTGTGGCACAGCTTGATTCCTCATCGCGGTTCTCTCGCAAAGCAGGCCCTTTTTGTTTCCATCTCGATGAGCGTAGGAAACCAGCCTTCCGGGATCGCGTGTGTGTGGTTATGTTGCGGCATATTTTTAAAATTTGCCGCGTAATTTTTCGCGGACAAACACCGCTTTTCAGGGCAGCCACTGTCCTGCAACAAAATGTAACAACTTATAATACCGCGTTACATCCGAATCGGTATATTCGCCTCAGCTTGAACGAGAGGCCGCCCGATGCTTTCAGACTATTCGTCGTCCCAGTCCCAAACCGATGTGCTGATCTGTCTGGATAATCAGCAGGTTGCTTCCCGCATCGGTTCTGTTCTGTCGGAGCAGGGGCTGACGGTGGCGTCCATGCCGGCGACCGGTATCCAGGAATGGTTCGAGCCGAACGGTTGTCAGCTGGTGATCACGCATACGGCAATGATCGGCGAGGTGCGAACCAGATTGAAATTGCCCGTCGTCAATCTCGAAGCCTTCATATTCGATCGCCCCGAACATGTTGCCGAGGGCGCTGCGCGGCAATTCGACGGCGATGCGTTCATCAAACGGGTCTTCCTGGTCATGAGCGACGCCCGCAAGCGCACGTCGCGATGATGCGCGCGCAGTGGCCCAGATAGTTCACAAGCGCTGCTGGGTGACCTTGTCGAAGAAGTGAAGGTTCGGCGACTTCAGGGAAATCTGCACGACTTGGCCGGGCGTAAGCTCGGCGCGTTCCCTCATCACCCACGTGATTTCCCTGCCTTCCAGCTCAAGCGCGACATGGGTCTCGGAACCGGTCGGCTCGATCACGCTCACGGTCGCGGCGATGCCCTCATCGCTCGCAAAGGCTATGTCTTCCGGACGGATGCCGAGGATGATGTCTCGGGCGTCTGCCTGGGCCGGGACGTGCGCCAGCGGGATGCGGGTTCCGGACGGCAGGGTGAGCGCCGGCGTCGCGCCGCCGGTGATCCGGCCTTCGAGGAAGTTCATCGCCGGCGAGCCGAGAAAACCCGCGACAAAAACATTTTTCGGACGATCGTAAAGCTCCAGCGGCGAGCCGACCTGTTCCACCTTGCCGCCTTGCAGCACGACGATCTTGTCGGCCATGGTCATCGCTTCGATCTGGTCGTGCGTGACATAGACGATCGTTGTCTTCAGGCGTTGATGCAGGGCCTTGATCTCGGCGCGCATCTTCACGCGCAGCTTGGCATCGAGATTGGAGAGCGGTTCGTCGAAGAGGAAGACCTTCGGATCGCGCACGATGGCGCGGCCCATGGCGACGCGCTGGCGCTGACCGCCGGAAAGATGTGCCGGCTTGCGACCCAGCAGCGGCTGCAACCCGAGGATATTCGCGGCCTCGCCGACCTTCCGGTCGATCTCGGCGCGCTTGGCGCCGGCAAGCTGCAGCGCAAAGCCCATGTTCTCCGCGACCGTCATCTGCGGGTAGAGCGCGTAGTTCTGGAACACCATGGCGATGTCGCGATCCTTCGGCGGCAGGTCGTTGACGACCCGTCCGCCGATCGAGATCTCGCCGCCGGTAATATCTTCGAGTCCCGCGATCATGCGCAGCAGCGTCGACTTGCCACAGCCCGACGGCCCGACAAGAATGACGAATTCGCCGTCCGAGATTTCGACATCGACGCCATGGATGATATTGACGGCGCCGTAGGACTTCCTGACGTTCTTGATGGTCAATCCGGACATGAAATTCTTCCCTTGGATCAATGCTTCTTCCGGATACGCAGCGCCTGACAAGGCTTGCCCGGTAATTCCACGCCGAAAGCCGCATCCGCCTTGCCGCCGCGCACGATCGCGCCGTGCCGTGTCGGGTGAGGGATCGGCGCCTCCACCTTCTTGGCCGGCCTGATCGTCATTTCCCATGTGTCGATGATGTCGACGTCATAGTCCGTGCCGTCCTTCGGCAGGCCCGTCGACCAGATGATCGGCTGGTGTTCACCGAGATAGATGTAGCTGACATCGCCATCACGAGCGCCGGAGACGCGCGTCCATGGCCATTCGCCGGCACCCGCCATCGGCTCGAGGCCGTTGACGACGTCCTGTTCCAGCAGCTCGCGCAGGAAGCCGATGCGCTTCCATGCCTCGCCGCGAAGCTCGCCGCCCTTGGCCCACCAGATGAGGTCTTCCGGATGCGAATAGGTTTCGCCGTGGCCGGCATAGCCGCCGCGTGTCATGGTGATCCAGAAGCGATGGACCAGTTCCTGCGCGGTCAGATTGCCCCAGGACTGGATGATGTTGCCTTCATACTCCGGCTCGTCGTTGACGACGGGCTTGCCGTAGGCGTCGCGCCATTCCTGGGTCCGCTTCACATCCCAGTTCTGGATGCAGGTATGCGTGACCCAAGGCTTGCGATGATCGAAATTCATCGTCTGCTCGCCGTTGTGGATAGATTTCAGGTGACCGTAGGGATCGTTCTCTTCGAGAATGTGGAAGTAGCGGTCCCACTGCGACATCGGCTTGGTGTCGAGAAGGAAATCATATTCGTTGGCAAGCGCCCACCAGACATTCCGATAGGCGGCAAGACGGGCGGCGAGATAGGCGACGTAGCGGAAATCCTGCTCGGCCGACATGTCGGCATAGCCCCAGCGGTCATAGGGATGGAACATGATGATGTCGGCTTCGATGCCGAGATCGCACAGGGCTCCGACTTGCTTTTCGAAATGGCGGAAGAGGACCGGGTTAGGCCTGTCGAAATCTTCTTTGCCATCAGTACCCTTTTCGAAGCAGGGGTAAAGCGGTTCGTTGACGTTGTAGGGATAGTCCTTGGGGAACACACCCATGCGGATCTTGTTGAAACGGGCCTGCTTCAAGGTCTCGAGCGTTTGCGCCTGCATGTCGAGCGGCTGGTGCGTCCAGGCATAGCAGGTGGTACCGAAGGACAGGAAAGGCTTGCCGTCGGCATAGGCGAAATGGAATTTGTTGCGCACGCGCACCGGGCCATGATTGCCCTCCGAAGGCTTGGTGGCGACGAACGAGCCGGTCTTGCCATCGAGTTCTGTACTCTTCGAACGCGTGCGGAACGACCATTCGCCTTCATTGTCCGGCATGAAGCGAACGCGATAGACGCCGTCGCCGTCATAGAAGCCCGGCACGCGGATCTCGCGGCTGTGCTGGCTGAAGACGGCATCGAATGCCACATCGAGATAGGGATTGCCGCCCGAAGGGCCGTTGAAGGCCGCCTCGAAGACACCCCATTTTTCGACGGACGCGTTGGACATGATGTTCTCCTCGATATGTATGGATGATTTGACCGTTCAGCCCTTGACCGCGCCGGAGGTGAGCCCGGAGACGAAGTAGCGCTGGAAGATCAGATAAACGATGGTTGCCGGCAGCACGGTCATGACGATTGCCGCGTTCAACTGCCCGTAATCGTTGGAGAACTGCCCCTGGAAGGACATGAGCCCGAGCGGCAGCGTCCACATGTGCTGGTCCTGCAGCAGCACCAGCGCCATGGCGAATTCATTCCATGTCGAGACGAAATCCAGGATCAGCAGGGCCGCGAGCACTGGCAGGCAGACCGGCAGAAATATCCGGCGGAAAATGGTGAAGTGGCTGGCGCCATCGATCAGTGCGGCCTCGGACAGCTCCTTCGGGATGCCTTTGAAGAAGCCGTGCAGGATGAAGACCTGATAGGGCACGCCAAAGGCGATATAGGGGAGGATGACGCCGGGATAGGTGTCGATCAGGCCAAGCGAATTGACGAGCGTGAACAGCGGCGCCAGCATGACTTGAAAGGGGATCATGGTCCCGAAGACGACGAGAAGCAGCAACAGTTTGCTAAATCGCAAGCGGATCTTGGCGAGAGCATAGGCCGCCATGGCCGACAGGATGAGGCCGAGCGGCACCTTGATGACGGTGATGATGGCGCTGTTGAGGAAGGCGCCGGCGAAATTGCCGCGTCCCCAG
This sequence comes from Rhizobium sp. 11_C7_N12_5, assembly GCF_051811145.1. Lineage (NCBI taxonomy): Bacteria > Pseudomonadati > Pseudomonadota > Alphaproteobacteria > Hyphomicrobiales > Rhizobiaceae > Rhizobium > Rhizobium sp. 11_C7_N12_5. Next base: position 838,077 of record NZ_JBPWPY010000002.1, read on the forward strand.
GCGTTCGAATAATTCTCGAAGGCAGGATTGGTCGGCGGCATGAAAGCCCCCGTGCTGGTAACCGCTGCTTGCGTCTTCAGCGAGGTGAAGAGGATGAAAATGAAGGGCGCCAGCCAGATCAGCGCGACGACGAGCAGCGTGATCCATAACGCGATCAGGATAGGGTCACGTTTGGGCTTTGCGACAGCAACGGTCTCGAAGCCGTCGGACATGGAGGTCGCCGATGTTGCCGTCATTGCTCGGCCTCCTCATGCTTTTGCGTCCAGCGCAGATAGGGGATGACGACGGCGATGGTGATCAGCAGCAGGACGACGGAGATCGCAGCGCCGCGGCCAAAATCGAAGATCTGCATCGCCTGCGTGAAAGCCCAGAGCGCCAGCATCTGTGTAGATTGCGCCGGTCCACCGCCGGTCAGGCCATAAACGATGTCGAAAGCCTTGAGCGATGAGATTACGGACAGCACCAGCACGATGGTGATCGTCGTGCGAAGTGCGGGAAGCGTGACGTATCTGAAGATGTTCCAACGACCTGCGCCGTCGATGCGTGCAGCTTCGACCAGCGTCTGCGAGACGTTCTGCAGGCCGGCGAGAAACAGGACCATGGAGAAACCGACCGACTGCCAGAGATAAGCGACGAAGACGGAGTAGAGCGCAACGCTCTTGTCTCCGAGCCAGTCCTGTATCCAGCTCTGCAGCCCCAACGAGGTCAGGATCTCGGTGAAGAGGCCGAAGAACGGATCATACATCCACTTCCACATGGTCGCGACCGCGATCGGCGCGATGATGACGGGCAAATAGAAGATGGCGCGAAATGTGTTGCGGGCGAAGAGCTTCTGGTTGAGGCTGAGCGCCAGCAGAAGCCCCACCATCGGCGGGAAGATCACGCACATGATCGTCCAGATAACCGTGTTCCTGAAGGCGACCCAGAAGACGGGATCCTGCGTGAAGATATATTGATAATTTGCAAGACCGACGAAGGGGCGTTGCGGGGCAAGCCCGTTCCACTTCTGGAAGCTCAGAACCACCACGTTCAGCATCGGATACAGTGCGAAGATCACATAGATCAGCATGGCCGGAGCGAGCAGGATCAGCGCCTGGACGCGGGGATCATGGGTTCGGTTTCGGAGTGACATTCTGATTGCTCCCGGCGACGGCTGGCGCATGGCACGAAGGTGAGGGAAGCCGTCCGCCGCGATCGGTGATCGGGGCGGCGGCCTCCCTCGAAGATTAGGTGCGGCCCGAGATGAAGGTCTGCAGCTGCTTGGCCGCATCCGCCGGCTTGATGTTGCCGGCCGCGACATCGTTGATCACCCGGAAATACTCCGTCGTGACATCGAGCGGGAAGGCCTGGTCGCCGTTCATGTAGACCTTGCCGTAGGTCTTGAAGATATCCAGCCATTTTGCTTCGAGCGGCTTTTGGTTGGCATACTGAACGTTCTTGTTGACCGAGATCGAGCTGACCTGCCCGACGAGATCCTGCTGGACCTTGGTCGACAGGAAGTAGTCGAGGAACTTGGCGGCAAGGTCCGGGCTTTTGCTTTTGGTGCTGACGTAGTTGTATTCGGCAAAGCCGTAGAGCCGGTTGGTGTTCGTCGGGAACGGCACGACGCCGTAATCGTCGAGATTGACGCCGCTGCCGCTCAGCTGGCTGACAAGCCAGTCGCCTTCCAGCATCATCGCGGCGCGGCCGGCGACAAACAGCGTGTAAGACTGCTGGTTGCTGATCCCCATGAAGGGTTTCAGCGTATAATCGCTGGTCCATTTGGCGAATTCGGTGAAGGCGTCGGTGGCGCAAGGCTCCTTGTTCCAGTCGGTCTTCATGGCCATTAGCGCGTCATGCTTGTCGGCGCCGCATTTGGTTTCGAGCAGTACGTCCATCAGGCGCATCACATGCCAGTTGACGGAGCCGCCGAAGGTGAAGGCAGGAATTCCGGCAGCCTTGAGCTTCTCCGCGTCGGCGAGCAGCTCTTCGTAGGTCTTCGGCTCCTGAGTGATACCGGCCTTTTGGAAGAGCTTCTTGTTGTAGTAGATGGCCTCACCCTTGAAGGTGAAGGGAACGCCATGCTTGCCGCCCGGATAGAGGTCGGCAAAGGCGGCCGCCGAAGGAAGCAGTTCGTCGCTCCACTTGTACTGGGTGTAATATTTGTCCAGCGGCAGCGACAGGCCGGCCTTCACATATTCGCCGCCAAGACCGAGACCGGCCCAGCTGAAATAGATATCCGGACCCTTGCTGGAACCGGCCGCCACGCGAAGGGCGGTCTTGTGTTCATCGACCCCACGCTGGACGATCTGGATATGAGTGCCGGGATTGGCGGCTTCGAAGTCGCTTGCCACCTTCTTGAGGGCGGTGTTGGCGCCGCCATTGTCGAAGTTCAGCGTCCACAGCGTCAGGTCTTCCGCGGCGGCATTGGTCCCCACCAGAGCTGCCGCGGCAATCGTAGCCGCGCCGAACCAACGCGCATATTTCCAACTGATAGCCATCTTCAATCCTCCTCCGAGCTAAGCTGAGGGCGGTTTTGGCAAATAGATATCAGCATGTCAACTGGTATGATGAGCTCATCATCATTATGACGTGAAATGAATATGAAGGCACGCTATGATCACCACCGCCGAAGCGGCTCCAGGATCCATGTGTCCCAAGGCGCGATCGCCAAGCCGGGACGAGCGGCCTTTGGCGGCGATCATCTCCTTGGTTGCGTCGGCTCCCGCTTTCCCAGCCTCCAAGGCGGCGGTCAGGCAAGCGGCAAGCGGCTGGCCTCGGTCACGCGCGGCTCGGCAGGCTATCGCGGCAGGCGCCCATGCGTCGACCATCGTCTTTTCGCCGACCTCCGCCTTGCCTCTGTCCTGAATCCCCTTGGCGAAAGCCGTGAAGATCTCGACCATATCGTCGTCGTTCAGCGATGACTTTCCCTTCGCTGATGCGCCGGCGCGCATCAGCGCGGTTGCGTAGAGCGGTCCGGAAGAGGCGCCGACAGCATTGAGAAAGGATTTGGCGGCCGTGTTGAACACGAGCGTCGGATCGGCCGTCGTTGCATCCAGCCCTGAAACTGCCTTGGCGGCAGCGGCAAATCCGAGTTCCATGGCGATACCATGGTCGGCGTCGCCGATTAAGCCGTCCAGCTCGCACAGGCGATCCTTTTCGCGCGTCATCGCTTCGGCGATGCGGGTAAACAGCGCTTTCAGATCCTCAACCGTCACAGTCGTCATTGCAGGGCCTCACCGGAGCGGAACATGGCGCAATCGCAGGGGTGATCGATCAGTCGCTGGAGTTCGTCATCGAGATGCATCAGCGTGATCGAGGCGCCGGCCATTTCCAGCGAGGTGCAGTAATTGCCGACCAGCGACAAATGGATGACTAGGCCCGCTTCATCGAGCATCATCTTCACCTTGCGCATCAGGATGTAGAGCTCCATGAGGGGCGTCGAGCCCAGCGAATTGATGAGCACGGCAACGCGGTCGCCGCGGGCGGGCTTCATTTCGTGAAGGATCTTACCAACCAGCTCGCTCGTTACTTCATCCGCCGGCTTCAGCGGGCCGCGCGCAACGCCCGGCTCGCCGTGAATGCCCATGCCGATCTCCATTTCATCGGCCCCGAGTTCGAAATTGGGTTTCCGGGTCTGCGGCAGGGAGCAGGGAGAAAGCGCGACACCCATCGTAAAAGTCCGCTCATTGGCCCATCGCGCAACGCGTTCGACCTCGTCGAAGCCATACATCATATCGCAAGCCGCACCTGCCGCCTTGAAGACGAAGACGTTGCCGGCGACACCGCGCCGGCGCTCCTTCTGCTCCGGCGGGGCAGAAGCAATATCATCGGTCGTGACGACGGTGCGTACCTCCACATCATCCATGGCAACCATCTCGGCCGCCATGTCGAAATTCATGACGTCGCCGGCATAGTTGCCATAGAGGAACAGCACGCCGACGCCGCCGTCGACGGCCTTGGCGCATTCGATGATGGGGTCGGGCGGCGGCGAGGCAAAGACGTTGCCGATCGCGGCTGCATCGGCAAGTCCCTTGCCGACGAAACCAAGGAAGCTCGGCTCATGTCCCGAGCCGCCGCCAATGACCATGCCGACCTTGCCGGGCCGCGGCCCATGCTTGGCGACGATCGAACGGGGCGACCCTTCCAGAGCGCGAAGGTGGCGGGGATGGGCTGCCAGAATGCCGGCCAGCATCTCGTCGACGGCGGCCGCACCCTCGTTGATCAGTTTCTTCGTCTTCACGCCGGTCCTCCCAAATCACTGCGATTGTTGGGACTAACATGCGCGTCTGCGGGTTCACGTCAATCCGTCAAAGTCGCCGAAGTGACCGCGTAGGCTCCGAGCGTGAGGGCATCGCTTTTGGGCTGGTCAACGGAACGGAAGGGTCCAAGTTCGATCCGGCGCGGTGCGGGGGTGACGTTGACCAGATGCAGTTGCCGCCGCTCACCGGTTCGCGCGGTGACGAAAGCAAGCACTGAGGTCGGCTCGGACGATATGCATTCGCGCCATTGGCTGCCGGCAAGGCGGGCCAGCGTCGCGACCGAGTTGAAGATCGGGCGGGTGGCGCCGGCCGGGGACGGTTCGCTCTTGCCGGCGATGAGGCCGAAAGGTCCGGTCAGTGCGGAGAGCGTCAGGCATTCCAATCCGACATCGAGCACGCGGGCGGCATAGCCGAAAGCGAAGGCTTCGCCGAAACGGGCGCTGTGCCGGGGATCGGTGTTGGCCATGGCGATGCGTCCGCCATCCGGATTGTCCATCGTGCGGCTGCCATAGGGGTTCTGGCGCATGGGTATGGTCGAAGGGCCGATGCGATAGGGCTTGTTGCCGTAGATGGCGCGCACGGAGCGGGTAATGAACGGCAATGCTTCAAGCGTCTGCATGACGCTGAGATCATCAGCCGCATGCACGATCGGATTGGTGCAATGCGTAATGAAATCGAGCGGACCGGCTGGAACCCGCTTGCGATTGAGCTCGGTGAAATAGCTCAGCATGCCGCCGCCGAGACGCATGCCGGGAAAGGCTGCATGTGCGGCGGCATAGACCTCTTCCAGCGGTGGGCATTCCGGCCATTCGCTGCCCGGTGGTGTCGATTGCCGGTCGACGGAAGGAGAAATGACGATCGCATCGGGATTGAAACCTGCCGCTTGCATCCGGCTCGCGATCTGCGTTGCTTCGGCAAGCGGTGTTTGTCGACAGGGTAATGCAATTTCCAGCGTCGAGCCGCCGGAATGAAGCGCGGCGACGGCAGCGAAGGATTTGAAGGCATCGGCACCATGGCCGGCGTCTGGATCGAAATGGAACAGCAGTTCCTGCGGGCCGATCTCGGCAAGCCTGTCGCGGGCCGCAAGCGTTGCCTTCGCTTCCTGCGGCGTGATGATAAGCCCGATCGGTGGCATGACGCCGCTTCTGCTACCGCTCGAAAGTGTGATGGAGCCATTTTCCGCGGAACGCGATGTTGGAGCGATCGATGGGTGCCCCCTATCGCGGATACTGAGAACGATCCGCTGCCGAATGGGCTCACCCACCGATATGCGATAGGGCCAAGGCAAGGCGAGGGGACGGACATAAGTCTTGTAGGACGCATCCGACCAGTTGCGCTGATCCTCCATTTCAAAGATGTCGCCCTCCATGCGGCATTCTGCCGTCACGCTTGGGGTCACGCGGTGTGTGATCGCGCGCATGTCTTTGAAAGGCTGCCACGGCGCGATGAGATCGGGAAACTGCGTCTCCTCGCTGGGGCCATCGACATGCTCGATCGAAACCGGCATGCCTGCGACGCCGACGATCGGATGGAGAATGCAGAAGCCGCAGCGGTTCGTCGCGAAGCCGGTTCGAGAAAGGGCTTCGGCCTCGAAGATCAGAGGTTCACCCGCCTGAGCGGTGATCCGCACATCAATTGCAAGCTCCGTGTCGCCAGGTCCGGCACAGCGCGCGACATAGCTGACGGCGAAGGCGTCCAGACGCTGATCAATTTGTAGGTCGCTGATAGACGGGGCGTAAGTGCCCCAATCGCGGTCGCGGACAAGATAGGAAACCGCGCGCAGCACTTCAGCGCCGTCGTACTTGATGGTACGCAGATTGCCGTCCTTGAAGTCGACAGCCAGCCTGCCGGCAGTCAGCCGCACCGGCGGCGTGTCCGTCTCGCGCGTTCCATAGAGCTGAAACGGGTCGATCCCGGTCGTCATCGCAGCATTGCCTGGATATCGACGGCGCGACCGCTGGCGGCACTCTCATAGGCCGCCTCGACAAGCGCGAAAGTCTTGAGATTATCGGCCCCGGATGTGGAGGTCTCGCTGCCATCCGCCAGACGGTCGGCCCAGTGCTGCTGGATCGCCAGCACGCTCTCCTGGATGTTGTGCCAGGGGCGCGAAGCCCAGGATAAAAGCCGCGGCGAAGAATCAGAGACGGTCATGCCGTCGGGGCCGTTGACTTCGAGGCGATAGCCTTGCGAAAGCCGGATCGTTCCCTTCGGGCCGTCGAGCTCGATCAGCGTTTCCGGGAAGGGTTCGATTGCGAGCCTGGTAGCATAGCTGACATCGACGATCGATGTCGCACCGCTTTCGTGGTCTAACAGGATGGTCGCGACATCCTCACCCCTAATCTTCGGATTGACCCGCTTCGTGCGGGCTGTGAGCGAAGTGACATCGCCGAGAATGAAGCGGGCGATATCCAGCGTATGGATGCCGAGATCCTCGATGATGAAACGCTCGCCTTCGGCGAGATAGGGTTGGCCGGAAAAGACATCGTAGCCTGAGCGGAAGGAAAAGCGGCCCCAGAAGGGCTCACCGATCGTGCCCGATAGCAGGACGTTCTTCACGGCCTGAATGGGTGTCTGCCAGCGGAAATTCTCATGCACCATGAGGGGGATACCGGCTCGGGAGCAGGCATCGACCATCGCCTTGGCATCATCAAGCGTCTTTGCGAAGGGTTTCTGGCAGATTGCCGGGATCTTGTGCGCGGCTGCCATTTCGACCAGGGTACGGTGGCTCTGCACCGTCGTCGCGATATCGACGAAATCGAAGCCACCGTCGGCAAAGAGCGCGGCCGCATCCGTATAGCGCCGTTCGATGCCGAACTGCTCGCCGACGATCTTCAGTCGCTCCGGATCGCGATCGCAGATCGCAACGATATGAGCACCTTTGACGTCTCGCCATGCGTGCATCTGATTGACCGCGAAGAAGCCGCAACCGATCAACGCGCCCCCGAGCTCTGTCATTTCAGCCAGCCTGTGCCATTCGCATGAATGTCACTCAGTTTCATGGTCTCCTCCCAAATACGAAACAAACACCGTTCCCGACAAGGTGATGAAGGGAGGACTGACGCCCTCCCCAGGATCTCCTCAGGTGATGCGCCGGATGCTTTCGGCGATCTCCTGCGGTTCGAAAACCTTCTTCCAGTCGTCGCGCATCAGGGCGGGGATGCCGAACTCGATTGCCTTGTTGCAGGCATCGGAGAAGACGCCGTCGACTTCCTTGAAGATGACTGCGCCAAGCACATTCATATGGCCGAGCAGGAAGTCGCGGGCGGCTTCCGCCGGAACGCCGCGGGAAACACATTCATCCATGGCCTGACGCATGACGACGAGCAGCGAGGCGCAAACCGTCTCGGAAAGGCCCGGTTCCAGCATCGCCATCTGCTCGACGGTCACGCGGTGCGAGCGCATGACGGGTGCCCAGATGACCTTGGCGATTTCCTCGCCGAGCGCATAGGCGGTCTCCGGCCCCTGCATCAGGGCCGAGACGATGTGCTGCTTGGCAAACAGGCCACCGAAATGGTCCTTCTTGGCCTGCATGTCCGTCTCGTCGTTGAAGATCGGCGGGTGGCATGGATGGGTGACGAAATAGGTGAGATCCTCGCGCTGCGGCAGATGGCCCGCAAAGGGGGCGGCGGCGTCGAGAGCGACGACCATCGTTCCGGGCTTGAGCTTGTCGACGATGCCGGCGGCGACCTTGCCGATCGCCGTATCCGGAACTGCAAGAATGACCACATCGGCGCCGTCGAGTGCTACGTCCGCCGGTACGCAATCGATGGCAAGGTCATTCTTCAGCCGCGCTTTGCCGGCGTCGCCGACCTCGACGTGGCGCACGTCGAAACGCGAGCCTTTCAGATTCTTGGCGAGCCGGTAGCCCATTTTGCCGCCAGCACCGAAAAGAGCAATTGCAGTCATGATAATACCTCGTTTGCTTTCAAGGCGTGGTATCGTAAGTGGTATGATGAGTCAATGAGTATGCCATTGGCTAAGTCAAAAAATGGCATGCGGGCTACGAGCTTCTCCCATCGCGGATCTGCGCAAAGTAATCATCGGTTCCGACTTGGCCGCCCTTGAGCGCGATCTGCAGACCGTTGGTCGGTGCGTGGTTGCCGTGCGCCGTGCAGAGCGGCGATCCCGGCGTCTGCGGCAATGGCAGCAAGGTGGTCAGTGCATCGACGCGCAGTTCTTGCAATGCGTGGCTTGACGTATCGCCGCCGGCGATGACGGCACGGCCGAGACCTTCCTGTTCGATCAGCCGCCGTAGAAGAATGCCGAGGGCCTGCCCGAGGCGGTGCCGCGCGCCGGGAATTCGATCGATATCGCCACCCCGGTCGGCCGAGGGGCCAAGTGCCGTATGGAGAATGACGCTGCGGCCTTCCTTCAGGCTCGCAATGCCGGCATTGGCTGCCTTCTCCAGGGCGCGTTCGGCGTCTTCGCCGACCAGTTCCAGCGGATCGACGCCGATACCGTCGAAGCCGTCGGCCACCGCGCGGCGGATCTGGCGTTCGGTCGTCGGCGATACGCTGCCGGAGACGACCGCGAGACGTTCGACTTTGCCAGGCTGCTGGAAGTCCGGCTTCGGTCCGATCAATCCTTCGTCGCGCCAGGCGTTCAGAAGGGCATATTCGACGCCTGAGGAGCCGGCGACGAAGGAGCCGCCCTTGTTTTTAAGGCGCCATAGCTGACGGCCTGCGGCTGCCTGCGTTTCCGTGCTGTCAACATCCATGAGGAGGATGCCGTCATCTCCCTTTACAAGCCTGTCGATCCGCTCGTCCGCGTCTGCCGCCACGATGGTCGCGAGATCAGCAAGGCTGACGGGGAGGGAGGTCTGCTTGCTCAGATGCACGGTAAGATCGGCCTCGTCCATCGGCGTGACCGGATGCCGGCTCATCACCGGATGGCGGTCGATGCGGAAGACCCGGCCTTGATAGGCGGCAAAGAGGTGACCGAAGGCTGTATAGCGTTTGAGCTGCGGCGCGCCAACGATGACCGGTACGACAGGCTGGTTGAAGAGCATCTTTCCGATCTCGATCGCCCTGCCGATATTCCCGACCTTCGGACTGGAATCGAAGGTTGAGCAGACCTTGTAGTGGCAGATCCCCGCGCCCTGGCTTTTCAGCCATGCGAACGCCGGCGTCAGATGCTCGTCCATCCATTCCGGCGTCTCGCTGCGGCTGGTGCCTGCGACACCGATGGCGCGGCAATCCTTGAAACGCTCCAGCATGGCTGCGCTCGGAATGCCGAGAAACAGCACGGTCGGGACACCGTTGGAAGCAAGCGCCTCCATGACATCGGTCGAACCGGTGAAGTCGTCGCCATAATAGCTGAGAAGAAGATTGGGCATTGCTGTCAGGCGTCCTTGCCGTCACTGAATTTTGCGATCGAGGCGGCAAGCTCCGGATGGTTCTTGGCGTAATCATCAAGCGGGATGTCAGCAACAGCTGCCTGCCAGGCCTGCTGGATGGCCCTAACGCCGGCCGCAGGCCCGAACGGATGGCTGACAATGCCACCGCCGCAAAGATAGAGAAGATCCGTGGTCCGGCCGGTGCGCCGATAGGTCTCCGGAGCCTGGCCTCCCCACTGACCGGAACCCGCCACGGGGAGCGGACAGTCGGATGGATCGAAGAGCGGCGTGCTGATGGCCTTGAAGGATTCGACGAAACTGTCGTCGGGCTCCCAATATTTGACCCTGATGCCATTGATCTGGAACTGGTCGACGCCAAGCAGACGCCAGAACTGCTGATAGACCTTGAAATCCATGCCGGCGCCGGGGTGCCGGGTCAAGACGTCCCAGCCGTTGCGATGCGCGTGCAGCACCAGGCCGGAGCGCTTGCGCAGGAAGCTCATGCCGCCGAAGCCGATGGAATTGATGTTGACAACGGCGCAATTGCCGCCGGCCTTCAGCACGAGATCATGGTTGCGCATCATCTCGTCGGGATCGGCGTGCGAAATGCCGAAGGCGTACATCACCTTCTTGCCGGTCTTCTGCTCGTGATCGAGGATGAGCGGCATGATCGCCTCGACGCGCTCTTTTAGCGGCGAGTAGGCGGGGCTCATCAGCTTCTCGTCGTCCTTGATGAAATCGACGCCCGAGCCGATCAATTCGCCGACCAGGTCAGCCGTTTCCTTCGGCCGCAGGCCGAGTGCCGGCTTGACGATGGTGCCGATGATCGGACGACCGCTGACGCCGGTCAGCCGCAGGCTGCCGGCAACGCCGAATTGCGGGCCTGGATGAGCGTCGCGAAAGGCTTGCGGCAGCTTCATGTCGACGACGCGGATGCCGGTCATGCCCTTGATCGAGTAGACGCCGCCGATGGTGATGGTCATCAACGCCGAAAGATCGGTGCCGATCGCATCGAGCGGAAAGGCGATATCGACATCGGCACGGCGGATGCGGCCGTGACCTTCGGCAGCTTCCGGCCATGTCGGTCGCTCGGCGTCGGCAAGCGGGCGGATCGCCGTGACGCGGGCGGCCACCCGCGATTTGAGCTCTTCTGTCTCGCCAGGCACCGCCACGAACGTGCCGGTCGATTGATCGCTGGCAATCTTGCGGGCCATCGCCTCGATGCTGCCTGACGTTTCGATACGGTAGGTGATGGTGATGGTCATAGGGACTGACTGCTCCTTTCGCCGACGATTTTCGCGTGGCGTAAACTGGTGAAGTGGTATAATGAGTATCCCAACTTCTGCAACGATTTTTTTGCTCGTTAGCCGGCAGGTTGTTCCGTATGGGCTTTCTCGACGGCAGGCAAAAATGCATAAGGAAAGAAAAGCTTTGAGCAAGCGGGGTTCCATGGGCCAGCCAGTAGAACAAATTGTACGTCGAAAGCTGTCCGACGAAGTATTTGATCGGCTCGAACGGTTGATTACATCGGGAGAACTCAAGCCGGGCGACGAAATGCCATCCGAGCGCGTCCTTATGGAGCGTTTCGGTGTTGGGCGTCCGGCGATCCGCGAGGCGATGCAGGCACTTGCCAATATGGGATTGGTGAACATTTCCCATGGTGAGCGGGCAAAAGTGCTGCAACTCACCGCCAAGTCACTCTTCCGGCAGGTCGATCTGACGGCGAAAATCATGCTGTCGCAATCGACGGATTCGCTGGAGCATTTGAAGAGCGCCCGCATTTTCTTCGAGCGCGGCATGGCGCGCGAGGCAGCGGTGCGCGCAACCGAAAAGGATATTGCCGATCTCCAGGAGATCATCGAACGGCAGCGCGCCTTTCTCGGTCATGCCGAGGAGTTCATTTCAGCCGACATGCAGTTTCATACGCGCATCGCGCAGATTTCCGGCAACCCGATTTTCGCAGCCGTCAGCGAAGCCATGCTGGCCTGGCTGAAGACCTACCATACGGACATGCTGATCTGGACGGGCAAGGAAAAGTTCACCCTGGTCGAGCACGAGGAAATCCTTGGACGGCTCGCCGAAAACGATGCGGATGGCGCGGAGGCGGCGGTATTGAAGCATCTGGAGCGGTCGCGCGCCCTTTATACCAAATAGGCGCTTTTTCTTCAGGACGCCCGCCATTTACGGTTCGTGTGGGCCCGTATATTTGTCGCAATTTTTCCTCAATCTTCGTAGTATCTGCCGAAATGTAGAAGAGGTGTGTGATGATCAATTTTATTCATCGGAACATGGCGCTTGTCCTGGCTCCCGTCATGACGGTGCTCGCCATAGCTTTTTATAATCTGCTTTCCCTGCTGGTCAGGCATCATCACAACATTCTGCATGGTCTTCATCATGTGATCGGCGCCGTCGTCCTTTGCATCGTGTTTTATGGCATCATCCGCTACATGCAGTCGCTGCCCGAGGACGATAGCTAGAATTCCATCAGACTTTGGAAAATAAAGCTGATAATTTCAGATAGGGTTCAGCCTGCCCGACTATCGTCGCCTCGATTCTGAGCGCGAGATCGGTAATGCATTCGACATGTGCCACCGATAACGCGTCGGAAAACTGTTTCGCAGCAAAGTTCATCGCGCCCTTCCGGCGCTAAGCCCCCCACTTAAGAGCTGAGGATATCGAAACGTGGCTGATGTTTGTACGCAGGGCGTGGACACGGGCTTCGTCGCCCTGGGTTATGCCAAAATAGCTTTTCTGGGCGTCGTGCAGGGGCTGACGGAGCTGCTGCCGGTCTCCTCGACGGCCCACATGCGCCTGGTGCCGGCCTTGCTTGGCTGGCAGGATCCGGGCTCGGCGTTCTCGGCGGCGATGCAGCTTGCCGCGCTGGCGGCGATCATCTCCTATTTCTGGAGCGATGTCCGCTATGTCACCTTCGGATCGCTCGATGCCATCAGGCAGAGAGATTGGCGCTCGCCCGCGATGCGGCTTGCGATTGCCATCATCATCGCCACCATCCCGATCGTCATTGCCGGCCTGCTGCTATCGTCTTCGCTCAATGCCTGCGGCACGTCGTTTCGCAGCCTCTGGGTCATCGGTCTCGCCTGTCTCGTCATGGGCATTCTTCTGGCCGTCGCGGAACTCTACAGCCGACATACGAAGGACATGGAACAGATGACCCTGATGGATGCCCTGTTCGTCGGCATCACTCAGGTCGGCGCCCTCGTTCCAGGGGTCTCTCGTTCGGGCTCCACGCTGACAGGCGCACTCTTCCTTGGCCTGAAGCGCGACGAAGCGGCGCGGTTTTCATTCCTGCTCGGACTTCCCGCCATCGCTCTTGCCGGGCTGAAGGAGCTGTTCACGCTCTACAAGGCTCATATTCCAATGGAGGCGTGGTCGGTGCTGCTCGTCGGGCTTATTGTCGGCAGCATCTCGTCCTTCGTGGCGATCTGGGGCTTGATGCGCTTCCTGGAACGCTTCTCCACCTGGCCCTTCGTGATCTACCGCATCGTGCTGGGCGTCGTCATTCTCTTCGGCGTTCTGACCCTGGGTTGGGCTTGAGCGGCTGCGCTATTCCATCGCGAGGATCATGTTCCGGACGATGGGATAGATTTCCGTTTCCCAGCGGCGGCCGTTGAATACACCGTAGTGTCCGACATTGGCCTGAAGATGGTGCCGTTTCAGATGCGGCCGCAGCGATCGACAGAGATCGTGTGCGGCCGAGGTCTGGCCGAGGGCGCAGATGTCGTCGCGTCCGCCCTCGACCGTTAAAAGAGCCGTCTTGCGGATCATGCCGGGATCGACCTTTTGGCCACGATAGGTAAAATCTCCCGTCGCCAGCTCGGCTTTCTGGAACACCCGGTCGATGGTCTCGATATAGAATTCCTCGGTCATGTCGAGTACGGCAAAATACTCGTCATAAAAGGTCTTGATCTTGGCGGCCTCGGCCGTCTCGCCCTTGGCCAGATGCTCGTAGAGCTTGCGATGGGCGTCCTGATGGCGCTGCATGTTCATGGCCATGAAGGCAACGAGCTGCACGAAGCCAGGATAGACACGTCGGCCGCCGCCCGAATAGCGCCACGGCACATTGCTGATGAGCGAATTTTCGAACCAGGCGAGCGACTTGGACACGGCAAGCTCGTTGACCTCGGTCGGGCTTTCGCGCGGATCGATCGGACCGGCCATCAAGGTCATGGTCCGAGGCGTCGCCGGATGCCCGTCTTCCGACATGACGGCAACCGCCGCCAGTACCTGCACGCAGGGTTGACACACGGCAAGGACGTGCCCGCCCGGGCCGATCTTCTCCAGGAAGCGGATGATGTAGTCTACATAATCGTCCATGCCGAAAAGTCCGGCGGAGACGGGCACATCGCGGGCGTTCGCCCAGTCGGTTATGTAGACATCGTGGTCGCGAAGCAGGGTTTTCACCGTGCCGCGCAGGAGCGTGGAGAAATGCCCGGAAAGCGGCGCGACCACGAGGATCCTCGGTCGCGGTGTATCGATATCGGCGGCAAAGCGCAGAAGCTTGCCGAAGGGCAGATCGAGCGTGGTTTCAATGGTGATGGGTACGTCGCGATTTCCCACCCTGACGACGTCGATAGCAAAGTCGGGCCGCTTGTGGGTGATCTCGTAGCGGGAGATCATTTCCAGCGCGGCAGAAAAGTGCTGCCCCATCTCGCCCGCCGGTCCCCAGAACATCGGCGCGGAGAATATTTGCAGGCGCCGCGCCAGATCGCGCAGGGGCGCAATGAGATCATCCTGGAATTGATAGGCTTGATAGAGCATGGCCGACGTCTCCCGCACTGCCAGAGAAATGCGGCAGTGCAAAAAAGCTAGTGCAATATGCCGCGCTATGCGAGAAGATTGTTATGGCAGACCATTATTTGTCCGGCACGGATTGGATCGCGATGACGCAGGCGACACTGACGATTTCCTCGAAGAACTATTCCTCCTGGTCGCTGCGTGGCTGGCTGCTATGCCGCATGGCCGGCCTGGATTTCACCGAAATGCTGGTGGAAATGAACGATGAGGCCCGCCAGGAGCTTCTTCTTCTATCGCCATCGGTTCTCGTGCCGCGACTGACCCATGAGGATGTCACCGTGTGGGACACGCTGGCGATCGCGGACTATCTGAGCGAAATCGCTCCGAAGGCGGGGCTATGGCCCACTGAGCGGGTTGCCCGTGCCCTCTGCCGCTCCGTCTCGGGCGAGATGCACTCCGGCTTCCATAATCTGCGCTCGGCCCTGCCGATGAATCTCAAGGCGCGGCATGCGAGCTTCAAGATATTTTCGGGCGCACGCCCCGATGTGGAGCGGGTGAAGACGATCTGGACCGACTGCCTCGACGCAAGCGGCGGTCCCTGGTTGTTCGGAAAGGCGCCGACCGTCGCCGATGCGATGTATGCGCCGGTCTGCACGCGCTTCCGCACCTATGCAGTGGAGCTGGAACCGAGGCTGGCCGCCTATGTCGAGACAGTGCTTGCCTGGCCGCTGATGCGGGAGTGGACCGAAGGGGCCGTGGCTGAGCCGGACGAGATCATCGAACTGGAAGTGGAGTTCTGATCGCCGGCCGGCGCGCCGCTTTGCTGCGGATCATTATCCGAAGACGAGCCCGCCATCGACGATCAGGTTCTGTCCGGTGACGGCGCGCGCCCAAGGGCTTGCGAAGAATAGAACCGTGTCGGCAGCATCCTCAGGCGTAGTGACACGGCGCAGCGGCGTGTTCGCTGCGATGATGTCGAAGACCGCTTCGGGCGTGGCGCTGCTGGCATCCGTGGTGCGCAGCAGGCCGCCGGAGACCATGTTGACGGTAATTCCGAGCGGGCCAAGTTCGGCGGCGGCCGTCCGCGTCAGCGACAACAACGCCCCCTTGGCCGCCGTGTAATCGTGATAGGGCACGACCGGATTCTGGAAGAGGTTGGTGCCGATCGTGACGATGCGGCCAAAGCCCGCCGCCACCATCGCCGGCCGCGCAGCCTGTATCAGGTTGAGTGCACCCTGCAGAGCGGTTTCGAGCTGCGTTGCCATTTCGGCCCAACTCAGTGCGTCCAACTTCGAACGCGCGTCGCCATTGAAGCTGAAATCGGCGAGCGCATTGTGGACGATCGTGGTCGGGGCTCCGAAATGGGCCGTCACGTCTGCCACGAGTTGTTTTGTTTCGTCGAGGCTGCGGATGTCGGCTCGAAACGCCTTTGCGTGGTCGCCAAGCCGTGCTGCAAGCACCTCCGCCGGCTCCCGGCTGGTGCGGTAGTTGACGGCAACTTTGGCGCCTTCGCGGGCGAAGGCTGCTGCGATCGCGGCGCCGAAACCGCGTCCGGCGCCGGAGACGATGACGACTTGTTCGTTGAGGGGCAGGTTCACTTCGATATTCCTTCCATGTCAGACCAAAGTGCGTAGAAATGCTGGACAGGGCCATGGCCGCTGCCGACCGAAAGCTGCCCTGCGGCTGTAACCGCGCCTGCGAGGTACCGTTTGGCGGAGGCAACGGCTTGCGGCAGCGGCAAGCCCTTAGCGATCTCGGCCGCAATTGCGCTGGACAGCGTGCAGCCGGTTCCATGCGTGTTCTTCGTTGGTAACCGCTCGGCTTCGAACCAGGTGAGGGTGTCAGCGCTTGCCAATATGTCCGGACTTTCATCACCTTCGAGATGGCCGCCCTTCACGAGGACTGCCGCCGTGCCGAGATCGGCGAGAGCGTGCGCCTGACGCGCCATGTCTTCGCGGCTTTTCGCCTCGGCTTCATGCAGCAGGGCAGCCGCCTCCGGCAGGTTCGGCGTCAGCACCGTCGCCAGCGGCAACAGCCGTCGGGTGAGCACGTCAACGGCATCCGCTGCAAGCAGGGCGGCACCGCCCTTGGCGATCATCACCGGGTCGAGCACGATGGGAACATCGCGATGTCGCGCCAGAATGTCGGCAACGGCTTCGGCGATCCCAGCATTCGCGATCATGCCGATCTTGACGGCATCGACGCGTATATCGGCAAAGATGGTTTCGATCTGATCGGCGACAAATTGCGGTGGCACCGGATGGACGCCGGAAACGCCTTGCGTGTTCTGGGCAGTCAATGCCGTCAGGACAGCCATTCCATAGACGCCGCGTGCCGAAAAGGCCTTGAGATCGGCCTGGATACCGGCGCCGCCGGAAGGATCGGAGCCGGCGATGGAGAGGACGTTGCGGATCATCTGCGCGCCTCCTTGACGGCTTCGGCGATAAGGGCCGTGGCGGCTATGGGATCGGCCTTCCCGCAGATTGCCGAGACGACGGCCAGTCCGTCCGCTCCGGCCGACAGGACATCGGCTGTGTGTTCGGCCTTGAGACCGCCGATGGCGACGACAGGAACCGGGCAGAGCCTGATGATGCGGGCAAGGCCGTCAAAGCCGATCGGCTGCTTGTGGTCGGGCTTGGTCGGCGTGGCAAAGACGGGGCCGACGCCAACATAGTCGACGATCTCGGCATCGACGGCCGAGGCCAGAGCTTCCGTCTCCACCGAGAGACCGAGGATCATCTCCGGCCCAATCATACGGCGGGCGGTGTCGGCATCCAGATCTTCCTGCCCGATATGCAGGCCATCGGCGCCGATGGCGATGGCGGCCTCGACATCGTCGTTGACGATGAGGCGGGCCTTGCTTCCGGCCAGCGCCCGCTTGAGGGCAAGGCCGGTATCGATCATGGCTGCGGTTGAAGCATGCTTGTCACGCAGTTGCACGATGGTCGCACCGCCGGCGACCGCCGCACGGGCTGTCTCGACCATGCCGAAATCCGCACAGAGTATCGGATCGAGAACGAGATAAAGCGAAAGGTCGAAGTTTTTCATGCGAGCATGATCCTCGCTTTGGCGGTGAGCGCTTCCGCATCGAGGGCGGCCAGCGCGTCGAGGAAGCGCCAGGAAAAGGAGCCAGGCCCATCGGCGACGGTTCCCGCCTGTTCCCCGGCAACGGCAAAAACGGCAAGGGCCGCCGCCGTCGCATCGAAGGGATTATCGGGCGCAGTCGCCACAAAGGCCCCGACCAGGCAGGTCAACGAGCAGCCGAGGGCCGTGACCTGCGGCATCAGCGGCGATCCGCCTTCTATGCGTCGCGCCTTGTGGCCATCTGTCACGAAATCGGTGACACCGGTCACGGCAACCACGCATCCATGCCGTTCGGCGAGTTGCCTGGCCGATTGCTCGGCCAACTCGACGGGATCGCGGCTATCGACGCCCTGGCCGCGACTGACGCCTCCGGCGAGCGCGATGATCTCGGACGCGTTGCCGCGAATGACCGTCGGCTGCAGGTCCAGCAATTGCGCGACTGCCCTGCGCCGGAATGCGGTCGCATAGTGAGCGACCGGATCGAGCACCCAGGGCCTGCCGGCCTGTCTTGCCGATTGTGCGGCCGACAGCATGCCGACAAGCCATTCGGCCGACAGCGTGCCGATATTGATCGTCAGCGCGGCGGAGATGGCGGCGAACTCGGCCGCTTCTTCCTCGGCATGGACCATGGCCGGCGATGCGCCGGCGGCAAGCATCACGTTGGCGGCGATGTTCATCGCCACGAAATTGGTGATGCACTGCACCAGCGGCGGATTCGCTCGCATGGCGCCGAACAGAGTGCCGGCAGTGGTTTGGTCTTGCATATCGCCCCTTTCGGGCGGGCGAGACGCGAGGGGCGGCATAGGATGTTGCAGAACCCCGAGCGACTCCCTCCGCCAGCATGATCTGGTTCAGGTTCAAAGGGTGCTTCTCAGCCTGCCGGATAGCAGACGCCCCTGTCTCTCAATGCCGTTGTTTTCGCAGACAAAGGCTGCCCTGTCATCAATAAATCGCAAAGACATTGGGGGCCGTGCCGGAACAGCCTTGCGGGTTCTGCATCAACCCATGCACTTCATGCATGGGTGCAGTGAAGCCTTGGCGCTGCAAAAGGCGAGGGGCTTCCACTATATGTTTCTCATCGAAGCGAATGGAGCGCCAAGGACGGCAGCTCAGCTTCGAATGCCCGAGGAAAGGGGATCATCATGAACGTAGCACGCTCTTTCAACAACTGGCGCAAGTACCGTCAGACGGTCGCCGAATTGGGCCGCATGTCCACGCGCGAACTGCATGACCTGGGTATCGATCGCGGCGAAATCCGCAATGTTGCCCGTGCAGCCATCGCGGGCTAACGGCTCGAAACGCTGATCTGCAATCTGCATGTTGCCAGCGCCTGCTTCCTCCCGAGCAGGCGCTTTTGTTTTGTCCGCATGACGGCTGTCACTGTTTTGTATGCCGAAATGTTATGCGGTCGAGCTTTCCGCTTTTCGCATAGCGCATAACTGCCTTGCAAATAAATGCCTATGAAGTGAGCAAAAGCCAGGTATTATGATTTTCATCGAAGCGATGCACCTCCTCCCGCATCCCTTCGCTTTGCAGGCGCCCTACTCCTCCTCCCAAGGTCGTCTGCGCGAACAGCGCCACTACTCCTCCCGTGCGCTGTTCATTTATTGTCGAAAGCCTGCCGCACCTCCTCCCGCGGCAGGCTTTTTTCGTTTTATCCAGGGCCATCCAAAAAGCAGCTCGTGCTCCTCTCGTAAAAATGAACAGCCGCTACTATGTGCGACAGAAGTAGCGCGCTACATCGATGACCACGCTCAATTCGATTCACTGAAAACGAGAGGATGCCCATGACCGGTTCTGCCGAATACACGCCGCCGAAAGTCTGGACCTGGAACAAGGCGAATGGCGGCCAGTTCGCCAATATCAACCGTCCGATCGCGGGGCCGACCCACGAAAAGGAATTGCCGGTGGGTCGTCATCCCCTCCAGCTTTATTCGCTCGGAACGCCGAATGGCGTGAAGGTCACCATCATGCTCGAAGAGCTGCTGGCGCTTGGTCATAGCGGCGCTGAATATGATGCCTGGCTGATCAAGATCGGCGAGGGCGACCAGTTCGGCAGCGGTTTCGTGGAGGTCAATCCCAATTCGAAGATCCCCGCCTTGCTCGACCGCAGTGGCCCCAAGCCGATCCGCGTCTTCGAATCGGCGTCGATCCTGACCTATCTCGCCGAAAAGTTCGGCGCCTTCCTGCCGACCGAACAGCCGGCTCGAGCCGAATGTTTCTCCTGGCTGTTTTGGCAGATGGGCAGCGCGCCCTATCTCGGCGGCGGTTTCGGCCATTTCTACGCCTATGCTCCGACGAAGATCGAATATGCGATCGATCGTTTCGCCATGGAAGTGAAGCGCGAACTCGATGTGCTCGACCGTCGTCTGGCCGAAAGCGAATATATTGCCGGCAGCGAATACACGATCGCGGATATGGCAATCTGGCCATGGTATGGCGGCCTGGCCAAGGGCTGGCAGTACGGAGCAGCCGAATTCCTGCAGGTGCAGGATTACAAGAACGTCCAGCGTTGGGCGGAGCAGATATTCGCACGACCGACCGTCAAGCGCGGACGCATGGTCAACCGCATGTCCGGCGATCCTTCCGAACAGCTGCGCGAGCGCCATGACGCCAGCGATTTCGACACGAAGACGCAGGACAAGATCGCGCCCGCCGGCTGACATTCCATTTACTTTCGATCGTCATGAGCTCGCGGCCCAAAAGCCGCGAGTTTTTTGTTTTGTTCGGTCCTGAATGCCGGGTGATTATGCCCGGCAAGTCAGCCTCGCTCCATCTTGTTTGGCCTAATGTGCGGCTGCTGGCAGGGTTCTGTCGGCAGACTTGAGCGCGATGCACCCATGCAAAGCGTTCCGAACAGGATGCCAGAGGAATGCTTCTCCATGCCGCAAATCGTTGACGACCGTGCCCTGGACAGGAACGTGGCCGCAGGCGCGCCGTTGCAGCGATCCGGCAAAGGAGAGGAGGCTCTTCTAAGAAGTCTGATCTCGGGCGGCGACGAGCGGTTGGATTGCGATGAGGCTACCGGCCTCAATATGTATGGCCATGGCCCGTCGCCTCGTCCGCGCGACCTCGCCTTCGGCTCGTCAACGGCCTCGACCATTTCTGCCGCAGCGTTTTCCACGGTCGGCGCCTACTATGCCGACCTGCTGCGCGAAATGGAAAGTGCTTCGGCCACGGAGATCTATGAGCGCGAGATTGGCAGGGTTCGCCATGATCTGCTGCGTCTGCTCGACCTCAATCAGGCTGCGGGGCAGGCGCGCGTCGATGCAATATTGGCGACTTCGGGCACTGACATCCATCTCTTTGCCGCGGCACTTCTGGCGCGCGAGGATGACCGCGCGCTGATGACGATCACGCTGATGGGCAACGAAACGGGCAGCGGCGTGATGACTGCCTCGTCCGGACGGCATTTCATGAACCGTGTCAGCAGTGAACGGGCCGTCGCCAAGGGCGAGGAGCTGCAGCTCGGCGAGGCGACGCGGAATACGACCGTAGCCGTCCGCAACAAGGACGGCTCCCTGCGCACGGACGAGGAGGTCGAGGAGGAACTGCGGGGGCTGATCGAGCTTGCCCGCGCGGCCGGCCTCCGGTGCCTGCTTGTCGTGACGGACGTGTCGAAAACCAGCTTGCTGGCGCCGAGCCTGGAAACGGTCCTGCGCCTGAAGGAGCGTTTCGGCGCCGTGCTCGACATCATGATCGATGCCTGCCAGTTCCGGCTGTCGGCGGCAACGATTCGTGCCTATCTCGCCCGTGATTTCATGGTGGCGGTGACGGGTTCGAAATTCCTGGCCGGGCCGATTTTCAGCGGCGCGCTATTGTGCCCGCCGGCAATCTCGGAGCGTTTCAGGCATCGCACCGTGCCGGCGGCACTTGCCGACTATTGCGGCAAGGCGGAGTGGCCGGAAGGCTGGGCAGCACGCGAATCGCTGCCGGATCGCGCCAATTTCGGTCTATTGTTGCGCTGGAAGGCGGCCCTGTTCGAGCTCGAACGCTTTGCCGGTCTTCCCGAGGAGAAGGTGATTGCGATTCTCTCCGCCTTCGCCGGAGCGGTAACCATCCGGCTCAGGAGCGATCCTGCCTTCGAACTCCTGGACAGCCGGCCGTTGGATCGGAGCCATCTGTGGGGGGAAACGTCAGTTCTTCGTTGGGATGAGATCCCTTCGATTTTCTCCTTCTACCTGTGCCATCCTCACCATGAAGGCCTGTTGACGGCAACGGAAACCGCTGATGTCTACAAGGGCTTGGCCGTCGAACAGGGCGGGTTGGCGGCGGTGCGCCTCGGTCAACCCGTTCGTTGTGCCGATTTTGGCGATATGCCGGCAAGTGCGCTTAGAATCTGCCTGAGTGCGCCGCTGATCGTCGCGGCCTGCGAAAGTACCGAAGCGCTTGCCGGCTTGATTGCCGAGGCGATGACGGTTCTCGATCGAACGGCCGACATGGCGGCCCGGCAATCGGGTAAGCGCGATGTTGCGCCGATGCGGGTCGCAAGCGCATAGCCTGTCATCCGCCAGGCGGCCTATGAGCTCCGCCGGTCATCCCCGTCAAAGCCGGCGAATTCGCCCCTGACGATGCCGTGCCGCTGCAGCTTGTCGTAGAAGGTCTTTCTGGGGATGCCGAGCGCTTCGATGGTGCGGCGGACGTCGCCATTGTTTTGCGACAGCGTCTCGCGAATGAGTTCCGCCTCATAGCGCTCGACCCGGGTGGGCAGCGATAGTCCGGAATCCGTGGCAGGCGCGTCGCCCGATTTCGGCATTGCCGTCGTCTCGAGACCGAGCACGAAACGTTCCGCGAAATGCGCCAGTTCGCGAACGTTTCCCGGCCAATCGTGCTGCTGCAAATGGCGGCGCACGGCGGCGGAAATGGCCGGCGCATCGCGTTTGAAGCGGCTGGCGGCACGCTCCGCGAAATAGCCGAACAGCAGGGGGATATCGTCACGCCGCTCGCGCAGTGGCGGAATGGAGAGGGTGACGACGTTGAGGCGATAATAGAGATCCTCGCGAAAATCACCGCGCTGGCTGGGATCACCGAGATCGACTTTCGCCGCCGCCACCACGCGTAGGTCGACGGGGCGCACCTCGTTCGTGCCGAGCGGGGTCACCTCGCGCATTTCAAGCACACGCAGCATCTGCACCTGTATCGCCGGCGGCATGCTCTCGATCTCATCGAGAAACAGCGTTCCCGAGCTTGCGTGCTCGATACGCCCGACGCGCTTCTTCTGCGCGCCGGTGAATGCGCCCGGCTCGTGGCCGAAGAGTTCGCTCTCGATCACGGTTTCGGGCAAGGCACCGCAATTGAGCGCGACGAAGTTGCCCTTCGCGCGGCGGCTCCAGCGATGCAGCAGGCTTGCCACGACTTCCTTGCCGCTCCCCGTTTCGCCTGTCACGAGCACATCGACATCCGTATCGGCAATCTGCCGCAATGTATGGCGCAGGCGCTCGATGGCCGGGGTCTGGCCGATCAGCGGCAGATCGCCCTGCGCCTGCTCGGCGGCGAGACGGAGCGAGCGGTTTTCCAGCACGAGCCGGCGCTTTTCGGCCGCGCGCCGCACGCTCTGCACCAGCCGGTCCGTGGCGAAGGGTTTGGCGATGAAATCGTAGGCGCCGTCCTGGATCGCCTGCACCGCCATCGGAATGTCGCCGTGGCCGGTCACCAGAATAACCGGGAGATCGGCGTCGCGCTCCCTGATGCGGGCGAAGAGCTCCTGCCCATCCATCTGCGGCATGCGGATATCGGAAACGACGACCCCGGCGAAGCCGGGATCGAGTGCGGCGAGAGCATCGCCTGCTGCTGCGAAAGCGGAAACGGCAAAGCCCGCGAGCTCAAGCGTCTGTTTCGTCGCTTTCAACAGATCCTTGTCATCGTCGATGAGAAAGACCGGGGAACTGTCGTTCATGTCGTGGCCCTGCGCAAATGGATGGTGAAACGGGTGCCGTCAGCGTTGCTTTCGACCTCGATGTGGCCGCCATAGTCGACGACGATATCCTTGGAAATGACGAGGCCGAGGCCCAGACCCTTTTCCTTCGAGGTATTGAACGGCGTAAACAGCGAGTCGAGGATTGCCGCTGGAATGCCAGGGCCGTTGTCAGAGACGACAATTTCGACATCATCGGATGTCTCATGCACCGAGACCTCGACTTTTGCCCGATCCTGGCCCTCGAGGGCTTCCAGGGCATTCTGAAAGAGGTTGATCAGGACTTGCTCCAGCCGGATCCGCGTGCCGACGACGGTGAGCCCCACCGGCGGCAGCTCGATCTTCAGAGCATCGAGATGGCCGGCGAACCGGCTTCGCAGCAATATGACCGCACCTTCGATCGCGCTTCTGAGGTCCACCGGCTCCGGCGCGGTCCTGCCCTTGCGGCCAAATGCCTTGAGCTCTTCGGTGATGGCGCCGATGCGCTCCGTCAGCGCCGCGATGGCGGACAGATTGTCCTTGACCGGCGCGGTCTGCTGCCTGTCGAGGAAGATATGTGCATTCTCCGCGTAAGCGCGGATCGTCGCGACCGGCTGGTTGATCTCATGGGCGACGCCGGCTGCGACCTGGCCGAGAATGGCGAGACGGTTGGCCTGCACGAGATCCTGTTGCACGCCCTGGAGCTTCGCCTCCGTTGCACGATGGTCGGCAATTTCCGCTTCCAGACGGTCGCGGGCGCGACTGAGATCCTCGGTGCGCTCCAGAACGCGCCGCTCCAACTCCTCGCGGGCGATCCTGCTGACGGCGATCTGCATGGCGGAGACGTCGCGGCGGCGCAGGAGAAAAGCGGCGAACGCCAGGATCGGCAGCAGGACGGTCAAGGTGAGAAAGCGTGTCTCCCTTACGGACGATGCGACCGCCTGATCGGTCGGGATCAGGTAGCCGAGCTGCCAGGGTGTCGATGGGATCGTGGTCGTCAGCCGCAGATACTCGGCGGCGCTGCTGCCGGGCAAAACGGCGCGTACAATGGCCGCATCCGGCCCTACTGCTTGCGGACGGCTGATCGGCAGCGGCGAAAGGGGCGCTGCGCCGAATTGCAGGCTCTTGCGGATGGTCGCGGCCTCTTCACGCGAAAATGGTGCTGTCGTCATGAAACGCCAGGAGGGCAGGCTGGTAATCAGGACGACGCCACGCTCGTCGGTGACATAGGCCGGGCGTCCGGTCTCGCTCCAATCAGCCTCCAGCTGGTCGAACTCCATCTTGACCACGACGACGCCGAGCGCGGAATCGGCGTCACCGACGCGCCGGGAGATATAGAGGCCGGGACGATTGCTGACGTTGCCAAGCGCGTAGTGTTCCGCAGTTCCCGTCTCCATGGCTTTGCGGAAGTAGTCTCGGAACGAATAGTCGTTGCCGACGAAGCTCAGCGGCTCTCGCCAGTTGCTGGAGGCCATCGCGACGCCATCTCGGCCGGTGACATAGAGAACCGCGGCGCTCGTTCCAGAGACCAGGCTTTCCAGTTTGCGGTCAAGGGCGGCGACATCATCGGCCTGTCGCCCGGCAAGCGCATCGCGCACCTGCTGATCGTCGGCCAACAATAGGGGCAGCGCACGGGGTCGCTCAAGCACCGCCCGCAAGAGAGCCACTTTGAGGTTCGCATCCGTATGTCCTTGCCTCTGCAAAGTCTCGATGGCGGAGAGGCGGCCGTAGAAGCTGGCGCCGTACAAGGCGGCTGCGATGACGGCTGCGCACAAGAACGCAAAGACAAACCAGACCCGGCGGGAGCGGCGGCCCAGTTGCTCTGGCGTCAGAAATCGTTCCGTGGTCGGGCGCTGCAGCATTCCTCATATTGTGCACGATTTCGCGCGCGCCGCAATTCGGGATGTGCGGATTTTCGCACATGTTGTGAGGGGTGTTATCGCGGCGGGTTCTTAAATCTTGAAAAATCAAATAGTTACTTCTGGTCCTCCCATTTGGCACGCTCGTTGCAGTGAAAAGCCTAACAGTCGGAGGCTGTTGAATTCTAGTCGTCGCCCGGAGGGCCGAGAAATCGGTTGGGCTTAAAGGAGGACATCATGATTGCTCCCATCGCCGCCGCCGAAACGCGCGCGAAACTTCCCTTTTACCGGCATCTTTATGTGCAGGTTCTGACCGCCATTGCTGCTGGCATCCTGCTCGGCCATTATTATCCGCAGCTCGGCACATCGCTGCAGCCGCTCGGCGATGCCTTCATCAAGCTGGTGCGCATGGTCATTGCGCCCGTTATTTTCCTCACGGTCACGACCGGTATCGCCGGTATGTCGGACCTGAAGAAGTTCGGTCGTGTCGTCGGCAAGGCGTTCATCTACTTCCTGACCTTCTCGACTTTGGCGCTTATCGTCGGCCTCATCGTTGCCAACGTCGTGCAGCCGGGCGCTGGCATGCACATCAATCCTGCAACCCTGGATACCAAGGCCGTTACCAATTATGCGGCGCAGGCCCATGATGCCTCGGTCGTCGGCTTCCTGATGAACATCATCCCGGATACGATCGTCGGCGCCTTTGCCAAGGGCGATATTCTCCAGGTGCTGTTCTTCTCGGTGGTCTTCGGTATCGCGCTCGGTGCCGCCGGCGAACGCGGCCGCCCGGTTACCGACTTCCTGCAGGCACTGACCACGCCGATCTTCCGCATGGTTGCGCTGCTGATGAAGTTCGCTCCCATCGGTGCCTTCGGTGCCATGGCCTTTACGATCGGCAAATACGGTATCGGCGCGATCGCCAACCTGGCGTTCCTGATCGGCACCTTCTATCTGACGTCCATCTTTTTCGTGCTCGTCGTGCTCGGCGCCGTTGCACGCTACAACGGCTTCTCGATCCTGGCGCTCATCCGCTATATCAAGGAAGAGCTGCTGCTGGTGCTTGGTACTTCCTCGTCGGAAGCCGCATTGCCCGGCCTGATGAACAAGATGGAACGCGCGGGCTGCAAGCGCTCCGTCGTCGGCCTCGTCATTCCGACGGGTTATTCCTTCAATCTCGACGGCACCAACATCTACATGACGCTGGCGGCGCTCTTCATTGCGCAGGCGACCGATACGCCGCTGGCGCTTGGTGACCAAATCCTGCTGTTGCTCGTGGCCATGCTGAGCTCGAAAGGTGCGGCCGGCATTACCGGTGCGGGCTTCATCACACTTGCCGCCACGCTTGCAGTCGTGCCTTCGGTTCCGATCGCCGGCATGGCCCTGATCCTCGGCATCGACCGCTTCATGTCGGAATGCCGCGCGCTGACCAACTTCGTCGGCAACGCGGTGGCCACCATCGTCGTTGCCCGCTGGGAGAATGAGCTCGATCAAACGAAGTTCGCCGCGGCCATGGCCGGGCAATTGAGTGAAGAGATCGAGGTGCCGGCGCTGCAGGCGGCCGAATAGGCTTTTGCCAATCCTCCACAATGCAAAACGGCTCCTTCACGGGGCCGTTTTCAGTTTGCGTGGCCGCATTGTCACACCAGGCGCAGACCGACGATCGCTGCAGGGCTCGCCATATCAATTAACAGCCATCTTCATAAAACTGTCACGCCAACGGCTCACAGCATGGGGTTGAGAGTTGGGAATTTCGGCAGAGTCGCATGCAGGACAGGAGAGCAGCGTGTCGCAGAAAATCTTTGTGAGCGCGCGCCGACCGGCTTTGGGCTGGCCTTGCTTCTGGCGACATTATTACGGGTAGCCGAGGGCATGGCATCTTCCATCTCAGCGCAGGAAAAAGCCTTGAAGCGTTCGGGGAGCTTTCTGTCCGAACTCGCCTCCCATACCGATGCGCTGTTTCGCGGCCGCGCCTATGAGCAATATGCAGCCATCTGCTACAGAAAGTCTGCCGAGCGCGATGCACCGGAAGTCCTGGTCGTCACCAGCCGCGAAAGTGGCCGTTGGGTTGTTCCCAAAGGCTGGCCGATCAAGGGCAAGAAGCCGCATGAGGTAGCGGCCATCGAGGCGTTTGAGGAAGCCGGCGTGCGCGGAAAGGTAAAGAAGAAGCCTTTCGGCTATTTCACCTATGTAAAGCAGCTTGACGACGGCAAGGACGTTCCTTGCGTGGTCGAGCTGCATCTGCTTGAGGTCGCACAGATTTTCCAGGACTTTCCCGAACGTGGCCAGCGCCGCAGCGAATGGGTTTCCTTCATCGAAGCGGCGAGCCGTGTGCGCGAACCGGAACTCAAGGGCCTTCTACTCGCAGCCGAACGAAAAATATCCAAGGCAAAGGCAAAGAGATAGCCGAGCGGTGTGCTCGCATTGCGGTTCATGTTCTGCCGCTCATCGCCAATCGCAAGGGGATCCGAGTGGCGGCGATGGCGGGAACGGCGCCGCCGATCGCGCCGATGGCCAGCGCCAGCACTGCGGCCTTGCCAATGAGGGGCGGCGAAAGGATCAGCTGGAATCCGATCTGCGTGCGATCGAGGCTTATCGTCGATGCGCTCCAACCGTTGAGCACGAGATAGGAAATGGCGATGCCGCTCAGGCAGCCCAGCGCAGTCAGGATCATCGCTTCGATCCAGGTGCTGGCAAAGGCGGCACGCCGGCTGAAGCCGATCGCCCGCGCCGTGGCAATCTCGGTGCTGCGATCCGACACGGAGCTGGACATGGTGGTCATAGCGCCAACCGCAGCGCCCACAGCCATGATGACGGCGAGCGGCCAGCCGAGCAAAAGGATGAGCTTCGACGTGCGTTCGGCGAGCGCTGCGAAATAGTCCTGCTCCGAGCGCAGCGTCAATGCGATCTGCGGCATGCCGGCCGCCATGGATTGCAGGGCGGGCAAGGCCTGCGGCGAAGCGAGTTTCACACGGATGCTCTGAATCTGGTTGGGCCGGTCGAACAGCGTCTGGACCACGCCAAGGTCGCCCAGCATTTCGGATTCGAAAGCAGATCCGCCCGCGTCGAAGATGCCGACGACCGTCCATTTCGATGTGCCGAGCGTCAGTTTCTCGCCAATGTCGAGCCCCTTGTAATCGAGACTGAGCCGGCGGCCGACAACGATCTCGCTGGTGCCGGGTGTGAATGTGCGGCCGCTGACGATGCGCACGTTCGGTCGCACATCGAGGCCAAATGGACCGATGCCGCGCAGGGACAATGTGGCGGAAGAAACACCGGATTTTTGCTGGATATCGACGGGCACGACCATTTCCGGCGATATCAGCGCCACGCCTTTGGCATTGGTCGCGAAACCGCCTGCACCGTCCAGATAGTGAAGTTGCGAGATGTCGATCCGGCTCCCGAGCTCCGTTGCGGCACCCTTGCCAAGGCCGATGGCGATGTCCGGGGAACCTGCCTGCATGAGGGATAGCCGGAAGCCGTTCGACATTGCCAGGAAGCCGAGCAGAACGGTCACGACCATGGCGACCGAAAACACCAGGGACAACGACATCCATTTGCGGCGATGGAGCGATTTCAGATTGGATGCGGTAAGGGCAAGGATCTGGTTGATGATAGTCGTCATCGTCGTCACTTCTCTCTCAGGGCTGCGTGGGGAGGCACTCGCATGGCGCCGTAAGCCGGTATTGCGGCAGTCGCTACCGCCAGAACGGCGGATAGGCCGATGGCCTGCAGCACGGTTGCAGGGGCAAGCGACATGTCCGGCACGACCGTGTGCAGCGGCTCCCGCAGCAGGATGATCGCGGCATAGGCAAGGCAGACCGCAAGGCCAAGGCCGGCTGCAAACAGACTGAATGTCTCGGCGAGCACATTGCCGAGAATGAAGCGGCGCGAGAAGCCCAGCACCTTTAACAGGCCGATTTCTTTCGTTCGCTCGCGAATAGCGAAGACCATGGTATTGGCGACGATCATCAGAATGGTGACGAAAGCGACGCCGACCACCAGCCGCACGATGGTCGCTATATCGGCAAACTGCGCGATGAAATCCCTCATGAATTCAGCCTCGGTTCGCGTCCGGGTCTGATAGGCGGAATTGGCAAAGAGCGTATCGACTGCTTTGATGACGTCGTCGGCATGCGCGCCGCTCCTTGGCAGGACGCCGAAGTTGCTGACGGTATCGCGATCGACGCTGCGCTCCGAATTGATGTAGTCGTAGCGCGCCATCACAAAATGCGTATCGGCGGATTTTCGGCCATCCAATATGCCGGCAATCTCGAACTCGAAGTCCGAACTGCCATCGGCCCTGAAGAAACTTGACGTGTTCAGCGTGATTTTCTGCCCGACCACCCAGCCTTCCTGGGTGGCGATGCTTCGCCCGGCAATGACGCCGTTGCGGGTTTGGCGGAAGCGGGCGAGAGTCTCGGCGGAGATATCGTACTCGTCGCCGATGAAGGCGGGGAAACTGTCGGGTTCCACCGCCGTCAGCCCCAGGAAATTACTTGGGGTGCGATAGGTTGCGCGGCT
This sequence comes from Rhizobium sp. 11_C7_N12_5, assembly GCF_051811145.1. Lineage (NCBI taxonomy): Bacteria > Pseudomonadati > Pseudomonadota > Alphaproteobacteria > Hyphomicrobiales > Rhizobiaceae > Rhizobium > Rhizobium sp. 11_C7_N12_5. The sequence continues at coordinate 867,765 of NZ_JBPWPY010000002.1, forward strand.
GCGCGCCATGTAGGTTGCGCTGGCAATCCCAGGCAGGGCGAGGATCTTGTCGTAATAGCTGATCGGCAGGGGTAGGGCATCCCCGATCTTGTTGCTGACTACGAGCCGCTCGGACTCGACCTCGCCGCCAAGGAAGCCACGCTCGAAGCTCGTCAGCACGAGATAAATGAAGAAGGCGATGGCGATGCTGGTGATCAGCAGCGCGCTGCGCACCGGTCTGCGCGTCATGCCGCGGCGAATGAACGTCAAGCGATGCATGGCGGTTACGCAGCCTCCGCTTCGATGAATTTGCCCTTGTCCAGCCGCAGTTGACGCCGGGCAGAACGGGCGGCGGCGTCGTCATGCGTCACCATGACGATCGTCTTGCCAAGCTCGGTATTGAGGATGCGCAGCATGGCGAGCACCTCGTCGGCGGATTCACGATCGAGATCGCCCGTCGGCTCGTCGCAGAGCAAAAGTTTCGGGTCGCTTGCCAGTGCGCGGGCGATGCCGACGCGCTGCTGCTGGCCGCCGGAAAGCTCCGAAGGCAGATGCCGTCGCCGGTCGGCAAGGCCGAGCATGGACAGAAGCGTCTCGACCCGTTCGCGACGCTGGCGCGCACTGAGGCTCGTCAACAGCAGCGGCAGCTCGACATTCTGTTCCGCCGTCAGCATCGGCATCAGATTGTAGAACTGAAACACGAAGCCGACATTGGCCGCGCGCCATCTCGCCAATGCACTTTCGCTCATCCGGCTGAGGCGGGCATGCTCGAAATCGATCTCGCCTTGGTCCGGGCGATCGATGCCGCCGATCAGGTTCAATAGTGTCGATTTTCCCGACCCGGACGGTCCGACGATGGCGACGAAATCGCCCGGCGCAATCGTCATGGTCAGATCGGAAAAGATCGTCACGGTGTTGCGTCCGAGCCGGTAGTCCTTGCGCACGTTGCTGATCAAAATGCCGTCCATCTCAGTTTCCTTTCTCGTCGGCCTTCGCCTGAAGGCTCGGTGGGTTCAGCGTCACTTTGGCCGCCATGTTCGGCAGCACGCCCGAAGGCGCCGTCAGGAATTCGAGACGCGCGGTCACGGTGCCTTTCTGCATCGACGCAACGGGTACGATCGTTGTCACGCGCATCGTGAATTGCCGGTCGGGAAAGGCGTCGAGAACGGCGATCGCAGCCTGGCCAGCCTCAATGCGTGCGGCGTTGGATTGGGCGATATCGACGTCGATGGCCAGCGAAGCCGGATCGAGAAGCGTCGCAATGCCATCTCTGGGCCCGCCGCCGTCCGTCCCCGAGGCGACCATGTCTCCAAGACCAGCCAGCCGGGCAACGATCACGCCATCGAAAGGAGCGACGATGCGATGGAGCGATATGGTGTTTTCCTGCCTCTCCACCTGAAGCCGCGCGGTCTCGGCTGCCTGTCTTGTGCTGTCGAGATCATTGGATAACTGCAGAACGGCGAGTTCGTCCGTGTCGAGGTTGCTCTGGGACGCCGCGCCGCGATCGGCGAGTTGCTTGGTGCGTGCCAGGGTCCTTTGCGCCTTTGCGAGCGAAATCTGGTTGCGCTGCACGGCAATGACAGCAGCGGCGGCCTGTGACCTTGAGATCTTCAGCTCGATCTCGCTCGTCGTCGTATCGAGCCTTGCAATGACTTGGCCGGCAATGAAATGATCCCCGACATCCAGTGGCAGGGAGACGACCTTGCCGCCAACCTCGGGCCGCAAGGTGATCATGCGCCCAGCAACGACATAGCCGGAGCCGATCACGGCCTGGGGAAGGCTGGCGATGGGTACGGCTGCGACGGTGTCTTCATTCCGCGATGATGTGTCTGCCGTCGCAGGCGATACGGAACTGGTCGCGATCGAAGACGAGTACTTTACTGGTGTATCGATGGCGAGCTTCGATGGCAGGCAGACGATGGCTGCCGGTATCGCGATCGCGCTCGCCAGAATGAGGCTGCGGATTGCGAGCCGTCGGCTTGCCGCAGCGCCGGCGGGCGGGCTGTCGGGGCGATCGATTGCCAGGGAACGAAGTCGGGTAGCCATGTTTGCGTCGGCGCTCATCGCGGTCTCCAGCGGGTTTCGTCGCCAACATCGCCGTTCAAGGCAGCGGATGCGACCTCGATCACGATTCAGGACGTCCGGGATCGCGATCTGGATCGCCTGAGGTCGCGAGTCACGTCATAGTGCGGCCGATCACGATTGATCGTGGAAGGGGTCTCATGCTGTTCGTGCCGTTGCCGTTCGTCGTCGCGTTGCTGCTTCTGCTGCTGCTTCTGGCAATGCTGCGGCGGGATGACGGCATGGCCACCAACCGACCTTTCCTCGTGCTGCTGGCACTCTGCTGCGTGCAGTCGGTCCTTGTCGGCTTGCGCTGGGGTTACGATCTGCCGGTCGTCGGCCGCCTGACGCTTGCGCTCGCGACGATCATGCCGTCACTGGTTGTCGCAGGTGTCATGCACCTCGGTGCCGCTGGCCCGCGCCGCTGGTCCGAGCGCATCGGTCTCTATGGTTTCCCGCCTGCGATCATCGCGCTGCTGATCATTATCTGGCCCGAGGCGATCGATATCGCGATGATCCTGATCTATCTCGGCTATGCCAGCGCCTTGCTCTGGCTGATGCGCGCCGGCCCCGACGTGCTGCCGCTTGCTTCCTTCGAGACGGCTCAGCCGACCCATCGAGCCTTCGTCTTTGCGGCGGCGACGCTGAGCTTTTCGGCGGGGATCGACGCGCTTGTCATGTTCGATTTCGAATGGACCCAGGGCGCTCATGTCGGCAAGATCCTCAGCATCGCCAATCTTCTCGGCCTGTTCATGCTCGGCATGGCAGCAGCCGCGGCCAGCCGGAATTCGACCGTGAGAGATATTGTCGACGTTGCGCCGGTTCCGGATACGGCGGAAGACGCAGAAACGATTACCCGCATCGAGGCGCTGATGGGTGAGAAGAAGCTTTATCGCGACGCCAATCTCAATCTCGAGCGCCTTGCCCGCAGAGCCGGCATACCGTCTCGCCGCATCTCGGGCGCCATCAATCGCCGGATGGCCAAGAACGTCTCGCAATATGTCAACGACTACCGCATTGCCGAGGCCTGCCGTCTTCTTGTTGAAACCGATCGGCCGGTGACCGAAGTCATGCTTGAGGCCGGCTTCCAGACCAAATCGAATTTCAACCGCGAGTTTCGCCGCGTCACCGATATGACGCCCGTCGCCTGGCGCGAGAAATGCGCCTATCCCTTAGGCTGAGGCTCGCCGCCCGTCAGAAATCGGCAACTTTTCCCCAGGCGGAGCGGTTCAGGCGATCCGGATAATAGGGCTTGGGGTCGACGATCGGCGTTGCACCCGTAACGAGGTCGGCAACAAGGTGTCCGGCACCGGGGCCAATTCCGAAACCGTGGCCGCTGAAGCCTGCCGCCAGGATCAGGCCGGGGATTGCAGCTATCTCGCCGATCGCGGGCACGCCATCCGGCGTGCTGTCGATATAGCCGGCCCATACGGCCGAAACGGGGGTCTGAACCAGGGCGGGAAGAAGTGTGCGTGCCCGCGCAAGCGTCAGGTCGATCTGCTTGCGGTCGGGGCGCGGATCGAGGATGCGGTTGCGCTCCATCGGCGTCGGCCGATCGAGCCGCCAGTGCGAAAGGGTCTCGTGACCGCCCTTCAATCCCTCCATGCCTCCCGGCGCCAGGCTTTTCCAGCGACGGGCGAACATCGGCACGAAATAGTGGGCAAAGCGAAGCTGCTGCAGGGTGGGGTCGACGCGGGCCTTGCCGCTGATGGCGAGCGTATAGCCGCCGTCGCTTCGTCTCGTCGCCGAGACGGCGGCCGTATGGAGGGCTGCCGGAAGGCTCTTGGCTCCGGGCGCGACGGACAGGATCGAGGATCGGATGGCTGCCTGCGGAAAACGAACACCCAGCTGCCGGCAGAAGGACGATGCCCAGGCTCCGCCCGCCATGACGACGGTTTCGGTGCGGATGATCCCCGCTTCCGTGACCACGGCGCTGACGCGGCCACCTGTGGTTTCCAGACCACGGGCCGCGCACATCTGATGCACGCTGCCGCCGAGCGCCATGATGGCGCGGGCGACAACGGGGGCGGCGCGAGAGGGATCGGCGGTGCCGTCGGTCGGCGAAAAGACGCCGCCTTTCCAGGCCTTGCCGGTCGCCGCGCCGAATTCGCTGGCTTTCTTGCTGTCAAGCATATGGGTGGTGACGCCGACGCTACGGGCAAACTCGCCCCAGCGTGCCCAGCCGGCCAGTTCCGCATCATTGTCGCTGAGATAGAGCAGGCCGCAGCGGCGAAAGCCGGCGTCCTCGCCGCTCTCTTCAGCGAATGCGTCCCAAAGCGCCAGGCTCTTGGTCGCCATCTGCAGCTCGCGAGCATCCCGGTTCTGCTGCCGGCACCAGCCCCAGTTCCGGCTGGATTGTTCCGCGCCGATCCGTCCCTTCTCGACAAGTGCGACTTTCATGCCGCGGCGTGCAAGGTAATAGGCGGAGAAGACGCCGACGATGCCGCCGCCGATGACCACCGCATCCGCCGTCTCGGGCAACGTCGGTGTGGTCTCGATGTGAAGAAGGGGGGCGGGCATGGCAATCTCCGTTCGCAGACCAGCATTGTAATCGAGCTTTTCATCCGCAAATGCTGCAGATCGCAATCAGACAGCATTTCCTTCTGTGCAGGGCCGAGACTACGAATTCTTCTGTTAAAGCACGGATTTTACGTCGTTATATCGAGATATACATGCCCGATTCCGCTTGCTAAGCGAAGCTTTCGGCTTAAAATGACGAAAGATTATTCCGCAAGGCAGCCATTCTGCCATCCGCAAACCGGAGCGTGCCGATGAAACTCGACCGGATCGATATCAAGATCCTCTACGAACTGCAGAAAAACGGCCGTATCACCAATGTCGAACTGGCCGAGCTGGTCAATCTCTCGCCCAGCCCCTGCCTGATGCGGGTCAAGAAGCTGCAGTCCGAGGGCTATATCTCCGGCTATTCCGCCCAGATCAACATCGCCAAGCTCGGGCAGACACTGACCGTCTTTACGGAAGTGACGCTGAAGAACCATCGCCAGATCGATTTCGCCCGCTTTCTGGCGGCGGTCGAGAAGGTGGATTCGGTGGTGGAATGCCATCTGGTTTCCGGCGGTTACGACTATCTGGTGAAATTCGTTACCGCCGGCATTGCCGAATACCAGACGACGATGGAGCGGCTGATCGATATGGAGATCGGCATCGACAAATATTTCAGCTTCGTCGTGCTGAAATCGCCGATCGTCAAGGCGCATATGCCGCTCACAAGCCTGTTTCCGGTCTGACCGGCGTTGAGCCGTTAGTCTAACTCGCAAATCTCAGCGGCTCGCGAAAGCCCGGATCAGCTCGTCGTCCTGCTGCAGGCCGTCGAGCCAACCCGTGTCGAGCTTCGGCACCGAGGAGAACAGCAATTTCGAATAGGGGTGCTTGGCGCCGCCGGCGAGATCGGCGGAGGAAAGCTGCTCGATCTTCTCGCCCGCATACATCACGATGATCTCGTCGCAGATCGCCTGCACGGTCGAAAGATCATGGCTGATGAAGACATAGGACAGGCCGAGCCCGCGCTGCAGCTCCTTGAGGAGATCGATGATGGCGGCCGCCACGACCGTATCGAGGGCCGAGGTGATCTCATCGCAGAGAATGATCTTCGGCTCGGCCGCCAAGGCGCGGGCCAGATTGACGCGCTGCTTCTGACCACCTGACAGTTCGGCTGGACGGCGGTGTTTGATGGCTGCCGGCAGATGCACCATGTCGAGCAGCTGCTCGATGCGGGCTTCGCGCTGCCTGGCGCTTGGGTTGCCATAGAAGGCAAGCGGCCGACCAAGAATATCTCCGATCGATTTGGCCGGATTGAGCGCTGTGTCGGCGAACTGGAAGACGATCTGCAGCCTGCGCAGCTCTTCGCGCCGGCGATACCTGGCGTCGGCGGCGAGCTGTTTGCCGTCGAAGACGATATCTCCCGAGACCGGCGGCAGTATCCCGGCGATGACGCGGGCAAGCGTCGACTTTCCGCAGCCGGATTCGCCGATGATGCCGAGATTGTGGCCGGCTTCCAGCCTGACGCTCACGGATTTGAGCGCGACCGCCGTCGGCAGGCCGTTCGGCTGGATCGGGCCGTATCCCGCCACGATATCCGTGACCTCGAGCAGGGCGGGCGTCTTGTCGGCGGTTGCTTGCGCCGGCGAGGCGTAGAGCTTGGGCTCAAACGCGGCCAGCAGTTCCCGCGTGTAGGGATGGGAAGGCGAGGAAAGGATCTGCTCGGTCGTGCCGATTTCCTGGATTTCGCCGCCCTTCAGCACGACGATCCTGTCGGCCACCTGGGCGACGACGGCGAGATCATGCGATACGTAGACGCCGGCGATGCTGCCGGTCTTCATGACCGATTTGAAAGCCTTGAGCACTTCGATCTGTGTCGTCACATCGAGCGCAGTCGTTGGCTCGTCGAAGATCACGAGCTTCGGATTGCCGATCAGCGCCATTGCCGCCGATAGCCGCTGCAACTGCCCGCCGGATACCTGGTGCGGATAGCGCGCGCCGATCGTCTCCGGATTGGGCAGGCTGAGCGCCTTGAAAAGCTCGACGGCGCGTGCTTTCGCGTCTTCGACCGGCATGAGATCATGAATGCGGGTGATCTCGATCACCTGTTCCATGATGGTCTGAGCCGGATTGAAGGCGGCCGCGGCACTTTGCGGTATGTATGCAACCTCCGTGCCACGGATCTTCGCTCTGGTTTTTTCGGACAGGCTCGCCATGTCCTTACCTGCAAGCAGCACCTCGCCGCCGCTGATCCGGCATCCAGGGCGAGCGTAGCCCATCAGGGTCAGGGCGATCGTCGTCTTGCCGGAACCGCTTTCGCCGATCAGGGCGACGATCTCGCCTTCCTGAATATCGAAGCTGACGCCGCGGATGATCTCGACGCGACGGCCGGAATCGGTCTTTGCCTCGACCTTCAGGTTGCGGATTTCGACGAGTTTGGCCATCAATTGCTCCGGTCCCGGATCTTCTGGGGAAGGTTGTCGATCAGCAGGTTGACGCTGATCGTCAGGCTGGCGATCGCGATGCTCGGAAAGATCACCGCAGGCGCGCCGAAGGGCAGGCCGCCGATGTTTTCACGCACCAGCGCACCCCAATCGGCATTGGGCGGCTGCACACCGAGGCCGAGGAAGGAGAGGCCGGACAGGAGCAGCACGATGAACACGAAGCGCAGGCCGAGATCGGCCATGACCGGCGCCAGAATATTCGGCAGGATTTCGGAACGAATGAGATAGAGCGTGCCTTCGCCGCGCGCGCGGGCCACCGTGATGAAATCCATGGTGTTGATATTGACGGACAGCGCGCGGGCAAAGCGATAGGCGCCTGGCGTGTAGATGACGGCGAGCGTCAGGATCAGTACCGGGATCGAGGAGCCGACACCAGCCACGACGACGAGGCCGAACAGCTTGCTCGGGATCGAATTCAAAGCATCGAGAAAGCGGCTGAGCACGCTGTCGAACCAGCCGCCGATGACGGCCGCGATCATGCCGAGCGCGACGCCGGAGACGCAGGAGACGCAAACGGCGGCAAGCGAGATGCCCACCGTGTAGCGCGCACCCATGAGAATACGCGACAGGATATCCCGGCCGAGATAATCCGTTCCGAGCCAGAACTTGGCCGATATCGGTCCGAAATAATCGAAGTCGACGATATCGCCGATCGAATAGGGGATGATCAGCGGTGCAAAGATCGCCACCAATGCCCATAGCAGAATGACTGCAAAGCCGAGCATGCCGACGATGTTGAAGCGAAAGCCGAGCTTGCGGGGAGTGAAGGCGGTAAGGGCCATGATCAGCGCAACCTCGGATTGGACATAATGGCGATGATGTCGGCGATGGTGATCAACAGGAGATAGACCACGCAGAAGATCATCGCGCAGGTCTGGATCAGCGGCAGGTCGCGCGTGGCGACGGCATCGACCATCAGCTTGGCGATGCCCGGATAGTTGAAGATGGTTTCAACGATGATGACGCCGCCCAGCAGATAGGAGAGCGACAGCGCCACCGCGTTGACGATCGGTCCCAGTGCATTCGGCAAGGCATGTTTCAGCACCATGCGCCGGCGCGACGCCCCCTTCAGTAGCGCCATTTCGACATAGGGCGTGTTCAGCGTCTCGATGACGGCGGCACGCGTCATGCGGATCATCTGCGCCGATATGACGAAACTCAACGTGATGACGGGCATCGCGAAGACGCGTAGCATCTGCCCGAAGGAATGGATCTCGTTGGCGAAGGCAAGTGCCGGCAGCCATTTGAGATAGACGGCGAAGATCAATACGGCCGAGGTGGCGACCATGAATTCCGGCACGGAGATGACGCCGATCGAAATGATGGTGACGATGCGGTCGTAGAGCGAGCCGCGCAGCATCGCCGCCGTAATGCCGAGGGTGAGCGCGATCGGCACGGAAAACAGCGTGGTCGCCGCCGCCAGTTTCAAGGAATTTCCGAGCCGCGAGCCGATCAGATCGGCGATCGGCATGTTGTTGGCATAGGAAATGCCGAGATCGCCGGTGGCGAGGCCAGCAAGCCAGCGGACGAAACGCAGGATGGCCGGATCGTTCAGATGCATGGCGGCGCGAAGGCCGGCGACTGCTTCAGGAGTGGCAGCCTGGCCGAGCAGGATCTGCGCAACGTCGCCCGGTAGCATCGATGTCGCCGCAAACACCGTGAACGAGACGATGAGCAGCGTGACGAGGGCCACGAGCACACGGCCGAACACGAGATAAAGAACGTGGCGGTTCATGACGGATCCCCATCGCGAGAGCGGATGTGCCAGTTTCCCGGCATTGTACCCGACAAGCGGCACCGAAGCACCACCGGCCGGGTACGAAGGCAGGGATCAGGCATCGAGCCAGACATATTCCGCAAAGGCGTAACCCATCATGCCGCCGAGCGGATTGGCTTCCAGCCCATGCAGCTTCGAGGAGATCGCGTCGACGTTGGAGATATAGGCCGGGATAGCGGTGCCCGCATCTTCGGCAATCATCACCTGCATTTCGCCATAGATCGCCTTGCGCTTGGCCTGGTCAAGCGAGCCGCGCGCCTCAATGAGCATGCTATCGAACTTGGCGGACTTGTACTGGCTCTCGTTCCACGGAGCATCGGAGGAATAGAGCAGGGAGAACAGGATATCCGGTGTCGGACGCGGATTGATATTGCCGAAATGCATCGGCGCCTTCAGCCAGTAGTTCGACCAGTATCCGTCGGAGGGCACACGCTGAACATCGAACTTCATGCCGATATCCGCGCCGGCCTGCTGCAACACCATCGCCATGTCGATGGAAGAGGTTGCTGCATCAGAGGCGACGACGGGGATGGACTGGCCGAAGAGGCCCGACTTCTGGAAGTGGAACTTCGCCTTTTCAGGATCGAAGGCCTTCGGCTTCAGATCGGCATTGTGATAGATGCTGGATGGGGGCACGGGCTGGTCATTGCCGATTTCTGCGAGGCCGCGCAAGGCCGACTTCTGGATCGCTTCGCGGTTCAGCAGATATTTGACGCCGGTAACGAAGTCCTTGTTGCTGCCCGGGTTCATGTCGAGGCGCATGTTGAGGTCGGTGTAGTTGCCGGAGGTGGTCTTCGACAACGTCACGCCCGTTTGGCCGTCCAGGAGCCGCATGGAGCGCGGGTTGATGGAAGCGGCAAGCTGGATGTCGCCCGACATGAGTGCGTTGACGCGCGCGGAATCGTCCTCGATCCCGAAGAACTCGAAGGAATCGAGGTGCGGGCCGCCTTGCTTCCAGTAGTTCTTGTTCTTGACAGCGACGGAGCGGACGCCCGGCTGGAAAGTCTCGCAGACGAAAGCGCCCGTGCCATTGGCCTTGCTGAAATCCGTCGTGCCGTCGGCAATGATCATGAAGTGATGGATGGCAAGGATTGTCGGGAGGTCGGCATTCGGATTGACGAGCGTGATCTCGACGGTCAGCGGATCGACAGCCTTGAAGCCTGTCATCTGCTTGGCGATGGCATTGACCTTCGAGCCGACGGCCGGATCGAGATGGCGCTTCAGCGAATAGACGACGTCGGCCGAAGACAGGGTCTTGCCGCTGTGGAAGGTCACGCCCTTGCGCAGCTTGACGGTCCAGACCTTGGCATCGGCGCTTTCGATGCTTTCGGCGAGTTCCATCTGCGTGACGCCATTCTTGTCGAGGAAGGAGAGGCGATTGTAGAAGGCACAACAGCGGACATAGTCCGTCGACAGCGATGCCTTGGCCGGATCGAGCGTGTCGGCGGTCGAGGACGACCAGCCGGCCGCCTTCAGCGAACCGCCCGAGACCGGGGTTGCTGCGAAGGCGGCGGAGGCTCGACCGAAGATCGCCCCGCCGGCCGCAGCGGCGATGCCGCCCGCGAGCAGCATTTGCAGGAGATCGCGGCGAGTTGCGCCACGGCGGATGGCATTTTCGACCATGGCATCGTCTGCGCTGGTCCAATTCGTGATCTTGTCGTTCATTGCGTTCCCCTTTTTGTTGAAGTTGAGTTGTCGTCCCGTCTTTGGCGGGCTCAGTATCGGGTCGTTACTCCGTCAGGCGGCCTTGCTTGCCTCCGCTGCTTCGGCAAGTCCTGCCATGGAGGTGAAATGATAATCGGGCTTTGTGAATTCCTGAGGTTCGATGGTGCCGCCATAGCCCTTCTGGGCATGGCGTCGCTCGATCCAGCAATTGGTCATGCCGAGTTGGCGGGATATGCCGATATCGTGATACTGGCTTTGGGCGACGTGCAGAATGTCGTCCTTCGAGGCCTGCTCCTTGCCGACGAAGGCGAAGACCTGCTCGAAGAAGGCCGGATCGGGTTTTTCCGTGCCGGTGTCATCAGCGGTGAATGCCGCATAGAACGGATTGCCGAGTTCCTTGGAGAAATGTTCGAAGGCCCAGCGGCGGGCATTCGTCATGGCAATCAGCCGATAGTGCTTGGACAGACGGCGGAGCGCATCGGCACTGTCGGCAAAGCCTTTCCAACTGCCAGCGGAATCGCGCAGCCGTTCACCGAATTTCACTTCGGCAGGCAAGCCGAGCTTCGGCGCAATGACCGTATAGACGCGGACCAGATCATCGGGGAAAAGACCAGCGTCGCCGGAATAGCGCGCAGCGCGATAGAGTGCCAACGCCTCTTCGCCATCGACGGAGACACCTGCCTCTTCAGCGATCCCAGCCAGACACTCCTTGATGCCGCCCTCGAAGTCGATCAGCGTTCCGACGACATCGAAGGTGAAATATTTGAAATCCGCTAAGCTCTTGGCCAAGTATCTGTCCTCGAATGAGCGCCATCAATTTCGATCGCGCGACTGAATGCAGAAGAAAATGCTGTTCCGATCTTGCCGCTTGTTCTGTTCTATCTCCTCAAAATCCGCGTTTTTTAGGCTCTGAGGGTGGCAGCACGTCCAGTTTCGCAGTTAAGGCCTGCCGGAGTCTCTGAATGGCGGAGCTGTGGCGGCACAAAATTGCGAATATGGGCGCAAAGCGGTATTTCGGCCGCCGCGCTCAAGCGAGAGCCGCGCGAACGTCCGGATCTTCCAGCGTCTGATCGAGTGTCCTGCGCGTACGATCGATGATCGCGTCGATTTCCGCATCGGTGCAGCAGAGCGGCGGCGCATAGCCGAGCACGCCGTTGCCGAAGGCGCGGATGACAAGTCCATTGTCCCAGGCACGATCGAATATACGGCGGGAGGGATCGGCGGCCGCGGGCAGCGGCGTCTTGCGCTCCTTGTCGACGACCAGTTCGATGGCGGCCAGCATGCCGCGCCCGCGTACATCGCCGACCAGTGGATGCGCGGCCAGCTCGTGCAGGCCGGCCATCAGGCGAGCGCCCGCCTTGACACCGTTTTCCAGCAAGCCGTTTTCATAGAGGCGCAGAACTTCGAGGCCGACCGCTGCGCTGACGGGATGGGCGGAATAGGTGTAGCCATGGCCGATGGCCGCGGACCCGGCACCATCGGCGATCGTCTGGTAAACGCGCTCCGACAGGAAGACGGCGCCCATCGGTACATAGCCGGAGGTAAGACCCTTGGCTGTTGTCATCAGGTCGGGGACGATGTCTTCATCGGAGCAGGCAAAGAGCGGCCCGGTGCGGCCGAAGCCGGTGATCACTTCATCAGCGACGAAGAGGATGTCGAGCTCGGTGCAGACGTCACGCATCGCCTTCATCCAGCCGGGCGGCGGTACGAGCACGCCGCCGGAGCCCTGGATCGGCTCGACATAGAAGGCTGCCGCTCGGTCGGCGCCGATCTCCTCGACCTTGGCGCGCAGCGCGGCGACGGAGGCGGCTATGATCGCCTGCGGATCGCTGCCGACGGGATTGCGATAGGCATAGTGCGTTGGAATCTTGTGCTGCCAGTCGAGCGGCACACCGAAACCGGCATGGAAGATCGGCAGCGCCGTTAGCCCGGCACCCACCGTCGAGGAGCCATGATAGCCCTGCTCAAGCGAGATGAACTGATCCTTCGCCGGTTTGCCGAGCGAATGGTAATAGTAGCGGATGAAACGGATCGTGCTGTCGATGGCATCCGAGCCTCCGAGCGTGAAGTAGACGTGGTTGAGATCGCCCGGCGCACGGTCGGCCAGCTCGGCGGCAAGCCGGATGGCCGGCTCCGAGCCGAGGCCGAAATAGCCGGTGGCATAGGGCAGTTCGCGCATCTGGCGGGCGGCAGCCTCTACGATGCTTTCATGGCCATATCCGGCGTTGACGCACCACAGACCGGCGAAGCCGTCGATCATCTGATGCCCCGTCGCGTCGGTGACGGTAGCGCCTTTGGCGGATTTCAGGACCCGCACACCGGCTCGCTCGTGGCCGCGATAGGAGGCGACCGGATGGACGAGGTGAGCGCGATCGAGTTCGACAAGGGAATTGCTCAGCATGATATCTCTCTTCAACCCAGGGCTTGGCTTGCCAGGGCAAATGTGTGAACGCTTGAAATGTTTGACGGAGCGGGTGATGCGGCGCGGCGCATGGCAATGCCGCCGCCGACATGGGTAAGGCCGTGTTCGAGCAAAAATGGAGCAAGGCCGGTTTCTGCCCCGGTATCGACGCGCATGAAGACACCGGGTCGGGCCGCAAACAGGAAGCTCAGCAGATCCTCGGCATCCGCCGCCGTTTCCGCGACGACCGGGCCGCAGAGCTCGCCGCGCCCGAAGGCGCGTAACGCCGCATATCCGCGCAGGCCGTCGGTCTTGCGCAAGACGGCTAGACGACCGGTGTGGAACAATGCCTGCAGCAGCGCCGTGCGGTCCGCGCCATAGGCGAGACGATCGAGAGCGACGATGTGGTTGAAGTCGGCCGACGTCGCACGATCGACCGTCCCGGCCGCGATACAGGCCCGCAACGGCCCCTGATGCTGGACGATCTCGCCTGTCCTCTCGAAGCCGAGACTTTGATAAAGCGGAAGGCCTTCGGCGGTTGCCACGAGCCGGCACTCGCGGGTTCCGACGATCTCAAGAGCAGCCTGCATGATGCGCCGACCGATGCCGCGCCCGCGCATGGCCTCGTCGACAATGACCATGTTGATTGTCGCGACGTCGGCGCCGTAGGGCGTGACGAAGATCGTCGCGACCACTTTCTCATTTTCGATCGCCACGAGGCCGCTGCTGAGTTCGAGCAGCATTTGCCACTCTTCGAGCCGGTGCGGCCACCTCGCCTGGCGCGACAGGGCAAGGGCTGATGGGAGATGGGATTGGTCGAGGGGGCGAACGTCGATCGCGGATGCCTGCACAGGCCTTTTCTCCCGTCTGTTGCTTTATCTCTTTGATAGACCGACAAGGAAAGAAGATCGTCCTGACGACGAAGCCGCAGCGGTATCTTTCACCGTCCGTCGATACGCCCGCCGCATCTTATGCCGGCAACGCGGCGCGACTGGGCGAGATGACGGTGCCTGGAGGCGTCAGGCGCGCAACTCTCTGCCAAAGCAGGACAAGCATACAGAACATTCTGCTTCCCGACGGCGCAAATGCGGTGAACCGATGGGGAAAGGCTGCCTATGATGGGGCGAGATCAGCGCCAGCACGGCATTCTGCAAGGGATCAAGGACATGACGACGTTCCGGCCAAAATACATTACCTTCGACTGCTACGGCACCCTGACGAACTTCCAGATGGCCGAGGCGGCCCAGAAGATCTATGGCGAGCAGCTCGATCAGCCGCGCATGGCGCGGTTCATCAAGAACTTCGCCGCCTACCGGCTGGACGAAATTCTCGGTGACTGGAAGCCTTATAATGAAGTAATCCATAATGCCGTCGAGCGTACCTGCCGCAGGAACGGGGTCGCCTTCCACGCCGAAGATGCCCGCTCCATCTACGAGACCGTTCCGAGCTGGGGTCCGCATCCGGATGTGCCGGCCGGTCTTGCGAAGGTCGCCAAGGAAATTCCGCTCGTCATCCTGTCGAACGCCATGAACGAGCAGATTATGCACAATGTCGAAAAGCTCGGCGCGCCGTTCCACGCAGTTTTCACAGCACAGCAGGCCAATGCCTACAAGCCGCGCTTCAAAGCCTTCGAATACATGTTCGACATGCTCGGCTGCAATCCGGAGGACGTGATGCATTGCTCTTCCTCCTTCCGCTACGATCTGATGTCGGCTTATGATCTCGGCATCAAGCACAAGGTCTGGGTCAATCGTGGCCATGAGCCCGCAAACCCTTATTATGAATACGCCGAGATCAAGGACATTTCCGGCCTGCCCGGCGTTCTCGGGCTCTGACGGGAGACGGCAATGCAGTTCAAGTCCTACTGGCACGATACCGCGCCGCGTTTTGCCGGTCAGAGTGCAGCGCCGATCGAAGGTCACTATGATGTCGCGGTGATCGGCGGCGGCTTTACCGGCTTGGGCGCGGCACGGCAGCTCGCCAAGGCCGGCGCCAAGGTGGTCGTACTGGAGGCGAACACGGTCGGTTCAGGCGCCTCCGGCCGCAATGGTGGTCATCTCAACAACGGCATCGCTCACAGCTTCATTGCTGCCAAGGCGGAGCTCGGGGTTGAGCGGGCCAAGGCGCTTTATCGAGCCTTCGACGATGCTGTCGATACGGTCGAGTGGATCGTCAAGGAAGAGGCGATCGACTGCAATTTCCGCCGCGCCGGCAAGCTCAAGCTCGCGTCGAAGCCGGCTCATTTCGAAGGTATCGCCAGAAATTTCGAGGCGGTTCACCGCGAGATCGATCCGGATACGGCGCTCCTGACGTCAAGCGACCTGAAGGCCGAAATCGGATCGGCCTCGTTTCACGGCGCGATGCTGTCGAAGAAGAGCGCCATGATGCATATGGGGCGCTACGCAGTCGGGCTTGCAGAGGCGGCTGTCCGCCATGGAGCGGTGGTCTATGAAAATGCGGCGGTGATCGACAGGCGAATCAACGGCAACAAGCACGAGTTGACGACGGTGCGCGGCAAGCTTACGGCTGACAATGTCCTGCTCGCGACCGGCGCCTATACCCCGGGGATCTTCGGCTATTTTCGCCGGCGGATCGTGCCCGTCGGCAGTTTCATCATCGCCACCCGACCCCTGACGGAGGCGGAGGTTGCCGCGACCATGCCGGGCAACCGCACCTGCGTCACCTCGCTCAATATCGGCAATTATTTCCGGCTTGCGCCAGACAACCGGCTCATCTTCGGCGGCAGGGCCAGGTTCTCGGCGACCTCCGATCAGCAGTCGGATGCCAAGAGCGGCGAAATCCTGCGCGCCAGCCTTGCCGAGATCTTTCCGCATCTCGCCAAGGTCGAGATCGATTATTGCTGGGGCGGCCTGGTGGATATGACCAAGGATCGGTTCCCGCGCGCCGGCTACGTCGACGGGTTGTGGTATGCGATGGGCTATTCAGGCCATGGGGCGCAGATGGCGACGCATATGGGCATGATCATAGCCGACGCCATCCTGGGCAAGACGGATCGCAACCCGGTCAAGGGGCTGGAATGGCCCGCCGTTCCCGGGCATTTCGGCAAGCCCTGGTTCCTGCCGCTCGTCGGCATGTACTACAAGACCCTCGATCGTTTTCAATAGCCGCGGATCGCCGGAATCACGCCTTTGAAGGGATGCGGGCAATGACCTTGATCTCGAAGTCGAAGCCGGCGAGCCAGTTCACGCCGATCGCGGTCCAGTTCGGATAGGGCGGCGCGCTGAAAATCTTCTGTTTGGCGGCCATGATCGTTGGGAACTGGTTTTCAGGATCGGTATGAAACGTCGTTATATCAACGATATCATCGAGCGTGCAGCCTGCCGCATCCAGTGTTGCCTTGAGGTTTTCGAAAGCCAACTGGACCTGAAGTTGGAAATCAGGTTCGGGCGTTCCATCGGAACGACTGCCGACCTGTCCTGACACGAAAAGCAGGTCAGCGGATCGGATGGCGGCCGAGTAGCCGTGTTCCTCGTAAAGGGCGTGCCGGTTGGCAGGGAAGATTGCTTCGCGCTTGGTCATTTCCGATCTCTCTTCATAGACGTTGACGGGCTGTCGATGAGCGCAGCGCGATCCGGGAGCTTCACACGCTGTCGGATCATCTGATATACGTTGCGTATCTGAAATAGCCGACATACGCGCCGTATGTCAAATTAATATACGACGCGTATATGAAATCGAGGGCAAGATGGCGAAGCGACGCGTCGAGACGATGGAAGAGAACCGGGCCAAGTTGATCGTGGCCGCACGAAAGGCCTTCGCCGAAAAAGGGTATTCGGCCGCTTCCATGGACGAGCTGACCGCCGAGGTCGGTCTGACACGGGGCGCGCTTTACCATAATTTCGGTGACAAGCGCGGGCTTCTGGCGGCGGTTGTCGATCAGATCGACTCGGAAATGGCGTTACGCGCTCAAGGGGTCGGCGTTCGAGCAGGCGATGATTGGAAGGGCCTGCTCGCCGAAGGCGCTGCTTATATCGAGATGGCGCTCGTTCCGGAGGTCCAACGCATCGTTCTGCTCGATGGACCTGCAGTATTGGGTGATCCGTCAAAGTGGCCCAGTCAAAGCAGCTGTCTTCAAGCAACCAGACGGACAGTGGAGCGTCTGATCGCCCAAAAGGTCCTCAAGCCGGTCGACGCGGAGGCGGCCGCCCGGCTTCTCAGCGGCGCTACGCTCAATGCAGCTCTCTGGGTCGCCGCCAGCGACGATCCGCAGCATGTGCTGCCGAAGGCCATCGAGACATTCCATGCCTTGGCCGGGGGCCTTCTCACGAAGCCTGCGTGAATTCCTGTCGCCAAGAAAGCTGCAACGATGTCCGTGCTGCAAGTCGGCTTGGGCGCGACTTTCAGGCAAGCCCGCCGATGTGGAAGGTCTTCATCTCGAGATATTCCTCTATGCCGGCCTGCGAGCCTTCGCGTCCGAGACCGGATTGCTTGACGCCGCCGAACGGGGCCACTTCCGTCGAGATCGCGCCCGTATTCAGCCCGACCATGCCGAATTCCAGCGCCTCGCCGATGGCCCAGGAACGCTTGAGCCCTTGCGTATAGAAATAGGCAGCAAGGCCGAACGGCGTGCCGTTGGCGATGGCGATCGCCTCTTCGTCGGTCGTGAAGCGGAAGAGCGGCGCGACCGGGCCGAAGGTCTCTTCGCTTGCCAGCAGCATGTTGGTGGTGGCACCAGACAGGACGATGGGGGCGGCGTATTGGCGGCCCTCCGGCAGATTTGAAGCCTTGGCGATGATCGTCGCACCCTTCTCGACGGCATCGCTGACATGGCGCTCGATCTTGTCGATGGCCGCTGCATTGATCATCGGCCCGATGTCGATTCCCGTTTGCGTACCGGGGCCGACCTTCATGGCGGAAACGCGGGCGGAAAGCTTTTCGGCAAAGACGTCATAGACCTTGTCCTGCACCAGAATGCGGTTGGAGCAGACGCAGGTCTGGCCGCCATTGCGGAATTTCGAGGCGATTGCGCCCTCGACGGCGAGGTCGAGATCGGCATCGTCGAAGACGATGAAGGGCGCATTGCCGCCGAGTTCGAGGCTGAGGCGCTTGATGCTGTCGGCCGCACCCCGCATCAACAGGGCGCCGACACGGGTCGAGCCGGTGAAGGAGATCTTGCGCACTATCTCGTTGCGCATCAGCTCGTTGCCGATCTCTGTTGGCATTCCAGTGACGATGTTGATGACGCCGGCGGGGATACCGGCGCGTTCGGCGAGCACGCCAAGCGCCAGCGCCGAATAGGGCGTGAAGTCGGATGGCTTGATGACGACAGTGCAGCCGGCGGCAAGGGCGGGTGCGACTTTGCGGGTGATCATCGCGTTCGGGAAGTTCCACGGCGTGATGATGCCGCAGACACCAACGGGCTCCTTCAACACGATGATCCGCCGATCTGGCGTCGGTGAGGGGATGGTGCTGCCGCCGATGCGGCGAGCTTCCTCGGCGAACCATTTGACGAAAGACGCGCCGTAGCGGATTTCGCCACGCGCCTCGGCGAGCGGCTTGCCCTGTTCGCTTGTCAGCAGCAGCCCGAGATCGTCGCAGTTCTCGATCATCAGATCGTGCCAAGCTTCGAGCAGTTGCGCCCGCTCGGCATGGGTTTTCGCGCGCCAGGCGGGAAAGGCTGCATTGGCAGCTTCGATCGCCGCCCGCGTCTCGGTTTCGCCCATATCGGGAACGGTACCCACAGCCGTCTGCGAGGCCGGGTCGATGACATCGACGGTCTTGCCAGAGGCCGCATCCAGCCAGGTTCCGCCGATCAGGCCCTGCTGGCGAAACAGGCTCTTGTCCTTGAGATCGATCATGTCTTGCGTCCTTGTCGTTCAGCTAAGTGCGTTCAGCACGGCCTTGGTAATGGTGTCGGTCTTGTCTTTGCCTAGAGCCGTGCCGATGCCGGCCGCAGTCGCCGCCGCGATGGCATCCATGATCGCGTCGGCGGCAGTCTTCTCGCCGAGATGCTCCAGCATCATGGCGGCCGACCAGATGGCGGCGATCGGATTGGCGATGCTGAGATGGGCGATATCCGGGGCGGAGCCGTGCACGGGCTCGAACATCGACGGCGCGGTTCGGTCCGGGTTGAGATTGGCGGAGGCGGCAAAGCCGAGCCCGCCCTGGATCGCGGCCCCGAGGTCCGTCAGGATGTCGCCGAACAGATTGGAGGCGACGACGACGTCAAGGCTCTCCGGCGCCATCACCATGCGCGCCGCCATGGCGTCTATATGGTAGCTGGTGACAGCGACGTCGGGATAGTCGGCTGCGACCTTGGCAGTAATCTCGTCCCAGAACACCATGGAATATTTCTGCGCATTCGACTTGGTGACGGAGGCGAGCTTGCCGCGCCGCATGCGCGCCTGCTCGAAGCCGAAGCGCAGGATGCGCTCCACGCCCGTGCGGGTGAAGATCGAGGTTTCGACGGCGACTTCGTTCGCCGTGCCCTGATGCACGCGGCCACCCGCGCCGGAATATTCGCCCTCGGTATTCTCGCGGATGCAAAGAATGTCGAAGTCTTTGGCTTTCAACGGCCCTTCAACCCCCGGCAGCAGCCGGTGAGGGCGGATATTGGCATATTGCTCGAAGGCCTTGCGGATCGGCAGAAGAAGGCCATGCAGCGAGACGGAGTCAGGCACTTCGGCCGGCCAGCCGACCGCGCCGAGCAGGATGGCGTCGAAACCGCGCAGCGTCGCGACGCCGTCGGCAGGCATCATTGCCCCGGTTTCCTTGTAGTAGGCGCAGGACCAGGGAAAGCTCGTCGGCTCCAGCCCGAAGCCCGTCTTATCGGCCACTCTCTCCAAGACTTGCCATGCCGCGTCGATAACATCCTTGCCGATACCGTCGCCGGGGATAAGCGCGATCCTGTAGGTCTTCATGGTCGGTTCCTCAGATGTTGATCAGCACGGACTTGCTGCGGCGGTTGGCAAGATAGGCGTCGCGGCCGAGATCCTTGCCGATGCCGGAACTCTTGTAGCCGCCCGTCGGCAGAATATGGTCGCGCGAACGCCCGTAGCGATTGACCCAGACGGTGCCGGCCTGCAGGCGGCGCGTGACGCGAATGGCGCGGGAAAGATCGCGTGTGAAGAGACCCGCCGCAAGTCCGTAGATCGGGTGATCGGCAAGCTCGAGAGCCTCTTCCTCCTCCTCGAAGGTCTGCAAGGTCAGCACCGGGCCGAAGATTTCTTCCGTGACGGCGGGGGAGGCCTGATCGACACTTGCAAGCAGCGTCGGCGCGTAGAAATAGCCGGGTCGACCCAATTGCGTTCCACCGGTCAGGCACTCCGCGCCGGCATCGATCGCGGCCTGGACGATCCGGTCGATACGTCCGATCTGGCGTTCCGAGATGATGGGCGAGTAGAGGCTGTTCTCGTCCCAGGTCGGCCCCGGCTTGATCCTGGACATATGCTCGAGGATCGCTTCGGCCAGCGGCGCGGCGATGCTGCGCTCGGCAATCAGCCGCGATCCGGCCACGCAGGCCTGGCCGGCATTGGCAAGGATGTTGCGGGCGATCGCTTCGGCGGCCAGCGCGATATCCGCGTCGGCAAAGACGAGTTGCGGGCTCTTGCCGCCGAGCTCCAATGTCATCGGCTTGATGCCCGTGCGGGCGATATTCTCCATGATCGCCGACCCTGCGGCGGTCGAACCGGTAAAGCTGATCTTGCCGATGCCGGGATGGCCCGTCATCGCAGCCCCCGTCGTCGGGCCGTCGCCGAGCACGATGTTGATCAGGCCGGCGGGAATGCCGGCGCGCACCGAAAGCTCGGCCATATGGAGCGTCGAAAAAGGCGTCATCTCGGATGGCTTCAGCACGATGGCATTGCCGGCCGCAAGTGCCGGCCCGATCTTCCAGCCCGCCATGGAAATCGGAAAATTCCAGGGCGTGATCGCGCCGACGACACCATAGGGTTCCGTCATGATCATGCCGAGGCTGTTGCCGTCGGTCGGCACGAGATCGCTGCCTTCCTTGTCGGCGAATTCCGCGAAGAAGCGGATCTGCTCGGCTGTTACGGCAATGTCGCCGGCGATGAGATGCCCGACCGGCCGGGTCGAGGATATGGCCTCCAGACGCGCCAATGTGACGGCTTCTTCCTCGATGAGGTCGGCCCATCGCACCAAAGCCTTGGTCCGCTCGCGCGGCCGAAGGCTGGCCCAGCCGCTTGTCCTGAGGGCCTGATTGGTCGCGTCCACGGCCTGATCGACTATGTCCCTTCCCGCGATCGGGCATTGCGCGAAAGCGACACCATCCGAAGGCCGGTGGACGTCTATGCCACCGCTTGCTGCGACATAGCGGCCGGCGATGAAATGTCCGCTCGGAAGATCGAGGGAGTCTGGGTCGAAACTGAGGGTCATAGTGTTTCCTTGCCAGCGGTTCCAGCAAGTCTAACGGCTGTGCCGTGGCAGTTTCGGTCGTGCGTCCGCGATGTCGCGACGGAATATCCCGTTTGTCCCCGATGTTTCAGCGCAAGATTTGGTGCCTGAAAGTGCGCCACGCAGCGAAGCTGCACGGTTGGTTCGGCTTCAAGAACGGGAAGATCCGCAACGCGTGTCATCCGGTCACGGTGACATAGATTTTGCGGACGGTCTCGATCGTCCGCCAGACGCCTTTGAAGCCCGGTTTCATGACGAAGCTGTCACCGGCGCGGTAGGTAACCGGCGCGCCGCCGTCCTCGGTCAGTTCGATAACGCCCTGCAGGATATGGCAGAATTCGAAAGTCTCTCCCTTGATCGAGCGGGTCTCACCCGGCGTCGCTTCCCATATGCCGGTATTGACCGTTCCGTCGCGGGCGCTGTCCTGCGCCCAGGTCTTGAAGGACGGATCGCCCGAAATCAGCCGCTCGGGGAGGGCCTTGGATTGCTTCGGCTCGAATGTCGGTGTCGGATCGATGGCTTTCAGCAGGGACATGCGGTTCCTTTCAGGGGTAATCAGTAGCCGCGGCTGCGGTCGACGAGGCCGATGGGCTCTAGCCCGCTCTCGTGGCGGCGGATGTTGGTGATGACGGCATTTGCGGCAGTCTCGGGCTGCGTGACGCTGGCGACATGCGGCGTCAGAACGATCCTGGGGTGATGCCAGAGTGGATGCCCGGCCGGCAGCGGTTCGGGGTCGGTGACATCCAGGATAGCGCCGCAGAGATGACCGTCGTCGAGCGCGCGGATCAGGGCTGCGGCATCGAGTTGCGGGCCGCGACCGGCGTGCACGAGGCCCGCCCCCGGCGGCAGGGCAGCAAAGAGATCGGCGTTAAGGATGCCTTGCGTTTCGGGTGTCAGCGGCAGAAGGCAGACAAGGATATCGGTGCCTGCCAGGAACTCCGGCAACTGATCGGCCCCGTGATAGCAGGTGACCCCTTCGATACTGCGTGGAGAGCGGCTCCAGCCGCGAAGCGGGAAGCCGAAGGGGCACAGGCGCTCAAGAACGGCAAGACCGAGATTGCCGAGGCCAAGCACGCCGACACGCCGGTCGGACGCCTGGCGCACGGGCCGGGCGGCCCATTTCTGCGCTCTCTGCTGTTCGATATAGCCTGGAAGATCGCGATGTATAGCGAGCACCCCGAGCGTCACATACTCCTGCATCATCCGGGTGATGCCGTCTTCGACCATGCGCACGAGCTTGACCTTTTCGGGCAGGGCCGAAAGGGAGAACTGGTCGACGCCGGCGCCGATGGAAAACAGGATTTCCAGATTGCGATAACGGTCAAGGTCGGCGGGTGCAGTCCAGGTGATCAGATATTTGATAGCGTCCGGGTCGATGCTTTCAGCATCCGTGATGAAAGGAAGGCCCGGCAGCTCGCGCGCGAAAGCGGCCTTGAAGATTTTGGCCCGTTCGGCATCGGAATTGAATAAGAAGGCCATGGCTTTCCTTCGGGTTTGCTTGAGCCAGCTTGCCGTGCCCTTCACGGCAGGATGCATCGAAATAGGGTCGCGTGACCGCATAACGATGCGGATTTTTGCGGTCTTGCAATGCAATCGTGATGGCCTACAGAACCAGACGATTCCCGAGCGCTTCGATCATCCGCACGCAGGCCGTGAGCTCAGCGAGTTCGATGAACTCATTGGCCTTATGCGCGCGGCCGATGTCGCCCGGGCCGCAAATAATGGCAGGCATGCCTGCGGCCTGATAGAGGCCGGCCTCCGTGCCGTAGCTGACGGCGGCAAGTGGCGTCTGTCCGGTCAGCTCTTCCATCAGCCCGGCCAGAGGTGCATCGGCGGCCAGCGATAGTGCGGGATAGCTGCTGAGCACCTCCCAACCGGCGGTAAAGCCGCGATCCGTCAAAGTGGTAAGACAAGCTTCGACTTCGGCGAGCAGACCGACCGGGTCGACACTTTCGATAGCGCGGGCCTCCAGCTCGATCGTGCATTGATCAGGAATGACGTTGACGGCCTGCCCGCCGTGGATGGTGCCGACCTGCAAGGAGGAATAGGGCGGTTCGAAATTTTCGTCGAACGGTCCCTTTGTCAGACGCCTGGCGGTCGTGACGGCTTGGTCGAGAATTTCTGCCATCGCGTGGATGGCATTAAGGCCGAGATCGGGGCGCGAGGAATGACCGGCGCGGCCGCCGATCGCGGCTCTGGCTGCCGCCTTGCCCTTGTGGGCACGAATGGCGCGCATGCCGCTCGGCTCGCCGATGATGCATCCCAACGGCGGAGCGCAGAGATCGGGAAGCCTGGCGATCATGTGCGGCACGCCGCGGCATCCGGCCTCCTCATCATAGGAAAACGCCAGATGCAGGGGGCGCTCGAGCGGTCGCCGTGCGATTGCCGGCAGCGCGGCGACCGCACAGGCGAGAAAGCCCTTCATGTCGCTGGTACCGCGTCCCGTCAGCCTTTCGCCGTCGCGCTGCAGCGAAAATGGATCGCTCGTCCAGCCTGGCTCGCCCGCGGGCACGACATCCATGTGGCCGGAAAGCAGATAGCCCGGCTGATCGGCCGGGCCGACAGTGGCGAACAGATTGGAGCGATCACCTTCCGGCCCGGCGAGCAGGGTGACGCGCGCGCCGGCCTGCTCGAGATAGTCCGCAATCCAGCCGACGATCGCCTGGTTCGGCGTGCCGACGACGGATGGAAAGGCCACCAGCCGTTCAAGAATCTGATCCGGAGTCATTTCAATCACTGGAATATCCTGATTTGCCCGTAGCCACGCCGCCAAGATGGCTTTCATCAACATAATATGCCGCAATGTCACCGGCTGCTGAAAGTGTTGCAGCTTTGGTGGAATCTTCCGTATTTGTGGGGCTCTCAAGCGCATTCTGTTGCGTAAGCGACGCTACAACCGATACAGGCAGTGTTGCCTGCAAATTGTGAATTCAAACCGAGCCCGGCAGCAATTCGGATCACCTCTAATGTGCCTGCGAGAATGGGGGAGTGTCATGACTAATTCCAGTTCGATCCAACTGGAATCGTTTGAGCTGACCATGGGGGATATCGCAAAGGCCGATGTCGATGCCCTGCATGCTCTGTCGCTGTCGGTAAGCTGGCCGCATCGAGCGGAGGATTGGCAGATCGTCCGCGAGCTGGGTCAAGGGATCGTGGCGCATGATTCGATCGGTCGTGTGCTCGGCTCCGCCATGCTTTTCGACTTCGGGCCGTATTTCGCCACCATCGGCATGGTGATCACCTCGCCGCGTTTGCAGGCGCTGGGAACGGGGCGCTGGATGATGGATCATATCATCGCGCAGACCGGCTCGCGCCCACTTGGACTGAACGCGACCCGCTCCTCCAAGCGGCTCTATCAGTCTCTCGGCTTTAATGCCGAGCAGGTCGTCTACCAGTGCCAAGGCGAGGCAATCGCGCCGCCTGCCGAGCTTTTGCCGCCGGGCACGCGACTGCGCCCGATCGTCGAGGCCGACCTGGCAGAGGTCGCTGCATTGGATCTGGCCGCCTATGGCGCGGACCGCACGCTCCTGTTGCAACGTCTCATCGCCATCTCGGAGGGATTGGCGCTTGTCCAGGGTGACAATATGGTGGCCTTTGCGCTCTGTCGCCGCTTCGGGCGCGGCCATGTGATCGGCCCCGTGGTGGCGATGGGCGACGAAGAGGCGATTGCCGTTGTTCGACCGTATGTCGCCGAACGCGCCGGCGGCTTCCTGCGCCTCGATACCCGCCAGCAGACCGGTCCATTCCCGCAATTTCTCATGCGATCCGGACTTGCGATCCACGACACCGTCACGAGCATGTCGCTGCGACAGGTCTGGCTGCACGGGGACGGGCGTCCGCCTGCCGATGGAAAGCCGCTGACCTACGGTTTGGCCAGCCAGGCGCTGGGGTAGGTCACCTCCTCGGCAAATTTGCCCGCCGGAACGGACCTCGGCAGCGGCGAGGATTGCCAGTCGATCGGCTGTATACCCGGTCGGGCTGTGACCACAGCGTGTGACGCTCCCGATCATCCTTCCAGGGCGTCAGACGAGCCGAGATCTGTGGGATTGGCAGCTATGCGCTTCCACGCTTGCCAGTGCCGCATTGATGCCTATATTGAGCGAGCATTCGGCCGCGTGTTTAGGCCGAGATGCTGCTTGGCTGCAACAGCCGCCTTCACCCGGCACTTGATTTGCCGGCGGACTTTGGAAGGAGAAATTTCATGTCCATTACTCCGAACAATCTCGATAGTTCAAAGGCTTCTACAGTTCCCCATCAAGAAATCGCCGATGCCGTTCGACAGTCTCGCGAAACCATCGGTTACACGATCGGTGATCTCTCCGAAACCTGTGGGCTTACGAGCGAGGAAATTGTCGAAATAGAGGCTGGCGCTGAGGCTGATCCGGCAAAACTTCGGCGAATAGCCGCTGCATTGCAGGTTCCACCTTCAACTTTTTTCATAGTTTGATAGCAGGGCGCACCTTGACGGGTGCGCCCTTCGACTATTTCGAAGGCCGCTGCGACTGTTCTCGTTGAAGGCCTTATTCATGCGCAGTTCGGCGCTTCGCAAGTTCGGTGCGCGTGCGATCGAGATGGTCGCCAACCGTTTCCTGAAATCGTTCGATCCCATGCTCTTCGGCTAGCAGATAGCGATCCGACCGGTTCGCCGTTGGTCGCGACCGGGCGCGCGCGTTGCCTGATCTGTGGCCCCCCTAGCTTCATCTGCCGACCGGCCGCTGGAACGCCAAATTCTTCTTCGACGTCGACGAGGATTGCCACGGCCAGATTTTCACCGTGGAAGTTCATGCTGCGGAATTGCTTGGCAAGCTGCGCGTCTGCCCGCAGGGTACCGCCTCTTTCGAAGCGGCAGTGCCCGTCGAAGTCACCAATCCGCGTGCGCCTATCGAAATTCGGATCATGATGGACAGCGGCGCCATCGAAGGGCGGCTTTCGGCCTGGAGTGTCGAATGGCTGCGCGCGGCGTGATGCCTTGAGCCCAGGATCCCGCCGATCCAGCGCGCATTGCCGTGACTATCGGCCGATCGTACTTTTCCGAACCGTGATATGCTGTGCGGATGATCTCACCGGAGGCGTTTTCCCCCGTCATGAATGCGATTTTGTTGCTGAACATTTCTATTGTCGGGAATTTTGTAAACCAACATTTCCGGCGCGAGAAATTCCGTATTGGCGCCGCAAAACCCGTCTTTTCATGGAGTTGATAGTTCGTATAAGAGTTGAGAAACGGAATGAAGCCCATGACTGTTATCGCCGCACCGGATATTTTAATCGTCGATGACGACCACGAGATTCGCTCGCTGCTGAGCCGGTATCTCGAGGAGCAGGGTTTTCGCGTGTCGACGGCAAGCGACCTCCGCGGCTGCAATGATTCCCTCAATCGGCGCTCCCCCGATCTGCTTGTTCTGGATGTCATGCTGCCGGACGGATCAGGTCTCGATCTCTGCCGCGACCTGCGCAACAGGCGCCCGCGCGTTCCGGTCATTCTGCTGACGGCCTTAAAGGAAGATATAGACCGGATTCTCGGCCTCGAGATCGGCGCTGACGATTATCTCGGCAAGCCGTTCAATCCGCGTGAGCTGGCTGCCCGCATTCGTGCCGTGTTGCGTCGTACCAACGAGGACATGTCTTCCGAGCCTGAACAAAGGCGGTATCTTTTCGCTGATATGACCCTTGATCCGCAGCTCCGCCGGGTGACCAGGGAGAATGGCGAAGTGATCCCGCTGACCGGCGCCGAATTCGATCTGCTCAAGACCTTCCTCGAGCGGGCGGGGCGGCTTTTGTCGCGTGATCAGCTGCTCGACCTGACGCAGGGGCGTGATCGCGATCCCGCCGACCGCTCGATCGATGTCCTGATGAGCCGGCTGCGCCGGAAGCTCGGCGAAACCGCTGAGGAGCCGGTCTTCCGAACGGTCCGCAATGGCGGCTATCAGCTCGTCGTACCGGTGACGGCGGTCAAGGGCGATCCATGAAATCCCTCGGTGCGCGTCTGGCGCTGCTCCTGCTGACGGCTATCGTTCTGGTCGTCATTTCATCGTCTTTCGTGGCAAGCCTTGTCATGCGGGGACCCAGGCCGGACATGATGATCGAGCCGGAGGCACGGCAACTCGCCGTTCTGGCCGCCTTTGCCGAGAAGGACCGGGCCATGGCTGCCGCGGCGGGGTTGATTGTCGCTCCCAAGCCTGCCGACGGTCCGCGCGATGAAGAATTGTCCCGCTTTCTGGTCGAGGCGCTGCTTCGGATTTCCAGCATGCGCGAGGCGATCATATCGCGCCAATCGACCGGCGAGATGATTGCGTCGCTGAAGCTCTCCGACGGCAGCTGGCTCGTCACGCCGATGCCGCAACATGGTCCACCGCCGGGAGGCTGGAAGATTCTTGTCGGATGGCTCGGCCTTATCATCATCGGCAGCGTGCTGGTTTCCATCTTCGCGGCTTCGAAGATCATGAAACCGCTTCGCCTGCTGGAGCGGGCCGTGGCCGAAGTCAACCCGGATGGCACGCTCCCACATATACCGGAAACCGGTCCGGGTGAAATTCGGGTCACCGCACAGGCGCTCAACGGCCTGTCGGCCCGAGTGAAGGCCTCCACGGAAAGCCGGATGCGGCTCGTGGCGGCTGCCGGGCATGATCTGAGGACGCCGATGACGCGGATGCGTCTGCGGGCGGAGTTCATCCAGGACGATGAAGAGCGGCGCAAATGGCTCGCCGATCTCGAGGAGCTCGACAGGATCGCCGACAGCGCGATTGGCCTGGTGAGGGAAGAGATTTCCAAGGACAGCCTGGAGCGCGTTAGGCTCGATACGGCCGTAGAGGAAATCGTCGAGGAGCTTCAGGCGATCCACATGAATGTCAAAAGCGGCGAGCTGGAACCTGCGCTGATCTCTGCGGGGCCGCTGGCGGTCACCAGGGCATTGCGGAATCTGCTCATCAATGCCGCCACGCATGGCCAATCGGCAACGGTCACCGTGACGCATCTCGGCAACAAGGCGGTGGTCAGAATTATCGATACCGGTCCCGGCATCCCCGAGGAGCGGCTCAATCAGGTGTTCGAGCCTTTCTTCCGCATCGACATAGCAAGACAAAGATCCTTTCCCGGCGCCGGTCTCGGCATGGCCATTGCCCATGAGATCGTCACCCGCTTCGACGGCGAAATCACCGTGCGAAACCGGCAGCCTACGGGGCTTGAGCAGGTAGTTTCATTTAAGAGCGCCGACGGTAAATCCGCGAATTAAGCCATGTCCGTTCGCCCAAGTTTTCGCGGTGGGCACAACTCGGTCGCATTTTCGAACCGAGTGCCGAATTGCGACTGGCGTTTCGCAGAAAAACAAGATTTACTTGCGTAAGACTTTCGGAAGTTTCAATGGACGATAGTATTATAATAAGGTTACAGAACTTACCAAATAAAGCCGGCCCTTTGGCAAAGCCGAGACACTAAATTTCTCGAAAATGCCTCCTTTCAGAAACATTCAGAAATGTTCGAGCCGCGGACTGATGTAGTATCACAGTCGATCACAAGCCTGGCTCGAGCAGGCTTTGATCGCCCCGCATACCGGCTTCGCCATGACGCCCCCAACACGAATGGCGAAGCCGGATTATCTCCGAGGGCACCCCTAAAATTTCCCTTGATAATCAGTCTCTTGAAAGCGCTGCGACCGGATCGAGCCGCGAGGCGTTGCGTGCCGGCAGATATCCAAAGGTGAGGCCGATGGCGCACGAACACGTGAAGGCGAGAAGGATCGAGCTCGCCGAAAAAACCAATGTGAAATTGGACGCGAAATGATTGAAGGCGGCGCCGAAGCCGAGCGCTGTGGCAATGCCGAAAGCGCCGCCGAGGAGGCAGACCAGCACGGCCTCGATCAGGAACTGCTGCAGGATGTCCTGGCGCCTTGCACCGACGGCCATGCGCACGCCGATCTCCGCGATACGCTCGGATACCGAGACGAGCATGATGTTCATGACGCCGATGCCGCCGACAAGCAGCGAGATGACGGCGATCGCCGAGACGAGGAGGGTCATTGTCCTGGTCGTGGTGGTGATCGTCTGGCGGATATCGTCGGTATTGAGAATGAAGAAATCCTTGGTGCCGTGGCGGCGCTCCAGGAACTGCGTCACGGCCGCTTCGGCTGTTGAGCTTTCGATATCGTCCACGACGCGTACGGTGACGCTGCGCAGCGACATATCGCCGAGGAAGCGCGCCTGCACGCCGGTATAGGGCAGATAGACGGAAAGATTGTCGCTGGAGCCGAAGCCGCCCTGTTGGGAGGCAATGACGCCGATGACACGCACAGGCACCTTGCCGACGAAGATCGTCTGCCCGATCGGGTCGAGACCTTTGTCGGTAAACAGCGTCGTTGCGGTGTTCTGATCGATCACGGCGTCCTGCGCCATGCGCCTGATACCGTCAGCGTCAAACAGACGGCCGGCGACCAGTTTTGATCCCTTCACCGTAAAATAGGCGTCACCAACGCCGTTGATCAGCGCATTTGCTTCCGTTGAGCCGAAGCGCACGGTACTGCTCGTCGAGACAGTCGGTGTGACGGCTGCGACATAAGTGAGCTTCGCCAGCGCGTCGGCGTCCGCGACGACCAGGGTCTTTATGCGCCCCGACCGCATATCGCCGAAGCTTTTGCCGGGGAAAATCTCCAGCGTGTTCGTGCCAAGGCTGTTGATGTTTGCCAGGACCTTGCGCTGCGATCCCTCGCCAAGCGCGATGACGCTGACGACCGAGGCGATACCGATGATGATGCCGAGCATTGTGAGGAAGGTGCGCAGCCGGTGGGCCCTAAGTGCAAGCATCGCCATGAAAAAGGCTTCGGCCAGTCGGCCAGACATTTCGCGCCAGCTGGATTTGCCGAAACCGGCCTCGGCGACCGCTGTGCGAAGCCGGGGAGTTTCCTCCCGCGTGCGCCTATCGGCAACGATCCGGCCATCGGAGATCTCGATGATGCGATCGGCGCGGGCGGCCACATTCATGTCGTGGGTGACGATGACGACCGTATGGCCTTCTGCGTGCAGCTCGCCAAGGATGCGCAGCACCTCTTCGCCGCTTTGTCGGTCCAGCGCCCCGGTCGGCTCGTCGGCGAGAATGACATTGCCGTTGTTCATCAGCGCGCGCGCTATCGAGACGCGCTGCTGCTGGCCACCGGAAAGCTGGCCTGGCCGATGTCCTGCCCTTTCGGCCATGCCCAGGCGTTCGAGAAGTGCGGCCGCGCGCACCCGTCTCGCCTCGCCCGGTTGCCCGGCATAGATTGCCGGCACTTCGATATTGCCGATCGCGGTCAACTCCGAAAGCAGATGGTAGCGCTGGAAGATGAAGCCGAAATGCTCTCGCCGCAGCCTGGAAAGCGCGTCGTTGTCGAGGCGATGCGTCTGCGCGCCGGCGATCGCATAGGTTCCGTCGGTCGGGCGATCGAGCAGGCCGATAATGTTCATCAATGTCGATTTGCCGGAACCGGAAGGGCCGACGATAGCCACCATCTCACCTTCGTCGATGGACAGATCGATGTCCTGCAATACGGCGATGGTGCGCTCGCCCGACTGGTATTCCCGGCGCACGCCCTGCAGTTCTATGATCGGAAAAGCCATGGTTCAGAACCCCATCGGCGGCGGCCCACCATTGTTGCTGTTCTTCGTCGTCGCGGCGATGGCCTCGCCGATCACGACGCTCTCGCCCTCCGACAGGCCGGACTGGATCTCGGCCGTGACATTGTTGTTGAGGCCGACCATAACCTTTCTGGAACTCTGCTTGCCATTTTGATCGACGACCTGAACGCTGTAGGAACCGTCGGCCAGCCTTGCACCGAGCGCGGAGGATGGAATGGTCAGCGCGCTCCTGGCCTGGCCGAGGACGATGTGCACTTCGGCGGACATATAGGTGCGGAAATGATTGTCGTGGTTCGGCACGGCGAAGACGCCGTTGTAGTAGATCGCCGAAGACGCCGAGGATGACGTCGTGCTGCTGCTGGACGATGTCGTGGTGGAAGAGGATGTGACGCTGGTGTCGCTGGTGATCGATTCCGGCGCCGGTTCGATTGATTGCAGCATGGCGTCGTAGCGGGTGCCGGGATCGCCGAGAATGGTGAAATAGACCGGCTGCCCGACCTTGACCTTGACGACATCGGCTTCCGATATCTCGGTGCGAACGATCATCGTATCGAGTTGTCCGAGAATGACGATGGTCGGCGCCGATTGCGCCGCATTCACCGTCTGGCCCTGCTGATTGACGATCGCGAGCACGGTGCCGTCCATCGGCGCGGTTATGCGCGTATAGGAGAGGTTGGCCTGCGCCGTTTCCACCGCTACCTCCGCCGAGGTGATCTGCGCATCGAGAGCGGCGATCTGCGCCGTGATCTTCTTAACGCTGGCTTCCGCGCTGTCCAGATCGGCCTTGGAGCCGGCCTGGTTGCGAAAGACGGTCTGCTGGCGGATGAGGGTCAGCTGCGCATTGGCAAGGTCGGCCTCGCTCTCCTGACGCTGCGCCTTGACGTTGGCAAGCGAGGCCTGCGCGATTTTGAGGTCGTTGCTCTGCGTCGTCGAGTCGATCTCGGCGATCAATGTGTCCTTCTTCACGGCATCGCCGAGCTTCACATCGAGCGCGGTAATGCGCCCCGAGACCTGCGCGCCGACTGCGACCAGCTTGACTGGCTTGAACGTGCCGGAGGCAAGCACGGCTTCCTCGACATCGCCGCGTGTCACCGGCGCGGTAATGGCGGATGATGTCTGCCGGTCGAAAAAGCCGTACCAGAAGAGGATGAGGCCAATAGCGGCGAGCAGGAGCAAAATCACAAATGCCAGCCGCATCGGTTTGAAGCCTCGGCGTGAGGGGGATCTCGCAGGGACTGCTTCTGCGGTTTGTTTCGGATTGATGGTCGCCGGTGCTTCTCGGTCTAGGGTGTTCAGCATGTGATTATTTGGCCATCGTCAAATGTGGACCGGTGTCGGTATCGACCACCGCGGGTTTGGAGACGTCGACATCGCCGTCCCAGCCGCCGCCGAGCGCCTTGTTGAGCGAGATATAGTCGGTGGCGATCGATGCACGACTCTGAATGACGGCTTCCTCGGCGCTGTAGAGCGAGCGTTCGGCGTCGAGCACGTCGAGAAAGTCGGTAACACCAGCCTTGTTGAGTGTACGCGACAAATCCGAAGCACGGTTGTAGGAGCTGCTGGAGGAGACGAGCTTACCGTATTTCAATCGCTCCTGGGTGAGCGATACGACGGCGTTCTCGACGTCTTCCATCGCCGAAAGCACGGCTGATTGGTAGGCGATGAAATATTGATCGCGCTCGGCCTTGGCGACGTCGACCGCCGCCTTGAGCTGGCCGCCCTGGAAGATCGGCACGGTCAGCGAAGGACCGAGCGACCATCCGATGGAGGATCTCTTGGCGAGGTCGCCGATGCTGGCGGCGGACGAGGAGATGTCGCCCGTCAGCGAGATGGATGGATAGCGATTGGCCTCGGCCTTGCCGATCTTGGCCGTATATTGCGCAAGTTGCCGTTCGGCCAGCCGGACGTCGGGTCGTGAGACGAGGATATCGGCGGGAATGCCCGTCGAGACGCTCATTTTGGGGCTGGGAATGGGAGCGCTGGCCTTGAGCCTCTCCTCAAGTGCCGCCGGCGGCCTACCCAGCAGTACGCCGAGACGATGAACAGCTTGGGCGTAGGAGATTTCGTAGGCCGGAATATCGGCTTCGGTGCTGCTCGCCAGAGCGTCCGCCTTGGCGGTGTCGACAGCGGTGGCACTGCCCGCCAGATATTCGGCATGGGTGAGGGCGGCGCTCTTGCGCTGCGAGACGGCGGTGCGCTTGGCCAGATCGCGCAGCGCCTGATATTCGCGTGCCTGCACATAATAGGAAGCGACATCGCCGATCAGGGTCAGCATCGTGTCGCGCAACTCCTCGTCGGCTGCATCGACGCCATATTTTGCCGCTTCGGCTGCGCGCTTGTTGCCACCGAAGAGATCGAGCTCCCAGCTGGCGTCGAAACCTCCATCATATAACGTGGAGAAGGTAGCATCGGTCGCGCCGCCTGCCGCGGCTGACGTGCGCGTGCGGGTTGCCGATGCGGTTCCCTCGGCTGTCGGCAGCAAAGCGCCTCTCTGCTCGCGATAGGTGGCGCGCGCTTCGCGGATCTTTGCCTTGGCCGTCGCGACGTCGAGATTGCCGGCTATCGCCTCCTCGATCAGTGCATCGAGCGTTGGGTCCTTGAGCTGCTTCCACCATTGGGACAATTGCGGCGCCTTCGCAGGCTTGGTTCCGGCCTTGCTGCCCCAGTGCGACGGCACGGCAAGGCCAGGCGTCCGGTAGTCCGGGCCAACGACACAGCTTGTCAACGTCACGGCGAGTGCGATGGCAGCAGCAATATCCGACAACCCTGTGTTTGAAGGCGAACATATCGGCAAGATCTCTATCCCTGTTCATGGATCATGTGCGCCGGCCTCGGTTCTGGCTCGGACGGGAGGCGGAGCGTTTGAGGAGGCAATCGGCTTTCCTTCTGCGGGAAGGGACGATGAAGCTCACGCGTCATTGGTCCGGGAACGCCGGGCGGGGCGTTCCCGGACCATTCGGCCCTTTGAGGGGCCGCTCCTTCCAATCGACGAGGGCGTCCGGGGGGAATCTCGATCGGTTGGAGGCGGAGAGGAAATGGTCTGTTGTGACTATGCAGTCGGATGTTCCCTGGTCGAATCCTCGATCGTCTATCAGCGGAATGCGTGAGGGCCTGGAACGAGGGATCGTTCCGCATCCTCAAGCTTTGCAAGTTGATCGGCGGTCAGGACGTTGCGCAGGGCGACGGCCTTGCCCTTGAGGATGGTGGCCTTGGCGGCGCGATCCAGCGCGTGATCGGCGACGAGTTCGCCAAAGAGTTCTTTCTGCTTGTCGGCGTCTTGATCGGGCTGCGACGCAGCAGCGTCATCCGGGAGCGGCGGGCCGGGTGGACGATGTTTCGGAAAAGCCAGAAAATCCGACAGCGCGCTGGTGTAGTCCCGCCAGGCATCGAGCTGGGCGCTATGAATGCCGATCAGCGTTTCCATGGCCGACAGCTTGCCCGCAAGCTCGAGAGCCGGATCCGGCCCATGATGGAAGCCGCCGGGCGGCTCGTTTGGCGGCATGGGCATGCCGGCGCCGAAGGCTATCATCGGCCCTTCGGGATGCGGACCCGGGCAGGGCCAACCGCCCGGCGCCATGCGGCCCGGCATGGGTTGCGCCGCCTCGATGCCTGGGGGCTTCTGCGTGTCGGGTGTGGCAGCCGGCTCGGCGGCGAGCGCGGAAACGGCAATGCCGCCGATGGCTGTTATCAACAAAGTTGCGACGATGTGTCGTTGCCTCATGATCAGTACCTTCATTACGATTTACTGATGCTGAGGCTAGCGAGGCCGTATGAATGCAATAGGTCCCGATATTTCCGAATGTTTCTTGGCGAAGGAATGTTGCGAACGAAGTTTGCTGGGAGCGCGGTGGCAACAATTCTTTACAACTTTCCTGCGGAGGACACGTAGGGGGTGAAATCTGCGGTCCGTCGCA
This sequence comes from Rhizobium sp. 11_C7_N12_5, assembly GCF_051811145.1. Classification (NCBI taxonomy): domain Bacteria; kingdom Pseudomonadati; phylum Pseudomonadota; class Alphaproteobacteria; order Hyphomicrobiales; family Rhizobiaceae; genus Rhizobium; species Rhizobium sp. 11_C7_N12_5. Next base: position 902,537 of record NZ_JBPWPY010000002.1, read on the forward strand.
CCTGGTGCCTATATTTTCCTTTGAATCATCATGGAAAGAGCCGCGCCTTGGGCGCGGCTCTTTCCATGATAATGGCCCGATGAAAGCGCGGCTCGAGCCGCTTCGGTCCCGTCTCTATTCCTTGCTGCTCAACGCAGCCGAGGTTGACTGATCGGCTTCCCTGAGTGCGGCGGCGCACTCCTCGCAGCAGACCTCGACCGACTTGCCGCCGAGGTTGACCTTGATGGTCTCTGCACCCAATTCGCAGTCGCAGGCGGCGCATGTGGTTCTCTTCATCTCATAACCCTTTCCTGAATGATCCCCCGATCGGGGCAGGGTCATGAGAGCACCGTTGGCCCTATCGGCGCTGTCGGAATCTTTAGCGACTGATGTAGCGCTTCGGTTTCAGCTGCGCGGAACGCTGAAATTCCGCGGGTGTCAGGCCATAGGTCTGCTTGAAGGCGGCGCTGAAATGGCTGTGGCTGGAAAAGCCGAGATCGAGGCCGAGCATGGTCAGGTCGTCGTACCGGCCAAGAAGGTCGAGCGCGCGGGCCAGCCGCAGCCGCAATTGATAGCGATAGAGCGGCATGGCTTCGACCTGCTGGAAGACCTGCGTGAGGTAAACCGGCGAGACACCGACCTCCTTGGCGATCTCTGCGAGCGTCCATCGCCGGGCGAGATCGGAAGACAGGACGAGCTTCGCCCGATCGACAAGCTTCTGCCGGCCAAAGCTGGCGCCGGCCGCATGTGATGTGCGCTCGCCGAGCGATCGGCGCACCAGGGTCAGTGCCAAGGTCTCGCCCTCGAGGCTTTCGGCTATGTTGCGGCTCAGGCCGTGGCGAAGAAGGGCGACGAGCGCCTGCGCGCGCGGGTCGACGCGACGGCGTTGGCGGCGGAAGACGACGCCTTCGCCGGCCTGCACCTGTTCCTTCGGCGCAAGCTCTTGGAGTACAGCCTCATCGATCGCCAGATCGAGACAGGAATCGCCACCCTCGACCGGGTGGCTGATCCTGTAATCTTGTCCGCCGTTGAAGAAGATGACCTGATTGGCCTCGGCGACAACGTCATTCTGGCCGACATGCCGCTTGAAGACGCCGCGATAGGGGTAGACGAGGCTTGTCTTGTGAGCGCATTCCTCGTCGCTCTTGTGGCGGCATTCGCCATTGCAGACGACATCGCGGATCATGACGGTTTTCGTCTTCAGCAGCAGAGCCGTCGAAATTTGTGACATACCGCAATCCCCATCGAGCCGTAGGGCTCCGCTGCCCGAGCTTAACACATCTCGCGCCGGCTTTTTAGTAGCGGCTGTAAACATGAACGTCGCTTCCCGCTTGACCGCGCGAAAGCCCGATATCCTTCAGCTGATCGTCGGAGAGCTCCAGAAGTGCGTTTCGATTGCGCCGTTCAGTCATCTTGTGCATCAGCAATCGCGCAACGGCTGCGATGGCAGAGAGGGGCGTGCGCCGAACCTTGAGGCCGACACGAATGCGCGCGGATGAAATTGTGATGCTGGGGCTTTGCATGGTGATCCTCCACCGTTGGTTTCGATGGAGGCAGTCAACCACTCCCGCGGCGTCCGCGCTGTCAGATAATTTAGCGATCGAACAGGGCCGATCGTTTCGCCGCAGGGGGGAGGCAGCCGGCAACCGCTGTCGCAGCGGTCGCCGGCGTTTAAAATCAGGCGGCGGTACGAACCTTCGACGGGCGGGTGGCCGCTGCCTTTTCGACCATCGCGGTAACCTCGGCGCGACGGGCTCCGGAAAGCGGCAGGCGCGGCATACGGACGCGCTCCGAGCCACGGCCCATGATCTGCTCGGCAAGCTTGATGGACTGCACGAGATCATGCTCGGCATCGAGATGCAGGAGCGGCATGAACCAGCGATAGATCTTGCGTGCTTCCTGCCAATCGCCACGCTCGGCGGCGGCAACCAGTTGCACCGATTCCTGCGGGAAGGCGCTCGTCAGGCCGGAGACCCAGCCCTTGGCGCCGAGCATCAGGCCCTCAAGCGCGACATCGTCCAAACCTGCAAAGATATCAAAGCGATCACCGAAAGCATTAATGAGATCCGTGAAGCGGCGCGGATCCGGCGCGCTCTCCTTGACGGCCTTGATGTTCGGCACGTCGGCAAGCGCCTGCAGCACATCGGCGCCGATGTTGACGCGGTAGGCGGGCGGATTGTTGTAGAGCATGATCGGCAGGGAGGTCGCTTGCGCAACAGCGCGGAAATGCGCGATCAGTTCTTCAGGCTTCGGCACATAGACCATTGCCGGCAGCAGCATCAGGCCGTCGGCGCCGAGCTTCTCGGCATCGCGGGCGTAGGCGACGGCCCGGCGCGTATCGAGTTCGGAGACGCCCGTGACCACAGGCACTCGACCGTTGACCACCTCGACGGCGGCCTTGAGGATGGTGCGCTTTTCCTCCGGGTCGAGTGAATTGTTCTCGCCGCATGTTCCCATGACGATCAAGCCGTTGACGCCATCGTTGACGAGCGCGTCCTGAACGCGCTGCGTTTCGGGGATATCAACGGAAAGATCTTCCTTGAATTGCGTCGTTACGGCGGGAAATACGCCCTTCCATCCTGTCGTCATCGTTCGATCCTCATTGGAGATGAAGGTCTTATATACAAACTGTCGACAAAGCTCAAGAAGCGTGGCATGAAAGTTTAACAAGTGGTGGCCGGCCTTGCCGGGGCATGTGAAAAGGCAATATTGGAGCCTTGGCTGCGAGGGGTATCCGAATGCAGAGTGATGCGGAAAATGTGCGGGTGCGGGGGTCCGGCACGCAGAGCGTCTATGTGACGCTGCGGCGGGAGATATTGTCCATGGCTCTCGAGCCAGGAAGCCCGCTCGACGAGGTGCGGCTTTCGGAGCGTTTCGGCATGTCGAGGACGCCGGTGCGCGAGGCGCTGCTTCGCCTTGCCGCCGACGGACTGGTAACGACGCTTCCGAACAGGAACACCATCGTCGCCACGATCGATTTCGCCGGCCTTCCCACCTATTTCGAGGCGCTCACGCTGATGTATCGGGTGACGACGCGTGGCGCGGCGCAGAGACGCGATGCAGCCATCATGCGAACCATTCGCGCCCATCAGAAGGATTTCGCCGACGCCGTGCTTGCGCGCGATGCCTTCGCGATGATCGAGGCGAACCGCGAGTTTCACGTCGCCATCGCCGAGCTCGCCGGCAACCCCTACTACACGACATTTTTCACGCGCCTGCTCGACGAAGGGCGACGCATCCTGCGGCTCTATTATTCCACCTTCGATGACCGCCTGCCGCGTCAATATGTCGATGAGCATGAAGAGATGATCGCCGCGATCGAAGCCGGCGATGTCGAGCAGGCCGATAGGCTCGCGATCGATCACGCCGCCCAGATCGTCCGACAGATCCAGGATTATATCGCCCGTGACATGGATAGGCCAGTGGCGGTCAAACTGGGCTGAAAGCCGGCCACGCAAGCGGCCGGTAATGACTGCATTTTATCTGTCGACATTTTGCCTACAGGGTCGCTAGTGTCGATATCATTGTGTATGGCACCAAAGCGCATTCGCCTGGGATCATTGAGGAGAGTTGAAAACATGTCGTGGCAGCATCCCGTACCCCGGATCACCCAGGAGGAAAGGCAGGAGCGCCTTTCAAGGCTTCGCCGGCTACTCGATGCACAAGGCCTGGCCGGCATGCTGATCGGACCGAGCGAGAGCCTGCGCTATTTCACCGGGCTTGTCTGGCACGCGAGCGAACGGTTCCTCGGGGCGTTGGTCACGCCGACCGAGCTTTATTACATCGTCCCCGGCTTCGAGCGCAGCCGCGTCGAAACCTTGCCGCGGCTGCCTGCCGAAATTCTCGAATGGCAGGAGGAGGAAAGCAGTGCCGCGCTGATCGCACGTCTGCTCGGCGATGCCGGTGTTCTGGCACTTGACGACAGCATGCCGCTTTTCTTCTATCACGCTCTGGCGGCCAAGCTCGGGACTGAAAGGCTGACGAACGGCGGGCCGATCATCAATAGCCTTCGCCGGATCAAATCGCCTGCTGAGATCGCGCTCATTCACTATGCGATGAACCTGACGCTCGATGTGCACAAGCAAGCGCATGCCTTGCTCAAGCCGGGAATCCGCGCCTCCGAGGTGGTGGAATTCATCGACCGGCGGCATCGGGAGGCGGGCGCCCATGGCGGCTCGACTTTCTGCATCGTGTCCTTTGGCGAGGCAACGTCACTCCCGCATGGCGCCAATGGTGACCAGACGCTCGGCGAAGACGATGTCATTCTCGTGGACACCGGTTGCCGCATCGACGGCTATCACTCCGACCTGACGCGAACCTACAAGCTGAAGACAGGCGACAGCGCCTTCGAACAGGCCTGGGCGATCGAGCGCGATGCGCAGCAGGCCGTTTTCGATGCCGCAAAGCTGGGCGCAACCTGCTCAAGTCTGGATGATGCTGCTCGTGCCGTGCTTGCCAGATATTCCCTGGGGCCGGATTATAAGCTGCCAGGACTGCCGCACCGCGCCGGCCACGGCCTCGGGCTGGAAATCCATGAGGAGCCCTATATCGTGCGCGGCAATGCGACGACGCTTGCTGCCGGCATGTGCTTCTCGAACGAGCCGATGATCGTCTTTCCGCAGAAATTCGGTATCCGGCTCGAGGACCATATCCACATGACGGCGGATGGTCCGCGTTGGTTCACCCAGCCGTCCAAGGGGCCGACCGAACCATTTTCCTGATGGCAGGCGACCCCGGCGCTCCGAAGGGAACTAGCGCCGGGAAATGCCTGAAGAACGTATGAGCCGTGCTCACGCCTGGAACGGAATGGTACGTCCCGGCTGCTTTGCCTGATCCTTGGTATAGGAGACACCGTGGACCTTGATGCCCTGCGCATTGAGCAGGGTGATGATCCCGCCCTTGTTTGAGAGTGCAACGGGAGGGTGGATTTCGACAACCTGCGTCGCGCCGGCAGCAATCGAACCTGCGAGCGGCATTGCGTTCTTCTGCTTGTCCTTGATTTGCCAGCCGGTGAGATCGACGGGCACATCGGCGGTATTCAGCAGCGTGACGGTTTCGCGTTCGGGCGTCTTAACGTCGTTGACATAGGCGGCGATGATGCGCACCAGCCCGTCCGGTACATCGAAGGTCGGGATGGCATCACGGTCGACCGGCGCATGCGGCAGGTTCGGATGATCCCGGCTCGGCGCGACGATGACGGACCCGTCCGTGTCGTCCGAATGCCACGCCTGCGTCTGGAATTTCATGAAGATCGCGACCCATTGCTGCTCGCGAGGAAACTCCAGTATCAGGCCGCCGTCCTGCCACGGACCGTTCTGAGAGGCGTATTTTCCGCCCGGATTGCCCTGATTGAAATGGATGTCATGAATGCCGCGGCCGGGTTTGAAGCCGAAATATTGATCCGCCTTGCTATTCTCCGGTCCCCAGGTCTCGCCAAAGGCATAGATCATCGCCTGTTCGTCCGACATGGCGCGCTGAATGTAACTATCGATCTTTTCGTTGAGATCGTTGTCGGGGCCTGCCGCCGAAATCGGAAGCGGTTTCAGTTCCCAGGGCTGCATGAGATTGCCGCGAATGAAATCGAGCGCGACGCCACCGGGTTGGCTGGGCGTCGGGTGCAATCCTTCCGGCAGCTCGGCCAGCTGTGCCGTGATTGGATGTTCAAAGCGGTCCCGCACGAGGAATTCGACCTCGCTTCCGTCCTGCGAACGCACATTGACCGCGATGCGATACAGCGTTCCATTTTCCGAAACGAGCACCTGATAATGCGGGCTTGAGCCGGTCGCCAGGCGATTGTTGATGGGTCTGCCTTTGAGCACGGCGTAATTGTTAAGCGGCATGACATCCTCCCTGGTCTATTTAAGGAAGAGCATAGTGTCGTACTTGAATGAAACTTCTGCGACATTAGAAGATAGCCGCGCGCGCGTCAAAGTTCTATCGGTTTGCGCGATTTGGCTCCGGCGAGGAAAAAAGTCGTCGCTTAGGTCGCCCTTTTTCCCTCTTCATCGAAGACGTGCAGATGCTGCGGCGGAAAGGCGACATTCACCTGGGTACCGGCGCTCAACGCACTGCGATCCAGCGTGAACACCTTGAACGGCAGGCCATGCAGAGAAAGGTGCAGGATGATGCCGAAACCCGTAGGCTCGAGAAGCTCGACATTGGCGGCCATATCGGACTGATCCGAAGAGAGGACGACATGCTCAGGCCGGATGCCGAGGGTCGCCCTGACGCCTGACCGCAAGTTTAGCGGCGCCGGTAGCGGCACGACGGTGCCGTCCTTCAGCTTCATGCTGCCCGTTTCATAGGTCGCATCGAGAAAATTCATGCCGGGTGAGCCGATGAAGCCGGCAACGAAGAGGTTGGCGGGGCGGTCGTAGAGCTCAAGGGGGCTCCCGACCTGCTGGACCACCCCGCCATGCATGGCGACAATCCGGTCCGCCAGCGTCATCGCCTCGATCTGATCGTGGGTGACGTAGATCGATGTCGCTTTCAGGTCGCCATGCAATTTCTTGATTTCGGCCCGCATCTGTTCGCGCAGACGGGCGTCGAGGTTCGACAGCGGCTCGTCGAAGAGGAAGGCTTTCGGCTGGCGCACGATGGCGCGTCCCATGGCGACGCGCTGACGCTGGCCGCCGGAAAGCGCCTTCGGGCGGCGCTCAAGCAGGGGGTCGAGGCCGAGCTTCGCGGCAGCTGCCGCGACCGCTTTCGCGATACTCTCCTTCGCCATCTTCCGAAGTCGCAGGCTGTAGCTCATGTTGCCGGCGACATTCATATGCGGATAGAGCGCGTAGGACTGGAAGACCATGGCGATGTCACGGTCCTTCGGATGCAGCTCGTTGACGCGCTTCTCGGCGATACGGATCTCGCCGCCGCTGATGTCCTCCAAGCCGGCGATCATTCTGAGCAGGGTCGACTTGCCGCATCCCGATGGGCCGACGAGGACGACGAACTCCCCATCCTTGATCCTCAGATCGATGTCGTGCAGCACCTGCACATGGCCGTAGGCCTTCTTGACGTTCTGGATATCGATCGATGCCATGTGACTAACCCTTGACCGCGCCGGCCGTCAGGCCCTGCACGAGATAGCGTTGGATGAGCAGGAAGAAGAGTGCGGCCGGAATGAGCGCCATGACGCCCGCTGCCATCATCTGCCCGAAATCCACCGAGAATTTCGAGACGAAGGTGAGAAGCCCGACCGGGAAGGTCGCGGCCTGATTGCCGTTGATCAGCATGAGCGCGAAGAGCAGCTCACTCCAGGCGGCCGTGAAGACGAAACCGAGCGTCGCGGCGATGCCGGGCAGCGTCAGCGGCAGGATGATCTGCCGGAAGGCGATAAACTGGGTCGCGCCGTCGATCATGGCAGCCTCTTCCAGATCCTTCGGAATGCCGTCGAAGAAGGACTGCATCAGGAAGGTGGCGAAGGGCACGTTGAAGGCCGTGTAGACGACGACGAGGCCGGTGAGACTATTTGTCAGATGCAGCGGCGTCAGGATCTTGAAGATCGGCGCCACCAGCATGACCAGCGGAAACATCTGGGTGAGCAGCATCAGCGCCACGATCCAGTACTTGGCGCGGAAGTTGAAGCGCGAGAGCGCATAGCCGGACAGCGAAGCGCAGATGGTCACCGCAATCGCCGTCGAGCCCGAGACGATCAGGCTGTTCTTGAAGAATGTCGGGAAGTCGCTGTGCTGCAGCACGAAAGCATAGTGTTCCCATGTCGTGCGCGAGGGCCACATGCGCACGCCTTCCGTATAGAGCAGGTCGTTCGGCGTCACCGAGACCTTCAGCAGCCAGAAGAGCGGGAAGAGCGCGAAGACGACGTAGCAGAGGATCGCCAGGCGATGCGCGATAGTCGGGAGAACGGATCGTCTCATGGCTCAATCCTTGTTCAGCAGGGTCTGCCGCAGCAGGATGATCAGCATGGAATAGGCAAGCAGCAGGACCAGCAGCACCAACGCGATGGCCGAGGCATAACCGAAGTCCAGCCGCCTGAAGGCCTGCGTGAAGATGTAGCTCGCGACGATCTGCGTGCGGTCGGCCGGTCCGCCGCCCGTCATGACGACGATCAGGTCGGCGAAGTTGGAAACCCAGACCGTACGCAGGAGTACCGTGATGGCGATGGTCGGCGCGAGGAAGGGAAGCGTGATAGAGCGGAAGCGCTCGAACCAGCCGGCGCCATCGATGGAGGCCGCTTCATAGAGATCGCGCGGGATTGCCTGAAGCGCGGCCAGCAGCGTGATCGCAAAGAAGGGGATGCCCCACCAGACATTGGCGATGATCGGCCCCCACATCGCATAGTGCGGATCGGAAAGAATGTTACCCGGCTCGCTCATCAACCCCATGGCGTAAAGCCAATGCGGGATCGGGCCTATGACGGGATTGAAGAGCCATGACCAGTTGAGGCCGGCCAGGAACGAGGGAACCGCCCAAGGCAGGAACACCAGCGCCTGCACGATCGACCTGCCGAGGAAGGGCTTGTCGAGCAAAAGGGCGAGGATCAGCCCGAAGATGAATTGCAGCACGACGGATGCGCCGGTCCACCAGAGCGTGTTCTTCAGCGCGCCGTAGAAGGCTGCATCCTTGGAGAGGTCGCGGAAGTGCTGCAGGCCGATGAAGCCGCCCGAAAATGGATTGAGCAATTGGATATCGCGAAATGCGTAGGAAATGCCGATCGCCAGCGGCACCAGCATCACGGCTATGATGAGGATGAGGGCAGGGGCGCTGTAGAGATAAGGCTCCGAGGCGTCGGCGAGGCGTTTCAGCCACGGCCTTTGGTCGTGACGCCTGTCGAGCGTGTCGGTGATCGAAGTCATCTGCAAGAGTTCCCGTTCGCGGCGTTCGGACGCCGTCTGTTTCAGGTGGGCAAGAGCGGCGGCGGATCGCTCCGCCGCCGGATATGTGGATTATTTCTTGGCAAGGAACTTCTGCTGCGCCTTGGTCAGATAGTCTGCCCACTGATCGGCAAGATCCTTCGCGGAGATATCGCCGAGCAGCGCCTGCTGCGAGGTCTTGATGGCGAGCGAATCCTTGAAGAAGGCGAATTCCTCAAGGTAGGTCGGCATCACTGTCGGAACGGTGTCCTTGTCGGCCAGTTCCTGGAACCAGCCCTTGAACTGGTCACCCGCATAGAAGGGATCCTTCTCCGCCGCCGTATAGGCCGGCAGGGCGCCGATCTTCTTGTTCCAGGTGAGGTTGCCTTCCGGCCCCTCGAGCGTTGCGATCAGCTTCCAGGAGAGATCCTTGTTCTGGCTGGTGGAGAACATCGACCAGCCGCCATAGCCGATGGTCGGGAAGGATTTTCCGTCCGGTCCCTTCGGCAGCGGCGCAACGCCGAAATCATCCTTTTTCATGCGCTCGGCGACGGCAATCAGGGCGTCCGGATCCTGGTCGAGGAAGGCGCAGGTGCCGGAATAGAAGCCGGCAACGACTTCGTTGAAGCCCCAGTTGACGCTATCCTTCGGCGCCAAGCCTTTCTTGTAGAGGTCAACCATCCATTCGATGCCCTTGGCCCAGCCCGGGCTGTTCATCGTCGAGGTGCCGTCATCCTTGAAGTATTTGTTGTCGCCGGCCATGGAGGCGGCAAAGATCATCCAGCCGTTCAGGCCGCCAGGCCCGCCGCGCATGCAGTAGCCATATTTGCCCGGCAGCTTCGAAACCGCTTCGGAAGCCTTGACGAAATCGTCCAACGTCTTCGGCGGCTCGCTGACGCCGGCGTCCTTCAGAAGCTTCTTGTTGTAGAACATGGCGCGCAGATAGAAGCCGTAGGGCAGCATATAGGCGGTGTTCTTCACGTCGCGGCCGAGCTGGAGTGCGCGCGGCGTCAGTTCCTTAGTATGGTCCCACTTCGCCAGGTAAGGTTCAAGGCTTTCGAGCATGCCGTTGTTACCATAGAGCGAAAGCCAAGTGTCCGGCATTTCCATGACGTCGGGCGTGTCGCCGGCAGAGACCATGGTCGCGAACTTCTGGAAGGCTTCGTTCCAGGGCAGCGAGATGATATCGACCTTGGTGCCGGGATTGGCTGCTTCGAACTGGGCGACGATCGACTTCAGCGTCTCGGTGCGCTCCGGGCTGGTGATCACTTCGACGAGCTTCAGCGTCGTGTCGGCAAAGGCCGTGCCGGCCATCATGGCGGTGAAGAGTGCTGCGGTTATCAGTCTTTTCATGCTTGGTTCCCCCTTTTTAGGTTTTCCTTTTGGGTTGCTGACGTCACGAGGCGGCGGCGATCGCCTCCTCGAGTTCTCTCCACAGCGCCTCGGTTCCTTCGAGGCCGATATGGAGCCGCACGGAGCGTGGATTGATGCCGAATGTGTGGGCGGAATTCGGCTGCGCCTTTTGCTGCAGCACGACTTCGCCAGGCACGATCAGGCTCTCATGCCCGCCCCAGCTCACGCCCAGTTTGAAGAGCCTGAGACGGTCGGCGAAGGTGCGGATATCCACGCCTTCACGGAAGATGAAGGAAAACAGGCCAGACGTGCCGTTGAGGCCGGAAGGCAACCGATTGGCAAGGCCCGGATGGCAGACCTGCTCGACGACGTCGAGTTCCTGCAGCCGCTTGGCAATCGTCATCGCCGCGGCTTCATGTGCCTTCATGCGGATCGGCAGGGTGCGAAGGCCGCGGATCAGGAGCCAGGCATCGAAGGGCGAGAGCTTGCCGCCGAGATAGGGATAGGCTTCGGCTTTCAGCCGCGCGATCATCTCCTTCGAGCCGGCCACCACACCCGCCACCACATCGCTGTGGCCGCCAAGATATTTGGAGGCGGAATGGATGACGAGATCGACGCCGAGCTTCAAGGGCTGCTGGAAATAGGGAGTGGCCCAGCTGTTGTCGATCATCGAGACGACGCCGTGCTTCTTGGCAAGGGCTGCGAGAGCGCCGACATCGTGCGCTTGCATGACCCAGCTCGTCGGGCTCTCCATATAGAAGACCTTGGCGCCGGGCAGGGCCTTGGCGACGGCTTCCTCATCGCGGCCATCGACATAGGTCACTTCGACCTTCATGCGCTTCAGAACCGTGCCGAAGAGACGGAAGGCATCGGGATAGACATGCTTGACCGCCACGATCCGGTCGCCCGGCTCGACGAAGCTCAGCACGGCGGACGAGATTGCGGCCATGCCGCTTGCGAATCCGAGCGCATCCTCGCCGCCTTCGAGCTTAGCCAGCATTTCCTCGAACATACGCACGGTCGGGTTGAGGCCGCGCGTATAGATCGGCCGCACCTTCTCGCCGCGATAGGAGGCGATCATCTCGTCATAGCTGGAGAAGGTGAACAACGATGTCTGAAAGATCGGCGGCACCACGGCCTCGGCGAAATTGCCTTCGTCGTGGGCTGTTATGAGGGACGCAAGATCGAACGGCTCTAGCCCGTCAGTCATTTGGACATTTCCTTGATGTCTTCCTCGACGACGTCGAGAATTTTCAGTGTTTCGGCGCGCGCCGCTTCGGGATCCTGGTCGACGATCGCGTTGAACAGGGTGCGGTGAAAGGGAAAGGATCGGCGGGCGAAGTCCTGCCGGTCGAATGGATGAGACCAGAAGCGCTCGAAGGTTTCGCGCATCTGTTCGAGCAGTTGCTTGAACAACGGATTGTGCGTGGCGTCGTAGACTGCCAGGTGAAAGGCGAGATCCTCAGGTCCAGACGTGCCCTTGGCCATGTGGACGCGTTCCATCTCGTTGAGCTTCTGCTCGATGATGACGATGTCCTCGGAGGTGCGTTTCCTGGCCGCCACCATGCCGGCCTCGCATTCGATGCCGCGACGAACCTCCAGCGTCTGCAGCAGAGCATCGCGCAGATGCGGCGGGTCGAGCGACAGGGGCATGTGGATGGTGCCCTTGGAAACAGGCTTCAGCAGATAGGTGCCGCTGCCCTTGCGGGTTTCCATGACACCCAGAGCCTGGAAATAGGTGAGCACCTCCCGGATGGTCGAGCGCCCAACGGAAAGCGCCGCCATCAACTCGCGCTCCGTGGGCAACCGGTCGCCCGCCCGGAGTTTCGACGACTCGATGAAGGTCGACAGCGCGTCGATGACTTGCTGCGTCCGGTCGATGGAGGGAAGGGGTGTGAGCATCGTCTTGATCATGGGTCGATAAATTGGTCTGACATCTGCCATCAGGTCAATCTCTTTTTCCGGTAAGCCGAATTTTTCTGTGTTCGGCATCAAGATTGAGCGGATCCATGGGAAGAAGGCGGGACAGCGAGATCGCGCGGTCTTCAAGAGTGCTGATAGCGCTGATAGAAAGGGCCCAATGTGAGTCCCCGAGTTGGAAGAGAATGGCCGCGCGAGATCGATATTCACGGAAGCTGGAATGTGCGAGATGCGGGCACGCCGGTTTTGCCGAGGTTTCCGAGACCGACAACCGTCGGGCACCCAGCCGCGATTTCAAGATCGATGAGATGCCCCGCGGCTTCTCCACCGAACGGCCGTCGCCCGACCCGCGCAAGCATATGATGCGTTGCCGCTGCGGCGCCGTCTTCCGTTTCGAACAGGACACGGTCTATGCACCGGGCGGCGAGCCGCGCCGGTAGCAACATCGCTGCCAAAAAGAAAAAGGCCTCGCAAAGGCGAGGCCAAGCTTGTGCCGCTCCGGGGAAATCGGAAGCGACGTGGCGTTGTTTAGCGGTGGTCATTCTGCTCGGCTAGGTCAGATTGGGCGATAGCGGTACGCTCGCATAAAAAAGCTTTTCATCCCTGAACCATGTCGCCGATGCCGGCTGCTTTTGGCTTCTTCAGAGCATGGGTTGTAGCTCGTCAAGCTTCCCTATGGATGCGAAGGCCGAGAAGAAAACCATCTTTCCGTGTAAATGTGTTCAGCTACCGTTCATTTAGGCGCGGGCAAATAGATAGTTGCCGCAACGCCTTGCGGTTGTCGAGGCCCGACTACCTTGCGGCTTACGCCTGGTAGTCGGGCCTCGCAGATACTGAAAGACTTGGATATACGCATGCGGCTGCTTCTCGCTTTCATCGACTGGATTAGGCGTCGTCGCCAGCGGCGGCTGGAGGCCGAGACGATTCAGTATTCCGCCGACGATCCATGGATCTTGCAGCAGATCGAGAAATTCGAGCGGGAGTTGAAGCGATAGGCGGGTGAGGCCCCATTCGTGGCCTAGCTTGCAGGAGGCAACAGGCGCGGCTGCGGCCGTACGAACGTCTGCTTGCCGTTCTTCCAGCCGGCTATGGGCTGGCGGATTTCTCGGATCATCGATAGTGGATCGGCAGCGTCCGCTACTACTATATCCGCGGGTGCGCCCGGTTCCAGACCATAGTTGCGTCGCATCAGGCGGGCGGCATTGGCCGTAACCATGTCGAATGCCCTTCCGATATCTTCATCCCGCGAGAGTTGCGCCACATTGGCGAAGAGATTGGCCATGCGGCCAAGCGAGACGTCGCCGTAAGGAGTGAAGGGATTGAGAACATTGTTTGTCGCCGCCGTCACGGTGACGCCGCTGGCCGTAAGCAGCATCGCCGGAGCGAGGCCGCGCGGGATAAGATGATCCCTGTCACGGCCGAGCAGGAAGAGATCCGTTGCTGGTAGCACCGTCACGGCTATCCCGGCATCGGCAAGACGCGCGGCAAGCTCGTCGGCCGCCTGTGTCGACATGGCAGAAAGCTTCGTGGCATGGCCGATGGAAACACGGCCGCCATAGCCCCGCCGCTTGGTTTCCGCCACGACCGCCGGGATCGCGGAGCCTGACGGATTGAGATCGAAATCGAGATGGAAATCGACGTCGACACCATGGCGCTCGGCCAGATCGAAAATCCTGGTGATATGAGCCTGGGGATCGGGATCGGTGTAGGGACAGCCGCCGATGAGATCCGCCCCGTCGGTGAGCGCGCGATCCAGCATGTCCGTCGTTTCAGGCTCGTTCGTAAGGCCCTCCTGGGCAAAGGCACAGATCTGAATATCTATCGCCCAGGCATAGGTGCGCCTGATCTGCCTGATCGCATCCAGCGAACGAAAGCCGGCACGAGGATCGACCTCCACGAAGGTCCGCATCGCTGTCGTACCGTTCAGGATGGCATTTTCGACGACACGGGCCGCGCGTGCGTAGACGTCCTCGGTTGTGAAGCCGGCTTTTGCTTTGGCAGTCTCACGGACCGCTTCCTCCAGCGTTCCCTCGCATATCAGGCAGCGATCGAGAATGCAGGCCTTGTCGAGATGGATATGGCTATCGACGAAGCCGCCAAAGGCGAGGCAGCCGCACATATCCTGCCGCGGTGCATCGGTTGCCAAGGCATGTTCGATTGCGGCAATCCTGCCGTCCCTGATGCCGATGTCGAAGCAGCCCTCGCGGTTGGCGATACGAACATTAGAAATCACCAGGTCGAGCATCGGGCTACCTTATTTTCGCAAGCTGAATGCCGGTGCTTTGTCAGTTCCGCAGGACGGCACCGTCTCTGGCGATGAGCTTGCCGGCCTTGTAAACGCAACGCCCTTTCGGAACCGCGACGACCGCCTCGGGCACATGCTCAGCCTTCAAAGTCACAAAATCGGCTTTCGCGCCGACGCGCAAGCCATAGTCTTCAAGGCGCAGCGCCTTGGCACCGCTTTCGGTAACGATGTCGAAGGCGGCCCTCAGCTCGTCATCGGTATAGAAGCCGGAGCGATAGCCGATCATCATCGCGCGTCCGAGCATATCGCCATCGCCATAGGGCCACCAGGAGTCGCGAATGTTGTCGCTGCCGCTGAAGACGGTGACGCCTGCTGCGCGAAGCATAGCGACTGGCGGGAAGGCGTGATTGCCCGGCGCATTGGTCATGATGGAAACGCCGCTCTCGGCAATGAGAGTGGCGGCGCGCTTTGCCGCCTCGCTTGAGAGATCGCCGAGCCCGTAGGCGTGGCTGACCGCGACATGTCCGCCCATGGAAAGGGCGCGCGTGCGGGCGCAGATCTGCTCGATGGTGAACAGGCCGAGCGTGCCGCCATCATGGAGGTGAATATCGACATCGACGCCATGCTTTTCGGCAATACCGAAAACGACGTCGAGATGCTTCTCGACATCGCGGTCGAAGCTTGCCGGATCAAGGCCGCCGACGAGATCGGCACCCATCGCGACCGCTTCGTCCATCAATTGCGGCGTGCCGGGGCTCTTCAGAATGCCGCTTTGCGGAAAGGCGACAAGCTGGATATCGATCAGTCCGCGATATTCCTCACGCACGGCGAGCACGGTTTCGAGCGATTTCAGCCCAACGGAGCCGTCGACCATGACATGGCTGCGCATATGCGTGCTGCCATTGGCAATGCAGAGGTCGAGCTGGTTCCTCGCCCGCACGTCCATGGGCGCTGCCTGCGCCATGTTCTCAGCCTGAAATGCGACGCGTTCGTGGACGTCGAAGCCATTGGTGCAGGGCTTGTGCGGTATCCAGGCGTCGCCATAAAAACTTGTATCGAGATGGATATGTCCCTCGACAAAACCGGGAACGACCAGCGCGCCTTCGAGTTCGACGATCTCGCCCGCTGTGACTACCGATCCTGCCGGCTCGATCGAAACGATGCGTCCGTCAGTAACGCCGATGTCCTTTATTGCGCCGTCGGCGAGCTTGGCTCGGGTAAAAAGCGTCTCGATCGCGCTCAAATCTTTCTCCTTCACTGCTGAAACTCAATCGTTCGGGTGCCGCACCGATATGGGCGACCCCTTAGCGCTCGAAGGCTTCCTTGAGGCCAAAGCTCTTGCGCTCGCGCAGATCGAGATCGGCTTCGATATGCGCGATATGATGAAGCATCAGATGGCAGGCCGTATCGATATCCTTGCGTTCGAGCGCGGTGATGATGCCGCCATGTTCAGCATGGCCACAGCTCGAGGCGCTCGACTGGCCGTAGAGTGCGATCACCAGCGAGGAGCGCGCGACCAGCTCTTCCATGAAACGCTGCATGATGAGGTTGCCGGAAATCGAAGCCAGCATCAGATGGAAATCGCCTGATGCCTTGATCTCGGCGCGACGAGCGGATTGACCACGCTCGCTCATCAGCCGCCCTTCTTCTATGAGGAGCTGCCTCAGGTGCTTGAGCTGAGCCGGCGTGATACGTTCGGCCGCAGATTTGAGAATGCCGGGCTCCACCAGACGGCGAGCCGCGAAGATCTGTCTGGCCTCATCGGGGGAAGGGTAGGCGACAAAGGCACCTCTGTTCTTCTCGACGCTGACGAGACCCTCATAGGAAAGAGCCTGCAGGGCGGCGCGCGCCAGTGTGCGGCTGACATTGAACAGGCTGCCCACATCGCTCTCGGATAGTTTCGTACCGGGCGAGAGCCTGCGCTCGACGATTGCCTCGCGAAGGGCATCGCGGATCTGTTGTGCACCGTTTTCCGTGGAGTCGCCGGGCGCCTGCAGCGCGTCTGCTTGAGAATTCATGAAATCGCATACCTGATTATCAGAGAAATGATATCGCGGTTTGCTGCAAAAGTTAAACGGAATTTGATGCATAAATAAAGTCAAATCGTATACAATTATCTGCACTTATCGAGGACAATAGCCTATTTCATGTGCAGACGGTCGATTGCCTCGTGAAGGGTATTTATTTTAGATCTCTATAAAAATACAAAGATCGCAAACAGTTAGTGCGGCGCAGCAAAACTGGCACGATTGATGCACTGTCTTTCCCAGACAAAAGGGGAAGATGATGTCGAAAGCGGCAGAGATAGATATAGCGTCCGTTTCGAAGGTCTACGGCACGACGACGGCAGTGCATGCGATCAGCCTCAAAATACCGGCAGGGTCTTATTGTTGCTTTCTCGGCCCGTCCGGCTGCGGCAAGACATCGACCCTGCGCATGATCGCGGGGCATGAAAGCATTTCGTCGGGCGATGTCCGGCTGGGAAATATCGTCGTCACCGATTTTCCGCCTGCCAAGCGCGGCACGGCGATGATGTTCCAGTCCTACGCGCTGTTTCCGCATCTCGATCTCATCGACAACGTCGCCTTCAGCCTGAAGATGAAAGGTGTCGCCAAGGAGGAGCGTCGCGCCAAGGCGCTCGAAATGCTGAAGCTCATGCAGATGGAAGCCTATGCGACCCGCCGTCCGGCCCAGCTTTCGGGCGGCCAGCAACAGCGCGTGGCGCTCGCTCGCGCCCTGATCACCGATCCCGAGGCGTTGCTGCTGGACGAGCCCTTGTCGGCGCTCGATCCGTTCCTGAAGATCCGCATGCGCGCCGAGCTGAAAAAGCTGCAGAAGACGCTGGGCATCACCTTCGTCCATGTCACGCACAGCCAGGAAGAGGCGATGGCGCTTGCCGACATCATGGTCATCATGAACGACGGCCGCATCGAGCAGGCGGCTTCGCCGCGAGAGGTTTTCGAACGTCCTGCGACTGCCTTCGTTGCGCGCTTCATGGGCGACCACAATGTGCTGTCCGGCCGGGTGACGGCGAGCGATGACGGCATCATCACCATGACCGCGCCGGAAGGACAAAGCTTTTCCGTGCGGGGCGCCGGTCGCCAGGTCGGAGAGCCGGTCGACTTCGGTATCCGCACCGATCGCGTCCGCCTTTCGCAATCCGCCGAAAAGGGCCTCGGCTTCAATGGCGTCGTCTCCAACATCGAATACCGCGGAGCGACGGTGAAGATTACCGTCATCGGCGCCGGCAGCGACGATTTCACCGTTATCGCAAGCAACGACGATAGCGCCGCCAAATTCCTATCGGTCGGCGATGCCGTCTCTCTGAGTTGGGGCATGGAGGATGCCATCCTCCTCGGTCGCATTTCCGCATGAATCCTAAGCATCACAAAAGGGGAACTGACATGACCACTGAAACGAAGACTACCAAGGCAGCAAAGGGCATTTCCCGCCGTTCATTGCTGAAGACCGGCGCTGCTGCCGCCGGCGCCATCGCAGGCTCCGGCCTCATCACCGGCTTTCCGACCATCTGGGCACAGTCGAACATCACGCTGCGCCAGTTCGGCACCGGCGTTTCGAACATCAATGCCATTGCCGAGAAGTGCAAGGCTGATCTCGGCATCACGCTGGAGATGACCGCGACCGATTCCGACGCTGCCGCTCAGCGCGCCGTCACGCAGCCGAACAGCTACGACATCGCCGACATCGAATACTGGATCGCCAAGAAGGTGTTCCCCGTCGGCGTCCTACAGCCGATGGATGTCAAGAAGCTGAAATATTACGACAAGATCGTACCGCTGTTCATCAACGGCAAGCTGAAGCCGGACAGCGTCATCGCTCAGGGCACGGCGCCGCACACGGTCGGTTTCGTCGAAGGCCAGGGTTCCAAGAAATTCGCCAAGGAGCCGACGCAGTGGATGACGATGGTTCCGACCATCTATAACGCCGACACGCTCGGCATTCGTCCCGACCTGACAGGCCGTCCGATCACCAGCTGGGCCGATATTCTCGACCCGGCCTTCAAGGGCAAGACCGCCATCCTCAACATCCCGTCGATCGGCATTATGGATGCCGCAATGATCATGGAAGCCGCCGGCAAGATCAAATATGCCAACAAGGGCAACATGACGAAGGCGGAAATCGACAAGACGATCGATTTCCTGATCAAGACCAAGGGTGAAGGCCAGTTCCGCGCCTTCTGGAAGTCCTTCGACGAAAGCGTCAACCTGATGGCCTCAGGCGAAGTCGTCATCCAGTCGATGTGGTCGCCGGCTGTCGCTGCCGTTCGCTCGAAGGGCATCGCCTGCACCTTCCAGCCGCTCAAGGAAGGCTATCGCGCCTGGGGCGGCGGTCTCGGCCTCGCCTCGCATCTGAAGGGCGCCCAGCTCGACGCCGCCTATGAATACATCAACTGGTACACGTCCGGCTGGGTCGGCGGCTACCTCAACCGCCAAGGCTACTATTCCGCCTGCATGGAAACCGCCAAGGGCTTCATGTCGGCCGACGAATGGGGCTACTGGATCGAAGGCAAGCCGGCGCAGGGCGATATCCTGTCTCCGGAAGGCAAGGTCATGGAGAAGGCCGGCGCCGTTCGCGACGGCGGTTCCTTCGAGGCCCGCATGGGCGCGGTTGCTTGCTGGAACTCGGTCATGGACGAAGACCGCTACATGGTCCGCCGCTGGAACGAATTCATCGCGGCCTAATCGGTACCGCCTCTACCCATTAAATCCTCTCCCCGCCCACGTTGGGGGGAGGAAGCCGCTAACGGAGAAACCGGGCTATGGCGACGATCGCTTCATCAGAAACGGACCAAGCAACAGCAAAATCAGGGCGCAGCTTTCGCGTGCCCCTGGGGCTCGTTTCCTATCTCCAGGCAACGCCGCTCTTTCTGATCCTCGGCTTCTTCTTCCTGTTGCCGATCGCGATGATCGGCGTGGTCAGTTTCTGGGACTATGATTTCGCCGGCCTCTATCCCGCCTTCCTGACCACGAACTACACCGACACGCTAGGTTCATGGGTTACTTGGAAAACCTACCTCAACACATTGAAATTCACTGTCATTGTCTGGGGTCTGACACTATTCATCGGCTTCTGGGTCGCGTATTTCCTCGCTTTCCACATCCGCCGCACATCGACCCAGATGATCCTCTTTCTCGTCTGCACCGTGCCGTTCATGACATCGAACATCATCCGCATGATCTCGTGGATCCCGGTGCTCGGGCGCAACGGGCTGGTCAATTCGACGTTGATCGAGCTGGGCCTCATACCGAAGCCGATCGAATGGCTGCTCTATTCGGATTTCGCCGTCGTGCTGGCCATGGTGCACCTCTATACGCTGTTCATGGTGACGCCGATCTTCAACACGCTGATGCGCATCGATCGCTCGCTGTTCGAGGCCGCTCGCGACGCCGGCGCCAGCGGATGGCAGGTGCTCTGGAACGTGGTGATCCCGCTTGCCAAGCCCGGCATGGCGATCGGCAGCATCTTCGTCGTCACCCTCGTCATGGCGGATTTTTCGACCGTGCAGGTGATGTCCGGCGGCCAGAGCGCGTCCATCGCCCTGATGATGAAGAACCAGATGTCGCTGCTGCAATATCCGGCTGCGGCCGCCAATGCCGTGGTGCTGCTCGTCGTCGTGCTGCTGATGGTCGCCGCCATCCTGCGCATCGTCGATATCCGCAAGGAGCTTTGAGATGAACCACGAAAAGCGCAGCCTGGAATTTTATGTCCTGGCGATCTTCTTCACCATTTTCGTGCTGTTCCTTTACGGCCCGCTGTCGGCGATCGTCATCCTGTCCTTCCAGGGTCCAGATGGCGGCCTGACCTTTCCGTTGAACGGGATGTCGCTGCATTGGTTCGCCAATCTCTTCGAGAAGCAGGCGGTCGGCGATTTCGGCGCCTCGTTCCAGCGATCCCTGATCCTCGGCATCATGGTGATGATCGTGACCGTCGTCGTCTCGCTGTTGGCAGGCCTTGCTTTTCGCCGCCGGTTCCGCGGATCGACATTTCTGTTCTATGCCACGGTCGCGAGCCTCGTGGTGCCGTCGATCATCATCTCGCTCGGCATCGGCGTGGTCTTCCAGCAGGGCGGTCTTGCCCCCGCCTGGTATTCCTCGGCCTTCGGCGCGCATCTGACCTGGACCTTGCCCTTCGGCGTGCTGATCATGTTCGCCGTCTTCAACCGCTTCTCGCCAGCATATGAAGAAGCTGCGCGGGACCTGGGCGCCACGTCGTGGCAGACCTTCCGCCATGTCCTGCTGCCGATGATCGCGCCGAGCCTGATCGGCGTCGGCCTGTTCGGCTTCACTCTGTCCTATGACGAATTCGCCCGTACTTTGATGACGTCGGGCACCTACAACACCCTACCCCTCGAAATCTACGGGATGACGACGAATGTCACGACGCCGGTGCTCTATGCGCTCGGAACGGTGACGACGCTCTTCTCCTTCACCATCATTCTCCTGGCGCTCGCAATTATGACCATGCTTGGCCGCCGTCAGGCCAAGAAGAGCTGAGATCATGCGCCTATTGCTTATCAATCCGAATACGACCGCCTCCATGACCGAAAAGGCGGCGATAGCAGCACGCGCGGTTGCGGCTGCCGGCACCGAAATCATCGCCGCCACCTCGCAGATGGGACCGGCCTCCATCGAAGGCTATTATGATGGAGCCCTTGCCGTGCCCGGCCTGCTGCGCGAACTGAAGGAACGGCAGGCCGCAGGCTACGATGCCGCGATCATCTGCTGTTTCGATGATACCGGCCTCGAGGCGGCACGCATGTTTTGCGATGTTCCGGTTGTCGGGCTCTGCGAATCGGCCGTCGCAACGGCTGCTTTCCTGGCGCAACGATTCAGCGTGGTGACCACGCTGGAGCGGTCGCGGATCCTGATCGATAACCTCGTCCAGCGTTATGGCATGGGTGGTCGCGCCAGGGTGCGCGCTTCCGATATCCCGGTTCTGGAACTTGAGAATGCGTCTTCCGGCGCGATCGGAAAATTACGGGCGGAAATCGAACGCGCGCTCACCGATGACGGTGCGGAGGCGATCGTGCTCGGCTGTGCCGGCATGACGGATCTTGCGCGGGAATTGCAGGAGATCTACGGCGTCCCGGTGGTGGACGGCGTGGCCGCGGCGGTCAAACAGGCCGAAGCGCTCGTTTCACTCGGCCTCTCAACCAGCAAACGCAGCTCCTATGCCTCGCCCCTACCGAAGTCCTTTTCCGGCGCGATGAGCGATTTTGCTCCAATCTCCGCATCGGCCTGAGTTCGCCATCACCGTTCGGCCACCGAGCGCCACAGGCGCCTCAGGCGTTCGTCGTCTGCAGCTTCTTTTGTCGAGCCTCGCGCAGATGCTTGTAGACGGTTGCCCGTGAAATGCCGAGCAACCGGGCGAGATAGGGGACCAGATTGCGGATGGAAAAGTAGCCCTCCTGTTCCAGCATCTCGACGAGGGCGGCGTGGTCTTCCCTGGCGAGTGCGGAGGCGGCCAGCCCCCGTTCACCGAGAAAATCCGCGATCGCGGCATTGACCGTCTCCTGCCAATCGGCGCGGAAAAGCGCGGATGGCTGCGCCCCGGCACCCTGAAATGCCGCCAGGAGGTTCAGCGCGTCCCGTGCCGCTTCGATCGGTGCTATATCGAAATTGATGCATAGCAGTCCGAACGGCTCGCCGGCCGTGTTCCGCAGCACTGAGGTGATGGACTTGAGTTGGCGCCCGTCGAAATTCGTCTTCCGATAAGGACCGATGACATCTGCGCCCAAAGACCCAATATCTTTCAACTCTGCAAGCGACGAGCCGCCGACTTCGCGCCGCGACAGGTTGTTGGCGATATAGGCGATCGTCTGCGTTCTCAGATCGTGGATGACGACTTCTGCATGTGGCTTGAGCAAGGTCGCCACCGCCTCGGCAATGGGCGCGAAGACCATAATGTCCTCGCTTGCAGTCGATCCATGCATGTTCGAGGCTGTCTTTCCTGGCATCGCTGCACTCCAGCTAAGGGAATAGACAAAAACTCTGTATTTGACAATTTGTCAACTCGCTTCTAGTTTTGCGGCCGTAGGGAGTTGGTGCCAACCGGTACCGGTCACCATAGATGTCGGAGAAATGCACCATGCCGCTGCTGCCAGATTTCAAGCTCGAGACCTATTTTTCGAGGTGGGAGTTCAGCGCGCGCTATCACATGACCGCCTCCGACGCGCAGAGTATGACGATGGCGGAGCTGCTTGATATGGCGACGCCGGAGCAGCGACAAACTCATGAGAACCTATGGCTTGGCTATACGGAGACCTTCGGTGATCCGGCACTGCGCGACATCATCGCCGGCCTGCATCTGCAGATGCAGCGAGCGGATATCCTTTGCTTCGCCGGAGCGGAGGAGGGCATCTACATCGCCATGCATGCGCTTCTCGAAAAGGGCGACCATGCGATCGTCGTGACACCCAATTACCAATCGTCCGAAACGATACCGTTGAGCATCTGCGACGTCTCTGCCGTGGCGCTTGATCCGCATGACGGCTGGTCGCTCGATATCGACGCGGTCAGCGCGGCAATCCGGCCGAATACCAAGC
The DNA here is from genome assembly GCF_051811145.1 of Rhizobium sp. 11_C7_N12_5. Classification (NCBI taxonomy): domain Bacteria; kingdom Pseudomonadati; phylum Pseudomonadota; class Alphaproteobacteria; order Hyphomicrobiales; family Rhizobiaceae; genus Rhizobium; species Rhizobium sp. 11_C7_N12_5. Next base: position 925,410 of record NZ_JBPWPY010000002.1, read on the forward strand.
TGATTTCGATCAATTTCCCGCACAATCCCACAGGCAAGGTCCTTGAAAGGGAGCGGTTCGATGCGCTGGTGGATCTCTGCCGCCGGCATGGCATCTGGCTCTTCAGCGACGAAGTCTATCGCGGCCTGACCGTCGAAGGCAAACCGGTATTGCCGGCGGCGGCCGACGCCTATGAGCGGGGCCTGTCGCTGGGCGTGATGTCGAAAGCCTATGGACTGCCGGGCCTGCGCATCGGCTGGATCGCCTGCCGCGATCACGGGGTGATTTCGAAGATGGAGCGGATGAAACACTATCTCTCCATCTGCAATGCCGGCCCGAGCGAAAGCCTGGCGAAAATCGCCTTGCTCAATGCCGACAGGATCCTCGACCGCAACAACCGGCTGATCGCCTCCAATCTGGTAAAGTTGAAGGCGCTGTTTGCCGAGTTCGAGCATCTGTTCGATTGGTACACGCCCGATGGCGGCTGCGTCTGCTATCCGCGCTACAAGGGGAGGGACGGCGTGGAGAATTTTGCGCATGATCTGGTGGAACGATCCGGCGTGCTGCTGTTGCCCGCCAGCCTTTACCGCTCGGATCTCAACTCGACGCCGAACGATCGATTCCGCATAGGTTTCGGCCGCGCCAATATCGATGAAGGCATTACGGCAATGCGCTCCTATCTGCTGCGCAATCGCTCTTGAGTGCCATCTGACTGTCAATAATCAGGGGAAGATCCCGCCCACGATTGACGCTCGTCGGGCAAGGCGGTCCCGGATCCGGTGGGGCTCGATAAAAGACGGTGCGGATGGCGCAAATCGGCCGTTCGCACTACATTCAGCTTTCCGAAGATCGTGGGTGATGAACTTGGCACACAGAACTGGAAAGGCTGATCTTCCCTTGCATGGCGGCCGCGTGCCGCGCTGGCTGGGAGACCGGATGACGCGCCTGGGCGCCGTGATCACCGAGGCGATCGTGCAGCATTACGGACGCGATGAGCTGTTCCGCCGGCTCGCCAATCCCTTCTGGTTCCAGTCCTTCGGCGCTGTCATGGGCATGGACTGGCATTCCTCCGGCATCACGACCAGCGTCCTCGGCGCGTTGAAACGCGGCCTGACACCGCTTTCCGGCGAGCTTGGGATCCATGTCTGCGGCGGCCGCGGCTCGCATTCACGGAAGACGCCGGGTGAATTGGTTGATATCGGCGATCGCGTGGGCATCGACGGCACATCGCTTGCCACCACCAGCCGATTGATTGCAAAAGTCGATAGTGCGGCCTTGCAGGATGGCTTTGATCTCTATCTGCACGGGTTCATCGTGGCGGACGACGGCAAATGGGTTGTTGTCCAGCAGGGAATGAACGGCGATCGGCGCCAGGCGCGCCGGTATCACTGGCTGTCCGAAGGGCTAACGAGCTTTCTCGATTCTCCCCATGCGGCAATCGAGGGAAGGGAGCAGGGTGAGATCATCAATCTTGCCGATCGTCGCGCCGAGCGCTCCCGCAATGGGCAACTGGATCTCCTCACTTCACTGGGTCCAGATAAAATTATCCGTGAATTCAATGCGCTGGAAGGACAAGCTCCAGCAAGTAGAAAACACGATGCGCAACCGATGTTGCCGCATCTCATCATGCCCGCACATCACGACGTGCGCCAGGAGGATGTGAACATGCGGCGTTTGCATGGAAATCTCGCGGCGGCTGCCGATCGCGGTCCAGTGGATTTCGAGGAGCTGCTGTTGACGCCTGGCGTTGGCGCACGGACGGTGAAGGCATTGGCGATGGTCGCCGAAGTCGTTCATGGCGCACCGTGCCGCTTCTCCGATCCGGCACGCTTTTCGCTCGCCCATGGCGGCAAGGATCGGCATCCTTTTCCAGTTCCGTTGAAGGTCTATGACGAGACGATCAGCGTGATGAAATCCGCGGTGAAGAAGGGGCGTCTTGGGCGCGACGAAGAACTGGCTGCGCTGAAGCGCCTGGACGATCAGTCCCGAGTTCTGGAGCGATATGTCACCGGACCCGATCTCAAGGAGATCATCGCCGGCGAATTCGACAGATCTTCGTCCTATGGCGGCCGTAGCGTCTTCGGATGGGAGGAGCCCCCTGCGAGTTCCGAAGGCAATGGCACGTCGAGCCGCGTCCGCTCTTCGAAGAACTGACTGCAAGCTTCAGGTGAAAGGGGGCGAGCAGGCCCGCCCGTTTCAAGGTCAACTCATGGCAGGGTGTAGCCGATGACGTAGTCGCCCGGCTTGGTGCCGACGGAGCCATGACCACCGGCCACCATGACGACATATTGTTTATTGTCGCTGGCGGTGTAGGTCATCGGCGTTGCCTGGCCGCCCGCCGGCAGGCGCGCCTGCCAGAGCTGCTTGCCGCTTGTCACGTCGTAGGCCCGCAGATAATCGTCCACGGCCGCAGCCAGGAAAGCAACGCCGCCCTTGGTGACGATCGGTCCGCCGATACCGGGAACGCCGACCTTGATGGGCAGCGGCAGCGGCGTCATGTCGTAGATGGTGCCGTTCTTGTGCTTGTAGGCGATCTTGCCGGTCTTCAGGTCGACGCCGGCGACGTAGCCCCAGGGCGGCGCCTGGCAGGGAATGCCGAGTGGCCCGAGAAACGGCCCCATATAGACGCCGTAAGGAGAGCCTTCGTTGCGGTTCAAGCCCTGCTCGCTGCCCTTGTCCCCCGCTCCCTTCGGCGGGATCTCGGCGCGCGGCACGAGCCGCGACGTGAAGGCCAGGTACGTCGGCATGCCGAACATGATTTGGCGTTCCGGGTCGACGGCGACGCTGCCCCAGTTGAAAGTGCCGAAATTGCCGGGATAGATGATGGAGCCACGCAGCGACGGGGGCGTGTATCGACCTTCATACTGATGTCGATGGAAGGAAATGCGGCAGGCAAGCTGATCGAACAGCGAGACGCCCCACATATCCTTTTCCTGCAATGGAGGCGGCGAAAAGGTCAGATCCGAGATCGGCTGCGTTGGAGAGGCGTGATCCTCCGGAATGGTGCCGCCAGGCGCGGGGATTTCCTTAAAGGGAATGATCGCAGCGCCAGTGCGACGATCGAGGACGTATAGATCGCCCTGTTTGGTCGAGGCGACGAGCGCGGGGATCACGGAGCCATCGGCCTTTGTCAGGTCGAAGAGCACGGGCTGCGCCGGTACGTCCATGTCCCAGAGATCGTGATGGACGAATTGTTGCACCCATTTGAGCTGGCCCGTGTTGATGTCCAGCGCGACCATCGATGAGGAGAAGCGCTCGACATTGGCGCTGCGTCCCATGCCCAGCTGATCGGGCGTTTGGTTGCCAAGCGGGATATAGACCATGCCGAGCGCTTCATCGGCACTGGAGATCGACCAGCTGTTCGGCGAATTGGTGGTATAGGTCTGCCCGGCGGGCAGGGGTGCCGTTTGGTCGGGGTTGCCCGAATCCCAGTTCCAGAGCAGTGCGCCGGTCCTGGCGTCGAAGGCGCGGATGACGCCGGATTGCTCCTGCGTCGAATAGTTGTCGTTGACCGCGCCGCCGATGATGATCTTGTCTGCGACGATGACGGGCGGCGATGTGGAATAGTAGTAACCGGCCGGATTGTATTTCATGCCGGTTTCGAGATGGAGCGTGCCCTGATCGGCGAAGCTCGGGCAGACCTTGCCATTGGCTGCGTCAAGGGCGATCAGCCGGGCGTCGGAGGTCGGCAGGTAGACGCGGTCGGCGCAAGGCGCTCCGGCGGTGACGGTCTTGTCGTGATAGTAGGAGACGCCGCGGCAGGTCTGATGCTGACGATTGGGGTTCATCCCGGCATTCGCATCGTAACGCCATTTTTCCTTGCCGTCCTTGGCATCGATCGCAATCGCCAGGCTGTGCGGCGTGCACAGGAACAGCGTGTCGCCGACCTTGAGCGGCGTGACCTGATAGGTTGTCTCGCCAATATCGTCCGGGCGTTTCACGTCGCCGGTCTGGTAACGCCACACTTCCTTGAGGGTGGCGACATTCCGCGCATTGATCTGGTCGAGCGGCGAATAGCGCTGGCCGAAAGATGTGCGGCCATATTGATGCCATTCGCCATTCGGCACATTGCCTCCCACGGGAGCGTTCGCCACAACCGTCGTCGGCAGATCGCCTGAGAGGTCGTGAGGGTCGGTCGTCATGGAATAAACTGCAATGAGAACGGCGATGATCAGGGGTATCGCGAGCGGCCAGGGATTGGCCCCATAGTGGACACCATCAAGGCTGCGAAACCCCAGTGGGCGCCGGATCCATGGTGTCAGCAGCCATAGTCCGATCAGGATGATCAGTCCGCCGCGCGGACCGAGCTGCCACCAGTCGAACCCCACCTCCCATATGGCCCAGCCAAGCGCGGCGATTACGAAAATCGCATAGAGCCAGAGCGCGGCCACCTTGCGCATGGAGAGCAAAATCGCCGTCGCGAGAAAGGCGATGCCGGCGAGAAGGTAGAAGAAGCTGCCGCCGAGCAGCACAAGCCAAAGCCCGCCGCCGCCGAGCGCGAGCCCGATAAGCGCCAGAATGATCGATGTTATGAGAATGGCCATGATCTGCTCCAGTCTATCCGCCGATTTGACAGTGATTGATCGAAGGCATGCAAAGGCGCGGCCGGAATCCCTAACAGGATCTGGAACCGAAAGAGGTCGAAGTCGATGAGAATTGCATTGGCGGCTGCAACCGGCGCCGTGTGCTGGGCGATTTGGATCGATACATCAAGCCCTCCAATCCAGTTGGAGATTGAACGCCAAGATTGCAACAATGTTCCAATCCGGCGAGCCGTTCAAGTTCGATACCGCAGCGCCCGATTTGATTAACGGACGTAGTTAATTTTTTAACAATTGTGCGGATACTAGTGGAACAAACCATGGAATCAAGGGTTTCCGTGCCAAGCCGGAGGAATCGAGATGAATTTGAAGATCGTCACTGCACAGTCGGAGGTAGAGACCGACGACACCGGAACCTATCCGGATGGCATGGTGGAGCGCATTCTTATCGACTTCTCCACAAGCCACGAGCAACAGCACCGCAAATCGCATGAGCGTGACTATGGCGCGCGCAAGGTGATCAGACCCATCCCCGTTGGTCTGATCTAGGTTCATTCACAGCAATTGCTGATCAAGCCTTGGGGGGCCGTGCTCAAATGTAGAGCGGTGCCATCCGGCGCCACGCGCCGGCACGGTGCGCGCGTCCGTCCCAAACATGCAATCGATGGCTGACCTGCTTGTCAGCCAGAAGCCGGCTCAAATGGCGATTGTTGTCCAGGAAAGGATCGGCATCGCCGATCGTCAAGACGATATCGACCTGTCGCAGCTTTTCCAGCTGCCAATCACAATTCAGCCCCGGCAGGAAATGCGTCGGCGTATGAAAGTAGATGTCGTCGTCATAATAGCCGTCGAACAGATCGCCGAAGGATTCGATTTGCATCGTCAGGTCATAACGACCGGAAAAAGCGACGAGCTTGCGGAAGAGGTGAGGGTAGCGGAAGACCAGGCTGGCAGCCTGGAAGGCGCCGAGGCTGCAGCCATGGACGATGGTGCATTCATGCGGGTTCTTTTGCGCCATAAGCGGCAGAACTTCGTTGAGTATATAGTCCTCGTATGCCCCATGCCGGCGGATGCGCTCGGCCGGATGCCGATGGGAACCATAGAAGGTTTCCATGGCGAGCCCTTCGATGCAGTAGAGCTGCAGATGTCCGGCGTTCAATTTTTCCGCAAGGCTGGCAACGATCCCGATCTGCTCATATTGCCAGAAACGTCCATCCCTCGTGGGAAACATCAGCACTTTGGCGCCGGCATGGCCGAAGACCAGCAGCTCCATGTCTCGATCCAGCCGTGGGCTGTACCAGCGCAGATATTCCCGGTTCATGACACCTTGAAAAGTCGCCCCACCTTGTCACGCAGACGTGCATTCTGCTCGTCCATGCCAGCATAGTCGAAATGGCCGGCATCCAGAATGAATATTTCGTTAAATTTCTGTAGCGCATTTGCGACGGCGAACTGGCAGGGCGGCGCCACGGCGGGATCGAAAAGGGCAGGGGCTACGAGCATCGGCACGTTGATGCGGCTTGCAGCGATTGCTGCATCGAAGAAACGCAAAGTCTCGAACACGCTTCCATGCTTCTCCTGATAGGCCTGGACGGACTGGGCGCTGCCGACCGTTGGCAGCGTCAGCCAAAGCTGCCGATGCCCGAAGGTCGGGACGACCAGATGGCCGCTGTCGATGCGCGCATCGAAGGGAATTGCCAGAGCCCCGATGCCGCCGCCGAAGCTGATGCCGCTGTAGCCGATTTGACCGGCAATCCAGGGATAGAGTGTCTCAAGTGTCGATACGGCGAGCCAGAGATCTTCGACGCAGCCGCCGATGACATAGGTATCGCGATTTTCGATACCGCTGAGGACGTGTTCGGCCGCATCCGGTGGAAGTTGCGGGCAGGCACTGAGGGACAGGCCGCGGAAACAGGGGAACAGCACCGCTGTCTCCTCCAGCGGCAGATCAAGATCGGGCTGGTCTCTCCCGCCATAGCCATGTCCGACGACAAGGCCGCGCCGCACCTGGCCTTGGCGGGGAATGAGAAGCCAGCCGTTGATTTGAAACGAGCCTGTCGATGTGTAGCTGACGTTGAAGACGTGCCAGTTGTCATGGCGCAATTTACTGCGGCGAAGCTTCGGTTGCGGATCGACGGCAATTGCCGCGCTGTAGCGCTTCCGCCAGAAATCGTCGAAACCAACAGGCGCCTCCGGCGGCATGATGGCCAGCAACTGCTTTAGCTGCATGCCGTAGGTGGGGTCGAAGGCGAAGGGATGGACTGTAGGGGCGCTCATCTGGCGTTTGTCGCGTGAAAGGGCTGGCGATGCAAGACCGAACCGTTGGGGGTGCGTGCTCGCTTTCTGTTGCCAGCAAGCATGGCGGCGATCACCGTTTTCTATGCCGCCGACGTGGTCGTGTCAGCGTCACTGCTCCCCATCGTCCCGCCGGATGTCTCGAAGTCGAAGAATTTCTGGGTGACGAGGGCGGCTGCACCACGTGCCCAGGAATTGTCTTCCCAATCGGGCAGCAGCGGCGGTGAGGCAAAAAAGGTGCGGGCAGCCATGCTTGATTTCAGAGGGTCGAAAAGAGCATCGCCGAATGAAACCGCCTCGCCTCCAACAACGATCACCTCAGGGTCGGTGATGTTGACGAGGTTGGCAAGCGCCTTGCCGATCCCGGCACCTGCCTCGCCAAGGATCCTGCTGACCTCTGCATCGCCGGCTCTGGCTGCCTCCAGCATATCGGAGAGGTTTTGGTTGTCGTCACGCCTGGTCGCCTCGCGCCAGGTGCGCAGCATGGCAGGCTCCGAATAATAGGCCATCAGGCAACCGCGCTTGCCGCACTCGCAAAGCCGCCCGTTCTCCTCATGCAAGGTGTGGCCGAATTTACCGGCCGCGCCATGGGCACCCCGGTAGAGCTTTCCATCGACGATCAGCGCGCAGCTGATGCCGACACCGATGGCGAGGACGGCCATATCGCGATATTGCCGCCCGAGGCCGAAAAGCTGTTGGGCGATGGCATAGGCGTTCGTATCGTCCTCGAGCCAGACGGGCACCTTGACCCTTTGCGCCACCATCGATGCGAGGGGCACGTTGTTCCATTTGAAACGAAAGCTGCGCACGCAGATGGCCTGACCGTTGTCGATGACACCGGGCACGGAAATACCGACTCCTGCCAGTCGCGCTTGCGGGCGCCCTGCGGCTTCAACGAGCATGGGCACGGCTTCGGCCAGCGTCTTCGCTACATTCTCCGGCTCGTTATCGATAAGGGTCAGTCGACAGGAGGCAAGCGGGTTGGTTGCCAGATCGGTCACGACGCATTCCACGGAGCCGACCATCAGCTTGAAGCCGATCGCCAACCCGTTGGTGTAGTTGATCTCGACGGGTATGGGCCGCCGGCCCGAAAGCCCGGCCACCGCCTTGCCTTCGGTGACGTGTCCTTCCTCGATCAGATCGGCAATGACGAAGGTGACGGCGGCCGGGCTAAGACCGGTGATCGTCGCTATTTCGGCGCGGCTTTTCGGCCCCTCCTGCCTCAAAAGGTTCAGGATGAGCCGCCGGTTCAGGGCTCGCGACGTGCTCTGGTCGCCTTTCAGTTTCACGATTTCTCTTTCTTAATTTTGTAAATTAATTATTGCGTCCGTTTCAGACTTATGCATAACTTCACCCGTCGATCAACATCCGGCTCGTGCGCAAGCACGAAGAAGTCAGCAATAGGACAAGGTTTCTCGAACCGAAAGTTCCGGGCGATGCAAATGCATTGCCGCGGCAGGTTTGTTGCGACCGTGCGTGGGAGGGCAGGAGGGGCGCCCGCCGCGTGTTCGTACGGCTGGCTGAGCAGGGGTGAGGGTGGACGTCACAACGGGAGGAGTTTCAAATGACTTTCAATTTGCTTGGAAGGCCGGCGAGCCGGCGTGTCTTTTTGAAGGGTGCAGGGGCGGCGTCCGTCGCAGCGCTCACCGGTTTTCCGATGCCCGCCATCGCGCAGGCCCAGGACGTCAACATCATTTCGGACGAAAACAACGCCGATGCATTGGCGATCCTGCGCAAGATCGCCGACGATTTCGGCAAGCAGGCCGGCGTCAAGGTCGTGGTCAACAACATGGATCACGAGGCGCACAAAACGGCGATCCGCAACTATCTGGTCGCCGGCGCGCCCGATATCTGCTTCTGGTTTTCGGGAAACCGCATGCGCGCCTTCGTCAAGCGCGGCCTGTTCGATGATATCTCCGATCTGTTCGAAAAGGAGAAATACAAGGACGTGCTCGGCCCCGCCGCGGGCTCAGTTACCGTCGACGGCAAGCAGTATGGGCTGCCGACCGGCGGAACGCTTTGGGGCATGTTCTACCGCAAGGATGTCTTTAGTCAGCTTGGAGCGACGGTTCCGGCGAGTTGGGATGATTTCCTGGCTTTCGGCGCCAAGTGCAAGAGCGCCAACCTAACGCCGATCGCCATGGGCACAAAGGAATTGTGGCCGGCGGCCGGTTGGTTCGACCAGATGAACCTGCGCATCAACGGTCTCGACAAGCACATGGCGCTGATGAATGGCGAGATGAGCTATCTCGACCCGGCGCTGAAGCCGGTATTCGACAATTGGGAGACCCTGATCAAGCAGGATTTCTTCACGCCGAACAACACCTCGTTCGGCTGGCAGGAGGCGGGTGCTCTGCTGTCGCAGAAGAAGGCGGGCATGATGAATCTCGGCGCTTTCGTGCGCTCCACCTTTCCGAAGGAGGATCTCGATCAGCTCGCATTCGCGCCCTTCCCGACGATCGATCCGAAGGTCGGCCGTTTCGAGGAATTTTCGCTGAATTCGGTGCATATCCCGACCAATGCCAAGAACAAGCAGGGCGCGCGCGAGTTCCTCGCCTATTTCTATCGCCCCGAAAATCTCGGCCCTTATCTGGTACCCGGCGGCAACGTGCCGCCGCGCAACGACCTGCCGCCAAGCAAGGACCCGCTGGTCAATGCCGCAGTCGAGGCGCTGAAGACGGTGCAGGGCACATCGCAATATTACGACCGCGACAGCGATCCCGACATGGCCCAGGCCGGCCTCGTCGGCTTCCAGGAATTCATGGCAAAGCCCGAACGACGCAACGCCATTCTGCAGCGGCTCGAGGGTACGCGTAAGCGTATCTACAAGATCTAGCCTTCCTCCCAGCGACCGGGAGGCGGGGCCGTTGCTCCGCCTCTCCATACCGAAAGAGGACAAAATGATGACGTTCTGGCGCCGCCATCGCTGGTGGCTCACCCCGACTTTGCTGATTTTGCCCGCGGCCGTTCTCTTCTCCGTCGTGATCCTGTGGTCGGCTGTGGAAAGCCTCTGGATCAGCCTGCATGATTGGGACGGCTTCAGCCCGATGGTCTGGATCGGCTTCGGCAATTATGTCGAGCTGTTCAACGACCCGCAATTCTACGTCTCGCTGAAGAACAATGTGATCTGGCTGGTCATGTTCATGGCGGCGCCGCCCATCGGGCTGGCGATCGCACTGCTCGTCAATCAGAAGATCCGCGGCATGCGGCTGATGAAGTCGCTCTTCTTCATTCCGCTGGTGCTCGCCTCGGTCGCCGTCGGCGTCGTCTTTACCTGGGTCTATACGCCGCAACTCGGATTGCTCGCCCTGATCTTCGGCTTTTTCGGCGCGGCCGCGCCGGCGGTTCTCTCCGACGAGCACTTCGTCACCTTTGCGATCGTCATCGCAGCGCTCTGGCCGCAGATCGCCTTCTGCATGGTGCTCTATCTCGCCGGTCTCAACAGCCTCAGCGAGGAGTTGATCGGAGCCGGACGGGTCGACGGTGCAAGAGGCTGGAACATGTTGCGCCATATCGTCCTGCCGCAGCTGACACAGGTCACCTTCATCGCCATTGCGGTCACCGTCGTCGGCGCGCTTCGATCCTTCGACATGGTCTCGGTCATGACGCAGGGCGGTCCCTTCGGCTCCTCCGAAGTGCTGGCCTACCAGATGTTCGAACAGTCGATCTTCTCCTATCGCTTCGGCTATGGCGCGGCGATCGCCTCGGTCCTGTTCGTGATCATGGCGGTGTTCATCGTCTGGTATCTCACGCGCATCATTCGCATCGAAGAAAGAGGGGCCTGATGTATCCGCGCCCGATCCCTGAAGATGCCATCTGGCGTCGCCGCTTCTATTTCATCGCCGTGCTCGCCATCCTGATCCTCTGGCTGTGCCCGCTCTTTGCCATCATCCTGACGTCGTTCCGCTCGACGCAGGATGTGATGGGCGGCAATCTCTGGGGCTGGCCGACGCAATTCGGCCTGGTGGATAACTACACCTCCGTCTTCACCCAGACACCGATGGCGCGCTATTTCCTCAATAGCCTGACAATCACCATACCCGCCGTCATCGGCGTGCTGATCCTGAGCACGCTCGCCGGCTTCGTCCTGGCGCGCTATCGCTTTCGCGGCAACATGCTGGTCTTTGCCCTGTTCGTCGGCGGCAATTTCCTGCCCTATCAGATCATGATGATCCCCGTGCGCGACTTGATGGTACGCATCGGCCTCTACGACACCACGGCAGCGCTGGTCATTTTCCACATCGCCTTCCAGACGGGCTTTGCGACGCTGTTCATGCGCAACTTCATCGCCGCTCTGCCGGACGAGTTGTTCCAGGCGGCGAGGGCGGAGGGCGCGACGCCGTTCCAGACGCTTGTTCACGTGGTGGTACCCCTGGTGCGGCCGGCACTGGCCGCCCTCGCCATCCTGATCTTCACCTTCGTCTGGAACGACTATTTCTGGGCCGTGGTGCTGACGGTCAGCGATACGGTGAAGCCGGTGACGGCTGGGCTTGCCAATCTGCGCGGCGAATGGGTTTCGGCCTGGAACCTGATTTCGGCGGGCACGATCGTCGTTGCCGTGCCTCCGGTCGTGATGTTCTTCCTCATGCAGCGGCATTTCATCGCCGGTCTCACCATGGGCGCGGTGAAGGGATGAGCGATCTGTCCGCCATCCCCGCCGCCGTTCCTCATGCCAATCCATTCTTTGAGAGCCCTGAAGCATGACCAGTCTCGAACTTCGTCACGTCAACAAGAATTACGGCGCTTATCATGCGCTGCGCGGCATCGATCTCTCGGTCGAGCAGGGTGAATTCATCGTCATGGTCGGGCCATCAGGCTGCGGCAAGTCCACGCTGCTGAAGTCGATCGCCGGGCTGGAAACGATCTCTTCCGGCCAGATCATGATCAACGGCCGCGATGTCAGCACGGCCGAGCCCGGCGATCGCGGCATCGCCATGGTCTTTCAGTCCTACGCGCTCTACCCGCATATGACGGTCGCCGAGAACATGGGTTTCGGTCTGCGCATGGCAAAAAGGCCGAAGGCGGAGATCGATGCGGCCGTGGCACGCGCCGCGAAGATCCTCAGGATAACCGATCAGCTCGACAAGCGACCGAAACAGCTTTCCGGCGGCCAGCGCCAGCGCGTCGCGATCGGCCGCGCCATCACTCGCTCGCCCGACGTCTTCCTGTTCGACGAGCCGCTGTCCAATCTGGATGCGGCACTTCGCACGCAGATGCGTGTCGAGTTGAGCGGCTTGCATGCCGAACTCGGAGCGACCATGGTCTATGTGACGCATGACCAGGTCGAAGCGATGACGATGGCAAGCCGGATCGTCGTTCTCAATCGCGGCCTCATCGAGCAGGTGGGCTCGCCGCTGGAGCTCTATCGCAACCCGACCAACCTCTTCGTTGCCGGCTTCCTTGGCGCGCCGCGGATGAACTTCTTTCCCGTCACGGTCGATCAGGTCACAGGAAATTCGGCTACGGTTTCCGCCCCGGGTCTGGCGCCCGTAGCCGTCGAATTGGCGGCCGGTTCGTCGGTCGAGAAGGGTGCAAAGCTGACGCTCGGTATCCGGCCGGAGAATATCGCGGTCGCGGATGGTCCGTCGCCCGGTGCTGTGGTTGCCGGTCGTGTCGGTCTTGTCGAGCATCTCGGTCGCGAGACCATCCTTTATGTCGACGCCGGCGAGCTGCAATGTGTCAGCTCCGAAAGCGGCACCGGCAACATCACCGTGCAGATCGGCCATGTCGCCGGCATCAATGCCGATGCGCCGGTCAGCCTCAGCATCGACCCGCGCGAGATCTACCTGTTTTCCACCCAGGACGAGCGGACCATGACAGTCCGCAAGCCAATACTCGACAAATAACAGTTCAGGAGCCTGATACCGTGTCAGCAAGCAGCAGTAAGAACGACCTTTCCGTATGGCGGACCATCAAGACCGACAGGTTTCTTGTGGGCGCGCCGCATTATCCGGAACATGTCGACGAGAGCTATTGGGAGCGCGATGCCAAGCGCATGGCCGAGGCCGGCTTCAATGTCGCGCGTCTCGGTGAGTTCGCATGGCATCTCTTCGAGCCAAAGCTCGGCACCTTCGATTTCGATCTTTTCGACCGTGCAATCGCCGTGCTGGCGCGTCATGGCATCGACACCATCATGTGCACCCCGACGGCGACGCCGCCGCGCTGGCTGACGGTCGCCCATCCCGAAATCCTTCGCGTCGACGGCAACGGCCGGACGATGAGCCATGGCTCGCGCCAGCATGCCGATACCGCAAGCCCGGTGTTCCGCGAGTACAGCAAGCGCATTACCAAGGCGATGGCCGAGCACTATCGGGACAATCCGCATGTCATCGGCTGGCAGACCGACAATGAGCTGAATACCAGCATGCCGGAATCCTTCTCCCCGGCGACACTTTCGGAGTTCCAGGCCTTTCTCGCCGATAAATACGGGACGATCGACAAGCTCAATTTCGCCTGGGGCGGCGATTTCTGGGCGACGGCCTATGACGATTTCGGTCAGGTCGTGCTTCCCATCGAGTTCGGCCCGACCTTCCCGAGCCCAGGACATGTGCAGGACTATCACCGCTTCCTCGCCTTCGCGACGGCACGTTTCCAGCACGATCAGGTGGAAATCCTGCGCGCCACCAAGGCGGAATGGTTCATCTTCCACAATCTCGGCGGCCTTCGCGATATCGACTTCCGAGGCCAGTTCTCCACCGATCTCGATTTCGTCGGCTATGACATCTATCCGATGCTCTACGATGAGTTTCAGCGCATCGGCAACCACGCCAAGGTGCAGGCGCTCCACCTCGATATCTGCCGCGGATTCTCCGGCAATTACATCGTTCCCGAACAGCAATCCGGCTTCGGAAGCCAGCCCGGTTTCTGCACGCTGACGCCGGAGCCTGGCGAAATGCGGCGCATGGCCATGTCCTCGGTCGCGCGCGGCGCCGATGGCTTGCTGTTCTTCCGCTGGCGGCCTGCGCATTTCGGCGCGGAAATCTACTGGATGGGCCTCATCGATCACGATGATGTGCCGCGCCACCGTTACGACGAGGCAAAACGCTTCGCGACCGAGATGACCGCTCTCAAGGACAAGATCCTCGGAACCCATGTGCGCATGGATGTCGGCATCGCCGGCTCGGATTTCGACAATCAGGAGGCGCACAAGACCTATTCGATCGGCCTGCCGAGCCCGCAGGACGATGCAATTCAGTTGCATCAATATTGCTATGACCGCGGTATCGCCTGCGGCTTCATCCATCCCGAGGACGACCTTTCGCGGCTGAAGCTGCTCTATGTGCCGCATTGGGTAATGTGGAAGGACGGCTGGACCGCGCGGCTCGAAGCCTTTGCCCGAGATGGCAGCACGGTCGTCATCGGCGCGCGCACCGGCACGCGCGACGAAAACAACCATGTCATCCGTGAGACAGCACCGGGTTCGTCGCTGACACGGCTGACGGGCGTCAAGGTGGAGGATTTCGGCCGGCTGGCAGCGCCCGGTGCCAAGGGTCTTTTCGACGTCATGTCCCGGTCGGGCGGCCTGGTCATCCCACCCAATCGCCCGGCGGAATCCCATCGGCGCGTTCGTCGCTTCACCTTCGGCAATCGTGAGATCGAAGCTGCGCACTTTTATGAGAACCTGACGATTGTGGATGATGCCGAAGTGGTTGCGACATGGTCGAACCGTTATGCCGAAGGCCAGCCGATGGCGAGCTTGCGTCGGGTCGGCAAGGGCAGGGTGCTCTATCTCGGCACCTATCTGACGCCGGAGCTGACCGATGCCCTGGCCGACAGGACCTTTGCGGAAGCCGGCATCGGACCGCTCGTCGGCGATCTGCCCGAGGGAGTCGAGGTGACGATGCGCCAGAACGATGACCGGCGGCTGCTCTTCCTGCAGAATTACCTCGATCAGCGCGCTGAGCTGAGTGAAGTCCCGGCCGGGATCAATCTTCTCGATGACGGCAAGTCGGTATCCGGCGCTCTGTCGCTCGATGCCTATGGCTGCGCCATCATCGAGCTTCGCTAAGCCCAGTCTTTCGGCGCCCGCTTTGTGCAGCGGGTGCCGATCAGGGGCTCAGGCTGACAGGATGATCGATGCGGTAGAGCACATACGGCCGCAGGATATGTCCTTCCGGCACGGTGATGTCGTCAAAATCCCCATCTTCCACGCGCAATATGCCGATCTTTTCCATCGTCAGGCGGCAAGGCGATTTAATCACACATTGCGAAAGGATGGCGCAAACAGCTGGCTTTCTTGCGCAACGATATCGCTTCCATGGTCCTGTTGGAGTATACCTTACCCATGATCAGGATCGTAGCAACGGCCTGAAAAGGTCATCGTGCGCGTCGACTATGCGATACTGACGATAACCAGGAGAATAATGGCCAATAGCCGCAAGCGGCAAAAGGGACCGCGTGAAAAATGGGCGAAGTCATCCAGTTCAGGCCCACGACGAGATATGGCAAGCAAATCGATGCGCAGGCCCGCATAGAAAAGGAGTTGATGCTTCCCTTCACGACGGCGGAAACATCTGGGAGACGACCTTCTCGCGCGAATGTCCCGGATATCCCGCCCTGCGCGGCGTCGAAGAAGAACCTGCCCGTGAACGGCATTGCCATCGTCATCGGTTCTATTCTGGTCTACGCGCTGGTGATATCGCATGTCGTCGGACAACCACATTACTCGGCCCGCGCAAATCTTATGCCGGCGGCATTCGTGCAGAACTAGTTTTATCTCCGCGATATCGGTTTCGGTCACCTTCCTTTGAAGAGATGATCGCTTTCTGGTCTGCCTGATCGGGAACAGTTCCTATCGCCCGACGTTGGTTGACGTTATCCGAGACATCATCCGCACATGAAAGGTGGTGGGTCATGAGCAAACTTGCACTGTATGTTCCGCTGAAGGCCAAGCCCGGCAAGGAGGCCGAGGTTGCCGATTTTCTGCGATCGGCATTGCCTTTGGTCCTCGCGGAACCCGGTACGGCAAGCTGGTATGCGATCGAAGAAGGCCCCGGAAAGTTCGCCATTTTCGACACGTTCGACAATGAAGCGGGCCGGCAGGCCCATCTCGACGGCAAAGTAGCGGCCGCTTTGATGGAAAAAGTACAGGCGGGAGATCTCTTTGCCGAGCCGCCGCAGATCTACAAGCTGAACCTGCTCGCCAGCAAATAAGCATTCGAGCCACCGACCCAGTTCTGGGGCGATAAGGGAGGTCCATAGGCGGGCGAACTCCCTTCTATGGGAGAGACCCCGGCAAAACTCACGTCGTACAAAGCAGCGGCGATCGCTCGCGCTTTGCGATTGCCCGCATCGCCTTGTCGGTGTCGACTACTTTTTTGGCCGTTCTTCGCCGCGCCAATGACGCCGAAAACCTCTCTTTGTTGTGCATAAACAGAAGGCTATCGTGACTGGCTGACAATTTGCGTAACCTCGTCATCAGCTCGTGAGAAATATTTTATTTCTGTGCCTTAAACGAAGATTCTACCAGTTGCAGTTTATTCTCGATCAAACGGTTCTCGGTGGAGTGCACTTATTGTCGCGGCTTAGAATTCAACAGCTACAGTGGAACGGCGCCATAGCCGTTATCATGGTTTGCTTGATGATGGCCGGCTCGACGATTGCCTTTAGCTTGTCGGATTACATCCACTACAAGCGCGGGGTGACGGAGTTCAAGCGCTTCGATGCCGCCTTGCGTGCGGCTGCCACGATATCGAAGGAGCGGGGGCCGGCGAACAGCCTTATGGGCGCCTCCGAGGAACAGCAGCCGCAATTTGCCGCCGCGTTGAAAGCGAGCCGTGGCGACACCGACGTTGATATCGCCAAGATCGAGACGATCTTCCGGACGGAGATAGATGCTTCGCCGGAAATGAGCAGCGCATTCATGGCCGTCAAGGCGCAATTGGAAGCAGGCCGAAAAGCCGTCGATGCGGTCGCGGCCATTCCGCGCGACGAGCGGAGTGGGACACAAATAGCCGAGGCGATACAGACGATGTTCCGGGCGGCGGACCGGGCGCAGGATTACCGTGACGTAGCGGGACGTTTGATTATCGCTCAGGCGCCGCAGACCGGGGCCGAAGTCATGCTGACTTCGATGGCCGGAACGCTCAGAGAACGCGCCGGAAGATTAGGATCCTATGTGGTCATGATGCTCGCCTCGCAAGGGCAGGCCCGCTCGCACTACCGGGCGGAGTTCGACAATGAGTTGAACCGCCTTTTCGAAGTGAATGCGCTGTTGAAGACCTATGCTCCATCAACGCTGCATTCCCAGGCTATCGCGCAACTGCTGGATCAAGTGACGGTGAATTATTTTGCCGGATCCTTGCCCTATGCGCAGCAGGTTGCTTTTGAGCTGAATGGAGGCAACCCGCCAACGGCGGGGGAGTTCACTCAAAAATATGTTCCGGGGATGAAATCGACGGAGACGTTGCGTGAACTCATCGAAGAGACCGCGCTGACGTCGTTGGAGGAATCACAGCAGAAGGCCTTGAGAGCCATGCTGATATCGGCGCTCCTGGCCGTAACGGCGATATCGGTGGTTGCCGGATTGGCCTATGCGCTCAGGCGATCCCTGTTCCAGCCGATGCTTGCCGCCATACGGCAGATTGACGATATCGCTGCCGGCGACCTATCGGAGCCCGAAGCGATGCCGCACGCCGGTCGGGAAGTGCGCGAGATGTTCCTGCGACTGAACATTCTGCGGGAGCAGCAGCGTTTCAAGCGACATCTGGAGATGGAGCGCAAATCGATGACGGAGGAATTGAAGCGTCTCTCTCAGACGGATGCGCTGACCGGTCTGCTTAATCGCAGAGCGCTCAGTGAAGCAGTCGAGGAATTGCTCGCTGCTCCGCGATCCGGATTCCGTGGTTTCGGCATCGTCATGTTCGACATCGACCATTTCAAGTCGATCAATGATCGGTACGGCCATGCCGTCGGCGACGTCGTGCTTCAAAGGACGGCTCAGATATTGAGCCCATGTCTGCGCCCCGGGGATCTGTTTGCGCGCTATGGCGGCGAGGAATTCATCATTATATTGGGCGACGCGACCGAGGCAGTCGCTCAGGCAACCGCGGAGCGGCTGCGCGCGACCTTGGCCCACGCTGTCATCAGCGAAGAGCATGGGTTGCGCGCCACCGCCAGCTTTGGCGTCGGCTGGCGAGCAGAATGCGCTTTAGGGGCTTGGGAGGAACTGGCGGGCGTGGCGGACAGGCGACTCTATCAAGCCAAGCGAAGCGGCCGCAATATGGTTTATTCCTCCGATATGCCTGAGACGGCGGCGGCCGTATCGACGGTTGGAACCAGCCGGCGCAGCGCAGGCGGCGCAGATGCTGCATGAGGGAGCCGCGAGGGTCCGTCGACATATCGCATTTCGTATCAGTAGGTGAGTGTGACGACCACTGTGTCGGTATAGGTTCCCGGTAACGGCGTTGTCTGGGGCGGCACGCGACCATAGACAGTCAGAGCTTGAGCTGTGTTGATGAATACCTCAAAGTAGACGTCACGTGTCCCGGCGGGCAGGTCGGCGGTTACCGCTGCGGCCGGCAACGTGCACCCTGGAGGCCTGCGTCAGGCGGTCAGCGTCGAGGTTGCATGCGATCTTTCGTCGAGACGGTCGGGTATATTGAGCACCGCCGCGCTCACCGCATCGATCATCGCATATTTCTCTGCCTGATAGTTCCAATATTCCGACACGAAGGTGTGGGACAGCCAGAAGCTGCTCTTTCCCGGCGCGCCGGCCCATCCAACGCTGCCGAATTCCGCCGCCCGTTTGAACAGGCGCTTCAGATGCGTTCTGGAAATCATGAACTGGCTCTGCATCACCTTCATGGAAAGGGGACCGATGAGGATCTTGTCGGCCGCAAAATCGACCGAGGTGATGCGCGAGATGAGATAGTCCATCACGACGCCGCCCGATGTCGCCCAGTTGAACAGGCTGAACGTAACGCCGGGATTGCGGAGAATGTCACTATCCATGATCCGCTTGGCGATGATCGGATGCATGCGCCATATGGCCTCCGGATTGATAGCGACCTGGGCCATCCGGTCCCCGCCGTCGAGCGTATCCAGCACGACGAGATGGGTATGGATCCATCGCATCATATATTCGCGCGTCAGCTCCGTCGGCTCCAGCAGCGTGATGCGGCGGTCCGAGCTCTGCGGCACCGGCTGGATGAATTTATAGGCCAGCATCTCCTTGAGGAAGGCCGCGGCAGTATTGCGGCTGGCAATGCCGTGCTTCACGGCAAAGTCGACGAACCGGCTGCCATATAGCCCAGGCGTCGGTTCATCCGGATAGCCGAGAGAAAGCGAAAAGCCCGAATGAGCCATGAGCCATCGCTGTTGCGCAGCCATAATCGACGCTATCCGAGGATTCTCGCTGTAAATGGCCATGAGCTCGTGTGCGCTCTGCAATATGGCCGACAGGAAATGCTCATCGCGACCAAGTTCTTTTGCGGTAAATACCATGCGCACAATAATATCTTATCTTCGAATTCGAGATGGAATCGTGGCTCAGCCCAGCCACGAATTATTAAAATCACAAGACCATTTGCTTGTCTTGCGACATTCCCGGTTAACTTTAAAGATAAAGCTTAATGATGCAGCCTTGCATCATCATCTTCTTTCGGCCCACCGACAAACCGCGTCTCCTGATGAACGAAGGTCCTGGTCCGTCAACATTTCTTTGCAAAAGGTCCGCAATTAGCCATGTTTCGACAAAAGCTGCGCCACAGTTCTCGTGTGAATTGGCCTCCGGAATCTCTGTCCAAAGGAGCTGTCGATGGGTACGCAGCCTGCAAGTTGGTGGAATGGCCAAAGCGAGATGACGCGGAGACTAGGCTCCGGGCTTGCTGTATGCGGCACGGTGGTCGGTGCCCTCTACCTCATCGTTCAAACCGCTCCGGCCGATCGAGCCATGCGGTTCGTCGACGATAGCGGCGTGATCGCGATCAGCAGCGCCAAACCCCTGGAACACGTCGCGATGAGCGGGCCGCAGGTCGTGGTCGATGCGAGCCCGGCACGACAAACGATGTCGGTACCGATCCCATCGCCGTCGCCGCTTGCCTCGACGGAAAAAGCTGCCGTTACGCCAAAGCGGGTCGCATCCCACGCCGGTATCGCGAAGACCAAGGTCGCATCGTCGGGCGGCGTCGAGCGTTTCGACCGTTGCTTGCCGCAATGCGAAACGCGAGATCCGTTGATCGCAGGAGAGCCGGAATACGCCCAGGCCGAACAGCCGCTGGTGAACGATGAGCGGCCTCCTGTTGTGGAGGAGAGGGTCGGGTTTCGTCCGCTGGCTGGCGCGCGCTACCTGCTGAGCCAGGCCGCCGACGCGCCTGGCGCCGTGCTTCGCCAAGGCAGGCGGGCAATCGATGATGTCGCCAGCATCGGCTGGTGAATCTCACGGTCGTCTGCGACAAATGCCAGCGCCCGGGGCCTTGTTTCTGAGGCAACGGGCGCTCTTCTGAGCTGACTTTACCTGCCTGAACCGGCTTAGCTACGCTCTGCCCAGACTTTAGCCAGTTCGACAAGCGTCTTTGCGCCTTTTTCCATGTCCTGCCGGCTGACCCATTCAAGCGGGGAATGAAAGGCATGGCCGCCGGCGAAGATATTGGCGCAAGGCAACCCCATGAACGAGAGCCTTGAACCGTCCGTGCCGCCGCGAATACTGCCGCGCACCGGGGTCATCCCGGCCCGGCGGATCGCTTCCACGGCATTGTCGACGATCTGCGGGTGCCGATCGAGAATCGTCTTCATGTTGCGGTATTGATGCTTGACCGTGAATGTGTGGGAGGAGCCGGGAAAGGCTGTCATCACGTCCTTGACGATCTGTTCCAGCATCGCCTCTTTCACGGCCAGACCGGCATCATCGAAATCACGGATGATGAAACCGAGTGACGCTTTCTCCATCGAGCCGGTCACGCCTGTCGGGTGAATGAAGCCCTCTCGGCCCGCCGTCGTTTCAGGCGCTACGTCCTTCGGCAGCCTGTCGATGATCGCGCCGGCAATCTTGATGGCATTCTCCATCTTTCCCTTGGCAAAGCCCGGATGGATGGCAACACCCTGGATGGTGACTTCGACGCCATCCGCCGAAAAGGTTTCGTCCTCTATATGCCCAGCGGTTTCGCCATCGACCGTATAGGCAAACTGTGCCCCGAGCTTCTTGAGATCCACCTTGTCGACGCCGCGGCCGATCTCCTCGTCGGTCGTGAACAGGAGCTTGATGGTGCCGTGGCGCACATCAGGGTTGTCGACGAGATATTGAGCTGCCGCCACGATCTCGGCGAGGCCGGCCTTGTCGTCGGCGCCAAGCAGGGTCGTGCCATCCGAGGTTATGATGTCGTTGCCGACCTGATCGCGCACGGCAGGGTGGTCGTCGACACGGATGATTTGTTGCGGATCGCCCGCGAGCCGAATATCGCCGCCGCTATAATTCCGCAGGATCTGAGGCTTGACGTTGGTGCCGGTGAAATCGGGCGCGGTATCCATGTGGGAGCAGAAGCAGATCACCGGAACCGGCTTGTCGACATTGGACGGAATGGTCGCATAGACATAGCCGTGCTCGTCCAGATGCGCGTCACCGAGGCCGATCGCCAGCAATTCCTCGACAAGGATACGCCCGAGGTTTTTCTGCTTCTCAGTCGAGGGCTGGGTGCCCGAAGTCGGGTCCGATTGCGTGTCGATGACGACGTAGCGAAGGAAGCGATCGGTGACAGTATCGGTCATGAGCTTGGCTCCAATTGTTCTTCTGCATTGAATAGCTATAGCCATATACCGGATCGCCGTTAATCCATTTCGGGGCGGAACGGTGACGACAGATAACAGGAGGATAAGGGCAGAGGCCCTTGAAAAGAAACGGGCTTTGTTGATTGAGCGTTGACGATGGTTGTCGACAGACGAGCCAACGAGCAATTTCTTTGGCGGCAAGGTCATCAACAAAAAGAGGCCGCCCTGACATTATGGAAGGGCGGCCATAGAACTCGTGCCGCTTCGCAGCGGCCTAAAACCTCACTCGGTCGAGGTCAGCGTTACCGAAGTCCCGGTAGCGGCGACGTTCAGGCCGAGCTGGCCAGTCACGCTCACCGTCTGAAGATGGATCGAGCCGGAAGTACCACCAACAAGGATGTTCGTGCCGACGCCCGCGCCGAGGGTCGCTTCTACGGTAGCACCCTGATAAAGGCCGCTCAGAGAGCCGTGATGATAGCCGGCTGTCGGAGCGAAGACGAGCCAGACGAGCCGGCTGCGAGTCGTGAAACCAAGGTCGACCCCCATCTTCCTGATCGCACCGCTGTAATGCTCCACGCGCTTACTTCCGACGGTCGAGTGGAAGGTGCAATCCACCTCCTTGGCCGAGCCGAGCACATAACCGACGCCGCCGCCGATTTCGCAATCGAGATAGCCGATCTTGACGCCATTGCGCTGATCGGGTTCCTCCTCGCGATAGCTCGTCGGCAGGTCTGCCGCGCGCGCTACCGCCGCGCCGGCGACGATCAACGATGCGGCTGAAAACGCCAGTGTCAGAATTTTCCTCATCTGTTTTCTCCTTGTCAGAGTATTTATGGGTGACAGGCACCCTCCGGTCGAGCCGATAGAATCAACCCTTACTTAACGTTTGTAATCGCAGAACGATCCCAAAAATAAGGCGGCTATCGTCATGATCCGTTTCACAATATAGGGAACTGTATCGGCAGCGGCAGCCCTTTGACCTTTCACGTTTTGCAACCGACTGAATCGCGCCGCGTCAAATCGGCCGCGTGAGAGGGAAGAACCCCGGCTCTCCGTCGATCATGCATCCTGCAGCAACTTCTCTTTTGCGGTGAAGGCGAAGACATCGACCGGTTCGCCGAGGCCTTTGAGCGGGAAGGCGCCGAGGCTTTCCATATCGCGCTGGCAGCCGGCCATCTCGACGAATGCCTTGGACAGAAGCACCGGCCGCTTTACTTCCTTGGTCAGCGTTTCCAGCCGCGAAGCGATGTTCACGGCCGGGCCGATGACCGTGAAATCGAGGCGGGTGCGCGAGCCGATATTGCCATACATCACGTCGCCGACATGCACGCCGACGCCGTAGCGGAGCACCTCGCGGCCCTGCTTGCGGTTTTCCTCGTTGAGGGTTGTCACCGCTTCCTGCGCCTCGCGGATTGACAGGAGGAGATTGTGGCAGGCGTTGGGGTCGCTCAGCGGGAATATGGCCAGCAGCCCGTCGCCCATGAATTTGAGGATCTCGCCGCCGTGTTTTTCGATCGGCTCGACCATAGCGTCGAAATAGCCGTTGAGCAGCTCGATGACGTCGTCTCGCGGCCACATGTCCGAAATGGTCGTGAAGTCGCGAAGATCGCAGATCAGAATGGCCGCTCCGACCGTGGCGCCGCTGCCGCGCGTCGTCGCGCCGGCTAGGATTTGCTCGCTGGCATGCGGGCCGACATAGGTGCGCAAAAGCGTGCGCGCCATGATGTTCTTCAGCCGGATCTCGGTCACCATCGTCAGCGCAGGGAGCAAATCCTTCAGGAAGGTGATGTGCTCATCGGTGAAGCCGCCCGGTGCATCCGAGGCGAAAGTAACGATATGGCGCTTGCCGAGCGTGTGATAGATCGGCCAGGCAATATAGTCGGTCAACCTTTCCGCATATAGCTCCTTATACAGCGGGTAGACGAACTGATCCTTGTCGGAAACCTCGAGATTTTGCCGGACCTCGATTGCGCCGTTGAAGATTTCGTTGATGGGGCTTGCCAGAAACTGCGGCGTATTCTCGACACCGTAGCTGAACGTGGCGATATCACCTTCTTTCATACCGGTGCGCCAGAGGATCCGCGCGCCGAGCCATTGCGGATGCATCGTTCTGAAATGCATCGTCGATCGCGCAACCGGAATCCCGATTGCCCGCATCTTCTCGCACAGCTCAACGAGAATATTGTCGATGAAGCGCTGCTCACGAACGTCATTCATCAACCAATCGAGGATTTTGCTTTGTTTCGTCGGCCAGCTGCCACGGTCGTCATTTTCCGAGCCGGCAATTGCCGCAATGGAAGATTGCATTTCTTTTACCCCACAAATTCTGTCGCCTGTCATCGGCTGTCTCAACGCCCCGCTTCGAAGTGCGAATATACGCGCCTTGCCGTTGGTCGGGAACGGCACTCGCCCGCATTTCGCGATTTTGCAAGCCGCGCGTTTCGCTATGGCGCAAGAGCGTTGAATCGGTCATATGCCTCATATGGTTCCGCAGCTTCCGTGGTGCAACATTTTGTCGGAAAGGCAAAGCATTGAGAGCATATTTGGCAGGTCCTGAGGTGTTCCTCCCCAATGCGCGGGAAGTCCTCGACCACAAGATTGTCTTGGCGCGCAGCTATGGCTTCACCCCTGTCTCGCCCGGCGATCTGGCCGTCCCGGAAACCGAAACGAGGCATCAACGCGGTCTCGCCATCAGCGCCATCAACGAGAGCCTGATGTCGAGCGCCGATCTGATCATTGCCAATCTGACGCCGTTTCGCGGCGTTGCGGCTGACATCGGCACCGCGTTCGAGTTGGGCTTCATGTGCGCCCGCGGCTGCCCGGCATTTGCCTTTTCCAACTGCACCGAGAATCATTTCGAGCGGGTCAGCGGCCTCTATGGCGGGGAAGTCCGCCTCGGTCCCGACGGCCGCCATCGCGGGCCTGATGGCTTCGCGCTGGAAAATTTCGATATGGCCGACAATCTGATGCTTGATGGTGGCATCGCGGCGCGCAACGGTGCGGTCATTACGCGGAAGGTGGCGCCGGATCGGCTCTTTCTCGATCTAACTGCGTTTGAAGAATGCCTTAACCTGGCCGCCGAAAGATTGCTGAAAACGGCCGCCAGCGCCTGATGTCTCTGGCGTATAAGCCGGTGCGTTTTCGATACCCGATGGTTCAGGATGAAACGCGCGCGGCACCCAGCGATAGTGCAAGCGCCTCAAGCTCTTCGTAGAGAGACTCCGCAAAGCTGCGCAGCACCGTCAGCTCGAACTCGTCGGCACCGGTACGTGCGACCTGCAGCGATATATGGCCGAAGAGCGTCATGGCCGTCCGCCCTTGCGGGAAGGTGGCCGGATGAAAGTCGACAGCCGTGCCCTTGCTCAGCAATTCGGCGGCACGCAGACCGGAGACGCCGATGCAGACGCGGCCATGGCTCTGGTCCGAGACGAAGGCGCTACCGGCAAGGGCATTGGAAAAATCCCGTACAAGGGCGTTGGGAAGCACGTTGTTGCCGGCAATGAACCATTGTCGATATCCGGCCGGACGCACAGCGCTGTCCTTGATGCCTGCCGCAGAAAGATGTGCCTCGAGATCTTCGGTCGTCGTTGCTCCCATCACATGCAGCAGATGACCCTCAGGCAGGGCTTCGAGCCGGATGTCCGGACCTTGCAAGGCGGCCTTGCCGGCAAGAACCGGCTTTTTTTGGGGAAGGTCAAGCATGGAGCTTCTCGTTTTCAGGATCGATGAAGACCGGGCTGCAGAGCTGCCCCTCGGTAAATTCGTTTCGAAGGCCGTTCCAGACCAAGACCTTTTCGCCGATCCGCTCCGGCCCGTTCTTGACCAGCGCGAGGCCGATCGTATGGCCGAGGCTCGGCGAAAAGGCGCTCGACGTGACATAGCCCTGATCGTTTTCCAGCGTTGCGGCCGCGCCCTCCGCCAAAATATGGGCGCCGGTGCGGAAGCTTGTCGCCGGATTGAGCGGCTTGACGCCGACGAGGCGGGGCCGATCGGCCGCCTGCAGGCCCTCGCGTGCGAGCATGGCCTTGCCGATGAAATCGGCCTTCGTCGGCGAAACCATGCGGGCAAAACCGAGATCCCCCGGCGTAACCGTGCCGTTGATCTCGGCATGGGTGACATGACCCTTTTCGATGCGCATGACGCCGAGCGCCTCGGCACCATAGGGGCAGATATCGTATTGCTGCCCGGCCTGCATGACGGCATCGGCGACAAACTCGCCGTAAGCCGCAGGCACAGCGAGCTCATAGGCGAGCTCGCCCGAAAACGAGATGCGAAAAAGCCGGCCTTCGAGCTTGCCGCCGAACAGCGTGACTGCGCGCGCACTCATGAAAGCGAAGGCTGCATCCGAGATGTCTTCATCAACGATCTCGGCGAGGATCGCACGGGATTTCGGGCCTGCGACCGCCATCTGCGCCCATTGATCGGTGGAGGAGGCAAAGTAGACGTCCAGTTCGGGCCAGAGCGTCTGAGCGCAGAATTCGAGGTGGGTCAGCACGCCGGCGGCAAGTGCCGTCGTCGTCGTCATGAAGAAATGCTCGTCGCCGAGGCGGCTGGTGGTGCCATCGTCATAGATCATGCCGTCTTCGCGCAGCATGATGCCATAGCGCGCCTTGCCGACGGGCAGCTTGGCAAAACCGTTGCAATAGATGCGGTCGAGGAAGGCCGCCGCGTCCTTGCCGAAGATCTCGATCTTGCCGAGCGTCGAGACATCGCAGATGCCGGCATTCTTCCGGATATTCAGCACCTCGCGGTCGACGCTCTCGCGCCAGGTCTTTTCACCCTCGCGGGGGAACCAGGAGGAGCGATACCAGAGCCCGGTCTCGACAAAGACGGCACCATTCTTCTTTGCCCAGCCATGCAGCGGCGACTTGCGCGCGGGCTGGAAGTGCTTGCCGCGCGATGCGCCGGTGAGCGCGCCGAAGGAAACCGGCGTGTAGAAGGGCCGGAATGTCGTGGTGCCGACCTCGGCGGGTGAAACCCCGCGGGCCTCGGCAAGGATGCCGATGGCATTGATATTGGAAAGCTTGCCCTGGTCGGTCGCCATGCCGTTGGTCGTATAGCGTTTGGCAAGCTCGACATGCCCATAACCCTCGCGCACCGCAAGGCCGAGATCTTTAAGGTGTACGTCGTTCTGGTAATCGACGAAGGCCTTGCCCTTGGCACCTTTGACGGACCACAGCGGCGAGGCGGCTGCCTGTACATCTTCCCCAAGCTTGAGGGCCGGCTCCGCCTTGGCAAAGCCGATCGCCTCGAGCGCCTCAGCTGCCTTGCGCGCACCATCACCAAGGCAAGCCTCGGTCGAGGCAAGACCGGCAGCCGAGCCCGCAATGAGCAGTCCTTCCTGCCTTTCCGGGGCAAGGAAGGCTGCATGCCTGTCGGACCATACCGGTCTTCCGCCGCGATGGCAGGCGAGATGAATGATCGGGCTCCAGCCGCCCGACATGGCAAGCGCATCGGCCTCGATATGTTGTGCACCCGAGGCAGTGGCTACGGTCACGCGACGCAGCTGCTTGCCGCCATGCGCATCGATGATGCGGGCGCCGGAGACTATCGGAGCTTTACCCTTCCAAGTTTCGCTGGCTTTGGAGCGACTGTCGACGATGGCGGTAACCTCGACGCCGGCGGCCTCAAGATCGGCCGCCGTCTGGTAGCCTGACCGGTTCGTGGTGAAGACAACGGTCCTGTTGCCCGGCGCGACCGCCTGACGGTTCAGATAGCTGCGCATGGCGCCTGCCATCATGACACCCGGAATGTCGTTGCCGCCGAAGACGAGCGGCCGCTCTTCCGCGCCGGTAGCAAGAATGGCCTGTTTGGCGATGATGCGCCAAAAGCGTTCGACCGGCCGGCGCGCATCGGGCGCTGCGACGTGCTTCTGCACGCGCTCCACGGCGCCGAAGACGTTGTCGTCGTACCAGCCGATGACGGTCGTGCGCGGCAGGCATTGGACATTCGGCAGGCTTTCGAGTTCCGTCAGAAAGTCACCTAGTGGCGACTCTTGATCGGCAAGCAGGCTGCCGCCAAGGGCAAAGCCTTCGTCGGCTACCAACACGCGTGCGCCGGCACGTCCCGCCGTCAATGCGGCGGCAAGCCCCGCCGGACCTGCGCCGATAACCAGCAGGTCGCAATGCGCCCAGCATTTCTCATAGGAATCAGGGTCGGTTTCGTAGGAAGCCTTGCCGAGGCCGGCGGCCTTGCGGATCAATGGTTCGTAGACCTTCTCCCAGAAGGCGGCGGGCCACATGAATGTCTTGTAATAGAAGCCGGCGCTGAGGAAGGGCGACAGCAGCCCGTTGACGGCGCCGATATCGAAGCCGAGCGAGGGCCAGCGGTTCTGGCTGCGCGCAATCAGCCCATCATGGAGCTCGACCATCGTGGCACGGCTATTGGCTTCCGTGCGCCCGCCTGTGCCAGTTGTCACAAGGGCGTTAGGCTCGGCCGCGCCCGCCGTCAGGATGCCGCGCGGCCGATGATATTTAAAGCTGCGGCCCACGAGTTGAATGCCGTTGGCGAGCAGGGCGGAGGCAAGCGTATCGCCGGGGTGGCCCGTCAGCTCCGTGCCGTCGAAGCTGAAACGGATGCTCTTGGAGCGGTCGATCCGGCCGCCGGAAGAAAGGCGGAAGCTGGTCATGCCGGATCTCCGAGCTTGGCGAGCGCTGCGTCGCTCACGCCGTGGACCTTGTGCGTGACCGTGTCGCGCTCGACGATCAACCAGCGGCGGCAGCCGGAGGAATGGTGCCAATATTCCTTGTGTCGTCCTTTCGGGTTGTTACGCAGATAGACGTAGTCGTACCAGGCGTCGGAACCGGCATCCGGCGCGGGACGACCGAGGTTCGCATCACCCTTGATGGTAAATTCCTCTTTGGGGCGAATGCCGCAGTGAGGGCAGGAAATCAGGCTTGCCATCTCGTCATGTCCTCAATGCAAGTTGGGCTGGGCGCCAACGCCCTTTTCATCGAGCTGATAGCCGCGCCGGAAGCGGTCGAGCCGCAGTTCCCGCGCCGTTTCATGCGGCTCGTTGCGGGCGATCAGATGGGCGTAGCAGTAGCCGGAGGCCGGTGTGGCCTTGAAGCCGCCATAGCACCAGCCGGCGTTCAGATAGAGATTGTCGATATGAGTGCGGTCGATGATCGGCGAGCCGTCCATGCTCATGTCCATGACGCCGCCCCATGTGCGCAGGTAGCGCACGCGCGTCAGCGACGGTATCAAAGCGACGCCGGCCTCCGCGACATGCTCGACAGTCGCGAGATTGCCGCGCTGCGCATAGGAATTGTAACCGTCGATATCGCCGCCGAAGACGAGGCCGCCCTTGTCCGACTGCGATACGTAGAAATGCCCGGCACCGAAGGTGACGACCGCGTCGATGAACGGCTTCAAGCCTTCGGAGACGAAAGCCTGAAGCACATGGCTTTCGATGGGCAGGCGCAGGCCGGCCATGTCGGCGACGACAGTGGAGTTGCCGGCCGCCGCCAGCGCCAGCTTGCCGCAGCCGATGAAGCCCTTGGTGGTTTCGACGCCGGTGACGCGGCCATTCTCGCTGCGGATGCCGGTTACCTCGCAGCCGGTGATGACGTCGACTCCGCGGCTATCGGCGCCGCGAGCATAACCCCAGGCAACCGCATCGTGGCGCACCGTACCGCCGCGTGGTTGCAGCAGGCCGCCCATGATCGGAAAGCGGGCATTGTCGAAATCGAGGAACGGCAACTTCTTGCGCACGGCCTCCCGATCGAGGAATTCGGCATCGACGCCATGCAGGCGCATGGCGTTGCCGCGCCGCGTATAGGCATCCCGCTGCGCGTCGGAATGAAAGAGATTGAGCACACCGCGCTGCGAAACCATCGCGTTGAAATTGAAATCCTGCTCCAGCCCTTCCCAGAGCTTCATCGACAGCTCGTAGAAGGGGTTGTTGCCGGGCAGCAGGTAGTTGGACCGGATGATCGTCGTGTTGCGGCCGATATTGCCGGAGCCGAGATAGCCCTTTTCCAGCACGGCGACATTGGTGATGCCAAAGGTCTTGGCAAGGTAATAGGCCGTCGCCAGCCCATGGCCGCCACCACCGACGATGATGACGTCATAATGCGGCTTGGGTTCGGGCTGACGCCAGGCTGGAGTCCAGCCGGCATTGCCGCGAAGACCGTTGAGGAAAATGGAGAGAGCGGAATAGCGCATGGATGGATCCAAGTGGAATTGCGCTCATGATGACAGAGCGGGAAATGGTGACTTGCCCATTCGGGACATATTTCGATAGGAATAGGACATGTCTTCGATCGACGCAAAAAACGTCCAGCATATCGGCTTCATCCTGATCCCGGGATTCGCGCTGATGTCCTATGCCTCGGCGAGCGAGCCGCTGCGCGCCGCCAATCTGCTGGCCGGACGCGAGATCTATCGGCTGTCGGCATTCTCACCCGATGGCGCACCTGCGTTGTCGTCGGCCGGTGTGCCCGTCCCAGCCGCACCGCTTCCGGGCCGTGGCTCCGGGCTTGGGACAGTCTTTGTCTGCGCGGGTGGATCGCCGCGAGATTGGCATTATCCAACGGTTTTGGCCTGTCTAAGGCAATTGGCGCGCGAAGGAGTGCGTATCGGCGGCATATCCGGCGGTCCCTATTTGCTCGCCGCAGCCGGGCTTTTGGCGGACCGCGACTTCACCATCCATTGGGAGCATGCGCCGGCGCTGCTCGAGTCTTTTCCGACGCTGTCGCCGCGCCAGGCCCGCTTCGTCGTCGACGGCAACCGCATTACCTGCGGCGGTGGCGTCGCGCCGCTCGATATGATGCATGTGCTGATCTCCGAGCGCATGGGACCGGACTTCGCCCGCCGTGTGAGCGACTGGTATCTCCACACGGAAGTCGGCGAACCAACAGCGCCGCAACGCGGTTCACTCGCCGAGCGTTACAGTGTCCACCATCCCGGTCTTCTAAGCGTGCTGGAGAAGATGGAGGAGACGATCGAGATGCCGTTGGATCGCGCAGCCATGGCGCGGATCGCCGGCGTGACGCCGCGCCATCTCGATCGGCTTTTTGCCGCGCATCTCGCCTCGACATTCCTCGATCAATATCGCCGTATCAGGCTCCAGCATGCCCGGCGGCTGCTCGAGCAAAGCCCCTTGTCCATTTCCGAAATCGCTGTTGCCACCGGCTTTTCCAGCGGCGCTCATTTCTCCCGAGCCTATCGCAACCTTTACGATATGGCCCCAAGCGAAACGCGCCGGTCGTAGTTTTCGTCGTAGTTGAGAAAATTTCACTGGGAAGATAGAGTTGATGCAGCAGGGCAAGACCGGAAAAGGATCGTGAATGAAGACCAAGCCGAACAAGACGTCGAGCGAGGACCATCCGCATGGCACGCGACCAGCGTTCGTGCAGGATCCGCATGCGGTTCGCGAGCCGAAGGTCAACAATCTCGAAATGGCGATCGGCCACGAGGTGCGCGCCTATCGTAAGAAGCTCGGCATCACGGTGACGGACCTGGCCGCGGCCACCGGTATTTCGCTCGGCATGCTCTCGAAGATCGAAAACGGCAACATCTCGCCATCGCTGACGACACTGCAATCGCTCTCCCGAGCGCTTGGCGTGCCGCTGACGGCCTTCTTCCGCCGCTACGAGGAGCCGCGCAATGCGGTCTTCGTCAAGGCGGGGCAGGGCATAGAGCTTGAACGACGCGGCACGCGCGCCGGCCATCAATATAATCTGCTCGGCCATATCGACAACAATTCCAGCGGCGTCATCGTCGAGCCCTATCTCATCACGCTGACGGCCGATTCCGATGTCTTCCCGACCTTCCAGCACGAGGGCATGGAGTTCCTCTATATGCTCGAAGGCGAGGTGATCTATCGCCATGGCGACCAACTCTTCCCGATGCAGCCCGGCGATAGCCTGTTCTTTGACGCCGACGCGCCGCACGGCCCGGAAGTCCTGGTGAAACTGCCGAGCAAATACCTGTCGATCATCAGCTATCCACAGCGCGGCAAGACCGAATAACTTGCCTTAAAAGAAAAAAATATTCTTTTGGGTTGAAATCTGAAAACAGACCTGATAGCCATTTTGCAGACGCGAAATGGAGGGTCTGATCATGTGCGGAATTGTGGGTCTCTTCCTGAAAGACAAAAGCCTCGAGCCGGAGCTCGGCTCGCTTCTTTCGTCCATGCTTGTCACGATGACCGATCGCGGGCCGGATAGCGCCGGCATCGCGATTTACGGCGGCGCCAACGGCAACAAGGCGAAGATTACGATCCAATCGGCCAGCCCGGCAAAGGACTTCGACGGCCTCGAGCATGATCTGAGGCGCGCGCTGGATGCGCCGGTGTCGGTCGAGGTCAAAAGCACTCATGCTGTCATCACGCTCGCGAAGGATAAGCTCGACGAGGGCCGGGCGGCGCTCGCGACGCTGCGGCCGGATGTCCGGGTGATGAGCAGTGGCGATGCCATCGAGATCTACAAGGAGACGGGCCTGCCGAAGGACGTCATCTCCCGTTTCGGCGTCTCCTCCATGTCCGGAACGCATGGCATCGGCCATACCCGTATGGCGACGGAATCGGCGGTTACGACGCTGGGCGCCCATCCGTTCTCGACCGGCTCCGATCAATGCCTGGTCCACAACGGGTCGCTGTCGAACCACAACAACCTGCGCCGCGAACTCGTGCGTGAGGGCATGACCTTCGAGACGCAGAACGACACCGAAGTCGCCGCCGCTTATCTGACGGCCGAGATGGCCAAGGGCAAGGATCTCGGCGAGGCGCTGACCGGCGCGCTCAGCGATCTCGACGGTTTCTTCACCTTCGTCGTCGGCACAAAGTCCGGCTTCGGCGTCGTTCGCGATCCCATCGCCTGCAAGCCGGCAGTCATGGCCGAAACCGATCGGTATGTTGCTTTCGGCTCCGAATATCGTGCGCTCGTAAACCTGCCTGGCATCGAGGATGCCCGCATCTGGGAACCCGAACCGGCCACCGTCTATTTCTGGGATCACGAAAAGGCCGCCTAATCCAGTCTTGGCGCAATCGAGAGAGTTCTTTCATGCCAGTTTTCGATCTATCCGTTACCTCGCTGCGCGAATTTAACAGCATGCTTCACAGCCTTGCAGCCGGTGCCAATGATACTGCCTTCGAAGTCGTCAATCCGCGTGGCCATCACGCGGTGGCCGTCGGCATCGATGCTCCCGTCACCGTCGATATCAAGGGCTCCGTCGGCTATTATTGCGCCGGCATGAACGATGGCGGCAACGTCACGGTGCATGGCTCCGCCGGACCGGGTGTCGCTGAGAACATGATGTCGGGCACCGTTGTCATCGAAGGCGATGCGAGCCAATATGCAGGGGCGACCGGCCAGGGAGGCCTCCTGGTCATCAAGGGCAACGCGGCGTCGCGTTGCGGCATCTCGATGAAGGGCATCGATATCGTCGTGCACGGCAATATCGGCCATATGTCCGCCTTCATGGGTCAATCAGGCCATCTGGTCGTGCTTGGCGATGCGGGCGATGCGTTGGGCGACAGCCTCTATGAGGCAAAACTTTTCGTTCGCGGCTCGGTCAAGAGCCTCGGCTCGGACTGCATCGAAAAGGAAATGCGCCAGGAGCATCTCGAGAAGCTTGCCGAGCTTCTCGACAAGGCAGGCGTCAGCGGTGTCAGGCCGGAAGAGTTCAAGCGTTACGGATCGGCGCGCAAACTCTATAATTTCAACATCGACAATGCCGACGCGTATTGAGGCGAAAGAGACATCATGAGCTATCACAATCCTTTTACGCCGCCACGCAAATCAGCAACCTTCGACGACCATACCCTGGCCGAAATCCGCCGTGCGGCGGCGACCGGCATCTACGACATTCGCGGCGCCGGCACGAAGCGCAAGGTGCCGCATTTCGACGATCTTCTCTTCCTCGGTGCGTCGATCTCCCGCTATCCGCTCGAAGGCTATCGCGAGAAATGCGATACGACAGTCGTTCTCGGCAGCCGCTTTGCCAAGAAGCCCATCACTCTCAAGACCCCGATCACCATTGCAGGCATGAGCTTCGGCGCCTTGTCCGGCAACGCCAAGGAAGCGCTCGGCCGCGGCGCCACGCTCGCGGGCACGTCGACCACGACCGGCGATGGCGGCATGACTGATGAGGAACGCGGCCATTCGCAAACCCTCGTCTATCAATATCTCCCTTCGCGCTACGGCATGAATCCG
The DNA here is from genome assembly GCF_051811145.1 of Rhizobium sp. 11_C7_N12_5. Taxonomy (NCBI): domain Bacteria; kingdom Pseudomonadati; phylum Pseudomonadota; class Alphaproteobacteria; order Hyphomicrobiales; family Rhizobiaceae; genus Rhizobium; species Rhizobium sp. 11_C7_N12_5. The sequence goes on from NZ_JBPWPY010000002.1 coordinate 959,086, forward strand.
AAGGATTTGCGCCGCGCCGATGCGATCGAAGTGGTGGTTGGCCAGGGCGCAAAGCCCGGCGGCGGCGGCATGCTGCTCGGCCAGAAGATTTCGGACCGCGTCGCTCACATGCGCAATCTGCCGAAAGGCATCGACCAGCGCTCGGCCTGCCGTCATCCGGACTGGACCGGTCCTGACGATCTTGAAATCAAGCTCATGGAGCTGCGCGAGATCACCGACTGGGAAAAGCCGATCTATGTGAAGGTTGGTGGTGCGCGTCCCTATTACGATACGGCTTTGGCCGTGAAGGCCGGCGCCGACGTCGTCGTCCTTGACGGCATGCAGGGCGGCACGGCCGCGACCCAGGACGTCTTCATCGAAAATGTCGGCATGCCCACACTTGCCTGCATTCGCCCGGCCGTCCAGGCGCTGCAGGATCTTGGCATGCACCGCAAGGTGCAACTGATCATCTCCGGCGGCATTCGCTCCGGCGCTGACGTCGCGAAAGCACTGGCGCTTGGCGCCGATGCGGTTGCCATCGGTACGGCAGCGCTGGTTGCGCTCGGCGATAACGATCCGCGCTGGGAGGAAGAATATCAGAAGCTCGGCACGACTGCCGGTGCCTATGACGACTGGCATGAAGGCAAGGATCCGGCCGGCATTACTACGCAGGATCCGGAGCTCGCCGCGCGGCTCGACCCGGTCGCGGCGGGCCGTCGTCTTGCCAATTATCTCAAGGTCATGACGCTCGAAGCGCAGACGATCGCGCGCGCCTGCGGCAAGAACCATCTGCATAATCTGGAACCGGAAGATCTGTGCGCGTTGACGATGGAAGCGGCCGCCATGGCGCAGATTCCACTTGCCGGCACGAATTGGTATCCGGGCAAGGGAGGCTATTGAATTTCCGACCGGGCCGAAGAGCCCGGCGGCTTCACGCATAAACCGAAGTGTCTCTGAGAAATCCAAAGGGGAACGAGAATGACACTGGACCTTGCTGCTTTTGCGAAAGACAAAGGCATCAAATATTTCATGATCAGCTATACCGATCTTTTTTCCGGCCAACGCGCCAAGCTGGTGCCGGCGCAGGCGATTGCCGGCATGCAGGAAGAGGGCGCTGGTTTTGCCGGCTTCGCCACCTGGCTCGATATGACGCCTGCCCATCCCGATCTTTTCGCCGTGCCGGACGCGTCCTCCGTTATCCAGCTCCCATGGAAGAAGGATGTTGCCTGGGTCGCGGCCGATTGCATGATGGAAGGCGAGTTGGTCGCCCAGGCGCCGCGCAACGTGCTGAAGAAGCTCGTCAAGCAGGCTGAAGCCGAAGGCAAGCGGGTCAAGACCGGTGTCGAAGCCGAATTCTTCCTGATCACCGCCGATGGCTCGAAGATTTCGGATGAATACGACACCGCCGAAAAGCCCTGCTACGACCAGCAGGCCGTCATGCGCCGTTACGACGTCATCGCCGAGATCTGCGACTACATGCTGGAACTCGGCTGGGGTGCTTATCAAAACGACCACGAGGACGCCAACGGCCAGTTCGAGATGAACTGGGAGTTCGACGATGCCTTGAAGACCGCCGACAAGCACTCCTTCTTCAAGTTCATGGTCAAGTCGGTCGCCGAGAAGCACGGACTGCGCGCCACCTTCATGCCGAAGCCCTTCAGGGGTCTCACAGGCAATGGCTGCCACTGCCATGTTTCCGTGTGGAGCAATGACGGCAAGACCAACGTCTTCGCCGACAGGGAAGCGGAATTCGGTCTTTCGACCGAAGGCAGGCACTTCCTCGGCGGCATCATGAAGCATGCCTCGTCGCTGGCGGCCATCACCAATCCGACAGTCAATTCCTACAAGCGCATCAACGCGCCGCGCACGACATCGGGCGCTACATGGTCGCCGAATACGGTGACCTGGACCGGCAACAACCGCACTCACATGGTGCGTGTGCCCGGTCCTGGCCGTTTCGAACTGCGCCTGCCCGATGGGGCGGTCAATCCCTATCTGCTCCAGGCGATCATCATCGCGGCCGGCCTCGACGGTTTGCGCAACAAGGCCGATCCCGGCCCGCATCACAATATCGACATGTATGCGGAGGGTCACCTGGTGAAGGATGCGCCGCGCCTGCCGCTCAATCTGCTCGATGCGCTGCGGGCCTATGATGAGGACGAGGGCCTGAAGGAGGCGATCGGCTCCGAATTCTCAGCCGCCTATCTGAAGCTCAAGCATCAGGAATGGAACGCCTACTGCTCGCATTTCACGCAGTGGGAGCGTGACAGCACGCTCGATATCTGAGCGCGGAGCGGACGATTGCCCGAATAAGCGCATGCGCTGGAGTATCAAGCTCCGGCGCGGGCGCGGATTTTTGGCCGGGACGGCGGAGGAAGATCACCATGAAGAACTATGTACTGACTGTATCGTGCCAGTCGACGCGCGGGATCGTTGCGGCGATAGCCAATTATCTGGCCGACCAGGGCTGTAACATCGTCGATTCCAGCCAGTTCGACGATCTCGACACCGGCAAGTTCTTCATGCGCGTCTCCTTCATCTCCGAGCAAGGGGTCGGCCTGGAGGCGCTGGTCGAGGGCTTCAAGCCGGTCGCTGCCAAGTTCGAGATGGAGGCCGAGATCCATGATGGCAAGAAGCGCATGAAGGTGCTCTTGATGGTCTCGCGCTTCGGCCATTGTCTCAACGACCTGCTCTACCGCTGGAAGATCGGCGCGCTGCCGATCGACATCGTCGGCGTCGTCTCCAACCATTTCGACTACCAGAAGGTGGTGGTCAACCACGACATCCCCTTCCATCATATTCCGGTGACGAAGGCCAACAAGCCGCAGGCGGAAGCACGGATCATGGAGGTGGTCGAGCAGACCGGCACCGAACTGATCGTGCTGGCCCGCTACATGCAGATCCTGTCGGATTCCATGTGCCAGAAGATGTCTGGCCGCATCATCAACATCCATCATTCCTTCCTGCCGTCCTTCAAGGGGGCGAACCCCTATAAGCAGGCCTATGAGCGCGGCGTGAAGCTGATCGGGGCGACGGCGCATTATGTCACCGCCGATCTCGACGAAGGCCCGATCATCGAGCAGGACACGGCCCGCATCACGCATGCGCAGTCGGCCGACGATTACGTCTCGATCGGCCGCGACGTCGAGAGCCAGGTGCTGGCCCGCGCCATCCATGCGCATATCCACTACCGCACCTTCCTCAACGGCAACCGCACCATCGTCTTCCCGGCAAGCCCGGGAAGCTATGCATCCGAACGGATGGGGTGAGGGATGGCGCTGGCTTCAGTGATCGACGGAAAGATTGCGGCGGCTTCGGTGATCGAGGCGGTGAAGGTTGCCGCCGGCGGGCTTGAGACGGAGACCGGTGTTCGGACCGGGCTTGCCGTCGTCATCGTCGGCGACGATCCGGCCAGCCACGCCTATGTGAACTCTAAGAGCAAGATGGCCAAGGAATGTGGCTTCAAGTCCATCCAGCACACGCTGCCGGCGGAAACGACGCAGAAAGAACTCGCTGGTTTGGTACAGTCCCTGAACGAGGATCCGTCCATTCACGGCATTCTGGTGCAGCTGCCGCTGCCGAAGCATCTGGATTCCGATGCGATCATCCAGGCGATCCGGCCGGACAAGGATGTCGATGGGTTGCATGTGGTCAATGCCGGCAAGCTTGCGACCGGCGATCTCTCAACCGGGCTGATCTCCTGCACGCCGGCCGGCGCCATGCTGTTGGTGCGGCGCATTCATGGCGAGGACCTGTCGGGGCTGAACGCCGTCGTCATCGGCCGCTCCAACCTGTTCGGCAAGCCGATGGCGCAATTGCTGCTCAATGCCAATGCGACTGTCACGACGGCGCATTCGCGCACCAGGGATCTGGCATCTGTGGCTCGCGGCGCTGATATCCTGGTGGCCGCGGTCGGCCGGCCTGAGATGGTCAAGGCCGATTGGATCAAGCCGGGCGCGACGGTCATCGATGTCGGCATCAACCGCATTGCCGCACCGGAGCGCGGCGAGGGCAAGAGCCGGCTGGTCGGCGATGTCGCCTATACGGAAGCCTCGGATGTCGCCGCTGCGATCACGCCGGTTCCGGGTGGTGTCGGGCCGATGACGATCGCCATGCTGATGGCCAACACCGTCATTGCCGGCCATCGGGCAGCCGGAAAGCAGCCGCCGAAGTTTTGAGGAAAATGCCTTCCGGATGGCGACAAAAAACCACTCGGATCGGCTTGCCAAGACACGAAAGACGATTATAGTCAGGAAATAAATATTCCATAGAAGAAAATGAGGGAACGAAATGGCATTATCATGGCGTTTCTCCGCCTTGGCGGACCGGCACCGTGCTCTCGGATCGAAACTCGAAGACTGGAGCGGCATGGGAACCGCCTGGACCTATGAGAAGGACATGTCGGTCGAGCATGTCGCGATCCGCACCAAGGCCGGCATTATGGATGTTTCCGGCCTCAAGAAGGTGCACCTGGTCGGCCCGCACGCCATCGCCGTGCTCGACTATATCACCACACGCGACATGTCGAAGATCTACCCCGGCCGCTCGGTCTATGCCGCGATGCTGAACGATCGCGGCTATTTCACCGACGACTGCATCGTCTATCGCACCGGACCGAATTCCTGGATGCTGGTGCATGGTTCGGGCTCCGGCCACGAGGAACTCGTCAAGCAGGCAGCGGGCCGCAACTGCGCCCTCCTCTTCGACGACGATCTGCACGACCTCTCGCTGCAGGGTCCGGTTGCCGTCGATTATCTTGCAAAATACGTCCCCGGCATCCGCGACCTCAAATATTTCCATCACATGCAGACGACGCTGTTCGGCGCTCCCGTGATGATCTCGCGCACCGGCTATACCGGCGAGCGCGGCTATGAAATCTTCGTGCGCGGACAGGACGCTCCCATGGTCTGGGACCGCATCGTCGCGGAAGGCGAGGAGATGGGGATCATTCCCTGCTGCTTCAGCGTTCTCGACATGCTGCGCGTCGAAAGCTATCTGCTTTTCTATCCCTATGATAACTCGCAGATGTATCCCTTCGCCGATCAGGCGCCCGGCGACAGTCTCTGGGAACTCGGCCTCGAGTTCACCGTCAGCCCCGGCAAGACCGGCTTCAGGGGTGCCGAGGAACATGCCCGCCTCAAGGGCAAGGAGCGCTTCAAGATCTTCGGCATGCTCATCGATGCCGATGGCCCGGCCGATCTCGGCGACGAGGTCTTTGCCGATGGCAAGAAGGTCGGCGTCATTACCTGCCCGTGCTATTCCGCGCTGACGAAGAAATCCATGGCGATCGCCCGTCTCGACGTCGACAAGGCGGTTCAGGGCACGAAGCTCGAGGTGCGCGGCAAGAGCCTGAAGGCAAGTGCCATCGCTCACACGCTGCCCTTCGACGATCCGGAAAAGAAGAAGAGGACGGCCATCGGTTAGGAGGCGCTCATGCTTGTCGAAGGCATCAAGAGCCGACCGGTCTATAAAGGCCTCACCATCCAGCCGCACGCCCGGCGGCACATCTTCGCGCTGGAAGGCGAGGGGGCAAATGCTCTCCTCGACCAGATGGCCGCGCTTGACGACACGATCCTGTCGCGCAGCGAAATCCTCTATGTCGCGCGCGGCTCGCAGGGCAAGGGCCATGACGAAGCCTTGCGCAAGCTAGGCGCCGACATGTTCTTCAGGGCGCCGACGATCGCAACGCTGCTCTTTCGCCTGAAAGGGTCGCTTTCGACCGCCCATATGGGCACGCGGCTTTATATTGCCGGCACCGAGGGCTTCATCGGCCAGGCGATGATGGTAGCGCTCGACTACGGCATGGACCATGCCTCGATCATCACGGAACATCGCGGCTCGCTGGCGCGTCGCGTGCAATGCGTCCATTGCAAGGGCATCACCGAGGATGTCACGCATAGTCCCTTCACCTGCAGCCATTGCGGGCTTCCGCTTCTGGTGCGTGATCATTATTCGCGCCGTCTCGGCGCCTTCCAGGGCGTCAATATCGATGCGGAAGAGCCCGGCAGTGCGCCCGATCCGGAGGAGTTGTTCCTGTGAGCGGTGGTACAGAAATTCCGGTCCGCGTTGCGAAGGTCACACCGGTCGCCGATCGCATCAAGCGTTTCCGCTTCGAGCGTCTCGACGGCAAGCCGATGCCTTACTTTTCCGGCGGCGCCCATGTGATCGTTTCGATGAACGACGAAGGACATATGCGGCGCAATGCCTATTCGCTGATGTCGCCGCCGCATGATTGTTCGGCCTATGAGATCAGTGTGCTGCGCGTCGAGGATTCGCGCGGTGGTTCCGCCTTTATGCATGAGAAGGTGAGCGAAGGCGACGAGCTCAAGGTCAGCTATCCGGTCAATCTCTTCCAGCCGGATTGGCGTGGCCGCAAGCATCTGCTGATTGCCGGTGGTATCGGCATCACGCCCTTCATTGCGATGATGCAGCAGTTTTCGCGCGAGGGCGCCAATTTCGAACTGCACTATGCCGTGCGCTCGGTGGATCGCGGTGCCTATTGCCGAGAACTTGTCGAACAATATGGCTCGCAGCGGGTGAAGATCTATTGTGACGCCGACGGCAATTTCATCCCCGTCGCCCGTCTCCTCGAAAGCCAGCCGCTCGGCACGCATCTCTATGTCTGTGGTCCCTCGGGCATGATCGACGGCGTGCTGAAAACGGGTCTGGAGGCCGGCTGGCCCGAGCAGAACCTGCATTCCGAACGCTTCCTGTCCTCGCAACCCGGCAAGCCCTTCTCGATCGAGCTGACGCGCTCCGGCAAGACGGTTCATGTCGGCCATCACGAGAGCATGCTGGAGGCGATAGAGGCTGCCGGCGTCGACGCGCCTTTCCTCTGTCGCGGTGGTGCCTGCGGACAATGCGAGACTGGTGTTGCCGTCTGCGATGGCAAGCTTCTGCACCACGACGTCTATCTGACCGACGAAGAAAAGGCGTCCGGCCGGAAGGTGATGATCTGCGTTTCCCGTTTCGAGGGAAGCGCGCTGCATCTCGACCTTTAGGCACCGGACCGATACTCAGGAGAACGGACATGGCAATCGCCTTCAAGCAGGAAACCTTCCGGGACGATTTCAGCTATCGCAACAGTCCGGAAAACATCCGGCGCTTTCCGTTTCCTTTCGACCGTGACGAGTACATGTATTCCGTCAACATGGAACCGCATGTGAAGGGTCAGAAGAACACGATCTACGAAAGCCTGATCGACGTCGACGAGCACTACGTCGCCGAAATGCGCGACCGGGCGCTGGTTCTGAAGGAAGATCCGCTGCGCTATCAGGCGCTGCCGCACATGATGTCGGCGCAGTGGGATACGCTGGAACTGCTGATGGAAGAGCAGGCTGCCGGCTATCCCGAGCACTTTACGCTCACCAAGAATGGCGACCAGTGGCGCTGGATCAACCGGCCGCTCGGCATCGACGACACCTTCACCTTCGGCGATACATCCACGCTGCCCTACGAGCCCTTCGAATACATCACCCGCCAGGCACAGGGCGATTTCTGCATCGTCGACCAGCGGGACGGCAATCTCTGGATGGATGCCGGCATGGTCACGACCCAGGCCGACTGGTCGCTCGACTTCGACATCGGCATGAATTTCATGGAATGGCACGGACCGGTGCCGCTCGCCCACCAGATCGGCGTCTTCGACCGCGCTTTGAAGTTCCTCCTGAACCTGCAGCAGGGCAAGCCGACGCGCCGGTTCAACTGGACGATGACGATCAATCCCCGCCTCGACACCAGTCCCGAGAACTATCCGAAATGGGGACCGGACCGCACAACGGTGACACCGGAGAATGTCGGCGAGAAAGTGCATCTGCGCGTGGAATTGCAGAGCCTCTGGCGCCTGCCGCGTTCGAATGCCATCCTCTTCGTGATCCGCTGCTATCTGATGAACATGGACGAACTCGTGACGGTGCCAAAATGGGCACGCCGCTTCCCGCGCGTGCTGCGAACCTTGCCGCCGGAACTCATCGACTACAAGGGCCTGACACGCTTCCGCGAGACCACCATCGACTGGCTTTCGACCTATGACGACGGGGCGCCGACCAGCCCCGGCATCTTCCCGGATTGATCCCGTCCCAGTGCCAAACGACTGCATACGATAAGAATTTCGATACAATCGAGAAGGGGAATGCTTCATGACAAGAGTTGCCGTTATCGGCGCCGGTCCTTCGGGACTGGCCCAGTTGCGGGCCTTCCAATCGGCAGCGCAGAAAGGCGCCGAGATCCCGGAAGTCGTCTGCTACGAAAAACAGTCCGACTGGGGCGGGCTTTGGAATTACACCTGGCGCACCGGCCTGGACGAATATGGTGAACCCGTCCACGGCAGCATGTATCGATACCTATGGTCGAACGGCCCCAAGGAATGCCTGGAATTCGCCGACTATTCGTTCGAAGAGCATTTCGGCAAGCCCATTGCCTCCTATCCGCCGCGCGCCGTGCTCTGGGACTATATCAAGGGTCGCGTCGAGAAGGCCGATGTGCGCAAATGGGTGCGTTTCAGCACGCCCGTGCGCATGGTGCGTTTCGATGAGGAGACGAAGAAGTTCACGGTGACGGCGCATGACCGTGCCCAGGACCGCATGTATGACGAGGAGTTCGATTACGTCGTGGTCGCGAGCGGCCACTTCTCGACGCCGAACGTCCCCTATTTCGAAGGGGTGAAGACCTTCAACGGCCGCGTGCTGCATGCCCACGACTTCCGCGATGCGCTGGAATTCAAGGGCAAGGACGTGTTGATCGTCGGCCGCAGCTATTCGGCCGAGGATATCGGCTCGCAATGCTGGAAATACGGCGCGAAATCGGTGACGACGAGCTACCGCTCTAAGCCGATGGGCTTCAAATGGCCTGATAATTTCGAGGAGCGGCCGCTGCTGACGCGGCTCGAGAACAAAACTGCCCATTTCCTCGACGGCTCCTCCAAGGAGGTCGATGCGCTGATCCTCTGCACTGGATACCAGCACCACTTCCCCTTCCTGCCGGACGATCTGCGCCTGAAGACGGCCAACCGTCTCTGGGCCGATCATCTCTACAAGGGCGTGATCTTCGACAAGAATCCGCAGCTATTCTACATCGGCATGCAGGACCAGTTCTACACCTTCAACATGTTCGACGTGCAGGCCTGGTGGGCGCGCGACGTCATGATGGGCCGCATCAAGCTGCCGCCGGAAGAAGAACTGCAGGCGAATTTCGACATGTGGCGCGCCCGCGAGGAAACGCTCGAGGATGCCGAGCAGATGATCTGGTACCAGGGCGACTATGTGAAGGAGTTGCTCGCCGAGACCGATTATCCGAGTTTCGATATCGAAGGCACGAACAAGACTTTCATGGAATGGGAGCATCACAAGGCTGAGAACATCATGGGCTTCCGCGACCATGCTTATCGTTCGCTGATGACCGGCAATATGTCGCCCAAGCATCATACACCCTGGGTCGAAGCTCTTGACGACTCGATGGAAGAATATCTGCGCAACTGACGCGCCCGCCATATTCCCGCGTGACCGGCAAGGGAGGCTCAGCGCCGCCCTTGCCGGCGTATTTGAGTTGAGACGAAGCGATTTGATCAGCAACTTTTTCTTCGGGTACGGCCTCCATGGATTTCCAAACTAGCGTTCTTGGCCGCATGAGCGGCTTCCTTTATCGCTGCCGCGCTGACGAGAACTATACGATGCTGGAAATGACCGACGGCGTCGAACGCATCTTCGGTTATCCCGTCGACGAGATTATCGGCAACCGCACGCGAACCTTCACCTCCATCATGTACGAGGAGGATGTTCCACTCATGGACGAGGTTGTCGGCAAGGCGCTGGAAAGCCGCGCCGACTGGACGATGGAGTACCGGATACGCCATCGCGACGGTCATCTCATCTGGGTGACGGAGACCGGCGGCGGCGTATGGGACGAGGCCGGGGAATTGCTCTACTTGGAGGGCAGCATCATCAACATCGAGTCGCTGTATCAGCGTATCGACGAACAGACATCGGGCATGCGGGTTACGGCCTCCAAGACCAACGAAATCCTGCAGTCGTTGCGCTACCTGAAGCTGCTTGCGGTCAATGCCGGCATCGAGGCAGCGAGAGCCGGAACGGCGGGGTCGGGGTTTGCGGTGCTGGCGGCAGAGATGCGCACGCTCGCCAATTCCTCCGAGGAGGCGGCGCGGGCGATCTCGAATGCGCAGAGGAAAGCGGAGTAAAAACGCTTTATGAACGCGGTCGCGTCTTCTGCGGGTCGTAATGCGACAGCGGCACGATCACAGCCGGCAGGCGCTTCTGGTGGCCGTCGAGCTTACCGATCTCGACCTTGGTGCCGACGCCCGCATGCAGGACATCGACGCGAGCAAGCGCGATCGTCTTGCCGAGGATCGGCGAGCGGGTCGCGCTGGTGATCACGCCGACCTGGGCACGGCCGATATGGATGCAGTCTCCATGTCCGACCGCTTCGTTGGCCTCGATGTCGAGACCGACCATCAGATGACGCGGATTTTCCTTTCGCCGTATCAGCGCCTCACGGCCAATGAAATCATCCTGCTTGGACTTCAGCGGCACGGTGAAGCCTATGCCGGCTTCGAAAGGATCGGTCTGGTCGGTGAATTCATGATGGGCGAAGATCAGGCCGGCCTCGATGCGGACCATATCCAGCGCCTCCAGCCCCATGGGCTTCAAGCCGTATGGCTCGCCGGCCTTCCAGACGGCGTCGAAAACGGTGGCCGCATCCTTCGGATGGCAGAAAATCTCATAGCCAAGTTCACCGGTATAGCCGGTGCGCGAGACGACGACCGGCGCGCCTTCGAAGTGACCGATGCGGCCCACAGTGAAACGGAACCATTCAAGTTCGCCGATCGCGGGTTGGCGTGGCGCCGTCCAGATGATCTCCTTCAGGATATCGCGGCTCTTCGGGCCTTGCAGCGCGATATTGTGCATCTGGTCGGTCGACGAGCGGACCCAGGCCTTGAACCCTTTTTTCTCAGCCTGCTCGCGCAACCAGATGCCGCTATAGTCATCGCCGCCGATCCAGCGGAAATTCTTATCGCCGAGACGGAAAAGCGTGCCGTCGTCGATCATGCCGCCATTTTCGTAGCACATGGCGGAGTAGACGACCTGGCCGGTCGATAGCTTGCGGACGTCGCGGGTCAGGCAATATTGCAGCAACTCTTCCGCATCCGGTCCGGTCACCTCGAACTTGCGCAGCGGCGAGAGGTCAATGACAACGGCTCTCTCGCGGCAAGCCCAATATTCCTCGACAGGTCCCTCCGAAGAGAAGCGGTTCGGCAGCCAGAAGCCGCGATACTCGGTGTAATCCCGCGTCAGTGCGGAGAGGCGGGGGTGAAACGCGGTTTCCCGCGTGAGTTCGGCGTCAGCGTCAGGGGTCATGCGATAGGCTACCGCTCGTGTGAATTTTTCTTTGCCGGAAAAGGTGCGGACATGGATATCGGTCGGGTCCCAGCCATTGGCCGCGTCGATATCGTCCGGACAGGAGGAGGAGACGCAGACGAGATCGGTCAGCGCCCGCATCAGTACATAGTCGCCCGGTCGCGACCAGGGTTCGTCGAGATAGAGCTGATTATTGTGGTCGATATTGGTGTTGTAGAAGTAGTTGAGCGCCTCCCAGCCCTTGCGGCCGGCGATGCCGTAAGACGCGAGCACTGCGTTGAAATTGTCGGTGCAGTTCACGTGGCCGGGATAGCCCATATCGTCGTAGTAACGTGAATTGCAGGCGGTGGCGAAGGCATCGTGGCGACCGACCGTATCCTGGACGATTTCTATAAGCGGCTCGAAATCCCGGTCGAAGGCCTTGGAGGGCAGGCCGGGCGTCGGATAGCTGCGGCCGAGCAGGGTGCGCGTGACGGTGGAATCGAGCGCGAGATCCAGCCCCTTATCCACCTTGCGGGCAGCAAACGCCTGAAAGTCGGTGCACTGCCGCCCATAGACGTCGATGATCTGGATGAATTCGCCGGCGCGAACGAAATAGGCGGAGGCTGTGGCCGCCTTGATGCGGATATCCTCGATCGGATCGGCCAGGGGTTCGGGCAGGGCGGAGGCATAGTCGCGGAGGATCGTCGCGCGCCGGATCCTGATCTCCACCGGCGTTGCCGTATCCTGTGCCTCCGGCGACATGGCCGCGCCCGGGGCGCAGGCGATGAGCAGACCTTTCAGAGCGATGGTGAATTCAGCCGTGCTGCCGGGCGGTGAGGTTTCTCCGAAGATGCTGAGAGCGCCGGCCGACGCGAGATCGGCACCGCGGCGCTCGAGCGCCGCGCGCACGCGCGAAGCGCTTGCGTCTTTGGAGGACAGGATAGACTTCAATCCTTCGGCGGCACCGGTGAAGGCGGCACCCAATCCGGCGGACTGGAAGCGGCCCTTCTCATCGAGGAATGACAGCTCGCAGGTCTGGCCGCCTTCGCAGTCGGTCAGCGTGATTCGATCGCCCGCCTCGACACGCACGACGAGTGTGCCGCCGCCCTTACAGCGATAGCGTTCGGTGTCAGACGGCAGCGCCGGAATGCCCGGATAACGGACAATGCTCGCCGAAACGGGCCGTATCCCGGCGATCGGCGGATGGAGTTCTCGCATGTGGCCCTCTCGGGAAAACGAGGTGCGTTACGGCACCGGAATCATGCTGACAAAATGCCATCGGAAAGTAAAGGGATATTGACTAGAAAGAAAATATCTTCACTATGTATAAAGGCTTGGTAATTGGAAATCCGCGCACAGACGCGGCTCGCGAAAACCTCCAGCAAGCCAAAAATGCCATGGGAGGCACGTTCGGGGAGACGTAGGAGAGATACGTCCGGAACAAAGATGGGGAACATCACCAATGACGGATATTGTGGACGCCGGCGCTTCTGTCGGCACCGAAGGTAAGCTTATACGCGCGCTCGATTGGAAGGGCGCGTTCTGGGTGGCTGCGGGCGTGCCGCCGCTCGTTCTCTTCTCCATCGGCGGTATCGCCGGCACGACGGGCAAGCTTGCCTTCGTCGTCTGGATCATCTCGATGATCATGGGGTTCCTGCAATCCTTCACCTATGCGGAAATCGCCGGCATGTTCGGCAACAAGTCCGGTGGTGCTTCGGTCTACGGCGCAACCGCCTGGCTGCGTTATTCGAAGTTCATCGCGCCGCTTTCCGTCTGGTGCAACTGGTTCGCCTGGTCGCCGGTGCTATCGCTCGGCTGCGCCATCGCCGCGGGCTATATTCTCAATGCCTTCTACCCGATCCCGGCGGCAGATTCGCAGGCCGTGCTCAGCTGGATCAGCGCCCATGCAACATCCATTACGGCCGATAGCCCGCGGATTGCCGAATATATTGCGGCTCACGCCGGCACGTCGCCGCAGGATGCCGTAACAGCGCTGCTAAGCGCCGATGGCGTTGCCGCGCTGACGCCTGCCGTTCGCAACTGGTCTCTCGTCAGCTTCAACATTCCCTTCCTCGCAACGGCCAACATCAATGCTACTTTCTTCATCGGCGGTATCCTGATGCTGATCATTTTCGCGATCCAGCATCGAGGCATCTCCGAGACGGCAAGCGTGCAGAAGTGGCTGGCGATCATCGTTCTCGTGCCGTTGCTGATCATCGGTGTCTATCCGATCGTCAGCGGCCAGATTCTCTCCACCAACGTCACCGGCCTCGTGCCGCCGACGGCGGCCTATGCCGCGACCGATGGCACCTGGAGCAATGGCGGCTGGACGCTCTTCCTCGGCGGCCTCTATATCGCGGCCTGGTCGACCTACGGCTTCGAAACGGCCGTCTGCTATACGCGTGAGCTCAAGAACCCGAAGACGGATACATTCAAGGCGATCTTCTATTCCGGTCTTGCCTGCTGCGTCTTCTTCTTCCTCGTGCCCTTCGCCTTTCAGGGTGTGCTCGGCCATTCCGGCATGCTGGCGCCCGGCATCGTCGATGGCACGGGTGTCGGCGAAGCGCTCGGTGGCCTGATCGGCGCGGGCCGTATCGTCACACAGCTGCTCGTCATCCTGATGATCATGGCGCTCTTCCTTGCCATCATGACCGCCATGGCCGGTTCGTCGCGCACGCTCTATCAGGGCTCGAAGGATGGCTGGCTACCGAAATATCTCGACCACGTGAACGAGAATGGCGCGCCGACCAGAGCGATGTGGACGGACTTCGCCTTCAACCTCGCCCTTCTCGCCATAGCGTCGGATACCAGCGGCTATTTCTTCGTGCTCGCCGTCTCCAACGTCGGATACATCATCTTCAACTTCCTCAATCTCAACTCCGGTTGGATCCATCGCATGGATTCCGGCCATATCGAGCGTCCCTGGAAGGCACCGGCCTGGCTCATCGGCCTCAACACCGTTCTTGCCTTCGTCAATGCGCTCTTCCTCGGTGCCGGCGCCAAGGTCTGGGGCTATGCGAACGCACTCTGGATCGGCTTTGCGTTCGCCGCGTTGATCCTGCCGGTTTTCGCCTACAGGCACTATGTGCGCGATGGCGGCAAGTTCCCGGCCGGCGCCATGGATGATCTGGGTCTTGTCGGTCAGGATCTCGGCGTGAAAAAAGCGGGTATTCTGCCTTACCTAGCGTTGATCGGCGGTCTCGCTATCGTACTGATAGCCAACTGGGTATTCCAGCTGCCGGCATAATAAAGAGCCTGATGATATCGACGGTCCCCGCTGTGTGAGCCACGGCGGGGATTTGCTTTTACTATTTCCCGTTGGCGTTATTCCTCTGCCGTCGCGAGGATCGGTGCGCCATAATATTTGGCGCAGGCGTAATGCAAGCAATCGCCGAGATTGAGCCCATGACGTTCAGAGCGATAGCGGTGCGCCGCCGCAAGCGCTAGACGGGTTGTTTCCCGCGCCGGCGGCAGATCACAGATTTCAATACCGCGCTCGTCCATGAATTCCAGAAGCAGGGACTCTACTGCTTCCACCGAGAGATCGAATTTATCCGGACGGGCAAGGCCAAGCGCTGCTTCCAGCACGGCGATCGGCGAGGTCATAGGGTTTTTAGCCGATGCGATCGCCTCCTTCGTAGCGATAACGATCGCTTCGGAAATGGCGACGCCAGCCATGTGCGCAAACTTGCGCGTTAGCGCATCCGCCTCCGGATCATTGACGTTAGTGGCCACGGCCACCATCCATGCAGATGGACTTTGATTTCAATGTAGATTATGCGCGCACTCGTTTCCAAGAGTCCATGCCAATCACGGCCCTCAAAGCGGACTTGACTGCCCTACCTATGCGCGGAAAGCACCGCCCCGCGGGAGAGATACCCCATCGTTTCGCCACTCTCTGCCCTGACATCAAGACCGGGCAGATCCCCTGCCAGGATCAGCGCCAGCGCATCATGAAGACTGGCGTCGGGCTTGATGGATACGGCGGAAGCCTGAGGCGCGGGCGGTGCCATGACGCTCGCGACCGCAATCAGGCGCAGGCGCTTGATCGCCCTGTCCGGACCGAGGAAACTCTCGACGAACTCGTTGGCCGGCCGCGCCAGGATCGCTTCCGGCGTATCATATTGCAGCAGGCGTCCATCGCGCATGATGGCGATGCGGTCGCCCATCTTGATCGCCTCGTCGATATCGTGGGTGACGATGACGACCGTCTTGCTGACCTTTTTCAGGATCTGCCGGAACTCGTCCTGCAGACGCACGCGGGTAATCGGATCGATCGCGCCGAAGGGCTCGTCCATCAGCATGATGGCGGGATCGGCAGCCAGTGCCCGGGCAAAGCCGACGCGCTGGCGCTGGCCGCCGGAAAGCTCATGCGGCAGGCGCCTGCGCATAATCGAGGGATCGAGGCCGACCAGTTCGAGAAGTTCGTCGATGCGGCGGTCCGTCCTTGCCTTGTCCCAGCCGAGCAGGCGCGGGACGGTCGCGACGTTGCGCTCGATCGTCATATGCGGGAACAGGCCGACCTGCTGGATGACATAGCCGATGCTGCGGCGAAGCTCCTTCGGATCGGTCGCGGCCACGTCGCGATCATTGACCAGCACGCGGCCGGCGGTCGGTGTTTCCAACCTGTTGATCATGCGCATGGTGGTGGTCTTGCCGCAGCCGGAAGGGCCGATCAACGCGACGGTCGTGCCCGTTTCGATGATGAGATCGAGACCGTCGACGGCGTGGCGCCCGCTTCCCTCGTAGTTCTTCGTGACCTTGTCCAGTCTGATCATATCAAGCGCCCTTTGCAGTCATCGTCTTTGAGTGAAAAATCGCTCGAGCCGTACAAAGACGAGTTCGGCCGCGATGGCGAGAAGCGCGATCGGAAGGGCGCCGACCAGAAGGCGCGGCATGTTCATGATGGCGATGCCGGCATTGATGAAATCACCGAGCCCGCCACCGCCGATGAAGGAGGCGAGTGCCGCACCGCCGATCACCTGAATGGCGCTGGTGCGCACGCCGGTAAGGATCGAAGGCACCGACAGCGGAAACTCGATCTGCCAGAGAATATTGCGTCGCCCCATGCCCATGCCGTTGGCGGCATCGAGAAGCGCCGGGTCGATTTCCCTTATGCCGATGATGGTGTTGAGCAGCAGCGGCGGTATCGCCAGCACGATCAGCGCGATGACCGAGGGCAAAAGCCCGATGCCGAGAAAGGGCATCGCCGCCGACAGAATGGCAAGACTCGGAATGGAACGCAGCGAGCCGGCGATATTGACGGCGACGAAGGCGGCGCGCGGCGCCCGCGCGACGAGAAAGCCGAGCGGTATCGCAATGACGAGGGCAATGCCGAGCGATATGGCGCACATCAGCACATGGCGGTTAAAGGCGCTGAAGAAGGTGTTCTGGTTCTGGGAAATCCAGTTGATGGCATCGATCAGCATCATGCCGCCTGCCTTCCGTTGCGGCGGCGCAGGTATTTTTCGAGTGACGCGAAAAGGTAATCGGCAAAAAGCGCCAATGCCGAAGTGAGCAGGCCGCCTGCAAGAATCTTTTCCGGAAAGCGCTGGTCGATACCCTCGAAGATGATGACGCCGAGACCGCCGGCATTGATGTAGGCGGCCACAGTGGCGATACCGATGACTGTTACGATCGCAATGCGAATGCCGCCAACGACGAAGGGCACGGCGAGCGGCAACTCTATCTCCCAGATGCGCCTTGGCGTGCCATATCCCATGCCGTTGGCCGCATCGAGCACGTCGCGCGGAATGGCCTGAAAGCCGAGCCCGATATTGCGAATGAGGATCATCAACGAATAGGCGGCAAGGCCGGTGATGGCGGGCGCGGCGCCGATGCCGAGCACGGGGATGAGGAGAGCAAAAAGCGCGAGGCTCGGGACGGCGAACAGAACACCGGTCACGATGACGATGGCACCGAAGGTTCGCGGCCTGCGCGCGGCCCATATGCCGACGATCAGGGAGATCACCAGAGCAATCCCGACTGAGGACAAGACGAGGTAGAGATGTTCCAGCAGGGCCTCGGCCAAACGGCCGAAATTCTTTGGAACCCACTTCATGGGCGAGCTCCCTCGCGGCGGCAACAAGTGTATCGGAGCTTCACCATGCCCCTCCGAGAGCTACGTCGATAGCGCGGGCTCTTGCCGGAAGCTGCTCATAGGCCGCGATATCCGGCTCGGCGAAGGCGGCAAGGCCGAGCGAGCGGAGAATATCCCGCCCTTCCGGGTTTCGATGCGCACCAAGAAGTGCGCCTTGAAGCGCGGCGATCGTCTCGGGAGACTGTTGCCTGGCGGCGACGAGAAGCGGGAAGGGCGCAGGCCTTGTCGTTGCAACGACCCGCAGCGGCGCGATCATGTCGGGTTCGTGCATCTCAAGCAGCTGATAGGCATAGGCGTCGATCGCTCCGACATCGATCGTACCCGCGCCGATCGCCTCGACCACGCCGCGCGGATTGAGGAGCGGGCCGACGGTCTCGCGCACCGAACGTCCGTTCCCAAGCGCGGCGACGAACTCTCGTGGTGCGTTATAGCCGGACTGCGAGTCCCGCACGGTCCAGCCCCAGCGCACGGCCGAAAGGTCAGATTCCGTGAGCGGTTTGTCGTGAGCGGCGACGATATGGCTTGCATAGACCGGCCGCTCTTCTCCCCAATCCGCCAGGGAAACAGGTGCTGCCAGCGGCATGGGACGCTCAGCGGCTGCGAGCCTTGAAAACGGAAAGCCGCACATGAAGACGGCGCCCATGTCCGGCCGTGCCCATAGCGCCGACAACGGCGCAGGCGCCGCATGGGCGATGACCTCAAGATCGACGCCGGAGTGGCTGGAAAGCCAGCCAAACAGGCGATCCCACAGCCCGGATATTTTCGGACTGAGATTGTACATTCGCGAGCAGGCAATGGCTGAAGAAGGGCGTGTCATGGCAGTCACGCAAAACGAAGGCGCTGGCCGATGTTCATCCGCTTGGCTTTGTCGACCATCGCGGCACCCAGCGCGACATCGGTGGTGCTGAGGCCACGATGCCAGAAGAGAATGGTTTCGTCGTCGCTTTCGCGACCGGACTTGGCGCCGCAGACGATCTGGCCAATCTCGGCATGCAGCGTCTCGGCCGTCACCTTGCCTTCATCGACATGGCGGCGCAGCGCGCCGAACGGACGGCCGGGGCCGCACTGGCCCCAATCGTCGACCACGACCTTGTCCATGATGTCGGTCAAGTCGAATTCGAGTGCGCTCATCGTGCCGTAGGGGACGACGAAGGCGCCCTTCTTCACCCAGGCAGTCTTGAAGAGCGGCGTCGGCTCGGGCAGGCGACTTGCCTCGATCATGATGTCGGCACCCTTGAGGCAGTCTTCCCAGTTGTCCGTGACGATGATCTTCTTACCGAGGTCCTTCTCCAGTCGTGCGGCGAAGGCATCGCGGCTTTCCGGGCGGCGCGAATGCACGCGGATCTCGTCGAAATCGAAGAGGTGATCGAGCAGGCGGACATTCCAATAGGAGGTGCCGCGCGCGCCGATATGGCCGAGTATCTTGCTGTCCTTGCGGGCGAGATGGCGAGCGCCGATGGCCGTGACGGCACCCGTGCGCATATCGGTGATTGCAGTCGCGTCGATAATCGCCTTCGGCACCCCGGTGCGCGGATCGAACAGGTTGAGCACGGCCAGTTCCGAGGGCAGGCCCTGCTTGTAATTGTCGACGAAATCGCCGACGACTTTGACGCCCGCGTAATCGAGCGGCTTCACATAGCCGCGCAACACATTGAAGTGGCCCTTGTCGGAGCTCTCGGGAACGAGGTGGACACGAGGCTTGATCACCGTCTCACCGCGTCCCTGCGCATCGAGCGCCTTGGTCACGGCGTCAAGAATTTCATCGTTGGAAAGCGCCAGGGCTTTCGTATCGATGGCGTTCAGATAGTCGATCCAGATTTCCTGCATTGCCGTTCTCCAGGCCAGTTGCCGGCTGCGCCGGGTTATCGAGGGGTGCAGGCCGCGCGGGTCTGCGGAAAGCGAAGCGGCAGGTACGAACCAGCCTGCCGCTTCGATGATCATCAGGGCAGCAAGCCCTTTTCCTTCAGGAATGCCTCTGCGACATCCTTGGGCTCTTCGTGATCGGTCTCGACCTTGGCGTTGAGGACGCGCATGGTTGCGTTGTCGAGATGGGATCCGAGCGGTTCCAGCACGTCCTTCAGCTTGGGATTTGCGTCCAGAACTTGTTGGCGAACGACCGGGGCGACATAGTAGGGCGGAAAGAGGCCCTTGTCGTCGTCAAGTGCCGTGAGGCCCTGGGCGCCGATCTGCCAGTCGGTGGCGGCACCATTGGCGACGTCGATATCCTTTTGCGAAAGCGCGTCATAGCGCAGGCCAAGCTTGGCGAATTGCTTGAACTCCTTGAATTCCGCATTGTAGACGCGCTTCAGGCCGGGCAGGCCGTCGGCACGATCGGGAAATTCAGCGCCGCCGCCGAAGACGAGCGTATTTGCCACTTTAGCAAGATCGGACAAGCTCTTGAGATTATTGGCATCCGCAGTTTCGTTGCGGACGACGATCACATAGCCGTTGTTGATGCCGGTGGGCTTCAGCCAGGTGAGATTATAGTTCTTGGCGTAGAAGTCCTTGACCTCGTTATAGACCTTGTCCGGATCGGTGGACATGGTTCCCTTGACGACGGAGGAGAGCGCTGTGCCCGTATACTCCGGATAAAGATCGATCTGGCCCGTGGTCAGGGCCTGATGGGCGATCAGCGTGCCGCCGAGATTGATCTTTCGCTCGACCTGGAAGCCCGCTTTCTCAAGCAGTGCCGCATACATTTCGGCAAGAATATATTGCTCGGTGAAGTTCTTGCTGCCGACCTTGATCGGCTCGGCTGCGGCGGGTCTGACTGCGGAGGCAACCATCACGGCGGCGGCTATGGTGGACAGGATCGATAGTCTCATTTTTCCCTCTGGATTCGTTGGTCTATATTCAAATCGGTTGCGGCCTTTTGGCTCTTTGTCATTGATGAAGGGCGATGCCCTCCTTCTGAGGGGTGCTTCCTATGAATTCCGATAGTCTCAGGAAATCCGGCCCCTGGGCGCGGTCCTCGTCGAGCGGCGGCACAAGCTCGCGGACCTGCCGATAGGCCTGCTGCGTACCCGCGCCCAGTTCCCCCTGCACGCCACGCAGCTCGATGGCCTGCGCCGACGCGATGAGCTCGATGGCAACGAGATAGCGCAGCCGCTCGATGATGGCTTCCGTCTTCGTCAGAACGCTCGGTGCCATCGATGCCTGATCTTCGACGCCATCGGCCACCGGGATCGGCGTGAGCGAGATCGGCGCGGCGAGATGGCGTATCTCGGCTTCGAGCGCCGAGACGGTTTTCTGCACCGTGGCGAAACCGGTGCGGCTCTGGCCGAACGGCGTGAGGAACCGTGGCAGCTCGGACATGGCAGCCGACATGATCTTCATGGTTCGGTAGGCCGTCGCGGCCGCGCAATGCGCCAGCGCCTGGCCGAGGCGCTCCCAGGCCAACACGAAGGCGGTCATGTCGAAATTGCCGTGCGACAGGATGAGACCTTCGTCGGTGAGCACGACCGGATTGTCACCCGAACTGGCAATTTCGATCTCGGTCACCTCACGGGCTTCGCCGATTGCATGAAGAAGCGCGCCCCAGACCTGAGGGGCGCAACGATAGCTTAGGGGATCCTGCAGGCGTCGCGCCGCGCCTTCGACAAGCAGCGAGCTTCCGGAAAGCAGGTCGCGCAGCCTGGCTGCGGCCGCGCGTTGGCCGAAAGCCGGCCTTGCCGCCATTGCCCGGTCGTCGAAGGCAGTGACATTGGCGCGGAATGCTTCGAAATTCAGCGCCACGGCCGCAAGCGACCAGTCGAACAGCCGCTCGACATCCTCCAGGCAGAGGCAGGCCTTGCCGACCGACAGGCTGTTGGCGACGACGAGGGCGTGGCCGTCCTTCGGCGCGATGAGCAGCGGTTCCAGCCCGGCCTTTTTAAGCGCTTCTCCGGCCGCCATCACGACGCCACCGACTTCAGCTTCGCCGTCCCCCAACAGCGCCCGGCCCATATGCGCCAACGGTGCAAGATCGGCGGCGCCGATCGAGCCGAGAGAGGGGACGACCGGATGGAAGCCTGCATTCAGCGCAGCGACAAGACCGCAGAACACCGGCAGCGAGACACCCGAGCCGCCGGCTGCCATGCCGGCGACCCGCACCGCCATCATTGCCCGCACGGCCTCGCGTGGCAGTGCCGCCCCAACACCGACCGCACGCGCCAGCGGTACGCGCATCTGGAAGGCGATGAGATCATCCGTGGCAAGTTTGGTATCGACACCGGCGCCGAGCCCGGTCGTCAGGCCGTAGACCGGCAGATCGGCCGCCACATAGCGGTCGACGACAGTGCGCGCGGCGCGAATCTTCTCTTCGACATCAGGTGAGATCGCGATCCTGGCATTACGGCGCGCGATGGCGACAATGTCGCTCACCGCCGGGGGAGTGCCGGCGAAGGATACGATGCTGCCGGTCTTGCTCATTCCTGCTTGCCTCCAAGAAGTGCGATGGGTTTCCTGCGATCTTTGCCGGAGCGGGCCTCCAGCCGATACTTGTCGCCGGGATAGGTGAGCAGCGCACAGGTCACGACGGCGTCGCCGGACCAGGTCCGGCGGAAGACGCGCAGGCAGGGCTGGTCAGGCTTGACGCCCAGCAGCTTTCTGACCGCGGCGTCGGGCTTGATAGCTTCGACGAAATGCTCGAATTCGGTGATCGGTGCGACGCGCGTCAGATATTCGTTCGGGGTAATCGAGCGGAAATCATTGGCAAGATAATCCGGCGCGACGATCGGATTGACATAGCGTTCCTCGACCTGAATCGGCTGGTTGTCTTCCAGATGCACGATGAGGGTGTGCATGACTTCGATGCCGGGCTTAAGATCGAGCGACTGCGCCACATTCGCATCCGCCTTGATGCGGTCGGCGATCAGTACATTGGTGGCGTGGCGGTGGCCCCGGCCGGAGATTTCGTCAGCGATGTTCTTGATCTGCAGCAGGTCGATATCGTGACGCTGCGAGGACACAAAGGTTCCAAGACCGGCGGAGCGTGTCAGCACGCCTTCGAACATCAGCTCGCGCAAAGCGCGATTGGCGGTCATGCGGCTGACGCCGAAAGAGGATACCAGTTCGCTTTCGGAAAAGACGCGGTCGCCGGGCTTGAACTTGCCTTCGGCAATCAAACCCATGATCCGTTCCTTGATCCGCAGATAATGCGGCGCGTCGCCAGGCGGTTTTGGCTTGGGTCCCGTCATGACAGCCTCGCATTTCCATAGTCGAGCGCCGTCACCCCGCGCTCCGGCACACGTGCCCGGAAATAAACCTCGCGATCTTCGTGCCAGATATCGACCTCCAGCCTGTCGCCGGGAAATACCACTGATGTAAAGCGAGCGGCGATGAAGCCCACATCCGCGATACCCTCGGCCCCCAGCGTGCGGCCAATGGCGTAGCCCGCATAACCGAAGGTGCAGAGGCCATGAAGGATCGGACGCGGGAACCCGGCTTGGGCGGCATAGGCTGGATCGACGTGGAGAGCGTTGAGATCGCCGTTCAGACGATAGAGAAGGGCCGCGTCCCGCGGGACCCTGATCGCAAACATCGCATCGGCGACGCGCTCCGGAACAGGCATTAGCGGGTCAAGCGGCACTCCTGCCGATCCGCATCCGCCATCGCCCCGGCAAGCATTCGTCTGAACGATGCTTGCGATGGGTGTCTCCTCGGGCAATGTCACGATCGACCGCTCGAAGGTCGCGAACATGCCCTTATCAACACCGCGATCAACGATCGAGAGCATGCGCGATCGCGAGAGCAGGGGCCTATCGAGGGGCAGGGGGCGATGGATCGTCAGCCGCTGCTCGGCATGGACCAGCCGCTGCCAGTTGACACCCGCATCCTGCATCCACGGACCGGCATGGGCGACCACATTTGCCAAGGTCGGCACTACCAAGAGATCCCGTTCCAGCACCCGGCGCAAATGCGCCGTGTCGAGCGGTTCTGTTCCGTATCCGACTGAGAGAGCATAGAGGATGGCATCACGCGCGCTCACCGTCTGCCGCGCCTCGGGGATCGGAAACTCCATCAACGATCGAGCGGATATCGCCATGATCAATCCTCAGCCTTGGTGGCCGGCTTGCGGGTGCCGCCGGCGAGCCGGATGCCGCCATCGACCGGCAGCAATTCGCCTGTGATGAAGTCGGCACCCTCTACCAACCAGACCACCGCTCCGGCGACATCTTCCGGTGTCGCAACCCGCCCGAGCGGCGCCGTGCCGGAAAACCGCGCCGTGAGCGCTTCATAGGCATCCGGGCCGAGCGTCTGGCGCATCCACCGCGTATCGATAACACCGGGGCAGACGGCATTGACGCGAATCTCCGGTCCGCAGGTGCGGGCAAGCGCCAGCGTAAGCGCGTTGAGCGCGCCTTTGGAGGCGGTATAGGCAAGCGAGGAGCCGCCACCGGTAAACGCAACGTTCGAAGACACGTTGACGATCGCGCCGGCTCCGTTTGCCCGCATGGCGGGGAGGGCGGCTCGGCACATCTGGTAGGCGCCGACCACGTTGACGCCGAAGACCGTTTGGAAATCGTCGGCCGAAAGGGTCTCGAGATCGAAGGGATCGGATTTGACTGTCACGGCGGCATTGTTGACGAGCGCATCGAGCCGCCCCCAGCGGTCAACGGCCCTTGCGACCATCATTCGGCAGGCGGCATCATCCGACACGTCGGCCTGGACAAGTTCGACCTCTGCCCCGGCTGCCCTGCAGACAGACGCTGTTTCCTCCGCCTCGTCGCGGCTGCGGCTGTAGTTGACGACGACCCTTGCACCCTTCTCGGCAAATACCCGGGCGCAGGATGCGCCGACGCCGGTCGCCGACCCCGTGACGATGACGACGGCACCGTCAATCTTCATGGGCGAAATCCTTCATCGGGGACGGATGGAAAAGATGTGTATCCATCAGCACCAGCCTGTCGGCGATGGCGACGCCCGCGGGCAGACGCTCGATGACATCCGTTCTCGCATCGATGCCCGGCGCGACTTCCGTCAGCGTCAGCCTGCCGTCGATGACATGGAAGACGGCGCGCTCGGTCACGACAATCTGCCGCTGCCCAACAGGTGCCGCATGAGGATCGGAGCTCACTTGCGCCACCTCGTCGACGATCTTGCAGCTGTGCCCGTCCGCAACGATAGAAAGCTTTCCGTCGGCAACACGAATATCGGCGCCGCCATGGGAGAAGGAGCCCATATAGACGACCGAACCGGCGGTCTGCGCGATATTCGTAAAGCCGCCGACGCCAACGATCGTCTTGCCGAAGCGGCTGACATTGACCGCGCCCCGGATATCGACCTCGGCCATGCCGAGAAAGGCGAGATCGAGGCCGCCGCCATCATAGAAATCGAACTGAGACGCTTGCGCGATAATGGCGCTCGGATTGACGGCCGCCCCGAACGAAAGCTCCTCGGCCGGGATGCCACCGATAACACCGGATTCGATCGTGACCGTATAGTCGTCGAAGGCCTCTTCGCTGGCGATGCGGCCGATGCCGGCGGCAATGCCGATACCGAGATTGATCGTGGCGCCCTTCCGGCCGAGCAGCTCATGAAAGGCGCGGCGCTGGATGACTTTGTCGACAGTCAAGGGCAGGGGCGGCAACTGGCTGACGGCGGAGCGCAGCCGGCCGGTATAGGCTATGTTATCGGCTTCACCGAAACTTATGCCGTGCTGGGTTGGATCGTCGCAAACGACGACATAGTCGACAAGCATGCTCGGAATGCGGACATCGGCGGCCGGCAGCGAGCCGCGCTCGGCTATGCGCTTGACCTGGACGATGACGATGCCGCCGGAGTTGCGGCCGGCCTGGGCCATGGCGAGGACATCGACCGGAAAGGCCTCGTCCTCCAGCGTGATATTGCCGTCTTCATCGGCCGTCGTGCCGCGCAAAAGTACGCAATCGAGGGGCATGGAAGGATAGAGCAGCCAGTCGCGGCCGCGCAGGCTGATGCGCTCCACCAGCTCTTCGGTGGTGCTCTCATTCATGCGACCGCCGCCATTGCGCGGGTCCATGAAGGAGCCAAGGCCGATATGGGTCACGACGCCGGGCTGGCCGGCAGCAATGGCGCGATAGAGCTGTGCGATCACGCCCTGCGGCCAGCAATAAGCATCGATCTTTTCCGCAAGCGCCAGTTCCCCGAGCCGTGGCGTGCCGCGCCATCCACCGGCAATGACGCGCTTCGCGAGGCCCTCATGCCCGAAGTGGCCCATGCCGCGCGTCTTGCGATCACCGGCGCTCGCCGCAAACAGCAGCGTGAGACCGCGGGGACCGCCTTCCGCCAGAAAGCGTTGCTCCACCGCGGCCGAGATGGCTTCAGGATGGCAGCACCCGCCAAAAGCCGAGGCGGCGACGGTCATCCCATCCTTCAAAAGCGCTGCCGCATCATTGGAAGTGATAATCTGCATAGTCAACCCAGCCGCCGTTGGCTGTATATACAGGCACAGCCAATGCGTGTTTGCAAGGCAATAATCAGTGCTGCTTAAAACGGATGCAGTTCGTGGTGTCGGGCGGCAATTCGACAGCTCCCGGCCGCATCGTTTATCCGCCGATCATCGACTTTCCGGCCCTCTGGCCAGCCTATGAATGCAATTTCATGGGACGGCGACCAAGCACCGAAAGTGCCCAAATAGTCAGAGCGGCGACAGCATGCCACCGTCGCCGCTCCCATTCGCGATCCGAGATTGTGCGGCTGCTACACTAACCGCCGATCATAAGCTTGACGACTTCCTCATGATTGGTGTCGGCAATATTGCGCTCGCCGGCGACGATGCCGCGCCGCAGGACGACGATCCGGTCGGAGACCGCGAAAATATCCTGCAGATTATGCGAGATGAAGATGACGCCGCGCCCTTGCGCCTTCAATGATTTGATCAGGGCGACGACCTTGCGCTGTTCCGGCACCCCGAGCGCTGCGGTCGGCTCGTCCATGATCAGGATGCGGGCGTTCCAGTAGACCGCACGGCCGATCGCGACAGCCTGACGTTGGCCGCCGGAAAAGTTGCTGACCGGCGCGTCGAGCCTTTTCACATGGAAATCGAGCTGCGCCATAGTGGTGCGCGCCGCCTCCGCCATGGCCTTCCGGTCGAGGACAGGCAGAAAGCCGAAGAGCTTCTTCATCGGTTCGCGGCCGAGAAAGATGTTGGCTCCGATCGTCAGATTGTCGGCAAGTGCCAGATCCTGATAGATCGTCTCTATGCCTTTCTCGCGTGCGTCCTGCGGCGAAGAGAAGGTGACAGGCTTACCCTCGATCAGGATCTCGCCCGACGTCGGCGGATAGACGCCCGAGATCGCCTTGATCATCGTCGTCTTCCCGGCACCGTTGTCGCCGGCAAGGGCGACGACTTCGCCGGGACGGACGACCATGGAGCAATTATCGAGCGCGTGGACGGCGCCGAAATAGCGCGAGAGGTTGCGGACTTCGAGAAGGGGTGTTGCGCTATTCATCCTGTTTTGCTCCGCTGAACCGGCGCTGCGCCTGATCGATGAGCACCGAAATGATGATGACGACGCCGA
This sequence comes from Rhizobium sp. 11_C7_N12_5, assembly GCF_051811145.1. Taxonomy (NCBI): domain Bacteria; kingdom Pseudomonadati; phylum Pseudomonadota; class Alphaproteobacteria; order Hyphomicrobiales; family Rhizobiaceae; genus Rhizobium; species Rhizobium sp. 11_C7_N12_5. Next base: position 985,998 of record NZ_JBPWPY010000002.1, read on the forward strand.
CGGCGATGAACTGCCAGAACGGCTCGACGTTCATGAAGACGAGGCCATACTGGATGACGGCGATGACGAGCGCTCCGGCGACGGTTCCGATGATGGTGCCCGAGCCGCCGAAGAGGCTGGCTCCGCCGATGACGACGGCAGCGACGCTATCGAGCAGCAGCGGTTCGCCCGCCTGCGCGGCACCTGCGGTAAAGCGGGCCGCGTAGAGCGCGCCGCCGAGGCCGGCGCAAGCAGCGGAGAGCACATAGAGCCGCAGCAGGTGCGATTTGATATCGATGCCCGCGCGGCGCGCGGCCTGCGCATTGGCGCCGATGGCATAATTATGTTGGCCGAAGCGCGTCTGGCTCAGCAGGTAATGCATGATGAGGACGAAGACGAGCGTGACGATGACAAGATAGGGCACGCCGTAGAAGCGGCCGTTGCCGAGCTCGGCGAAATAGGAGTTCTTGACCGGCACGGTGGTGCCGCCCGCAAGCAGGAAGGCCGTGCCGCGGGCAACGCCGAACATGCCGAGCGTACCGATGAAGGGCGGGACCTTAAGACGCGAGATCAGCAGTCCGTTGATGTAGCCGGGCACGGTCGCGGCCAGCATGGCGACGAGGACACCAAATACCATTGCCACGGGCAGGGGCATGTAAAGGCCGGCGACATTGGTGATATGGGCAGCAACGACGGCCGCGAGCCCCATGATGAAGCCGGTCGAAAGGTCGATGCCGCCCGATATGATGACGAAGGTCTGCCCTATCGCCAGAAGCAGCGGCGCCACGGCGAAGACCGCCACGGACTGCCAGTTGAAACTCGAGCCGATGAAGGTGCCGCCGAAATCGATACGGGCCCAGATCTCGAAAGTCACGATCAGCGCGGCAAGAAAGAGCCACGCGCGCAACTGCGCGATATAATTGATGACGGTTTTTGCTTGGTCGCCGTGGTCCGCCTGCGGCGCCACATGCTGGTCCGCCTTGCGGGCCTCGGTATCTTCGATACTCATGGATGAATCCAAACTCGAACGAGGACGTACAGAAGTCGTCACGCCATTCCCTCCATTATGATCAGAGACGTGCCCCGCCCCATGGACGAGGCACAGAGTTCAACCGATTAGTCGGAGTAGATGAACTTCGCGACGTTCTTGTCGGCGACGTTCGATTTGTCGATGACCGTGAAGCCAGTGCCGATCGCTGTCGGGATCGAGTTGCCGGTCAGATGCGCATAGGCCGCCATGACGCCGAAATAGCCGATTTCAGCCGGATGTTGTGCAATCGCCAGATCGACGAGGCCGGAGTTGATGTTGTCGACGATCGTCGTCGGCGCATCGAAGGCGACCACGCGGATCTTGCCCGTCTGGCCTGCCTGCTGCACGCCGTTGGCTGCGCCAAGGGCCGAGAACAGATTGGCACCGAAGACTCCGTCGAGATCGGAGTTGCGGGCATAGACGGCCTGGAGTTGCGAGGCCGCCTTGTTGGCGTCGTCGTCATTATACTGCGTATCCAGAACGGTGATGTTCGGATATTTCTTCATCTCGTCCTTGAAGCCCTGCTCGCGCTGGTCCGTGGTCGAGATGCCGGGTTTGACGTTGGAAACGTAGACCTTGCCCTTCTCGCCCACTGCCTTTGCCAGCGCACGCGCGGCGATCGCGCCGCCGAGCAGGTTGTCGGAGGCGATGTAGGCCAGCGGAAAATCCGCGTCTCCCTTTCCGGTCTGATAGACGCCGGTGCCGATGAAGGTATCGACGGTGATGACCGGAATGCCGGCGTCAGCAGCCTTTTTCAGCGGCTGGATCAGCTGGTCCTTGTCGGTCGGCGCGATCAGGATCGCGTCGGGCTTCTTGGCGATTACGGCGTCAAGAACCGGCACCTGGGTCACCGGGTTGAAGTCGGGTGCGCCCTGGAACACGAGGGTTGCACCAACAGCCTTGGCGGCGGCTTCGGCGCCCTTGCGCATGGTGATGTAGAAGGCATCGGTCGTCAGGCCCGGAATGAGGGCAATCGTAAACTTCTTATCCTGGGCTTTGGCACTGCCGGCGATTGCGGCAACACCGGTGGCAAGCGATGCCACGGCCGAAGCCTTTAGAAATGAGCGGCGCTCCATAACTTCCTCCTCTTGAAGCCGAACCTCCCCGTCCGGCAAAGCGATAATCAGTGGCTTACTGCGGCTCGTCAAGTAATTTTTTTCTGCAAGGAATTTCGTTCATCTGGTTGATATGTTTAGGCAATTTAAAGCTATCCGCAACGTTACGATCTGCCGCAGACATCGCGTCGAGCGGCAGTCAAACATTGTTCCAACCCTGTACCGGCCGCCTGGACGGCGGCCGCATTAGCTGCCGCCGAACACCTGCGAAACCCACGCCACGACAGCGTCCATATCCAGCTCCTTCGTCTGGTCGATCGTCATCACGGCCCCGCAACCCATGGGCTCGGCACGATCGGCAAGCGCAACCAGTTCCTGTACATATTCGGCGCCCGGATGGCCCGGCAATCGATCTTTCAGGCGGGTGGCATAGCGCTCGCCGGCAACAGTCCCGGGAACCTTGCACCAGAGTTCGGCTACCCGCGCGATCTTTGCATCCGCTATATAGGCATCGAGCAGTGCTTTCGGCTGAAAGCCGAACCAGGCATCGACGATAAATGTCGAACCGGCCGGCGCATCGGCAATGAGGGACCAGATCGCCTGGTAGCTCGCTTTTCCCAAGGTGCGATTGAAGTCGCGGTCGACGGGGCCGATATGCTGCAGGAACGGATTCTTGATGCCGTCGAGGGAGAGAATCGGCCAGCCGGTGCGCTCGGACAGCGCCTTGGCGAGCCGGCTCTTTCCCGAGGCCGGCACGCCGTTGACCAGCACGACATGCTTTTCGGCCGTCCCGCCGGCATTGCCGAAGATCGACAGGCCGGCGCCGATGACGCCTGCATCATCGGCGAGCTTGGCCGGCAATATTGCCGGGCAAAACCATGGAGCGACCGCCGGGAGGTCGGCAAGCGCACGCGCGGCGTCGCAGCCGAGACCACCACCGAGCAGGATGACTTCCGGATCCATCGTCGCTGCGATGTTGTCGAGGGCCGCGCGCAAAGGTGCAGCCCACTGGCGCAAGACACGCCTGGCATCGTCGTTTCCTGCGGCGGCCAAATCGAAAACCTCGCCGACGGCGGCGGCCGACAGGCCGGCTTCGGCTATGTGACGGCGCAGTGCGGTTCCCGAACTGAACGTCTCCACGCAGCCGCGTCTGCCGCACGGGCAAGGCGGGCCATCCTGCGAGACGCAGATATGGCCAAGCTGTCCGGCCGCCCTGTGGCCGTGATAGATGCTGCCGGCATGGGCGACAGCGCCGCCGATGCCCGTTCCGATCGTCAGCATGGCGACGTTTCTGTAACCTTTCGCGCCGCCAATGCGCATCTCGGCGATCAGCGCCATGCTGCAATCATTCTCAACGACCACTCTCTTCCCGATAGCCGCCTCGATCCGCTCCGCAAAGTCGAGACCGGCAAGATTGAGGATGCCGCCCGACAGGATCTCGCGGTTGGCGACATCGACGCGGCCGGGGATGCCGAGACCGATGCCAGCAACGTCCGGTCGGTCGAGCTGGCGAGCCATGGCGATCACGCGTTCGAGGACTTGAAGGGGATCGGTCGGTGTCCGCTCCGACAGTTTCGTGAGGATCTCGCCGCGATCGGAGACGAGAGCGGCGCGAATATTCGTGCCGCCAATGTCCACGCCGATGGCGATATCAGGCATTGGCGCGCTGCCCCTGGTTGGCGCTCTTCGAGCCAGCGCCTTTGAAGTGTGTGGCGATAAGAGCCTGAATTTCGCGAAGCCGCGGTACGGCAACCGTTTCAAGCCGATCCTTCGTCACCGTGCGGTCCAGGGAAATGCAGTCCTTCCAGAGCGAGCGGCCGGCGATGACGCCGGAGGCGCCGTTGCGCATGGCATCCTCGACCTGCGAGAGGAAAGTTGCGTGATCGACGCCCGCGGACAGGACAGCCCAAGGGACATCGCCCGCGAGGCGCGTGACCTCGGCGCAGGCTTCCGTCGAGCCCGGATAGGGGATCTTCAAGACCTTCGCGCCGCAATTCAGGCAGATCCGGCTGCCGCCGACGATCAGCGAGGGCAGCTTGGCCTTGTAGTCTGCTTCGTCCTCATCTTCGAATTTGTAAGTGAGGAACTCGACGACGAGCAGCAGATCCTCGCGCGCGAAATCCTCGATGCATTGGCGCAGAATTTCGATGTTGCGGACATTCGCCTCATCGCGATCCGAGCGGAGATAGACCATGATCTTGCCGCCAGTGGCGCCCAGCTGGCGCACGCGGCGGGCGGAAATGCCGGGAACCAGCTTCGACAAACGATAGCCTTCGGGCGAAGTATCCCAACCAGAGGCATCGAGGCCGATCAGGAGCGCGGTATCGCGCTGGATGATCCGATCATCGACCAGTGCAGGCACCGCGCAGATCGGGTCGACCAGAACGCAGGACGCCTTGCTTGCCAGGAAACGGGCGATATCGGCCTTGGTGTCGCCCAATACCTTGTCGGAGATGGCGGCCTGTTCCGCCGGGTCCTTGGCCAACAGGCTGCGCATGCCGCCGCGCTGATCGCAGGCAATCACCATCATGGCGCCATCGCTACCGCAAATCTGCTGATAGCCGCGCATTTCCGCTGTGGTCAATCTCGTCATCTGATCCTTCCTCCGGCCGTGCGAAACGGCAATGATGCCGGTTTGACTTCTCCACTCCCAGGAGAGGCCAAACCTCTGATATTGAGGGTGCGCATGTGCCGCCGCATAAGCGTTGCGAAATCGGCTGTTTTGAGCGATAACTCCTCAAGCAGGAAATGTGTAACACATTGCAGAAAGGAATTTCAACCTGAATTCATCTCAGTCGCAGGAGGCTGCAGCAAATCGTGCTTTGCTGCATACCGTCGCCAAGCTGCATTACCAGTCCGACATGTCGCAGGTGGATATCGCCAAGAAGCTTGGCCTATCGACGGCCACGGTCTCGCGACTGCTGCAGCGGGCTCGCTCGGTCGGGATCGTCAGGATCGAGGTGATCGATCATTCGCCGTCGGAAGATCTGAGCACCGCACTGATCGATGGTCTGAAATTGCGCAGGGCCGCGGTGATCGACACGCCGTCATCCAACGTCTTGAGCGCGCTTGCTGCTCCGGTCGGCTCGCTCATGCAGCAGGCGGGGCTGCGCTCGGGCTCGACGCTCGGCATCGGCTGGGGAAGGGCGGTGCGGGAGGTGACGCTTGCCGGCCTGCCGCAATTGCCCGGAATTATTACCGTCGCCCTCAATGGCGGCATGCAGCAGGCAGCGGCACACTTCCAGATCAATGAATTCGTGCGTCAGGCGGCCGCCCAGATGGGCGGCATGCCGCATTTCCTGCATGCTCCCTATGTTTCCTCCACCGAACTCAGGGACGCTTTCCTCGCCGATCCAACGGTGCAGCAGGTGACGTCGCTCTGGGACAGGCTGGATGCGGCGATCGTCGGCGTCGGTTTGACGCACGCGTCGAACCCATCCGAGGCGACGGCAGCGCTGCCGGGAGAAAGGGCGCTGAGCCATGCCGCAGGCGACGTATTGCGCCACTATGTCACCGAAGCCGGCGAGATCCTGCATTGGGACGGCGAGGAACGGATGATCGCGGCCTCGCCGGAACAGTTGCGAAGGGTGCCTCTGTGCATTGCCGTTGCCGCCACTCCGGGCAAGGCACCCGGCATTATCGGAGCGGCGCGATCCGGGATGATCAACGCGCTGGTCACCGATGCCAATACCGCGCAGGCGATCCTTGACCGACTGTCGTCCAATCAGAAAACCGAGGATCAGCCGTGACGCTTTTTTCCGGCCGCTCCTTCGGCGCCTTCCTGTTCGATATGGATGGAACCATCCTGAACTCCATTGCGGTTGCCGAGCGGGTCTGGACAGCGTGGGCGGAGCGGCGAGGTGTCGATGCAGAAAGCCTGTTGGCCACCGTTCACGGCAGAAAGGCGATTGAAACGATCAACCGGCTCGGCCTGTCGGGGATTGATCCGGCCGAGGAGGTCAGGCTTCTGACCCAGGCTGAGATCGACGATGTGGTCGGCGTTGAGCCGATTACGGGTGCACTCGATTTCCTGGAAAGCCTGCCTCGGGATCGCTGGGCGATCGTCACCTCCGCTCCACGGGAACTGGCCAGGGTCCGCCTCGAGGCAGCCGGCCTTCCCTGGCCGCCGGTGCTGATCGCCGGCGAGGACGTACAGAACGGCAAACCGGCGCCTGATTGCTTTCTGTTGGCTGCGAGGACATTGGCGCAACCCATTGAGGAATGTCTCGTTTTCGAGGACGCTCCCGCCGGCGTCGAAGCAGCCGAAACCGCCGGCGCTTCCGTACTCGTGATCAGCGCGACCCACCGCGCACCGCTCATCACGCGGCATCCAAGCATCGAAAACTATGACCATCTGGCGCTGGAGATTGCCTCGTCTGGGCCTCTTCTCATCTCGAGAAAGCTTGCGTGAGCCGTTCAACGCTGCGCTATTGCCGGGTCGCGCCGTCGATCGCACCGGCATAGATGTCGAGCACACGGACGACGTTGGCGAGCACGAGAGCCCGCGCCTCCGGCATGACCGATCCATCGGCAATCATGGGCTCCAGATGGCCGAGATATTGGCTTATCAAGGGGCGCGGGATGATGCGCCCTTCGAGGGCCGACATCAGCTCATCCACCGCCCCCTGTGCAGCAGGCATAGCCCAGTAATAACGAATGCGGTCGCTGAAAGAGTAATGCCGCTGGATAAACTGCTCGCGCGCATCGCCCGGATAGTATTTTTGCCAGTGTTCGGGCGAGGATAACATGATCTGTTCCATCGCTGCCGGCAGCGTTTGGCCAATCGCGCGCGGAGCAAGCACTTCGGCGATCGAGTTCAAGCCATACAGGGCTTCGCGAAGGGCGAAGGTCAGCCAGGGGCCGACTTTGAGGATCGCAAAGCCGTCGCTGACAAGATCGCGAAGCGCCTCGGCGCTCTGGTAGTCGGTCGAATGCGCCTCGAACACGAATTGCGGCATGTCGCTCAAGGTGGCGGCCAGGCTGGCGGCTGGCCGGCGCTGATAGCCAATCACCTCGGCATTGCCGAATTCAACACCGGGCTGGACGACAACGCCGATCGCCCGCGCAAAGGCCTCGTCGAGACCCAATTGAGCAAAGGCGTGGCGATGCAGCTCCACCGTCGCGAGCGCATCGTCCGGCGTGGTTATGTGCATATGGTCCAGCGCCTCGACCGCGCCGCCGGGAACAGGGACTTCCGTGCCGACGATGTAGCTTGGAGCCTGCGTTCCGGATTGACGGACCCGGGCTTCCGATACCTCGGCCAATTGCGCGGCCCTGGCCGCGATCGTCGCATCGGGCAGCGCCTGCGGATCGTCGGCGCAGGCCATGCTGGTATCGAGATGGAGCTTGGTAAAGCCGGCAGCAGCAAAGGCGTCGATCATTGTCTTCGCCTTCGACATCGCCTCATCGGCGCGCAAATGCTTCCATGGATTGGGACCGAGATGATCGCCGCCCAGAATGAGCCTGTCCGGAGCGAACCCGACCTTTGCGGCAATCGCCTCTACGAAGGTCCGGAAATCGGCAGGCGTCATGCCGGTGTAGCCGCCATCCTGATTGACCTGATTGCAGGTCGCCTCGATGAGCACATCGGCATTTCTGGCTTTGCCATGCGTCAACGCCGCCTCGATGACAAGCGGGTGTGCAGAGCAGACGGAGGTGATACCGGTTGGCAATCCCTCGGCGCGGCGTTGCGGCATTCTTGCCAGCCGTTGCGTCGCATTCATGGCGAAGGCCTCCCGATTGCGTCATCAAGGAATGCCTGCACCTCGGCGAGCGTTGCGATTCCTTCCATCGGCCCCTTGCGCGTGACGGCCAGCGCCCCACACGCGCAGGCTATGCGCAAAGCGTCTTCGGGATGAGCGCCACGGAGCCAGAGCGAGACGAATCCCGCGCCAAAACAATCACCTGCACCAGTTGGATCAACCTCTGTGACAGGAAAGCCCTGGGCCGTGACCTGACGATGCCGGTCGTAATAGACGGCACCCGCAGAGCCTTTTTTGACGATCACCGCCGAAATGCCGCGCGCCAGCATTTCGGTTACCGCCGAAGCCTCGTCGGCGGCATCGGTGAAGATGAACAGTTCCTCGCCGCTCGGCAGGAAAATATCGGTCAACATCAGAACCTTGGTCAGCGCCTCGCGCATGCCGGGCAGCTCGATCATCTCCTTGCGGATGTTTGGATCGAAGGAGACCGTGCCGCCCTTGCGCTTGACCATTTCGATACTCGCGAGAATGACTGACGTCGCCCTCTCGGAAAATAACGAGGAGCCCATGACGTGGAAATGATCGGCACCGGCCAGAAGTGCCACGGCCCCTTCGTCGATCTCGATCGATCCGGCCGCGCTGTTCTTGATGTTGAAGACGAAGTGGCGGCTGCCGTCGGCCCGATAGGAAACGAAGGCCGTGCCCGTCGCCTGTCCCTTGTGGATGGCAATGGCCGAAACATCCGCGCCCCAGTCCCGCAATCGATCGATATTGAGATGGCCGAAATCGTCATCGCCCACCGCGCTGATCAGGCCAGCCGGCTGGCCAAGGCGTGCAGCCTGGGCGATAAAGATCGCAGGCGCACCGGAAGGAAAGGGACCGTGCAGCAGCCCGGGCTCGGCAAGGCTTTGATCGACCCGATCCGCCATGATTTCGACGACGATCTCTCCGGCACTGACGAGCTTTTTCATGCAGGCTGAACTCACTTCGTGGTGGTTTCAATTTTGGCGGCGCGAAGCCTTTGAACCGGTCAAGTTTCTAAGACTTGAACTTTTGTGCGTCAATTAATAAATTTGCGCACGTAATATTTTTGCATGACGTAAGTTCCGGAAAACTTTACCGGAATTTGTGTCGTCGATTGCGCTTGCTTTCGAGTGGACGCATAACGGGAAAAGCGAGCGGTTCGGCTCAGGCAGGATGGTCGGCATTCGATGGAAAAAATGACGCATAAGACAATGGAGGATTTCGCAAAGTCCTGCGGCGTCTCCCGTCCCACGCTTTCCAAATATTTCGACGATCCGACCAGTGTGAAGCCGGTAACGCGTGCTCTGATCGAAGCTGCTCTCCGTTCGTCCAACTATCAGCCGAACATCTATGCACGAAATCTCAACCGGAAGAGAACCCGCAATATCGGCATTCTCGTTCCGGCGTTGACCGATCCATTCTATGCGGAGATGGTCAATCGTCTCGAGTTGAGGCTGCGCGTCGAAGGCTATTGGCCGATCGTGTTTTCCTCGCATGGTCTGCCGGAACTGGAGAGGGAAGCCGTCAACACGATGCTCTCCTTGAAGGTCGCAGGTGCCGTGGCCGCGCCGCTCGGACAGACGTCCCATCCGCGGGCGTTCGAGAGGCTGGCGCAAAATGTGCCGATCGTCTATTTCGACACCTACATCGAGGGGAATACGCCTTTCATCGGCAATGACAACAGGCAGAGCGTCGCGACGATCGTCGAATATCTCTGCCGGTCCGGCGAAGCGCCGGCCTATCTTGATATTCCTCATGTCAATCACAACTCGCCGGAGAGACTGGCGAGCTACATCGCCACGATGGAGGCCTCCGGCCACGAGCCGTTGGTGATCAAGACGACGGCCTCCTACACCTGGGAGTTCGAGCATGTCGGTTACCAGCAGATGGACGACATCCTGAATGCGAACACCCTGCCGCGCCGGACCATTCTGTGCGCCAACGATCGTCTCGCCTTCGGCGTCATGGCCGCCGCTTTCGCCCATGGGCTGAAAGTCGGACGTAAGAAGGGCGATGATCTGCGGATAGCCGCGCATGACGATCATCCGCTGAGCCGCTATACCTGCCCGCCGCTGACCACGATGGCACAGGATTTCGCCGCCATGACGGCAAACAGCGTCGATTCGCTGCTGGCGCTTCTCGGCGATACGGATGCGCCGGCTCAGGCGGTCGCGCCCATGGTCCGCCTGAACGGCACGCTGGTCATGCGGCAATCGGCCTGACGCTGCCTCAAGGCATCGTTTGATCGGAAACCTCTTCGAAGCCGCGCCATGCCGCAACCGCTTCCTCGACCGCCTGGCGTGCGACGGGAATGTACTTGCCCATCGAGACGAAGCCGTGGATCTGCCCGGGCCATTGGCGAAGTAACACGGGGACACCGTCTTCTCGCAGACGCTCGGCATAGGCGAGGCCCTCGTCGGCAAGGATGTCGTACTCCGCAAGGAGGACGAAGGCGGGGGCGACGTCCGCCAGACTTTCCGCGCGCAGCGGCGAAACTCGCCAATCGAGGATATCCGCACTGCTGCGGACATAGTGATCGCGAAACCATCGCATCGTTGATGATGTCAGGCCAAAACCTTCGCCATGGCGACGATAGCTGTCCGCCGTCTGTGCGGCATCGGTATTGGGATAGATCAGTAGCTGCGCCACAAGCGTCGGCACTTCGCCAGAGCGCGCCATCAGCGCCAGAACCGCCGCAAGATTGCCGCCGGCGCTATCTCCGGCGACCGCTATGCGCAGGGGATCGATGCCGAGTTCGGCCGCATTCCGAGCCATGTAGATCAATGTCGCCGCGCAGTCCGCCAAGCCGACCGGAAACCTGTGTTCGGGCGCCAGACGGTAGTCCGGGCAGATGACGACGCACCGCGCGATATTGGCGAACCATCGGCAAATCTCATCATGCGAATCGAGATTGCCAAGCATCCAGCCGCCGCCGTGGAGATAGAGCAGGGCGGCGGCATCCCGCGATGGCGTATCGATGCCACGATAGAGGCGCAGATTGATCCGGCCGTTCGGACCGTCGATCTGCCTGTCCTCTAACGAGGTTACGGTCTCCTTGGCGCCTTGAACCGAGAGGAAGCCGGCATTGTAATCGAGGCGGGCTTGTTCGGGCGTACCATCTTCGAATACGCGAGGCTTCGATCTCTTGCCAAGATCGAGAAGCTGTCGGGCGTTTTCATCGGGCTGTTTAGTCATATCAGCGTCCCCCGGCTGGCGTCAGGCGAGAAGACTGCGCGCTTCGTCCTCGCCGAGCAATGGCGGCTGCGTAAGATCGCCCGCAATCCTGACGGATTGTCCACTTTCTCCTGAAGCCAGAATGGCCTCCATGATTTCGAGTACATGCAGCGCAAGATCGCCGGATGCCCGTGGCGGCCGGTTCTCCTCAAGCGAGCGCGCGAGGTCGGCAACGCCAAGCATGCGGTAATTTGCCCGATCCGGCGCCGCATATGGCCAATTCCTCTTCCCATAGAGTTCGCCGTCGCTGTCGAAATCACGCCAATCGGCGCCCCGCTCGGACAGGGATACCGTTCCGCCGAACGTGTCGGGGTCTGGCAGGCGCAGCGACCCCTCGGTGCCATGCAGTTCGATCGGATGATTGGAGTGGCGGAAGACGTCCCACGAGGCGCCGAAATTGACCGTGGCGCCGGATGCGAATTCCAGCAGCGAGAGAACATTGGTCGGTGTGCCGACCTTGAAGCTCGTGTTCTTGAACGGGCCATCGGCGGTGATGAGGCGTTCTTCCTGGCCCTTCGTCGCCATCGCCATGACGCGCACGACCGGCCCGAGCAGGTTCGCCATCATAGTCAGATAATAGGGGCCCATGTCGAAGACAGGACCGCCGCCCGGCTGGTAGTAGAAGTGCGGATTGGGGTGCCAGTGCTCCATGCCGCGCCCCATCATGAAGGCCGTACCGCTGACCGGACGACCGATCGCGCCTTCCTCCATCAAGCGCCGTGCCCGACGGCCCGCCGCGCCGAGGAATGTGTCGGGGGCCGAGCCCAGCCGCAAGCCGCGGCGCCTGGCTTCCTTCACAAGGAGGCGGCCATCGGCCGCCGATGTCGCGAGCGGCTTCTCGGTGAAGACATGCTTGCCGGCAGACAGGGCCGACATGGTCACGTCGAAATGCACGGCGGGAACCGTGAGGTTCAGGACCAGATCGACCTCTGGATCGGCGAGCAGCTGGTCGACGCTCAAGGCGCGAATGCGATATTCACGAGCGCGCAGTGCGGCCGCATCGGCCGATATATCGGCGCAGGCGCGCAATTCGACGCCGGCAAACAGCGCCGCATTGCGCAGATAAGTCATGGAGATATTACCGCAGCCAATGACTCCGACACCGAGCTTTCCCTTTGAATTGCCTGTCATATTTTCAATCCTCCCTGATGCACTTCATTCGTTCGCGGCGCGTCGACGCACCCGAACGACGATTCCAGATGTGATTTAAAGCATCTTATTTCTTGACGCGCGACAATTTTTTATGAAACATGTGCGAATACTGGCGCGGAGATACGGAGGTCGCCAGTCTTCCTGGGAGGGAAACATGACAGGTTTCAAGAAGACGCCGGCTGACTCCAAGATGATCAGCCAATCGATAATGCTCGACCGCCGCCAGCTGCTGCTCGGTGCGGCGGGCGCGGCGACACTTAGCGTTGCGTCCGGCTTCGGCATACGCCCGGCGCGCGCGGCCGACCGGACGGAAATCAGCTTCGCCAGCGCGAGCTTCTTCGGCAAGGAAGGGCTTGGCGATCTCGTCAAGGCTTTCAACGAGTCGCAAAGCCGGGTGACCGTCAAGTTCATCGAGCTGCCGCCGCCAAGCTCGTCGACAGAAGTCTATCAGGGGCTCGTCCAGCAGCTGGCACGCCGCAATGGGACGCCTGATGTCTTCAGCCAGGATGTCATCTGGATCGCAGGCTTTGCGGCCGCGGGCTGGGCCTTGCCGCTCGACGAATATTTCCCGAAGGACAAGCGCGCCGAATATTTCCCCGGTACGGTCGCCGCCTGCACCTATGGCGGCAAACTCACCGCGCTGCCGTGGTTCGTCGATTCCGGCATGTTCTACTATCGCAAGGATCTGGTGGAGAAGCATGGCGGCAAGGTGCCGGAAACCTGGGCCGACATGGCAACGATCGCGGCTGAGGCACAGAAGGCAGGCGACGCCAAGTTCGGCTATCTCTGGCAGGGCAAACAGGCGGAAGTCCTGATCTGCGACGCCGTCGAAATCATCGCGTCCAACGGAGGTTCCATCCTTTCCGCCGACGGTAAATCCTCGGTCATCGGCGATGATGCTGCCGTCGAAGCGATCCAGTTCCTCTATGACACCATCAACAAGACGAAGATCAGCCCTCAGAACGTCCTGTCCTGGGATGAGGAGCCTTCTCGCCAGCCGTTTACGTCGGGCGAGGCGATGTTCATGCGCAACTGGTCCTATGTCTATCCGATCGCGCAGGATCCAAAGGCCTCGCATGTCGTCGACAAGGTTGCCGTCGCTCCGCTGCCGCATTTTGCCGGCGGCAAGAGTGCTGCGTGCCTCGGCGGCTACCAACTGGGCATCAATGCCAATTCCAAGAAGCGGGAAGCGGCGATCGAATTCCTGACCTGGATGTCGTCGCCGGAAACCCAAACCCGGCTGGCCCTTAATTTCGGTCTGGCACCCTCGCGCCCGGCGATATTCCAGGATGCAAAGCTGAAGGCCGAGCAGCCGTTCATGGCGAGCCTCCAGAGCGTCTTCACCGGCGCCACACCGCGGCCGATCACGCCGCAATATGCCAAGGTGACGCTGGCATTGCAGTCCAGCATTTCGAAGGCGCTGGTCAGCGGCAACGTCAAGGCGGAACTGCAGGCGGCGGCTACCCAGATCAACAAGATCGTTGGCTGAAATGGCCGTAACGATGACGGTTCCCGCGTCCGAGCGAACCCCAGGCAAATCGAGGGCGCTGCCAAGCGCCCTCTGGCCCTGGCTGCTGTTGTTACCGGCTTTCATCTCGCTCGCATCGGTATCCTTCTATCCGATCTTCAACGGCCTCTATCTGTCCTTCACCAATCGCTCGCTGATCACTCAGGACAATGATTTCATCGGCATCGCCAACTATGTGCAATTGCTGGCCGATCCGCCTTTCTGGAATGCCTGGTGGCACACCATCTGGTTCACCGTGATCTCGACCGGGCTGGAGACGTTCATCGGCCTTGCGATGGCGCTCATCCTTTGCGAGACCTTCGCCGGCCGCGGCATGATCCGCGCCGCCATGCTCGTGCCCTGGGCCATGCCGACCGTCGTGACATCGAAGATGTTCGGCTGGCTCTTCGATGGTCAGCACGGCATCATCAATTTCATCCTGCTGCATGCGGGGCTGATCGATCAGAACGTCAACTGGTACGGCTCGCCCGATACGGCCCTGACGACGATCATCCTTGCCGACGTCTGGAAAACCACGCCGTTCATGGCGCTTCTGCTGCTGACAGGGCTGCAGACCGTTCCGAAATCCCTGGTCGAGGCCGCCCGCATGGACGGCGCGAGAGCCTGGACGATCTTCTGGCATATCCGGCTGCCGCTCTTGATGCCGACGCTGCTGATTGCCGGCCTCTTTCGCGCGCTCGATGCGTTCCGTGTCTTCGATCTGGTCTATGTGCTGACGGGCGGCGGCCCGGCCGATTCCACCGAGACGCTTTCGACGCTGTCCTACAAGGTGCTCTTTTCGACGCTTCAGTTCGGCTATGGCTCGGCCGTCTCGACCGCCATGTTCATCACGGAGGGGCTGATCGCCGTTGTCTTCTGCATCTTCCTCGTGCGGCAGATAAGGAAGACGACATGAACGAAAGCCGCTCCGTCTTTCAAAGCCTCGTCATCTACTTCGGCGCACTGCTCATTCTCATCTGGTCCGCCGGCCCGTTCCTCTGGCAATTCTCGACATCGTTCCAGCTCGACAAGGCGCTGACCGAGGGAACGCCCTCGCTCATTCCGAACCCGTTCACGCTGGAGCATTACTATAACGCCTTCATCGAAAAAGGCCTGCATCACTATGTGCTGAACTCGCTCATCGTCGCGTTGTCGACCACGGCTCTCTGCCTGATCGTCGGCTCGCTCGCCGCCTTTTCGCTGTCGCGCCTCGATGTGAAAGGGCGCTTCGGCATCCTGACGGTCATCCTTTCGGTCTCGATGTTTCCGCAGATCGCACTCGTCGGGCCGCTCTATCTCATTGCGTCGGATCTCGGGTTGCTCGATACCTATACGGCGTTGATCATCACCTATCTCGCACTCGGACTGCCGTTGGTGACCTGGGTCCTATTCGGCTACTTCGAGACATTGCCGCGCGAGATCGACGAGGCGGCCCGCATGGACGGCGTCGGTCCGGTCGGCCTGCTTTGGCATATCATCCTGCCGATGTCGCTGCCGAGCCTGGTCACGACAGGCCTGCTTGCCTTCATCACCGCCTGGAACGAGTTCCTGTTCGCGCTGGCCTTCACCTCGGATAGCGACAGCCAGACGATCCCGGTCGGCATCGCCAATTTCACCAACCAATATTACGTGCCCTGGGGAGACATCGCCGCCGCATCGGCTGTCGTCACCGTGCCGCTCATTGTCTTGGTGCTCTTCTTCCAACGACACATCATCGAAGGCCTGACCCAAGGCGGAATCAAGGAATAGCGGGAATGAGCAAGGACATAAAAGTCGGCTGTCAGACATTTACGTGGGAAATGCTCGGCGATGCCTGGAGAGGAACGGCCGACGATCTGTTGTCGGCCATATCCGCCGGCGGTTATCTCGGCATCGAAATCACCGATACGATGATCGGCCGCTACGCGGCAGACCCGCATGCTTTCGCGAGCGCGCTGAAAAGCCACGGCTTGACGCTCGTTTCCTTCGCCTTCGGCTCGAAGAGCGGCTTCACGGTCGCCGATGCGACTAATGACGATCTTGCGACGGCGCGGCGCTGGATCGACTACGCCGCCCATTTTCCGGGCGCACTCGTCTCCATCGGCTCGGCCACCGTCGTCTCAGACGGCCCGCGCGATGACAAGTTCGCCATCGCCGGCGACTTCTACAATCGCGCCGGAGAACTGGGCAAAGCCAGCGGCGTCGATGTCGCCGTGCATCCGAGTTCGCATCACAATACTCTGCTGTTCGACCGCGCCGATTATGACCGCATCTTCGCCTTGCTCGACCCGAGCCTGGTTGGCTGGGTGCCGGATACCGGCCATATCCTGCGCGGACATGCTGACATGCTCGATACGATGCGCGCCTACCAGGATCGCATCCGCTACCTGCACCTCAAGGACGTCGACGCCAATGACCGATGGGCGATGCTCGGCAAGGGTATTCTCGACACGCCTGCCGTGATCGATCTCGTCTCCACAGCGCCGCGCTTCAATGGCTGGCTGGTGTTGGAGGAAGAATCCGAAACCGCAGCCGCCGACCCTGCCGCCGCGGTCAGAGCCAACCGCGGAACCATGCGCGGCTACGGCGCATAAGGAAGAGAACCATGATCGAAAAGGAAAATCGCCGTCTTCGCGTCGGAGTGCTCGGCTGCGGGCCGATCGCCCAGTTCGCGCACCTGGAATCCTGCGTGAAGGCCAGGAATGCCGATCTCTATGCGATCTGCGATGCGGCGCCCGATCTCCTGGCACGCATGGGCGCGACCTACGAGCCGCAGAAGATATACGACAACTATGATGAAATGCTCGCCGATCCCGATCTCGAGGCCGTGATCGTCGCGACATCCGACGCCTATCACGTGCCGATGTCCATCAAGGCGCTGGAAGCCGGAAAGCATGTGCTGTGCGAGAAACCCATTGGCGTGTCGATCGAGGAGGGACTGCAGCTCGCCGAGGCCGTGCGCCGCTCCGGCAGGATTCTGCAGGTCGGGCACATGAAGCGCTTCGATCCGGCGCTGGAGGCGGCGCGCGATTTCGTCCGCGACGATATCGGCCAGATCTTTGCGATGAAGGCTTGGTATTGCGATTCCACCCACCGCTATACCAATACGGATGCGGTGCAGCCCTTGCCTGTCACCAGCAAGCTTGCGCGCAAGCCGGCCGGTAATCCGAAGGCCGACCTGCGGCAATATTTCATGCTGGCGCATGGCTCGCATCTGGTCGACACCGCGCGTTTCTTCTGCGGCGATATCGTTGCAGTGCGCGCTCGGCTTCTAGAGCGAGCCGGTGCTTACTGCTGGTTCGTGGAAACCGAATTCGCCAGTGGCGCGCTCGGCCATCTGGATCTGACCGTTGCCGTGCGCATGGATTGGCATGAGGGCTTCCAGCTCTATGGTGAAAACGGCTCGATCCTCGCCAAGACCTTCAATCCTTGGTACTTCCGCTCGAGCGAGGTCGAGATTTTCCATGAGAAGGATGCGACCACTAGGAAGCCGCTCGGTGCCGACGGCCATTTCTTCCGCCGGCAGCTCGAAGGCCTCGCTGATACGGCGTTGAATGGTGCGCCGATGCGCGGGGCCGACGTCGAGGACGGCCTGGCTTCGATCCGCGCGATGGTGGCGATCGCCCGATCGGTGGAACGGGGCGAGCGCGTCGAACTTGCATTGGTCACGGGAGCGGTCTGATGCAGATCGGGATCTTCGCCAAGACCTTTCCGGGGACCGAGCCGCTCGGTGTTCTCTCGGCCGTGCGCGACAGCGGCTACGCATGTGTGCAGTTCAATCTCGCCTGCTGCGGACTGCCCTCGATGCCCGATGCCGTCGCTGAGACGACGCTTGCGGAAATCCGGACGGCAGTGCGCGCCACCGGGATCTCGCTTGCAGCTCTCTCCGGCACCTACAACATGGCCCATCCGGACATATCCGTGCGTCGAACGGGCATGGCCCAACTCGCCGTCGTCATCGAGACGGCGGCGGCACTCTCCATTCCGCTCGTGACGCTTTGCACCGGTACGCGCGACCCGAACGACCAATGGGCCCATCATCCCGACAACGGCGATCCCGCCGCCTGGGCCGACATGGCGGCTGAAATGTCGAAAGCTCTGGAACTGGCGGAGCGGCATGGTGTGGATCTCGGCATCGAGCCGGAGCAAGCCAATATCGTCACGTCGGCTAAGGACGCCAGGCGGCTGATCGAGGAAATGGGATCGCGACGGCTGCGCATCGTGCTCGATCCCGCCAATCTGTTCGAGCAGGCGACGCCGGAGCAGGCGCGGGTGACCGTCGAGAAGGCGGTCGAAACCGCGGCGGGCCGTATAGCTCTCGCGCATGCCAAGGATCGTCATGCCGATGGTCGCTTCGCTACCGCGGGGCAGGGCATCGTCGATTTTCCGGATTTCATTGCACAGCTGCGGGCCGTGGGCTTCGACGGCCCACTCGTCACACATGGCCTCTCGGCGCCCGAGGCCCTCGGCGTAGCAGCGTTCCTTAAGGGGCTGATCTGATGGGAAAGACGTCATTCATGCGTGCCGATGCAAGTCTTGCCGTCTATCGCGAAGGGCAGGGGCTTCCGGTCGTCTTTCAGCACGGTCTTGGCGCTGACGAGGCACAGGTAGCACAGAATGTTCCAACCTCCGCGGATATCCATCGACTGACGCTGGAGTGCCGCGGGCATGGCGCCTCGTCGCTTGGCAGCGCGCGACCCTTTTCGATCCATATGTTCGCCGAGGACGTGTTGGCAGCGGCCACCGAACATGGTTTCGACCGTTTTGTTGTCGGCGGCATTTCGATGGGAGCGGCCATTGCGCTGCATCTTGCCCATCATCACCCCGGCCGTGTCGCGGGACTCGTTCTCGTGCGTCCTGCCTGGATATTCGAGGCATCACCGGACAATCTCGAGCCTGGTCGCGCCGTTGCGGCCCTGATCCGTTCACATCCGGTTGCGGAAGCCAGGGAACGCTTTATCGCCTCGGAAATCGGGCGTCGGATCGCGTCCGAGGCGCCCGACAATTTCTCTTCGCTGCTCGGCTATTTCGAGCGGCCGGACGCCTTCGATTTCGCATCCGTCCTTGGAGACATCGCCGCCGATGGGCCTGGCGTATCGAAGGCCGACACGGCAGCCATCAAAGTTCGGACGCTGGTCATCGGAAACGAACAGGATGCGATCCATCCGCTCTCCTGCGCCCTCACGCTCGCCGAAACCGTTCCCGGCGCACGCTACATCGAAGTCACTGCCAAGACCGCCGACAAGGCGCGGCATTTCGCCGAAATCCAAGGCGCCATCACCGATTTCCTTGCATCCAGTTCAATCCGGAGCCTCTTTCGATCATGACATCCAAACCTCTTTCCGGCCCGGCTGCCATCGCCGCACTGCCCCGTAACCGATTGCTCGGCGAGTTCTCGCTCTGGTCGGCGGATCTTGCCAATATGGAAACCGATCTGAAGCGGATCGAGCCCTTTGTCGACCTGCACCATATCGATGTCGCCGACGCCCGCTTTACCCCGGGATTCCTGTTCTTTCCGGATTTCGTCGCCCGCATCGCCAAAGCGACCGCCAAGCCCATCCATGTGCATCTGATGGTCGAAGGTGAAATCGTCGAGGAACAGACGCGCCAATTCATCGAGGCGGGAGCCGATCTGATCAGCGTCCACGCCGAGAATGGCGAGGCGGGGTTGCGTGCTGTAGGGCTCGCAAGAAAGCTTGGCGCCGAAGCAGGGGTGGTGCTGCGGCTGGAAACGCCGGTTTCGGCGATCAAGCCGTTCATCGATCATGTTGCCTTCGTGACGCTGCTTGGCACGTCCATCGGCGTCAAGGGGCAGAGCCTTTCCGATAGGGCATGCGACCGGCTTTTGGAAGCGCGTGACTTGCTCAAGCAATCCGGTCGTGAGGACCAGATCATCCTTGCGGCCGATGGCGGCATCCGCGAGCAGACCGTGCCGCTCCTGCGCAAGGCCGGCGCGCAGACGGTTGTTCTCGGCTCGCTCGCCTTCGGCGACAAGGATCTAGCCGGCCGCATCGCCTGGCTCCATGGCTTGGAAAGCGGGGTTGCGTGAACAAGGTTGCCCTTGCCTTTGATCTCGGCGGAACGGAGCTTCGCGCCGCACTCGTCGACGAGGCAGGAAGCCTTCTGGCCTTCTCGGCCATGCCGACGGCGGCCGCCGATGGACCTGCGGCGGTGACGCGGCAGATGGAACAGCTCGCAGCCGAGGTGCTGGCGCAAACGCCCGACCTTTCTCCCATCGGCATAGGTGTCGGCGCACCGGGACCGCTCGACCCCAAGGCCGGTATCGTCATCGGGCCGCCGACGCTTATCGGCTGGCATGAGGTGCCGCTGGCGACCATTCTCTCCGATCGCTTCGAACTGCCGGTCCGGCTGGAGAACGACGCGAATGCGGCAGCCCTCGGCGAATGGCACTACGGAGCGGGTCGCGGCGCGGATTCGATGGTTTTCGTGACGGTCTCCACGGGTATCGGCGGCGGCGTGATCGCCAACGGCCGGACTTTGCACGGCCGGCGCGGCCTGGCGGCCGAGATCGGGCATATGACCATCACGAACGAAGGGGAGCGGTGCTTTTGTGGCGCGATCGGTTGTTTCGAGGCCGTTGCCTCGGGAACGGCTTTGGGGCGTCATGCAACGGCACGGACCCGGAAATTCGACGGCTCGCTGATGCGTGCGATTGCCAGCGATGGCGACGTCAGCGGGCGGCATGTGGTTGAGGCTGCACGAAAGGGCGATGCGCTGGCGATGGAATTGCTGGATGCGGAAGCGCGCTGGCTCGGCATCGGCTTTACCAATCTGCTGCATCTCTATTCGCCAGACATATTGGTAATGGGTGGCGGTATCTCGCATGGCTTCGATCTTCTGCAGGAAGTTGTGGTGGCGACCGTTCGCGAACGCGCCATGCCGGCTTATCGCGGGGTCCCCATTGTTGCCGCCCAGCTCGGGCGTCATGCCGGCCTGATCGGCGCGGCCAGCCTCATCCTCGGGCAGGAGGCAGACATTGGCGCCAGTCCATCCATCGAAAGAAAGGAGGCCAGCAATGGCTAATCTCAAGCTGCGCGACGCCCGCAAGACCTATGGCGCGCTCGAAGTCATCAAGGGCATCGATCTGGATGTGGACGACCGTGAATTCGTGGTCTTTGTCGGCCCGTCCGGCTGCGGCAAGTCTACGTTGTTGCGCATGATCGCCGGCCTGGAGAAGATCACCGGCGGTGATCTGATGATCGATGGCGCCCGCGCCAACGATGTGGATCCGTCGCAACGCGGCCTGGCGATGGTCTTCCAGTCCTATGCGCTCTATCCGCACATGACGGTCGCCGAGAACATGGGTTTTGCGCTGAAGATCGCAGGCGTTTCCTCCGCCGACCGTGATCGCAAGGTCAGGGAAGCTGCCGAGGTTCTTGAGCTCGCGCATCTGCTCGACCGTCGGCCGAAGGACCTGTCGGGCGGTCAGCGGCAACGTGTGGCCATCGGCCGGGCGATCGTACGCAATCCGAAGATCTTCCTCTTCGACGAACCCTTGTCCAATCTCGATGCCGCTTTGCGCGTCAACATGCGGCTGGAGCTGATGCGGCTGCATGAGCGGCTGGCGGCAACGATGATCTACGTTACCCACGATCAGATCGAGGCGATGACCATGGCCGATAAGATCGTGGTCCTGAACTCCGGCCGCATCGAGCAGGTCGGTTCGCCGCTTGAGCTTTACAACCGACCGGCAAATATCTTCGTGGCCGGCTTCATCGGCTCGCCGAAGATGAACCTTCTTCCGGCCGTGGTCGAATCGACCGGACCTCAAGGCATATCCGTCGCGCTGCCGGGCGGACACAGGATCACTGTGCCGGCCTTCGGCGGAACGGTAGGAGCCAACCTGACACTTGGCATCCGCCCTGAACATATCCGCATCGACCCGAATGGACGCTTCCCCGGCCAAGCAATGCTGGCGGAGCGGCTGGGCGGCCTCACGATCCTGCATGTGGATATCGGATCGAACCAGTCGCTTGTCGTGCAGACGGAAGGTACGGATACGACTCCGCTCCACACAGCTCTGTCTCTCGACATGGAACCTGCCGCTTGCCACCTCTTCGATACCGATGGCAGGCCGCTCGCCAGATTGAACTGACCTGCAGTTCCGAGGCGCCGTTGCTGCGTACTGATGCCTGGCAGAAAAGGGCAGAACTCCGTGGTCGGAAGACTGCGGAGTGGAATTTGTCGTGCCTGGATCAGCTCCCCGCCCATATTCTCAATCAGACTTCCGCGCCCCGCCCGTCGCAAAAAAGTTCCTGATATCCTTGTCGGTGACATTGGAGTAGGGGTTGTTCGCAACGGTTTATCCAGTTGCATTGACTCCATCTCGCCATTGCATAATCTTGGTAGGCCATAATATGGTATCCGAAACTTGACCGTCCCTGCGGCAAGGGACGGAAGTTGACGTCTGAAACAGAGGTGTTGGAATGAATGATGATGCGCACGGCACGGCAATTCGCGTGGAGCGTCCGGCCAAGACGTTGCGCGAACTGGCGCTCGACAAAGTGCGGGAGGCGATCCTCAATGGCTATTTCCGCCCGGGGGATCGTCTGGTGGAGCGTGATCTCTGCGCCCAGCTTGGTGTAAGCCGCACGATCGTACGCGAGGTTCTGCGCCACCTCGAATCCGAAGGCCTCGTCGCCAATCTGCCGAACAAGGGGCCGATCGTCGCCCAGCTCAACCATGACGAGGCGAAGCAGATCTATGAGATCCGCGGCGCATTGGAAGGCATGGCCGCGCGTCTTTGCGCCGAGCAGCGCAATCCCGCCATTGCCGATGCTCTGGACAAATCCCTTGAGGACATCAGAAACAGCTACCGGGACAAGGATATGGCTGGTGTACTCGCCCATACCTCATCCTTCTATCAGACGCTTTTCAGCATGGTCGACCGCCACATCGCGTGGGGCGTCGTCAATCTTCTGACCGTGCGCATCAATCATCTGCGCTCGATGACGATCAAGACGCAAAATCGCGATGTTCAGGGGCCAGTGCAGATGGCGCGGATCGTCGATGCCATCCGGCGCGGAGACGGCGAGGGCGCCTACCAGGCAGCCATGGAGCATGTCGCCAGCGCCAGCGCAATCGCACAGGCGGTTCTCTCAGGACGCCAACCGATCGATTGATCCGGTACGCCGCTCCTTGCCGATGTACGGCGGCATCGCACCTAATGCCATCTCGGCGACCTCACCAAATTAAAGGCACCCTCACGATGCGGGCTTGACTCTCCGCGGCATTCGATGTGACGGTATGCCATAATCAATAATACAAAATTGGAACATCAAAAAAACTGGGAATGCAGTCGCAGCCTGCAGGCTCACCCAGAATATTGGCATGAAGATGATGGCTAGCATGCCATGATCAATCACTTTCGCTTTGATGAATAAGCATCTGTTATAATTACATTTTCTCTCTGTTCACTTAAGTTTTCCGCTCGTTTGCGCGAAGCCGCTTGACAGTTTTGTATTATGGCATACCATCATACATAACCTAGAAAAACGAGCGGAGCCATGACCTTTCAAATCCGTAAAACCGTCCTGCAGATCGAAACCACCTTGGTTGAAGGGGGCAAAGCAGCGCCAGCGCCTCTGAAGCTCTTTTCGGCCTGTGCGATCGTGAAGAACCCCTGGGCCGGTCGCGGCTTTGTCGAGGATCTGAAGCCCGAGATCCATGCCGCAGCGCCGGTTCTCGGTGAATTGCTCACCAGCATGATCATCGAGGCGGTCGGATCGGGCGAGGCCGTCGAAGCCTATGGAAAATCGGCAGTGGTCGGCCTAGACGGCGAGATCGAACATGCGTCTGCACTGATCCATACGCTGCGTTTCGGCAACCATTATCGCCATGCCGTCGGCGCCAAGTCCTATCTCGCCTTCTGCAATACGCGTGGCCCGGCCAACGCGCCGATCATGATCCCGCTGATGGACAAGAACGACGAAGGGCGCCGCTCGCATTATCTGACGATCCAGACGTCGATCGCCGATGCTCCCGCTGCCGACGAGATTGTCGTCGCACTCGGCGCTTCCGTCGGCGGCCGGCCGCATCATCGTATCGGCGACCGCTATCAGGACCTCAAGGACCTGGGGCAGGACGTCTCAAATCCTGCCGGCGTCTGACGGATTGGACGCGGAGATGTCGACGATGGACACCATAGCGCAGAGCAAAGCCAATGTCCCCGAGGCAGAAGGATTGCCGCGTAAGATCACGGCAGGCGGGACGGCCTACCACGAGGTGGGCATAGGCGAGCCCCTTGTTCTCATTCACGGCGTCGGCATGCGCCTCGAAGCCTGGCTGCCGCAGATCGCTGCCTTTTCCGGGAGCCATCGCGTCATCGCCGTCGACATGCCTGGCCATGGCGAAAGCAGATCGCTGCCTGCCGGCAGCCGCCTGGAAGCCTTCGTCGACTGGTTCGGCGGCTTCCTTGATGAGATGGCGCTCGACGCTGCCAATGTTGCCGGGCATTCGATGGGTGCGCTTGTCGCCGGTGGTGCCGCGGCAACCTTCGGTGAGAGGATCAGGCGCGTCGCCTATCTCAACGGCGTCTATCGCCGTGATTCGGAAGCAAAGGCGGCGGTCCTGGCACGCGCAGCGGCAATCCCGGTGACCGGCGTCGACAAGGAAGGGCCGCTTCTGCGCTGGTTCGGCGACGATGCGCAAAGTGCTACCGCCCGGGAGTTGACCCGCAACTGGTTGGGCCTCGTCGATCCGCAAGGATATGCGACAGCCTATGCGGCATTTGCCGGCGGCGACGAAACCTACGCCGATCGGTGGCCGCAGGTGCTGGTGCCGGCACTATTCCTGACTGGTTCGGACGATCCCAACTCGACGCCGCAGATGGCCGAGCAGATGGCGGCTGCCGCCCCGAGAGGCTGGGTCCGGATCGTCGAAGGGCATCGCCATATGGTGAACCTGACGGCACCTGAGATCGTCAACGAATTGCTTGCCGAGTGGCTTTCATGCGGGGAGGACGCAAGATGACGGCGCAACATATCGATGCAAGGGCGCTGCGCGACGCCTTCGGCGCATTTCCGACCGGCGTCACGGTCGTGACTGCGCAAGATCACGCCGGTCTGCCGATCGGCTTCACGGCCAACTCCTTCACCTCGGTCTCGCTCGATCCGCCGCTGCTTCTGGTCTGCCTGGCAAAGACCTCCCGCAACTTCGCGACCATGACGAGCGCGAAGCATTTCGCTATCAATGTTTTGTCGGAAGCGCAGAAAGATATCTCCAACACCTTCGCGCGTCCGGTTGAAGACAGGTTCGCAACTGTCGAATGGAATGCCGCCGCCGACGGCTGTCCGATCCTTGCCGATGTTGCCGCCTGGTTCGAATGCGGTATGGAGCAGGTCATCGATGCCGGCGACCATGTCATCCTCATGGGACGCATCGCCTCCTTCCACAACAGCGGCCGCAACGGTTTGGGCTATGCCCGCGGCGGTTATTTCACGCCGATCCTCGCGAGCAAGGCGGTTTCGGCCGCAACCGAGGGCAATATCGAGCTCGGTGCCGTTCTGGAGCGCGATGGCGAGATCCTGCTGCTCGGAGAAGACATCTTCGCACTGCCGAGCTGCGAGGGAAGGGAAGGGAGCCCGACCGAAATTCTATGCGACTACCTGCAAGAGCTGACCGGGCTTTCGGTGACGATCGGCTTTCTCTATTCGGTCTATGAAGGCAAAAGCGATGGCAAGCATCACATCGTCTACCGCGCCTTCACGTCGCAAGGCGAGCCGCGCGAGGGCAGGTTCTTCAAGCCGGACGCTTTGACCAAAACCCGCTTCAAGACGAGTGCGACAGCCGATATCGTCGCTCGTTTCGCACTGGAAAGCCAGATCGGCAATTTCGGCGTTTATTTTGGAGACGAGACCTCCGGTACGGTCCGCCCGGTCTCGACGAAGGTGGCACGAGCATGAAATTCTCTCTCTTCGTTCACATGGAGCGCCTCGATGCGAGCCAGAGCCATAAGAGCCTCTACGACGAGTTCGTCGCGCTCTGCGAAATTGCCGACAAGGGCGGCATGCACGCCATCTGGACGGGCGAGCATCACGGGATGGATTTCACCATCGCTCCCAATCCTTTCGTGACGATCGCCGATCTGGCCCGCCGCACGTCGAGGGCGAGACTAGGCACGGGAACGGTGATCGCGCCTTTCTGGCATCCGATCAAGCTTGCCGGCGAAGCGGCCATGGCCGACATCATCTGCGACGGCAGGCTCGATATCGGCATCGCCCGCGGCGCCTATTCCTTCGAATATGAGCGTCTTTTGCCGGGTCTCGACGCCTGGGGCGCCGGCCAGCGCATGCGCGAGCTGATCCCTGCGATCAAAGGCATCTGGAAGGGCGACTATACCCACGACGGCGAATTCTTCAAATTCCCCGCGACCACCTCGGCGCCGAAGCCGCTACAGGAGCCCAATCCTCCGATCTGGGTCGCCGCACGCGATCCGAACTCGCATGAATTTGCCGTCGCCAACGGCTGCAACGTTCAGGTGACGCCGCTCTGGCAAGGAGATGACGAAGTCGAGGCGCTGATGGGCCGTTTCAACGACGCCTGCGCTAAGAACCCTGATATCGACAGGCCGAAGATCATGCTGCTACGCCACACCTATGTCGGCTCGTCGGAAGCCGATATCGCTGAGGCCGCCCACGAGCTCAGCGTTTACTACAATTACTTCTTCGCCTGGTTCAAGAACGAGAAGCCGGTCCATCAGGGCCTGATCGAGCGCATTCCCGATGAGGACATTCGCGCGAATGCCATGCTGTCGGATGCGGTCATGCGCAGCAACAATGTCGTCGGCGACGCCGCGACGGTGATTGCGCGGCTGAAGGCCTACCAGGCGATGGGCTATGACGAATATTCCTTCTGGATCGACACCGGCATGCCGTTCGAGCGCAAGAAAGCCTCGCTCGAACGTTTCATCGCCGAGGTCATGCCGGCATTTGCGGAGTGAACCCCATGCAGCGCTTCCAGTATTATATCGACGGCGAATTTCTGGACGGGGAGGCCCGCTATCCAAGCGTCGATCCGGCCACCGGCCTGATCTGGGCCGAGATGCCGGAGGCGCGCGAAAGCGATGTCGATCGCGCCGTCGATGCCGCCGAAACGGCGCTTTATGACGGACCCTGGGCCAAGACCACGGCGACACAGCGCGGCAAGCTGCTCTATAAGCTCGCCGATCTCGTCGCGGCCAATGCCCAAAAGCTCGCCGAACTGGAAACCCGTGATACCGGCAAGATCATTCGCGAGACTTCGGCGCAGATCGCCTATGTCGCCGATTACTATCGCTACTATGCCGGGCTCGCCGACAAGATCGAGGGATCCTACCTGCCGATCGACAAGCCCGACATGGATGTCTGGCTCCGCCGCGAGCCGATTGGCGTCGTCGCCATGATGGTGCCGTGGAACAGCCAGCTCTTTCTTTCCGCCGTCAAAATCGGCCCGGCATTGGCTGCCGGCTGCACCATGGTCGTCAAGGCATCGGAGGATGGGCCGGCGCCGCTTCTGGAATTCGCCCGTCTCGTTCATGAAGCAGGCTTTCCGGCCGGCGTCGTCAACATCATCACCGGTTTCGGCCCGTCCTGCGGCGCGGCTCTCGGGAGGCATCCGAAAGTCGCGCACGTTGCCTTTACCGGCGGCCCGGAGACGGCGCGCCATGTCGTGCGCAACTCTGCCGAGAACCTTGCCTCGACATCCCTGGAGCTCGGCGGAAAATCGCCCTTCATCGTCTTCGCCGATGCCGATCTTGAAAGCGCCGCCAATGCCCAGGTTGCCGGTATTTTCGCAGCAACAGGACAAAGCTGCGTTGCCGGTTCCCGCCTGATCGTCGAGCGCAGCGTCAAGGATGCTTTCCTGTCCATTCTCAAGCGCAAGGCGGAAGCGATCCGCATCGGCTCGCCGCTCGAAATGGCGACCGAAGCCGGCCCGCTCGCCACGAAGCGGCAGCAGGATCATGTGGCAGCCCTTGTCGAAAAATCCGTCCAGAGCGGCGCGCGTCTCGTCACCGGCGGGCAGAGGCCAGACGGCGAGGGCTATTATTTCCCGCCGACGATCCTCGATTGCGACGCCGTCGCTTCGCCGTCGCTCGCCGAGGAATTCTTCGGCCCGGTTCTCTCCGTCGTCTCCTTCGACACCGAGGCCGAGGCGCTGAAGCTTGCCAACGACACCCGCTATGGACTGGCCTCCGGCGTCTTCACCCAGAATCTCACCCGCGCCCATCGCCTGATGAAAGGCATTCGCGCCGGCGTTGTCTGGGTCAACACCTATCGCGCGGTATCGCCGATCGCGCCTTTCGGCGGCTTCGGTCTTTCCGGGCAGGGCAGGGAAGGCGGGCTGGCGGCGGCGCTCGACTACACGCGCACCAAGACCATCTGGCTGCGCACGTCAGATGATCCGATCCCCGATCCTTTCGTCATGAGGTGACGCCGATGTTCTACGAGATCCGCACCTACAGGCTGAAGAACGGCACGATCCCGCAATATCTCAAGGTCGTCGGGGAGGAGGGGATTGCCATCCAGAAAGCCCATCTTGGCAATCTGGTCGGTTATTTCTATTCGGAGATCGGCACGATCAACGAGATCGTCCACATCTGGGCCTATGCGAGCCTCGACGACCGCGAGGCGCGGCGCCAGCGACTGGCTGCCGACCCCGAGTGGCAAGCCTTCCTGCCCAGGATTCGCGATCTGATCGAGGTGGCGGAAAACAAGATTATGAAGCCGGCCAGCTTTTCTCCCGCGGGATGAGCGGGCAGCCGCATAAGGCATGACCTGAAAGACTGCAAAAACAAGGACAAGGGAACATGAAAGCAAAAATTGCACTCGCGGCCTTTGCCGCAATGATGGCCGCATGCCTGCCCGCCAAGGCCGATACCATGGTCTTCACGAGCTGGGGAGGGACGACCCAGGATGCGCAGAAGGTCGCCTGGGCGAACCAATTCACCGAAAAGACCGGCACCGGCGTCATGCAGGACGGCCCGACGGATTACGGCAAGCTGAAAGCCATGGTCGAGGCGGCTCGCGTGACCTGGGACGTGGTCGACGTCGAGGGCGATTACGCCGCACAGGCCGGCAAGAATGGTCTGCTGGAGAAACTGGACTTCTCCGTCATCGACAAATCCAAGCTCGATCCGCGCTTCGTCAGCGACTATTCGGTCGGCAGCTTTTACTATTCCTTCGTGATCGGCTGCAATGCGGATGCCGTCAGTGCCTGCCCGAAGACCTGGGCCGATCTCTTCGACACGAAGAAGTTTCCGGGCAAGCGCACTTTCTACAAGTGGTCGGCGCCCGGCGTGATCGAAGCCGCCTTGCTGGCCGACGGCGTTCCCGCCGACAAGCTCTATCCGCTCGATCTCGATCGCGCCTTCAAGAAGCTCGATACGATCAAGTCTGATATCGTCTGGTGGTCGAGCGGCGCGCAGTCGCAGCAGCTGGTCGCATCGGCGGAAGCGCCGTTCGGTAGCCTTTGGAACGGCCGCATGACCGCGCTTGCCGCCAGTGGTGTCAAGACCGAGACGTCGTGGAGCCAGAACATCACGGCAGCCGATTCCCTCGTCATTCCCAAGGGCGCTCCGAACCTGGAAGCGGCGATGAAGTTCATCGCGCTTGCGACGTCCGCACAAGCGCAGGCCGATATGGCGAAGGCGACGGGATATGCCCCGATCAATGTCGGTTCGGCGAAGCTGATGGATCCGGAAACGGCCAAGACCTTGCCGGACCAGCAGACCGCCAGCCAGGTCAATGCCGATATGAATTACTGGGCCGAAAACCGGGATGCCATCGGCAAGAAGTGGTACGCCTGGCAGGCACAGTAAGCTCCAGGGAGCTGTCAACAGCACCGCGGACCGATGTCCGCGGTGCGGCAATACGAGGTGCGGGCCTGCATGGCGGCTATGGCTGCCTGGCGGTGCCCACGGTGGGAAAGGATTGCCATGTCGACATATATGGACGTTGCGGACGAGACCGCACCGACGCGCAAGGCGGCGAGGCCTACCGGCTTTGGACAGGTGGCGCCGGCACTGATCTTCATCGCGATCTTTTTCGCCTTTCCGGTCGTAGCGCTTCTTCTGCGCAGCGTGATGGAGCCGACGCTCGGGCTTGGCAATTATGCCGAGTTGCTCGGATCCGCGACCTATCTGAAGATCTTCGCCAATACCTTCATCGTCTCCGGTCTGGTCACCATCATATCGTTGCTGATCGGCTTTCCCGTCGCCTGGACGCTGGCGATCATGCCTGCGAGACTGGCCTCGCTGGTATTTGCGATCCTGCTGCTGTCGATGTGGACCAATCTGCTTGCCCGTACCTATGCCTGGATGGTGCTGCTGCAGCGGACGGGGCTGATCAACAAGATGCTTGTTGGTATGGGGCTTATCGACAAGCCCCTGGCGCTCGTCAACAACCTGACCGGCGTCACGATTGGCATGACCTATATCATGCTGCCCTTCATCGTCCTGCCGCTCTACGGCGTCATTAAGAAGATCGACCCGGCGGTGCTGCAGGCAGCTGCTCTCTGCGGTGCGAGCCGCTGGCAATGCCTCACCCGTGTTCTGCTCCCCTTAGCCGCTCCCGGCATGATGGCGGGTGCGCTGATGGTTTTCGTCATGTCGCTCGGCTACTACGTCACCCCGTCGCTGCTCGGCGGCACGGCGAACATGATGCTGGCGGAACTCATCGCCCAGTTCGTGCAATCCCTCGTTAATTGGGGCATGGGCGGAGCGGCGGCCTTTGTCCTGCTTGTCGTCACGCTGTCGCTCTACGCCGTCCAACTGCGGCTGTTCGGCGTACAGAATACGGGAGGGCGCTGAGATGCTCCTGAATTTCGGCCAGCTCGGCTGGTGGAAGTATGTGCTTCTCACCATCACTGTTCTGACAGCTGCCTTCCTGCTGCTACCGATCCTGTTCATCGCGGCACTGTCATTCGGCTCGTCGCAATGGTTGATCTTTCCGCCGCCGGGCTGGACCCTGCGCTGGTACGGCGAGCTGTTTTCCGATCCGCAATGGCTGGAGTCCGCCTGGACGAGCTTCAGGATCGCGGCGATCGTCACGGTGCTTTCGGTCGTGCTCGGGCTCGTGACGTCGTTCGGCCTCGTGCGCGGCAAGTTCCTGTTTCGCGATGCGCTGAAGGCGCTGTTCCTGACGCCGATGATCCTTCCGGTCGTCGTCTTCGCCGTTGCGCTCTATGCCTTCTTCCTACGGATCGGGCTCGGGGGAACCCTGATCGGCTTCGTCCTTTCCCACCTCGTCCTGGCCTTGCCTTTTTCCATCCTGTCCATCTCAAGCGCGCTCGAAGGCTTCGACAAGTCCATCGAGGATGCGGCGGTGCTCTGCGGTGCTTCGCCGCTCGAGGCAAAGATCAGGGTAACGCTGCCCGCCATAAGCCACGGGCTCTTCTCCGCGGCAGTCTTCTCGTTCCTGACATCCTGGGATGAGGTGGTCGTGGCAATCTTCATGGCGAGCCCGACGTTGCAGACATTGCCGGTCAAGGTCTGGACGACGCTGCGGCAGGACCTCACCCCGGTCGTGGCTGCCGCCTCCACGCTTCTCATTCTGTTGACGGTCACTTTGATGGCGCTGGCCGCGATCGTACGCAAGGTTTTGAAATCATGAGCGAATCCTTCCTGAAAATCAAAGGCATCCGCAAGGAGTACGGCCCGGTCGTCGCCGTGCACGATGTCAATCTCGACGTCCGGCGCGGCGAATTCCTGACCTTTCTCGGACCTTCCGGCTCGGGCAAGAGCACGACGCTCTACATATTGGCCGGCTTCGAGAACCCCACCAAGGGCGACATCCTGCTGAACGGACGGACGCTGCTGTCGACGCCTTCGCACAAGCGCAATATCGGCATGGTGTTTCAGCGCTATACACTGTTTCCGCATCTGACCGTGGGCGAAAATATCGCTTTTCCGCTGAAGGTTCGCCGCAAGTCGAAGGCCGAAGTCGATAGCCGGGTGAGGGAAATGCTGCGCCTCGTCAGGCTCGAGGGCTTCGAGGATCGCAAGCCGGCACAGATGTCCGGCGGTCAGCAGCAGCGTGTCGCGCTTGCCAGGGCGCTCGCCTATGATCCGCCGGTGCTTCTGATGGACGAACCGCTGTCGGCGCTCGACAAGAAGCTTCGCGAGGAAATCCAGCACGAGATAAGACGGATCCACCAGCAGACCGAAGTGACGATCCTCTACGTGACCCACGATCAGGAAGAGGCGCTGCGGCTCTCCGATCGCATCGCCGTGTTCTCCAAGGGCGTGATCGACCAGATCGGCACCGGGCCGGAACTCTACGCCAATCCGCGCACCCGCTTCGTCGCCGAATTCATCGGTGACAGCGATTTCATCTCCTGTCATCTGTTGTCATCGGACAATGGACAGGCGACCATTTCACTCGGCGACAAGGCGATCTTCGAGCGCATCCCGGTCCATGGCCAGGCGGCCACCGGCCGCAAGGCCGCGCTGATGCTGAGGCCCGAGCGCATCCGGCTCGGGCGCAGCAACGGGGCGGGCAAGGGCCTCAACGCCACCGTCAACGACATAACCTTTCTTGGCAACAACGTGCACGTGACGACACAGATTTCAGCCAACGAGACCTTGTCCGTTCGCTTGCCTTTCGGGCATGAGGCCATCTCGGGCCTCAGCCGTGGTGATCATGTCAATCTGGAATTCGACCCGGGCGCTGCTCACGTCTTTTGCTAGAGTTGGTAAACAGCAGCGGCCTTTTACGCCGCTCTTGGCAACAAAGATTTCAGGTTAGCGTCGGCCGCCAGCGCATCGAGCGGCGGCACGACCTGCCTTGCAATCAGCATCTCGCTCAACTTCATGTCCCTGGCGACCCTATTGCCGTAACCCACGCCGCTTGCGGCGACCAGTCTCTGCCCGTCATCGAGATGGAACAGGATGAAGGCGCCATCGCCCAGGTCTCTTCGGACTACGGTGCGTCCTTCATCGACAAGTCCAGCGATCTGCAGGGTATGATCGAACTGATCGGACCAGAAATAGGGAACGGCATCATAGCCACGCGCAGCGCCCGCCAAGTTCGCCGCGGCAAGAATGCCCTGATCCTGCGCATTGCGCCACGCCTCCAGACGAAGCCGGCGTCCCCCATACAGCGGGTGCGGAAACGAGCAGCAGTCGCCCGCAGCATAGATATCCGCCACCGAAGTCTCGAGGCGCTCGTTGACCGAGATCCCGTTGTCGACGGCTATGCCCGCCTGTGCGGCGAGCTCGGTGCGCGGCTGCGCGCCGATGCCGACCACGAGCACATCCGCGGTCACCTCGGTCCCATCGGCCAGACTGATACTCACGCGCCGGTCGTCTGCGTCGATCTCGCTGACCGTTAGGCCGCATTTCACCACGACCCCGTTGCGACGATGCAGCGAACTGATCGTCTCCGCGATCTGTTCGGGTACGCCGCGCTTGAGAATGCGCTCTTGGGATTCGATTACCGTGACCCTTGCGCCACGGTTGCGCGCCGATGCGGCGACCTCCAGACCAATGAAGCCTCCTCCGAGCACCGCCACATGCATGTCGGCGCTGATCCAGGGGCGAAGCGCAAGCGCGTCGTTGATCGTCCTGAGATAGAGTATGCGCGCATTGGCTCGCACATTCGGCAATCGCCTGGGCGCCGCGCCCGTCGTCAACAACAATCTGTCATAGGCCAACTCACGGCCGTCCGACAGGATCACCTGCTTGCCGGTGGCGTCGATAGCGCTTGCCGACGCGCTGCCGATATGCCGGATCGCCCGTTCGCCCAACATGATATCGTTGAGAACGGTCGGCGCCTGCGGTGTTGCCTCGGCGAGCAGCATCTGCTTGGAAAGCGGCGGCCGCTCATAGGGGAGGTGAGCCTCGTCGCCAATGAGGGTAATGGCATGCGGGTAGCCGGTTTCTCGCAAGCTCAGAGCGGCGCGCGCGCCGCATTCGCCCGCGCCGACGATGATGATGCCCGCATCGTTGCTCATGCTCCGATCCCGATCATGACGCGATCGCCCTCCAGCTTCACTGGATAGGTTTTCAGGCCGACGCAGACCGGCGCGCCGCGAGCCTCGCCGGTCTTATAGCTGAAACGGCCGTTGTGCTTTGGACATTCGATGGTGTCGTCCATGACAAGCCCCTCGGCCAGGTGGATCTTTTCATGGGTGCAAAGCCCATCGGTCGCGAAATATTCGTCATCCGGGCTTCGATAGATCGCAAAGGTTCGCCCGGCGTGATCGAAGCGGACGACGTCCTCCTGATCGATCTCCTCGGCTGCACACGCATCGATCCATGTCGTCATTTTCTGCCTCCTCGTTGCTGTCCGTCGGCGGCTTGCCGCCATGCACAAAAGATATCGTCTCGCTGGAGGAACATTCCGGCCTTGAACCTTGATCGCGCTCAGCTTTCTCCTCCCCCAAGCAATTTCGATCATGCGGGATATAATCCTTCACATTCCACGCCGATCATGATCATTTTTCATCAAGGAGAAGCAGAATGAAGAAACCTCGCTTGGTCGGCCTTGTGGCCGTCGCGCGTTTTCAACGAAAGGGGAAGCGTCAAACCGCAGGCGGTTGAGAAGGTAGTGCCGGCGGCCAAGCGGCTGGTCCAGAGCCTTATCTTGGCTGACATGATTGGTCATGCCGGAGCCTGCGAAAGGAGGGCCAGCAGGCTCCGGCATTTCCCGCCATCGACGACCTGAGGATCGGCGGCGGGGGGAGAACCTAATGTCGCATATGGAGCACACCACGCTCTTGGCAAGTCCTTGAGGTCGTTGCCCGGCCTGACTATTCCGGCCGGGCTCGGCCTAGTTCGCCGACCCTGAACGACGCGCCTGCTTGTCGGCATATTTCTTCGCCCGCTCCATGAAACGCTTGTTCATGCGGTCCTCTGCCTCCTTCGAGCCGTCGTGGAAGGTGCCGAACCATTTGTCGAGCGGGATGACGCCGTCGGCGTAATTGCACTCGAAGAACTTATGATGCAGGTAGTGGTCGTAAGCATGCGTGTCGATGGCGGTGTCGTCCGCGATCACGATCTTGTCGAACCCTGCATGGCCCGGCGCTGGCGCAAGAGCTGTATGCGTCAGATGGAAGAGGACATGGATCGGACTGGAGGGCACGATCCAATGGATGAGCACGCCGGAGAAATAGAGGAGATGCTCGATGGGATGCATCGCCAGACCCGACCATGGCCCGGGATTGACGTTGTTGTGATGCAGCTTGTGAACGGCATGATAGAGTGGCGGCCAGTGGATCAGGCGGTGAACGAGGTAGAAATGCAGATCGCGGAATGCCGGGATCAGCAGCATGATCGCTACGCAATAGACCGGATGTTCGGCAAAATCGACATAGGGAATGATGCCGTTGGCGAAAGCCCAAAGGGTCAGGACTTCGAAGGCTGTCCAGATCGGCACGGCACTTGCGAATGTCCAGATCACGTTGTCGACGGTCTGATTGCCGAAGAGAAATGCGGAATTGCCCGTCGACGGCCACTTGGCGTTATATTTGAAGGTCGTTCCCTGCTTCTTTTGCATGTACAGGCGCAGATGAAAGGCGCCGAAGAACAGGAAGACGAGGGCGGCGTTGCGAAGGAGAAGATAGGCAATCCAACCCGGCGCGAAGGTCTTCATCGTTTCCATCGAGGGCGTGGCATAGAGCCATAGCAGCGTGCCGACGATCGCATAGACGGTATTCCAGGGCATCAGATAGCCAGGATAGCCGAAGAACCATTTCAGGAAGGCCATGGGCTGAGCCGGCCAAACGAAAACCGGCGGATATTTGAGGAGCTTGTTGGGTTTCCAGTCTCCTCGCTTGTCGCGCGTGCCGTAAAGTGTGTCGTCCATGGTGTTGCCTCCCAATTGCCCGAAATCATGCATTCAATGTCTCCGACACAGGTGCGGAACGACAGCAGAGATTTGATGAGAATTGATCACGGCCGGCAGCTCCGGGCGGGCTAATGGAGCCGGTTGGCTTCCGAGAGTATTTTGATGAAAAACCATCATGCCGGTGACTGCCGGCGCGTAAATGCATCCGCTTTGCAATGAAACGCAGCGATGATCAAAACCCATCACCGAACGGTCTCGCAAAGACAGCGAATTCATGATCTGTGCAGTCCACTGGTACGGGAGGCATCATGCAGAACATGCTCATCTTTCAGTCGCTCTGGGCCATGGAACGACGCAGCGCTGTTTATCCGGAGCAGACTCTCGAAGAGAACCTGGAGAGGATCGCCGTCGCCGGCTTCGACGGCATCAGCACCCATTGGTACGACCGCAGTTATGTTCGCCGGGTCGCAGGGCTGCTCAAGCAGCACGGTTTGCAGGCGGAAGGACAATGCTTTCCCAAGACCATCGACGATCTTAAGCCAGCGCTCGAGATCGCCGCCGAATACAATGTGCATCACATCTGTCTGCAACCCGATGTGCGATTGCGCCGCCTGGAGGATTGCGTCCCCCTGCTCGAGGGTTGGCAACGTCTTGGGGAGGAGGCCGGCATCGACGTCCTCATCGAGACGCATCGCGACCGGATGACCACCGATCTGTTCTTCATGCTCGATCTGCTCGATCGCCTGCCGGATTTGCGGCTGCTGGGCGATATCTCGCATTTCCTCGTCGGCCGGGAATTCGCCTGGCCGGTATCGGATGAAAATCATGCGCTCATCCATCAGATACTCGACAATTCATGGGCCTTTCACGGCCGGGTCGCCTCGCGCGAGCAGGTCCAGATCGAAATCTCCTTTGCGCATCATCGGCCCTGGGTCGATCTCTTCCTCGGCTGGTGGGAATACGGCTTCAGAAGCTGGCGAAAGCGCGCCGGCAGCAACGACACTCTCGCCTTTACTTGCGAGCTGGGGCCAAAACCCTATGCGATCACGGGGAGGGACGGGGAGGACACGACCGATCGGTGGGCGGAATCCCTGATGCTCATGCAGGAGGCACGCGACCTCTGGACCAGAACGGCCGGCTGATAATTTCGGGCGGAATACCTGCGATATTCTGCATTCCAGATCAGATCACCCGCTAGAATTCTGCTGCAAACGACACCGGTTTTCGTCGCAAGCATGCACTGGAGAGGAAGTATTGCCGGTTAGAGCCCTCTCAAGGCGTTCGATTTTCACACATTGAGTACCGGCCCAGTTGCTTCGTCTGTGCGTCAAGCGAAACTGGATTGTCATGAATCCGCGCGGGAGTTTGTTCTTCGGTTCGAATACCGATGTCCAGTGCTCCGAAATTTCCAAACGAATGTCTTGGTTGATTGTGTCAGGCGAAAGCCTGGCCGCGCTTTGAGCGCGGGCGTCGCGATCTGCCGGGTTGTAGATTAGTTTCGGAACGGGGGCTTGAATGCGATTCTTGATTGAACGAAATTCGTGCGGTCCGTATTTTAGAAACCCGAACGCAAGCAATATGTGTAATCCTCTGTTTGGGATGGTGGTCTGGGGCATATTGATGAAACTGGCAACAATCTTCGTTCAGCTGGCGAGGGAGCCAAATGTCTTGCAATGTATATGAAATACCGCAGCCTCACGCGATCGGCTCCGAGGAGTTCATACGTTTGCGGGAGCTGTTTGATCGCTCGTTCAAGGCGGCTCGGATAGGTGTATGGGAATGCAGCTTGCCGGATCAAACGCTAAGTTGGACGGATACGGTCTATGAATTCTTTGATCTTGTTCCGCAAGCGCCATTGGCGCGGGACGAAATCGTCAAACTCTACACGCCAGAAACCCGCAAGCTGCTTAACGAGGCCCGCGATAGGGCAATTCGCACAGGTGAAGGCTTTACCCTGGACGCTCAGATAGTTACCGCAAAAGGTAACAACCGATGGATAAGAATAACCGCTTGTGTCGAGTTTGCGAACGGCACTGCCGCAAGAATATTCGGGGTGAAACAGGACATCACTGCCGAGAAGGCTGTGGTCGAGCAGCTTCGTCACTTGGCGGAACGCGATGCGCTCACCGGATTGAGTTCCCGGACCAGGTTTGAAACCTTCCTTAGTGAGATATGCGGAGCCGAGGGCCAAGGGGCGCGAGCCTTGCTCTTGGCGGATCTCGACGGTTTTAAGTCGGTAAATGATACTTTCGGGCATCAGGCCGGGGACGAGTGCCTCAAAGTTGCAAGCCGCAGGCTCTCGCGGGCGGCACCTCAGGCTGACATGATCGCTCGCATAGGCGGGGATGAATTTGCTGTCATCCATCCATGTTCATCGGTCGAAGATCTCGCAAAGATCGCGGCCCGGGTTGTAAAAGGCATGAATTGGACGATCTCAACTCCAACGCAGAACATTCGGATCGCTGCGTCCGTTGGAGCTGCCATAATCCTACCTGGTCAATCGCCCAAAGACATATTTGCGAAAGCGGACCGTGTCTTATACGAGGTAAAATCGGCAGGCAGGAACGGTTTCCGGATCATGTCACCTTCGCGACCGGCGTTGGAGAGCGCTGAAGCAACCTTGGACAGTAAGATCTGTTCTGAAGTGACGGCGGGCGGAAGTTGATGCTTCCAGCTACTTTATAGGCAGCTAGACTCTCTGCTTCTGCCGATGCAGCAGTTTTGGTTTTGAGGGGACCATCAGCTTTCCCAACACATCATTTCGAAACAACGTAACAGCGCCGTGCAAACTTAGGAACGGGAGTTGCCCAAGACGGCCGAACGGATATGCGAACGCGATAAGCCGAGATCATTGAGAACATGATCGTCCAACGTTCCGAGCTCGCGGATGGCTCGGCGATTTTCAGCGAACCGCTTAATTCTATCAAACACTCTCATCGTCATCTCCTCTGACTATGCCTGCCAGATAGTCAGTTCTTAGCCCAAATAAAATGCATACGCCTGCACATGAGGCATGCCGTCTTTGCAAGACTCGCATCGTTGCCCGCTTTCGCTATAAAGAAACGCTAGGGCGGCAGAATGGAGTTGTGTTGGCCATCCGCGCCTCTATGAACGTACTGGCATGACGAAGAGCCGCAAAAGCGGCACAAAGCCGGTATCGAATTTAGTTCCATAAGATAGATTATCTGATCTTTGACTGTAGCCGGGGCAGATTCCAATTTCAAATGCAACGAAGACAATAATGGCCATGATTTGAGGAGGATGGAATGGCCCGCTCTTTTGTGCAGTTGAGTATGGACGAACGTCGCGTCATTGCGCGGATGCATGAGAAGAAGATCAGCCAGGCGGAGATCGCCCGCACCCTTCGTCGTGATCGCTCGACAATCTGCCGCGAGCTGCGACGGAATTTCTGGCATGATCGCGACGTTCCAATCGCGCAAGGCTACTGGCATGTGACGGCGCATCAGATGGCTGAGAGCCGCCGGCGTCGTTATCGAAAGCTGGTGCGCGATCCACAACTGTGCACTGCGGTCATCGATCGGCTGAAGGACGGCTGGTCGCCGGAACAGATTTCCGGGCGTCTGAGGCTTGTCAGCGGTTCGTCTGCCAAACTGAGCCATGAGACGATCTATCAGTATGTCTATTCTCCGGAAGGTCGTGATCAGCAACTCGCGCGGCACTTGCCGGAGCGGCGCAGGAAACGACGGCCAAGATATGCGCGCAAGCCGAGAAGTCTCGTTTTTCCAATCGAATGCGCCATTCGAAACAGACCCGATGTCATCAATTCCCGCAGCGAATTCGGCCACTGGGAAGCGGATCTGATGATCTTCAGGAAAGAGCATGGCGCCGCTAATATCGCCACCGTCGTTGAGCGCAAGAGCCGTTACACGGTTCTGTTCCGCAACAATGACCGACGCTCGAAGCCGATCATGAGCCAGTTGATCCGTCAGCTGGCACCCCTGCCCGCGCAAGCGCGGCAAAGCCTGACATTCGACAGAGGATTGGAATTCGTCTCCTGGCGCGAACTGGAGATTGGAATGGGAACGACAGCCTGGTTCTGTGACCCGCAAGCGCATGGCAGAAAGGGACAGTCGAGAACACCAATAAGCGCGTCAGGCGCTACCTTCCGCCGGAGACCGTCGTGTTGGATGTGAGCAATCAGGAGATCCGCTCTCTGTGCAACCGGCTCAACGACACGCCACGCAAGTGCCTGGGGTTCCAGACACCGAAGGAGATCTTCAGTCGGCATTTATTGGCTATGGAACGCCAAAGCATGTAGATTTCCGAACGGCGTTGCATTCAATCTGGAACCAGCACCGCAAAGTTAAAGTGTCCTGTTTCTGCTGAAAAAATGAAGGTAGAACGGGCCAAACTGAGCGAGTTCGAGCCGATAGCGAAGCAAGAATGAGATAACTGAGAATCTTGACTGGACTCCCTCCCCTCGGTCACCGCAGAACAGCCACCGCGTATAGTCTTGACCATCACAAATTTGAGTTTTCGCTGCGCCGGAATAAGAACGGCAAGAATCCGCCGATGACGTGAACGGCGTCCGTCCAGAGCGTGACCGACTGTGCCGGGGCCTCCACGGCGATCCAGACCATCGGGTTCAGACATGCTAGTGTCGAGCAATCTAGCGCCTCAGACGATCGATGCCTTTCCATCGATCTTGATTTCAATTGAGCTTCCCGCTGGGATATCGGATTTTTCGAGGCCGACGAGGAGAAGGCCTTCAACTACGTGGACTGTTGGTGCTCGACGGCGAAGCCAGAGTATGCTCGACAGGTCGAATTCGATCGGTCGGCAGCGGTACGGTCGGCGGCGGCCTTTATCCTGCAAATTGTGATGTCACCAACCAGGAGAACCCCGAATGCCTCATGATTTCCTCGTCACCGGCCCCGAAGACGCCAAGATCAATATCGTCCTCGCGCATGGGGCGGGTGGTGCGATGGACACGACGTGGATGGAAACCATGTCTGCAGCGCTGTCCGATAAAGGCCTGCGGATCGTCCGGTTCGAGTTCGATTACATGGCGGCGCGACGATTTTCAGGAAAGCGGGCGCCACCGCCCCGCGCAGAAGTCCTCAAGCATGAATTCGAAGCCGTGATCGACGAACTCGGTTTGGAGGAAACGATCGTCATCGCGGGTAAATCGATGGGTGGCCGCGTGGCGAGCATGATCGCGGACGACATTCGCGATGCGAGAAAGATCTCCGGGCTGCTCTGCCTTGGATATCCGTTCCATCCGATTGGGAAGCCTGAAAGCCTGCGGACCGCTCATCTCGAGGAGATGAAGACGCCTTCCTTAATCTGTCAGGGAACTCGGGACCTCTTCGGATCGCGGGAGGAAGTTTCCAGCTACAAGCTCTCCGACAAGATCGAAATTCTCTGGCTTGAAGACGGAGACCATGACTTCCGTCCACGAAAGGCTGTGTCCGGGATCACGGTTGTCGATCAAGTCGCAACCGTTGCCACTCACGTGGTTCGCTGGGCGGCGGCGTTGCATTAGTCAACGCCACCGTATTCGCATTTCACCCAATTCGCAGGCAGCCATAACCGTTGCGGCAAACGATCAGCGACAAGACTATGTCCGTGCAACTTTGACGAAGGCGGCGCGACTTGCTCGGCTAATCCGGGCAATGAAAGCCGGGAGATTAGGCCCTCAGCCCGACCCTGACCTAGATGTGGAATACTTCCTGTCGCAAATATCCGGCATTATGGAGCAAGTGCCACAAGATCGGTAACCTCTTACGCCATCAACTGGGCCTGACCGAAGGAACATCTGTTCGAGCGCACTTGCCAGTCGACAAAACCGGCTACCATTCCTAAATGGGGAGGACGTTAACGACTGAAATATGCGCCATGGCCGTCCTAACCGTCCTTGGTTTTCTTGCGAATGAGACGCTGAAGTGTGGCCGTGGGTGGTTCACCGTCGCGAAACGGTTCCTCTCCGTATCGAATGGCGCTGCGCGCGATGATGTCAACAGCGTCGTCGGGCAGCGATAGGATTCCGCGCAGCACGAAGTTCTGTTGCTTCGGCTTGTCGCGCCATAATTCTGACCAAGCCTCTGCGAGTTCGCTGGTGCGGCCGGCATGTTCGATGGCCCTTACCAGTTCTGCGGCCTGCATGCGGTCCTTGCTATCCTTTCCCGACTCACCCGATAGACCTCGCATCTGGCTGATGGTCACCTTGTGGAGGGCATACCTAACTGGATCGGGCACTACGACAGCCACACCGTCTTCATATAGGAGTGCAGAACGGATCGGTTTTTTGATAAGGAACTCCATCAGATCGAGTGGCTGAAGAGCTGCGCCCGGCATAATCGAAATCGATACTGGCGCTCTACGGTCGCGGTCTGAGTTCTTGTGAGCCGTCAGGAGGTCAACCTTGTAGTTGCTGGCGTTCTCGTAGCGCGTCGGCTCAGTGGTCGGATAGCTAGGATTGAGCTTTGGCGCGAACGACGCATCGACCGATTTGAGAATATCCTGAAAATCCTCCAGCATTTGGCCCGTGTGGCTCACGTGAAGCGCGATTTCGCGGTCTTGGGCAAGGTCGATGTCCTGCGTGCGGTGGAGGTCACCACTCAATTTGACACCAAGAATCCCGCCGTAGGCCTGGTATGCCACTGATCCAACGAGAATCGCGCCGGCTTGAAACAGGCCGGCTTTCTGGAATGCCTGCGCCAGTTTTCCTTCCATGGGATCGGGTACCGGAAGGCCCGATCGGCGCAGCATAGAGGCTGCCTCCTTCTGCAGTTTGTGACGTGCATGTTCGTGGCCATGTCGTTCGACAAGCGCGTCTACATCAGGATCGCCGACCAACCCGGCGTAGCTCGTTCGTCTGCCGCTAGGTGCAGTCGGGTCGCGCATGATGTGATACCAATACTCCTTCCCCACGCGCTTCAGTTTATGAAATGTCCCATTTGCGGGAAAGTGGGCGTTGAATGCTTTCTCATGTGCGTTTTCAACGAGATCCGCAAATGCGATGTTCAACGAAGGTGCAAGAGGTCGCATGTCATTCCTTGCTAGTCATTTGGCAAATGTTTAGCAAACCTATTGCTAGTCATTTGCCAAATGACTAGCAAGCGGAATTATATTGGTCGTTTGAAAACTTTTTCAAATATCTGTCCTATACAGCGGTCAACTCTCTTCCGCCTCACTGTTTGTGGCACAGCCAGTCCTTGAGTTTGGCGAAGAGGTTGACAACGACGCCGAAGCAGAGCGGCGACGTTGTCGTCCACGTCGAGCAGGCAAGCGAGATCGCGTGCAAGCTGTGTTCGGAACACAGGATCGGCCGGGCACCGAACAGTCGCTTTTGGGAGGAACTTCTTTTTCGAGGCTTGCCGAAAGACTGCGTCGAGGTATGCCTTATTGGCGAGAGTCTTGTCGAACATCTGAGAAATTCACGATACGAGAAAACCGTTGCCGCTGGCGGAGAGGCGCG
Source organism: Rhizobium sp. 11_C7_N12_5 (assembly GCF_051811145.1). Taxonomy (NCBI): domain Bacteria; kingdom Pseudomonadati; phylum Pseudomonadota; class Alphaproteobacteria; order Hyphomicrobiales; family Rhizobiaceae; genus Rhizobium; species Rhizobium sp. 11_C7_N12_5. Next base: position 1,028,886 of record NZ_JBPWPY010000002.1, read on the forward strand.
AGGTGGTTACCGTATCGTGGATATTCGCAGGTGCTGTCTCACATTGGAACAAATAGAGAACAAGTCGTAGGGAGTCAATAGGCTCGGCGCGAGGCGATCTGGACCTCCTTACGCATTGCGAGCGCGTTTTTGACAAGGACGACATGAGTGTCATCGCGCGCGACCCAGCGAGCCCTTAGCCATCCTTTGATGTTCTAACCCCTGACGAACCGATAGGCCGAACCGTTCCGCTCGACATAACCGACGCCCGGATATGTCCAATGGTATCCGAGTATCCGCAGCTTCTCTGTTGCGGCCTTGTCCAACAACGCGGCTCTATTGGTCAGCGCGACTTCTGGCTCGGTATCGAATCCAAAGTGCCACCGGGGGTTCTCAAAGGAAATGATGTTGTTCGGAATGACGTCACCCGCGATCAACAGGTTCCCGTCCCCAGACAACTCCAACGATATGTGCCCCGGCGTATGCCCTCGCGTACTGACCACCTTCATTCCCGAAACGATCTCATCCCCCGGTCTTACCATCGTCAGTTTATCCTTGACCGCAAATAAGTCGCGCTGGGCGCCGCGCGCGAAGTCATGGAGCACATCCGGCATCTTCCTTTCGTAGTCGGGATCCGTCCAGAACGACCACTCGGCGTCGTTGACGTAATACTGCGCGTTTGGAAATAGGAGAAACCCGTCGTCCTTCGTGGTCCCGCCGGAGTGGTCGGGATGAACGTGAGTGAAGACGACCTTTGTGATCGATGCTGGATCGACTCCGATCAACGACAGATTATCCGCGAGCCGGCCGTCGCTGGATTGGAAGTTTGCGCCTGCTCCGGTGTCAATTAGGATCAAATCGCTTCCCCGGCGGATGAGTGGAATGTTCGTTTGAAGGGGGGCGCTGTCTGTGTCTCCACCAAGCCGGCCGAGAATGCTGCTCGTCTCTTCTGGAGTGCCGTCAGGCGCCAGGATACTAGATGGCAGGGTGATGAATCCGTCGCTGAGAATAGTGACGTCGAAGAGACCGTGCTTTAGTTTGTGGAAGCCACCAGCGAGGACACCGGGTGGAAGTTTCTCGTTATCTCTGGTCATCTCGGTCTCCTTGGTCGAGTATCGGATGCAGGATGCGGCAAATGGTTTTGGGGGTTTGCCGCCTCTCTCTCATCGAGGCGCGAGTGTTTTCCTGTGAGTTCTGGTTAGGAAACGTCGCTGCCAATCGGGCCGCAGTCATTCTCAACGGGGATGCAAGAGGCCCGCTGCCACCAGCGTAAACGAAAACGCGCTCCCATCGGGCTCGTTGGGAGTAGTCCACAGCCGACCTCCATGTGCCTCGATGATCGAGCGGCAGATGGAAAGTCCCATACCGAGACCTTCCGGCTTCGTGGTGAAGAACGCGTCGAAAACTTGATCCACTTTTGAAGCGTCGACGCCGGGTCCGCTGTCGGCGATCGTCACCATGATCTTCCCGCCGCCCGAATTTTCCGAACGCACCCGAAGTCGACGAGGCTTCCCTTTTGTCGAAGCGACCGCTTCGACCGCATTGAGGATCAAATTCAGGACGACCTGTTGCAATTGGATTCGGTCTCCAACCGCCGATCCGGAACCTGCATCCAGCTCCTTGTCGAGGGTGATCCCGTGCCGCTGTAGTTCGCCGCGGGTTAGAAGGAGGACATCTTCGATCAACGAGTTGATATCGACCTCCTCCATGGTCAACGGCGACTTCCTCGCCAGCGCGCGGATGCTCGTAATCACGTCTCCGGCGCGATGCCCGTCCCGGATGATACGCTCGACTGCCAGCCGGGCCTCCTCGACATCGATCTGGTCGTCGGTTAGCCAGCGCAGACAGGTCGCTGCGTTCATCACGATCGCCATCAAAGGCTGGTTGACCTCATGCGCGATCGACGCGGTGAGCTCGCCCAACGCCGTCAGTCGTCCCGCACGGGCCAACAGTTCCTGAGCCTCCTCGATCCTCTTGAGATCGTCGATATCCGTGCTCGTGCCGACCCACTTTAGGATTGTCCCACCTTCGTCCCGCACAGGCCTTACCCGCACGAGAAAAGAGCGAGAAACACCGTCGTGTCGAATAAGTCGTAGCTCTGCCTCGCCAGCATTTCCTGTCTCGAGACACTCGGTCCATTTCTGGAACGCCTTTTCTCGGTCTTCTGGATGGAATGACTCTATCCACGCTTCTCGGGCCCACGCCGGAGTCATTCCGGTATAGTCGTGCCATTGCTTATTGAACACTGGATTGAGGCCTTCGGGACTGATGTGCCATGCCAATGCCGGGATCATATCGTACGAAAGGCGAAGTTCCTCGGCCACGAGTCGGGCCTGCTCCTGGGTTTGTTGCGCCTCGCGATACAACGCGGCGTTTTCGAGCGAAATTGCCGCCTGGGAGGCAAGGAGCTGAAGGACGGCCACCTGGCCCTGGGTGAACAGATGGGACGACAGGTCGTTTTCGAGATAGAGCACTCCGACCAGTTGCTTCTGCTTCACCAGCGGAAGGCAGAGGATCGAACTTGAACCTGTCTCTTCGACGTAGGGATCCGCTGAAAACAGCTCGGCGCTCCGGGCGTCGTCGAGAAGTACGACTTCCTGTGTTCTGGTCACGTAGCTGAGGATCGTTTCCGGTAGCTTCCTCTCGAACCCCTCGAACCTGACCGAAACGCCCTCGTCATCGGTGAGCGCTTCGGCGACGATACTCATCTCGGCTCCTTTCGGAAGGAACAGCAGTCCGCGGACCGCACCGGAGTGTTCAACGACATTGATCATCAGACGTTCGACGAGGCGGTCGAGAACGATCTCGCCGGATACGGCCTGAGACATCGTCAGTACGGCGGCCATATCAAGGTGCTGCACCTCGAAGCCAGGCGTCATCCTTTTCCCGTTGACGTCCGGGTTGAGACCTGGATTTGCCTGATCGAGCTGCTGGACCTTTCCATGAGCGCCCCATGCCAGATAGCAGGACCGCGCGTTCCGCAGGAATGCGATCGCGCTCGTCTTCAGGCCACGTTCCTCGCAGAACCGCGACGCCAGTTCGTTCGCCATGGCTTCGTTTTGAATGAAGCCGTACTGCCTCGCCGAGCGAACGGCTTCTTCATAAAGCCCGAGGGCTTCGATCTCGCGGTTTTCGAGACGTGCGACTTCTGCAGCGACAAGCGCGCGGCGGTTGCCATGGTTCTCCGGCCCGCTATCGGCCCATGTCTCGATCTGTTTCTGGTGCCGCCTTATCGCCTCGAAGTGCTCTCGCTGATCCTCGCCTGCTGCGGCCTCGCAGACGGCCGCATGGATAAGCGCGGCGTAGAAATGGTATTCGGCAATGTCGATGAAAGACCTGGTGGCCAGAGCGACGGCACGAGCTTCGCTCTCCGCCTCGATCGACGAAGGGTAGTCGCCCGCAACATATCGCGCCTGCATCTGTTGGATCCAAAACCATGCGAGCGGAAGGACGAGTTGCGCGCCAGCGTCCTGCAGATGTTGCTGGTAGCACGCCTTCTCAGGAAGCACCGAGCCACCCGGCGTCTCCGGACCGCCTCGACCGCGCAGCTCGCGAATAAGAAGTAGCTGGCCGATCGCTGAGTCCGCGGCAAGGCTGAACCCCGTCCTTTGTGCTGACGCCAGGAACCGTTCGGCCTCCTCCTCCACCAGTGCCAAGTCGGCGCCTGCGACCAATAGATGCGAAACCAGCATTTGGGCGGTCGTAACGACAAAGACTAGATCGCCCGCCGCGACACCCACCTGGATGGCTTTCCTGCTGAATTTTTCCGATATGCGAAGAGATTTTGTCCAGGGAACGACGAAGCAGGCGTAGCAGGTGTAGGTCCGCGTCTTGAAGCGGTCCATCCCGTGCTTGTCGACCAGAGCTAGGCCCACATCGCCGAAGCGGCCGCCGGAATCGTAATCGCCGAAACGAAGCCCCAGCGCCACCATGATAGACACGTAGGCATAACAGGAGGCGTCGCAATTGCCGTGCTGCAGGCTTAGCGAGACCATCTGTGTATATATGAGGTCTTCGAGATTGCCGTCGGTCAAGATGGCCGGAAGGATCGTGTATGCGAGGACATCCATCGCGGCGAGCCAGTCGGGGTCGGTCATTCTTGGGAGGTCTGCGAGATCTTCGATCGGACGGTCCGCAAGCAGCCCGCGCAACGCCTCGATCGCCGCCTGCAGCTCTTGTTCGGTCGGATGGGGAGACCACTCAATGCCAAAGTCGCGAAGATAGACGAGAGCGACGTCGACCGCCTTCGCCTGATCTCCGAGCGTAACATAAAGCGACGACCGGAGGCGCACCACCGCCGCGCCGTCAACGAGGTTTCTGGCACGCAGAGACAATTCGAGAAGATGGTCTTCGGCGACTGCGTGATCGCCGGTTAGGTACTCGCATTCCGCTCGTTGGAGTTCGAGTGCGAATATGAGGTCATAGCGCGTTTCCCAGTGCGACGGTTTCAGAAGTCCCAGACCTGTCCGGAAATACCTCAGCGCCGACGGGTAGGCGACGGACGTTTTTGCGCAGATCCCGGCTTCCAGGAAGAGTTCGGCCACCTGCTCGCGTTCGCCGTCCGAGGTGACCTGTCCAAGTCCTCGGCCGAATTGATCGATCACCTCAAATATGTGCTCTCGGACACCCGCTGGGGTCAGGTTCGACATCAACGCCCGCCCGATCTGGACATGGGCGACCGGCCTGTCGGTTGCCGTCACCAACAGGTAGGCTGCTTCCTGCACCCTGTCGTGAGCGAAGACGAAACCGTCGTCGACACGCAGCAGGAACCTGGCTTGAACTGCCTCCCAGAGGATCGCGACGATCTGTCTTTTGGCCTTGCCGGATACGATGTTCAAAGTCGCCAGCGAAGCCCCGCTTCCGAGACAGGCGAGGAGCTTGACGGCCTCCAGCGTCAGATGAGGGAGGCGGATTAGTTTAGACGCCACAAGCTCGGCCACGTTGCCGGTGATGCGCGTGTTTTGAATACGGTCGACGTCCCATCGCCACCTGCCCTCGCCGGCATTGAACACGACCAGCCCTTCCTCCTCCATGGAGGACAAGAACTGCAGCACGAAGAAAGGATTGCCTTCCGTCTTGTCGACCACAAGTCTTGCCAAAGGCCCGACGGAGCGGGCGTCCGATCGCAGCATGTCGGACAGTAGATGCTGGAGGTCCAGGGGCGTCAACGGACCGAGCCTCAATTCTTCAAGTTTGCCCAGGCTCTCCCGCATTGCGTTCCGCGTCGCACTGAACGGATGTTGCAGCGGAACCTCGTCGTCGCGATAGGCGCAGATGAGAAGCAGATTTCTCACCTCTGGATCGAGAGTGATCGTTTCGACGAGCTCGATAGTGGCAGAGTCGAGCCACTGGACATCGTCGATGAACAACGCCAACGGTCGTTCCGGACGTGCGAAGACCGCAAGGAACCGCCGGAAGACGAGGTGGAACCTGGCTTTGGCCTCGTGAGGCTGAAGATCGGGGGCCGGCGACTGCTCGCCGATGATCAGGACGAGTTCCGGAACAAGGTTGATCATCAGCCGACCATTCGGCCCCAAGGCTTCGGAGAGCTCCTTCCGCCAGCGCTCCAGGTCGGCGTCGCCGAAACTGAGGATCTGACGGACAAGACCTCGGAACGCCTGCGCGACCGTCGCATATGGAATGTCGCGCGTGTACTGGTCGAATTGGCCGGATGCGAACAGGCTGCCCGTCTGCGCCAGCGAATTTCGCAGCTCATGCACGACGGACGATTTTCCGACCCCTGCCGGACCGGAAACCAGCACGACCACGGTCGCGCCTTGCGATCTTACACGATCGAAAGCCGCCCGGATGGCGCCCGTCTGACGTGCCCGACCATATAGTCCTTCAGGGACTCGAAGACGGTCTGCAGCGTCACCGGAGGCCACTTCAAACTCTTCGATGCGACCGGTCGAGTTCCAGCTGCCGAGGCATCGCTGGAGATCGGCTTCGAGACCCGCCGCGCTCTGATATCGGTCCTCCGGCCTTTTGGCGAGGAGCTTCAGGACGATGCGCTCGAGGACGGGTGGGATGACCTCGTTTCGCTGGCGCAGAGGGATCGGCCGCCGCGCGACGTGCGAATGAACCCATTCCATTGCATCGACGGCTACGAACGGCAGCTCCCCCGTGAGCGTCTCGTAGAACACCGCGCCAAGGGCGTACAGATCGCTACGGGGGTCCACCGACCGCTTTATCCGGCCTGTCTGCTCAGGGGCGATGTAGGGCAGCGAATTCAGATGGCCGCTTTGGAAACCTCCCGATGCTTCGCTCACGGTCCCAACTGGTACCGCCTTGCCGAAGCCGGTGAGCCATACCTTACCAGAGGCGTCGGTGAGCACGTTGGCAGGTCTGAGATCCCCGTGGACGAGCCCTCGAGCGTGGACTTTCCTCAGGGCGGTGGTGACATTGATCGCGAAGGAAAGGAAAAAACCGGTGTCGAAGGCCTCTCCCTTGGAGTTGCTCAACGGCATGCCGCCGCCATCCGTTAGCAGGAGGAACGCCTGTCCGTCGTGACTTTCGAGTGCGAGCGGTTTCGCCGCCCAGCCGAGATCGAGCCGATCTGCAAGAGACATTTCGGCTTCGAAGCGCTGTAGTCCCCCATGTGAGGAATCGGCCGAAACCGAAGCCTTCATAAGGACGGAGGTGTTTCCATCCTCGGAGATGCCGCGGTAAAGAACGAAGCTGTCGTCCTCCAGGAGAAGCTGGCGCTGGTATCGAGACATGTCCATCACGATGCTCCGATCGGCCTTGCTTCGAGCCGGCGCGCGATACTAGAACATTCGACGGTGCCGATGCAAAAAAATCCGGCGTCGACGACGAAGAGGACGCGCCTATATTTGCGCCGATCCACCGTCTGCAAAAAGCTCGCATCCGTTGACGAAGCTGCTTTCGTCCGAAGCGAGGAACAGCGCGGCATTGGCGATTTCCCGAGGGTCGCCCATTCGTCCAAGCGGAATGCCGGCCAAGGTCAGCCGCATCATCTCCTTCTTCATTTCCTCCGACGTCACCAAATCGTGCCAGCCGGGCGTCGACGTCGCGCCGGGCGCAAGCACGTTCACCCGGATGCCGCGCGGCGCGAGATCGAGTATCCAGTTCCGGGCGAAGCTGCGGATGGCGGCCTTCGTCGCGCCGTAGACGCTGAACGCCGGAATGCCCGTCGACGCAGCCGTCGAACCGGTCAGGATGATGGACCCGCCATCTTTCAGCAGCGGCAGGGCCTTCTGAACGGTGAAGAGCGTGCCTTTGACGTTGATGTCGAAGGTCCGGTCGTAGTGCTCCTCGGTTATTGCGCCGAGCGGTGCGAACTCTCCTCCTCCGGCGTTTGCGAACAAGATGTCCAGATGGCCGGCCTCAGCCTTCACGATTTCATAGAGACGATCGAGATCGCCGAGGTTGGCAATGTCGCCTTGGATGCCTCGGGCGCTCCCACCGACTTCGCGGACGGCCGCGTCGAGTTGCTCGCTACGCCGGCCGGTCATGAAGACCCGAGCGCCCTCCTCTGCAAATAGCTTGGCGGCTGCGAGGCCGATGCCGCTGTTGGCGCCTGTGACGACTGCAATTTTTGCCTGGAGCCGCATGTTGATCTCCTATGTCCGCTTGATCGGCTACGATGACCAGACGGTACTCCTTGCGTCTATGCGAGGCTAAGGAGTTGCAGGAAGAGCTTGTGAGTTTGCGTTAGAACGTATGCGCGGCGGCTCGGCGGATGCTAGAGACGGCAACCGCCGCAAGCGTTGCGGGGCCGATTGCCGGCCCCGCTTGCGTGTCATCCCTTGATGAACGCCAGGATGTCCGGGTTCAGCACTTCGGGATGCGTCGACAGCATTCCATGCGGATATCCATCGTAGGTTTTCAGAGTCCCGTTCTTCAGAAGCTTGACCGACAGAAGGGCGGCGTCCTGGTAGGGGACGATCTGGTCGTCGGTGCCATGCATTACGAATACCGGCACCTCGATCTTCTTCAGGTCTTCGGTGAAGTCCGTCTCCGAGAACGCCTTGATGCATTCGTAGTGTGCGTTAGCGGCACCCATCATGCCCTGCCGCCACCAGTTGTTGATCAGACCTTGAGAGATCTTGGCGTCGGGACGGTTGAAGCCATAAAAAGGTCCGGTCGGAACGTCGATGTAGAACTGCGCGCGGTTGGCGGCGAGCGCCTTGCGCAACCCATCGAAGACGTCGATCGGCAGGCCACCGGGGTTCTTGTCGGACTTCAACATGACCGGAGGGACAGCGCCAGCAATGACCGCTTTGGCAACCCTCCCCGGCTTTGCCCGGGCGACGTAGTGCACGACCTCGCCTCCTCCGGTGGAGTGACCAATGTGGACCGCGTTCCTGAGATCGAGAGCTTCCGCCACCTCGGCGACGTCGGCTGCGTAGGTGTCCATCTCGTGACCAGTTCGGCTTTGCGAGGACCGGCCATGACCGCGGCGGTCATGCGCGATGACCCTGAATCCTTCCCCAAGGAAGAAGAGCATCTGATTGTCCCAGTCGTCGCCGCTGAGCGGCCATCCGTGGTGGAAGACGATCGGCTGCGCATTCTTCGGGCCCCAGTCCTTATAGAAGATCTCGGTTCCGTCCTTCACCTTCACAGTACCCATGAACTTGTTCTCCGTTGTTGATTGTTTCGATTTGGTGGCGGCTGAAGCCGACTGACCGACTGCCAGTACGAACGCGGTGGCGGATCCTGCAAGAAGGGCGTCTCGTCTCGTAAGGGAAATAACTGACGACGATGTCATCGGAAGAACCTCCAGTTCGTGGCTCGCGTCTACGGCAATCCGCGCGTACCGGCCGCCTCGTAAAGCGGCACGATTGTCGCGTGGTGATAGCAGCCGGTCTTTCGAAAACGTCTGTTTTGATTAGCACTGCCAGCTAGGCGAGATAGCCGCCGTTAACGTCCAGATCTGACCCCGTCACGTAGCTCGCGGCCGGGCTTGCAAGGAATACGATGCCGGCCGCCACTTCCTCTACAGTCGCGATCCGTCCGAGGGCATGAAGGTCCAGGATGCCTGCGGGCAGCTTGTCTTCCGAACCAGCCAGCATGTCGGTGGCCATGATCCCCGCCTGGACAACGTTGACGGTTATCTTTCGGGGACCAAGATCACGCCCGACGCCCGTCGTGTAGCCGATCAGGGCTGCCTTGGTGCCCGCATAGTCCGCAGTTCCAGGAAAGCCCGCGCGCGTGCCCACGCCGGAACCGACCGAGATGATGCGCCCGCCCTCAGGGAGAACCTTCGACGCCGCTCTGATGTTGGCGACTACGCCGTTCACGTTGATCGCCCACTGCCGGTCCATTGCCAAGTTGTCGATCTCCGGATCATCAATCCTTGCCCCCTGCCACGCGACGGCGGCGTTGTTCACAAAGGATGTCCAGCTTTCCGAGATGCTCGACCACTTTTGCGATGAGGTCCGGCGGTCGACGGATCGCCGTGGTCCGACTGTATCGCCACGGCGCGGCGGCCGCGCCGTTCGATCTGCGCGACGACGGCCTCCGCACGCTCCTTCGATTTTTCGTAGCTAATCGCGACGTCCGCGCCCTCGTCGGCGAGAGCAAGCGCTACCGCAGCGCCGAGACCAAGGGAGCCGCCAGTCATAAGCGCCACTTTTCCGTTAACAGAATTGCTCATCGGCTTCTCCTTTTTAAGAATGGGATGAGGTGCCTTTCTGTTCGCGAGTCGCCGTCGGACAGCCGCCGCAGGCCTCGTCGATGATCGCCTGCTGGATCGCATCAAATCGGGCCGCGAGTTCGCGCTTGACTCCAAGTTCTTCGAACATCTCCGCCATCGGATGGAACGCAACGGCGGAACTGCACCCGGGCAGCTCCCGGACGAGAATTCGCAATGGCAGATCGAGGGCGGTCAGCGGCGTGTGCAGCATGACTGGCGTTCCCGCCTTCGGATTGCCGTAGACGATTACACGCGTCTCCGGCATCGACAGCCCGTTATCTCGTGCGGCCTTCGCGTGATCGATCTCCGCGAACACTGTCATCCCAGCCTTCCCGATCGCATTTGTGACCGTTTTCAGCGCCTCCTGGAAGGCGTGCGTCGTGCGGTGCTCGACGGCTTTTGAACGCATATGCAATCCCCTATTCTTCGCCAGCGTCGTCCCCACGGGACAGTTTCCCCTCCTCGGCCTTGTAGAAATACTGGCTAGCGACAAGCCACCCCTTGAGCGGGCGCAACGGCGGGATGCACGTCAGGATCATGAATGGCCCCGTCACAAAGATCTGCGCCCAGATCGAGGCGTGGTGCGCGACCGCGAGCCAGACTGCCAGCAGCACGGTCGGAACGGAGGCGAAACAGATCACGAAGAACGCAGGCCCGTCGGCGGGATCGGCGAACGCATAGTCAAGACCGCAGACCTCACACTCCTTGCGTAATGTTAGGAAGCCGCTAAACAGATGACCTCGACCGCATCGCGGGCACAATCCGCGAACGCCCGTCTTGAGTGGTGACAGCGGCGGATACTTCTGATCCATGCCCGCCCCCCTTTCGTTGCCTCTCACGCATAAGGCACTCGTTCCATTCGCCTGTCGAGAGGCATCCAGCAACCGGCGTCCGCTATCGTACTTTAACGAAATCGGGCTGCCGCTTGCCCATATCTCGGGGCCTGCTACTCTGCTTGCCGGGGACCACCTCTGGCGAACATCGTCATGGACACAACATCAGGCTTGCGAATGCTCCGAGCGCTGCCCGTCGATGCGGACCGCGATGGTATAGCCGATGCGCTCGCGGCCGCCTGTCTTGAGTTCGGCGGGGTCGGCCGGGCGGAGGTAGTCTTCCTCACAGAAGACGGTCCCGCACCGCTCACTTCGTCGGTTATGTCCTCGCTCCGGGGAAACAAAATGCCGGTCGCCACGGCGGGCGAGAATGGTTCCCGTCTGCCCCATGAGCTGCTCGTTCCGCTTCTCGTCGGGGAGGTTGTTCTCGGCGTCTTGAAGATTGAAAGCTCCACAGTCGCGGAGTTCGACGAGGACCTGGCCAATGCATTCGAAAATCTGGCCTCCTATGCCGCCGTGCGGATCGAGAATGCCTCGATCAACGCCCAGCTTCGTCAGTCGCAGGAGAGAGCTCGCCTTGCCGAATGGGAGCTTCGTCTTTCGTGGGATACGCTTCCAGCCCACGCCTGGCACACGAGCCCGGACGGGAGGCTGGAGGACGTCAATCGACAGTGGTTGAGCTACTTCGGTCTTACAAAAGAAGAGTCGATGGGCTTCGGATACATGCGAGTCTTCCATCCAGACGATAGGGAACGTGTCCAGGAGCTATGGACGGGGCTGTTGACCAACGAGGTCGCGGGGGGTGTCGAGGCTCGCATGGTCGCTCGTGACGGCACCTCGCGTACTTTCTTGCTGCGTGCTGTGCCGATCCGTGACGAGAGCGGCAAGGTCATCAAGTGGTATGGCCTGAACACTGACGTTGAAGACCTTAAAATTGCGCAAAACCGAATTCAGGAGAGCGAACAGCGCTACGCGGCAACGCTCTCGAGTATCGGGGATGCGGTCATATCGACAGACGACCAAGGGCGGCTGACGTTTCTCAATCCGGTTGCAGAAAAGCTGACGGGATGGACACAGCAGGAGGCCGCTGACAGACCTGTCGAACAGGTCTTCAAGCTGATCGACGAGGCACACCAAGTCCTGGTCGACCCCGTCTCGGAGATCCTCGGCCGCGAAGCCGAGCTTACGATAAGTACCCAATACGCGCTCCGCTCGAAGGCCGGCTCCGAGATGGTGATTGATGTATCTGGGGCACCGATCATCGACACGAGCGGCGAGATGAAAGGCGCGGTTCTCGTGTTCAGGGACATGACCCAGAGAAACGAGACCTCGGACGCTCTGCGAAAGTCGAAGGAAGATCTTGCTCGCATGAGCCGCCTGACCGCCATAGGCGAGTTGGCGGTGTCCGTCGCGCACGAAATGAATCAGCCCCTCATGGCCATTGTCACCAACGCCGCAGCATCCATGAGTTGGCTGAAATCCGCTTCCCCGAACATCGAAGAGGCCGTGCAGGCGATCGACTGGGTTCTGCGCGACGGCTACCGGGCGGGCAAGGTGTTGAGCAGCATCCTTGCACTGGCGCGGAATTCTCGACCTAAGGTCGGGCCGCTGAGCATCCGTAGCGTGATCGAAGAAGTGCTCCTGTTGACCAAGAACGAACTCCGGCAAAAAGGCGTCCTTGTCGAAACCGTTTATGAGGGTGCAGCGGATGCGGTCAACGGGGATCGGATCCAACTCCAGCAAGTCCTGATCAATCTGGTCATGAACGGCGCGGACGCAATGGCAGCGTTGGAAGGCCAGCGGCGAGTGCTCCACGTCGTCACGAGGCGGTGCGAAGGAATGATCCAGGTGAGCGTTTCGGACAGCGGCGTAGGTCTTGATCCGGATACTGCGGAAAGGGCGTTCGAGGCCTTCTTCACCACCAAAGCGACCGGCATCGGAATGGGGCTCTCGATTTGCCGATCCATCATCGAGGCGCACGGGGGCCATATCTGGGTCGCGACTGAAAAGGGCAAGGGGAGCACATTCAGCTTCACCCTGCCACCTCCGCTATCCTCGCAAGAGCAATGTGCAACTCCTGAATAACCGGGCGGATCAAAGCTTGTGTACGAGAGATGGAGGCGCCCATTCAATTCCTATATTCTAGCCGTCCTCCGCCAGCCGCACTTTCTCGATCGCGCACCGCAGGGTTAAGGGAGGCAACGGCGGACGAGTCATGTCTGAATCCTTTCGAGTTCAACTATTAAACGCCAGCAGACGCCGCAGATTTTAGTGTGGCGATCTCCGCCTCCAGTTCCTTGATCCTCGCGTCCCTGCTTTCGATCGCCTTCAGAACTTCGTCGGCCTCGAACCGGAGCGGAATATGCTGCGGGCAGTTCGCGTCCCAGGCTTCGACATGGAAGAGGATCACCTGCTCGGGTCTGGCTTGATATCCCTTCGGCGTCAACTGCTCGAGGAGCGCCGCGTCGTTTTCGACCACCTTGGCCGTTCCCCAGATCTTGATGCGCGTTCGGCTTCCGTAGTCGATCAGAAAAAGCTGAGCCTTATCATTGTCGGCAAGATTTCCCTGAGTGATGTACTGCCGGTTGCCGATATAGTCCGCGAATCCCAGCGTGGTTTCGTCGATCACATGGAGGAACCCTGGTGGCCCGCCCCGGTGCTGGATATACGGCTGGCATTCCTTGTTGGCGGTCGCCATGAAGATGCTGATCTGCTTTTCAATGAAGTCTTTGAGATCGGGCGTGATCGCGGTCGCCCATCCGCCGCGCTCCTCGACGCGGGCGTAGGATTTGCGAGAGCCCTTCCGCTCCTGGATCTCCTTCACGGATCGTGAGAAGGCGACGTCGCTCGAGAAATGTCTTTCGGTATCCACGGCCGCCTGCCCTCCCTATAGGATCGGCGATCCACGCCGCCGCGAGGAGTTTCCACTTACACGCCTTCGTAGGCAAGGCGGGTGAATAGTGCCGGAGAGATCGCCCAGTTGCCGAAGACCGGGTCCCATTTCGCCGTGGGTTTCGCGGCGATCGTCTCATCCACGGTCCGGCCATCCTTCTTCAGCTTGGCGACGTTCTCCCGGATGCCGACGAGCATGTCCCGCCAGGCGATTAGGTCCTTCTTGTTGCCGATCTCGCCATGCCCAGGGATGACGATCGTCTGGTCGTCGACCATCTTGATGTTGGCCTCGGCGGCCTGGATCTGCCCGTCGATGCTGCCACCCGTCGAATAGTCGATGAAGGGATAGACGCCATTCCAGAAGGTGTCGGCGACGTGCACGACGTTCGCCTCCTGGAAGAACACCGAGATGTCGCTGTCGGTGTGGGCGGGACCGTAGTACTTCAGCGCGATCGTCTGACCGTTGAGCTTCAACGTCTCCTCGTCGCCCTTCATCAGCATCGTCGGCAGCGCGCCCTTCGGCGAGGCTGGGAAGTCGAAATCCCAGTCGAAGACTCGAGTGGCGACCGTCAGATGCTTCAATGAATTCGGGTGGGCCGTGATCATGGCGCCTTCCGAATTGAGCCATTCGTTGCCGTCGGTGTGGTCGAAGTGCCAATGCGAATTGATGAGGTGCTTGATCGGCTGCAGACCGAGATCGGCCAGCGCCTTCTCGATCTTGGGGCGCGTCGCCGTGATCCCTGCGTCGACAAGGAGCTTTCCGTCATCTCCGACCAGGACGCCCATGTTACCGCCGGAACCCGAAAAAGCGCTGATGCCGCCACGAAGCTTAGTCGTGGTGATGTCCGCCGCCGCCGCGGCCTCGCGGATCTGGACGACAAGACTTTTGGCGGCCGCGAACGATTCCGCTGGCGAAAGCCAGCCGCCCGTGGCCGCGAACGTCGCGCCACCGAGGCAGCAAAGGCAGAAACCACGTCTCGGTAGTGCGTAATCGTGCTTGTTCATTTCCGGCTCCATCTGTTTGGACAGTCGCGGTGGATGGGCGCCACCACGCAGGGAGGCGTGCGTGGTGGCCAAGCCTCGATCTAGTCCCGGCTCAGTTTTCGATCGAGGAAGTCGTGAATGAGCGGGGCCATCTCCGGAAGCTTGTCCTCCAGGGCGAAGTGCCCGGTGTCGAGAAGGTGCATCTCGGCATGCGGCAGGTCGCGAAGGTAGGGCGACGCGCCGTCGGCCGGGAAGATCTTGTCGTTCTTGCCCCAGACGATCAGGGTCGGCGGCTTCTTGTCCCGGAAGAATTTCTGGAATTCCGGATAGAGCGGGACGTTCGTGCCGTAGTCGTGGAAGAGGTCTAGCTGAATGTCGTTATTCCCAGGGCGATCAAGCAACGGCTGATCGTGACCCCAGTTGTCGGGATCGATGTGCGCGAGGTCGCTCATCCCGTCCGTGTACTGGAACTTGGTCGTCTCGGGCTTGAAGAGCACCATCAAGGCCTGGCGGTTTTCTGGGGTGTCGTGTTTCCAGTACGCCTTGATCGGGTCCCAGAACTCCTTGAGCCCCTCTTCGTAGGCATTGCCGTTCTGGACGATCAGCGCCGTCACGCGGTCGGGATGCTTGAGCGCGAGGCGGTATCCGACCGGAGCACCATAGTCCATCACATACATCGCGTATTCCTTGACATCCAGCTTGCCAAGAAGACCGTCGACGATGTCCGCGTAGTGCTGGAACGTGTAGGCGAACTTTGTATGGTCGGGCGCGGCGCTCTGGCCGAATCCCGGGTAGTCCGGCGCGATCACGTGATACTTGTCGGCGAGGATCGGGATCAAGTTCCTGAACATGTGGGACGACGTCGGGAACCCATGAAGCAGAAGTACGACGGGAGCGTCGGCGGGGCCGGCCTCACGGTAAAAGATGCTCGTCCCATCGACGTCCACCGTGTGATAGGTCACCTGTGGCACTATTAGCTTGTGGGCGGCGACGACCTTCTTCGCAGCATAGGACGTGGCCGGCAACGTCGCCGACGCGGACAACGCGATCGCGATGGCCAATGCGCTCCTGCCTAGGATCGATCTGTTCATTTCAGCCTCCGGTTTTTCGAATGAGGACGCGAGTGCGACTGCTCGTTGCGTCGCTGATTTCTCCTTAATTGCTACTCTCAGCGAGCGGAAACGACGAGCTAGTTGTCGTAAGCCGTTGTGAGTTTGCGTGAGGCGTCGTGCCAAACGACATCGCCAAATCGTTCGAATTCCTAGACCTTGGTCTAGTTCATCACGACGTTGTCGGGGTCGGGCTGGCCATTGGTCGGATTGTTCGCGTGCCGGGCCGGAGCTAGGCTCTTCCCACTCGCACCCAATTGAAGATCGCCTCCCGCTAGCGGGGCCAGATTTGTAAGAGTTCGATCTTCAGCAGCGCGATGAACAATTGCAGCCGACGGAGAAGTCAGCCATGCAAGTCCAATTCGCCGATACGCTCGAACAAACGAACCCAGCAGACCCATACCTGCCTCACCCTTCCAGAGAGGCGAAGCGCCGCGAATCCTATAACGACGCGATCCGCTTTGGCAGGTTCTGCGCAGTCCCGCATTCCCGGCAGCTTTTGCTGGACGGGCGCCCGCAGGAAATTGGCGGGCGGGCTTTCGATCTTCTGATGGTTCTGCTCAGGTCCAACGGCAGGATCGTCAGCAAGGACGAGATCCTGAACGAGGTGTGGCCGTCGATGGTGGTCGAGGAATGCAATCTCCGCTTCCAGGTGAAGTCCTTGAGGCGGGCGTTGGGTAGTCAAGGCAACATCATCAAGACGATCGTCAGAAGAGGCTACATGCTGATCAGGGACGACGTGCTACCCGAGGACAGGGCGCCGTTCGACGCGACAAGATCGACGACAATTTCGCAGATAGGCAAGCCTGCGGCAATGAAGGTCGCGGCACCCTACATCGTGCTGATCGAGGATGACGAGAGCGTCCGGCGCTCTATTTCAACACTGCTGCGATCGGTCGGCTTTTGCGTCGCATCCTTTGAATCCGTCAAGGAATACCAAGAGAGCGGGGACGCACCTCAGCCCGATTGTCTCATCCTCGACGTCTGCCTGCCCGGCAGAAGCGGCTTGGACTTTCAGGCCGACCTCCTGAAGACTGGAATACGATACCCGATCATCTTCATCAGTGGCCATGCGGACATCCAGATGTCGGTGCGCGCGATGAAGGCGGGCGCGGTCGAGTTCCTGACGAAGCCTGTTCGGCATCAGGATCTGTTATCGGCGGTGGATATAGCGATAAACGCCGTATAAGCACGACCGAACATTGACGTTTAAACTCAAGGCGGCCGCGAGGGCCGCCTTCGTCCATTGTGGCATCAATTTTAGCCTTCACGGTATATCTGACCCGAAACCGAAAGCAGATCCAGCGGCCAACTGAATCTCACACGCCATCTCGACAACTCACACCATTGGACGGCGCCGCGTGGTAGCCTCACTGGAAGATAAACCGAGCGCGCATGCGCACTGCTGCACGCGCCCACCGTGAGGTTCTTCGCATGAACAAGTGGCTGTCGAGTTCAGTAATGGTCGCGGCTCTCATCTTAAGCCAGAGCGCGATGGCGGAGTCGAAGCCGACGATCGTCCTTGTCCACGGAGCCTTCGCGGAGTCCGCGAGCTGGGACGGCGTCGCCGCCAAGCTGCTGACGGACGGCTATCCTGTCGTCGCAGTCGCTAACCCGCTACGAGGACTGAAATACGACGCCGATTACGTCTTGGCAGTCCTGAAGTCCATTGACGGCCCCGTCGTCCTCGTCGGTCACTCGTACGGCGGCTCGGTCATCACCGACGTCGCGGTCGAAGGCATGAACGTCAAGTCCCTGGTCTTCGTCTCAGGACTCGCGCCGGACACTGGAGAGAGCGCCAGCGGCCTGGGCAAGAAGTTCCCAACCGGCACACTCGGGGACGCCTTGGCGCCGCCCGTAGTGCAGTCCGATGGAAAGCACGATCTCTACATCCTGCAGAGCAAGTTCTGGAAGCAGTTTGCCGCAGACGTTCCGGAGCAGGAAGCAGCGCTCATGGGCGCGGAACAGCGTCCGGTTACGGCTGAGGCCCTGAACGATCCTTCCGGCGATCCATCCTGGAAGAAGCTGCCCTCGCATTTCATCTACGGCACCGCTGACAAAAACATCCCAACTGAGCTCCACGAGTTCATGGCGAAGCGGGCTGGCGCAAAGGAAACGGTTGGCGTGAACGGCGCGTCGCATGTGGTGATGATCTCCCATCCCGATCTCGTGTCCGCAATGATCGAGCGGGCCGCCGCCGACAAGTAACGCCACGACCATCCACTAATTCGCGCCCTTCCGATGAGGAGCAGCAGATGCAGACCGATATCGCAATCAAGGTGAGCTTAGGCGGGATGCGTCGCGTCTTCGAAGCCGTCGACGACTGCCTGCACGTCGAGCACTACAGCGTCGCCGACCCGAACGTTTCTCTTGCAAAGCTGACACGCGAGAACGGAAACCGGGCGATCACCACCTCGCTGGGTTCCGGCGTCGGGACGTTCGTCGTCGCGGCCCGCGATTCCGAGCTACGCCTTGAGCAAAAAGGGCGTGTCCTGTTTCAGGGGCTGATGGTCGAGGACAGCCTCACCTTCGTGGAAGGCCCGGATCCGATCGCCGTCGAACTTCAGTCCGATGCGTGTCTCTATGTGCTCACCTTTCTGCGAGAGCCCTTTCGAGGCCCCTGCTCCGTTGTGGGGGGAAGGTTCAACATCCGCGATGTCCGATTAAGGGACCTGATAGGCGAGATTTGTGAAAGCTCGCCGGCGCGAAGAGGCGAACTCACCAAGGACTTCTCGCGGTTGGCGTTCGAACACTATCGATCGCTGCCGCGTGTCCATCCCCTTTCGGCATGGCGACTGAGCCGCGTCAGACGCTACGCCGAATCTCGTCTCGACCGGAGGATGTCGCTGGAGGAACTCGCCGACGTCGCGGGCTTCTCGCGAGCGCATTTCGCAGCCACGTTCAAAGCGGCCACCTCGATGAGCGCTCACGAGTTCCTTCTACGGATGCGAATCCAGGCCGCGGCAAGGCTACTCATTGGCACCGATCTGGCTCTCGTCGAGATCGCCTTGCAGACGGGGTTCCAGAACCAGCCGCATTTCACGACGGTCTTCAAGAGGATCACCGCAGTCACGCCGCGAAAATGGCGGAAGTCCCGTCGGTCCGCCGTAATGGCGCAAAGCCGCGAGCAAATGGCTGACGGCGTCGTTGTTATCGAACACCTGCCGGGACAGCCTAAGGGATTCCTTCCGCACGCACTGCATTGAAGACCCGCACCGGGGCGGCCCGACTACAGCAACCGAAGCAACAAAAGAGATCCAAAATGACACGAATTCCAATTCCCGCGACACTCGACGCGGCGCCTGAAGCTTCCAAGCCGACGCTGGAGGCGATCAAGAAGCAGATCGGCGCACTGCCCAACGTGTTCCGCATGATGTCGACCAGCCCCGCCGTGCTGGAAGCTTACGCAGGCCTCAACGGAGCGCTCGGCAAGGGCAAGCTCGACAAAAAGATCCGCGAGCGCATCGCGTTGGCGATCGCTCAGAAGAACCGCTGCGAGTATTGCCTCGCCGCCCACACTTACACCGGCACCCACGTGACCAAGCTCAGTCTCGAGGAGATTGCAGCGGCCCGCCGGGGCGGATCCTCCGAGGGAAGGGCCGACGCCGCGGTGAAGTTCGCGGTCAGGGTTGCAGAAGCCAGAGGCGGTGTTTCCGAACAGGAAGTGGAAGGACTGAAGGCGGCCGGCTTCGATGACGGCGAGCTTCTGGAGATTGTCGCGCACGTCGCGGCGAACACCTTCACGAACTACATGAACGAGGTCTTCATGACCGACGTCGACTTCCCGAAAGTCGAACGCGAAGCCGCCTGAACGAGGCACCTCCCTGGAGGGCGGCAATCCCGCCATCCAGGAATCTGTCATTACATTCGCCTCCCTATTCGCAATAGAACATGCTCTCACGACAGGGTGTGCGAGGGCATGTTTTCGGCGATCGTGGCCTGATTGGGGCAGACCTTACTTGGGGCAGCACGTTCCGCCTGCGATCGCCTTGAGAGCTCGAATCCTATCGGCTATCTCTTCTCCTGCGCCAGGAAGGTGACCGCCTGCTCCGTGATCACATGATGCTTCGGATCCGCCTATTCCAAGAGCACCTTATGCCGGCCGGCCGCAAGACCGACGATAGTTAGCGTCTCGCCGCTCTTATCGATGAAGTGCCATGGAAGATCATCGACCGTCACGTGCACGCATCCGACGCAGGGCGAGACCTGCAGCGCGCCTCCTCCAAAAACGGAGACTATGCAGATGTTCTCCGCCCGATACTGGATGAAGACAAGTCCGTGGGACAATGGCTCGGGCAGCGGCAGATCGACGACAAGCTTCGGCCCCGGCTCGTCTTCAATGGCAATCAGCGGTGAAGGACCCTTGATAGGCCGAGCCGTCTGGCCCGAGGCGCCAGGCGTCGTCATCGCGCGCCCCTTGGCTCGATTGCTTCGATGATCCGTGCGACGGCTCTCAACGCTCCGCCATTTTCTGCCGGAGGGTTGATGAAGTCTAGTTAGTTGTCGTGAGGTACGGTCGGATCTGGTGCGGCAATCGGTGGCATGAATGCTCTCACGCAGTTGGAGCAGGACCGCTCGCCAAAGCGTTCCTGATCGCCTCCAGCAAGTCCGTCGGATTGACAGGTTTCAAGAAGATCCTTAGCGCCCCTGAATTTCTGGCACGGTCGCCGACCGCGAGATCGGAGTGGGCGGTGATAAGAATTGACGGAATCCGTCTAGTCATCCCGGACAGCTTGTCCAGCAAGTCCAGTCCCGAAATACCGCCGAGCTGGATGTCGGTGACCAGGCAAGCCGCGGTCCGCAACTCCGTCGACGCGAGGAATTCTTCGGCCGACGCGAAGGCGGCAACCCGCATGCCGTTGGCGCGCAGCAGCCCTCTGAGCGCGTCACGGACGGGCTCGTCATCCTCGACGCAAACCACTAGGGAGGTCTTCGGCGCATCAACCATCAATCGATCCAATCGCTGTAATCCTATGGCCGGGGTTGAGCGCTCGCAATGCGACTAACGTCTGGAAATATTCTATTAAAACTAGCCTTTAGTAGAGGTGTTCGTCTGCTCTGCCGACTCGAGCAAATCGTAATGGCGCACCAGTTCCGGAAGGGACTGGACATGCATCTTCTGCATCACATTCCCGCGGTGCAGTTTAACTGTCGCCTCGGAAATCCCCAAGGCCGTGGAGATCTGCTTGTTGCGCTGTCCCTCCACCACCCGGATCAGAACTTCCTGCTCACGTTTCGTCAGTGTTTCGAAGTCGGCTCGCGCACTCGCTGCCGCCTCCTCCTTCATCGTCGAGCGGCTGTCCCGTTCCATCGCAGAGTGGACGGCGTCCAGGAGATCCTGCTCGCGCACCGGTTTCGTCAGGAACTCCACCGCGCCTGCCTTCATCGCCCGCACGGCGATCGGAACGTCGGCATGGCCGCTCATGAAGATCACCGGCCTGTGGAAACCACGGGATCGTACCTCTTCGTAGAATTCAATGCCGCTCTGGCCGGGGAGCCGCACGTCCAGGATCATGCAGCCGACAGACCCCAATTGGCCCTTCGTCGAGAACTCGGTCGCCGACGAAAATGCGGTCACGTTGAACTTCATGGACTTCAGCAGACCGACAAGGGACTCGCGTACGCCGACGTCGTCTTCAATGACGACGACCTGCGGGGAAACGTCCTCACGTTGCTTCTGGTTCATTTGCCCCCCTTGCGTACGGCACCGCGAATTTGAACGCCGATCCTCCAGACGCCAGCGACCGTGCCGCCCGCGTCCCACCATGCGACTCGATGATAGACCTGCAGATCGCCAGACCCATGCCGGCCCCCTCCGGCTTGGTCGAAAAGAATGCTTCGAAAATGCGCTCTGATGCAATGGTGTCGAGACCTTTGCCATTGTCCTCGACCCGGACAACCACGGAGTGGGAGCCGCAATCCTCGCTGATCACGTTGATGATCCGGCCATGTTCCTTTCCAGTCATGCGAGACATCGTTCATCGATGCGACTGCTCCGCGATCACATGCCGGGATGCTAATCCTGAGGGCCGAGGAAAGCCAGTTCCGAACGCGTTTCAGCGCTCGGCATCCCGCGTCCGACACCGGTCTGCAGACAACGATGTCTGCGCCCGCACGGCCATCGGTGACGATGCTTGACGGTTTGGAAAACTTTGCTCGGCACGACGCTGTTCCTTCAATGGGTTACTATACTTTGAACCCATCATCGGCCTTTCTTTGGTGGATGGTTATCGAAAGAGTACGATGCCGCGCTACCGCGTCCGCTTTAGTGCGAGTTCCGTCATCGCACGAATTCGAAATATCGTCTGCGGTCGCCTTAATAAATTGGTCCACGCGTTCGCGGGTTCCAAGAAGTCGTCTGGCGTACGGAGCGGCAAGCCAGATAAGTGTAATCTGGAGGGTGAAAATGCGGAAAATAACTGCTTTCTGGATGGTGCCGTCAGGCTTTGCTGTGATCTGCCTATCCCTTGTCGTTGCCCGCGCTGCGAGCGAGAACGCATCGCCGATCTACGGCGTCAGCCTTCCCGAAGGATATCGCGACTGGCGGGTCATAACGGTCGCCCACGAAGCCGGAAAGAACAACGACATCCGCGCGATCTTGGGAAACGACGTCGCGGTGAAGGCTTTTCGCGAAGGCACTCGGCCGTTTCCGGATGGAGCGGTAATCGCTCGCCTGGCATACGTCTACAAATCGTCTCCCGAGAATGACGCCGTATTCCCGGCGCCGCAATCCTTTGTGGCGGGTGACCCGACGAACGTGCAGATCAGTGTGAAAGACTCAAAAAAGTTCGCGGATAGCGGCGGCTGGGGTTATGGGCAGTTCGAAAATGGCGTCGCGAACCAGAGCGAACCGCTTTTGAAATCGTGTTTTGCGTGTCACACCAAACTGGACCGCTCGAAGGATTTTGTGTTTAGCCATTATTCGCCCTGACGGTCGCCGACGATTGCGACGTTGGCTATAATCGCGTCTACGGCTGGCGCGGCGATACGACATGGCGAGTACGAGAGGATATTTGGATAGGTGTAACGCTGGCAAACCGGCGAGCGGTGACGCCTTGCGCGCGCGTTTCAGCCGCGGCATCAGTCTCACTGACCGCCAGCATTCTGAAGCGGATTGGTTGCAAATGCCAGCACCCCGCGCCGCCTCGACAAAGGCTTGATGGGCCATTTCGCGTGTCGTCCTTCCATCCAGCGTTGCTAGACAGACCAGAAGCGCATCGCTGTACGCGCGATCGTTTTCGCCTGGCTATCTATCCCAAAGACAGTCGAGGCCTCAGCGTTGCAGGAGATTGTTCGGTATTGTCCGACCGCATGTAGCTCCAGAACGACGGGCATGTGCCATTGATCGTTGGCCATCGTGGTTCTCCTCCATGCCGTCGAGTTATGAGAGAGGAATTTGTTCCCTCCGGCATGCCCGCGGCTGGTCAAAAACCTTCCGGATCGCGACCGTCCGTATCCTCCAGTTCCTCGACCGTGAACTCGTCGAAGTTGGCCCAAAGCTGCGCCGCCAAAGACTTGAGGCCAGCCGCCCTTTCGGCATCGGCATCGGCCGCGTCGGCACGTGTAGCGATCTCCTGCCTGAGTCCGCCGTACTCTGTCATGGTAGAACCTTATAGTTCAAGCCAATGAATTAGTGTAATGAGAGCGGCAAATCTAGTCAAACTGCTCGCCATGGCCGATCTGCCCGCGAACGGCGTCTGGCACTGGCGGTTCGTCGGCCGGATCGGGATCGACGGTGTTGTCATCCTTAAGAGACTGAGCTGCCTCGCTCAGCGCGACAGCGATCTCCTGAGTGCCCCATCCAGCTTCGTTTGCGGAGGCGATGATCTCTTCCAATACAGCCCTTGCGGCGACCTTCAATTCTTCGAAGCGCTGTCGTGGGTCTTCGGTTGTTGGCGAGGGAAACGGCATGGTCGACTCCTTTCGATGGCGGGGTAACACTTCAGACATCAGACGGTTCCGATAGGCGCCTGGAGGGAAAGATGTCGGTCTCTGTTCTCACCGTCCGGTAGACTGTGAGTCGGAGCCGAGGCTGACCCCTCGTGACGTGAGTCTAAGGCTTTGATCTACAGACAGAAAATGACAATTTGGTGGGGTCATGATCGGCGCCGATGATGACTCCACCCATGCTATGGATTTGCCAGCAAATTCATGTAGTTAATGGTAGTCGGGGCGCGCCCCAAAGTGTGTTTATCACGTTTGTCCAGCATCCGGATCCCACGCGGCTTCATCGAGGATCTCCTATTCCGGTGCGCACCCTCGCGGAATGCCATGTCGGAGCCATCACGGCGCGGGCTTCCAAGAACTATGCGGAATTAGGTAGCAACTGCCACCAGACTTCCTGTCGGTGAAAAAGCAGGCAGAGATCGGTCTTCGCCAACATCGCTTCAATTGGTTCGCAGCTATTGAGCCTTGCGTGATGCCTGCGTCTAATTAGTGTGTTGCAAATACAGCAAATTAGTGCGAGACAAATACGTCTAATTAGTGTTGGCGCAAAGCGCCGGATTAGTGCCGTCGTCGCACCTGTAGGATTTACGAAATGTCAGGACGCCCGCCAAATGACTTGCTTGCCTCATCGCTTCGGGAGCTTCGAGGTGCAACCGAACAAGGGGCTCGATCAGTTCTGAAGAGCGACCTCTTGAGCAGGGTTCATCGCGAGCGTCTCGCCAAGGCGGGATTTGTGGAAGAGATAATGCGCGGGTGGCTCGCGGTTAATTCCCGACCTTCCGATAGGCGTCGGATCGACTCCGAGTGGAGCACCGTCTACTGGGAATTCGTACGGAGCTATCTTGACGATCGCTTCGGAAGCGATTGGTGCTTCTCGCCGGAAACGTCGGTGACTTTGTGGGCCGAAAACTGGTCTGTCGCGCCGCAGATTGTCGTTCGCAGTCCTGCAGCCAATAATCAGGTTCTTCCAATGCCGGGCGGAACGTCCCTTTACTTGTTGCGGGTTCCACAACCCGACCAATCTGTCGTTCACAATGGTGTCCGGGTGCTCACCAAGGAAGAGGCGATCATCAACAGCGCAAAGAATAGCTGGACCGCAATACCGACCGACATGATCGCCGTCATGGGGTCTATTCGCGGTTCTGCATCGCTTCTTCGCGTTCTCCTTTCCGGCGCAAGAAGCACCATGGCCGGAAGGATAGCCGGTGCCCTGCGCCATCTTGGAAGGATCCGCGACGCCGATAGCATCCTGTCAACGATGAGCGCGGCCGGATATGTCGTTCACGAAGACGACCCATTTGACGACAGTGGCCACGCTCTGCTTGACGAACGAAGAGCGGCGACACCTGCGGCCACCCGCATCAAGAATCTGTGGGCGAAAATGAGCCGGGATGCTCTGGACAGCATCGATATAGAAGGCACGCGTTTCAACGACATCGACGCCTACATGGAGGAGATCGAAGAACGATATGTCGCGGATGCGCTGAATTCCCTTTCAATCGAAGGTTATCAGGTGTCGGAAGAACTCATTGAGAGGGTTCAGTCGGGTACCTGGAACCCCGAAGAGCATGCAGGGGATGCCGATGCCCGGAACGCCTTGGCTGCGAAAGGCTACCGCCTCGCGTACGAAGAGGTAAGAAAGGATATCCGGTCGATCCTTGAGGGAGAACCATCGGGACCTCTTCTATCGCACCGACATCAGGACTGGTTCAGGGAGATGTTCCGGCCATCAGTACAAGCTGGCATCATAGAAGCGTACAAGCTCGCGGGTTATAGGAGTCACAATGTGTATCTGCGGGGTTCCTCTCATGTCCCCCTACCACCGCATGCGATAGCTGATGCCATGGACGCTCTGTTCGAGTGCATCGAGGATGAATCCGATCCACGGGCCAAGGCTATTGTTGCCCCTTTCCTCTTCACCTACATTCACCCCTTTCCAGATGGAAATGGACGCTCAGGTCGCTTCCTCATGAACGCACTGCTGGCTGAAGCCGGACTACCTTGGACGGTAGTACCTGTCGATCAACGCGACAGGTATATGTCATGTCTTGAGGAGGCCAGCCAGAACGAGAATATCCGCCCGCTTGCACTCTTTATTGAGGAACTGGCCAAAGCACCACCACCGCCGCCACGCCCACAAACGACAGCATGGGCGAGCAAAAAATATGAGATCTGAACTCGGGCAGGCGAAGCCTCGTTTTCGCGACCAACGCTTCTCGAGTGCGGTTCGAACCGGGCCGCTAGCGAACAAGCACAAGGGCCCCGCAGCCTCGAGAGCCATGTGCCATCGCTGGCCTGCATCGCCTTGCGACAGGTGACGATACGGCCCCTCCCCAGATCCGCGCTCAGGAAGGAAAGCGGATGGCTGCGCAGGGTCAATCCGACATGACCGTGGTCCTCGGCCATCTCGCCATTTCCCAAAATCGAATACAAACGCGCTTGGGCAACCTGGATTTCGCGGAGATTGGGGACCATGGCATCTACCGTTCCGGAGGACCCTATCACGATTGCATGTGACGGTTTGGCCTACTGCAGTAGCCGTAATAGCCTCCTGGTTCAGCATCATCATCCGCACTGCCGCCAAACCGCTGGCGGTCACGCTACATCCCCGCTCCGGAAAATGCGCGTGACTTGAGTTGAGTCAAAGTCAATGAATCCTAACTGCTATAATAAATGCATTACTCCCTGCGTCTCGGCCGCAGCGAGCAGTTGTTCCGCGGACCTGAAGGAGAAGCATGATGGAAATCGAAGATACCAAGGGTGACCTGACCACGCGTAGCGGATTTCACTTTCACGTTCGGGGCGCCGAGCCGAAGGATGAAGCAATTGTCGCTGATTTTTTCAATCATGTGACACCAGAGGACGTCAGATTTCGTTTCCTATCCGGAATGAAATCCGTTTCTCATGAAAGGCTCGTTGAAATGACAAGCGCTGGCGATGCCAAGCGCGTCAACTTCCTTGCCTTTTCACCGGATCAGACTTTGCTGGCGGTGGCAATGCTGGCGGTCGGCAAGGATGCTCAACGCGGAGAGGTCGCGCTGACCATTCGTGAAGACTACAAGCATCAGGGTATAAGTTGGGAAATGCTCGCGCACATCTGCCGCTATGCGGAACGACATAATTTCAAAAGCATCGAATCCATAGAAAGCCGCGAAAACCATGCCGCAATCGAGCTGGAGCGCGACATGGCTTTCCAGGCCCATGACGACAAAGACGATCCTACGATCGTCGTGCTGCGGCGAGATTTTGGATGATGACCGTCGGTGTTCATCATCTAAACATGGTTGATCGCCGTCATTGGTTGGTCGAGACCATATGGCGCTCAGACGGCCGCGGGCTTGCCCCTTTGCCTTGATCCCGGCCAGAGATGACAATGCGATTGTCCACCGTTTCACGACTTGCTTCCGAAGTCACGAGCTGGGACATGTCGCCGGTTGGCCAATTTTGGTGTCGTATCCGTTTTTTCCTTGCATTCGATCGCCGTCGAGAGGTCAAAATCTTGGAGACAAGGCAAAGACATATGGGGTTCCATTCGTAGGAACGATCGGACATGAAGAAGAGCGCCGGCATCCTAATGTATAAAAAGGCGCAGGACGGTATTTTGGTTCTGCTTGTCCATCCAGGCGGCCCATTCTGGCGCAAACGTGATGACGGCGCGTGGTCCATTCCCAAGGGCGAATACGGCGAGGCTGAAGCACCTGAAGCGGCCGCTCGACGGGAATTCGCCGAGGAAACAGGTTCCGCGCCTGAAGGTGCACTGCAGCCTCTTGGCGAATTGCGCCAGAAGAGCGGAAAGACCGTCACCGCCTTTGCCCTTGAGGGGGTATTCGACACATCCTGCTTGCACAGCAATCTGTTTGAAATCGAGTGGCCGCCACGAAGCGGACGCTTCGAGTCCTTCCCCGAGATCGATCGTGCCGAATGGTTCACCCTTTCCGAGGCGGGCCAAAAGATCGTCGGCGGTCAACGTCCCTTCCTGGAACGTCTGGAGAGACTGCATTGCCCGGGCGCGCAAGGTACTGTCAGCCAGACGGACGGCAGGTGATGCCGCATTGTAGCTGCGGCCAACTCCGGGATCGTTGGCCAACATTCTAGCGGTGCTGTTTCCAAGCCTGCAAAAAATTACAACCGTCTTGACCAGGATCAAGGTTTGTCGCCGCCACCCGGTGTCCAGTGTCTCCCATAGATATTTTCGATCCTTGGGAGAAGACGATGACTTCGATCGGCATAAAGCTTGTCACCTCGACCGAGCCGGTGGCGGTTAGCAGGAAATTGCGGCTGGGTTCGTTAACGGCGTTAGTCATCGGCTCGATGATCGGCTCCGGCGTCTTCAGCCTGCCGCAGAACATGGCTGCAGGCGCCGGCCCGTTGGCCATCGCAATCGGCTGGGGGATTACGGCGATCGGCATGCTGGCGCTGGTCTTCGTATATCAGTCCCTGGCCACCCGCAAACCAGACCTTAACGTCGGCCCCTATGCCTATGCAAAAGCCGGGTTCGGTCCATTTATCGGCTTCAACAGTGCATGGGGCTACTGGCTGAGCGCATGGATCGGCAATGTCTCCTATGCGGTTATCGTCTTCAGCGCGCTATCCTATTTCTTTCCGTCCTTCGGCGACGGAAACACCTGGCAGGCCGTGCTTGGTGCGTCCATCTTGCTGTGGTTGATTCATGCTATTGTGCTGGCGGGCATTCGCGAAGCGGCGGTCGTGAACCTTATCGTCACCGTCGCAAAAATCGCACCGATTCTATTATTCATCGGCGTCGGCGTCGTCGCCTTCAAGCTGAACGTCTTCTC
This sequence comes from Rhizobium sp. 11_C7_N12_5, assembly GCF_051811145.1. Taxonomy (NCBI): domain Bacteria; kingdom Pseudomonadati; phylum Pseudomonadota; class Alphaproteobacteria; order Hyphomicrobiales; family Rhizobiaceae; genus Rhizobium; species Rhizobium sp. 11_C7_N12_5. The sequence goes on from NZ_JBPWPY010000002.1 coordinate 1,057,084, forward strand.
GCTCGATTTTACCGGTCTGGGCAACGCAAGCCTCGGCTCGATCACCACGCAGGTCAAGAGCACCATGCTGGTCACGCTCTGGGTGTTCATCGGCATAGAAGGCGCCAGCGTGTTCTCCGCCCGCGCCGAGCGCCGGCGCGACATTGCGACGGCAACGGTCCTTGGCTTTTTCACCTGCCTTGCTTTCTACGCGCTCGTGTCCCTGCTTTCGCTTGGCATTCTGAACCAACCTGAACTTGCCGCCCTGAAAAATCCTTCCATGGCCGGGGTACTTGAGGTGGTGGTCGGTCCCTGGGGTGCGGCTCTCATCAACATCGCGCTTGTCATCTCGGTGATCGGTGCCTTTCTGAGTTGGACGCTTCTGGCAGCCGAGATTCCCTTCGCGGCGGCGAAGGACGGGACCATGCCGAAATTCCTCGCCTCGGAAAGTGAACGGGGCGTCCCATGGGCCTCGCTCCTGATCACCAATCTTCTCGTCCAAGCGTTCCTTGTCGTTACCCTCTACGCCCACAGCACCTATCAGGCGTTGTTTTCCATCGCATCAACGGCGATCCTCGTGCCCTACATCTTCTCGGGCGCCTATGCCGCAAAGCTGGCCATAACCGGAGAAGGCTATGCACCGGACGAACAGCGAACAGCTCCGATGCTGGTCGGGCTTCTTGCAACGCTTTACGGGCTGTGGCTCATCTATGCCGCCGGCCCGGCTTACCTGTTCATGTGTGCGATCCTCTATGCGCCGGGCATTCTGTTCTTTTTTCTTGCGCGTCGAGAAGCGGGGCAAAGACCCTTCCAGCCGTTCGAGGCGCTCCTGGCCGTCGCGCTTGTCGCGGTAGCCTTTCTTGCCGCCTACGAAATGTGGGCCGGCATTGTCAGCCCGTTTTAACAGGGATCAGCGTCATGAATATTCTTGGGGTTCATTCGGAAGTTGGTCGTCTTCGCGAAGTCATGGTTCACCGCCCTGACCTAAGCCTGCAGCGCCTGACACCGGACAATTGCAAGGCCTTGCTTTTCGACGACGTGCTGTGGGTCAAGCGTGCCCGGCAGGAGCACGACATCTTCGTTGATGCCCTGCGCGAACGCGGCGTGGTTGTGCAGTCGTTGGGCGAATTGCTCACGGAAACGATGGCTTTGCCCAAGGCGCGCCGCTGGCTGCTTGATCGCCGCGTCGAATCCGCGGTTGTCGGAGGTGACATGGTCGATGAACTGCGCGGCTGGCTGAACGAGATGCCGGCGGATCGTCTGGCAACCTACCTCGTGGGCGGCATTGCTCGTGCCGAATTGCCATTCGAGCCCCTCGGGCTGACCGGACGCACGCTGGCACCGCAGGATTTCGTGCTACCGCCGCTGCCGAACCAGCTCTTTACCCGCGACAGTTCCTGCTGGATCTATGGTGGCGTTTCGGTCAATGCCATGTATTGGCAGGCGCGACGGCCAGAGGCTGCAAATGTCGAGGCGATCTATCGTTTTCATCCTCGCTTCGACGCCGCCGACTTCACATTCGTCTCGCCTGAGAACCCGGTCACCGGAACCAGTCTTGAAGGTGGGGACGTGATGCCAGTTGGCGACGGGGTCGTCCTGATCGGCATGGGCGAACGCACCACCCCGCAGGCGGTCGGCGCGCTGGCCCGAAGTCTTTTTGCCGCTGGTATCGCAAAACGCATTATCGCGGCGCTGATGCCGCGCGATCGCAGCTTCATGCATCTCGATACCGTGTTTACCTTCTGCGACCGGGATCTGGTGACGATGTATCCCCCCGTCGTCGATCGGTTGCGGAGCTTCTCGCTGCGACCAGGTGATGTCGAAGGTTCGGTGGACACCCGGGAGGAGACATCTCCATTTACGGACGTGGTTGCGCAAGCGCTTGGATTGAAGAGCTTGCGTGTCATTGCGACCGGCGGCGACCGCTACGAAGCCGAGCGCGAGCAGTGGGATGACGGCAACAATGTGATCGCCGTCGAGCCCGGCGTCGTCATCGCCTACGACCGCAACGTCTACACCAATACGCTGCTGCGCCGCGCAGGCGTCGAGGTGATCACCATCGAAGGGGCAGAACTCAGCCGTGGCCGTGGTGGCGGACACTGCATGACATGCCCGATTGATCGCGCCCCCCTTTAGCTACAGAGGAACTTGCCATGCCTATCAATCTCCATGGTCGCAGCGTTCTGTCCCTCGATGATCTGGAAGCCGAGGAGATCCGCCACCTGCTGCGCCTTGCGGCCGATCTCAAGGTCGCAAAACTAGGCGGATACGAGGTGCCGCGCCTGACGCGAAAGAATATCGCACTTATCTTCGAAAAGGATTCGACCCGCACCCGAACCGGGTTCGAGGTGGCAGCCTATGATCAGGGTGCACACGTCACCTACATGGGTCCCACCGGCAGTCATATCGGCCACAAGGAATCGATGAAAGATACCGCGCGTGTTCTCGGCCGCATTTATGATGCCATCGAATATCGCGGTTTCGCGCAGAGTGCGGTCGAGACCCTGAAAACCTATTCCGGCGTGCCGGTCTATAATGGGCTCACCGATGTTTCTCATCCGACGCAAATTCTCGCGGATCTCATGACGATGCGCGAATTCACCCACAAGCACCTGTCGGACATGGTCGTGACCTTCCTTGGCGACGGGCGCGACAATGTGGCGATGTCGCTGGCGCTCGGCGCTGCCAAGGTCGGAATCGATTTTCGTCTCGTGTCGCCGACGGCCCTGTGGCCGGACCAAGCTTTTGTCGATCATGTGAAGTCGCAAGCCTGGAAAAGCGGTGGCAAGTTCGCTTTGATGGAACATGTCGGCTCCGGAGTGCTGGGTGCCGATTTTATCTACACGGATGTCTGGCTTTCAATGGGCGAGAATGAATCGGCTTGGGCGGAGCGCATCCGGCTTCTTTCTCCCTTCCGGGTCACCGCCCAGGTGATGGAGGCGACCGAAAATCCCTATGTGAAATTCATGCATTGTCTTCCGGCGTTTCACAACACCGAGACGGAAGTCGGTGCCCGCATCGCCAAGGAATACGGCATCGATTGCATGGAGGTGACGGACCAGGTTTTCGAGTCCCACGCCTCCATTGTCTTCGATCAGGCCGAAAACAGAATGCATACGATCAAGGCGCTGCTCGTTGCGACGATCGGAAGCTGAGATGTTGATCGTCGCAGCATTGGGAGGAAACGCGCTTTTGCGTCGCGGAGAGCCGATGACGGCTGAACACCAGCGGGCGAATGTCCGGCTTGCCGTCGCTGCCTTGGCCGAACTCATCCTTGCCGGTCACTCTCTGGTCATCACCCATGGCAACGGCCCTCAGGTTGGGCTCCTTGCCTTGCAGGCAGAAGCCTCCAACGGCAATGGTATTCCGTTGGATGTTCTCGGTGCCGAAACAGAGGGGATGATCGGCTATATGATCGAACAGGAGCTCGGAAATGTCCTGAAGAACCATCCAATTGCAACCTTGCTGACGATGGCACGGGTGGAGGCAGGCGATCCCGCCTTTTCACATCCGACCAAGTTCATCGGCCCGGTTTACGACGCGCCGACCGCCCGCCGGCTTGGCAGAGAGCGCGGCTGGAGAATCGCGCCCGACGGTGAAAGCTGGCGGCGTGTCGTCGCGTCGCCAAAACCCTTGGCAATCATCGAGGCCAAAACCATCGCCTTGCTTGTCAATCACGGCGTGACCGTCATCTGCACCGGTGGCGGCGGCATTCCTGTGATCGAACAGGCGGACGGCGGACTTACCGGGATCGAGGCCGTCATCGATAAGGATGCCGCCAGTGCGCTCCTGGCGCGACAGCTGAATGCCGACATGTTGCTTCTTCTAACTGATGTCGACGCAGTCTATCTGGATTACGGGACACCGAAGGCTCGAAGCTTGGGTCGTATTGCTCCGGAGATGTTATCCGCCGCGAGGTTTCCACCAGGCTCGATGGCGCCGAAAGTCGCTGCCGCAATCCAGTTTGCAGTGGAAATGGACAGACCGGCTGGCATCGGCAAGCTCGAGGACGCCAGCGCTATCGTCCGCGGCGAAAAGGGAACCTTGTTCGATCCGCATCTGTCGGCAAATGCCCGATCGGCTCGCTGACTTGGCCATGATGTTAAAGGGCTGGATCGCCCTCAAATCCCTCTAACGGCAAGGCGAGGCGAAATACCAGCGTCCGGCAATTTTGGCTGGCGCTGAAGCGGTGCGAAATCTGCGGGCGTGATGGTCTCCCTTTCAAGTAGAAGTTTTGCACCGGCTTTCAGATTCTCGATGTCGGCCGAAAGCATCTCCTTCGCCATCTGGTAAGCTTCGTCGATCATCCCCCTTATCGCCAGATCGACTTCCCGAGCGGTTGCTTCGGAATAGTCGCGCGGACGGACGCCGAGCTGATTGTCGTCGAGCCACTGTGCTCTTTGGGGTTCAAGGACCGCCTGGCCGACCGAGGCATTCATCCCGAATCGAGTGATGCTTTCACGCGCGATATCGGTGGCCTTGCCAAGATCGTCGGCAGCACCGGTCGATACCTCTCCAAAGACCACCTCCTCTGCCGCGCGACCGGCGAGCAAGGCGATCATGCGTTCCTTCAATTCACTCGACGTGATGAGAAAGCGATCCTCCGTCGGCCTCTGCAAGGTATATCCGAGCGCACCGATCGACCGCGGAATGATCGAGACCTTTTGAACGGGATCCGTCTTGGCAAGCGAAGTCGCGACCAGCGCATGCCCCATCTCGTGATAGGCAACGCGTTCCCTCTCGTTTGCATTGAGCAGCCGGCTTCGGCGCTCCGACCCCGCAACGATACGCTCCGTTGCCTGCACAAAGTCCTCGGTGGTGACGGTATCGCCGTGACGCCTGGTGGCAATGATGGCAGCTTCATTGACGAGGTTTGCCAGATCTGCGCCGGTAAAGCCCGGCGTTAGTGCGGCGACGTCGTTTATGTCGAAGTCGGCGGCAACCGCGATCTTCTTGATATGAACCTTGAGAATGTCGGCGCGACCTTTCCGGTCGGGACGATCGATGACGATCTGGCGGTCGAACCGGCCCGCTCTCAGCAAGGCTGCATCGAGAACTTCGGGGCGATTGGTTGCGGCGAGCAGCACGATGCCGACGCGCGGGTCGAATCCGTCAAGTTCCGACAGCAGCTGATTGAGCGTCTGCTCCTTTTCGTCGCCGCCGCCATAACCTGCAAGCGGGCTGCGAGCTCGGCCGAGGGCATCCAGTTCATCGATGAAAATTATGCAGGGAGCAGCCTTGCGTGCCTGTTCGAACAGATCGCGGACGCGGGCGGCGCCGACGCCGACAAACATCTCGACGAATTCGGCGCCGGAGATGGAAAAGAACGGCACGTTCGCTTCCCCGGCGATAGCTCGCGCGAGAAGCGTCTTGCCTGTACCGGGTGGGCCGACCAACAACACACCCTTGGGAATCCGCGCGCCGAGCCGACCGTAATTATCCTGCTCCTTCAGAAAGGAAACGATTTCCTGCAGTTCGGCCTTGGCCTCGTCCGCGCCTGCCACGTCGTCGAACGTGACTCCGGTCTTGCGCTCCAAATAGACCTTCGCCTTTGATTTTCCGATATTGATCAAGCCACCCACGCCTTGTCGGTCGATCATACCGCGAAAGAAGAAGACCCAAATTCCAAGGAAGAAGAGTGTCGGCAGCGTCCAGGAGAGGATGGTTGTCAGCCAATTGCTGTCGGTGCCGCCGGAGACTTGAACCCCGGCCTTTTCGAAGGTCGCAGCAACGGCTGGGTCCACGCGGTTGGATATGAAGAGCGTTTTGCCATCTTGGGGAACCTTGAAGACACCTTGGACCATCGTCTCAGTCAGCGTGACCGATTGAACCTTGCCGTCGGCCACCATGCGCATCAGGTCGCTGTAGGATATCTCGGCCGTGTCGCGATAGGCGAACCATATCTGGAAAAGACTGAGCAGCAGGAACGCCACCAGAAAATAACCAATGCTGAAGGTGTGTTTCCGGTCCATGGGTGCCTCCGGGCGTAGCGTATCGACACCTCATTGGTTTCATGCGGCCGCAGCCACGTCCTTGACACGGATCAAAGACCGGCTTGGCGCCTGGTGGTAGCTCTCTCAAGACGCTTTCCATGGCGTGCGGCCTTATTGGCCATCAGCTTGCCCAGCGTCATGGCCCCTTCGGAAAACCCCAGTTCACGAGATGACTATGGCCCAAGATCGCTTCGTCCCCGCAACATCACTTCGCCACGACCGGTCCGCAAATGACAATGTCGATCTCGGGCTGCGGCAATTTCTGCTGCAAGTCTATAATTATATGGCCGGAGCGCTGTGCCTGAGCGGCCTTACCGCATATCTGGCAATCGAGACCGGCTTCTATCAAAGGATCGCCGGGACTGGCTTCATCTGGTTGGTTATTTTCGCTCCGCTGGTGGCACTGCTGTTTTTGACCATCCGGCTGGAGAAGATGCCCCTCGCCTCAGTCATGGCGCTGTTCTGGATCTATGCTTGCCTAATGGGACTATCGTTCGCCGGCATTTTCCTGATCTACACCGATGAAAGCATTGTGCGGACCTTTTTCATCAGCGCAGCGATCTTCGCCGCCACGAGCCTTTACGGCTACGCCACGAAAGCCGATCTTTCGCGCTTTGGTTCCATTTTGACAATGGCACTCCTTGCAACCATTGTTGTTAGCTTCGCAAACATTTTGCTGGCCTCGACCATTCTGCAAATTGCCGTCTCGGCAGTGGCCGCCGTTCTCTTCGTCGGGCTGACTGCCTACGACACACAGCGCCTCAAACAGATCTATCAGGCCTGTTATCCGTCGGAGCCAACTGTGAAGATGGTGCTAATGGGCGCCCTCACACTTTACCTTGATTTCATTAACCTTTTCGTCTTGCTCCTTCAATTCAGTGGCGACAGGCGCAGATGAAGCTTCAAAGCGACGAAAGAAATCTGCGGCCGTCCAAGCGGCGGCAGGCGCGACCGCAAGACACCAACCCGCCGATGCGTGAAGACGGTCAGTCTGGTCGTAGCATTCGACATCGTGCCAACAGGAGCAAAAGATGGAAAAGCACAGAATCCCGAGAGACAGTTGGGTATTGGTTTGTGACGGCGTCAAGGCGCTGTTTCTGCGCAACGATGGCGACGCCGAACTCATCAATCTGATTCCGGTTGAGATCTACGGTGACAAAACAGCTTTTCAGGCGCCCGCCGCGGATCGCCCCGGTCGGATTTATCAATCACAAGGCCGATCGCGCAGCTCCGTTGAGGCGGTCGATCTGAAATGGCAGAGCGAAGAGGCGTTTGTGAGCGATGTCGCCCGCAGACTTGATCAACTGGTCCGCAACCGCACAGTCAAGCATTTGATCATCATCGCTCCGCCGAAAGTCCTGGGCGTCCTTCGAGCGCATTTGACACCGACGGTGCACTCCGTCGTCAAAGGCGAGGTAGCAAATGATTTCACCATGCTTCCCATTCCGGAAATTGAGCAAAGGTTGAAAGGTTGACCCCAGGATGCCCGCGATCGCAAAGATAGAAACCAGCTTTGAGGGACATCGTCCCAACGTTCTATGCGAATAGAATCGTGATGTTGACCCAAGACAATGCGCATCAGCGGGAATTCGGTGAGGATACCCTTCATCAAGGAGGCCTACCATGAGCTTTATCCCTTCCCAGACCTTCTCGGATTCTGCGCACCAAGCCGAAATCTGGGTCGTAGAGTTGTCAGAGTATCTCCATTGTGAACGGAATGAGGCCTACGATTGCCTGCGGTCCGTCCTGCACGCGCTTCGAGATTCAATGGATCTGAAGGCGATGGCCGACTTTTCATCGCATCTGCCGCCATTGATCCGGGGAATATTCTACGAAAACTGGCAGCCTCAACACGCCCAGCCGTGCTCAGATAGAATGGACTTCTTTGCAAGCATAGGCAGGCGGTCAGTGAAGCTGAACGACATTGGCGTCGAGCAGGCAGCACGGAATGTCTTCAAGTTGCTGGATCATCACTTGAGCCTACCTGTAATTAAAAGAGTCAAACTGGCGATGAATCCTTCTCTCGGAACGCTCTGGCCCGAGCGCCCGCAGCAATCGAATAGCGCCGCGTAGCTTAAAAGGAAGAACACCGGCAAACGGCGATGTGAGAACCGAATAGGCTTGCCGCGCTCTCTTTATTCCGGCCGATTACGGCCGTGCGCTGTCATCTCATGCTCGCCATGCGACGCAGTCGGCGGACCGTCTCGCAGCCACCGGACTTCGCAGAGGTTCCAGCTTGGTTGCCTGCGACCTCGGCTGCTGCATCAAGCAGCTCCAAGGCATATGCTACCGCCGCATCGGTATCCTCGCGACAAAGGCTTGCGTTTGTGCAGCGCGCATCAAGGGCCTGTCTGATCCTACTCTTGAGCGAGAGCATTTCGTTGCTACTGGAATAGGCCAAAAGCTCGCGGAGGCAACTTGTGGCGACAATCTCCGAGGCGATGAGCTTGCCCTCGACCTCTCCGAGTGTCGGAATGGCAAATCGCTGCCCTCCCCTTCTGCAATCGCGATCCGTCGTCAGCATGGTCTTACTCCTTTGCGGCTAGCTTCCACGTCCGTCTTCCTCAAGAGCTCTTTTGACGCGCCGAAGAATAACGGAGCGAGCCTTCCTGTCGGCGGTTTTACGCAACCGCTCCTCCAGATCGAGGACAATCGATTGATAGTCATTGTGCCAATCCGAATGGCCGACATCCTGGGGCACGAGGCGCGGGGGCGGCGTGACGCGTGCAAGCGATACGGCGGCTGTTTTCGTCAGGCTGTAGCTGTCGTCGAGCGATGGTACGATGATGGTCGCGTCCGGCTTCCCGACTAACAGACGGGATTTCAAACTGTCGCGTGCGCCAGGCTCGCCGTGAACCAGAAACAGTCCTGATTGAATCGGCTCTCTGGCTTCTATCCAAGCTCTCAATTCGCTAGCGTCGGCGTGACCGCTATAGGCATCTAGTGATCGCACAGTCGCGCGGACGATGATTTCCTCACCCTGGATTTTTACGGTGCGCGCACCCTCTTCAAGAATTCTCCCAAGCGTGCCCGCTGCCTGGAATCCGACCAGCAATACGGTGCCTTCATCCCGCCAGAGCCAATTCTTGAGACGATGACGAATGCGACCGGCTTCACACATGCCGCTGGCAGCAATGATGATATGGAAGCCGCGAATGAAATCGATTGCTTTTGATTGCTCGGCCGTTTCCGTGAAGCGCACATTTTTCGCATTCAGCGCTTTGATCAGCAGGTCGCCATTGGGGATGGAATGTGCGTGCTGCTTGAAGATCGCGGTTGCGCGGGATGCTAGTGGAGAATCGATGATTATCGGACACCGCGATATCTCGCCCGCATCCATGAGGACGTTGAGATCGGCGAGCAATTCCTGCGTGCGTTCTACCGCAAATGATGGGATCAGCAGGGCGCCGTTGGAATGATAGGCATTGAGAAGGATTTCCCGAAGTTGCCCGCGACGGGCGACGTCCGAGACTTCGTCTCGTTCCCGATCCCCATACGTGCTTTCACAGATGACATAGTCAAAGTCCTGCGGAGCATCTGGCCGACCCTCCAACAACTTGTGCTGCGGACCAACATCTCCAGAAAACAGAATGCGGATCGGTCCAGTTTCGGTCGCCAACTCGATCTCGACCGAGGCCGAACCGAGCAGATGTCCGGCGTCCCAAAGCCGAAACCGCAGACCACCTTCTAATCTTTGCCATTCTTTATAGGCAACCGTTCGAAACTGCGTCATCGCGGCGCGCGCGTCTTCTGCTGTGTAAATGGGTTGCAACATGTCACGCGATCGGTGCCGGTTGCGGCGGTTCAGCTGCTCGACTTCCGATTCCTGAATGTGTCCCGAATCTTGCAGCATGATCGAACACAGATCCAAGGTAGCCGGCGTACAATGGACGGCCCCCTCGAAACCGGCTTTGACCAGTTTCGGGATGAGGCCCGAGTGATCGATGTGGGCATGGGTCAGGATGACGGAGTCAATCAGAGCCGGTTCGAACGGGAAAGGCCGGTAATTCAACTCCTTTTCGGTCTTCGAACCCTGAAACATGCCACAATCGATCATGGTGCGAGCGCCGGCGTGCTCAAGCACGAAACACGATCCGGTGACCGATCCGGCTGCACCGTAGAAATGTAATATGGGGTCCGTCATCGGTTTTCCTCGTATGCGTCTCGACTTTAATGCATGCCGGATCGCCTTCGCTTTGATGAGGATCAAGGAAACGGGGATGCGATGGTGACTATCTTTGCCGACCTCCGAATGAGAAAGGCGATCAGACCATGTCCATCAAAACCGTCTTGTGTATCCTCGACGTCAATCAATTTAAAAATGACTTGAAGGGCGCCGTTGACTTTTGCCAGACACATGGTGCGCACCTAACCGCGCTGATCGTTTCAATGGGTGGCACGCCTCCCCACAGCGCATACGATGCTCTCTCCATCACCAAGCTCAACGAGCGACAACGTGAAATAGATAGTCTGACCGAGAAGGCATCCGATATCAGATCCCAGCTCAGCGGGAACATCGCATCCTATGACGTGCAGGAAGTCTATACGGAATTTCCCTGGGCTGACGAGGATATCGCGGACCGCGCGCTTTATGCCGATCTCGTCCTCATCGGTCCCCAGGCGGCCCGTAACGAGGAGCTTCAGCAAAGGGTAATCGATGGGGCATTGTTCCAGTCGCCGACGCCGGTACTTGTCAACGCGAGCGGCAAAACGCTTCAGTTTGCGTCAAAAGTAATCTTGCTGGCTTGGGATTCGAGCGAGGAGGCAGCGCGCGCCGCGCGGCAGTCGATCGATTTGTTGCAAGCCGCCGGAAAGGTGCATGTTACGATCGTCGATCCGCTTGCCCCACAGTCTGTCAACGGCAAGCAGCCCGGCGCGGATATCGCCGTCTTCCTCGCCCGGCATGGCGTAAACGTCGGTGTCGATTGCATTGCGAGCGGCGGCCGACTGGTCGATGAAACGCTGCGACAACACGCGGTCGATATCGGCGCCGACATAATCGTCATGGGAGCCTACAGCCATCTACGACTGCGGGAGCGCCTTTTCGGCGGAGTGACGCGATCGATGCTGGAAGACTCGGACATTCCGCTGTTTCTTGCGCATTAGCGACAAGCGCCGACGGCTTTCTTCGATGCTTGCCCGGTATTTCTCAATCGCCAGCGACCTCTCCGACAGATAGACCGCAAGAGACTAGGTAGCGATCGACCGTCGGCAGAGCTGCGACAACCCATCTCCCCTAGTCCCGGCGCAGAGGGCCTGGATCCACACTCGCCTGCTAGTCATGACGGAGCCCCGCCAGACTGGGGTGTGAGCCTCAATCAATATCGTCTTCCTTCTTGAATGGCATTCAACACTGGCACGACGGTTCCAGCCCATCAACAGGGGCCTGGCCGACGCTGCTCCACGTGCCAACACATTGCCATTTCGAATTTGCGTCATCCTCATCGCCATCGCTATGACCTCCGACGTGGCGCTCCCAGTAGCCGCCGCCCTTACCGGCGCCAATGCCAGGATTGTCCCAGGTGTTATCTTGAGGTCTGTAGCGACCCGACTTATCAGACGCGCCAAACAGTATCTGAAATATATTGAGCTTCGGCTCATTGAGCGTCATTGCGACGAAAATCCGGAAATGACCGATTTCATCGGCCGTATATTCGCGATCGAGTTCATATCGGACATACAGTCCGTCAAGGACATCACCGGTTTCTTGAAGGAACAGTACCCGGCTGAGAGTTTGGTTGAGCGAGGAAAAGCCCGTTGAGATCACAAACTGAATGTCATCGCCCCAACGAGAGAAGAAACTGGCCTGTTCGGCTTCCGAAAGCACAATCCCAAGAGATTGAAAGCGGGTTGCAAACCCGTCGACAGCGTCTAGAGCGATGCGAATACGTTCGCGGTCCATAATCTCGCACCCCGCAAAACCTTCTTCTTTGGTGAAGCCGATCAACGTGGTTTCCTCGGTCACTGTCAAATCGGGATTGGTGAGGGACACAAAAATCTCCGGCTTGGGCAAAACCTGCCCATCCGGCGTTGTCAGATCAGGGAGGGTGGAGTGGACGTCAGATTTAAATTTCTTGTAGATCGCTTTCTTTTGCTCGGCTGAGTCGTTTGCGCCGGCCATGAAACCGATGGCAAAGGACCGGATTGGGGGGCTCCCACTTTGGCCCTGCCCCTCAAGTTCAATATTGGGCTTGAGGAATAGTCAAATAATTCGTATTATTCGCTTAAGTCATAGGAGGCGCTTTTATGCAGAAATTTTCGACAGTGGAATTATTGCGCGATATCAAGACCGTTACCATGGCGGCGGACCGCCAGCCAGTGGCCATCACGCAGCACAGAAAGGCGCGCTACGTTCTCATGACCTATGAGGACTTTGCCGCGATGAAAGAAAACAGCGATCCGCGCCGGGTTTTCGGCCCTGGCGAGACACCGACAGAACTGGCTGAATTGATCGTTCCGGAACTTGACCGGCTAATCGCGGAGGGTAAGTCTGGCGATGAGTGACAATCGCATGCCACCCAACGGTTCAGTCTTCCAGTATCCCTACCTGTGGAAATGGCAGCAAGACCGCGGGGAAACAGAAGGTCGCAAGGAGCGTCCAGTGTGCATGATGCTCGCTATCCCACGCGGGAAGCAGACGCATTTGATCCTTCTGGCAATATCAGGAACACCACCTCGCAGCGATCAGACCGCGCTGGAAATCCCGGCTCTCGAGCGCCGTCGTTCAGGTTTGCGCGAGTGGAAAGACGGCTGGATTACGGTTTCCGAATACAATTATGATGTGGCGGAAACCTCGTTTTACTACGATCCGAATGCCGAAATTTTGGGGCAGTTCAGCAAGGCGTTCTTGGGAAAGGTTGCGGAGGCTGCCAAACCATTCATCACGCAGAAGCGCGCGCAGATCAAGCGGCGTTGATGTGCCGTCATTCGCAGCTGACCGGTCTTTGAAACCTCGCAACGTGTCGCCGATCGGCTCCGTGACCTTAGCGGCTTGACGCTTGAGATCGTTTGTTGGATGTCATTCATGGCGACGCCGAGAGATGCGGCAGAGCTTCAGGCCGGGTTTTTACGAGGAACCCGACCGCCTTCGAAGGGCTCCCCTTGCGCGCCATATGCGCCAACTTATACGCCGCCTCGCTAACGTTGACTCGCAATGCGCCGGCGATGTCCCCCAGCCAGTCCGCCGAGCCGCGCAATCGCTTCAAAAGAGCAACATCGGAAATCGCGGCCACATCATTCGGGCCCGCCCAAGCGGCCGCAGAGCGTAAGCTCATGCCGCCAGGCCCATAAGCCAATGCCAGCCGCAGCAAGGTCGCGGCGTCACCAACCCCGCGTCGTCGCACAAGCGCCTTGGATGTACGCGCTGTCGTGCCGAGATCGATGACGTGCTCCAGCTTCGATAGCAGTCTGGACCAATCGGGGTCGATGGAATCAGTCGTTCGCATCCACCTTATGAATCACAGACAGATTCGCCCCGTCCAGCCCTTAAGTTAGCGCATATGGGGCGAGCCCCTCCCTTCCTGTGCCGCCGGCCCCCTTGATAACCCACAGCTGAGCCGCGACGGACACCGGATTGAGGCCAGATGGGTTAGCCTGCCTTGATCGCAATTTTCCGGTCATTCTTCTGCGCATTGGCTGTCTTCGGCAGAACGACCTTCAAAACACCATTTGCGAAGGAGGCATCGATCTTCTCGGCATCGACGCCGTCGGGAAGCTGGAGGCTGCGCTGGAACGATCCATAGCGCCGTTCGGAGAGGTAGTATTCCTTCTCCTTTTCCTCCTTGCTTTCATGCTTTTCGCCTTTGACCGTCAGGATGCCGTCCGCGAGCGTCAGTTCCACGTCCTTCGCATCGATACCTGGAAGCTCTGCCGTGAGCTCATAGGCCTTATCGGACTCGACGAAGTCGATGGCCGGCATGCGACGTGCGAAAGCATTCGGGAAACGTGCGAGTGTGCGATCGAAAAAGCCAGGGGTTAAGTCATTGAAGACGCGATCAATTTCCGATCGCAGGCTCTCGAATGGCGCCCAGCGCTCCATAGCGGGTGCCGCCTTCTTCTCCGTGCTCACGGGGAGCTTCCTTGCCATATCGGCCATATCATTTCTCCTCTTCGTTGCGAGTACCATTGGAGGACGACCTTGCCCCGGCCCTTTTCCAAATCGTCTTTGCAGGACGCGATATCATCAAAGACGGTGTTGCGACGTTGTTCATTGATCAGCATCAAAATGGCGCGCTGTCGCGCGTCCCGAGGCGATCGCGATCGTCATCTTGCCGATCATGAAATCGATCGGCGCCCCCTTCGGGGCGGGACAACCTTGATCTTCATCAAAGCGGCGGTGGGGCAGCGACGCGATCATTATGTCAGCCTGTTGGAGGACACTGACATGAAACCGCAATTGCATCTGCCATTGATCACCTATCCCAGTGCCAGTTCGCTTTCCGTGGTTCAAAACGCAGTCGACTTGGCGCGACATCAAAAAGCAGATCTCACCGCGAGCGTTCTGCAGATCAAGACGCCGCTCGTCGGACAATCATCCCCATGGGTGGACGACGTTGAACGATTGAGTTCGCAGGCAAAGCGCTTCAGCCGCGACAGCGGTGTCGCATTGAGCGAAGCAGTGTGCGACTACGCCAACAAAGCAGACATAAGGGCCGTCATTCAGACATTCGAAGCGTCGGAGCCGCTGATCCCGGATACTCTGGTGGAAATCTCGCGCGCTTATGATCTCTCAATCGTCGAAGCGTCCGAGACCATGATGCCTTTGCTTGAGAACCTTCTGTTCGAAAGCGGCCGACCTCTCGTCCTGTTCCCTGTAAACCATGTTTGTAGCCGGATCGATACCGTAGCAATCGCCTGGGATGGGAGCGCGCCGCTGTCAACTGCGTTGACCGGTGCCAGATTATTCCTGGAAAGTGCTTCGAAGATCATCTTGATCTCGATCACCAACGAGGCTCCAATGAACGAGAAGGCTCGGGACCGATACGCGAATGTCCTTCGCAACAGCGGCCTGGATGTCGAAGTTGTCGTTGCTCGTGCAAATGGCGAAGAGGTAGCCGTTGCTATCCAATCGGCCGCCAGAGCCCTTCACGCGGATCTGCTTGTCGCCGGTGCCTACGGGCATTCCAAAATGCGTGAATTGGTCCTTGGCGGCGTCACCCGATCATTGCTGGCCGATCTCGAAATGCCGGTTCTTGTCGCTCACTGATCAAGCAATGGAAGGTCGGTAAGGCGTTTATTCCTCCATGCCGGCCTGGCGCGCGGATTGCCGGTAGGTGGGCAGGGAATTGCTCCGTCGCAGCCAACTTGACGCTTGGCACTCAACCCATTCCCGCAGCCAACGCGTTCAGACGATCGCCTGTTGACAAAGGTCAAGGCGCGCGCGCCGTGCAATGGTTAGCAAGGCATTAGAGGTGAACGCTGATGCCAACTGAAACTGACGAAACCACCAAAAACTCCGCGGAGAAATCGATTGAACCCGCCGTCAACAAAGCGGAGGGGATCGATCGACAGAGGGATATCGCGACGATGAAGATCGCACCCGCCCCCGATGGATCACCGCATGATCCAATCACTGGACGAGCTGCAGATCATAGGGCTGGAGAGCGAATGCGTCGAAACCGTCGCTTGGCTGCGGGTGTCGCGATCATCGTTGCAATGGCCGGTTTAGGCTTCTGGTATCGGCAGCCGCTCCAAAATGCCCTATTCGGCCCCTCCCTCGCAGTTGACCACATCACGATCTCCGGCAATATCGAAGCACATCAGAGCGTCCTGAGTTTTACCCAAGTACAGGCTCCGATCATTGAGCTTCCTTTCGACGAAGGGGCGCGTGTCGAGGCCGGCACGGTGCTCGCACGGATCGACGACCGTCTTTATCGACAGCAGCTGGCAATAGACCACACCAATCTCAACGTCGCAATTGCCCAGGTCAGCGTCAACCAAAGTAATCTCTCGGCTGCCCAGCATAGCGTTGTGAGCGACACATTCGATCTTGCCGAGAAACAGCGCGACTTCGCTCGCGCGGAAACTCTGGCAAAGAGTGACGTTGTCTCGCAGCAGACACGAGATCTCGCATTGACCGCGCAACAGCAATCTTCAGCGCTTCTTGCGCACGATCAAGCCCTGGTCGGGGTGGCAGAAGCCAACGTCCGGCTCGCTACGGAAAGCGTCGCGACAGCTGAAGCGAGGATCAAGCTGGACGAAATGACTCTAGCCTACGCCACGCTTCGCGCCCCTTTCACCGGGGTTGTCGCCGTTCGCGAAGCCGAACTCGGTCAACTTGCCGCTCCGGGCGTCGCCATCCTCACACTTGATGACCTCGATCACATCTGGCTTCGCGCTTATGTGAACGGCCCCGATATTGGCAAGGTGCGGCTGGGTGAAGCGGTGGACGTCGTCACCGATACCTATCCTGGTAAAATCTATAAGGGCCGAATTAGCTTCATCTCCCCGCAGGCTGAGTTCACGCCGAAAACCGTCGAGACCCACGCCGAACGCATCACGCTTGTCTACCGGATCCGCATCGAGATCGACAACCCGACACATGAATTGCTGCCAGGCATGCCGGCCGATGCGACCATTTCTCTCCTGGCGTCAGGCCAATGATCGGCGCGGCAACCGACATCGCTGTCCACGTGCAGGGCCTCATTCGCCGTTTCGGTTCGCTGTCGGCCGTGAGTAACGTCAACCTCGACATCGCGCGTGGCGAGATATTCGGGCTAGTTGGGCCGGACGGTGCCGGCAAGACCACCATCATGCGCGTGCTCGCCGGTGTGCTGCGACCGAATGCAGGCACCGTCACCATCGAGGGTATCGACGTCGTTGCAATGCCGGAGCTGGCCAAATCGCAGATCAGCTATATGCCGCAGCGCTTCGGGCTTTATGAGGATCTGACCGTTGCCGAAAACATCTTCTTCTATGGGGAGCTGTTTTCCGTTCCGCGGGCGATCCGCCGAGAACGTACCGGGGCACTTGTGGATGCAGCCGGGCTTCGTGGCTTCGAACACCGTCTTGCCGGTCAGCTCTCCGGCGGCATGAAACAGAAACTGGGGCTCATATGCGCACTCATACACACCCCGAAAGTCCTGCTCCTCGACGAGCCCACAACTGGAGTCGATCCTGTCTCACGCCGGGACTTTTGGGCGATCCTTTATGGCCTGCGCGAAGAAGGCGTCACCATCATCCTTTCAACGGCATACATGGATGAGGCCGAGCGCTGTTCGCGCCTGGCGCTCGTCAGCGGCGGCGAAATACATCATTGCGACACGCCGGCGAAATTGAAACAAGCGATGCCGGGTGCCCTTCTTGCCATCTCTGCCGACAATCCTCGCGCTGCACGCGATGCCTTGGTGGGCGCTCCTGGCGTTCTTGGCCTGCTTCTGATGGGAGACAGGGTCAATGTCCGGGTAGACGACGCCGACATGCGAGAACCCGAACTGCGTGAGCGGCTCGCCGGGCGCGCTATCCCCGTGATGGCGATCACGCCGGTCGAGCCGGCGATCGAGGATGTCTTCGTCGCACTTCTGGGCAAGGAGCGGCGGGATGGATAACATTGATCCGACACCATCGGCACCAACCGTCCAGATGCAGGGACTTACCAAACGGTTCGGCACATTTGTGGCCGTCGACGACCTTGATCTTACCATCACCAAGGGTGAAATCGTCGGATTCATCGGTCCGAACGGCGCGGGCAAATCGACGACGCTGCGCATGCTTTGCGGCCTGCTACGGCCGAGCGCCGGATCGGCATTCGTCGCGGGTTATGACGTTGCACGCCGTCCTGAAGATGTTCGCGCGCATATAGGTTACATGTCGCAGAAATTCTCTCTTTATTCCGATCTTACGGTCAGGGAAAACCTGCGATTCTTCGGTGGGATGTATCACGTTCCCCGCCGGGAAATGGCCTCGCGAATGGCGCAGGCGATAGCCACCGCCGGCCTAGAAGGCCGTGAAGACGCTCTCGTCGCAACGTTGGCTGGTGGCTGGAAGCAGCGGCTGGCGCTCGGCTGCGCTATTCTGCACCGTCCGCCAGTCCTGTTTCTCGACGAGCCCACCTCGGGCGTCGAGCCTGAAGCACGGCGTCATTTTTGGGACATGATCCACAATCTGGCCGGTAGCGGCGTAACCATCCTCGTGTCGACGCACTACATGGACGAGGCCGAGTATTGCAACCGAATTGCGCTGATCAATGCGGGCAAACTGGTTGCTCTCGGAAGCCCGGGCGAACTGCGAGGGCGCGAACTCGGTGGCGAATTGTTCGAGATCTCCTGCAACATGTTGGGAGCCGGCCTTGCAAAGCTGCGGCAGGCCCCAGGCGTGATCGATGCAGCAATTTTTGGAGACAAATTGCATGTTTTGCTCCGCGATAGCGCCATGGCGATAGGTCTTCCCTTATTGCTTAGCCAAGGCGGCATCATCGCCGGCTCCCCCAATCGCATCTCGGCAAGTCTGGAGGACGTTTTCGTCCAGCTTGTCTCCCGCGGCCACGTCGAAGGCGCTCATCCATGAATGGACGTCGATTGTTCGCCATTGCCTACAAGGAGACACTGCAAGTCTGCCGTGATCCACGCAGTCTTGCGATAGCGTTGTTGATGCCGCTGTTGCAGATGGCGCTGCTCGGCTACGGCGTCAGCCTGGACATCAAAAACGTCTCCCTTTGCGTCTACGATCAGGAAAACAGTCAGACCAGCCGTGATCTCACCAGCCGTTTCGTAGCATCGGGATGGTTTGAAGCGGTCCACGCGCTCGACAGCGACCGCGCGATTCGACAGGCCATCGACCGCGGCACCTGCATCGGCGCGCTGGTCATTCCCGTAACCTTCACGAAGAGCATGAGTTCCGCCGGCAAGGCCAACATCCAGACGATATTCGACGGCACCGATGCTAATACCACGAATATAGCGACGGGTTATGCAAAAGGGGTGATTGCCGAGGCCTTGACCGATTTCAAAAACCGATGGGCGCAAGCGCACGGCCTACAGCCTGACGCCATCGGCCAGATCGATCTGCAACTGCGTGTCTGGTTCAATGCCGGCCTGGAAAGTCGTAATTTTATCATTCCCGGCGTGGTTGCTGTCATCCTTGCCGCCGTCGGCGCTCAGCTGACCTCGCTCACCATTTCGCGCGAGTGGGAAAGGGGTACGATGGAACAGCTTATCTCCACCCCTGTCACTGCATTCGAAGTCATGCTCGGGAAATTGGTTCCCTATTTTGTGATTGCACTGATCGACGCCGCCTTCTGTCTTCTGGTTACGATTTTCTGGTTTCAGGTACCGTTCAGGGGCAGCGTCACGACCTTGGTGATGACGACCGCGCTGTTTGCCGTCGTGGTGCTGGGGATCGGATACCTGTTGTCGGTTCGCATTCGCAGCCAGCTCGGCGCCAGCCAGATTGCATTAATCCTTACGATGCTGCCGACCACCATGTTATCCGGTTACACTTTCCCGATCGACCAGATGCCCGCACCCGTCCGCGCCGTGACGTTCCTCGTTTATGCCCGGTACTATGTCAGCATCCTTCGTTCCATATTTCTGAAGGGCAGCTCCCTAGCGGATCTGGCAGGCCCGCTTCTCGGGCTGGTGATCTTTGCAACCGTGATTGCCTATCTGGCCGCCATCGCCTTTCGCAAACGGTTGGATTAGCCATGTTCGAGCGCCTATACGTCATGCTGATGAAGGAGTTCATCGAACTCAAGCGCGATCGGTGGGCAATCTTCCGGCTGGTCGTCCCGCTGGTCCTCCAGGTGGTCATCTATGGATATGCCGCAACGTTTACCGTCAATCATGTGGCGACCGCCGTACTCGATCTGGATCGAAGCCAGGCGAGCCGCAATCTCATCTCCCATTTCGCAGCTGCGGGGCGTTTTGACATCGTCGACCGCACGGACGATGAACGCAGGATCACCCATGATATCGACACGGATCAAGCAACCGTCGCGGTTTTGATCCATCCCGGATTCGAGCAGGACCTGAACAATGGACGCTCCGCAGCCCTCGAAGTCGTGGTGGACGGCACCAATTCCAACACGGCACTGATCGCAGCCGGCTATGTCAGTCAGATCGTTGCCCAGTTCGAAGCAGAAAATTCCACAGCCGACAGGCGCCCGGACACCCAAGTGGCACCTCGCACGGTCACCGTGTCGCTGCAAGAGCGCCCCTGGTTCAACGAGAGCCTGGACGATCGCTGGTTCTTCATTCCCGGCGTTATCGGCACGTTGACATTGATGCAGGTGATGAGCCTCACGGCGTTTGCGATCGTGCGTGAACGGGAAGTGGGAACACTCGAACAGGTCATGGTCAGCCCCATTCGCCCCTTCGAATTCATCCTGGGCAAAACCTTGCCGTTTTTCCTGATCGGCCTCGGCGATATCGCTCTCGTGGCGACGATCGGGGTGCTCTGGTTTCGCGTGCCATTTGTCGGAAGTCCCTGGATCATGCTTCTGGGCGCCTGTCTCTTCCTCTTGGCCGCACTCGGCCTCGGCCTTCTGTTGTCGGCTTTTTCGCGGACGCAACAGCAGGCCTTCGCGTTGAATTTCTTCCTGCTCAATCCATTGTTCATTCTCTCAGGATTTGCATTTCCGATCTCAGCCATGCCGAAAGTCCTGCAATGGCTGACCATCATCAATCCGCTGCGCTATTTCCTGGTCGTCATCCGCGCCGTGTTCCTCAAAGGAGCCGGTATCGATGTTCTCTGGCCCGATTTCGCCGCGATGGCAATCCTCGGAACTGGAATGCTGACACTGAGTGTGATGCGGTTTCGCAAGTCGCTCGATTGACGCCCGCTTCGACCTATTCGGCGTTTTCTCCCGCGCGACGTCTCTGAACGGGAAGACGTCGAACGCTATGAACCGCGAGTTTTGATGAGCGTCAATGAAGCGCTGGGGATGGACCGGCTAACGTCAGTTACACTCAAGGGGTCAATTGACATGAACGCTCCGCTTAAAGATCGGGCTTCCGCAAGCCAAGATGCAACGACGTCGACCTCGCCCTATTGGTCGAAGGCCGAAGACCTTCTGCTGCACGATCTCGGCTCACAGACAAGAGGTCTTTCCCCCGAGGAGGCAGCGTACCGGTTAAGGAGCTACGGCCCGAACACCGTCGTCGCTATGACGCACACGAATGCGCTTCATATTCTGGCACGGCAATTTCTGAATCCCCTCGTTCTCATTCTCATCTTTGCCGCGACGGTATCTTCGCTGGTCGGGGAGATGCATGATGCCATCATCATAAGCCTCATCGTCCTTGCGAGCTGTCTGCTCGGCTTTTCTCAAGAGTACGGAGCGACGAAGGCGTTGGAGGCGCTGAAGAAAAGCATTTCGTTGTCCGCAACAGTTGTAAGGGGCGGAATAGAATCCCTCGTGCCGGCAAACACCATCGTCCCCGGTGACATCATCAAGCTTGCAGCTGGCAGTCTTGTGCCGGCCGATGGTGTGATCCTTTCGTCACGTGACTTGAACGTCAGCGAGGCCACCCTGACGGGTGAGACCTTCCCGGTCGGCAAGCTTGCCGGTGTCTGTCCACCCGACGCTCCGATCGCCGCCAGGTCCAATTGCGTTTTCACCGGCACGTCGGTTCGCAGCGGCACGGCAACTGTCATCGCTGTCGAAACAGGTGGACGCACCGAGTACGCGACCATCGCCGGCGCAATCGCGAAACAGATACCCGAAACGGATTTTTCACGAGGTATACGTCGCTTCGGCTATTTGATGACGCGCATCATGTTGGTGATCGTCATTACCGTCTTTGTTGCCAACCTGCTCCTGCACCGGCCGCTGATCGACTCACTGCTATTTTCTCTGGCGTTGGCCGTCGGGCTGACTCCCGAGCTTCTGCCGGCGATTATCAGCATGACGCTCGCCCGCGGCGCGCGCGCCATGGCTGCCGGCGGCGTCATCATTCGTCGGCTCGACGCTATTGAAAATCTTGGGAGCATGAACCTTCTGTGCACCGACAAGACCGGCACGCTGACGGAAGGCATCATAAAACTCGACGATTTCGTCGATCCGGGCGGCAAGCGCTCGCAGCAGGTCCACTTACTCGCCGTTTTGAACGCATCGCTGCAGGCCGGCCTCAAAAACCCGCTCGACGATGCTATACTGGCATCCGGCGAGATTGGCGCAGATCTGAAAGCCTTCGTGAAGAAAGACGAGATTCCATACGATTTCATGCGCAAACGGTTATCGGTCATCGTCAATAGCGCCGGCCAGGATACGATGATGGTCTGCAAAGGCGCCGTCGCCAATATCCTTTCCGTCTGTACCTCCGTCAGGACAGGCGACGCTGTCGGGCCTCTCGATGACCGGTCACGTGCGGCCGTCGACGCGCTTTATCGCAAATGGGGCGAGGATGGCATTCGCGTGATCGCAATCGCCACTCGGCGCTTCGCTCAAGACAAGGGATCTTATGACGTTGGCGACGAGCGCGAGCTCTGCCTCGAGGGCTTTCTCCTGTTTCTTGATCCGCCGAAGGCAGGCATCAAGGATGCGCTGGCAGGACTGAAACATCGCGGCATCGGCATCAAGATCATATCCGGCGACAATCGCTACATCGTCAAACACCTGGCCGACACGATCGGGCTGAGAACGAAACATGTTTTGACCGGCGGAGAGCTGGCATCGATGAGCAGCGACGCATTGTTCGCCCGTGCGCCAAAAACAGATCTGTTTGTCGAGATTGATCCCAACCAGAAAGAGCGCATTATCAAAGCGCTGCGGCGTTCCGGTCATGTGGTCGGTTATATGGGTGACGGTATCAACGACGCTCCAGCCCTCCATGACGCCGACGTCGGCATTTCTGTCGACGGCGCAGTCGATGTCGCCCGGGAGGCTGCTGATCTCGTGCTGTTGCAACAGGACCTCAACGTGCTGATTCGCGGCGTGGACGACGGTCGGCGAACCTTCGCCAACACCATGAAATACATATCGATCGCGACGAGCGCGAACTTCGGCAACATGATCAGCATGGCGATCGCCTCTCTGTTCCTCCCGTTCCTGCCGCTGCTCGCCAAACAGATCTTGCTCAACAACCTGCTTGCCGACATTCCATCTATGGCAATCGCCACGGATAGGGTCGATCGACAGCAAGTGCAGCGTCCGAGGCGATGGGACATTCGTGGCATCCAACGATTTATGATCTTCTTTGGCCCGGTCAGCTCGTTGTTCGATTTCGTGACGTTCGGATTTCTGTTGTTTGTCGTGCACGTGACGACCAATCAGTTCCGAACGGCCTGGTTTGTCGAATCACTCATTACGCAGCTCGTGACCATGCTGATCGTTCGCACGACCATGGCGGCATGGAAGGATAGGCCCGGTCCCCTACTCCTTTGGTCGACGGCGCTTATCACCCTCATCGCCCTCGTGTTGCCCTATTTTTCGCCGGTTGCGAGCATATTCGATTTCACACCGCTCCCCATTCCGTTGATGGGAGGGCTGATCGCGATCTCGGTAATCTACGCGGCGACGCTCGAGCTGGTGAAACGGATTTATTTCCGCCGGGGATGATGGTGTCGGCAGTATGGTAAAGCCCGTTTTTATACCCGGTCAGCTTGCCTTGGGCACCAATACAGCTGCACCGACAAGACGCCCGGCGCGCAGATCGGCGAGCGCCTCATTGGCCCTCTCGAGTGGATAGGCCGTGGTGTGGGTTCGCACGCCGGCGCTCTGGGCAATCGGAAAAAACTCAGCTGCGTCCGCGCGTGTTAAATTGGCGACCGAGACAAGCTCGCGTTCCCCCCATAGAACAGCGTAGGGCATGGACGGTATGTCGCTCATGTGAATTCCGCCGCACACAACGACCCCGCCCTTGCGAACCGCCTTGAGCGCTGTCGGCACCAGATCGCCTGCGGGTGCAAAGATGATGGCTGCGTCGAGCAGAATTGGAGCGTTCTCTTCCGACGAGCCGGCCCATACCGCGCCAAGCTCCAGCGCGAACTGCTGCGCTGCATGGTCGCCGCTGCGCGTGAACGCATAGACGTCACGCCCCTGCCAGATGCAGATCTGGGTCAGGATATGCGCGGCGGCGCCGAAGCCGAAGAGACCGATGCTCTTGCCATTGCCGGCCTTCTTGAGCGAACGCCAGCCAATCAATCCGGCGCACAGAAGTGGCGCGAGCGATACCGGATCGGCGTCCGCATCGAGATCGAACGCAAAGGCTGCGTCGGCCACAACATGCGTCGCGAAACCGCCGTCGCGGGTATAGCCGGTGAATTGCGGCCGATCACATAGGTTCTCAGCCTTCATTTGACAGAAAGAACATGTTCCGCATGTGTGGCCAAGCCAGGGAACGCCGACGCGGCGACCAAGTTTGGCGCTTGCGATGCCGGAGCCCACAGCATCGACAATACCCACGATCTCATGACCCGGTACGAGCGGAAGCGTTGGATTGTCGAGGTCACCGTCTACAACATGAAGATCAGTACGACAGACAGCGCAGGCCTCAACCTTGATCCTCAGCTCGCCTGGGCCAGGCCTTGGATCATCACGTTCGACAAATACCAGCGGTTTCCCGATTTGTCGAAGAACCATCGCTTTCATGGCTGAAGCCCATCCAAATTCGGGCTCGTTTCGAAGCTCAATGTCGGAAGAAGAAGCCGAGAAACGGCGCGTCCATCTGCGTTTCAAGCAACCTTTTCCGCCACTGGATCACTCCGGCGAGCAGTTTGATCTACCACCCTTCTCCTCCCACACAAATGCTGCCTCGGCTTTGACCCGGATCAACGCGCGCATAGCAAGAACGTGAAAACGTCCAAAGACAGGGCAAATTGTATGGCACGCCAGGAGGGCATCGGTGCAAAAGCTATTGCTGATCATATTGATCGTCATGATCGCCACGATCATCGGCATTTTGTGGGTGGAGCCGATCGCCGGTACCGGGCGACAGGCGGCGCTTGAGAAATCGGCGACGCAATGACCATCCTGAAAAAATTTCGAGGTTCGAAGGCGGCGACATCGCGCCAGATCCCGAAAGAAATAGTTCTGCCCCGGACGCTCTACGGTTTCGTCTTTCGAGTATCGGGATGGCATCAGCTGGCCGTCGCAATGCTGTCCATCGTGCTCTTTACGGCAGGAACCATACCGCTGGAGATACAGCGACGGATCGTGAATGCAGCAACGGAGAATGGTTCCTATCGAACGATCGCCATTCTGGTGCTGATATACGTCCTTTTGGCTCTGATCGAGGGAGCCGTGAAACTTGGGCTCAATATCTACAGCAGTTGGATCGGAGAAGCGGCCGTCCGATGGCTCCGTCTCCAAGTATTCGAGGCATCACAAACATCGTTGACGGACGGCACCATGATGGCCAGCGAAGGTGTCCAGCTCTCGATCATCCTGGCCGAAGCCGAGCCTGTCGGTGGCTTCGTTGGCACGAGTGTCTCGGAGCCTTTGTTGCAGATCGGCATATTAACAGCTGTTTGCGGCTATCTGGTTTATCTGCAGCCACTCATGACGATCATCGTCGTCACGATCTTTCTTCCGCAAAGTGGCTTCGTCCCGATCATGCAGGCAGCGATCAACCGGCGTGTCGGGAAAAGGATCGGCATCATGCGCAACGTCAGCGAGGATATCGTCCAAATGGGGCAAGCAATTGACACAAACGGCCTTCAGGCGTCGCGTATCGGAGGTGTCTTCCGCATCAACATGAGCATCTACAAAATCAAGTTCACGATGAATTTCATGATGAACCTGATGACCCAGATGGGTTACGCAGGAATCTTCGCGATGGGCGGGTATTTCGTGGTCAGCGGGAAGACCGAAATCGGGACTGTCGTCGCCTTCGTATCCGGCCTGTCAAAAATAAACGACCCATGGGGCGATCTCGTCAACTGGTATCGCGATCTGCGTGTGACGCAGGTGAAGTACGGCCTCATATACAATTCCGCTCAGGTTGGCACCGCTATAGCGGGCGAATTACCAGGCTCTGCCCCATTTCCAGCGGCTCGCTCCTGAGACTTGAAAATGGCTCGTTGCCTCCGCAGGTGATCTCGGACACCGGGATCAGGATATTGCGGAAAGTGGCAAACCTGTATCTGGATTGATCTGTCGAGCAGCCGTGCTGCAAACTGCACTTCTCGCCGATGTTGATCAGGGATCTCGCGTCCGACCAGTTCTGTCTGAGACAACTGCCGCAACCGCGCAGCGAACGTGTTCGCGTGTATATTGAGAGAAAAATCGATGATGCACAGCGATAGCGTGCCTGAGGAGGTCCCCGATATCGATAGGGACCGTATTCCCCGCCTGTGTGTCTTAGAAATTCGGCCGATGGCTGTGAAAATTGCAGTGCCTGATGTGGATGACCTGAAGATCGATAGGGCGTCAGGCTTCGTCAGAAGCCTGGGCTCGGGCATTCAGCCACGGCAAACGAGCTGTCACATCGTTGGAAGGAACGGCCGACAGATGGAGCACCCGACGAGTTCGCAGATTTTGCGTATTCGAGGGAGACCCATCTGGTGGACGGAAGTTCGAAGTCTCGGATAGGCTCCTGGCCAATCTCGGCGCGGGGGGGCGCCGACGCTTGACCACAATATTCGGGCTACGTATTGACATTATACCAATCCCTTGAATGCCGTCAGAAGTCAAAAGCCATTACCCTTTGTCGGGGGAATATAGGGATCTGGGTAGCCGAGCTTAGGCTTGGCAGCACCGTTACCCGTATTGGTCGACGACTGTTGGCTCGGTTCTTTTGGTTTGTCGGAGCCGCTGGATTGGTACGTGTAAGCACCGAACATAGCACCTGCTATCACGGCGATCAGCAAAGCTGCACGCATGTTCTTCTCCTTGTCACGAATCTATCGTCCTGAAGCCACAGCAAACAATGAGATTTCCGCTGAGCATTCGTCACTAATTGATAGGCGCTCTTGGGACTTGGGGCCTTGATATACATCAACAGGCCAAGGTTCGGCGTCGTTGGGTGAAGCGAGTAAGCCTCGTGTGCGCAAAGCCTCGTCATTCGATGACCGAAATATACAGGATCCGCTCTTCTGCAGCGGCGCGGATGAGAGCTTCCCTGACCGCTTCCGGGGGGATGACGTCATGCAAGGCATCTAGGCATGCCCTGATCGCCACGACATATTCCTCGCCATCGTCGGTTGGCCAGTCCGAGATCAAAGTTACCGCCGCATCCCAAACGGTTTTGACGACCCTGCATTTCTCACCGGAGCGCACGACAAGCCTCAGCGCGGGAAACTGATGCGATGTATGCCATTTCATAGCGCATGGTCTCCACAGCGCGATAACATCAGCAACCACGCAAGGGCGGGCAAATCCCAACGGAATGGTTGCACATGTCATGCTTAGCAAGGCGCTTGAACGGACACTTTGACATGTCTCAATGAGGTGCGAGGCCGGCGATAGCATTCAGATCGGCGACGGATGGCCCGTATTGACTGAACACAAGGTTGTTGAGGCACGGTGATCCTGTCGACGTCCGCACTTGCTGTTGTCTGGCGGCGTATCGCCACCTCGTCTGAGGTCAAACCATATGTCTTGAGATCGAGGGCCGTGAATGGTCGCAACACACGCCATCAAGCCTACGCTTGTATGATCGAACGGCCAATGCGACGACGCAGTCCAGCATCTGAATAGATTGGATATTTATTGTCTCGGCGCCGGGGGAATCCGATCGATGTGAACGGAGCATTTTGCATGGTGGACAATGTGATCGACCGTCGATCCAAAGACATGATCGAGAATGTCGGGCTCGTGAGCGGCCACGACAATCAGATCGGCCTTCACGTCGGCGGCAATCGCCAGGACCGCATCGGCGGCACGGCCGGTGGAAACATGGACAGGCGCCGGCATTGGAAGCTTCCTGCAAAGCTGCGAGAGCTTTTCTTCCGCCTCGCTGATGATAGAGACAGCCCGATCATCCGGTCCTTGCGTCCCAAGGGACGGAAAACGCTCGACGGAGTGAGCGAGATGCAGGGTGCCATCGGCATCGAGAAGCGCGTGGGCGGTACGCAGGAGATGCTCGGCCCTCTCCTTCGATCCAGGACCAATGGCACAGACGATTGTCTTATACATGCCCCCACCTCTCAAAAGAGATCCTTACCGCCCGTGCCGACAAATTCGGTTCGAAATCCTCGCGCGCGCGCCTGCTTCAGAAACCGGTCCGCACTCAGTATGTCCACCTTGAAGCTGCCGCCCAGAGATTGGCCCAAAGGATAGCACAGTTCGTCGCGAACCCACGCTTGGGCGCAAGGCGACAGGACCGCAATCTCCCATTCGTCGCTGTCTGCTCGGTCGAGGCGAAAGTCGCAGTCCTGGTGGTGCGGGAGGGGATATCCTGCACCTGCAAGCAGAGCTTCCCCCGTTCGTGTGCAATCCGTGCTCATGTTTTTGCATCCTCTCTTAATGTCGAAGGCGGATCAGCTGATGGACAGCTGATCATCGAGCGTGTGGACGCCGGGAGCCGACCATGCGGCACGTTCCGCCGCACGACGCTCGGACAAGGTCCTGACGTTGCCCTTCAAGGTGACTTTGCCATCGGAAACATCGACCCGGATTGCCTGGGCTTCTAATTCCGCGTCGCGTTCCAGCGCATTTTCAATGCGCCTCTTGACGTCGTCGGCGCTGATGCCGGGAACGACATCTATGAGATTGGAGACGCCGACGACTCCGGCGAGATCCCTGACAGCGGCAGCGGCAGCATTCTTTTGGTACTGCCATTCCACCTTGCCGGTAAGCGTGACGACGCCCTTGCATACGCGGATCTGCACCATTTGCTTTGGAATGGAGATATTCCAGTCCACCATTTTGACAGCGCGACGGGCAATGTCGTCGTCATCGGTGCGCCTTGGACCCAAGATCCGAACGTCCATTTCCTGGGCTATGGCGCGGACGCCTTTGACGCGTCTCACGGCCTTCTCGGCAGCATCCTTTTCCGCATATGTGCCAACATGTCCGGTGAGAGTGACGATGCCGTCGCGTGCGACGACACCAATATCGGCCGCATCCACTCTCGGCTCGAATTCCAGTTCATCCAGAATATTCTGTCTGAGAGCGATGTCGTCCATGGCCACCTCCTTAAAACTCTATTGACTGAAGAAGCATAGGGCCGCGCGAGGATCGCTTCATTGATCAAGGTCAACCAGCCGTGACACGCGAAAGGCGATCAAAAAAGAAGTTCGATACTTGGCAGAGAGGGAGCCGGCCACATTGCGACGGATCAATGTCTGTTCCGAGGAATCCGGCTTCAATGAGCCGATTGGTTGAGCCGCATATCGGCTACAGGCAGCACCGGAGCAAAACATGCCATTCGTCGGAGTGATCAGCATTCTCACATCCTCGCTGAAGATCGAAGGGGCATTGTTGTTGCTGATCGCAGCATCTGGGCTTCTCGCAGGCTTGACCCTTCTATCGATCGACAGTGTTGCGCTTGCCTCTCTTATCTGGACTTTCGCTACCTTGCCGATCCTGGCTACATTGTTGCTGCAGGCTTTCCGTTCCTTGCGCCGCGGCGATTTTGGGCTCGATATCTTGGCCGCTCTGTCAATGGCATTCGCGCTCTTGTTTGGTGAGTATCTGGCCGCCAATGTCGTAGCCCTGATGTATGCGGGCGGACAGATGTTGGAAGGATATGCATCCGGCCGCGCAGCTCGTGAAATGGCGGCCCTTGTCGGACGAGTGGCACGAACTGCATTTCGTTATTCTGGCGACCAATTGGAACTGATCCAGATCGAGGCGATCGGCGCAGGCGATCGCATCATGATTCGCCAAGGCGAAGTTCTGCCCGTTGATGGCATTCTCCTGTCTCCCCGAGCTGTCCTCGATGAGTCAGCGTTGACGGGCGAGGCGCTGCCGGTGGATCATCTGACCGGCGAAGAGGTTCTAAGCGGGAGCGCATCGATAGGTCCTGTGTTTACCCTCAAGGCACTGCGCCCCGCGTCTGAGAGCACCTACGCTGCGGTCGTGCGCCTCGTCGAGACGGCGCGGAACAGCAAAGCGCCCATGACACGCCTCGCCGACCGCTATGGCCTGGTGTTTCTGCTCATGGCGGTGACGATAGCGTCGTCGTCTTGGCTGTTGTCCGACGATCCGCGGCGCGCCTTGGCGGTACTGGTCATAGCGACGCCATGTCCGCTTATCCTGGCGGTCCCGGTCGCGCTTATGTCGGGCATCTCGCGCTGCGCCTCGATCGGCTGCCTGGTAAAAGACGGTGGCGCTCTTGAAGCTCTCAGCCGAGTGCGGGTTGCCGTGCTCGACAAGACCGGCACGCTCACACACGGTAAGGCACAAATCGTGGCCATTCGCTGTAGCGACTGGATCGACAAGGACGAGTTGTTGCGTCTTGCCGCTTCGGTTGATCAAGCCTCGAGTCATGTCATGGCGGCCGCGCTGATTGCAGAAGCGCAGGCGCGCCATCTGACACTCTCGCCGCCGACCGACGTCGAAGAGATCGGTGGAACCGGGCTTGAAGGAACGGTCGATGGACGCCGAGTTGTGGTCGGCGGCGACCGGTTCGTGAAAAGTCGAAGCTCTGAGCGCCCATCCTACACCGTTGAAGGTCATCATCGCGCCGGCGAGGTTGTTGTGACGGTCGCGATCGACGGTATGGTTGCAGGAAGTATCATCATGGCCGATCCGGTGCGTGCGGAAGCGGTGGGCGTTCTGCAGCGATTGCGCAGCGCTGGAATCGAGAAAATCATTCTTGCTTCCGGCGATCGTTTGGATGTTGCCTCGCATGTCGGCAGCATACTTGGCATTGAACGGGTGCTCGGCGAACAGACGCCCGCTTCGAAAGTTGACGCTGTCGTTGCGGCGAGAAGCTTCGGCCCGGTCATGATGGTGGGGGATGGCGTCAACGATGCTCCGGCGCTGGCGGCCGCGGACGTGGGTGTTGCCTTAGGCGCACGCGGAGCAGCAGCGTCTTCGGAGGCGGCATCCGTCGTCCTGCTCGTCGATCGGCTCGATCCTCTGGCAAATGCGCTGGTCGTCGCACGCCGGACCGTTACGATCGCGCGCGAAAGCATCATGGTGGGGCTTGGCCTCTCGGTCGCCGGCATGATCGCCGCAGCGTTTGGATATCTGCCGCCGCTGCATGGGGCTCTGCTGCAGGAAGCCATCGACGTCGCGGTCATCTTGAATGCATTGCGCGTTTTGGGATTATCGTCTGAATTGGAGAATGGTTCATCCAGGCACCGCAGGAATACCGAGGCAAGACCAGCCTCCAATACACAGTTGTCCTAAGAGATAAATCGCCTGACTAACACTTTCGGGTGGCCGGAAGATTCCTTGCATCATTGATACCGATCAATGCCGCTGCAACGATTGTTGGCAAACTGTTTCATGCAAACAACCCATGAAGGAACAAGCCAATGCTCAGAGCCAAGCGCGATAGCCTCGGCGGTGCAGCTTCTAGAGCCATCCCCTCCCTCGGCGATGTAGAAGGCCGCATGATGATCCTCGAACTCATCGCGCTGACGGCGCTCACTCGGCTGATACGCCTTCATGACGTCGGCGAGAGAGGCGATCTCATGAAAGCGATGCGGCACGCCATCGATCGAAAATGCCATGATGCCAGATTGTGCGGAACCGACACTGAGTCCGCCGAGAAATATGCGGAAGGTTTGCTGGCTTGCGCACAAGAACAAGCGATCGATCTGGAGAAAACCCGAAAACATGCCTGCTGATCGCTCGGAAGATCGAGCGGCTCGGGGAACGCCTGATGTTCATTTCGCCGCGCTACAGCTTCCATAAGCACAACTGTAACAGGAATATCCATAGCAACCAGGGATGAGAGCAATGCAAGCGAAGGACATCATGACACGGAACGTCATCACGGCACCGCCGACAATGAACGTTCGAAATGCGGCATTGCTGATGCGCGCCAATGATATCAGCGGCTTGCCGATAATAGATGACGATGGCAAGGTGTGTGGCATGCTGACCGAAGGGGATCTCATGCGACGCTTTGGCAATAATTGCGCGTCGGCTGTGAATGGCACCCTGAAACAGGACGATCAGCATGGTTTGAGCACCTATATTCAAATGTACGGCTGGTCGGTCGGCGAGGCCATGAGCCACGACGTTATAAGCGTCGCGCCGGATACGGATGTCGGGCGGATTGGCGGCCTGATGTTATCTCACAAGATAAAACGAGTTCCGGTCATCAATGAGCATCGCCTTGTCGGTATCGTCAGTCGGAGCGATCTGCTCAACCTGATCATTGACGCGCCTGTTCAAAATGTCGCCATTGGTGACGATGCCGTGAGGCTCGCCATCAGAACCCGGTTGGTAACGGATCTTGGGATCGGGAGCGACAGGGTCGACGTCACCGTTAAAGACGGACAGGTGGAGGTGCGCGGAAACCTCGATTCCGATATCCAACGTCAGGCGATCCGGATACTTGTGGAGAACATTCGAGGTGTCGGCGGATATGTTGATCGGACAATACTCTCGCCTTCGAACGTTGTCGGCTTCTCAGCCACGCCCGACGATGGCCGATGACACAGGAACTCACCACTGTTCAACAAACCTCGTGGCGTTCGCGCATATCGGGTCGGCTGGCTCGCCTGCGCGAGCACCCGCTCGCCAGCGTCGGGCCGGGTCTCATTACCGGCGTTGCCGACGATGACCCGAGCGGCATCGCGACTTACTCCCAGGCAGGCGCGCAGTTTGGCCTGAACATGCTTTGGACCATGCCGGTGTCGTTTCCGATGATGGCCGTCGTCCAGGCGACTTGCGCGCGGATCGGGCGTGTGACCGGGCGGGGCTTGGCGGCAAACATAAAGGAAACCTTCCCGCCCTTCGTGCTCTATGCCGTGGTGTTCTCGCTTCTGATCGCCAATATTCTGAATATCGCCGCAGATGTTGCGGCCATGGGTGAAGTCGCGGAGTTGGTCACAGGCTTCAACCGCCATCTGATGACGATGTTCTTCGTCTTCGGGACGCTCGCGCTTCAGGTCTTCATCCCATACCACCGCTACGTCGCGTTCCTGAAGTGGCTGACAGTTTCGCTCCTGGCCTATGCGGCCGTCCTTTTCACCGTTCATATCGACTGGCAGCAGGTCGCCTTGAGAACAATCTGGCCGACCATCACCCCGACACCAGCCTACGCCGCTGTGGTCGTCGGCGTCTTCGGGACCACAATCAGCCCCTATCTTTTCTTCTGGCAAGCATCAGAGGAGGTGGAGGATATGAACGCGCAACCCAATGCGACGGCTTTGTCCAAAGACAATGCGTCAGCCCCCAAAGAGCTCCGACGGATTGGCTGGGATACCTGGAGCGGCATGCTCTACTCCAACCTCACGGCTTTCTTCATCATACTGGCAACCGCCGTGACGCTGAATGTCGCCGGCATCACGCAGATCGACACCGCCGCGCAAGCGGCAAGCGCGCTGCGGCCACTGGCTGGACCGTTTGCCGCCCTTATCTTCGCGCTCGGAATTTTAGGTGTCGGCCTCATCGGCGTGCCTGTTCTCGCAGGTTCCGCCGGTTATGCACTTGCAGAGGCCATGGGTTGGAAATTCGGACTGGAGCGCACTCCTAATGATGCCCGAGGCTTTTACGGTGTGATCGCCATAAGTGTGTTGCTGGCTCTGGTCATACAATATTCGCCGATCAATCCGATGAGCGCACTGTTCTGGAGCGCCGTCATAAATGGGCTGCTGGCGGTTCCCCTGATTGCCGTCATTCTGTTGTTGGCGGCAAACCCAAAGGTCATGGGTCCATACACGATAGGGATATTGGCGGCATGCATCGGCTGGGCCACGGTCGTATTGATGGCGGTCGCAGCCATAATGATGTTCGTCTCATAGCAGCCGCCCCGCGATTCTCCCGCTGTGGTCATTTTGAAGTTGCCGCACTGCTTTCAAGCAAGCGGTCGGTTGTCGCGCAAACAAAGCTTGCCAATGACCTCAACTAATCCTGCTCATTTGATGTCGATCAAAGCATAGCCATCCTGCACGCCATAACTTTCTCGGCATAGAACGACCACCCCTATCGGCAACCACAAGCCAAATAATCGCCCGGAGACGACTATGCTCATTCAAGAAATCATGAACGCGCCAGCTATCACCGTAAGCCCCAAGACATCTGTCGTGGACGCGGCCACAATTATGCTCGACCGTCACGTCAGCGGTCTTCCGGTCGTCGATGCCGGCGGACAGCTTGTCGGCATTGTCAGCGAAGGCGATTTCCTTCGCCGCGGGGAATTGCAGACGGAGCGCAAGCGATCCTGGCTGCTCGAGTTTCTGACCAGCCCCGGCAAGCTTGCTGATGAGTATGTTCTTTCGCATGGCCGTAGCGTTGGAGAAGTGATGACGTCGGAAGTTGTCACTATTGCCCCCAAAGCCGCGCTCACCGATGCCGTCGGTCTGATGGAGAAGCATGGGATCAAGCGATTGCCCGTCGTCGTACAAGGCAAAGTGATCGGCATCGTCTGCCGATCGGATCTGTTAAGGGCATTGGCCAACATGCTGCCAAAGGAGAAGGCGCAGGCCAGCGACGATCAGATCGCCGAGGCGGTCATTGCGGAACTGTCGCATCAGAGCTGGAGCCAGAATGGCTTCATAAAGGTGAGCGTTCAGAACGGCGTTGTCGAACTATCCGGTAGTATCTTCGACGAACGAGAACGACTGGCTGCCAAGGTTGCGGCGGAGAACGTGCCAGGCGTCAAGTCTGTTACCGATCAGATCGCATGGATCGACCCCTATCTTGGCGTTGCAATGCCGGCGCCGACTGAAACAGTCTGAACAGTGCAATCTCTATCGGCGTAAGGGAGGACGGCGGGGCGGGTGGCGATCGATTGGTTCGAACCCCGTCCCGACCGTTTAGTCGCTATTCGGGCGCCTAGCGCGACCAGAACCTATTTGTTCGTGACGACTGGGATCTTGCGGCAATGGTGGGCGCGCGTGGCAAGGCCTATCTCTCCCATAATTCTCGAGGTTGACCTAAGTCAAAGCGAGGTCCGCTCAGGCAAACTAGAAAACGTCAAGACCAATACGCAAACGGCCTGGACCGACGCATGAGTGACATCACATTCGCCAAAGCTTTCGAACGAAATGCCCGGTCTTCTGAACCGGCGGAAGGCAAGGCAGCAATGGCAATCACCGCGATGCCTCCGCCTTTCGTCCAATCCTTCATTCCTCATTTCGGACTTGTCGAGGAGCTGAACAAACCCATGGTTTCGCTCAGCCGGAGGCGCACGAACAACACACCCACCGACAAGGGGTAAGGTGATGACCAGCGCTTTCTTCGACCTAGGAGCAATACCGGAAGCCGGACAAGAGCCTGATACCGAGGTCGCCAAAGTCTCGACCCGATCGGGATCTACGGAGGTCCCATCGCGAAGGATAGTTCCCGCCAAGCTATCACTGGCTGCGCTCGTGCAGACCCTGTCAGCCCTTCTCTGGATTCCCCAGGCTGCCTTGCTTGCCAGCGGGATAGGTGTGATCGCCGACAGACATAGCATACCCGCCATGGCGATACCGGCCCTCCTCATCTTTCTTCTTGGCGCACTCCGCGCTGGGCTGGACGCGCTCGGCGGACGTTTGGCCTTTAAAGCAGCGCGCATCGAACTAACCCTTCGGCGCAACGTTGCGGCGACAGCCCTTGCCGCCCGCTCACCATTGGACAGTAACCGTGCGGCATCCGGATTTGCCGCCAGTCTCATCGCCGAGCAGGCCGAAACCATCGTGCCCTACCTTGCCCGCTTCCGTCCCGCAAAGCTGAAGGCGAGTGCGGTACCACTTGTCATTCTTATCTGCGTTGCGCCGGTTTCCTGGATAGCCGCATTTATTCTGCTCTTCACGGCGCCTTTAATCCCGGTGTTCATGGCCTTGATCGGTTGGCGCGCCAAGGCGGCGAGCGAGAAACAACTGACTGAGACCGGCGGGCTCAATGCCTTTCTGCTCGACCGGCTGCGCGGGCTTGCCACCATTCGCGCACTCGGCGCTGTCGACCGTACCGCCTTGCGGCTGCGGGCCGATGCCGAACAGCTCAGAATAAGAACCATGGCTGTGCTCAAAATTGCCTTTCTATCCTCCGCGGTACTGGAGCTTTTCGCCGCGCTGGGCGTTGCCGCAGTGGCCGTATATGTCGGCTTCAGCCTGCTCGGCGCGATCGATGTCGGCACATGGTCCGGCCGGTTGAGCCTGACCCAGGGCCTATTCATTCTCTTGCTGGCTCCGAGCTTCTTCGAGCCGTTGCGCGAACTGTCGGCAGTCTGGCACGACCGGGCGGCCGGAGAAGCGGCGCTGGAGGCGCTCGACGCACTGTCCGGTACTGGTATGGTTATGTCGGGCTGGCGCGACGAGAAGGCGATGGAAACCGGCCGAGATCGTCCATTGCCGACAATCAACATCCGTGGCCTTTGTTTCCGGCATCGTCCCGACCTTGCGCCTGTTTTTGATGATCTCAGCCTTGCAATCGCAGCTGGCGAACACGTGGCGCTCCTGGGAGCAAGCGGTGCGGGCAAGACAACGATGCTGTCGTTGATCGCGGGTCTGGCCCCTCCGCAGAGCGGTACGATCCATGTCGGCGCAGAGCGGCTTGATGACGATTCCGCCGCGACACTGCGCGCCCGGATGGCCTGGATCGGGCAACGGCCGCATATTTTTGCCGGCACGATGAACAGCAACGTCACGCTCGGCCGCCCCGAAGTCAGTCCATATGACGTACAACAAGCAATCGATCTTGCCTCTCTCCGGCGGATCGCAATTCAGCGCGGCGGGGCGCCGATCGGCGAAGGTGGGGCGGGGCTGTCCGGAGGCGAGGCCCTACGGCTGGCGATTGCCCGCGCTGCCGCGACCCCGCATGCCGACATCATCCTCGCGGACGAGCCGACCGCTCATCTCGACGCAGAAACCGCGCGCGATGTCACCGACGCATTGTTGGCCGTTGCGCATGGACGGACGCTTGTTGTTGCCACCCATGATCCGGCTCTGGCCGCAAGGATGGACCGGATCATCCATATTGACGCATCGGCCCGGGAGGAAGCGGCATGACATCGACATTCTCCGCCCTCTATCCCGTCTTTCGCCTTTTCCTGGCAGCGCGCGGGCGCGCATTGCTTCTCGGCGCACTCTTGTCAGCCCTGACCGTATTCGCCGGCATCGCACTCCTCGGGCTCTCGGGCTGGTTCATCACGGCGGCTTCGCTCGCTGGCCTGACGGCGACAGCCATCACCTTCGATGTCTTTGCTCCATCGGCGGGCATCAGGCTACTGGCGATCCTTCGCACCGCTGCGCGCTATGGCGAACGGCTGACCACCCATGATGCGACGCTCGGCGTCCTTGCCGCGCTGCGCGAAAATCTTTTTCGCGGCTGGGCGGCACCCAATGCGGCAACGATGTTGATGCGCAGGCCAGCCAAGCTGCTTTTTCGGTTGACGGCGGATATCGATGCGCTCGATTCCCTCTATTTGCGTGTCCTGGTGCCGGCCGCTGTCGCTATCGTCTCGGGCCTGGCGGTCAGCATCGCGCTGATGCTTCTGTCGGTTCCGTTCGGTCTGCTCGCCGGCCTGTGGTTGCTCGCTGCCGGTCTGTGCATTCCAATCATTGCGGGACGCTTGGCACTAAAACCGGCGCGGCGGCGCGCACATGCGATCGAGGCGCTGCGCTCGCGCGCGGTCGATCTCGTCGCCGGACAGACCGAACTCGTCATGGCCGGGAGATTGCAGGCCCAATGCTCAGCGATCGCTGCCGCCGATCGCCGCCTGCGCGAGGCAGACGACAGACTGAACCGGATCGAAAGCGGAGTAACAGTGGGGTTTGGCCTTGCCTCCGCAGCGCTGCTGTCCGGCAGTTTGCTGATAGTCACCTCGCTGGCCGAACGCGGCATTATCGGTGCACCGGTTGCCGCACTCGGCCTGCTGATTGCCCTCGCGGCGCTCGAACCCTTTGCAGCACTGCGCCGTGGGGCGCTGGAACTCGGCCGTACCGTGCTTGCCGCCCGCCGCCTTTCACCTCGCCTGGTACAGACCGCTCACCCCCCTGCACATCTGATGCCGCCAGAAGGCCTGGCCGTCCGGGTCTCCGGTGTCTCCGCCCGATATGACGGAGCGGCGATGGCTTCGCTTGAGGATATCACGCTTTCTCTGGCATTGGGCGAGCATCTCGCAGTGATCGGCCCGAGCGGAGCCGGAAAATCAACCCTCTTTGCCATTCTCGCCGGCGAACTCGCCACCGAAAGAGGCACGGTCGAAACCGTAACGGCCGCGATGCTGACCCAGCGCACGGAGCTGTTCCAAGACAGTCTGCGAGATAACTTGCGTCTTGCTGCTCCGGATGCAAACGACGAGATGCTCTACACCGCGCTTGCGGATGCCGGCCTCCTTGAAGATGCACTGGCCCTGCGGAAAGGCATCGACACGCGCCTGGGTGAAGGCGGCCTTGGTCTGTCCGGCGGACAATCCCGTCGCCTGGCGCTTGCCCGTCTGTTCCTGCGCGGCGCCAAACTCTGGCTGCTCGATGAGCCGACCGAAGGTCTCGACCGCGAAACCGGACGGGATGTCATGCGGCGCCTTGCCGGTCACGGTTGCGGCCGGTCGCTCGTAATCGCCACCCATATTCGCCGTGAAGCAGAGATCGCCGACCGGATCGTCGTTCTCGACAACGGCCGCATCGTCGCGACCGCGCGGCGAGGAGAACCCAAATTCGACGCAGCGCTCGCCCGGCTGAGGCAGGACTGAGACGTCTGATCGATCAATCATAACCGAGGCCGTTCGAGGCCAAGGTGCATCAACCACCCTTTGAGGCGTTGGAGAAAGACTATGGAACTTGATATCGTGGCGCTATCGCGTCTGCAGTTTGCCATGACGGCGCTGTATCACTTCTTGTTCGTGCCGCTGACACTCGGCCTGTCCGTGCTGCTTGCCATCATGGAAACGACTTATGTCATGACCGGCCGGCAGATCTGGCGGCAGATGACGAAGTTCTGGGGGACACTGTTCGGCATCAATTTCGTGCTCGGTGTCGCCACAGGCATCGTCATGGAATTCCAGTTCGGCATGAACTGGAGTTACTACAGCTATTATGTCGGCGATATTTTCGGGGCACCGCTGGCGATCGAAGGCCTGATGGCCTTCTTCCTGGAAGCGACCTTTGTCGGCCTGTTCTTCTTCGGCTGGGACAAGCTGTCGAAGGTCGGCCATCTGGTGGCGACCTGGGCTGTCGCGCTCGGCTCGAACTTCTCGGCACTGTGGATCCTGATCGCCAATGGCTGGATGCAGAACCCTGTGGGTTCGGCGCTCAATCCGCAGACCATGCGCATGGAGATCACCAGCTTCTTCGATGTCGTCTTCAATCCGGTCGCCCAGGCGAAATTCGTCCACACCGTTTCGGCAGGCTACGTCTGTGCCTCGGTCTTCGTGCTTGGCGTCTCGGCCTGGTACATGCTGAAAGGCCGGCATATCGAGATCGCCAAGCGCTCGATGACGGTCGCGGCCTCCTTCGGCCTCGCCTCGGCACTGTCGGTGGTCGTGCTTGGCGACGAGAGCGGTTATCTGACGACCGAGCATCAGAAGATGAAGCTCGCGGCGATCGAGGGCATGTGGACGACCGAGCCGGCGCCGGCTGCCTTCACCGCCTTCGGTTTTCCGGACCAGGAGGCGCGCGAGACCCATTATGCCGTGCATATTCCCTGGGTCATGGGCCTGATCGGCACGCGATCGCTGACGACGGAGATCTCCGGCATCGACACGCTCGAGAAGCAAGCGGAGACCCGCATCCGCGACGGCATCAAGGCCTATGACGCGCTGATGAAGATCCGCGCGGCAAAGCCGGTGGCCGCCGGTACGGCAGTACAGGACCCGGCCGCCGAGCAGGCACGTTCCTCCTTCGCGGATATCGGTCATCAGCTCGGCTATGCGCTGCTCTTGAAGCGCTATGTCGACGATCCCCGGCAGGCGACTGACGCGCAGATCGCGCAGGCGGCTCGTGACACCATTCCGCATGTGCCGACGCTGTTCTGGTCCTTCCGCATCATGGTCGGTCTCGGCATGTTCTTCATCCTGCTGATGACGGTGTTCTTCTGGCTGTCGGCCCGGCGCAAGCTCGACCGCTATCCGCTGCTGCTGCGGATTGCCGTCTTCGCCATCCCGCTGCCCTGGGTCGCCATCGAATTGGGCTGGGTGGTTGCCGAATTCGGCCGCCAGCCATGGATCATCGAAGGCGTGCTGCCGACGGCTGCTGCCGTCTCCAATCTCGGCGCCGGCACCGTGCTTCTGACCATCCTCGGCTTCGCGGCGATCTACACTGCGCTGATCGTCGTCGAAATGAGCCTGATGGTGAAGGGCATTCGCAAGGGTCCGGAAGCGGACGACGAGCAGGAAGCCGGCCTCATCTCCCAAACCCTCATTCCCGCTGCGGAGTAACCTGCCATGATCCTTCATGAATTAATCGACTACGAGACCCTGCGCATCATCTGGTGGCTGCTCCTCGGCGTCTTGCTGATCGGCTTTGCCGTGACCGACGGTTTCGACCTCGGCGTCGGCACGCTTCTTCCCTTCGTCGCCAGGACGGATACGGAGCGGCGCATTGCCATCAACTCGATCGGCCCGACCTGGGAAGGCAACCAGGTCTGGCTGCTGCTTGGAGGCGGCGCCATCTTCGCCGCCTGGCCGCCGCTCTATGCGGTGTCCTTCTCCGGCTTCTATCTTGCCATGTTCGCCATTCTGTTTGCGTTGATCCTGCGGCCGGTCGCCTTTAAATACCGGTCGAAGCGCGAAAGCGCCCGCTGGAAGGCCGGTTGGGACTGGGCGCTGTTCATCGGCGGCTTCGTTCCCTCGCTGATCTTCGGCGTGGCGGTCGGCAACGTGCTGCAGGGCGTGCCCTTCCGCTTCGATGACGACATGCGCATCTACTATGAAGGGTCGTTCTTCGCACTTCTGAACCCTTATGCGCTGCTCTGCGGCCTTCTCTCGGTCTCCATGCTCACGATGCATGGCGCCGCGTGGCTGCAACTAAAGACGAGCGGCGATGTCGCAGAAAGAGCACGCCGTTACGGCAGTCTGGCAGCGCTCGTAACGATCGTGTTGTTTGCCCTTGGCGGCCTTGCTCTCTGGTATGGCGTCGACGGCTATAGCATTACCAGCCAGATCAATCCGATCGGTCCGTCCAATCCGCTTTTGAAGACTGTCGATCATAGTGCCGGTGCCTGGTTCGCAAATTACGGCAGCCATCCTTGGATGATGGCCTCTCCGATAATCGGCTTCATTGGTGCCGTCGCCGCCCTGCTTGCCATGCTGGCCCGCCGCGAACTTGCTCCACTGCTGTTCAGCAAGCTCGCCATCTTCGGCATCATCTCGACAGTCGGTGTCTCGATGTTTCCCTTCCTCCTGCCCTCTTCGCTCGATCCACGCTCCAGCCTCACGGTCTGGGACGCGTCGTCAAGCCATATGACGCTATTCGTCATGCTGGCCGCGACGCTGATCTTTCTTCCGATCATCCTTTTCTACACCACCTGGGTCTATCGGGTGCTGTGGGGCAAGGTCGACGCCCGGACGGTGAACGACAAGGGCGGTCACGCCTACTAACCTTCAAGGAGATTCCGCATGTGGTACTTCGCCTGGCTTCTCGGCTTTCCTCTGGCCGCCGCTTTCGCTGTCCTCAATGCCATGTGGTATGAACTCGTCGACGATCAAGCGACGAACAACAAGCACGGATAAGGCGCACGCGGCCGGGCACAGTACCCGGCCGCGTGCCGACCAATCACTCCCCAGATCTATTGAAAGACGTTTTTCCCGTGCGCACCAGTTCGCTTATTCGTTACGCTCAACCCGTACCGCGCTACACCAGTTATCCCACGGCGCCGCATTTCCACGACGGCATTGACCATGTGAGCTACGCCAGATGGCTTGGCGAAACGGATCCGCACAAACCCGTTTCGCTTTACCTGCATGTGCCCTTTTGCGACCGGCTCTGTTGGTTTTGTGGCTGCCATACCAAGCAGGTACGGCGCTACGATCCCATCGCCGATTATCTGGACGCACTAGGGGCGGAGATAGCGCTCGCAGCGAAGGCCCTTCCGGGCCGGCGGCATGTGAGCGCCATCCATTTCGGTGGCGGCTCGCCCACCGTGATCGAGCCTGACGACATCGACAGTCTTCGTAGGAAACTCGATAGCGCTTTCGACATCGATCCTGATTGTGAGATCAGCGTCGAGATCGACCCGCGCAATGCGACGCCCGACAAACTCGAAGCCTGGCATCGTTTCGGCATGACGCGGGCGAGCCTTGGCGTTCAAGATTTCGATTCCGACGTTCAAAGGGCAATCAATCGGCTGCAAAGCTTCGAACAGACGCGCGTGGTCGTGGA
This sequence comes from Rhizobium sp. 11_C7_N12_5, assembly GCF_051811145.1. Classification (NCBI taxonomy): domain Bacteria; kingdom Pseudomonadati; phylum Pseudomonadota; class Alphaproteobacteria; order Hyphomicrobiales; family Rhizobiaceae; genus Rhizobium; species Rhizobium sp. 11_C7_N12_5. Next base: position 1,099,302 of record NZ_JBPWPY010000002.1, read on the forward strand.
AGCATTGCGCGACGTGGGCGTGGGCTCGATCAATCTCGATATTCTCTACGGCCTGCCGCTTCAAACGACGGAGACGCTGCGTCGAACTATCGATCTTGCCGTGTCGATGCGGCCGAACCGTATTGCGCTCTTCGGCTATGCGCATGTTCCCTGGATGAAAAAACACCAGAGCCTCATCGATCAAAATACCCTTCCTGGTCTGGCCGAGCGGTTCGACATGGCAAGCTTTGGTGCTGCTCAATTGGCGGAAGCCGGCTACATCCCGCTCGGTATCGATCATTTCGCCGACGAGAACGACAATCTTTCGGCGGCGGCGGCTACGGGAAAGATGCGACGCAACTTTCAGGGATACACGACGGACGAAGCTGAGACGCTGATCGGGCTCGGAGCATCTTCCATCGGAAACCTGCCGCAAGGCTACGTCCAGAATGCGGTCTCTGTTGGCGATTATATCCGCCGAGTCAGAGCCGGCGCGCTAGCGACCAGTCGCGGCTTTGCCCTTTCGCCCTCCGACCGGATCATAGGCAAACTGATTGAGAGCCTAATGTGTAATTTTTCCTTCTCCATCGCCGATCTGAGGCGAACCTTCGGAAGCCAGGTCGACGATTTGCAAATCGAAGCCGCAGCGATCACCGCCGAGGAGAAAGACATGATCGACTTTGACGGCGATCTATTCCTGGTGAAATCGGCAGCGCGACCCTTCGTTCGCACGATTGCTTCCCGCTTCGATCGCTATCTGCCGACCAACAAGGCGCGCCACAGCACCGCCGTTTGACGCCTTTGAAAGAGACAGATTAATCGAGAAGTTCACGCAGACGGACAGCAAGCTCGCGGGCGGTATAAGGCTTTTTCAACCAGCTGCCGGCTTCCGCTAATTCGCGACCGGCGATCGTGGGCTCGGCATACCCTGAAGTGAACAGGACTTTGATTTCGGGCCGCAATGTTCGGACCTTGTGTGCCAGTTCGTCACCAGCCATGCCGCCCGGCATCACGACATCGGTGAAGAGCAGAGCGATGTCCGGGTTCTCCTGAAAGAGCGCAAGTGCCTCGGTTCCATTGGTCGCCTCGATGACCCTGTAGCCGGCATCGAGAAGCCGGGAGACTGTGACGCGGCGAACGCGCTCGTCGTCTTCGACGACGAGGATGCGTTCGAAGCCTTTTGGAATATTGGGTTTCTTGTCCTCATCGACGCGATCCGGTTCGATTCCCGCTGGCGCCTTCTGCGCCGGCAGAAAGATGCGAACGCTCGTCCCTTGGTCGATCTCACTGTAGAGTTGGACGAGTCCTCCTGATTGCTTGGCAAAACCATAGACCATGCTGAGGCCAAGCCCGGTGCCGGCGCCCATTCCCTTTGTCGTAAAGAATGGCTCGAACGCTCGCTTCTTCGTCTCGCTCGACATACCAACGCCGGTATCGGTCACCGCGATCAGCACATATTCGCCGCTCCGGACTTCGGGATACATCCGCGCATAATCGGCATCGAGCCGAAGGCGTGAAATCTCGATCGTCAGGAGGCCACCGCGCGGCATCGCATCGCGTGCATTGATTGCCAGATTGAGAAGAGCATTCTGCAGTTGCGAGCCGTCAACAAGCGCTTCATTCACGGAACCGGTAACAACGGTTCGCAATTCGATCGCTTCCCCCAGCGTACGCCGCAATAGATCAGAGAAGCTGGATATGAACTTGCCGACATCCATAAGCTTCGGGTTGAGCGGCTGGCGGCGACCAAAGGCGAGGAGTTGAGCCGTGAGCTTCGCGCCATCCTCGGCTGCTGCTTGCGCTTCAGAAACCAACGAGAGTAGCTTTGTATCCTGCAGCCTTGCTTCGATCATTTCCAGGTTGCCGCTGATGACGGTGAGTAGATTGTTGAAGTCATGTGCCAGCCCGCCCGTCAATTGGCCGACGGCTTCCATCTTTTGCGACTGCCGCAGTTCTTCTTCGATCTTGTGACGGCTCGTCAGATCACGCACAAAGCCGGTAAAGATGCGCTTGCCGTTGGTGATCGCCTCACCGACCGACAGTTCCATTGGAAAGACCGTACCGTCTTTGCGTCGCCCGCTGACGACACGACCATAACCAATGATGCGCCGCTCGCCGGTCCTCAGATAGTGTGAGAGATAGCCGTCATGTGCCTCACGATCCGGTGAGGGCATCAGCATACGAACATTTTCGCCGTAGACTTCTTCGGCGGCATACCCAAACAGTTTCTCCGCCGCGGCGCTGAAGGATGCAATCGATCCCGCTTCGTCAATGACGATCATTGATTCGGGCACCGTGGCAAGGATCGAGCGGAGGTGCGCTTCCCGCTCTGCCAGATCTGCTTGAATCTGCTTGAGGTCGCTTATGTCGTTGTTTGTCTGGACAATCACCTGCCGTGCCGGATCGACGGTGGACGCCGCAACCCACCGGCTGGTCACAACAATGGGCCTGCCGTCCTTGTGGTGATGAATGAGTTCTCCCTGCCAGTCAGCCTGCTGAACGATCTTGTCGCGTATGGTATTGAGCGGTTCGGGGAAGATCGTTGACAGCAAGTCATGAACCACTCGGCCGATTGCTTCCTGTCGGGTCCACCCGTAAAGCCGCTCGCATCCCGTAGTCCATCTGCTGATGACGCCGTCGAACCCGTGAACCACAATATTTGCACTATCGAGAATCTGGGTGATCTCGTCCAATCTGCTTTCGGCGACCCGAAGTTGTGACGGCTGGTCGTTCATAGTTGTTCCATTTGCAATTCGTTAGTGGCGTCGCCGCGCATTGTCCAAGGAAATGACGGACGAACTACTGCCGTGGTATTCATCGCCCTCTCCTGCCAGATGTGCAAGTGTACTTACCTTTATAATGCAGACCGAATGGCGGCCCGCAGGACCGACGATACCCTTGTTTGTCAGCTTCGTCATGGTCCTGGAGACTGTTTCGATCGTAAGGCCGAGATAATCGGCGATATCGAGGCGGGTCATCGGAAGATCGACGACGTTGCTCGAGCAGTCCTGCTCACGCTTACGCTGAAGCTGTTGCAGCAAGAAGCTGCAAAGCCGCTCTTCGGCATTCTTGCACGATAACAGCACCATTTGATCTTGCGCCGCCGCCATTTCGTCGCAAAGACGTGCAAGAAGCTGCGGCCTCAACTCTGGCGAGCCATTGACTGTTTCCTCGAAGGCCTTGCGGGAGAAGCGGCGCAGCCTGGTTGGCGTCACGGCTTCAGCGCTATAGAGATAATGGTTTCTGAGCGACACACCGACAAGATCGCCTGGATACAGAAAGCCGGTGATGACACGTCTGCCATCCGCCATGATCTTGAAAATACGCAAAACACCCTCGACCAGCTCAAAAAGGTGCTTTGCCTGGTCACCTTCAAAAAACAACGTTCTACCGGCATCGAGCTGTTCCATTGGTTGTTTCCAGAACAACGCCTGAAGACACGCCGGCTCTTTATCAAAAGCAACGACAACGTCGCTATAATTCAGAGCCTGTTCTGCGTGATTTGCCGACAACATGACGATCCCTCTCAAAAGTTGTTCTGATGCCGGGTAGATTGACGTGTTCCGAGTGACAGCCGAATGCCGCGCGTGTTAGAGATGGTGCAATTTTGTAACGGATTGTCACAGGGTCGAAGCCCCTTCAACTGGAACCTTTGCAATGGCCTCGGATCAACAGCGACGCGAACATGTTCTGGTCGTAGATGACGATGCGCGCATCCGACAGATGCTGACACGGTATTTCGGGGACGAGGGATATGTCGTAAGCGCGGTTTCGAACGGCGCAGAAATGCGAGCCAGCCTGAGGCAGCAGAATTTTGATATCATTCTGCTCGACTGGGTTCTTCCCGGCGGGGAAGACGGGCTGGATCTTGCTCGTGAAATTCGTGGACAGTCGGACGTTCCAATCATGATGCTGACGGGCCGCGATGATGTGGTCGACAGGATCGTCGGGATTGAGGTCGGAGCTGACGATTATATCGCCAAGCCCTTCCATCTTCGGGAAGTGCATGCTCGCCTGAAAGCTATCCTTCGCCGTCGCCAGCCGGCGATAAAAAAACCGGAGAGCGATGCGGGCGACGTCATCCGTTTCGAAGGCTGGCAGCTCGACATCAGCAAGCGCCAACTTCTGTCGGCGGACAGGAGCGAAATCGAATTGACCACAGGTGAATTCGATATACTGGTTGTATTTGCGCGCCACGCTGGACGAGTGCTCAACCGTGAGTTTTTGATGGAGCTGACGCGTGGCCGGAATCTGGAAGTGTACGACCGGACGATCGATGCCCAGATTGCGCGATTGCGCAAGAAAATCGAAACGGATCCCACACATCCACAGCTGATCAAATCGGTACGCGGTGTTGGCTACGTCTTCACCGGCAAGGTGTAAGCGACCTGAGTTGCAGTAGAGGAAGCTTCAAGGATCTTTGTCGCCAGACAACATCATCAGGCCATGATCCAGCCGCTGGAACTGCTCCTCATCGTGCATTTGCTCCCAATTCCCTGCATCCTGGTTCCAGAATCGAATCTGCGCGCACCTCAGTTCCTTGGCTCGCGAACGAATGCTGGCAAACAGGGTTCGCGCAAGGCCACGTTCATCGGCAGCACTTGTGACTATCAGAAAGATGACATCAAGCAACGGACCGACGACAGGGTGGTCGCTGTGCCTATAGATGCTCAAGCCTTGAATATAGCCTCGAGGGTTGACCGCGACGAGGATTTCCTCGCGGCGGATGGCATCTGATGCCATCCGCTGCCACGCCACCATACCAAGGGTTGGGACTGCTGCCTGGATGAGAGGATAGGCCCGCACAATCTGATCCGGCCGCAGCGCGGCAATAACATAGATGCCAGCCATCCCTCTCCCCCTTCTAAGTCCCTTCTAAGAATGAAAGCAAGCGGCCACGCCATATCGAAGCGACCGCACAACGATTGGATGTCATCGTGTCATCATCAGGGGAACAGCTGTCTGTTCCAGCATGGAGCGCGTTACCCCCCCAAAAATCCACTCCCGCACGCGTGAATGTCCGTAGGCACCCATGACGATTAGATCGGCGCCAATATCTGTCGCATGCTGTCGCAGGACGTCGGCGACGGCTCGGCCACCGCTAGCTAAAACATTGACTGATACCCGAACTCCATGCCGCGCAAGGAAAGCAGCGACATCCGCGCCCGGTTCTTCGCCGCTACTGTGGGTCGATGCATGGGGATCGACAATCGCAACGCTCACATTGTCGGCTGCGGTCAGCTGCTCCATCGCAGCGCGGACGGCCTGACTTGCTTCGTTACGCGAATCCCAGGCAATCAGCACCGTTTTTGGGCGCAGCGAGGCCGCATGTCCTTTGGGTACGACGAGGATCGGGGCCGGCGACTGAAACAGTGCGCCGTTCAAAATTTCGCGCCTCATATCGTCCTGGGCCAGAAGGCCGCCGCCGATCAACGTCAGATCGACATAACGCGCCCGTTCTCCGATTTCGTTTTCCGCCCACCCGTATTCCGTAAAGACACTGGCCACATCAAACGAAATGTCGTCCGATTGCAGTATCGTCTTGGCAGCAGCCACCTTTAGGCTGAGCTGTTCCGTCTCGCGCTCGCGCTCCTCGATCCAGGCTGTCGAGGTCACTTCGCCGTAGCCGCCGATCGGTGGAGCAGCAAGTGCTGTCACCAGCACCGAGAGATGCGCCTTCGACTCCCGGCACAATTCGATTGCGGAGTGTAGATCGTCGTCGTTTTGATTGACGCCGATGATACTCAAAATGGTCTTGGCTTGCATGGTCACACCTCCTGTTTGAACTTGTTGGATTGGTGTGAGTTTAAGCAACGGAACGAAGTCCGCGTTGATCTTGGTCAAGATTGAAGATCAAGGAGAAATCGCGACCATTGAACAGCTTGATTTGGGTCAAAGCCAATGACCTCGTCCTATCGTAGAGACGATCCTGATCCTCAGGCGACACGCTCCAGGCAAAGCCGGGCGAGATGTTCCGCCACAGCCGATCATTTCCGGCATTTCGTGGGAAACGCCGGCTCCTGAACCGAAGGAAACATTATGCCGGATACCAACCTGCTTCTCACATTCAATACAGGCTCTTCGTCACTGAAGATCGGTCTGTTTGAGTGGGATGCGCATGGCGCGCGTCGTATCGGCAAGGGCCTTGTGGATTTCAGCAGAAGGCCCCTCACCTTTCATCTGACTGAAGGACCTGCCGTCTTTGACCTTCGCCTGCACGCCGAAGGAGGCGAAGATCTGCGCGATGTCATTGCAGAAGCATTCGAAGTACTTAGCATGCATTTCGATATGGCAGCGGTGCGCGCCGTGGGTCACCGCGTGGTTCACGGTGGAGATCAGTTCACAGGACCTGTTCGTCTCGACGAAGGCAATATCGGCGAACTGGATAAGTTGGTCGCCCTTGCCCCTTTGCATCAACCACAGGCACTCCGTGTGATCCGCGCCGTCAAACATCTGCGACCGACGCTCGTCCAGACCGCGTCCTTCGATACGGCCTTTCATGCAACCCAAAGTGATCTTGTGCGCCGATTTGCTCTGCCGCGAGCCCTACACGATCAGGGGATCAAACGTTATGGTTTTCATGGTCTCTCCTATGCCTTCATTGCAGGGGAGTTACGCCGGCGCGTTCCGGATGTTGCTGCCAGCAAGGTGATCGTTGCCCATCTCGGCAACGGTGCCAGCCTCTGCGCCCTCGATGGCGGTGAAAGCCGCGATTGCAGCATGGGGTTTTCAACGCTCGACGGGATACCGATGGCAACGCGTTGCGGCGCACTCGATCCCGGCGTGTTGCTCCATCTTCTTGGGCCGAAGGCCAGGACCCTGCGGAATCTAGAGGACATGCTCTATCATCGCTCCGGTCTGCTCGGCGTATCGAGCATCAGCGGTGATACGCGCGATCTGCTGAAAGACGAGCGTCCTGAGGCGCGAGAAGCGATTGATCTGTTTTCCTTGCGGATTGCTGGCGAAATCGGCCGCATGACGGCAACGCTTGGCGGCCTGGACGGCATCGTTTTCACCGCCGGGATCGGCGAGCATCAGCCGGAAATCCGTGCTGCGATCTGCGACCGTCTGCGATGGTTGGGCGTCGCCCTCGACGGCGAAGCGAATACCACCAGCGCGTCCGTCATCAGCACTTCGGCAAGCTCTGTCGCGACCTTCGTCATCGCAACGGACGAGGAACAGATCATCGCCAATGAAGCCCTCTCGGTTCTGGCAAGCAAGTGATCCAGATCAACAGCCCATCGCGCCGTTCGCGGTAGCCTAACGAACGACCATATCGAATTGGAGCAACCACATGGAAAACCAGCCAGCCGCGACTTTTACACATCCGCTCGCCGCCGCCGAACTCGACCTCATCGACCGCTATTGGCGTGCGGCCAATTACCTCTCGGTCGGCCAGATCTACCTGCTCGACAATCCGCTGCTGCGCGAACCGCTAACGGTCGAGCATATCAAGCCGCGCCTGCTCGGCCACTGGGGCACGACCCCAGGGCTCAACTTCATCTATGCCCATCTCAACCGGGTCATCCGAAATCGCGATCTTAATATCATCTATATTTGCGGCCCCGGCCATGGCGGCCCCGGCATGGTCGCCAACACCTATCTCGAAGGCACCTACAGCGAGATCTACCCGGATATTTCGACGGATACGGACGGCATGCGCAAGCTGTTCCGTCAGTTTTCCTTTCCCGGCGGCATTCCGAGTCATGCGGCGCCTGAAACACCGGGATCGATCCATGAGGGCGGCGAACTCGGCTATGCGCTGGTGCATGCCTATGGCGCCGTCTTCGACAATCCCGATCTGATCGCCGCCTGTGTCGTCGGTGATGGCGAAGCGGAAACCGGTCCGCTTGCCGCAAGCTGGCACTCCAACAAGTTTCTCAACCCGGCCCGCGACGGCGCGGTGCTGCCGATCCTGCATCTCAATGGCTACAAGATCGCCAATCCGACCGTCCTTGGCCGCGACACAGACGAGGATCTACGTCATCTCTTCATCGGCTACGGCTACGAACCCTTCTTCGTCGAAGGTTCCGATCCGCACCAGATGCATCAGGCAATGGCTGCGACCTTCGAACAGGTTTTCGACCGCATCCGCGCCATCCAGGCCGAAGCGCGCACCGGCGCTCCGGGCAATTTCTGCCCGCGCTGGCCGATGATCGTGCTCAGAAGCCCGAAGGGCTGGACAGGACCGAAGGAAGTCGACGGCAAGAAGGTCGAGGGTTTCTGGCGGGCGCATCAGGTGCCGGTTTCCAATTGCCGCGAAAACCCCAGCCATCGAAAGATCCTGGAAGATTGGATGCGCAGCTACAATCCACAGGATCTGTTCGACACCGACGGGCGCTTGAAAGAGGAACTACGTGCGCTGGCACCGGCAGGCGAACGCCGCATGGGTGCCAATCCTCATGCAAATGGCGGCTTGCTGCGCCATGAGCTCGTCGTACCCGATATTCGCGACTATGCGGTTGCCGTCTCGGAGCGAGGCAGAACAATGGCTCAATCGACCGAGATTCTCGGGCATTATCTGCGCGATATCCTCACCCTCAATGCCGATCACGCCAATTTCCGCATCTTCGGCCCAGACGAGACGGAATCCAACCGTCTCGGCAGCGTCTTCGAAGTGACAGACCGAGTGTGGATGGAGGAGATAAAGCCCTATGACGTCAGTCTTGCCCGAGACGGCCGGGTCATGGAAGTACTCAGCGAACATCTATGCCAGGGATGGCTCGAAGGCTATCTGCTGACTGGTCGCCACGGTCTGTTCTCCTGCTATGAAGCCTTCATTCACATCGTTGATTCGATGTTCAACCAGCACGCCAAATGGCTGAAAGTGTCGCGCGAACTGCCATGGCGAAAGCCGGTTTCCTCGCTGAACTACCTTTTGACCTCGCATGTCTGGCGACAGGACCATAATGGCTTCAGCCATCAGGATCCGGGGTTCATCGATGTTGTTGCCAACAAGAGAGCCGACACAGTGCGCATCTACCTGCCGCCGGATGCCAATACGCTGCTATGGACCGGCGACCATTGCCTGAAAACCTATGACCGCATCAATGTCATCGTCGCCGGCAAACAACCGGAGCTGCAATGGCTGTCGATGGATGAAGCGGTCAAGCATTGCGAAGCCGGCATCGGCATTTGGGACTGGGCCAGCAACGAACAGAGCGCGGTCGAACCGGATGTCGTCATGGCCTGCGCCGGTGATGTCCCCACCATGGAGACGCTCGCTGCCGTCGATCTTCTCCGCCAGAATATTCCCGAGCTGTCGATCCGCGTTGTCAACGTTGTCGACCTGATGGCGCTGCAATCGAAGCAACAGCATCCGCATGGTCTCGCCGATGAGGTCTTCGATAGGTTGTTTACGCCAGACCGGCCGGTCATCTTCGCCTATCACGGCTATCCCTACCTGATCCATCGCCTGACCTACCGGCGCACCAACCACCGCAACTTCCATGTCCGCGGCTTCATCGAGGAAGGTACGACGACAACCCCCTTCGACATGACCGTTCTCAACGAGCTGGATCGCTATCATCTGGCCATCGAAGCGATCGAGCGCGTGCCGGGTCTCAAGGAAAAAGCACGGGATGTGATCAAGCTTTTCCGCGACAAGCTCGAAGAACATGGTCGCTACATTCGCCAATACGGTGAGGACATGCCGGAAATCAGCAATTGGAAATGGCCCTATAACGGCGATGGGGATCGTTTGTCATGAAGTGATGCCTTTTACCAAGGGAGCGGCACGGGCACCGGAGACCTTCTCGCGGTAGACACCCGGCGATGTAGTCGCCCGCCGACCGCGGGCCGTGCTCGATCTCAGCCTGGCGGGTAAGGTCCTGTTCGTCAGAGCTGACCCGAAGATAGATGCGGGCAACTTTCATGGCTAGGAGGCCAGGATGGCTATACCGAACTTAGCCAACCCTAGACGCCATGGTCACGAATGGCAAAGCCGATGTAAATTGGCTAGGTCCAAAATGACCATCAAATTTGGCCATCAGCGGCCCGCCCAGAACGGGGCACATGATCGGCCGCTGCCTATGGCGAAGAGAGCGGTAGTGACCCGATCTGCCTTGGCGGCGGTTGCTGCGATCATACACTTGTCTGTTTCGGGTCGTGATACGCTTCGCCCAGGTCGCAACGCGACCGGTCAGGTTGAGAAGTAGCGCGTTGGTGTTGTCCCGAGCGCCTTCTTGAACATCAAGATGAAGGCGGTGGCAGACTCGTACCCAAGGTCGCTCGACACCCTCTGGACCGTCGCGCCGCTGGCGAGTTCGCGCAGCGCGATCACCAGGTGCAATTGCCGCCGCCACCGGCCAAAGGTCAGCCCGGTTTCCTGAAACATCAGCCGCTTCAAGGATCGCTCGCTCATGGCGACGTGGGCAACCCATTCCCCAAGGGTGCGGCGGTCGCTCGACTCCGCCGTCAACGCAGCGGCGATCATGGCGATCTTGGGGTGGCTGGACACGGGTAGCTCCAGCCCCTGTTTTGGCATGAGCGCCAGTTCGTCCAGCAAGACCCGCACGAGGCGGCCGACGTGGTCGTCCGGACCATAGCTGCCCGGTACATCTGCCAGGCTGAGGATCATTTCGCGGAGCATCGGCGATACGGACAGCGTGCAGCATTCCAGCGGCAGCGCCACCGCGCCGGGTTCGACGAACAGGTAGGACAGGCGGGCGTTGGACGTAACCCGGGTTGCTGTGCGGCACGCCACCCGGGATCCAGACCCCGCAGTCTGGGGGGACAATCCAGAGGCCGTTTGCAGCCGTGCAGGTGACGGCGCCGTGCAAGGCGAGGATAAGCTGGCCCTGACGGTGCTGGTGCTGCGGCACCTCGGCTTCGTAGTCGCTAAAGTCGAGATGCACGGCGACTGCCGGGCAATCCGACCGGTCGGGATCGAAGTCGGGGATGCAGGGGCGCGGCTTCTGCGCAGATTGGCCGGATTTGGAGATCATATGGCATTATCTCTAAATTCGCGCGCACTGCAATCCGCTACAAGTGGTGATCAACAACCTGATGGAGACTGTCATGCGAATTGCTGTCGTCGGCGCAACCGGTAGGATCGGCGCCAAGCTCACTCGGACTCTGCTGAGCGCAGGGCATCAGGTAAAGGCCCTTTCAAGGGGCGGTCCAGCCCTCGACGCACTGGTCAAGATCGGGGCAGAGCCAGTTATTGGAAGCTTTGACACAGGCGTCGGAGAACTCGACAGGTTCTTTCAGGATGCCGATGCCGCATTCCTGATGGTCAAGACCGACTGGAACAATATTCATGAGCACTATCCGGTGGTTGCCCAGCGCTTTGTCGATGCGCTTAGCCAGTCTCCAGTCAAGCTGGCTGTCAGTTTGTCGGCTTTGGGGTCGGACGTGAATGGGAAGACCGGCCATTCGGAGTGCTTCTACATCCTCGATGAAAAGCTGAATGAACTCAGCAATATCAACATGGTGCATTTGCGGGCGGCCTGGTTCATGGAGAATACGGCGGCCTGGACGGAGTCAGTCGCAAGATATGGCCGGATCGCCTGGTTCTATAAGCCAGATCTCAAGATGCCATGGGTGGCGACGGATGACATCGCCGATCTTGCGGCTAAGGAATTGACCAGTCCGACAGGCGAACACCGCGTCATCCGGGAGGTCGGTTCGGAAGATCTCACGATGACTGAGTTAGCCGCGATCATCAGCAAAGAGATCGCCAAGCCAGTGGAGTATCGCCGCATCGACAGAAAGCGGAAGGATGTTGAAGCCGAATTTCTCAATCGCTTTGGGACGCCGGATAGATGGCTTGACGACGACCTGAGTGCTGACGCGTACAACAATGGTGTTGTGCGTTTCTATGGTGACGCCCCTCCGCTGCGTCCTCAGTTGCCCACAAAGATGGAAGCCTTCATCAGAGATGTTTGGAAGCCGCGTTACCTGCAGTCGGTTGCGAGCGAACGCGAACCCGAAACATTTTATACGTGGAGCGCAAAGCCTGAACTTTAAGGACTGATCCAATCCCATAAATCCACGATTGCGGCGGCCTTTTGGCGGAGGTGGATGCGGAGAATGGGGCCAGGATGATGTCGAATCTTAACGCCGCCAGGACGACACTGGGCTTAACGGCAGACGTGCGTGTCTAGGACGTGATGATTGGCAACGTTTAAATCATGAACAGTATGGAGACACGTAATGGCCTATGCATGGCATCTTAAGTCGCGGCCGATTGGCAGGCCTGGTCTCGGGAATTTTGAGCTGAAGCAGATCGCGCTGCCGAGCCTCGAAGTGGGACATATCCACGTAAGAAATCTCTGGCTTTCAGTAGATCCCTACATGCGTCCGCGCATGGATGACAATCCGCGGAGTACATCCCACCGTTCAAAGTTGACGAGCCGATGGATGGCCGCGCGATCGGCGAAGTCCTGGAATCGAGAGCGAAGATTCAGTTGGAATCTAAAACTGCTATGCAGACATATCCCACGGATTCACGAGGTTCACTCCCATGCCCTCGAAATCTTTGACGTTTCGTGTGACCAGAGTCATACGCCGGGTGAAGGCTACCGCCGCGATATAAGCGTCATTGATCGGCCTGGGATTGGGTACATGCCATTTCGCCGCCTGAACGGCGGCCGGCTCATCCAACGGGAGGATACGACCGGAAAATGCCCCGAGGACCGTGTTTTCCAGCCAGTTGCGCAGTACCTTCCCGGCGACGGGATCATTGTGCTCCACCAGCCGAACGCCAATCTCCAGCTCGTGCAGGACCACGGACGAAATAAAGGTTTCGGCTGGATCGACGGTTTCGTTCCAGACTGCGACATTGGGATCAGCCCTGCCGCTCGCGACTTTGCGCAGCTCAGACACGACATTGGTATCGAGTAATAGCATCAGGACAGGTCAACCGGCTTAGCATGTTCAGAGCGCTGCGGGAGCGGCAAGTCAACGTCGTCTGCTCCTGGCGCGGCTAGCATATCGCCAAGCGTCCGCATTTTGCCGGTAAGCCGCTTGTACTCGTCGAACGACAGGAGGACGTGCGCGGGCCGTCCCCTGTCAGTGATGATGACCGGGCCGTCCTTGGCGGCGCGTTTTGCACGACCTAGATCGTGATTGAGTTCACGGCCTGAAAGCGTGGTGACGGTCATGGCAAACTCCAACGTTTGTAGCCCCGATATTTGTAGTTACGTAACCACATTTAATTCACCGAAGCTGGAATTGCAAGAAGCAGTCACGGCCGCCGATCGTGCCGACGCGAGGTGAAACGAGCGAGGTGTGATCCGGAAGTGATGGAGAGTATCGGAGAAATCAGTGCGAGCGCCGGCCACAGGCCGGGATTTCGGGAGTTCTCGACGTGCAAGGAGCGGAACAAGGGCAGCCGCAGGAGCTTCAACATGGTGGCCCCAAGGGGAAGCGGGACCGACTGCCCCTGCTCCTTGCGCTCCGCTTTTCATGGGCGGGCGGGGAGCTTCGAGGGGTGGGGCGCCAGGCGCATCCCTCGTCCGTGACTCGCGCCGCTCGATGCGGCAAGGGACGGCAAAGCGGGCTGAGAAGCTGCGCCGCCTTGTGCCGGCGGCGCGATCTCACTGCGCAATCACCTGCCGGCTTTCAATTGCGCCATCCGCTCTCCGAGCAACCACAGTGCCTTATTCAGCTTGATATCCTGATCGATCCCGCTGACGGCGCGGGACTTGACACGGCGCGGCCTTCCGAGATCGTCGTGGCCAACGCCATGCAACCCGCCCTTAATGGCATTTTCCTGCACCACGTTCCAGAGCGTCCATAGATCGTCCGCGCGGTCTTCATGACGGCGGGGGAAAAGCAACTGTTCGGCCTTGATCGGCGTCGTCGTTTCCCCTTCGCTGTTGCCAAATATGAGAACATGGGCGGCGCCTGCGACAATATCCTTTTCATCGCGGTTCAAATCGCCTCGTCAGCGCAACGCTTCCTGTCAGCCCATGGCCAAATCAATACGATCTCCCGCTGGTGTGCCAGTTCACGTCTGAAATAAAGGTCGGCATGGCGGGACAGTTCTGTCTTGGACTGTTCGGACAGATCTCCAAACTGACTGTCCTTGCCGCGATAGATCCGCACAGGCTCCAAGATAACTGAAGCGTAAGGCTTGAGGGCACCCGGGTCGAGGTCCGTGTTGAAAGCGACCCGATGATCCGTCTGCGGGCTGGTTGCGCGCAGTTGCCGGCTCGACGACAGTTCCCGGTACAGAACAGGTTGGGTAGAGCACGATGCACAGAGGGCGCTCACTGCTAAGATGAGTATCGCCCTGTGACAGGTACGTGCGATCGGCAGGAGTGCATCCATTTTCGTCTCCTCGCTCCAGAGCGGTCGTTCAGCCTTGCCGGACCCACATCCGGAGACGGCGCATAAGGGGCGCGACCCATAATCAGCTACGGGCGTTTCGACAGCATTCCAGGAATATTGCGTTTTGTTGCAGCAAGACCGGATGGGCGTCGCGCACTGTCGCTTGCGAGAGGTTGTTCGTCCGAGACAGTTCGATCTCCGTGGGTCCAGGCGAGATCGCGTTGATGATGACGGCGGTCGTGGCGAGTTCCAGCGGCCAGCTTTGCCTCAAGCTCACTACGCTGCTTTGGCTGCAGCGCACTCGTCCACTCGACGGCGCAGAGCACCGTGAGGCTCGAAAAATTTACGATCTCTAGCCATCAGTCGAGAATGTAACGGATTTCCAGGCATTGATTTCCTGTTGGAGGCGCTCCAACTTGGCCGACACATGCTTGAAGGCGTCGCTACCGAGAAGGAGCTGCGGCGGAGGATTGGTGGAATCCACCAACATCAAGACAGCCGCTGCCAATTTATCAGGATCGCCGAGTTGCTTGCCGCTCACGGCCTGACGCGCCTCGCGGATCGGATCAAACAGGCTGTCGTAATCCGCGATGGAACGCTCCGTGCGGACCATAGAACGGCCTGCCCAGTCTGTCCGAAATGAGCCGGGGCAAAGCGTCGTCACGTGAACACCGAAAGGCGCCATTTCCGAACGCATGACCTCAGAAATGCCCTGAAGCGCGAACTTGCTGCCACAGTAATAGGCGATGCCGGGCATGGTGATCATACCACCCATCGACGTGACGTTGACGATAAAGCCACTGCGGCGCTCACGGAACCTCGGAAGAAACGCCTTGGCCACCGCGACGGCACCGAACACATTCACGTCGAACTGGCGGCGCATCTCCTCGATTGGCGATTCTTCGAGCACGCCCTCATGACCATATCCTGCATTATTGATCAGCACATCGACCGGGCCATGCTCTTCCTCCACCTGCTGGACCACGCCCGGAATACGGTCGAATTCGGTGACGTCACAGATGTCTGTACGGAGTGACGGGAGCGTCTTCGCCAACGCTTCACGCGAAGCTTCGGATCGGACGGTCCCGATGACCCTGTGACCGGCGTCGATTGCAGCCGCGGCGATCGCCAACCCGAAGCCCGAATTCGCACCTGTTATGAAAAACGTTTTGCTCGACATTTCTGAAACTCCTTGATTAACCGTGGATGACAGATAATCTGGAGAAGATTCTAAATCGATCGCGGATCCTCTCAAAGCTTTGCCAAATCCTATGAATAGCGAACGGCGGCCGCTCAGGCATGACCGGCTTGTCGTCCTGGCCGGACAACTAGCTCCTCGTCTCGGCTACAATCAGACTGCGCTCGGCTGTGTCCGTATCCTCCGTACGGAAACGGTGCTCAACGACATTCCGGTTCTCTATAAGCCGGGGGCTGTGTTCGTATTGCAGGGGAGCAAATACGGCATCTTGGACGGGGAAGTCTACCTCTACGACGAGGACCATTATCTTGCCGTTTCGGTACCCGTTCCCTTCCGGATGACGTCTTCGGCCAGTCCACAGCGGCCACTGCTGGCTATCTATCTTGAATTCGACATGCAGATGGCGGCTGAGATCGCCATGCAGGTCGAGAAACACGCCGGTCCCGCAATCGCCAAGCCGATAGGGCTGCTCTCGAGCAAAATGAGCGAAGACATTGAGGGTGTCCTGCTACGCTTGCTGACGATGCTCGGTAGCCCGATCGAGGTCGCCGTGCTTGGAGGTTTTATCCTGCGTGAACTGCATTACCGGGTCATGTCAGGGCCGCAAGGTGGCGCAGTGATCGCGGCCCTGCAGCGAAAGGGGACGTCGGGAAAACTGGTTGAAAGCGTGGCTTGGTTGCGAAAGAATTACGCAGTCGAAATCGCCGTCGCGGATCTCGCTAAAAGCGTGGGAATGAGTGTCCCTTCGTACCACGTTCATTTCAAGGACCTGACGGGCTCAAGTCCGATGCAGTATGTGAAAGCGCTGCGACTCCATGAGGCAAGGCTGATGATCGCCCGCCGGAGCGGGACCATTGCAGACGTGGCTGCATCGGTCGGCTATGTCAGCCCCGCCCAATTCAGCCGCGATTTCAAACGGCATTTCGGGCGTACCGCATCGGAAGAGGTTAAGTGGGTCCAACATCACCTTGGAGATCAGGCCTAATTGCCGAATTGGTATAGCAAGCGAGTACTGGTTGCGCGAACGGAAAGGCCGACGCAGTACGGCAATCCGGGCAGGCGTACAATCGAGCTCGAGGCGCGGCGGGCGTAACGGTATATTGTCATATATCCGCGCGATGCGCTCCGAGCCAGAGGTGGGCTACAGTGAAATCAAAGCTCTTGAAGAGATCAGAAGGCGACGCCACCCTCACACTTCCTGGGCAACCACGGCAAATCCCTTGCCTGCTTCACCGGCACGGGCGGCCCCGACACCAGCGTTCAAAGCGAGAAGGTTGGTTTGAAAGTTGATTTCATCGATCACGCCAATGATGTTGGAGATTTCTCCGGACGACCTGTCGATCCGTTCCATCGCGATGACAGCCTGGCGGACCACATCACCGGAATGCTAGGCTCCGGCCTTGGTTCGCGCAATGAGGGCTCCGGCCTCCTGGGCTCGCTTGGTCGAATCCGCAACTGTCGTCGTGATTTTTTCCAGAGCTGCTGCCGTCTCTTCAACTGCGGCTCGGTTTGGGACTGACCTGAGAGTTCGGGCGCCGTGCCTGTGGGGTAGAGTGACAAGGCACCCGCGCATTCGCCCCCGATAACTTCCAGCAGTCCGAAGGCGTTCCCTACCGAGAGGCCCAGCGCGCTAGCAAGACGTTGCCGAGCGCCCTCGTCCGGCAATAGCCGATGCGATCAACCGGCAGATCCGCATCGCGTAGATCCTCAATTTGACTCATATTGTTGGTTTCCGCGCGGAACTGAGCCGGCTCAGTTCTGCGTGGAAACCAACACGTGTGCCCCTGGAATCCGTTGGGAGCCGTGAACCAACGTACATCGCGACCGTCGCCATCGCGGCGGAGCACGCCGAAAAGCTGATCAAGCCCAGGTTGCCACTGAAAGTGCTTCGCGCCTTGACGGAGCCGCTCAGCGTCTACGGTAAGTGGCATCAGCGGAAAGATCACGTAATTCTCGGTGACCGCGAAATCATGGATCATTGCGGCATACGGAGCAACAATCCACGTCTCTCGTGTCTTGCGGCCTTGAGCATCAACGATCCGCCGCCGCCGGAGGATGGAGGCACTTCGCTCGGCCACGACGGAAAGGATGAACGTGCGCCAGGATTTCATTGATATCCTTCGCTCAAGCGCAGACGAGCGGAGAGCACTATTCTCCGCTGCTGCACCCGATCTGGAGACGCGGGCCGAAGAATAACGAGAAGCAAAACTCTATGTTGCCCTCACCCGCGCGAGGCATGCGGTGGCGGTGGTCCGTGACCTTGCCGATGGTGAAGTCGTTCCAGGATTCACATTGTTCCAGTAGGGAAATCTTCGGAAGATGCACCTTATATAGATCTATGATTTCAGCCTGGCCGATGGGGCTTCATCTTCCGATCGTGACCTTTTTATAGGTAGCTTCAGTGAATTCCCGATATAGCTCGATCGTGGGCAGATGTGCATCGATAGTCTCGCGCACCTTCGCGGCCATCGGCAGGTTGTTTTTCTCGCTTTTCCACACATCCGTGAACCGTCCGACCGTCTCGCGTGCGGTGTCGAGGACCAGCTTTTCGGACAGCGCCGACTTGGCGGCCAGATGTGCAAGCTCGTCCTTCGATAGCTCCGTCATTCTTTTCGTGCGTGAAAAGTTAAGCGCGGCCGTATCCTCTCCCTCGATATAGGGGATGGTCGATAGCAAGTCGTAAGCCGGCGAGAGCGCAGGAGTGCGGCGATCGGGATAGATCAGAGACCAGTTCTTCAGATGCATGTCGCCATTGCCGATCAGTGTGCTGAAGACCAACCGCCGGATGAACTCCGCCACGTCGGCCGTACTCGTCTCGATGCCAAGGACGCGGGCGATCATCCGGTAATTGCCCTTGCTGTACTTGTCATCCGGCTTCACGCCGAACACTTGCGCAAAATCCTCGATATGCACCGGACCTTCCGGCGTGCGGTCGAAACGCCTAATAGCGAGCGCCTGCCCGTGCAGTTCGCCCACACCCTGTGGCAGGCCGCTCACCGCATCCAGCTCGACCAGCTGGATCTCCGGCACGTCCATTCCCATCATGCCAGCGATGGTCATCATGGAGAATTCGTTTTCTGGCACGCCGCTATACTGCTGGGAGGGCAGCTTTACGATCCATGATCCACCTGTACCCTCGGCCGGAATAGTCAGGCCGCCTCCCTTCGTGTTGTTCTTGAAGGCCGAGAATTTCAGCTGCACACCGGCCAGCGAAAAGCGTAACGCATTCGGTCGCGCTTCGATAGAAGCCTGCTCGTCATCGGGCGGCAGGTCATCACCCTCGGAGGGATAGACCGTCACTGCACCGGGCAGGTCGCGACCGAGCACCCAGAGCAGGAAGAATTCCCGCGTCTGTTTTACGCCGGCACGTTCAGCGAGGTATTTTCGCAGCGGCCCTTCCGGCAGCAGATTCGAAAAGAAAGGCGGGACGACCAGATTATACGGCCGGAACTTGGTGATCAGAGCGCCGAACGGGTCCTTGAAGGACAAGCTGAGTGTCGGCCGCTTCTCGTCTTCAATATAGGCCTCGTTGAATGCGAAGATAGTGCGCCCGTCTTGCAGGTTCGTCAGGGTCGCGACCGGTTCTCCGTCTAGCCTGACATCGAGTACCGTGACCTTAGGCATCCTCGTCCTCCTCATCCAGCGCGTAGGCCGAGCGCGGGATCGCGACATCACGGTCGCGATGCACCGCAATGTTGCGCAGCTGCCTTATCTCGCGGGCGATCGCACTCATTTCCTGACGTGACATCTTGTCGGCCTGAGAATTTTCAAGCCGGTCGGCTGCCCGCCTGAGGATATCCAGTTCGTCGGGAGTCAGAGGCAGATGCCGCAGGAGGCCCAGGCTATCCTTGAATGCGTCGGCGCTCGTCCCAACCCCATACCCGTGCCGCGCCGACCATCGCTCGAGACGGGCAACCAGTTTGCGTTGGTCGGATGTGAGGACGTCATTCGACGCCGAGCTACTATCGAGGATGTTGCGGATCGCCGGCATCAGCTTTTTTGGCGCAAGGATGATTTCGAGGTTGAGCGCGCGCGCCACATCTACCAGGCTGCCAAGCCCAGGCTCCATTGTACCCCGTTCGATCTGGGAAATATGGCTCTGCGTCAGGCCGGAACGTGCGCTCAGCTCACGCTGGCTTACCTTCTGCCCTTCCCTGGCAGCGCGTAACTGCTGCGTTATATGCTCTGTCTTATATGCCACGATCATTATCCTGCATCACATGATGGGGTATATACAGGATAATATATAAATAGTTCTGCAGGCAGTGCAAGCGTGATATACAGAACCGTATCACTGCCTCTGTATATACATAATCATATATCAGTGTAGCAATGCTGGCTCATCTTACTGACCTAGGTTCCGTAGCCTCCCATCAAGGCGCACAACATATCGGCCTGCGCAGATCCTGCCGGCATCGTATCCACTGTGAAAGGGACATTGATAAGACCTGCCCGTCAAGCCGCGGCTGCGTATGCACGCCGAATTCCTCGAAAAGCTGGAACCAGACCGCACCGACATCGATCCACGCATCATAGCTCGGCCACTCCCCACGCGTATCCCATAGGTCGCGCAGCTGCTCGACCAGCCGGCCGATGCCCCTGACAAAAGCCTGATCCTCGGTCGGCAATTCGGGCGCTACCTCGCAGAGGGTGTCGGATTCGTTCATCCCGTCCAGATGGCCGAACAGGTGGGATACGATCCGCAAGGGCTCAAGAATGACAATGCCGACTTCCCGAAAGACCCGCGCCACATTGCCATGCAGTC
Organism: Rhizobium sp. 11_C7_N12_5; assembly: GCF_051811145.1. Lineage (NCBI taxonomy): Bacteria > Pseudomonadati > Pseudomonadota > Alphaproteobacteria > Hyphomicrobiales > Rhizobiaceae > Rhizobium > Rhizobium sp. 11_C7_N12_5. The sequence goes on from NZ_JBPWPY010000002.1 coordinate 1,119,521, forward strand.
GATAGGATCGAAACGATATGCCGGATTTCTCCACAATCATGCTTTTTGCAGCCGCATGCGTCGTACTCACTGCGACGCCCGGACCCGATATGCTTCTAATTGCGTCACGCACCATAAGCCAAGGGCGAGCTGCGGGCTTTCTGACCTATGCCGGGATAGCATTCGGCACATATTGCCATGCACTCGCGGCAGCGTTGGGACTTTCACAGCTTTTTGTCGCTGTTCCAATCGCATACGAGATCGGCCCGCTTCATGATCGCGCCTTTTCTGCCGTTAAGTTGATGCCGCTCGATCCCACCGTCTGTTTGCGCAACGGAGCGTCAGCTATTATGCGGTCGTTTTAGCAGGATGCCAAAGCTGTGTGACCGTGACTTGATGTTCCCTTACTTCCCCAGTTCTTCGTGCACTCTCAGTCAAAACTGATTGCAGAACTAGACGCGACGGCGTTGCCGCATTCGATCATGATATCCCCCGAGGGTGAGAGGAGACATCATGCGTTTCAAAAACAAGACGGCCTTGATCACGGGCGGAGGAACTGGAATCGGAGCGGCAGTGGCACGCCGCATTCGATCGGAAGGTGGCAATATCGCACTACTGGGGCGGCGCCCGGAGCCACTCCACGCGATTGCCGAAGAGATCGGCGCAGCCGTCGTTGCGGCCGACGCAGCGGATAGCGTCAGCATGAAAGCCGCCGTCGTAACGGTCGTCGAGACGTTCGGCGGACTGGATATCCTCGTTGCCAATGCTGGCGGCCATGGTATCGGCCCAACGACCAGCATGTCGGACGAGACCTGGGATCTGTCCATCAGGCTCAACCTCAACACGGCCTTCGTCAGTGCGCGCGAAACGCTCCCGCACCTGATCAAGAGCAAAGGCAATATCGTCGTGCTCGCCTCGATCGCCGGGCTTTTCGCCGGTCCCGATGCCGCAGGCTACGTTACGATGAAGCATGGCTGTATCGGGCTGGCAAAGTCGCTCGCTCGAGACTATAGCCGTCTTGGCGTGAGGACGAACACTGTTTGCCCCGGCTGGGTGACGACGGCGATGGCCGACGAGCAAATGGAATTCATCGTTGAAAAATTCAAGCTGAAGAGTATCGAGGAGGCGTATGCCCTGGTGACGAAAGACGTTCCGCTTGGGCGCCCGGCCACTGCAGAAGATGTCGCCAATGCTGTCTGCTTCCTGGCATCGACCGAAGCAGCGATGATCAACGGCGCTATACTGACGGTTGACGGTGGAGCCGGAACTGTCGATCTGCCCACGCTCGCATTTTCCGAACACTGAGGAGGAAGCATCATGAACCAGAATCCCAAAGACTGGAAAGCCTACGATCAATTTGCCTATGGCATCGATACGAACCGTTTGCCGACGACGAATGCCCTTTCAGGCTCATCCTACATGATCGACTTTGACGATGGTCGCAAGCTTGCCCTCGTCTTCTCAAAGGGGAAGGTTCAGTGGTCCGATGGCAAAAACAGCGCAACCGAGAAGGTTGAAGTCATCGAGGTCGCGCCCGATACCTTCTTCGTCGAAATCATCTTCGCGGATCGGCCCAAGGAAGCCGAAACCTTGATCCTCAACGTCTCCAGCCGCCGCGTTCTCTCGATCTAAAGTGCGCGAAGAGGAGCAATCCGTGGGCGAACCGCAAGTGGCGCAGATTTTTCGGCCAGGTATCGTCGAAGGCGGTGTGGTCAGCGGCCCCAAACCGGTCGAAAGCCGTGATCTGATCGGGCTGAGGGCGCTTTTGACCTATAGCCCGAACCACGTTTACGAACATACTTACCTCTCGTCGCAGCGCTATGCATGGCAGTGCCTGGCAGGCGTTCAGCGTGGCCACGGCGACGTCGACCTGACTACCACTTACAAGTTCGACGAGGACCAATACATCTTCACGTTCCGTGAATTCAAGATCGCCGTCGCTTCGACATTCTTCTACAATTTCAAGGATATGCGTTCGACCGGCAAGTTCCTTGGCATCACCGGCGACGGCCATATCCAGAACTCCCCGGCCGGTGCGTTCATACGTAAGGCATCCATGACATACTATCTTCCCGATCAGGAACCGGTCTGAGAGGAACGGCAATGCGCACAGCATATGAAATCGTGAAGGCACACTACGATGCCAACGAGCGCCGCGACATGGATGGCATGCTTGCCGACATAGCGCCAGATTGCCGATGGACGGAGATGGATGGCTTTCCCTGCGCCGGCACTTATGTCGGCCCGCAAGAGGTCTTCAAGAACGTCTTCCTGGCGCTCGGTGACATCTTCGAGGTTTATAATTTCAAACTCGACCGACTGTTGGACGCCGGCAGCGACGTGGTCGGCATCGGCGATTATGCCGGAACTCACAAGGAGACCGGGAAGCCCTTCGAGGCGCGTGTCGTCCATGTCTGGGGCGTCGCCGATGGCAAGATCCGGCGCTTCGAGCAGTTTACCGATACACTGCGTGTGGCGGAAGCAATGAAATGAACCCTGAGACCGGCCCATGACCACAGGGGCCGGATTTCACGGAGCATCGACCTTTCGCCATTCGGATGGCGAAAGCGCGTAGCGACCACGAAACGCCCGTGAGAAATGAGCGCTCGAAGAGAAGCCGAGCGCAAAGGCGATCTCGGATATTTCGCCCGCGCGGCATGTTGCGTCCCTTAGCCGGGACGCGGCTCTCTCCAGCCGCAGGCTCCAGATATAGTCGGCGGGCGTGGTGCCCTCTTCCTCGAATGCACGATAGACATACCGCACGGAACACCCCATCCGGCGGGCAATCATACCGACCTCGAGATCTGGCCGCGAAACATTATCCGAGACGAAATCCTTCACTCGTCGCCTTAGCAAATCGAGGGAATGGGCGCTTGATCGCCCATGCAGCTGATCGGTGCCAATTATCGTTCGAACGAGCTCGATCATCGTCTGGCCGAGGCTTGCGCGCGTTGTGTCGTCCAACTCCCCAATCTCCCGGATTGTCGAATCCATCAGCGACAGCAGGATACGCTGCATCCCCGCGTGCTCGGGCATCGCGACAAACGGCTCCGTAAGCCGGATAACCGCTGCCGCCGGCAAAGCGCGACGGGGCAATTGCAGGAGGAGCAGGCGAACGGCCGTTCTGTTGGTCAGCATGTAGGGGCGGCTCGGATCGTAAATGACCACAGCATCGGCGCCAATGGGAACGTTGCGGCCATTTTCCCTGCAAAGCGGCAGGCCTGGATCAAGGCGCTCGACGAACTGGCGGCCCGCAAGCCGAAGATCGTCGTCCCCGCCCATCAGACCCAAGACGCACCGCAAGGTCTCGATGCCGTCAAGTTCACGCGCGACTACCTTGTTGCCTTCCATGAGGAAGAAGAGAAGGCCAAAGACAGTGCGACTTTGATCGCCGCGATGACCAAGCGATATCCCAATCTCGCTGACATCGGGTCCCTTGAACTGGGTGCCAAGGTCGCAAAGGGTGAGATGAAGTGGGGATGATCTGAACCACAAGCGATAGCGACTGCCCTTTTCGGCAATCGCTGTCGTTCCAACGGCGCCCGATCATCTCAGGAGGATTGATCAGCCCCAACCGCCTTTTGAATTGACCAAGTTATAAACGGCGCTCTTGAAGGGATACGAACGTTCGACCCGGTTCATTCCGGTCCACAAATCAGCCCGTCGCTTCAAATTGTTAGTCACGCGTCGTTTTGCACTCGGAAGACTGACCGATTCCAAGAAATTACACCCCTGTTTAATCGCCGTTCAAGCGCACCATTCCGGAATGGCTGCGGGTCTCGCTTGGATAGTAACCGAATTCATGGGGAACGCCCCGCGGAAATTTAGGACGAAATCGAAGCCGAACCAATTGGCCACGACGGCAGTCTTAAAGCTGAGTTCGCAAGATGGCCAGCCCTTGACCTAAGATCTTCAATTTTAGGCCAAAATGGAGGGATCCCGAAGGGGATTGATAATAGTTGATAAACTGCCTATTTGTTCTGCATCGCATCAGATGGAGGACCGCATGATCAGTGCCGATCTGGGAAAGCAGCTCGAAAGCTATATTCAGCAACTTGTCGAGACAGGTCGCTATGGTTCGAAAAGCGAAGTCCTGCGGGAAGGTGTGCGACTGATCCAGGACCGCGAGACCCGGCTTGCCGCGCTGGATGCCTCAATCATGCGCGGCATTGCCGATGGGGATGCAGGCCGAACGAAGCCGGCCAGCGATGTCTTCGATCGGCTTGAGGCCAAATACGGCGCGATAGCTGACAAGGCCGAAAAATCGGCATGATCCTCGAATTTTCCTACGAGGCGGAAAACGACCTTGAGCAGATCGCCGATTATATCGCAAGGGACAATCCTCAGCGCGCGCTGTCATTCATCCGAGAGCTACGCAGCAAGTGCGAGGATCTCGTCGATAATCCGAATGGCTACTCCCTCGTCCCCCGCTACGAGCACCATGGTATCCGCCGGCGCGTCCATGGCAACTATCTGATCTTCTATCGCGTCGAATCTGCGAAGGTGGTCATCATCCATCTTCTGCACGGCGCCACCGATTATGGCACCATGCTGTTCGGTGAATAACTGCGCCGGTCGATCCGAGACGAACGCCCTCTCAAACAGCGGAGCTGGGCGACTGCCTGTGCACCTCCTCGACCTTCCCGCAGCACTCAACGCCACCTCTATGCGGTTTATCCGGCAAAGGTTCGTATCTTCATTGATTTTCTCGTTTCACGACCAGGACTATGCGCGATAACGGATGCTGACCGGCACGCCATATAACCTCGCTCTTGAAAGGAAGCGGCCTTACAACCCAGCGGATTATGTCAGGCTTCGCGATGCTCCGTTATCAACGGCCGATGTGAGGGCGCAAAGCAATCGTCCCTCACTCGGCCGCGACTTCACTCTTTTAAAAACGATAACCCATCGCCCAAAATGAGATCGGTATGATGTGAAGGGATTCGAACCGAAAACACCCCGGGAAAGCGGACAAATCATTGATTTGAGTGGAATTTGTCTTTGAGTGTCTTTGTCGTTTTCCAGTTAACGGCGAGACTCTCTCCTAACAAATTCAATAGGTTACTGCGGCACTTAATTTGAGATTTGGCAGTTTATGTGAGATTCTTACACGGTTTTTGGCTCTTAACTTGAGACTGGGGGTGTCAGAATCAACGGTGCTCTCGGAAATTTGCAATCCGTTACAGATCAGCCCAGGTACAGACAGCATGTAGATTTTACAACATTTTCAACGACATCGCGGAATGCGCTCGCTATAGCCGACGTCCTCGCATCTGCGGTTAAGTTTAAATCCTCGACCCTCGAATCTCAAATTAACTGTAAACCAAAACAGAAACAGCCGCATTCTCACGGTTAAGTGCCAACCGACAGCGAGATAGCCGCAAAATCTTTCAGCCCCAGTTAACCTGACATCGCCATCGCGTGCGTACCGCGATGTCCGAAGCGGTACAAATTTGTCTCTCTGGCGAGACCGTGGATGAAATCATCGCCGACAAGTTGGCTCGCGACATGCGATTAATGCAATTCAAGCAGCGGAACGAGTGAGCGCGGCGTGCGATGCCACAGCATCAGTTCTGCGTTCCATCGCGACTCGGCTGGGCCGGCGTACTCTTCGTTCCCTGTTGATTGTTTTCCGTGCGATCGGTCGGCGCCGGCTGGACCGATTGCCCGGCGGGGGGGGGTATTGTCGACCGTACCCGCTTGCGGCTGCCCGCTGGAGGAGCTTATCGTCGGCGCTGCGTTATGGTATTTGTTTGGCTCGATATAACGACCCCAAACTTCCACACCACCCCAAACGATTGCCGCCAGAGCCAGTGCCGCGACCAATATAGCGAATAGGTGTGTACCACGCACGCCCTGCCGGGCGTCAGTCGCGGACAATGACACCTTATCTTCCGAAGTCTTCTTGGGTTCCTGGAATGCCATTGCAAACCTCCGTTTCTCAGGAATGCCATGCCAGCCTAACCGAGACACCGGGATATGGTTCCACCGAGGAGCGACCGCATCCGATTGGCATCGAACTGGAACAATGCGCACAGCGCGGCGTTAGCCCTATGAGGTTGCAGATCGTGCCAGGCGGGCGCGATGGTGCTGAAGAATATGGAGATTTTCCGCTTTCTCTCCATAGCCAACGAAACGGCAGGCGAGCTTCCTACCCATCCGATCCGCAGCCTTTTCAACATCTCAAGGAGATTGACGATGGCTGAGCCCCTTAAACTTTATCGCCTAGTGCCGATTGCTGCTGACGACGACCCCAATTGGCTAAATGCCAAATCACATGGTGAGGTTTTGGTTGCCGCGCGCACCTCCGGGGACGCTCGTATCGTCGCGTCCGAAAGGGAGCTGGATTTCATGGACATCGACGCGGCACCGGCAGAAGACAAAACGACCAACATGGCAAGCGTCTTTCGTAATGAGAAACTCTATACCGTCATCGAGGTGGACAATGGCAAGGAATATCATCAGCGTGGCGTCGTCGATGGAACTATCAGCGTCGACACCGTCATCTCCACGCAGGTCTGATCGTCCACGCCGTTCGCGTGGCTTGGGCCTGAGTAAATGCGGCCGCTTCCTGCTGATGGCGGCGACAGCAGCCGCCATGTCATCGAATTTTGTATTCGCACAGCAACAACCGAACGACGATCGATGCAAGGCCGAGGACGCCAGCCGGCAGACCGACAACAAGCAGGTCGAGAGCGGACAGGCATCTCCGGCGCCGGACGGCAATCCCAGCCAGGAACTGGCCGACTGCGGCGGCGTGCTGAAACCGCCGGCCGTTGGCGACAACAAGATGGAAAAACCCGCGCCAAAGGTCGGAAACACGCCCGTCATAAAGCCTGGAGATCAGCAGAAAGAACAACAGAACGGTCAACAGCCGGACAAATAATACCAATCTCTCAAGGCTTCGGCTCGGGCTGTTCGATCGGGCCGTACGCTACGGCGCCGGAGTCTCGACGTCGCTTGACGGCGCGCATCGTCGGTCCCGTGGTCGGGTCGGATCTCCGCTGAAGATGCCTGTTCTCCTTGCACAGACGCGATGTTCCCCGAACCGCCGGCTGCCTGATCAAGCGCCTGCGAGGTGCGGATATCGTTGCGATACGGAGGATCCAGTGACATTGGCTCGTTCTTGATCTCAATCATCGCTTTCTCCCATAGCTCGCGGATTTACTCGCTTCTCATGGGACAAATTTTGCCATTCAGGAATGTTTCGATCACGGTGCCCGCATCAGGTTTCGGTTGTGAGCATTGCGAAGGATATGACTTTCTGATGCTCCTGAAGTGTGAGCTGGCTCGGAACGTTGTCTCCGCTGAAAATCTCGACAACGAGTTAAAATTAATAGCAAAATCAGATCATCTGTGGGGTCATGGCCGACGCTGGTCGTGACTCCTCGTTTGTCCGTAAAATAAATTCTATTTCAATGGCTTAAGCGCCCTCTCGACGGGATCATTCTTCGATGCTTTTTCACAGCGCAAGAGGCAATTGAGGCACAAACCAAGAGGAACCCAGCAAGCTCGGCGGAGCATCCGCCTGCAGGCCCGCATGCGGAGAAACATCTGATCGACGAGACCAAGACAGCAGGCGCAGGCACGCTGCCAGAGGCTGGTGAGGAAAGTGTGGACCCTGGCGCTGGTTGATGCTGATCGAGCCGAGCTTCGCTCCCGTGGCCGCGTCGCGGATCGCAAAGTTCTTCAATCGTCGGCAGTCACCAACGTGCATCCTCTTGTACTTGCAGGGATGGTCCGCGAGAAGCTCCTCGACCACGTCCGCGAATATGGATCCCGGGAATATCTTCCAAGGAAACCCGCCTTGGTCGAGCTATCGGCTGCCGGGTGCTTCGGGCGGGCGAAGGCGCCGTTTAGCCGTTTATCACGCCGAACAGGATATCTAGCCCCCGTTGATATTTCTCAGGGTTCATGCCGGTCTGCTCTGCCTGCCACAAATTATCTTCGAGATCCGCTTGCTTGACGGGCAGCGCAAGCGGATTTGATGCTGCCCGTCTCACGAACTCATCATCTGTTTCCCCCATCCGTCGCGTCATTGCATCTACAGCCGACACAATCGTTGGCGGAAAGCCTTCTTCCCTCAGGCGGTCGAGCGTCCAACTTCTTCCCTTCTCGACGACGTCGTGAAGATATGCGATCGTCCGAGCTTCACTGCCGGAAACGACAAGCGCGATCCGCTGACAATGCTCGAAGAACGGTCGGCCTGTCTTGTCGACCTGTCCCTCATGTGCCTCGAGTGCGATTTGGATCGCGTGGTCAAGATGTTGCATGACGATCAATGCCCTGCGGTCTTTTTATGCGTCCGGTTTGACGACGCTTCGCCGGAGGCATGAAGAAGGGCTTCAGCGTTATGATCGTCCGCATCTAGCAGATCTTGCAAGGTCTCGTGCTCATTGTCCTCCTCCAGTTCATCACAGGCTTGCAGCCAATGGCGCAACGCAGCGCCATCGGGGCGACCCTCGTTCTCCCAGATTTCGTGAGCGCGGCGGCGGATTTGTTCATGTTTGTCAGTAGCCATAATTTCCCGTGATCCAACCGGGCAATTCGCGCACCGCAAGGATTGAACGTGTTTCGCAACTTCTCTTGCTTGGTGCCGTTGCCTCGTGACTAACTCAATTTGTGGAGCATTGTTCCGATTGTGCTCGCCGACCCCAACAGCTTTCGATCACTCCGCGGACGACTGTCGCAAACACGCTGTGTTTGAGGAATGTCCTGATGGCGACACCTCTGACGAGATCATCGGCCGATCTGCTCCAGCGGAAGGGCGAAAAGAACCCGGTCGTCAGCTTCTCCGGAACCGAAAGAACGTTGGATCGTTCTTCCATCGGTTCATAAGCGGAATCTCCGGGAGTGGTGACGCTCATCAATTTCCATTGAACGCAATCACCGGCACAGGCTGCTCCAACAGGAGACATTTGAAAAGACTATAAAATGCGCGCTCAACGTCGATATGCAGACATTTAGGACTGCGGAAAGGCCATCCTCCATGGGTACTATTCAAGGCACCAGCATCGATTTTTGGCTCCGCCAGAGAATGACCGAACGCCCGAACATCGGAGAAAAGGCATTGAGGACGTTGATCGTGGCGGCCGCCCTCCTGTTGCCGCCAGCCGTGGCAGAGGCTCAATCACCTCAGCTCGAAAACATATGCCAGGTCGTCGCCAAGAATTTCCTTTTGACGGATCATCTCAACATCGGAATCGTCCAATCCTTTCCAGAATTGAAGCCGCCCGGAGCTCGTTTGACGTACTCCACCCGACCTGGAACCAGCAAGTCAGATATGATCGACAGCTTCGAATGTGAATTCGATAAGTCCGACCCACCTTACCATCTCACGCGGTTCTGCGTGTCCCAGGTCTGCTATTCCGCAAGCGATGCCGACGCCGACCGGAAGCGGCGCTTCGACGAAATGCGTATCCTGCTCGACCGCACGAACAAATGATCCCGTTTCGCGCGCAAGGGGCGCAGAATAAGCGGACCCCGCGTCAGCCTGGAGGTCGGATGTCCGAGGTTTGATCATTCATCCATTTGGCCATCACGCATCAGGTGTGCTCTGTTTAGTTGGTTAGAACACCGGCAGGATCGCATCATCACGCGGATCGTCGTGCATCTCAGGTGGTCGCGGCTTTCTGTTCTTTATAAGCTACGGTGGGGCAATTTTGAGCAGCGTTAAGAAGCGACAAGCCTGATTGTCCGGGATGTCGGCACGGCCGATTCATTTGAAAAAGCCAGCGAGACCATCCTAGGAACTAGGAACGCGGGTCATGTTTCCTCACCTTAGTCTATCACTGACCTTTTACGATGGGACTGGAAAACAGCCTGGTCGAGCATGCGCGCCATAATGGCAAGCGAGGCCACATCGACGCGGATGCTCACCCTTTATCGAATAGATGCGTGGATAGAATTGCTGCCGCTGCCGCCAAAAGAAGACACGCTGAAATGATAAGCGCGGCATGTGCACCGGCGACGAAAGCGTCGCGACGACCAACCAACGAACCAAACAGCGCCACGCCCAGAACGCTGCCGGTTTGCCGCGTCGAATTGAGGACCCCGGCTGCGATGCCTGAGCGCGCTTTTTCGACGCTCCCCAAGAGGGTGGATGTAAGTGGTGGCACCAGCAACCCGAGACCGGCCCCGATCACGACCAGTTGCGCGCAAGTTGCCCAATAGCTCGTGCCATGTTGGATACCAAGTAGTGTCAGACATGCCAAGCCCGACGTCGCCGCGCCTACGGCGATGGTCGCGGAAGCACCGATACCCTCGGATACGCGCGGCGCGGCCAGATTGGCGGGCAAGACCGCACCCATCATGGGCACGAATGCCAAACCGGTTGCAAAGGGCGACAAGCCGTTGAGGCGCTGAAAGTACAGGCTGAAGACAAATATCAGCCCGTAGAATGCAACATTGACAAGAAGACCCACGAGTGATGTCAGGGCGAACAGGCGGCGTTTGAACAGGGAGAGCGGCAACATCGGCTGCAATGCGCGCGATTCCTGCAAGATGAACAGGACAGTCAATACTGCGGATGAAGTGAAACCCGCGATAACGAACGGGCTGTTCCAGCCGATCGAACCGCCTTCGATAAGAGCGCCGGCAAGACAACCTAGCGCCGCGATTGCAGCGACCTGACCAGCTAAGTCTATCTCCCGGCGGGATGAACGAGCGGTTTCTATTGTATAACGCCAGGTCAACCACAGACCGACGAGACCGACGGGTAGGTTGACCAGAAAGATCGACCGCCAACCCACCAGCGAGATCAACCCTCCGCCGACAAGGGGCCCGGCCGTCAGCGCAAGGCTCGCACCGGCAGCCCAGACTCCGACCGCGCGACCGCGTTCTCTTTCGTCCGCATAGGCATGGTTCAAAAGTGCAAGCGAATTCGGGACTAAGATAGCGGCTCCAAATCCCTGTGTAGCCCTTGCGGCGATTAGGAGTTGAGCCGTCGGCGCAAGTGCGCAAGCAAGGGACGCGACGGTGAATATGGCGAAGCCCGCCATAAAGACTATCTTTGCTCCGATACGATCGCCGAGAGCTCCAGCAGTGAGGATGAATGCCGCGAAAGCGATTGTGTAGGTGCTGACGACCCATTGAAGTTCGGAGACGCCGCCTCCAAGCGATGTCCCGATACTGTTGAGCGCTGTGTTGACGATTGTAACATCAAGCTGAACGACGCCGTACCCAAGGCTCATGGCCGCAAGCGTCAACGACTTCGAAAGCTTCGAGCTGGCGGAAGGCATCCGATCTGATTGCGTCGTTGCGGAAACATCCGAATCCGATGGACGAGTGTATCGCATAGGTCACCTCGAATAGTCGCGGCTGATCCGACTGGTGTGTCGTCGATGCGACCACCGCACTCAGGCATCTGACGGGCGCCACAACCATTGGATAGTCTCGGTTCGTCAAGCAGCCGCAGAGCAACAGCCATTCTGCAAAAAGACTCCCGATGTGATAGTCAGCCTGGTCGCGAAGCTGAAGCGACATCTTCTCGTGAGGCCGGGGACGCCCTGCGAAGCCGTTTAAACGTCGGGATCTGGCCGCATGTTGCGGCTTTTCCCCCTTGCTTGATCGATGCCGGTTCGCGAAGCTCCCCTCGCTCATGGTATCAACCATACTCTTCGAGGCTCCCTTCAACTCGGCCTTTTCCTTTCGCCGCGTTTGGCAGCAAGCGCCGCACCCGCTGCCATTTATTGCGATTTCGATTTTGCAGGCGTGATGAATCCTCATTTTCGGTATGCTCGGTTGGATCGGCCTATCCGGCAAAGCGGACGAGCAAGATCACAAGCACCACTACTGCAAGCCCACCGATGAATACCAGGCGCCGCCGCCGCCGCTTCGGGACGATCTCACCCTGAGGACATCCTCGGACGCAAACGTGCGAGGTCTGTGCTTGCCTGGTATACCTTGGTCTATCTTGTTCATTGCAACCGTCCTGCGGACGCCAACTTCTGCCGTCCTTTTAACTCATACCGGCGCGATCGGCAGTGGGATGTGCGGATCGCGATCTAGGACTGGTAGATGCCGGTCAGGCTTGCTTCCGCCAGCATATGTTTCCTCAATTTCCGCCACATGGTTTCGACTCCCACGGCTTCGGGAAGCGTAAGTCTCGGGACATAAAGAGCCGCAAGTCGGAAAATATAGCGATGGGGAGGATCACCGCTTGGGGGCTGCGGGCCGTCGTAACGGGAATTGCCGAAATCATTCCGGTAGAAGCGCAGCGCCCGCTCCTGCATCGTATCAATGCTCTCGACCAGACCGGCCCATTGCCCGGGAATGTTAGCGATGCCGCAATGGTGGAATGTGCCGCTTGACGCATCCGGATCTTCGATAATCAGAGCAAAGCTCTGAGTCTTATTAGGAGCGCCACTCCAAGCCAACGGCGGAAATAAATTCTTCCCGTCAGATGCATATTTTCTCGGTATAGGCTCGTCTTCAGCGAAAACCTTGCTGATCAACGTGAAAGCCATCAGTTTCTCCTCTCTACCTCGTGGATTCACATGCTTGTGAATTTTCGAACTTAAGTTGGAACCCGTCAGCAATACTATTGTTCCTGTCAGGGAATATTTGCCCTCACCTGCAGTTCGAAGCGTCCACGACGGAGGATAAAATGACGGATGAACAGTTCGAATGGATCAGCAAGCGGGCCTACGCCATTTGGGAGGCGGCCGGTCGACCTTGGGGATGCAACCAGCATCATTGGGAGCAAGCAACCAAGGAGCGTGAGATCATGGAACGAACACGAGCATCCGTCGATGGAGAAGAGGTGCTCATAAAGCTTCGACAAAAGCCCGCGATAGACCGGCCGGAAAACGATGAACGGGAACCGGACAGAGACGGACACTCCGGCGACCGGCGCGCCGGATAACCCTGTTCACGGGCAATTCTCCCATGACGAATAAGCGACTCCGCCCGTCGCTGGCGCGGGAGCCGGTCGCATTGCACGTATTCCAATATGGATTGGCAGTCGCTTTGGGATTATATTCAAACCTATGTGGGAGGCGAAGCTATCTCGCTTTCCCGATCAGGCTTGTCGCATAGATTGGAGGAAAGCGATGATCCGTTCGGTTCTCAGCAGGCAGGATATTTATCTGGATTCAAACGATCTCGGCATCTGTCAGCAGGCCTTTGATGCCATCCTGGTCGAATTGGATATTGCCAATAAAAGCGAAGAAGCCGAGCGAGCGGCAGCAATCATAATCCAACTGTATAGGCAAGGCATTCATGACGAACGCCAGCTCTTCATGCTTGCCAGCGCGGATTGCGGGCGAATTAGACGGGGAACAAATTAGATCCGCAACGGTTGGGAAAGTGGCGAGTTAGCCGCAAACGGTCGCCGTCCCGGCTCGCCCTCATCGGCGCGACCGCGCAAAGCCCGCCGTTGGCCAACGTCCTCTGCCTCTGCCAACGGCGGGTCATTGTTTGGCTCTCTTGTCTGGAATAGGTGAAATGGCGCCGTTAACTTAACGTCCGTCAGGCGACAGCTGGTGCTCCTGCTCGACCTGCCGATTATATGCGAGCGATCTCCGCCCACATGTTCATGGCAGCGGCGCGTAGTTCGCGATGGTGGCTGGCGGAAATGTCGTGGCGAGGAATGTGGAATAGGTTGGCAATCGGATCGTGAATGGAGACGAAGCGCTGCAACTGTCGCCGTGACTTGAAGCGCTTCATGATCCGCTCTCGCTGTCGCACTGGCTGATGGGAATTCTCGGCTCGATTGTTGAGGCCCTTGTGGGATCGATGCTCGACGCCCGGCATGATCTCGTCTTGCGGCGTCATAGGATCGGAGCTTCTCGGTCACCATCACGCGTGGCGCACGGCCTTGGCCCTTCAGCAGCTTGCGCATCAGGCGTTTGGCTGCCTTGGCATTGCGGCGGCTTTGCACCAGAACCTCCAGCACAAATCCGTCCTGATCGACGGCGCGCCGCAGCCAATGTTTCTCGCCTCCGATCGAAATGACGGCCTCGTCGAGATGCCATTTATCGCCGAGCTGGCCGCACGAACGTCGACGGATCTGGCTGGCGAAGGTGCGTCCGAATTTTTCCGCCCACAGCCTGACCGTTTGATGCGAAACGATGATCCCTCGCGCCGCCAGCATATCCTCGATCATTCGCAGGCTGAGTGGAAACCGGAAATAGAGCCATACGGCATGGCCGATGATTTCGGCGGGAAAACGATGGCGGCGGTAAAGAGGATCTCGGTCAGTCATGGCCGGGCATCCTAGTCCATGCTTCGCTAAGTCGACGATGCCCCCTGATCGGCGTTGCGCCCTCGGCTTAAGATCGTGGAGGTGAGGCTGACGGAACAAGTCAGCCTAAGCGATGGTTTACCGACATGGCAAAGAGAGGCACGATCCGTATCGGCATTTCAGGCTGGACCTACGCCCCGTGGCGCGGCGTCTTCTATCCCCAGGGGCTCACGCAGAGGCGTGAACTGGCCTACGCCTCAAGGCTGTTTCCATCCATCGAAATCAATGGCACATTCTACGGCCTCCAACGCCCCGGTACATTTGCGAAATGGTGCGATGAGACGCCTGACGGATTCGTCTTCGCCATAAAGGGTTCCCGCTACATTACCCAAATACGTAGATTGCGCAATGTCGAAACGTCGCTTGCCAATTTCATGGCGTCGGGCCTGCTTCGCCTGGGGCCGAAGCTGGGACCAATTCTCTGGCAGTTTCCACCACGGCTGCGTTTCGACCCCGATTTATTTTCCAATTTCATGAAGATACTGCCGAAAGACACGGTTGCGGCGGCCAAACTGGCGAAGAAACATGACGAGCGATTGAACGACCGTGACTGGCTAAAAGCTGATGGAAGAAGGCCGATCCGCCATGCGTTCGAAATCCGCAACGAAAGCTTTGCGCATGCCGATTTCATCGAGCTGCTGCGCGAACATCAAATCGGCCTTGTCTGCGCCGATACCGTCGAATGGCCGTTGCTGATGGATATCACGGCCGACTTTGTCTATTGCCGCCTGCATGGTTCCGAAGAACTTTATGTCAGCGGTTACGACGACAAAGCATTATGCATTTGGGAAAAGCGGATCGACGATTGGGCACGTGGGCGCGAGCCTGCCGATGTCAATCGCGTATTAAAGCCGCTAAAGCCGTCCAGAACGGGCCGCGATGTCTACGTCTATTTCGACAACGATGTGAAAGTAAGGGCGCCGGCCGATGCTCAGCGCTTGGCGCAACGGCTTGGGCTAGCCTTGCCGACGACCGGCCAATTGCTAAGCGGTTGCGTGCGACCGAGATTTCCGAAGTGCCAAGACAGCATTGGCCGATACCGTGAAGCACGTCCATTCGGTGCGCAATTGATCTGCGGTTCCTAATGATCGGTGGGTTCCCTCCCTTCGCCGCGGAGACAACCTCCGTTCAGCGCACATCGGCAACCATGCCGTCTGTTCTTTGATCGGCTGCGGCTATCGCCGCATTTTGCCATATCAGGAGCTGTCTCCAGCCAGCGGAACAAAGATGCCTCGGCCGCGCCTATTCTTATCCAAGCAAACGGTCGAACTTGCTTGAGACAGCCTCGGTAGTTGGAGGCGCCCTATGAACGAGCATCAGTCAACAGAAGCGCTCTCGTTGAACCATCAAAGCCGTGCTTGCCTGAAATTCTCGCCCCCGGCCTGGTTACAGGCGCCTCGGACGACGACCCGAGTGGAATATCAACTGTTCGCACGCGGGTGCACAACTCGGTTACGCCGCAAACTTATCGCTACCTCGTCATAGGCACGGACGTCATAGCGAAAGCCATGAAGCAGGAGCGTCCGAACCATCTGCCGCGCCCGACTCGTAATGGGCAACATTCAGAACTCCCGCGGCGATATGTTTCAACGTTGGTTCGTGCGACATGGTCAATCCGTGGGTCACCTGATCAGGCGATGCCCTTGCCGCCGGTGACACCATAGACCTCACCGTTGATGAAGCTTGCTTCCGACGATGCAAGCAGGACGAACACGGGAGCCAGTTCGACCGGCTGGCCCGGACGACCGAAGTCGCTATCCTTGCCGAAGTTCTTCACCCTCTCGTCTGGTTGGCCGCCGCTCGGCTGGAGAACCGTCCAGACCGGTCCGGGTGCGACGACATTGGCGCGAATGCCACGCTCGATCAGTTGCTTGGCAAGGGCCTTCGTATAGGCAACGATACCAGCCTTTGTCGTGGCATAGTCGAGCAAGATCGGTGACGGCTGATAAGCCTGGATGGAGGCTGTGGTGATCACAGCTGATCCCACCGGCATATGGGGCACGGCGGCTTGTGCGATCCAGTGGAGCGCATAGAGATTGGTTTTTATCGTTTTGTCGAAATCCTCTGTCGACAGATCCTCGATCTTTTCGCGGTACTGCTGACGGCCGGCATTGATGACGAGGATATCGAGACCGCCAAGACCAGAGACCGCCTCGTCGACCAGTTGCCGGCACCATGCCTCGTCCGTGATGTCGCCCGGAAGCGCGACGGCCTTGCGGCCCTCGGCTTCGATAAGGCTCGTCACCTCCCTTGCGTCCGCCTCTTCATCCGGAAGATAGACGATGGCAACGTCGGCCCCCTCACGGGCGAAGGCGATTGATGCAGCCCGGCCGATGCCTGAATCGCCACCGGTGACGAGTGCCTTCCTGCCAGTGAGCTTCCCCGACCCGCGATAACTCTCCTCGCCGTGATCCGGCCTGGGATCCATCTTGCGGGCGAGGCCAGGTGCCTGTTGCGGTTGGTCCGGGAAAGGCCCTGCTGGATAAAGCGTGCGAGGATCGTTCAAGGAGGTCTTGTCGCTCATAATGACACCCAACGTTTTTTGCGAGTTGCATGCGAAATTACTGTCTGCGAACGCCCGTCTCATCCCTTTGTTCCCTGTCGGCTCGGAACAAACTTTTTGCGTTGTCGTTCATCCTGAGTATCAACGAAGGAGGAGATGTCATGCCCCGTGGCGATAAATCCAAGTACACCGACAAGCAGGAACGCAAGGCAGACCACATCGCCGAAAGCTACGAAGACCGTGGCGTATCCGAGAAGGAAGCCGAGCGCCGAGCCTGGGCGACCGTCAACAAGGATGATGGCGGCGGCAAGAAGGCCGGCGGTTCCGGGCAAGGCAAGCATACCGGTCATCCGGCTGCCCACAAAGGCGGCGAGAAGGGTGGCAGTGCGGCCGCGTCGCGATCGACCGCGGATCGTTCGGCTTCGGCGAAGAAAGCGGCCGCGACCCGGAAACGGAACGCCGCGCACCGCGCCCATCATTGATCGGTCGTGTCCATGGCGGAACAGAAACGCTACATCTCAACACCTGACGGATTTCTGATGGTCTTGCGATAGGGAGACGACGTGCTCGCCCGCCTGGGAACGCTGATGGTCGATAAAGACATACCTTCTGCCATACTTTCTGGCTTTGGTTTTGCTGGCCAGATCACGTTCGGCTTCTTCGACTTCGAAGCCTGCGAATACAAGCCGAAGAGCTACAAAAACCTTGAGGTGACCAATTTGACGGGCTCGCTTGCCTGGAAGGACGGAAAGCCGCTCCCGCATCTGCACGCAACGGCGGGAAGCTCATCCTTCGAAGGGGTCGGCGGTCATCTGCTCGCGCTCGCGGTCGGACGCGGTTCGATGGAGATCCATGTGAAGGTTCTACCGGACCGCCTTGAACGAATCGCCGACGCATCGATCGGCGCCAACATCCTACACCTCGGTTCGGCCGGTTGAGGCACGCGCCGCTGCGTTGTCTCATCGCTCACTGACAGCGTGGCAAGGGATGGAAAGGCGGATCGCCACACCGTTCGGCATCCACTCGCGCGAGATTTCGAGCCCAAGGCTTTGACCGATGATTTGCTCAAGCCTGCTTCCAAAACCGATCGAACGTGTTTCCGGCGCTTCCTGTGGCGGGCCGTTGCTCTCCCGCCAGACGATTTCCAGGATCTCGCCGTTCATCGCCACTATTATATTCAGCTTCCCCTCTTCAACAGAGAGCGCACCATATTTTGCGGCATTGGTCGCGAATTCATGGAACAGCAGCGCGAGATTTGTGATCTTGTTGGCGTTTGACGTCGATGTCATCTCCAGTGAGCTGCCACCGATCGGGGCTCTGCCGCTCATACGGCGCGAGAATGTTCGACAGAAGCTGAAACAGCGTGGTCCGGGTAGCGCCGGTCGCGGCCTCACCATTCAGACTTGCCAATGTCATCTCATGGGCCCGCGAGAGGGCCATCAGCCTGTCCTTCATCTCCGCAGCAAGATCGGCGGTCGTCTTTGCCGTCCTTGCAGCAAGGGTGATGATGCTGCCGATGATGGCGAACAGGTTTTTGACCCGATGATGCATTTCCCGGAGCAGAAGTTCCTGATGCTCGGCGGCACGCTTGCGCTCTGAGATGTCCCGGGCGATTTTCGATGCGCCGATGATCTTTCCGTTGCCGTCCCGAATAGGCGAAATGGTGAGCGAAATATCGATCAGGGTACCGTCTTTACGTCGTCGTATCGTCTCGAAGTGATCGACGCGCTCGCCGGCCTGGATGCGGGCCAAAATGGCAGGCTCCTCCTCGAGGCGATCGGGTGGAATAACGATCGTGATTGGGTTGCCGATAGCCTCGTCTGCCGTATAGCCGAAAAGGCGCTCAGCGCCCTTGTTCCAGGTCGTAATGACTCCGCTTAGGCTCTTGCTGACAATCGCATCATGGGAAGATTCGACGATTGCCGCAAGAAAAGTTGCAGCATTATGTCCATGCTGCGCGGCTTCTATGTCAGCCTCCAGCTGTCGCAAGCGGAGCTCGGCCTGGCCCTCGTGTCGCTCATAATCGGAGTTCGACATTTACGCCCTCAATCAATGCATTTTTCAAAAGTCGAGACGGCCAAGCCCACTAATGCACCGCCGACCATATTCGCTAAACATCAACGATAACAGTCAGAATGATAGTCGGGGATCGCAAATCTGTGTGACACAATCCGAAATTTTGCCTAAGGATTGCAATGGCGAAACCGGGACCGATGGTTCATTTACGTCCCAAAGTTGGCTCGGCCATGCTCGCCAGCCTCAGCCTTGAAGGCCGTCTGGTACCGACACTTGTTTCAGTACGAGCGCGGCCGCGAGTGCATGCATCGCCAACGCCGCGATTTGTGCAGGATTCGTTGTCTCAGGCGATTTTCGATGCGCCGATGATCTTCCGGTTCCCACCCAAGATAAGCGAGATGGTGGGAAAATATCGACCGGGCTACTGTCTTTACGTCGTCGCATTTGTCTAGAAATGATCGATTGCCGATGGCCTCGTCTGCCGTATAGCCGCTGAAGCCAGCTTTTCTTGCAGCGATCGCCGAATCCTTCGACGACGCCATCGTTCGCAAGACATCGCTATGGATTACAGCAGTTCAGGCCGGTATGGCGACCGGATGGCCCGAAGCAGGATGTTGGATGATGTGCATGTCGAGGCCGTAGATGGCGCGCAGCGCTTCGGTGGTGAGGATGTCGTCCGGCTGGCCGTTGGCGATGATCCGGCCCGAATGCAGGGCGATGATGTGGTCACAAAAGCGGGCGGCCATGTTGACGTCATGCAACACAACGACGACGCCGAGGCCCCTCGCGTGGCTGAGGCCTTGAACCAGCGACAGCACCTCAATCTGATGAGCGACGTCAAGCGCCGAGATCGGTTCGTCGAGCAGGAGGCACTCGGCGTCTTGGGCAACCAGCATGGCAAGCCAGACGCGCTGACGCTCGCCGCCTGAAAGCGTGTCGACGAGCCGGTCGGCCATGCCGACGACATCGGTAAGCTTCATCGCCTCCTCGACCTTTTCGCGGTCGGTCTGGCCAAAACGTCCAAGCGCACCGTGCCAGGGATAGCGCCCAAGCGCGACGAGCTCGCGCACCAGCATCCCAGTGGCAGCTGGTGTCGACTGCGGCAGGTAGGCGACCTTGCGGGCAAAGGCGCGATCGCCCCAATCGGGCAGAGGCTTGCCCTCGAAGCGAATGGCGCCACCGACCGGAAGCTGTTGACGAGCGAGGAGTTTCAGCAGGGTCGACTTGCCGGAGCCATTATGGCCGATGAGACCGACGATCTGCCGGGGAGCGAGCGTCAGAGTGAGTGGATGTAGCAGCGTGCGGCCGGCGGCGGCAAAGGAGACCTCATCGAGCCGGAAAAGATCCTCGCCGTCCATTGCTGAAACATCGACGGAAGGCATGGCGCGTGCTTCGGAGCCTCTGGTCGTCATCATTCTTAGTCCTTCGTCTGTTCCTACGGTGCGACCGGCTGGCGATACGCCATCGGTAAGTTCACGTCCTATCGAGGTATCAGTCTGTACCGCTATAGGCATTCTTGAGCCTAACGGATTTGTTTCCGCATCAGCCAAAGAAAATAGGGCCCGCCAATCAAGGTCGCGACGATACCGACCGGTAGCTGGTTCGGAAATAGCGCGATGCGGCCGATGAAGTCGGCAATTGTCGTGATGGCGGCTCCAGTCAAAGCGGCGGCGATCATATGCGGGAACGCGCGCTGGAAGCCGAGCGTTCGGGCAATGTGCGGCGCCATCAGGCCAACAAAGCTCATGGGGCCGATGAGCAAAGTTGCCGCCGCAGCGGAAATGGCCGAAAGCGACAGAAGTGTCGCGCGGCTTGTCGATATGTTGAGCCCGAGCGCCGTCGAGGAAACGGCACCCAACGGCAAAAGATCGAGCCATCGGGTGAAGAACGGCGCTATCAGCAGCACGATAGCAGCAACGGTGACTGCGATCGTCGCCTGCGCCGGGGTCGTGCTGTATGTCGAGCCCGCCATCCATTGCATGACCGCGAAAATCTTCGGCAGTCCAGTGCCAAGCAAGACTGCGATCAGCGCGGCGAAAGCGGTATTGATCGCGATCCCGAAAAGCAGCACATGATCGGGGTTGTAACGGCTGCGATACCCCATTAGCAGAACGACGATCAGGCTAACGATTGCGCCGACAGCAGCAACGGCGAGCTCTAAGATCGGCGTAAAACTGGGTGCGAGGAGGACAAGCAGAAGGATGCCGAGCGCGGCGCCCGCGCTGACGCCGATGATCTCGGGGCTCGCCATCGGATTGTTCGTCATGCGCTGGATGATCGTTCCGGAGAGCGCGAAGAGAATGCCGGCGGCTGCGGCGGCAGCAAGACGTGGTAACCTCCAGATCAACAGCGATTGCATCTGCGGTGGCGACGCGAAGCTCCAGCCATTTAGCGACGGGCCGAGAGACAGGGAAAGCCAGATCAATGCCAGCAGCACGACCGCGGCGACCGCGAGATAGAGGAGCGGACGCTGGTTGCGGTTCTCGGCGATTTGCGAAGCGGGAGTTTCCATGACAGGCAACTGCCTCAGGAAGATGGCGATCAAGGGAGCACCGAGGAGACCTGTTGCGGCACCGGCCGGGATTTCGCGCATGAAGCGCGCGGCCTGCTGCAGTGCTTCATCCGCGGCAAGCAGCAAGACCGCGCCGATCGCGATGCTGGCGATCATGCGGTGCGGCAGTCTGCGCGCACCAGCCGCGCGGGCGATGAACGGTGCGGCAAATCCGACGAAACCGATGACGCCGACGGCGCTAACGGTGAAGGCGGCGAGCACGACGGCGAGAAGGGTCGACAGCAGGCGCACATAAAAGAGCGGCAGGCCGAGTGATCTTGCCCCCTCATCATTGAGGGACACCAACTCCAGCGGCCGAGCCAGAAATGCGGCTGCAACGCAGCCGAACAAAGCGTAGGGAAGCAGGCGTGAAACCGCCGACCAATCATTCTGCGTGAGCGAGCCGCTGGCCCAGACGAACAGCCCGGTCATTCCCAAGCTGTAGGACAGGCTGACAGCGGCTGATATTGCCCCGCATATGAAGGTGACGACTAGGCCGGCGAGGATCAGCGCCACAGGCGAAAGACGATGGGGCCATGCGATCAGGAAAACGAGCGCGAAGGCCAACAAACCGCCGGCGAGAGCCACTAGCTCGCGCACTGACAACACCAGGGCGGGGAACCAAAGGGTTGCAAGCGCCAGCGCGAGATAAGCCCCGGCCGAAACGCCGAGTGTCGATGGATCGGCAAGGGGCGTGCGCAGGACCTGCTGGAAGATGGCGCCCGACAGTCCCAACGCGCCACCGGCAACAAGCGCGATCAGGAAGCGCGGCAGGACGCTATCGTGAACGAGAACCTGCATATAGGAGTTGAGATCAGGATTGGTGGCCGTCTGCCACCAATCTTGCACGGGCAATATCTCCGACAGCCGCATCGCGGCAGAAACGAGAGCGGCCGCAAGAAGGCACAGCATGACCGCGACTGGACCGATGCGAAACTTCTCTTGCGCCGGCATCATGGCGATACCCCGCCATTGTCGATCAAGGTGGCGGTCAGCAGGCGAGCGAAACGGGATGCGGATGGCAGACCGCCGGAGCCTAACACTGTGGCCACCGCACGCGATCGACCTTCGCGGACAAAAGGGAAGGTTTTCCATAAGCGATTTTCCATCAGTTTGGCCGCCATCCCCGGCGCGATCGGACTATCGATCAGAACCATCATGGCGTCATTATAGGCTCCGAGCTTCTCAAGCCCGACGATGATGAATTCGCCTGATATATTCGGCTCGGCGAGCGGCAAGCCGACATGCCGCAGCACGGCGCCATAAAGACTGTTGGGTCCGAAGAGGCTGACATGCCGGTTATCAAGCGGGCTTGCCAGGAGTATGGGTCGGCCTGTGTAACCGGCGAGGCGTTGGCTGGTCGTGGCAAGCTCGGCGCGGGTGGATTCCACGAGGCGCTCGCCCGCAGTGCGGATCCCGATCCTGTCGGCAAGCCCGAGTGTTCCGCGCTCGGCGATTTCAAGGACGTCTGGTGTCGGCTGGAAGAGCAGATCGCCATAGACGGGCGCGATGCGCTGAAGCATCGGCGCTGCCTGCTGCAAGGTGGGCGTTGTGACGATCAGGCTTGGAGCGAGCGCCAGCAGCAGCTCGAAGTTCGGCGTAAACAACAGGCCGACATCGACGACGGAAGCTGGCAAAACGGGATCGACAATGTATCGGCCATACCAGCTTGGTGCCGGCACGCCGACCGGCACAATGCCCAGAGCCATAAGCGTCGCGGCAATGCCCCAGTCCAACGCAGCAATGCGGGGAGCAACGGAGGCGGGAGCGTCGGGTAGCCCGGCCGCCCGCAAGGATATGCCGCCGGCCCATGATGCCGCCAGACCTGCCAGCAGCGCGCGACGCCCGATGCCGGCCATGGAACCCTTTGCCTGGTTCATCACCATTTATACCCAAGCGTCGCGAAGACGGTGCGGCGCATGCCGTACACGCAACCAGCCGCGGTGCAATCGCTGATGAAGTGTTTGTCGAACAAGTTCGATACGTTCAAGGCAAATGTCGCTCCGCGCATCTCGTTCGAGAGTTTTCCGAGATCGTAGTTCAACGCCGCGTCGAACACCACATGGTCCGGTATCTTCGCTGTGTTGGCGTTGGTGGCATAACGGCTGCCGATATAACGAACGCCGAAGCCCAGGCCCAGGCCGTCGGCCGTTCCATCATGAAATTTATAATCGGCCCATAGCGATGCGGTGTTGGCGGGCAAATTGGCGATGCGGTTGCCCGCCGTGCCATCGCTCGCCTTCACGATTTCGTTGCTGAGATAGGCGTAGGAAGCAGTCACATTGAGTTCGTCATTGATGCTTGCGACACCGGAGATCTGACCTCCGCGGCTTCTGACCTCGCCGACCTGCGTCTGGACAACGGGTGTCGTCAAGGTATTGGTCAGATAGTTCTGCTGCCTCAAGTCGTAGAGCGACGCGGTGATGAAGCTGTCATAGCCCGTGGGCTGATATTTGACGCCGATTTCATACTGGTCGCCGGTTGTCGGCTTGAAGGGGGAGCCAGATGAACTGACGCCGATCGTGGGGTTGAAAGACGTCGCGTAGCTCACATAAGGCGCGAAACCGTTATCGAAGAGATAGGTCAGGCCGGCGCGCCAGGTGAATGCATGGTCGTCCTGATCGGTGGTGGCGTTTTTCAGGTAATTGTCGCTGTCCGTCGAGGCCCAGTCCTGGCGAGCGGACAAAAGCAGCGCCCAATTGTCAAACTTGAGCTGGTCCTGCGCATAGAGGCCGAACTGCTGCTGCCTCTGGCTGGCATTCTGGAAAACGGCAGGCAATGTTACAGGCTGGGTATAGTCGGGATGATCGAGATCGAGCGAAGGCCCGGCGCCGAAGCGCGTGAGGTTGTTCCAATTCTTGTATTGATAGTCCAATCCCAGAATGGCCTTGTGCGAGATGGGGCCGGTATCGAAATCCGCCTCGGCCTGGTTATCAATCGCAAGTGTGTTGAGCTGTTCCCGCGCGGTATAGGCCGATCGGCTCAACGTATGGCCATCGGCCGCCAGGGCGGAGGCCTGCAATTCGGCATAATCGACGCTCATGTGCTGGAAACGCACGTTTTGCCGCACGGTCCACACATCGTCGAAGCGGTGCTCGAATTCGTATCCGATGCTGTGCTGCTGGCGCCGCATGTGATCGAAATCCTTGTCGCCCGTGAACAGATCCGTCGGGAAATAGGTGCCGTGGCTTGTCGGCACCAGCGTTCCCGTCGTTGGCAGGCGGCTCCAGAAGCCGCCTCTGGGATCGTTGAGGTAATCGCCGAGGATCGTCAGCTTGGTATCCTCGTCCGGCTTGATCGTTATGGCCGGCGCAATCTCGACGCGCTCTTCGCGCTGGTTTTCAACCTGGGTGTCGGTCGTCCGCCCCAATCCGGTCAGGCGATACAGCAAGGTGCCGTCATCGTTCACCGGTCCGCTGAAATCGAAGGCGGCCTGGGCACGATTGTAGCTGCCGCTCTGCAGCTGGATCTCGTGAAGCGGCTCATCCGTCGGCTTTTTGCCGACCATGTTGAGAAGACCGCCGGGCGACCCCTGGCCGTAGAGAACCGACGCTGGGCCCTGGAGGACTTCGATGCTATCCAGGAAGAACGGATCGACCTTCGGTACGGCCCAGGTCCCCTGCTGCAGCTTCAAGCCGTTATAATACTGATCGATCTGGAACCCGCGAACCAGAAAATTGTCCAGCCGGTTGTCGGGGCTGTCAGGCGTGGTCACGCCGGCCGAATAGGCAATGGCCTGGCGAACGGTCTGTGGCTTTTGAACATCGAGCTG
Source organism: Rhizobium sp. 11_C7_N12_5 (assembly GCF_051811145.1). Lineage (NCBI taxonomy): Bacteria > Pseudomonadati > Pseudomonadota > Alphaproteobacteria > Hyphomicrobiales > Rhizobiaceae > Rhizobium > Rhizobium sp. 11_C7_N12_5. The sequence goes on from NZ_JBPWPY010000002.1 coordinate 1,144,587, forward strand.
GGCTTTGGTCACCACCTGCACCGATTGCGGCGTTTCCAGCAGCGAGATGCCTGACTTTGACGCGACGTTGCCATCGGTCGTGACGAAGCCGCTCTGCTTGGCCGCCTGCACCACGATGGGGGCGAGCGCCGTCGCTCCATTGGCAGCCGCCGAGCCAGCGGCTGCGGTCGGATTGGAAATCGTCACCGTCGTTGCGTTGGTGAAATGATAGGTCAGGCCCGATCCTGCCAGGATCTTGTCCAGCGCTTCCGCTCGAGTGAGTGGACCTCTGGCCCCTTGCGAGCTTATCCCCCGGGCGACATCGGCGCTGAAAAAAAGCTGGATGCCGGTTACCTTCGAAAATTGAACGAGAGCTTGGGACAGAGGCTGCGGCGGGATGTTGTAGGCGATCCGGCCCGACTTCTCGGCCGCTTGCGCGAAGACAGGCGCAGGGGCAGCAATGATTGTCCCAAGCGCGATCGTGATCAACAGCGCGAATGCAAGAGAAGGGTCACGGCGCAAATTGCCGCTTCGCTCTTTTTGTCGGGATCTCTGATTGTCATTTTCGCGGTACTGCATCGCCCACCTGCATCCTGTGCCCGCCATCGCGGGATTGCTGCTCAAAAGGGACCCGGTTCGATGGCCCCGAAAAGTTAGACACCCGGCCGCGCTGAGGTAATGAATGAGTTGAGGAAAAAAATCATGTTTTTAAAAATTAGCCGGCGCTGTAGACGAGCGTGACATAATTGGCTGCGTTCAGGAGGCGAACCCCGAGCGTATCTGCAATCGTCTGCAACGCGCTTTCGGTACGTGCCGTTTCGAAAACCGCCGTAACGGGTATGGCGCCGATGCTGCTATCCATGAGAATGATGCGGCCGCGCCGGTAGCGCTCCAGCTCCTCCAATACACGCCGCAGAGGCACGTCCTGGAAGATGATCCGGTCGTCGCGCCATGCTTCAACGGTGTCGAGACTTGCCTGGATCGGCTGGCCGAGACCGTCGCGGCCATAGCTGATCTGCCATCCCTCTTCCAGCCGCAAGTTGGAGAAACCGCGTCCTTGGACTTGAACGGCATGCTCGCTGACGGCGACGGTGACAAGATCGTCGACGAACTTGACATCGAACTTCGTCCCGAGCGCCTGGGTGGTTCCACCGCCGGCGTCGACAAGAAATGAGCGTGCCGGATCATGTGAGACGTCGAAGAAACCTTCGCCGCGATAAAGCTCCACACGCCGTTCCGTCTCGCTGAAACGCGTCGAAAGCGCCGAATAGCTGCCGAGCTCGACAGTGCTGCCGTCGGGCAGGCCGATTGTCCTGCGTTCGCCAATGTCGGTTTTATATTCCGCAAAGAGGCCCGGCTGATTGATGGCATAGAGGCTACCAAGCCCGCCGATGCACGTGACGGAGCCCAAGATGAAATTGCGCCGCGATATCAGCGGACGACCGCGGCGCATACGATCGAACTCCGGCTGCATAATGTCGAAACGCGTCCACAGAGCTTGCGCGTGCTTCAAGGCTGCGGCATGGGCTTCATCAGCAGCGAGCCAGGCTTCGAAGGCCTGCCGATCAGCCACAGTAACCTTGTCGTCGCGCATCCGCACGAACCATTCCAAGGCTTCCATGACGATCGGATCGGTCGCGTCTTCGTTCATATTGCTTCACAGTCTCGGCGCTTTGCCCGGCCTGGTATGCCCAGGCCTCTATTCTTTATGACACTGCAAGCGAGCAATCTAATGAATGGGAAGCCGAATTAATTCCTACCGATTTTCCGGTCGAGATCGGCAAGAGCGATAACAATGTGGGAAATCACGGTGTTACGGGAAATACCTTGGCGAACAGCGATTTCGTCATAGCTCATGCCCTGGAATTTGTTGAGGACGAAGGCCTCACGGCGTTTTGGCGGCAGCGATGCGACCGCCTGCAGAACACGTCGCAACTCGCATCGATAAACCGCCGTCATTTCGGGAGACGGATTGGCATCCGGTATGGCGTGAAGCTCTGCGTCGGGAATGCCAACTTCGCCGTGCCGCTTGAGATCACGGAGATGATTGAGCGCGAGATTGCGCGCCGTCGTCGTTAGATAGGCGGGGCAATTGTTGAGATTGCCGCTATCTGCGGCTGCGAGCAGCTTGATGAAGGCCTGATGGACGAGATCTTCCGTCGCTGCCCTGTTGCCGACAAGACGGCGAACGAGCTGGCGCAGGCGTCCTTGTTCGGAAATGTACAAACCAGCGATGTCAAAGGTCTTGGCATTCATCGACTTCATCCAGGATTCAAGCCTTGAGAGGCGCGACTATCGGCTGTAGGGGATCGACAAATTCCTCGCAATCTCAATCTATTAGACCGGTTCTAAACTGAGATATGCGCGCCACCATCATGAGTGCGCCGACACGATAAGTGCTTGCTTTTGCTCAACTCGGATGCGGTACTGGCGGAGTTTATCTTGACTTTACAAGTCATATTATTGGAACCTGTTGCTATCGAGCAACGTGCTTTTTGCCACATCTTGACCTGCAATCAGATGCAAGGCACGCTGCCAGAAAACAGACCAGTGCGAAATCCGCATGAACGCCGTTGCGATCTTCGTGGCCGATAAAGTAAGGGAGAAGATGCCATTCCGCGCGGATCTCAAAGTCCTGCCGTTTGGGGCTTCTTATTTCGCCGCAGTCGTTGAACAGCAACTGCAATGATAACCCGCGGGCGCGCCCTCTCCTAAGCGTCCTGAAAGCTACCCCAAGCCGCCGGGATGGCAGGCGCTCGGAGAAGTGCGTCGCTGAGCAAATCTTGATGCGAGGATCTTCATGCGAACAGTCAAAACCAAAACACTCGAAATTGCTTATTTTGAACACGGCTCGCCCGACGGTTGGCCTGTGGTGCTGAGCCATGGATTCCCGTACGACATCCACGCCTATGATGAGGTGGCGCCTCGCCTAGCGGAAGCGGGAGCTCGGGTGATTGTGCCTTACCTGCGTGGCTTTGGCCCGACTCGCTTTCTGTCGAAGTCCACAATGCGCAGCGGTCAGCAAGCAGCTCTTGGCAAGGACGTTATCGACCTGCTGGACGCTCTTGGTATCGAGAAGGCCATTCTCGCCGGCTATGACTGGGGCGGCCTTGCTTCATGCGTCGCATCGGCACTGTGGCCCGATCGAGTGGCCGGCCTGGTCTCCTATGCGGGCTACGACGTTATCGACGTGAACCGGCTCGGCCACGCCTACCAGCCCAGCCTGGAACAGGCTGTCTGGTACCAACATTTGTTTCAGCACGAGCGCGGCCGCGAGTGCTTGGCTCTCCACCGCCGCGATTTGTGCAGGATCCTCTGGAAGCAGTGGTCGCCAACCTGGGCGTTTGACGACGCGACGTTTGACCGGACAGCGGCCGCTTTCGACAATCCCGATTTCGTCGATGTCGTCATCCACTCCTATCGCTTCGATTTCGGGAACGCAGCGGGAGATCCCGCTCTGGCTGATCTGGAAACGCGGTTGGCCGAAAAGCCACCCATAACCGTCCCCGCGATCACTATCGACGGGACCCAAGATCCGTTAAAGCCCGGCGGAACGGCTGATCATGCCCCGATGTTCAAAGCACGACACGAGCATCGAGTGGTCGGGTGCGGACATAATCTGCCCTGGGAGGCGCCACATGATTTCGCCGACGCTATAACAACAGTTCAAGGTTGGTGCGCCTAGGGTAGCAGCCGCGCGGCGCACGTTGCTGCGCCCTTTTCCTCCTGCCCACACTCCTAAATGTCCGTGCTGGAGGTGTCGACGGGCACCTGCCTATGTGTCTTGCCGTTGGACGGTGGATGCCGGCCTCCTTGCCGAGGGATGGCAATTGGAGCGCGGCAGGCCGGTTTATTGTCACCTCCCGATGGATGCAGAACACCTGAAAGATGAGCTTGAGAAAACGGTCCGCTAGTTCGCGCGCGGAAGCAGCTGAGAAGATGCCGTCGCCTTGAACGGGGTCGAACTTACGACCCTCTATCGGTGCCAGCCCTTACAGGTCAGAAGTACACTTTCATCAATGGCTTAGAGATCCAAGCCATGATTTTTGTCACTGCCCTCCATTTCAGCCGCTACTTCCTTAGCCAACCCAACAAAGGCCCGCGCCGCCGCGCTTCTGTATGCGTCTTTACGCTGCATCAGAACGGCGGTCCGCTGCAAGCGCACGGGATCAAGCGCAATGGCGACCAAGTCCTGATGGGCAAATGCGATCGTTGAAGGCAGGAGCGTCGAGAGCCGCGTCCTGCGGACGATTTCGATCACCGCGCTGATCGAGTTGGCCTCTATCTGTACTTTGGGGCGAATATCGTGCTGGCGGCAGAAGTGATCGATCTGTTCGCGCGTCGCGAACTCTGCGCTGAGCAGCACCAATGACTCGGCGCTCAGGGTCTCAAGCCCGATCGACGTTTCATTCGCAAGGGCATGACCGCTACTGACGACCAGGGCGAGGGATTCCACCAGCAGGGGGTCGAGATCTATGTCCGCTGTCAGTGTGCCGGCGAACGCGATCCCGATATCGACCTCATCAGACAGGAGCAGGCCCTCCATATGCTCCTGGGACATCTCCCGTACGTTGAGGGAGATATTCGGATACCGACTATGGAACGCCTCGACGAGAGGGCCGACCAGGTAGGTCGTGAACGTTGGCGTCAGTGCAACGCGCAACGTGCCACGGCTGAGATCGCTCACGTCGTGGATAGCGCGCTTGGCTTCCCGAAACTCCTGCGAAGCACGGCGCACGTATTGAAGATAGACCTCTCCGGAATCCGTCAATCTGGTCGTGCGCCCCGATCGGTCGAACAACTGCACGCCGAGGCTTTCCTCCATCAACCTGACTTGCTGCGAAAGCGCCGGCTGGGAGACGTGCAGGGCGTCTGCAGCCCGCGTGAAGCTCTGATGCTCCGCCACTGCGAGAAAATAACGAACCTGTCGGGCGAGCATGGTCGAACCTATTAGATTATCTAATAGATCTCATAATAAACGAGACTTTTACATTATGACACGCCTTCCGTAGCCTTCTCCTCAACAAATCGAGGAATGGAGATTGCAGCGATGAAGGACATTATTGAGGGCTTCCTGAAGTTCCAGAGGGAGGCTTTTCCGGAACGAGTCAAGCTCTTCAAGGATCTGGCAAATCAGCAGAACCCGCGGGCTCTGTTCATTTCCTGTTCCGACAGCCGCCTGGTGCCTGAACTGGTTACCCAGCGCGAGCCGGGCGACCTCTTCGTCATCGGAAACGCCGGCAATATCGTCCCGCCCTACGGCCCCGAGCCGGGTGGCGTTTCCGCCTCGGTCGAGTATGCCGTCGCGGCGTTGCAGGTCTCCGACATCGTGATCTGCGGCCACTCCGACTGCGGCGCGATGACCGCCATCGCGACGTGCAAGTGCCTGGATCACATGCCCGCCGTGGCCAGTTGGTTGCGTTACGCGGACTCTGCCCGCGTCGTGAACGAAGCCCGCCAGCACCACGATCAGCCCGCCAAGGTCGCATCGATGGTGCGCGAAAACGTCATCGCCCAGCTCGCCAATATCCAGACACACCCGTCGGTGCGGTTGGCCCTCGAGGAGGGACGCATCACCCTGCATGGCTGGATTTACGACATCGCGAGCGGACTTATCGAAGCTTTCGATGGCAGCAGGGGCGCCTTCGTCTCCCTCGCGGACAATCCCGAAGTCCAGGCCATCAAATATCAAGCCAGGCGCGCTGCCTGAACCCTAATCCCAACCACGGAGAGAATACCAATGCTACAGTCCCAAGCCACACAGACCACTCGCCAGGACCTGACGGAAGTCATCCTCGCATCAAAGCTCAAGAAAGACCTGACCTACGCCCAGATCACTGAGGGCACCGGTCTGTCGGAGGCCTTCGTCACCGCCGCCCTGCTCGGCCAGCATCCACTTCCGGCGGACGCCGCCAAAGCCGTGGGCAAGAAACTCGACCTTGGCGACGACGCCATCGCCCTGCTGCAGACAGTTCCGGTGCGCGGCAGCATCGGGAACGGTCCGCCAACCGATCCGACCATCTACCGCTTCTACGAAATCGTGCAGGTCTATGGGACCACGCTGAAGGCTCTGGTCCACGAAAAATTCGGCGATGGCATCATCAGCGCAATCAACTTCAAGTTGGACATCAAGAAGGTTGAAGATCCGGAAGGCGGCTCGCGCGCCGTGATCACGCTGGATGGCAAGTACCTCCCGACCAAGCCGTTTTGACCACGCTGTTCGTATGCAACGCCGCACTTTCATTACCGCGATCCCCGCTGTGGCCCTTGCGGGCTCCGCGCTTGCCGCAACCGCTCAAATCACGAAAGGAAACATCATGACACGTCCCCCACTCCCCCGTTCACCCGAGAAACTGCCATCGAAAAGGTTCGCCTGGCCGAAGATGGCTGGAACACGCGCGATGCGGCGAAGGTCGCTCTGGCCTATACACTCGATACGCGCTGGCGTAACCGGGTCGAATTCGCGACCAATCGAGAAGAGGCCCAGGCTTTCCTGACCCGCAAGTGGAACAAGGAACACGAATACCGGCTCATCAAGGAGCTGTGGGCCTTTACAGACAACCGCATCGCGGTGCGTTATGCCTATGAATACCACGACGACGGTGGGCAATGGTTCCGCGCTTACGGGAACGAGAACTGGCTCTTCGCCGAGGATGGACTGATGTCGCATCGGCACGCCAGCATCAACGAGATGCCAATCGCTGAAGCGGATCGCAAATACCACTGGCCCCTTGGCCGCCGTCCGGATGACCATCCGTCGCTGAGTGACCTGGGCCTCTGAACAACGCACCAGTTCTCGTCGATCGCGCCAGTGCTCCGCTCGCACTGGTGCGATTTGCTATCATGATGGAACCTTGACGTTCCCCAAGGCGTGCGCCCCACACAGGTTCGCAATCCGTTACAGTGCGGCAAACCAGCCTCGCAACGACGCTAGTAGTTGATATTTCCCAGCCAGCAGTCTCGGCATGCATCGACGGCTGCGCGGCGGTAGATTCTAAGACTGTGAGCCACTTGTTCGACGACACCAACGCAGGCGCAGAGCAGTCATCTCGTCTCGCCTGCAAAGCGACATTCTAAAGATCACGACCCAAACTCAATAAAATCGGATCCGTAATGATGTGAGCGGATTTGAACCGCCGACGTCCAACTAAAAGACCTAAGTGCTTGAAAGACCGAAGCTTCGATTCGTAATGCGAATTATGACAATTGAGTAGGGATTTCGTTTATATATCAAATATATAGCTATTATATAGCAGGTTCTTAGCGCGCCAGAGACTGTCACTATCGCGTATCTGAAATGCGCGATAGTGACATCGATCTTGAAATCTCGGAAAATATGGTGTAACTTTTGCGTATCTGAAATGCGCGAAAGTTACATATTATGCCCCTCCATCTCGTCGGCGAAAATATCGATAAAACCCGCGCCCATCGGCAGGCGGAGGCGGGTAAGCTCATTCAGTTAATGCGGGGCATCTATGTGGATGCCGACGACGATATAGACCAGACGGTGCGGACCCACGCGGTACGCATCGCTAAATATCTCTATCCGAACGCCTACCTGTCGGCCGCGAGCGCCGTACTGCTCGGCCCAATGCGCGATGGCCGCCTGTTCCTGACCGGCCGCCGTGTGCAACGGCAGCGCATCAGGACGCTCGAAATCATTCAGAACAAGGCGCCGGATCATCCGTCCGTCGCGCCGGCCGTGGTTGGCGACGACATGGGCGAACTGCGCGTAGACGTATCCTCGCTAAGGCAGCGTTTTCTGGAATCCTTCCGGATTCGCAGCGAACATGCCGCATCCTTTGACGAAGCGATGAGAGAGGCGATTGGCGCCCGCCTGATCGAAGAATATGGTAGTTCGAACAACGCCGCCGATGCGGTGTTCAAGCTCGCCCGTGACAATGACTGGCTCGATGAAGGCAGCCAGGCTGAGCGCTTCCTGAAACGCAAACCGGGTGCCGCCGTCGGCAATCAGGCCGCACTGGATCTGATTGTCGCGTGGCACGGCGCGCCGATCGGCACCCTGGTGCATGATGGCTTTGAATGGCGATGGCACGGGTCCGATCCGGACGGCCCGCCGCTCGTGCGGCAGACAATGCCTGGCAGACTGCCGCCTTTCATTGAATCGCTGCTGCCGGAAGGCTGGCTTGGCAAAGTGCTAAACAACCCAGACGAACGGGCAGAACTGCGCTCGGGCAAGCGCTATATATCGAACATCACGATCGTCGAACGGGCCAGCGAATTGGCTGCCCTCCCGGCCGATATTCTGCTGACGAGGTTGAGCCATTATACGGCGGATCACATGTTTACGGGAACCTACGCGGGCCCCGGCCGCGGCAGCATCCAGGACACATTCGAACAGAATCTGGCGCGGATCTTTGCGACGGGCGCGACACCGCGCCTGTCGGGCGTCCAGATCAAGGCGCCGATGTTCCTTGATGCGGACGGCACCCTGATGCCGAGCACGGACAAGTCGTTCACCCACATTCTGAAACCCGCCGGCACGTCGGGCTTCGAAGCATTGCCCGTGATCGAGTGGCAATCCATGGAACTCGGCCGGGCGGCCGGATTCATCGTACCCGCCATTGCGCTCGTCGCTATGCCAGATGGCATGCCACCCGCTCTTGTGGTCGAACGGTTCGATATCCGCACGAGTCATGACGACATGCGAAGGCTGGCGCTTGAAGACATGACGTCCCTTCTCGGCGTCCGGGCCGAAGATAAGTACACAGGCACCATCGAGCGGATCGCGGGCGCGCTGCGTCCACTCTCGACCGACGCCGACGCGGATTTGCTGCTTCTTTTGAAGCGGGCGCTGTTCGCGTGGCTGATCGCCGACGGCGACATGCACCTGAAGAACATGGCGGTGCTGAAGATCGCAGAACCAGGCAGCGGACATTTCAACTCAGTGCGTATGGCGCCGCTTTACGATGCAGTGACGACGCGGGTGTTTCCGAACATGCAGTACGATCACCTGGCGCTCAAAATCACCGGCAAAGACGAACGGCTGAAGAGAGCGGATTTCAAGCGTTTCGCCTCGACGGTGGGTATTCCAGCGGCGGCGGCGGATACGACCATGGATGAACTGGTCGCAGCACTTGCGCGCGGCCTGGACAATCTCGCCCTGCCGCCGCCGCTGACCAATGGTTCCGCAGGTGCTGATCGGGCGGCCCAGATGCAGGCGATTGTCCGCGAGCGCCTGGAAACTTTTGCATAGAGTCGCCCGTGTTTTTGAAGTTGATCCGCTCGCCAGTGTGCCGGAGAGCGGCTTGATCTCCAGATAAATCCCGGTGGACGCGAGGAGCCGCTTCGGCTGTGACAGCGGGCGCCCATTGGCCTGCGACCGCACCGCCCTCTTCCAGTTACTTTCCCCCAATCCTCGCCAGTCAGGCAGGGTTGCTGAGGACTTGCACCCACCGGTCAATTGAATAACTTCGGAAGCCCGAAATAATCTCAGATGATATGCTCGCCCTCACGTGATTGCATCGGCTGCGCGTTGCCAAGAATCTAAAGCCTGCCCTAAAGGAAGCTGTATGGAACTAACGGCCTTTTGACGAAAAGCCTCAGCGTCTGCAAAGAAGCCATTTGCAATGTCTTGCCATTCATCTCGATCGAGAGCGAGACCGTCATAAACCTGGGTTTTATTTCCATCAATGATCCGCCAGAACTGTCCGTAGCCAGCCTGACCATCCTCCCCCCTTGGAAGAGGCAAGGCGGATTGGGAACGCTTATCCGCCTCGCAGGATCCAGGCCCGCGATAAAGGGCGGAATGAGCGTCGTCAGATATCCTCTTGCTCCCCGATAATTTCGAGGACACATTGTTTGGAATTGGTAGCATTTGTTAGTTTATGAAATGCAATTTTTGACAAAATGTTCAATGATACGGCATCTGCATTACATATTACTGCATCTACACCTAATGTACGGCATTGCGATATAGCATCGCTGGTTTTCAATATGGCGTCAGTAAGTAAGAATTCGTTGGAAATCTGATCTTTTCTGTCATCTATAACAGAGTAATCTGTTATATTTCTTTTCACTGCATCCATAGACGCGACGAGCTTTCTTATTTCGTTATCTTCAATGGCTTTCTTAGTGAAAGCGTTGATCTCCGCAATTGCGGATCGAATAAGGTTTTCAATATTATCGAGCATTGGATCGCCCATTATGCTTTTAAGTGCTAGCGTCCCGTGTCGCCGATCTGGTCGATGAGCGGCCTCGACGGCTATCTTACGGCCCTCATCATCGGCCCGAAGTTCATCGACCCACGCCAATGGATCCCGGAACTGACCGGCCCGGATGCCCTGAACCTGCCGATGGAAACAACGGAACATCGGGCCGTGCAGACGATCGTTGCAGAGTATAATCGGATATCTGCAAGCCTTTCCGAAATACCGAAAGACCACCGGCCAAGGTTCACCCAGATCGATGATCAGACTCTTGATCCATTTGATTGGGACATCTGCTTTCTCATTGGAACACGACACGCGCCAAGGCTTTGGCAACCTGTCCTTCCAGGTCATGCCGTCACTAGAGATATCATCGCGCCGATCCGCAAGCTCGGTGAGGTAAAACGGAAAGCGACCCACCAAGATGCTGCTGCCGTCGCTGAAGCACTCTTCAATATCCGAACCTATTTTATGCCGAAGCGGGCAAAGCAGAAGTTCTGACTGAAAGCCAGAAGCCGATTTGATCAATTACAAAAGCCGTGGGCTGTTCGTTGCGCTCACGTTTGATCGATTCGCCAAGGGTTGTTTGCACTTTTTGCCGCTGCTTTCATTGCGATTGCTAAAATACACTAGAACCTCTTCAACGTATTTTGATTGTGATCCGATAATAGGGGGCGAATACTCATGATGAGCATCAGATAATTACTGGATATCGACAAGGGCAAGAATGATTCAGCCCCAGCCTCCAATAGCAGTGTCCCTTATTGCACCAGGGATATTTCTCGTGTTTGCTTTCGTATATTGTGGCGCATGGTTCGTGGAGAGGCGGCGTCATTATCTCTTGCTGCTCGCTCTCGCGTGCATGCTGTTCTGCATCGGCGCGCTCGTTCAGGTGTTGCATCTTCCCGAGGAAATTTATGCCAACGCCGTGCTTTCCAGCATGTTTTATACCGCGGCCGTGATTGCCGCTGCCGAAGGGATCGTACGGCGGTCGAGCAAGCGGTTGAGCCTACCGGTCGATCTCGCGATAATGGTGGCGGTCACGGGCCTCGTCGTCTACTTCTGCTATCTCAGCCCGAACCTGCTCGCCCGCATCTATATCCAGAACTTTGGATATGGAGCAATTCTAACAGTCGCATCGCTGTTGATCATTCCGCGCCCGGGAACACGGCCGGTCGACCGAGCGCTGTTCTGGATCATGTTCGTGTTCGGGGTGCAGTTCATCCCAAGGACGGTGCTCACGATCGGGCCCAATGCGGTCTTCTCGGCCAAAACCTTCGGCCAGTCGCCCTTCTGGCAGGCCCTGCAGGTCTCTCTGGTGGTGATGGGCGCTGTTCTAGCATTCGCGATCCTGGCGGCGGCATTTTCGGATCTGCTGGACGACTTGCGGCGCGAGCGTGATACCGATGCTTTGACCGGTGTCCTCAATCGCGGTGGGTTCGAGAGCCGATCGAATGCCGTTGTGGGTCGCGCCTCACTTGGACGAGCTTCGCTCATCCTGTGCGACCTCGATCATTTCAAATCGATCAACGACGCCTACGGCCACCAAGCCGGTGATGAGGTCATTCGCCGCTTCGGCGCCGTGCTCAGCGGCGAGCTGCGGTGGTCCGACCTCGCGGGCCGGATAGGAGGAGAGGAATTCGCCATCCTGATGCCTGATGTGTCTGAAAGCGACGCGGCGGCCGTGGCTGAGCGCGTTCGTGCCCAGATCGAGGAGCAATCCTTCGACGAGTTCGGCCTTGCTCGCCGGGTAACCGCAAGCTTTGGCGTCGTGGAACGTCGTGCCGGCGAACGCCTCCAGGATCTGATCGCGCGCGCCGATCAGCTGCTCTATTCGGCGAAATCCGCAGGCAGGAACCGAGTGGCGCGGACGGCGACGGCCGCAGCGGCCGCGCAGTGCGACACGCCGGCTGTCTCCGATGCGCCAGCGAGGAGTTGTCACAGCGATGTCATCTTAAGTTGAAATCGGTTGCGCGGAAGACGTTCTGCCTCGAGGATTGATCTCAGGCCGTGGCTCCGGCCGCAGCTTTCCATTCTCCGATCTCATGGATGCGGTGAATGCGGTTTTGGAATGCGGAGCGTTGTGCGCGGGCTGGGACGAGGAGGTTGCGGACAGCGGAGAAGACAGAGACGAAGCGCTGAAGGCCGCTTCCTTTATTGAAGGAGGCACCGAAATCTCCACTTATCCCGCCGAATGCAAGTTCACCATTGAACGGCGGGTAGTTCCTGGTGAAACCTGTCACAAGGTTTTGGACGACTTGACGCTAAAGTGGCGGTGGCAATCGGTTCGAATCTGTTCAAGGCGATGGATGATGTTGGTTGCGCATCGTGCACCCGGGACGACAGCTTTACGCCCTCACTTCGGCCGTTAGTCTGCGGCAAGAATCTTTGAGACAAGGAGACAAAGTGCTTTGGCCCGTCCAGCCGAGCAGCGACGCACGCTTCCGCCCACCGGTGCCGCAATGGGCGCAGGCTTGCCACTCCTTCTCGCGTCTGAAGAGGAGGCGTTGATGCGCGAGGCCGGGTTTGCGAATGTCGAGCTTTTCTATTCCGCATTTTCGTTCATGTGCTGGGTTGCCAAGGCGTAACAGCAGTAGCCTATGTCGGAACCAGACACGCTTAAGAGACGGGAGCCTTGCCAATCCAAGTCTGCATCGATAACGCTGCGGCCAGGGCAAGCCTGCTTGCCTGGCTTGAGCGGAGGGGGGTGGAACAGTCCGCGACTATGCGTTTCCTAGTCGCGTCGGCCAAACCGATCATCTCAACTTGGAGCAGCCAGTTGCTTCGGTGTCCTGGGTGTTGGACTCAGAGCGCCTTTTGAGTAGCAGGAGGAACTGAGCATTGACGCAACCCGCAATCGATAAGGTCCGTTTTAAATTTTTCACGCAATGTCCAAGGGATGATAGTTGCGGCATTTTCGTATTGCAGATGCTGACGGGCAAACCTGTTGGTTTCCACGCAGAACTGAGCCGGTTAGGCGCATAATTTCCATTGAGAATTGAGCCATGTGAACCTTCCCCCCAAAGCGGTGAGCGACGGGGGCAACGGAGTGATCCACATGGGACTTTTAAACATCATCCGTCGGATGGCGCTTCGCGAGAAGCAGTCAATCCGCGAGATCAGTCGGCGCACTGGGCTGTCACGCAACACGATTGCGAAGTATTTGAGTGCCGGTACGATCGAGCCGACGTTCACGGTACCGGAACGACCGAGCAAGCTTGATCCTTTTGCCGACAAACTTTCTGGCTGGCTGAAGACCGAGGCCGGGAGGTCGCGCAAGCAGCGCCGAACGTTGAAGCAGCTTCATGCCGATCTGATGGCTCTCGGATTTACCGGCTCCTATGGTCGGGTCGCCGCGTTCGCCCGTAATTGGCGGGTTGAGCAGCAGACAGCGGGCCGCGGCATATTCGTTCCTCTGTCTTTCCGCCCAGGCGAAGCGTTCCAATTCGATTGGAGTGAAGATTATGCCGTGATAGGCGGCGAGCGCACGAAGCTTCAGGTCGCCCATATCAAACTATCACACAGCCGGGCGTTTCTGGTCAGGGCCTACCTACTGCAAACGCACGAGATGCTCTTCGACGCCCACTGGCACGGGTTCCGCGTGTTTGGCGGAGTACCTGGTCGCGGCATTTACGACAACATGAAGACCGCGGTTGATCGTGTCGGTCGTGGCAAAGAACGGCAGGTCAATATCCGTTTCCTCGCGATGACGAACCACTACGTCTTTGCGCCTGAGTTTTGCAATCCCGCCGCGGGTTGGGAGAAGGGTCAGGTCGAGAAGAATGTCCAGGATGCCCGACCGCGACTGTGGCAACAGATGCCTGACTTTCCGGATCTGGCGGCATTGAATGCCTGGCTGGAACAGCATTGCCAGGACCTGTGGCGCGACACAGCACACGGCACCTTGCCCGGCACGATCGCGGACGTCTGGTCGGCAGAACGCCCGGCATTGATGGCGCTCCCTGCCGCGTTTGACGGCTTCGTCGAGCAGAGCAAGCGCGTCTCGCCCACCTGCCTGATCACTTTTGAGCGGAACCGCTACAGCGTGCCTGCATCGTTTGCCAACCGGCCTGTCAGCCTGCGGATCTATCCCGAGCGACTGGTCGTTGCGGCAGAAGGCAATATCCTATGCGAGCATGAGCGGGTCATTGAACGTAGCCACGACAAGCCGCCACGTACGATTTATGACTGGCGGCATTATCTTGCGGTCATCCAGCGCAAGCCCGGTGCCCTGCGTAATGGTGCGCCTTTCCTGGAATTACCGTTGGCCTTTCGGCAACTTCAGGACCAGATGCTCCGCCGCTCCGGCGGTGATCGTGAGATGGCCGATATCCTTGCTCTTGTACTTCACCACGACGAACAAGTTGTTGTCAGGGCTGTGGAATTGGCCCTGGATGCAGGCGTGGCGACCAAGACGCATGTCTTGAACCTGCTGCATCGGCTGATCGATGGCAAGACAATCGATGGTCCCGACGTTGATACGCCACAGGCGCTCACGCTGTTGCGTGAACCCAAGGCTGATGTTGAACGCTACGATGGTTTGCGCCTGCGGACCGCAGGAGGCCGTCATGCGTCATGATCCTGCCAGCGCAGCCGTCGTCATCATGCTGCGCAGCCTGAAGATGTATGGCATGGCCCAAGCCGTCATCGACCTGATCGAGCAAGGGGCTCCAGCCTTCGATGCGGCCGTGCCGATCTTGTCCCAGTTGCTGAAAGCCGAAATGGCCGAGCGCGAGGTTCGCTCGATCGCCTACCACATGAAGGCAGCTCGCTTCCCGGCCTACAAGGACATCTCCGGGTTCGACTTCGCAGCCAGCGAGATCAACGAGGCGACGGTGCGCCAACTGCACCGATGCGAGTTCATGGACGGAGCGCAGAATATCGTGCTCGTCGGCGGGCCGGGCACAGGAAAAACACATGTCGCGACCGCCCTTGGTGTCCAGGCGATCGAGCATCATCGCCGAAAGGTCCGCTTCTTCTCGACCATCGAATTGGTCAATGCGCTCGAACAGGAGAAGGCCAAAGGCAAGGCAGGCCAGATTGCTGAGACGCTGGTTCGCCTCGATCTGCTGATCCTCGATGAGCTCGGATACCTTCCGTTCAGTGCCTCAGGCGGTGCGCTGCTCTTCCATCTGCTGAGCAAGCTCTATGAGCGCACCAGCGTCATCATCACTACCAACCTCAGCTTCAGCGAATGGGCGACCGTCTTCGGTGATGCCAAGATGACCACGGCTCTGCTCGACCGCCTGACCCATCGTTGCCATATCCTGGAAACCGGGAACGATAGCTTCCGCTTCAAAGCCAGCTCGGCTGCAGCAGCCCAAAAGAGAGGAGAAAAAGCTAATCCCTTGACCAAATCCTGATCAGAAAACCATACTCAGAGGTGGCTCACTTCTCGGTGGAAAAACCGGCTCAGTTCCGCGTGGAAACCAACACCTTTCGCCATGACCAGTGAACGGGCACCGTCGCGGCAGCGTCCCCGGCTTTGACTATATTCCGATCTGTCGTTTTGCCAGAGCATATTTTGCAGCATTTGCCGCCCATTCGTCCAATTGGTCCTGACCTTCGATTTCGACCTCCGTGATCGGTGTCACGCGGATCAATGGAACCGAGCCGAAGGGCAATCCTTCGATCTGAGCACCATCGCGGCTGAGAATGATCTGGCTCATCGGGTTGTACTCGTCGGCCAGACGACAAAAGAGAATTGCACCGTATTTCTCCACGTCTCGTGCAACACCATAGCCGTCTGCTACAAGGTCTCCGATGCCGATGAGCAGATGCGCCCAATTATCGATCTTCTTGTCATCCATCGTCGTGACATCAAACTCCATGAAGAGTTCGCATTCCACACCATTTTGCTGATCCACTATCCCTGCCCACGGAGTGGAAAGTCCGTCCGTAGCGAGTGTTAGCGTGGAGCCCGACCTGACGGCAATAACCCGGTGATGCGGTCCGAACCATTTCGTCTGGTTGTAGATGTTGACCTCTCCTCGATCAGCAGCAAAGCCGTCGGCCAGGTCGCCACGCGCCCTCCAAAAATTAAGCCTCGCGACAGCAGCGGCTTCGTAGACCGGGCTATCTGGACCACGCGGCACGATTGCTGGATCGAAAATGGTCTCGACCGTCACACGTCCCCGCAAGAACGGCATTTTCTTCTTAGTCCAACGGACGATGATCTTATTGAAAGGTCGCGTCTGCGAATTTTCGAGTTTCTCGACAACGTCCCTGATGATCTTGTGCGGAGCCGCGTCGACGGCCGCGCCCTTTAAGTCTCTGTAGGTGCCTGACTGAGAGGAAACGCCTGCTTGTGTCGTGGTAGCGACCCACTCTCCGCTAACCGCCTCAGGCGGTGCCCTGTCTAAGATAGGACGCAAATCCTTTATCGCATCAGAAGTCGTGTATCGCATCACTGTGCCCCTATCGGAATTCGATAGCCATCATTCGCTACTAGAACTGGCGACAGCTCATCTGTAGCGCCAAACTACCGGAACAATCGTCTCAGAAAGCTTCTGATCGAACTGGCTTCCGGCTGACGCCCAAGCGTCGTTGCCGGTTCAGATGAGACAGGCAGGTGCTCGGCTTCGGCGGCTCTGTAATACTCATTCTTCGATGGATGATCATCATCAAATGGCGACCAGCCGTACTCGGCCCGAAGAAGTTCGTCGACGATATAACTGTTCACCAGTGTATCGGGAGCGAGCCTGCCGGTTGTTACGTGGCGGAAAAAACGCCGTTCATCACCGTCTTCGAAATCCTCATCAATAATCTCCTGAGCTGTCAAAATGGCTGGTTGCCATTTTCCTTCGGCCGGAAGCGGTATGCCGCTTTCAACGTGCCCTTCATGTACGATGTACAATTTGCTGCGGATTAGTTCCCCATCCGCAAAAGCGGAATATCCATACGAACCACCAGAATCGTAAAGGCAGAAAAAGATCATCCTGTCGACGGCAGGGAACTCTCTCGAAAGTACATGGTAGGATGTGAGATCGTTTGTGAATAAAAGATCATCAGCGACTCCGGAATTCATAATACAAATATGTCTATCTCCGCGATGTACGATGAAGTCTCCCTTGTTCCTGGGATCAAATTTTGGGTTTGTCAGTAGATAGACCTTCCCTTCGATCTTTTCTAAACTGAGCGCAAAGGCTCTATTCAAAATCGAAACGTCGAATTCCTTTGGCGGATCGAAAATCACTCCACTTACGGCAATACCCATGCAATTTCCTGCGCCTCCGAAGCAATCGTGCCCACGCCCCAATAGCCGCCATGGCAAATGGGTTTGGCGTTTTTTGATCATTTGCAGGCTGCAGTAAACATCCGAACAAGGAGAATACTTTTGCGTTGCCACCAGTGCTGATATCAGGAAGATGTTCGGCAAATGCCCTGGCAAAGACGGCTCCGCACTCGGCATCGCAGAGAAACAAGAAGACCATGCTTTGCCTCACCGCCGGTTAATGCGCCGCAGCGTCTTGTTGTCGTGGCGCTCGTACATGGAATAGACCATCGGAATGAACCAAGGACGACCACTGTAGAAAGGGATCGCCTTTGGCGCCGGGTCGAAGTCGAAGGCGCTGCGGACTTGCTCCGTGTCGCCAAGAACCTTGAACGCCGCCTTCTTGCCAAGCCAGCGGGCCCAGACGATGCCCGAGCCGCAGTAGCCGGTGGCATAGATCGTGTTGCCGGTAGAGAAGATCCGCGGAACCATGTCGCGGTGCATGGCAACATAGCCAAACCAGCTGTGGGTGAGGCCCACGCCTGCGAGTTCGGGAAAGAGCCTGGCGAGCTCGGCCCGCAGATGGACCGTCGGTGCGCTCGGATCGCCCTCTGTTGTACCATCGCGCCCACCGAAAAGGATACGCGAGCCATCCGGAGACGCTCGGTAATAGTAGCTGAGCTTACGCATGTCACCGTGCATCATGCGCGCCGGCATCAGGCGATCCATGACCTCCTTGCTAAGGCGCTCGGTCGCGATGATCCGGCTGCGCACGGGCACCAGTCGGCGTCGTAGCCACGGGTCGAAGCCATCCGTGTATCCGTCGGTGCAGATGAGAACGTTCTTCGCGAAGACTTCGCCACGCTCGGTTCGAACCCTCACTCCATTTGCTTCCTCGGTCGAGCCGAGCACAGCAGTGTTTTCGTGGATGACAGCATTCGTGGATGCCGCGATCCGGATCATCCCGGCCAGCAGCTTTGCCGGGTGCAGGCCACCGATATCCTTCCTGACCAGGCCACCGATGTAGAGATCCGTGCCGATGTATCTGCGGACATCGGCCCGCTCTACGGCGAAAGCCTCTATGCCGAGCGTCCGGTGAAGCAGATCAGCATGGCGCCGCAGGTCGTCGGCTTCCTCCGGTGTCATGGCGCCGTCGAAGAGGCCAGAGAGGAAGAAGTCGCAATCGATCTTCTCCTCCTTCATGAAGCGCCAGAGGTCCTCGCGCGCAGCCTTGCCCTCCAGAAGGATGCCGTTCGCACGCTCTTCCCCGAAGCGCTTGATCAGCTCCCTGCGTCCAGGCCTGATACTGCCGCTGGCCATCCCGCCATTGCGGCTGGAAGCAGCCTTACCGAGAGGCTGCCGATCAAAGAGTTGCACGTGCCGGCCGGCACGCGCAAGCTCGATCGCGGCTGAAAGCCCTGTGTATCCGCCCCCTACGATCACGACATCGCAGGTTGTGCTGACCGGCTTGATCGGCAGAGAAGGGAAGTCACAATCGTCCCACCAAAAGGGTGTCGATTGGACCGATGAGTGAGCGGATGAAGACATGAATGACACCGTATCGATGTTGCAGACAGGATGCAGGGTGGATCAGCTGCGCTCGACCCAGATCTTGCGGGTAGTCTCAATGACCTTCCAAACACCCTCGAAACCGGGATGCATGACAAAAGAATCTCCGGCGGAGATACGGCGCGTCTCACCACCGTCTTCCGTCAGTTCGGAGACGCCCGACAGGATATAGCAGAACTCGAAGACCTTGCCCTTGATCGATCGATAGGCGCCCGGTGTTGCCTCCCATAGGCCGCACGACACCTGACCATCCTCGGTCTTGGCGATATCCCAGGAGAGGAACCGTGGATCTCCGTCAAGGAGCCGCTCCGGAAGTGGCTGCCCCTTCCGCGGCTCAGGCAGGTTGTTCTGGTCGATGAAGGTGAGCTTGGACATGGTGACCCTTTCAGCGAAGTCTATGGGGTGAGCGACAGGCGTCGTTCGAGAAGTTTCAGTGACGTCAACGCGACGACGTTGAGAGCAAGATAGAAGGCGGCCGTGATGATGAAAATTTCCATGATGGCGAAGGTTTCGCTCATCAACCGTTTGGCATAGCCGGTGATTTCGAGGACGGTAATGGTTGAGGCGAGGCTCGATTCCTTGACAATGATGGCCACTTCACTGCTGTAGGACGGAAGAGCTTGCCTGAGCGCCAAGGGGAACTTGATCCGCGTAAACACGTGCCAGGGCGACATTCCGCAGGCTTCCGCCGCCTCGATGAGCCCTCTTGGCAGGGAGAGGAAGGCGGTCCGGAATATCTCCGCGGTGTAGGCGCCGGTGTTCAGCACCACGGCTAGAATCGCTGCATTGAGGCCATTGCCGATCATCCACCAAAGAACCGGATTATGCCGAATGAAGCTCACCTGGGCGAGCCCGTAATAGATGATGAAGACCTGAACCAGCATTGGGGTGCCGCGAAAGATCGCGCAGTAGATATCACAGACGCGGCGAAGGAGCCTGTTCTTTGCTCCACGCCCGAGACCGACGAGAACGCCGAACGGCAAGCCTATCACGACGCCGAACACCGCAATCAGCAAGGTGACCTTTGTGCCAGTGAGCAGAAACGGGACGGCATAGGTGATGATGCTGAAATCCATGGTCAGCGTCCCCCGAAACCACGATTGAGGGAGCGCTCGGCGGCTGAGAACAATGACTGGCTCACCGCCGTCATGCAGAAGAACATTGCCGCAGCAATGCAGTAGAACAGCAAAGGAGAACGCGTGATGCCTGCCGCGATGGCCGCGGTTCGCATCAGTTCCTGCATGCCTACGACAGATATCAGCGAGGTGTCCTTGATGGTCATCTGCCAGACGTTATTAATACCGCCAAGTGCAAGTCTCAGAGCAAGCGGCATCACGATCTTGAAGAACGTCACCTTGCTAGGAAGGGCCAGAGACTTCGAAGCTTCCATCACGCCGCGGGGAACCGCATCGAGCGCACCCCTGATGACTTCAATCGAATAGGCGCAAGAAATCGCCGCGATCGCCAAGACACCGATGATGAAGGGATACGCATTCTCAGCACTGTCCTCGAAACCAAATACAGTGGTTACGGCCCGGACCCAGTCGATCGACCCGAAAAACAGCAGATAGATCACCAGCAACCCCGGCACGCCACGGATCGCGATGCTGAAGGCGTCAACGAACTGCGACACGCCGGCAATCTTTTGCCAGCGCAGCACGGCAAGTGGCGTCGCAACAACAAAACCCAGTGACATGCCAAGCAGGCCGATCGCAACTGTCAAGACACTGCCTTTCAGCAGCGCCAGCGCCCAGCCGCGCTCCACCATCATTACCCAGAAATCATTCAGCATATGTACCGTCCCGCTGACCTGCCCCGCGCAGTGCCGAGGCAGGTCGCCTTGTCAAAGGGTCACTTCTTGCAGGGAATGGTATAATCGTCCTGAAACCACTTCATCGATGATTTCTTGACCTCACCGTCATTGATCATCTTGCAGAGTGCGGCATCGACCTTGGCCTTCAGCTCTGTGTTGCCCTTCTTCATGCCGACACCCATGCCTTTGCCAAGCGTGTCCGGGTCGTCCATCGCCATGACCTTCACGTCAATCTTGACGAAGTTCGCACCGTCGGGGGTCGCGAGAAAATCCTGCCAGGTGGGAGAGTCGCCATAGGCAGCATCGATACGACCGCTCGCAAGGTCGGCAAGCTGCTGGGTCGTCGCGTCATAGGTTTTCAGATCGGCGGAGGGAACGTTTTTCTGCACGAATTTCGCGTAGGTCGTGCCGGTGACAACCCCAACGCTCTTGCCATCAAGCGCTTTCTCGACCTCGGCCAGAGTCTTCAGCTTGGCAAGCGGCGAATCCTTGGCCACAACGAAGTACTGCGGTGTCGTTGCATAGGGGATGGAGTAATCGATCTTCTTGGCACGCTCGGCCGTGATGCTGAGACCGGAAATGATGACGTCGAAGCGGTCGCTGTCCATTGACGGAACAAGTGAGCTGAAGGTCTGGACAACGAATTTGCACTTGACCTTTAGCTCGGAGCAAATGCCGTTGGCGATGTCGGCGTCGAAACCCGTTACGTTGCCAGTGGCGTCGGCCATGCTGAACTTCGGCGCATCGCCTTCGGTCCCAATGCGGAGCACACCATCTTCGGCAGATGCCGCCGTGGATGCTGCCGCCAACAGGAGGCTTGATGTGAGGGCGGCTTTCATAAACTTGCTGCTGATCATTCTGTTACCCCTTTATGGTTCTTGTGGTGGCCTGCCGTCAGGCATTGGCCGGCATGACGCTGGAGAGGAACTGTCTGACCGCTTGCGAAGCGGGATTGCGAAACAGTTCATCCGGCGCATCGTCCTGCTCAAGGCGCCCCTTTTGCAGGAATATCATTCGGTTCGACACATCGCGTGCGAACCGCATCTCATGGGTCACGAGAAGGATGGTTGCTCCCTCCTCGGCCAGCGTTCGTATGACCTTCAGCACCTCACCCACCAGTTCCGGGTCCAGTGCCGATGTCGGCTCGTCAAACAGCATCAGCTTCGCTCGCATCGCCAGGACGCGGGCGATGGCAACCCGCTGCTGCTGACCGCCCGACAGCTGGTGCGGATACCGATCCCGGAAATCTGCCATGCCGACCTTGGCAAGGGCCGACAGCGCGACGTCTGCTGCGTCCTTTTTCGCGAGCTTCAGCACGTAGACCAAAGCTTCGGTGACATTGCCGAGCACGGTCCGGTGTGGCCAAAGATTGAAGTTCTGAAACACCATGCCGATCTGACGGCGGAACCGCATGATATTCGCAGCATTGACGATGATGCTCTCGCCTCGCGCGTCCGAACTCACCGAGACGGCATCTCCCAGGACCTCAATTTGCCCCGACGTCGGAGTCTCCAAAAAGTTCACGCAGCGAAGCGCCGTACTCTTGCCACAACCGGAGGAGCCTATGAGGGAAATAACCTCACCCTCCCGCATGCGGAAGCTGACACCATCCAACACACGCGTCGTGCCGAATGACTTGACGAGATCGTGGACCTTCAGGGCTTCCTTCATACGCGCAGGCTCTCCAGTCGGGGGACCATCCATCAGCTTTTCACGGCGCCCTGGCCATCGAGTTCCTTCAGGACCTCGTCAACGGCGGCCTTGGCAATGGCGACCATTTCATCGATTTCCGCCTCCGTCATGACGAGCGGCGGTGCGAAGCCCAGAATATCGCCATGCGGCATGGCGCGAGCGATCAGATTTCGGTTACGCGCAGCCTGCGAAATCCGCGCGCCGACCTTTAGAGCAGGGTCGAATGCCGCCTTGTTTCCACGATCCGCGACGAACTCGACCGCAGCCAGCATGCCGACGCCGCGGACTTCGCCGACGATCGGGTTCTGCTCGAAGGCTGCCTTCAGGCACTTCATCAGATACGCGCCCTTCCTTGCCGACTGGCCGACCAGATCCTCGCGCTCGACAATATCAAGCACGGCGTTCGC
Organism: Rhizobium sp. 11_C7_N12_5; assembly: GCF_051811145.1. Lineage (NCBI taxonomy): Bacteria > Pseudomonadati > Pseudomonadota > Alphaproteobacteria > Hyphomicrobiales > Rhizobiaceae > Rhizobium > Rhizobium sp. 11_C7_N12_5. The sequence continues at coordinate 1,167,429 of NZ_JBPWPY010000002.1, forward strand.
TGCGGCCGCACCGATCGGATGGCCGGAATAAGTATAACCATGGGAGAACGAGCCCACGCTCGGTGTGGCCTCTTCCATGACTTCGTAGACCTTCTGCGATACAATCGAGGCGGACAATGGCACATAGGCTGATGTCAGCCCCTTGGCGACCGTCACCAGATCGGGTTCCATGCCGTAAAGGTAAGAGCCGAACATGGCGCCTGTGCGTCCGAAGCCGCAGATCACTTCATCGGCGATGAGCAGCACATCATATTTCTGCAACACGGCCTGGATCTTCGGCCAGTACCCTGCCGGCGGTGGCGTGATGCCGCCTGTTCCAAGCACGGGCTCTGCGATGAATGCGCCGACCGTGTCGGGACCTTCCGCTATGATCAGTGCTTCGAGTTCATCCGCACGTCGCTGGGAAAAGGCCTCCTCGGTCTCGCCCAAATGGGCGCCGCGGTAGAAATGCGGAACGCCAGTCCGCAGGATGCCGGAAACCGGCAGGTCCATGTGGTCATGGTAGAAGCTGAGACCCGTCATGGAACCCGCGACCACCGAGCAACCGTGATAGCCTCGCTCGCGGGCGATAATCTTCTTCTTGTGCGGCTTGCCACGCAGATTGTTGTAATACCAGACGATCTTCGCCTGCGTTTCGTTGGCATCGGAACCGGAGAGGCCATAGAAGACTTTGGACATGTTGCCCGGGGCCATCCTGACCAGTCGGTCAGACAGGCGCGCCAGTTCTTCAGTAGTGTGGGCAGCATAGGAGTGGTAGTAAGCGAGCTTGTAGGCCTGGCGGGCAATGGCCTCGGCCACCTCGGTGCGGCCGTAGCCGATGTTCACGCAATAAAGGCCGGCGAAGCCGTCGATATATTCGCGTCCGGTCGCGTCCCTGATATGAACGCCCTTACCCGTTTCCATGATGGTGGGATCGGCGTCGCCCTGGGCGTAATCCTTCAGGTAGGTGAAGGGATGCAGAACTGTCCTGCGATCCATTTCGGCGATTTCAGCAATATCAGTCATGTTCATTCCTCACGCGGCGAGGCCGCCAAAGCAGACGTATTTTAGTTCCATGAATTCCTGCAGTCCGTGACGCGAGCCTTCGCGCCCCAGCCCGGATTGCTTCCAACCGCCGAAGGGGATAGGACCACCGGTGAAAGAGGCAGTGTTAACGCCGACCATACCGTATTCGAGGGCGTCAGAAACACGCATCGCTCGCTTGAGATCGCTGGTGTAGAGGTAAGCTGCAAGCCCCATTTCGCTGGCATTTGCCGAAGCCCTCACCTCGTCTTCGGTATCAAACCGCAGCGCGGGTGCGACGGGACCAAAGGTCTCCTCAGATGCGATCAGCATGGTAGGAGTGACATCGACAAGCAGCGTTGGCGCAACGAAGTTGCCCGTTTTCGGATCAGGTATCTCGCCGACCAGAATCCTGGCGCCCTTCTCGATCGCATCGACGATATGCGAGCGGCATTTGGCGACGACCGATGCCTTGGTCATCGGGCCGACGTCGACCCCTGGCTGGAAACCCGGTCCAACCTGGAGATCTCCGATGCGAGCCCTCAGGCGCTCGACGAACGCATCATGCAGGCTGCTCTGGACATAAATCCTGTTGGCGGCCAAACAATCCTGGCCGGATGTGGTAAATTTCGCAGCGATGCAGCCCTCAACAGCCTCTTCCAGGTCTGCATCATCGAAAATGATGAAAGGTGCGTGACCGCCGAGTTCCATCGAAACCTTCTTGACAGTTCGAGCCGCCTTTCCAAGCAGCAGACGCCCCACCTCGGTCGAACCTGTGAAGCTGAAGGCACGGACCCGCTCGTCAAAAAGAAGCCCCTCGGTCAGAAGCACCGCATCGCCGGTAACCACCTGGAAAACGCCCACCGGAAAACCTGCCCGATGCGCGAGTTCCGCCAAAGCCAAAGCCGAAAGCGGTGTCTCGACAGCTGGCTTGACGATGATAGGGCAACCCGCTGCCAGAGCAGCCGCGGCCTTGCGAGCAATCATCGCGTTGGGAAAATTCCATGGCGCTACTGCCGCGCAGACCCCAACAGGCTGCATGGAAACGAAGAGACGGCTCGAAGGTTTGTGCGTCGGGATTGTCTCGCCGTAAGCACGCTCGCCCTCGGCAGCAAACCACTCGATGAAACCTACCCCATAAAGGATCTCTGCCTCGGACTCGGCGATTGGCTTGCCCTGCTCTGCAGTGAGAATAACGGCCAGGTCACGGGCATTCTGGCGAATGAGTTCAGCCCATTTGATCAGCAGCTTTCCACGTTCCCGGGCCAACAAATCACACCAACCACCAAAGGCTTGCTCGGCCGAGTCGATTGCCTGACCAAGCAGGGCAGCATCACAATCGACAACCTTCGTGAGTTCTTCGTTGCTGGCGGGATCAAGAACTGCGGTCAATGTCGAGGCGCCTAGCCACGCGCCACCAATATACGAGCTGTCACGGAGCAGCGCCTTGTCTGTCAATTGCGTCAACGCGTGACGTGCCGTCGGTACGGTACTCAACATCTCGCCTCTCGTTTTTGTTCCCTTTGTTGCGAGAAGCTTAGGTGCAGTGCATCACACTTACTCGGCAACATTCCTTGCAGCTACGCAGAAAACCTGCTTTCTTTTGACAAAATTGAATGAAATCCTGCGAGAACGACAATGCAGCTCGATCGCTTTGATGCCCGACTTCTCAATATCCTTCAATCGCATAATCGTCATACCACCGAAGAGCTGGGGGCTTTGGTAGGCCTTTCCGCAACTGCCGTTCAACGACGGATCAAGAGGCTGAGAGATGAAGGGGTAATCGAAGCAGACGTTTCGATCGTCAAGCCGAAGATGATCGGGCGGCCAATTGCGATGTTCGTCCTGGTCTCGCTCGAGCGTGAGCGTGCGGACATCGTTGATCGCTTCAAGCAATCGATCCGCCAAACGCCAGAAGTCATGAACGGCTACTACGTCACGGGAGATTCAGATTTCGTTCTGATCGTCACCGCGCGCAGTATGGAAGACTACGAGGCTTTCACCCGAAAGTTCTTTTATGAAAATCCTGATATCAAGGGCTTCAAGACGATGGTTGTCATGGACCGCGTCAAGGTCGGATTTTCCGTTCCCATCGATTTTGATGACTTTTCGTAGAAATTTCCGTGCGTTGTCGCTCTGCCAAAGCCGACCATTACAGAAATTCTTTGCCTCAATCGCTCTTGATGGGAGTTGAGCCATCGACCTGCATGCATCCGATCTCCTTTTAAGGGGGATCGACCTTCTGATGCGCGAAATGGGTGGAAGGAACTTTCGCGTTGCGGTGCCATGGAAGACAATGTTCCCTACAGAATCTTTTGAACTCGCAGAGAGGATCGGTTTTAGCGACGCAATGGCACATAAAATCAAAATTGCTATTCAGCAGTTGACGAAATTAACTCGGTCCCAGAAATGAAGCCAACAAGGGGATCATCAATGGGAATGAAACTGTCACTGGCCGGCGCAAGCACTGCGATTGGGCTCCTGCTTTCGAACCAGGCCTTCGCGCAAACTGCTGAAGTCATGCACTATTGGACAAGCGGAAGCGAGGCCGCCGCCATCAAAGTCATCGCCGATGATGTCGCCAAGAAGGGTGGTACCTGGAAGGACAGCCCCGTCACGGGCTATGAAGCCGCCCGCGCGGCTGTTCTCAGCCGTCTCGCTGGCGGTGACGCGCCGACTTCGATGGTCGTCGATCTCGGCGAAATCAAGCCGTTGGTGGAACAAGGCATCCTGGCCCCAATCGACGACGTTGCCTCCACCAAGGGCTGGCAGACGTTCTTCCCGAAACTGGTTGTCGATAATGCAAGCGTCGATGGCCACCTTTATGCCGTTCCAATCGACATCGGTACCGCTAACTGGATGTGGTACTCGACAAAGGTTCTCAACGATGTCGGCGTCAAACCGCCGGCAACTTGGGACGAGTTCTTCGCGGCTGCCGACAAGATCAAGGCCAAGGGCTACATCCCGCTCGCCTTTGGGGGGCAAGCCTGGCAGGAAGCTCTCGTCTTCCGCTCGATCATGATCGCGACCGGCGGAAACAAGTTCTACACAGACGTCTACACGAAGCATGACGTCGATGCCGCCGGCGGGCCGTTGATGGTCAAGTCCTTCGAGACTTTCGCCAAGCTGCGCGGCTATGTCGACGACGGCAACACCAACCGCAACTGGAACGATGCCACCAACATGGTCATCACCGGCAAGGCTGCGATGCAGATCATGGGCGACTGGGCCAAGGGCGAATTCCAGGCCGCCAATATGACGCCTGGCAAGGACTACGGCTGCGAACTGGCTCCCGGTACCAACGGCGTGCTGAATATCGTTTCCGACACCTTCGTCTTCCCGGTCGGCGATAAGCCCGAACAGGTCGCGGCCCGCAAGCTGCTGGTCGACGTCATGATCGACCCGCGAACCCAGGTGGCTTTCAATACCGTCAAGGGCGCCCTGCCGCCGCGCCTCGACGCAAATCTGAAGGATGCGGACATCTGCACCCAGAAGGCAGCGGCGCTGCTCAAGGATCAGAACGCGCTCGCCCCGAACGCCGAACTCTCGTTCAGCAGCGAAACCGTCGGTGCGATCAAGGACCTAGTAACCCAGTTCTGGAGCAATCCATCGATGACGCCTGCCGATGCAGCAAAGCAGTATGCCGATATCGTTGCACGGAACTAAGTCCTGCCAATAGTCTCTGCTGCCCCGGCACGGTTGCCGGGGCAGTTTTCGTCAATGAGTTGCGGTGTCGACCAACAGGGGCAACTGATGTTTAAGAAGAACCTGGCAGCCAAGCTGACGCTTGTGCCCAGCGCCGTGGTCATCGCCGTTTGTTTCTACGGCACGATCCTCTGGACGCTTTATATCTCGCTGACGCATTCGACGATGCTGCCGAACTATAAGTTCTACGGCTTCGGCCAGTATGCGACGCTGCTGTCCATGCCGCGCTGGCATACGGCCTTTGCCAATATGCTGATCTTCGGCAGCCTCTTCATTGTCGGCTCGCTCGTCATCGGCACGACGCTTGCCGCATTGCTCGATCGCAACGTCAAGGCGGAAGGCCTCTTCCGCGTCTTCTTTCTCTATCCGCTGTCCATGTCTTTCGTCGTCACTGGCCTTGCCTGGCAATGGCTCTTGAACCCCACCACTGGCGTCGAAGCCCTGGTGCGCAGCTTCGGCTGGCAGGATTTCAGCTTCAACTGGCTGGCAAGCCCGGAAAAAGCGATCTACGCCGTTTCGATCGCCGCCATCTGGCAGTCCTCGGGGCTCGTCATGGCCATCATGCTGGCTGGCCTGCGCGGCATCGACAGCGACATCTGGAAAGCAACCAAAATCGACGGCATTCCCGTCTGGCGCTCCTATATCAGCATCGTGCTGCCGATGCTGCGGCCGCTAATCCTCACCTGCGTCATCCTGCTGGCGACCGCCGTGGTCAAAAGCTACGACCTCGTCGTCGCCATGACCGGCGGTGGCCCCGGCATCAGCACCGATGTCCCCGGCAAGTTCGTGGTCGACCTGCTGTTCCAGCGAGCCAATATCAGCACGGCCGCCGCTGCCGCAATGCTGATGCTGCTGACCGTGATCTGCGCGCTTTCGCCCTATGTCTACATCGAGCTCAAGAGGCAGAAGCGATGACTGCGACCCCTCTCGCCCCCACCCTCGTCTATACCGTGCCGCGCTCCAGCAGCATACGGCCTGGCCGCATACTCCTCTACGTCATCCTTTCGCTGGCGCTGGTCTATTATGCGATCCCGCTGTTGCTGGTGATCTCGACGTCGTTGAAAACCGCTGAGGAGCTGCGCAACGGCAATATCTTCACCCTACCCCAAAGCCTGAATTTCGATGCCTGGACGAAGGCGTGGATGACGGCCTGCACCGGGATCGAATGCAACGGTATTCACGGCAATTTCTGGAATTCCGTCGAAATCGTCGTTCCGAGTGTCATCCTCTCGATCCTATTCGGAGCGCTCACCGGCTTCGCCCTGTCACAATGGCAGTCGAAGCTCAGCCGCGTCATCCTGCTTTCTCTGATGCTCGGCGCCTTCATCCCCTACCAGGTCATCCTCTATCCGCTGGTGCGCATCTTCAGCAGTGTCGGCCTCTACGGGACGCTCCCGGGGATCATCCTGATTCACATCATTTTCGGGCTGCCCTACATGGCGCTGCTTTTCTTCAATTTCTACCAGGGCGTACCGCCGGAACTTTCGAAGGCAGCCAAGATGGACGGCGCCGGCTTCTTCACGATCTTCTTCGAGATCATGCTGCCGATGTCGGTCAACGTCCTCGTCGTCGCCATCATCATGCAGGCGACCGGCATCTGGAACGACTTCCTGCTGGGCCTGATCTTTGCCGGGCGAGACCACCTGCCGATGACGGTACAGCTGAACAACATCGTCAATACAACGACCGGCGTCAAAGAGTATAATGTGAATATGGCCGCGACCTTCCTGACCGCGCTGCCGCCGCTTCTCATCTACATTCTCTCCGGACGCTATTTTGCGCGCGGCCTCGCAGCCGGCGCAGTGAAGGGCTAATGCAATGACACAGATTTCCGTTATCGAAGCCAACAAGTCCTTCGGGCCGCAGCACATCCTCCGCGATATCAATCTCCACGTCGACAGCGGCGAGTTCATCGTGCTGCTCGGTTCCTCCGGCTGCGGCAAGTCTACGTTGCTCAACGTCATTGCCGGCCTTGAGGATCTCGACACTGGCAGGATCATCGCCGGCGACCAGGACGTGACGAACGTCGATTCCAGCCGTCGCAACATGTCGATGGTGTTCCAGTCCTACGCGCTCTATCCGACGATGACTGTGCGTAGAAACCTCGGCTTTGGACTGCGCGTCAACAAGGTGCCGAAGGCCGAAATCGCCAAGCGTGTCGAATGGGCTGCCAACCTGCTACAGCTGACGCCGCTTCTCGACCGTCGTCCCTCGCAGCTCTCCGGCGGCCAGCGCCAGCGCGTGGCGATCGGCCGTGCTCTCGTGCGCCGCAGCCCGGTCTGCCTGTTCGACGAGCCGCTCTCCAACCTCGATGCCAAGCTGCGCACCGAAATGCGTCTGGAAATCAAAAAGCTGCACCAGGAGCTGCGCAGCACGATCGTCTACGTAACCCATGATCAGATCGAGGCCATGACGCTGGCCACGCGGGTTGCCGTCATGAAGGGTGGCAAGATCGAGCAGTATGCCACGCCGGACGAACTCTACGAGAAGCCCGAAACCCTCTTCGTCGCTGGCTTCGTCGGTTCGCCCAGTATGAACCTGCTTTCCGCCTGCATCCATATCGAGGACGGCGAACCCATGGCGATATTCGGCGACCGCCAGCTGCCCATCGATGCCTACCCGTTCCGCCAGCCGGCCGTAAACGGCCAGGAGATCGTCATCGGCTTCCGGCCGGAAGAAGTTCAGCTTGCCGATGACCGCACGACACTGCCGACGCTCTTTGCGCCGATCACCTTCATAGAGCCGATGGGCGCCGATACGCTCGTGTGGTTTGCCTTTGGCGAACAGAAATTCTCGGTCCGCCTCCCCTCAGCCAAGGCCCGTGGCCTGTCGGGGGAAGTGAGACTCGCCTTCAATGCGAGCAGCGCCTCGATCTTCTCGAAGGAAAGCGAGCAGCGCCTCTAGGAAGAGGCCAGGACAGCCGACGTTCCGCCGGCTGTTCTTCTCCACTCAGCTTAGTTGCTCGATCAAGCGATCCATCATGGCGTCGCAGCGCTGCAATTCGGCCTCCTCGATATATTCATCCGCCTGATGGCCCTGGTCCATATTGCCAGGGCCGATCACGACGGTCTCCAGCCCCAACCTTGTGGCAAACAGGCCCGCCTCGGTGCCGAAGGAGACCTTCGTGGTCGGTGCCTGACCGAACAATCGTCTGATTAAGCTGGCCGCGGGCCCATCCACCGGAGCTGAAAGCCCGGGATAGGCATTGCGGACCTCGATTTCCGTTTTGGCCCCGGCCGCCGCGCGAATGCGGGAGAGGATTTCCCCGACATCGTCCTCGGCGAGATGGCGGATCTCGAAATCGACAGACGCGCGCTCGGCAACGATATTGAGCACTTCGCCGCCAGCGATCCTGCCAGTGTGCACCGTGGTATAGGGGATATCGTAATCCGCATCGCGGCGCCCGCTCGCGGCGATGTCCCGCTGCTCATCGCGCAGCACGCTAACGAAGTCGCAGGCGAGATGGATCGCATTGACGAAACGCGGCGCCAGGGAGGAATGGCCAGCCTCGCCGCGGAACCGGGCCTGCGCCGCCATCTTCCCCTTGTGGCCAAGCGCGATCGCCATGGACGTCGGCTCTCCGACGATACAGAGCGCCGCCTTGAACCGTTCTCTGGCCAGCACGTCGATCAGCGAGCGGACACCGACGCAACCGATCTCCTCGTCATGCGAAAAGGCTATATGAAGCGGCCGCTTCAGGGCAGCGGCATCAAGTCGGCTCGCCGCCGATAAAGTACTGGCGAGAAAGCCTTTCATGTCCGTCGAGCCGCGGCCATGAAGACGTGTCCCGCGCCGTGTCAGCCGGAATGGGTCCGACATCCAGACCTGGGTGGCGGCTGGGACGACATCGGTATGGCCCGACAACATGATACCATCATCTCCCCGAGGACCGATGGACGCGAAGAGATTGGCCTTGCTGCCGCTGCCGTCAGGAACGAGGCGGCATTCAAAGCCGCGCTCCGTCAGATAACTCCGGGCAAAATCGATCAGCGGCAAGTTACTGTCGGCGCTGACGGTGGGATAGGCGACGAGGCGGTCGAGCAATTCAAGCGTGTTCAAGACATACTCCAGAAAAACACGAAGGCCCGCATGGGTTGCGAGCCTTCCATTTCATTCCATCTCGACCTGTGTACTAGTGCACCAACGTTTCTTCATCGGCCATGGTCTGGTTGATGTCGGCTAGCAATGCCGCGATATCGGCCTTCGGGAACGCCTGGCGGAAGCGCCGGTCGAAGGTGGTGAACATGCCGAAGAACGAGTTCGCGCAGTGCTCGAGCATGCGGTCCGCCTCGGCCTCGCCGATGGATAGCTGCTTCTGCAGGAACTGGTTGAACTTCGCCCGGGCAATTGGATTGGCCAGGATGAAGACCGGCTGCGTATCCCACTTCACCTCGCGATGGCGCGAGGCACGCGAACGAATTTGCAGCGGCTCCTGCAGGTGAATGTTGCGCGAAGACGAGCCAACTTCGATCTGGACGGCGTCGTCATCCAGTATCCAGCGGCCCTTGCCGGAATCATAGAGCATGAAATCGGCGGCCGGGACGGTGAGCGTCACGCGCTTCGACTGGCCGGGTTCCAAATGCACCTTGGCGAAAGACTTCAGTTCGCGCTTCGGGCGCTGCAGCCGCGGCTTGCCATAGCTGACGTAGAGCTGCGCGGCCTCCTTGCCGGCGACAGTGCCGGCGTTGGTGATCGTGAAGCTCGCCACGACCTCCTCACCTGCGTTGAGCGCAGAGCGGTCGAGTGTCAGATCAGAGTAGGCAAAGCTCGTGTAGCTGAGGCCGAAACCGAAGGGATATTCCGGCTCGATTTCCCGTGCATCATACCAGCGATACCCGACATGGATACCCTCGCTGTAGTAATGACGGCCATTCTCGCCGGGGTAGCTTAGGTAGGATGGCATGTCCTGCATGCGCTTCGGGAAGGTGGTCGTCAGCTTGCCCGACGGATTCGCGATACCGAAGAGGATATCGGCGATGCCGCCGCCGGTCGCCTGGCCGGAGAAGAACATCTCGACAATCGACTTCACTTCCGGGATCCACGGCAGAACCACGGCATCCGGGCTCGCTATGGCAACGACAACATTCGGATTGACGGCCGCCACTGCGCTGACGAGCGCATCATGGCCCGGCGCCAGGGCAAGCGTCGTGCGGTCGGAACCTTCGCCGTCATAGCCGTTCTCGGTGCACACGAAGATGACGACGACATCGGCACCGCGCGCGCCTTCCACGGCTTCCGCAATCAGCGTGGCCCGCTCGCTCTCGACCTCGCTGGTACCGCGATACTGGTCGACCTTGATCGCATTGCCGGCCAGCTTGACGATCTCGTCGATCGGCACATCGACCAGCGTCGGCGTTGTCGTTGCGCAGCCCGAACCCTGGATGACGGGAACACCGGCGCCCTCGCCAATGACCACCATCCGCTTGACCTTTGAAGGGGTGATCGGCAGCAGCTGGTCATCGTTCTTCAGAAGAACCATAGATTCGCGGCCATGCGGCGGGCAAGCTTGTGATGGGCGTCGCGGTCGAACACGGTATCGCGACGCTCGCCGAGCTTGCCTGCACGCACCAGCGCGAGCACGTGGGCACAGGCCTCGTCGACGGCAGCCATGTCTACCTTGCCAGCCTCGATGGCTTCGAGCAGATCGCTCTTGCGGGTTTCGCTTTCCGGCATGTCGAGCTCGTTGCCGGCCTTCAGCGAGGCGGGGCGATCCTTGATGCCGTGCCAATCGGACACGACAAGACCTTCATAGCCCCACTCTTCGCGCAACACCTTGGTCAGAAGCCAATGATCCTCGGCGGCCTGAACACCGTTCAGACGATTGTAGGAGCTCATGACCGTCCAGGGATTGCTCTTTTCGATCGCCCGCTGGAAACCCTTGAGATAGATTTCGCGCAGCGCACGCTCGTCGACAACCGAGTCCATCGAGGTACGCTCGACCTCGGAATTGTTGCAGGCAAAGTGCTTCAATGAGGCGCCGACGCCATTCTCCTGCAGACCATTAATGACACCTGCTGCGAAATCACCGCTGATGACGGGATCTTCGCCATAATATTCATAGGAGCGGCCGCCGAGTGGCGTGCGGCGGATATTGATCCCCGGTCCTAGCAGCAGATGAACGCCGAACTCCTGGCATTCCATAGCGAGCGCCGTGCCGAGTTCATGGGCCATATCAACATCCCAGGAGCAGCCCAGGCTGGAGCCGTTGGGAAAGCAGGTCGCCTGCTTCATGGCGCCCCATGCCACCTCGACATGGCTGGCCCGCTGACCGACCACATTGAGAAAGGCCGAGAAGTCGACACCTCCAGCTTGGTCATTGTCGATCTGATGGATGGAATAGCGCACGCCATAGGTGCCATCAGTCATGACGATATTGGGAATGCCGAGACGTTCGATCGCCTTCGTCTTCCACATGCGGTGCCCGGCCAGAAGGGCGACCTTCTCCTCGTTCGTCATTTCCGCGATCAGCGCCGCAAAGTCGCCACTCATAAGCTTGTCTGAATTCACGTCATGTCTCCAAAATGGGTCGGATATTGGCAGTCTCCGGAGGACGGTTGCTCTAGATCGCAAAGGTTAGATCATGGCCGGAGCTCGATCACGTTGAATGATCATGGCATTGACCTGATCACAGTGAAATAATGCATTTCCGAAGCCGCGCTTCATCAAAAGCTTGGCAGGCGCAATCAGCTCGGTACCCTGCGCCGTTCCATGATCGGAGCGACCATTCCAGGTATGTAGGAATCGGACACACACGACTTGCAATGCTGTTCGAACATCTCGATCAATCGAGGCTTTCGATTTTGCTTCAGGGTAAAGACCCCAATGACCATCGGTTTCTGGTTGCCGGATATCGGCACACGGACAACCGTCCTACCGTCCATTGCCAGTTGCGACCGAGGCCGAACATTTGCGATCGTATAGCCGTAACCATTCGCCACCATTGTGCGAATGACGTCCTGGTAAGCGGAACGCATGGCGATGGAGGGTTCGACGCCCGATTTCGCAAAGAGACCTAAGAAATATTCACGGCTGATGGGCAGATCCAGCAAGATGAGCGGCAAATCGGCCAATTCATCTAAGCTGACAGATGGGTATCGAGCGAAAGGATGAGATTCTCCAACGAGGATATGTGGAGGCAGCGTTGCAAGCGGCGTAAAGTCGAAATCATCCGTGATGAGGAGATCATAACTGATTGCCACATCGATTTCCGCCCGCTGGAGCTTTCCCAGCAACTCTTCGTGATCGCTGACTGTCTGAATAATGCGCGTTTCTGGGAAAGCTGTGGTGAAGGAGTGCGAAAGCTCCGGCATGACCATAGAAGCTAGTGTCACCATACATCCGAGCGAAAGCTGGCCGCGGACCTTCTCGTTGACTTCCGATGCCACCGTGTAGATATTCTCGGCCTGCTCGACCAGCTGTTTTGCTTCGGCCAGCATGAGGCGGCCTGCCGGCGTCAACGAAAGACCTTTTGCATGGTGGCGGACAAAGAGCTGCGTTTGCAGTTCCGTTTCCAAATGGGTAATCGCCGTCGAAATCGATGGCTGGGAAATATTCAGTCGTTCGGATGCGAGGGTGATACTTCCTGTCTCCGCAGTCGCAATGAAATATTCGATCTGGCGGAGCGTGTATCTCATAGGCTCATAATATCTCTGCTAGCTGGAAGAACAAGCAGCGGGAGACCGCATTATTCATCGCCAGGCACCCCAAAGGATGGGGCAGCGTTGGGATCAAGCGCTCGCTTAACGTAGTCTTCCATTTGCGGCTCATAAACCGCCCAGAGATCCTGGAGGGCCTCGATCGGCTGATCGTGCCAGTCCACGCGGAGATCGACAATGGGCCAAGCAACCTTGTGGACAACCTTCAGCCCCGCCGAGCGAACGGGGCCCGCCTCTCCGCCTGCTTTGAGGCCGGCCGCCAATGCGTTCAAGAGGCGCGATGGCAGGCCACCGCTTGAAGCTTCAAAGGCAGCAATCATCTGCTGGGGTACGCCGGTATTCGAGAGGAGGTTACCTGCTGCGATGCAGCCCTCGCCCTTCGCCATCGCGTGGGTTCCGAGCGTACGCTCGCCAGAGTGCCCGGCGACATGTCCGCGAGCATCAACGATTGCCAGCTGCCGATAGTCGGCAAAGGGAGTCGATGCCACTAGCCGGCCAAGTGCTTCTTCCGCCGTTGCGCCCGTTGCCAGCATCTCCAGACCCGAGAAGCCAAGGCTCGGATCGGTGATGTTCTGGCTGGCCACACCCCCCGCACCGGCGCGCGCATGAGAACAGCGCGCCGCAACGGCCGGCGAGGAGGAGGAGATGGCGATACCGAACATGCCGGTCTCGGCGCAGCGGGCAGCGATAGAAAAGGTCATCGGCTCACGGCACCTTATTCGGGAATGACAGCAATCGCGTCGACTTCCACCAGCCACTCGGGCCGAGCGAGCGCGGAGACAACAATACCCGTCGAAACTGGGAAAACGCCCTTGAGCCACCTGCCGACAACGCGGTAGACGGCCTCGCGATAGCGCGGATCGACGATGTAGATGGTGATCTTGCAGATGTGATCGAGCGACGAGCCGGCTTCCTGAAGAAGCATCTCGATGTTGGCCATGGCTTGTTCGGTCTGGCCATTGACGTCGCCGATTGCAACGCTGGCGGACGTGTCGAGGTCCTGGCCGATCTGGCCCCGCACGAAAACCATCGTGCCCTTGGCAACGACCGTCTGGCAGAGATCATTATCCAGCTTCTGCTCGGGGTAGGTATCCTTGGTATTGAACTTGCGTATGCGGGTATGGGCCATTGTCGGGTTCCTCGTCTGGGGAAAATTCTTCTATCCTGCCGCGGCCTGAGTTCACCCGGCCTTCTGACCGGAAGGCCGGTATTCGTTGTACTTGCGCTGGGTGGAGATGCGGTCGGCGATATGCTTCGCGTCGTGCCAGACACCCCAGATGAAGCTCGATCCTCGCCGCGACTGCCAGGGCAGACCAAGGAAATAGATACCGCGCTCAGCCGACACGCCGCGCTGGTGTTTCGGACGGCCATGCTCGTCGAAGACATCCAGTTTCAGCCAGCTGTAGTCGGAGGAGAAGCCAGTTGCCCAGATGATCGTCGTGATGCCAGCTTGCCACAGATCGAGATTAAGGATCGGTTTCGCGACGCAATCGGGCTGCGGTTCGATACGGCGCGCTTCGGGATCTTCCGGCAGGTCGATGCCGTTTCTTGCCACGTATGCATCCGCCTCATCAAGCAGCGCCATGTAGCTGGCATCGCCGCGATCCAGGTTCATGGCGAGATCGTCCGAAAAACTTAGGCTTGTTCCGTTGAAGGCCACTGTTCGGCCGAGCAGGATCATGCCCTTTCGGGCAAGGCGGCGGAAATCGATGGTATAGCCGCCGCGCGCGCCACTAACGGCGATCGTCACGTGCTCCGTTCCCGGACCGGGCGTTTCCATATCCCATTTTCCGAGAACGCCGAGCCACCAGCAGAAGTCACGACCGCGGTAGGCGCGCGGCGGGCGATCATGCGGTCCGACGGAGAGATAGACCTTGCGGCCGCAGAGCATAAGCTCTTCAGCAATCTGGGTTCCAGAAGAGCCGGCGCCGATGACGAGAACGGCTCCTTCGGCGAGTTGGGCGGGATTTCGATACTTAGTGGAATGCATCTGGGTAATACCCGGAGTATTCGCGATCAGGTCGGGAATGGCGGGTACCTGGAAGGCACCCGTTGCAGCAACCACGTTTTGTGCTTCGATCACGCCTTGCGAGGTTTCAACGCGGAAACCGGGGCGGCCGACATGACGCTCGACACTCTTCACCTCGACGCCGCAGCGGACAGGGGCTTCGATCTGCCTAGCATAGGCCTCGAAATAGTCGGCTACGGCATCCTTGGTCGGAAAGCTATCCGGATCGCAGTCCGGGAACTCCATTCCGGGGAAACGGTCGTGCCAGGCAGGGCCGTTGGCAACCAGCGAGTCCCACCGCTCGGAACGCCAGCGCTCGGCGATACGGCTACGCTCGAGGACGAGGTGTGATACACCGGCCTTGCCTAGGTGCTCACTCATCGCGACGCCGGCTTGGCCGGCACCCACAACGAGAGTGTCCACGGTCTCAACTGACATTACTTGCGTCCTTTTCCCTTAAAGGCTTTATGCGGATTTCGACATCCGGTGTAGTTCACAGCCCTGACGGAGAAAATTACGTTTTTAGTTTGCAATGATTAGGCTGCCGCTAAGCCGCCGGGTTGGGATTCGTTTCGCCTAAAGCTAAGAACGCTCCACGCCCATGCTCGAGAAGATCCGGACCGTCGATTCTGAACTTCCCGGCTCTTGAGATCCCATCAGGGGTGAGTAGCGGCCTGCACGGTGGCAGAGTGAGGTCGCTTCTGTAACGGGCTTTAGCGAGTCAATCCCTTTTGAGCCTAATCCCTCGCCGAGTGCTTGCTTCTGTCCGCAGTCGACGCGGGGTCGCTGCTTTATGGGGTCTGCTGAGGACCGGTTGGCCAATCTAGAAACGCGCAGTCCACTGGGGCTGCTTACCTCACTGCGGCCTAACCCATCCATCGTCCCGGCGAAGGGACCTTGCTCCGGGGGGCTGATGGTATGGCCCGCCCGAAAGCCTGTCTTGTTACATCCTTCCTCCTCAGCCGGCCATGGCTGGCGCTGCCTTGCGAGGAAGGAAGTTGGTTCCGTCCCTGAGCATGCGGTGCAACACCACCGCCAGCTTGCGGGCCAGTGCAACGCGCGCCTTTCTGGGTCCCGCCCGTCTTGCGACCGCCAGCGCCCAAGTCTTAAGATCCGAGCCTTTGACCGGCCGGGTCAGGATGACGTTGGCCGCCTCGTAGAGCGCGGTTCGCACACCCACATCGCCGATCTTCGAGATGCGACCACTGTAGTCGGTCTCGCCCGATTGATACTTCTTCGGTGTCAATCCGAAATGCGGCCCCACCGCTCGTGATGTTCGGAAACGCTCAGGCGCGTCGACGGCCGCCGCGAATGTTAGTGCCACCAGGACGCCGACGCCCGGCGTCGTCATCAACCGACGGGCTTTGTCGTCCTGACGGGCGATGACACGCAACTTGCGTTCGAAACAGGCAAATTCGTCCGCAAGCGCGTCGCGCGCTTTCAACAGCGACGCGGCAATCGCCTCCAAGGTCGGATGACCTTCGATCAGTTCGCAGATCCGTGCCGCATAGGTGCGTCGCGTCGTCGGTCCCACCTTAAGGCCGAAGCCGCGTAGAATGCCGCGGATGCTCATCTCGATGTCATGAAGTTTCCCCTGGATCAGTTTGCGGGCTGTCAGCAGCGCGCGCACCTCTTGGGCGGCAAGAGATTTGCAGTGGACCGGCCTGAACCAACCAAGCCGCATCAACTGCGCAATGCCCCGCGCATCCTTCTTGTCGGTCTTCACCGGCATCGTCTTGAAGGCCGCACGCACGTGCCGCGTCTCGATCAGCTCGACCGCCAGACCCGTCTTCGCCATCCCGGCATAAAGCCATTGCGACAGGGGGCCAGCCTCAAGGCCGATCCGCTCCATGGCCACGCCGTGCTCGGCAAACCAGGCGGTCAGCGCATCGGGCTCGCTGAGGAGCTTCGCTTCCCGCACGATGCGACCATCCGCATCCACCACGCACACACTCGAGTATTCCAATGATACGTCGATGCCGGCATACTGCTTCATGGTCGTCTCTCCGTGATGCTATGGAGCAGGCCACTCCTGACTCCGCGACACCATCATTGTGAGGGACGACCACCAAAGCACCAAACCTTCAAACTCGGCTGGCTGGGCTCCGCCCGTTACACCATCTAGAAAACTCTCTGGAGGCCAACCATGCCGATGACAGCAGATCAATCTCAAGCGCAGACCGCTACTCTCGTCGATCTTGGCGCAATTTTCGTCTCGTTGGAATTAAGTAAGTCAACATGGCTGGTGACGGCTCTGTCACCTGGCAGCGAAAAGATGTCCCGCCACAGCATCAGTGGAGGCGATATCGCCGGTTTGTTTGCATGCTTCGCCGCACTTCGCCAGAAGGTCAAACGGCGAAAGAACACATTGTACCCATTGGTCGTGATCCAAGAGGTCGGGCTGGATGGCTTCTGGTTAGGACGAGTGCTGAGCAAGGAAGCTTGGATAGAGAGCCACATTGTCGAGGCCGCATCGATTGCCATGCCGCGCCGGCATCGCCGGGCGAAGACCGACCGTATCGACGGTGAGACGCTGATCCGGGCTTTGATTGCGTGGAAACGTGGCGAGCCTCGTGCGTGCTCAATGGTCAGGCTTCTCACACCCGAGGAAGACGACAACCGACGGATCGGGCGGGAGCGGAAAACTCTGATTGCCGAGCGCGTCTTCCACGTCAATCGCATTAAAGGACTACTCTTCGCGCAAGGAATACGGGAGTACGAACCTGTCAATCGAGATCGCCGCCAACGTCTGGATGAGCTTCGAACTGGCGATGGGCGTCCGCTATCAAAACACCTGAAGGCCGAAGTCTGCAGAGAACTTGACCGCCTCGAGTTGTTGCTCACACAAATCAAGGCTGTAGAAGCCGAGCGAGATGCCTTGATCGTCCGCGAGACGTCGGAGACACCGAAGGAAGCGACCGCTCTTTTGGGCATCAAAGGAATAGGGCCGGAATTCGCTACGATACTTTACACCGAAGGACTGTTCCGACACTTCGACAACCGACGCCAAATCGCATCGTACGCAGGCCTTGCCCCCTCCCCTTGGCAAAGCGGTAACATCAACCGCGAACAGGGCGTGTCTAAGGCGGGAAATCCTCGTTTGCGAGCCACTATGGTCGAGCTCGCCTGGCTCTGGTTGCGGCATCAACCGAAATCGACATTAACGCTATGGTTCAAAGAGCGCATTGCTCGCAACGCCGGCCGCTTAAAGACGCCGATGATCGTGGCGCTCGCGCGTAAGCTGCTCGTGGCTCTATGGAAGTATGTGAGCTCCGGTGTCGTGATCGAAGGTGCGACCATGAAAACCGCTTGAAGCTGGAATGTGTGAAACGAAAATTCGAATCCTCAGGACCTGATCAGTCCTGGCGGATCCAGGTGAACGGACCGGGAATCCTTTTGGCCTTTAAATGCCGATCTTGAGTTTGGTCCCGTTCTCCTGAGCCCGTGCCCGTCGAATGCGGGATAATGGTGCAGCCGCTAAGAGCGGCGACCGGATGTGATGAGGTGGAACGGCCCGCTCCGACAGCATCTAGTGCTAAAACGTGGTCGTTGCTCGAACGCCACAAAGGAGGGACCGTTCCATGAAGCAAGTTAGCACAATCGGGCTGGATTTGGCCAAACACGTCTTCCAAGTTCACGGCGCCGACAATGAAGGTTCGGTCCTGTTCAATCGGAAACTGCGGCGCACGGAAGTGCTGCGCTTCTTCGAAAGACTGCCTCCGTGCCTGGTTGGCATGGAGGCGTGTGGTGGCGCACACTATTGGGCGCGGGAGATTGCTCAACTTGGTCATGATGTGCGTCTCATTCCGCCGGCTTATGTCAAACCTTTCGTCAAGCGCGGCAAGACGGACGCGGCCGATGCGGAAGCCATCAGCGAAGCGGTGATCCGCAAGACCATGCGCTTCGTCCCCATCAAGACCGCCGAGCAGCAAGCGGATGCGATGGTCCTGAAGACCCGTGCTCTTCTGGTGCAACAGAGAACGCAATCGGTTAATGCCCTACGAGCACATTTGGCCGAACTGGGCATCATCGCGGCCGGTGGCCTTCCCAACGTCGCGGCACTGATGACCATTGTTCGGGAAGCTGAAGATACCCGACTACCCACAGCAGCACGATTCGCCCTCACAGCTATTGTCGATCAGATCGACGCCTTGGCCATTCAGATCAACGTGCTCGAGCGCACAATCGTTACGGAATCGAAGCGCGATGAGAGCATGCGTCGACTGACAACGATCCCCGGTGTTGGTGCCATAACCGCTGCGACGATCAAAGCTTTGGTTCCGGATCCCGGCGGGTTTAAGTCCGGGCGGCACTTCGCCGCTTGGGTGGGACTGACCCCCAGGCCTCATTCCAGCGGAGGCAAAGAGCGATTGGGTAGGATCTCGAAAATGGGGAATCCCGAACTCCGTGTTCTCCTGGTCCTCGGAGCGACAGCCGTTCTGCGGATTGCCCGGAACGATGAAAAGGCACGACCTTGGTTAAAGGCACTACTTGTCAGACGTCCGTTCAAGGTGGCCGCTGTGGCGTTGGCCAATAAAATGGCTCGGATCATCTGGGCCCTCCTGAATAAGGGCGGATTCTACGATCCTCCGGAACCAAGCCCAAATGTAGCGGCAACCTGAAGAGTATCAGGACTTATAACTGATCTGACCGGCGTCGGCCGACAGATGCAAGGTGCAACAGCAAACGATGAAGTCATGGGACGAAATTCCGGAACGAGCGAAGCCGCCAACCTCAGTGCACTCCAAAGTGCGTGGATGTGATTCAGCTCCTCGTTTCGCGGATCTCATCGAGGCCAGCGGTCATGCACCGCCCTCACAGGCCGTACATATGAACGCACCGTCCTCGTGGGTGAAGTCGATTGCGAAGCCTCTTGCACCGCGGGCCGTTCCACATATGAGGTTGTATAGGCCCGAGAACCGGGCCGGTAATTGCTATGGGCTCAGACCAAGGATCCCCTTACAAGGAGAAATACGATGCCACTCGAATGAACAATTGACAAAAGACCTGATGTGAAAGGATTCGAACCGCCGACCTTGTCGTTCAAGCAGCATATGTTTGTGTTAATTTCTATAAGTGGGGCAATAACTTGCGCTCCAGGAGCGCCGATCTGGAGCCAAGAACGGACCGATAGGTTTGCTTGTTCAGAACGGATTAACCGCCACTAATGGCACGCCTATTTGAATGACTACTTCTCACCTAGGTGAAGCATCTGAATGGTGAGGAAATTCGAGAAAATGGCAGCGGTCATCTGATCTGGCGGCTGGCATCGGTGGCGACAGCGTCAACGAGTCATATCAAATTTTCCGCAATAAGGGCGGATTTTCGAGAATGATTCAATAGTGGCATCATATTGATTTTTCCGCGTTAGAAGCGGATAAGGAGATATGATGCAAACCGGACGATCAACGCTGTCTTCCTACGCTTCTGGTCTACTTGCTACGGGCAGGGGAGTTTTCTCTGCAGATGAAGCCCAGCAGGAGATCGGCATCAGCCGGGGCGCATTCCTTGACGCCGCCGAGCGTTTGCAGCGGCGCGGCCAGCTTATCCGGCCTCGTCGCGGCTTCTATGTGGTTGTGCCGCCTCAGCACGCCGTCATGGGAGCGCCGCCGCCGGAGTGGTATATCGACGCCCTGATGCGCCACGAAAAACGACCCTACTATGTGGGATTGCTGACGGCCGCCGCCGCCCATGGCGCCTCCCACCAGGCCACCATGGTATTTCAGGTCGTCACGAACAAACTCCTGCCCGATATTGAGGCCGGGCGAACGCGGATCGTCTTTTCGTATCGCAAGGATATGGGAGCAGTCTCGGCGGGAATCGAAGATTGCAAGACGCCCTCGGGATATATGAAGCTATCCTCGCCGGAACTGACAGCGCTCGATCTGGTACGCTATCCGCATTCCGGGGCTGGTCTAGACAATATTGCTACGGTGCTTTCCGAACTTGCCGACCGGTTGCAACCCAAAAAGCTTGCCTCCCTGTCGCGTGCTTTCGAGAAAGCGGTCGCACAACGCCTCGGATATCTGCTTGGGAGGCTGGGTCACTCGCAGATAGCGGAAGCGATGTTTGCAGCGCTATCTCCACGTGGGCCGTTGCCATGGGTCGAACTCGATCCCAAGCAGGCCGGAGATCCAGATCTGTCGCCGCCGCCATCTGAACGCGATGAACACTGGCGTGTGATCGTTCGTTGGCCACCGGAGATCGACGAATGATACCGCAGGACTACATCACCGCCTGGAATGGTGTGGTGCCATGGGCAAGTCCACGGCAAGTCGAGCAGGATCTCATCATCAGCCGCGCGATTGTCGCCATCTTCTCCGATCCGTTCCTGCGCGACGAACTGCGCTTCCGCGGCGGCACTGCGCTCAACAAGCTGCACTTCCCCAAGCCACTGCGCTATTCGGAAGACATCGACCTTGTGAGGACGACTGCCGGTCCTATCCGCCCGTTACTGGAGCATCTCCAGGACGTTCTCGATCCGTGGCTGGGCAAGCCGCGTTTCGATCAGAGCCCGGTTGCGCCCAAACTTAAATACGCTGTCGAAGCCGAAGACAAGGCTTCTCCCGGTTCGATAAAACTCAAGATCGAAATCAACACGCGCGAGCGTGAAGCTTACGATCCACCCATCGAGATTCCTTTTGGTGTCGAAAATCCATGGTTCACCGGAACGGCTGCAATCCCGACCTTCTCTCGGGAAGAAATGCTGGCGACCAAGCTGCGTGCCTTGCTTCAACGCAATAAGGGCCGCGATCTGTTCGACCTTGACTACGCGCTCAGCGTGTTCGAGGGGCTGAACTCGGCCAGGATCGTCGAGTGTTTTCTGCTCTACCTTGAAAAAGGAGAGGTAGCGATTTCCAGAGCCGAGGCGCAACAGCGCATGTTCCAGAAACTCGTCAATCCGGGCTTCTTCACTGACATGGGCCCGCTGCTTCCAACGGATCTCGCCAAGGCTTTGACCGAAGAAACGCTTAAGGCCGCGTTTTCGAGGGTAATGAAGGAACTGATCGACCGGATGTCCGGCGACGAGTGGGCGAAGGCGGGGGAAATGCGAAAGCGGTTCGGGCTGTAACCAGCTTAAAGCGTCGGGACTGTGTGGCGCGCTTGCTGAAACAGAGCCACTATGTGAGCTTCAGGGATTTGATCTCCTTTGCCGCCTTCACGACACCCAGTTCGTCAGGGCCAGCTCGGGCTACCGGGCTCTTTTTGAAGGTGGACCCGGCCGTCTCACATAGCGCATTGTGTGTCGACGCTGGCTAAACCGCAACGTCGATGGAACTCGATATGAAATGGATGGCTTCATCATTGGGCTGCGGCCTGCCGAGCAGATACCCTTGCCCAAGGTCGCAACCGAGCTCCTGAAGATATTGAAGCTGGCTCGGCTCCTCGATCCCCTCCGCCGTGACCTGGACACCAAGGCCATGTCCCAGCGCGACCATGGCCCTGACGACCTTGTCTTGCTTTTCGCTGGTCTCGAATGTCTGGATGAAGCTTCGGTCGATCTTAATCTTCTGGAACTGGTAATTCGACAGCTGTGAAAGGCTCGAATAGCCAGTCCCAAAGTCGTCCAAGGCGATCCTGATCCCCGCTTTCGTGAGATCCTCCAGAACCTCTTTCGCAACGGCGGCGTCCTGGATCAGCGCGCTTTCCGTGATTTCGATTTCCAAACGCTGAACCGGCAGCCCAACTTCTCCCATGATCTTCAACAGCCGCAGTCCGAGAAGTCTGTCGCTCAATTGCGTTGGTGACACGTTGAATGAGAGGATCGTATCTGATGGCCAGGACATGGCGTCCTTGCAGGCGCGGCGGAACAACTGCTCCGTCAACTCAACAATGAGGCCGGCGTCCTCTGCGACCGGAATAAAATCGCAAGGAGGAATGAAACGGCCTTCTGCCGTCTTCCACCGCGCCAATGCTTCAAACCCTGCCAGCTTTCGCGTGCCCAAATCCATGAATGGCTGATAGTAGGGTTCAATCAGACCGGTTCGCATGGCGTCACGAAGCTGCGCCTCGAGTTGGACCCGTTTGTTGAGCTCTTCAAGCATGGCAGGGATAAAGGCAGCGACGTTGTTACGGCCAGCTTTCTTCGCGGCGTACATTGCGCAGTCGGCCTGCTGTATCGCCTTTGGAAGGTCAGCGTCTTCCTGGCCGCTCATTGCATATCCGACACTGGCACCGAGATCGACAGTTGCACCTTTAATTGCCATCGGCTTCGAAATTGCCCGGACAATCCGCGTTCCAAGGGCCTGGAGATCGGGTTTACCTTTGATTTTTGTCAGAACAACAAATTCGTCTCCGCCCAGGCGGTAGATGAGATCATCTGGAAACACTTCCGCCAATCGGCCTGCCGCCGTTGTGAGGGCCTGGTCGCCGCTCTCATGCCCCCAGAGATCATTGACTTTCTTGAAGCCGTCGAGGTCAACAGTGAAGACGGCATAGCGATCGCTGGCGGCCAACTCCGCCCGGGAGCAAACGGCGTCAAGCATGCGTCTATTCGGCAATTGCGTCAGTGGATCATGACAGGCGATCCAGTCGACATTTCGCTCGGCTTCAAGGCGGCGGGAAATTTCGTGGGCCATATCCTTGATACGGAGCGCCGAATAAATCAGCCCAAGAAATCCGGCGATATTGAGCGCTGTGAAGATCTCGTCGAGATTGTAACTCTCGTGATCCCGAAAATAGTGATCGAGCGCCTCATGGGCATCGAAATATACAGCCAGTCTATAAAGGACTATGAACGCACCGCCCCAAACGAGCGCTTCGAGCCGCGCGCGATTATACTGAATGCTAGGCATTCCCTACCTCTATCCACAAGAGTCGGCGTCATGCCTCGATTGAGAGATTAAATCATCTTCACATCTGCAATTTCGCTTTTATGTGTTGAATAACACTTAAACCGCCCCGATCGAGTCCATCTCTGCGTTCTCTCGCCAAGAAGCGTTCACAAAGGAACGTTTGCTGCACCTTCTGCATTTGTACAGACTGCTTACGAGACATATAGTGTGTCGATATATTGCGATTCTATCGACATGATTTGACGACATATCCGCTCGGCATGTCGATCGCACGAGGATGTGGAAACAAAGGTCGCTAGTCGCATCAAATGCTTCCATAACCGCTTCGGCAACTGGCAATTCTAAGAGCAGTTATTCGACCCACTTTGATGGGTTGAATAATTTAAAGAAATGCATTATTTGAACCATTGAAAGGGTCAATTAATGCGCCTAACGCTCCAAATCCATTTCAATGGTGAGTGGCATCGCGCCGCGACGCTGGAACTCAAGGACGATGCGACCGGCTTTCAAGGCGCGTCGATCGTCGATTACGACCTCGATTATTTCGTCACAGTGGCGTCGGCGGAATTCGTGGCCGGAAAAACGGTCTGCGACCATCGCGCCTTGTCAGTCCGTTATCCCGTTAACCTCGAAAATCGATTTAGCCGCAGCTGGCCGCCCTTCCTGTTGGATCTTATGCCCCAAGGGCATGCAAGGCGAAAGCTTGCCGAACATCTCGGCCTTGCTGAAGGCTCGCGCGCTCCCGATCTGCCGCTGCTTCTGCGATCGGCGACTGGGGGCATAGGCAATATCCGGATCAAAGAAGCGGCACAAGCCGAGACGGAACGGCTGCGCGGCGTTGAGCGCCAAGGGGTTACAGAAGCGGAAATCCTTGAGCGCTCCGATCGGTTCATGGAAGTCGCCGATCGCTTTGGAATGCTCGCCTCCGGCTCTAGCGGCCTGCAAGGCGAATGGCCGAAGGTCTCGATGACCCAGGCGAATGACGGGTTATATTACCCCGACAGCTTCGTGACCGATGATGAGGCCGTGCGCCACATCATCGTCAAGCTGGTCCGCAGCAACGAGCCTGTGGACCGCCTGATTCTCGAAGGCGAAGCCCTCTACTCGCGGATCGCTCAAGGGATCGGTCTAAATGTCAGCGAACCATCGACCTATGCCGAAGGCGTCCTGATCATTCCCCGTTTCGATCGGAAGACTAAAGAAGGCGGCGGAACCGTGCGGCTGGGTCAAGAAAGCCTGGTGTCAACGATCGGCGTTGCCGATTTCGGCCATGTCGGCACGCATGAGGCCTATATCGACGTTCTGCGCGAATATTCAGCCGATCCCTTCGCGGACGTTGTGGAATACCTGAAGCGCGACATCGCCAATCTGGCGCTCGGTAATCCCGACAATCACGGCCGGAATTCGGCACTCAGCAAGCATCAGGACGGCACGATCCGCCTGTCTCCGCTCTTTGATTTCGCACCAATGCGGCTCGCCAAAGAGGGGATCGTTCGCTCCACCCGTTGGGCCATGATGCGTGACGGAGGTCGCGATCATCTTCCTGATTGGAAGCGGATTTGCACTGAACTGATGCCAAATCCGGAAGAGCAGAAAGTTCTCGCGGCTGCGCTTTCCGCGTTTGCCGAACATCTGCGCCAGGGTCCGGCCATGGCGAAGAATATGGCTGCGGCCCCGGAGGTTCTGGAGCGTGCAATGGGACGCTGCATTGAGATAGCAGACAGCGTTCTGGCGGCGTGCCACTGATGACGAAGGACCGCTAAATGGCTCGATGGAAGAAACCGACGAAAGAGGAGATTCTGGAAAACCGGCGAGCACTGGCGGAACGTGCTCGAACTGGGGACCTGAGGCTGCCCGGTGCTGTGGCGGAGATCCGTAAAGGGTTCGGCATGACGCAGGAGGAGTTTGCCAAGACGCTGTCGCTTACTAGGCGACAAGTTGCGGAGATCGAAGCCGGCACCGGGAACCCAACGCTCGAAACATTGGAAAAGATAGGCCGGTTGTTCGGATTCCGAGTTGGTTTTGTGGCCAAATAGCTCTGCGTGGCGTGAAACGCGGGCAACACAGACATTGGAATATTCGGATTTTCAAGAGTCTGTATTGTGGGCACCAGACGGGAATTTGTAACGCAGCTTTTCATTCAGACATTACATCAATCCGGCTCTGCTTGCTCTTTTCAGCGACCGTCGGCCTCCGGTGGCAGCCGAGCGATGAAGCGCCCGGACACCAGACAGCGCCTGATCGGCTAACGGATACATCATTTGTCGCTAAGCGGATTCTCTGGCGCGGCGCTATCGTGCCGGTCGGTCCGCCTTCACCTCAGGCGCCAGTCGGGCAGTAGCCGCAACCGCGCAGGAAAAATGATGCCGCTTCGCGCGCATGATTTTCCATCTCCGTCTTGACCGGCGTCAGGTCGGCATGAAACAGCGAGGACATCATCATCGGCAGCAAGACCAAGTCGATGAAGCGGCGGGTCGTCGCCGGAAGATTGTCCGGTGCAAAGGCCGGGAGAGATCTGATTTCCTCGGCCTCCGCCAGTTCTGCGACGAGCTTCATCACCGTGGCCGTCCCATGCGCACGGATGGCATAGTGGATGGTGGTTGCCAGCTCCGGATGGCGCGTTGCCTCTCCCATCACGCTACGCATGAGCCCTACGGTCTCGTCCTTGATAGCGCGCTGCACAATCAGGACACCCGCAGTCTGGAAACGTTCCTGAATATTGCCCGAAGTGGCCGAGGCAGCCATCTCGCCGGACTTCTGCACCCAGCGCAAAACCACCTCTCTGAACAAGGTTTCCTTGCTGGTAAAGCGCGTATAGATGCTCGGCTTGCCGGCCCTGGCTACCTCGGCGATTTCGTCAATGCTGGCCCCTTCGTAACCGCGGGCGACGAAAACCTGAAGAGCGGCCTGCAAGATCCTGTCTTCGACTTCTCCAGCCATTTCTCGCGGCGGCCGCCCGCGCCGGGGCATGCCTGCCTTCGGCTCTATATTTTTTAGTTTTGTCGTTTCTCTCGCCAAAACGGGCCTCACCGATTTTTGATTGGCATGGATCGGGGTCCCTGCCCTCTCCGCCTCTTGACTAACATCCCGATCAGTTCTAAGTCAATATTTAAATGAAACGTTTCGTTTCAATTTAATGCATCGAGCAAAGAGGTAGAACATGAGCGCGCCTCAGGATGAGACCTTTGGAAAGCTGATCGTGCTGGAGCCTAAAAAAGGCAGCGCGGCGGCAGACAATGAACAGGATAACATCACGGCAAAACAAGAGCAGGCAGAAGCGCCGCACACCAGCGAGCAAGCCCGCATACGTGAGGATGAACGACAGGCTCCGGACAATTCCGATGAGGAGAAAGCCAAAAGTGGGCGCTCGCGACGCACGACGATGCTTTTGATCGGCGGGACCGCGCTGGCTGTGGCAGCTGCTGCAACCTATGTCTATTGGGATAATGGCTCGCACTATGAAAGCACGGACGATGCCTTTATCGCCGCCCGTCAATATGCCATTACCTCTAGGGTTGCCGGTTACATTTCTTCGGTTGCGGTTACCGATAACCAGCATGTGACCGCAGGCGAAGTGATCGCCCGGATCGATGACCGCGATTACCAGACATCTCTGGAACAGGCGCAGGCGCAGGTTGCCGCCGCAGAGGCCAATATCCGGAATACCGAAGCGCAGAAGCAGGTCCAGGAGGCGAATGTGGAACAGGCCAAGGCTCAGATTGAGCAGGCCAAGGCCAACCTCGTCTTTGCCCAGCAGCAATATGACCGCTACGAAACGCTGATGAGGAGCGGTTCCGGCACCATTCAGGAAGCACAGCAATATCAGTCGCAATTGCACCAGCAACAGGCTGCCCTGAATACGGACGAAGCCTCTTTGACCGCCGCGCAGCGCCAGCTCGCTGCCTATGATTCTCAGATCGCCAGCGCCCAGGCCACCCAAAAACAGGATGAAGCGCAGCTCGACCAGGCAAAGCTAAATCTCTCCTATACGACCATAACGGCGGCGCAGCCCGGACGGGTCGTGCAGCTTTCGGCTGGCGATGGCCAATATGTCCAGACGGGGTCGAATCTCGCCATGTTCGTGCCGGACAAGCTTTGGGTCACGGCCAATTTCAAAGAAACGCAGCTCGACCATATGCGTCCGGGTCAGCCTGTCACGCTGACCATCGACGCCTATGGGGGACGCTTACTCGATGGCCATATCGCAAGCGTACAGCCGGGATCGGGGACCGCTTTTTCGCTGCTCCCGGCGGAAAATGCCACCGGCAACTATGTGAAAATCGTACAGCGAGTGCCGGTGAAAATCGTGCTTGACGATGTGCCGAGCGATGTGGCGCTGGGACCGGGCATGTCGGTCGTACCAACCGTGCGGACCGATGCAAGCCTATCCCTGTGGGAAAGCTTGAGGAGCCTGCTGTGAGCACGAACGCTGTTGCCAAACCATCGGCAACCCCTTGGATCATCGCCATTGTCGTAGCACTCGCCAGCTTCATGGAAGTGCTTGATACGACGATCGCCAATGTCGCCCTGAATTACATTTCCGGTGGCCTCGGCGTCAGTCAGGACGAGGCATCCTGGGTTGTCACCACCTATCTCGTCTCCAATGCGGTGATCGTGACGGCGACGAGCTATCTCGTGCGCATTCTGGGACGTAAGACCTTTTTCCTTGGCTGCCTGGCATTGTTTACAATTAGTTCGGTCATGTGTGGCTTTGCACCCAACCTGCAATTCCTGCTCTTAGCCCGGATATTGCAAGGCATCGGCGGTGGCGGGATGGTGCCTGTCGCGCAATCCATTCTAGCCGACAGCTTTCCGCCCGAAAAACGCGGGCAAGGCTTTGCCCTGTTCGGGGTGGCGGTTGTTGTTGCTCCTGTGGTCGGACCGACCCTGGGCGGCTGGCTTTCCGATAATTTTTCCTGGCACTGGTGCTTCCTGATCAACGGGCCGGTCGGCATTCTGACGCTGGCAGCCGTTGCCATGCTGATCAAGGAGCCCGAAGGCAGCGCCGAGGAGCGCGTGCGGCTGCGGAAGGAAAAGATTGGCTTCGACTGGATCGGCTTCGGCCTTGTTGCGACCTTTCTCGGAGCGCTGGAGCTGATGCTTGATCGTGGCCTTGAAGACGATTGGTTTGGATCGAACTTCATCATCATGGCCGCTGCGATCTGCGCTTTGGCCTTTGTTTTAATGGTCCCCTGGGAACTGAAGCACAAGAATCCAGCCGTTGATATCAGGATGCTCGTTAGCCGGCAGTTCGGCACCTGCTTCCTGGTGATGATGGCGACGGGCGCGCTGCTTCTGGCGACAACTCAATATCTGCCGCAGCTGGTTCAAGCAAATCTCGGCTATACGGCAACTTGGGCTGGCCTGATGCTGTCTCCCGGCGGCCTTGTGACGATGATCATGATGTTCGTCGTCGGCGTTCTGTCGTCAAAAGTGCAGCCGAAATATTTGATAGCGGTGGGTGCCGGCTTTGTTGCCTTTTCCATGTATCAGGTGACCAGCGCCTACAGTGGCATCGGCTTCTGGTATCTTGCCGAAGCACGTATGCTGCAAGGAATTGGCCTGCCCTTCATATTCCTGCCGATTACCGCGGCCTCTTATGACGGCATTCCCTCCAGCAAGACGGACCAGGCATCGGCGCTGCTGAATGCCGCGCGCAACACCGGCGGATCGATTGGCGTGTCGCTGATATCGAACATCATTACCCATCGGGAGCAGTTTCACCAGAGCCGTATGGTCGAGCATGTCATACCTTCGAACGGGGCCTATCAGGATACGCTCAACCAGGTGACAAATTACTTCACTAGCCAGGGCAGTTCACTGGTGACGGCAAATCAGCAGGCGCTTGCCTGGATCAACGAGCAGGTGCAAAGCCAGGCTTCGTTCCTGGCTTACATCGATGCCTTCTGGGTTTTGACGCTGATTTCCCTGGCCGCAATTCCGCTGGCCCTTACCCTACGCAACGTAACACTCGGCAAAAAGGCATCCATGGGACATTAGAGCCTATCGAAAACCAGCAGCCCCAACTTTGTTCAGATGTGTACTGGTTCTTCAGAGGAGCATTTAGGAGACGGAGAACGCCACCGCCTCAATGCCCGTCCGGTGCGACAGCTTCCTTCGGGATAGTGTCGGTCAGATTCTTCCGGTGGAAGATGAAAAGACCGGCAAGCACGATGATGGCGGCTCCGAGGAAGACCTGGATATCCGGAATGTCGCCGAAGAAGAAGAAACCGAGCGCTATCGCCCAGATAAGCAGCGTATATTGCAGAGGTGCGAGCAGCGACGCGGGCGCAAGTTTCAGCGATCGCGTTATCAGCATATGGGCGCTGCCGGCGACAACGCCGAGCGCCAACATGGCCGCAAAATCGAGCGTCGAGGCGGAACGCCAGTTGCCGATGCTGAGTACCAGTCCGGCGACAAGTGCGCCGACAGTCTGCCAGGCGACGAGCGTCGCATCGTTCGTCTGTCGCAGCCGCCGGCCAAGCACAAGTGTCATCGCGAACGCGAGGCTGCCGCAAAGGCCGAAAAGCGACGGCCAGGAGAACATTGCCGTCGAAGGTTTAAGCGCGATCAGTACGCCGGCAAAACCGACGAAGACGGCCAGCCACCGCCGCCAACCGATCCTCTCGCCAAGGAAGAAATGCGAGATCGCGGCGACATAGATAGGACCGGCCATGTAGAAGGTCATGACATCTGCAAGCGGCAGATAGGCGACAGCCGCATAGAAGAGACCAACGTCGGTGGTCGTCATCACTATGCGCAGAAGCTGCAACGGCGGCCGCTCGATGCGGAACAGTGCATCGCTTCCCTGCCGCGCGATCATGGGCGCGAGAATGATAAAGGAGCCGAGCGAGCGTATCACCAGAACTTGGCCGACGGAAAAGCTCGCGACCAACCACTTGCCCATGGCATCGTTCAGTGAAAACAGAAAATCGCCGAGAAGCATCAAAAGCACGCCGGCAAGCACGAGATTGCCGTCCGTGCCGGCTTTGCGAACATCCATGATGCTTCTCCCGACGATTCTCATGTTTCTTTCACATGGCTGTAGCCGCTTTTGCCCCTACCCCGCAAGGCGGCCGCGAGCGGGTCGCCTGGCTCACGGCCTATATCCCGATCAGCCATTTTGAGGCGCAGACCATCTGTTTGCGGGATCAGGTCACGCCTGTTACCTTTTGCCTTGATGAGCACTTGGCGCTTCGCAAGGCGAAGAAGGGTGACAAGAGCGGCAGAGGCCGACCAGTTCGATCGTTTATCCGATCATGCGGGAAGAAATGCGCTTGGTTGGTCGCAAGTTGAGATCTATGCCCTCGCCTCCAACGACCAAAATGCATCCTGTGTTTTTGTGGTTGCATAACCCGTTGCCAATATTATTCGTTAGCCAAGCAAGAGAGCAGTGATGACGCAGCAGCCGGGAAATCCGTCAAAGTCAACCATAGAAGATCAGAACGACGCCGACCGGCAGCCCCGGGTCTCGCTCGAATTGCTCCAAGCTCAGCTTCTGTCGCTCACCGAGCGATACGAATGGCTCGAGGCGATGATCAACTACGTGCCCGACTTCATCTACGCCAAGGACAGAGACGGCCGTTTCCTCTTTGCCAACCGTGCGATCGTCCTCAACAACGGCTTCACGCATGTCGACGAATTGATCGGCCTTACCGATGCCGAAATTCACCCAGTGGCCGACGCTCATAAGATTGACGAAGTCGAACGGCGGGTCATGGAGACGGGTGAGCCCGATCTCGGCGTGGAGGAACGACGGCTGAAGGGCGAAGGCTGGCTGATGATGTCGCGTGTGCCGTTGCGGGACCGGAATGGCAATATCATCGGCGTCGTCGGAGCCTCCCGCGATATCTCGGCCCGCAAGCGCGCAGAGGAGTTGATGAGCGCGCAAACGAAGCTTCTCCATGACGTTGCGCGAGGCGTTGACCTCGGTTCGTTTCTCAAGGATGCCCAATTCCTGCTTGAGCGCCTCCTCAACGGAAGACGGGTCAGCTTCATTTTGGACGGCCAGCAACGCGAGACCCTGGCGGATGAAGTGATTGAGTTTCCCATCTTCTCGCGAGATGGAGGCAAGCACGGTACGTTGACAGCGTCGAAGACTGAGGATGACGAAAGCGGCCTCGTGGAATTCCTCGCAGGAATCGCTCAAACCGTCGGCATCGCCATCGATCGCCATCGTGACATCGCTCACATTGCCTATCTTGCTGAGCATGATGCGCTGACCGGGTTGCCAAATCGCACGCTCCTTAATCGAAAGGTCGTCGCTCTCTTGGAAAAGGCATCGCAGGCGGGGAAATCCTTGGCCGTAGCCTTTGTGGATCTTGATAATTTCAAGCTGGTGAATGACAGCCTTGGACATGCCGCCGGAGACGAATTGCTCAAGGTGGTTGCCCAGAGGATATCGGCGCAAATTAAAAGCAGCGGCATCGTGTCGAGGATCGGCGGCGATGAGTTCATCATTGTTCTGGAAGAGAACCAGGACCCTTTCCATGAAAGACTCAAGGCTATTCTCGAAGGCATATCCGAGCCGCTGACCATCGATGGCGTCGAAATTCGAGTCAGTTGCAGCATCGGCGTAGCGTGCTCCAGAAAGCACGGCGATACCGCGTCGGAGCTATTCGCAAACGCCGATATGGCGCTTTATCGCGTGAAGGAATCCGGTCGCAACGGTATTCAGCTGTTCACGCCCGCAATGGGGGAAGAAGCCCGCAGCAAGCTGAGCCGTATTGAGGAGCTGCGGCGGGCGGTGGAGCGGAACGAGTTCGTGCTTCACTATCAACCGCAGAAGAATATCAGTAGCGGTCAAGTGATCGGCGTCGAAGCGCTCGTACGATGGCAGCATCCTGTCGAAGGCTTGCTATTGCCGGGAACGTTCATCCCGCTGGCCGAAGAAACGGGGCTGGTGGTCTTGATCGGCGATATGGTTTTGCGCGAGGCTTGCCGCCAAGCTCGGGCCTGGCAGGACCAGGGTCTGCCACCATTGCGTATAGCGGTGAATGTATCCGCCAGACAGTTTCTCGAGAATTCGCTGATAGACCAGGTTGCATCGGCGCTTCAGGCTGCCGGCCTCGATCCACAATGGCTCGAGCTGGAACTGACCGAAAGCTTGATCATGCGGGATGTGGAGGGGGCCATAGAGCGCATGCATGCATTGAAAGAGCTCGGTGTCAGCATCGCGATCGACGATTTCGGCACGGGATATTCGAGCCTAAGTACCCTCAGACGCTTCCCCCTCTCCCGGTTGAAGATCGACAGGTCGTTCATTGCGGACATTCCCGAGAAAGCTGGCGACATGGCGATCACCTCCGCCATCGTGTCACTTGGCAGAACTCTCGAATTGGAGGTCGTCGCCGAGGGTGTGGAGACCGAGGAGCAAGCCCAATTCCTCGAGGGGGCCGGATGCGAAATGTTTCAGGGCTTTTTGTTTGCAAAACCCCTTCCCGCTTCCGAGGTCGGAAACCTTATTGCCAAGCTGGTTGCCCAAACCGGATAGCCCAACCGCCGCACCTTACGCACCAGCGTAACCGCTCCTCTTCGGCTGTCCGAGTTCAAGGCAACGTCACGATTTCGATCCAGTTCGCGCCGGCGTCGACCGGATACCTGCCGACGGAACCGAGCGTGCCGCTCGTCTGGTCGATGGCATAAACAGACAGTTTGTCGGATTTCTCACCGGATGCCACAAGGAATCGGCCCGACGGATCTATGCGAATGCCACGCGGTTGCTGCTCGGTCGGGTAATTCGTGACATAGGTCAGCGTCCCGTCCCCACCAGCCACATGGAAGAGCGCAATTTTGCTGGTGGTTCGCTCGGTCGTATACAGGAATTTACCGTTGGGCGTGATGCCGATGTCGGCAGCCCAAACCTTCGGTTTGCCGTCATCCACTGGGGCCGCGGCGGGCGTGATTGCATTGAATGGTGGAGGAGCCGGCGGGGTGGCGCCCGGAGACAACCCCGCGTCGTCAGGCACGGACGCCACACTTTCGATTTCGCTCAACGTACCCCTGCCGGGATCGAGAGCGTAGTGGATGACGTGGCCGGTCAATTCGGTCAGGACATAAACGGACTTATTGTCCGGAGACAGAATGATATGACGCGGACCGTATCCCGGCCTGGTCGCGACGTGCGGCGGATCGTTCGCCTCCAGCATGCCGGCCTCCGGATCGAGGACGAACTGCTGCACGACATCGGAACCGAGATTGGTTGCGAAGACGAATTTGCCGGTCCGATCGCTGACGATCGAATGGGCATTGCGGCCGGTGAGGACCATCTGTCGCGCGCCGTCGGTGACAAGCCCGTCCCTGTTAATAGGCAGTACGGCGATCTTGTTGCCGCCATAGGAGGCGGTGAAAAGCAACCTGCCCGATGGGTCGGTGGAGACGTAAGCCATACTATCGGGCAAAGCAGCAACAGCTTCGTGCGTCAGCTTGCCGGTTTCCGGGTTGATCGCCAGCGTCAGCACCCGATATGGTTGCGAGCGAATGACG
Organism: Rhizobium sp. 11_C7_N12_5; assembly: GCF_051811145.1. NCBI lineage: Bacteria > Pseudomonadati > Pseudomonadota > Alphaproteobacteria > Hyphomicrobiales > Rhizobiaceae > Rhizobium > Rhizobium sp. 11_C7_N12_5. Next base: position 1,201,079 of record NZ_JBPWPY010000002.1, read on the forward strand.
GCATAGAGATGTTTCCTGTCGGGGCTGACGGTCATCGGCATGATCATCTTGCCCGCATCGAAAGTCGAAACCTGCGTGAGCGCGCCTGTCGTTTCATCCATACTGTATATGTCGATCGTCCCCGCCGTCGTTGCGGCGACATAGACGAACGTCCGGGTAGCTGCACGGAACGAAGCTTCAATCATTGGTCACCTCACCCGAGCGTTGACTGCCGGCCCGGCTTGACGATCAGACGAGCCTTCTAGCAAAAATTATCCAGCTGCGGCGACGATCTTTTCCAGCACGGTCATTTCTTCCGCCGTCAGATCGGTCAAAGGTGGTCTCACTGGACCTGGATCCTTGCCGAGCACGCGCAGGCCCGCCTTGATGATCGAGACTGCATAACCTTTCCTGCGATTGCGCAGGGTGACCAACGGGAAGAAGAAGCCTTTGAGGATATTGTCCACCGTTGTCTGCTCGCCGGCACGCAACGCTGCATAGAAGCGCTGTGCCAAGGCGGGCACGAAATTGAAGACGGCGGAAGAATAGGTCGTTACTCCAGCGCCGAAATAGGCCTGAGCATAGACTTCGTGGGTCGGCATACCGCCTACATAGACCAGGCGGTCCTTGAGCAGCGTCGTGATCTCGATCACCTTGTCGACGTCACCCACGCCATCCTTGAAGCCGATGAGGTTCGGACATTCGTCGGCAAGGCGCGCCAGGCTCTCGGCGTTGAGCACGGCATTGTCGCGATTGTAGACAATGACGCCGATGCCGACGGCCTGGCAGACGGCCTTCACATGGGCAATCAGACCAGCCTGCTCCGCAAACATCAGATAGGGCGGCAGCAGCAGCAGACCGTCCGCGCCGGCTTTTTCCGCGGCCCTGGCGATTTCGACGGCAAGCGACGTTCCGTAGCCGGTTCCCGAAATGATCGGCGTATTGCCTGCCGCGGCCTTGGCGGCACGAACGACCTGAGGGATTTCGGCAGGGTTGAGGGAGAAGAACTCGCCGGTGCCACCGGCTGCAAAAAGTGCCGCTGCATCGTAGCCTGCCAGCCACTCGACGTGACTGCGATATTTGGCTTCGTCGAATGTCAGATCCTGATTAAAATGCGTGACGGGGAACGACAGAAGACCGCTGCCAACTGCCTTTTTCAATCCATTCGGGTTCATCGTGAAATCCTTTTGTCGATCGATGGAGCGACGATGCTTCAGGCGTGTTCGAGCGTCTGGACGAGAGCGGCGATGTACCCGTAGCAGAAGGCGAAGGCGACGCCTGTGGGATCGCGGCCGCTGATCGTCGGCACATGGTCCGGCATCAGCATGTATTGATAGCCGACCTCCTTATAGATCCGGGCCGAGCGAATCATGTCCATATCACCCTCGTCCGGGAAGGTTTCCATGAAGGACAGCTTGCCGCCCCTGATGTTGCGGAAGTGGACGTTGAAGATTTTGCCGCGCGTGCCGAACCAACGGATGATGTCGTCGATCTCCTCGCGCGGATTGTCGAGCATTTCGCCGATCGAGCCCTGGCAGAAGTTCAGCCCGTGATAAGGGCTTTCGCGCATAAGCACGAATTTCTTCAGGCCCTCCACCGTGCCGAGGACGCGCGTGACGCCGCGGTAACCTGGCGGCGTATAGGGATCATGCGGATGGCAGGCGAGACGGACGCGATTGCTTTCCGCCACAGGAACGACGCGCTCCAGGAAATAGTCGATCCGCTCCCAGTTCTCGTCTTCCGACAGCACGCCGGCCAGGCCGGGGGTTGCCTGGTGGTCAGCCTTGTCCCAGCGAAAGCTCGCATTCATCGAGCCGCCTCGCCCCGCCTCCTCGGGCGTGCGCGGGATGCCGATGAGATTGAGATTGTATTTCGCCGATGGGATGCCGGCGGCCGCAATATCTTCGATCAGCTTGCAGACCGCGTCGATCTGCCGGTCGCGATCGGGTCCGGCAAGTAGGATATCGGGATAAGAAGCCTTCTCGATCGGCTGGGACGGCAGAGGCAGCTGGATCATGTCCAGGATCAGCCCGAAGCTTTCGATCTTGTCGCGGTGACGTTCGAGATCGGGCAGCGTCCAACTGTCAGGTCTTCCCGGCGGATCCGCGCAGATATGCTTCAGCCCTAGTTGCCTGAAAACCCGGTAGTCATCATCGTCCCGTGCCTCGACCTGCGTCCCTGCATACACCTGGTGTATCTCCCATGAGATTCATATCATATGACATAATATGACTTTTGTCGGGAGTCGAGCCCTATTGCGGTTGCTGTTCTGCAAGGAAGCGATACCGTCGCTGGCTCGCCATCATGTGAGCACGCATCGCTTGCCGCGCACGCTCCGGATCCTGATCTGCGATCGCCGCCAAAATCTCGACATGCTCCGCATGAACCTTTTCCAGATAGGCGCGATCATTCGCCTCCGGCAATGTCGGAAACTGCCCGCGCGGGATGGTGCGAGTACCGAAATGCCTGAGCACATCCATGTAGAATCGGTTGTTGGTGGCGATGGCGACGGCCATGTGGAATTCGTAATCCGCTTCGACGGTCGGGAGCCCCTGCTCTATCAGGGCAGCCATTTTCCGATTGGCCGCAGCGATTGCCGCCTCCTGTTCGGCGGTCCTGCGATAGGCCGCAATGGCGGCCGCCTCACCCTCCGTGGCCATGCGAAACTCCAGCAATTCCAGCGTTTCCGGGATGCTTCTGATCTCCACAGGCGTCAGCATTGATCCTGAGGGTATCATCATTTCGGTAACAAACACGCCCTTGCCCTGAACAGGCCTGACGAGCCCGGCAGAGCGCAGATCGGCAATCGCCTCGCGCACGACGGTCCGGCTGACGCCATATGTTGCCTCCAGCTGCGGCTCCGTCGGAAGCTTATCGCCCGCCTGAAGCGTGCCCGTCTCGATCTGGACGCGCAGCTGGTCGATGACCCGTTGCGCCAGTCTTTGCCGGCCTCGGCCGATTATCGTCATTCCTTGGTCCCCAAATCTGTCATGGCAAATCGATCTGTTTCGTCCATAGGCCGGGTCAATCCAGAAATTCATATTATGACATGTGGATACCATAGGGAAGCAGGTATCGGAGAGCGCGTTATCCCGAAAACAAAATCAGCATATTGACATTTGTCGATAGCCTATCGAATATTGTCAATATTGGTGCTTGACGGTGGCAATCGGTGTTAGCCGACCTTGATCCGGCATCGGGAGTGCGGAGGAGAAAGTGGATTTCCTGCTTGAAGTGGAAGGACTGAAGAAGTCCTTTGGCGGCGTTGCTGCGCTGCGCGACGGGCGCTTTCAGTTGCGACCGGGGTCTGTCCACGCATTGTGCGGCGGTAACGGCGCTGGCAAATCGACCTTTCTTAAGATCCTGATGGGCATTCACAAGCGTGACGCCGGCTCCATCCGCCGCCGCGGCAAAGAGGTTGATTACGCCAGTCCAGCGGAAGCCCTTTCCGCCGGGATCGCCATCATCGAGCAGGAGCTCAGTCCGATCCCGCACATGACGGTTGCGGAGAACATCTATCTCGGCCGCGAGCCGTCTGCCCGTTTCGGCAGCATCGATTTCAAATCGATGAACCGCAATGCACAGGCGCTGCTCGAACGCCTGCAGTTCAATATCCGCGCCACGCAATTCATGATGAACCTCTCGGTCGCCCAGGTTCAATTGGTCGAGATTGCCAAGGCGCTCAGCCACGATGCCGAAGTCATCTTCATGGACGAGCCCACCTCGGCCATCGGCGAGAAGGAAGCGCAGCAGCTGTTCTCGACCATCGAGCGACTGAAGGCCGAGGGCAAAGGCATCGTCTATGTCTCGCACCGGCTATCGGAAATCTTCCAGATCGCCGATTCCTACACGGCCTTCCGCGATGGCTCCTATGTCGGCAGCGGTGCGCTCGCCGATATCGACAGACCCGGCCTCATCCGCATGATCGTCGGCCGCGAACTCGGCGAAGAATACATCAAGACCAATGTGCCGACGGATGTGCCCGGACTGGACGTCTCGGGACTTAGGGCCGACGGCAAGATCGATAACATTTCCTTTGTTGCACATAAGGGCGAGATCTTTGGCATCTACGGCCTGATGGGGTCGGGCCGTACCGAGATCTTCAACTGCATCTTCGGCCTCGATACGGCAAGCGGCGGCGAGCTCAAGCTCGGCGGACAACCGATCACCGTGCGCAAGCCAGCGGAGGCCATGCGACACGGCATCGCCTTCGTGACCGAAGACCGCAAGCTGACGGGGCTCAATCTCACCGATAGCGTGCGCAACAACATCTGCTTGGCGAGCCTGCCGGAAATGAGCCCGCATTTCTCGATGGATCGCCAAGCCGAAGCGGCCGCCAGCCTCGATATGATCAAGCGTTTCGGCATCAAGGCCGCCCACGATAGTATGTCTGTCTCCGGCCTTTCGGGCGGCAACCAGCAGAAGGTCGTGCTTGGCAAGTGGTTCCTGCGCAAGCCGAAGGTGCTGCTTCTGGACGAGCCGACGCGCGGCGTTGATGTCGGCGCCAAGCGCGAAATCTATCGCATCATCTGCGACTTCGCCGCCGAAGGCGGCACGGTCATCATGATTTCATCCGAAATAGACGAGGTTCTCGGCATGTCCGATCGCATCCTGGTGATGCGCCAGGGACGCTGTGCCGGAATTCTCAAAAGGGAGGAGGCCGACGCGCAAACGCTCGTACACCTGTCGACGTGAAGGCGACAGACGACGAAGCCCAAAAACAGCGCCCGGCAACAAGAGGTATTTGCAATGTCCGCCACTGAAGACAATCAGCCCAATTCCTGGTTCGGCTCCGACCGGCGCCGATTGATCATCCAGGAATATGGGATTTTCCTCGCCTTCCTGCTGCTCGCCGCCATTCTCTCGGTCTCGAACGAATATTTCCTGACGCCTGGCAACATTTCGAATGTGCTGCTGCAGACGTCGATAAACGGCGTGCTGGCAATCGGCATGACATTCGTTATCCTCACACGCGGTATCGACCTTTCCGTTGGCTCCGTCGTTGCGCTTACCGGCATCGTTAGCGCGAGCTTCGCAACGACCTCGGCAACCGCCGGCATTCTCGGTGCGCCCTATCCGCCTTATGTGGCGCTTACCGTCGGAGTGCTGGTCGGCCTGGCGTGCGGCGCCTTGGTCGGGGTCATCGTTTCGCGCTTCGCCGTTCCCGCCTTCGTCGCAACGCTCGGTATGCTCTCGGCAGCACGTGGTCTGACGCTGATCTATGGCGGCGGCAAACCGGTTCCGGCGCTAACGCCTGATTTCCGCTGGATCGGCACCGGCAGCGTCTTGTCCGTTCCGATGCCCGTCATTCTGCTTGCCATCGTCTTTGCCGTCGCATGGTGGGTTCTCAATCGCACGCGCTTTGGCCGCTATATCTATGCCGTTGGCGGCAATCCGCACGCCGCCACCACGTCAGGCATCAATGTCAGCAAGCTGCGCTTCCTCGTCTACGTCATTTCCGGCGGCCTTTCCGGACTGGCGGGCATGCTGCTTGCCGCACGTACCGGCTCGGCTTTGCCCCAGGCCGGTATCGCTTACGAACTCGATGCGATCGCCGCCGTCGTCATCGGCGGAACCAGCCTTTCCGGCGGCGTCGGGCGCATCACCGGCACTCTGATCGGCGCGTTGATCATCGGTGTGATGAACAACGGCCTCGATCTGATGGGGATCCAATCCTACTACCAGCAGGTCCTCAAGGGCGCCCTCATCGTCGGCGCCGTGATGCTCGACCAAAAGCGAAATCTGGGCGGCTAAGCCCCAAGACATCCAGGTGCTGCGCACTCGGAAACCAAACGGCGCGCCACGACGGCCGCCGGACTTTCAACGGAGGAGAATTTTAATGAAGAAATTACTGATTGCTCTTGCAGCGGCCACTGCACTTCTGGCCGCGCCGGCCCTCGCCCAGGACAAGAAGCTGAAGATCGGCGCGGCGCCCTACGGCCTGAATGCGGAATTCATGCAGATCTGGTCGGCAGCACTCAAGGAACATCCCGCGGTCAAGAACGGCGATGTTGATCTTACTATCTTCGATGGCCGCTATGATGCTCTCGTCCAGCAGGAGCAGGTGAACACGATGATCACGCAGAAGTTTGACGCGATCATCTTCGCGCCGATCGATATCGAAGCCGCCGCAACCGCCGTTCAGGCCGCACACGACGCCGGAATTCCGGTCGTTGGCTCCAACACCCGCGTGGACTCCGATCTGCTGACCGCCTATGTCGGCTCTGACGACACCGTTTCCGGCTACATGGAAGCGAAAACAGTGCTCGACAAGATCGGCTGCAAGGGCAATGTTGTCATTCTTGAAGGACCGGTCGGCCAGTCCGCGCAGATCTCACGCCTCCAGGGCAACAAGAAAGCTCTTGCCGAGTGCCCGAATGTGAAGGTTCTGGAAGACCAGACCGCCAACTGGTCGCGTGCCGAAGCCCAGACGCTGATGGAAAACTGGCTGACATCACATCCAGGCCAGATCAACGGCGTCATCGGCCAGAACGATGAGATGGCGCTCGGCGCGATCGAGGCGATCAAGGCTGCGAAGCTCAACGTCAAGGACTTCGCCATTGCCGGTATCGACGGCATCACCGATGCACTCCATGCCGTCAAGCAGGGTACGATGACCTCCATCCTGCAGGATGCCAGTGCACAGGCACAGGGCGCGCTCGATCTCGCGATCTTCGCCGCCAAGAAGGGCAACTATAAGCCGGAATCGAAGATCTGGTCGCAGTATCCCGCCATGCCGTTCAACGATGGCAAGGACAAGAACTACAATGTCCCCTGGACCCCGGTGACGGCTGACAACGTCGACAAGCTGCTTGAAACCCGCAAGTAAGATCAATGCAGGTGGGGCGAAGATTTCGCCCCACCCAATCCCCAGCTAGAGGCTTGAACAAGATGACCGAGACACCTCCCGACATTGATTTGAACTTCCCATTGTCAGGCAAAATTGCCCTTGTCACGGGCGGCGGATCCGGCATCGGCGCCGCAGTCGCGGCAGCGTTTGTATCCAAGGGCGCAAAGGTCGCCGTTCTCGATATCAATGTCGACATAGCGAAGGCAAGGGCTGCCGAAATCGGTGGCGGTGCTGCACCATTTGCCTGCGATGTCGCCGATCCTGTTTCGGTCAACAAGGCCGTAAGCGATGTGATTTCGCATTTCGGCGGCATCGATATTGCTGTCAACAGCGCTGGCGTCGTTTTTCTCGCACCAGCTGAGGATCTGCCGCTAGACTATTGGGATAAAACGATAAACATCAATCTCAAAGGAACCTTCCTCGTAACGCAGGCCGTCGGCCGCGCCATGATTTCCGCCGGTAAGGGCGGCAAGATCGTCAACCTCGCTTCGCAGGCGGGCACGGTCGCCATCGAGGAACACGTCGCTTACTGCGCCTCCAAGTTCGGCGTCATCGGCATGTCCAAGACCTTTGCAGCCGAATGGGGCAAGCACGGCATCTGCGTCAACACCATTTCCCCGACCATCGTTCTGACCGAGCTCGGCAAGAAGGCCTGGGCCGGCGAAAAGGGCGAGGCTGCGAAGAAACGCATCCCCACCGGTCGCTTCGCATATCCGCAGGAGATTGCAGCCGCGGCTGTTTTCCTCTCCTCGGCCGGTGCGGACATGATCAACGGCGCCGATCTTCTGATCGATGGCGGCTACACAATTCTTTGAGCGCAAGCGCTCGACAATTCGACAGGAGAGACCATGCAGCGGTTCATCAACAACCCCGATGAAGTCGTTGAAGACACTGTAAAAGGCTTCATCAAGGCGCATTCGGATATCGTTCGTCTGGCCGAAAACCCACGCGTCGTCATCGCCAAGAATGCTCCCCACGCCGGAAAAGTCGGGGTGATCACCGGCGGCGGCTCGGGGCATGAACCGGCCTTTATCGGCTACACGGGCAAGAACATGCTGGATGCGGTCGCGGTCGGCGAACTCTTCTCTTCGCCGACGGCCAAGAGCTTCCATGATGCCATTCGCGAAGCCAATGGGGGCCGCGGCGTGATCTGCCTCTACGGCAACTACGCGGGCGACAACATGAACGTCAAGATGGCAATCAAGCTCGCCGCCAAGGGCGGTATCGAGGTCGCAACGGTGGTCGCAAATGATGACGTCTGCTCCGCTCCGCCGGAGGAACGCGAGAAGCGCCGCGGTGTGGCCGGCGAGATCTTCATGTGGAAGATCGGCGGCGCCAAGGCGGCGACTGGCGCAAGCCTCGAAGAGGTACGCGTCGCCGCTCAGAAGGCGATCGACAGTTGCCGCTCCGTCGGCATCGGACTTGGTCCCTGCACCCTGCCCGCTGTTGGTCATCCGAATTTCCAGATCGAGCCTGGCACGATGGAAGTGGGCATCGGCCATCATGGCGAGCCCGGCGTTCGCGTTGAGCCCCTGAAGACCGCCGCTGAAATTGCCGAGACGATGTGCCAGATCGTTCTCGACGATCACGACCTGGCCGCCGGCACGGAAGTCGCTGTCCTCGTATCCGGCCTCGGGGCTACACCGGTCAACGAGCTCTACATCCTGAACGACACGATCGAGGCGAAGATCTCCGAGCGCGGTCTGAAGATCTACAAGACTTATGTCGGCAACTATTTCACCTCGCTTGAAATGGTCGGCGCGACACTGACCGTCATGGCGCTCGACCCGGAGCTGAAAAAGCTTCTGGATGTCGAAATTCAATGCACGACGCTGCTCTGAGGGGAACGCAATCATGCAGACATTCAACAATGCAACGGCGGGCGACATCGTGCTCGCGATGGCTGACCGCATCGTCAAAAACCGCGCCTATCTGAGCGAGATCGACGGCAAGATCGGCGATGGCGATCACGGCGTGAACATGGCCAAGGGTTTCGGCATGGCGTCGGAGCGCCTGAAAGGCAAAAACCTCTCGCTTGCCGCTTCGCTCGACACGCTGGGCACGATCCTAATGACGGAGATCGGCGGATCGATGGGTCCGCTCTATGGCGTCATGTTCACCGAGTTCGCCGAGAAACTGGAAGGTGTCGAAGCGATCGACAGCGCCACCTATAGCCGGATGCTGCATGCCGGCCTGGAAGGCATCCAGGCGATCGGCTCGGCAAAGCTTGGCGACAAAACGCTGCTGGATACGCTAATTCCGGCAATCGAAGCCTTTGACGCTGCGGATGCCGCCGGCAAATCCTTTGCTGAAGCGCTCGATGCTTTGGTAGCGGCGGCCGAGGCCGGGCGCGACTCCACGCTCAACTTGGTCGCCAAGATCGGCCGGGCCAGCCGGTTGGGCGAGCGCTCGCTCGGCGTGCTTGATGCCGGTGCAACATCCTGCGCCATCATCCTGAAGGAGCTTTCCTTGGGCGCTCTTTCGAGGCTGCAATAGATAGGGACATTTGATCTCCCAAGGCTGCGCGATCCCATGACCCTGCATGGGGCCGCGCGCCGCCCCCGTCCGAAGAAGCATTTGCAAACATACGCCATTGCTTTCATGTTCGAGCGGAAAAAGGGAATTGTGAATCATCATGACAGGCAAGGCATCTTCGGTCAGCAAAACGGGTGGAAGCAAAGCGGGCGTGCCGGACGCGCTCGACGCTATGCCACTTCGCTATGGCGATGATCCTTATGTATGGGCCTGCTGGCTCTATTATGAAGACGGCAAGACCCAGGGCGATATCGCCGAGATCATGGGCATTTCACGGGCAACCGTGAACAGCTACCTGGCCGACGCACGCAGCCGCGGCATCGTCAATATCTCGCTCGAACCCTCGCGCCTGAGTTCGCTCTCCATCGCACAGGAGCTCAAACGCCATTTCGGGCTGCATGACTGTCTCGTGGTGCCGAGCGACGATGGAACACGCCCGTTGATCGATCGCCTCGGGACAGCAGGCGCGCAGGCCATCGCCAGACTGCTGAAATCCGGCGACACGCTCGCCCTTGCCTGGGGCCGCACGGTTCTGGCAATCGCCGAACAGTCCAATGTTCCAAACCTGCAGGATGTCACGATCGTTCAGGCGACCGGCGGCACGCGGGCGCGTTTCGCCTATACGCCGGAGCTCTGTGCCGCGGCCTTCGCGAATGCCGTTGGCGGCAAGCTGATCAATATTACGGCTCCGGCGATTGTCTCGACGACGGAGGTCCGCGATATCCTGCTGCGCGAGCCGTTGATCGAAGATCAGTTTTCGATCCTTTCCAAAGCCAACAAGGCCCTCTTCGGCATATCGTCGTTGCGGCCGAATTCGACGATCCACACGAGCGGCTTCTTCGAATCCGTCTCGCTTCAGGATTATCTGGCCAAGAATGCCGTCGGCGTCGTCGCTGGCCGCTTCATCGATCCGAAAGGCCAACCGGTCGCTGGTCCGCTCGATGACAGAACCATCGGCATATCCCTCGACATGCTCAAATCGATCGGGCTGCGCATCGCGGTCGCTGGCGGCTTCGATAAGGTGCCAGCCATTCTTGCCGCATTGCGCGGCGGCTATATCAATGTGCTCATCACCGATGCGGCCACCGGTCGCGGCATTCTGAATGCGGATGGGGTGACGGAGTTCGACCCGAAGGCAACCCAGCGCCCGAAAGCGGATAACAGCGTTGCGCTGCCCAGCAGCTATCGCACGCATATCAAGAAGTTCCTGAACAATCCCGATGATGTCGTCGACGAGATGCTGGATGGTGTCGTCAAGGCGCATGCGTCCTATCTCGCGCCGATCAAGGGATCGAACCGGGCACTGGTCGCGCGCAACGGCCCTCGGCCGCAAAAGGTCGGCCTGGTCATCGGCGGCGGCACGGGCCATGAACCTGGCTTTCTCGGCTATGTCGGCAAGGGTCTCGCCGACGCCGTCGCCATCGGCAATATCTTCTCGTCGCCCCCGCCGACGCCTATCCTCGAATGCGCCAAGGCTGCTTCCGGCGGAAAAGGCGTGCTCTTCGTCTACGGCAATTATGCCGGCGACGTCATGAACTTCGAGATGGCTGCGGAAATGGCGCAGGAACAGCAGATCGACGTTCGGACCGTATTGACGACGGACGACATCGCGTCGTCCCCTATCGAAGACAGGGAGGGTCGCCGCGGCGTTGCGGGCAATTTCTTCATCTTCAAAATCGCAGGTGCGGCCTGCGACAGGGGCCTCTCGCTCGACACCTGCGAGGCCATAACGCGCAAGGCCAATGACCGGACCTTCACCATGGGTGTTGCGCTGGAGCCCTGCTCGCTGCCGCAGACGCGACGCCACAATTTCGAGATTGGGCCAGACGATATCGAGTTCGGCATGGGCATTCATGGAGAGCGCGGCGTCACCCGCGAAAGGATGATGAGTGCGGACGAGATCACGGACCGGGTCATGGACCGTATTTTCTCCGAGATGAAGCCTGCCGCCGGCGACCGGGTCGCTGTGCTGATTAACTCCTTCGGCGCGACGCCGCTGATGGAGCTGTACATCCTGTTCCGGCGCGTCGCGCAGCGGCTGAGCGCCAAGGACATCAAGATCGAGGCGAACTGGGTGGGACACTACTGCACGTCGCTCGATATGGTCGGCGCATCCATATCCATTTTGCATCTCGATCAGGAGCTGACGGAATTGCTGTACCACCCATGCGATACCTTCGCTCTGAGGGTCGGATGATCGTATAAGAATGTTGCCCAGCAAGCCCTAGGGACTGCTGGGATCGGGAGGAAAACGATGTCAGAAAAAGCCGCGCGATGCCTGAGCGGCATGTTTCAGCGCATATCCATCGCGATCAATGCCGGGAAGGATCACCTCTCGGAATTGGACGGAGCGATAGGAGACGCCGACCACGGAATCACCATGTCCCTCGGCTTTATGGCCGTGAACGCCGAACTGACGAAGCTCGACCTCGCGCAGGCGTTACCCTCCCAGATCTTCGCCGTCGCCGCCTCGGCCTTTCTGGATGCCGTCGGCGCTTCGACCGGGCCGCTTTACGCGACAGGTTTCCGCAGGGCTTCGCAAGCGCTGAAATCAGATGAATCGCTCTCGCCGGCCTGCCAAGCGATGATCGTCGACGAAATGAGGGCCGGCATTCAGCAGCGCGGCAAGGGACAACGTGGCGATAAGACGATGCTCGACGCCTGGATCCCCGCCGCCGAAGCCGCCATCAACGCGAGGGCGCGCGAACTCGCCGTTGCCGGCATGTGGAACGCCATCCTGGAAGCCGCCGAAGCCGGCGCGAACTCGACAAGCTCTATGGTCGCCGCCCGCGGGCGGGCGGCGCGGCTAGGCGAGCGATCTTTGGGACATATCGATCCAGGTGCGGCTTCGGCCGTGATCATCTTGCGGGCAATGCGGGATGCGTTTGTGGAAGCGCGACTGAACAACAGCTAATGTTTTCTTAGTATACAATGAACTGGCCCTGCGGAAAAACACCAGAAAATCCGCACGGAAAGTGCCCACGGAAATAATATAACGAAAGAGAGGAAAAAATGCCGGCTCCTATTGAGGAGTATTGATGGAATGGATGCCCCCTACCGACGGCATCGCGATGTGTCAAAGTGACGTTCGCCAAAACGTCACGTAGAGGAGAGCATCCATGAAGGAAGTTAGCATTGTCGGCTTGGACCTTGCAAAGCGGGTGTTTCAAGTTCATGCCGCAGGAAGCGATGGTAGCGTTGTCCTGCGCAGAAAACTGTCACGCAGTCATGTCCTTGCGTTCTTTACAGAATTGCCGAGATGCATCGTTGCGATGGAGGCGTGCGCCACCGCCCACTATTGGGCACGAGAGATTGGCAAGCTTGGTCATGACGTGCGCTTGATCCCACCGGCTTACGTGAAGCCCTTCGTCAAGCGGCAAAAGAATGATGCTGCCGACGCCGAAGCTATCGTTGAAGCCGCTACTCGCCCGTCCATGCGGTTCGTAGCATCCAAGACAGAAAGCCAGCAGGCCTGTTCGATGATCTTCCGGACGCGGGATCTGTTCGTTCGTCAGCGAACGCAGCTTATCAACGCTTTGCGTGCCCATCTTGCCGAGCATGGGGTTATCGCGCCACAGGGAACTGCTAACTTGCCTTTGCTCACGCAGATCATCGAGGAAGACCGCTCCGGCCTCGAACTTATTGTCGTGGAAACCGCTCGGCTTTATCTTGAGCAGATTGAGGCGCTCTCTTCTCGAATCATTGGCTTGGAAAAGGCGCTCAAGTCGGAGGCAAAACGCTCTGAGAACACGGCTCGATTGATGTCCATGCCAGGAATGGGACCAATCACCGCCATGGCGATTGAGGCTTTCGCCCCAACCATGACGACATTCCGCAAGAGCCGAGACTTCGCGGCCTGGCTAGGTCTGGTACCAAGACAGCATTCGAGCGGAGGAAAGCAGGTACTTGGACGAACATCGAAGATGGGTCAGCGCGACATCCGACGGCTTTTGATCATCGGCGCAATGACCGTGATCCGATGGGCATGCCGGAAGGCTCCTCCGGAGAACTCATGGCTTGCACGGATGTTGGCGCGTAAGCCCCGCATGCTCGTTGCAATTGCTCTTGCGAACAAAATGGCGCGAACGATCTGGGCCATGATGACGAAGAACGAAATTTACAGGAATTCCAGCCCGGCCGCGGCCTAGCAAAACGCTGCGCTGTTGCCAGGTGGAATCGTCGGCGTGTGAGGAGGTCAACGAACGGTAAGGACAAAGATCGGTGAGAGTGAGCCTGGAAATGCATCCGGAGCAATGAGCTAAGAGCTCGCAGTATTGATTTGCACCAGGTTCGCGTAAATCCATACCGGCCAGCGGCCAAGATCAGGTCGCGACGAAAGGCCTGATACATGACCGCACCCGATCACACGACCAAATCGCTCGATAAAAGCCTTGCATGAACGGGGGCATCCATACATGCTCCGGTACTGACACCAAACTAGAGCAACTGCTTCCGTGGAGCTAGCAGCCCTCGTTCCCAAGGCAAGAGCAGACTGTCGAACCGGCAACCTTCAGCGGTGGATTGCTTTGGAATAGCCCCTCCAACTCCAAAGAGCGCAACATATGATTTGGGCTATCACTTCAGTTCTGGCATTTTATCTCGGAGCACTAAACACTTTGCTTGCCCGTGTGGCGGGGACATGCACCCAAGGAGAAGCGGACCGCCTTTGGGGCGTGGTGATATCTATTCCTTTCTATCTCGTCGCAGTGCTTGGTCTGTTTCAGACAAAATACCTCAGAGCGGCGACGATTGCTTGCAGCCCCGTTTTCCTCTTCACACTCTGGCAAGCTGCCTTCGCCGTCAGGCTCTCATTCGACATTCTCGTTTACGATGCCAGTGCTTGCGAAGTTCTCGAGGGCATGCCTTATCCGAATAGCGGAGCGGAGATCGCATTTGCTGTTCTCTGGCCTCTCGTTGGATTTGGAACCCTCGTGGCCTTAACGTTGGTCTACATCCTACGCCGACCGCAGAACGGTCTCGGTCAAAGATAAAAGCCGAACGGCATTTCGCAATTGTAACGACAAGGCAGTCTTCACCGAAGGGTTACTTTTCCTCACCGCTAAGCTCGCTTGCTGATCTCATCCAGGAAGAAGGTGCCAAAACTTTCCGCCAAACGTTCACCCGGATTCGTCACAGAGGCAGCCGGCGTCCATTCTACGACGGGATACTCGTCTTCTGAGTTCACGACGGAACTATCAAGGCAGAAAATGGGACCATAACCGCTGCTCATAATGGTGATATGGGTCCCCGGAAAGCCGGCAAGTTTGCGATTCTCCAAAGTCTGCCAAACCATGCTGGGCACAGAACTGCCGGGTATCTTGTTGGCGATGATTCCGTAGAATTCGGCATCATCAAATGAGCCTACCCCCAAAGTCGTCAGGAACATGCAATAGCTGGGTGGCATTCGAATACCCAACATCTGCTCTGCAGCGTCGACATTGTCGTCCGGTGCCGGGCCGAAGAAATCTGAGGCGGCTGGTTTAGCTCGCACAATTGCAAGCGCCTGCTCAAAGGCCAGTAGTCCTTTCATGGAAATTACGTGGTTCTCCAGATAACATCTCAAACTCTCATACGCCGAATAGTGCTATGTTGTCGTCATATTCCGAGTTTACTGCCGAAGTTCGAGAAGGATCATCATTGCCTGTTTTTTCTTCGTTAACGCCACGTCAGCAGAAGACCGCCCGGCGGCATTCTTGCGGTGGGGATTTTCACCTTTTTTTATAAGCAGTTCAATCAGCGGCAAACGGGGGCCTGGGTAGAGCACTGCTGTCCACAATCCGTCATTACCATATTTGTCGAGACAACTCAGATTGGCGCCCTTGTTGATAATACTTGCCGGGAGATCCTTCATGTCTCGTGAAATTGCATACTATAGGGCTGTTTGGCCATTGTCGTCCTGATGATCTAATGGAACTTCAGCCTGCAGAATCGTCTCAGCATATTCGGCTCTATAAGCGGTCGCCTCCTGAAGATAGCTGCGATTATCTTGACTGATCTCAGTTACATCCTGGATCACATCGGGATCGAAATTAGGGTTTGTCCGCAATTCCGCGAAAAGATCCACCATTCTTTCTACTCCGCTTCGCGGCGAGGACTGCAACTCAAGATGACTAAGTCGCCAGGCCGCTTCGGAAGAAATTGCGAAGTCGCTGCTTAGCTTTGCCGAAGCACTGCAGAAAGCTACCGCGGCCCTATCGGGCGCACCACGACCGACTGTCCATATCCTCGCACGTCGATCAGATTGTATTCCATGGTCTGCGCGACGATAGCAAAATGCTCAGGCGCCTTCAGGCGCTTGAGGTGAGAAAAAGCTCAAGACTTGGTCTCCAAGAGCAGTTTGACATCTATGCGGCCTCTTGCCGTTCGGCAACTCCGACCCATGGGCTGAGAAGCTTCAGCGCCATTTCATCCGCCTCGACAAATGCTTGAGATAAACGCGCCATATCAAGGCATTGGCTCGCATCCATGACGAATTTTCTGGAAGGCACGAGGCACCAAACGTCAATCATCCAATCGGACGTACTGCCGTATATTGCCCCCTTTCTAATTTCATCAGATGGAAGGTGCCCAACTGGGCCAGGATTGTGAAATGCTCAAGCGCCTTTACACGCCGGATGTTCTCGATCCGCCGCATGGGACTATCCAGACCGACTATCGCAACCGCTGGAAAGTAGCCGTAGCATTCGTCTCGTTCCAATAAGCCGTAAGACGATACACAGCGATCGAACATAGGCTCGCCTTGAGCGTCGAATTCTTCGTAGTCTCTACGGTCTGAGACGAGTAGCGAGCGAGCGAGAATGTTTGGATCCGAACTGCGTTCCCGCTTTTCAAAGCCGGGGGGCAGGATGAATTCGGTTGGTGCGAGCTTGCTGGATGTCAATCGCAGATCAACAAGATCGATCTCGAAGTGATCATGTCGCTCAGACCAGCAAACGAGCCGACCAAACGCGGATTGTGCGATCACGAAGCAATCTTTGTGGCTAAAATCAGAATCCGCGCCGAAAACCAAAGCGAGGATGGACGAAAATTCCGCCGGATCACAATATTGTACCTTTCGATCGAAATAGTCACCCAGCCCATATGCGCGCAAAAAATCCATAAAGCTGCTGGGCAGGCATTTAGAAAGGCGGGCATCCTGCTCCACCGTGAGTGGAATGCATCTCTGTGGCGGCCCTATTTCGTCAATCGTGTCCGCAAAAAAAGAATCAAGCATTTTACACCCATGCTATCGTTATTTTTCGCCGCGTATCTTTAGTTCGACCTTCGTAAGGCTTCCAGCTTTTCGCCCTGCAGACGTCCCGCGACAACCAAACGACAATCGCTTGCTATCACCCCAATCAGTACGGCAGTGGATTATTTCCTTTCGAACCGGCGACCGCGACTCAGAACGAGTTGCTCACCACACCGTTTCGCAAGAGCTTGCGAAGTCGCTGCTTAGCTTCGCCGAAGCACTGCAAAAGGCTACCGCGGGCCTATCGGGCGCACCGCGACCGACTGTCCATATCCTTGCACGTCGATCAGATTATATTCCATGGCCTGCGCGACGATAGCAAAATGCTCAGGCGCCTTCAGGCGCTTGAGGTGAGCAATATCCGCAATTCCGCCAAGGGCTAAAGCGGGCACGAAACCATAACATTCGCCAATTTCGAGAGACCCTAGCTTCTTGGCTGCCCGCTTGAATAGGGGCTTACCGGCGTCGTCTTCAAAATCCAGCGCCTGATCCGATAGCCAAAATGGTACCGAGACCGCATTGACTGCCATCGGTCCTGCATGCTGACCCTTGACAAAGTTCTTGTGTGTCAAACGCCCTTCATAAATACTGATATTGCCATACCCGTACTCTTCCATCCAGAAGAAGATGACACCAAAAGCGGAGTATGCGAAAGCATGGCAATTGTCGTGCGAAAAATCTCTGTCAGCGCCCAAGATAAGAGCAAGAACTCCCCTCATATCGTCGGGATGGCATGATTGAATGAGGCCGTCACGCAAAACCGACCGACCAATATTGAAGCAAAAATCGGCAACTTGGTTTGGAAAAAATCTCCGGAGCGCTAAATGCTCCTGGTCCGTAAACGGGATCTTCAAAACCGG
Organism: Rhizobium sp. 11_C7_N12_5; assembly: GCF_051811145.1. Taxonomy (NCBI): domain Bacteria; kingdom Pseudomonadati; phylum Pseudomonadota; class Alphaproteobacteria; order Hyphomicrobiales; family Rhizobiaceae; genus Rhizobium; species Rhizobium sp. 11_C7_N12_5. Next base: position 1,218,534 of record NZ_JBPWPY010000002.1, read on the forward strand.
ATTCCCATATTTATGCACTATATCTTCATAAATCTTATTCATACAAACGCTGCTTCAGCCGATTTTCCTCACAACTTTCGATACACCGTAGCCCTCAACATCAACAAGATTAAAATCATTTGTCTGCGCTACGATGGCAAAGTGCTCGGGTGACCTAAGACGCTTCAGATATTGAAGCTCTGGAGACCCGCCAAGTGCCAAGGCGGGCACGAAGCCATAGCACTCCCCTATCTGGAGCGACCCTAGTTTCTTAACGGCGCGCTTGAAAAGCGGTTTATCGTTCACATCGTAAAAGTCTGCATCCGTACCGAATGGCGTTATAAAGGTGCGATCGGTATTGGCATCTCTCGACAGGTTTTTCGTCAGCAAGCGACACGTCACGCTCCCCGCGATGATGTCAACTATCGTCAGCCCGTAATCCCTGTGCCAACAAAAAATCTCGCCAAAAGCGCTGTAGGCGTATGCATGGCAATTTTGATGGGAGAAAGTCTCATCGCCACCAAAAATCAAAGTCAATACTGAGTTCTGATCATCAGGGTGGCAGATCTGGATTTGTCCATCTTGAAAAACTGCGCGGCCAAAGGCGCTCATAAATGCGATTAGCTCCTCCGGAAATTTCCCAGCTAATTGGTGCATTTCCTCTTTAGCGAAAGCTACATGTAATTGGGGGGCACCGAAATCCTCTATATACTCTGCAGCCTCCCTCGATAGCTTCATCTCAACACTTCCTCAGTTCGAAATTCCTTTTTTTGCCTAAATTCTTGGCGTCATTTCACGTAGTCTTCCAGCGATTATGATCCGCGATCTCTCCGCTGCGAATCGAGGGGTCCAAGGAAACTTCAGAAGAATCACAATGGATGACCAGATTTAGCAATCTCATATTGAGCTCTGATACGTATCAAGCAGCACTGGCGAAAGGTAAGCTGCCGACGCTCAACTAGCCAATCGGCCGCACCGCCTGCAGCCCGCCTGAAACAGGTTTGGTAAGATAGAAGCGCTGTAACTGGGCAAGGAAGGTGAAATGCTCAAGTGCCTTCACTCGCCTAATGTGCTCTACGCTTTGCGCTGGGCCGAAAGCGCCGGCAATCGCTAAAGCAGGGAAGAAACCATAGCATTCGCTTGTCTCGTTTGCGCCGTAGGCGTGTTGGCATGCTGCAAACATCGGAGTACCGGCAACATCCAGGAAATCTGCCTCTTCTTCATCCGGAATCATGCCCGACGCAATATGCTCCGCACTCGCTTTGGGCGGCCAGTTTTCCGATGTTGTAAGAGCTCTGCAATAAATGACATTCAGGGGCAACTCTATCCGAAAATTGTAGAGCTTGTCTGACCAACAATAAAGAACACCGAAAGCAGTGTAGCCGAAGACGTGGCAATCCCGATGGTGAAAATCGTCGTCGGCACCGAATACCAGCGCAGTGACCGCCCGCATCTCCTCCGGATTGCACATGGTAAATAGACCATTGTGAAAAGAGCAGAAGCCCTTTTCCTTGATAAAATCGACCACTACCTGCGGCAGCATCCGATGCAACTCCGAAAGTTCCGCGTTCGATGCGCGCCGGATTTGTCTGACTGGACCATACTCGTCCAAGGCATATTGAAAATTTTCATGAATTGCCGGCATGATCTATTTACACCTCTTCAACTCGACATGCATCTTTTCAGCGGCTCGACCACTGCGGCGCATACGTTCTGCCTCTTCTCCCAATGAGGCGGCGCGCCCCTTCTGAGTCCAGCTGCTTCCAATGTGAGAATTTACGTCACCCGCCCCAAGTATCGGATTGCCAGCCGCATCTCTAGAAAATACTGTCGGATTACCACCCGCGACCATATCAAGAAAGTGAGTAGCGTGAAGTCCCTGCATATGATTCTTAATATCCACGTCAGACCAGCCCTTATCTTTTAACATTTGTTTGTATTCATTTCGATGCTGGGTCTGTGCATAAGGTTGCCTAAGGGCGTCGGTACCTCCTGCCTTATCAAGCACCCAGTGGGAATAAGCCATATCATCAGCGGTCATATCGTTGATCGTCTTCATTTGCTCGTCAAGCTGACGATCATATTCCGCAAGATCAATGCCAGGAGGTGCTTCGAAGCAATCCACGTGATGGATGCGCGTACTTCGCGCGCCGTCCTTCCCCTCTTCCTTCGCCTCGCGCGCGCGCTCCGCCTGCTTTTCCTTTTCCCTGATTTCCTCTGCTTCTTTCCTAAGTTTCTCGGCCTTTTTCAGATCGCCAAGTTCTTCCGCAACCTCGGCGGCTCTCTCGAGCATCTTCAGCTTTTTCAATGGGTTGACGATCTCAACCGCGATGCCAGCGACCGCACCGACCGCACCGGCAACGCCGTGCTTCTCGTAGCCCGCCTCAACGCCATGCCAAGCCCCGACGGCTTGATCCTTCGCCCAGCCGCCCGTCGCCTTTGCGCTGCCAACCGGATCGTTCCACACCTCACCAGCCACATGCGCTGCGCCGCCGGCAATATTCTTCGTGCCCTGCCAGATCTCCGAGCCGGTCGGAATGCTATCATAGGCGGATTGAGCGTCCCGGCCGATCTGAGATGGGTCGTTCCACCATTCGCCAACCTTGTTGAATATTCCCTCGCCGCTGGACGCCGTGCCCGATGTTGCCGTCATCCCCTTCCAGAAATCGCCACCCGTGTCTTTCGCGGCATCCCACCAACTCCTGTCCTGGGCATCGTTACCGTCGGGTGGCATATCCATCGCCGTGGATTTCACATTGACATACTCCCCAGGGCAGTTGCCGTTATTCAATGTGCAACGATCGGTGTGACGTTGCACCGGAACGCCATTTGCTCGAACGATGTTGGATGATGTGACTGGCGTTACGACATTTCCCACCGTGCCTGATTTCACGCCTAGGCCCGTACCAGGTTGGTCCCCGTATGTAGCCGTGAAACGTGAATCGGAACGCTTGATGACATCGCCATTGGATCTCACGTCCGGAGAATAGTTCTGTTTATCATCAGCCTTGCCCCATACCATGTATGGCACGGGTGCAGTTGGCGATTTGCAGACATCCGGCGACAAGCAAATCGCAATTGCACTGCTGTCATCTGGAATAAGCTCCGGTGGCGGCGGAACAGCGGCGGTGGGGCGTGTCTGCTCCACAGGCTTCGCCGCCTCCTTCTTGGGAGGTGGCCAAGGCCCGTCATATTTGAGCATGGGGCTGCTGCCGTCCGGCGTCTTTGTAAGCAACGTGCCAGACATCGGGGGGCCGATGATTTTGGTATCGGGAGGGAGGCCATAAAGAGCGGCAAAGTCCCCATCATAAATTGGGTCTGGAAATTGCCTCTCGCCCATCACGCCACTCCTTCGACGGAACTTGCGAAGGCAAGACGCGGCAGGCCGCGGCGCTCCGGCCAGGGGAAACCAATTCGCCACGTCAGGAAAACACGCCCGACACCGGGCCGCATGTCGAAGTGGACACCGTCGAGCACCATGGGACCCCGCGCCGGCCCCATGCCTCGATCGATCGTAGCCTCCAGCCGGATGTTGGGGAGACGACCGCGAAACATCCCCAGTCCCGGCAAAAGGTGATCTAGTTCGAAAGGCTCGTCACCCCGTAGCCAGGGATCCGCCACCAGGTCGGGATGCGCCGCCTGCCAGAAGGAAAAATCGAAGTCGCGCGGAAGCAGCGGATGCCGATCGTTCAGCCAGGCGTCGTCATAGGTACCGGCTTTCTGGATCCGATCCTCCCAGAATGGCGAAAGCGGACCAAGGCCCGCCGGCGCTGGCCTATCATTGACAGAGCGAATGGGCGCTTCCGCGTCCTCGATCTGCGGCGCCGGCCATTCTGGTCTTTCGAAGAATTGATCCTCGTTGACAAGTCCAACCCCCACCGGATTCCGTTCGACTGCCTCGCCGTCCTCGAGCCGCCCACCGAACGCAAACCGCCAATCGATTGGGACATGGGTTACGGCGTCGCCCGCGGTCAACTCCCAGCCGTCAAGGGCATCCTCTTTCTTCTTGTCGACCAGCCCGCGCCAGGTCTTGCGGGTCTTCGCACGCCAGAAACGTGGTCCGTGGACGCGCAGTCGTTTCTGAACGGGACCGACTTTGAGGCCGCATATCCACGAAGAAGCTGCCACACCGTCCGGAGCAAAGGCGGCACCGATGAAGGTTACGTCCGTGCCCGGCTTGAACGGTGCCAGATCCGTGCAGGCCATTTGCGGCGTCTGGTGCGGATCGCCGTCATAGGCATCCGACATGACTAGTGGCCGCTGGACATCAGCCATGACCAGCGGACCACCATTCGCCAGCTTGAACGTGCCTCTGGCGACAACGACACCAAGCAGATCGCCCGCCAGGTTGTACTGGCGAAAAGCGAGCGAGGGAAAGGGCGTGCGATTATCGACCGACATCAGCGCGTCAGCCCTGCGCCGTCGTATCCGACGAGGTCGGCGATGCCTCGGCAAAGCCGCCGCCTGGCTTATTGAGATCGACGACCTTGCCGTTGATCTGTGTCGGTCCGGATGCCGTGAAGTTGAAATGCGTCCCCAGAATGATGACCGTGCCGTCCTGACGCATGATGAACTTCGAAGCACCGCATTCGATGACGAACTCTTCGCCGACGATTACCTTCTTGAATTTACCGACCTTTTCGAGCGATGTCTGACCGACATTCGTGACCTTGCTCACGCCAATCTGCTCAACGCGGGCAACACCGACAGTATCCGACTTGAAAGAGCCGACAATGGTATTCATGATCCCCGGTAACGGGAAAAGATCCGACGCGGCGCTTCCAACACCACTTCCCGATCCCGCCAGCGCCGTACCTGCATCGGCACGCGGACTAGGGCCAGAGACGACACCTTCACGGCTGCCAAGGCCGCCGGCACTTAAGAAGCCAAGGGCAGAGGACGCCAGCGTACCGGCAAATGCGGCAAGGCCGGCTCCGCCTCCGCCGGCGATCTGACCTGCCTGGGAAAGTAGCCCGGCCGTCTGTCCCGAAAGCCCTTGCACCGCTCCCATCAAGGCCACCGCCATCGGGCCTGTACCACCGACCACCGTATTAACCGATCCGCCGATCTCATGCTTCTGATTGCCGCTGACCTCGACCGCACGGTTGCCGCCGATGGAGGCGACTTCGTGGCGGTCGACGCGTTTGGTGCGGTCGTTGCGGATGCGTGTCGTCTGGTCCTTCTGGGCGTGGAAGAACATGTTCTCGCGGCCGGCATCATCCTCGAAGGTCATTTCGTTGAAGCCGGTGCCCTTGTGCGTGTTGGAGCGCATGACCATGCGGGTCTTGTTGCCCGGCAGGTCGTAGGGCACGCCATTGCTCGGGTTCGGCACGACGCCCGTCACCAGCGGCCTGTCCGGATCGCCGTCGATGAAGGCGACCATGACTTCCATGCCGATGCGCGGAATAACCTGGCCGCCCCAGGAGCCGCCCGCCCAGTTCTGGGCGACACGCACCCAACAGGTGTCCGATCCGTCCTTCTTTGCCTTTCGATCCCAAGGGTACCAGAGTTTGATGCGGCCATATTGGTCCGGATGGATCTCCTCGCCGTCGGGACCGGCGACGATGGCGACCTGCGTGCCGCGGATGCGCGGCCGCTCGGTCTTGCGATGGGGCGTCATCGGCACGCGTGACGGCACCGCCTCGAACTCGTTGGTATATTCCGGCTGATCCATGTTGGTTTCGTAGGAGGGATCGACGGCGACGTGGGTCGCGCGGATGATCACGTGCTCCTCGTAGACATGTTCGGGATGGGCAACCTCATAGGGTGTAAACCGCCGGCCCGCCTCCAGTATCCGCGATGTCGAACGCCCGACGACGCGATTGTGGTCGGCCTCGCTCGCCTGCATGCGAAGCTTCTGCGCCCGCTCGGCCTCCGAGACAGAGGCGATGCGAGCGGGATATTCGTAGAGCTCGCGCTTCATCGCCCCCGGCATCTGCACCAGCGAAGGCGTGGTGGTGCCCGGCACGATCTGCGGGGTTTCGAAGTTCCAGTCGGCGCCAGCCCGTTGACCGGGGATATAAGCGTAATGCTTCATCCATTCATTGATATGGTTGCGGTCGGTCGACCCCTGAGCGAGACGCACCCTGCTCTCACCCTGCGCTGATGGCGATGGTCCGGCCCATGAGTTCGCGCCATCCGCGACATGCAGCCGGTGGCTGCCATTCTCATGGGAAAACCAGTAGAACAGGCCGTCCTCTTCAAAACGGCGGGTCAGATAGTCCAGATCGGTCTCGCTCCATTGCACCGAATAGTGCTGTGGCGGCGGTGTCGTGAGCACGCCGGAGACGTCGGGTGCCGGAATGCCATGCTCGGAAAACAGCGTTTCGACGATGTCGATGCTGGTCTTGTCCATCCATATGCGGCAGTCCGAGCGCTGCGACAGCAGCCACATTTGCGGCTTCAAGACCATTGAATAGGAGCGCAGCCCGCGCGTGATTGGAGGCCCCTCCTGAAGAGAGGTCACCAGACCGTTGAAGGGACGGCGAACGCCGTCGCCGCCATCTTCGGACTGCTGGACTTCGATAGAGATATCCACCAGGCGGCCGATCAAGTCCTCCGGCTGGATGACTTCCCGCTTGGCGCGCACGGAAAGCCGGATATCGAAAAGCGAGGATACGCCTTCCGTTATCGTCACCCGCTCCGGCAGGAGCTGGTCCGTACCAAGCGGCGAGACGACCCTGAGATTTCGAGTCGCCTGGATGAAATCATTGGCCGAAGGCTGGTCGTTCATCTGTGCGTCATCCTACCCGTGAGCTCGCTGCACCCGCCTTGCCGGCGCTACCGAGCACCTGCTTGCGGCCGCCGACGAGATAGGCCATCTGAAACAGCGTGCCGTTCGGCAAGGTCTCGTGCATGCCGGGGCCGTAAAGCACTTCCGGCGTCAGGATCTTGCCGATCTCGGCGCGTGAAGCGACCGTGCCGAGCAGATAGGCGCCTCGCGCCATATAGGCCCGGGTCTCGCCGTCGGTGACGGAATAGTTGAACTGGGCAACGAACACGGAATGATGGTTGGTGTCCATCTCCCGGATGATGTTGGCTTCGTTGTTGCGCAGCCATCGCTGCAACCAGTGCGTCAGCGACATTTCATTGGCTTTTTCGGAAAACATCCGAAAGAGAGATGCAGCGGCACCCATGGCCTGGTTCCGGGCGGCGAATTCGCGCGGACCACTGGGATAGGAGAAGTAATCATAGGAAGGACCGCGGCCTGCACGCCTCATTGGCGGAAGGTCGGTCTGCCTCACCGGCTCCATTTGCAGTGCCGGTGATGAAACGGAAAAATCTACCATGGCGACCTCGATGAAAAACGTTGTCAAAAACGTGCAAATCGCAGCCGCAGCGGCGATTTAGCATCGAACACGGTTCCGGCGCGTCTAATCGCAACGCGCCGGAAAACGGTGCTATCGTTAGGCAGCCTTGGTCGTTGCCAGGTCGTAGGAAGCGATCATCGGCGACTGCGGCGACTGCGAGTCGTCGTAAGGCGTGTACTTCACTTCCATCTTGGTAAAGTTGAGCTTGATCGTTTCGACCGGGCGATCGCCATTGGAATCGACCGAATAGCTGGCGATCAGCGTATTGGTGAGCGTGTATTCGATATAGGTATCGCCCGGGTTGCCGGTCGTTACCAGATGGATCACGGCCTGCTTGCCGGTGCGGCCCGAGCATGCTTCCTGGAACAGTTTGGTCGACGAGGAATCGCTGACCTTGGTCAGGATCACTTCCGAAACGGTGGGCTCGGAAGCTTCACGGTTCGCTGCCGAACCGGCCGACGTTTTCATGTTGCGTGAAACGTTCCAGTGGATGACTTCGATATCCATCCACTTCTTGTGCTGTTCGTGGGTGGCATCGCCCTGAATTCCGTCGATTTGCAGATAAATCGGCATGCTCTCAGCTCTCCTGTTGGGATTGAATTCGCCTTGTCGCTGCAAGGCGGGTTACCTTTCCGTCTAATGCCGCATCCGGACATGGTTCTCGTCCGGGGCTGCCTCATTCGCCGTGCCGCCTGTTTTGCGGCCAGCGAATTCATTGTCGTCCACCGGATTTTCCTCGATGAGGAACCGGTGATCGCCAAAACTGATGGTGATGCCGGCGACCTTGCATCCCGCCGCAACGGCATCGAGAAAGAAGGTCGACAATTCGGGCAGAAGATCGCGTCCGATCATGGTCTCGATGGCGCGGGCGCCCATTTCGCTCGCCTTGGCGCGGGCGACCAACGCCTCTCGGGCCTCTGCCGACAGTGAAACCGATGTGCCGTACGATGCCGCGACGCGATCGCGAATGCGACCGATCTGGATGTCGACGATGCCGCTCAGCGTCGCGCCATTCAGCGGCAGGAAGGGCAGAACCGTTGTACGGCCGACGAAAGCGGGCTTGAAATGTTTCTGCAGTTCTGGAAGCAGCAGGGCTTCCAACGCTTCGCCCTCGGGCATCGTCTCCGGATCGGAGGCAAACGCCGCCAGCAATTCCGAGCCGGTATTGGCAGTCATGACGATGGTGGTGTTCTTGAAATCGATATCGCGGCCTTCGCCGTCGCGGAGCGTTCCCTTGTCGAACACCTGGTAGAACACTTCCTGGACGCCGGGATGGGCCTTGTCGATCTCGTCCAGAAGCAAGACGCCATAGGGGCGGCGGCGCACGGCTTCGGTAAGCACCCCGCCCTCGCCATAGCCGACATAGCCGGGCGGCGATCCGAGCAGCAGCGAAACCTTATGCTCTTCCTTGAACTCCGACATGTTGATGGTCGTCAGATATTGGCTGCCCCCATAAAGAAGATCGGCCAGCGATAGCGCCGTTTCGGTCTTGCCGGTTCCCGACATGCCGACAAACAGGAAGACGGCGGGCGGGCGGCGCGGATCGGAAAGTCCGGCACGGGCGGAGCGCATGGCGGCCGAAATCCGCTCGATCGCGGCATCCTGGCCGAGGACGCGCTCCTTGAGCCTGGCATCCAGCGTCTTGACCGTCTCGACCTGATCCGACAGAAGCTTCCCGACCGGAATACCGGTCCAGCGCGCGACGATGCCGGCGATGACTTCCTTGTCGACAACCCGGGGAACCAGGGGCATCTCTCCGGCAAAGTCGGCGAGATTGCGTTCCGCCTGCGCCAGCGCCGCACGAATGGTTTCCGGGGACGAGCCATGGGGCGGGAAAAGCGCGACATTGTCGCCACGCACGGGCGTCTCGTCTTCGGTCGGCTGCGCGCCGGCATCTTTTAGCAAGGCTTCAATTCGGTCAGCCTCCTTCGATAGCCGGATCTCCTCGTCAAGCTTGGTCTGCAGCCGCTCGATCTCGGCGATTACTTCACGTTTCTCGTTCTCGATGACGGCCAGGCGGGCGTTGAGCTCGGGCGCGGGCGACTCAGCAGAAAGCGCATCGACCTCGGCTTCCAGCATCTCCTGCTCGTAGCGCAGGCCTTTCAATGCCTCGGGGACAGTTTGTCGAGCCAGGGATACGGCAGCAGCAGCCGTATCGATGAGGCTGATCGCCTTATCCGGCAGCTGTCGCGCAGGGATGTAGCGCGCCGAAAGGCGAACGGCGGCGGCCAGCGCCTCGTCGCGAATGCGAACCTTGTGATGAGCCTTGAAGCTGTCGACGACGCCTCGCAGCATGCGGATAGCCGTCTCCTCATCGGGCTCGAGCACCTGAACAACCTGGAAACGTCGCGTCAGCGCCGCATCCTTCTCGATGTGGCGCTTGTATTCGCTCCAGGTCGTTGCCGCGATCGTTCTCAGCTCCCCGCGCGCCAGTGCCGGCTTCAGGATGTTGGCGGCGTCGCCCTGCCCGGCCTGACCGCCGGCGCCGATCAAGCCATGGGCCTCGTCGATGAACAGAATGATCGGCTCCGCTGAAGCCCGCACCGCGGCAACGACACCGTGCAGGCGGCGTTCGAACTCCCCCTTCACGCCCGCTCCAGCCTGCAGCAGGCTGAGATCCAGCAGCAAAATTCGAACCGACTTCAGCATGTCCGGCACGCTGCCGGCGGCAATCTCAAGTGCCAGCGCCTCGGCGACCGCCGTCTTGCCGACGCCGGCCTCGCCGACCAGGATCGGATTGTTCTGTCTGCGTCGCATCAGGATGTCGATCACCTGACGGAGTTCGCGGTCGCGTCCGATGACGGGATCTATGCGGCCAAGCTTGGCATCGGCCGTCATGTCACGGGTGTAAAGGCGCAGAAATTCGTTCTCGCCGGCACTAGGAATCGGCTCGGAATGTGGCGTCGATGAAGCTGCACCAGCGGTCGACGATACAGCACTCAACCGCTTTTCGAGCGCGTTGCGGTCGAGATTTCGCAGCGAAGGCGCCATGCCGCGGGCCATGATTCGCAGCGATTGATCGTCGGTCAGCGCGGTGAGGAGGTCGGCCAGGGCGATGCTGTGCCGGCCACATTGAAGCGAGGCAACAAGCCAAGCTTCTCGCATCAGCGCAAGCAGCTGTTGGGATAGCACCAGTGCTGTCCCGCCGTCCCGCGGCAGCTCCGCGATGGCGGTATCAAGCTCGGCTCGCAGAGCGTGTGAAGATACGTTAAGCCCTTCAAAAAACGAGCAAACTTTAGATACGTCGAGCAGCGCACGTATCCAATGTGCGACATCCACGTTGGCGTGCCGATCGCGCGCAGCGAGAGACGCTGCAGCCTCAAGACCCACACGCAATTCGGGCTCAAGCGTTCTGATCAGACGATTGAGATCGATGTTGAACACGTGGAAATTTCCTCCTTAGGTTTCTAAACTAAGTGCATCCTCCATGCCGCGAGAACAACTAGGGCGGTTATCCAATTGTGTCCAGCCCGCAAACATTAATTTTTGCGAAGCCCTCCGATTTGGCATCGTCACAAATCCGTTACAGAATATACACAGTTGACAACGAAATATATCGACATAACTATCTTGCTCTTAGGCGATGTAGTTGGAAATGTGGAGTTAATCCCCTGCTCAATGTTCGTGACATAGAGACTCAATTTGACAAAGATGCGCCATGTGGAGAAAACATACGCATCAATACTTCTACACGTGAAATATACTATAGAATAAAAGACGCAAGGAACCAGGCTCGGGCTACTGAACGAGGTATATCACCTGGTGAGAATATTAGCCTTTCACCTGCTTGGTCAGACGTCAGCAATCTTGGATTGCAGATTGTTTCTTCAAAAAGTAAGGACCTCGAAGTATTAGCGTGGCTGGCGGAAGCAGAACTACGTCTTCGCGGTTTCGAGGGATTGAAGGATGTCTACCAGGCGATAGCGTCGCTTTTAGACAAGCATTGGGAGAAATTTCATTCGGTCGGCGAGGACGACATAGAAGAGCGTCTTGCGCCCTTGGCGGGGCTGAATGGGGTCGGCGGCGAAGGCACGATCATCCAGGCGATCAGGCTGACAGCGCTCGTGCCCGGCGTGAAATTCGGCCAGTTTTCGCTCTGGGATTTCCAGCTTTCGCAACGACCCAACGAGACCAGGCGACGCGAGGAACTGAACCAGGCGGTAATAGAAGCCGGCACGTCGGCGATGAGTGCCCATCTCGAACATGTCAACGGCTGCATCGCTGCCTTCGAGCGGCTCGTCTCCATCGTGAACGAGCGCTGCGGGGCGAAGGCGCCACCAAGCTCCAACACGCACAATGTCCTGCTTGAGGCCGCATCAGCGCTTCGCACGCTTGCCGGCATCGAAGCCCAGACAGTCGAAGCCGCGGTCGTGCCGCAAGCGCCGGAAGGGACGAACGAACCGGCTCAGCCGCGTGCCCGGCCCTTGAGCGCCGAATCGATTGGCTCGCGCGAGGAGGCATTCGAGCTGTTGCTCGCCGTTGCGCGCTACTTCCGTCGCACCGAGCCGCATTCGCCGATCTCGATGGCGATCGAGACGATGGTGCGGCGTGGGCGTATGGATTTCTCGGAACTATTGGCCGAATTGCTGCCGGAGCAGCAGGCTCGAAACGCCGTGCTGACGGCCGCCGGAATTCAGCCGAAATCCAACAAGAGCGGGTGACCGGTACAACCTGCCACACAACTTTTTGCAACCCGCCCTTTCCAAAATCGAGTTGCGCCACATGTGAAAAGCGAATTTTGCCGCTTGGGATTGAAGGAGAAGCTTATGGCGAGTGTTCATGAAAAACTAGAGCGAGTGCGCAAGCCGAGGGTCCACATCAAGTACGAAGTGGAGACCGAAGGCGCCATGGTCGTGAAGGAACTGCCCTTTGTCGTCGGCGTGCTCGGCGATTTCTCAGGCAATCCGACCCAGCCTCTGAAGCCGTTCGGCGAGCGCAAGTTCGTCCAGATAGACCGGGACAATTTCGACGACGTGATGCGCCGCATGACCCCCGGTCTGAACATCACGGTCGAAAACACGCTCGAAGGCAACGGCTCGGATATTGCCGTCTCGCTGAAGTTCGAGAGCATGACGGATTTCGAACCCGGTTCCGTCGTCAATCAGGTCCCCGCGCTAAAGGCCCTACTCGACGCCCGCAACCAGCTTCGCGACCTGATGAGCAAGGCGGACCGTTCGGAAGAGCTGGAGCGGCTGCTCGAAGAGGTCCTGCAAAACAAGGCGGATCTTTCGAAGCTGATGTCCGAACTTGGCGCCCACGAAAAGCCGGCAGCAAGCTGATAGCAATCGGCGGTCCGCGGAGCGGATCGGCCAATCCTGTTTCAAGCAGCCGATAGCGGCGGGCGCACAAGCTTCACCGATATCGCCGCATTTTCCGTAAGGATCGAAAAATGAGCGCTGAAAGCCAGTTGAAGACCAAAGAGGCCGAGTTTGCGCCCGAGGAGGATCTGCTGACGCAGATCGTTTCAGCAACCCGGCAAACCGAACCCGATCGCGCCCAGGACCTCCTGAGGACGCTGACCGACCAGGCCTTGAAGGGCACCGTCACCTACGACCGCAACCTGACGGTCACTCTCAACAACGCCATTGCCGAACTCGATCGCAAGATCTCCCGGCAGCTCGCGGCCATCATGCAATCGCCTGAGTTCGCCAAGCTGGAGGGCAGCTGGCGCGGGCTGCACTATCTGGTCAAGAATAGCGAAACCAGCGTCAATCTGAAGATCCGCGTGCTCAACGCATCGAAACGCGACGTCTCGAAGGATCTGGCAAAGGCCGTGGAATTCGATCAGTCGCGGCTCTTCAAGTCGATCTACGAAGACGAATTCGGCACACCGGGCGGCGAGCCCATGGGTGCGATCATCGGCGACTACGAATTCGACAATTCCTTCGACGACGTGCAGACGCTGCAGGCCATCTCATCGATCGCCGCAGCCGCTTTTGCCCCTTTCATTTCAGCGGCAAGCCCCCGCATGTTCGGCTTCGACGACTATCGTGAGCTTGCCCGTCCGCGCGATCTCGAAAAGATCTTCGAGACGGTGGAATATGCGAAGTGGCGCAGCCTGCGCGACAGCGAGGATTCGCGCTTCGTCACGCTTGCGCTCCCCCGTGTCCTTGCCCGCATGCCCTACGGGCCGAAGACCAACCCGATCGACGAATTCGGCTTCGACGAGACAGAGCATTCCACGACCGGCGAACTCGAGCACAATTCCTATTGCTGGATGAACGCGTCCTACGTGATGGGCACGCGGCTGACGGACGCTTTTGCCCAGAGCGGCTGGTGCACGGCCATCCGCGGCGCCGAAAACGGCGGCAAGGTCGAGAACCTGCCCATGCATATCTTCTCGAGCGACGACGGCGACCTCGATCTCAAGTGCCCGACCGAAGTCGGCATCACCGACCGTCGTGACGCGGAGCTCGGCAAGCTCGGCTTCCTGCCGCTCTGCCACTACAAAAACACCGACTATGCCGTATTCTTCGGTGCGCAGACCACGCATAAGCCGAAGCTCTACGACAAGCCGGAAGCGACAGCCAACGCGGCGGTTTCCGCTCGCCTGCCCTACATGATGGCGACGTCGCGTTTCGCGCATTATCTCAAGGTGATGGGCCGCGACAAGATCGGTTCCTTCATGGAAGCCGAGGACTGCGAAAACTGGCTCAATCGCTGGATCTCCAACTACGTCAACGCCAACGACGACGCAGGTGAGGAATCGCGCGCCAAGTATCCATTGCGCGATGCGAAGGTGACGGTCCAGGAGGTTCCGGGCAAGCCCGGCTCCTACAACGCCGTTGCCTGGATGCGACCCTGGCTTCAGATGGAGGAATTGACCACCTCGCTGCGAATGGTCGCCCGTATTCCGAGCAAGAACTAGGGGGAGACCGCGCGGCGGTCATCCCGCCGCGCGCCTTCAGTCAACCAAGATGATCGCGACGACGATGGAATCGAGAGCCGCCTGGCCCCGTCAGGTGCATCGCGTGATCGCCATGATCGACGATGCCCTTAACCGGCAGGTCAACGCTATCCTGCACCATCCCGAGTTCCAGGCGATGGAAGCACGGTGGCGCGGGCTTGCCATGCTGGTGCACCACACCGGGCAATCGGATGACGTGAAAATCAAGCTCCTAAGCGTCAGCTGGGCACAGCTGTCGCGCCATCTCGAGCGCACGACCGATTTCGATCAGAGCCATCTCTTCGAGCTGGTTTACAGCCGCGAATTCGGCATGCCCGGCGGCGAGCCCTTCGGCCTGTTGATCGGCGACTACGAACTGTCGCCCCAGGATCCAAGCGGCGGCGATACGATCGGCGCTCTGACCCAGATCGGCATGGCCGCCGCCGCCGCCTTTTGCCCATTCGTCGCGGCTGCTTCGCCGCAGGCGATCGGCCTGCAGCACTTCAACGAATTGAACCGGGTCCAGGATTTCTCCTGGCTCGCCTATGATCCCACCCGCATTCGCTGGAACGGGCTTCGCGCGCGGGAAGACTCGCGTTTTCTGGGACTTGTCGCGCCGCGAATCCTGATGCGCTCGCCCTACGAAGCGTTCGCACGCGAACGCGACGATCAATTTCCGTTCCGCGAAAACATTGCCGCCGACGGCAGCACCCTGCTGTGGGGCAATGGCGCCTTTGCCTTTGCAATGATCGTCATTCGCAACTTCATCGAATCCGGATGGTTCGCCGATATTCGCGGTGTGACCCAGGATGCGGTCGATGGCGGCTTGCTGAGCCCGCAGGAGCTGGCGCCCTATGATCTCGGGACCGAAAGTCACGGGCTTTCGCAACAGGCGCCGGTCGAAATACGCCTGACCAATACCCAGGAGCAGCAACTCTGCGAGCTCGGCCTCGTGCCGGTCGCAACCACCTATCTTTCCTCCTCGGTGATCTTCAATTCCAATCAGTCGCTGCATGCGCCGCCGCATTATTCGAGTGAGCAGGCGCGGCAGAACGCCCGCATCGCCGCCATGCTGCAATATGTGCTCTGCGCCTCCCGCTTCTCGCATTATCTCAAGGTCATCATGCGCGACGAGATCGGCCGGCTTGCCGACACAGTCTCGATCGAGCGCAAGCTCAATGACTGGCTCTCCAGCTACACCCTCGGCAACGACGATGCCGACGTGCCGTTGCGCATCCGCTTCCCATTGCGCTCGGCCGGCATCACGGTCGACGAGATTCCCGGCAAGCCGGGCATGTTTGCCTGCACGGTGCGGCTGCAGCCGCATTTCCAGCTCGACGACGTGTCGACAAGTTTCCATCTCATCGCGGAGGTAGCGAATTCGACCCAGGCGCCCTCCCGCCCCGCAAACGCGCCGCAAAGGATGTCCGCATGACTCTCTCCGCCAAGATCGCCGAAGCACTCCGCGAAAATGCACTCGAGAATGCGATCGAGCAGGCGAAGGCGCATTTGAAGGTGGCGCCGGGCGATAAGGACGCCAGACATCTCTTCATCGACCTGCTGATCCTTGCCGGCGACTATGCGCGCGCGGAAGCTCAGTGCAATCTCGCCGCCACCTTCGCTCCGGAAGACACGATGGGCTTTGCCTTGCTGCGCAATCAGCTGCGGGCGATGGCAGCGCGGTCTGCCTGGTTCGATGAGGCAGCTACCCCGGATTTCCCGAATGGCCCGACCTGGCTCGACCAGGCGGCACTGAAGGTGGCGGTTGCACATCGCGACGGCTCTCCGGAAACGGCAGCAGCACTTCAATCCTTCGAGGAGCTCAGGGGCGAACGGCCGATGAGCTGGAACGGCCAGCCGGTTTCGGATTTCCGCGATCTCGACGACCGAATTCCGCATGCGCTCGAAGCGATCATGACCGGCGGAGCCTATCTCTGGATCGATTTTTCCAGGATCGCCGCCGTTCGCCTCGAACCCATATCGCGCCCACGCGATCTCGCCTTCCGTGTGGCAGAACTGGAGCTTGCCGATGGCGCCATCGCGACAGTTCTCCTGCCCGCAATCTATCACGGAACGACAGGGGCAAAGCTGCTGCTCGGCCGCGAAACAGAATGGATCGAGGAGCCCACGGGCATCACCACCGGCCGCGGCCAGAAGTGCTTTCTGGCCGGCGACGACCTCGTCTCCTTCCATGACCTCGAGATGCTGGAAGCCGTGTCCCGCAACGCCGACGAAACGAGGCGCGCCGCCCATGGTTGACCCTCTCGAACGCTACAGGCCCCGGGAAAGGATCGTCGCCAGATCGATCATCGATCGGCTGATCGACGAGAACCCGGATCGATTGCAGGACGCGCCGCAGACGGCGGCCGAGCAATTGCGCGAGCTGCGCGAATGCATCCGCCGCGATCTGGAAGCGCTGCTCAACACCCGACGCTGCCCGACCGCACCGCCTTCGATCTATGAGGAACTCGGCGATGCGCTGGTATCCTTCGGCGTCGATGGCATGGTGTCGGCAAACCTCGTCACGGATGAAGCCAAGAGCCGTCTTGCCCGCCTGATCGAGCGGCGGATCGCCCTTTTCGAGACGCGCCTTTCCGACGTGCGCGTGAGCATCCTGAAGAGCCGCGGCAACGGCGAACGCGCCTTGCGCATGCGCATCCAGGCGACATTCCGGGTGCATGAGGGCATGCCGCCGATCAGCTTTGAATCGACGATCGATCCGTCGACGCAGCGTTTCCTTGTGGAGGCCGGCAATGGCTGACGGCTTCCTGCAGCGATACAATGACGAACTCGCCGCCATCCGCCGCCGTGCTGCGCGTTTCGCAGACGCCTTTCCGAAAATCGCCGGCCGTCTGCGCCTGACGGGCGAAGTCGCCGATGATCCCCATGTCGAGCGGCTGATCCAGAGTTTTGCCTATTCGGCCGCTCGCGTGCGTCAGAAACTCGACGACGAGTTTCCGGAACTGACCGACGGCCTGCTCGAAACGCTCTACCCGCATTATCTGGCGCCACTACCCTCGATGAGCATCGTGCGCTTTGCGCCGAGCAACACGCTTGCCTCGGTTCAGACTGTTCCGCGTCACACGGAAATCTTCGCCGAGCCGATCGGCGGCGAGAGCTGCCGCTTTCGCACCACCCAGGATACCGAGGTTGCGCCGATCGAGATCGTCTCAGCTTCGCTGGCGGGCCATCCGATCAGCGCGCCGCCCTCGCCGCATGCCGGTGCTGCCGGTTGCCTGCGTTTGTCGATCCGCGCGCGCGACACCAACAAGCCGTTGAGCGAAATCGGCCTTGATCGGCTCCGGCTGCACATCGGCTCGTCCTGGCAGCAGGCGGTCGCCATCCACGAGCTTCTCGTCAACCACACCCTCGGCATCGCACTTGCGCATCATGCGGATGATCGGGCCCCCGTGATGCTGCCGGCCTGGGCGCTGCGGCCGGTCGGATTCGAACCGGACGAAGCCATACTGCCCTATCCCGCCTCAAGCTTTGCCGGCTACCGGTTGCTGACCGAATTTTTCGCGCTGCCGCAGAAGTTCCTCTTCATCGACATTGTCGGCCTGAAAGCCTGGCAAGGACAAACGCTGGAGATCTTCATTTATCTCGACGAAACCAGCGCAAAGCTGGAGCGGACGATCTCGGCACGCGATTTCGTTCTCAACGCGACGCCGGTGGTCAATCTGTTCCTCCAGACCTGCGAGCCGATCGCGCTTGACGGCACGCGCACCGAATACCGTGTCCTGCCGGACGCCAGACGGCAGAAGACGCGCGAGATCTATGCGATCGACAGAGTGCTCGTGTCCGGACGCGCCGGCGAGGAGGAGCATTGCCAGCCCTTCTTCGGCCGCAGCCTGAAGGGTGGAGCCTCGTCGCTGTTCTGGCAATGCGCTCGCCGTTTCGATGCCGATGACGGCACCTCGGACATGGAAATTGCCTTCGTGGATCGCGCACACCGCCCCAGTGGGCCTGTAGACAAGATCGCCAGCATTGACGCGCTCTGCCTCAATCGCGAACTGCCGGAACAACTGCCGTTCGGCGGCGGCCATCCCTATCTGCAGCTTGCCTCCGGTAGCGAAGCGGTGGGCGCCGTCGAGGCCCTGATGGCCCCCACCCCTTCCGTGCGGATGAACGAGCAGCAAGGCCGCAACTGGCGGCTCATGTCGCATCTGCAGCTCAACCATCTCTCCATTTTCGACAATGACGGGGCCGCGCTGAAGGACATCTTTTCGCTCTATGCTTTCCGCGACAGCCGCGAGACCAGACAGCTTGCCGATGCCCTGGTGCGGATCGAAGCGAAGAGCTCGATGACCCGTCTAGGCAGTGGCGGCATGGTTCCCGGCACCGATATCCGGCTGGAATTCGATCCCGCGGCGATCGACCGGCCTTCGGCCTATCTCTTTGGCAGCGTTCTCGACCGGTTTTTCGGTCTTTACACCTCGATCAATAGTTTCACCCGTCTCTCCATCTCATTGAAGGGACAATCAAAACCGATTGCCGTCTGGCCGGCACGCGCCGCCGAGCGGCCCCTGCTCTGACGAAAGGATGGGTTGAAGACAATGGAGCAATTCCGGCCGAGTGACAGCGACATGCTCGCATCGCTGCTCGAACGCGACCCCGGTCGTTTCGAGCCGACGACGGCATTCCGCGTTGCCCAACATTCGGCTGGCGATCATCTGTCGGTGTCCTCGCCAGTCGGCGTTTCGCCGGCCCCGCTCGCTGTCAACGATTTCAAGCGGAAAAGCAATGGTGCGTCGCTGAGTGCCAGCATGGGCGGCTTGCTCGGCCCGCTCGGGGCAATGCCGCCGAGCTACAATGAACTTGTGATGCGCGAGGAGCGCAATCGCGCCCGCGGGCTTGCGAGCTTCTTCGATCTTTTCACCAGCCGTCTGACCGAGCTTTTCGTCGATGCCAGCGAGAAGTATCGCCTTGCCCGCAGGCTGCGATGGAATCCGGACAGAAACGGAAACTCCTTCGTAACGACGCTTTTTTCGCTTGCGGGCTTCGGCACGGCTCGACTGAAGGAGCAGGTTCGGCCCGACGACGAGCTCATCCTCAGATTTTCAGGTTTCTTTGCGGCCCGGACCCGTAATGCGGTCAATCTGCAGGCCATGCTGCATGAGTTCAGTGGGCTGCCCGTGGCAATCGAGCTGTTCAAAGGGCGTTGGCTTTCCATCCCCATCGAGGAGCGCAGCCGCATGGGCCAGCCCCACGGTGTGCAGCTGGGGGTAAACGCGACGGCGGGAGCGGCGATCCATGACTTCGGCGGTAGTTTTCGCGTCGTCATCGGACCCGTCGACTACAAGGACTACTGCTCCCTTTCCCCTGATAGCCGTAACATCGACGCGCTCTTTGCATTGACACGCCTTTATGTCGGCCCAGCGCTTGATTTCGATATTCAGGTCGTCCTCAAAAAGGAGCACATCCCTTTCTGCCGGCTGGGCGAAGACGGTGATCCGCCCAGACTCGGTTGGAACAGTTGGGCACGCGTCGGCAGCGCGGATCGTGACAGCGGCGACGCTATCATCACCGAGCCGCGCTCGAAACACGCGCAACCCACCGAAGGAGGCGCCCATGCGACTTGAGTTGCGTCAGATCGCTGGTGAGGGTGCGAGCAAGGGCTGGTTCTTCGAGCGCGGCAAACGCACGCTCGGCCGGTCACCGGACAGTGACTGGCAGGTATCGGACCCGCGGCGGTTGGTTTCGAAGATCCATTGCGTGATCGAGCGCGATCGTGGCGGTTTCCTGCTGCGCGACCAGAGCGCCAACGGCACCCAGGTCGACGGCGTCACGATCCTGGAAGGTGAAACTGCAAGGCTGACGGACAAGTCGAAGATCGCTTTCGGCGACATCGCCTTCAATGTCGTCATCACCGGCGAAGCCGATCGCGATATCGACGATCCCGCCGCCGATCTGCGGCTGAGCGACGAGACGATGACCATCTCCTCGATCCTAGCCGACATCGCGCCCGGCGGCGGCACGGCGAACGGCATACTCGGCCAGCGCGGCGGAGAAGACTGGATCGCCGCAATTCCGCAATCGACGCGAAAGGACAAGCAGTCGAGCCGCAACGTCGATGTCGGCTGGGGCGGTCCGCCCGATATCGACGGCATCAAGCCGATCTTGCCTGACGATTGGAACGCGGACTTCAATCTGGGCAGCCAGCTGGAGCATGGCCCGGCGATGCATGTCTCCGTGGCGGTTGCGCGCAGCTCCGGTCGCGATGCCGCGGATACGACGAAAGCCATCGTTCCGGCAAACGATACCCGGGGAGCGGAAGACCCAAGTTATGGGGTGCAAGACGAAGCCCTGCTGCTGTCGGACGATCCGCTCCAGCAATTTGAGGCTCTTGTCGATATGTTGGAGCAGACGCTCACCGATGAGGCGTCGATCCTCGGCATCGACGATGATCGTGTCCATTCGCCCACTTCGCTCTTCAGTCGCGAGCGAGCCGCGCAGCTGACAGATCGGCTTCGGGCGCTCATCGCGAGGCAGTCCGCCCTCAACGCCGGCCTAGAAAATCTCGTTCGTGAGGCGAGCCGCATGTTCGAGCCCCGTATGATCGAAGCCCATGTCGATGCCACCACCCGCAAGGTGCTGTGGCATGGCAGCCGGGACTATTGGAAGACCTATCGCGCCCAGTTCGAACGGGACGGCCGGAGCATTTCCGTCCGCGATCTGTTTGCGGAGGCAGTACGCGCCTCAGCGGATAGCCGCGACGAACAGGAAATCAGCACCATTGCAGAGAGGACGGGTAACACCCGATGAAGAACGAAAATCGAGTGGCGTGGAGCGAGGGCATGTTCCTTCGCGTACAGCATTTCCAGCAGGCCGATCGTTGGACGGAACGGCTGGTCCGCACCACCGCGCGCGGATTGTCGCCCTATCCCTGGGGCGTTGCGGAAATCGGCGTCGACCGCAGCGCGCTTGCCATCGGCCAGTTCGCGCTGTCGAACCTGCGCGGCATCCTGCCCGATGGAACGCCGTTCGAAGCGCCCATCGACGCGGACTTGCCGCCTCCGCTCGATCTGGACGATTCCACGAAGAATGCCATCGTTTATCTCGCCCTGCCGGCGCGCCAGCCCGGCAAGGCGGACGTCGCATTGAACGGCAGCGCGATGCGCAACAGCGTGCGCGTCACTGCCTCGCTCTACGAGGCGCCGGATTCCAATATCGAAACCGACTTCATGGCGCCGATCGATGTCGGCCGCCTGAGCCTGCGCTACCTGAAGACCGGTGACGAGCTTGCCGGCTACGAACTGATCGGCCTTGCCCGCGTTATCGAGGTGCGCTCGGACAGGGCGGTCATTCTTGATCCCGATTATATCGCGCCCTGCCTCAACTGCGCGGCCGAAGCGCGGTTGAACGAGTTGATCACCGAATTGCTCGGCATCGTGCGTCACCGCGCCGAAGCGATCGCCGAGCGCATCGGCGATCCAACGGTGCGTGGTACCGCCGAGGTGGGCGATTATTTTCTGCTGCACATCCTCAATCGCGCCGATCCGATGTTGCGCCACATTGCGGCTAATGCATCGAGGATGCATCCGATGGCCTTCTACGAGCAGTGCATCGAGCTTGCCGGCGAGCTCGCCACATTCACGACCGACAGCAAGCGGGCGAGCGAGTTTCCGCCTTACCGGCACGATGATTTGAAGACGACATTTTCAGCTGTTTTCAATGACCTGCGCGCTTCTCTTTCCTCTGTGCTGGAACAGGCTGCGGTCGCAATCGAGCTCATCGAACGGCGGCATGACGTGCGCGTCGGCACCATCAACGACCGCTCGCTGCTCAAGGATGCGGGCTTCGTGCTTGCCGTGCGCGCCGAGATGTCGGCGGAGGACGTGCGGCGCAAGCTGCCGGCGCAGATCAAGATCGGCCCTGTCGAGCGGATCGCCGAACTCGTCAATGTAGCACTGCCCGGCATCCCCGTCCGTCCGCTGCCGGTTCTGCCGCGGCAGCTGCCCTACCGGTCCGGAACGATCTATTTCGAACTCGATACGAAGAATCCGCTTTGGAAACAGCTTGATACCTCCGGCGCGATCGCGCTGCATCTTGCCGGCGACTTCCCTGGCCTGGAGATGGAACTGTGGGCTCTCAGAGAATGAACACACCACGATCGACACCATGGCACGAGTTGCCAACCATCATCGAGCTGACGGAAAGCGGCGCCAAGAAGAACGACGCCGCCCGCCAGATGGCCGATATCCTGGATGACGAACTCGATCAGCAGCCGGCTCTGGCACCCGGCGGCTGGTCCGTCGATACCTTGATCCGCAACTTCCGTTTTGGCGGCGAGGACGTTCCGACCATTGTGCGCTCGGCCGCTCCCCTGCTGAACCTTGCCCATAATCTCCGCAACACCGACGAACAGCCTGATATCGCCGAGTTGCGGCGTGTGACGATCGA
Source organism: Rhizobium sp. 11_C7_N12_5 (assembly GCF_051811145.1). NCBI lineage: Bacteria > Pseudomonadati > Pseudomonadota > Alphaproteobacteria > Hyphomicrobiales > Rhizobiaceae > Rhizobium > Rhizobium sp. 11_C7_N12_5. The sequence goes on from NZ_JBPWPY010000002.1 coordinate 1,241,112, forward strand.
GGCCGTCGGGCGCTATGAGCGCGATCTCGCCAGCGCCCGTATCAGTCCGGAGCGGGCGCGGGCAGCCCATTATGTAGTCTGCGCAACCATCGACGACGTTGTGCTGAGCAAGCGCTGGGGCGTGCGCGCCGGCTGGGCGCGCTCGGGTCTCGTCTCCACCTTCCACATGGACGTCACCGGCGGCGACCGGGTGTTCGATCTCCTCGACCACTTCCAGCAAAGCCCGGGCACCAACAAGGACTTGTTGCTCCTTATATATCTCTGCCTGTCGCTCGCCTTCGAAGGCCGCACGCGCGTTTCGCCGCGCGGTTCGCTGGAACTCGGACGCATCCGCGATAGCCTCTATAAGACTTTGCTCGGACAATATGGCGTCTTCGAGCGCGAACTGTCGCCGCACTGGCGCGGCGTTTCCGCCCGACACAAGCCGTTGCGCACCGTAGTCGCGCTATGGACGGTTCTTTCCGTTCTCGCCCTGCTGTTTGCGCTCGGCTACATGTTCTTCACGCTCTCGCTCAATAGGGCTTCGGATGCGACCTTCGAGCGTCTGGCAAACTTGCCGCCGCACGATACGCCGAGCGTTCTGATCGACACGCCGAAACCCAGGGAGACGGTCGCCGAAGTTCCACCGCCGCCAAAGAAGCAACCCGAAACGGCCGCGCCGGCGGTCAAGCAGGCTCCGAGCCCGCTCGACAATCTTCTGGCTTTCCTCCAGCCGGAAGTCGACCGCAAGCTCGTCACCCTTTCCAACTCCAACGGGCGGCTGCTGGTCCGCATCAACAATTCCGGCCTGTTCGATACCGGCAGCGCCGAAGTCAGCAACCGGTTCCGCGACCTTCTCCAGCGCATCGGCGGTGCGCTTGCCTCGGAGAAGTTCCGCGCCGTCGTCGTCGGCTATACCGACAATGTTCCGATCCGCACGACCCAATTTCCGTCGAACTGGCATCTCTCCGAAGCCCGTGCCCGCGCCGTCGGCGACATCCTCGCTGCCTATACCGGTAAGGATGCGATCCTGACGGAGGGACGGGCCGACAGCGATCCGCTGGCCGGCAACGACACGCCGGAGGGCCGCGAAATAAATCGACGCACGGAAATCCTGGTGCTGACCGATCCGACGCAACGGCTTGGTGACGCCGCCCTCAATCCGCAGTCGACGACCGGGCCCGTGAGCGGCAACGCGTCCCCCACGCCGGCAGCAACGACGGGGGCTGCCCGATGAACCCACTCGGCATATTTTACACGCTTCGCTCCTACGTCTCGGTCTATGCCGGCCTTCTTGGCCAGCGTTTCATATCGCTCATCTGGGTCGCAGCCATCTGCGTCCTCATCTGGTTCTACGGCTATACGATCGGCTACGGCACCTTCAAACCGTTCGCCACCGTCAGTGCCCGCCTGATCGCAATCGGCGCGGTCATTGCGGTTTGGCTCGCCTATCTGCTGCTCTCGAGGCTGCGCGCCCGCAAGCGCGACAAGGCACTCGTGGATGGTATCAGCGACGATGCAGCGAGCCAGCAGGCCGAAGTCGGAGAGATCCATAGCCGCCTCAAGGAAGCACTGCTGCTGCTGCGTCGCATCAGCAAGAAGCGCTTCGGCTACATCTACGAGCTTCCCTGGTACGTCATCTTCGGCGCCCCTGGCTCCGGAAAGACTACGGCGCTCAGCAATTCGGGACTGAAGTTTCCGCTCGGTGATGCCCTTGGAAGCAATTCCGTGCAGGGCGTCGGCGGTACCCGCAACTGCAATTGGTGGTTCGCCGACGAGGCGATCCTCATCGATACGGCCGGCCGATATACGACCCAGGATGATCTGAACGGCGCATCGAAGGCAGGGTGGGAGGGCTTTCTCGGTCTCTTGAGAAAATACCGCCGGTCGCAGCCGATCAACGGCGCCCTCGTCACGCTCTCGATCGGCGACTTGCTCGGCCGCGATCATGAGGCGCAGCTCGACGAAGTGCGTTCCATCCGCAAGCGGCTGTCCGAACTTGACGAATATCTGCAGGCGCGGGTGCCTGTCTATGTCATTCTGACCAAGGCCGATCTGTTGACCGGCTTCGTCGAATTTTTCGATGGGCTTGCTAAGACCGACCGCGAACAGGTCTGGGGCACGACCTTCGGTCTCGACGAGAGCTACAAGGGCGAAAAGCTGCCCGAACGCTTCATGGAGGAATTCGCGCTGCTGCAGCAGCGGGTCGACGCGATGCTGATCGAACGACTGCAGCAGGAGCCGAACATCGAAGTTCGCGGCCGGATATTCCGTTTCCCTGCTGAGCTCGCCGCTCTGGGCGAGCGGTTGGAGGAAGTGCTGAGCGAGCTTTGCTCCTCGTCAAGCCTTATCGAAGCGCCGCTGATGCGCGGCGTCTATTTCGCATCCGGCACGCAAGGCCGGGAGACGGCGGTGGCGGAAGCGCCCCGCATGCGCCGCAGCTATTTCCTGTCGCGCCTCTTCAAGGATGTCATCTTCGGCGAGGCGTCGTTGGTCGCGCGTGACAGGCGCTTGTCTGGCCGTCAAACGATGATCCGGCGCATCGCCTATGGCGCGGCAGCGCTGGCGCTCGCAATCGTCTTCACCGGCTGGACCGCAACCTATTTCCAGAACTCGCGCGCCATTGCCACCGCCGAGCGGCGCATCGACAATTACGAGAAGCTGGCGAACGGCATTCCGGTGCGCGATGTTAACGACGCGGATTTCCTGCGGGTCCTGCCGGCTCTGGACAATCTGCGCGCCGTGACTGGCGGCTTTGACGAGGCAAGGATCTGGCCTACGAGTTTCGGTCTCGACCAGGAAAGCAAGATCGCCAGCCGCCAACGCGGCGCCTATCAGCGGGCGCTGAATTCCCTCTTGCTGCCGCGCATGCTGGTGGAGCTTCAAACGGAGCTCAAGCAGTCTCCCGACGTCCAGAAGACCTTCGACAGCTTGAAACTCTACGGGATGCTCGGTGGGCTGGGCCCTGTCGACAAGGATTTCGTCTCGCAACAGGCGGAAGACATGTTTGCCGCGCTCTATCCAGGCGAAGGACGCGCCGCCACCCGGAAGGCTCTGGTCACGCATGTCGAGGCCTTGGCCGCCGGCAGCCTGCCGGCGATCGAACTCGACAACACGCTGATTGCCAAGGCACGCGACACCATCCGGCCACAGAGCCTTGCCTCGCGCGCCTATGACATTCTCACCCATTCCCGTCAGGCACGTCAGCTCGATCCATGGATCCCCGGGGACGCTTTGGGACCGCTCGGCGCACAAGTCTTCCAGCGAAAGTCAAAAGCGGCGCTGCGCGATGGCATGCCGGGAATTTTCACCGGCAAGGGCTATCGCACAGTCGTGCTGCCAACAGTCGAAACAGCGGCGTCCGAAGCGCTTAAAGAACAATGGGTTCGCGGCGACAACAGCAACCCTACCGGAATGACCGCGGATACCATCGCGCAGGCGGCATTGCAGCTTTATTTCGATACATTCCAGCAGCGATGGTCGACGCTTCTTGCCGATCTGCAGGTGCGGCCGGCAAACAGTCTCGCCGACGCAACCGAAACGGCGAGGATCTTGGCGGCCAATCCCAGTCCTGTCGAGATGGTGCTGAAATCTATCGCGACAGCAACGGATCTGCGCCCAACGGCAGGAACCGAGGTCGCTTCGCTCAACGATGTTCCGGATGCCGCCCTCGCCTCGGTCGCAACCAGCGTCGCCAATACGCCTGATCCCTATGGCCCGCTACGTGCGGCCCTCGAAGTGAACAGCAACAATACGCAGGCCGCCTCGTCGGACGAAAAAACGGCAGGGAGCAGCGACAAGCCTCGCTCCCAGATCCAGAACCTTCAACCCATTTTGCAGAATATCTATAGCCAGCTGTCGCGTGCCGCGACATCGACGGCGGAGGTCGCGCGCGTCTTCGACGCCGGCGGCCAGCTTGCCAACGCCAATCAGGACCTGCTTCAGCAGGCGCGCGGCCTGCCGGCGCCGGCGGACGCGTGGATGGTCGCGGTCGCCGCCGATATCGGATCGCTAGCGGTCAAGACGGCGCGCGCACGGATCAACGATCTTTGGGCCACCGAAGGTGCGGATCTCTGTGCCCGCATCGTCACCGGCCGCTATCCTTTCGACCGGACATCCGTACAGGATATCGCCATGGCGGATTTCGTTCGCCTCTTCGGACCGCAGGGCCTCTTCCAGACCTTCTTCAAGAACCGGCTGGATGCCTTCGTGGATACCAGCGCACAGCCCTGGGGCTGGCGAGGCACTTTCGGCGGCGACAGCATCCCGAGCCAGGCGATCGCGCAATTCGAAAATGCCAGCAAGATCGAACGCGCCTTCTTCCCTGCCGGCAGCGAGAAACCCGCGATCTCCATCAACGTTAAGCCGGTATCGCTGTCGGATTCGGCCAATGCCGTCATGATGGAGATCGAGGGCGAGCGCGTCGTTTATTTCCATGGGCCGATACAATCGAAATCCATCGGCTGGCCGGCTGCGGGCGCGGACAATCAATCCCGGATCGCATTTCTGCCCGGAGGCTGGCAGGAGGCCATGACGCAAGGCGGCGACTGGTCGCCCTTCCGCCTCTTCGACGCCGCGAAAGTCACGGTCGAAGGGCCGGATCTTTTCCGGGCCCGCTTCGAAGACAGCGGCCGAACAGCTGAATTCGACGTGCAGTTCGGTTCCGTCCTCAATCCGTTCCGGCTGCAGGCATTGTCCGATTTCAGCTGCCCGGCGCAATTTTGACGGTCCGGTCGATGAACGAACATCTCGCCCGCACCCAATCGTCGACCCAAGCCGACGCGATCGGCTTCTTCGGCAAATTGCCGACGCATGGCGATTTCGTCTCTTCCGCGCTTGGCTTGCGCTTGCAAGGCGAGCTCGACCAATGGATCCGGGGTGGTCTGATCGCGCTCGAGGCTGCGTTGGCAACAGAATGGCGACGGCTGTTTCATGCGACAGTGGCCTGGCGCTTCGTCGTCGGTAGCGGTATTTGGGCACCCGGGGTTGTTGCCGGCGTGCTTCTGCCGAGCCGCGACCGTGTGGGGCGGAGCTTTCCGCTTGTTATCGCAGCGCAATTGCAGAGATTTTCCGGACAACTCCGCGATCTCTGCGAAGACGACAGCTGGTTCGCCGCCGCCGAAGCGCTGGCGGAAACCTCCGCAAAGTCGGACTTCCAGATGCAGCGCTTTGTCGAAGGGATAAAGCGGCTGCGCCTGCCGCTTGCCGATAACCGCTCAACCACGCATCAATCCGCCACAGCGAGTGATGCGCCCCTGCCTGCTTCGCTCTGGTGGCGCATCAATCCCGGGACGCGTCACGGCAAGGGATTTCGCACTATGGCGGCGCCGACGGTTGAGGATTTTGTCAAACTCGTCACAGCGGAAAATCTCAAGACGTCGCAGCCTTCGGAACTGGCGGCACGCCCGGTCGTGGCTGTTGCGATCGAGGCGGTAGAATCCGTAGCGACACCCCAATCCGAATGGACGATGGAAAGCAGCCACGCCAGCCATCCGGGAACGCGGCTGTCGCTTAATGCCGACGCCCTCCTCGTTTGCGACAAGCCGCGCATTTTCGCGATTGCCGACGGTGTCGGCGACGGCATCGGTGCCATCGAGGCGGCACGCACCGCGACCCAGATACTCGCCGGCATTCCCGAGCGCGAGGCGTTGCAGACGTTGGTCCAGGATGTGAGAAGCAAGCTCAGCCACGCGCACGCCATCCTGCGCGCGAAGGGGACGAACGGAGAGCGGGAGGCACCCGTTGCCAGCATTGTCGTCGCGGCATTGTTCGACGGCAGATTTGCAGCCATATGGGCAGGAGACACGCGCTGCTATTTGCTGCGTGACGGCATGATGCGGCTCCTCACCCGCGATCACCTCGACATCGGGATGCGGCGCATGCTCGGTCGAGGCCTGGGTTTGAAGGAACAGTTCGCCTCGGACATCGTCATCGATAATCTTCAACGCGGTGATCGGCTGCTGCTTGCCAGCGGCCCGCTTTCCCGCACGCTCACGGATCGGGTCATCGCCGAGATATTGATCGATGCTCCGATGGACCAGGCTGCCGATGCCCTGATTCAGGAGGCGCTCATCGCCAACTGCCGCGAGAATGTTAGCGCCATCGTCATCGGCGCGACATGACACCGGAACCAGATTCCAAGCATATGAGAGAAATCGCGGCGAGCTTTGCCGGGTTGCTGCGTCTCCTGACACATGATGGCGAAGTCGAGCGACCGGCAGACATTCGCAATCTTCTGGTCGATCGCCTGCGCGATGCGCTCGACCGGCGCATGCCATCCATGCCCGACGGCGAAGCGACCTTCGTTGCAGGCACATTTCTGGTTGAGGCGATCATCTGTTCTCATGAGCGCACGGAGATCACCCGTCTGCGCCACCGTGATCTCGGTACATCGCACGCGCTGAAGACCATCAGCGCCGATCGAGCCAATGAGGCTGTAACCAGAGCCATGCTGTTGCGGGAGGCGCGTATCGGCATGACGCTCCACCATCCCAATCTCGTCGCGGCTCAACTCGCCATACGATTGGCCGACGGGCGGCCGGCGATCATCATGGAATGGGCGGGGCCGTCACTGTCGCAACGATTGGCGGCGGGATCGATTTCTTCGGCTGACATCAGGCAGTCAATGAAGTCGCTGCTTCTCGGGTTGGATGCGATACATACGGCCGGCTATGTCCACGGCGATATCTCTCCCGCCAATCTGCTCTTATGTGGCGATGATTTCGAGCGATTGAAGATTGCCGATTTCGGCACCGCCCTGGAACAGGGCGCGCGCTATGGCGATCTCGATATCGCCAAGGTGGCAACGCCGGGTTTCACCGCGCCGGAACTCTATCGAGGCGAAGCCGTCGATCCTCGTGCCGATCTTTATTCGGCCGGCTGTGTCATGAATATGCTTCTTGAACATTGCAGCGACACGGAAGACGCCGTGGTCGAGCTGAAGAGCGCCGCCAGAAAACTGATGGATCACTCTCCGCCCAAGAGGCCGCCAAGTGCCATGGCGGCTCTTCAACTCATAACTGAAAACTAACCCGGAACCCGTCAGTTAGCAGACGAGCTGCCCGGTTGTGGGGCGGCTGCCGTCGGCACGCTCTTCTGATAGACGGTCAGCAGCTTGGCGGCGTCGACCAGCCCGGCATTGCTGGCGTAAAGCGTATCGCCGTCCTGCATCTTGAACTGTTGCATCAGGACGAAATTCGAGACGTCCTTCAGATTGACGCCGTAAATGACAGGCTTGATCGAAACGACGGTCGGCACGCTGGCGCCCTTTGCCAGGGGGGCCGCGGCCTGCGTGTAGATCTTCTGATTGCGGAAGAGGTAGAAGTTCCGCGAGTCGGCGCGGTCATCGAGCAATCCGCCGGCGCGGGCGAGCGCCTGGGCCAGCGTCGTCTTGCCCGGTTCCAGCGGAAACTCGCCGACACTCTTGAAGGCGCCGAGCGCCGTGAAGCTCTGCGATGTGCCGTCGACGAAGATTTGATCGCCGGGCAGCAGGCGGACATTCTGCTTGTCGTCCTGCAGAACCCGATCCAGCGGCGCGGTCGCGCGCTGTGAACCGCGTGTAAGCGTGACGTTCGTGTCGCTCGGCGCAGAAGAAGCCCCGCCCGCAAGGGCGAGAACGTCAAGCACGCGTTCCTTGCGCGCCGTCAACGGGAAGCGTCCGGCAGTGCGAACCTTGCCATCGACGGTGACGGCGCTGGAGGGCTTGTCGACCACCGTCACCACGGCCTGCGGATTGACGGATGAGCCCTTGAGTGCGGTCACGATCTGCGACTGCAGGCCCTCGGGTGTCGAGTCGCTCACCCGCTGCTTGCCGACATAGGGCATGGTGACGAAACCACGCGAATCGACAGTGAATCGACCGAGATTGAGCGACTTGCTCTGGGTGGTGGACAGCAATCCATCCTCGCCGGTATCAAGCACGGTCACGTCGATAACGTCACCGGGACGAAGGCGGGCGTCTGAAAAGCCGCCCGAGCGAAGCCGTGCAAGCCCTTGATCAGAGGGCGCATAAGACGGGGCAACGACCTGTCCGCCCATCGGGGCGTTGGCCAGCGGAACGACCGGAATCCTCTCGTTCGTATGCGGCATCGTCGCATTGCGTATGTTGCCGGCGCTTGGTCCGTCGGACGGCCTTGCACAGGCGCTGAGGACAACCAAAGGTAAAATCGCCGCCAATTTCCGCATTCCCGAACCTCCTTCGGATGTTATAGGCACGGCAGAAATATCAACCATAAGGCGGGAGGCAATATGCGAGCCTAATAAATAATGAATTATGACAGTCTGGTTGTTTACCAATGTGTCCAATTCGCAACCGATCACCATTTTTGCCCTCCGAGCGCACTCTTCATGGCTGCTGCCGGATCAGGTTTTGAGCTTGAAACGCTTGCAAAAAACGAATCGGTGGGCACCGGCATGGGCATTGCCGGTGACCGGGCACGCGAACTGATATTGCACCTGTGCGGATCTCCCTTTGGAGGTCGATTTATTCAGCGAACGCCATTTTCATATCGGGAAATGACAATCAGATATGCGGATTTCACTATCTATGCGCGATCAATTTGATATAGATATGCGCGGTTAGATGGCGCTTGTGTTCACGCAACGACCCGGCTGTCTTTCGATACAATCAACGAGGCTGTAAACCATGCTCCGAAGAATTACCTGCGCCTTCGCGCTTGCCATCCTCCCAGCAACTCCTGTGCTGGCCGATGCCTGTGCAGGACATTACGAGAGCAGCGGCGTTCCGCTGGTAACCGGCATCACCTACAAGACCTGGATGGTTTTCCCTTCTATCAATTCCAACGTTGCCTTCGACAAGGTTTCCCAGGCCGTTCTGGCGGAAGGCTTTGTCGATGTGAATGTGGAAAAGAAACTCGGCACCCTGACTGCGCAACAGGAGACGAGCGGATCCGGCCGGCCGCAGACATTGCGCGTCGTCGTCCGCAAGAATGGCAAGGGTAGCCGGGTCGATGCGGTGTTTATCGTGCAACCAGGGCAAGTGGCTCCCGGAGTCGGTAAAAACCTTTGCCGTATCGTGAACTCAGTCGGCGAATAGTTCCGGTTCAAGAATAACACCGCTGTGAAATCAAGGTCGCCGTCGGTTCAACGTCATCCCGCGTTCTCCACCATCGCAACCAAGACTCATTCTCCGGCAAGTTTGTGCACGGCTGCGACAAGTTCCGGTTCGAAACCGACGGCAAAGGTGTAACAGCGCTTGCGGTTGAACTTCGTGCAGGACGCACTCATCGAACTCATGACGCCAACTGCTTCCAGACCTTGAGGTCCTTGGCGGAGCAATGCCCCACCCGACGCACCATGGCCGGAGGAACAATCTGTGCGAATGCCACTGGCGGCGACGCCATCAATATTGTCGATCGCACGTATCCTACAATCACTGAGAATTCGCTCGTTCCAGTCATCGGGAAGAAAGTTGTCCTGGCGAATAGTAGCCATTATGATCTTGTCGCCCGCAGAAACAGGCTTTGAAGGCATATGATAAGGCTCGAACTCGGTCACTGGTTCGGATAGTCGCATTACAACCCAATCAAAGCGGTCCGTCAGCGAACGTTGCTTGGCATCGGGATAGAGGAAAGATCGAACATCGACCTTGTGCCATTTCGACCCTTTGCCGTCGCTCACCTCAAAGCCACAACGCGAAATCGACATCCGACCAGCGTAGCCGCCCATGCTCGCTTCGGGAAAAAGAACATGTCTTGCCGTGACAACAATATTGGACTTGAAAATAAGGAAGGCGCTAGCCTCGCCAAAGGGGCACATGATCCGGCCCGACGCACCGAACTTCTTGCGGGCCTCATCCGGCGACATGCTGTGTGATAGGGCATACTGATCGATTGGGTGCCGATTATCGACGCCAATGGCTCCTGCTTTGGCGTGAGAAGATCCGAGGATCAATACAAGTATGATTGCGAATAGTTGCGGCAGCTGCCGAGCAACGATTGAGAGCGACTCCATTGATAATTGTGACATGTACTGGCTTTCCCTCCCGCTTCTGTTTGGCCTGCGACGCCAAAACTATTCTTCGCATATCCCACCCGTAATTGCGCCGCACCTCTTTGATACAACTGCACCAGGCGCAGGTCCAGGCTAGTTCAGCAGTTGCTCAACGCAGCTACGGCCATGCCGGGGGACGGCGTTACGGAACTCCCTTCAACATTCATGGTGCTGTTGTCGAGCTTGATGGCATGGGGAAGACGAGGTTCTGGACCCGCTGCACATTCGTCGTCGGAACGGTTGCCTGTAACTGCTTGCTTGGATCGCCTTCGAGCTGATTTGCATCCGGCTCTCCGGAATGGCGTCCGTGGCGACTGCCGTCACGTGACCATGGATCACGCCATAAGGCGTGAATGGGAACGCCTCGATCTTGACCACGGTCGGCTGCCCCGAGCATGACCATGGCCTGAAACTAATCAGCAACAACCGTTTCTCGCGCATAGGCGCGGAGCCTAAGCGCAGGGAAATCCAGCATCGGGCACAAGTGCATCGCCGAAACCGATGTCAACCGTAAGGTTGATGCGGGCGCGCTTATCGAAGCGACCATCCGCAGTCTGAGACCACCATATTCCACTCCCTCACAGATACGATCCACACGAAGAGTTTCGGCATCGAACGTGACGCCGTCATCAGCTTGTTGCGCCAGAATATCCGGAAAGGTTTTCAGCATCGGATCAAGTTCCGGGTCTCCAAAGCCCAACAGATCGAGACCACGGGTGCCGCGGTGCGGATCGTCAAACCAACTCATCATCAGCATTGCCCCCTTCAGAACGAAGCGACCAGCGTAGGGCGACTGGCTTGAGCCTAAGCAACAGCCGCTCAAGCGCGAAGCATGTCAGAACCAAATCGACGCTTTGTCCGCTTGTCTTGGCGAGTTGCAACAGGCGAGCTCACACCGAGGCTGCGACGTTTCTGACTTGTTTAGCCATTGACAGTCAGCGCCTCGAGGTATGGGCGGATCACGGTGCCAACGCCACCGCGCACCGCTTGGTTGGCTATCTGACCAGGAGTAGCACTTCGTTTTCTTAGAGCCTCCTGAAGCCCCTCAATTGCCACGGATAGGCCGATCTTGTTGCGATAGCGGAAGCAATCGGCAATTGTCTTGGCAACTCCGAAAATCTTTACGGGAACCCCCTCGATGGTGTGAATCTCGACACCTTCGCTGAGCAGTGTTTGCGTGAAGCGCACGATGCGAATAGGCATACGATCCGGTTTTGGAGCCCAATCCCTGTTGCCTATGGAAAGCCACACTTGTCTTGGAAGCTGGTCCGTCAGCCCGTGGAAGGCGAGGGCCGAGACAAGGCAGATGACAGCTTTTGGAGAGCGCTTAGCGGCCTCTGCCAGACTGTGGTTGGCATCAAGCTCCGCATCAGGAAGTTGATAGAGACCTCGCGCAAGCCGTATCACCTCCCGATCCCGTTCCATTCGGCTCATGGTGGCCGCCGTCACACCTGCCCTCCGCAGTTCTGCCAGACGTGCTATGCCGCGCTCAGCGAGCACGGCCAGCGCGATTTGACGTTGAGTGACGGAGCCGGGCATTGATATAAAAACTCGGATATTGGGATCTATTATCCAAGGTTTTGTATCAAAACGGCCAGGCTCGAGAAAGCCCATGTGTGCGAAGACTCTCGCCATTTTACGGTGGGCCCAGTGACCTTAAGGGAAATTTAACCTGCACGTCATTTCACTGAATCGACGAGCCTTCCGATAAAAACTGTTGAGTTTCACAACTGTCTGACCCGTATTTTCATTTGACGTCGGTCCATTCGGTCGTCGCGTCGGCGCAGCCTGGCTGTGTCGGAGGGCATTTCGCTGAAAGCTTGATGATAGAGGGCGGCAAAACGCCCCATATGTGAAAATCCCCAACCACGCGCAATTTCGGCGACCGCCTGCGAACGGGCCGGATCCATCAATGCCCCGCGTGCGCCCTGCAGGCGTATCGTTCGCAAATAGCTGAGAGGCGTCGTATTCTTGAACTGCTGAAAGGCGGCTTGCAGCGCGCGAACGCTCGTGCCGGCCTCACGCGCGATTTCGGCGATACCCATATTCGAGCCGACATTGGCATGCATGTATTCTATCGCCCGTTTCAACCGTCTGGGTATGGCCGGTGAAGCCGGCTTCAGCATTCGTTCCGAATAGTTATGCGGCACGGCTTCGAGCAGCGCGATCATCATCGCCTGCAACAGATGCTCAGTGAATGCGGAGGAGGATCGGTCAGCATCTTCCACCGTCAGGCTCTGCCAGATAAGATTTCCAAGGGTCGCGATCTGCATGCCTCTTGCCGACGACAGGTCGACGGTATCGGTAAATTCCAGATCGTCGAGTACAGGGGCGTCGAGCAGTTCACTCAATTGCCGGATGAGCGCCGATTTCTCGAACGCAATGCCCATATGGCTGCGCTGCTCGTGCAATGTCAGCTTTTCGAATGAGGACATATCACCCACCAGCCCCTCGCCCGGCTTCGACACAAGCTCCCTGGATCCCACATCGATCGCCATCCCGCCCGAGGATGGAATGTAAAGCCCGTAGGCATCCGGGCCGCCCGAGAGTGACACGCTCATGCCGGAATTACATTTGCCGTTCCAGATGCTGCAATAGCCCACCGTGTAATGACGGTCTTCAACTGAGATCAGCGCGCGCCGATGCAAAGGTTCGACGACGGCGGGAAACAAGGTCCTGGCATAGTGTGCCGTCATCTCCTCGGCATCGGCATCTTCGATCTTGAACATGGATTGAGTAGCGTATCTCAAATATAGCCCTCTCCAGCGCCCAAGGGCGCGCCTCCCGAGATATTGCTCAACGACAACGCGAGTATATCTTAATTTACACCCTTGCTGTAAATTAACACTAGAGCATTCGTCGCCGAAATGCACTACCCAAGAAATATTGTACCCAAAGGGCGATAGTACTGCCGTGATTAGTACCATGAATTAAATTAGCGATTGTTTCGATATTCATGTGATGATTGCGAACATCTGGAGATTTATTTTAATCATAAAGAAGTTTATCCCTGCTGCCGCACGACAACCTTCCCATCAACGCACGGAACCGGCGGGAAGCATCATGCCAGCGTGGAGCCTCTTGACGGAATGTTATCGATAACATAGCCTCTTCCCATCGAAGCTTTGGGAGGAGCGGGATGGACGACGGAAAGCTGCTCGAATTCTGCGATATCACCAAGGAGTTTGGTGGAACGCGTGCCCTGTCGAATGTATCGCTCGATCTGAAGCAGAGTGAAATCCTCGCGCTTCTCGGCGAAAACGGCGCGGGCAAATCGACGCTCATCAAGACACTGGCAGGCATCTACAGGCCGGACGGCGGACAGATTCTGTTTCGCGGCAAGCCATATCAGCATCGTCCGCCGCAACCCAACCAGCGCCAACCGATCGCCTTCATCCATCAGGATCTCGGCTTGATCGAATGGATGACGGTGGGTGAGAATGTCGGGCTTGCGCAGGGCTATTCGCTGCGCGGCCGGCTGATCGATTGGCGGGCGACCGAACGGCGAACGGCAGAGGCCTTGAAGCTCGTCGGCTGTGATTTCGATCCCTCGACGCGCGTCCAGGAACTGACGAGAACGGAAAAGTCGCTGGTCGCGATCGCCCGCGCGCTGGCTGTCGAGGCCGATGTTCTGGTCCTCGACGAACCCACAGCCAGCCTGCCCGCCGATGAGGTCGAGAAGCTGTTTGCGGCCATTCGCCCGCTCAAGGAGCGCGGCGTGGCGATGATCTACGTCTCGCACCGGCTGGATGAGATCTTCCGCATCGCCGACCGCGTCGCCGTGCTGCGCGACGGACAACTGGTGGGACAGAAGCCCGTTTCCGAAACCACGTCGGACGAACTGATCCGGATGATCGTCGGGCGCAAGGCCGACCAATTGTTTGTCAAGGCGGAACGAATGACCGGTCCGGCCATCGTCTCGGTCAAGGATCTCGCCTGCCGCGGCGCCGGGCCGGTATCCTTCGATATCCGGCAGGGGGAACTTCTCGGGCTTGTCGGATTGCGGGGCGCGGGCCAGGAACTGATCGGACGCGCGCTGTTCGGCTGCGAAGCATCGAGCGGCACGGTGCGGCTCAACGGCGTGGAACCCAACCTTTCGAGCCCGGTCGCCGCCATGGCGTCCGGCATCGGCCTGATCGCCAGGGACCGCACCGAAGAATCGGTCGCGATGTCGCTCAGCCTCCGCGAAAACACCTTTCTCAATCCTGGCGCCTCCGGGCGTGGCCTGATGTCGTTCCTCTCGCCGCGCAACGAAGCCGAGAAGGCCTTTTCGCTCGGCAGCCGGGTCGGCCTCAGGCCCAACGACCAGAGCCTTGCGATTGAGGCCCTATCTGGCGGCAACCAGCAAAAGGTCGTTGTGGGACGGTGGCTGGCGACGGGCCGGAAGCTGCTGATCGCCGAAGATCCGACCGCCGGCGTCGATGTCGGCGCCAAGGCTGATATCTATCGGCTGATCGCCGAGGCGGTGGAAGGCGGCCTTGCCGTTCTCGTCGTTTCCACCGACTTCGAGGAAATCGCCCACATCTGCCATCGTGCCCTTGTGTTCTCGCGCGGCCAGATCGTGCGTGAACTCAGCGGTGCCGACCTGACAACACCGGCGGTGATCGCCGCCGCATCTGCATCCGAAGCGGCCTGAACCGGAGAGGAAAACCATGCAATCGATCGAATCTAATGCGCTCGAACCCACACGCTCCGAGCTGTCGGCAATGAGCTTCGGCCAGAAAATCCAGCGTCTTCTGCCGGTCTACGGCCTCGTCATCCTGACGGCCCTGCTGATCCTGTTGTTTTCCATTCTACTACCGCAGACTTTCCCGACCATGCTTAATCTGCGCTCGATCATTTCCGACAAGACCATTATCGCGATCCTGTCGCTCGCGGCGATGATCCCGATGGCGGCGGGCCGCATCGACCTGACGATCGGCTACGGCATCGTGCTCTGGCATGTGCTCGCGATCAGCCTGCAGACGATGTTCGGCCTACCCTGGCCCGTCGCGGTGCTTATCGTCATCCTGCTCGGCGCCTTTACCGGCTTCCTGAACGGGCTCCTGGTGGAAATCGCCAAGATCGACAGCTTCATCGCAACGCTCGGCACCGGCACCGTGCTTTATGCCATCGCGCTCTGGCATACCGGCGGCCGACAGGTGGTCGGCATGCTGCCGCAGGGTTTCTATGCACTGAACGGCACCATGGTATTCGGCCTGCCAATCACCGGCATCTATGTCCTCGTGCTCGCCTTCGTGATGTGGATCGTCCTCGAATATCTGCCGATCGGCCGTTACATCTATGCCATCGGCGCCAACCCGAAGGCCGCCGCCCTGAACGGCATCCCTGTCCGCCGCTTCGTCATCGGCGCCTTCGTAACCTCGGGCACGCTTGCCGCCGTTGCCGGCGTCCTGCTCGCCTCCAAGCTGCGCATCGGGCAGGCAAGCGTCGGGCTTGAATATCTTTTGCCGGCGCTGGTCGGTGCGTTCCTCGGCTCTACCACGATCAAGCCCGGCCGCGTCAACGTCTGGGGCACGATGATCGGCGTCATTATTCTTGCGGTCGGTATCGCCGGCATCCAGCAGTTCGGCGGCTCCTTTTATGTCGAGCCGCTGTTTAACGGCGTCACCCTGCTCGTTGCCATCGGCATTGCCGGATATGCGCAGCGCCGGCGCAGTCACGCCGGGCGCATGGCCCCGGTCCACAAGCCGCAACTATCCGCCGCGCCAGCGGAGAAATGAACATCAGCTCAGTTTGAACGTCCAATGGGAGGAGACGAAATGAAACGCAGACAATTCCTGCAGGCAACGACAGCCGTATTCGTGTTGTGCGCCAGCCATGCCTATGCCGATCCGATGGCGGATGCGAAAGCCGTCGTGGACAAGTATGCAACGGCGGTCACCAAGTGGGACGGCCCGGCGACCGGCCCGAAGGCGCAAGCGGGCAAGACGATCGTCGTTCTCGCCGGCGATCTCAAGAACGGCGGCATTCTCGGCGTCAGCAACGGCGTCGAGGAAGCCGCCAAGGCCATCGGCTGGCAAGTGAAGGTTCTCGATGGCGCGGGTTCGATCGGCGGACGCACGGCCGCTTTCGGTCAGGCCATGGCGCTCAAGCCCGACGGCATCATCATCGACGGCTTTGATGCGGTCGAGCAGGCACCGGCGCTTGAAGAGGCAAAGGCTGCCAAGATCCCGCTGGTTGCTTGGCACGCAGGCCCGGTGATCGGCCCCGACGACAAGAACGGATTGTTCGCCAATGTCAGCACCGATGCCATGGAAGTCTCGAAGGCGGCCGCCGACTGGGCCTTCGTCGATGCCAAGGGCAAGCCGGGCGTGATCATCTTCACGGACTCGACCTATGCGATCGCCATTGCCAAGGCCGACAGGATGAAGGTCGAGATTGAGCGCCTGGGCGGCAAGGTGCTGGAATATGTCGACACGCCGATCGCCGAGACGTCACAGCGCATGCCGCAGCTGACCACGTCGCTGCTGCAGAAATATGGGGACAGCTGGACCCATTCGCTTGCCATCAACGACCTCTATTTCGACTTCATGGGTCCGTCGCTCGCCTCCGCCGGCAAGGGCGGAACCGATGCGCCGATCAATGTCGCCGCCGGCGATGGCTCGCAATCGGCCTATGAGCGCATCCGCGCTGGCCAGTATCAGAAAGTGACCGTGGCCGAGCCGCTCAATCTCCAGGGCTGGCAGCTGGTCGACGAACTCAATCGGGCTCTTTCCGGCGAGAAGTGGTCCGGATATCTGTCGCCGCTGCATGTGGTGACATCAGATAACATTCAGTCCGACGGCGGCCCGAAGAACAGCTTCGATCCGGATAACGGCTACAGAGATCAGTACAAGAAGATCTGGGGCAAATGATCCCAGTTGCGCGGAAATGGCGCGGTCTTCGGGCGGCGCCATTTCACTTAACGGACAAGCTGAAGCTGACGGCTGCTATCACGGACGATCAATTGCGTTGAAATCCTGACATTGCCGACCGGCTGGGCATTGTCGATAATATCGAGGATCAGCTGGGCGGTTTGCTCGCCGATTTCCCTGGCAAAGGCATTGATCGTCGTCAGCGTCGGTACGCATACCTCACCGATTTCATAATTGCCGAACCCACCGATGGAAAAGCGCTCCGGCACGGGGACGCCCAGCCGGCGACATTCCGTCAGCGCGCCATAAGCGGCAAGGTCGGAAACGCAAACGACCGCCTCTGTGTCCGGATAGATCTCGATCAGCTTCGCCATGGCATTGGCGCCCTCGCGCATTGAAATTGGCGGAGGCCCGGCGGCGATCAGTCTCGAAGCGTCGAGGCCATGCGCCTGCATCGCTGCAATGAAGCCAAGTCGACGCTCGCTGCCGCGCGAATCCCGCTGAACGTCGCCACCGATAAAGGCGATACGCCGACAGCCGGAGGCGACGAAGTGATCGACCATATCGCGCATGACCGCCGTGTTGGAAAAACCGACAAAGTGGTCGATCGGATCGGCTGGAATATCCCAGGTTTCGATGATCGGAATGGCCACCGTCTGTAGAAGCCGGCGCGCTCGCGCCGTGTGCGAGCCACCGGTCACCACGAGCGCCTGCGGCTTGCGGCGCAGAAGCTGCTCGATCAGCCGCTCCTCCTCATCGATATCGTAGTTCGTATAGCCAAGCAGGATCTGCATTCCCCGCTTGGCCAGCGTGTCGGAAAGCCCGCCGACCGTGTCGGCGAAATTGGCGTTGTTGATGGAGGGAATGGTGACGGCGACAAAATCGGATTTTTGCGAACGCAGGTTGGAGGCCGTGCTGTCGAAAACATAACCCAGATCTTCCGCCGCCTTCAGAATCGCTTCCCGGGTCTCCGGGCTGACGAGACTGTCCGCCTTGAACGCACGAGACACCGTCATCGGAGAAACTCCCATGACGCGGGCTATGTCTGCCATAGTGGGCGGTTTGCGATTGCTACTCATCAATGGCCTTATGTTATCGTTACCATGAGAGTAATATGGCTTCCCCGCTAATAGCAAGTGCGTCTTTCGTCCATCCAGACAATGAGAAATGCGGAGCCTTTCGGCCCCGCGTAACGATTGTCTCAGGAGATTGGCCTACAGCTGGAACTCATGGGCGAGTGTCACATGATGATGAATGCGCCCTTCGAAGAAGCGTGACAGCACGGCTTCAGTTGCCGCCCGCGCTTCGGTACGCACGGGGCTGGCAAGGGCAGCCTCGACAGCCGCCAGGTCCGGATAGTTGACGGCGAGGATCATCGGAAATTCCGGAGCCCCCTCGTCACGCGCTTCGGCAAAGGTAACGCGTACGTCGAGCGCACCGGGAAACTGCTTCCATTTCGGCAGGATCGTCTCCATGACGGCGGCGCGAAAGGCCTCCGCTTCGCCTTCCCTGACCTTGCCTTCGAATAATGCGTATCGGGTGATCATCCGGCGATTTCCTTGTTCGGTCCCTTGAAGAATTCCATCAATGCAGCTTGGTCCTCGCCGCCGAGGCCGGCGGCCGTCAGCATGCGATGTATCTCGGCGCAGACGGCCGTCAGCGGCATGGCGGTGTTGGTGCGTCGGGCAAGATCCTGGGCGCCGTTCAGATCCTTGACCATGTTGTCAATCCGGCCGGTGCGGCGATAATCCTTGGTCACATAGCGCGGCATATATTCCTGAAGAATGGCGCTGTCGGCCCGACCGCCCTTCAATGCCTGCGGGATCTTGGCGGCATCCACACCGGCGTCGAGCGCCAGTTGCGTTGCCTCCGCCACCGCCAGAAAATTCAATGCGCAGAGGACCTGATTGATGAGTTTGGTCGTCTGACCCGCGCCGACCGGCCCCATATGAGTGTAGTTCGATGCGACATGGCGCAGCACGTGATGGGCATCCGAGACGTCCTCTGCGTCACCACCCGCCATCAAGGTCAACTGTCCGATCAGCGCCTTCGGAGCGCCGCCGGAGAGTGGACTGTCCACCCAGCGCAACCCCTTCTCCGCCGCTTCGCCGGCGAGCGCCTTGGTCGCATCCGGATCGATCGACGACATATCGATGATCAAGGTTCCGCGCTTCGCCCCTTCGGCAACCCCACCCGGCCCGAACACCGCGCTGTGGACGACCTTCGGCGAGTTCAGGCTCAGGATGACAAAATCTGATGCCGCGGCTGCCGCTGCGGCACTGTCGGCGGCATGTGCACCCTTGGCTGTGAGCGCGGCCACCTTCTCCTTGTCGAGATCGAAAACCGTCAACTCGTTGCCAGTCTCCACCAGGCGGGCGCCAATAGCACCGCCCATCGCACCGGCGCCGATCAGCGCCACCTTGTTGCTCATAACTGCTCCTCCTCCAATGCGGCGATGATCGCCGCCACGACCATATCCAGCGGCTGGTCGATATTGACAGTGATAGCTTGCTCGTCTGCACCGGGCGGCTCAAGTGCTGCAAATTGGCTCTCCAGCGAGGCAGACGGCATGAAATGATCCCGCCGCGCCTCCAGGCGCCGAAGGATGGTCTCCTTCGTGCCGTCGAGATGGATGAAGGAAACCGGCGCGCCGACGAGGGAGCGGATCCGATCGCGATAGACGCGCTTCAGGGCCGAGCATCCGATCAGCGCCGTATCGTCCGCCAGTGCCAGGCGCGCGCCGACCCTGTCGAGCCATGGCCAGCGATCAGCGTCGGTCAACGGGATGCCGGCGCTCATCTTGGCGACATTGGCCGGCGGATGCACGTTGTCTCCCTCGACATAGACACCAGCAAGACGAGCAGCGAGTGCTGCACCGACCGAGGACTTGCCACAGCCGTTGACGCCCATGACGACGAAGCGGCGTGGCTGCACCTTATCAGAGCGAGGCTGTGATGCCGCCATCGACATAAAGCACATGACCGTTGACAAAGGAGGATGCGTCGGACGCCAGGAAAATGCAGGCGCCGACCAGTTCTTCGACCTGCCCCCAACGGCCGGCCGGCGTGCGCTTTTCGAGCCACGCGGAGAAATCGGCGTCGGCGACGAGCGCCGCATTCAATGGCGTGTCGAAATAGCCGGGGGCGATGGCGTTGCATTGCAGCCCGTATTTGGCCCAATCCGTCGCCATGCCCTTGGTGAGATTGCCGACGGCGCCCTTGGTTGCCGTATAAGGCGCGATCGACGGCCGTGCCAGCGCCGTCTGGACGCTGGCAATGTTGATGATCTTGCCGGCGCCGCGCTTGATCATATGGCGCGCGACGGCCTGACCGACATTGAAGACGCTCGATACGTTGGTGCGCAGCAACCGTTCGAAGGCGTCTGCGGGGAAATCTTCCAGCGGCGTGCGGAACTGCATTCCGGCATTGTTGACCAGGATGTCGATCGCGCCCTTGTCCGCCTCGAAAGCATCCACCGCGCGGCGCGCGGCCTCATGATCCGTGGCATCGAATGGCAGAATATGTACCTTGCCGTCGAAGCTACCCGCCGCCTTGGCGAGCTTTTCCTCGTCGCGTCCGTTGAGCACCAGTTCGGCGCCCGCCGCCGCCAAGCCCTTGGCGAGCGCAAGCCCGATACCTTGCGATGAACCGGTAATCAGGGCGCGCCGCCCTTTTAGATCGAAGAGGCCAAGAGACACGGTTTCCTCCGTTTTTTATCTCGACAAAGACTGTTCTCCCTGTTTATGTTATCGATAACATTCGATGTCAAGTGAGGAGACGAAAGATGGACAAGCTGCCAATTCTGCAGATCGGGCCTTATCCGCAATGGGATCAGGAACCGCTCGATGCAGCGTTTCAGGTCCATCGTTATTTCGAGGCTACCGACAAAGCCAAGCTTCTGGCCGAGGTCGGCCCATCGATCAAGGCGATCGCGACACGCGGTGAACTTGGCGCCAATCGCGGCATGATCGAAGCCTGCCCCAATCTGCAGCTCATCTCGGTCTATGGCGTCGGCTTCGACGCGGTCGATCTGCAAGCCTGCCGCGAACGTGGCATCCGTGTCACGAATACGCCTGACGTGTTGACCAATGACGTTGCCGATCTGGGTGTCGCCATGATGCTGTGCCAATCGCGCGGCATGCTGGGCGCTGAAACATGGGTGCGCGACGGCAGCTGGGCTGGGAAGGGTCTCTATCCCCTCAAGCGCCGCGTCTGGGGACGGCGCGCCGGCGTGCTCGGCCTCGGCCGCATCGGTTTCGAGGTCGCCAAGCGCCTGAAGGGCTTCAACCTGCAGATCGCCTATTCCGATGTCGAGGCAAAATCTTTCGCATCCGACATGAAGTTCGTAGCCGATCCCGTTGAACTGGCACGGCAATCTGATTTCCTGTTCGTGACGCTTGCTGCATCGGCCGCGACCCGCCATATCGTCGGACGCCAGGTGATCGAGGCGCTCGGGCCGGAGGGTATGCTGATCAATATATCCAGAGCCTCCAATATCGATGAGGAAGCCCTCCTCGAGGCGCTCGAGACCGGCAAGCTGGGATCGGCGGCGCTCGACGTCTTCGAAGGCGAGCCAAAGCTCAACCCACGCTTTCTGGCGCTCGACAATGTGCTGCTGCAGCCGCATCATGCCTCCGGCACGATTGAGACGCGCAAGGCCATGGGCCAGCTCGTGCGCGACAATCTCGCAGCACACTTTGCCGGCCAGCCGCTGCCCACACCCGTTCTTTGAGGAGAAAGACATGAAGGCCATTGTCGCTCACGCCGCCAAGGATGTGCGGATCGAGGAGTATCCGGAGGAGGAACCGGGCGCTGGAGAGGTCAAGTTGAGACTGGCGACCGGCGGGGTCTGCGGCAGCGACCTACATTATTATCATCACGGCGGCTTCGGCACCGTTCGCTTGAAGCAGCCAATGATCCTTGGACATGAGGTCAGCGCGACTGTTGTTGCACTCGGGTCCGGCGTGGAGGGCCTTGAGATCGGCCAGCTCGTCGCCGTCTCTCCTTCCCGCTCCTGCCGGACCTGCCGCTACTGCCAGCAGGGCTTGCACAATCAGTGCCTCAACATGCGCTTCTACGGCAGCGCCATGCCCTTTCCGCATATTCAGGGCGCGTTTCGCGAGACGCTGGTTGCAGACGCGATCCAATGCGTTCCGGCGGATGGCCTGACACCTGGCGAAGCGGCCATGGCAGAACCGCTTGCCGTCACCCTGCATGCGACGAGACGCGCCGGCGAGATGCTCGGCAAGCGGGTTCTCGTGACCGGTTGCGGTCCGATCGGCGTTTTGTCGATCCTCGCAGCGCGGCGCGCGGGCGCGGCCGAGATCGTGGCGACCGACCTTTCGGATTTCACGCTGTCGCTCGCAAAGCAAGCAGGCGCCGACAGGATCATCAACACCAAGGACGAGCCTGAAGCGCTTGCCGCCTATTCGGCCGACAAGGGTACTTTCGATGTGCTCTACGAGTGCTCGGGCGCTGCTGCCGCTCTTGTTGGTGGGATCGCGGCGCTGAGGCCACGCGGCATTATCGTGCAGCTCGGTCTCGGCGGCGACATGACGCTACCGATGATGGCGATCACGGCCAAGGAACTGGAACTGCGCGGTTCCTTCCGCTTCCATGAGGAATTTGCCGTCGGCGTCGACCTGATGCGCAAGCGCCTGATCGACGTGCGCCCGCTCATCACCCATTCGGTGCCGCTTGCCGATGCGATCAGCGCATTCGAGATCGCCTCGGATCGCAGCAAGGCCATGAAAGCACAGATCGTCTTTGCCTGACCGACGAGGAACGGCCTGAGATCCGTCCAAGACGAGGGCGGATCTCACCCGACAGGCTCATCTTATTCGAGATCGGCACCAATCGCCGTGAGGGCAGCAAGGGCGACCTGCTCATCCTGCTCGCCGGAGCCCGATCCGACACCGATCCCGCCAACGACCGTACCCGAAAAGCGGATCGGCAGGCCGCCGCGCAGTCCCGTCGCCTCCCCTTGCGTTGCAGCAGCCAGCAGCAACCTGGCATGCTCAGGCAGGGAATGGCTCGGCGCGCCTATCGAGGCAGCGGTCCGCGCCTTGGCAAGCGCGCTTTTCAGCGACTGGAAACGCGAGCCGCGCATGCGGAACGAACCGAGCGTCATGCCGCTCTGATCGACGATGACGATGCATTGCGGTTGACCCATCGCGGCGGCGGCCGAAATTGCCGATGTCAGCAACGTCATCACACCCTTATCGCTCAAGACACTCGACGCCAGAATGTGGCTCATGCACTATCCTCCCTGCTTGCGGACTGATTTGGATATGTTATCGATAACACATCGATCAGGCGGTGTAACATTATGGGAGGTATTGTCACAATGTCGTTCTTCGAGATCATCGACCCGGTCTTCGGGAAATTCGTCCTCGGCAACGCTCCCGTCAAGCAGATTGCCACCGGGTTCGACTGGGTGGAAGGCCCGGTCTGGTTCGGAGACCTGAATTGCCTGCTGTTCTCCGATATCCCCAACAACCGCATCATGCGCTGGATCCCGGGTGTCGGCACCAGCGTCTTTCGTGAGCCGTCGAATTTCTCCAATGGCCATACGCGCGACCGTCAGGGCCGGCTCGTCAGCTGCGAGCATGGCGGCAGGCGCGTGACGCGTACGGAGTTCGACGGATCGATCACGGTGATCGCCGACAGCTATGACGGCAAGCGGCTGAATTCGCCCAACGATGTCATCGTCGCCTCGGATGGCGCCATTTGGTTCACCGATCCCCATTACGGCATCGCGACGGATTACGAGGGGCATAGAAGCGAGCAGGAACTGCACTGTAACGTCTATCGCGTCGATCCCTCCGGCGCCATGCAGGCGGTGCTGACGGACTTCAATTGCCCGAACGGGCTCGCGTTCAGCCCCGACGAGAAAAAGCTTTATGTCGCCGATACCGGCCGCATGCATAGCGGTGATCCGCAGCACATCCGCGTCTTTAGCGTCGGCGAAAACTGGCGCCTATCGGGGGGAGAAGTGTTCCATGCGATTTCGCCAGGCTGCGCCGACGGCATGCGGCTCGACACCGACGGCAATCTCTGGTCGTCGGCGGCCGACGGCGTGCATTGCATCGCGCCGGACGGGCATGTAATGGGCAAGATCCTGGTGCCGGAAACGGTTTCCAACCTTTGCTTCGGCGGGCGCGGCAAGCACAGGCTGTTCATAACAGCGACCACAAGCGTGTATGCGATTTCGCTCAACCGCAGCGGGACGCTTTAACAAACGGCCGCCGGTAGACAGGCTCTCGATCCTGGGCCGTGGGCCGCCTGTTTACTCAACTACAGGGAATTGAATCTTCGCGACGACAATCGCCGATTACCCGGCGATTGTCGTCGCCACACGCAACTCATGGCTTCAGCGCAGATCGGCCTGCGTGCCAGAACGCAGGCGGATGCGAGCCATCGGCTTCAGGCCGACCGACAGGTCCTGGCCGGCATCGCGTCCGACCGTCTCCGCGCGCTGAAGTCTGAGTGCCGCATCTTGCAACAGGTTCGCCATTCCGGCGACAGATATGCGATCCGCGCGCATGACCTGTCGGATCAGCGGATCTTCAAGAACTTCAGCGATCGTCAAGTCCCTGTGGGTCATGGTTTGCTCCTGTTCGTTAGAGCAGAAGATAAACCGCTTAATTAGCATTGCGATGTCAAAAGCCGGACAAAAACAAGGCAGTCGGTTCGATTTTGTTACAGAATAATTGCAAAACGACTTGCGCACATATTCCCAAATTGCGCTCAGGCCCTAGTTGTCGCGTCACGAAAGGCCGATAAACGACAATTGGCCTGAGTGGGAGGTCCGGTTGCTCCGCGTGGGCGCAACGTTTTGCAACAAATCAGAATATAATTTTGCAACGTTCGCGTTTATTATCGCATGTCGCCTGACCTCCGAAGATTGAACAGCTTCGCTAATAACGATCGGTCGCGTCATGTATTCAGATCAGACAAAAGAAGATGAGCGCCTCATTTACCATGCAGATCTTCTAAGCCAACTCTCCAATCCGAAACGCCTGGAGGTTTGTATCCACCTGTCGGATCACGAGGAGGACGTCAACAGCCTCGCCAAGAGGCTTGGAATATCGCAATCGGCTCTCAGCCAGCATTTGACGCGGCTTCATCAGTCGGGAATCGTCAAGGTGCGCCGTCAAGCGCAATTCCGATACTATACCTGCGACCATCCGGGCGTGCAGCGCATCCTGAAGACCCTATCGGAGATCTTTGAAGCCGATCCGGACCGCACGGCGCAAGACGTCGCCGATAGCTCCGAGCGCAGCAAATCTTGAGGCTGTGCGGGCAATTGCTGCGCAAGCCGATCGGATGATAGCGGCGAGCGCAGGCATCAGGTCACTTCATCTCCACCAGCAAAGCATCGGCGCCTTTGCGAATGCCGACCTTGGAGGCCGCCAGCGACGAAAAGCTCGCGCCGACATTCATGGCGTTCGGATATTGCTTGGTCACGTAGGCGAGTAGAAGGCGATTGCTCACGGTATCGTAGAGCTCGACGGCATAATTCACCGAGCCCGTCATGGAGCCCTCGCGACCGCGTGCCGCCTGAACGGCATTATAGGCACCACCACCTACATCGATGTGCGAGAAGGGACCGAGGACCGGCGTGGTCGTCTTTGCTCCGGTGAGCGTCAAACGAAGTCTTAAGGTGGCAGGGCCGGGAATGTTTGCGATTGCAAAGCGTGTTCTGAGCTTTTCAGTAAATTGCTCCCGCATATAGCTTGCGAGCAACGACTTGTCTCCTTCGGCCATCTTGACGAACTGATTGTCCGAACCGTTGTAGATCGAGACAGGGTCGACGATGATCTTGCTATACAACCGCCAATCGACCTGCCCCTTGTACCGGTAGGGCATACGGCCGGTTTCGTCCTGGCTATTAGGCTGGAGCTGCGGCGCCGAGGCCAGACCGGAATAGACGGTCGGATCGGCGGTCGTGCAGCCCGCAACAGCCGAGCACAAGGCAATCAGCGCGACGCCGGCGATAGATCTTCTCAACAATGATTGAGCTCCTGGAGGAATGTGAATGGAGTTTCCCAGAGCGAGTTCTATTGCGCCGCCGGATTGCGGTGTTTTCTTTAATGTTCGGAAATGTTCGCCTGGATTGCGACCATGGGCCAAAGAGCCTAAATGCCTGCCGCACGCATACGCCGTGGGAACGACGGCCAGACTTCGCTTATGATCGCCGATCAGAGTGGCGATCTAATGCGTCTCGGGCACCTTGCGTGACGCGCCGGCCAATCGGACCACGACCTGATCATGCCCCGGCGGGAGCATGATCTCCACGATGAGGCCATTGGGCTTGCGGTCGAGCAAGGTCAATCTTCCATTGTGGCCTTTTCGCACGATGCCTTCCGCGGTCGGCAAGCCGAGACCGAAACCACCGCCAGCACCCGTCGTGCGGGCCTTGTCTGCCTTGAAGAAAGGCTCAAGAACCCGCGCCTTGAGCTTGTCGCTTAAGCCCGGGCCGTTGTCGCTGACCCTGATCAGCACGCCACCGTTAGCCGCACTCTGCAGTCCGATTTCGATCCAACTTGCGTAGCGGGAGGCATTTTCGACCAGGTTGCTCACGGCCCGCGTGATGGACTGCGGCTTGCACATGCAGGTGAGCCGACGTGGCCCAACGAAGCTCACATCGATGCCCGTCTCCGAAAAATCCGTCGCGATCGTCTGAAGCAGGCTGGAAATATCCACCTTGCGGGACGGCACGCTATGAGAGGCATTCGTCAGGAACGCCAGGCTCTCATCGATCATGGCGCCCAAGGTGGTGATATCGGCAAGCATCTGACGCTGCAGATCCTGTTGTTCGCAGCGCTCGACCCGCATCCGCAGTCGTGTCAGCGGAGTCCTCAAGTCATGGCTGATCGAGCTCAGCATCCGCGTCCGACTGTCGACCATCTCCAATATCCGACTGCGCATGACATTGAGCGAGGTAGCAAGGCTCCTGATTTCCATCGCTCCCTCCGTGACGAAGGGCTTCTCGAGATTGTCATCCATGCTGGCCTCCTCGGCGGCCGCGGCGAAACGGGCGACCGGTCGGGTGATTAGCCGACTGCTGAAATAGGCCAGAAGCGCAATCGGAATGACGATCTTCAAGATCCCGCTTGCCACAGCCGGAAGGAGCCAGAGGTAAGGCGAAAAGACCGGCATGTGAAAGATAAGCGCGCGTTCGGCATCCACTTTCACCACGAGGGCATCGGGTTGCGTCGCGCCGATAAACAGCCACTCGATAGATTGAGAAAAACTGCTTTCGAGCAAGCCACGCACGCGTGTCGGGATGTCGCTCGACGCGTTGGCATCGCCTTCCGTTCGGGTTTGCGCGGCGGGTGCCTTCTCCACCAAAACGCCAAGATCGGCGGCAGACTTCAGAACGGCAGCTTCCTCTTCGACCGAACGGGTGCGCCGGAACTGGTCGAGGACCAACTCGATCCTGCCCGCCAGCAGGCCGATCTGGATGCCCTTGTCATGCCGACCATAGATGTACGGTTCGGAGACCGTGGCAACGACGGAAACGAGAATGGTCAACAGCGTCGCCAAAATGAGGATCTGCGTACGGATGGAGGCGGCGCGAAAGCTCATCATGTCAATCGCTCCACCTTGGAAGCAAACAGATAGCCTCCGAGCCGTACGGTCTTGATGAAGGAAGGCTCCTTGAGATTGGGCTCGATTTTCTGGCGCACGCGGCTGATGTGAGCGTCGATGCTGCGCTCGACCGGTCCGGCCGAACCAGCATGCGTCATCGACAAAAGCTGCTCGCGCGTCAGTATCCTGTTGGGGTTGCGGCAGAAGGCCAGGAGCAGGTCGAACTCCGCCGTCGTCATGGAGACCTCTGCCCCGTCCGCATCGAAGAGCTGCCGGCTTTTCGGATCGATGCGCCAGCCGGCGAAAGACAAGGGCACCAAGCTATCATCGGGTTGCTTGGTGTAAGCGGCTCTTCGCAAGATACTTTTAATGCGGGCCACCAACTCGCGGGAATTAAAGGGTTTTGTCACATAGTCATCAGCCCCGAGTTCGAGGCCTAGAATCCGGTCGACGTCCTCGTGCAGGGCGGTCAGCATAAGGATTGGAACGGTTCGATCTGCGCGCAGCCGCCGGCAGATGCTGAAACCATCCTCGCCGGGAAGCATGGCATCGAGCACGATGAGATCGAAGTCTTGCCGCGAAAGCAGGCGATCCATATCAGCGCCGTTTGACGCGGAGATTGCCCTGAAACCGTTGCTCGTCACGAGCTCGACCAGCATGCCCGCTATATCGGTGTCGTCCTCGACGATAAGAATATGAGATTGTTCGGAAAACGCCATGTCGCGGGTCGCTGCCTTCGCTGGAATGCCGGGCGCGCGATCCTTCGCGCACAAAATTATCTCACCGGACCGTTGATCTGTCACGTTCACGTCCGTGATGCAGCTCCCACGAGAAGGTGACAAGCGCTACCCATGCTCGGTCATAGGTTTCTTCCGACACGATGCCTTTCCAAAAGTTGAAGCTCGGGGAAAATAGCAGGTGCCTCGTGAAGCTGTGTTCGAAAATGTTGAGTTATGTTGCGGCCGCAGAAGAGAAGGCGACGGCCTCCCCGGCTCCGGCCCTGCTCAAACACCGCGCTTGTTGCCCCAGAGGAGCACATGCAATTGCGGTAGGACCCGCGCCTCAAACCACCTGTCATCGCTGACTTTGTCCACGAGCCAGCGCATCCGTTCCATGACACCCTCGATGTCGACGATAGCATCGTCGGCATCGGGGGGCGGCGGCGTATGGTTGCCGGGCTGCAGATAAACAGGCAGTTGCGGATAGCGAGAGGCAGCCGAGCGCGCGTAGGCATAGTCGCCATCATCAAACACGACGATCTTCAGCGCGACCTGCGGCTTTTCCGCCGCCATGCGCAGACAATCGTCGAAGGCGCCCCAATCCGTCACCATGCCGCTTGATGGCGGCTTGGGGCTCAACACAAGCGTGTCGAGCTCAGCGAACCATTCTTTGGCGACGCTCCCCTGCGTTTCCAGCGCGAAGCGATAGCCTTCCCTATGACCGCGGGCAACCAGCGGACCGAGTGGCTGGATGGCCGGATTGCCGCCCGAGAGCGATATCGTCAGCGGCCTGCCGCCGGAAAGCCTCGTCACCTCCAGCCAGACCTCCTCGACCGACAGCGGCTGCCATTGATCGCGATAATCGCTGTCGACCGCGTGCAGCGTATCGCACCAGGAACAGCGGTAGTCGCAGCCGCCGGTGCGCACGAAAATCGTGGGGAGGCCGATCAGGATGCCCTCACCCTGGATCGTCGGTCCGAATATTTCGCTGACGCGAATTCGCGCCTCGCTCATGGCCGGTATTCCGCCCAGGTCTTCGGCGTCTCGCTGACGCGCACCGCCGACGTCTCGGGCAGACGGGCCTTGCACCAATCGTAGAAATGCCTGGCGAGACACTCCGACGTGACGCGGCCATGGCCAAGGACATCGTTCAGATGGCGATGGTCGAAATTGTCGTCGATATAGCGCTTCAGCGGCTGAAGCTCATGATAGTCACGCACGAAGCCATTGCCGTCGAGCTCGGCGGCCGAAAGCTCCACCACGACGATGTAGTTGTGCCCATGCAGCCGCGCGCATTGATGATCGTCGGGAAGATGCGCCAGCTGGTGCGAGGCGGAAAAATGAAACTCCTTGGTGATGCGGAACATCACTTCACCTCCTGCGCCGAAAAGCCCGTCGTCGCGGCTACCCAGAAATCGGGATCCTCGTAATCCGTGGGGTCTTCGACGTCGGCAAGATGGAAGGCTTCGCGCCGCTCGACGCAGGTGCCGCAGCGCCCGCAATGGCGAGTGCCGCCCTTGTAGCAGGACCAGGTTTCGGCGAAGGGCGTCTGATGCCGCGCGCCGTCCGTGACGATATCCGCCTTCGAAATAGTCACAAAAGGCGCATAGAGCGAGACGCTGGCATAGCCTTCCAGAGCGTGGTTCTGCATCTGCTGGAAGGCATCGATGAAGCCCGGCCGGCAATCCGGATAGATGAAGTGATCGCCGCCATGGACAGCGACAGCGACAGCATCCGCCTTTTGCGCCGCCGCAAGCCCGAAAGCGATTGCGAGCATGATCGCATTACGGTTCGGCACGACGGTCGCCTTCATGGTCTCTTCGGCATAGTGCCCATCAGGCACATCTATGTCGTCAGTGAGCGCCGATCCGGTCAGGTGCTTGCCGATGGCGGTGATGTCGATGATCTCATGCGGTACGCCGAGACGCTTGGCGCAGGCTGCAGCGAATTCCACTTCCTTGCGATGCCGTTGGCCGTAATCGAAAGACACGAGGCCGATGAGCTGATGTTCGGCCGCCACCTTGTGGGCGAGCGAAACGGAGTCCAATCCGCCGGAGCAGACGACGATAGTCTTCATAATTCAGGATCCCTTGTTTTGACCGGGTGGGCTGCGACCGGATTTCATTGCCCTTACGGGCTACTGCGCGCTCAGTAGCAGCAGAACTCGGCGGAAACAAGGACTCTGGCACTATAACGGTTTTGGGCCGGCATCGCTGCCGGCGCTTCGTAGGTCGTTGCCTGCAGGTTTAGCTGACGCCGGCAAACTTCCCCGAAATATTCAGATCCGGATAGTAACCGGCCGGCTTGTCGCCCACCGTCTGACCGCCGGTCATAGCGCCCTGGATCTCAGATCCGAAGAAGGAATAAGGGAAGGTCGGCTGCAAGGCGCTGACATCGTCGAGCCTCTGCCGTAACTCCGAGGGAATCTCGAAATCCAATGCGCCGAGGTTGTCGTTCAGCTGCTCCAGCTTCGT
Source organism: Rhizobium sp. 11_C7_N12_5 (assembly GCF_051811145.1). Lineage (NCBI taxonomy): Bacteria > Pseudomonadati > Pseudomonadota > Alphaproteobacteria > Hyphomicrobiales > Rhizobiaceae > Rhizobium > Rhizobium sp. 11_C7_N12_5. The sequence goes on from NZ_JBPWPY010000002.1 coordinate 1,271,747, forward strand.
TGCGCCGATGATGACCGAGGCCACGCCCGGTTGGGTCATTACCCAGTTTACCGCCACCTGCGCCATGCTGCGCCCAAGCTCGGCAGATACGTTTTCCAGTTCGGCAACGATTGCCCAGTTGCGCTCGTTGAATTTCTGAAAGCCCGGATTTGTCGTCCCTCGCACGGTCTCGAGCCGACCGGCCGTCGGCTCCGCCGCGCTCGGGCGGTACTTGCCGCTCAGAAGGCCGCTCGCCAGCGGGCTCCACGCCATGATGCCGGCGCCATAGCGCGTGCCGAAGGGGATGAACTCATTCTCGATATTGCGCTCCGCCAGCGAATATTCGAGCTGCAATGCCGATATTGGCGCATAGCCTCTGTGTTCGGCAATGGCCTGGGCGCGGCTCGCGTACCAGGCCGGCACGTCCGACAGGCCGACGTGAAGCACCTTTCCCGAACGGACGAGATCGTCAAACGTACGCATGACCTCCTCGGGCGGTGTCAGGCGGTCCCAGCAATGCATCAAATAAAGATCGATATGGTCGGAGTTGAGCCGCTTCAGCGAGCCCTCGACGGCGCGCAGTATGTTCTTGCGGCCATTGCCGGCGGCGTTCGGTGTGTGTGCCTGAAGGTTCATGCTGAATTTAGTCGCGATCACCGCCTCGTCGCGCAGTCCGCGTTCGGCGATGAACTCGCCGAGCCAGGTTTCCGACGTGCCGCCGGTATAGGCATCCGCGGTATCGAAGAAATTGCCGCCAGCCTCGACATAGGCGTCGAAGATGGCGCGAGCTGTCGCCTTGTCCGACCCCCAGCCCCATTCCGTGCCGAAGGTCATGGTGCCGAGGGCAAGCCGCGTTACTTTCAGGCCGCTATTGCCGAGAGTGTAGAATTCCATGCTCATGGATGTGCTCCTCATTGCCGCGTCCGGCCTCGTCCGGATGGTCGATGAAGCCCGTCGGCGATTTGACCTGCACAGGATTCCCCCTTTCCCGCCCTGCGATAAGATCATTTAATTCGCATGCATTGTGCGATACAGTTCATGAATGGATCGCGATCTGCTGCCTCACCTTCCCGTTATCGTCGCCGTGGCCCGCCGCGGCGGTTTCGCCGCTGCTGCCAGTGAACTGGGGATGAGTGCATCTGCTGTCAGCCATGCCGTCCGATTGGTAGAAGAACGGCTCGGCCAGCCGCTTTTCGCGCGGACGACCCGCAGCGTGGCGCTGACAGAAGCCGGCAGGAGCCTGATCGGCACCGTGACGCCAGCTTTGCAGGATATTCACGAACGGATCGAGCGCATCCGCGCCGTCAAGGGAAGGCCAAGCGGCCTTTTGCGCATCAATGCCGCGCGCGTCTGCCTGCCGCTTGCTGTCACGCGGGTGATCGCCGCGATGGCCGAACGCTATCCCGAGGTCGAGGTGGAAATCTTTTCCGACGAGCGACTGACCGACATCGTCTCCGAGGGCTTCGATGCCGGTATACGTATCGGCGAAATGATTGCTCAGGATATGGTGGCGATCCGTCTCACCCCTCCCTTTCGCTCGGTCGTGGTCGCCTCCCCCGCCTATATCGGCCACCATGGACGACCGACGACACTGGGAGAACTTTCCAATCATAATTGCATTGGTTACCGGCTCATCCGCTCCGGCGGTCTCTATCAATGGGAATTCGTCGAGGACGGCCGGGATGTGGCCGTCACGGTCGGCGGTCAAGCGATCGTGACAGAAGCGCATTCGGCGATAGAGCTTGCACTGGCAGGCATCGGACTTGCCTATGCCTTCGAACCGTTGGTGCAGGCGGACATCCAGGCTGGCCGACTGGTTCATGTATTGGCCGACTACGCCGTCACCGAGGGCGGCCTTTTTCTATACTTTCCGCGTCGAGCCGAGCTGGCGCCAAAACTCAGGGCCTTTATCGATACGATAAGGCAAATCGGCCGCGAATCGGCTGTAAACTAGGCCGCGTGTCGGGCTAGGGGTGTCCGCGTGACGCCCTTCGTAATGTTCAGATAGCGCAAACATTGTACCAAATGCGCAAGAATCGGATGCCGTGACGACGGCCGGGATGAATTGACATTGCCGTCTCATATGACACCCGGCAGTCATAAGTCGAGGGCTCTGCCGACATGATGTCCAGGATCCCGCAGCCTCCCGCCCGTCGACCCCCCGCAGTTCGATGGGCTGCACCATCGCCAGAAAGAGGGTCTATGCAAGATACGTCGAAGCGAAAGCCACCCAGCCCAATCGATATCGAGGTCGGAAGACGCATCCGGATGCAACGGCGCATGTTGGGCATGAGCCAGACGGCGCTTGCCGAAGGGCTGAACGTGACGTTTCAGCAGGTCCAGAAATATGAGAAGGGCACAAATCGCGTCGGCGCCAGCCGGTTGCAGCGTGTTGCAGACTGCCTCGGCGTGTCGATTTCGCATTTCTTCGACAACCCGGTAGCCCATTCCAATGCTTCGGCAAACGAGGCAATGGGCGTCAAGAATGACCTCGTCAGCTTCCTTTCATCTGATGAAGGTGCCGAACTCAATCGCGCCTTTGCGAAGATCAAGGACACAAAGACACGGCAGAAGATCATAGGCCTGGTCAAAACGCTGGTCACGGCGTAGCCCACCCGTGGGCCTAAGCGGCATATGCCGTCGCGCGCTCCACGCGATGCTCTGACCGGGCGACAGCCAACCGCTTGAGAGACCGATAGGAGCAGCTCATTTGCGAGCGCAAATCGCGTAGCGATGCTGCGTAGCGCTCTATAATCCCTTCAGAAAATCGAAATTCCTTAATTTTGATCGATGGATGGCGAGCAGGTCACAGTCGTTGCAAATAAGAGGCTCGTTGGAAGCAGCTCCGTCTCGAACCCGAAGCACCCGCATGATGGGCGAGTTCTATCGCGTTGGAGCCAGGAGCCACCCTCACATGCACGGCCGCGCAGACAATCGTGCGACGGCACGACCTGGTCGGTCATCGGATGCACCCGTCAGCCTGTCAGTCGAGGCGTCCGAATGACCTTCAGGAACAGTGCATTCATCGCATCTGAAATACCCTGTGTCGGGCTGACTTCGAAATAGAGGCCGGGCGACGCGCAGTTTTGCAGGTTCGTGCCGATCTGCGATTGGAACGGCGCAATCCAGGTATTGTACCAAGGATTCTGCGGCAGCGGGAAATAGGTCGTATAAAGAATGGCAATCTTGACGTTCTGGTCCTTCAGTGGCTTGCAGAAGGATATATCGAGCGGCTCCTGACAGCGACCACCCGTCGTCGGCTTGGTGCACGTGCTGGGCTTGTAGCTATCGCCAACCCCATCGGTCACGAAGAACAGCACTTTAGCGCGATCCGAGCTTGTCGTTCCGCCGCCGCCCGTGCCGACGATCGGCTGGAGCTGCGTCAACATCGTGTCGAAGCTCGTGTCCTGGTCGTTGTTGTAATTCTGTTTGGGCGTGGTCATCAGATCGACCGCGCCGGTGGAGGTCTTAACCTGAGCCATATCGGAAGACAGAGCGGACACGCTGGTCAGACCCGCGCTTTCCGCCTTGGTACCGAACGTGTAGACGGCCATGCGATACTGGTCGGGGGTCGAGCGGTTAGTGACAGCCGTATCCGTCAGCGATTGCGTTGCCTGCCGTACCACATCGATACGCATCTTGACATTAAGACGTTTCGCTAAGTTATAATAATTATTAGTGGTATCCAGATTGTGACAAGCGAAAGCACAGGTGTCGGTGGTGTTCTTTTGCATCATCGCGATGTCATCCGAAGTGGCGCCCACACCCATCGAAGGCGTGTTATCCAACAACATGTAGAAATCGATGAAGCTTGCCGTCTGATATTGCGCGGAAGCCGTGCCGCTGATCGGGATCGAGGTTTGCCCCATGATCTGCATCAGAGTCGTCGGCACGCTGGCGGAGAAGTTCACCGTCGACTTGACGACATTCGAAACCCTGTTGACCGAAATATTCACGTTGACAGGCACATTTTGCAGGTCGCCGGACGTCTGGCCGAAGAAGAGTTTCCGTGCATCATCCTGACCGACGCTGACGGTGCCGTCGCTGGTCATCTTCAGCGCGGCGGCGACCGCTGGCGACGAGTCAGCGATCGCGCCGAGCGCTGCAGCATCCGCCGCATTATAAAGCTCGGTTCTGGCCATCAGCGCGTTGGTGATGTCTATTGCCATTCCGGCAGCGGCAATCAGGGGAACCGCAAGCAAGACCGTGACCGTAGCGAAGTTCCCGGCTCGATCAGCCATCAGCTTTCGCGATAGCTGCTGAAGTCTGCGGAAGGGTCTGATGCGGGCTTTCGGTCTCTTCACGAACGAGCTTTCATATAATGGAAATTGCATAACATACTAAGCACAATCCATGCTTAGTATAATTTTCAAATATACTTAAATACATTGTCGCGCATAAAGATTGATATTCGGCTAATATCCAGCATTACATTTTAGGATTTGCTGTATTTCCAACAGAGTTACTTGAAACCAAATTTAAGCTTCGAATATTGGAGTCAGTTCTCGGATCAGAGTTCTGACGAGAGATCACCTTCGCTGCTTGCCAAATTCGAGCCGATCGTTGAAATGGCGGGAAGCGCGGCTCTAATGGCTGATCCGCGACGTGATGATGAGATCACAAACCAGTGCGGAAGCGCAGTTTCACGCGATTTGTAGCAAGCGTCTTTACGCGATCTTCAGTGTTCATCCACGAAGGATCTGCGCGGCGATTTCCGGCGCGACGACGGCCTATTAAGGATCTGTCGCTGCCACAAAATAGATTTGGGATTTCTGCGTGCGCGTTCTTTCATGCATCGTCACAGAACATAATTTGTGGCTCGTTCTTCTTGCAGCATTCGTCTGTATCAGCGGTGGATGGATCACGCTCGGCTTGCTGCAGCGAGCAGAAAAAACGCAAGGACTGCAGCGCGGCGGCTGGATCTTCCTGACAGCAGTCGCCGCCGGTTCCTCCGTCTGGTGCACGCATTTCATTGCCATGCTGGCCTATGAGGTCGGCGCTCCTGTCACCTTCGATCCGATCCTTACGATGGCATCATTTCTGCTGGCCGTGGCGGGCTCCAGCGTTGGTTTCGCAGTGATGCTGTCCCGCACACCGCGGCTAGCGCCGGAATTGGGTGGCGCCGGCGTCGGCCTTGCCATTGCGACGATGCATTATACCGGCATGATGGCTTACCACGTCGATGGCATCGTCGAATGGAACCAAAGCTATGTCATCAGCTCCGTCGTGCTTTCGGTCACCTTGGCGGCATTTGCCTTCAATCAGGCGATCCGTCGACCTTGGCGTCTTGCGCCGCAGGCTGCTCTTGTCCTCCTCGTTCTTGCGGTCGTCGCACTTCATTTTACCGCGATGAGCGCCGTATCGGTCACACCATTGGCAACTGACGCCGGCCTTGCCGATTCCTACGCGCTGAGCGCCATGGCCGTTGCGGTCGCCGGCGGCGGCCTGCTTATCATCGGCACCGGCGTCGCCAGTTACATGATCGATGAACGCGCCTCGCGCGAATCCATCGAGAAGCTTCAGCATATGGCGCTCAACGATCTGCTGACCGGCTTGCCCAATCGTTGCAGCTTCAGCGACTATCTTCGCGGCGAGATGGAGCGCGCCAAGGAAGACGGCGCAAAACTCGCCGTGATCGGCATAGATCTTGACCGCTTCAAGGAGATCAATGACCTGCGCGGCCACAAGGCGGGCGATCAGGCCCTGAAGGCCATCGGACGCCGACTTGCTCGCCTCATCAAGGACGGCGAGTTTGTCGCGCGCGTCGGCGGTGACGAGTTTGCGGCGGCCAAGCGCTTCTTGAACCAGAGCGAGTTGCTGGATTTCGTGGCGCGTCTGGAAAAGACCATGTTTGAGCCGATCCGCATCGACGATTTCGAGACCGTGACCGGAGCAAGCATCGGCGTCGCCGTTTATCCCGATGACGGCATCGACCAGGAGCGCCTTGTCAGCAATGCCGATCTCGCGATGTATCGTGCCAAGGCCGATATCGGCCGCGCCGTCTGTTTCTACGAATCCAGAATGGACGAGGCAGCGCGCGCCCGACACACGCTGGCCCAGGATCTGCGCCGTGCCGTCGAACTGGATCAGCTCGAACTGCACTATCAGGTGCAAACCTCGGTCAGCACCGGCGAGATCTGCGGCTACGAGGTGCTGGCGCGCTGGAACCATCCCGAACATGGCCAGGTTCCGCCATCGGAATTCATCCCGATCGCCGAGGAAAGCGGTACCATCCTCATGATCGGCGAATGGGTGTTGCGAACAGCCTGCAGGCAGGCAGCCTCATGGGACAGGCCCTACAAGATCGCCGTCAATCTCTCGCCAGTGCAGTTCGCCCATGCGGATCTTGCCAAGCTTATCCATTCGATCCTGCTTGAAACTGGCTTGTCTCCGGCAAGGCTCGAACTGGAAATCACCGAATCCACCATCATCGCCGACAAGAGCCGCACCCTGCATGTGCTGCGACAGATCCGAACGCTTGGCGTCACCATTGCAATCGACGATTTCGGAACGGGATATTCGTCGCTCGACACGCTGCGCTCGTTCCCTTTCGACAAGATCAAGCTCGATCGCTCCTTCATGAGCGAGGTGGAGCGCAGCATCCAGGCGAAGGCGATCGTCCGCGCCGTCCTCGCGCTCGGCAAGAGCCTTGAAATTCCCGTTCTGGCCGAGGGCGTCGAGACCAATCACCAGCTCGAGATTCTTCGCACCGAAGGCTGTGACGAGGCCCAGGGCTTCTTTCTTGGACGGCCAAAACCGGTCGGCCAGATCTTTCAGCCGGATCATGCTGCCGACGACGGGCTTGGCTCCTCATTTTCGGGGCGTATCCCGCCCGTGCGCATGCGCCGTCGTTAGCGGCAGTTGTATGGCCTGACCACTAACGGCAACCCTGTTACGACGTCAGATGGAGCGATCCGAGGTTTTGCCGATCCATTCCCTGGGGTTTTCGATCATGATCGCCGAGCGGATATCCGTCGCGTTGGCAGCCAGCAAAAGCTGGTAGCGGCCGGCAGCGGCGCGGAACGCCTTCGTCTCCATATCGAAATAGCTGAGATCGCGGGGCTTGACGAGCAGCGACGCCCTGCCCGTTTCTCCAGGAGCAAGCCGAAGCTTGGCAAAAGCGCGCAACTCCTTGTCCGGTCGCTCTACCGTCGCGGCAAGCGGCCGCACATAAAGCTGCACCAGTTCCGATCCCGCTCTGTCGCCGACATTGGTGAGGTCGACCGTGACGGTGATGCCGTCGGGTTCCATCTCCGTCGTCGACGCCTGCCCCTCGCCCCAGGAAAAGCGCGTATAACCGAGACCGAAACCGAAGGGGAACAAGGGTTCGATGCCGCGCGTATCATGGTGACGGTAGCCGACGAAAACGCCTTCGGCGTAGCGCACATGTCCGTCCTTGCCGGGATAGATCGCGGCATCGTCTGTGATCGCGGAATTGTCCGCCAGGCGCTTCGGGAAGGTCTGAGGCAAGCGGCCACCGGGCTCGGCGTCGCCGAACAGCACATCGGCCACGGCGTTCCCAAGTTCCTGGCCTGGATACCACATCTGCAGCACAGCCTTGACCTTGTCGAGCCATGGCATCTCAATAGGTCCGCCCGTCTGCAGCACGACGACCGTATTGGCATTGACCGCCGCCACCCTTTCAATCAGCTCTTCCTGCCGGCCGGGCAGGCGCATGTCGGGCAGATCGAGCCCTTCGGTGTCCCATTGCCCATCGCGGCCAACGAACAGCAGCGCGATATCAGCGGCACGTGCCGTCTCGACGGCCTCTCCCATGTCCGCTTCGCCGAGAGGTTTCTCCACGCCGAAGCGGACGGCCGTCAGATTGATCCCCTCCTCGGTCGTCGCGGAAGAGCAATACTCGACAACGATCTGATATTGCTGGCCGGCCTCAAGGTGTACGCCCTGACGCTGCTCGACATTGGCCGTGCCGAAATAATTGTCGCCGCGCGTCCAGCCGTCATAACCGTTCACGACCAGTCTGCCGTCGACATAGAGCTTGGCAAGGCCGGCATTGGTCATGCCGAAGATGTGTTCGCCGCTTTCCGTCGGTGTGTAGAAAGCCGTCATGCGCGCGGAGAAGTCGCTCGGATCAAGCTCGGGGGACGGCAGGTCGAACCAGAAGAACTCACCCTTATTCGCCGGCTCCGCCGCCACCGGCGAACCGGCCAAGTTTTGGCCCTTGAAGTATTCCACTCGCATCTCGCCGGAAAAGAGATTGATCAGACGATTGTTGCGGCAGCCCGCGGCATAGCGGATGCTGTTGGCATTCGATAGCGCCGCGCGGATGCCTTCAAGCGGGCTGATCTTATAATGAGCGGCAATCTGGGCACTGCCGCCGCCCATGACGCGCGCCTCGGCGGCATTCGGCCCGATAACGGCCACATGCCCGAGCCCTGGTTTTTGCAGCGGTAGAATGCCATCATTCTTAAGGAGAACCGCGCCTTCGGCGCCAAGCTGACGGATCAGAGCCCTATCCTCGGGCAAATCCGACGCATGCTCCGTCAAATCCGGGGTGATCTCGAAGGCGCCGACGCGTTCAAGCAGCGTCAGGATGCGGCCGGCGGTCGCACGGACGGTCTCGGGCTTGACCTCACCGTTCCGTACCGCCTTCACGAGCTTTTCGCCGCGATCGCGCGACGGCCCCGGCATTTCCAGATCGAGCCCGGCATTGACCGTTGCTACGGTCGAATGCGAACCGAACCAGTCAGACATGACGATACCGTCGAAACCCCATTCTTCACGCAGGACCTTTGTCAGCAGCCAGGGGTGCTCGCTGGTATAGGTGCCGTTCAATCTATTGTAGGAGGACATGACCGCCATCACGCCGGCCTTCTTCACGGCCTGTTCGAACGGCGGCAGGTAGATTTCGCGAAGCGCGCGCTCGTCAATATCCGACGACATCGTCTGTCGTTCGATCTCGGACTCATTGCCGGCGAAATGCTTGATCGTCGCGGCAACACCCTGGCTCTGCACGCCCTGGATATAGGCAACCGCGAGCGCTGCCGTCAGCATCGGATCTTCGGAGTAGCATTCGAAATTGCGGCCATTCAGGCCTGAACGATGGATATTGACCGTGGGCGCCAGCAGGACGGCAGCGCCCTTGCTCTTCGCCTGGCCGGCCAGCGCCACACCCATGCGTTCGACTAGCGCCGGGTTCCATGTCGCGCCAAGCGCGATGGCAACCGGAAAGCAGGCCGCATTGACGCCGGCGACCAGCGAGCCGGCACCTCGCGCGCCATTCGGACCATCCGTGACCTTGATCTTCGGAACGCCGAGACGCTCAACTGGCACGGTGGTCCAGAAATCGGCACCCGCAAGCAGCGAAACCTGTTCCTCAAGCGTCATCCGGTCAAGAATATCGTCGATCATAAAACCTCCCGAAGTTTTCTGCACTCGCCGGCTTTAGGACAGCCACTCTCTTTTGCCTTTGTGCTTGTCGAATAACACTGGCTGGTTCAAATCGCCAGCAGGCAACAGCGCAACAGAGAACAGCTCTCCGGGTTGGCCTTATTCTAACCGCCGTCCACAATGAGGCGTCGCGATAGCCGTTTTGGGTAAATTTGCATAAGGGGGCTATTCTCGGTTTCCATGCTTTGCTAGGGGTTCGCCTTAAAATGATCGCATGTCTTTGTTGCTGAAGCAGGAGACGAAGCTGAAAATGGATTGCCGGTGAGAAATCTGAAAATCGCAAGTAACGAAGTGCCTTATCACGGCGCCGTGTGGGATATTACGGAAGCCTTATCGAATTTCCGCCTGGCTGCTTTGCTCGGATGGCAAGATGTGGCGCAGCGCTACAGACGATCCAGGATCGGCGCGTTCTGGCTCACCATCAACATGGGGGTCTTGATCGGAGCACTAGGTCTCGTTTTCGGCACGATCTTCAATACGCCTATGAGCGAATTTCTTCCCTTCATATGCGTTGGCCTGATTTTTTGGGGTTATTACACGCAGATCGTCAGCGAGGGGTGCTCCGGATTTATATCCAATAGCGATATAATACTGCAATTGGATCTGCCATTCTTCACATACATTTTGAGAGTATGGTATCGAAATTCCGTAATACTTGCGCATAACCTGGTTATATTTCCGATCGTTCTGCTAATATTCTGGAAATCCATAGAGCTTTCGGCACTATTGATAGTGCCGGGATTCTTTATCGTGACGTTAAATATGACTTGGATCGCATTGACGCTGGCGATCCTATGCACTCGCTATCGCGACCTGACCCAAATTGTGCAGAACATCATGCAAGTGATGATGTACGTCACGCCGATCATGTGGATGCCGGACCATTTGCCGCAACGTGCATCGCACGTCATGCTCGACTACAACCCCTTCTTTCACTTGATTTCGGTCGTCAGAAATCCGCTTCTTGGGCAAACTGTTACAGCAGCAAACTGGGTTGTTGCTATCGGCATAGCGATTGTCGGCTGGTCTTTCGCGCTTCTTCTATTGAAAAAATACAGAGCCCGCATTGCCTACTGGCTGTGAGCAAAGAAACCAGACATCTCAGAAAACGCAGGCAATTATGACATCCATCTCTCTACAGAATGTCACAGTCGACTTCCCGATCTATAACGCGCGCGGCAGGTCGCTCAAAAATCGCGTTATGAAAATGGCGACTGGTGGCTCGATCAACTCTGAAAGTGGCGGTGTCGTCGTCGTCCGCGGACTGGACAATATCAATATCGAACTGAGCCGGCATGACCGGATTGGTCTCATAGGCCACAATGGCTCGGGCAAAACGACACTTCTGCGCGTGCTGACGGGCGTTTATGCACCGACTTCGGGCAAGGTCGACATAAGAGGCAAATGCACATCGCTCATCAACATCTCTCTCGGGATCGACCCAGAAGCCACAGGGCGTCAGAATATTTTTCTTCGGGGCGCTCTATTGGGCTTCAAAAAGGAAGAGATGAAGGAAAGGCTGCAGGAAATCGAGGACTTTAGCGAGTTGGGTGATTTCCTTGAAATGCCGGTTCGCACCTATTCGTCAGGCATGCAATTGCGATTGGCATTTTCTATCTCCACCATTCTTCAACCCGAAATCCTGATCATGGATGAATGGCTGGCGACAGGCGACGAGGGATTCAAGGCCAAAGCCAACCAGCGTTTAAACGAGCTTGTTGAAAAGACCCAGATTCTCGTAATCGCTAGTCACGCCAAGGATCTTCTGGCAAAAAATTGCAACAGAGTGGTGTGGCTTGAACACGGCAAAGTGCGGATGGATGGCGCACCGAGCGAAGTGCTGGACGCCTATTTCGGCCCGTAACCAAGCGCGTCTCTTCGGCGAAGTCCGCAGGCGTCGCCGCTGAGAAAGTACATTAGCTCGCTGGGACAAAGCTTGGATCTTATTGTTCAAAAACCAAGCGTTCTCAATTTGTCGGGCATTCCCCAAAAGGCAAGTGCTTCGTAATCGGGATAGCCATAAACACCACGGTTCAGTCGAATGGAGCCTGAATTCGCCCGTAGATGTCGTTCGACCAAGTCGAACACTGAAGTGGGGCGTCCGCTACAGCAATTTATCACACCCGAAACGTCTGGTCGCATGATCACACGCGCAAAACGCTCGGCAACCTCCTCTATCGGAAGGTAATCACGAAGCTGATCGCCTAGTGACATATCGAATGACTGCCGCTTTTCCGCGAGCGCTTTATCAAGCTGCGATAGGAGGCTTCTTTCCGACTGGCCTGGCCCATACATGTAGAACAGACGCATCCACTGCAATGTGAACGGTTGCGTTTTTTGCATCAGCTGAAGAGTTTTTCGAACCGTATCCTTGGCCAGCCCGTAGGGTGTAGTCGGCCTTGTTTCCGCGTCTTCAGCCAAAGGACCGAACTGCAATCCATATTCAAGGCAAGTCCCGGCGACGACCAAATGAGGCACGCCCCATTCGACAAGCCTCTGGAACAAGGCTATTTCGGCCCCTAGATTATGCGTGAGGTTGAACAGCCCACGATAGTCGGGAAGACCTGGCCAAGCGAGGTGAACAAATACGTCGGGCCGATCCATCCTCGCAGCAAGCGATTCCGGATCGATATACAGATCACAGCTCACGAATTTGACCTTGTCCGGCCAGGACATTTTCGCAGCTTTGCTCGCATCTCGAGCTATAGCTGTGATCTCGTGCCCTTCGGCAAGGAGACGGGCTACGACATGCCCGCCCACAAAACCAGTGGCCCCAGATACGGCGATCTTCACTGCAGCACAGTCAGCTTGGGAATGGCCACCACAAACTGACCACCCCAGCTACGAATAACAGACTGCGCGCCAGCCACCTCTTCGGCAATGTTCCAGGGCAGGATTACAACCCAATCAGGCTTGCGGGCCTTCAGCTCGTCGGGATGAAGTATCGGTATATGGCTGCCCGGCATGAACTTCCCCTGCTTCGACGGCGCAGCATCGCATACGAACTGAATGAGGTCCGTCTTCAGCCCGGCATAGTTCATTAAAGTGTTGCCCTTTGCGGCTGCACCATAGGCAGCGACAATCTTACCCTTTTTCTTCTGCTCCAGCAGAAAGGAGAGGAACTCATCCTTGATGGCGTTCGCTTTATCCTGGAAGTCCAAATAGGTGTCGACTTTGCTTAAACCAAACTCTTCCTCGCGCCGCAGCACTTCAGCCACGTGAGGCGATGTATCGCGCGTGTCGGCAGTGCGGCAACCATAGACTCGCAAGCTTCCACCGTGGGTGGGAATTTCCTCCACGTCGAACAGCCGCAACCCGGCGCGCTCAAAAATTCGCTTTACGGCGCCAAGCGAAAGGTACGAAAAATGCTCGTGATACACGGTATCAAACTGAACGCTCTCCATGAGCCGCATCAAATGCGGAAACTCGAGCGTTACCGTTCCACCGGGCTTGAGAACGATTTCAAGCCCAGCCGTGAAATCGTTGATATCGGGCACGTGCGCATAAACGTTATTGCCGCAAATCAGATCGGCGGATCGGCCTTCCTTCACTAAAGTCCGTGCCGTTTCAGCGCCGAAAAACTGCCTAAGCGTTGGCACGCCGAGCTTCTCGGCAGCATCCGCAGTGCTGTCCGTCGGCTCGATACCGAGACACGGGATTCCCTTAGCCACGAAGTTTTTCAGAAGATACCCATCATTGGACGCAACTTCGATAACAAAGCTGTTCGACGACAATCCAAGGCGCTTTTCGATAGCATCGCTGTAGGCTTGCGCATGACGCAGCCAGCTTTGCGACGTTGAGGAAAAATACGCGTAGTCACGAGCAAAGAGATCCTCGGCCTTCTTATAGTCGTCGGTCTGGACCAGCCAGCATTCGTCACAGACAAAAAGGCGCAACGGGTTGTAAATCTCTGAGCGCGTCAAGTCTGCGACACTGAGATAGTCGTTGGAGGCCGGAGCGTGACCAAGGTCAAGGAAGACAAACTTGAGTTCGTTTGCACAATGGCGGCACTTCATAGGTCAACTCCGTCGAAATTTGCGTCAAGAAAGGGATGGCTGGCATCCCTGGATGAAAGGTGAGCTGGCGGCAATGGCCATGCTATACCGACCCGCGGCTCGTCATAGCGAACGCCGCCTTCGTGTGCCGGAGAATAAAACTCTGTATGCAGGTAGAGTAGGCGCGAATTGGCTTTCAACACTTGAAATCCATGTGCACATCCCTCGGGGATTATGAAAGCGAGACCATTCTCAGGAGAAAGCTCGACGCCATGCCATTGCAAGAATGTTGGGGATCCGCGCCGCAAGTCGACCGCGACATCGTAAACCTGCCCCTCAATGCAACGGACAATTTTTGTCTCGGCACGTGGCGCATACTGAAAATGCATGCCACGCACCGCACCAACGGCAGCCGTCATCGACATATTCGCCTGGCGGATGACCCGATCATCAAGCGCGTCACCAAGCTCGTCTTGGCAGAAGACCCGCGAAAACGTCCCACGCTCATCGCCAATGACCGTAGTTTCGGCAATAAACAGTCCTTCAATCTCGGTCTCGATCAATTTCATGCAACAGCCTCAGACCAGGCAACACCCCTCTGCGAGGCAAGCGCGCAGTATTGCTCCAGCTGCCGGATCGAGGATACCGCTTCATTTTCGATGAACTCCTGATACCAGGAAGCTGTCATCTCAACGGTTTCCTCAAAGGAAAGAACCGGCCGCCATCGCAGCAATTCACGCGCCTTGCTGCTGTCCAGATAAAGCAGATTGGCTTCATGCGGCTGTGGCGACGCTGAACGATGCCACTCCACTGCCGCCCACTGCGCCTTGACGGCTTGGAGCACCTGCTCCACCGGGCGGTTCCCCTCTTTCTCAGGGCCGAAGTTCCATGCTTCCGCCGCTTTGCGCTCGCCTGACAGCAACGCTTCACCGAGCATGAGGTAGCCGGATAGGCATTCCAAAACGTGCTGCCACGGGCGGGTCGCAGCTGGCGAGCGAATTTCCAGGGTCTGGCCTGACTTTACCGCACGAACCAAATCAGGAATAAGCCGGTCCTCCGACCAATCGCCGCCTCCGATTACATTGCCTGCACGCGCGGTTGCAAGCAGCTGATTGCCCTTATCCAAAAATGACCGGCGGTAGCTCGCGGCCGCAATCTCAGCGGCTGCTTTCGAGGCGCTGTACGGATCGTGCCCGCCCAATCGATCGGTTTCCCGATATCCCCAAACCCATTCGTTATTCTCATAGCACTTATCGGTGGTTACCGAGACGATGGCTTTGACGGCGCGGCTATTGCGACACGCGTCAAGAACATTGACCGTTCCCGTGACGTTGACATCCCACGTTTCAATGGGCTCACGGTAAGAGCGTCGAACGAGAGGCTGCGCCGCAAGATGGAAAACAATCTCGGCTTGGCTGTCTTCAACGATCTCGCGAACTTTGACGCGATCTCGGATATCGACATACTCGGATCGCATGTCCAAACCCAGCAGATCCCAGTGACTTGGCTGGGTCTCGGGTGGCAAAGCAAGACCCACCGGCTCAGCACCAAGCATACGCAGCCACAGGCAAAGCCAGCTGCCCTTGAAGCCGGTATGGCCCGTAACCAGAACCTTCCGGTTCCTATAAACGTTGTTGAACATGCCTACCAGCTCTTCCAGGGAGCCTGACCAGACGCCCACATTTCTTCAAGCAAATTCTTTTCGCGCAGCGTATCCATGGCCTGCCAGAAGCCGGTGTGCTTGTAGGCAGACAATTGGTCTTCGCGTGCAAGTGCCTGCAGGGGATCCTGTTCCCATACCGTGAGATCACCCTCGATATAATCGATGACCGAGGGCTCCAACACAAAGAAACCGCCATTGATCCAAACGCCGTCGCCGGCTGGCTTTTCCTGGAATTGGTGAACTGCGCCATTCTCGATCAGTAGCGAGCCATAGCGGCCGGGTGGCTGAATGGCAGTCACCGTCGCCTTACGGCCGGCAGCGCGGTGATGTGCAATAAGTGCCGTTATGTCGATATCCGAAACACCATCGCCGTAGGTAAAGCAGAAGGTGTCGTCGTGCAAATAGCGCTCAACACGCTTCAAGCGCCCCCCCGTCATCGACTTTTCACCCGTATCGATAAGAGTGACATTCCAAGGTTCAGCGTTGCGCTGATGTATTTCGATTTCATTCGACTGCATGCGGAATGTGACATCCGACATATGCAGGAAATAATTGGAGAAATACTCCTTGATCACATATCCCTTGTATCCAAGGCAGATAATAAAATCATTGATGCCATGGTGCGAATACATCTTCATGATGTGCCACAAGATCGGCTTGCCACCGACCTCGATCATCGGCTTCGGACGCAGGTGCGACTCCTCGCTTATTCGCGTTCCAAATCCGCCCGCCAGAATGACCGCTTTCATCAAATATCCCCTGTCTGTCCCATAGCCGCTGGTGTTTGCACTTCGCGCTTATCTCATAAGGACCCGCTTTCGCAAGCGCTTCATTAAGCCGTGGAGCATGAAAATGCCATCGACGATGCGTGGATACTGCACGATTTTATTTACGAGCAACTGCTCTCGAGAGAGATGCACGGTTCCAAAAGTGGGTACCTGCACAGGTACCGACGCTGCTTTAACGTGCTGCTTCATCCAGAGATAAGCAAAGGGATAGGAAGAGCGTAAGAATTCGCCCTGGATTGCAATCTCGGCAAGTGGCCCCGCGTCGGCGGACAACTGTTTGACAGCTGTTCGCAAGTAACCGCCAAGCCTCCTTAAGAAAAAGACAGGTGCGCGCGCGACTAGCCTAAATACAAAGACCCTTTCGCTGAGCGCGCCGCCCTTATGATCGTTAAGAACGGAACGGAAGGTTCCGATTGGCATAACGAAGGAAGCCAGCGGGATGATCCCGCCGGAAACGATGTCCTCAATGGTCTCGGTCTTCCACCCCTCAATGAGCCTGGGCTCGAGCTCAGCACCCTGTCTGTTGCTTTCGAGAACTGCGTAATTCATGTCGAGGACAGCGACGATATTCTCAACACCGGCGCCCAAGACATAAAATTGGCGCGCGTCCCGAACATAATTCGGGAACAAGGATGTGCTGGCATCGAGAAAAGAAACCAGCCCAGACGCCGGCAATAGCGCCGCTATCTCATCGCCGCATCCCATTAACACATCTTCGGAAGCTACGATCGCCGCTGGACCTGCTGACAAGACGCGAATGTCAACAAACATGCCGAAGTAGCTGCATTCCAGTTCCAAAGATTGGCGTAGTCGGTCTGAACACACCACGATCACCCGTGACGGTTTATCAAACTGACCGCAAACGCTGAGCAGCGCCTCCCGGAAGCTGCTTTCGCTCGCATCGTCGCAGCGTAAAACGAGCGTGACCTCCTGTAACGTCCGGTGATGGAACAGGCGAGCCAGGGTAGACTCTACCTCTTGTTTGTAGAAATCACGCGTTACGTCGGGTTCTACATCGAGCTCCACCGGGCCCATCGACGTTACAATTGTCTTGTTGCCATAGGTCCTTCCCAAATCCCGACCAAGCGCCTTAGAACGTTCCTGCCATTCCGCGACATTACCCTGACCAAGATGTCGAAGGGGAAGATTGATGACAAAAACGGGTAAGCTCTGGGACCAAGAGCGGATGCAAAGCAACGTGTCGTAGTGATGGAAGCCTCGATAATCCTTATTGAAGTCGAAAACGAGATCCTTGTGGATTACGAGCAGGTGACCATCGAGGTGTACTGCCGGCAACGGATGTGGGAAGGGATAAAGAATTCCATGATAATCGACCATATTTCGAACGATTTTGAAATATGGATAGCTGACACCTGCCGGACCTAGCAGTCCCCAGGACAAGCCGGCCTCTTCGATAAGGGCAATCTGCTCGATCAACCGATGCAGAAAGTCCTCTGCAAAATAGATGTCGGCATGCATGATAAGCAGATGCTTGCCTGGATGACGCTCCCTCACCTGCTCTAAATATGTGAAGTAGTCGAGCTGAGAATTGTGGTTGACGACGAGATCGACTGTGATCGCGCTTCTTACTCGCCACTGCTCAAGGCACTCTAATGTCGCCGCCGTTGCTTGATGGTGCTCTCCAACAAGAATGGAAAGCACGAAATCGTCGAGTGATATGGGTATCAAAAGCTACTCCCGAATCTAAGAAATCGCCGCAGACGGACTCGGAGGGAAAGAGCAGCTCTTTTCAAGAAAAACAAAAATCCATGACGATTATAAGTGTCTCTCAGCAAAAATGCGAAGGTCCCGCGTCCACGCAGATCAATGGCCGGTTGGTTTGTCCCGCTATCCTTATCTGAATAAGCCGCAGCGCGTAGTGCAGCTTCCAACTCAATGGCACTCTTTTCCCAAGTAAAACCCGCTGCGAAGGCCTGAGCGCGTGACGCCAACCGATGTCGCAAGTTCTCATCGTTGCCAAGCAACAATAGTTTCTCCAGCAGGTCTTCAGCATTATCGACGAGAAATCCCGTCTCACTATCGCAAACGACCTCGGTATGGGGGCCATGTCTGTATGCCATCACGGGCGTGCCTTGATACTGAGCCTCGAGTAGGGGCAAATTCAGCCCTTCCCAATGTGACGTACTGACAAAAATGTCACTGCCAGCAAATGCCGCCCCCATGCGACTAGCCGGTAGATTGAGACATGGCTCGATTCCAAGGGAACGCAGCAGTTTCGTCTCGTCATCTCCTCCTCTGCCAACAACGACAAATCGAAGCGTCGACTGTCGGGATCTCGCGCGAGTGGCAAGCTCAAGAAATTCAGAGAATCCCTTGTATGGCTGTTCGTCATTCTTGGCCTGAACACGCCCAACCCAGAGAACTAGGACGCTATGAGCTTCAAGTTTCAGATCTTCGCGGAACTTGCGAGCTTGTTCAGGCGTCGCTCTTTCGTAGTGATCACAGCCGAGATAGACGACCTTTGACAAGCCGCGTAGCCTTTCCGGCAACCAGTCCTGGATACTGCGGGAAATGCATAGGATTTTGTCCTGAGCACGAAGTTTAGGAAATATGTTCTGGAAACGATATGAGACGGAAGCGTCAAGATTGCGGCCAATTTCCAGTCCAAAAAAACGGCCCGGTGGAGTTCCGTATTCGATAGCCACTACAGGCGCGCGCAATAGTGGCATGACGTCATAGAATGGCGATGTATTGACGACCCAGACGTCGTTGTCCGATTGGTTGAAATAGTCCGCTAAGGTCACTGTGTTGCGAGCCGCAGAGCTGGTCATGACAAGTTCTTTTTCAGCGGATAGGTCGACCACTTTATAAGGTCGGGGAACGGAACTATCGAGCCGATGACAAAGGACGCTTACGTCATAGCCTTTTTTGGTAAGAAAGCACGCATACTCATGCACTACGAGATCGACACCGTAGCCCAAAAGCAATCGTTCCGTCAGAAAACCAACCTTTAAGGCCATACCAAAGCACCTCTCTTGCCGGACTTATAAGGCTTGAGCATAGACTTGCATCAAGCGATCAAGATGATGATCCCACGAGAAATTCCTGCTTCGGATCAAACCATCAGCCCTCATCTTATCGGCATCTGCAGGACTATGCACGATCGCTTCAATCGCTTTTGCCGTTCCTTCGACGTCAGATGGCGAGACTAGAACTCCCGCATCTCCAATAACCTCCGGCATAGATGACGTATCGGAACAAATCACAGGACATCCCGATTTCATGGCTTCCAGAATAGGCAGACCAAATCCTTCATAGAGGGAAAGATATAGAAAACAGTCCGCATGATGGTATAGGGCTGGTAAGTCCGCCAGATCGGCAAAACCGGTAAAAATCACGCGGTCCGCAAACCCACATTTTGCAAGATAATCTTTCAGATCGTCGTTTTTCCAACCCCACATGCCTGTGCAGACCAAAACATATGGCTCTCTAGAATTGGCACGAACGAACGCCCCAAACGCATCCAGGACCTGCTGGAAGTTCTTTCGTGGTTCAATTGTCGATACGGACAATAAGTAGCGATGACCTGGCGGAATGCCGAACTTCGCAAGAAACGGCTCGCGATCAGAGAATACACCCCGATCGAAAATCGGATCAGCATCGATATAGTTCACGCTCACTTTGTCTGGACTTACATCGGCATGATTCAAAAGATCATTTCTTGTTGCTGCGGAAATGCAAAATACATGATCGAAGTCCGCCAAACGCTTCATTTTCATGCGTTCTTTTGTGATATTCAGTTCCTCATGAAATTGAGGAAATAAGGTCGTCGTTAAGTCGAAGTAAGTAATCGCATTGAATCTCGTCTTTGACGGAGGTTCGAAAAACCAATCAATGCAATGATAAACATCAAAATGCTCTGTCGCCTGGGCAATTGCCGAACCGAGGCCGGGCATATAATTTCGAAAGGAATTTCCGGCCCACTTACGTCGGATCTTTTCGACGAGCGTTTCTCTATTCCCTTCCAAGATGGCAATGACGTCGCCGCGTTGCAGAAACGCTGCAATCTCTGGGTCCGTAACATTACGATCCCCTATGAGAATCCTGAAATCTTCAGGAGCAAGACGTTCACGATAGCCGCGTGCAACTGCGTAGCCATAATTCACGATGCCGGTGCGTGGAAATCTGAGGGCATAGCCATCAAATGAGATTTTCAATGGCGTACCTCAGATCAGATTGGGTCTCATGCCGGAATATAGACCAAAATCAAGGATATCAATTCTGGGATGCGTTTTGGCAAACCGTTCGATTTTCGGCTTGACGGCCTCGAGTTGAGCAAGTGCGGCTTCCTTTGTATGGCGAGCAATCCACTGATTATCCCAGAACAATTTCATCTTGGATTCAAATACCGCTCTATTCGCCGAAAAATACTTCCATGTGAGGATCAGGTGGCTCAGGGCCATGTTGAATTCATGAGTGGCCACCGAATGAGAGTTGTAGCGCGCCTCGAAGATCCCTCGCGTCATATGTGCAACAACGGCGTCGTAACGATAGAGACACACACCCCCGTCCAGCCAGGCTCGCCAGCTAAGATCGACATCCTCGCAATAAAGGTAGATCGCCTCGTCGAACCCGTTCGCCCGCTCAAAAAAAGCAGCGGAGATCAATATACAGGCCCCGCTACACCAATTGACCTCCAGCGTCTCACGGTCAAAGGTCCTTGGCGGATTCTCGATTGGAAACTGTCGAGCTTCGACGATATTTGCACGGCCGGCGCTACTGATGAAGGTCGAATACAGCTTATCGAGCACATCGGGCATGAGGATCATGTCCGGATTCATGGTTATGAATGCGTCAAAAGGCTCGACCAGCTTCTTCGTATACTCTCTCCATATCAAATTCTGTTTTTCGCCATAGCCGCAATTTCGGTCTATGCTGATAACATTCGCTACAAAATGATCGTTTGACAGCGCCTGGACTCGTGCAATCGTGGCTGCCCGCACCGGCTCATATACAACGATATTTGCGGTAAGCTTGTATTGCTTGCCAACTCCGTTCTGATGGCGCAGCGCCAGAACACAATCCTCGATGTAACGCTCGAACTCTACCGTGCTCGACAATATCTGAACTGGAATATGAATCACGTCATACCAACCTTTAGCGACGCCTCTGTCGGAGCTTGCCTGCAGCCATCCAAAAATACCCGCGGGAGCTTGCTCTCTTATCTGCCAGCCGCGAGCATAGCCAGTCTCTTTAATACCTCGGCATGCTGTATTCTAGTAATCTGCATGCCCTGGTCTTCGATAGCGCGGGGCGTTGCACGATTTGCGCTCGCTCAAATTCTAAAGCATCCCGATGCGAAAATATGCCGGCGAAAATACCAAAAACGTGCTTATTGCTTATCCAATCGAGATCAGCGTGGGGATTACCGCGTTGATCGTTATGCAAAGCATCGCTCAGATTGAAAGGTGCATTGTCTGCAGCGGGAAATTCATGTCCGCTCACGAATCGCTTCCCAAGCGCAACCGAAGAAGCCACCCTCTTTCGGACAGTGCTCATAGAATTGAAAACTTGGCTGAATTTTTTCGCGCAGTCGATCGCAAAATGTTGATATTTTCACGTACATACCAGCCTTCCCAGGAGTGATATTGGCAGCTCTAATGAGATGCATCTTTCGAACTATTCAATAGTTTCCGGTAGGTTTCCACAGTGTCGAAAATATGACTGTTCTCGGCCACAATGCGGCTCACTGGATTGGGTCTCCTCTAATGTCAAATCAAGAGCTCTCTATGCGATAGTCCGACCGCCTGGGGGAAGTTCGTGAGGGTGAAGATTGTCGACATCGTCGGTGATTGACCTCTCTGAAGAGAACCAGGCAGACAATTTTGGACGACAAATCTCTCCGTTCGAAACGGCGGCTCAAACACCAGTCGCTCGGGCCAATGTTTATGACAGCCCAGATCGCAAAAAACGTAGCTTTGCTAAAATGCGAATAATCTTCTTCTGAATAAATTTGACCACATCGGATTTCATGAACCCAATTCATGGAGCCGAATATGCGTTCATTCCTCGTTGCAGCCAGCTTTCTCTTCGTTGCCGGCCTGCTGTTTTCGACAGCGACCACCGCAAAACCCGTCGCCAATGCTGCCACTGAAGCGCATCGGTTTGCCCGCATCATCACCGATGCCAGTGCACCCGTCGGCTGGACCGGCTTCTGCACAGCGCAGCCTGCGGAATGCGTACCTGGCCAGACGAGTGAAGAATTTGTCACGATCGACCAAGAGCGCGGAGCGCAATTGCAGCAGATCAACAGCCTCGTCAATCACAAGATTCAGGGCATCGGCGACAACGATCATTACGGAATCTACAAGCTCGGCATCATCAACTGGTGGACCTACCCGGACGACGGCGCCGGCAATTGCAACGACTATGTCCTTCTGAAAAAGAAGCTGCTTGTAGAAGCCGGCTGGCCGCGTTCGGCGCTGCTGTTGACCGTGGTCCTCGACACGCACAATGAGGGACATCTCGTCCTGATGGCCCGGACGAATGACGGCGATCTGGTCCTCGACAATCTCACCGACTCCATCAAAACCTGGGGCGGAACCGGCTATACATTCATCAAGCGCCAATCCGCTGACAATCCGAACACCTGGGTCCGGCTGGAATCGGGCCGCACGCCCGAAGAACTCGCCATGATCAGCAAGGGGCTGAAGGCTCATTCGCAGTGATTTTCGGACCAATAGGTGTCTATAAGGCTCTTGCCGTCCTTGTCCAATATGGCGAAATCGCCTGGTATGATGACGAAAAAACGCTCCGCTTCCGGGGCCTGTTCGCCGCCCTCACCGCGAGTACCGTCAATGCGGCCGCAGACTACGAAACCGGGCATTTTCGAACTCGGCTTGGCGGTCAAGATGTGAATTGCCGAAGTCGGCACGTCGATACGTCTCGCGACCGCAGCCTTCGCAAGAGCCGGAACATCGGCCGTCGTCGGTACCGCCTCGCCTGGTGCCGCCGCGAGCAAAATACCTCCCGCCATCAGAAGATGTTTCACCGGTATCCCTTTCAGAAGCAGGGCGACAATTTCATCATCACCTCCGGCGGCGCCATACTGGGCGTGTCCGCGCCGAGGCCTTTCGACGAAAGTTTATCGTGATTCGCCGAGTGGAAGAAACGCCCAACCTCACCTTCGCTGGTCGATTGAATAGGAAGATTATGCGCGGCGCGGGGTTTATTTTGGGCTCTGGTTCATATATGGCAATGAAATCGCTTCATACTAGCCACCGCCTCCCATGCTTTCAGCTTATACGGCAGTAGTGATCGTGATGCTTTATAGCATGGCGGCTCAGATCCTGACGCTACTTGCAGATTCTTCACAGTGTCGCAATTTATTATCTACCAACTTTGTTTTGCATTTCTTTGATTGCAATCCTTGGCCCACGAAGTATATGGCTTACTTTGTAAGATAGGAAACAGCAATGCAGCTGCCGACGCTACGCGAGATTTTTGAGGCCCACGACCGATTGGGGTCAGACAAGTGGACCACATATTTTGGCGCCTATGATGATCACTTCGCTCGATTCCGAGAACGGCCCATAACCCTTCTAGAAATCGGGATACAAAATGGTGGATCCCTCGAAATATGGGCGAAGTATTTTGCGAATGCTACGCGAATTGTTGGTTGTGACATTGACGAAAAGTGCCGGGACCTAACGTTTGAAGATCCGCGTATTTCCGTGGTGATCGGCGACGCAAATTCCGCAAATTCTTATCAGGCAGTCACAAGTGATGTAGCGGCCTTTGATATTGTCATTGACGACGGCTCTCATCTGGTAAGTGATGTAATTCAATCTTTTGCGCTATATTTTCCGAAGGTAAAGCCTGGTGGGGTATACGTGATTGAAGACCTCCACACATCCTATTGGGAAGGCTTTGGAGGTGGTTCGGACCTGGACCTAAGTTCCATGGGGTTTCTGAAACTGCTGGCCGATGTAGTAAACAAAGAGTTCTGGCGTGACGACCGCGTTGGCTTCAATCTATTGCAAAATTATGCTTCGCGATATGACGTCGCCGTCAATGATGCAGGCCTTGAAATCGATGAAGTGGCCTTTGGCAACTCTGTTTGCATCATTCGAAAGAAAGTCCTCGACGGTGAAGAAAATAGGCGCCATATCACTGGCAACGTCTTCAAGGTACTAGACTATACCGAAGTCAAACCTCTGTCAGGAAGCAAAGAGCTACTTAATTCATTGCATATTACTCGTAACCTGATGCCTGCCACAGCACGACAGGCCGAGTTTGTGCAACTCTCGGCCACCACACTGGAAAATGTGCGCAGAATTGAACAGCTGGACGCCGAGCTGCGCACCGTTTCAACGTCTGCCAACGAGGCATTAACGCAAGCGCAGCAAGAGATAGCTTCCGCCAATGACGCGCTGGCTTCTGTCAATGACGCGCTGGCACATGCGAGACAAGAGATCGCAAGCTTGAAAAACAGCTATTCGTGGCGGCTGACTGCGCCGCTCCGATATATGCGGCTGACCACGCCATTACGATATGTGAAAGCGGTATTTCGCCACTAATTCGTCGAATTGTTGGGCAAGATGCGCGTTTTGAGCAACGTTGTCCGAATTGGCAATGGGAACGGCTGACGATCAGCCCCAGACACTTGAGCCTCCGGTGGCAAACACCGAAGATTCGGCGCCATCCGATGCCGCCGAGGAACCCATATTGCCCTTGGGGCATGGCTAGTTCTCTTCGCTGATCTATGGATCTGCGGTTCTGTTGTTGAGCGCCACCACCGGACACCGCAACCAGCCCGATCTACCCACCACTTTTCAGGCCCCGCTGTCCCGACCAAGTTGGTCAATGTGGCGCCCCCCAGCCATTCGTAAAGCGAAAGATATATTGAAGGTTTGCCATGCAACGAGTTTTATGGCTTAGTCCGAAATCAGTTGGATGATGCAATGCAACATGCTTCAAGTGCGTATTTTTGCTGAAATTCAAGGGCGGCGATGCTTGGCTTGATAGAACGCGTTCTAAAACGGGCGATTGGGCGGAAAAGTGTAAGTCCGTCGGCTCACCCCGGCTTCAAAGAATCGGCATATCCCAGCTTCAAAGAAGAATCGGGCTTGTTCGATCCGCAATGGTACCTAAAAAAATACCCGGAAGTAGCACAGGCGGGCATTGATCCGCTTGAGCACTATGCCGGTCGTGGCGTATACGAAAATCGAATGCCGAACCAGTATTTCGATCCACATTGGTATCTATCTCACTACCCAGACGTTCAAAAAGCCGGCGTAAACCCATTTATTCATTATACCATGTGTGGCTCGAAAGCGTGCCGTGATCCATCGCCAGAGTTCGACACAGGCTGGTACGCAGATCAGATTGGAAGTTCCACCATCGGTGACGAACTGCCGCTGGCGCACTATCTTCGTGTGGGGCGAAACCAGAAACTCCCAACTATTGACAGCAACCGGCAATACAGGCGCTTTTTATTGCGAGAAAGGCAACGCTTCGTCTTTGAGTTTGAGGAGTTGAGTAACCATGTCCGGGCGATGGTCTATCTCCCCAAATTTGTGGTGTTTATCGAAGGCGGCAGCCGCGCCGACCGCGAGGAGACGATAAAATCACTGCGCAGTCAGATCTATGATCGCTATGCAATCGCTGAAACCGTTGTCGATATGCTTCCCGTTTATGACGATGCAACGGGTCCGAACTACTTCATTTGGCTCCGCGCCGGCGATGTCTTGCATAGTACGGCGCTCTATAGATTCGCGTCTGCGATCAATGCTCAGCCTAACACCGATATGCTTTACGGTGATGAGGACGTCCTAGTAGATGGTCGTCGAAGCGATCCGTTTTTCAAACCTGATTGGAGCCCAGATTACTTGGAGTCCTTCAACTACATTGGACGGGCAGCGTGCTATCGTTTGCCCACCGCCATTAGCCTTTTTAAAGGGTCAGTGAGCAACTACGACTTTGTTCTGCGGTTTACTGAAAGTGTTAAATCCGTCCAGCATTTGCGCGTCGTTCTACTTCATAAGCGCGAGCATGAGATTACTGAAGATAGCGACGTGGCCGCGCTCACCGCCCGATTGAACAGGACCGGACGTGCAGGCCTCGTGCGACCTATAGTAGACGGCTTAGGCGCATATAGAAGCGACATTACTTGGAAAAATCCGCCCCTTGTCTCTGTCGTGATACCAACAGCAGGAAATGTAGTAACCATCGGCGAGCGGAAGATTGACCTCATTGTGAACTGCATTGAAAGGATCGCGCAGTCCAATTTCAAAAACCTGGAATTCATAGTCGTCGACAACGGCGATCTTTCAGAGAGCCAACGTCAATCGCTTGAAAAATTCGATTGCAAAATGGTTACCTTTAATGAGCCTCGATTTAACGTTGCTACGAAACTGAACCTGGGTGCACGTCACGCCAAAGGGGAATTCCTTCTCCTTATGAATGATGATATTGAGCCGATGGTGCCCGACTGGATTGAGAGAATGCTTGATCAGTTTGCGAAACCACATGTCGGTGTAGTAGGCGCAAAACTACTATATCCTGACGAAACGACTCAGCATGTTGGAGTGGTCATTACTTCGGGTAGCCCGGATCACGTTAGGCGTTGGATGCCGCGATCAGATTTAGGTTATTTTTATAGTACTTGCGCGGTCCGCAACTACTCTGCTGTGACTGGCGCCTGCATGATGACCCGTGCTTCAATTTACAGATCGGTGGGTGGCTATACACAGGGGCTTGCTGTTAGCTACAACGACGTTGACTACTGCCTAAAAGTGCGCGCCCTTGGGTTGACTGCCGTGTACACTCCATTCGCCGAGCTCACTCACTTTGAGTCGCAATCTCGCGATGCCAAGCTTGATCACTCGGAAGCTGCTTACTTTGGTAAGCGCTGGGCCACAATGGTTACGCAAGACCCCTATTACAACGAGGAGTTTTTCAACATTTTGCCCTCGAGTTATCGCATTTCCTTGAACCCAAGGCAGCTTTGATGTCTCAGGGAAGACCTGCATTTCTATACGTAGCCCGTGGACGCGACACCGAACCACTCTTGCGTTTCAAGCGCTTTGTGAGCGCTTATCAAAGGCATCCCGCCGGCGCAGACCACGATTTAATTATTATTTTCAAAGGTTTTGATAACGCGGACGATTTGGCCAAAGCCAAGGCGATTTTTAGTGCTATCCATTATAGGGCCATCTCAACAGACGACGATAACTTTGACTTGGGCGCGTA
The DNA here is from genome assembly GCF_051811145.1 of Rhizobium sp. 11_C7_N12_5. Lineage (NCBI taxonomy): Bacteria > Pseudomonadati > Pseudomonadota > Alphaproteobacteria > Hyphomicrobiales > Rhizobiaceae > Rhizobium > Rhizobium sp. 11_C7_N12_5. Next base: position 1,298,797 of record NZ_JBPWPY010000002.1, read on the forward strand.
TCGAGTTGCGGCAGAAGAGCTGACACACGATCTCGTAGGACTACTTAATTCTAATGCCGAACCCAACTCCCACGGTTGGATTGCGAAACTTTTGAACAACTTTGGCCCGACCGTCGGCGCCGTCGGGGCGACTGGATCCTTCGAATCGTTGCACGGGCTGGATTATACAATCCCACCATTTCCCAACGTTCACCTCAGATCCAACTCTCTCATTATGAGGCGCACTGATTTATTGGCAATGTTTCCAAAGCGCATTCCAAACAAATACAGCGCTTTTCATGTTGAAAGTGGACCCAACAGCTTTACTCGCCAGTTTTTTGAGCGAGGCCAGTCAGTACTTGTTGTTGGGGCAGATGGTCGAGGCTATGCGGTTCCGAGGTGGCCGGAAAGCAGGACCTTCCGTCAAGGCCTTCAAGAAAACTTACTCGTCCATGACAACGTCACCCGCACGTATGATGCAATGAGTTTTGATCGCAAAAAAGAAATATCAGAGGGTACGTGGGGTAAATACATCGAGCCGGAATTCAGCATATTCCCCAGATAAAATAGAAAATCCCGCTGTAGCATTGAGCTTTTGCCCGCGAAAAACAATGGTTGTGTCCGGCGACACGACGTCTGAGGTTGGGAACATGCAGGGTTCCGTTCTGGAATATGCGGGCACTGCGGTCACTGTCACGACGTTTGATAACCCAATTGCCGGTCAGGAATTCACCCTGTTTTCCAGCACTGGCTCTGCTGTGATGTAAGCGCTGTTTGTCAACCATAATAGCGCCAAAACGGCATCGTCGATCTTGTCCTCATCGATCTTCATGAACCCACCTTACCACACGCGGCGCCAAAATCCTGAGGCCCTGCTCGGATGGATACGATCCAGCAAAGGACGAGGCCTCAACTGCTAGCTATATAAAGAAAAGTATCGCGACCTACGGCGATCGGGCGAACTTCCGGAATCGACATTCGCATTAGCTGATGCTAATCGTTCACAAAGACAACCGGAGGGGGAACGACGTGGAAGGTATTTCAATCGCAAAACTGGCGCAAGTAGAGTTCGGCATGAGGCCGAACCCTTCTCTCATTTCCCGCATCAAAAACTCTTATAGGCTGGCATTAAGCCGATCGTCTACACCTGAAGATTCGGCCATCTGGTCGATGATCGGTGCCAAACAAACTGAAATCCATCAGGCGCTTATGTCGGATGATGACCGGTTGCTTATGGATCTGCTCTCGGATCCGCAATCTACGAACCTCTATTATGGCGTCGATAATCTGGCCAAAGATGTGATGGATGCGATAGGCGATGGTTGGAAAGGTGCATACGACGGCACGAAGGCCGAGATCGACAATTTGTTGGTTGCTCTAGGAGAAGTCGATCTTTCCAACCCTCACGGCGGGGGGCGTTATGCCTACGATACCAAGCCGGAGATTAAATCGGTTGAGGAGGCTATTGAGATTGTCGATGGCATCTTCGGAGGAAAAATTTCTTTTCCGAATCCTTTCGCCGGTGAGTTCGGCATTGCAACGTCAAAAGGTCTGATTTCCTACCGCGCGATTCAGGCGGTATATCAGTCTATTCTTGTCCGCAGATATGCTGCTGAAAGCTGTCTGGAGATTGGCGGCGGGATGGGGAGAACCGCATACTTCGGGAATCGCTTGGGGTTGAAATACACGATCATCGATCTGCCCATGACGATCGTTGGGCAGGCGCTCTTCCTTGCTTCTGTTTTAGGCGATGATGCTATCTGGCTGCTCGGCGACACGACGCCGAAAAATGGCAGGATCGCTCTATTGCCGCCGTCTGAGCTTCATTCAGTTGGGCAAGTCGATGTCGTGCTCAATGTCGATTCCCTGACAGAAATGGGAGAAAAGACGGCAACGGAGTATCTCGCCTGGATTAGCGCAAATTGCGAGACCTTCATATCGATCAACCATGAGGCAAACCTTTTCAAGACGATAAAGTTGTGCCAGTCGCTTTACCCGTCAAGTCTTCGATCACGATGCCCTTATTGGCTTCGTGTCGGCTATGTCGAAGAGGTGTTCTCGTTCGAGAGGAACCTCCGAATGCTCGAGGCTATCCGAGCAAGTACTTCCTGGCGGCTAACGCAGCCGCTCCGGCGGCTGGCTTCTCTCTTTCGTTAATATCGCCATTTTTGGGTGTCTATCGCACTCGTGTCGCTCGTATGACCACAGCGGCGAGTTCGCAGCGGCTCGAGAACAGATTGCAGAGCGTTTGAAATCGCATAGTTCCAAGCTGGCAACTTAGGATTGGTGACGGATAAAGCGGCATCGTGCCGACAGCATCACGACCGAGGATCATCAAATTAGGCTCATCAGCAATTCGCATAATAATTGGCACGACAATTCAAAGAACGCTGCGGGTGAATAGGCGAAGGGCCAACTGACCACGAGACCAACAAACCCAAGCGCGATGGCCGCAACCAGACCATGCTTTTCCCAACCATACATCGCACCGAAGCCTATGGCGATCGCAGTTAGGGCAAACGCCCAGATGCACCGAAAGACGATCGTCAAAATTCGTGGCATTTCCGGTCCATCAGCGTCTGCGGCTTGTACGCGGCAGCTCCGGAAATGTAATTATGCTGAAGACAAACGTCAACGTCTATCCTCGAACTGTCTCGGACTGAGATACCCCGGTGCGGAGTGCACTTCTTCAAGCTCGCTTCATCGGCGCCGGGTAGGGTCCATCTCAATCAAAATTGATGTGTTAGAGCCGATATAGAAAGCCATTGCGAATGCGAACAAGCCTGTCGAAAACCCCTGCGCTTAGCCTTCTTGTTATTTTGACCCTCGCAGGCGCCTGCCTCGGGCACGAATTGGTGCGGGTGCCCCCAGGCAATCGCAACAGCGTACAGCCGCCGATACCCAACACATCAGCGTTGCGAGCGAAGGCTTTCGATACGACCTACGAGGAGAAGTACCAAAAGATCGTCGGCGTGCTTCGCGAGGATAAAGAGCTGATGGCCTCGATCAAGAAGGCCGCGCAAACCTATCAGATCGACCCCATCCACATCGTCGGCGCGCTGGTCGGCGAACACACGTACAACATCACGATCGTCAACAGGGTGAAGTCCTATTACGTCAAGGCCCTCGCCTATTCCCAGGCCGACTTCAAGTTCGGCTACAAGGACGTAAGCGTTCAATCCTTTCTGAAAAAGCCGGAATTCACCCATTGCGACGCCTTCACCGGCAGCGCCGAATTGTGGGAATGCCGCGACGAAACCTGGGACAAAAGTTTTCGTGGCAAGGTCATCGACGGCATCACCTATGAAAACATGACGTTCCAGCGTGCTTTCTTCCAGCCCTTCTTTGCGGGCCAGACCTTTGGTCTTGGCCAGATCAGTCCGCTGACCGCACTCGAAGTCACCGACCTCGTGCATGCGACCAGTGGCTTGCCGAGACTGTCCGCCGACGATCCGCAGGCAATCTATCGCGACATCATGGATCCCGACCGCAGCGTCATCTATATCGCAGCGATCGTCAGGGACGCGATCGATGTCTATAAGGCCCAGGGTTTCGACATTACCGACAATCCCGGTCTGACCGCCACACTCTATAATGTCGGGCAGCCGCGGCGCCGAGCGCTTGCCTTGCGGCAGGCAGCCGATGCTGCCGGCGGCAAGAAGCTGCCGGAGGAGAACTATTACGGTTGGCTGGTCAATGACAAGCTACCGGAGTTGCGCGGGCTGCTCACGCAATAGCGGCTAGCGCAGATATGCCAACATCTACGACCGGCCTGCGTCGCGCGCTTTAAGCAACCAAGGCGATATGACCTCTCGCAATCTTCTCCTCGACCCATGCGCGCTCATTTTGCCAATCATGCCGCTTCCATCCCTGCCAGCTGAAGCGGCACAGCTTGATATCCGACTCGGAGGCAGGGAAGTTTGCCAGAACATAACAGATGTCGAGGAAGCCGATGCTGGGGAATACCTTCCGCATCCGGGGCCCCGCGATGCTGAGATCCGCACAGCCGTCCGCAAAATTGCGGCGGCGACCATCAGCACTTGCGCAGATTTAAGCGCCGCGTTTTCTAGAAAATCCGGATCAATCATGCGTCGATGCAAGACCTTGCTCGACGCGGCCAGCATGAGCATATCCGTGCGTGAGCCGCTCATGTTCGTCGGCAAGATTGGGCTCGTTGAAACGCATGACAAATTGCGCGTCAATTGCGGTCGTCCAGAAAACCCTGACGGTGAATTATCAATGCCTTCCGACAATGCGCCGAACCGATGATGCGGCGGAACGAAATCCGGTTGTCTCTCGGAGCCGAGGCAAACTTCGAGCAGTTGGCTACGCCCGCCCCTTCACATTTTCGTGGTGGGTCGAAGCCAAACTGCGCATCCAAATACGCACCGATTAAAGCGGCTGTGTTACAAAAAGTAGCGGAACTTCAAAGGCAGGAGCGCTGCACCAATGGCGGCGGCATCCCCCTTCGTCTCGCTGAGGACCAGCCGCGCCTCCCCTGGCGCGACGCCGTAACGATGGCGACGCCCGGAGGGCATGTTCAGGCGAGATATCATCATCCGTCCGAGTTCCGCCGGCAATTGCCCGCCAAAGACGATGGCCTGCGGATCGACCACGCCAATCAACGTCGCGATCGATCGATCGAGCGCCGGCATGGTCTCCGCGAGCCAATCCTCAACGCCCGGCCAGGTCGGATCGAAGTTTTGTCGCAGTTCTTCGACCGAGACGATGCTGATGCCATTCTTGCGCAAGGCAGCGATCAGATATTGCAAGGCCGGGCGTCGAGTTGACTCTTCGGGCGTGTAGATGACACTGAATTCCCCCGCATTGCCGTGAAAGCCCAGATAGGGCTTGCCCTCCAGCACGAGACCTCCGCCAAAGCCGTAATTGAAGGAGAGGTAAGCGAAGGTGGGACACCACAGTCCGACGCCGCGCAGGCTTTCGCCGATAGCGCCTGTCGTGGCATTGTTCTCCAGCCAAACGGGCAGCTCGAAGATCTCCTCCAATTCGGGTCGCAGGTCGAATAGCGACCAGTCCCTTAGGGGTTCCGGAGCGTTGAAAGCGCGATTGTCCGAAACGAAGAAGCCCGACATGGCAAAGCCAAGCCCGATAAGACGATCGCGCGACACGGCATGCTCCTTCAGAATGGATTGAAGCGTTCGCGAGAGTGCTGCAAGCGTTGCCCGGCGATCGCTCGGGACCATCTCCAACGTCTGCTGCGCGATGATGTTGCAGCCAAAATCGGCGAGAGACAGGGTTACGGCGTCGGTATTGACGGAAATGCCGACGGAATAGACTGCATGCCTCACCAGCTGGATCGTCGGGCTTGGCTGGCCGCGCATGCCCTTGAGCGGTGCACCGGTACACAGCAGCCCCCGCGTCAGCAGCGTCTCGACCAGGCGATGCACCGATTGCTGGGTCAGATTGGTATGTGCCGTTATCGTCGCGCGTGCGATCGGCTCATGCCGGCGAACGATATCGAGGATGAGGCGTTCGTTCTCGCTCGCCGACGGAGATCCTTCAGACGCAGCCATAGATATATACTCATCCTTCTGCCCCCGGCTTAGCCCTCGCATGCCCTCTCGCAATCCGACCGCATCGCCCCATGAGACCTTTAACAGGCTCTGTCACAAATACTACACTTTATGCGTATTAATAGACGATCAAACCATCTGCGCATGCATTCTTCATCTGAAAAGCAGGGATGCGATATCGTCATTGAAACCGATCAGGACCGGAAAGTCATCTTGATGCCCAGTCAGACTGCCGCCTCGCCCTCGCCTCGCCTTGCCGACATTTACTCGGCTCTCTCGCGCGAAAACCCGGATATTCTCACCATTGCCCATCGCGGCCTATGGACGGCAGCGCCGGAAAACTCGTTAGCGGCAATCCGCGCTGCCGCGGAACTGGGCGTCGAATTTGTCGAAATCGATACCCAGGCAACCGCGGACGGCACGCTTGTCGTCATCCACGACAGAACGCTTGACCGCACCACATCCGGCAAGGGCGTCGTCGGCGCAACCGACTTCGCGACGGTGCGCGATGCACGCCTTCGCGCAGGCGCAGGCGGCGAGTCGGCGCCACTGACCGACGAGCATGTGCCGACACTGGAGGAAGCACTCGAGGAGGCGCGTGGGCGCGTCTTCGTCAATATCGACACGAAATTTCTACGCGAACTGCCGCTGGTGATCGCCACGGTGCGGCGGCTAGGTGCAGAAGGTCACGTCATCATCAAGTCCGATGTCGAGCCAGAGAGCGGCAACTTCCCGATACTCGATGCCGATTGGTTCGGCTCCATCCCATATATGCCGATGTTCCGAGCCAGGCCCGGCAAGTTCGCCGAAGATCTGCGGCTGATCGAGCCGCTACGCGCGCCGATGGTCGAGGTGAAATTCACCGATATCGCCGATCTTGCGGCTGGCCGCGAGGAATTGGAGCGTCAAAACATCCGGATGTGGGTCAACACGCTCGACGTCGCCCATAATCTCGATTTCAACGACAGCCGCGCCGTCAAGGATCCGCAAAGTGTATGGGGCGCGCTCGTCGAGGCCGGCGTCGGCGCCATCCAGACGGACACCAATGTCGAGTTCAAGCAATGGCTGGCAGGCCGCCGCGCAAGATAACCGCCCGGTCACCTTGCCGCCAAATACAGACAAGCCCGGCCGATCGAGAGGGATCAGCCGGGCTCGCTGCGTCTTGGGAGACAGGTCTTAGCGAGCGTTGTACTTCGCATCGACCTCGTTGATGGCATTCACGTTTCCGGCTGACCGTCCCTTCTCGTCGAAGGTCTGGGCCAGGAAAGCGTCGGCGATGGCCTTGGCCAGTTCAGTGCCGATGACGCGGGCGCCCATGGTGATGATCTGGGCGTTGTTCGACAGCGCGGCGCGTTCCGCCGAATAGGTATCGTGGGTCAGGGCCGCGCGGATGCCCGGCACCTTGTTGGCGGAAATGCTGACGCCGATGCCGGTGCCGCAGACGAGGATTGCCTTGTCGTAGGTGCCGTCGAGGACGCCGGAAGCGACGCGGTCGGCGAGATTGGCATAGAAGTCATCCGGGCCGTCCTGCGTGCGCGACACTTCGCTCACCTCATAACGGTCCTTCAGATGATCGGCGAGAACCTTGGCCAGGCCCTCGCCGGCGCTGTCTCCAGCAATTGCAAGCTTCATTGTAGTCTCCTCAGAGTTTGGCGGCGCACTTGGCGAGGATGTCGAGATAGCCTTCGACGTTCCAGGCGGAGCGCCCGATGAAAAGCCCGTCTACGTTCGGGCAGGATATGAGTTCGTCACAATTTTGCGGATTGACCGATCCGCCGTAGAGGCATGGAATTTTTCGGCCGAGCACGTTCTGCGCGACGGCGATAATCTCGGCCTGGCGTGCGTCGGCATAGGAAGGTTCGGCGGGAATTCCCCTTTCGCCGATCGCCCAGACTGGTTCGTAGGCCAGCAGGATCTGAGCCTGCTTCTGCGAGGCCGCAAGCTTCGAAAGCGCGCCGACCACCTGCTCGCTCAAGATCTCCGTCGCGCGACCGCTTTCGCGATCGCTCAGCGTCTCGCCGATGCATATGAGCGGGATCAGTCCGTGGCGGACGGCCGCCTCGGTCTTCAAGCCCACGGTCTCATTGGTTTCACCGAAATGCTCACGGCGTTCGGAATGGCCGAGCTCGACGATGTCGAGATCGCAATCCCTCAGCATCAGCGGTGAAATCTCTCCCGTCCAGGCGCCCTGGTCGGCCCAATGCATGTTCTGGGCGCCGACCTTGACGGAACTGTCAGACAGGATTGCCTTGACCTCGCGCACGGCAGTGAATGGCGGGATGACGAAGCGCTGGATGCGCGGATCTCTCAGCGCATCGGCGGCACGCAAGGCTTCGGCAAAGGCGCGCGCCTCAGCCAGCGTCTTGTTCATTTTCCAGCTCGTGCCGATCCAATAGCGAGGCGTATCTGTCATGTCATATCCTGGGTAGAAGCAATGGTGAGGGTGATGCCGTCTCGGCGGAACTGCTCGAGAATCGCGCCATCGGGAGCGCGATCGGTGATCACGGCGTCGAAATCAGCAAGATCGGCCATCACATGCAGAGCCGTATGCCCCATGCGCTGATGGCTGACGAGCAGGCAGGTCTTGGCGGCCGAAGCGATCATGGCCCGTTTCGTGCGCACGACATTATCGTCCATGTGGTAGGCAAGCCTGCCTGATATGGCAGGTGTCGACAGGAACGCGATGTCGGCTCTCAGCCGCGACAGCGCCTCCTCGGTGACAACGCCCAGAAAGGCATTGAATTTCGCGGAATAGATGCCGCCGAGCGCGATCAGCGTGATGCCGCTTTCGCTCTTCAGGCGGTCTATGATCGCGGCATTGTTGGTTATCAGCGTCAATGGCCGCTTCTGCAGCAGCATCTCGCCGAGGACGGCCGCCATCGATCCGTCATTGACCATAACGGTCATGCCGGGCTCGACCAGATCGAGCGCGCAGCGCGCCATGCTGAGCTTTTCTTCGTGCCCCTGGCGCTCGCGGAAACGGAAATCGCTTTCGAACTGGGTGCCGGCATCGATCGTCGCACCACCGCGAACCTTGCGCAGCACGCCTGACTGCTCGAGATCATCGAGATCGCGATGAATGGTCATCTTGGACACGGTGAAGCGATCAGCCAGATCGTCGAGATCGACCGTCTTCTGCTCGACGAGCAGATTGATGATCGATTGCTGGCGCTCTTCCCGCTTCACCTTGCACTCCAGCTTTCACTCGGATGGAACCAAATAGAATATAACAGCAAAATCTCACAATTCAACATTTTTTCTGTTATGTTGATGCAATCTTGTGTTTCGCTCGACGCGATCCAGCCCTAATCCTTCAATAGCGCCTGTGCTGTCCTCTCATCGGTGATCAGACCGAATAGACAGCGGCTCTTCAGAACCGCCCGGATGGCCTCGACTTTGGGCAGGCCGCCCGAAAGCGCCACCAACCGCTCTTTCTTCGAACGCGGCAGCGATGCCGACAGCGTGCGCGCCGTCAACGTCGTCTCGAGAATATTGCCGTCCGCATCGAAGAAATGACCGAGAATTTCGCCGACACCGCCGGCAGCCGTGACCTCCTTGATCTCGTGCGGCTCCACCATGCCCGAGAGCACGAGTTGTGCATTGGTATCGACCGTGCCCAAGCCGACGAGCTTCAGCTCGGCGCCGTTTGCCAGGTCGAACACTTCCTTGACGCCGCGCTGGGCCAACAGCACATCCCGATCCTCGCGCGTGTTGGCGAAAAACGGCACCGGCATCACATGTGCCTGCATGCCGGTCTTTTCGGCGATGCGATGCATCACGTCATAGGGGTTGGCGGCATAGTTTCTGGTCAATCCACCGAGCAGCGAGACGAAGCGCAGATCCTTGGCGCTGACGCGAGACATGTGGTGAACCGCGGACGAGAGCGTGCGCCCATGGCCGAGGCCAATGACCTTGTTGTTGCCGCTCTCGATTTCACGTCGCAGGAAGCCGGCGCCGGCCTGGCCCAGAGCGCGGAACGCGAACCCCTCCTCGCCGAGATCGGGGGTAACCTCGCAATATTGCAGATCAAAACGTGCAGCGATCTTCGTTTCAAGCTCGACACATTCGACGATATCGCCATCGATAGTCACTTTCACCACGCCATCGGCAACCGCCCGCGCGATCAGTCGATGCGCCTTGACCGAGGGCACGCCGAGACGCTTGGCTACCTCGGACTGCGTCAATCCTCCGGCATAGTGCAGCCAGGCCGCCCGCACGGCCAGCGAAGCGTCGGCATCGGTCATCGGCCGCTCCTCCCTACTTCATCACGCATATAGGTCCGCCTGTTCGTTTTCCGATCTCGATTTAACGCCTCTAACATCGCCTCGTGGCTGATTTGGCTGCAGAATCAAGATTCAGCTGTTTCCACGGCTAGATATGCAAGTCGCCAACGCCCGTGTCGATATGAGGTGCCCAGAAGGCGACGCTTTCGGCAATCTGCGAGATAACCTGGCGATCGTTGGGCTCACGCTCCTTGAACGACAGCTCCAGGCAGATCTCGTTGTCCTTGGCACCACCTTCTGAAAAAGCCTCAAGCAAGGGCGCCGGCTGGATGCGACCCTTGGCGTTGAACTCCGCAGTAAAGGGCCGGTGGCCGCCCTTGTCCATCAGGCTCTGCTTGATATGGATGATCGGAGAAACCTTGGGGATGGCGCGCGCCCAGGCATAGGGATCATAGTCGTCGGGATTGGCCGAGGTGACATCGCCATGATCGATATCGGCCATCATCCACATCGGCACGGCAAGCCGCGCCTTCGTCAAGCGGTCTTGCAGCGCAAGAGATGCCTCGATGGTCTCGCCGAATTCGCGGCCGATGCTCATCGGCTCCCAGAATACATAGGAAAGGCCGGCCGCGTGGGCATGCTCCGCGACCTCACCCCAGCAATCGATCGCGATCTTGATCAGGTCCTCGCGCCGGACGAGATCGTCGTAATCCTTGTAGGTGAAGATCGAGAATTGCGTGCCGACGGAATGGCCGCCGAGATCGGCGGTGATGTCGGCAAAGGTCTTGAACCAATCGACATAGTAGCGCCGGACATCCTTGTCCGGATGGCCGAAATGGTTGAGGCGACCGTATGGACCGGTCATGCCCGAGGTCACGCGAACGCCGGTGCGCTTCAACGCGGCCTGCATATCGCGCGTCAGCCGGCGGATGACGGGGGCTTGCCAGCTGGGATTGATGAACTCATGCGTCAGCTGCAGATCTCGGATGCGCAGGTCGCGCGCGACCGTTTCGATCAGGTCGGCCGGCTCGGCGAAGCGGTTTACCAGCGGGTTGGTGTTGAGTGAAAGGGTCAAGGGCATGGATATCGGTTCCCGGCAATGATCGAATGGTTCAGGCGGCCAGCGCCAGTTCGGCATCGAACCAGGCGGAGAAATCCGCCTTTTCCTCGGCTGTCATGCGCAGCCCTTCCTTGGTGCGGCGCATGAGCACATCTTCCGCCTTCTGCGCCCATTCCGAAGCCGCCAGGTAACGAGCTTCCGCCTCATAGAGATTGCCGCCGAAATGGCGTCCGAGCCCGGCAAGAGACGTAGCACCCCCGACGATCTGCTTGGTGCGTGCACCATAGAGATGGCCGTAATGGTTCACGAGGGCGCGCGGCATCCAGGGATAGGCCGAACGTAGGGAATCGGCGAAAGCGACATAATCGGCATTCGGGATATCGCCGCCCGGAAGCTTGGCGTCACGCGTCCAGTCGCTGCCCATCTTGGGGAAGAACTTGGCAAGCTTCTGCATGGCGTGCTCCGAGAGCTTGCGGAACGTCGTGATCTTGCCGCCGAAGACGTTGAGAAGCGGCGCGCCGCCGGTCTCGTCGAGATCGAAGACATAGTCGCGTGTTACGGCCGAAGGATTGCCCTTGCCGTCGTCGAACAGCGGCCGGACGCCGGAGAAGCTTTCGATCACATCGGAACGACGCAGCTTTTCCTTGAAGTAGCGGTTTACGGCGGCGATCAGATAGTCGATTTCCGTCTCGTCGGCCTTCACCTCTTCCGGCTTGCCCTCATAGGGAATGTCGGTCGTGCCGATCAGCGCCTTGTCGCCTTCGTAGGGGTTGATGAAGATCACACGCTTGTCGTGGTTCTGCACCAGATAGGCCTGCTGCCCGCTCCAGAACTTCGGAACGATGATATGGCTGCCCTTGACGAGGCGGACGCTGCGGCGGCTGTTGGAGCCGGCAACACGGTTGATGATGTCGTTGACCCATGGGCCTGATGCATTCACCAGAACCTTGGCGCGCACCGTGCGCACTTCACCGGAGCGCTGGTCGCGCATCTGGACAATCCAGCCACCCTTATCGCGACGGGCGCTGATGCAGGCCGTGCGCGTCAGGATCTGCGCGCCCTTGGAGGCCGCATCGAGTGCATTGAGGACGACAAGGCGTGCGTCATCAACCCAACAGTCGGAATATTCGAACCCCTTGGAATACTGGTCGAGGATAGGTGCGCCCTCGGGATCGCGATGCAGATCGAGCGAGCGCGTGCCCGGCAGCCTCTTGCGGCCACCGAGATGATCGTAAAGGAAAAGACCGAGGCGAACGAGCCACGCGGGACGATCCGTTGGGCTATGCGGCAGCACGAAGCGCATCGGCCAGATAATGTGGCTTGCCGAATTCAGGAGCACTTCGCGTTCGATCAGCGCTTCGCGCACCAGACGGAATTCGTAGTATTCGAGATAGCGCAGACCGCCATGCACCAGCTTGCCGGACCGTGAGGATGTTCCCTCCGCCAGATCGCCTTTCTCGCACATCATGACCGAAAGACCCCGGCCGGCTGCGTCGCGGGCAATGCCGGCACCATTGATGCCGCCGCCGATCACAAAGAGATCCAAGATTTCGGGTTCAGTCATGTCATGCTCCTTCGGATGCCTCGGGCATCATCAAATCAAATTTCAAGGGCGCCTCAGCTCCATGTCGGGCTAGTGCTGTGCAAGCTTGTCCCAGGTGGGCGCGATCGCTTCTCGTATATCCTTGTAGGCGTCGAACAGCCGGTCGTAGCGCTCGGCGTCCTCGACATTCGGTGCCTCGGCTTCGCCAAGCAAAGGCGTCACCCATTCGGCGATACAGCTGTCCATGTCCGGATAGGCGCCGATAGCAACGGCCGCCATCATCGCCACCCCGGCAGCACCCGCCTCTTCGCGATCCGAAATCCGCACTGGCGCCTTGACGGCGGCAGACAGGGAGCTGCGTAAGGCGCGCGAGCGGGCGGCGCCCCCGGTGATGCGCAATTCCGACGGCATATCTCCCATGGCCGCATAGCAATCGCGCGTCGCCATGCCGAGCCCTTCGACCACGGCGCGCAGCATGTCGGCAAAGCCGTGACGCGTGGAAAGCCCGGTGAACCCGGCGCGGGCATGCGCGTTGACAAAGGGGCCCCGTTCTCCCGCCTCCGAAATGTAGGGATGATAGAGAAGGTTCGTCGGGCGGCTTTCGGCAAACCAGGTATCGATGCGCGGAATAAGGTCCGAATAGGAGACCTGCCGGTCACCATCGGACATCAGATCCGCCGCGATCCGCAGGATCCAGTCGATATTGATCGTCGCGCCCATATTTGTCTGAACCTGCGTCACGATCCCGGGGATCGGCAGGGCGATGACGTAACCGGTACCCTCGTCATTGAGATGGACGTCCGGCACAGCCTTCGCGCGCATGTGCACGCCCGTCGAGCCGATCGTCGAGCAGGCAGCATTCTGGCCGCCGGTGCGCACGCCGGCGCCGAGCGCGGTCATGACCATATCCACATATCCGAGGCAGACCGGCGTTCCCGCGAGCAACCCCACGGCCTTGGCCGCTTCGGCGGTCAGGGGATGGCTGATTTCGGTGCCCTCGATGATTTCTGGAAGAAGCGAGCGGCGGCGGCCAAGGCCGAGCGCGTCGATAACAACGGGATCGTACTGGCGGCTGCGAAAATTGCCGAAGGTGAAGCTTGCTTCCGACGGATCGGTCGCACGCACGCCAGTCAGGTTGAGATAGAGCCAGTCCTTGCAATGCAGCGCCGTTTCAGCCCGATCGAGCAGCTCCGGCATGAAGCGATCCATATGGGCGAGCTGCGCACCCTGCTGGCAGGTATTGAGACCCGTGCCGGTCGCCTCGAAACGCGCACGGTTGTTCGCCTCAGCGCTCAGGCGCGTGACGGTCGATGCAGCCCGGGCGTCGAGCCAGAGCCAGGCATCGTCAACCGGGGCGTTGCCGGCACCGACAAGCCAGGTTCCATCCCCCTGCCCCGTAACGGCAATGGCAACCGCGCGGGAGGCGAGATCCGACACCTTATCGCTAAGGCCAAGCAGCGCGCTGACGCAGTCCGACCACGTCTGGCCGAGCGACTGCGTGACCGAGCCGCCTTCGCCTGTCTGATATCGATTTCGCGCCGAAGCTGAAGCGATCTGCCTGCCTGATAATTCAAAGGCAACGGCCTTGAGAACGGAGGTTCCGGCATCGATCCCGATAATGATCCCGTCGCTCCTAGGCATTGTGCGCCGGCTCCGCCACAACCTGCCCCGCAACTGAGACGTTCGCATCGACAAAAAGCACGTTCATTCCTCCCCGATCGACCCAGAGCCTGAGGGTCTGCTCCAAGCCGCTTGCACCACGGCTATTTTCAGCACCGAAAAGCGGACCATCCCGGGCCAAGAGAACCTCGCCCTCGAGTCCACAAATCATATCGCCCGACCATCATGCAACAGCGCCTGTTTATAAACATCCACATTATACCACAGAGATATCACACATGTCGTAATATTTTTCTGGTATTGTAATTTTTTTCATATAAAATGGGCGCTGTCAATTCCCCAGCTGCACCGAGGAGGGCTTACGAAAGTGAGCTGGGCGAGAGCAATGCGAGGAGCGCCTATCCGCGAACAGAGTCGGTACCGCAAGAAGCGATGCATAGCCTTCATTCACACGGGCACGAATAATGTTCATATTTATCAATTGTTTGGAACGGCTTTCTTTTGAGAACGCGTCTCATATGCAGACAATTCGGCGTGGCTGCAAAACTGGTTCATTAAAGAGGGCTTGCGGCATACTCGAAGTACGGAACGCCAGCGTATGGGGAGATGGCCGGCTCACGAAACGCAACAGATGGCAGTTGACACGCTCTGAAATTTATAACATATGATTTGCAGTTATTAACACACTTCTATCACAATTATTACGGAAACGAGATGATTGTGGGTTCCATTGGGCGGCTGGAGGAGACGGACGCCCGCATGCTGAGGAGGCTCCTGATGTTGAATTTTCCTTCCGGTGACGGCCTGTCCCGAAACCGAGCAGAGCGTCTGCATGCCCGATGTGGCGCGCTAGGCCCTCGCTAGATCGTTGCCACGATCGCAGCGCCTTTCTTCTCGTTCTCCATCAGGCAATCCGGCTGATATGCCGAAGGTCGTTTGAACATGAATACGCAAATTCAATACGCAACCGCCAAGCCGACCGGCTCCAAGCTCAAGATCGTCGCCGGTATTGCCGCCGTCGTGATCGTGATCGGCGCCATTGCCGCCGATACAAAGGTGGTCAAGATCGGCTCCACGCATGATGTGCGCGAGCAGGCCTTCTCGCCGGAAGCCTATGGCGCCCAGGAATTTCCGAAGGTTCTGGCAGATGTCCAACAGCGAGCTGTCGACGCGGTGACGCTCGGCAATGCCGTTCTGGCCGACAAGAAGGCCGCCGGCACGAAATATGGTGTCGCCACCAGCACCGGCCCCGTGCTTCCCGTCTCGCTGTCAGGTACATTTGGCGACCGCAAGGCCAACCTCAACGACTTCAAGGTGGAGGGCCTGCCTGAGGGTATCACCGTTCGAGTGCAGACCGGCCCGGCGATCAACGGCACCGATCTTCGCGATGCGACCGGTAAGATCCAATTCGGCCAGTTCACCAACCAGATCGAATATCAGGATGCCGGCTCCGCCATCAACAACGAGATGAAGAAGGCGACCCTCGGCAGTCTTGATCCCGAGAAGCTGACGGGCAAGACGGCAACGGTTATCGGCGTGTTCAAGCTCATCAATCCCAAGAACTGGCTGGTCACCCCTGTGAAGGTCGAACTGAAATGAGCCAGGCAGAGGAAAAAGAAGCCGGCACAGGCGAAGTCGTTCTCGCTGCCCGCAACGTCGCCAAGTCCTATGGCAGCGTCCACGCACTGAAGGGCGTGAATTTCGATATTCGGCGCGGTGAAGTCACGACATTGTTCGGTGAGAACGGTGCCGGCAAGTCAACGCTGATGAAGATCCTCTCCGGGGTCATACAGCCGACATCAGGCGAAATCATCCTCGACGGCAACCCGATCAGCTTCGCTTCGTCGACACATGCGCGCTCCTGCGGCATCTCGATCATCCATCAGGAATTGAGCCTCGCGCCCAATCTTAGCGTGCGCGACAACATCTTCATGGGTCGCGAGATCATGAAGGGCGGTGTCGTCGATTTCGCCGAGGAAGAGCGCCAGACACGGGCGCTGATGGAGGAACTCGAAGAGCATATCGACCCGATGACGCCTGTCGAGGATCTGCGCCTCGGCCAGCAGCAGATCGTCGAAATCGCCCGCGCTCTTTCGGTCAATTCGCGCATCCTGATCATGGACGAGCCGACATCGGCCCTCAGCGCCACCGAAGTCGAGGTCTTGTTCAAGGTCATTCGCGACCTGACGGCGCGTGGTGTGTCAATCGTCTACATCTCGCATCATCTGGAAGAGGCGCTGCAGATCACCCACCATGCCGTCGTGCTCCGCGACGGCAATATGACGGCCTACGCTGAGCGCAAGGACATCGATCTCGAATGGATCGTGCGCAATATGGTCGGCGACAATTTCGATCTCGGCAGCCCGCCGACCGGCCACAAGATGGGCGACGTCGCGTTGACGATCGACAACCTTACCGTTCCCGGCCCGTCTGGTGCTGCCTACAACGCCGTCGACCGCATGTCGCTACAGGTCCGGGCCGGCGAGATCGTCTGCATCTACGGACTCATGGGAGCCGGACGCACCGAGTTGCTCGAATGTGTCGCGGGACGCCTGAGATCGAGCGGCGGCCACGTTCTGCTTGGGAACAACGACGTCGGCCATCTCAGCATTGCCGGCCGCATCGCCCAAGGCTTGGTTCTGGTGCCGGAAGACCGGCAGCGGGACGGTCTCGTCCAGACGATGACCGTCGGCTCGAACCTGTCGCTTGCCAGTATCGGCGCCTTCACCAAGGGTCTCTTCACGTCCGGCGGCCGCGAGCGGGCGCTGGTGGACACCTCGATCCGCAAGGTTCATATCAAGACCGATGGCGGCGACGCTGCGATCGGTTCGCTTTCAGGCGGTAACCAGCAGAAGGTCGTCATCGGCAAGATGCTTGCGACGGCGCCGAAGGTGATCCTGCTCGACGAGCCGAGCCGCGGCATCGATATCGGCGCGAAGGCCGAAGTCTTCAAGCTGCTTGCCGAGCGCGCCAAGGAAGGCCTTGCAGTGATCTATTCGACGTCGGAAGTCGCCGAGTGCCTCAGCATCGCCCATCGCATCATCGTCATGCACCGCGGCAAGATATCAGCCGAATTCGGTCCCGACGTCCCCAAAGAGAAGATCATGGCCGCCTCCGGCGAAGCAGTGGTCGCGCACTAGCCGCATTCATGGAGCACTGATTATGTCAGTCACGAACATCACTGAAAAGAAACCCATTTCGAACGGACAGCGGCGGAATTTCAACCTCGTGCGGCTGATCCTGGAAGGGCGCGCCTTCTTCGCGCTGATCGTCATCATCGCGGTCTTCTCCTTCCTGTCGCCCTATTACTTCTCGCTCAGCAACTTCCTGACCATGGCCTCGCATGTCGCCATCTTCGGCATTCTTGCCATCGGCATGTTGCTGGTCATCCTCAATGGCGGCATTGATCTGTCTGTTGGATCTACCCTCGGCCTTGCCGGTTGTATCGCCGGCTTCCTGATGCAGGGCGTCACCATTTCGAGCTTCGGCGTCATTCTCTATCCGCCGGTCTGGGCCGTCGTCATCTTGACTTGCGCGCTCGGCGCCGTCGTCGGCGCTGTCAACGGCGTGCTCATCGCATACCTGAAGGTTCCGGCGTTCGTCGCCTCGCTCGGCGTCCTCTATGTCGCGCGCGGCATCGCATTGCTGATGACCAACGGTCTTACCTACAACAATCTCGGCGGTCGGCCGGAGCTCGGCAATACCGGCTTCGACTGGCTCGGCTTCAATCGTCTCGCCGGCGTCCCGATCGGCGTCATCGTGCTCGCCGCGCTTGCAATCATCTGCGGCGTCGTTCTCAGCCGTACCGCCTTCGGCCGCTGGCTCTATGCCTCGGGCGGCAATGAGCGCGCCGCCGATCTTTCCGGTGTCCCGGTCAAGCAGGTCAAGATTCTCGTCTACGTGTTTTCCGGCGTCTGCGCCGCCATTGCAGGGCTGGTGCTGTCCTCGCAGCTGACATCGGCCGGCCCGACAGCCGGCACCACCTATGAACTGACCGCGATTGCCGCTGTCGTCATCGGCGGCGCGGCGCTGACAGGCGGTCGCGGCACGGTGCGCGGCACGATGCTCGGTGCCTTCGTCATCGGATTCCTTTCGGACGGCCTGGTGATCATCGGTGTCTCGGCCTACTGGCAGACCGTCTTCACCGGCGCGGTCATCGTGCTCGCAGTGCTCATGAACAGCATCCAATACGGACGTCGGGCCAAATCCGGCTGACGCATTGCACTCCAACTTGTCACCGATCGGTGATTACAGCCGATCGGAGAAAGCACCGCCGGTTCGCCGGTAACATCTAAGCTCATCAAAAGGGAGAGAGACTAATGTTTAAAAAAGGTATGCGCATTATCATGGCAGCGGTTGCGGTTGCACCGCTTCTGACGGGAGCAGCATGGGCCGCCGGCCAGATGACGATCATCGTCAACGATCCGTCCAACCCCTATTGGCTGACGGAAGGCAATGTCGCCAAGGCAACAGCCGAAAAGCTCGGCTATACGGCAACGGTCGGTGCGCATAAGGGCGACACCAACACCGAGAGCAACCTGATCGACACGGCCATCACCAACAAGTCGGTTGCTATCATTCTCGACCCGGCCAATGCCGATGGTTCCGTCGGTGCGGTCAAGAAGGCCGTTGCTGCCGGCATCCCGGTTTTCCTGGTCAATGCTGAAATCAACCAGGAAGGCCTCGCCAAGGCACAGCTCGTCTCCAACAACGCCCAGGGTGCCGCTATCGGTGCGCAGCAGTGGGTCGAGGCTGTTGGCGATAAAGGCAAGTATGCCGAACTGTTCGGCGCGCCTTCCGACAACAACGCCGCCACCCGCTCTAACGGCTATGAAACCGTTCTGACGCAGTATCCGGATCTGAAGAAGGTCGCCAAGGAAGTCGCCAACTGGGATCGCACCCAGGGCCACAACAAGATGCAGTCCATGCTGCAGGCTCACCCCGATATCATCGGCGTGATCTCCGGCAATGACGAAATGGCGCTCGGCGCGATTGCCGCCCTCAAGGAAGCCGGCAAGCTCGCCAATATCAAGGTCGGCGGCTTCGACGGTTCCCCGGACGCTGTTGCCGCCATCAAGGCCGGCGAACTGCAATATACGGTTCTGCAGCCGGTCGCAGTCTTCTCCGCAGAGGCCGTCAAGCAAGCCGACAGCTTCATCAAGACGGGCAAGACCGGCGCCACGAGCGAAAAGCAGCTCTTCGATTGCATCCTGATCACCAAGGACAATGTCGACAAGTACACGGGACCGTTCGTCCTGTCGCAGTAATGATATCGGGGACGCCGGCAACGGCGTCCCCACCCTTGCGTCGTTACAGCTTGAAGACCCTACCGGACATCAAGCAGAACTTTCGGTAAACCAAATAGCAAATTGTTCTCTATAGTCTTTTTGCCTTGACATGATATTCATGGCACCAAGCGGACACCCGTAAGGCTCAGCCTCAGAGGCCAAAGTGACCCAGAAAACAAGCCCCGCATCGTTCCTGCAAGACGAACTGCCTAGCGACAGCCGGCATTCCCGCCAGCTCGCCCGGCGCCAGTTGATCGCCGAGGCCGTCATGGCTGAGGGGTCGATGCGGATCGAGGATCTCACCGAGCGCTTCGGCATCAGCCTGATGACGGCGCATCGCGATGTCGACGAACTGGTGGCTCGCGGTCTCTTCCGCAAGACGCGCGGCATCGTCACGGCGACCGCCACCAGCCTGATCGAATCGAGCGATGTCTATCGCGCCAACCGGCAGGCGAGCGAAAAGAAGTTGATCGCCGCGGCCGCCATCCAGTTCATCGAACCGGGCCAGGCGATCTTCCTCGACGATTCCACCACCGTGCTGCAGATGGCCTCGCAACTGCCGGCCAAGGTGCCGCTGACGGCGATCACGAATTCTCTGACGC
Source organism: Rhizobium sp. 11_C7_N12_5 (assembly GCF_051811145.1). NCBI lineage: Bacteria > Pseudomonadati > Pseudomonadota > Alphaproteobacteria > Hyphomicrobiales > Rhizobiaceae > Rhizobium > Rhizobium sp. 11_C7_N12_5. The sequence goes on from NZ_JBPWPY010000002.1 coordinate 1,318,646, forward strand.
TGATGAACGCATTGAAGGACATGCACGACGTGACGCTCCTGGCGCTTGGCGGGCAGTACTACAACTGGTGCAACGCCTTCATGGGGCGCATGACCATCAACGAGATCAATCGGTTGCGAGCCGATGTTGCCTTCATTTCGATGTCGGCCATCATCGACGACGTGGTGTTTCACCAGTCTCCCGAGATCGTCGACATCAAGCGGGCCATGTTCAACAGTGCCGCCAAACGCATATTGCTCACCGACCACACGAAATTCGACCGCCGGGCGCTGCATAGTTTCGCGTCCTTAAGCGAGTTCGATGTCGTCATCGTCGATGAGAAAACGCCCGCTGCCCATCTCGAGCGCATGCAGAACAAGAATATCAATGTGGTCGTCGCCAGGAGCGACAAGGAGCGATCCTGACGGTTGAGCCCCGCGGGGCGGCCTGAGATCGTCCACCATCAGGAGTAACAGGAATGCCGAGTCTGCTCGGAATTGACAGCGGTCTCACCGTCACCAAGGCGGTGATCTTCGACATCGACGGAACGCCGCTTGCCGCCGCCCGCCGCCGTGTGACGCAATTCATGCCCAAGGCCCGCCATGTCGAACGCGACATGGACCAGCTCTGGACGGCGACGGCCGACGCCATAGCCGAGGCGATCAAGCTCAGCAATCGCCCCGCAAGCGACATTCAGGCAATTGCCGCGACTGCGCATGGCGACGGGATCTATCTACTCGACAGATCAAAGAAGCCGCTCGGACGCGCCATTCTTTCGCTCGACAGCCGTGCCGGATCGATCGTGGAGCGATGGCTGACAGGGCCGGTCGCCGACCAATCCCTGGTGCTCACAGGCCAGGTGCCGCACGTATCAGCCCCTTCGGCGTTGCTCGCCTGGATCAAGGAGCACGAGCCGGCCCGCTTCGCTGAGATCGGCCATATCCTGAGCTGCAAGGACTGGCTGCGCTTCTGCCTGACCGGCGTCGCCGGAACCGACCGCACCGAGGCCAGCACCTCCTTTACCGACGTCTCGACTCAGGATTATTCGCCGGATGCGCTGAAGCTTTTCGGTGTGGACGAATTGGTGGGCGCGCTGCCGCACGCCTCGCGATCCGATGAGGTCGTCGGCCATGTGACGGCAGCGGTCGCCAAACGCACGGGCCTTGCCGAGGGAACACCTGTCGTCGCCGGCCTGCACGATGTGACGGCCTCCGCGCTCGGTGCCGGGGGTTATGCCGAAGGTGTCGTCGCCGTGATCGCCGGCACCTATTCGATCAACGAAACGCTGTCCTCGGAGCCGCGTGTCGATCGCCGCTGGTTCTGCCGCAACGCCATTGCGTCGGGCCAATGGAACAATATGTCGATCTCGCCGGCATCGACGGCCAACTACGACTGGTTTCTGGACCAGCTCTGCTCCAACGAACGCACGGGCGCCGAAGCCACTGGCCATTCAATCCACGCCCTACTGGCACCGGAAATCGAGGCCGCCTTCAACCGACCCTCGAGCGCGCTGTTCCATCCCTACCTGTTCGGCTCCCCCTACGGTGCGGCGGCGAGCGCCGGCTTCTTCGGGCTTGGCGGCTGGCACGACCGCGGCGACATGCTGCGCGCCGTTCTCGAAGGTATCGCCTTCAACCACAAGATCCATGTCGATGCGTTAAGTGACGGTTTTTCCTTCAATCAGGCGAGGCTTGCGGGTGGCGTATCGCGCAATCCGATCGTCGTGCAGATGTTTGCCGACGTGCTTGGAATTCCCGTCACTGTGACGGAAACCGATGAGGCGGCCGCCTGGGGTGCTGCTCTCTGCGCCGGCGCCGGCGTCGGGATCTATGCCGATCCGCAGAGCGACCCACGCGATGTCGTCAGGATCGCCACGACCTATCACCCCGATTCCGCCCGCAGCGCCGGCTACCGGGTGCGTTATGAACTCTTCAAGGACATCGCCGACGCCATGACGCCGCTCTGGCCGAGGCTCGGCAATCTCGCAGCTCAACCCTCCCAAGACTAGACAGCCAATTGGGCTGCGCGAACGATCTGTTTTCGCGGCCGTTCACCAGGACCATGATGTTATGACCGATATGGCCGCCGATCTGAAACAACGCTTTTCCCGACTTCAAGACGGAGATGTCGACGTCGTCATCCTCGGCGCTGGAGTCAATGGCGCGGGGCTGTTTCGCGACCTTTGCGCCCAGGGCGTGAACTGCCTCATCGTCGATAAATCCGATTTCGGCTCGGGAACGAGTGCTGCGCCATCGCGCCTCATTCACGGCGGCCTGAAATATCTGGAAACCGGCGAATTCGCGCTGGTCGCGCAGTCGGCGCTCGAGCGCAATCTGCTCTTGAAGAACGCGCCGCATTGCGTCGAACCGCTGCCGACATTCGTGCCGATCTTCTCCTGGACGCGCGGCATATGGGCAGCCCTTCGCACGCTGACGGGCTCGACCACCGCTCCCCGAAGCCGCGGCGCCGTCCTCGTCAAGATCGGGCTTGCGCTCTACGATTTCTTCGGTTCGCGCAACCGGGTGATGCCGCGCCACAGGTTCCTGCTGAAAAGCCGCGCGCTCAAGGAAATGCCGCATGTGACGCCTGAGATCGTCGCCGGCGGCATCTATTACGACGCCAAGATCAGCCGGCCGGAACGGCTGGTCTACGAGTTGGTCAGCGACGGACTAGGGGCCAATGAGAAGTCATTGGCGGCAAACGCCACGAAGCTGGTGTCTGCGACCGACGGCCTGCTCACCTTCCAACGCTCGGACGGATATGCCTTTTCGGTGAAGCCGAAGCTTGTCGTCAATGCCGCTGGCCCGTGGATCGATCACGTCAATGCGGCGCTCGGCGCTCCCTCTCACCTGATCGGCGGAACAAAGGGATCGCATATCCTGCTCGATCACCCCGAACTGGTGCGCAGCCTGAATGGCCACATGATCTATTTCGAGGCCGATGACGGCCGCATCTGCCTGGTCTATGGCTATCTCGGCCAGGCGCTGGTCGGCTCGACCGACATTCCCTGCGACGACCCCGACAATGTGCGCTGCGAAGAGCCGGAAATCGAATATTTCCTCGATAGCGTCCGAGCGCTTTTGCCGGGTCTTCACTTCGAGCGGGAACAGGTGACCTATAGCTATAGCGGCATCCGCCCCCTGCCCGCCTCGGACGCCTCGTCGCCGGGCCTGATCAGTCGCGACCACTCCGCACCGGTCGTCGAAGCGCAGGCCGGACGGCCCTTCCCCGTTATTTCCCTCGTTGGCGGCAAGTGGACGACCTTCCGGGGTTTCGCCGAGGAAGTGTCCGATACCGTGCTGAAGCGCCTTCAGCGCACGCGCAAGACATCCACCGAGCGGCTGGCCATCGGCGGCGGATCGAATTTCCCGGTAAGCTCCAGCGAGCGCGCGGGCTGGATCCGATCGATCGCCGCAAAGACCGGTGTGGAGGCAAGCAGGGTCGACGAGCTGCTGAGCCGATACGGCACGACCGCGGCGGCGATCCTCGCCCATCGTTCGGACTACACGGATAGCCAGCGCATCAGCGGCGCGGCGCGCCACAGCGCCCTCGAAATCGATTGGATCGCCCGCCAGGAGCTTGTCGTGCATCTGTCCGACATCGTCTTCCGCCGCACGACCATGGCGATCGAGGGACTACTGACCACGCAGGGTTTGCGCGAAATTGGTGCGATCGCGGCGGCAGCCCTGCAGTGGGATGCGCAACGACTGGCCAAGGAGATCGACGATGTCGTCACCTCGCTATCGAAATTCCACGGCCGCACCTTGACCGAGGAAAGCGCGCGCCGGGCCGCGAGCCCGGCGGCACGCTGATCGCTCAAAATCAGGAGAAGATCGGGTCCAGCGCGCCGGACTTGTAGCGCTTCGCCATTTCGGCGACGGAAAGCGGCTGGATCCGCGAGGCGTGACCGGCCGTACCGAACTGCTCGAAACGTTCCTTACAGAGCTTCGTCAGCGCAGCCATGGCCGGCTTCATATATTTGCGCGGATCGAATTCGCTCGGGTCTTCCTGCAGCACGCGGCGGATCTGGCCGGTCATCGCCATGCGGCCGTCGGTATCGATGTTGATCTTGCGCACACCATTCTTGATGCCGCGCTGGATCTCTTCAACGGGCACGCCCCAGGTCGGCTTCATCTGGCCACCATATTTGTTGATGATCTCCTGCAACTCCTCAGGAACTGACGAAGAGCCGTGCATAACGAGATGCGTGTTGGGCAGCTTGCGGTGGATCTCCTCGATCACGTTCATCGCCAGCACCGAACCGTCAGGCTTGCGGGTGAATTTATAGGCGCCATGCGAGGTACCCATCGCGATCGCCAGCGCATCGACCTTGGTTTCCCGCACGAATTTGACGGCCTCGTCCGGATTGGTAAGTAGCTGATCATGCGAAAGCTTGCCTTCGGCGCCATGGCCATCCTCGGCCTCGCCCATGCCGGTTTCCAGCGAACCCAGCACGCCGAGTTCGCCTTCGACGGATATGCCACCGAGATGCGCCATGTCGGTGACCGTCTTCGTCACGCCGACATTATAGTCCCAATCCGCGGGCGTCTTCGCATCGACCTTGAGAGAACCGTCCATCATCACGGAGGTGAAGCCGGCCTGGATCGCCGTCATGCAGCTTGAGGCATCATTGCCATGGTCGAGATGCACACAGACCGGAATATGCGGATAGATTTCGACGACGGCGTCCATCATATGCTTCAGCATGATGTCGTTGGCGTAGGCCCTGGCCCCTCTCGACGCCTGCATGATCACCGGTGCCCCAACGGCATCAGCCGCTTCCATGATGGCGAGCGCCTGCTCCATATTGTTGATGTTGAAAGCAGGAACGCCGTAGCCGTTTTCAGCGGCATGATCGAGCAGTTGCCTCAAGGTGATACGTGCCATTCAACTTTCTCCTGGTCATGATGGGTGGCTAAGATCGCGTGGACGATGCCCCTGAGCGGCGCGCTGGTTTACGACACGGGAACGGAGTCTCTGGCGTCGAAAAATCGTCAATATTTGGAAAGTATCGGACGCCGTCCGTTTCATAAGCGAAGCTTCCATAGTGCGACGCATCATCTCGATTGGTTCATAACGGATAGTAGCGACAAAATCACATAATTTATGACATTTTGTTGTGATTTCTATGAAGAATTGCTGATCACTGTGGCTGCAGGCTTGCTTCCATTGCCGGCATGTCGTGATTGTCCCTCACATCGGTCCCCTCCACTGAGCGCAACGTCATTGCCTTTGCTTTATTCATCTAAAAACCCTTGACGTTCGGCGCAATCTGTTTTCTATAGATAAAAAACATTCACCGGGAGGATCGATGGATGTCCACGTCTCAACACAGCACGCGAATGACAGTGACTTGCCCCGAAGGCACGGAGACCCTGGCGTGAGCTCGCGGATCATCCAGTTCGGCACCAGCCGTTTTTTACAGGCGCATGCGGCATTCTTCGTGCACGAGGCCAGGCAATCCGGCCAGGATGTCGGCCCGATCACTGTGGTCCAGATTTCTGGTTCCAGCAATAGAAGCGGGCGCGTCGGCGCATTCGGAAATCCAGAGGGCTACCCGGTCATCATCCGCGGCATGTCGAATGGCCAAGCTGTCGACCGCACGGTACGCGTCACCAGCGTCGATCGTGGCATGTCCGCCCTTGATCATTGGGAAGAGCTTTCGCAGCTCTTCGCCGAAGATGCCGAATTCATCATCTCCAACACCGGCGAAACGGGATATAAAACCTGGCCCGACGAGGATGGCTTCGGCGAGGACGGTCGAATTCCACGCTCGTTTCCGGCCAAACTTGCAACACTTCTCGTCAAGCGCTGGCAAGCATCCGGCCGCCCGCTGGTGATTCTTCCCTGCGAATTGATGACCGGGAATGGCCGCGTCCTGAAGCAAACCGTCGTCGACTGCGTCAAACAGAACGGCGTGGCACCCGACTTTCTTGCCTGGCTGGACGAAAATGTCGCCTTTGCCGAGACCCTGGTCGACCGGATCGTCTCCGAGCCGATTGAGCCGATCGGCGCCGTCGCGGAGCCCTATGCGCTTTGGGCGATCAAGCGCGCGCCGGGCGTCCGGCTGCCTTGTACACATGAGAGCATCATGCTGACCGAGGATCTTGAGCCCTACGAGCGCCTCAAGCTGCATATTCTCAATCTCGGCCATACGTTCCTTGCTGAAACCTGGCAAAGAGAGGGCCGGCCAGCCGACGAGACCGTGCGCGCCATCCTTGCCGATGCCGGCATTCGCGCAAGGCTGGACGCGCTCTATCGAAACGAAGTCTTGCCCGGCTTTGCCGCAAACGGCATGGGCGATGAGGCGACGAGCTATGTGACAACGACGTTCGATCGTTTCCTTAATCCCTTCCTCGATCATCGCATCGCCGATATCGCCCAGCATCACCCCGAAAAGGTGGCCCGGCGCATCCGTGCTTTCCTGTACTGGGCCGAGAAAGCGGGCAGCGCATCAGAGGCGCCCATACTGAGGCAAATTGCAGCCCGTTATCCTTTGAACGAGACAGCGTCGTGAGACTATAGGACATTCAGATGCTAAGTGAGTGGCAGACCGGTGAGGCTCGTATTCCGGACGTCAAACGGCCGCCGCGCATCCGACTTGCGACCTCAATAGGATACGGAATTCTAACAGCTATGGTCGGCGTCGTCGGCCCATCGAGAGCGTATTGCCATGAAAACATTGATCTGTGACGAACCCGGCCGCCTATCCCTGATCGAGCGCGATGTCCCCACCCCTGCGGAAGGCGAGGTTTTGGTGCGCATCAGACGCATCGGTATTTGCGGCACGGATTTTCACATCTATCAGGGCAAGCATCCCTTCCTCGAATATCCACGCGTGATGGGCCACGAGCTCTCCGGCACGGTCGAGGATGCGGGCGGATCGAGCCGCCTGAAAAAAGGAGAGAACGTCTATATCGTTCCCTATCTCGCCTGCGGCAAATGCATTGCCTGCCGCCGCGGTGTAACCAATGCCTGTCAGAACCTTGCCGTCCTCGGCGTCCATCGCGACGGCGGCATGACGGAATTCATCTGCGTGCCGGAGCCCAATGTCGTCTCTGCCGGCAAGGCCTCGCTGGACGAAGCCGCGATGATCGAATTCCTGGCGATCGGCGCCCATGGCGTCAAGCGTGGCGGCGTCACCGCGACCGACCGCGTTCTCGTCGTCGGCGCCGGCCCGATCGGCATGTCCGCCATCATCTTCGCCAAGACGCGCGGCGCCGACGTGACCGTCATGGACATGCGCGAGGACCGCCTCGAATTCACGATCGCCTCGCTCGGTGCTAACCGGACGCTGCTCGCCAATGACGAGGCCGAAGCCCATGCAAAACGCCTCACCGACGGCGATTTCTTCGACGTGGTGATCGACGCGACCGGCAATGCCCGTGCCATGCAACGCGGCTTCGGTTTTGTCGCCCACGCTGGACGCTACGTACTCGTCAGCGTCGTTCGCGACGATATCACCTTTTCCGATCCGGAATTTCACAAGCGTGAAACCACGCTCTTTGCTAGCCGCAATGCGCAGCCCGATGATTTTGCGGAGGTTGTGAGGCAAATGGAGAATGGCCGTGTTCCGGCGGCGGCGCTAAACACCCATCGCGGGGCGATCGAGGAAGGGGCTGTGCTGTTTAAGGAGTGGCTGCAGCCAGAGGCGGGGGTTATTAAGGCTATCTTGGAGGTCTGACCCACGCCTTCACAATGTGCGCGTCGCCTTCAAGATGCTGACAATGTCATCAGCGGCATCTCAAGCTTGCCGACGGCTTCTGAAGCCGGACTGCAAGAAGCACGTGTTCGCAAAGACAAAAGACTTTGGGACGAATGCGATGTCCTGCAAACGCTAAGTCGACCAGTGTGATCGCGACCAACGCCTAGATCATCCGCAAACTTAGCGAACGCTTAAGCACTCGGCCCGCGCTCTGGACGAGTTTCATTTGCTTCTTCGATACGAAAGGACTTGACAGAACAGCCCGGAGTTTCGCATTTCTGGAGAGCCGGAGACCGTGACAAATGGCTGAAGACTTCAATAAGATTAAAGCGATGGGCCAACACTCCGCCCAGCCTTTGTTGCCCCTATTGTCAGACGATGTGGATTGGATCAAGTGATGCAGTGCAAGTAGAATAGAGGCGACCATCAAATGAGACAGGACTGCTTAATCCTTCCGATGATCGGAAGCACTGAACTCGTAATCGCCTTTACTAGCTATGGTGGTCATTCTGTTCCGGCCGGTAACTTCGAGTGGCAAAACATCGTCGGCGAATTCGCAACTCACAAGATATTCATGCGGGACTCTTTCCAGCACTGGTACCATTCCGCATGCCTCGGATTTAGCCCATCTCTCACGCATACGATTGCCAGCATAAAGGCCTATGTCGCCACACACGGAATAACGAAGATCATCACGATAGGCAGCTCTATGGGTGGTCACGGCGCGCTCTTGTATGCCTGCCTTCTCCAAGCTGATCACTGTCTCTCAATCGCGCCGCAGATCAACATTCACAGTGACTTCCTTCTGCCGAACCAAGATCTCCGCTGGGAAGCGAAGATGACCGAGATCAACATGATCGGGTACGACGATCTTGATCTATCGGACCTAGTGAGGAGATCGCCGCCCGGCGAAGCTTTGATCTACTACCATTCCGCTCATAGCCTTGATGAGACCCATGCGAAGACACTGACAGGTCTACGGAATATTGTCGTTCAGGACGTCGGAATAGGAGAACATGAGGTTGCTTATGCTCTGGCTAAGCAAGGTACGATCACCCGGATATTGCGCGATCGCCTTTCTGCAGCCTCATTCGTCAACAATGAAAACAATGATCTGAAGGCACAATCAGTCATGGATAAACAGAAGACCGATCTTTGTCCGAAGAGCAAAGGATAGCTCCAGGCGTGCTAGTCTGTGCCGCTTGCGGCACGTTCGCCCTCGCGATTGAGTTGCACCTGCGCAGGAGTGGACTGACGGACATAGACAACGGCCTTACGCTTCAAAAGCGATGTGGGAAGATCAACGTGCGTCATCGCTGTCCTCGTGATCTTTGTCCCGCCCGCCTGCAGGATCAATTGCGCAAGGCGCAAAATCATGGCTTGTCGCTCCACGGCGTTCATCCGCGTCAGCTCGGGCGTTTCCAACGTCGTGCTGAGCTGGCAGGGTCGTTTTGCGATGGCGCGGTGCCGCCGCGCTTTCATCACATGCCTCCTCGATAACAGTTGCGCCATCCGAAAAGACTTGCCTGAGTCGATGATCCTTGAGTACCCGATCGAGGTCCGTCAGCGCTTGTAACGATACCTGCGGCTCTCCCAACTTCATGGCAGCACAGATCGCGCGGTCGAACATCCACCGCTCCACGACCGTCGTCACTCCAGGTTCGTGCTCAACAACGATGACGTCGGATCCGCGGCGTTGCTCCCCGTAGTGACGGCGGACAAACCGACCATACAGCGCGTGCCAGCGGTAATGGATCTCGACTTCTTCCCCGATATGGGCAGTATGTTCGGTAGATTGCAATCGTTCGCAAGAATAGCCTATTCGCCGGTAATGCCGGCGGCGGACGGACTTGGGCGACGATCTCAACACTCATTCAAACGGCCAAAATGAACGATGTTGATCCGCTCGCTTGGCTAACGCAGACCCTCGAACGCATCGCCGCCGGATGGCCATCGAGCGATATCGACGCCCTCATGCCCTGGAGCTTCCGGAAGTAACGGTCTCAGTTCACCGCTTACGACACGGCGAACGCCCCTTGGCTTGTTGGGTAGCACCGGCTCGATCACGCGCCACTCGCGGTCGGTCAAGTCATATCGGCTCATGGCGACCTTGAATCAGAATGTCGCTCGCCGGGAAGGGTTTAGGTAATTCGTTCATCAACGGCCCGAATGAAGACATCACCGAACGCAGCCTTAGCACTGTAAGCTAGGGCGAGTAGCTCCACGGGCAAATCCTCAGGACTAGGTGACCGACTCATAAGATCGGAGCCAAATTCGAATTGAGGCTAGCTGGACGGATGCGAGGAAGTTGTCGTCGCGTTTGTCGTATCGAGTTGCGACTGCTCTGAAGTGTTTGAGTTTGTTGAAGAACCGCTCGACCGCGTTGCGCTGTTTGTAGAGCCATGGGCTGAAGACGGGAATATTGACCCTGTTTGGCATAGGGCGAATACATCCCCATGCGCCACGGGTTTTGAGGTTTTGGCGCAACGCGTCGCTGTCGTAGGCACGATCAGCCAGAAGGATATTTCCGGCCCGAACAGTCTCGAACATATCGGCAGCCGAACGTCCATCATGCGCTTGGCCTGGCGTCAGCTTCAGCAAGATTGGACGGCCATCAGCATCGACAAGTGCATGGATTTTGGTTGTCAGTCCGCCACGCGAGCGACCCATGCAACCGGATCGCTCTTCTTTTTTTGGCCGTTGGCAGCATGTTGATGTACGCGGATTGACGAGCTGTCGATCATCTGGATGTCGCCATCGTAAGCTTCTGATATTGCGTTGAGAATACGCTCCCAGTGCCCAGCATGGCGCCACCGGTTGAAGCGATTTACGCAGGTGGTATAGGGACCATATCGAGCCGGGATATCCGCCCAGGGCGCACCCGTTCTCAGTCGCCAGAAGATACCATTCAGCACCCGCCGATCATCAACCCTCGCCTTGCCGCGTACCTTCGTTGGAAGAAGCGGTTCAATCACCGACCATTCGAAATCCGTCAAATCAAAGCGAGCCATCACTGCCTCCAAATCAACGGAAGCAGTGAATCACAATCCATTAAAAACAAAAACTATTTTATGGGTATGTGACCTAAGCCGAACAGTAGGCGAGCACATCAGTTCGTACGATTGTAGGGCGCGGGCGCTAGTTCGATGGACATCTGTCCAGTCGTATACGAACAGATCGCGCCGACTCAGTTCACCGAAACTGGTCGGGTCGGGCAACTGGACGTTCAGCAAAGCCTCTCCAATGACAGGTAGGCCGAGAAGCACTTCCTCGATCGCGATGCAATCAGAGAGTGCGAGTACCGCTATCGGGATCGGCCCTTCACCTGCAGTGACCATAGCAGCCACCTGCCCTACTGGATCGGAAGCCAGCCACACAACATCAATCTGATCGGGATAGTCCATCCCATAAGTGTAATTGAGGAAACGCCCCCTTTCCAGTGCCGTTACTCATCTATGGGTTCACGACCTAGTATCAATGGGCTGCAAAACGCCGGTTGCACAATTTTGACCCCGATTCCGCCTACTGACCCTCTCTTTTGCCTTTCTGCAAAGTGTCGGCGTGAGTGGGCGGCAGCCGTCGCTCCATTCATTGCAAATGCATCTCTAGCGATTTATTGAGAGCCCAGGATAGCATCATCGCCCGCCATGGAGGCCACCGTGTCATTTCCAGAAGAGAAGCTTTGGGACGAGATTAATGACGGCTGGAGCCGGATGTCCTTCAGGCAGCTTAAGCTCTGGGAAGCTATCAAGCGCACGCCGGATGAGTGGACGCTCAAGGGTTACGGACCTTGCGTAACCGGTGTGCCAGTCACACCTTGACTGAAATCTATGACAGATGCGCAGGCCACGCGGTATTAGCGGATTTCGCCCATCCTGGCTGCCGAGTGCTCGGTTGTGTCAAGCGCTACATTTCGTCGCCACCATAACCGTAGCGGAATTGCATTTCTTCGCTCTTCACTCGCTTTTCGATCGGCATCAGAAATCCCTCCGCTCTTGGACTAGGCAAATGCCTGAACCTGAGCACGAGCCGAATGTTGTCCCGGGTAGTGTCCGGATGCCTGAGCCGGAACGCCTCGCTTCCCGCAACGCCTATGCAGGCGTCTATCTTTTGCTCTAGGAAATCCATTTGAAACGTTATGATCTCTTCGTCTGACCATCCATGGAACGAGAGAGCCTGATCGGCCGTCCATGGCAATGTATCGTTAATGATCATCCGAACATGATTGTCTGAGTACGGCACTTCCAAAACGAGATCGGCAATGCCCTCAAAGGTAGCGTGGTCAAGGTCTGTCATAGTGGGATCGCGTTGTTACGCGTCAAATGCCGCCGATCAGCAAATAGGGATGGTGTTGGATCACTATCGTTACGCGCTCCTCGAACCGGTCAAGGAATGTCAGCAGTGCTTTCCGATGGAACTTATGTTTGCGCGGCATCAATCCGGCGTACAAGACGTATTTGTCCATAATCACACTCAGGGGGGCATTCCCCCTCACGTCACGCCTGAGTTCGTCAAATCGACAGATAATATCGAGCCAGGTATCTTTCCCGATCCATGTGGTGCCCCAATGACGACGGGTTCTCGACCAATCAGGGAAGGAACGGGCTACCAAGCCCTCGATGAACAAGAAAGCTTCTTCTCGTATGTTGAATACAGCCGGACTAAAGCGATCATAGTCAAACTGGCCGCAAAAGTCGTGGTCGCAAGGTATGAAATCAAAGGTGAGCCCGCCTCGCGGCCCATCTACAAGGCTATAGTCGATTGACATAAGAAAAGCGGTCACCGCGTGCCGCATCTGGAGTGATCACTCGCAATAGCAGCATGACCGTCAAATATCAACTCTCCGCATCAAGCTCACGGCAAGGGCCCGATAGCCATCTTTAGCGTAAGCGGTGTTGCCATCACACATCGTGATGCATTCCGTTGCTTAACCTGATGCCTTTATTGACGCCGTTTGGGAACCAGTCCAAGGATGACGCGATGTTCGAGATTGATCCCTCTGCCAAAACTGATTTGAAGCCTGGAACTCTGTATGCGATTGCTGGAGAAGAGGGATGGATTTATTATGGCCGAGTAGCTGCGGATAAAGTGATAGAGTTTTTCCGTCGGCGCGACCGCCACGTTGCGGCTGTCGATGATATAATTACCGAGCCTGTTATGACGGCAGTGGCCGTCGTCCATCCGTCGATAGGACGGGCCCTTCGCGCGGGCCTTTGGAAAAAGCTTGGGAGAGCGCCCCTTGCAAAGTCTGTTGACCCCCGGATGATAGTTCAGTGGCCAGTTGGCGCGCTCAAAGTTTCCGTCTGGCGAGGTGATACTCTTAGCCACGAAACGATGGTGCATGATCCAGCGATCCAAGACATGGAAATCATTGCTGCCTGGGACGCAGAGCATCACATCCCAAAACGGTTGACAGCGGACTTCGGGGCAGAGCCTGCAGAATGGCATATTGGTGGGCCGATCTGGAGAGAACGCAGGTTCAAAGAAGAACTGGCTAGACGCTTTCCCGAACAGCGCCGATTGCCCCCAGACTGGGTTTCCACAAACGATTGAGGAGACGCTTACAGCCCTCCGGGTTGACTGCTCTACGTTTGGCATATTTTGGCTGAGTGAGGCCGCTGGCCACTAAGCACTATTCCACGGGAACAGTTCCTCGATCTGCCTCTGCTTGTGGCCATTGGTGATGGCGGTCAGCGTGCTGGCCAGGTAGACCAGAGGATCGACGAACTCTTACCGTGGAATTATCCAGCGGAGAAAAACGCACCAAAGGCTTCCGTCGGCCCTTTGCGGACTTCTCGGCACCCGCTAAACTTGCTGCTAGAACAGCGAGGGCGGGATGGTCAGAGGCAGAAAGCAGAAACGAGGCGATATCGTTAGGATCGATATTGGAAACGGAAAGCAATTTCACGCCGTTGCCCTAACAAATCCGCTGTTCGCTTTTCTCGACGGTATTTCCGAATGCGGAGAACCGTTTCAAGACGTGGGAGATCGAGCGGTTCTCTTCAAGCTATGGGTGATGGACAGCGCTGCGAAGTCCGGGCGATGGCCCATCGTGGGAAAGGTTGATCCACCCACGGTGTCCGCGTTGGACGGCGCGGTGTTTTTCAAGCAGGACCGGATTTCGGGCAGAATTTCAGCGTATGATGCCATCGCGAATGCCGAGTCTCCGCTCAGCTTTGAAGAGGCGGACTGCCTAGAATGCGCTGCTGTTTGGAGCCCTGAGCATGTTGAAGACAGACTTCGTGATCATCTGAACGGCATCTCGAACAAGTGGTGGGCATCAATGCGGCCCCGAAAATAGCGCTGATCGACCTTGTCGGAACGCCCTATGTTGCGGCGAAGCGCCGTCGCACCTTCACGACGGCAGTCTTCGAACGGTAGGAGCTTCAAGGTGGGGACCGAGACAGCGCTTACCTTCAATAGGTCTTTTTAGCTCTACTCCTGATGATACGAGGTAGAGCCGTTCGCTTGGCTAACGCAGACCCTCGAACGCATCGCCGCCGGATGGCCATCGAGCGATATCGACGCCCTCATGCCCTGGAGCTTCCGGAAGTAACGGTCTCAGTTCACCGCTTACGATGTTGGCGCGTAAGTAACCGCTGTTACACTCCCACGTTGTCCTGTCTGCCCTGATCTGTGATCGCCTATCCATGGACGAGCAACGGGAGTTTCTCCATGGAAAGTACATTGGAGTTTCTCACAACCAGGAAGTCTGGGCGTGAGAGTCATCGGCACTGGCCGGACGAGGTAAAAGCGCAGATCGTTTCCGAGAGTCTTCGGCCCGGAGTGATGGTGAATGAGGTTGCCGAGCGACATGGTTTGAAGCCGAACCACCTCTCCACCTGGCGAACGATGGCGCGGCAGGGCAAGCTGGTTCTGCCAGAACCCGAGAACGCGGTTGAGTTCGCAGCGGTAATCGTCGATCTACCTGTTTCGAAACCGCCCATCAAGAAAGCCAGCCGTCCCGAGATCATCGTCGGGTCCGTCACCATTCGGCTGGAAGAAGGTGCGTCTGCCGCCCGCATCGCCGCTGTCGCGCGTGCCTGCGCGGTTCCGTCATGATCTTTCCATCGAACCGCGTCCGGATCATGGTGGCGACAAAGCCGGTAGATTTCCGCAAGGGCCATGATGGCCTGGCGGCGCTGGTCAAAAACGAACTGCACAAGGACCCATTTACCGGAACGGTCTTCGTCTTCCGGTCTCGTAAAGCAGACCGATTGAAGCTGATTTACTGGGATGGCAGCGGATTGGTCATGGCCTACAAGCGGCTGGAAGAACACACCTTTACGTGGCCGACCATCAAGGATGGCCTGATGACGCTGGGCCACGCACAGTTCGAAGCGTTGTTTGCGGGCCTTGACTGGCGTCGGGTCCGTTCCGTAGAGGCGAGACCGCCGGACGCCATTGAATAGATGCGGCACGATGACTCGGGCAGCGGATTGTTCCGGCAAAGCCTGACGGGGTTTGATAGACTTGGGGCATGTTGGACGCCGCCGATCTTCCAGACGACATTGCTGCGCTGAAGGCCATGCTGATCGCGGCGCAAGCCCGCGAAGTTCGCAAGGATGACCGGATCGAGCGGCTGGAGAAGCTGGTTGCCGCTTTCAAGCAGGCAGCCTTCGGCCGCAAATCCGAGAAGGCCGACCCTGAACAATTCGATCTTGCACTGGAAGACCTGGAGACGGCCATAGCGGCGACCCACGCCGAAGATGAAGCCGATAGCCCCTCAGGGAAGCCGCAATCTAAACTCCGTGCTACCAATCGCGGTTCTCTTCCCGCTCATCTTCCTCGCGTCGAGGAGATCATCGAACCGGAAAGCCTCATCTGCGCCTGTGGCGGCGGCCTGCATTGCATAGGCGAGGACGTCTCCGAGCGGCTGGATGTCATTCCGGCGCAATTCCGCGTCATCGTCACGCGTCGCCCCAAATATGCCTGCCGCTCCTGCACCGACGGCGTTGCCCAGGCTCCAGCGCCTGCAAGATTGATCCACGCCGGGTTGCCGACGGAGGCGACCATCGCGCATGTGCTGGTCTCCAAATATGCCGATCACCTGCCGCTCTATCGCCAAGCCCAGATCATGAGCCGCCAGGGCGTTGATCTCGACCGCTCCACACTCGCCGACTGGGTCGGCCGGGCGGCATTCGAACTGCGCCCGGTCTTCGACGCTCTGATCGCCGACCTGAAGCGGTCTAGCAAGCTGTTCATGGACGAGACCCGTGCGCCGGTCCTCGATCCTGGCTCCCGCAAGACCAAGACCGGGTACTTCTGGGCGCTGGCTCGTGACGACAAACCATGGAGCGGAGGAGCGCCGCCGGGCGTCGCCTTTACCTACGCGCCAGGTCGCGGCGGGCAACATGCCGAACGGATATTGCAGGGGTTCACGGGTATCCTTCAGGTCGACGGTTACGCGGGATATAATCGGCTGATCGCGCCGGATCGTGTTGGGCCGAACATCCGACTTGCCTATTGTTGGGCGCATGCGCGTCGCAAGCTGGTCGAGATCACTCGCACCGGCTCTGCACCGATTGCCGAGGAAGGCGTGAAGCGGATCGGCGAACTCTATCGCATCGAAGCAGAGCTGCGGGGGCTCGACGCCGACGCTCGACTCGCTGGGAGGCAGGCACGGTCAGCCCTATTGGTCGCGGACATGCGGACCTTGCTCACGCATCACCGTGCCCGCGTCGCTGGCAAATCGCCGCTCGGCGAAGCACTGGCATATATAGCCAAATACTGGGACGGACTCGGCATCTTCCTGACCGACGGTCGCGTCGAGATCGACAATAACACGGTCGAACGAACCATCAGGCCGATAGCGCTGAACCGAAAGAATGCTCTGTTCGCAAGACACGACACTGGAGCGGAGAACTGGGCGATCATCGCCTCGCTCATCGAGACCTGCAAGCTCAACGCTGTCGATCCGCTTGCCTTTCTGACGGCCACGCTCACCGCTATCGTAAACGGTCACAAGCAAAATCGGATCGATGAGTTGATGCCGTGGAATCATTTGGCTGTATAACGCCCGAAGGGGACAACAGTCGGCCCGAATTGGCGATATCAAGCCTAATAGAACCTGCAGCGATCAAAGCCAGAGGTCGACCCTCTCATTGAGATTTCTCGCAGTCAGCCGAGCTGCGGCGTCATCGTTCCATTTGTTTCTGCTGGAGAAAAGCCTGACAGATCGCGTAGCTGAAGGCCACTCCCGATCACGCAGACTGTCAAGATCGAGTGCTACGCGGGACGCTGAGAATTCCCGAAGTTGATCCTGCGTCTCCAAACCAGGCAACTCCACCAGGTTTTTGCAATTGATCAGTGCAAGTCGCTTCAGGCTCGCTCCGTTCAGGTCCACCTGTTTTAGTTGAATCTGGTCCTCAATGCGAAGCGCCGACAGTTCGGGAAACCGAGACAGATCACCCATCGTTGCCAAGCCCTGCACACGGATAATTTGCAAAATTTCAAGTGACTTGCTCGACAGGTCGTCAAGGTCGAAACGGCCTCCCAAGATCAACTTCAGCTCCTTCAGTGCCGATATGCCGTTCACAAAATTCAGCGCATGTTTCTTGGCATAGCCACTTAGCGTCAACGTCCCCAACTGAGGCACGCCTTCCAACCCGTCGATACCTTTTGAGTGGCCTTGGATAAAAAGGCTGTCCAGTATCTCGCAGTCGGCCAGGGGTGAAAGATCAAAGTTCCGCTTGCGGTTTTCACCCAGTGAGAGCCGCGCCAAACGGCGAGTTTCTATCGTTCTCAGAAAGTCAGGGCGGTCCAGCTCGAAGACCCCGAAGTCAAGCGATCTCAGATTTGGGAGCTGCCCGATTTCATCCTCATTGTCTATTGCAGTCAGGCAATCGACTGCGAGGTTACGTGTTTCAGGCAGATGACGGAGAGTCATTGCATCGAAACGCCCGCCGTAATGTCCGTAGAATCGCACTTGAAGGCGATCTTCGGCAAGCCTGCAGGCTTCGTTTAGCGACGCCAAAATCGCGGGCGTATAGGCTTCTTGCCTGCTGAACTGAACAATCAATCGTCCACGGGTCTCGCATTCCTTGGCAATTTCAATCGGTGAAAGGCTTTTCGGGTCTTGTAATCGCCCGCTATCTATTTTCAGCATGCTTCAACCAGTTCATTGGCGATGGCTTGGAATACTACCGATTTCAAGAATGATGGCAAAGGAGAAAGCTGCCGCGCCAATGACCACTGCTAGCCCGGATATCGGCTATGAAACCTTAATCAATATGTTAGCAAGACACCGCTTACGCGCGTAAGCCCCGCATGCTCGTTGCAATTGCTCTCGCGAACAAAATGGCACGAACGATCTGGGCCATGATGACGAAGAACGAAATTTAAAGGAATTCCAGCCCGGCCGCGGCCTAGCAAAACGCTGCGCTGTTGCCAGGTGGAATCGTCCGCGTGTGAGGAGGTCAACGAACGGCAAGGACAAAGATCGGTGAGAGTGAGCCTGGAAATGCATCCGGAGCAATGAGCCATGAGCTCGCAGTATTGATTTGCACCAGGTTCGCGTAAATCCATACCGGCCAGCGGCCAAAATCGAGTCGCGACGAAAGGCCTGATACATGACCGCACCCGATCACACGCCCAAATCGCTCGATAAAAGCCTTGCATGAACGGGGGCATCCATACATGCTCCGGTACTGACACTACCGAACCCAGCAAAGGATCAGCATCTACGCTGCTCAACTATTTAAGCTGGATCGAACAATGAAGCGATGATACTAGCATATGTAGGCAGGGCAGCGGTAGCCTCAGTAACGGCTCAGAGCAAAACAATGAAATTTCACGATCGGCCGAAACGCCATCAAGTCCTGGAAGCCCTGATCACGGAGAAAAACGTTTTAAGCGCAGTGATCTTACGCGACATGCGCACCCGTTTCTTCAATCATGGCCTCGGCTTTGCAATCGTTCCGCTTTGGTCTCTGACGCACATGGTGGTGCTGATTATCATTAACAGCTTGGCTGGTCGCGCCGCAGCATTTGGCGAGAGTATGCCTCTATTTTTGGCAACCGGCCTCGTTCCGACTTTGACCTTTATGTATGTTTCCCGATTCATGGGATATTCTGTTCTCATGAACGCCCCTATGCTGGCATTTCCCGTAGTGACATCACTTGATGTCATGTTCGGCCGGGGCTGCCTAGAAATAATCTCGTCATCTATAACGCTGACGGTGATAATGGTGATTCTCTGGGCGATTGGTCAAAATCCATGGCCATTTGATCTGGAACAAGCAGTTAGCTGCTACATGGCGGTCATACTGCTCGCCGTCGGATGCGGAACATTGGTCGGGGTCGTCGGGATGTTTTTGCCGATGATACTAACTGTATGGCAAATTGCGCTGGTCTGCCTGTATATTTCCTCCGGTACCATGTTTGTGGCCTCAAATCTCCCTGATCAGATTGCCGTTGCTCTTTCCTACAATCCAGTTTTGCAATGCGTGGAGTGGATGCGAACCGCATATTACGAAAGCTATAGCGACAAACTGGTTGATCCAATGTATGTTTGGGGCTTCGGTCTCGTCACACTTGCTTTGGGCTTAACAGTGGAGCGGGTTTTCCGCAGACAGATGCTCGAGGGGTAAGCATTCTTAAAAAACGCGTCTATCAAATTGACGCTAGCTTCAGGTGTGCTCCAGCGCGGTCCGTATGAGCAACGACGCCTACGCTCGTTGACGAGCTATTGTGAAAAAACGAAGCAAAGAGTTCAACCAAGACTTGGTCCTTTGAGTCCTTTTGATTTTGTAGGATCTATAGGCAGAAATCACTTCTTCACCAAGACGATCAACGCTTACGACTTTGGACATTGCAGAGCGACCCTCTGATAATCCGTGCGCCAGCCAGTGCTCGAACCCTGAACCAAAGCGCCGCGTCGCAATAGCACCCGCAACATCAGGATTCTCGGAAAGGTAGGCGCTCTCATCAAATATCTCCGAAGACGGAATAACACCAGCGCGGAACATAAGCTTTGCGAGCTCTAGAACATAGGTCTTCTCAAGGACGTTCGACTCCTGGTCAGCAATACGGTAATAGCGAGTTGCAGCCCCCATTTCGGCATGTTTCTCGGCAACGGCTCCATCTGCGTTTGTATCCAAGCTCTCATTCACCAAATACAAGACTCGCCTCAGCAGAGCTATTTCCTGAACGGCCTCTGCATATTGCTTCTGCAGGAATTCAAAATTTGACATGTGCATCCCTAGTGCTCAACTCTCAAATCGGCCACGGCTCCAAACGCCGGGCTTGGCCTCGAATGTGATGGAATCATTACGAAGATTTGAATTGTAATAGGGATCTCTTGCTATAATCGTCTCCCAACGCCCAAGAAACTGGTCCTTCTCTTTAGGATTTTGCGATGCTCTCACGGCCGTCTGGCTTTCGAAGTGATACAACTCGCAAAACGGATTGTATACCACACGGTAGCCGGCCTCACGAACCCGAAGGCAAAAGTCGGTATCGTTGAAGTCGATCTCGAACTTCTCGTCGAAGGCGCCAACCTCTCGGATGATGGATTTCTTCGTGGCCATGCACGCGCCGGTGACGGCGCTATAATTGCGAATTGTCATCGGGTAGCCATTGTAACCAACCAAATCGCCCGGGTGCCCATGATAGATGTGGGCGGCGGTCTCATTCACACCCAAAACAACGCCGGCATGCTGAATTCGACCGTCCGGATATAGGAGTTTAGCACCGACAACACCTACATCGGCACGATCGATATAATCCACTAGATGCCATAGCCAATCCCGCTCAATCACCTCCATGTCGTCATTCAGCAGGACAATGATTTCAGTTTTGGCCTGCTCAAAGGCAAAGTTTGCTTTACTTGCAAAATTAAACCGCCCCTCATAGTGATAGCAGACTTCGCGGTGACCTTGCTGCTTCAAGAGTTGGCGAACCTGTTCATCCAGGGAGCCGTTACTTACGACCACAACTTCATAGTTAGGATAGTCTGTCCGATCGACTACCGAGGACACCAGGTGTCCAACGAGGTTAATTTTCCCACGTCCTGGAATGTCCTTAACTCCATTGTTGGTAGTAATCACCAAGGTTACCGGCGGTGCGAAACGACGTCCCCTGGTAACGCGGAAAAGTCCCATCAACTTGCCATCTTCGACGGATGCCGCCGGCCCAAATTTCTTTTCAGCATATTCTGTCAACGCAGCGCGTGCGTTCAAGAGGGCTGTCGGCTTGGCATCGACCTGAGCCGAGGCAGATCCCTCGATCATCCGCCAATGATAAAGAACTTCAGGAACATGCACTACCGGATCGCCCGCTAAGGATATCCTGAGCGCGAGGTCATAATCCTGCGCCCCTGTGTATTTCTCACGATAGCCGCCAAGCTCAAGGAAGCGAGACTTCCTTACCACGATCATGTGAAGGACATACATCGCCGACTCCAGGTGCTCTGGCGACCAGTCGGGCTTCATATAATGATCGACATATTCACCCGATGTGGAAATCTTGTCCTCGTCGCAATAAAAGAGCGTCGCATCTGGGTTGCCCCGTATGGTCTTTGCGTAAGAAAGCAACGCCCTTGGAGAAATCGTATCGTCGTTGTCGAGAAATGCCAGGTAGGAACCTGTAGCGATCTCCACTGCTGCGTTGCTGCAGCGCGAGATACCGACATTCTGAGACAGGCGCTTTACCTTGATACGGTGGTCAATTCCCTGCAGTTGCTCAAGCGCTTCGATCGTCTCAGGCAATGTTGATGCGTCATCGCATAGGCACAGCTCCCAATATGGATACCGCTGCGCCCGTACGGAAGCTACGCACGCTTCCAGGTAATCTTTTGAAATATTGTAGACTGGAACAATAACGCTGATAACCGGCCACTCGGCATCCTTTGAGATGGACGGTTCTTCGCAAGGTGACAAAGAGAGAGGATGCTGCCAGACATACCTCACCTTCTTTTCCTGATTGATCAAACGTGACCATTCGTCGTCTCCTGCAATCCTGATTTCCGCGAAGCGCTCCGACATCAGGGCGGCAATTGCCTTTTTGCTGAGCTTGGCCGTTACGTCCCTTTGCCCCTTCGACGCAATTTTCTTAACTCTTGCGGTTTGAGAACGAACCTCTTTCAGCTGGGCGGCCAGGCTATCGTGCTTCGGGCATGCCCACACATACCCAATGGGATAAGGGCCTGCCTCGTCCGAAACCTCAACCAGGTCATAATCCACGAAGAAGGAGTTCTGTTTGTTGCAGAATTCCAAATTACCGGAGTAGCCCGTTACAACAACCGGCTTCCCGAGGATCATCATCTCGGCGATGTTAAGTCCGAAACCTTCCCCGCGATGCGGGGAAACGAATGCATCGCAAACGTCCTTGAGCGAGCAATTCTCGTCTTCGTCAAGCAGACTATCGATCAGCATTATATTGCCACGATCGGCAGCCCTGCGGATTTCAGTCAAGCGCCTGGTGGCATGGCCTGTCGAATGACACTTCATCACCAGGACGACATCTGTGGCATTCCCAAAGGCCGACGTAAAACCTTCTATGAGTGCCTCCGGATTTTTCCGGTCCATTCCGCTACTCGCATCGAAGGCATAGAGGAATACAAACGCACCCTCTGGGATTCCGAAATGCGATCGCCCAAAATTCGCGCTCTTATTGGGTGGAAGAATGACGTGCGGAATCGTGACAACTGGCAGCGCTGGAGGCGCTAAACATCTAATTGCATCGGCAGAAAACTGGCTCGGGGACCAAATCTCATCGAACGCCGCAAAATTCGCAATCCATTCTGAGTTGAACGCCGCAAGCTCCCATACCCAAATACCGATGGCATAGACGTCATCGAGTATTTCACGAGAAACTAAATTGAAAAGATTTTGCAAAGCATCAGCGTTTTGATGAATGATGACGATGTCCGCTTTTGCTCGAGACTTCGCAATAGGTGGAAACTTCTCATGTGGATAGAGTGCCGCGGTGATGTCGATAAACTCGACCGAAAGACCCAGGCACCGCAGCGCCGCGGCGTAGCCCCTCGATGCCTCTCCAAGTCCGTTCTTGGCGGCAAGCGGGCCGTAAAAGACAATATGAATGTTGGATTCGCCTAACGGAAACCGAGGAGGTTTCCTTTTGGAGAATGGAGAAAGCCCGGATCCAAGGCGCCCCTCGGCCCGGCCATGAGTTAGCCAATGTGTGTAGGCAGCAGAAATATTTCGACCAACAGCCGCGGCGATATCCGGATTTGCAAACAAATAACCCTGGCTATCGAAGTTAAGTGCGTCGAGCGATGCGCCAAGCGACGTCAGTTCATCAGCAAGGGGATTATGATTGCTATTTCGGGCGAATTTTATGATATTTTCGAAATCCATTCGCAATCAACCTTCGTAAATTCCATAACCGGAGGAGCAGGTGCCATGCGCTCGCTTAGAGACGGATAGCCCTATTCATCGGAAACAACCCATGATTTAAAATAGAGAGTCGAAGGATGTTTAGCGAAGGGATAATAGGAGAGCAATACTGCGGCTGCCACAAAATAGAAAATGGCAGTCCTCATAACCCCGGAAAATTCAACTCCTGATGGCCCAAGTTCGTGGAGCACCTGAAGGGAACTAAGGACATCTGGCTTCGCGACAATGTGGAAATCCAATAACATCCAGACTAAGAAATCATCGCAGTTACAGACGATTTATAAAACCAAGGAAAACCCCGAGAAAGGCCAACGTTATATTTCCCCATTTGAAAAAGCTCGAGGCAGAGGCAATACACATTCTCCGCGAGGTCGCTGCCACGTTTTCCAATCCAGTAATACTTTATTCCATCGGCAAAGATTCATCGGTAATGATGCACCTTGCGATGAAAGCATTTTGTCCCGGTAAGCCGCCGTTTCCATTCCTGCATGTCGACACAACGTGGAAATTCAAGGAGATGATCAGGTTTCGTGATCGCATGACAGCCAACCACGACATCGAGCTTCTTGTTCATACTAATCGCGACGGCGTCGACCAGCACGTAAGTCCGTTCACCAATGGCTCGAATACCTACACCCAGATCATGAAAACGGAAGCGCTGCGGCAAGCGCTCGATAAATACGGCTTCGATGCCGCTTTCGGCGGAGCCAGGCGTGACGAGGAGAAATCGCGTGCCAAGGAGCGCATCTTCTCTTTTCGCACCGTAAAACATTCCTGGGATCCGAAAAACCAGCGCCCCGAAATGTGGAAAACCTATAATACGCTGGTGAATAAGGGCGAGTCGATTCGAGTGTTTCCTTTGTCGAACTGGACCGAACTCGATATTTGGCAATACATCATGCAGGAAAAGATCTCGATCGTGCCACTCTATTTCGCCGCCAAACGGCCTGTGGTTGATCGGGACGGCATGTTGATCATGGTGGACGACGAACGTTTGCCGCTCGCTGCGACGGATGTGGTGGAAGAGCGGATGGTTCGCTTTCGCACGCTTGGTTGCTACCCCCTCACCGGCGCTATAGAATCGACCGCTACGACACTTGAGGATATCGTTGGCGAAGTGCTGGCGGCTCGCACCTCGGAACGACAGGGCCGCCTTATAGACAAGGACGAGGCAGGTTCGATGGAAAAAAAGAAGCGCGAAGGTTACTTTTGATGAATGATGGGATCAGCCCCGTTCCTCTTTGTCATGTGGATGGCTGTCGTTCTCACCAGGATAGCAAATCTCTCCTACGCTTCCTGACTTGCGGTTCCGTCGACGATGGCAAGTCAACACTCATAGGGCGCTTGCTCTACGATACCAAAAGCCTCTTTGAAGACCAGCTTTCCACTTTGGAGCGGGACAGCGCTAAATACGGCACCACGGGCGATGACGTGGATTTTGCGCTTTTGGTCGACGGCTTGGACGCAGAGCGCGAGCAGGGGATCACGATTGATGTCGCTTACCGGTTTTTCTCTACGCCGAAGCGCACGTTCATTGTGGCCGACGCTCCCGGTCACGAGGAATATACGCGCAATATGGTCACCGGCGCATCGACGGCTGACCTTGCCATTGTCCTGGTCGATTGCCGTCAAGGTATCCTGCAGCAGACAAAGCGCCACAGTTACATCGCCTCGCTGCTTGGCATCCGCCATGTCGTGCTTGCGATCAACAAGATGGATCTGCTGCAATATGAGCAGGCAACCTATGAAAAGATAGTCGCCGATTATATAGCGTTCGCCAAGGAACTCGGCTTTGCAACCATCAGGCCGATACCGATATCCGCGCGCTATGGCGCCAACATAGCGACAAAATCGACAGACACGCCGTGGTACGATGGTCCGTCATTGCTTGACCATCTCGAAAGCATCTCGGCCGATAGCAACGCTTCCGAAAAGCCATTCCGCTTTCCGGTACAATGGGTTAATCGACCAAATCTCGATTTTCGCGGCTTTTCCGGCCAGGTTGCGTCGGGAACGGTTTGCGTGGGCGATGCCGTCACGGTCGCAAAATCTGGCCAGCAAACCACGGTAAAGCGCATCGTCACCTATGATGGGGACCAGACCTCGGCTTTTGAGGGACAGGCCGTCACGTTGGTCTTAAGCGATGAAGTCGAACTATCGCGTGGGAATCTGCTGGTTTCTCCGACCGAAAGACCCAACGTTTCCGACCAGTTCCAAGCCCATGTCATCTGGTTCAGCCATGAGGCGTTGATACCCGGCCGCGCCTATATTCTAAGGACCGAGACGGATAGTGTGAGCGCCACCGTGACAGCGCTCAAATATAGCATTGACGTCAATACCTTCGCCCATCAGTCCGCAAAAACGCTGGCGGTGAACGAGATCGGCGTATGCAACCTGTCAACCCAGCAGCCGATCTGCTTCGACAGCTACGCCGAAAATCGCGTAACCGGCAATTTCATATTGATCGACCGATTCACGAACGCGACCGTCGGCGCCGGAATGATTATCCATTCGCTGCATCGCGCGCAGAACGTCCACTGGCAAGCATTGACGATCGACAAAGCCGCCCGTGCCGAGCAGAAGAACCAGCGTCCTGTCGTATTGTGGTTC
This sequence comes from Rhizobium sp. 11_C7_N12_5, assembly GCF_051811145.1. Lineage (NCBI taxonomy): Bacteria > Pseudomonadati > Pseudomonadota > Alphaproteobacteria > Hyphomicrobiales > Rhizobiaceae > Rhizobium > Rhizobium sp. 11_C7_N12_5. The sequence continues at coordinate 1,344,299 of NZ_JBPWPY010000002.1, forward strand.
ACAGGCCTATCGGGATCCGGCAAATCGACGATCGCCAATCTCGTCGAGAAGCTGTTGCATGCGAAGGGAATGCACACTTTCCTGCTCGACGGCGACAATGTCCGCCATGGTCTCAACCGCGATCTCGGCTTCACGGCCGAGGACCGCGTGGAGAACATTCGGCGCATTGCCGAGGTCGCGAAGCTGATGACCGATGCCGGCCTTATTGTGCTGGTATCGTTCATTTCGCCGTTCCAATCCGAGCGGCAAATGGCGCGCGAGCTCATGCCTGACGGTGAATTTATCGAGGTCTTTGTGGACACGCCAATCGAAGAATGCGTGCGGCGCGATCCAAAGGGTCTCTATAAAAAGGCTATGGCGGGACAGATCCCCAATTTCACCGGTATTTCTTCGCCCTATGAGGCGCCTGAAAATCCAGATATCCATCTGCATACCATAGGCCATGATCCACTTGATCTGGCGCACCGCGTCGAAGATTATCTGAACCAAATATGACGGCTGGCATTGCCAATGCACCAAGCGGCTGAAACGGGGAGTTCCATCCGCAAGCTCCGTCAGCATGAAGTTCAGATGTTGGCAGCTGGCATTCGGTTGTCGATAAAATACCACTGCTCCGGATTTTCGCGCACAATTGGCTCGATTACTGCATTCAAGAGCCGAACATCCTCGGTAAGCTGATCTTCCGGCGCGTCAGTTGCCGGCAGCCTGAACGGCTCCAATGCCTTCAGCACAAAGCTCGCTCCTCCTTCCCGTGCGATAAAGAGCGGGTAGATCAACGCATTCGTCTTACGCGCCATCCGCGCGATGATGGCGTAGTTGCCCTCCAGATGCGCTGGCTGGCCAAAGAAGGGCGCGCGGATGTAACCATTAAAACCTTCGTCGCAGAACATCAGCAGGTTGCCGCTATTCTCCAGGATCCGCAGCGCCGGCCGCACGAAGCTGCGGCCGGGTTTCAGGATCCCGAGGCCCGCACCCTTGCGCAGTCGGTTGACGATGCAGTGGCGCGAGCGGCGCTTGGGCGGGTCGTAGTTCATGGTCACTGCCAGTCCCATGTCGAGCAGGCAATGCCACAGCACCTCCCAGTTGCTGACATGCGGCGCGATGAAAATCACCGGACCTTCGGCGCAACGCTCGACCAATCCTTGCGTGCCGATCTTGCGGACATGGTGGCGCGCCAATCGGGGAACGACGGAATATTCGGCCATCTGCCGGCCTTGTGAATCGGCGTAACGCTCCAGAAGCGTCTCGAGTTCGGTGCCGCTGAGATCCGGCCTTATCATCTTCAGATTGGCCGCGGCGCGAGCATAAGCCCCTTTGTGGAAACGCGGCGCCAGAAGCCGGCCTAGCCACCCGCCGAGCGCGGAACACGCTCGGGCAGGTAAAAGCATGAAGGCAAAGTAGAAAAGGAGATCTATGGCGTTGTCGACATTCTCATAAAGCCAGTAGCGCAGAAACGCCTTGCGTCGATCGCCGCCGGCCAGGAAATCGGCGAGCGGTGGTGCCTTGGGAGCCTCGTAGGTCCAGGCTTTGCGTTTGCCGCCGGCAGTTTTTCTGCCGGTCTCGTCGCCGGTTGCCACCTTAGCGCCTGTGCAGCGTCACGGGCATGCCGCCACGCGGTCGCAGTGTCAGGCGGCATTGCGGCTGGACCTTGTGGCCCTCCTTCACGCGCACCCGAAAGCGTTGGGCGAGGATTGCGAGGCAAAGGATCGCCTCGGTGAGGCCGAACTGCAGGCCGGGGCACACGCGGGGGCCGGCGGCGAAGGGAATGTAGCTGTAAGGCGTTGGACGCCCCTCCCCGAGAAAGCGTTCGGGATAGAAGCGATGTGGTTCGGGAAAAAGCGTCTCCGTGCGATGCAGTATCCACGGCACGATCAGGACGAGCGCCGCCTTGCGCACCTTCACGCCGCCGATCTCGTCTGCTTCGGCCGCCTGCCGCGCCAGGATCGGCACCGGCGGATAAAGCCTCAGCGTCTCCTCAATGACAGCCCGACACCAGTCAAGCTTCGCGACGTCATCGATCGACGGCACCCGGTCGCCGCAGACGGTTTCGATTTCCGCATGAACCGCCTCCTCCACCCAGGGTGCGCCGGCAAGCAGATACCATGCCCAGGTCAAGGTCGCGGCAGTGGTCTCATGTCCAGCCATGAAGATCGTCGCCGCCTCGTTCCTGAGCGCCACGACATCGAGCTTCAGCTCCGGATTGCGCCGCTGCCGGCGGATCAGGAGCTCGACCATCGAGCTGTTGTCCCCCTTGCCGGCCAAATGATCCTCGATCACCTGATCGATGATGCGATGGATGCGTTTCACCGATCGGCGCAGGCTCGGCGTCTTGACGATCGGCAGCCCCTCGTCGAAGCCCAGGAAATAACCGACATTGATGGAATCGACCAAGGCCTGGTAGCTTGCGAAGCCTTCGGTAACGGCATTGGCGCTGTCCTCGCCAAGATCGTTGCCGAAGACGCTGCGTGAGATGATTTCCGCCGTCAGCCCTGCCATTTCGAACAGGGCATTGACCTCAGCGCCATCGCCAAGGCCCTGCCAACGGTCGGCGAGTTCGCTTGCGGTATTCTGCATGATTGCGCCGAAGGCCGGCACGCGGTTCTTGTGCACGATATCGGAGACCAGCGGCCGCCGCTGTTTCCAGGTCTCCTTGTCGGAGATGAACAGCCCGTCGCCCAGCAGATATTCCAGCGCCCGGCGCATCTGCGGCGTCTTGCGCTCGAAATTTTCATGGCGCTTGGCGACCACGTAACGGATCGCATCCGGCGAATTGACGATGACGAGTTGACGCCCGAAAAGCTTGAACTCGGCTACATGCTCCCGATAATCCGCGCGCCGCCAGATGGACAGGAAATCGCTGCGCGCCTGCAACATAAGCTTCAGCGGCTGACCGGGCCTACCGCTGTAATAGGCGGCATGAGCCGGCTCGAAAATTTGCGTCGCCTGATCGGCGTGCTCAACGATTTCGGTTTTCTGATCAAGCCAGGCCAGCATGTCGGTGCAGAACTTTCGCGCCTTGTGGCCAAGGACAATGAGATGAAGATCGGGCACCACGTCGCCCGGTGGTGCCCACTATATTCATTTCGCAACCGCGGAAAAGCCCCCGCGCTGATGACAGGAGAGCTCGTCGACATCTTTGAATGAGATCTCCGGACAAGAACGGCGCATCAACCACAAAATGGTTGCTGTGTCCCCGCTCGCTTATGCCGGCACCCTGCCAAGAAGCCGATGCTCTCGCTTAGACATCCTCCAAGGCCAACAGCTCATCAAATGTCTGGCGCCTGCGGATCAACCTATGCGTTCCGCCATCGATCAACACCTCGGGCGCATAGAGCCGGCTGTTGTAATTCGACGACATCGTCGCGCCATAAGCGCCGGCGCCATGGAAAATGAGATAGTCGCCGACATGGGTTTCGGGGAGATCGCGTTGCTGCACTATTCCGGATTCCGCCTGGGTGAAGACATCGCCAGATTCGCATAAGGGGCCGGCTACGACTGTCGGGAAGATTGTTGCCGCCCCGCTGCGCGGCGTCTTTCCGGGAATAACCGAGATATGATGATAGCTGCCATACATGGCCGGCCGGGCGAGATCACTGAAGCCGGCATCAACAAGCACGAACCGGTTCCGGCCCATGGTCTTGACGGCCCTCACCTCTGCGAGCAGCACCCCGGAATCCGCAGTCAAGAAGCGCCCAGGTTCGATCTCCAGTCGGATCGGATGACCGAAATGCGCCTCGACTTCACGCCGCGCCGCATCCCAGAGCGAGAAATAATGCGAGGGATCGATTTCTTCCTCACCTTCCTTGTAAGGCACGGAAAGACCGCCGCCAGCGGAGATCGCCTCGATGTCGACGCCAAGATCGCGGCAGAAGCCGACCATCGCGCCGCAGACGCGTTGCAGATGGCCGTAGTCGACGCCGGAGCCGATATGCATATGCAGGCCGACGAGCCTCAGGGAATATTTCTGCGTCAGCGCCACCGCGTCCTGCAGCTGCTCGAACCAGATGCCGTGCTTGCTGTTTTCGCCGCCGGTATTGGTCTTGTTGCTATGGCCATGTCCGAAGCCCGGATTGATGCGCAACCAAACCCTGTGGCCCGGCGAGCGCTCGCCCAGCTGATGCAACATGTCGATCGAGCCGATATTGACCTCGATCTTGTCGGCAATGACCCGCTCAAGCGTCGGTCGGTCGAAAACATCGGCGGTAAAGACGATCTCGGCTGCCTCGGACGCGGTGCCGGTTGCAAAGCCTGCCCGTGCCGCCCGCTCGATCTCGCCGAGGGAAACGGCATCGACGCGGACGGCCGCCTTGCGCATTTCCCGCAGGATATGAATGTTGGAACAGGCCTTTTGCGCAAAGCGCACGACGTCGAATGCGGACAGTTGCCTGATGCGACGACGGATCGCGGCGGCATCGTAGATCCAGAGCGGCGTTCCATATTCCGCTGCTAACGCGCTCAGTATTTCATTGGAAGGAATGGTCATCTTTTCTCGGTCAGCGTGGGGCGGGAATAAAATCAAAATGGATAATAGGACGGGCGGAGCAGTAGTGCCACTCCGCCCGCTTGGCAATCTGAGACACTGAAATTGCTATCGTCTTGCCGTCAGCAGCGCCTGCTCAAGATCGCAGATAACGGCTGCGGCTGAATGAAGCCCGACGTTCAGGCGGATCGTGCGGTCGCTGACGCCAAATCGTGCAAAGACATTGGTCTCCGGCGAGATGCTGAGCGCCGCCTTTGCCGGGACGACGAGGCTCTCCGGGCCGCCCCAGCTGACCCCGATGCGAATGAGGCGCAGCGCGTCAACGAAATTTGCCACATCGATGCGATCGGAAACTTCGAACGAGAACAGCCCGCCGAAGCCGCTGAAAGTGCGCTTGCCGGCATGTTCGCCGAGCGCCGGGTGCATGACATTGGTCACGTCCTCATGTGCGTCAAGCCAGGACGCGACCTCAAGGCCGGCCTCGTGGTGATGACGCATCCGGAACGGCAGGGTCTCCAGGTTGCGCAGGACCAGCCATGCCTCGAACGGCGCCAGCTTTGCACCCGTATAGGGGTAGATTTCGCTGTTGATCCGGCCGATATGTGCCTTCGAGCCGGCAACAAGACCCGCCACGGTATCGCTCTGTCCGCCCAGATATTTCGAGGCCGCGTGGATGACGAGATCGATGCCGAGGGCGAGCGGGTTCTGGTAGAGCGGCGTTGCCCAGGAGTTGTCGACGATCGTCACGACGCCGTGGCGGCGCGCGGCCTCGGCGATGACAGGCAGATCCTGCAGCTCGAACACCATCGAGGTTGGATTTTCGAGATAGGCAAGCCGTGCGCCGGGAAGGGCCGCGATCATGGCCTCGGTGTCGGTGCCGTCAATATAGTCGACGATGACGCCAAAGCGCTTCAGCACCTTTTCGAAGAAGCGGAAGGCATCGCTGTAGACGTGCCGCACGGTGACGATGCGATCTCCCGGGCCGACGAAGGCAAGGACCGCCGCCGCAATGGCGCCCATGCCGCTCGCAAAGGCGCGCGCCTCCTCGGCGCCCTCCATCTCGGCGATCCTGCGCTCCAGGAGCTGCACCGTCGGATTGTCGCCGCGCGAATAGATCGGCTTCTTCGAGCGGCCGGCGAAGACATCCTCGAGCTCCTTGTAGCTGTCGAACAGGAACAGCGACGTCTGATAGATCGGCGGTACCGCTGCGTCGAACGGGTCGTCGCGGCGGGGCATCAGCGTATCGGGAATGGCTTGCCGATAGGCATCGAATCTCGGTGTCTCGTTCATGACGTTCCTCTTGGTCGGGAGTGGAGTGTCGATTGGCCAGTCAGTTGTCCCTCGGTTTCGACGGGCAGAATGGCAAGCCATTCTCTCCGTGCGACGAAGAGGCCGAGCATGGCGGCGAGGATTCCAGCTGCCGCAGGAGCTGCGGACACGCCCGCAAAACCCATCCAGAGCGGCAGCAGGAGCAGAAGCGGAATGAGGAGATAGCCTTGCGGCGCAAGCCCTACGAGCGCGGACAAGCCGGCCCTGCCCCGGGATTGCAGCATCACGAGCAGCACGGACTGAAAGGCGGCCAGGGGAAAGACCGGAAAGAGGGCGCGCAGCCACGCCACAGCCTCATCGACGACCTCCGGACGACCGGTGAACAGCCGCGCCATCGGTTCGGCAGCCACAAACAGCAGAACGGAATAGAGCAACGCGACGGGCACCGTTACCGCCAGCATAATGCGGATCACGCTTTTGAGCCGAAGCGCATCGCCAGAGCCGAAGGCATGGCTGACGACGCTCTGGGCCCCAAGGCAGAAGCCGAGGATGGGAAGCTGACCCAACGTCATCAGTCGAACGGCAATCGCAGTAGCCGCCACTCCGGTGTCGCCACCATGGACCGCAGCCTCACGCATCAGCACGAGAAAGCCGAACCCGGTCACGACGCTCGTGGCAGCGGCGGGAACGCCGATCCTCGCCATCGGCCGCAGCAATTGCCAGCGAACCAATCCGCTCGTCACGCGGACCGTGCCCCATCTGCGGATGAAATAGACGGTATAGCAGGCAAGCGCCGCCAGGGCGGAAAGGATGGTCGCCAGCGCGGCGCCTAATGCGCCAAGCTTGAAGAGAAAGATGAAGACAGGATCGAGAACGGCGTTCAGGGCAAAGCTTGCGATCAGGACGATCATCGAAAAGCGCGAGTTGCCCTCGGCAATCGCAATGAAATCGCAGACCGCCTGCAGCAACCCGAGCGTGACTCCGAAGGCGAGCAACCGTCCATAGTCGAGGCCGGGCGCGAGCAGACTATCGCTCGCTCCCAGCGCACCGACAAAGTAGGGCAGTCCGAGATAGATGAGCACGGACAAGACAATGCCGAGCGGGATCGTCGCAGCGAGCGCGGTCGCGGCAACCGATGAGGCGGCCGTCAGATTGCCCTCGCCGAGATGTCGCGCCAAAAGCGTGGCGAGGCCAATGCCGAGTCCCTGACCGGCCGCGGCCACCAGCAGGAACAGCGGCATGACCAGGCTGATGCCTGCCAGTACCTCCGGCCCGAGGGCACCAAGAAAGATCGCGTTTATCGCGTGATGCCCGGCGCTGGCGGCCAACCCGGCCACGGCCGGAAGCGCGACCGTCAGAACGAGCCGCAGGATGCGCGGATCGTTCATGTCGACGGATGCTTTCATCACGCGGCATCCCGCGCTAGCGAACCGAGCACGGGCAGACCATCGCCATCCGTCAGACCGGAAAGGTCCGGCGAGAGCAGCCGATCCATGAAGAAACGCTCGCGCAGCAGCATGACCAGCAACGCCTTCTTGTGCGGAAACTGGATGTGCTTGATCTTGGCGAAGCCGGACCGGTCAAGATTGCGGATCTGCTGGCTGTGATGGTGGATCGGCTCGCCGACAATGCGCCGTGTGCGCGGATCGGCGAGGAACATGTAGTGCATCAGCGACGGCAGCCAGGCGCTGACGAAGGTCTTGCCGCGGAAGTCATCTTCTCCGATCGCCACATGCCAGCCGCGATCATAGCCGTCAGCGTCATAATGCGGTCCGATCCGATCTTCCTTGGCCCAATAGAGCTCGAAATAGCCGAAGGGAATACCGCCGAAAGTCCCGATCAACGGTAAGGTGCGCGGATCGGCAAGGCGGCCGGCAATAAAATCGCGGTGATAGGCGAGGTCCCCGCTGTCTTCCCAAATGGCGGCGACCCGAGGATCGTTCATCCAGCGATGGAAATGCTCGAGGTCGGCCTCGACATCGGCCACGTGAAATCCAAGCTGGGTATTCAGCCAGGGTATGAAACGATTGTAGACCCGACCCGTCGGCTTCGGCGGCCTTTGCGGATGAAGGGCGCCGTTCGTCAGGATCGGCACCTCCGGATAGGCGTGAGGAATGCTCCCGAGCCAGGGCTTCGTTTGCTGAAAGAAGGTTTCGGGGCGCGCGATCAGACGGTCTCCGCGCTGCTCGATCACGCCCAAATTCAGCAGGCGCCTGACGAGGCTATCATCCGCGAGCTTGACCTCCACGCAGCCCAATTGCGGATTGCAGGTCAAAATGGCTTCCAGCACGGCGTTGACAATATCGTCGGCGGCAACCGCCACCGTTGCCGCGGATAGGGTGTCGAAGACCAGAACGTCGGCGGGACCCGACAGATTGCCCGAGGCTACCTCCACTCCATGATATTCGACGCGGAAACTGCCAGACATCAGCCCGTGCGATACGAGAAGCGGCTGGCCGCAGGCGAGCGCATGGCTCGCAACGCCTGCGGCCGGCAGACGCAGATCGAATGACTGCGACGCCATCGTTTCGCTCCTCATCGCTACGGAAGCATCCATAGTTCTTCTCCATCTCTCGAAACCGCGCGTCATTGGAATCGGCAAGGCCGCACACAGCGCTAATTCCGCAGTGACGAACGGCGCCCCGCGGAATTCAAAATATTTTTTGGAAATATTTTTGAGATTTTTCTGAATTTCTGCGAACGCCGTTCGTTATGCAACTGCGTCGATGTAATTCACGAAAGAATTGAATTTATTGGCGCCACAAAGTCAATATAGATGACGCATTTAACTCAATAGTTATTATAACTATTGAGATATGTACACTATTCTATTTAACTATGTTGGCTGTGTATTAAAATATCTTCGAGGAGAACAGCGAAGAAATGACTATTCATGACCGAAACGCCAATGCGGTTGATGACTCGGATCACGTCGCGAAATGCTCGCTATCGCCGACACAGTCGCGAATTTGGCTTCTATCAGAGACGGGCAACGAGGTCATTTATGGGCGGCAAATTCTTGCTATCGCCTTCCCTCCCATCGCTCTTGCAGTAGCACGCAAAGGGCTTGCGGCACTTTCGCGTCAACATCCGCTCATCACATCGGAATTCGAGGCTCGAGCCGGCGGCGCTGTGCAGCAGATCCTGAGGAATAGTCGTCATGTCGATGTGATCGAGGCGGATTTGGCGGCCGACGACAGTCTGGACGAGGCGCTTGCAGCAGCGGCCTCGGCGGAACGAGCGCGCGCCATAGATCTCGCCAGCGGCAATCCCGCCCGTTTCGTTCTGCTGTCAAGGAACGAGCAAGCGGTCGGCGCGGTATTTTCTCTCCACGCCGTCCTTGCCGATGCCGCAACGCTCGATCTGCTTGCGAAGGATTTCCTGCGCAATATACGCGGCAGCGCCAATGTGCTGGCTGATGTTAGCGAAACCGCGCTCCCGGACGCAGCATCCTGGATGACCGGCAATAGCGCGCCACGCAATCCGGCGCCGGAGCTCGTCGATTTCTGGTTCGAACGCCTGACGGCACAGGAAAACATCGCGTCGCTCCCGCCGCAGGCAACGGCCGGACGGGATATAGTCGATGAGGCATGGTTCGAGCATTTGGTGGAGGTGCCCGCTCCGGAGCCCCTTGCACACGCACAGTCGACGGTTGAGACGTCCCGCGACGTTCTTGCCGCGCTGAGCATCGCCCTCCGTCGCCACACCGGATACGACACCCAAAGGATCGGTTTGGTCACGCGGCCGGCGACGCCGACGATCGCGGCGCGCAGCGAGGATGTGTTGATCCTCACCGCGGAACTGGATGGTGCCATGGGGCTTGAGGGTGTCCGCAAGACATTCGTCGAGGAAATCCAGACCGCCGCACGGCAATCCCTACCCTTCGAGGCTCTTGTCGACGCATTGCTGCGACGTGACGAATTCTTTGACACCACCGGCCTCGTCAAGACGCTTCTCGATGTACGGGCACCGCTCCAGTTTATGGAATCGGCCACGGATGGAACCCCGATCCGATGCCTCGTCGAGCCTCCGGCGCGCCGCGATGCCGAGCTTGTCGTCACTGTTTCCCAGGTATCCAAGGATAGGCTTCGCATCGGCATCGGCTTCGATCCGCAAAAGCATGATCCCAAGCAGATCGCCCGCTTCGCCGATGATCTGGTTATCGCCCTTGCCCGGCTGGGCAGCAACCCCGGCGAGGCGATCAAGCACATCCCATTCGTTTCGCCGGAAGAACTGGACAGGCTATCTGCGCCGTATCCCGACATACCCGAGCCGGATGACGGAGTGCCGATCCACGAGGTCATCTCCGCACAAGCCAGACGGCGGCCGTATGCCTTCGCCGTTGCGCAAGGGGAGAAATCGGTCACGCACGGCGAGCTCGAGGCGGCGGCCAATCGGCTCGCGCATCGCCTGATCTCCTTGGGGATCGGGCCTGAGAAGCGCGTCGCCATCGCGCTCGAAAAGTCGATCGATGCAATCATCGCCATTCTTGCCGTGCTGAAATCAGGCGGCGCCTTTACACCGGTCGAGCCGGATCACCCCGAAGCGCGCAACCGGCATATTCTGACCGCTCCCGGCCTGTCGCTCGTCATCTCCCGCACGCGGCACATCGCCAATCTGCCCAGCGATATCGCCACGCCGTATCTCAATCTCGACGCAACCGCTCTCTCGTCGGAAAGCAGCGACGCGCCCGCCACCGCCATAGCCCCAAAGCAGCTCGCATATGTGATCTACACGTCCGGCTCGACAGGTGTCCCGAAGGGTGTCGCGGTCGAGCACGGTCCCTTGGCGCATCATTGTAAGGCGACCCTGCGCATCTACGAAATGAGCGAGGATTCTTGCGAATATCCCGTCCTGCCATTTACGTCAGATGGCGGGCATGAGCGCTGGATGGTGCCGCTGATGGCGGGTGGCGGCGTAGTGCTAACACAGGACAAGCTCGCCACGCCCGAAGATGCTTTCGCCGTGATGAAGCGGCACGGCGTCAACAATGCCAGCCTTCCCACAAGCTACGTGCGCGGACTTGCCGAATATGCCGGCGAAAACAGCGACATACCGCGGCTGCGGCTCTATTCCTTCGGTGGCGAGGCGCTGTCGCAAGCGGTGTTCGACATGATCACCGAGAACCTAAAGGCGCAGATGCTGATCAATGGCTATGGCCCGACCGAGACAATTATGACGCCGATGATCTGGAAAATCCCGGCGGGAACCCGCTTCGAGGGGACGGTCGCGCCGATCGGCCGTGGCGTGGGCGACCGGCGCATCTATGTGCTCGATGCCGACCTCGCACCTGTTCCGGTCGGCGTGATCGGCGAAATCCATATCGGCGGCAGCGGCCTGGCGCGCGGCTATCTCGACCAGCCGGAACTGACGGCGGACCGTTTCATTCCCGATCCCTTTTCGCTAGGCGGCAGACTCTATAAGTCCGGCGATCTCGGCCGCTGGCGGGAGGATGGCATCGTCGAATTCGCCGGTCGCGTCGATCATCAGATCAAATTGCGCGGCTTCCGCATCGAGCCCGGCGAGATCGAGGCCGTGCTGCGATCCGACCAGCGCGTCGCCGAAGCCGTCGTACTGCTGCACAATGAAGGCGGGCGCAGCTCGCTCGTCGCCTATGTGGTTCCGCGCGAGGGCGAAAGCTTAAGCGTGACCGAACTGCGCCGCGCAGCCATGACCGCCCTACCCGATTATATGGTGCCGCAAACCATCATGATCATCGACGAGCTGCCGATGGGGCCGAACAGCAAGCTGAATCGCGCCGCCCTGCCCGCACCTCGCATCGAACGCGAACTGGTCGCGCCAGCAAGCGAGAAGGAAAAGGCAATCCTCGAAGCGTGGAAGGACATTCTCGACATCGGCGAAATCGGTGTCACCGAGAACTTCTTCGATATCGGCGGACAATCGCTGGCCGCCGTGCGCATCGTCTCACGCCTGAAGATGCGCCATCCCGAATGGCCGCTTTCGATAGCCGACATGTTCAATCATCCGACCATCCGCGACCTGGCGCTTGCCATCGAGGGAAGCCGCGACGAGACCGGCGTCGACGTCGTCTATCTCCGGCGAAACGGCGACCGGCCGGTTCTCTATTGCTTCCCCGGCCTCCTCGTCTCGACGCGCGAATATATGCGCCTGGTGGATTATCTCGGCCCTGAACAGCCGGCGACCGGCTTCATCTGCTATTCGCTGACCGAGACCAAGACGCTCAGCACCCGTGTCGAGGACATCACGGCGCGCTATGCGGAAGCGGTGCGCAAGAAGGCCAAGGGTCGGCCCTGCGCCTTCCTCGGCTGGTCCTGGGGCGGGCTTCTTGCCTATGAGGCCGCCCGGCAGCTCGGCAATGACATCGACCTGCGCATGATCGGCATGGTCGATGTTTGCGACATGGACGAGGAATTCACCGTCGGCATCATGCCGCGCTTCGAAGACGGCATCAGGGACAGTACTCATGCCGCCGTGCAAAGCTGGCTCGCGAAGACGCCGATGCGCGAGGATTGGAAGAGGCTCTTTGCCGCGATGGATGGCGAGGTCTACGAACAGTTCCTCCACCATATCGTCAAGCATAACGTCAAGCTGCCGACGGATGGTCCGGACATCGGCTCCGAAGAGCACACGTTCTGGATTCTGGTCGACAACGCGATGATCTTCCGAAACTACCGCCTTGCGCCTTCGGATTTCCGCATCCATGCCTTTGCCGCCGAGGATTCCCTCACACGCGCGCTCAACGTCATCGACTGGCGCCGCTATTCGCCGAACGCCACGGCCTCCGAGATCGTCAATGGCACCAACCACCTGACGATCATCGGCAAGACGCCATTCCACCAGCGCTTCGCCCGACGGCTGGACCACGCTTTCGCGCCGACCATCCTGCCCGCGGGCAAGAACAACTAATCGACATCCTTCTGGAGCTGCATCATGACATCGCACGTGCTCGACCTCGCCGGGGCCGGAATTGGTCCGTTCAACCTCAGCCTTGCCGCCCAGCTCGACTCCATACCGCAACTTTCGGTCCGCTTTTTCGAGCGGCGACCTGCCTTCGCCTGGCATCCGGGAATGATGCTGCCCGGCGCGGAAATGCAGACATCCATCCTCAAGGATCTTGTTACCGCCACCAACCCGACCAGCCCATGGAGCTTTCTCTCCTATCTGGTTGCACACAAACGTTTTTACCAGTTTCTTAATGCGGAATATGAGGCCGTTCCCCGCAAGGAATTCGCTGACTATCTCGCATGGGTCGCGCGCGGCCTGACGTCGCTTCGTTTCGGTGCAAGCATGCGCGAAGTCCATGCGAAAGACGGTCTATTTTCCATCGCGACTGACGACGGCCCGGTTTGCGCCCGCAATCTCTCCGTCGGCGTCGGCAAGATCCCGGCGCGCCCGGTCTGGGCCGGGCAACTGCCGAAGTCGATGACCTTTCACAGCAGCGAGGCCGCCACTCGCCTTGGCGACGTCAAGGCCCCGCGCGTTGCCGTCATCGGCGGCGGCCAGAGCGGTGCGGAGATCGTCGATGCCCTCCTGGATCAGAACGCCGTCTCGTCGGTCCACTGGATCAGCCGCCGGCCAAATTTCGAGCCGCTTGATGCCACGCCCTTCACCAACGAACTCTTCACACCGAGCTACATGGAGCGCTTTCACGAGCTTCCCGAGGCGTTGCGGCTCACCCACACGCGCCGGCAGGTGCTTGCGAGCGACGGCGTCTCCGCCTCGACCCTGAAGAAGCTCTATCGCCGGCTCTATGAAAGGAAATTCGAAGCGGCCGGTGGCGCCGATCAGGGCATCTCCTTACGCCCCTTCCGCGATGTCGTCGCGGCCGAACAGGATGGTCCCGAAATCGCACTTACCATGCGCAATGGTTTCGACAACAGCATCGAGACGCTGGCGGTCGACATGATCGTGCTTGCCACAGGCTATCGCTTCGTCCTTCCCGAATTCCTGCATTCGCTTGAGAACCGCATCGAGCTGAACTCCATCGGCGAGCCGGTGCTGGAAAGCGATTTTTCGCTGACATGGGACGGCCCGCGCGAAAATCGCATCTTCGTCCTCAATGCCGGACGCCACAGCCACGGGATTGCGGAACCGCAGCTCAGCCTTGCCGCCTGGCGCAGCGCCGTCATCGCCAATGCATTGCTTGGCCGTGAGCATTTCGATCTCGGTCAGCTCGATCCCATCGTCCAGTGGGAAACCCAGGGACATCAATCCGAACTCGCTTCGCATCTGGGACAGGCTGCGGAATAAGGTGCCCGCCTTCCCAAAGGGAGAAGAGATCGCGCAGATCGAGCTTCACAGCCTGCATTTACGCGACGGGCTTCATATCTCGACCGCTCTATTGAGCGACGCGGAAAAAGCACGCGTCGCTGCATTTCGGTCACGCGATGCTGCGCGCTTGTTCATCGCCGGACGCCTTCTCTGCCGCAGCATTATCGGCAGAATGGTCGGCTGCGCGCCACAGGCCCTCACCATCTCGCTTACGCCATATGGCAGGCCGTATCTGCCGGATCATGCCGATATCGACTTCAATCTTTCCCACACGACAGACAGGGTTGCTCTCGCCGTCTGCCGCGGCGGTCGCGTGGGAATCGACATCGAGCAGCCGGATAGGATTTCCGAAACCGAGGCGCTCGAAATCATGCCGTTCATTCTGTGCGAGCGGGAACTCGACGACATCCAGCGACAGCCGCCAGAGCAACGACACAGGACATTTCTCTCATATTGGGTTCGAAAAGAGGCTGTGTTGAAGTGCCGTGGCCGCGGCTTCCTTGATGATCCCAGAGGCATCGCGCTCGAGCCGGCGAATACAACCGAAAATATGTTAAATCGGGCATTCAATGAAGCTAATTTCATCCGCTTCGGCTCTTGCCGTAGCGAAAATGCACCTAACTTTCTATGGGCCGTCGCGGCCTCGCAAATGCTGTCCGAACCTGTTTGGCAGCAGCATCCAGACGTTGGAAGCCTCATCGATGGCCGTTTAAAATTAAAGTAAAATCAAATCACTAACCGACGCAAGGAAAGATGGTTCCCAGCCTTTAGATTTTATCTTGACTAACCTTATCATGTTTTATACGGTGCGCTGAAAAAGAGGGGCACACCGAAATGCAACTTTGGATTTCAGCGAGAGCCCGACATGATTGCCAACACTTTGCAGTCGACTTCCAATGAGCAACTTCAAACAGCCCTTCATGCCTATCCCAAGCTTCTCTCCATCGCGCGCCGGATCACCGGCAGCATGACATTGGCCGAAGATGTCGTGCAGGAGGTGCTTCTGCAATTGGTCTCCAAACCGCTCAAGCAGGACATAGCGGCACCAGGCCCCTATGTGATGCGCATGGTACGCAATCTGGCGACGGACCACATGCGACGGTTGCGCTATGAGAGAGGCCTGTTCGTCGAAGAAGAGGTCGGCGGCAACACATCGGCCTACGGAAGCCCCGAAGAGCATCTGCACGAGGCGGAGGCATACAAAGCCTTCCGCTGCACGGTCGAGGCGATGCCCGCGAGGACGCGCAAGTTTTACGAGGAGCATTATTTCAAGGATGTTCCGCAAAACATCATCGCCAAAGAAGCAGGCGTCTCATGCGCCCTCGTTTGCGGCCTGTTGAGAGAGGCGCATTCACGCTGCCTCGCTGCAATATCGCTCGAGGCCGACCAGGATTATGCCGCCGGCCGCGCGCACAGCCCGCGCAGAACACCACGAACCTCAGAGATGCGAGCCTGACACGGGAGCGCCGAATGACGCTACCAGCCGGTAAGGAAGAACAGATGCAGGAAGCTATCGAAATAACCGAATCCAAGAGCGATATTTGTCGTGCCATCATGTCGGAGCTGACGGACTGGTTCACAGAACCGGAGGTCATCGAGGCATGTGCTAAAGCCGTCGAAACCTTGCCGATGTTCGGCTGTCTCGACGAAGGCACCGTTACCGGCTTCGTTGCCGTACAGGCCCATCCTCCCGCCGCTATGGAAATCCTGGTCATCGCCACCCGGCGGCAGCACCATGGCAGCGGCGTGGGCAAGCGGCTGCTTGCCGCCGCCGAACGGTTCGCCCGGTCCGCTGGTTGCAAGCTGCTGACGGTGAAGACACTTGCGCCGCGCGGCAAGGATGAACCGCAATACGATGCGACGCGCGCCTTCTATGACGGGAACGGCTTTATCCGTGCCGAGGTGTTCCCTACCCTCTGGCACGAGGACCATCCATGCCTGTTCTTCGTCAAGCCGTTAACGGCCGCCAATTGAAGGCGATCGAAATATCACGAGGCCATGCTGCTTAGCAGGAACGACCATGAAACACGAAACCATCCCCAAAGCCGGCCAGCATCCGGTATCCGTCTTCACGACGGAGGGCCTCCACTTCGACGTCGATGGCAAGACCATTCTCCATCCGCTGGATCTTACCTTCAATGCCGGCGAGATCTCGGGACTGATCGGCCATAACGGTTCCGGCAAATCGACCCTGATCAAATTGCTGGCGCGCCAGATCCAGCCGACGGGTGGACGGATCCTGTTCGACGGCGTTTCCGCCGCTTCCTATGACATGCGCGCCTTTGCCCGTGCTGTCGCCTATCTGCCGCAGGATACCACATCGGCCGCCGGCATGACCGTTGAGGAACTGGTCGCCTGCGGGCGCTATCCCTGGCATGGCGCCTTGGGCCGCTTCACCGATCTCGACCGCGAAAAAGTCGAGACCGCGATGCGGCTGACGCATGTCGACACTTTGAAGGGCCGGATGGTGGACACGCTTTCGGGCGGCGAGCGCCAGCGGGTCTGGATCGCCATGCTGGTCGCGCAGGACAGTCGCTGCCTCCTTCTCGACGAACCGACCTCGGCACTCGACATCGCCCACCAGATGGAGATCCTCGGCCTGGTGCGAGAGCTCTGCCGCACGAAGGGCCTGAGCGTCATCCTCGTGCTGCACGACATCAATGTCGCCTCGCATTTTTGCGATCACCTGCATGCGCTGAAACAAGGGCGGCTGATTGCCGCCGGCCCCGCGCCGAGCCTCATGAAGGCCGAAACGCTGCATACGATCTACGGCACGAACATGGGCGTGACAGCTCATCCAGTGCATGGAACGCCGCTCGCCTATGTCATCTGAGGATCATTTCCACGGCTTGAGGCTATCGCGCCGCAACGCGCTTCTTGCCGCCGCGGCTCTCCTTGCCGTCCCACGCGCGGGACATGCCGGCGCGGCAGTATCCGGACCGATCGTGTCGCTCGACTACGGCCTTGCTTCGACGCTGCTGGCGCTCGGCGTCACACCCGCGGCGATCGCCTCGCTTGCCGATTGGGACAGGTGGGTCGTCGAGCCGAAAATGCCGGCCGGGGTCGTCGATCTCGGCACCACCAACGAGATCAATCTCGAAATCCTGGCAAGCCTGAAACCGGCGCTGATCCTGACCACACCCTATCTCGCACCCCTAAAGCCACGCCTGGAAGTGATTTCGCCGGTCATGGAGCTGACGATCTATGCCCAAGGCGGTGAAGCCCTGCAACGCTCCATCGAAGCCACTCGGCTGTTAGCCGCCGCCATCGGCCGTCAACAGCAGGCAACCGATTTCCTGACGCAGTCCGAGCAGTTCTTCGACGATTGCGCCAGCCGGGTGAACAGACTCAAGCCTCCGCCACTGGCGCTCGTCAACTTTGTCGATCAGCGCCACGCCCGCATCTATGGCGGCACCGGCCTCTATCAGAACGTCATGACCAGGATCGGCCTCAGGAACGCCTGGACAGGACCCGGCAATTTCTGGGGCTTCGAAACGATCGGCCTGGAGCAACTGGCAACGCTCGATCAAAGCCTGCGGCTGATAGCCTTCGAACCTCTTATTCCACCAAATATACTCGACAATCTGCAAGACAGCCCCCTGTGGACCAGCCTTCCCTTCGTTAAGGCGGGTCGAGTCTCAGTACTGCCCGGCACGTTGATGTTCGGCATGGTTCAGGAGGCGGAGCGCTTCGCCCGTATTCTGCTCGATCACCTGGAAAAGCTCGCATGATCCGCACCAATGGAAACAATTCCCTCGGCGCCGCCGCCGTGGCGGTGACGCTGTTGGTGCTTGCCGGCTTGCTTATCGGGCATCAGGTCGCGCCGGATTTTTCGCGGCTGATGGTGCAGGACGCCGGTTATGATCCGCAGCGCCTGTTGCTTATTTATTCGACGCTGCCGAGAATCGCGACTGCGCTGCTGGCCGGCGCGGCGCTCGCACTATCAGGCACTCTGCTGCAGCAAGTGCTACGCAATCCGCTTGCATCACCCTCTACGCTCGGCATTTCCGCCGGCGCCAACCTGGCGCTCGTCGCCGTCATGCTCGCCTTTCCGGCGCTTGAGGGCTTCAGCCGCGATGCGGTCGCTCTGTTCGGCAGTGCCGCGGCAGCCGCCGTCGTTTTCCTGATCGGTGCAAGACGAGGCTTTTCGCCGTTTGCACTCGTGCTTTCGGGACTGATCGTCAGCGTCTGGAGCGGCGCGCTTGCTGCCATCCTCGTTCTGATGAACGACCGCTACCTCTCCGGCCTTTTCATCTGGGGTGCCGGGTCGCTGGCGCAGCAGAGCTGGACCATCCCCCTCTTGCTCCTTCCGAAAATCACGATTCTCACCATCGCCGCTTTCCTGATGGCGCGGCCGCTATCGCTTATGGAACTTGGCGACGGCGGTGCCAGCGGGCTCGGCCTTTCGGTGAAGCGGACCCGTATTGCCGCCGTCTGCCTTGCCATCGTGCTGGCCGCTATCGTGACCAGCGCCGTCGGCGTCGTCGGCTTCATCGGCCTTATTGCCCCTCGGATCGCGCAGCTTTCCGGCGCGCGGCAGATGAGGAGCCAGCTTATCTGGTCCCCTCTCATCGGCGCCGGCTTGCTGCTTCTGACAGATGAGGCATTGGTGCTGCTCTCCGGCGCTTCCTCGACCTTCCTGCCGACGGGAGCCATTACCGCCCTGCTCGGCGCTCCGCTGCTGCTCTTGATGCTGCCGCGTCTGAAGACGATACAGCGTACCGTGCCGGCCCTATCGCACAGCCCGAACCGGACTGCACACACCTCGCAAAAACTGCTCCTTGCAACGATCGGCGGCCTTCTCGCTCTGCTCGCCGGCGCAATCTTTTTCGGACGCGCGCCGGATGGCACATGGACTACCCTTGCCTATTTGAACTGGACCGACGTGCTGCCCTATCGTCTGCCGCGTGTCATTGGCGCCTTTGCCGCCGGAGCGATGCTTGGCGTCGTCGGCGCAATCCTGCAGCGGCTTAGCGGCAACGAGATGGCAAGCCCCGAAGTGCTGGGCATTTCGGCCGGCGCCACCATCGGCGTCACAGCCGCACTCTTCATCCTGCCCGCACCCGGCATGGCCGCTCAGCTCGGCTTCGGCGGCATCGGCGCATTCACCGTCCTGCTTGCCATCTTCGCCTTCGGCATGCGTTCCGGCTTCGCACCGGAACGGGTATTGCTGACCGGCATCGCGCTGGGTGCCATGTTGGATGCCGTCATCAGCGTGCTTTCCGCCGGCGGCGATCCGCGCGCGCTAACTATCATGCAATGGATGAGCGGATCGACCTATCTCGTTGATACAGAGAAGGCAATTTCCGCCACAATTGCCGCTGCCATAGGCCTCGCGCTGGCATTCCTCGCCCGCCGCTGGCTTGATCTACTGCCACTCGGACCACAGGCCGCACAGGCGATCGGCATCCGCGTCAACCTTGCCCGCGCATCTCTCTTCGCGCTGGCCGCCGCCATGACCGCCGCCGCCACACTCGTCGTCGGTCCCTTGAGCTTTATCGGCCTCATGGGGCCCCATCTGGCGCGAGAGCTTGAGCTGCGACGCGCAGCCCCGCAGCTTACCGGAGCAGCGCTCGCCGGCGGAGGGCTCATGATGCTCGCGGACTGGTTCGGCAGGATGATTGTGTTTCCGTATCAAATTCCGGCCGGGCTGGTCTCGGCACTCGTTGGTGCGCCGTTGTTGCTGGTGCTGCTGATGAAGCGGCGCAGGACGACATAAGATCCATGAAGGCTCGCTTCCGTCGCTCCTTGTCTTTCGCGACACAGTCTCATGACGCAGGCTGGAACACTTGCAGCGCCCAAAAGCATCACGTTAGAGCGCGATCGGCGCGTAGCAGGCGCATTCTATTCAGTCGCTGACAGACCTTAGTGACAGGTTTTGGCCGGTGGAATCGTAACAATCCGCTTCAATAAGCCGGTGAGTACACTGAGTGCGGTAGCGGATAAGCCGCGGCGTCCAAGCTTCAAATTCACCACAGGAGAGATGACGGGCGCCACACCAAATAAGCAGCGCCCGCCAATCACTTACCACCGATACTTCAGCGATGCCGTGATGTTGCGGCCCTGACCCAAATAGCAATAGCCGCTGTCGCAGACCGTCAGGCGCCGGTTGGCGATGTTGCGGACGTCGAGGGATGCCGTCAGGCCTTTGTATTTCTTGTCGACAGCCCCGAAGTCGTAGGAAAGGGCTGCATCCAGGTAGAAGCTCGCGTCGTTCTTGGAGGTATTGGCGGTGCTGGTATAGGTCTCGCCGGTGTAGCGAATGCCGGCGCCGGCCGTCAGGCCGTTGGCGACGGAATCCTCCTGGAAGGCATAATTCGTCCATAGGCTGGCGATATGCTTCGGTGTGATCGAAGGCGAATTGCCGACGTCGTCACCACCGGTGATTTCCGAATGATTGTAGCTGTAGGCGGCAATCACATCCAGGCCGTCGGCAACGGTCGCCTTGGCCTCCAGTTCGATGCCCTTGTTGGTGACCTCACCCAGCGAGGCATAGACGAGCGTCAGGGGATTGACCAGGACGGGCTTGTTCGTCTCGACGAGATGATAGGCTACAGCGGACAAGAGAATATCGGTACCCGGCGGCTGGTACTTCACACCCAGCTCATACTGCTTCCCCTTCGTGGGGTCCAGAATGCTGCCGGATGCCGATCGCTGGGTCACGGGATCGAAGGAGGTCGAATAGCTGGTGAAAGGCGCTATACCGTTGTCGAAAAGATAGAGTGCGCCGGCCTGGACGGAGAACGCCTTGTTGTTGATGTTTTCGGACGTGCTCGTCCCGGAGGAAACAAAGGTCGTGTCGCTGGATTGATCGACCCACGTCTGCCGTCCGCCAAGCGTGAAGCGCCATTTGTCCAGCTCGATCTGGTCGAGAGCGTAGGCTCCCACCTGCCGCATGCTGGCGCTGACCCGGCTGTAATTATAGTCCGGCGTCGGGCCGGAAACGCCGTAAGTCGGGTTGGAGATGTCGAAATCATAAGCGGCGCTGGTCGTCGCATCGAAGCCGTAGCCGAAGGACGAATTCACATTGGTGTAGTCCAGGCCGAACAGCATGGTATGCGAGGCTGGGCCTGTGTCGAACTTGGATTCGAGCTGGTTGTCGACCTGGAATACGTTCATCGCGTCCCGGATCGCGGTCGCGCCGCGATGGGCGACGGTGCCGGTCCAGCTGTAGGTGCTGAGATAGCGAGCCCTCAGATCCATATGAGAGAAGCGAAGATTCTGGCGGAAGGTGAAGCCGCCGTCAAACTCGTGCTCGAACTGGTAGCCCACCTGCTGTTGGCGGGTCTTCTGGTAGTCATAGTCGGGATCGCTGTCGCGCAAATTGAGAATATTGCCGTCGGGACCGACCATGGCGCCGACATTGGCATCCGTCTCGTCCGCCTGCGCCGAGCCATAGACCGTAAATTTAGTGGAATCGTCCGGCTTCCAGGTAAAGGACGGCTGTATCAGATAGCGATCGTCGGCAATATCGAAATTGGTGTCACCTTTTCGCGCCAGGCCAACGATCCGGTACAACATCGTATCGTCATCCTGGGTGACCGGGCCGCCGAAATCGAACATGGTCTGGGCGCGATCTGATGTTCCGTAGACGACCCCGACTTCCCTGATCGTCTCTTCCGTCGGCAGTTTCGAGATCTTGTTGACGATGCCGCCCGGCGAGCCCGCACCATAAAGCACGGACACAGGCCCCTTGATCACCTCGACCCGATCCAGCGCATAGGGATCGGTGCGGAACATTCCATAATTCATGTAGGGTTGCCGCAGGCCGTCGCGGAAATCGCCCGTCGTCGTGATGTTGTTGCCGCGGATGAAGATCTGATCGAAGCGGGGATCGAAGCCGTTCATACCGGTCTGGACGCCGGCGGAATAGCGCACCGCCTCGATGATGCTCTGCGCACCCCGCTCCTCGATCTCCTTCTTGGTGACCACCGAAACGGCGCGTGGCGTCTCAACCAGCGGCGTATCGATCTTCGTGGCACCGCGGCTTTTCTTGGCAGCGACTGTCTTATCGTCACTTGTGCCGCTCGACTGGCCGCTGACGACGATCGGAGCGAGCTGTGTCGCGCCGCCCGCATTCTCACTGGCTGTAGAATCCTGCGCAAAGGCATTGCCGCTCAGCGCAAACAAGGTGACCAGTGCAGTGGCAGCGCGCCCCAATCGAAATGAATTTCTTCCCAAATAATTGATATTATTATAGAATATCTGTCCCATGTTCCCTTTTCGCCTGCCCTTTCCTGTAAAAGATGGCGCAAATTAGATTGCAGGCGCTGCTGTCGTCAAGAATACATGACTTTAATAGTCATCTTTTTTGTCGATATCGGATCTTTGACGCACCAAAGTTGCCTCCAAGGGAGGGACACCGCAAAAATTGCGAGGTTGAAGCTCCTGATCTGCTTGGCAAATTTCGATTCTAATAATATGAGGTATCTTGTCATCTTTTTGAAGCGGCAGCCTCTTTTGCGCCGCGCCCGCCCTTGCGATCGCCCAGAGAGACCATGCCTCACCCGTTATCACTCAATGCAGCGGTTCCGCTGACGCCTGTTACACTTGCGGGCGCAACATTTGCCGATATCACCTTCGAAAACGCCGATCAGCCGCACAGGATCTTTCTCTATCGACCCGATAAATCGCCCCCGCCCGAAGGGTGGCCGATTCTTTATCTGACGGACGGGAATGCCTGCTTTGCAACCGCCGTCGACGCGCTCAAAGTGCAGGCCGCCTATCCGAACGGTACCAATATCTGTGAAGGCGTTATCGTCGCTATCGGCTATCCATCGGACGAACCCTACGATCCGCTGAGGCGCTCCTGGGATTTGAGCCCGCCACCTGGGCGGACCTATCCGCCATTTTTCCCTGGCGCGCCGGATGTCAGGACAGGTGGAGGAGAACGCTTCCTCAAGCTGATCGAAAACGAACTGAAGCCCTGGGTAGAAAAGCAGGTTCCGGTCGATCGGTCACGCCAGGCGCTTTTCGGCCACTCGTTCGGCGGCTTGTTCGCCCTTTATGCGTTGTTTTCGAAGCCAGACGCCTTCAGCCGCTTGATTGCGGCGAGCCCGGCGATCTTCTGGGAAGATGCAGCGATCCTTGCGACTGAAAGAGCGCTCCTGGACAATCTTGAGGCTCCCCTCGATATCGAGCTGCACCTTTCGTCCGGCGAATATGAAGGCGAGAAGCTCGCGCCTTTCCACAAGGGCACGCCCGATGAGCACAAAAGGCAGGAGCGCGCCAAGGAAACTCGCACGATCGAACTCGCCCGTGACATGGCGCAGCGATGGACAACATCGGCGTCGTTCGCAGGGACTGCCATATTCGAGGAATATCCCGGCGAGAACCATATGTCTGTTCTTCCGGCCGCCTTGAACAGGGCTATTCAGATTGCGTTCCGTAAAGTGATGTAAAGACTGAATTGACACATTTGGCTATGGTTGCTGATGAGGATTCAGCCGCCGCCACGTCGCCCGTACAAGATGAACCGGGCCACTTGGGAATCTGAGGATTCGCGATAATCGGTATCAGAAGTTCCCGGAAATTGAATTCTTCGAATTTTTATTTGCCGAGTGGGGGGAAGAACCACAGACTTGGGCGGCGGATTTGGCGCGGGAATGGGAAGTCAACGTTGCCCCTTGGGGAAGAGGAAAGCTGCCTTGATTATAGTTAGCCTTCATGCACAACGACGAGCCCATCTTGCTACATCTCGACATCAATGAGGCTTGTCAATAGAGGTCATACAGTTGATTAAAGCCTTGAATGCCTACGAGACACTCACTGCCGTCAGGTGATGTTCTGAGAGTTTTTGTGTATCTATCGTGCCATTTCTGCTAGAGCACAATCTCTCGAGATAAGCTGCCGCCCCTCGTAGCGCCCAAAATGAATATAGTGAAACACCGGATTTGCCCCTGAATCCTTCACGTCAAGGTTGTCCCTCAAATAGCAATTTGTACTGAAGCTGGGGCCAGGATCGCGACCTTCACGCCAGCCATAACGAAAATAATGCCAAAGTGGGTTCAATCCTGCTTGACGCACGTCTTCGTAATGTTCGAGATACCAGTTGCTATCGAATACCACATTTGGTTGAAATCCGTGGCAAAAGCCACATTCAATATAGTGAAGGGCAGCAGTAAGAGCCGCCTCAGCCGGGCGTTCTGCAACTCGAATTACATGGTCCGGATAGTGTAAGCAGTAGTAATCAACATCGAAAAGCCCACTGCTCAAAAGCAACTTGGCAAACTTGCGGCGGCGCAGAGTGATTGGTATCAGCCGCTCGATAATTGGACGTTCTGCTTCGAGTTTGGCGGAGTAGAACGCTGCCTCAGCATTAATCAGATCAACGCGAATTTTCCTGACATAATTTCTGTGAGTCTCTTCGATCTCCGCCAGGACATCAGTGTGGTTGCGGTGTGCTCTGGCAAGCTCTTCCGTTCGGGTTGCTTCTAGAGTTGCCATGGTTTGCGATGACTGAAACCAAACTTGTTCCAACTCCTTTGACATTTGTTCCAAACTCGACGATAGGGCGCATTTTGCGCCTTCTGCCTGTTCTAATCTTTCTGCGAGCACGTCACGCTCAATTTTTATGCCTTCATGCGTCCTCAATACGCTGTCGCGTTCTTTTGACATAGTAAGGAGCGCTTCAGCGAGCTCGTCATGATTGCCTTGTGCCTCGACAAGAGCCGTCTCAAGATTGAACTTGCAATCGCTCAGAGCATCGCGATCTGCTTTGACAGTAGACAGGATTTCGGCAAGCTGTTCCTTCTCACGTATCGCCTCTGCGAGCGCCATTTCCAAATTAGCGTTGCGGGTAGTCTGAACCTCCAATTCTCGGCGATGCGTATCAAGCTCTCTCGCTTGAGTCTCCCTAGCATTACGCGACACCTCGCGAGCCGCTTCGAGATCAATCTCATTGTCGATCAATAGACACTCAAAAGCACTACTCGCTTGGTCTAGGGAAAAACGAACGTCATCGAGTTCCGCCTGCGCCGAAGCTGAAAAACGATTGCGAGTGAGCTCAACAAGCGCGCTGTATGCACGTGACGTCCATTCTGTCGTCTTGACTTGCGATTCATAGTGCACAAGTTCTGCCGAGAGGAAGATATCAATCTCATGTGCGACATGGTCTGACAGGCGCGGCCAGACAAGGCTTGTCTCCGAGGCGATCCGCTGGCAAACCAGCCGCCAGTCTTGACGAAACTCTGTCCACGTGAAAATCGATCGTTGCACAGAGCGCGTACCATATTCCGCATCGAGAACGTGCCGCAGCCAAAGAAGCAACCCTTGAGACAAAGGCAAACCGTGAACCGCCTGCACAGATTGCGCAACTTCAAATGGATGACGGATAGGAATGACAACGCGCGGCGTCTTGGAGATATCCTTTAATACGTCAAACCAAAATGGTGCAAATCGACAAACACGAGGATCTTTTAGTATTGGAAGGGGTTGGTCGCCAAATTCATCAGCAAACAACTCTTTCGCACGTTGCCTGAAATTAACAGCTTCTGGGGATAGAAACCATGAAGGATTGAATGGACGCCAATCACTCCATACCGACCCGGCGGAGAGAAGAAGTTCGTCATGAAACATCATAAATGATGTAGATTCGAAATAGCCGAGTGCATTTCCGGAATTTGCCGGCATCAGGTGTTTTGGCGCCGCACAACCAAGTTTCGTCAGCACACCGGCTACAGAACTGGTGCCACTACGATGCATCCCCAATACCATCACAACGTCGGTCATGGTTATGACGTAACCCGCTATAAATTTGATAAAAACTTCTGTATTTTCACAGCCTTAAGCTATTATTTATATATACTTAAGTGTCACAAGCACCCGAATTGAAGATTATGTGGCTTGATACAAGGTTTGAACCAGAAGCGTCAAGACCTTTGATATCAGAGAATCTGAGCTCTCTCAGTTTGAGCCCGACTGCCGTGCATCAAGCTTCCTACCGTGGTTTAGTAGCCGTGGGCCAGAACACCTTTCGAAGAGGAAAGCCCACATCGATTCAAAGAAGTTGGAAAGCTCGAGCGTAGGTGATCTGAACTCTTCAGAATGAGCCATTGAAAGACGACTCCTAGGGGTTCAACGAACCAGCGATCGTCATCGTAAATTGAAAAAGCACCAAAGCGCTATTCCACGATCCGGCTTTAAACGAATGGTGGTCAGTGCGGGAGGCACATCGCACACTTGGATTACGATACAAAATTTCGGCTCATTCAGCAGACGCAAACTCGACTATGCGACGACATTGAGGCTGAATTGTCAATCGGAGTAGCTGACCTTACTCATCACAATCAAAAAATCTCTATTAACCGGCGGTTAACCATAATCCCGCTTATTCGTGCTATCAAAAGGACTTGATTCCCAGCTCCACCGCGCAATTTAGCGGATAATATAACACAGAAACACTTTGCCGTGACCCGACAAGATGCACCTTCTTAAAACGATAGCGCTGATGACGTTAGCCGGCTTGACGGCAGGATGCACTACAACGGGTCACATTAGGCAGTCGATCGGTGTCGAAACGGTTGACAATGACAAGGCGCTGGCTTTTCCGCCGCCCGGTGGTCCGGCGATCGTGAATGTGGTCGAGCGCAGGCATGCAAAGGATGTCGAGCAGACGATTTCGCTTTCAACGTCGTCTTCCGTCCCCGGCCAGAATTTCCTCAAGGTGCAGTTTCTCGGCCTGACGGGATCCAATCCAGGGCTCGGCAGCAGGCCGTACAACACGATCAGCGACCTCGCGATAGCCCGCGAGATGGCATCGGCCGTGCCCGGTGTACGGCTGGCACGCTCGGCGACCTTCGTGCAGAACAGCTACGGACCGTTCGGCTATGCTTCGGGCCAAAGCAGAAATGGCGACACCTGTCTCTATGCCTGGCAGCAGATCCAGGCAGGTTTTTCTCCGCCGGTGGAGCAGCGCAATTTCGGTATGGTGCAGGTTAGGCTCAGGCTTTGCGACGCACACGCAACCGAGCGCCAGCTGCTGGGCACAGTCTACGGCTACACGATCGCCGGCCGTTTCGACGCCGCCGCCCTGAACCCGTTCGGAGCTCCGCGGGGTGCCGACGCCCTCTTGGGCAAGCCCGGCGAGCCGGTTTATCCTGACGCGGCCGCCTATCGCGCTCCCCCGATCAGCATAGGCTACCAGACCGCTCCAGTGGCAGCGCGCCGCTTCGTTCCGCGCCGGCCGGTCGTCGTTCAGCCGCAGGCCGCCCCAGCGCTGCCGCCAATGATTGGTCCGCGCGTGCCGCTCCCCGATGGGCCGGGCGACACGCCGCAGACGGGAGCTGCAGGCAGCGCACCGGCGACCACGGCGCAGCATCCGCCCGCAGCCGCTGGAAGCAGCGTCATCGTGCCTTTACCGGACTGTAACGGAGATGCAGGCATATCTGAAGCTTGCCGCCGTTAAGCGGGACGACGTCGGGGCGCCAGGATGGCGCCTGGCAATACCCTTGAAGGAAGATCGATGCAGACAGCAAGCAGCATCTTGATATGGGCCGTGATCGCGCTGTGCGGGGTGGTGCTTATAACGTTGCCGGTCAACCTTCAAACGCAGCTGATCGCCAGCACCGTTGTCGTCACGATGATGGCGATCATCAAGATCCTCAAGCGTCAGGGCACCTGGCGGCTTGTCGCGCTCGCCTTCGGCACGGCAATCGTGCTGCGCTATGTGTATTGGCGGACGACGAGCACGCTGCCGCCCGTCAACCAGCTTGAAAACTTCATCCCGGGGCTGCTGCTCTATCTCGCCGAAATGTATAACGTGGCGATGCTGATGCTCAGCCTCTTCATCGTCGCCACACCCCTGCCCCCGCGCACGGCCCGTGCCTTGAAGACGCAAAATTTTCCATCCGTCGACGTCTTCGTGCCGTCCTACAACGAGGACACCAATCTTCTCGCCAATACGCTCGCCTCCGCCAAGGCGATGGACTACCCAGCCGATAAGCTCCGAGTCTGGCTGCTTGACGACGGCGGCACGGCACAGAAGCGAAATTCCACCAAGGTACTTGAATCCCAGGCTGCCATTGCTCGCCATGACGAGCTCAAACAGCTATGTGTGGAGCTCGACGTCGAATATCTGACGCGCGAGCGCAACGAACACGCCAAGGCCGGCAACCTCAACAATGGACTCGAACATTCCGATGGCGACCTGATCGCTGTCTTCGATGCCGATCACGCGCCCGCGCGCGATTTCCTGCGCGAGACGGTCGGCTACTTTGAGGACGATCCGAAGCTCTTTCTCGTCCAGACTCCGCATTTCTTCATCAATCCCGACCCGCTGGAGCGCAATCTGCGCACCTTCGACAGCATGCCGAGCGAGAACGAGATGTTCTACGGCATCATTCAACGCGGTCTGGACAAGTGGAATGCAGCCTTCTTCTGCGGCTCCGCAGCCGTGCTTAGCCGCAAGGCACTGGAATCCCAAAACGGCTTCAGCGGCATCAGTATTACCGAAGACTGTGAAACCGCACTTGCGCTCCATGGCGCCGGCTGGAACAGCATCTATGTCGACAAGCCGCTGATCGCCGGGCTGCAGCCCGCAACGTTTGCGAGCTTCATCGGCCAGCGCAGCCGATGGGCGCAGGGCATGATGCAGATTCTGCGCTTCCGCTTCCCGCTGCTGAAGCGTGGTCTGACCCTGCCCCAGCGCCTGTGCTACATGTCCTCGACGCTGTTCTGGCTCTTCCCGTTTCCGCGCGTCATTTTCCTGTTCGCGCCGCTTTTCTATCTGTTTTTCGATCTCGAGATATTCACGGCCTCAGGCAGCGAATTCCTTGCCTATACGCTTGCCTATATGCTCGTGAACCTGATGATGCAGAACTATCTCTATGGCTCCTTCCGCTGGCCGTGGATTTCCGAGCTCTACGAATATGTCCAGACGGTGCATCTGTTGCCCGCCGTCATCTCGGTCATGCTCAACCCCCGCAAGCCGACCTTCAAGGTCACGGCCAAGGACGAATCGATCTCCGTCAGCCGTCTTTCCGAAATCAGCCGCCCATTCTTCGTCATATTTGCCGTACAGGTCATTGCGCTGGCGGTGACCATATACCGCGTCTATGCCGAGCCCTATAAGGCTGATGTCACGCTCGTCGTCGGCGGCTGGAACGTAATCAACCTGATCCTCTCCGGTTGCGCGCTGGGTGTCGTCTCCGAGCGCGGAGAGCGCGCCTCCTCGCGGCGCGTCAGGGTCGATCGCCGCAGCGAATTCGGCGTCGGCGACAAATGGAATTCCGCCTCTATCGAGGATGTGTCCGTTCACGGCGCCAGATTGAACGTCTTCAACAAGGACATGGGCCTGGTGAAGATCGGTTCCGAAGCCATCGTCCGCTTCCAGCCCTATAGCGGCACCGAGATGGTGACGCTGTCGGTCATCATCCGCAATATCGAGCAGATGGGAGATATCACGACTATCGGGTGCCAATATGTCCCGAAAGGTGCAGCCGATCACCGGCTGATCGCCGATCTCGTCTTTGCCAACTCCGATCAGTGGACGAAATTTCAGCAGGCACGCCGCCGCAACCCTGGCATCATCCGCGGAACGGTGTGGTTCCTGGGTCTATCGCTCTACCAGACCAGCCGGGGCTTGCTCTATCTCTTCAAGGGAGTCGGGGCCGAAAAGGGGCAGCAACGGCAGGACGCGAAGGCGAAAGGCTGATGAGACGCATCCTTCCAGCACTGATCTTCCTCATCACCGCCGCCGTCGCGCAGGCGCAAACGACGCCCTTCGATATGTCGGGTGAACGGCCGAAAGGCGAGCCGCCGGCCACACCGCAGATTTTCACGCCACAGCCGGCAACGCCGCAGACCGAGGCACCCAAGGCGGTGGCTCCGCTGGTAATTGCTCCCCAGATGACTGCTCCACAAGCGATAGTGCCGCCGGCAGCTACGCCGCAGGTTGTCGCGCCGCATATGACGACGCCCGCCGTCCCTGCTCAAGTGACACCGCAGGCGGCACCGGTTGTGAAACAGGCGGCACCGGCAACACCTGCGTTCCGGCGTTACGTCGTCCCCTTCGCGAAGTTTCGGCTGGAAGGCGAGAACGATCGCAGATCCTGGTCGATCTATCTGACGCCCGAACAGGCGGCGGCACCGGCGAAATTCAATTTTGCCTATCAGAACGCGGTCGTCGTCGCTCCTGAAGCATCGCAACTCACCGTCCTTCTCAACGACCGGGTAGTTCACCAGCAGCAAATCGGTTCGCCCGATAGTGTTTCGGATGTCAGCTTCGACATTCCGCGAGGGCTCTTGCAGCCGGGCGCCAATTTGCTGACGTTCGAGGCGACACAACGCCATCGCACCGACTGCGACATACAATCGACCTATGAACTTTGGTCCGATGTCGATCCGGAAAAAACCTATCTGAGCTTCACCGGCCGCGAGGCTGAGAAACTGTCGACCACCGATGCAATCCGCGCGATCGGCGTCGATGGTGCCGGGAAGACCCAATACAATATCGTGGTGCCGGCGCTGGCTCAACCCGGTACCACCAAGCCGCTGCTGCGGCTTGCGCAAGGCCTGTCGCTCCTCAGCGGCATGCCGAATGAGACGTTCTCCTTTGCCACGGATGGAATACCGCCGGCAGGACCGGGCAAAATGACGGTTGTCGTCGGCACACCTGCAGAACTGCAGCCGGTCTTCGCCGCACCTTCCTCGGCACAGAGCGGCGCGCTGGCGACATTCGCGACCGATCCGCGCAGCGGCCAGCAGCTTCTGCTCATCAGCGGCCCATCCTGGCAGGCGATCTCTGCCGCGATCGATATGGTCGTTTCACCGACCGACAGGGACCCTGGCACCCGTCGCGATCTGCTGGTTACGCAGCGATGGACGGCGCCGGATGCCCCTCTGATCTACTCCGGCACCAGCCTTTCCTTCGAGCAACTGGGCGTGAAGACGACGGAATTCTCCGGGCGTCGCTTCCACACCAGCTTCAACGTGGCGATCCCCTCGGACTTCTATGCGAATGCCTATGGGGAAGCGACCATCCTGCTGGACGCCGCCTATGCAAAGGACGTGCGCCCCGGCAGCCATATCGACGTTTACGTCAATGGCAGCATTGCCACGACGAAACCGATTACTGCCAGCGGCGGTGGCATCTTCCGGCAATTGCCCATCCGCATCACCATGCGCCATTTCAAGCCGGGCCTGAATACATTGACGCTCGAGGCCATGTTGATGACCGACGAGGATACTGCCTGCGCGCCCGCCGCCACGTCCAGCACGACGCCGCGCTTTGCGCTGTTCGACACAAGCCAGTTCCGCATGCCGGATTTTGCAAGGGTCGCACAGCGCCCCAACCTGGCGGCGTTTGCGGGAACCGGCTATCCCTATAATCGCGACACCGAGCCGACCACCCTCTTCATCGATCGGGCCGATGCCGATACGCTGTCGGCGAGCGCAACCCTGCTCGGACAGATGGCGATCGTTGCGGGACACCCGGTCTCCGTGGAGCCGACTAGCTCGCCGAACACGATCAGTGGCCGCAACGCGATCTTCATCGGTTCGATCTCTCAACTACCGTCGACGATCCTTTCGCAAATGAATATCGCGGCGACGAGCCAGGTGGCTTGGCGCCCACCCACTCCAGGGCAAGCCAGCACGCAGGACGCCTCCGTCACGATCGCGGATTGGCGCTCCCGCATCAGCGGTGGTCTGCTGCAGGGTCAATTCGACCGCTTCCAGCAATGGATGCATCGCAACTTCGATATCTCGCTCAGTTCGCTACGCTTCATGCCGAGTTCGGAGCAGGTGTTTACGCCGTCGAATGCCAATACGTTCCTGATCGCCCAGGAAGCCAACTCGACCAACGACGCCACCTGGACCGTGATCACAGCACCGAGCGCCGCAGATCTGCGGGCTGGCGTGGAGGCCATGACGTCGCAACTCGACTGGCCGCAAATCAGCGGTCGCATCACTGTCTATTCCGGCAAGACGGGAAAGATCGACACGGTGCCTGTCAGCCGCTTCGATTTAGTCATGTCGCAGCCCTGGTCGCTGACCAATTATCGCCTGATCGCCGCCAATTGGCTTTCCAGCAATATCTTGTCCTACGCCTTCCTGCTCGTGATCGGTTCGCTGCTGCTCGGCGTCAGCACCGCAAGCATTCTCTCGAAGATCGGCAGGCGCGAATGAGACGCTGGCGCTTCATCCTTGCAATCTGCGGCGCTGTCATCCTGGCGGTAGCCCAACCGGTCGCAGCTCAACATGCTGCGATCGATCCGGAAGCCTGGATCGCCTACAAGACGAAATTCCTCGATGCAAGCGGCCGTATCGTCGACAATGGCAACGGCAACGTCAGCCACAGCGAAGGGCAAGGTTATGGCCTCTTGCTCGCCTATCTCGCCAACAGCCCGGCCGATTTCGAGCAGATCTGGTACTTCACACAAACCGAATTGCTGTTGCGCGACGATGGCCTAGCGGCCTGGAAATGGGATCCCGCCGTCATGCCGCATATAACGGACACGAACAATGCCTCCGACGGCGACCTCTTGATCGCCTACGCGCTGGCGCTTGCGGGATCGGCGTGGAACAAGAAGGACTATCTGCAGGCCGCCGCAACCATGGCAAAAGCGCTTCTTTCCCGTGTCGTGATCGATTCCGGCGGCCGGACGCTGCTCCTTCCCGGAGTTGATGGCTACAAGGCCCCGGGCCGGAAGGATGGCCCCATCATCAATCCATCCTATTGGATTTACGAGGCTATCCCCGTCATGGCGCTGCTGGCGCCCTCCGATCGATGGCAAAAACTGACGGATGATGGCGTTGCCCTGTTGCGCTCGATGCAGTTCGGCCCGCGCAAACTGCCGGCCGATTGGGTGAGCCTGCGCGCAAGGCCGGAACCTGCCGATGGCTTCGAGGCAGAGTTTGGCTATAATGCCATCAGGATACCGCTCTACCTGGCGCGAGCCGGGATAGACGACAAGGTTTTGCTGATACGGCTGCGACAAGGCATGACCGTCGAAGGGGACGAACCGGGCACGATCGATCTGGCAACGGGCAAGCCAAAACAGCTGCTTACCGACCCCGGTTATAGAATTGTTAACGATGTTGTGGCGTGTGTGGTTAACGGAACGAAACTACCCACCTCGGTTCGGCAGTTCGCGCCGTCCCTTTACTACCCGTCCACTTTGCAATTGTTGGGCCTGGCTTTCGTCGCGGAGAAACATCCGGAGTGCTTATAAAATCCACTTTGATCATGGCTTTTATGGCAGTGGCCGTGGCGGGTTTCACCCTCGCGACGAAGGATCATGTCTCGCCTGAAGACAAGTTCAAGCTGGCCAAATCGAGCCGCCTGGAGCCGCAGACTCTGCTTGCCGCCGATATCAAGCCGGGCGGCGCTACGGAACAAACAGTCGATTTACGCGCGGTCGCCGACCGCATTCAGGCGACGGCACCATCCGCCGTCCTGTCCGACGCGCCGAGCAATCCGCAAGCGAATGCGCCGGCGCCTGACGCATTGGCACAGGCCGCACCGCAGTCGACGGCACCCCAAGCTGCTCAGCAACAACCGGCACAGCAGCAGTCGGGCCAGGCTCAACCGGCTAGCCCGCCGAAGGTGGACGAAAGCGCGTTGCGCTATTTCGCCAGCCGCGGCGACAAGGCGCGGCTGCAGGCCGAAATCTCCAGATTGCAAACGCTTTACCCGAATTGGACACCGCCGGCCGATCCGCTTGCCGTTCCTCAAAACAGCGACAAGCAGCTGGAAGCCATGTGGCAGCTCTATTCTGAGGGCCGCTATGCTGAGCTGCGCAAGGCGATCGCCGACCGTCAGACCGCAGAAGCCGGATGGCAGCCGCCCGCCGATCTGCTGGAACGCCTCGACGTCGCCGAAGCGCGCGCGCGCCTCGTCAACGCCTCCGATCTCAAGCAATATGCGACTGTCATCGACATCGCCGCCAACACGCAGAGCCTGCTCACCTGCAGCGACATAGACATTCTGTGGCGGGTGGCGGAAGCCTTTATCCGCACGGATCGGGTCAAGCGCGGGCAGGACGCCTATACCTATATGCTGAAGAGCTGCACCAATCCGCAGGAAAGGCTTGCGACTATCCAGAAAGCCGCGGCACTGCTGTCTTATCAGCCCATGCAGGACCTGCTGGCCCTCGAGAAACCCGACGGCAATGGCGGGCGGGAATTCGACAGCCTAAGGACCGACCTTGCACGCCGTTTCGTGGCGCAGGGCAATGACGATCCGAAACTGACCGTCTCTCAGGACTATCTCTCGCAGGTCGAACGCGTCGCCCGCAGCCAAGGGCTAGCGTCCGATGATTCGCTTCTCGGCTGGTATTACCTGCGCCGCAGCAATTACAGCGACGCGGAGCAGTGGTTCGAGGCCGCGCACGCCAAGGAAGATTCCGCAGCAATCTCGCAGGGCCTGGCATTGGTGCTGATCGCCGACCACAAGCCGCAAGAGGCCGAAGAGGCGATGTACAAATGGCGCAACGAATCCAAGGACGCGATGGCAACCTATCTTGCCGCCACCGCCAATCTGATGGCCTTGCAGCCGCCCGCCAATCTCAGCGAGGACGTCCTTGGACGAATGGCCGGCGAAGTAGTGAAGCAGAAATACGTTCCGACGGCCCAACAATTCGGATGGTATGCTCGTTCGCTGAACCAGCCGCAGGCGGCGGCGCGTTGGTTCGAGACGGCGCTTCGCTGGAAGCCGGACGACGAACCATCCGCTTATGGACTGGCCATCACCCGCAATCAGCTGAACGACCGGCAAGGTGTCGCCGAAGTCCAGCGGCTCTGGGCAGGCCGTTCGCAGCGTATCGCCGTTCTCGGCGAGCCGGCGACGCGCACGCCGACCTCGGCACCCCTGCCCTCTCCGAACCAGACAGTCCAGGTAACACCGCAGATCGCGCCGCAGGGATCGCTCCAAAGCGCGCCTCTGGCGGCTCCCCAAGCAACGCCTCTGGCCCCCATCACGCAACCACCCGTCAACTCGCAGGCCGCCGCGGAGCCCGCAGCGCCCGTTCGCCGCGCGCCACCAGTCGAATACAATCAAGCGGAAGGCCGCACCAGGACGGTCGTACGCGGCGCACGCAGTCCGGCCGGCTGTACAACCACGATCAGTGCCGAACTGCTGGCACCGGCAAACGCGCTATCGCGCGGCTGGTGCCT
The DNA here is from genome assembly GCF_051811145.1 of Rhizobium sp. 11_C7_N12_5. NCBI lineage: Bacteria > Pseudomonadati > Pseudomonadota > Alphaproteobacteria > Hyphomicrobiales > Rhizobiaceae > Rhizobium > Rhizobium sp. 11_C7_N12_5. Next base: position 1,379,415 of record NZ_JBPWPY010000002.1, read on the forward strand.
GATGAACCTCAATCGACCGATGGAAGCCGTGGAAGCCTTTGGCGTCGCGTTGAACAACACCGATCCAAAGTCGCGCGAGGAGGCCGCCTATGGGCAAAGCCTCGCCTATCTGCGAGCCGGGCTTGCCAACAACGCCGCCGTCGCGGCGACCAAAGCCCCCATGAACCACCAGCGCGCCGCTGAATTACAAGTGGCCATTCTCTCGGATCGCGCGCTCTCGGCCTTTTCGGGCAAGCGGTACCATGAGGCCCTCCTCTATCTCGACCAGCGCTCGCAGCTTCAGCAGGAGCGTGTGGACCTGATGGTGCTGCGCGGATACTGCTATCTCAATCTCAAAATGTATGACGACGCTGAGCGCATCTTCACCGCGGTCGCCGCAACCGGCAACCGCGACGGCAATCGCGGCCTACGAGACCTGAGGCTCGCGACCCATCCGCAGCCGGGGGGGTATTAAGGTCAGCTGCCCCATAGTGATCGCTGCAGTCAATTTCAACAATCCAGGCCTCATCTAAGTCGCGGCCTCATAATGTCGAAGGACAACGCGAATGCATGCGAGTTTTGTCATCGCCAGGAAAGTTGAACCTAGAGCGCATCCGTTGAACGCGGAATCGGAATGAGGATTCCTTTGTTGGTCGATTTCTGATTCCATGGCCCGACTGGTGATTTGGTCGGAGGCAATATGACCCGCGCGTTCAGTGATGATCTTCGCAGCCGCGTTCTTGCTGCGTCCCGTGACGGCATGTCGGCACGATCGGCGGCGGCTCGGTTCGGGATCGGCATTTCAACGGCCATCGCGTGGATCGCCAGCGCGAGGCAGGGTCAATTGGCGCCGGCCAAACAAGGACGGCGCGGAGGCTCTCGTCTGGATACCCATGAGGATTTTATCATCGGCATGATCGAGAAGGAAAAAGACATTACGCTCAATGAGATGGTCCTGCGTCTGACTGAAGAGAAGAACGTCTCCATTGGTCGCAGTGCCCTCGATGTCTGGCTGCGCAAGCGCGGCTGGACTTTCAAAAAAAGACCGCACATGCATTGGAGCAGGAAGGTCCCGACCTATTAAAGCGCCGTCGCGACTGGTTCGACGGTCAACTCGATCTCGATCCCGCACGGCTTGTCTTCATCGATGAGACCGGCTTGAGCACCAAAATGTCCCGGCTGCGCGGCCGATCGCTTTGCGGCGAACGTTGCCGAGCCGCGATCCCACATGGGCACTGGAAGACCACGACCTTCACCGGTGCGCTCAGGCTCTCGGGTATGACTGCGCCTATGGTCCTCGATGGTGCGATGAACGGGACTGCGTTCCGGGCCTATGTCGAACAGGTTCTCCTTCCAACATTGACGCGCGGCGACATTGTCGTCATGGACAACCTGCCTGCGCATAAAGCAGACGGCGTGCGGCAGGCTATTGAAGGTGCCGGCTGCCGGCTACTCTACCTCCCACCCTATAGCCCTGACTTCAATCCCATCGAAAAGGCCTTCTCCAAGCTCAAGGCACTTTTGCGAGCCAGAGCAGAACGCACCGTCGAAGCACTCTGGCACACCGTCGGCCAGATCGTCACGCTCTTCAAACCCCAAGAATGCGCTAACTACTTCAAGGCATGCGGTTATGACCCCGAGTAAAATGGACGCGCTCTAGCTTCTCGTAGCGCGTCGCTATGCGTCGAGAGCATTTGAGTTTGTTGAAAAACCGCTCAATAAGATTGCGCTTTCTATACAGCCACGGACTGAAGACGGTTGGGCGTTTCCGGTTCGATTTCGGCGGGATGCTCGCCCACGAGCCTCGCGCTCTCATCATTCCGCGTAGCCAATTTGCGTCGTAAGCTTTATCAGCCAACAGTGTGTCACCATCGCGAACGCCATCGAGCATTTCGGTTGCTGCTGTAAGGTCGTGTACCTGACCGGGCGTGATAACGACTTTGATTGGCAGCCCAAGTCCGTCAATCAAGGCATGGATTTTCGTTGTTAGACCTCCACGACTGCGCCCAACGCAACGATCTGGATGACTTGCTTTCAACGTTGCGGCAGAGTGATGCACCCTCACCGAGGTGCCGTCTATCATCAGAACGCCGCCAGTTTGTGTACTGGTAACCGCTTCCATTATACGATCCCAGACGCCAGCTATCGTCCCGCGCCTGAACCGATTACAGCAAGTCGTATATGGTCCATATCGTTCAGGGACATCTCGCCAAGGTGCTCCGGATCGCAGAACCCAGAAGATGCCATTTAAGACCCTGCGGTCATCAACGCGGGGCACACCTCTTGGTTTATTGGGCAGGATCGGCTCTATCGTTCGCCATTCGAAGTCGGTAAGGTCATATCGGCTCATGCCACCTTGAATCAGCTAACTGGCGCGACACAAAGCGCAGATTTCATGATCTGGAATGTTATTGATCACCGCAGGCGACCCTACCGATGGAAGCAGGTGAACGCCATCATTGAAGCTACAGAGCATGATAATAGCTGCGTTGATGCCGATCAGGCGGAGGAAATGTCGCCATTTGTGGTGATCGATCACGACAGGCGAGACAACGTGTCTGTCCAAGAAGCCATCAACTGGGCGAACCAAGCCGGGTGCCCGGTAACCCTCTACATCTATGATGTGAGCGACGACACTACGGCCCTGCACTTCGATTTTATGGAGAACCGGTTCCCGGAGACCGATAGCAACGCCGGTTTATGAGTTCACGGCCTAGCATTACAGTTGCATTTTTGCTTTCAAATGCGCTCGTCGAGCGGCAGCCTGATGGGCGCGCCTCCAGCATGACCACGCGATGACGTAGGCGGGCTTTATGCGACGCTGGGCAAGCCTTGTGGCGATGCGCCGGACTTCCTGGATAGACCAGCGGATTAAATCCTGATGGGCGGCATCCGCGGTCTTTTTTGGGGCGTCACGTCATTGGCGCGATACCGGATCACCGCCATCATGGCGAAGGCGAGCATGACCAGGGAGACGTGGCGATGCCAGCCATGCCATGACCGGGTTTCGTTGTGATCGAGTCCGAGCTCGTTCTTGGCGGTCTCGAAGCTATCTTCGATGGCCCAGCGATGGCCTTCAACGGAAACGAGCGTCTGGATGCCCGTTCCGGCCGGGCACCATGTGGTGAAGAATGCGAGATCGCCGTCGCTGATATTGCGCCGGATCAGGAGGCCACGGGTCCAAAGGCCCGTTTCCGTCTCGTTATATTCGTCGGCATGGAGATCGGCGAGTTCGCAGTAGGCCCAGTCATGAAGCCGCGCGCCTTTGGTGCCATCACCGGCGGAAAGACGCTGCCATGCTTTTGGATCGAGGTCACGGGCGATCTCCTGAGCTGTGCCGGCGACCGGAGGCTTGCCCGACCAGGAGCCGAAATGGTGGTCCGATTTAACCCCAAGAACGTAGCCTTTGCAGGCTCCGCGCAGGGTCCCTTCAACGTCCCCGACGCCATAGACCGCATCTGCAGCCACCCATGAAAACGGCACATCGGCTGCCAGCGCACGCCGTATCATATCGACAGCCAGGCCTGGCTTGGTAGCGAAGGCTATAGCCTCAGGAACATGGGTGGCTGCAAGCCTTGCCGGATCACCGGTCCAGCTCTTGGGCAAGTACAGGGCTCGATCGATAAAGGCATGACCGCGAACGGACACATAGGCGGCGAACACACCGATCTGGCAGTTCGCTATCTTGCCTGCCGAACCTGTATATTGACGCGAAACACCGCACGATGTCTTGCCCTGCTTGAGGAAGCCCGTCTCATCGATGACCAGGACCGCATCATCGGCGGCGAGGTTTTCCACAACATACTCTCGCACGATGTCGCGAAGTCCATCCGCGTCCCAGCGTCCGCGACCCAAAATGGCTTGCTGCCGCCACGGACCGGGATCCCCGGCCGCCTCAGCGCGCATCCAACCTGTCTTTCGCCGCTCGTCACCCAGCAAGCCGTCCAGGAAAAGGTTCGCGGATGCTGCAACTCGCTCCTGCGTAAACAGTCGCCGCATACGAGCCTTGACGTCACGCAGCGACGATGCCCAAAGTTCCAGCGTCGTCTCGATTGATGCACCCATCATCCATGACCTCCGAATCATGGAGACCCATAGATTCAGAGTTTATAGAAATATGCAACTGTAATGCTAGTCAGGAATTGAAATGCTGTCTCGATTGGTATAGCCCCCAACAAGTATTCTCATCTGACCCATTTCGAGCGATGACCGAAACCAAAAAACGAACCAGGGACCTAGGTCTCGATCATATTCGCGCGCTTGCGGCATTCATGGTTTTCAGCTGGCATTTCCTGCATTACGCGAACGGCTACCCAGTGCCTTTTGAAGGTGCACCATCGATCTTCCCGCTTGCTCTGCTGGATGAGGGGCATACGGGCGTCGCTCTTTTCATGACGTTAAGCGGTTATCTGTTCGCGAAAATTCTTGACGGGAGATCGGTAAACTACCTTGCATTCCTGTCACGTCGAGTGACCCGGCTCCTGCCCTTACTTTTTGCGATGTTGGTAGTGGAGGGCGTGCGGGAGTATGTCGTTGGAGCTGACCTCGTTGGCTATTCAAGGAGCCTTGCGACCGGTCTGATCGAACCGACACTGCCCAATGGTGCGTGGTCCCTGACGGTGGAATTCCACTTCTACCTTTTACTTCCTCTCCTGCTGTTTCTCTGCCGGAAATCGCCAGCGCTTCTTTTCGCGGCGATATTCCTAGCACTCGGTTTGCGAACATTCTTATTCATCAGGAACGGTACCGTTTTCTGGCCCGCCTACTGGACGCTCGCTGGCCGCCTAGACCAATTTGTATTTGGAATTTTGGCCTACCACTACCGTTCTATGATCATCAGGAAACACGTCCTTGCTCTGGTACTAGGGGCAGTGTTTTGCGTATTTTATTATCTATTTGACCGGATGGGCGGCTTCTACCGAATGCCGCAATACCCCTCGCCCTCTCCTATCTGGATTATTCTTCCTACGATTGAAGGGGCTTTCTTTAGCGCACTCATTGCCTACTACGACGGCTCATTCCAACATTCCCGCGGATTGCTGTCACGATTCATCGCAAAGATCGGCAAATATTCCTACTCGATATATCTCTGGCACTTCTATGTCGTATTCCTCATGGCAGACTTCGTGCAACGACACATTATGAATATCTCTTACTACTACATTGGACAGGTCTGGGCGTTGCTTTGTTTCCTCGCGCTGGTTCCGTTCGCCTTCGTTAGCTACCAAATATTCGAGAAGCCCTTCATGAATGTGGGCTTGTCGTATTCAAGGAAAACAGGCCCGCGGCAGCCTTCGCTCGTTGTCTGACCAATTCCATATTCTCGTGACCGAATAACTTAAGAAAACTCGACCTTTTGCAAGCACCATATTTTCCGCCGCCAGCGGGACCTGTTAGCTAGTGCCGGTCGCCCAGGTTGAATGACGTGTGCTTCACAACAGCGCAAGATTAAGAAGATATCAACCACGAACTTAGTTTCCTGTTTGAGGATGGATTTCACCCGGCAAGCCGTCTAAACTGACTCGATCACGATGATGCTCAAGTGGGGGGGCATCGTTGCCGGTTTCATGTACCCGACGCGGAATGTTCGCGTTGCCCTCATGGGATCCGGCAGCACCTTCGCAATTCCGGTTTGCCGGAACATTGAGCTAGTCTGATCATGCAAGATGCTAACGAGACCGTTGAAGGCCCTGTACCAACGCACCATCTCCTCATTGCTGGCACTGGCCGGGCGGGTACAAGCTTTCTTGTACGGTACCTTTCCGCCTTGGGTCTGGACACGGGCTTCAAACCTGATGACAAGTCGCAAGCTTGGGAAGCAAACGCCAACGCCGGCCTCGAACGCCTACCCCTCGTGGAGCCGAACGAAAATCTGCCATATGTCCTGAAATCGCCTTGGTCTGGCGAATACATCGACGAAATCCTGGCAAGCAATCGGTTTTCTTTCGACGCCATGATCATTCCGATGCGGGACCTGGTCGAGGCGGCTTCGAGCAGAAGCATCCTTGAACACCGTCACCTACACCAACATGTTGGTTGGATGGCGGACCGGCTCGATGCCACATGGGAGGTTTTCGCCTATACCCCCGGCGGGATCATCTACTCGTTGAACCCCCTCGACCAAGCGCGGCTGCTCGCTATTGGTTTTCATAGACTGGTGCATAGCGCCGCCAAGGCGGGCATCCCGCTTATATTCCCGGTCTTTCCGCGCATGGTCGAGGATTGGTCTTATCTTTACGAGACCCTAAAGCCCATACTTCCCGACACGATCACCGCCGAAGCGGCAAAATCGGTCCATGATCAAGTCGCGTCCATGTCCTTGGTTCGGGTCGGGTCCGAACTTGGCGGTGCCGAGCCGAACCAAGCCGGAGAGGCTGCCGGCCAATCGATCCATCGCTATCCCACGACATCCGATATCGATCTCATCGCCTTGCGCCGCGAGCTCACGCGGGTGAGACAGGAAAGGCAGACCGCAGCGGAGGATGTCGCGAGGCTTTCCAATGATGTTGCAAAGCTCTCCACGCAATGCAACATTATGGAAGCTGAGGTGAAGCGCCTTGAAAGGGAGTTGGAGACAGCCCAAAAATACGAAGAGGAAAACGCGGTTATCCTTGGTCGACTTGACACTCTGCTGAACAGCAAATCATGGAGATTGACGGCTCCTTTGAGGAAATTGGTTGATACTGCGCGGCCAAAACGTCGCTTCTGAAATTCCGAGCTTGCGGTAGAGGTCGAACCTATGCGGTCACAAGGGTGTATCTTTCGTGACGCAACGGATAGAGCGCAGAGATGTAGCCACGCCCTGCGCATTCTCCGCGAAAAACCGCCAGAGGCAAAGATTTAAAACTAGGTAGTGGTCGTCATGGCGATTGATTCATTTTTTACAACATGCTCGTAAAGGACAATTTCGGGCAAATGCCGCATCCGAATACGATCCCAATCGATCCGCTCGATCACATCCTGATATTTCTGCATAATATCGGGCTTTGCTTCATTTAGGTGAGGCAATTCTCGTTCACCAAGACCAAGAGACCTTAGAAGATCTTTGGCGGTCTCATTGAAATTTTCGAATGCGCCGACGTATTTAAAGCGATTCTCTAAATGGTGAATTGCGATATGGGCATCATCGAACTTAATTTTATCCAGCGGAAGCACGCTATCGTCTAGACCCGCGATCATTCGAACTTGGAGGTTGTCAAATTCGGCAGTCAGTCCATTATTGACCACCTTATCGAGCGCGTACTCAACGCCGGAAATACTATACCTCGGACCCGTGTTGCCAAGAATATGGAACAAATTAGAGCGAACCCTCGAAATTGGTTCGCGTACAACCGCAATATATCTCGCGTGGTTCCCCAAGTATTTATCAATTCCAAAAGACGTGTGCCCGAGTATCAGAGATAGCGTTCTTTTCTGAATCAATGGAAGACCGACAAACTGTGGTATTGTCAGACCAAACTGGGGATAGATGGATAGAAATCGGCTCTTCTCAAGCAAATGATGAATTAAGTTTACTACGCTCGTCCCCATCGTTTTTTGAATGTGCAAGTAGATATTACATTCAGGGATGGAAACAGGACCGACTTCAAATGCGCTTTCTAAAGGGATCTCAACGTGTCCCTCGTCAAGTAAGCAGTCATCGGCGGTGTAAAAGCTAAATTTCGTGCCGAAATTTAGGAGGAACGGAATTGGCACATGAAAGCCAAAAATTCCCTCTTCTCCGCAGTTGTGGCAGACGTCAGATCGATAGTGGGTCGGCTTCCATTTAATAACATGCCTTGAGTCGGCTACTATCCTAATTTCAGCGAGCGTACTTGGATCGTCGAGATCCCGCGCCCACCCAATAATTTCCCCTCCCACGATCCCGTCAACATATCCAACTGTGCGCAATTAGGTCTTTACCCCATCAACAAAATACAGGTAAAAGTGCATGCATTCAAAAGAGGTCTTAAGCAATTTCCTCTCGAGCGCAAGCGGCTTTTCTTCGTGTAACCGTTACCTACAGAAGATGATAGTTTCGAGGGATCGAATAGCGTTGGCAAAGGCGTGCTGAGTTGGCGTTTCTGTCAGCATGAATGAGAGATGCACCCGAAGTCGATGGATGGAACGGCCTCTACGGTTTTGCGATCAATGTCCGGAAAAGTGTCGTGTCGGCCTTCCCCAGCATATCTTCAATTGAGAACCTGCACCTGCGTCCCGACTGCAGCATCCCTTCCGACTACCTCGTCCAGCCCTACCATCTTGTGTCTGAGGTCCCGTAATCAGCACAAATCCGAACCGTCCCCCAATCTCAGCGTCTCCAACATCCTCTGCCAACACCCGACGCAATTTCAGAGCTGCCGGGTATGCCGGGCGCCGCTAAAGCTTGAAACACGCTCTCGCATTTAGGCTCCATCAGCATGCTCACGATGTTTGAGGTCGCCGACAATACAGCCGCTTTCACCCGCGGGCAATGAGCGGATCCACATAGCCGGCGCGGAAAGCTCCCTGCTGCTCCGGCGTCAGGTAGTGAAGCCGCCGACGCTGTCAGCGGCGCGCGTCCTACCTGGCGGCGCAGCAGTATTCGCTACAACGGGACCAAACTTTACACGATGCACAAAACGGCGAGCTCTCGGAACCGGGCTGCCGTCGCGCCCAGCCATTGCTACCGGGTGGCCGGAGGTTGTGCATCGGTGACGTCATAGGTCCAGACCCGGAAAGACTTCAAGACGTGCGGACCGAAGGAAACTATAAGCGGGACGTCAGCTGCGTCCCGACCGCGGGCGACCACGATGCGGCCGATGCGCGGCACGTTATTGCGCGGATCGAACGTCATCCATCGACCGCCAAGAAAAACTTCGATCCAGGCGCTAAAATCCATTGGGTCGAGGATCGGCACGCCAATATCGCCCAAGTGACCGTTGACATAGCGTGCCGGAATATTCATGCAGCGGCAGAAGGCAATGGCCAGATGAGCATAATCGCGGCAGACGCCGATACGCTCTTCGTAGGCTTCTAGCGCCGTCCGCGTCGAGCGGGCGTTCTGATAGCCAAAGATGATGTGTTGGTGAACGAAATCGCATATCGCCTGCACCCTGCCCCATCCCGGCGCGACGTTGCCGAACCTGTCCCATGCGATCTGGCTCAAACGGTCGGTCTCACAATAACGGCTTCCCATCAGGTAGATGAGGCAATCGTCCGGCAGCTCACCGACTGCGATCTCCTGCGCATCCCAAAAAGCAGGATCATGGGTACCGCTGTCTTCAAGGGTTCCGTCCCCCCATATCTGCAGGTCGCCCATCGGCGCGATGAAGCGGCGGCAGACATTGCCGAACAAATCCAGATAGGTGGTGGTTGCTATCTCAGGGCTTGTCACAACAACATCCGGCGATCGAACATCAGCCGAGCGCTCGGGACGCGGCGTCAGCATGGTCAGCATCGGTGTCGGTTGTGCGCAAGTTACGGTAATGTCGTACCCATAGCGGATGAGCATAAGGTCATATCCCTGACGCTCGCTATGGCGGATTGAACGGGGCGTCGCCGTCAACCGTGGCGGAGTGTCCGCATGTCTTTCATCATATTAGAACACGGTGGTCGGAACGACAAACGCCAAATAGCTGAAAGGCGAAACGATGTCTGGCGGGTCGCAACGATGTGAGAAGGAACCTCCGCGCGAGGGGCGACGGTCTATGTGACGGTCGGAGCGCCGCGGACGGCGGTTGCCTTTTGGCGGCACCGTGTTCGAAACGCCCGCCCCGGCTAGCCCTGTTGGAGGCCGGCGGACGAAGCAATGCGTCCGGGTTCGGCATGCTTCTTGCGTTCCTGCAACTGTTCTAAACGAAGTACGACCAATAGAGGATGGGTTGTGGAAAGTTTGGGTTGACCGCTTTCGATGGTGAGGCGACACTTCAACCCGCAGCAAGGCAGGAGGAAAAATGATGGACGAGCCAGACCGCTGGCGCCACATGGCAAGCGCGCCGAAAGACGGCAGTCGGATCCTCGTCACGGTACGCCCGTCCGAACAGGGGCCGGCAGAAGTCGACCTCGCCTACTGGTCGAATGGCGATCAGTTCGGCGTAGAAGGCTGGCGCGCCTCTGATTCCTCGCCCGGCCGCGTCATCGAATATGCCGAGCCGGAGCTGAAGTGCTGGATGCCGATGCCCTCGGCTAATCTCAATCGCACCTCGATGCCCTCACCCTGGGAAGGCGACGACACCCAGCAGCTCGACGGGTCAGGGATTTAAGAACCCGCGCCGCCGCGTTGCGAAGATCCGATACCCGGCGCGTGGCATAAGGTCAGCTCTGTCCAGACAACGGGCGCCGTCGACCGAGCCCGTCGTAGGCTAAACTATGTTAGTTTCCGGGGGGCTACACGGCGCAAGTGATGCCGATCAGCCGACTTTCCTTTTTCAAGGCGAAGCCTTGCAGATAAGGGTACGATACGTAATAACGTATCCCTACACCCAAATGACTGCGGTGCTGGCGAAATAGATAGAAAACCTTTCTTCAATGCGGCGTGGAAGAGCGCATAAAGTATGGGAATGCCGAAAACTAGTTCCGACGACGCGCAGCAGCTTCCTGAGATCAAAAACCGAGCAGACTTCCAACTTGCCGCGGTTCAAGCGCATGATATTGCAAACCAGGGTTTCAGCGTTTCAATCTTTGCGGCCCTGCTTTTGCTCTGTGCTCTGATTGCAAATACGTTCAGCCTTAACCCAATTTGGGTGGCTTTCTTTTGCAATAACGCCGCTGCACTTATCCTGTTTGGCACCGGGCTTCGATCTGCCTACGACGTTGCAGAGTGGCGTCGAAAGAAAGCCGGTCTCGCCGGTATGCGGCTCGGGAAACCCGCGCAATGGCTCATTGCTTTCGTGACGTCGCCGTGGTCGCAGCGGGAGACGGAAGGGCCCGATCTGATCGAGCGATGGACGGGAAGCGCTTTCTTCGCGGGGCGATCACTCCTGTTGCGGATCGGAGCCAGCCCGCTCCGGGTCGCCGGTCTATCCATGTTCGCATGCTTGATCGTCTACACCGGCTGGACATTGAAGGCGGATAGCGCTGCGATCGGAACGCCGTTCCTCGTCGTCATTGCGGCCTGTCTGGCTTTCGCCTTTCTTCTGCTTGTGACGGAAAGACGACTCGCCGCGACCGATGCAGCGGAGTGGCCCGAGGCAAGAGCAATTTCGCAATTGGCGCGCGTGGCCATTTTCGTGCTCGTCCTGTCTTGCTTCTGCCTGTTCCTGAGCGCGCGCGGATCTGGACTGCCCATCAAACTCCTGGCGGCGTTGGGAGGCTTTGTCGCACTCGTCGGGCTTGAGTTCCTGTTCCGCGCGATCGCCTCCATGTTCCGCCCGCAAAACGACAGCCGCGAGCCGACATTGATCGCCACCAGCCTTGTCGCCGGCACGCTTCAGTGGCCACCTCAGCTTTTGGTCGGCATCCAATCTGAATTGCGAACCAAACACGGCATCGACCTTCGGCAGATTTGGGCTTTCTCGTTCATTCGAAAGACCGCTCCGGCCATCATTCTTGGAACACTCCTTCTGGGTTGGCTGTTGAGCGGCGTGCGCGAAATTCCGATGACCGGCCGTGGCGTTTATGAGCGGTTCGGCAAGGCTGAGGACATTCTGCATTCCGGCCTTCACATCGGTCTTCCGTGGCCGTTCGGCCGTGTCATTGCCATCGAGAACGGCAGCGTGCACGAGCTGGCAACCTCCGTCAGCACGAACGGCAATGGCGAGCCGCTGGCCGATGCCGAAGGACTAGCGCCGGAAAGTGCGAACCGGCTATGGGATGCCTCGCACATCAGCGAGAAATCGCAGGTCATCGCCAGCGGCACCGGCGGCGAGCAAAGCTTTCAGATCGTCAACATGGACGTCCGCTTCGTCTACCGTATCGGTCTTTCGGACCAGGCGGCAATGAAGGCCGCCTATCGGGTCGCCGATCTGCCGGCCTTGATCGAAAGCACAGCGAACCGGGTATTGGTGCATGATTTTGCCAGAAGAACGCTCAACGATGTCTTGAGCGAGGGCCGGTTGTCACTGGCAGGCGATATTGCCTCAACAGTTCAGAAGAGCATGGATGAGTTGAACAGCGGTGTCGAAATCCTGGCGGTGGTCATCGAGGCCATCCACCCACCCGCCGGCGCAGCCAATGCATTTCACGGTGTCCAGGCGGCAGAGATCAGCGCCGAGGCACTGGTTGCGCGCGAGCGGGGAGCCGCAGCCGAACAGACGAACGAGGCGCAATTGAATGCCAGCCTCCGACAGGACGATGCGATCGCGAAGGCAAGGGAAGGCATCGCGGCTTCGGAGGTCGCAAAGCTGCGCTTCCAGGCCGAGCAATCGGCCTTCCACGAGGCGGGACAGGCATTTCTGACAGAGGAATACTTCAATCAACTAGCGATGGGATTATCCCATTCAAAGGCTCTTGTCATCGATCACCGCATCGGCGGGAGCATCACTCCGACCCTCGATCTCCGGAGCATGATGCTACCGGTCGATCCCAAAACAAATGCCGAGCCTAACATTCCATACCAAAGCGAAGAAACCGGCCGATGACTGACGCGCACGCCCATCCGGACTCGGACCATCACGGTCACGATCATCATCATTCTCACGGCGATGATCACAACGAGACGATGCCCTTTCGGTGGTCCCGCCTGATCGTCGCGATGATCGTCGTCGCCATCATTCTGGTTGCCGCCTGCCTCGTCCAGGTGAGATCGGGAGCCGCGACCGTCATCACCAGGTTTGGCAATCCCGCTCGCGTTCTGATCGATCCGGGGCTCGCCTTCCGGCTTCCCATTCCCCTGGAAAAGACCATCGACGTCGATCTGCGCGCCAAATCAACGTCCAGCGGCCTGCAGGATGTCGGGACCAAGGATGGGCTGCGGATCATCGCGCAGGCCTATGCGATCTGGCAGGTTCCCCCCGATCCGGATGCCATCAAGCGCTTCGTGCGGTCGGTTCAGAACCAGCCGGATCAGGCGGCAGTGCAAATCCGCACGTTCCTCGGGTCATCGCTTGAAACCACAGCCAGCAATTTCGACCTGTCGTCGCTGATCAATCCCGATCCGAACAAGCTTCGGATCGATGCGTTGGAAGCACAGCTCAAGGCCCAGATCGTGCAGCAATTGTTCGACACTTATGGCTTGCGGGTTGTCGATGTCGGTATCGAGCGCCTGACGTTACCGTCGGTGACGCTAAACGCCACCGTCGACCGCATGCGGGCCGAGCGTGAGACCATCGCCACCGAGCGAGCGGCGGTCGGCAAGCGTCAGGCCGCGGAAATTCGCTCCGCAGCCGAACGCGACGCGGGAGTCCTGCGGGCGGACGCGACCGTGAAGGCTGCCGATATAGAGGCCAAATCCCGCGTCGAAGCGGCGCAGATTTATGGAACTGCCTATAAGAGCGCGCCGGAGCTTTACGAACTGCTTCGCTCGCTCGACACGCTCGGCACGATCGTCAATTCCAACACGCGCCTTGTCCTACGCACCGATGCCGCGCCGTTCCGGGCTTTGATCGATGGTCCACCCAGCGCCGCATCGGCAGGCGGAGCACGTTAGAGATGAATGCGGTCGGGGATAGGAATTCGGCGGCGCAACATCAGGCTGTTCGTCTGGTTTCCGTGCTGCTGTCCACCATCGTGGTGCTGGCGGCCGTCGGCTGGGCGACATCCAATATCAGGGAGATCGCACCGCAAAGCCGGGCCGTTGTCCTGCGCCTGGGCGCCTTGGATAGGGTACAGGAATCTGGCCTGCTATGGGCCCTGCCCGCGCCTTTCGAAAAGGTTTTGCTTCTGCCCAACGCCGCAACGGTCTTGGAACGCCGGATCAACGGATTGCTTCGCTCGCCTCCGGCTCAGAGCGGCGAGGCCGACGCTTCAATGGAAAGCGATACCCTGGCGGGATCGGGATACCTGCTGACCGCCGACGCGAGTGTCGTTCAGCTCGACATCCGCGTCTTCTATCGGGTGACCGACCCCTTCACCTACGTCCTGCAAGAGGAGCACGTCCTTCCGGCACTGGACCGCCTCGTGACCCGAAGCGCCGTTGTGATCTGCGCCTCACGCGATCTGGACAGCGTTCTGGTCGCACGCCCGGAGCTGGTCTCCGCCGGCAGCGATATCGCCGAGCGTCGCGAGCGTTTGCGCGCCGACCTGGTGAGCAGCATCAATAGCAGTCTAAACTCCCTGAAAGCGAAGGGTACAGGTCTCGGGATCGAGATCGACCGCGCCGATGTTCAATCCGCGCTCCCGACGCCGGCCGTTAGCGCATTCGACGGGGTGCTGACGGCAAGCCAGCAGGCGGAGCAGGCCATTGCGTCAGCGCAAAACGACGCGGAAAAGGACAAGCAGGCCGCCGATCAGGAAGCCGACCGGATCGTGCAGGTGGCGGAAGCGCAATCCAGCGAACGGCTGTCAAAGGCGCGTGCCGACACGGCCACCGTCACCGGCTTTGCCAACGCGCAAGGGTCCGATAGCGACCCCGGTCTTCTCTGGCGCCTCTATCGGGATCGCGTTGGCAAAATCCTGTCGCAGGCAGGCTCGGTGGTCACGGTCGATCCCCGGGACGACGCACGGCTCATTCTGCAGGGAGCCGACAAATGAGTGTCGCGACCGATCATTCGCACGGCTCCCACGGCCACGCGCACCATCATGGCCATATGCTCAGCGCCGGCCTGCTGACCGCCAACGAAAAGCAGGCGGCGGCCGTTCAGCTCACACTCGCCATGATCGCCTTGAGCTTGCTCGCGCTCGGCATCGGCTGGCGCTGGCTTGCGCCTGACGAAGAGGGCGTCAGCCAGCTTCTGCTGGCGGCTGCCTCGCTGATCGTCGCAGTTCCGGTCGTACGGTCCGGTTGGCATAGTCTGCGCCATCCAAGCCTGCACGGCATCACCGATCAGTTGATCGCCCTGGCGATGCTGGCTGCCTGGGCGACGGGCGATCTGCTGACCGCCGCACTTCTGCCGATCATCATGATATTCGGCCATGTGCTGGAGGAGCGCAGCGTCATCGGATCAAAAGAAGCGATGGAGGCGCTGGCACGTCTGACCCGCAGCCACGCGCGGCTGATCGCACCGGACGGCCGGACGCGTGAAGTCGACAATGTATCTCTAAAGCCCGGCGATTTGGTGGAGGTAAGAGCGGGAGACCGCATTCCCGCCGATGGTCGCGTCAGGGAGGGACAGGCAAGCCTCGACACCGCGCCAATCACCGGCGAATCCTTGCCTCTCGAAGTCTCCGCCGGGATGGACGTCTTCGGTGGCGCGATCAACCTGGACGGTCGTCTTGAGATCGAGGTGACCCGAACAGGTGAGGATTCGACGCTTGGAAAAGTCATCGCGCTGATGCAGCGCGCGGAAAGTTCAAAGCCGCCTATTACCCGGCTCTTGGAGCGTTACGCCCAGCAATATCTGGCATTCGTGTTGACGATAGCGGCCATCGCCTGGTTCCTCACCTACAATGACCAGATCATGCTTGCGATCCTGGTTGCTGCCTGCCCTTGCGCCCTGGTCCTGTCCGCGCCGGCAACGGCGATTGCCGGTATCGCAGTCGCCGCGCGCCACGGCATCCTCATCCGTAGTTCGGCATTTCTCGAAGAGCTGGCAGACCTGACCTCCTTGGTCATCGACAAGACCGGCACCCTCACCTTCGGTCGGCTTCGGCTGAAGGACATCAGGCTTACCGCCAATACGGATCGAGAGATCGTTCGGGCCTTGGCCGCCTCTCTGGGCGCTGCCAGCAGTCATCCGGTGAGCCGAGCGCTGGCCTTGCTCGTCGCCCATGATGCTTATCACCCCCTGACGAGCGTTCGGGAATTTCAAGGTTTGGGCGTCGTTGCGAGCACGGCAATGGGTGAAGTGGCCCTCGGACGTCCCCAATTGTTTGAACGCCTGTCCGTCGTCGTTCCCCCGGTTCCCGTGCATGACGGTCCGCTCGCGGGCATGTCGATCGGCGGAAATTTTGTCGCCTGGCTTCTCCTGTCGGACACGATCAAGCCCGAAGCGGCGGCTGCGATGACGGAGTTGCGAGCGCTCGGGCTCCATCGACAGCTCCTACTCACCGGCGACCGCCAATCGGTCGCACATACCCTCGCGCGCGAGATCGGCATAACCGACATCGCGGCTGAGGCCTTGCCCGCAGACAAGCTGAAGCGCGTGCTAAGCGAGACGAAAAGCGGCTTCAAACCTCTTGTCGTCGGCGACGGGATCAACGACTCGCTCGCCCTCAAGGCCGGTGCCGTCGGGATTGCCTTAGGCGCGGGCGGCGCCGATATTGCGCTTGCCTCCTCGGACATCATCCTGATCGGCAGCGATCTGCGACGGCTCGGCACATGCATCCGGCTCAGCAGGCTCTGTCGCCGGACGCTGAAAACCAACGTTATCACTGGCCTCGGCTGGACAGTGGCGATCGTCGTATTGGCGGGCTTCGGTTTTCTCGGAGCGGCGGGGGCCGTTGTCGCCGCCCTCCTGCATAATTTCAGCACACTGTTGGTGCTGGCGAACGCCGGGCGGCTGATGCGATATGACGAACCACTGGCGGCATGAGGCAAGGTCTGCTGACATCATCTGCTATGCTATACACCAGCTAATGTCGATCAGTACTATCGTCACGGTTTGCCACTTAACGTCGACGCAGCGCTCGCCTGCAGCAGACGCCAGAGTGCCGACGCTGCTGGCCCATGTGCCCGGCCGGACCGCCGGGCGGCGACCAGCTCAATCACGCCGCCGCCGAAATAGCCGTTGGCCAGAGAAATCAAACGGCCTTCCCGCAATTCGGCATCGACAAGAAAATCAGGCATGTGGCCCCAGCCAAGGCTTTGCAGGATCACTTCCTTCTTCATGAGCTGATCACTGACCGTGCAAGTCCGCGCACCTTCGATGACATAGTAGCTTCTCTCGGGCAAATTTTGCGCGCTGTCCCGAATGACACATTGAACCATTTCCCGCATTCGTTCCGGCGATGCCTCCTCTATCGGAAAGGGCAGAAAGTTCGGGGCAGCGACTGGAATCAGGCGAACAGGACGGAGGGTGATCGTTTCAAAGCGCGGATCACTCTGATCGACGTGATGCAGAATGAGGTCTGTACGATCCTCCAACAGCAATTCCCATGGCCCGGAAATCGCCGCGAACTGAAGATGCAATCGAGTGGCCGGCCGACCATCGAAGAAACCACGCAGGAGTTGGAGCATTTCGGGAAGCGGCGATAGATCACCGATCACGACTCGCAACTCGCTTTCCTCACCGGCGGCGAGCTGGGCGGCATAGACTTGAAGGTCCGCCATTTCGGTGAGCACGCGTCTGGCACGCGCCAGGAACGCCTCTCCGGCGGGCGTAAGGACCATGCGATACCCAGTTCGATCAAACAGGGGGAAGCCGATCTGGCGTTCGACGTTGATGATGGCCGTATGCAGAGTTGGGTGCGTGCGGCCGAGCCGCAGCGCGGCAGCTTGCAGCGATCCCTCGGAGACGACGGCGTCGATCGAGCGGAGTTGGGCGAGCGTGAGACCATTCATGGCGATAAAATCTACAATGTTTGGAGAAACTTTGTAAAATACATTTTTGCCGGGCGCTTGTATGTCTTCTGAGAGGAAAAAAGGAGCAAACACATGCGCGCCATTATCATAACCCGCCCCGGCGCCGCCGAAGTTCTTAGTCTCTCCGAACGCCCGAGACCCGATCCACGATCAGGCGAAATTCTGATCGCGGTCAAGGCCTTTGGCTTGAACCGAGCGGAGCTTTACTTTCGAAGCGGTGCCTGGGGTAAGGTGGCGGAGATCAGCGGCATCGAGTGTGCCGGCAGCGTCGAGGCCGATCTCGAGGGAGGCTTTGCGCCGGGGCAAAAGGTTATTGCGCTTATGGGCGGGATGGGCCGCACCCGCAACGGCTCCTACGCGGAGTTCGTGAGCGTGCCTCGGGAAAACGTTGTCGCCATCGACACCGACCTGCCTTGGGAAGAGCTTGCGGCTCTTCCTGAATCCTACGCCACTGCTTGGACGTGCCTGGTTGGAAATCTCCAACTGGCTCCCGGCCAGACGCTGGTGATCCGAGGGGCGACTTCTGCGCTTGGCCAGGCGGCCTTGAACATCGCAAGAGGTTTGGGAGTGAGAACGGTCGCCACCACGCGCCGAAGGGATCGCGCTGATATGCTGTACCGGCTCGGCGCGGCGCATGTCATAGTTGGCGGCAACGAATTGGCGGCGAAGTTGCATGATATCGCGCCGACTGGCGTCGATGCGGTGCTGGACCTTATCGGCACCACGACCGTGTTCGATTCTCTGGCGGCGGTTCGGCGGGGCGGTCGCGTTTGCCTGGCAGGGTTTCTTGGCGGCGGCGCGCCGTTGCCCCAGTTTGATCCTGTCTTCCAAATGCCGAGCGGCGCCCACCTCAGCGCATTCGCCAGCGCGCTCGTCTTCGGCACCCAGGATTATCCACTCAGCGAGATTCCGTTCCAGCAAATCGCCGACAATGCGGCCCGAGGACTCTATCAGGCAAAGCCTGCCCGCGTGTTTCGTTTCGAAGATATCCAGGCAGCGCACAGGCTGATGGAGACGGACGAGGCCGGTGGAAAGGTAGTCGTGCACATGTGAAGACAGAGGATAGTTAGTTCGACGATGCCCCCAGCTCGCCCTTTGCCCAGTGACGCGTTCGTTCTGAAGGACACGCATTTGCATAACGAAGAATGGGGAGACAGTTTTTGCCCTTGTTGGGGAAAAAGGCAGAGCCATCTTTCCTCACTGGAGGAAGTGCACTTCCAGATCCTTAGCAAATGCCTCTGTATATGGGCTCTCTCGACGGGGTCATCTTTGCACTTTTTTCACACTCTGACGCTCAAACTTCTCCTTTTGTTCTTGGCGACACTGCCATCCCGAGAAAGACCAGCATCGCCTGATTGAGGCGCACGATGTCCTCATCGTCAAGCCGTCCGACCTGCCCGCCGATCTTCGATTTCGGAACGGTTGTGATCTTATCCACCATCAGCCGGGATGCCGTGCGCAGACCGTTGCGGTCATTCGGCTTGACAACAAGCCGGAACAACGGCGCCTCCGTCTCGTCTGATGTGAAGGCGCAAATAGTGATCGAATCCGTGGCGTCGAAACTGTCGTCCTGCACGATCACGACGGGGCGCGGCTTGCCCGCATAATCTTTGCCACCCGCGACCGTCCAGATATCGCCGCGCCTCACCCATCACCCCAATCAGACACAGCATCGACAAATGCCTGATCCTCGTCGGCATGCACGCTTGCCACAACGGCAAGCGACTGGCGGTGGGCCTCGGCCTTGAACGATGGTGCACGCACGTCCGGAACCCAGATCTGGATCGGACGCAAACCTTGGGCACGCAATCGGGCGCGATGCTCTCCGACCTTCACGCGCGAGGGAATGCGCTTTGATATAAGGGCCACGTATTTCTCCATCATTGTTGGTTACATGTAACTTATCAGAAGCCTACAAGCTTGCCAACATCCTTTCTAGAAGCGACCCTCCCCGGCATCGGCGCTGCGCCGAGCCGGTGTCCGCCATTTCCAATTCCATCGCCTACGAGAACCTGATGGTCCAAGCTAAGGTCGCGAAGCCCTCTGCTGTCCGAGATGTTCTCGGCACCTCCCGATGGATCAATCTCCCGCCGTTGACACTCTTGCAACGGAAAATGCCCATACGGGATGGCGAATTTTCGTTTGCGGTGGACTCGTCCAGAGCTGCTTCCCTACCTGGCAAATCGGAGGGCGTTTACGTCACCCACCCCCCAGCAATGCGGCACATCGGTAATCGTGATCAGGTTGGATATTGCCGGCCTCGTCGAAAACAAACCGGAAGGAAGGCGGGCGAAGTGTCACCCGCGATCATTGATCAGCGGCTGATCGTCGCCTGCAGTGCGTCGATGGAGGACTGGATGCCTGCATCGGTGGACATGGTGAAATCTTCCATCTCGAGGCTGACCCAGTCGTCGTAGCCGACCATGCGAACTACAGAGAAAAACTCCTTCCACCATTGCAGATCATGGCCGGCGCCGACGGCGACGTAGTTCCATGTGCGGTTGGCGACGTCGGTGACGTCCTTCAGCTCAAGCAAGCCATTCACGTCAGCCAGGCCGCGTTCGATGCGAGTATCCTTGCCGTGGCAGTGGTGGATCGCGCTCCCGAGCGCGCGCGCCGATGCGATCGGATCAGCACCCATCCACATCAGATGCGACGGGTCGAGGTTCATGCCGACTGTCGAACCAACCTCGTTGCGCAGGCGGAACAGGGTCTCCGGGTTCCAGACGAGCATCGCCGAGAAATTCTCCAGCGCATATTTCTCGACGCCGACTTCGCCTGCAAGCCTCACAAGATCGTGCCAGAGCGGAAAGGCGCGATCTTCCCACTGGTAGCGGTCGCGCTCCGGCATCTCGTTCGGCCAGCTCTTGGTGTAGACGAGCCAGTTCGGCACCATGTCGCCGGGACCGGCCTCCGGCAGACCGGACATGGTAACGATCTTCTTCACGCCGATTTCGCCTGCAAGCCGGATCGTGTCCTCCATCTCCTTGCGGTGGCGCTTGCCCATGTCGCCTGGATCGAGGGGATTGGCGGAGCAATTGAGGGCGGCGATTTGCAGGCCGCGGGCCTCGATCTCCTTGAGTTTGGATTTGAGCAGACCCTTGTCGGCCAGGAGCTCATCGGCCCGGAAGTGCGGACCGCGTGACCAGCCGCCGCCGGTCATCTCGATACCCTCGACGCCGAGCTTCACGCATTTGTCGAGCATATCCGTGAAGGAGAGGTCGCCCATCACGTCGGTACAAATAGAGAGTTTCATCGTGTTGTCTTTCAAAACAAGGAGGGTGAGGACGCGCCTAGGAGTAGGACGGAGGAAGTCCGGCACGTCCTCTGCTGGGTCACTGGAAGTCGACCCAAGCGGCGCCCGCGTCAGCCGAGCGGACGCAGTTTTCCAGCCAACGCACACCTTCGGTGCCGGCCTTGATGCCCGGATAGTGATGGCCCTGAAGGAAAGCCTCGTCTCCACGGCGTTTGGCATCTATGGCCTGGGCGATCCAGAGGTAGATATTCGACCAGCTATCCCCCAGGCCCTCGGTGTGCAGCGCGCCCATGCGGTCGACGGCAAGGCTTTCCTCCTCGAGGTATGGCATGCCGTGATGCAGCGTGCGGTTCGGCTCGCCCTGCACTTCGTAGATCAGCTGGTCGGGTTGAGCGTCGGACCATTCGACCGACGCCTTGGAGCCGACGAAGCGGTAGCGCTGCGAACCCATGTTCCCCGCATTCACCGAGGATACCCAGAGGCGACCGCGGGCGCCGTTGTCGTAGTGCATAAGAACGGTGGCATGGTCCTCGAGTGGAGCCCGGGTCGGGATGAAGGCCTTGCGGTCACAAAGCAGCTTGTCGATCTTCATGTGCGGCAGCACGACTTCGGAGAGATAGTAAAGGTGCGTCCCAATATCGCCAAGCACGAAGGTCGAGCCGGCGGTCTTGGGATTGGTGCGCCATTTAAGGGCTTCCCCTGCGCCGGTGTCGTCGCCCGCGTTGAAGCCATGGCTATATTGCATGTCGACGATCCGGATGTCGCCGAGCATGCCCTTCTTGACCATCGCCGCCATCTGATGAACTAGTGGATGGCCGGTAAAGCCGTAAGTGACACCGACGATCAGGCCGTTTTTCTCCGCCAGCTTCGCGACCTCGTCGCATTCCGCGACGGTGAAGAACAGAGGCTTCTCGCAAATCACATGGAGACCGGCTCCAAGGCAGGCCTTGGTGATCTCGTAGTGTGTGAAGTTCGGCGTGGCGATCGAAACGACCTCGACGCCGTCCTCGCGTCCGGCCTCGCGGGCGATCAGTTCCTTGTAGTCGGCATAGCATCGGTCCGCCGCGACGCCGATCCTCATGCCGAAGTCGCGTCCGCGCTCGGCATCAAGGTCGAAGGCTCCGCAGACCAGCCGATAAGTGCCGTCCCGCTGAGCGCCGGTTCTATGCTTGTATCCCACCTGCCCAGTGCGGCCGCCGCCGACCATGCCCCAGCGCAGGGGGCGCTCGATCTGTCTTTCTCCGTTGATCATTGTCTGTCCTTCCAGGAGTAGTGTCTGTGAATTTCAAGTGGCGGCACAGCCGCGTCGGCCTCGGCTACAGCGCGCCGAGGGCTCACTGGGGCGCTGGCTGCAGACGGGCCTATCCGCTGTCATTTGGCCGCCCAGTACTTGTCGACGAAACGCTGCATCTCCGAGCGCATGAACTTGCCGGAGTGGTCGGCCTTGTCCTCCCATGCAAAGACGCAGGCGGTCATGATACCGTCGAAACCGACCTCAGCCAGGGTGCCGAAAAAATCGTCCCACGGAACCTCGCCCTGACCGATGTTGAGGTGCTGATGCACGCGGGCGTTCGTGCCGGGAGGATTGAGGATATACCGAAGTCCGGAGGACGCCCTATGATTGAAGGTGTCGCCGACGTGGACATGGGCGAGCACGTCCTTGGCCTCGCGCAGCATCGCCTTGGTGTCGTCGCCGAAGTAGAATGTGTGCGGCGCGCAATAGAGAAACTTGACGTTCTTCGAGTTCACGGTCCGGATGATATCCAATGCCGGCTGAAGCGTTTCGCACCAGTCTTCCGGGTGCGGTTCGACGTGCATGTTGATGCCCTCGCGTTCGAGGACCGCCACGAGTTCGTCCATCGAGCGCCACCAGGCATCCTCGCAGGCTTCGATCATCGATCCGGTATGGCAGCAATAGCAGGAGCCTCTATCCGGGTGAGGACCGCGCCCGAATTCGGAATTCATAGTATCGACGCCGAGTTCGACGCAGATTTCGATGGCGCGCTTCCAATGCTTGACGGCGGCCTGCCGCTCGGCCTCGTCGTTGGACGCCCAGCGGTACATCGGCAGGAGAGAGGCAATGCCTACATTCGCGTCCGCGAGCGCCTTCTTGAAGGACTTGATCCGCGAGGGGAAAACGCGCGGCGCCTTGAACCATTCGAGGAAGTCCGCCCTGGGGCTGAGTTCGATCCACTCGTAGCCAAGTTCGGCGACCTTCGAAGGGAGTTCCTCAAGGGAAAGATGTCGATGCATAAATGGGTCGAGCGCGATTTTCATGATTGATCACCTCTAAAATGGTTGCACTTGACAGCCCCACCCGCGATGGCGGGTGAGCCGGTTTCGATTGTCTGGCCGTGTTCGTTTGGCCGATCGCTCAGACCGCCGGGGAATGGCCGCCATTCGCGGATGAATGAGCCTCGATCTCAGCCTCCAGTTCGGCCATCGCCTCCCCGCCTGCCATGAGATCGGTGATCTCCTCCCTCGTCTTTTCGCCCTTGCGGAAGTCGGCCGCCTTCTCGCCCTTGATCAGGACAGCGAAATGATCGCCGACCGTCATCGCGTGAATGACGTTGTGCGTAATGAAGATGACTGCCAGTCCGCGACGCCGCGCTTCGAGAACGATGCGAAGCACGTGGGCGGCTTCCTTGACTCCGAGTGCTGCCGTTGGCTCGTCGAGGATCAGCACCCTGGCGCCGAAATGGACCGCCCGGGCAATCGCCAGCGACTGGCGTTCCCCGCCCGACAGTCCGCCGATCAGGCGATCGCCGTCGTCGATACGGGTAATGCCGAATTCGCGCACCGCCTTCACCGCGATGTCGTTTGCCGTTTTGCGGTCGTAGATCTTGAACGGGCCGAAGCCCTTGGTCGGCTCACGACCGACGAAGAACGAGCGGCCGATGCTCATCAGCGGGAACGTGCCGCCGAACTGGTGCACTGTCGCGATGCCCATATCGGCGGCATCGCGCGGGTTGTTGAAGATCAGCGGCTTGCCTTCGAACCTCACGGTCCCGCTCGTCGGCTTGTAGACGCCGGCAAATGTCTTGATGAGAGTGGACTTGCCTGCACCATTGTCTCCAAGAAGACAAAGGACCTCCCCCGGATGGACTTTCAACGTGATGTCATGAAGGACATCGATCGGACCAAAGGACTTGTTGACGTTTTCGAGTTCAAGAATAGGCGTTCTCATATCCTGATCCCTCACTTCTTCTTCGGCGAGTAGGTCAGCGCCATGTGACGGAACGTGTTGTTCATAAGCACCGCGATCAGCAGCATGACGCCGATGATGAGGCTCGACCAGTTGCGGTCGAAGGTTGTGAAGTAGATGCCCTGGTTCACAACGGCGAAGGTGATCGTCCCGAAGAAGATCCCGATCACGGAACCGAAGCCGCCAGTCAACAGGACGCCGCCGACGACAACCGAGATGATCGCGTTGAAGATGAAGGTCATGCCGCCGGAGACCTGCGCCGAATTGAAGAGGATGGCCTGGCACATGCCGACGAAGGACGCACTCGTGGAAGAGAGCACGAACAGGATGATGGTCAGTCCCGCCGTGGGGATGCCGGCATTCCGCGCGCTGCCCCTGTCTCCACCCATCGCGAAGACCCAATTTCCATACGGCGAGAAATGGATGAAGAAGACGAAGAGAGCGGTGATCGCGATCCACCAGACGATGATCACCTGGAAAGACCCGAATAGAAACTGGCCGAAGAGGAATTTTGCCCACGGATCGGCGGTCAGGGCGACGCTGGTCGTTCCGGTTACCAGAACCGAGACGCCGAGCATCAGTCCCTGGACCGCAAAGAGCGTGCCGAGTGTTACGATCAGCGATGGCACCGCCGTGCGCACCACGAGATAGCCGTTGGTCAGACCGACGATGAGACCGATGCCGATCGACCCGAGCATGCCGAGCCAGATCGGAAAACCGTAATAGCCGGATATGATCGCCACCGTCATCGAACCGGCGGGGATCATCGCGCCGATTGAAATGTCGAGATCGCCGGCGATCATCAAAAGTCCGATCGGCAAAGCGACAATGCCGAGATTGGCAGCGACGTTCAGCCAGCTCGCGGCCCCGGCAGGTTCCAGAAACTTGGCGCTTCCGAAGATGATGAAGAACGCCAGCACTCCAAAGAGCCCGAGAAAGGCACCCGCCTCAGGGCGGCGCAAGAGGTTGCCGACAGACAGATTGTTCATTTGCTGTATCCCCAATCAGGCTTCTTTTCGAAGCATGGGACGTCTCATTGCCGATCCGCGAGTTTCTCGCGGGCCGGAGCGAAGCCTGCCCGATCTATCGGGCGCCCTGTTTGACGCCGACCATGACCGCGTCGATATTGGAAACATCGACGATACCCGGACCCGTCAGCACCGGCGCCGTGGGCAGGTTGGTGCCGAAGTCCAGATGGGATGCCAGTAGCGTTACGCTGAGCAGGGCTTGGAGATAGGGCTGCTGGTCGATCGCGAAGGTCTGAGAGCCGTCCTTGATGCGCGCCAATCCCGATGCATTCAGATCGAAAGTGCCATGGACGACTTTCCCCACCTTGCCTGCTTGATTGATCCCGCTCGCAGCGGCGTCCGCGTCGGTCGCTCCGACGTTGAGGACGCCATCGATTGTGTCATCCTGAATGAGTGTGGCCTTCACCGCCTCGGCAATTGCCGTTTGATCACCGAAGCTCGTGGCCGGCAGCGGCAACTGCTTGCCCTTGCCACCCCTAGCGGTGATGCCATCGATCACGCCTTTGCACCGGGCCTCCTGATTGGCAGCACCTGGAAGCGTATTGACACAAATGACATTCTTTGCGCCTTTTGATCCCATATATTCGCCGCCAGCCTTGCCGGCGACATATTCGTCCGAGCCGACATAGTTGATCGCGCCGAGCTCGCGCGCCTTATCGATATTGCCGGCGTTCATGAGGATGATTTTGATCCCGCTCTGAATAGCAGCCTTGATCGCTTCATCCTCTGCCGCCGGCACCCAGTCAGGGACCACGATGCCCTTCACACCCTGGCTCATCGCGGTGCGTACGAGCTGCGCTGCGTCCGGACCGAGATTGTCATAGGTCTGCAGCTGGAGATAAGTTACCGTACCGCCGTTCTTTTCGAGAACGGGCCTCGCATCATCGACACCCTTCTTGATGCGGCTCCAGAACTCGTCATCCGTCTTGCCACCGACCACGGCGATATTGGCGGCCAGGGCGGCAGAGGCACAAAGGGCGACAACAGACGCCGCCAATAACCCTTTGAGGGCACCCTTAACGAACTTCATTAGATTTCCTCCCGAAAGTTGCTCTCGAGATCACATCTCCTCTGATCGATCTCGGCAACGCCAGGCAGTAGTACCAAATGAACTGCTTGTTCGAAATAGCTATTGCAATGGAATGAATATTTTGTATCTTTCATTCCATTCTAAAATGAATTGGATAATGTCATGAAGGCGCGCCCTACGATCGCGGATTTGGCCAGTACCGCCAAGGTGAGCATTTCCACCGTGAACAGGATCCTTAACGGTTCATCCTCTGTGAAACCGAGGACAATCGAGAGAGTTCAAAAGGCTGCGGAGGAAATCGGCTTCTATGGTCGGGGCGTCATCGAAGACCGGCAAAGAAATGCCCGCCCCTCATATTGCTTCGGATTTCTTTTGCAGCAGTCGACCCGAGAGCTATACCGCCTCTTCGGCTCCAGCGTCGTCAATGCATGTCAGCGGAGATCCGGTGAGAAAGTCGAGGCGCTGGTCGAATTTGTCGACGTTTTAAGTCCCGAGAACATCGCAAACAGATTGGATGCCCTGGGAGAAAAATGCGATGCGGTCTCTGTCATTGCGGGAGATCATCCCCTGATCGGACAGACAATTCATTCTCTCAAGCTTAGAGGCAAGCCGACCGTTGCCTATATAACGGATCAGAGCGCTCCAGATCGCGCCGGCTACGTCGGGACCGACAATTGGAAACTGGGCAGAACTGCCGCATGGTTTTTAGCCCAGACTGCCCAATCGCCCGGGCGGGTTGCAGTGTTCATCGGTAATCACCGCTACCAATGCCAGGACGTCTCGGATGCCAGCTTTCGCTCATATATGCGCGAGCATGCGCCTCACATCCAAATCGACGATAGCCGGCCAACTCATGAAGAGCCCGAGGAGGCTCATCGGATCGTTAGCCAATTGCTGTCCGAACTCGATGACCTGAGAGGTATCTTCATAATTGGAGGCGGGATTTCGGGGGTTCTCAGGGCACTGCGCGAGGCGGCTCCCGAAAGAAGAGACAAGGTGAAGGTGGTCTGCCGCGACCTTGGTCCGGAGACGCGTAAGGGACTGACGGAAGGCCTAATCACTGCAGCTTTGTGTCATCCGATGGACCGAATCTCTGACGAATTGGTCGCAACAATGATTGCCTCCCTGACCCATCGCGACAGCCCGGCAATTCTCCAACGTATCGTGCCGTTTGAGACGATAACTCCAGAGAGCGTGTGAGCCTGCAATGCGAGATATCGGGCAGCAGTCTCAGTATCGAAGAACCGATTTGACCGGCGTCGACGATAAATTGAGCCTGGTGGCGGCGGTGGGGATAATGACAAGCAAGGCAACGTGCTTCGACTACCCATCCCAATTTACATGTCGAGGCGAATACGCTTAGACTCCGCTGTTGCCTGCCCGGCGGCGATATCAGTGGTTCGCATATGGACCCGCGCGGAGCGCGATGGTGCACTTTTTCCTTGAGAAACCCAATATAAAATTGCCAAACTTCCGATCGAAGCTCGGAAAACCCTACGAAGCAGACGCATATCGGCGACTGCCGGCGTTTGTGCCTGTGATCGTCAGGCGGCGTCTGCTATGGCATTGGCTCTCGCATCGCTTCCAAGCAAAAAAGAGATGCAGGATTTATAGGTAACGCTGCCCTCGCAACTATCATCGGTGATTGGATGACCACATTCTCCGTCCGGCATATCACCTCCTATCGCTACACAAGACCTGTGGAGTTTGGCGAGCACCGGCTGATGTTCAGGCCAAGGGACAGTTTCGACCAGACGCTGTTGAGCTCCCACCTGCAGGTCGATCCGCAGCCGGAATACGTCCGATGGATCCATGACGTGTTCGGCAATTGCGTCGCCCTGGTTGGTTTTGCGGAAGCCTCGCGTGAACTTCGCTTCGAAACAACCATTCGCCTCGACCATACGCCTCACATTGCAATCGACCTTCAGATCGACGAGGCGGCCTTGACCTATCCTTTTGCATACGATCCGGAGGAAGCACTTGATCTGGAGCGGACAATTCATCGCCATTACCCAGATCCGGGGGATACGGTCGGCAAATGGGCGCGGCAATTCGTGCGGATCGGCCAGCCTACCGAAACTGGGCGCTTGCTGATGACCTTATGTTACGCGATCCACGAGAGCTTCATCTACGCCCGGCGGTTGGCGCATGGCACGCAGACTCCGCTGGAAACCCTGCAGCTTCGGCGTGGAACCTGTCGCGATTTTGCACTGCTAATGATGGAGGCGGCGAGATCGCTTGGGCTCGCTGCCCGCTTCATCACCGGCTATATCTATGTTCCCGACCGTGACGGCTCGTTGCCGCTCGGGGGCGGATCGACCCATGCCTGGTGCCAGATCTACCTTCCGGGCGCCGGCTGGGTGGAGTTCGATCCCACCAACGGTATCGTCGGCAACCGCGACCTGATCCGCGTCGGCGTCGCCCGCGACCCGAAACAGGCGATACCCCTGTGGGGCAGCTACGATGGCAGCGCATCCGATTTCGACGACATGTCCGTGCAGGTGAATGTCACGACCGATGATCGCAGCGCGAGGCGTTGAGGTCCATGTCCCCCGGACCAGGCTGGCGCCCATTCGCCTTTCAGGTTCGTTTAAGCGAGCTCCGATAAAGCACGGATCGTGCGAACACTTGCGCCCCCCAGTCGGAGGTTCGCACAGGGAGGTCTTTTCAATAGGCCTTTTTAAGCTCTGCCTCAATGCCACGAGGCAGAGCTCTTCGCGTTTGTCATCGTCATGCACCGCTTCGCAATGCCGTAGTTGAGGTCGGATACCTTCTTCATCCAGGGAAGCCAATGGCGTTGCGGCAACTCGGCATAGATCTGCAAGACTAGTGGAACTTTCATCGTACTTGACTTCACGTGTCCCTCTGGCACGGTGAATGTTACGTCAAAAATAGGAAGATCCATGACCCCAGAACGTTTTTCCGAATGCCTTTTGCATATCCGCTGGACGCCCATCAATCTGGCGAGTGCCCTGCAATGCGACTTGTCATGGGTGGAGGCGCTGGAAGCAGGGAATGCCGAAGTGCCGACTGGATTGTCGGCATGGCTGGAAACTCTCGCACAATGCCATGAGGCTGCCGGCGTTCCAACGACCTATCGCGGACGTGGGCACGAGTGAGATCAACAGTGGCGAGCCGGCGGCTAACGCGAGTTATCGATGAGTACCACCCCCGGCGGAGGGATTTGAAATGAATGATGATTTTCGCTTAAAGCTTGTCAAGATTAGAGACGAAAAAGTCGCCCATCGCAATGAGCTTCTGGCGATGAAGTTGCAGGGCGCAGCTGCGAAATGGGTCAACGAAGATATCGATATTGACGGCATGATCGCCCGCGAACAACTCGCGATCGACAACCTCGACGATACGATTGCCCGCCTCAGCTAAAAGCGCCCGATCGTAACTTGAAGGCGAATCCTCGCCATCGACATTCGCGCGGCTTCTGATATTTCTTTATTTTACAGCGACGACCGTTCTGGGAGGAACTTCACCGTCGGGAGGAACACATGACCGGCAAACCGAACAACCGTGATGCCGCCGCCCTGTCAGCCGGCGCGGTGGCGCTTTCGAATTCCGCCATGCTTGCAGCGCTGATCGGTCATCTTCGGCGGATCGGCGCGGTCAGCGCGGAAGCAGAGCGCGATATGTATGAGAACGCCCTTCAAATGCTTGAGGAAAGCCAGGGCGATGACCAAAGCGGCGTATTCGCAGCGGCTCGGGAACTGATTGCAGAGCATTTGAAACCGCATGGCTCCAAGCTGGCAACTTAGGATAGGTCGCGGATAGACGGGATCGTGCGAACGCTCGCGCCCCACCTCATGGGCAAATGCGATGTCGTGCAAACGATTACATTTTTCGGCTCGCATGTACCGCAATTTGGGATTTGCAAGAGACAATAGGGTTTCCAGTTCTGCCATTGATTGTCATTTCACGGGAGGCTGAAAGAGAGTATCTTGTACGATGGAGGAAAGTCATGCGTCGCTACCTCATCGAATGCGTTCTTCAACCAGAGGAGATCGACAATCTTCAAAAGATTTTCGACGTTATCATTGCTCAGCCCTGGTTCGTTTTGAACGATGTCAACCGAGAGATGTTTGCGGTGGATCTGATCAAGCTCTACCAAAGTGGAATTGTTGATTGCAATATACTACGCGATCTCGCCACCTCGAGAGCCATTAGGCGCTTCGGACGAGAAATGCCGAGGACCCCATCGGAAAGAGAAAGAGAAGCCTATGAACAAGGCATTTCTGCAGGAAGACGACACCTGAACGATAGGCCCAATCCATATCCGGAAAACAGCACTCTTGCGGCTGCCTATGAGAATGGTCTTCTTGACGGTCAAAAGCTGCAATAGATGCCAGCCCGTCCGATTCTCGCAGGCTCGACCATATCCGGCCTGAATTTACCGCCAATTTGATGAAGAGGGACCGCCGTCGATCGGCGGAACGTCGTCGCGCCGTCGCCAAGAATTTCGCGTCATCCCTGTAATTTTCCTCGTTTCACTAAGGAGCTCAGGCCTACATACCCGGAGGCGCCGCGTCACGAAAGGATGATTTATTATCTAGGAATTCACCCTTGAGTAGTGTAATATTAGCGGACGGACAAGTTCACACCCCTGACACTTGGTCGCACTAAGTGAGCCGTTATAGGTCTCCCGGCTCTGCCTTGCCCCACAAGGCAGAGCCGCTTCTCTATTCCAAGAGAAGGAATGCCAATGGTGTGGCCCTTCGGGCAGCCGTATCCGGCCCGGCGAAAGCCTTCAGAGAAGTCGTCTCAGCCGTAATCCGTCGACCTGCGCCAAGCAGGCGAAAAATATCAATACGAAATTAAGGGCTGGCTGTCCGCAATCGTCAGCGAAGAGTAGCGGAGGACCGCTACAATCAACTTCAACGCGCCTGAACGGGCCAACTATCTCTAGGGCAGTTGGACGCCTGTGGCTGTGGTGTAGACGCGGTATACCGATTGCGTCGCAGCGATAAACAGCTGATTGCGGCGAGGCCCGCCAAAAGTCAGGTTGGCGACCGTCTGCGGTATCTTGATCTTGCCGAGCAAGGTGCCATCGGGCGCGAAGCAATGCACGCCGTCGCCGGCACTCGTCCAGATATTACCCGCAATATCCGCGCGGAATCCATCCGGAATGCCCGCGTCGATGTCGCAAAACACCCGGCCGTTGGCGAGCTTGTTTCCATCGATCACGTCGAACACGCGAATGTGCCGCGGAGCATTGATGTCATGGCTTGCGGCAGAGTCAGCGACATAGAGCTTGGTCTCGTCCGGTGAGAAGGCCAAGCCGTTCGGCTGACGGAAATCGTCGACCACGATCTCCAGATCGCCGGTCGCCGGGTCCAGCCTGTAGACATTGCGTGTCGCCTGTTCCGGCTCTGCCTTGTAACCCTCGTAGTCCGACAGGATGCCGTAGGTCGGATCGGTGAACCAGACGGTTCCATCGGAGCGGACGATCACATCGTTGGGCGAATTCAACCGCTTGCCCTTGTAGCTATCGGCAAGAATGGTGATCGAACCATCGATCTCGGTGCGCGTCACTCGGCGGGTGCCATGCTCGCAAGATACCAATCGCCCCTGGCGGTCGCGCGTGTTGCCGTTGGCGAAATTCGAGGGAGCGCGGAAGATCGACACGCTCCCACCCGGCACCCAGCGCAGCATGCGTTCGTTCGGGATATCGCTCCAGATCAGGCATCCGGTATCTGCGAACCAGACCGGCCCCTCCGCCCAGCGGCAATCGGAATAGAGTTCCTCAAGACCGGCACTGAGAACCACGAGATCGCGGAACCGCGCGTCGTACATTTCGTAGATGGACGGTGCGTCGTTTGGCATTGCTATTTTCCTGTAAAGACCGCTGGGAACAGTGTCAGCGCCCGCCGATGGGACGGCCGCCGGCAACGAGAATGACGGCAATGATGATTAAGCCGGTGAGAATGAG
Source organism: Rhizobium sp. 11_C7_N12_5 (assembly GCF_051811145.1). NCBI lineage: Bacteria > Pseudomonadati > Pseudomonadota > Alphaproteobacteria > Hyphomicrobiales > Rhizobiaceae > Rhizobium > Rhizobium sp. 11_C7_N12_5. The sequence continues at coordinate 1,411,369 of NZ_JBPWPY010000002.1, forward strand.
CCTTGGGCCTGCGCCGAAACCATAGGTGTTCAGCATGGAAACGACCAGGAACATGAACAGGGACGCACCCCATATGCCCGGCACATTTGAATCGCCGCCGGCGACCGCCGTGCCGCCGATGATGACGACGGCGATCGACATCAGCAAATATTCGGCCCCCATATTGAGAGCTGCGCCCCCGGAGAAGCTGGCGAGAAGATAGCCGCAGATCGAGGCGAGAATGGCGCAGAGTACATAGGTCGCAAGCCGCGTACCATCGACGGGAATGCCGGCCATACGCGCGGCAAACATGCTCTGTCCGATCGCCGAAATCCAACGGCCGTAGATCGTCCTCTCCAGCAAGACCCAGGCCAGCGCCGAGAGCAGCAGCGCGACGATGGCGACATTTGGAATGCCGAGCACACCGGACGTGGTGAAATCGGCCAGCTGCTCGGGCGGCTTGATACGCAGCCCGCGATTGCTCCAAATGGCCGCCGACTGGATGATGAAGCTCATCGAGAGGGTCGCGATAATAGGTGGAATGCGCAACAGCTTGATCAGCGCATAGTTGCCGATCCCGATGCCGAGACCGATCACGATCGACACCAGCAGACCCGGCACGACCATGCCGTCCTCGACATTCATCAGCTTCAGCGCAATCGTACCGGCAAGCGTCATGGTGGCCGGCACCGAGAGATCGATATTGCCGGGCCCGAGCGTGATGACGAACATCTGCCCGATGCCGACGATGACGGAAAAGGCGGCAAAGGTGAGTGCGGCCTGCGACAGGCCGATCGAACTGGCGCCGCCGGTGAAAAGCACCGTGATGATCCACACGAGGATGGCAGCGACAAAGGACCAGATCCAGGGCTTCCGGCCGAGCGCACGAAGAGCGATCATGATTGTTTCTCCCGCTTTTCGACACGGTTGAGCAAGAGCCTCAGGGCAAGCACGATGACCAGGATCGCACCCTGCGCACCGATCTGCCAGTCCGGCGAGATCCGCAGGAAAGACAGAAAGGAGCCCGCCAACGTCAGCGTCAGCGCGCCGATCACGGCACCCACCGGTGAGACGCGCCCGCCCGTGAATTCGCCCCCGCCAAGGATGACCCCGGCAATCGACAGCAAAGTATAGCGCAGCGCGATATTCGCATCCGCTGAGGTCGTAAGGCCGACAAGCGCAACACCGGCCAGCACGGCGAAGAGGCCGGCCAGAGCGTAAGCCGCTGCACGCAGGCTGACGACGGACCAGCCCGCACGCTGGAGCGATCGCTGATTGCCACCGACACCGCGGATAAGAACACCGAAGGAAGAGCGCATGACAATCAGGTGGGAAATCAACGCGATGACGACGCTCGCGACGATTGCTATGGGGACAAGTGGCGGTTTAGAGGTCATCAGCCAGCGCGCCCAATCCGGCGCGGTACCGCCTGGTGCCGGCAGCAAAAGGACCGCCAGACCGCCCCAGACGAAGCTCATGCCGAGCGTTACGACGATCGACGGCAGATCCCTGATATAGATGATGATGCCGATTACGGCATAGACGGCAATCGCTGCAGCCAGGATGAGGATGCCAATGAGCGGGGACGACTGCAAATAGGTCGCCGCCACGCAAGCGGTGAAACTGACGAAGGTTCCCATCGACAGATCGAGATCGTTGACCGACATGATCAACATTTGGGCTATCGTCGCGAGCGCAATGGGCACGGCAAGATTGAAGAGCAGATTGAGGCCGATATAGCTCATGGCGCGCGGCTGCAAATAGAAGACCGCGACGAGCAGGACGGCAAGCGAGAGCGCCGGGATCAGCAGGCGCAAGGTGGCGGAAGATGGACGGTTCATGCGTCTTCTCCGGCAAATGAAGCGGCCAGCACATTTTCCTCGGTGATTTGGTCCCCGACCAGTTCCGCGACGATGGCGCCATTGCGGAAGACATAGGCGCGATCGCAGAGGCGGATCTCATCCATCTCGGTCGAGTACCAGATGAAGGTGCGCCCGGCCGCTGCTTCGTGGTTCAGGATCCTGTAGACCTCCTGTTTGGTGCCGATATCGACGCCGCGCATCGGATCGTCCATCAGCACAATCGGCGACGTGGTCGCTAGCGCACGAGCAAACAGAACTTTCTGCTGGTTGCCGCCCGATAGCGACAGGATTCCGTTTTCCATGGCTGGCGTGCGGATTTCGATGCGGCCCTTCCAGTCGGCTCCCAGGCCTTCTTCCCGCTGTCTGTTGACGAGGTACTTCTGCGAGAGCTCGCCCAGCGATGCGATGCTGAGGTTCTTCAAAATGCTCCACAGGGGAAAGGTGCCATTCAGGCTTCTGTCGCCGGCAACGAAGGTGATCTTGTCCTGCCTACCCGGCAGCCAGTTGCTCGAGAGCGACCGATGGAGATCGAGGAGCATTTCGGTCTGGCCGTGGCCAGCAAGACCGGCAAGGCCGATCACCTCGCCCTTGCGGACCGCGAAGGCAAGACCCTTGCCGCCGCGCGCGGGCAACGCAAGAATGGGAGATGCCGCGACACGCTCTTCGTTCCTCACTTTGCGATCCTGTTCCTTGACGACACTACCCATCGCCTGAACAAGGCTGTGCACGGTAAAATCCTGAGCCGCGCGATCGGCAACGACGCGGCCGTCTTTCATGACCAGAATGCGGCTCGCGGTCGACAGGATCTCGCCAAGGATATGCGAAATCAGCATCACGGCGCCGCCTGTTTGGACGAAAGCCCGGACATAGGCCATCAGTTGCGCCGCCAATCCGGCATCGAGCGAAGAGGTGGGCTCATCGAGAATGACGAGCTTCGGCTCTTCCCCCACGGCACAAAAGGTAATCGCGATCTCCACCATCTGCCGCTCAGCGATGGAAAGTTCGCCGACAGTGCGCATGACATCGATCTTGTGGCCGGTGAAAATCTCGTCGAGCTTGGCGCGGATGATCGCCGCAGCCTGCCGCCGCCAGTTCCAGCCGGCGAGGCTGCGGTGAACGACCCGCATGTTCTCGACGACGGTCAGGTTGGGCGCGAGCGATAACTCCTGGAAAACACAACGAATGCCATGCGCACGCGCAGCGTTGATGCCATGCACTTTATCGTCGCCCTCATAGGCGATGATGCCTTCGTGCGGGCTCAGACCACCATTGATCACGTTGACGATCGTCGACTTGCCGGCGCCGTTGTGACCGACAAGACCGATACATTCGCCGGCAAGAATTGTAACATCGGCGCCATCAAGCGCCTTGACGGCACCGAAATGTACCTTAACGCCGCGGGCCGAGACGACCGCTTGCGGCTCGGCATCCTGTCTCATCGAAGCATTGTCTTTGACTGCAATCATGGATCGTCCGGTCGGGCGTTGCGTCTGCCCAGCGCCACCTTCTCATCGGGCGGCGCTGGTTTTAAATAGCAGGTTGATATCGACTACTTCGCCGTGGCGATGGCTTTCTTGGCATCGTCTAGCGTGTATTCAACATTGGCGACGCCGCCAGCCTGGGTCGAGGCAAGGTTGGTTTCGAGATTGTTCTGATCGATGCGCAGGAACGGCACGACCAGATCCTTCTTCACCTGCTGGCCGTCGAGGATCTGCTGGGCGACCCAGAAGGCGAGCGTCGAGACGCCGGGCGCGATGGAAACCGACATGGTTTCGTAGCCGCTGGCGTCCTTCTCCTTCTTCCACCAGGCAAGCTCGTCCTGGCGGTTGCCCATAACGATCGTCGGCATGGGGCGCTTTGCGGCTGCGAATGCTTGCGCGGCGCCATAGCCGTCACCGCCCTGGGTCACGACCGCGGCAATGTCAGGCAGGCTCGGCAGGATACCCGCGACGGCGCGTTGGGCAACATCCTGCGCCCAGTCACCATGCACCGAACCGACGATTTTGAACTGCGGATATTTAGAGGCCGCATCGTGGATGCCGGCCGAAATCTCGTCATCTACGGAAACGCCAGCGAGCCCGCGAATTTCCAGGATATTGCCGCCCTTCGGCATTTTCTTCGCGAGATACTCGATCTGGCTTGCGCCCATGCCCTTAAAGTCGACGGCAATGCGCCAGGCGCAGGGTTCGGTGACGATGCCGTCGAACGAAACGACGACGATCTTGGCATCGCAGGCTTCCTTGATCGCGCCGTTCAGCGCGGTCGGCGATGCGGCATCGATGACGATCGCATCATAACCCTGCAGGATCATGTTCTGGATCTGCGCGGCCTGCTCGGTCGCCTGGTTTTCTGCCGTCGTGAACGGGTCGGCGGCGGCAACGACGCCGGCTTTGACGGCCTCGCCGGTCACCTTCTGCCAACTGGTGAGCATGGCCTGGCGCCAGGAATTGCCCGCATAGTTGTTCGACAGGGCAATTTTCTTGGATGACGTATCTGCAAAAGCAGCAGCCGGTACGGCAACGCTCGCGATGACGGCGGACGCCAGAAGCATCTTGGTAATATTCATTTTTTTCCTCCCAAAGAGCCTGTACTTCAACTTCCAGGCCAAGATTTTCGAGCGCGCTCCTCAACGAACGATCGAAAATATTATTTGCACTGAAGGTTCCCCTTTCAGTAGAAACAGGATGTCCGAGATTGTGACGCTTGTACAGGCGCTTAAAGGGCGGGACCTTGCGGGATCCCGCAGAAAAGATGCGCAAGTCCGCAGGACGAACGACTTTGTTCGGCGCTTAATAGCGTTGGAAATTTACATGCTGCGATCGGCCGGAGGAGTTGAGGTCGACGCGTTGCCTGGGAGGGCCTGTCTTGCGCGATCTGGCGCCGCAATCGGTCTTTGACCATTACCTCAACATTTCAAGGCTCATCGCCGGACGGCTCGATTTTCACTCCGTCATCCAGGCGGTCGCGGCCGAGATCAACCATGTCATCCCGCATGATCACCTCGATGTCTGCATCATCATGGTGGATGAAAAATTCCATACGGCCTACGAAAGCGGAATGGAGACCGATTGGGGCAAGCGCTTTCCCGCTCCCGTCAGCAACAGCCCCATCCGCACGCTTCTGTGGGGCGAGACCGACCATCTGCTGACGGATGACGCCTGGAGCGACCCGCAATTCCATTTCCAGGGGGCCTTTTCGCATCCGATCTTCCATCAATCGCTGCACAGCCGCCTGCATGTCCCCCTCAAAGTCCAAGGCCACGTCATCGGGGCACTCTCCTGCTCCAGCCATCAGATGGGCTTTTACGACATGCAGGATGTCGAAAGCGCACGTGTGATTGCCGATCTGTTGGCTCCGCACTTCTTCGCCATCCGCGCGGCCGATCAGGCGAAACGATCCGCTATCGTCGAGGCGGAGGCACGGGCTCGCGAGGAAGGCCTGCGGCTCGGCGCGCTGAAACTGACGGAGGCCCTTGAGGCGGAGCGCCAGCGCATCGGCATGGATCTGCACGACCAGATTCTCGCCGATCTCACTCGACTTTCGCGGCGGCTGGAACGGCTGGCGCGTCAGCCTGACGTCACAGGCGAGGCGCTCGAACCTCTCTTCCGGGGTCTGCAGCACAGCATGCACGATCTTCGCCAAATCATTGAGGAAGCAAAGCCCTCGGTCCTTCAGCTCTTTGGCTTTGCCCAGGCGGTGGAGAACCACCTCGAACGGTCGATCCAGGAAAGCGGGGCAACGCTGACATGGAGGCTGAACGATGAAACGAGCGGTGCCATCGACCGCCTCGAGCAATCAGTCAGCATCGCGCTTTTTCGCATTGCACAGGAAGCTATCAACAACGCGATCCGCCATGCCCAGGCAAGCAGCATTGCGGTTCATCTTATGGCCACCGAGGGAGCTGTCACCATCGATGTCATCGATGACGGCCTCGGGCTTGGCAACGCCCACAGATCCTCCGGCGGCGGTATCGAAAACATGAAGACGCGGGCGCGATTGATTTCGGCGCGCTTCGAGATCAAAGCCGCGGCGGCCTCCGGAGGCACGCTGGTCAGCGTCAGCCTGCCCGCCAAAGAGCTATCGGCCAAGGGAGCTGCGGCATGAAGGTGCTGATCATCGAGGACGATCCTCTCCATCGATCCTATCTGAGCGAGGCCATCCGCGCCGCCCTCCCCGAATGCGATGGCGTGCTGGAAGCAGAAAACGGTGGAACCGGAGAGCGGCTGGCGCGCGATTGCAAATCCGCCCATATCGTCATGGACCTGCAGATGAGCGAGCGCAACGGCATCGAGGCCGCGCGCACCATCTGGAAGGAGCGCCCGGAAACGCGCATCCTGTTCTGGTCGAACTACTCGGACGAAGCCTATGTCCGCGGCGTCTCTCGCATCGTGCCGGTCGGTGCCGTCTACGGTTATGTCCTGAAATCGGCCTCCGACGACCGGCTGAAGCTTGCGCTGCGCAGCATTTTCATCGAAAGCCAGTGCGTGATCGACCGCGAAGTGCGCGGCATGCAGCAAAGAAGCCTCGGCACCATCAACGGTTTCACCGAGGCCGAGTATGAAATCCTTGTCGACATCGCGCTCGGCCTCACCGATCGGGCGATTGCGCACAGGCGCAATCTGTCGGTACGCAGCGTGCAGAACCGGCTGCAGCAGCTCTACATCAAACTTGGCGTCTATCAGCCGCTCGGTGCCCAGAGCGACGAGGGCCGGTTCAATCTGCGGGCGCGAGCCATTGCCGTCGCGCTCCTTCGAAAGCTACTCAATCACAGCGCGCTGGAGCGGGCCGAGGCGGATCTGAGCGCCTGGCTTGCACGCCAACCGCACAGCTGATGGAAAGAACTTTGCCGCCGGCGTCAATCACGCTTGACGCCCTCCCCGTCGAATGATTGTCTATTGCTAGCAATAGACATTAATCCAACCTCACGGAACCCTTCATGTCCGCCGTTTCGCCTGTCATCCTCCTTAATCCCATAGACGACGTCGCGGTTGCCCGCGCGATGATCCGTGCCGGGAACCAGACCGGCATCGAAGGTTTGATCGCCGCCGAGCAGATCCCGCGCGGACACAAGGTGGCGGTGCGCGATATCCCCGCCGGTCAGGAAATCCGTAAATTTGGCCAGCCGATCGGCATAGCGACGCAATTCATTCCGGCGGGAGGCCATGTGCACCTGCAGAATCTCGCCGTCATCGAATCCGAGCATCCCTACCAATTCAGTGTCGATATCGAAGAGACGGGAATGCTATCGCGCGAGGACTGTCGCACTTTCATGGGCTTCGATCGCGGTGCTGGCGGCGTCGGCACCCGCAATTTCATCGGCATCATCACTACGGTCAACTGCTCGGCCACCGTCTCGAAATATATTGCCGAGCACTTCAACCGCACCGGCGGCTTGGAAGGCTTCGGCAATGTCGATGGCGTCGTCGCACTCACCCATGGCGGCGGCTGCGCGATCAATATGAATTCCGAGGGCTACCGCTACCTAGCGCGTACCCTCCAGGGCTATGCGCGCCATCCCAATTTCGGCGGCATCCTGATGATCGGGCTTGGCTGCGAAACCAACCAAATTGCGCCTATTCTGGAGCACTACAAGCTCGAAGAGGGAAACCGGCTGCGCACCATGACCATTCAGGATCTCGGCGGCACGCGAAAGACCATCGCCGCCGCCTCCGAAATGATCCGGGATATGCTTCCCGAGGTCAACGCGGCCGAACGGACCGTTCAGCCGCTTTCGGGATTGAAATTGGCTTTGGAATGCGGTGGATCGGACGGCTATTCGGGAATCTCCGCCAACCCGGCGCTCGGATATGCCTCGGATCTTCTCGTTCGCAATGGCGGGACATCGGTTCTGGCGGAGACACCGGAGATCTACGGCGCGGAACACCTGCTGACGCGGCGCGCTGCAACGCCTGACGTTGCTGAAAAACTGCTATCCAGGATCGACTGGTGGCGCGACTATACGCGGCGCAATGGAGCGGAACTCAACAACAACCCGTCCTACGGCAACAAGCTCGGCGGGCTCACGACCATTCTGGAAAAATCGCTCGGCGCCGTCGCCAAGGGAGGCACCATGCCGCTTAAGGCGGTCTACGAATATTCGGAGATCGTCGACAAGACCGGCTTCGTCTTCATGGATACGCCGGGCTACGATCCGGTTGCCGTCACCGGCCAGGTCGCTGGCGGCTGCAACGTGATCTGCTTTACGACTGGCCGAGGATCGGTGTCGGGCTTCAAGCCGGCTCCCTGCATTAAGATCGCCACCAACACCGAGATGTACAATCACATGCGTGAGGACATGGACATCAATTGCGGTGACATCGTCAGCGGCGAGGATACGATCGAGGCGGCCGGCGAGCGCATCTTCGAGGACATCATTGCAGTTGCCTCCGGCAAGAAGACGCTGAGCGAAACCTTCGACTACGGCGATAATGAATTCGTGCCCTGGCAGGTCGGCGCGATCACCTGATACCGCCTTTGTCCGCTAGGCGATGAAGCTGTAGTCATCAGGCTGATAATGCTCGCGAATATAGGTAGCGCGCGACTGGACATTCGGCTCGGAATTGCGGATGTGGTTGCGCATGGCCTTGCGTAGCCCCTCCTCGTCGCGCCGCTGCATCATCTCGAAGACACCGATATGTTCAGCAAGAAACGGCTCGTATTCCGGCATTTTGATGCGAATGCCGACGACATGCTTGCTGAGCGTCAGGATGCAATGTGTCCGCCTGAGGATGCTCAGGAATTCCTTGTTCGGGCAAGCCTGAAGGCTGCGAAGGTGAAGATCGAGCTCCAGCTCGTACATGGTCGAGGCCGAAACGTCGGGATAATCAGCAAGCGCCGTCGACAGCCGCGCCAGCATCATGCCGATATGATCATCCGAAAGGCCGCCCAAGGCGCTTGAAAGCGCAATCGGCTCGATCTGCTCGCGCACCTCGTAGAGATCGCGGATGCGCTGGCTGTCGAGCGGCACGATCGACCAGCGGAAATTGTCGTCCTTTTCAATAATGCCGAGCGTTTCGAGCTTCAGGAGCACATCGCGCGCCACCGCACGGCCGACCCCGAAATGCCGCGCAAGCTCGTTTTCATTGATACGGTAGCGCCCGAAAAACGAGCGGTAAACAACGATGCGCTCGACATTTTCATAAAGCGCCTGCCAGGCAAACATCGGCCTGGCATCGGCCTCGATCAGCTTGCCGAGATAGTCGGCCAGCTTCTCCCGTCTGGGCGGCGTTCCCGACGAGCCGACGACAAAACCGCGGCCCTCGAAGCGATTGATCAAGCCATCCTCGACCAACATTTGCAGCGCCTGCCGAACGGGCGCGCGGCTGCTGCCGACAATGCCGGCAAGGGCAGCCTCGGTCAGCACGATGCCTTCCGGCACGGCACCCTCCAGGATTTCAGCCTTCAGCCGCCCATGAAGCTCCTCATAAAGGCTCCTCTTGCGCGGTCCACCGCTGCCCTCCAAGTCCGATACGCTCATACCGCCCATTTCCCTAGTGCGCAGATCCTGCCGTTTCGCTGAGGAACATCGCACAATTGGGAGGAAGACAACAATCCTGGAAAGACCGTCGTGCAGGGCAGCAACGCGCGGCAGGACATTTTTACCGACCGAGGTGACGGCACCGATGATGGTGTCATACGTTCCTCGCGTTTCGTTGAGAGGAATGCCGCGCAATTTCTCGACCGTCTAGCGATCGTAGAGGACCGGGGCAAAAAAGCCGGACACACCCTGCTGCCCGATACTTTCTCGGCGAGCAACGCCGAGTTTCGCGTAATTCTCAGCCGGCCGATCAGACGCACGATACGCAGCACGACATCAGCAAATGCTTCGCGGGACACTCAGAGGCGTTCCCCTTTGAGGTTCCAAGCGGCTGCTCGTCGACAAACCTGCAGCCGCGCTTTGACGGCGGGCCAGAGTAGCCAGATGTTCGGCGAGTCTGACGGCCAAGGCGACGGCGGGAAGCGTGGGGTTGGCTTGTCCGGATGTAGCGAAAACGGAGCTACCGGCGATGTAGAGGTTAGCGATATCGATGACGCGGCAGTTGTGGTCGACGACGGCGTGGTTGCGGTCCACGCCCATCTTGGTCAACCCGATCTGATGGTAGCCGTCTTTGGCTTGTGCGGCGATATGCTCTTCAAGATTCTCGGGGGCTGTATCGAATATCAGCTTGCCTATTTTGCGCTCCTTGAGCCAGCGATCAAGGGCGATATGTGCTTGGAGCGTGCCGCGAAAATCCTGAGGTAAATATTGGAATGAGACCTCGAGCTTGAACTGGCCGTCCGCATCTTGCACGGGCTTGAGGAAGGCGCGGTTTGAACTGCTTGGAATTTGCTCCCCATGGTAACGAAGGCCGTATCTCATGTCAGGCCTGCGCAGCAGAACATATGGTTCGGCCACGCGGTATTTTTGGTTAAACAGCGCCAGCGCGGCAGAGGTCGTGCCAAGAGGATTGCGCAGGACATTACGCAGCACATTATAGTAACGGGATCGGTCGGCTTCGCCCCATCTCGCCCTGTGAACGACGGTCTTCCGACTGTTCCAAAGATATAGCAGCGAGAGCGCCGGATCGACCTCATCGAAAGCAGCCCTCCGGTTTGTGGGCCAAAAAGCGATATTCGGCAACTCGAGTGCCCGTTGCAATTGGGGGGCGGGTTGAAACCGGTTACACACGAAGGTTCCGGTGGATGTGCGCTTAAAAAGATACCGTTCGGCATGTTCCTTGGTGGCGAATTCGATCTGCGCGATCTGTCCGGCGAGGTGTCCCATGTAGAAGCGGCCGAGCGGCCCATCGCTTCCGCCGAACAATTGCGGAAACGCAACCTGGAGGTTCAGCAGCAGCCGGGTGTTGCCCCTGCCGCCACAGGCCAGCACATAGTGGTCGGCGCGCACCTTGTACGAACCACCGCGGCAGGCGATCGACATGGAATGGACCCGTTCTTCCACTGGGTCGAATACCAGAGCTTTGACCCTCGCGTCTAAAGCGACGACGAGGTTCTGCGACGAAGCGATCTCAGCCCTGTTGGCTCTCGCTGTGTTGCGTATTCGTGTCCAGCTTTCCCGGGATGCTGGAAAATCACTCTCCGGCTCCGGCTCCGGATCCGATCGCTGGTCGCCGATATTACTGCTCAAAAGAGACCGCGCCCGCTGATAGAAAGGCGAAATCTTTTCGTGAGCAATAGGCCAACCGGAGTGTGCGACATAATCTCTTGCTTCGAAGTCTATATCATCAAGCTCAACGCATTGCCCACCCCATCGTTCGGACGTGCCGCCAAGTCCGGTGGCCGAAGTAAGTCGGTCCGCTGCGTGATAGATATCGTCTCCTACGTCGAACCCTGTTTCGTTTTGGTGAGGTCGTTTCGATCGTTTCGGCCCGGCTTCGATAAGCAGCGTTCGCAGGCCTCGCCGGCTCAATTCCAGTGCAGCGGAAATACCGACCGGGCCTGCGCCCGTGACGCACACGTCAAACACCTGTTGAAAGACCTCTAAATCCGCAAACATCTGCCCCCCCCCAAAATTTCGAGCTAGCGTCCTTTCAGCAGCAGCCGCAATCCCGTTACGTCCCCTTGCGGCACTGCGGATAGGTCTTGGCGCGATCGCCACCGGATGGAAGGTGGAGGCGCAGACCTGCGGGGGCACGCTAGTGCTTCACCATCCGCAGAACAATTTCACCTTAAGTGGAATGAATTTACTCGTCACTTCGAGCAAAAGGATTAGTAACAGCTTTGGACGCTCTGCAATCCCGGTCGTCGTCCAGCCGAAAAAGAAGGCATCCGCAATGGCAAACCGAAGATAGGCGTTGCCATGAAAGAAAACATCTCGGGAGCTCGCAACATCCGATTCTTGCGATTGGTGGAGCGGGCGATCCCGAATCAAGCCGCGTAATCGCTTCACATGCATGCAAGACGTGCTCGAATTCCTCTCTGGCCGGCGAATACTCTCCCATCTCAGAGGCGCTGTGCTTCTTCCACCAGATCGCAGTGGAGGCCGCCCTTTGCGGCGGTGCCGGTCAACAGAGCGATATCGGGCTCCTTGTGGAGCACGCTTCAGAAGCCGTCATTAGTGCGCATGCGACAAATGCCATCGCATCAAATATTACCACGCCTTGCCGATCCTATTCCGAAGGCTGATAAGAAGTAACAACGTCAACGACACTCTTCCTGTTACAGCATGCGTTCGAAAATGGGCAATATTTCTTGCGGTGTCTTCCGAGCTCGACCCCACAACAATATTCCGAATCTATGACGGACCTTCATGCCGCAAGCAGCGAGGTCGCCATGTTGACGAACACGACGACCGCATCATGCATCTGCTGCAAACCGGGTTATTCGATGGGATAGTGTCCAGCATTCTCCAGCATGACAGTCTTGACAGGGACCTTCCTGACTCTGCGCAAGAAATAGTTCGCTAAGATGTGGCGGTGTCCAACGATCTTCCGCCGGTTGCGTGAGCAAGATCGGACAGACGTCGAAAATCTCCGACTGGGGTCTTGTCGCGATAGCAGGCTCTCAAGGCCGCCTTGTTATTGATTAGCGCATACATCTTGCTGGCAAGGCGCATAACGGCAAGACCCGCGCGAGCCGAGATCGAGGCGGCGCCGGTCATCATCGCCTCGATGTGGAAGCCAGCGTTGGCGATCACGAGCACGAGTATCAAAGCGAAAACCTTCACGTTGCGCTGATTCTTTCCCGCGATGACCTCGCGCGCGGCCACCGCGCCAAATATAAGGAGAAAGGCCGGATCCATCAGTGTGGCGGGGATCCATCCAATTTTCGCGCAAAAAAACTGCCACCCAGCCTATGGCCCACAGCGTGGCGAGCAGAACGAGCAGCCAGCCGGCAACAGGCAGGCAGCCCGTCCAGCTAGGGATCGCAGTTAGTGGGAATCCCGCGACAACAGCCGCCTCATAGGGGTAGATCGTCTCGTGAATGTGCCAGTCGACTGGCGAAAATGCGGTCGGAATTTCGATCTCGCCCGTGAAGAAAGGCCGCCAGATAGCGATTGCCACCACGGCCCAAAGAGCGGCGCCCGGAAAGAAGGGGCGGAAGCCACGGCTCCACAAGGCCGGGCCGCTCCATGACCTTTGTGTCTCTGCTGTGCGTTTCATGGCCGATCGACTCCGAAGGCTATGGTTTGTACCACGTCAGAGGAAATTAAATCCATGAACCCCGGCGACCGCGCCGAACGCCGTGAAGGCTGCGAACAGCAGAAGGAATTGGTGAAGACGGCACATGCGGCGGATTGTGCCGGCCGGATCTCGGCGCGCGCGGTTCGCGAACCTTGTGAGCAGAAGCGGTTCGACTACGAACAGCATGAGCATGAAGGCGAGCCACAGGCCGAGCATGGATCCCATCCACCAGAAATCCGGATCGACGAAGCGATTCCAAAGGTCGAGCCGATAGGTCATCCAAAACCCTGTCGCACCGACAAGCGGAATGGAGATCCGGACCTGCTTCGAGAAACGCCGTTCTACGCTCTCGAACAGCGCCAAGGCTTCCTCAGCACTGTGACGCGACCTCGCCAACGGCAATATGATCAGCGTGACGAATGCCAGTCCGCCGATCCAATGGATCACGGCAAGGACGTGCAGCGCGCGCGCCAGTGTGATGTCGTCCATCGCTCACCCCTCGAAGATCGGTAGCAGGAGAGCAAACGGCATCACATCGTGCGTCCCAAGCGAAAGCGGGGGCGGGTAGACGAATAACATCTTTTCCAGCGGCCAATTCATGCGGCACCCACCATTTCTTGGCGCGGATCGGATCGCAGGCGTTCCGCTGCAGTGAGCGGATCGGAGCCGAGTTCGGCCAGTTCGATCACACGCGCGAACCCTCCGGAGAATTCGCGAAACGGCGTCAGATTGACCAACGGGACACCGATCAGAATAGGAACGGATAGTTCAAACGCCTTGGCGATCAGTGCTCTGAAACCGCCGCCTTCAACCTCAGCCTTTCCAAATTTGCAGAGTACCAGGAGATCGGTTTGGTCGGACAACCCGGCTTCCGCCGTTGCGCAGGCATGCAGCAGCCGATCGGTATTCAGGACGCAACCACGCGCATGAGGGCCACGGTCGTCAGATATGACATGACGCGCGCCGGTCGCGAGATCCAGCAGATACATGTCGCATTTCAGGCGGTCAGGTTTCGGCTGGCTACGCTGGATAAGACCGGCCAGTCGAATGCCGTCATCGGCCATCACCGCAGCCACTTCCCGCAGGAAGGCCTCGAACTGCACGCCGTCGGAATAGGCGATTGCAGTGATCGGATAGCTTCGACTAGCGATCTGCATGCAAGACCCCCTTGTACAATTGCGTCCGCTGACGGGCACAGGCAGCGAACGTGTCGATACGGAACAAAAAGCCTTCACGCATTGAGCCGCAGTTCGGATGACGGATTGGATTGAGCATTTGCTTCACCCGCCGAGCATCGACATGTGGCGTGCGAGCGCCGGCCGCCCGCCCCGATCAATCCGGAAGTCATGCCCACGCGGCTTCGCTTGGATTGCCTTATCGATGGTTGCGTGGAGCGCGTCGTCGGCCTCGGAGCCACGAAGCGCTTCCCTCAGGTCGGCTCGATCCTCCTGGCCGAGGCACGTGTAGAGTATTCCAGTCGCGCTCACCCGCACGCGGTTGCAGCTTTCGCAGAATGTGTGGCTCATCGGGGTGATGAAGCCGATCCTGCCACCAGTTTCTCGGATGCGGGCATAGCGAGCCGGGCCACCGGTGCGTTCCGGCGTATCGATCAAAGTCCAGCGCGTCTCGATCAGTCGCCTCAGTTCAGTCAGCGGCAGATATTGGTTGGTGCGGTCTTCGCCGATATCACCGAGCGGCATGGTCTCGATCAGCGTCAGATCCATTGCCTGACGATGAGCGAAGACAATCAGATCATGGATCTCGCTCTCAGTAATCCCTTTCAGCGCGACAGTGTTGAGCTTCACATGCAGGCCCGCTTCACGCGCGCATCGCAGCCCATCCATGACGACGCCCAGCGTGCCTCGCCGCGTTATCGCCCGAAAGCGTGCGGCATCGAGCGTGTCCAGAGAGACGTTGATGCGTCGAACGCCGGCACGCGCCAACGCTTCGGCATATTCGGCAAGGAGTGTCCCGTTCGTGGTGAGCGTCAATTCCTTGAGCGCTCCCGACGCGAGATGGCGCGACAACCCCTGCATCACGGTCAAGACACCCTTTCGCACCAAAGGTTCTCCGCCCGTAGTGCGGATCTTCGAGACCCCACGGGCGACGAAAGCCGACGCCAGCCGATCGAGTTCCTCCAGTGTGAGAAGCTCGCGGTGTGGAACGAAGGTCATCTCCTCCGCCATGCAATAAACACATCGCAAGTCGCAGCGGTCCGTCACCGAAAGACGGAGATAGCTGACCCGGCGCCCAAGACTGTCAATAAGGGAACAGGCCATGCCACCTATCCTGCGAATCGCGGTTGATCGAATGGGAGAATTTCGAGATACGTGCCGGCTTGGGCAGGCGTTGATGCGCCCGGCACGATCGCAATGGCGTCGGCGGACGTCATTGGCATCAATCTGTGCGAACCATCCGGTCCGCTGCGATGGGCGGTCAATCGGCCCTGCTTGACGTTCAGGCGAACCGGCAGGAGTTCCGTGCGATCGGGCTTGCGGGCACATGCGAAGCCTATCTCGGCCGTGATGAGGTTCGCTGGAGCCTGGCCAAGAAGCTCCCTCATCATCGGGCGCACGAAGGCGAGCGCGCCAAACGCCGCGGCTTGCGGGTTGCCAGGCAATCCGACGAAATACGCGTCCCCCATCTTGCCGAAGGCAAGCGGCTTGCCAGGCTTCATCGCCACTTTGACGATGTCGAGCCAACCGCCGGCTCGAGCGGCGGCATCGCGAACATGATCCTCGTCTCCAACCGACATGCCAGCAGTGGTGATCACAAGATCAGCCGATTTCGCCTGAGTTTCGAGCGCATGCGCGATCGCAGCCACATCGTCCCGTACGGTCAGGGACGTGATATACATATTCGGCGCTGTCAAAAGCGCGGCGAGCATAGGCCCATTGGAGTCGTAAATAGCGCCTGCTGGCAGCGGCTCGCCTACATCGCGAAGTTCGGAACCGGTCGCAACAACCGAGATCCTAAGGGGACGGGCAACCGAGACAGTCTTGACGCCGAGGGCCCCGAAAAGCGCAACTTCGGCCCAGCCGATCAAGCGGCCTGGCTCAAGGATGACGGCTCCCTGCGCTACGTCCTCGCCAAGCTTCCGGATATGGGCGCCGGGCTCGATATCGAGTCCGAACTGCACGAGATCGCCCCTGCGCGTGACGTGCTCCTGCATCACGACGGTATCGGCGCCGCTCGGCAGTGCGGCACCTGTCATGACGCGATGCGCCGTGCGTTGGGCTAGTATGCCCGGTGGGTCCCCGGCATCCGTGCGGCCAGCCAAGGGAAGGACCGACGGCACGCCTTCCCTGCCGGATAGGCAAACGGCATATCCGTCCATGGCCGCCTGATCGAATGGCGGAAGGGCGCGGGGAGCCTCGATCGTAGTCGCCAGGATACGTCCGGCAGCATAGGCCAGTGGCACTTCCTCCGACCGATTCAGCGGCTGAACGAGCGCGGCGGCAGCACGCCGCGCGGTATCGAAAGACACCATCTGTCTGCCTGGGCCGAAGCAACTATCGCGGTGGACGGTGCGCATCGTCAGACCCCCTTTATCTGCGGCAAGGCTTTTTCAAGAATTGCGCGGATGGCCGCGAGGCCCGGATCGTCCGCACGGTTCATGATGCCGATCAGCTGGGTCCAAAGATCGTCGGACGCTGTCTCCATGAAATTGCGCACGGTCGAGCCAACGATATCGGTCGGCAGCCGGCCCGATGCATCGGCGACCGCAGCCAGACGCGCCAGCAAGGCTGGCTCGTCGAAGGCTGCGAGGAGGCCCATAGCGACCTTCGGATCGTCCAGAGAAGCAATGAGATTTCCGAGCATCGCGTCCTCCTCACTGCACCAGCGGCGATGAAGAGCCGTCGATGGCAATTCCGCTGATCGCCGCCTGACCGACAAGAAGAGTCAGATATTGCACCGTCGCTTGCCGTTGGACGTGCTCGACCAGGTAGGAGGCGATGCGCTCCCGCACGGCCTCGAATGGCAGCTGGCGGCCGTCGATCCGCCGCGTCAGGCGAATGAGGTGGACGCCGTAGCGCGTCTCCACCGGCGTCGAGATGTCGCCGGGGGCAAGCGCGATGAGAGCGGCCTCAAACTCCGATGTCGTATCGCCCGGCCCGATCTGGCCGAGGCTGCCCCCGAGGGATGCTGATGGGCAATCCGAACAGTCGCGCGCCAATGTCGCGAAACGCTCTGGCGCGGTTGCTAAGGTGGCTCTCAGCGATGAGGCCCTTTCGCGGGCCGCCGCGAAGGCTTCGTCATCATCGCGGCGTGCGCCTATCAGGATGTGATCGGCCTCGTAGAGCGATGGCGTTACGAAGCGGCGAAGGTTGTTCTCGTAGAACCGGCGGAGCGTCTCCTCATCCGCCTCGGGGACACTTACTTCGCGTTCGATGAGGCCGCGCACCAGCGCGTCTTCCGCTGTCTCCCGGCGCCCGTCCTCGTCGGTCTTCTGTTCGACGCAAACATCAAGACGCCGGGCTTCCTGCAGGAGCAATTCGCGAATGACCAGAGCACGTGTCGCCGCCCTCCAGCCCTCGCCGGGATTGCGGGCCGGAAAATTCTGCACCTCGGCGGCAATCGCCTTACGCGATATCGTCACGCCATTGACGGTCACTGGGGGCATCGCCACACGCTCGCCCGATGGCCTTGTGTCAGGTGTCGCGGGCCGATGTTCGTGCGGATGTTCGGAAGATGGCTGGCGGTTGGCCGCGTGATTGATAACGAGCGTTGTCATGATTTACTCCGCAGGCTGGCGGGCGGGACTGCCTGCGGCAGGCCGCGCAGGCGTGGGGAACCGGGCTGTCGGTATTGGAGCGGGTGACCGACGCCCCGCAAAGCGCGTGCGCACAATCTGATAGCCCGGGCGCCCGAGATACCAGACCGGTGCGCTCCAGACATGGACCAGCCTCGTGAACGGGAAGACCAGGAAGATGGTCATTCCCAGAACGAGATGGGCCTTGAAGATCGGGTGCACATCGGAAACGTAGGCGGCCGCAGACGGTTGCAGGGTGGCAATCCCCTGTGCCCAATTCATGAATTTCACCATCTCGTGGCCGTCCATATGGCCGAGCGAGACGAAGATGGTGGAGAGCCCAAGCGTAAGCTGAAGCCAGAGCAGCAACAGAATGGCGATGTCGCCGAAGCTGGACGTGTTCCGGATCCGAGCATCGAACAGCCGGCGGTGGGCAAGAAGCGCAATCCCGATGAAGCAGGCAATACCGGCGAGGCCCCCCACGACGATCGCGAGCCCTTGCTTGAAACCGTGCGAGATGCCGAGCGCGTCAAAAATCCAAATTGGCGTCAGCAGGCCGACGAAATGTCCACCGAAGATCGCCAAGATACCCAGATGGAAGAGATTGGAGCCCCAGCGAAGCTGGCTCCGCCGCAGAAGCTGAGAGGATCCCGTCTTCCACGTGTATTGCTCGCGGTCGAAGCGGATGAGGCTGCCGAGAAGAAATACAGTCAGGCAGAGATACGGATACCAGCCAAAAAACGCGTAGTTGATTGCATTGGACATTGCTTTTCTCTCCGCTAGGTAGCGCTATGCCGCACGTCGCGATTGGCGGCGCGCATCTGTATTCTCAGCCGATCCACGGAACAGCCGTCGGTGGCGTTCCCTGGACCGAATGTGACGGCCGTTTCTTCCCAAGCGACATCGATGGCCGCCAGATCGTCGGGCTCGTCATCGGTTTCGATAGTGTCAGTGATCACGGCGACATCACTGACGATCGAAAGTATGGCCGTGAATACGGCGGCATAGCCTCCGCTTCGCTTGGCGAGCCTTTCCTCGAGCAACGAGAGAATATGAGCCGTCTCCTTGAGCAGGCCACGCGCCTCTTCGAGCGGGCGAACGGAGAGGAATTCCAGGAAAAGCGGAATGAAGTCGGGCAGTTCATTCGCGGCGATCAGAAGGCCGCTGCGCTGATAATGCTGGACCAGATCGACCATCGCCTGGCCTCGGTCGCGGCTCTCGCCGTGGATATGCTCGAAGAGATGCAGCGAGTGACGGCGCGTCTTGTCGAACAATTCGACGTAGCGTTCCTGGAGATGGTACAAATCCAGCGTGTCGAGATCGACAAGCAGGGGATGCAACTGCTTCACCGCTTCTTGTGATACCAACCTCTCGGCTGCGATCACCGCTTCGATTTCCGGGATCGCCATCGTGAGTTCCCTGGTCGGATAGGCCAGGAGCGCCGAGAGCGCCTTGAAGGTCCTGTTCGAAGGTTGTTCGGTCATCACGCGATCTCCATCGGGTTGGTCGGCCGCTTGGTCTGCTTCGTGCCGAAGAGGTTCGTCTCGGTGGAGCCGCCCGAGCAGCCGTTTCCGAAGGAGAAGCCGCAGGAGCCGCGCATCTCCTGCGCGTCCTCGCTCCATTCGCGATGCGCAGTCGGGATGACGAAACGATCCTCATAGTTCGCGATCGCCATCACCTTGTACATCTCGTCGATGGCAGCCCCCGTCAGGCCGACCCGCGCAGCGATCGCCTCGTCCAAGCGGCCATCGATCGTCTTGGCCCGCATGTAGCTGCGCATCGCGAGCATGCGTTCGAGCGCCAGCGCCACCGGCTCCTCTTTTCCAGCGGTCAGCAGATTGGCCAGATACTGGAGCGGGATGCGCAGGCTGCGCACATCGGGCATATCCCCGTCGACGCCCATCTTACCGGCCGCGGCTGCGGACTGGATCGGCGAGAGCGGTGGCACATACCAGACCATCGGCAGCGTGCGGTACTCTGGATGCAACGGGAAGGCGATCTTCCATTCCATCGCCATCTTCCAGACCGGCGAGAGCTTGGCGGCCTCCAGCCAGTTGTCGGGAATGCCGTCGGCACGCGCCTGGGCGATGACGGCCGGATCGTTCGGGTCGAGGAAGACGTCGAGCTGAGCCTGATAGAGATCCTTCTCATCCGGCGTGCTGGCGGCTGCTTCGATGCGATCGGCGTCATACAGGATAACGCCGAGATAGCGGATGCGCCCGACACAGGTTTCCGAACAGACCGTCGGCTGTCCCGCCTCGATACGGGGATAGCAGAAGATGCATTTCTCCGACTTTCCGGACGACCAGTTGTAATAGATCTTCTTATAGGGGCAACCGGAAACGCACATGCGCCAGCCGCGGCACTTGTCCTGGTCGATCAGGACAATGCCATCCTCTTCCCGCTTGTAGATGGCGCCTGATGGGCAAACCGCGGCGCAGGCCGGGTTAAGACAGTGCTCGCACAGCCGCGGCAGGTACATCATGAAGGTGTTTTCAAACTGTCCGTAGATATCCTTCTGGACACCTTCGAAGTTCACATCCTTCGAGCGCTTCTCGAACTCGCCACCGAGGATCTCCTCCCAGTTCGGCCCCCATTCAATCTTTTCCATGCGCTCACCGGTAATGGCTGAACGCGGGCGGGCGGTGGGGAAAGCCTTCGACTCCTTCGCCGTATGCAGATGCTCATAATCTAAGGTAAACGGCTCATAGTAGTCGTCGATCTCCGGCAGATCGGGGTTAGCGAAGATATTGGCGAGGATACGCCATTTGGCGCCCATCTTCGGTTCGATGCGGCCGTTCTTCTTGCGCCGCCAGCCGCCGTTCCATTTCTTCTGGTTTTCCCACTCCTTGGGATAGCCGACGCCAGGCTTGGTCTCGACATTGTTGAACCAAGCGTATTCGACGCCTTCCCGGTTGGTCCAAACGTTCTTGCAGGTAACGGAACAGGTGTGGCACCCGATGCATTTATCGAGGTTCAGGACCATCGCGATCTGAGCACGGATCTTCATTCTGCTACCTCCTTCGGCGCTTCAGATTCGAGCGGCCCTTCGAGCCAGTCGACGTTGGCCATCTTGCGGACGACGATGAATTCATCGCGGTTGGAGCCCACGGTTCCGTAATAGTTGAAGCCGTAGGATTGCTGGGCGTAGCCACCGATCATGTGCGTGGGCTTCAGCACCGTTCGGGTGACCGAGTTGTGGATGCCGCCGCGATTGCCCGTCATCTCCGATCCCGGCGTGTTCACGATCTTTTCCTGGGCGTGGTACATCATCATCATGCCCGGCTTGATGCGTTGGGAGACGACGGCGCGCGCGGTCAGCGCGCCGTTGATATTGAAAACTTCGACCCAGTCGTTGTCGACCAGACCAGCCGTCTTCGCGTCGGTCTCGGAGATCCACACCACCGGGCCGCCGCGGTTGAGGGTCAGCATCAGCAGATTGTCAGTGTAAGTCGAATGAATGCCCCACTTCTGGTGCGGCGTGATGAAGTTGAGGACGATTTCCTTGTGTCCATTGGGGCGGACATCCTTGATGGCGGAAATCGTCTTCAGGTCGACCGGCGGCTTCCAGGTGACGAAGCCCTCGCCGAAGGCCCTCATCCACAGGTGGTCCTGGTAGAGCTGCTGGCGGCCGGTCAGCGTGCGCCACGGGATCAACTCGTGGACGTTGGTGTACCCGGCGTTGTAGCAGACCTTCTCGCTCTCTATGCCGGACCAGGTCGGCGACGAGATGATCTTGCGCGGCTGGGCCTGGATATCGCGGAAGCGGATTTTTTCGTCTTCCTTCGGCAAGGCAAGGTGGGCGTGCTCGCGGCCGGTGATCTCCGACAAGGCTTCCCATGCCTTGATCGCGACTTCGCCGTTGGTCTCCGGCGCCAGCATGAGAATGACCTCGGCTGCGTCGATGTCGGTCTCGATCTTCGGCAGGCCCTTGGCCGCGCCATCGAGACGCATGCCGTTCAAGACGCCAAGCGCCTCCACTTCGTGTTTGGTGTTCCAGGAAATGCCCTTTCCTCCGTTGCCGACTTTCGCCATCAGCGGTCCCAATGCCGTGAACTGGGCATAGAGGTTGGGATAGTCGCGGGTGACAAGCGCCACCGACGGCATGGTTTTGCCGGGAATGGGCTCGATTTCGCCGAGTTTCCAGTCCTTCACGTCAAAGGCCTGAGCCATCTCGGCCGGGCTGTCATGCTGGATGGGGGTGAGAACAACATCCTGCTCGATGCCCAGTACCTCGGATGAAACCTCCGAGAAGGACTTGGCAAGGCCCTTGTAAATCTCCCAGTCGGACCGCGACTCCCAGGCCGGATCCACCGCGGCAGAGAGCGGGTGGATGAAGGGGTGCATGTCGGAGGTGTTGAGGTCGTTCTTCTCGTACCAGGTGGCCGTCGGCAGCACGATGTCGGAATAGACGCATGTGGTCGACATGCGAAAATCTAGAGTGACGAGTAGGTCGAGTTTCCCCTGCGGCGCGTTCTCGTGCCACACGACCTCGGTGTTGCGGACCGCCCCTTCTGTACCGAGATCCTTGCCCATCACGCCGTGGGTCGTGCCAAGCAGATGCTTGAGAAAATACTCGTGCCCCTTGCCGGATGAACCCAGCAGGTTCGAACGCCAGATGAACATGTTGCGCGGCCAGTTGGCCGGATCGTCGGGATCGTGGCAGGAGAGCTCCAGCTCGCCGGATTTCAACGCCTTGGCAACATAATCCTTCGGTTCGAGACCGGCAGCCTTGGCCTTAGTCGCGATCGTCAGCGGGTTCTGCTTGAGCTGGGGAGCGGAGGGCAGCCAGCCCATGCGCTCGGCGCGAACGTTGTAGTCGATGAAGCTCTTGTTCCAGTCGCCGTCCGGTGCGGTGGGCGACAGGATTTCGGCGGCCGTCAGCGTTTCATAGCGCCACTGGTCCGTGTGAGCGTAGAAGAACGACGTGGAATTCATGTGCCGCGGCGGACGGCTCCAATCGAGGCCGAAGGCCAGCGGTGTCCAGCCTGTCTGCGGGCGCAGTTTTTCCTGCCCCACATAATGCGACCATCCGCCGCCCGACTGACCGATAGCGCCGCAGAAGACCAAGAGATTGATGATCCCGCGGTACGTCATGTCCATGTGGTACCAGTGGTTCACGCCAGCGCCGAGGATCACCATCGATCGACCGTTGGTCTTCTCGGCGTTGGTAGCGAATTCACGGGCGACCGTGATGATCGCATCGCGCTTTACGCCCGTAATGCGCTCCGCCCAAGCGGGCGTGAACGGCACATCCTCATCATAGCTCTTGGCCGCGTGATCGCCGCCAAAACCACGGTCGAGACCATAATTGGCCATCATCAGATCATGCACAGTGGCAACCGCCACCTCCGCGCCGTCGCTCAGCTTAATCCGGCGGACTGGCAGGTTCCGGGTGAGGATCTCTCCGTGGTCTGTCGAGACGAAATGCTCGGTGGCACGACCGCCGAAGTAAGGAAAATCAATGGCCACGATCTCGGCGCCTTCACCCGCGAGCGTCAGCTTGAGGCGAAGCTCATGGCCTTCGCCATCTTTCTCCTCGAGATTCCATTTGGCGGTTTCACCCCAGCGATAGCCAATCGAGCCGCGCGGCGCGACAAGAGCGTCGGTGCCCTCGTCGATCGCAACCGTCTTCCACTCCGGATTGTTGGTCTCCCCCAAGCCACCAGCGATCTCGGAAGCCCGCAGAAGCCGTTCGGGAACGAGTCGGCCATCCCGCTCGGTCAGGCGGACCAGGAAAGGCAGGTCCGTATATTTGCGAGCGTAGTCGTCGAAATAGGGAACCATCCGATCGAGGTAATATTCGCGAAGGATGACGTGGCCCATGGCGAGGGCTAGCGCGGCATCCGTTCCCTGTTTCGGATTGAGCCAGATATCGGCGAATTTGGTCGCCTCGGCATAATCCGGGCTGACGACTGCGCTCTTGGTGCCCTTATAGCGGACCTCGGTATAGAAATGCGCGTCGGGTGTCCGCGTCTGCGGCACATTGGATCCCCAGACGATGATGAAGCCGGCATTGTACCAGTCCGCGCTTTCGGGAACATCTGTCTGCTCGCCCCAGGTCTGGGGGCTGGCCGGCGGCAGGTCGCAATACCAATCGTAGAACGACATGCACACGCCGCCCATCAGCGACAGGTAGCGTGCGCCCGCCGCGTAGGAAACCATCGACATGGCCGGGATTGGCGAGAAGCCGATGACGCGGTCGGGGCCATGGGCCTTCACCGTGTGGGCGTTGGCGGCCGCGATAAGTTCGTTCACCTCGTCCCAGGTGGCGCGCACGAAACCGCCATGGCCGCGGATCTTGACATAGGACTGGCGCTTGTCCGCGTCCGCGACGATCGAAGCCCAGGCCGCGACGGGCGGCATGGTGGCGCGCGCGGAGCGCCACAGCTTCAGCAGCCGCCCGCGGATCATCGGGTATTTCACCCGCGCGCCAGAATAGAGATACCAGCTATAGGAGGCGCCGCGTGCGCAGCCGCGAGGCTCGTGGTTGGGCAGATCCGGCCGAGTGCGCGGATAGTCGGTCTGCTGCGTCTCCCAGGTGACGATGCCGCCCTTGACATAGATTTTCCAAGAACAAGAACCGGTGCAGTTCACGCCATGCGTGGAGCGCACAATTTTGTCGTGCTGCCAACGCTTGCGGTATGCGTCCTCCCAGGAACGATCCTCATTGGTCACGATGCCGTGGCCATCGGAGAAATCGTCTACGGTCTTACGGAAGAAGGTGAGCCGGTCGAGAAAATGCGACATTGCTTTTGCCCCTGATTATTCGGCTGCGGCCGGACGGATGGACGCACCCTTTTTGGCGCGTTCGATATCGTGGAGAAGGCCGCCCTTGCGGGTGTAGACGGCCCAGGTGATCGCTAGACAGCTCACGTAGAAGAGCAGAAAGCCCCAAAGAGCAGCTTCCGGCCCTCCCGTGAGGGCGATCGAGGTGCCGTAGCCCTTGGGGATGAAGAAGGCGCCGAAGGCGGCAATCGCCGAGGTGAAGCCGGTGATGGCGGCGGATTCCTTTTCCGCTTGCCGGCGGCGCGTCTCCGTATCGGCCTTGGGCATCAAGCGGCCCATCTCCTTCGCCATGATCACCGGGATCATCTGGAAGGTGGAAGCGTTGCCAACGCCCGTCGCGAAGAACAGCACGAGGAACGCCACGAAGAAGCCATAGAATGCGCCAGGCTGATCCTTGATGCCGATGAACCATAGGACCCCCGCGACACCCGCCATCATCAAGACGAAGGCCCAAAAGGTGACGCGCGCGCCGCCGTATTTGTCGGCAAGCCAACCCGTTCCCGAGCGCGACAGGGCGCCGACGAGTGGGCCGAGGAAGGCGAACTGCAGCGCATTCACCTCGGGGAACAGCATCTTGGATAGCAACGGGAAGCCGGCAGAGTAGCCGATGAACGACCCGAATGTGCCGGTGTAGAGCCAGCACATGATCCAGTTGTGCCGGCGCTGGAAGATGACGGCCTGTTCGGCGAACGACGCCTTGGCCGAAGCGATGTCGTTCATGCCGAACCATGTCGAGAAGGCGGAGATTGCGATGAACGGCACGAAAACAAAGCCGGCATTCTGCAGCCAGAGTGGCGTAGTTCCCGTGCCCCCCTTGACCATGGCCGGATCGCCGCCGAGCCAGCCGAATATTCCCGCGGTGATCGCGAGCGGCACCACGAACTGGACGACGCTGACGCCAAGGTTCCCAAGCCCAGCGTTGAGCGCGAGCGCATTGCCCTTTTCCGCCTTCGGGAAGAAAAAGGAGATATTGGCCATAGAGGAAGCGAAGTTGCCGCCGCCGAAGCCGCAGAGCAGCGCCAGGATGAGCAATACGATGTAGGGAGTATCCGGGTTCTGCACGGCATAGCCGATACCGACCGCCGGAACGATCAGCGACCACGTCGTAAGGGTGGTCCAAAGCCGGCCGCCGAAAATTGGTACCATGAAGGAATAGAAGATGCGGAGCGTCGCGCCCGAAATGCCGGGCAATGCGGCGAGCCAAAAGAGCTGGTCGGTCGTAAAGGTGAAACCGACGAGCGGGAGTTTGGCGACGACGACGGACCACACCTGCCAGATGGCGAAGGACAGCAGCAGTGCCGGGATCGAAAACCAAAGGTTGCGCCGGGCGATGCTGCGTCCCTTCTCTTCCCAGAAGATGGGGTCCTCCGGGCGCCAATCCATTAGCGCGCCGCCATTCTGCGGCACGACCACGGGCTTGGGCATGCCCTGCATCTCGGGGAAGGACGGAAGTGTGGCGAGCGCCTTGCCGACCGTTCCACGTTCCATCTGACGGATGGCAACGTGCATCCAAAGGAGCGCACCGGAGACCAGCACGAAGAGCGCCATGAAGCAGCTCGTCCATAAACCGGTAAGGTCGAGCAAGACGCCGAACAGGATGGGCAGCAAGAAGCCGCCGAGGCCACCGATCATCCCGACGAGGCCGCCGACCGAACCAACATGTTCGGGATAATAGACCGGGATGTGCTTGTAGACGGCAGCCTTGCCGAGCGCCATGAAAAAGCCGAGCACGAAGATGGTAATGATGAAACCGACAAGGCTCATCTCAAGATGGAAGGCAGTCGTACCCTTGAGGCCGTGGACCACGTAGTCGGTCGGCGGATAAGACAGGATGAAAGTTGCCACGACCGAGACCAGGAAAGTCCAGTAGAGCACACGCCGTGCGCCAAAGCTGTCCGAGAGGTGCCCGCCATAAGCACGAAAGAGACTCGCCGGCACCGAGAAGAAGGCCGCGATCATACCGGCTGTCTTGATGTCGAGGCCGTAGACGTTGATGAGATATTGCGGCAGCCACAGCGCGAGCGCGACGAACGCACCGAAGACGAAGAAATAGTAGAGCGCAAAGCGCCAGATCTGCACGTTCTTCAGTGGTTCGAGTTCGAGCCAGGCGCTCTTCGGCTTGATCCCGGACCGCCTACGTTCAACGATGACGGGGTCGTCGCTTGTTGTGAACCAGAAGGCGACGGCCGTAAGGACGAGGCCTGCCGCCCAGACCTGCGCCACGACCTGCCACCCGAAGGCGACGAGCACGAAAGGTGCAAGGAATTTGGTAATCGCCGCGCCGACATTACCGGCGCCGAAGATGCCGAGCGCCGTTCCCTGTCTTTCTGCCGGAAACCAGCGAGAAACATAGGCGACGCCAACCGCGAAGGAGCCACCGGCGATGCCGACGCCGAGTGCGGCTAACAGCATCTGGGGGTAGGTATGGGCGTAGGACAGCAGAAATGTAGCGACGGCGGCGGCCAGCATGTTCGCCGTGAAGACGGCCCGGCCGCCATAAAGATCCGTCCAGATGCCCAGCACGACCCTTATCAGGGAGCCAGTGAGTATCGGCGTGCCGACAAGCAAGCCGAACTGCGTTTCGCTGAGGCCAAGTTCCTGACGGATGCGAATGCCGATGATGGAGAAGATGGTCCAGACCGCAAAGCAGACCGTGAACGCTGCTGTGCTCGCGCCCAAGATTTGACTGGACTTCGGATACGCGGTCGTTTGCATCGCAGACGGTCCCTTTCGATAGTTGGCTCCAAGGAACGGAATTCGTCTCCGTTCGAAGCTAAGCTGCCGAAGTCGCCGTCTTGCGACATTGATCTAGGTCAAGGAATGGTGTGACAATTATCACAGATGATGAGGCAGCGATTGAGGAGCTCAATCGGGGAGACAATCGGTTGGACGTAATAATGGAAAAGGAAATTATACCGGAAGCGTTGCCGCTGTTTCGAACGCTATCCGAGGCAAAGCGGGCCGACTTACTGCGAAATGCCGTCGTCCATGGCGTTTCTGCAGGCACCATCTTGTTCGAACAGGGCGAGGTTCCAAACTTCCAACTGGTTGTGCTCTCGGGATCGGTCCAATTGTTTGGGCGATCCGCCGAAGGCCGCGAGGTGTTGATCGAGGCCGTCCACGCCCCGGACCTTATAATTCCGGCTGCTGTCGTGACAGGTGCGCCTTATCTTATGCAGGCTCGCGTGCCGGAACCGTCGCGATTCCTGCTTATCCATGCGGCAACCTTTCGCGCAGCAGTCGAGGTTGACCCTTTGCTGGCGCAGGCAGTGATTGGAAGCCTCGCGCAGCAGTTCCGACGCATGGTTCGGCAGGTGAAGAACCTAAAGCTCAGGTCCTCGACGCAGCGGGTGGGATGTTACATCCTTTCCTTGTCTCAACGGCAAGGCACGCCAAGCCAGGCCGTGTTCCCGTATGAGAAAAATCTCATTGCGTCAGAACTCGGCATAACCCGGGAATCGTTTTCGCGAGCGCTGTCGCGCTTGGAGAAGTCGGGTATCAAGGTCAAGGGCCAGACTATCGCAATTCTCGATGCTGCTCGGCTTGCGGTCGAATGCTCGCCCGATCCGCTGATCGACGGAACGGATAACGATGACATCGAGCCCTGATTCGCCTCACTGGGGCAAGCCATCCCACACCACTATCTGAAGTTGAGAATTTGGCACTAGAAGCCGAACATTAATCTTATCAGTACCCGGCGGCGGCAATCGCCGGCTGGTGTGCAAATGTGAGTATCGTATCGCAGAGATGCGTGGTTCCGGGGCTCGCAAAACCCAATTCTTGCGATTGGTCGAACAGGCAGTACTCGGGCTTGCTGCCTAATGAATCTACCGGCAGCTCATTTTCAAAGAGAATGCGCTCGCGGATGCCAATCTTAGAAAGCCGTGGCCAAGGCTCCAAATCAAGCGGTCGCGTCCGCCTCCCCTCGAGCATTCCTGCGCAGGGCGTCGGCAGACACGCCAAAGGTCCGGATGAACGCGCGGCGCATATCTGTGCAGCGTAAATCCAACTCAGGTCCTGCATTGCGTGCCTGTTCGAGCTGCGTCTGCAATGTTTTCCGGCTGGAAAACATTGCAGACAATCCCTTACGAGCAAGGCGAGCGCGAAACCCCGGTTCGCTTTATCTTGCCGTACTTCCCCTTCCCGGTTGACGCTCCCCATATCGCTGCTTTCCGGTGTTCAGAGCTGAGGGGGCGGGTATTTCTATACGCGCCGTTCAAGGGAAGATCGCAGCAATTCGACCAGAACGGAACGCTGTTCGGGCTTGAGCTTGTCGAGATTGCGCTGCCGCCAGCGGATGGCGGGAAGCTCTGCGACATGACCTATCTTGAGCAAGGGCCAGTCCGGTTCGCCGCGCTCAAAGCCGATCAGAAATTCACGGTGATGATCCGGCATGCCGCCGATTAGCACCTCGATCATTTCATGCTGCGTTTCTATCAACTCTTCGATGGCAACAACCTCCTCGGTCATGCCCTCGAAGCCGTTCTGGTATTCGTTCGCAAGGTCTTTGACGCGGCCTGATAGCACTTCGCCCATGGGGCGGTTGTGACTGAGCAGATACACGATGAAAGTTTCACGCAGGTCATCGCTCAGCCCTTCATTGGTGAGCAGGCCGCGCACGTCAAAGAGGTCGCGCGGGTGCTGACGGTCGAGGGCGGCAACCAGCTTGCCAGCGAAAAGGTCTTCGAAGGATAGGACGCTGGTTTCGGCAAAGCCGAAGACCTCTTCAACGGCCTCGGTGACGGGAATCGTGGAAGGTTCGTGAACCACACCGCGCAACACGGGCGAAACTTCGATCTTCACCTGTGTTCCCTCGGCCATCACAAGAAGGCGCAGGATCGCTCCATCATGGACGTTTTCGGTAACGCGCGCGCCGGGCAGTTCCGCCAAAGCTGCCGCCTTGATGCGCTTCATGGCGGCGTCGATGTCCGCCAGAGCCTCCGGCCTTTCATTCACTGGCAGATACATCAGATCGATATCGACGGAGAGGCGCGGCAGGTTGCGCACAAAGAGGTTGATCGCCGTTCCGCCCTTGAGCGCAAAACAGGCTTCTCGCGCCACGGTGGGAATAAGGCGCATGAGGAGCCTGACCTGGGCCTGATACTGATCACGAAACGGCATTGAGGTCCTCCGGCACGGTTATGAGATAGGCCGGATCGAGCTTGCCGCCGGGCACAAGCATGCGTTTGCCCTTGCCGAGATCGATGGCGGTTTTATCCAGACGCTTGAGCCATGCATGGCCATGCCGATCCGCGAAATAGAAGAACAGGCGCTTGACCTTCACACTGCCGCAATCCACCAGCAGTTTTTGCAGCCGTTTCGGGCTGAAATTTGCTGCGCTCTGCATGATCATGTCGGCTTGATGGAAACTCTCATGGCGCGGCAATTCATCAAGCATTTCGAGATAGGCGCGCTCGGGCTGCGAAAGCGTCAAAGGCCAATCCCACTGCCCCCAGGCAAACGAGGTCAGGCTGCTGCCCTGAAAGCGGGTGAGATCACGGCCTGTTCCGTCCGCGATATCCCAGGCAAGACTGCCGAGCTCCTTTGTTACGGGATCATTCCGGAAGAGGGTCGCGCTGTTGTGATAGACAAAGCGCTGGGGAAGGTTCAGCTTGTTCAGCCATGCGGGCGGCTTGCCCGGCCCGTAGAGGTGAACAGTCTTGGTCTCATGCGAAAGATAATGCGCAAAGCCCTGTAGCTCCAATGCCGTGCGCCCACCGACATAGAACGGTGTTCGCAAGAGCAGGGTCTGAAGAGAGATAACAACTTGCTGCCAGCTCAGCCTGCCACGCGGCCTTTTATAGACGCTGCGCACCGGCTGTTCCAGCCAGCCGGCCTTGACGTAGTAAGCACGCAAATTACTGGCGATACCGCGCTCTTCCAGCCAAGCGGCATCCACGACCAGCCCCTCCGGGAGATCTTTCTCAAGTCGGTTTAACAGTGATGCAGATTGCATAGCCATACTGAGTATATTACACGATTCTCAAACCATTTCAAGTTTTCCAACATCTCAATATACTCAATAACATTGAGTATATCCGATAATATGCAAACCTCTTATATCCAGCGCCCGCCTCTGGCGGCGCGATTTTTCTCGCCAGAACAAGGGGAACCGCCGCTTACGCGGCGGCTCCTTCCTTGGATTTGGCAACGCTTTGCAGACCACGCGCATGGGCGGGGGGGCTGAAGATTGCACGCTTGTCTTCCTTCACCACTTTGAGTTATCCGCATTGGACTAACCCGCTCCGCTACGCCGGAGCGGCAAGTAGGTCAGATATGCAGTAGGAGCCCCAACTGCGAAAGGATGGGACGGCTGTTTTCCAGCCCATTCCATCGCACAGAGGAGCTCATCATGACCCCACTTCGCCAGCGCATGAGCGAAGACATGCAGGTGCGCAATCTTTCGCTCAATACCCAGCTCTCGTATCTGCAACAGGTGTCGCTGTTCCCCGACACTTCGGCAAGTCGCCAGACTTGCTCGGCCGCGAGGATATTCGAACCTATCAGGTCTATCTCGCCAACGAGAAGAAGCTGATGCCCGGCTCGATCCACATCGCCATTTCGGCGTTGCGATTTTTCTTCAACGTCACGCTCGAGAGGGACTGGGGCCTGGGGCCTGGGGAAGTATTGCCACTTCCCAAGAAGCCCCAGAAGCTGCCCACGGCAAGCCCGGAAGATACGCTGTCTCAGATTGCGAACGCGCCGATTGACCTGCCACCAGTTGATGGCATTCCAGTCGGTCTGTCCCTTGGTTCCGTTTGCAGAAGATTTCCGCACCTAACTTCTCCCTCGGTTAACAATCATCAAATTGTCGTCGGGCGGTTCACCAGACCCACGTCAGCAGCCTTTCGGCTTGGGCACCGCCCTATCTGGCGGGTTATGGATTTTTGAGCCTGAATCAACATAACCATTTAACTATATTATTTATTATAGTATAATCGATGTCATTGGTGCCCGCGCAACACCGGAGAATGCTTCCAATGCCGGCAAAATCAGCTATTTCAGATATTGACGCACAGATCGAGAAACTCAGAGACCGCAAAAAACTTCTAATAGTAAAATCGGCGGAGCGCTTTGCCAGGGCTGCAACAAAGTCCGGCCTAGCCGAGTTGGATATCTCGGATGAAGAACTCGATGCGATCTTCGACGATATCTCCCGACGATTTCAGCCAGAGGTCAAGAACCTCACCCAGCTATCCCCTCAAACACCTCGATCGCCAGCTCCTGCGGCTGAAGCCGTGGCCGAGACTCCCCAAAATGGCTAGGAGCGCGCATGGCGAAAGCACGAAGTTCAGACTCGGCGCAATCGTCGTCAGGGCCGGATTGGCGAACGCAGACCGCGCCGTTCTCTCTGGCGACTTCTTGCCGATGGCAAACATCCTTGTAAGCTCGACCGAGCAGCAGTGGCTGACGCGGATCGGCACTGAGGCTTTTGCAGCCCAACTGAGCTCGACGCCCAATAGGGAAATCGGATAATGGCGCTCAGTACCAGGCTGCATTCGAGCATGCTGTTGGCCCTTGTTCCGATTGTCGCCACGGCGCTCTCCGCTGCAATCGTCTCGTCGCAATGGCAATTGT
This sequence comes from Rhizobium sp. 11_C7_N12_5, assembly GCF_051811145.1. Lineage (NCBI taxonomy): Bacteria > Pseudomonadati > Pseudomonadota > Alphaproteobacteria > Hyphomicrobiales > Rhizobiaceae > Rhizobium > Rhizobium sp. 11_C7_N12_5. Next base: position 1,443,453 of record NZ_JBPWPY010000002.1, read on the forward strand.
GGGCCGGCGGCATGCCTATAAAGGGCGCTTACTGGTTCCTTCGTGCCGCACCCGTGCCCGTACTTCTCATTGGCCCAGCCACGGGATTGCTGATCGTTCTGGCCCTGCCGCAGCATCGCCGCAAGCCGATAGCGATCGCAGGCCTGGGCTGCTTTTTGACTGTCGCCGGATACTACTGCGCCCGCGAATATTCCCGCCTCGTGCCGCTAGTCGGTCGGCAAATCATCACATGGGATGGAGCGCTATCGTACCTCGATGCCTTCGCTGTGGTGGGCATCATCGTCGGCTTCGGCCTTGTCGCCACTTCGGCACGAGTATCGGTCGTCGTTTCCGATCCGATCAAGCGAGCAAGGCGTGGCGTCTTCGGCGATGCCGACTGGCTGCCCATGGCGGCGGCCGCGAAACTCTTTCCCGCGGATGGAGAGATCGTTGTCGGAGAGCGCTACCGCGTCGACCGTGAACTCGTTCGCGATCTTTCCTTCGATCCAAACAAACTCCCGACCTGGGGACGGGGCGGGAAAGCGCCGCTTCTGACCTACCGTCAGGATTTTGATTCAACCCACATGCTGTTCTTTGCCGGTTCAGGCGGCTTTAAGACAACGAGCAACGTCATACCGACCGCGCTACGCTATCGGGGACCGCTCATCTGCCTCGATCCGTCGACAGAGGTTGCGCCGATGGTGCTTGACCACCGTATGCAGGCTCTTGGCCGCGAAGTCATGGTGCTCGACCCGACCAATCCGGTGATGGGCTTCAACGTACTTGACGGCATTGAGACGTCGCAGCGCAAGGAGGAGGATATTGTCGGTATCGCTCAGATGCTGCTGTCTGACAGTCTGCGCATCGAATCTTCCACCAACGCCTATTTCCAGAACCAGGCCCACAATCTTCTGACAGGTCTGCTCGCCCACGTCATGTTCTCTCCCGATTATGCCGGCCGCCGCACCCTGCGTAGCTTGCGCCTTATCGTCTCCGAGCCTGAGCCATCCGTCCTTTCGATGCTACGAGACATCCAGGAAAACTCTGGATCCGCCTTCATCCGCGAAACCCTTGGCGTGTTTACCAATATGACCGAGCAGACCTTTTCCGGCGTCTATTCGACCGCCTCCAAGGACACGCAGTGGCTTTCGCTGGACAATTACGCAAGCCTCGTCTGCGGCAATGCCTTCAAATCGCGTGACATCGCCAAAGGATCTAAGGATGTATTTCTCAACATCCCCGCCTCAATCCTGCGCTCCTATCCGGGGATTGGCCGGGTTATTATCGGGTCACTACTGAATGCCATGATCCAGGCCGACGGTGACTTCCAGCGCCGGGCCCTATTCATGCTTGATGAGGTTGATCTGCTGGGATACATGCGCGCGCTCGAAGAGGCACGCGACCGTGGCCGTAAATACGGGATCACCTTGATGCTGATGTATCAATCGGTCGGCCAGCTCGAGCGTCATTTCGGGAAAGATGGCGCAACGTCCTGGATCGACGGATGCGCATTCGCGTCCTACGCGGCGATTAAGGCGCTGGAAACCGCTCGAAGCGTATCGGCTCAATGTGGAGAAATGACCGTCGAGGTGCGCAGTCGTTCACGCAACCTCGGTTGGGGTAATGCGAATGGCGGAACGCGCCAATCAGAAAACGTCAACCTCCATCGCCGGCCGCTGATCCTGCCGCACGAAATCACCCAGTCCATGCGCAAGGATGAGCAGATTATCATCGTGCAAGGTCACAGCCCAATCCGTTGCGGTCGGGCGATTTATTTTCGGCGTAAAGAGATGAAGCTGGCTGTCAAAGCCAATCGTTTCTGGAGAAGTTGAGGCTCACGTCCCGCAACAGCTCCGATCTTCCGACAAACTAAAGCGGTTCCGCTCCCTCGTCGACGGTTTCCAACAGGCGCGAGGAAGCCAATGCTCGTGACAGCACGTGGGGTCGCGATCCAGAACGAGGACCTGTCGCGTCGATCATCTCGCTGATTTCGATCTCACAGACGGTTCAAAATATATCTCTGTGACGAGAAATCGGCCATCGGATCTCTTACACTGTATGATGACATCGATGGCGGCCCTTAGCAGCGCACGAATATCATCGCGAGCAAGATCACGGCCACCTTCGGATTCCTTCACCAGCAGCGTCAATTGTTCGAATGCCAGCTGCGCGGAATCCGCGTGTACAGTTGTGATCGACCCAGGGTGCCCCGAATTCACGTTGCGTATATAGTAGAAGGCCGCGCCGTCGCGCAGTTCCTGCAGAAGAATACGATCAGGACGCATCCTGAGGCAGGATTCGAGAAGATCCTTCACGCCGATCTTCGCCAGCCCCTGCTCTCCTTTCGAATAGAAAAGCCTGACGTGATTGGGCTGCGAGATGACCAGTTCCGGCGTATCTTCAATCGAGATAATCCGCTCTTGCTCCGGAATGTGCCGGATCAATGCCTTTGACAGGGTGGTCTTGCCCGACCCGGTCGCGCCCGAGATAATGATATTCTTGCGCGCGAGCACGGCCTTTTGCAGAAATGTCGCGTAATTGGCCGCCTCATAAAGATCGATCAGTTTCTTATCCCACGATGCGACGCCGGTGCTCACGGCGGTGGCTTCAGAAAACAACCCAGCACCTTCGAGATCGTCCAATGTCAGCGTCACCGCCGACGGCTTTCTGATCGTGATACTGACCGTGCCTTTGGTCGTTGCCGGTGGTACGACGATCTGGATCCGCTCTTCATCCGGCAAGGTAGCCGATAAGATCGGCCGGGACTCGTCGATCGCCTGGTTCGAATAGCTCGCGACGGCACGCGCTAGACGCATGAGCTTGTCGAAGCCAAGCTTCGGGAGCTCGTGAGACTGCCATCCCTCTGGCCCCTCCGTCAGCACCTCTTCTGGTCGGTTGATGACGATCTCATAAAGTGATGCGTCTTTTAGGAAGCGCGATAGTGGCGAAAGCAGCTCACGGACGACGCCTGCGTCGGAAGCTTCGGTCATCCTCGTCCTACTTCGTCACTAACGTCGTTCGAGATCTGAAATCCCCCGATGCCGCCCGATCAAGAACCTTGTTGCGCGGCTCGATGACGTGCAGGCTATAGACACCGGAGAAATCAAGGTCACGGGCAACAAAGATCGATACAAGCTCGCCCTGATGCTTCGTCAGCGTCGGCGGGATATTGATCGATTGTTCGACGGCGATCGCCGCAGCCTGCTGGCCCGCTGACGTGGTATTCTGCGCCTGGACATCGCTGTCCTGCAGCCGGGTGCCAGCATAAGTGGTGGCATCGCCGACGATCGAAAGCAGTATGGCACTTCCAAACCGCTCCCACCAATGCGTGTTGACATAACCGTCCATACCTGCTCGCCCGAGCGAATCGGTTGCGGGTGACGCAAGCGTGATGATGATGCCCTTCGGCGTCTTTGCCCTGTTCCAAAGCACGAACAAGCGCTTCTGGCCGCGGGTCAAGCCACCACGAAATTCTCCAACGACCTGTGTTCCCTTTTCCATGAGCACCACCCGGCTGTTGTCGGAGAGCACGTCGCGACTAATCACGCAACTGGCGAACCCCGGCTGGTCGGATGCAAGGGCCGTCTCAAGCACGCAAGGTATAGAGGTGCCCATGGCGACGATGAAATCGCGGTTGCCTAGCGTGCCGGCACGCGATCCTTCCAGGCGCGTCGGTGTTAACATCCTATTGAAGCGCTGATCTACGTTTTCACCCTGTCCGTTGAGCGCCGCGGAAATTCCCGGGAGGGGAAGGTAATTGGAGCTAGTATCTGAGGAAACGGCGCCATCGCCGTGCTGTGGCGGCGAAGTCTGCTGCCCATTATAGGCCATCACGGGCGCACGACGGGCAGACTCCAACAACGGATCTTCTGTCACGACGGCTTGCTCTCTCGCCAAAGGCGTTGGCAACTGCGCTTCCGGAAGAGTGATTGTAGTCTTCGGTTCCTCCTTGGCTGGCTCGAAGTCCGTATTCTGGCGGATGACGACACGCTCGGGTTGACCGGCATCTGGCTTTTGCTGATCGCGCATCGACCAGAGCGAAAATCCTATGAAAGCAACCATCGCCAAGACCACGGCGCCGCGCTTCAGAACCGGATTACTATTGGCCCGCCCGCTGACAGCGGTCTCGGCACGTTCTCCGGGAATAGGTTCCTCCATCTCATCAGACATTCCCGTCTCCCTATTGCTGCGCGGCTGGTGCCTGCGATTTCACAACGCGTTCCACTGAAGGAGACGTGGTATTGGTATCGGGATTGATGCCTGCTGGATCGTAGGCTTCGTTGAAAACGCAAAGCACATCGCCTCCCCTTCTGAGGATGAACTTGCGGCTGATCGCGTGAACGAGCACAAGCTCCCCATCGACCGACTTCGGTACCAGGCTTTCGGTGCCGTCTGAGTTTTCCATATAGATTGCCGGCATTTCCTGATTAGCGCTGAAGGCAAAGGTCGTGATCTTGCCGTTATCATAGACCGCCTGTGGTTCGAGGGCTGTCGATCCTTGTGCCGCATATCGCCAGTTGCGTGGTCCATGTTGCTCGTGCAGTGCCAATACTTGGTCTGCTTGCCCTGCTTGAGCCGCCTGCGCGTGCGCGGCGGCGTCTTGGCGCCGACGCTCAGCCTCGTCGGCCGGATAGCGATATTTGACGTAGAAGTAAGTATCCTGACCGGCAGCAACCGGTCCATCTCGGACCGTCAGCTCCATCTGATAGCTGCGAGTCGAGCCATCCCGGCGCGTGGTTATCACCGAAATGTTGGTGACCGGCTGGTTTTCCCGTGGCTTTAGGAAGAGAATATTGCCGGCCGGTGCCACTTCCCAGGCAACGGTATTTCCAAGCGCCACATGAGCGATCTCTTCATCGGCCGCAAACTCGATCTGGACCGACGAACGCAGCGAACCTACGACCCTAGTGATATTGTAGGGTTGATAGTCAACAAAGCGGATACGACCGTCTTGCGGAGCGCCGCGCGGCGTCTCTAGCGCAAGGGCGGGCGAAGACCAGCCTGCTACCGCGAGCAGAACAATCAAATAGCGACGTTTCAATTGATGGCCTCCGGGTCGGACCGATAATCGCTGACGACAAAGCCGAGCGGGTTCACCAACCGATCGGTCGAGGACATCGGCGCATTTACATAGGAAAAGGTGAGCGTCGCCACCCAATGGGTCGTATGCGCCTCGTCACCGCGAGTGATCGTACGCATGTAGCGAACCGACGCGACGTTGCCGCTGATCAGCGAGATCGAGGCGATATTGACCCGTGACGAGGCACTGCGGCTGTAAATGTTCTGGGGCGAATCCGGATTGCTGCCACGATACAGAGCAGTGAAGCGGGTCTGCTCCGATGCCGTCGACAGTAGTGAGACCGTGCGAAAATTCTCTTCCGCCTCGCTCCAGACGTAGCCTTCGCGAGCACGCACATAGCGCGCCGCGAAATATTTCGTCACCGCTTCATCGTAAGTGCCGGCGGTTGAGGTAAGCGCGGAAGCGACATCCACAATACCGGTCGAATTGTCGACCCTGACCACGAAAGGCTCGACGGTCTTCAGCGGTGTGAGGCCGGCAAGCGCAACTATCGATACTGCGGCAAGAGCGCCGGCCGCAATCGCGATGAACCAGGCGATACGGGCCGAGCGTTCCAACTGAATCATGCGATCCTGATCGAAGCGCCGCGCCTTTTCGAAATAGCTCTTGAGATTATCCGTCGTGACCATCGCCATTACTCCACGCACGGTCGATAGGAGTTCGCGACATCGAAATGCGCAAAGGCGGTGGGAACGCCGTCCGGTTTTTCCTCGATATATCCATGCGGCGTGCCGGCGGATTGCCTTGACGGACGGTCCAGGGATTGCGGTATAGGTCGACGATCATCGTCCCACTGCCACATGGCTCGATTGAGCGGTCGACGCGAGTGACCATCGCATTTGGGCAGGGGATAGGAGAGTGACGCGCAACTGCCAAGTGCCGACGCGACGAATAAGACCACAAATATTCGCATCATCCTGAAGAAGCCATTTTGTCGTTGCTTGAAATTCACCACCAGCCAGCCCCTTTTGATCGCAGGCCACGGGCGACGGCACGCGCCCCCCGGGCAAGCGTGCCTTCATGCGCATCGCGCGCCGCGCCATAGCCGTAGGTGAGCGAGGCGCCGCCTGCGGCAAGGGCCGAGGCTATTCCTGGCAACTGATAAAAGACGTAGACGGCAGCGAGGCAAATCGCGCCGAGCGCGACGGGCCTCATGAGTACGTCGCTGTAACCTTCGATCATTGTGAAGGTGGAATCGATACAGGTAATCAGCAACGATCCGACCGCAACAACCAGTACCTGCAGAACCACGAAATTGGTCAGCTGTCCGATCCATGCCTCGGTAAAGCGCCGCGTCGAGGGGAACATAGCGAGCGCCACAAAAATCGGTCCGATGGCGAGCACGATCGCCAGCGCGAGCCGTGCATAGAGCGAGACGATATAACCGATCGCGGCGACCACGAAGCTTGCCAAAATGACCAGCATACCGCCGATACCAGTGACGATGTCGATGCCCCATGAGGCGTGCGACCAGATTTCCCTCGCGCACTTCTGACCCTTGTCCAGAAGGCTATCGAAGGTCGAGGCACTTGGAACGGTTCCGGAGTTCAACGCCTGCGAGATCTCCTTTGGCAAGCTATCGAAGAAGATCTTGCTGACATAGGTTTGATACTCGCTGGCGTTTCTGACCAGCATCAGGATGATGGCGAGCTTCATCGCCCGAAAGGCAAAATCCAAAATCGGCTCGTGCACGGACCCACGCAGGATCAGAAAGCCATAGAGAATGACATAAAGTGTCAAAGCCGCCGTTAGTGGGCCGGCGACCCAGCTGGCAATATTTGATGTGCCCGAGGAAATGAAGCTCTCCAGCGGCGCCTTGAACTGCCCATCGACAAAAGCAAAGACCTGATACATGGCTTAGCCCCCGAGCGCTTTACCCATGCGCTCTAGGCGAGCTTTCCAACCGGCTGCTGCGGCATTCATGCAGTTTGGCGTGCCTTGGAGTTCACCCGGATTGTTGCGGCACTTTGCAATCGTGTTGGTAAGCAGCTGCTCGTCCGCAAGAAATTCCTCGACGGAATGGACACGCTCGGATTCCTTTGAGCAGCCGAACAATGAGACGACCAGTGTGAAGAGAACAAGAAACTTCATGGCAGTGCCGCTCCCATGGCATCCATGCGCTTGCGCCAATCTTCGGCCTTGCGCTGTTCATCGATCTGCCTCTCGGCCTGCTGCACCATCTGCAGGCCTTGCATTCTCAGCACATCGGTCTGGAGAAAGGCCGTCTCTGCCTGCAACCTCGCCTGTAGGTCGGCAATGTCTTTAGCGTCGCTTGCTGACGAGATTTGTTGGCGCAGCTGGTCGATGCCGTCGATCCGCTTGGTTGCGGCGTCGTAGATCTGCTGACCGAGGCTCATCTGTCCGGCATTCCTGTTCTGAACGCGCGACAGTTCCTGGGCGTAAAAATCATTGGCACTCGTCTTATAGGTCGAATTGTTGCTTAAGAATTTTGAGGCGGCGTCACCGAGCGCACCTGAACCTGAACCTTTAAGAAGGCGCTCAATAGTGGAGAAATCCTCAGGCAACGCCTTTCGGATCGAGGGATCGTTTAAGACGCCGGCAATATCGGCCATATTTGTCAGCTTGTTCAGAGAGCCATAAAGCTGCTCGGCCTGTTGGATCTGCCGGTTCAGCGCATCAAGCTGCGATTTGAGCTGAATGATACTTTCGATCTGTTTGGCAATCGCTGCCTGGTCGATCACAGGTATGCCCTGTGCGTCCGCGGGACTGGTTGAAAGAATTAGGGCGACCGCCATCGTCAGGGTAGCCAGTTTGGGTCGAAACATCAGCCTGCACTCCTTCTTTGCTGAAAAGGCTGCAACCAGTCATCCTCGCCACTTCCAAGTTCGGCGCGGATTGCATCGGCGAGTTCAATATTTGCTGTCCGGCCGGAGAGGATTGCGAGTTCGTCATCGAAGCCGCCGAGATCGAGCTCGGCGACAACACTGTTGTGCCCCTGCTTGACGATGAAACGGCGGCTCTCGATGGAGAGCTCGCGCGAAAGCAACTCGAACTCCCGTTCGGTAAGCTTGAAGCCATCGACATAGTCGGCACGATCGCCACGTGAGTTCGGCAGGAAGACCTGCGTCGGGCATTGTTCGATGATGGTATGCGCAATCGCTGAGTTGATGGCATCGCGAGGGCTTTGCGTGGCAAAAAGCATCAAGCCGTTCTGCTTGCGGATGGTCTTAAGCTTGTTCTGGGCGAGATCGATAAAGTTCTCGTCCTGTAGCGCCTTCCAGAACTCGTCGATGACGATGATGATGCGCCGGCCATCGATCAATTGTTCGACGCGGTAGAAGAGATAGGCCATGAGCGGCGTGCGGATCTCCTCGTTGTCGAGAAAGTCCGTCATGTCGTAGCCGAGGAATTTGGAACCGATGCCGATGTCATCGGCCTCGTTATCGAAGACCCAGCCTAGTGGCCCTCCGCTCTCCCAGCGGCGCAGTCTGGCGGCAATCCCTTCCGGATCGGCATTATTAAGGAACGCGCGCAGCGCCCCGATCGTGCGCTGTCCTCTTGGCAAATCGACGAGGCCTTCGATCGCGAGAGCAATCTCGTCGGCTTCGCGAGCGGAGAGATCGCGTGCCGTCGAGCTGACTAGCTTGCCGATAAAGCGGGCTAGGAACACCTTGTTTGCCGGCGTCAACTCCAGCGCCTTCAGCGGCGCACATCGCGTCGGCTCCCCGTTCCTGAGCGGCAGATAAATGCCGCCGGCGGCGCGCACGAAGAGATCGGAGCCACGGTCCTTATCGAAAAAGACCATGTGCGGATCGTGCTTTTCGAGCTGTGACAGCATGAAATTGACCAGCACGGTCTTACCGGCGCCCGACGGGCCACAGACGAAAGTATTGCCGAGATCGCCGCAATGGAAATTGAAATAGAACGGCGCACCTGACGCGGTCTTGAGCATGGCGACGGCCGGCCCCCATTCATTGCCGTCCTTCTTGCCCGACGGATAGGCATGAAACGGCGAGAGTGCTGCAAAATTCCGCGATGTGATTGCGCCTGAGCGTGCTCGATAACGAAAATTACCCGGCAATTGTGCCCACCAGGCCGCCTCAAGCCCGAGATCCTCACGTGCAACGACGGCGCCACCACTGGTCAGATGGGAGCGAGCCTTGGCGAGATTGTCGGTTAGTTCCTTGACCGTGGAGGCGAATACCCCAAGCGTCAGATGATGCTCGCCAAGCACGAAACGGTTCGATTCGAGCTCGTCCATCGCCGCATCGAGTTCCTCGATCTGTGACGCCGCCTTGTCGCCAGCACTCACCATCTGGTTCTGCTTGCGTCCCATGATGGAGCGCGCATCCGTTTTTGAGGTGAAAGCGAAGGACTGCGTCAGGATCAACTCGAAAGGGACCGATAGAATGCCGTCGAGCATGCCGCTGCGGGTCCTCGCCGGATATTCCTTGAAGCCGAACATGCCGGCAAAGCGGCTGGCGCCCTCGTGGCGGATCTCAACCGTCTCTCGTCCAAAGATCACGCGATCAGAATAAATGGCGGCGGAAATCCTTCCCTGTGTCAGCGGAATACGCTCACGGCGACCGCCGATGATCTGATGCAACACTTCGCTGGGCTCGGAAAACAGAATGCCCTTCTCATCGCAAATCGACAACACGCGGGGCGCGAAACGCTGCAGCCCCGCCATTAGATCAGCGAGCTTGTCACGCAGATGCTTCACCCCATCCGCGTCGAGCTCGGAAGCTGTGTTGCGCGCTTTGCGCAGCCGCACTAATAAGCTCGCAAACCTCTCAGCGGGATCGCGGTTCGGATACCATAGCAAGCTGAGATAGAGGTCGTTGCGGAACAAGTCCTCCCGCACCATTCGCTCGCGATATTTGCCGTTGAGCGATGCCGAGAAAGGATTGGAGAATTCGCCATCGGGATAGGTGTCGTCGCGGCGCCGGATGATATGGGTCCAGATTGCCAAACGCTCGTCGGAGATATTGCGGTAGAGCGTATTGAGGTCGCGATAAAGGCCATTCAGATCTAGACTATCGGCTGTCTCGAACGATACGCCCTCAATTGAGATCATCACCATTAGAGCTCTTGAATCGAGCGCAATCACCGTCTCATCTACATGACGGATATAGGGGATGAAGGTCTCTGGATCGAGTTCGCGGGATTTGAGGAGAGAAGCGCTATGCAAGGCCCAAGTCCCTCTCATCGTAGCGCCGCACGAGCCTCAATGGCGTCAGCGAAGCACCGCCCCAGTAGGCGCCATTGCGCGAACGGCCGCGCGTCTCGATCCAGGCGAGCAGAATGCGGAACATGTTGTGGTCATGCTTGACGAGCGCGCGAAAGATGAGATGGAAGACTACACCGACAAGCGCGTAGGCGATCGAGCCTGCGATGATGTAGAGGATTGTCGTCATCATGACGTTGGCGCCCATAGCTTCCATTGTGACACCGGCAATCATCGCCGGCCGCGTGCAAGCAAGAAAAAGCGTGTCTTCCTCAAGTTTGACTTTGTCTGGCATTGTCTCAGCCCCCTGAGATCGTACTGACAATCTGCGAGGCACCGAAGATGATGCCGATGCCAAGCACGACATAGGCTGCCTTTCGCAGATCGAGATAACCGAACATCCACGCAATTCCGACGATGATGACGGCGATCGTCGCGAGCAACTTGGCGACATTGCCCGTGAGCAATGTGACGATGTTCTGCAGAACCGTCTCGATGCCGCCGGTGCTCTGGGCGAAGGCGGGTTCGATCGTGACTGCCGAAAACACAGCAGCCATAGAGACAATGGCCGCAAGTGCACGGATGTTAATCCTTGATATCATTCAGGCTGCTCCGGTTGATCGTTTTGGAAAACGAGCGCGGACGAGCGTCGCGCCACATTGAACACATCCCAGAATGGCGCTCTCGCTACCGGCTGTTGCGATGCCTCGGAGTTAGCGACGGAGGGTGTCGCAATTGCCTTGGCGTCGACACCATCCGGCCTGTGAGGTCCCTGCCCGATCGCCAACGAGGCCAATCTCGCCGAAAGCCGCTTTGCCTCATGCCGGATCTGCTCGTCATATCGAACCATTTTCCCGACGGAAGGATCGGAGCGCCCATAATAGGATTGCAGCATCACGCGCTCGGCCTGTCCCGAAACAGCACCTGCGCGGACCGCCAGACGATAGTAACCGTCGAGCAAGGTCGCGGTCGCCTTAAGATTGAGACAGGGATCGAAAGCATCGGAGATTGTTAGATTGAGCTTACGCAGTTCCTCGATCCCCACACCGCCAAGCCCGAGCTGGATGTCCTGGTGCTCAGCAACCAGCGTGACTGCGGTTTCGATCGCCTCCGCCTTGCTTTTTGGCTGCCGCTCAAGCGGAAGGCCGCTATTGATGCGGATATTGAAGGGCTGAAAATTGCTTTCCAGGCTGACGACGGCAGCCAGCGTTTCCATCGCAACCGCTGGTGCGCAGGTTTCAGCAAGATCTGTGAAGGCGACGGTCATCGGTCAATACCACACACGTTGGCTACCGACACCGTCGATGGTCACGTCGACGTAATGCGGCTGCAAGCGCCTGCTCGGTCGCTCAGTCGGATAACCCATGCATTGCAGGTGCCTTTCCCTACGCTGCCATCGAGCCAAAGCGACCAAATCGGTGTTTTCGGCAGCGCTATCGCGGCCGGAGCGGCAATATCGGGCATCGACCTTTTGAAGCGTTGCGGAAATACAGATGGCCTCCTGGCCGCGGTCACCATAGCGTGCGGAAAGGCTATAGCCGTCATTGCATGAATAGGGTTCATAGCCGGGTTGGGAGGCCCGGAAGCCGACGCCGCTGCAAGTTGGAAAGGAAGCCCCCTTGGCGAGCGCCTGCCAGAGCTTGCTGATCGGTGGGCGGCATTCGGCAAATTGCGTTGGGCCACCCGGATTGGAAAGGCACAGGATAACCTGGCATCCCCAGTCATCGGCGCGCGCATCACCCCCTAAAATAAGGTATATGGGAACACAGCCGGCAACGGCGGAGACTATACCAACCAGAAGGTTTTTCATGGCTAGGACCCTTCGATGTGACAGCATCAAGCGATCGTTGCGACTTCCCTTGGGAAGTCTTTCGTCGCTCATACTAACTTATATAACGCAGTTAAAAAGATGACAAGCACCTTCAACACACAATTGCACAGTCTTTCGTTCGCAGCCTTCATCCTGCGCGAAATCATGGACCATCCGCAGGAAGACGAGACGCCGCAATCCAGACTGAAGCAGGTCGGTATGATGAGCATTCTCTACATCATGAATCAGGGGCATCAGGCCCTAACTATCTCAAATCTCGTTGAAATTACGAAGCTGACGCGTATGGGCGTTTCGGAAGTCATAGAACCGCTACTCAAACGTGGCATGCTCACGGAGACCTTCGTGAAGAATTCCATGGGACGCGGCAAGGCACGTCAATTCGAGATCGCACCTGAGATTTTTGAGAAGCTTCGAGCCTTTGGGCAGAGTAGCTAGCACGGGCAAGGGGTGCGATTATACTATATATTATAATGCACTATAATTCGATGACCGATTGCAGATGATCGCATCTGCAATATCGGTTTTGCGCAGAAAAGATGCTGAACAAGCGCTTTCTAACTGCGGACGAACGATTGGCTCGCGCCCCTCGTCAAAAAGGCTCGCCAAACCTCGCGAGAACCTGCGTTTCTATAGAGCGTTTGCAAGCGATTTGGACTAAATCCACTTATACGCCTCGGATCTTCGTTTCTTGCAGCTACTGCTAGGTCGGCGCTCCAAATGGTCGCCGATCACAGAATGACGTTTGCAGGATGCGAGATCAGATGTGCCGTTTGAACTCGTCGCCGAGATCTGCTCGCCGATTATTCCGAATTTGCCTGGATTTCATCCTGGATCGCAACTACTGCTGCGCAGAGAGACCGGATTTCCTCATCTGCGTGGCCTGCAGTGACGCATATCCTCAGGCCGGCGTTGCCCCTTGATACGGTGGGAAAGAAGATCGCCGAGGTGTAAAAGCCTTGCCTGAAGAGACTCGTCGCGGCGCCAATCGCGAGTAATTCATCACCAAAATGGACAGTGCGGATCGGAAGCCGGGCTCCATGCTGTTCCGTCGGCATCAGACCGTCAAGCAAGGCTATTTTTTGCTGTAGCGTTCGCTGCAGATGGGGTAATTCTTCGGTTCGATGCAATTGTGCGGATGCCAGGCCGGCACCAATAGCGGCCGTGTTGAGCGATGCCGAAAATGCATGAGCCACTGCAAATCTGCGGAACAGGACCTCCTGATGCGCCGTAGCCAGCATGAGCATGCCGCCAGATGCACCAAAGCCTTTGCCGAGAGAGGCTGCGATAATGGTCCTGTCGCCCAATTCACCAATTAGGGACTTCGCAAAGCCTTCACCACGCCTGCCGAAGAGCGAGATTCCGTGCGCATCGTCAATATAGAGAAACAGGCCATATTGCTCTTGGACACGGCGCAGCGCGGATATCGGAGCACTGCCACCCATGGAGTAGACGCCGTCGCAGATGTATGCGACGGCTTTATTCTGGCGGCATAGCCGCTCGAGAGCATCGAGGTCGTTGTGGGCTATTGTCTCGACACGTGTCTCCTGGGCAATGGTTCCTTTGTGGTGGGCAAGGGTTGCGTGCGCTAGGCGATCGAACACCATGACGGGCTTAAGACCACCAGTAAGATGGCCAGATGCGACCAACGGCAGGGCGCTCATATTGGCTGCGAGCACTGTGGTGTAAGTGATCACCCGCGCGGCGAAGAGATCGGAGAGGGATTCTTCCAATTCACCGAGACTTGCAAAGTTCAACCGGGTGCGGGCGCACGACCAATGCAGTGTGCCCGAACTCCGTACGGCTTCAGCGGCACCCTCGACAATGTCGGGATGATTGTCCAGACCCAAATAGGAGCATCGGACAAAGTCGACAACCACGCGATCCTCGAAGTTCGGCCTGACGGCCCTACCTTCCGACGGATGGGCGTAAATCGACATGATACCTTGGTAATGGGCAGCTTCGAAATGGCGCCCAGCCGTATCGATCAAGCTGCCCGTATTACGATGAGTTGCTTTCCCGTTTCGATTAGAACGTGCGGAAATCTTCTTTTCCATATTTCAAACTCCGGTCAGTCAGTGTGCAGACCGGAGGTTGAAATCATCGCCCCAGCAACTTCAATAAACGGGGCCGGAAATCTTCTGCAATATACAATATGCCTGATGTGACATAGTCGATCATATGTGAAGCTGTAGGGACTAGCCAAATTCAACCGCGTAACCGCTGGACCGGATCGTGCGGATAATGTTGCGACCGATCATCTGCTCCAGCATGCGGCGCAACCGGCCGACATGAACGTCGACCGTTCTTGGCTGGACATAGTAATTCGGAGGCCAGGCCGCTTCGATGAGTTCCGATCGGCTGAAGACGCGGCCTGGTGCTTGAAGCAAACGGCATAGAAGCTTGAATTCGATCGGGCCTAGCTGAATTTCTTTCGAACCGTGCCTGACCAGCCTCTTGCTTACCTCGATACTGAGTTTCCAAACGTTGAACGTACTGCCGTCCCGCCGAATGCCTCCCATTCCCAGAGGCAATCCCGACAGGAGAGATTGCAGATAGCCCAATATCCTTGCCGGCGAAATCGGGCGAACAAAACTTTCGGTCACACCGGCCTTGAGGAGATCCAGATAGTGCCGCTCATCGCCGCCGGGAATCAGCGCGAGCAAAGGAATATGCGCCGTTGTCCGATCGGCCTTGATCAGGCTGCAAACGCGCAGCGCATGCTCAGCATTGTTTTCGGTGTCGAGGACAATCGCTAAAACAGATGTGCGTCCTGCAAGCTCTCCCACCTCTTCCTCGTCCAAGAGCACGCAACTCAGCCCCTCCACTGCGAGAATGTGGCTGAACACGAGATAAAAGTCGGGATTTTGCGACCAGAAAAGCACCTCTGGGTTCATACGACAGCCCTTCTCTTGTAGCTACCAGATCAATGATTTGGAATTATGCTGCATCAAACATAGCGGAAAAATCGTCGCATTTCGCATATTTCTGTCGATTTTGGCGCTACGTCGCTCAATATTCGCATTTCCTACATAAAAGTCTAGTATGATTCTCCGATTTTTGATGCAACATTTTTGTTGCTTTTCTCGCAGCCTTCGCGCACCCTGTGGATTTGGAGCGCAAGCTCCTTTATGCCTATCTAATGTCCGTGAAAGAGCCGCCCTTGTTCATGAAGTCCAGCATCGACCATCTACCGCCGCTCAAGCAGCGCGAGCTCGCTCGGGTCATCGAGGTGTTACATGAGGAGTTTGAAGACGCGCTGAAGGGCGGCTCAGCGGACTTCAAGAAGCGTGGCCGCATCCTGAAAATCATCTTGTTCGGATCTTATGCGCGGGGTGGCTGGGTCGATGAGCCGTATACCAAAAAAGGATACCGCTCGGACTTCGATCTGCTGATTGTCGTCAACAATCGCAAGCTTACCGATTTCTCCGGCTATTGGCAGAAGGCCGCGGATCGGTTCATGCATTTGCCGGAAATCAAGACGCCGGTGAACTTCATCGTGCATTCACTTCGCGAGGTAAACACCCTACTCAAGCAAGGCCGGTATTTGTTCGTCGACCTCCGCCGAGATGGCATTGTGCTATATGAGCTTGATGACACGCCGCTAGCCAATCCCAATCTTCTTCACCCTGCGGACGCCTACAAATTTGCAGCAGAGTATTTGCAAGATCGGCTGCCTCTCGCGAAGAGCTTCTCGGAGGGAGTTGAGTTTTTTACGGCGAAAGGCAAGCTTAAGGAAGCGGCATTCCTACTGCACCAATCGATCGAGCAGGCTTACGCAACATTGCTGCTCGTGCTGACCAACTACAGCCCAGCCTCCCACAATCTCAAGCACCTGCGTGGCCTCGCTGAAAGTCAGGCGCAGCAGTTGGCGAACGCTTGGCCCCGCGATCAGCAGCGCTTTGTCGCCTGGTTCAACATTCTCAATGAAGCATATGTCAAGGCGCGCTATTCAAAGCACTATGAGATAAGCCGTGAGGCGCTCGCCTGGCTCTTGAACCGCACGACGGATTTGATCGATCAGGTGGAAGCAGTCTGTCAGGATCATCTTGAAGTATTGAGGATAGAGGTGGAAGAAGCCGATCGCCGCTCACGGAAACGATCATAGTCGCAGAATTAAGAATTCGGATTTCTTCCACGAAGCCCTTTCGGCGTGACATGTTTGTCACGAGCAAAATGCCTAGGACGATAGGATGGTCGGCTGGATCGACCTTCGCAGCTCCTAAATGAGCTTCCAACGTCCGGCTCCAAAATCAACTCCCTGCGCCGGACGCAGGAGGTATTGACTTGTCTCGAAATTCAACGACGCGTTCTGGCGGCTGCTTTGACGGCAAATCCGATACTGCTCGTAATAATCATCAAATAGTCCATGACACGATCGCGCTTTGCGGAGACAGCGCGCCAACGACCGTGGCATGGTGCGCATTTGAGGCTTGGTGCGAGGGTGACGATGAAGAACATCAATTCTGGCTGGGCATCTTCCACCGCCTGCGCAACTAGAAAGGCGCCGTTCTCATTGATGGATAAAGCTAGAAAGTGCCTTGCTTAGGAAGCGCTTTGCGGCCTTGGTATTGTAGCTCGGGGACAGAAAGGGATCGATCGAATCACGGTGTTGCCGACGGTTCGGTAAAGACGCCCTACTTGCCCTTGACCTTCACATACGTCTCATCGACCCATGAACGGCGCGATGGCGAGGAACGATGTCGCCACCAGAATGCGCATACCGCAAAAGAAGGCTGTCACTGTCATATCCTGATCTTTCTCGAAGTGTTCATGAGGGTAGACATCCCGCTCCTCGCATTATTCCGAGCGAGCTAACTTCTTTGGTGGTGGGTTTGGTGCGGCTGGTCCGGCAGGACGCGAGCAGCGCAACGTTCGCGGGTGGAACTGCGTTCCCGTCGCGTCGGAAGCTAGGGCACTTAACGGCGCCTCCTCCCAGCGATCGGTCCTCGATCCCGTATTCGAAGCGGTCGCGCCCGGCGTGCGCATAGCGCAACCATGTTTGGAACATTCGCTCCTCACATTTGTTGATAACCCAAAGAGGAGATCATCATGGCACGCGACAGGATAACCAAATCATCAATCGACCCTACAGCTAGTGGGAATGTTGAAACTTCGCAGCCGTCCAACGTCCGCGATCGCGAAAACGAGATCCGAGAGCGGGCGTATGCCATATGGGAGCATGAAGGAAAGCCCGAGGGCAAACACCTTGAACATTGGGAACGGGCGGAGAAGCAGATTGACGGTGAGTTCGCGCCTGGTGGTGTAGCGATTGGGAACGACGAAGTATCCAAGCTCGCCGCACGAAAGGAATTCATCCGAGAGCATCGGGATACCCTGCCTGTCGCGAGCGACGTTGAAGACGCAAGTGAGCGCGAGACTATCGCGGGCACCCAAGAATAGCGGTGGAAATTACGACGCATTAGACGCTGACTGCCAACTTATTCTAACCAGGAAACCCCGGTGGCAGGCGAAATGAGAAGCCGCGGGGTCAAATCTTCACTTCGCTTGACACCCGGAGGAGTGTCAGACTGCCGCGACGGCGAAGGCCAGCTTCGTATTATGCCCAGTTCGTCCCCTTGAACTTCATCTTGCCGATACGATGGCGGCGGGCGGCATTGTGTTTGAAGGGCATAGCGGTGGCACGAGGTTGAGGCGATCGCAGCCAACTATCCCATCATCGTTAGGCGATCCGTGCATCAACGCCATTCGGCGGCTTCCAGCGCGGCCACTTCTGACGTTACTGGATGAGGCCATCGCCCCGCCAAGCAAGCCCTCGCGGCCGATACCGACGCCGTGGCGCATCGCAGTCCCGCCCGGCTGGACGATATAGAGAAAGCACGAGGAGGTGTCCACGACGATGGTGCCGAGTGCCTCGCCAGTCAGATCGATGACCTGATGGCAATAGTGGCGCGGATCGATCTGCTGGTAAGGAACCGGCGGAATGAGGAAGCCACCATTCTCAATTGGGCCGTACATGGTGTGGCCAGCTCTGCATCCGTCGGCGCCGGGGCGGTCTGAATGGGGCGGATCGGATCTGGGAGAGGCGTCGGCTGCTGCCCCACCATCCGGCCGGCGCCGGAGGTGGAGGCGCAACCTGCCAGCGCCGGGGCCGCAGCCATCGCAGAGAAGGACAGAAAGCTGCGGCGAGACGTTGTGTTTTCAAAACTCATACCGCTCTGTCCTAGTCCTGCCACCGGCGCAGATCCGTTTGGTCATGGTAGGCCATGCGGTCGGGAGTGGTGATGAACTCAATCGTCCGTGCCCCAAGGCATGCGGCAGTAGCAGACCTTGTTTCCAGCACCTTTTTCCGTTGCGTAGGGAATAGCGCGCGGTGCGGCAAGAGACGTGCCTCCAGCCTTTTCGAAGCACTCCACCGATGCGTCGATGTCGTCGGTGTAGACACCGAAGTGCGTAGTGCCGAAGTCGCTCGGCCGGACGGGCTGGGCTTGTTCGGGGCCGTGCATTTCGAAGAGCTCGATGTTCGGTCCGGTTCCGATCTTAACCATCGCCTGTGCACGCACGACCGTTCCAGGGAAAGCGCCAGTGGCCCGCTCGAACTCGGGTCCCTACCGCGGCGGATCCTGCGGTCCGAAGGACTGGTAGATCACCTGGCCGCCAAACGCTTCCACCAGAAACGATTTTGCTGCTTCGATGTCGGGCACCGTGATGCCGATATGATTAACGCCGCGAACGACAGGTGTGGTCATAGTAGTTTTCCTTTCTTGTTGAATCGACGAACGCGATAGTTGCGGGCGAAAATCGCCTGCAATGTCGTGCTCCGCGCGCCCGCGACGGGGCATTAGAGAATTTCAATTGGCCTTGAGGAAATCGATCAGAGCGGCCGCTACTTCATCCGGCCGCTCGTCCGCGACATAGTGGCTGCACCGCGCAATCGAGCCGCCAGTCACGTCGCTGGCAAACTCCTTAAGCATCGGGACCATATCCGCACCAAAGCGCTTATCCCCGCCGAGACCTAGCACCGGTATATCGAGCGGTTGCTTCTTGTACTCGAGCGCGGCCGCATGATCGGCAGCGAAGGTACGATACCATTCCATGCCACCACGCGTGCGGCCAGGAAGGGCCATTGCTTTCGCGTAGATCTCGATGTCCGCCGGATTGAAGGTGCTGTGATCGTAGAACCGCTCCGCCATGAAGCTCGAAACATAATCATATTCACGGCCATAAATCAGGCGCTCTGGTAAATCCCGGTTCATATGGAAGCTGAAGTGCCAAATCCCTGCAGTCGTCGCCTCCCATTGTGTCCAGCCGGGAAGCGGAACGTCGAGAACGGCCAGGTGCGTAACAGCTTCTCGATAAATGGCGGCCTGCGGCAATGCCACCATTCCGCCAATGTCATGGCCACACACGGCGTAGCGTTCATGCCCAAGCGCAACCATGACCTCGTGCGCGTCGCGCGCCATCGTCGCTTTGTCATAGCCGTCAAGCGGGCAGTCGGAAAAACCCGCGCCGCGCAGATCCATGGCCACCACGCTGAAATACTCGGCCAGCAGCGGCATCATATGATGCCATTCCCACCATATCTCCGGCCAGCCGTGAAGCAGAAGGATCGGCGGACCCGCGCCCCCCCGTGACGGCGTTAATCTTGATGCCAATCACCGGCACCAGCTGTTGGGTAAACCCCTTCAAAGTTGCGATCATAATGATTTTCCAGTCGATGTTAACGTTCGAAAGATTTTGCGGCCAGCGGTCAGTGCTAGTCGAAATCGGTGGCAATCGTGATCTCGCGCCAGGCGTCGATATCGCTGCGGAAGGACGCCAGCTTTCGCTCAGCGATCGAATGCGCGATCGGGCCGAGCGGCAGATGAAGCGGGGCGTCATCGGCATCGACTGCCTGCAGGATCACCGCGATCGCCTTGTCGGGATCGCCCGCCTGACTGCCGTTGTTGGTTTCACGGTAGTGCTTGCGCGAGCTCGCGGCGTATTCCGGCATCTCATTGGCCACCATCGTGATGGAGCGCCCAAGGAAATCGGTGCGAAACGGCCCAGGCTCAACGATCAGTACGCGGACGCCGAACTGCTTCAGCTCGCCGGCGAGCACTTCGGAAATCCCTTCCACGGCAAACTTTGCGGCATTGTAATATCCGCCGCCGCCGCTGCCCGCGATCCCTGCGCCGGACGACATGTTGACGATCGTTCCCCTCGAACGTCGCAGGATGGGCAAGGCTGCTTTTGTAGTTTCGACAAGACCAAAAACGTTCACTTCGAACATCGGTCGATATTCTTCGGGCGTGCCGGTCTTTGATCGGAATGCCGGCTTCACGTCGGAATCCGCATACTTACAAAAGACGGCATTTCAAATGGCGTCGGTTCCAGAGTAAGTTATTTTGTACGCGGTTCACTAGTATTGCAACGAGGCCGGTATGCGTGCCTCAGCGTCCGTACCGAATAAAGCTTGCATCAGATACTCCTAAGATCTGAATTTACTCGCAGCAACATCGGCGTCATTAATTCTGACAGTCCAATGATTGCAAAGGAGCGTGTTATGGCGCCCGTTAAGACCGAGGATTACGAAACCTCAGCGCTCGAAAATACAGTGTCCCTCTCCCTCGGCACGCGGGTGGCACGTGATTCGTCAGCTTCCGCCATGAGACACAAATCCGACGACGTATTGCGGCTGAAGGCCGAAGGTAAGTCAACGGATTGTATCGTCCGAGAGGCAGGTGTTAGTCGGTCAACTGTCACCAGAATTTTGCGTTACGTCGAACGAGCATCAGCAGGGTAGAAGTCGATGATGCTCCAGCTGGATAGCTTTGAACCTATCACCAATGGAGCTCAAACATCAAACGCAGCGGCGTAGGAGTATAAGTCGCGGCGGCGATGGACAGGCGTATTATTTACATCTGCATTTCGAACTTAAGGGACAGATCCCAGACAAGATAATCGTCAAGCTCTGCTAGCTGCAGCATATGTTGCACAGATTGAGGTAGCTGTCGCGGTATCGCCCATAATCTCCACATCCTGGTTTGTGAACATGTGTTGGGTCTTCACGCCCTTACAGGACGCCTTGTTCCATTTCATCAGATTATCGGAGCTAATGATCTGCGACGGTTTGACACCTCCGAAATCAATGACCACCTCATCCGAAAAAAGTTGGCGGTGATCTTCCCATCGCTTTTGATCGGCATACGATCCAACCCGGCTCAAAACCCTTTGGATGGACAGGATATCCACCACGTCCGCAGTCGATATGAAGCTTCTACGCATACATATTCCCTCTTCAATTGGGGTTTGACATGAGCGCCCAGTCATCGAGCGCTCGACTTTCCACTGATCAGAGCGGCCGCAAAGCCAGAGCCGCAAACCAGTTTACGGGCCTCCACAGATCAAGCCCGGCGGAAAGCCGCACTGTTCTCACGAGCCGATCTGAGGGGAATTCCGGCGGAAGCCGGTTCATCACCTGCCGGAACGGTACTGCCAAGTTGTTTGAGGCTAGCTTATCAGGTATCGAGGCGCAATGAAATTGCCGAGCCTTTTTCCCCGGCTGAAGGGGTCTCGCTTTCCGCGTGAGATTGTTGCTTATGCGGTGTGGGCCTATTCACCGGTTTTCGCTGAGCACGACGGATGTGGAAGACCTGCTTGCTGAACGCGGCGTGATCGTCAGCCGGGAAACTGTCCGATTATGGATTAATCGCTTTGATCGCCATTTTGCCACCTGCATTCGCAGGGACCGCCCCAAGCCAAATGACAAGTGGCATATGGATGAGGCCGTCATTGCAATCGGCGGACAGAAGTCTGGCTCTGGCGGGCGATCGATGCTGATGGCGATGTGCTCGACATCTTGGTTCAGCGGCGCCGCAACACCAAGGCGGCCAAGCGTTTCTTCTCCGGACTGGTCAGGGGCAATTTGGCGAGCCGCGCGTCGTCGTGACGGACAAGCTTGGCAGCTACGTCGAGCTTATACAGACCCTGGCGCCGGATGCCGATCATCGGGCGCATAAGGGCCTGAACAACAGAATTGAAAACTCGCACCGGTTGACCCGAAAACGCGAGAAGATCATGGGGCGGTTCAAATCGCCTCGTCAGGCGCAACGCTTCCTGTCAGCTCATGACCAAATCAATACGATCTTCCGCCCTCGCCGCGACAGTCTTACCGCCATTTCATACCGCCATGCACGGATTGACGCATTCGGCCTGTGGGCCGAGTACACCGCTGAAATGGCGGCGTAAAATAGCCGCCCCGTAATGGCACGCAACCAGCCTCAAACAACTTGGCAATACCGTTTTCGGGCCCGAAGAGTTGGATACCCTTCACCTCACCAAGACACGGTTTGCAGGGAAACAGGGCAGAAAATCACGGATCCCAATGCCGGCGGTCGGTTCGCTACCTGTTTGCGACAGAACCGTTTTGCGGCTCGGTCGATGAAAATCGGTGGCGCACCGGACGGGAACGGGCCGACTAGGTTCATGGGAGATCGGAAGCCATAGCCTTTTTCGAGCGCGACGATCTCGACGAGGACTTCTCCGATAACTAGGATCTTATTCAATATGATCTCCCATAGCCGGCAAGCGGATACATTTACGACGTAAGCCGCGTTCCACTCACCGAGTCGAACAAATGCACCTTCGCGAGATTGGGCGACAATTTGATATGATCGCCGGCTCTAAGGTCAAGGCGCTCCCTAACACTTGCAATCATCTGGTCAGGCCCGACTTTCACGGTCACTTGCGTCTCGGCACCGGTCGGTTCGACAAGCACGACCTCGCCGTTCAAGCCGTCGCCCTCCACGCCAAGGTGCTCGGGTCGTATGCCATAAGTGATCTCGTGGCTATCATGAACCGAAATCCCCGGAGGCAACGGAAGTGTGACATCATCGTTTGAAACAAAGCTGCCCCCTATGCTCTTGCCCTTGATGAAGTTCATTCCGGGTGAGCCGATGAACCCAGCGACGAAAAGGTTCTCCGGGCGGTCGTAGAGGTCGAGGGGCGAACCGATCTGCTCCACGTAGCCATCACGCATCACAACGATCTTATCGGCCATGGTCATCGCCTCGATCTGATCGTGCGTCACGTAGATCGTGGTCGTCCTCAACCGCTGGTGCAGCTGTTTTATTTCCGAGCGCATCTGCACGCGTAGCTTCGCATCGAGATTGGAAAGCGGCTCGTCGAAAAGGAACACTTGCGGATTGCGAACGATAGCTCGACCCATCGCGACGCGCTGGCGCTGCCCTCCTGACAGGTTGCGGGGATGGCGTTCGAGAAGATGTTCGAGGCTCAATATCTGGGCTGCTTCTCGAACGCGCGCCTTGATCTGGTCTTTAGGAGCTTTTGCCAGTCTGAGCGAGAACCCCATGTTCTCCTCGACGGTCATATGAGGATAAAGAGCATATGACTGGAACACCATCGCAATGTCCCTTTCCTTTGGCGCTACGTCGTTGACGACGCGACCTCCGATGGAGATTCGCCCATCGGAAATCTCTTCGAGCCCAGCAATCATCCGCAGAAGCGTGGATTTCCCGCACCCCGACGGGCCGACGAGGATGACAAATTCGCCGTCCTGGATATCAATGTCGACCCCGTGAAGGATCTCGTGGTGGCCATAACTCTTGCGAGCATTCGCGACGCTGACTGACGCCATGGGTATCTCCGGTTTGAACGCTTTTGCGGCGAGGGCTGCGCTTATCGCAACTGACGAGTAGTGGCCGTTGCCACCGAATAGGGCGTTAACGCGCTGTCGATCGCTGCGAGGCAGAGATCCCTCGCTCGCGGCGGTACCCGTCCCGCTACAACGTCTGGGTAAACACGAGCCAGGTGCTGGCTTATGAGGGTTTCAGGGATTGTATCGGGAAGCTCTGCAAACAAGCTTTCCACCGCGCGCAGTGCCTCGCTCTCTGGCCAGTAATAGCGAATGCGGTCGCTGTAGCTGAAGTGCCGTTGCAATCGCATCTCATCGCTGGAGCCATGATAATGGCCCGACCAATGCTGCGGCTGGCCTACCATGATCGCTTCCATTTCTGCTGGCAAATTGCCTGCGGTACGTTCCGGCAAGAGAATGGCTCGGATCGCATCAAGAGCGTAAAACGCTTCCCGCAGTGCGAAGGTCAGACCGGGTCCGACTTTCAGGATCGCAAATCCGTCATCGACGAGAGAGGAAAGTCCCTCAGCGGTCTGATAATCCGTAGAATGGGCCTCGAATAGCAAACCCGGCATACGATTGAGTCTGGATGCAAGTTCGCGGGCCTTTTCAGGTTTATACAAGACCACGTTCGCATTTCCGAACTCGACACCGGGCTGAACGACGACCCCTATGACCCGGTCCATTGCCTCCGAGACGGCCGCCTCGTCGAATGCGGCCGCGTGCACAGCCAGCGTCTTCGCCGCAGCTTCTGACCTCGTCACTTCGAGTTCCTCGATCGCATGTGTCGCGCCGCCGGGAGGCGGAACTTCGGTTCCGATGATATAGACAGGCGGTCGGCGGCCGGCGCGTCGCGCTGCGTCCTCCGCTGCTTTCGCAAGCCGTGCCGCCCGCTCGGCGGTCAGTTCATCAGGCAAAGCCGCTGCTTCCCCGGCGCATCCCGTTGAGGTGTCGAGGTGCAACTTTTCGAAGCCCGCCTCGACATAGGCTTCCACCATCTTCGCAGCCCGCGACATCGCTTCTTCGGCGGCGAGCTTCCTCCACGGGTTGGGTCCGAGATGATCGCCGCCGAAAATTATGTTTTCTGGACGGAAGCCGACCTTTTCGGCTATCCTCTCGATAAACCTGCGGAAAGCCGCCGGTGTCATCCCCGTGTAGCCGCCTTCCTGGTTGACCTGATTGCAGGTGGCCTCGATCAAGGCAACGCTGCCCTCGTCAGAGGCGCGCCGTAGCGCGGCCTCGACGACGAGCGGGTGTGCGGAGCAAACGGAAACGATGCCGCGTGGCAACTCTCGCTTCCGTTCGCCGAAAAGCTTGGAGAATGCGATTTTCCGGTTCTGGTCGACGATCTCGCTCATGCCAGCTTCACAACCTTCGTGAGGTGCCTTGGCTGGACGGTGTCGATGCCGCGGGACCGCGCGACCCGCTCTCCGAGGATCTGAAGCGCAGGCAGGAGAGCCAGGCCCGCAAGCGACAGATCGAAGTCGACCGCGAGTTCGATATCGCCCGGACCGCCGATCCCGATCACGAAGGCACCCTTTTCGCGCAGCTCCTCGACAAGCTTCATTTCCGCATCCTTCTGATCGGTGCTGTAGAGCATGACGGCTGCCGTCTTGGCGTCGACGAGGCTGATCGGGCCATGTCTGTACTCGAGGGGATGAAACGGTTGCGTCATAACCTGGCTCATTTCCAAAAGCTTCAGCGCGCCCTCCGAAGCGATACCGAACAAGGGGCCGCCACCGAGGAAGACAAAATGGCCGCGGTCCAAAACTTCATAGTCGAGGACTTCATCCAGCTTCTCTGCAAGAGTTTGGGCAGAAGCGACGATCGATGCGGGGATTTCGGAGCCTACCATCTGCAGACCGAGCAAGAGCATCAAGCTCGCGGAGGCGGTCATGACGATACCTTCCTCTGCATGTGTCGGCGATGTGACGACCGAATCGCTGTTCTTGGCAAGCGTACTGTCCGCCTCGACGGTGAGTGCCGTCACGAAGGCGCCGTTTTCCCGGCTGTTTTTCGCGGCGGCAACGGTTTCGGTCGTTTCACCGCTGCGAGAGATCGCAACGACATGGGTGTTCTTCCAGTCGGACCAAAAGTAGGAGGGTCGGTTGAGCCATTCGGCACCGGGAACCGCGATAGCTCGGCGGCCGGCGCGGTTCGCGTAGGCGGCAAGCGACATGGCGAGGTAGTAGGAAGTTCCGCATCCCACGTAAACGAGGACGTCCTGTCTGGCAGTCGCACTGTTCGCACCCCGCGCCTTTTCCCAAAATGGAAACTGCTCGCGGATGACTTTTTCGGTGGTGTTCATTTTAGCTCCGATTACTTGACCGAGCCTGCCAGCAATCCGCTGACCAGATATCGGTTGAGAAAGATGACGACCAAGGCCGGGATAACGATCGCGATGGAACCGCTGGCCGTGATCAGCCCGTAGTCGATGAAGTTCTTGGTGACGAACTCAGGGATCAATACCGTCAACGGCTTGGTCGCCTGAGGCGAGAAAATGAGCGGCACGAGGTACTGCCCCCAGGCCCCTAGAAACGTCAGGATCGCTGCTGCCGTCAGACCGGGGCCTGCAAGGGGGAGTACGATCTTGAAAAGGATGTACAAGCGCCCTGCCCCATCAAGCTGCGCAGCCTCTTCGAGTGCCAGCGGCAACGCTTCGAACACGCTGCGCAACAGCCAGAGCGACAGCGGCAGGTAGGCAGACACGTAAATAAGGGCAACCCCGACATAGGTATCGACGAGATGCATCTTGATCATGATCTGGTAGAGCGGGATCAGAACGGCGTAAGCCGGAACGGCAAGAGTTGCCACAACCAGTCCGAAGAGAACGTCACGCCCGGGAAAGCGCATGCGAGTGAACGCATAGGCACCGAGCGCGGACACCGCGACGCATAGAAGCGTGGCGGCCGCCGAAGTAATCACGCTGTTTAGAAGCGCCAGTCGAAACTGCCGCCATACCTCGACCCCTCCGATACGGTCGACATTGATGCCGAGAAGTCGAGAATAGTGGTCGAACGTGAAATGCTGCGGGAAGAAATGGATCGGCCTGACCGAGAAGTCGTCCGTTGGCGTTACCGAACTGGCGACCGTCCAGTAGATCGGGCCGAGAGACCAGACCAGCAGAACGGCGATGCCCATCCATATCATCACACGATGATGGAGCGATGTTTTCATCAATCGAACCTCGTGTTGCGATAGACCCGGAGAACGTAGACGAGCGAGATGAGCAATGAGACGAAGGTGATGACAACCGACAAGGCCATGCCATAGGAGAAACGCAAGTTCTGGAATGTCTCGAGATAGATCTGAACAAGGATCGGCCGAGTTTCCAGGCTTGATCCGCCCAAGACCCACGCCTCGTCGAAGAGGTTGAATGCATTCACCGTAGCGTTGGTCATCGACACAGCGATCGCGCTTCGTACCAGCGGCAACGTGACGAGAGCGAACATCTGTGGTCGTGTCGCTCCGTCGATACGGGCTGCTTCATAAAGGTGCGCCGGGATACTTTGCATCGCCGCCAGTACGATCACGATCGTTAAAGGCATCATCCGCCACACGTGGACGACAGTGACGGCAATGATCGCACTCGTGCGGTCATTGAACCAGACATGGTTCTCGAAAGGCAGTCCCAAAAATGTCAGGATACCATTCAGGAGGCCTGCGCCCGGCTGGTATATCCAGAGCCAGATGACCGAATTTACGACACCCGGGAGAGCCCACGGTAGTATGACCGCCGCGAGCACCCACTGCCGACCTACCCTGATTTGGTTGATCAACGATGCGGCCAGGACGCCAAATACCGTTTCGGCGACAACCGCCAGCACAACGTAGATAAGCGTATTCATCCAAGTGCTGCCGAGCTGGGCGTCGGACAGCATTCGAGTGTAATTATCAAGTCCGACGAATGGCGTCCCGGCTTGCATCGGGTTGATCCGATGGAGGCTGTCCCACATCGTCCGCGTCATCGGGTAGAAGACGAGGGCCGCCATCGTTATGAATATCGGGGACACCAACAGCACGCCTAGCGCGGTGTCGGCATTCCGGCCGACACCCTTCTTCGCCGCGGTCCCGCTATAGGAGACAGCGCTCATTGCGCCATTGCCTGCTTCGTTGCGTAAGCGATACTTTCCACTGCCTGATCAACGGTCATCTGGCCCTTGGCAACGCTGTTGATCGCGGTGTTCACGCCGCTCGAGAGCTGGGGATACCACGGAGGTGTTCCCTGCGGGAAAAGCGCTTCGACGGTCTTCGATTGCGCGATCAACGCGTCACCGCTGTTCAACTTGCCTTCGGAGTTCAGCTCGCTCAATGCAGACGTCCTGGTCGGAAGGAAGCCGTTCGCCATGTTTTTCTTTTGAAACTCGCGGCTTGTGAACCACTTGACGAAGGCCACTGCCGCGTCCTTGTTCGGGGAAACGTTCGGAATGGCAAGCGCCTCCGGCAGACCGAAGCTGCGTGTTTCTCCGCTTTCCGTCGGAACGAGGATTGCCTCGACCTGTCCGGCAACCTTCGACTGCTTCGGATCGTTCATCGAGCCAAGGCGACCGGGTTCACCCGAGATCATGATGCTTGTGAGCCCTTGTGAGAAGACACCTTCGTTGATCTGGCTATCTTTCAGTCCGGTAGATGCAGGATCGACCAGACCCTCTTTCAGAAGCATGAGCTCAAATGCGAGCGCCTTGTAACCTGCCGAGTCAGGCTTGGTGAAGAGCGGATTGAAATCTTTGTCGAACAACTCGCCGCCGAAGGCCTTCGTCAGAAGATACCAGCTCGTCGATGCGCCTTCGGTAGCTGAAAGCGGTAGGCCGATCGGATAAGTGGCGATGCCCTTTTCCTTGATTTTCTTTGCCGCTGCGACCAGCTGATCGAGAGTCTTGGGCGTCTCTGTGACCCCCGCGTCGGCGAAATGCTTTTTGTTGACCAGCATCACGCGGAAATCGTTGGTGTATGGGATCCCGAGAAGCTTGCCATCGACGGTAAAGATCTTGGCAACACCGATGTCTTTGATCGTGTCAGCGTCGACCACATCGTTCAGGGGCATATACCAGTCGGCAGCTGCGAACTGGCCCGTCCAGGACCAGTCGAATTCCGTCACGTCGGCGGGGGCAGTGCCTGCGACGAGGGCCGTCACCAGTTTCGGTCGGATGTCATCCCACGAGAGTGTCTGCAAATCGACATGGATGCCCGTCTCCGCTTCGAATGCCGATGCAATGTCAGGCCCTTGTGGCGATGGCATCAGCACGGTGATGGACTTACCCGCTAGGGGCTTGTCCTGTGCGGCAGCAGGGAGAGCGATGGCCAGCGCGGCCGAAGTGAGCAGTAACAAGAATTTCTTACGCATGTTCCCATCCTTCTTATGTTTAGACCCGGCATCGGTTCAATGCTCAAACGCCGCCTTCGCCGATTTTGCGACGCGTTCGATCCAGCCTTCATCTGTGGGCCAGTCGAGAAGTTGGGCGGCAGCGAAAAGAGCTCCGCCGATTGGGGGCAAGCTCGGACAAACCGGGGGACGGCCAATCCGCTTTGCCAGTGCATCGAGTAGCAGCCTGCTTCGGAACGTTCCGCCCGCGTAGGTCCAGTTTGCTCCCGGCTCGCACTGCGCGGCTATCGCAAGGTGGTGGCTCGCAAGCTGGTCCGCAGCCAATTCGAGAACAGCAATTGCGGTATCATCGCCTGCTGCCGCTGTGCGATCGACGACCGCCGCCAGAGCGGCAATGCTTGAACGTCTAGCGTGCGCTGTTGCCCAGGAGCCCAGCGACTCCATAGGATTGTTCCGGTCCAGCCCGAGGTGAGAGAAGATCGCTTCGGTCAAGGCAGTCGGAGCAGAACGCCGATCGATGCTTTGACTCACCGCGTTGAGTGCCAATCGACCGATCCAGTGGCTGCTGCCCTCATCCCCGACAATGTCGCCCCATCCGCCGACCCGAAAAGATTCACCCGCCCGATCTCGCGCCCAAGCCATCGACCCCGTGCCCGAGAGCAGGAGTATCCCGGACCTGCCTGCAAAGGCTCCAAGATGTGCCGCATCTACATCGTTCAGGACGCGAGTGCGGGCGTTCGGAAACGCTCGGTTGACGACCTCGTCCAGTTGCCGCGAAATCGTCGCCACTTCACCGAAGACCGGGAGGGCTGCCGCGACCGAGACCAACCCTTCTTGGTGACGGAAGGGCTCCAGGCATCGACTGAGTTCGTCACGCCAACCGGGATTGTCCATGGCGTTCACACCACCCCCGAAGCCAGTTCGAAGGAAGGTGCCGTTTCGGTCGGCAAGAGCGAGCATCATTTTCGTGCCGCCACCGTCAACGCCGAGAATCAGGTCAGGCCTCAAGACTTCGCCCCCTGATCAGCAAACAAAGTCTCGACACCGGCCTTTTCGAGCTGCGTGCGCCATTCGTTGGACAGACCGTCGTCCGTGATCAACTTTGCCTCGCTGAGTGGGGCAACCTTGTAGGTCGCAGTCGTACCGAACTTCGTCGAGTCCGTGAGGACGAACTTGCTGTTTGACCGAGCCAGCATCTTTCGATTGACGCTGGCTTCTGCACTGTCGACGCTGTAGATCGCGCCATCGTTGCTGATCGCGCTGGCACCAAGGAAAAGCTGGTCGAACCAGATGGATTCCAGCATGGCTTCGGCTTGCGGACCCACGAGGGACGCGTTTTCGCTGCGAAGCTGTCCTCCAACCAGAACGACTTCGAGGTTTGGAACGTTTATGAACTCCTGAGCCACGATCAAACCGTTCGTGAATATCCGCAGAGGAATCGGATTGATGCGGATCAGCTTGGCTAACTGCAGAACGGTCGTCCCGGCATCGAGGAAGATGGCCGTTCGGGGGGACAGGAGCTCATACGCGTGCGCGGCGATCGCGCGCTTGGCGGCCAGCTGCCGCTTTTCGCGCTCCTGGAATGCCAGTTCCACAGAAGTACCTTCCGCGATCCGGGCACCCCCGTGCACGCGATCGATGGCGCCCGCTTCCTGCAGCACCTGAAGATCGCGTCGAACCGTAGCGAGCGACGCGCCCACGGCGTCGGCAATATCCTGGATACTAGAGAACCCATTCGCATAGAGATGACTACGTATGAGATCGAGCCGATCGGTCTTCAAACCATTGGTCAGACTCATGAGCACCTCCTCTCGTCATTCAATGATGATCACATAACGGGTCATTTCGCTCATTGTCAATCATAATATTGACGTTTTATGATCGATTTAACGAACAAAAAACGGCGCTGGATGAGCGCCGTTGTGTGTCTTCCGATGTTGAGCTTTTCAGCGATAGGAGGGTAGCAGATCGCCGTGTCGCTCGATCAGGTCATCGACCATGCGCCAGATCTCGTCCGGCGACAGGTCAGCGGAAGTGTGCGGATCAAGGAGCGCTGCCTGGTAAATCCTGTCCCGCTTCCCAGTAAGAGCGGCCTCTACCGTGAGTTCCTGGACGGAAATGCTCAACTTCATGACAGCGGCAAGCTGAGAAGGAATCCGGCCGATCCGGATAGGTTGAATTCCGTTGCGATCCACGTGGCACGGCACCTCGACGATGCATTCGGGGGGAAGGTTCTCAATCAGCCCTGCGTTGGGCACATTGCCGTAGATGAGAGCGGGCTTCCCGGTCGTCGCAGCATGGATGATGCCAGCAGCATATTCGTTGCTCCGGCAGATGTCTATTGGCTTGCCGCCCTCCAGATCCTGTCGTAGAGCGTGCCACTCGGATATCTGGACCTCGCATCGGCGGATATACTCGTCGAGCGGGATGTTGAGCTCATTGATGAGTTCCGGGCGTCGATCTTTGATGTACCAGGACGTATATTCCGAAAAGTGCTCGCTGGACTCCGTAACGAAGAAGCCGAGCCTCTTGAGCGCATCGAACCGCACTCGGTCGTCCTCGGGCACGTTGCCCTCTGCGGCAAGCGCCTTTAGCCGGGGATACAGATCCTCGCGCCGGCCGTCGGCATGAAGTTTCTCGTACTTCAGGAAGAACGCAATGTGATTGATCCCTGCGGAAAGGTAGTTGATCTCGCCGATGTCTTCTCCCAGGCATTCGGCAAGGTGGCCCGCTGTGTGCTGAACGCTGTGGCAGAGACCTACATTGCGGATCTCCGGCGCGATCTCCTTGATTGCCCAGCAATTGATCGCCATCGGGTTCACGTATTGCATAAGCAAGGCGTCTGGACAGACTTCCTGCATGTCGCGGCAGATGGTTTCCAGGACTGGGATGGTGCGAAGGCCCCGGAAAATGCCTCCAATGCCCAGCGTGTCTGCAATGGTCTGACGCAGACCGTATTGCTTCGGGATATCGAAATCCGTCACGGTCGCAGGCTTGTAGCCGCCCACCTGCATCATCAGGATCACGAAATCCGCATCTTTTAGCGCTTCCCTCCGATTGAGCGTCGCTTCGATCCGCACACGGTTCAGATGCAAGGCCTCGCAGATGCGACGGGCCACGATCTCTGAAGTTTTCAGCCGCTCCGGATCGATATCGAAAAGGCTGATGACATAGTCGTGGTCGGTCGGCGTCGATAAGACGTCACCGAGAATGTTTTGAGCGAAGACGGTGCTTCCGGCTCCAACGAGGCAAATTTTCGGCATGGGGTTGCTCCCGAGTTGATGACCGACAACTGATTGCCTCTTCCCACCGAGAATTTCTTCCTGCTAAATGGAAAATAATTCCAGGATCGGAGCATGTGTGGGCAACGAATCGACGGCAAGCGAAGGTAAGTGGATTGGATCCCCGCGAGACTTTACGGTTGAGCGCCACGTCGCGGACACGATGATCTCTGCCCATTGGCACGACCACATAGAGATCAATCTCCTCCTTGAGGGATCGATGACCTACCTGTTCAACGGGAAACAGGAATATGTAGAAGCGGGTCGAATGGTGCTGTTCTGGGCAGCAATCCCGCACCAGACCATCTTCGTCACTCCGGAGTCTCCGCTGGTATGCGTCTATCTCCCTCTCGTGGACTTTCTCGCTTTGCCGATCGACGCGGCGTCGAGACAGGCAGTCCTTCAGGGTGCGTTCGTAAACGAAGCCGGAGCCTCCAGCGGGACCATCAACGTTCGCGAGCGCTGGGCCGATGAATGGCTGGTAGGCGGCTCGGCGCGCCAGCAACTGGTAAAGGATGAAGTGTCGATCGTGGTCCGGCGATTGATTCTCGATCACACGTTCGACAGGCCTGTAATGGCCTCCAATCCGAGATTGTCGGGTTCGGAGATACGATACACCCAACTCCTAACTAATTTGATCGGTCAGCGGTATGGTGAAGCGCTGACACTGGCGGCGATGGCAAAGCACGCGAACGTCCACTCGACCACTGCCAGCAGAGCATTTCGCAGCGTATTGGGAATATCCGTGATGGAGTACTTGACCCGGTATCGGTTGGCTCGCGCCATGCAGAGGCTAGCCGAAACGGATGACTCGATTTTGGACATCGCGGACGATTGCGGGTTTGGGTCGGCTGCTCGTTTCTACGAAGTTTTCAAAAGGCAGACGGGTATGACGCCCAGGCACTTTCGCGTTTCCACCAGGCCGAGGTAGCAAGGTGTCGAAACTGGAATGGGGATTACTTAGCCCGAGCAACGGCCACCACCATAAAACGCACAACATTGGCGCCCGCGTTGATCGAACTTATCGGCCGACGTTTATTGGAGAGACAACCAAAGACCACCAATTGGTGGATATCGGGGTTCCGTCGTCGACGTGAAGCGGATCACCTCATTGGTAAGAACACCTAGTAGTGGTCAAAACCATCCGGTTGCGGAAATGATATCCGATTTTCAACGCTCCAAAGGGAGCAAGCCCCCGCCTTCAAGGGAATCGGTGTTTTGCCTGAGCAGGCGTCGGCCGACGACATGTCGTCGCCGGACCGAGCAGTCAATGCGGAGAGGAAAGGAATCGAACTTCTCATCCGATGGAGGCGTTATATGACGCCTCAGCCCGGAGTTAAGTATCTAATACAAATAAGATAATTTTAGTCGACGCTGCTCCGTAAACAATGCTCCCATGCGTGTGAGGGCGGACGCCGACATGCTCGGTCTGCCGATCGTAACGGCCTATTCGCCTCAGCACATCAGCTTTTCCCGGACATGGCGCCATCACCTCGATGGCCTTGCTCAGACGACAATTCGAATTCATTGAACGCGTGCCGACGCAATAGCATGAAAGTCGCTTCGTTTATTTCACGTCCGTCGAGGAGGCTGGGATTGGCGCACAACACATCAATCGTCCGCTGAGTAACGCGCGTTGCCCCCGTGTCGGATCTGACAAACTTGCGAGCCCAAAGCAATAACGCTTCACGAAAATTGAGATCATTTGGAATAGATGCATATTTTTGAAAGGGCATAACACCGCTCATCTTGCAGGCGGGAGCACGTATAAACCCTCAGTCGCCACCGCCTACTTATTCGGTTGGAGACGATATCTCATCTTACGATTTGAGTACGAGGAGGCCACGCAACGCTAGCGAACAGAGCTTTCACAAGCTCTAAGGCCTAAGTCCTTACTTGGTCGGGACTTTGGTCCGTATTCACGAGCGCCGCTCATGGCATACTACATCTGAGGCGCGGGATAGCGCGTCACAGCTGTATGTAAATGGGAATGGAAAGACATGAAAAGAATTGTAATCGCGTCGCTGGCGCTCGCAACGACCTTGGCCGCATCGCCGGCATTCTCTCAGGTCTACTTTGAATACGGAGTCGGATCTCGCTACGACTATGATGCGCCGCCGCCACGCTATTACAGCGATCCACCGACCTACGCAGATGATGGATACTATGACGCTCCGCGCTATAGGTATCATCGCCGGTGCTGGACAGAGAGGCGCTACGGCTACCGTCATCATCATCGGGTAGTAGTGCGCGAAACCGTTTGCGAGTAGTTGGTGCGAACGGCGAGTTCTTCCCCTCTCGCCTGATGCGAATGCCACAATTCACAAAACTGTCACACAATGATAGATTGAGCTGCGCAAGTTACTAAACTCCAGTTCACATCTGGAGTTGCCCCCAAAAGACCGGACATGCTCAGGTTTGAGAATGCGAGCTGATGAACTCGCGGGGCGATTGATATCCTAACGCGCTGTGCGGGTGAAGATTGTTATAATGTTCGAACCAGAACGGCAGTTGAGCGATGACGGTTTCGGCATCTGGGGTGGGGTTCACCGAGACGTAGTCGCGCTTGAAGGTTTTGACGAACGCCTCGGCCATGCCGTTCGATTGTGGGCTGCGCACCGGCGTCGTGCACGGCTCCATGCCGATGTCGCGGAGCAAGGATGCGGTGTCCCTGGCGATGAAGCAGGAGCCGTTGTCGGTGAGCCATTCGATGGGCTCGGATAGCATGTTGATGCGGCCGAAGCGGTTCTCGACGGCGGTGATCACGAGGTCCTGCACGTCTTCACTCTTGATGCCCTCTGTGGTGGCGACATGGGCGATTGCCTCCCGGTCGCAGCAATCGAGGGCGAAGGCGACACGAACCTTCTCCTTGTTGTCGCAGCCGATCTCAAAGCCGTCGGAACACCATCTGGTGTTCGAGCGGGCGACGGCGACCTGGCCGTCGTGAAGGCGATCATCGACCGCTCCGGTATGACGCACAAGCAACAGGTTGTGCAGTTTCATGACTCGGTAGACGCGCTTGGCATTGGGCCACGAACGCCCCTGTTTGCGGGCATTCCGGCGCAGGATGGCATGGACACGCCGATAGCCGTAGGTGGGCATGTCGGCGATGACGGCCTTGATGTCGTCCACTAATTCCCGATCCGGGAGTGGCGGGCGTCCTCTGGCTTTGGAAGGGGAGCCTGTGGCACGGGCGGCGATATTCGAGCGGGCGACACCCAGAGTTTGACAGACGGTCTTCATTCCAAAATCCCCCTCGGAAGAGAGAGCGAGCGCAACAGATGTTTTTTTGGGCCACCGGCGATCTCGAGAGCTTCCTTGAGGATTTCGCTCTCCATCGTCTTCTTGCCCAACAGGCGCTGCAGCTCTTTCACCTGGGCCTGAAGTGCCCGATATTCGGAAGCCGGAACGACCTCCTCTTCGGCGGCCGTCGCCGTCAGCGCCCCTTGGGACGCCAGTTTGCGCCAGGCGAACAACTGGTTTGGCTGGATGCCGTGCCGACGAGCGACGATGCTCACCGTCGCATCCGCCTCGTAGGTTTCCTGAATGATCGCCAGCTTCTCCGACGTGCTCCAGCGACGGCGGCGCTCGGGGCCCGAAAGGACTTCCATCTTAAAGTTGCTACTAGTCATATTACCAACATTACTCCTACCCACTTAGCTAAGTGGGGGAGCATGTCCGGGCCTTTCGGGGGCTAATTCAACTCCAGTTCACATCCGACTCGCGCTCTTAACAGTACTCCTGTTGTTGCCCTGCCTGGCCCCACCTGGCAGGGCAATTTTCTTTGAGGCAATTGGAACCCTAAGTGGGCGACACATTGCGCAGAAGTTAGTAACTTTTCACTGGTGTCATCAAGCCTCCAACATACTTCAACGACTAACCATGCTATACCCATGCCGGATAACCATCCCCGAGCGTCAGCGAATGGTCACACAAGCCGCGATGAAATGGCATAGAGCGCGTTGCTGGGCGGCTCGCGATCTTCGATCAGTTCTTCGAGAAGCCGGTCATCGAATTCGGACAGGTGTTCCAGGAGCTCGCTGCGCGCTTCGTGCTCGCGCTCGGCCGCGCTTTCGGGGATTGCGATCAGCGCCGAAGTCTGGCCTTCCCGATAGCGCCACGCCCGTCCCGAAATCAGATCGCAACTGCCTATGATCCTGTCCCCCTCGCGGATCGGGATCTGGCGAAGCAAAAGCGTGTGGTTGGCGTAGTCTTGAAGCGCGGCGACCACGTCCCTTAGCCGCCCTCTCGGTTCGTCCATCCGGTTGACGAAGAGGATGCACGGCGTCTCCGGTAGGAAGCAACAGCGATCGGATCGCATTTGTCATCTATCCGAGAGGAATAAATCGACAAGTTTGACGCTCTCATCAACGATACGCGCAATCAGCGCCTCACCCTTGGCTGCCGTGGACGACGTTGGGTCGCCGAAGACGCCGGATTTGTTGAACGTGCTGAGACTGATCGCCTCCATGCCAAACGTCGCGGGGAATGTCGGATATTCCGCTGCGGCCTTGTCCATTCTCACCAGATGAGGGGCCAGCGCCAGCATCATCGAGGTCTCGACTTCGTCCGCATGGTAGAAGGTCGGCGCGGCGGGTTTGCTGTCGCAGATATCGTTTGCGGCTTGTTCTATGCCTGGATAATCCAGATAAAACACGGGGAAACCCGTCTCCTGCTTCAGCAGACGGGCGGCCAGCGCGATCGGCTCTCGATTTCCAAAATGGCCGTTGACGATGACGAGCGCCCTGAAGCCGGATCGTGAAAGTCCCCGACCGATATCCATGAAGATCGCGCGCATGGTGTCTGGCGAAAGCGACAGTGTGCCCGGGAATCCTTCGTTGTTCCATGCGTCACCGTAGGCAATCGGCGGCAACAGAAGACCGCCGATTGCCTCGGCAATGCGCCGCGCTACGCCCTGTGCCATGACCGTATCCGTCGACAGCGGCAGGTGTGCACCGTGCTGTTCCTGTGCACCAACGGCCAGCACGGCGACCGCACCCTTGCTAATCGCCTGCCCAACTTCAGGCGAGGTAGCTTCATGAAGATCAAGCATCGTCAGTTATCCTTTTTGCGAACCACTGCGGAGAAAGGGCAACCCGAGGGCAGCGGGCGTGCCTTGACGGCCGGCAAATCCGGCAAGCACCACAATCGTCAAGACATACGGCAACATGAGTAGAAATTGCAGTGGTACATTGATGGGCAGAAGCTGGGCTCGCAGTTGCAGAGCATCCGCGGAGCCGAAGAGGAGAGCGGCAAACAGAATGCCAATGGCATGTCTGCGACCGAGAATGAGGATGGCAAGGGCGATATAGCCGCGACCCGCCGTCATGTTGTCGAGAAAGACGCCTGTTGCTGAAAGCGACAAAAAAGCACCGCCGAGTGCCGCCAGTCCACCGGAAAGAGCGATCGCGATATACCGCGTGTGGACGACATCGACGCCAAGTGTCTCGGCTGCCTCGGGATGCTCGCCGACAGCACGGATATTCAACCCGAATCGCGTCGTCTTCATCACAAACCAGGTAAGAACGATCAATGAGAGCCCGAGATAAGCCAGCATGTCCTGACGAAACAGCAGCGGGCCGACCAGCGGGACATCACCGAGCCCGCCGAAGTCAACAGGCGCGAAGGGTTCGATCCGCGGTCGATCCGTGGCCGCCCCAAAGAACAGGCGATAGAAGAAGGAAGTAACGCCGACCGACAGCAGGTTCAAGGCAATCCCAACCACCACCTGATTGGCGCTGAGCGTTATCGTATATAGGCCGAGCAGAAGGCCGGCGGTGACGCCAGAGAGCACGGCGGCAACAATACCTATGGCCAATTGCCCAGTTGCAAATGTGACAACGAAACCTACGAAGGCTCCAATGAGCATAATGCCTTCCAGTCCGATGTTCAGGACACCCGACCGCTCCGCGAAGAGTCCGCCAAGGGCTGCGAGCATGATCGGTATAGCCAACCGCATTGAAGCCGCTAGAAAGCCAGCAAATACCGGATCGTTCAGAGCGGACAGCATATTCATGTTACCGCCCCCGGTCGCAATCGGCGAGAAAGCCAGCCCGAGACGAGCGGCAACGCCGCTCTGCCGATGAGAAACAGAACGACAAGCCCCTGAATGACTGTCGTCAGCGTGCTCGGCACGCCCGCCGCCGACTCCATAGTCGTCGCTCCTATCTGCAACGCCGCAAACAGGAACGCTGATGCCAATACACCGACAGGATTGGTCTGACCGAGCAGCGCTACGATGATGGCACTGTAGCCAAAACCGGGTGAAAGGTTCTCGATCATGCGCCGCTGCACGCCGGATACCTCGGCAAAGCCTGCAAGGCCGGCGAACGCGCCACTGATCAGAAAGCCGAGCATGAGAGTGTAACGCACATCGATCCCCGCGTTGAGCGCAGCGCGCGGATTAAAACCGACCACACGCAACCGGAAGCCACCCACCCGTTTCCAGAGAAACAGATGTGCCAGAATGACAGCGACTACGACGATAAGAACGCCGGCGTGCAGGCGCGTTCCAGACAAAAGAGTGGGAAGCCGCGCTTCTGTGGTCAGTCGCGCTGTCTGCGCCAACGGCGAATTGGGATCCTTAAGCGGTCCATGCAGAAGGAAGGAGACGAAATCGATTGCCACGTAATTCAGCATGATCGTGGTGATCAGCTCATCAGCGCGAAAGCGAAGTTTCAGCCAGGCGGCGAGCCCCGACCAGAGCGCACCAGTCAGCGCCGCCGCCAGCATCATTGCCGGCAGAAGGAGGACAGAGGGAAGAGCGGAACCTGCGACGCCGACGGCAGCCGCTGCGGTCCCACCAAGATATAACTGTCCCTCGGCGCCAACATTGAAGACGCCAGCCCGGAAGGCAAGTGCAATGCCGAGACCGCAAAGCGCAAGCGGTACGGTGCGCACCAAGGTCTCCGACAGCCCATTGCGACTGCCGAGGGCCGCATCGAAAAGTGCACCATATGCCGTCAGCGGATTGACGCCGACTGCAGCGATCAACACTGCGCCCACTATGAAGGCGGCTAATACCGAAGCCGTGCTGCTGACCAATGCGGGTGGAACGTACGGCCGTTTCAATTGAACATCTTCTGTTCCGCTCATGTCACCTGCCCCGCCATCATCAAACCCAACCGTTCGACGGTCACCTCTTCCCGTTTCAACTCGCCGATTGCCTTGCCATTGAACATGACGACAATTCTGTCTGAAAGCGCGAGGATTTCATCGAGCTCAGTCGAGATCAGAAGCACTCCGGCCCCGGCAGCGCGGCGGGCGAGAAGCTCTCGATGAACGAATGCGGTTGCACCAATATCCAGACCACGAACGGGTTGAACGGCGACGATCAGGCTGGGATCACGCGAAAGTGCCCGCCCGAGGACGACCTTTTGCTGATTGCCGCCCGAGAGCGTTCCGATTTTCTGCTCCCGGCCCGTAGTGCGTACGTCGAAATCCTTGATGATCGTATCTGCAAGCGATGCTATCGCCGCCTTGTCGATCCAACCGCCTCTGGAGAATGGCGCATCTCCGACGCGCTCCAACACGGCATTCTCGCCTATCGTCATCGACTCCACCAATGCCGTGCGGTGGCGATCCTCTGGTATGTGGGCAAGACCAAGGTTGATCCGCTCCGCGACAGAACCATGCGTGACCGCGTAGCCGTTTATGCTGATCGAGCCACCTTCGACTTTGCGCAGGCCGACGATCGCCTCGGCCAATTCCTGTTGACCGTTCCCATCAACGCCCGCGATGCCGACAATTTCGCCTGACCTTACGTTCAGGCTGGCACCGCTGACGCACCGAACGCCGCTTGTATCACGGCAGACGAGGCTCTCGACCGAAAGCACGGGGCCTTTGCCGTCTTCGGCAACAGCGCCCAAGGGGACTGCGTCTTCCAGCTTTGGCAAAGCGATATCTGCCCCAACCATCATGCGTGCCAGACTGCGTGCATCTGTATCCGCGGTGGCGGCGCTCGCCACGACGCGGCCGTGTCGGAGCACCGTGACATGCGAGGTCAACGCCATCACTTCGTCGAGCTTGTGGCTGATGAAAATAATTGCCACGCCCTCCGCTGCGAGCAGGCGCAGGATGCGAAATAATCCGCTGGCTTCCTGCGGCGCCAGCACGGCTGTTGGTTCATCAAGAATAAGGATGCGGGCGCCGCGATATAGCACCTTCAAGATTTCCACCCGCTGCTGGCTGGCAATCGAAAGATCGGCGATGCGGGCATTCGGGTCAACATCCAGATCATAGGCCTTTGCCAGCGCCCGAATATTGTTGGCGCATTG
The DNA here is from genome assembly GCF_051811145.1 of Rhizobium sp. 11_C7_N12_5. Taxonomy (NCBI): domain Bacteria; kingdom Pseudomonadati; phylum Pseudomonadota; class Alphaproteobacteria; order Hyphomicrobiales; family Rhizobiaceae; genus Rhizobium; species Rhizobium sp. 11_C7_N12_5. The sequence continues at coordinate 1,484,004 of NZ_JBPWPY010000002.1, forward strand.
CTTGAGATTGGGAATGAGCCTCCCGGCAGAAGAAAGACCAAGACACACGTTTTCTGCAACGGTGAGCGGAGGCACCAGCATGAAATGCTGATGGACCATGCCGATACCAAGCCGCATGGCTTCAGCAGCACCTGCTATTGTCTCTCTCTTCCCGCCGATCCGTACCTCGCCCTTGGAGGGAACCAGGAGACCGGCCAAAACCTTCATCAGGGTCGACTTGCCAGCACCATTCTCCCCGAGCAGGGCATGAATGTCTCCTGCCCTGACGGTGAGATCAACAGCATCATTGGCTACAAAACTGCCAAAAATGACCCGAATGCCCCGCATGTCGAGCAGCGGCGCAGCTTTCGTCTCAGCCTCCCCGACAACCTCCGACGCTATGCCGGAAGTTGCGGAAAAACCTTCATTCTCAGTCGGCATTTGACGTATCCAGCGGCACGGTGAAAGCGCCAGACTTGATCGCATCAAACTTTGCCTTGACGGCCGTCAGCACATCCGGGGAAACGCCGGCATCCAGCCCGTGGAAATCGGCGAGCCTGACGGCACCTTCCGGAATGCCGAAGGACCAGTTCTGGCTCTTCCAAGTCTTATCCTCGACAGCTTTGCCGACAGCTGTGATAAGAGGACCGAGATCCCATAGAACACTCGTCAGCACGGTTTTAGGTCCAAGATGGTTCTGATCGGTCATGGCGCCGAGCGCAAACACATTCCTGGCATTTGCGGCATCGATCACGCCGACGCCCTGCGCTGATAAAACGTCGGCCCCCTGCTCGACCTGAGCAATCGCGGCCTCCTTGGCCTTGGGCGGGTCAAACCAGGAGCCGATGAAGCTATGGAGAACCTTCACACTAGGAACCATCGCCTTGGCACCGGCTTCGTAGGCGTGGAAATTGGCAAGCATATTCGGCGCCGGCATGCCGCCGACCCAGCCGATGGTCTTGCTCTTGGATGCCCCGGCGCCCAGCATGCCGGCCAGATAGGCGCCCTGATAATCGGGGTTGGAATAACTGCCGACATTGGGAGCGAGTTCTTTGGCAGTTCCCGCCATGAACGTTGTGTCCGGGAAATCCTCGGCGACGTTCAGGGTGGCATCGCCATAGGAAAACGAGTGAGCAAAAATCAACTTGTAGCCGCGCGATGCATAGTCGCGCAAAATACGCTCGGCATCCGCATCGCTGACATTTTCTGAATAGGCAACCTCTGCACCCAACGCTTTGGCAGCCGCCTGAAGCCCGTTGTAGCCGACCGAATTCCAATCATTGTCGCTGATCGGACCAGGCATGACCATCGCGATTTTCAACCCGGCAGCATGAACCGCCTGCGAGCCACCAAAAGCGATCAGCATGACCGCCGCCAGAAGCTGCACCCCTTCTCTCAATGTTTTGAAAATACTTATCATCAGTTCCCTCTCTTGTTTTTTGTGAATTCAGGGCCACTCGATCACCAGACGATCGGATGAGTCTGCCCGGTCTATACGTTCACAGAGGTGACCCACACACAGCAGCTTGTCAGCCCCGTACCTAACGAGGGCTACTAGCGTTAAACCCCAGCGTACCAGCACCTCATTAAGAGCGTTGATAAGAAGGCCATCGGTAAGATTTGAGGATGAGGATGCCACGAAAATGCCTACTGAAATGGGGCAGTCTGAGCCTCAAGCGAAGCTTCCGGCAATACCCTATTGCTCAATTACTAGGCTTGTAAACGTGCCGTCTAAAAATTAACTCCCTAAGAGAACACGGACATGTTTTCACATCACGGCAGTGTCGCTCTGGCATGCGAGGCGGGAATATGGAACGGGCGGGCGCCGGCGCTATCTCCGTGGCGCCATGTGATTATGAATGTCCGCCTTGTCGGCCACGGCATTAATAGATCATTCTTATTAATTGTCGCCACAATAGACGCCGCGACAACCATCCAAGAGGGAGTACTCCGCTCATATGTTTCAACTTATATTTTATGAACGATGAAAATAGTACTGGTCACGCCATCATAGTTGTCAGCGTCGGCAACGATGTGGTCGTCCACGCCGCCTGCTGAAACGATGTCACCGACCTGAGGCACGATGGCGATCCCGACTGATGAACTGTAGATGTGCCTCTCACGGCGAGGATCGTGGTGCCGTCGACACAGCGCTGCTCGCACGTCGTCGGCACGAGCTTGGCAGTGTATGCCATTTCGGGACCTTCGCCGCCCTCTACCGCTTTGGCCAGAAATCTCAATCTGGCGCTTTGCCGTGGCCTGCAGTCGCGTGTAGAGAGCGTTTGCCATCGCGTTTTCCTATATGGCCCAGTCATTTGCCATATTTCTAATTAGCAGCGGTTTCATGCTACCTTCTCTGCCGAGGGGCACATAACTATGAGCGAGTTAGAACTCCGCCGTGAGGCTCGAAAGGTTGACTGCCGCAAGCCCGTCGAGGGGACGCGTTGCGCTTATGCGGTATGCTGGACCAATCAAGCTATTTTCGATCCGGGCCGCATAGATGCAAAATGTTGAAATTTGGTCCGTGCAGCAATGCTATTGGAGCGTGTTCGAATGTCTGACAGGAAGGCCGTGATCGGCACGCTGGCCTGATTTCACAAAACCACACCCTCTCTCGTCGTTGACGAGATAACGTGATATCGCATGCGCGACAGCTTGACGACCACCTCATGTCACTCCAGCGCGGCCGCTAATGCGCCTGGTCATAAAACGGATGGGCTACAGCCCTGTGGTTCGTTACCCGCTGAAGCGCTCCATCCACTCGCCAACGATATTCGCAGGCAGATAGAGGAGAGGCTCGGATCTCGCCGAAGCGCTTTTAATTCCTCTTCGCCGTCTTGCGATGCAGGCTGGGGTTGACAGCGGCTGCCTCAACCGAAACGACCGCTGGTTTCGCCTGCGCGATCTCCCTCGTGATTGCGTCCGCTGTCGAAAGCACAACGCGCCTGATTTCCTCAATTCGCCGTTCATTGACGCCAGCAACGAAGGGTACGCTGACCGCCGCGACGACCTTCTCTTGATAATCGCGGATCGGGGCGGCGATGGCATGAACGCCGGACATTTGCTCGCCCATATCCCGCGCCCATCCGGCGGCACGAATGTTCTCTAGTTCTTTTAGCATCCGGTGAGGGTCGGAAATCGTGAAGCTGGTGAAACTCTCGAGCTTTGTCAGCTGGCGAGCAATATCCTCCTGCGCTGCGAAAGCAAGCAGGACCTTGCCGGCAGCCCCAGCATGGAAGGGAAGCCGCTGGCCTGCCGACGCAGTCAGCGCGTACTGACCGCGGCCCTGGGCAGCAGCGACCACCAGAACATTGTCACCTGAGGGAACTGTGAGCTTGCTGCCCTCCCCTGTCACCTCCGAAATTCTATTCAGATACGGCTGTGAAATCGCCAGCAAGTCGTAGCTTGCCACAGACGGAGCGACGTGGGCGGCAAGTGTCAGGAGCCGCCGGCCAAGTGTATAACTGCCAGTGGGAGAACGATGGACGAAGTCGTGAGCGCTCAGTGTGTTTAACATTCGATAGACCGTCGTCCGCGAAAGCTTCACCGCCTTGACCACATCACGGATCGTCGCACCCTCGGGGGTGCGCTCCAATAGCGCGAAGACCTCGACCATCTGTTCGATGACCGGGATGCGATACTTCTGGGCGGCGTCTTCACTGATCTCGTGCATTCGGAACCCTGTTGGCCTGATGAGGGGATGCTCTGCGTTCAATAAGCAATGCATGCCTTTGGCGCAATTGTAGCTCGCTTCGGTTGACTCTGGAGCGAAAGTTTCGATAAATTCGCAAATGAACTTCATCCGGTTCAAATGTAAACAAGGCAACGGAATACTCAAGCTATTCTATCGTTGCCTGATGCTGCTCTGGAGCAAGGCGCTCTTTGAAAAGCCGCGCTTCCGGAGGATTTCAAGGAGGAGGAAGAAAAATGAAAAATGTGAAAGCGATCGGGCATGTTGCCGTGAGCGTGAAGGACATCGAACGTTCGATGGATTTCTACGTCAACAAACTCGGCTTCGATGAAATGTTCAGGCTGGAGCGTGATAACCGTCTCTGGATCGTCTATCTGCGCATTACCGATACGCAGTTCATCGAACTCTTTCCCGAGGGCGTCGGCGACAGCGCGCCGCCGTTTGCTAATGTCGGCTACAACCATCTCTGCCTTGAAGTCGATGATATCGATGCGGCTATCGCGGAAATTACCGGTCGCGGCGTTACCCTGACGGCCGAAAAGAAGCTTGGCGTCGATCATAACTACCAGGCCTGGATCGCCGACCCCGAAGGCAACCGGATCGAGCTGATGCAGCTCGGCGCCGACGCCATGCAGACGGCCGCCATCCGCCGCATCAATGGACAGGCCTGAGCCATGGATCTGTTCAGACATCTCGGGCATATCGCCCTGCGCGTGAGCGATCTCGACAAGTCGCTTTCTTTCTACAAAAAGCTTGGTTTTCGCGAAATGACGCGCCTGCTGAATGATCAGGGAGAGGCGTGGATCGTCTATCTCAGGATCAATGACGACCAGTATCTCGAACTTTTCCCAAAGGGCGTAAAACGGCCGCAAACCGGACCGGATGTGATTGGCATCTTCCATATCTGCCTCACGGTCGACGATATCGACAAGACGTTCGCGGAGCTTGCAGAAGCTGGCATTCAACCGAGCCAGCCGCGCCAGACCAAACGCGGGATTGATGGCAATCGCGGCGGATGGATCGAAGATCCCGACGGCACGCAGATCGAGGTAATGGAAATGGCGCCCCATTGCATCCAGCTGAAGGCAATTGAAAAGCTGCGGGCGGAAACCGTTTGACCGGCCTCTAACCGTTACTATGGGTCCCGAGGCCGCCTAGCCTGGCGGCCTCGGCTTTTTTGCGCTTAGCTCAGAAGATGTGGTCGTAGGCATCCTGCATGGCATGGATGAAGTCGTCGTCAGTGCGCTTCGGATCGCTCCAATACTTGTCGGCCTCTTCCCAGATCGTCCGGTACCAATCGGCGTCGGCCGTGTTGAAGGGGTTCGATACCTGCTTGTTCGGGTCCTTAAGCGTATCGAGTACGAGCTTGTTGCAGGCATCGAGATTGGTCGTGTCGGCGTCGGTTCGAACCGGACTTGCGCCCTTCTTCAGGACGAATTCCGCGTTCAGTTTTGGATCGACATCAAGCTTGGCAAAGTCTTCCTGTGCCTTGGCAGTTTCCGCATTGCCGGTGTTGAGAAACCCCCAGGAATCGACGGTCACGACGACGGCCCTGGTACCGGGAATGTTCATGCAATCGAAATCAGTGCCGAGTTTCTTGTTCGCCGCCAGGAACTCGCCCTTCATCCAGTCGCCGTGGATCTGCAGCAGCGCCTTGCCGGTGATGACCAGATTGGTCGTATCGTTCCACTGACGGTTCGGCGATCCCGGATCTGTGTGATTGGCGATCTGTCGAAATCGCTTCAGCGCGGCGCGCATTTCGGGTGTGTCGAGCACGCTCTTGTCGGGCTTTTCGCCGTAGAAGCGGTTGTAGATATCAGGGCCCTCCTCAGCCGCGATAAGTGCCTGCAGCAGATATGCCTTCTGGAATTGATCGCCGCCTTGAGCGATTGGGATATAGCCCGCGGCCTTCACCTTGTCGAAGGCGGCGAACAGGTCATCGAGCGACTTCCAGGATTTCGGATCGATGCCGACCGCATCGGCGACATGCTTGTTGTAATAGATCATGCCGTCGATGTGCACCGTCGCCGGCGCTTTCATGATCTCACCGTCGACAGTAATGTTGTTCAGCACCGAAGGCGGAAAGTTTTTGGTGGCTCCAATGCTGTTGAAGAGCTTGGTCAGCGGCATGCCGAGATTCTGCTTGTTCAAATCGCGATAGATGCCGGGATCGGAGTTCATGAAAATCGCAGGTGGATTGCCGCCCGTGATCATGTTCATCAGGCTGACATTGGCCCCGGAATCATGGGCGATCGAAAGATCCTTCCATTGGTGTCCGTCCTTGGCCCAGGCATCACGCAACACGCCGAGTGCAGCGATTTCGGAAGGTTTCGACCATGTGTGATAAACAACGATATCGTCCGCCCGCGCATTGCCTGCAAGTGTGGTGGCTGCAAGCAGCAGCGCTACCCCCGCCAGAAATTTCCATTTCCTCATGCGTCATTCCTCCCTTTTGAAACCCGGCCTTTTGAATTCTGGCTAGAGCCGCCGGCCGGTCGGCGCATCGAAGACATTAAGCTTATCGAGCGGCAGATAGACGGGCAGACTCTGTCTGCCGCGATAGCGATTCGCATCGCGTCCATCGACGCGGACGGCGATGCTCTTTCCGGACATGGTCAGAAAAGCGAAGGCATCGGCGCCCGATTTTTCGAAATATTCGACCGGGCAATCGAAGCGAATGGTCGCGCCCGCATCACCTCGTTCTTCCGTCAAAAGTTCTTCTGCGCGGAATCCAACCTTGACCGCGCCGCTCTCCGCCGCCTGTCCCTTCCAGTTATAGTGGCCGAGGTTGATCTCGGCGCTGCCCTTGTCCTCCACGGCCACCAGCCCGCTGCCGTTTCTCCGAACTGTGCAGTCGAGCACGTTCATTGCCGGAGAACCGACGAAGTCGGCGACGAACAGGTTGGCGGGCTCGTTGTAGATTTCATCGGGCGTGCCGAACTGCTGGATGACGCCCTTGTTCATGACCGCGATCTTCGTCGCCATGGTCATGGCCTCGATCTGGTCATGCGTCACGTAGACGACGGTGTTGTTCAGCTGGTTGTGCAGCTTTTTGATCTCGATCCGCATCTCGTTGCGCAGCTTCGCGTCGAGGTTGGAGAGCGGTTCGTCGAACAGGCAGACGCCGTATTGCTTGACCAGCGCCCGGCCGATGGCAACGCGCTGGCGCTGGCCGCCGGAGAGCTGGGAAGGCTTGCGGTCGAGCAGATGCTCGATCTGCAGCAGCTTTGCCGCCCAGGCGATGCGTTGCTCCGCTTCCGCCTTGGTGATGCCGCGGGACGAGAGCCCAAAGTTCATATTCCCGCGCACGGTCTTGGTCGGATAGAGCGCGTAGGACTGGAACACCATCGCGAGGCCGCGATCCTTGGGGTCGAGATAGCTGACGTCGCGCTCGCCGATCAGGATCTCGCCGCCATCGATTTCCAGTAGCCCGGCCAGCAGATTGAGGAGAGTGGTCTTTCCGCAGCCCGATGGGCCGAGGAGCACGAGGAAATCACCGTCGCCGATGCTCATATTGAGGTTCTCGATAACGGTGAGCGCGCCGAATTTCTTGACGATATTGTTGAATGCGATGGATGGCATGCCTCTATCCCTTGATGGCGCCGGCCGTGATGCCCTGCACGAAGAATTTACCGAGGACGAAATAGATGACGAGCGGCGGCAGCGCGGTCAGCAGCGCCGACGCCATGTCGACGGCATAATTCTTGGCGCCGGTGGTCGTAACCGTGATGTTGTTGAGCACGACTGTCATCGGCTGCGTATCCTGCGCGCCAAAGGTCAGGCCGACCAGGAAGTCGTTCCAGATGCCGGTGATCATCAGAATCAGCACGACGATCATGATGTTGCCGGACATCGGCAGCACGATTTCGAAGAAGATCCGCCAGAACGAGCCTGAGTCGATCATCGCCGCCGCGATGATCTGCGGCGGCATTCCTCGGAAGTAGTTGCGGAAGATCAGGGTCAGGAAGGGCAGCGACAGGACGCTGTGAATGACCGCGATGCCGAAGGTCGTGCCGTATATATGCAGCGTCCCGGCAATCTTGATCAGCGGATACATGATGATCTGGAAGGGCACGAAGGCGCAGATGAAGAGCACAAACAGGAAGCCGTTCGCCCATTTGACGTTCCAGAGCGCAAGCCCGTAGCCGGTGATGATCGAGAGCGAAATCGTCAGCACGAGGCTCGGCGCAAGAATATAGAGCGAATTGACGAAACCCACCCGCACACCGTTGCAGTTCATGCCGGAGCAGGCTTGCGTCCAGGCGTAGGTCCAGGCATCGGTCGTCCAGGGTGAGGGCAGGGAGAAGATCTGCCCGAGCCGAATTTGGTCCATCGTCTTGAACGACGTCACCACGATGACGTAGAGCGGCACCGCGAAGAAGGCGGCGGCCATCAGCAGGAAGACGAAGACCACCACGCGATGCGGCCGAATGAACGGGCGACGACGGGCTTTCACCTGGTTAGCGGATTGCGATGTCAGGGGTATCGCCGTCATGTCGCATTCCTCTGCCTGATAGCCGTGACGATGACGAGCGGCAGGAAAAGAACGAGCGTGGTCAGCAGCATCACGGTCGCGCCCGCCGAGGCGAAACCGAGGTTCTGCTTCTGCCAGTAGGCGTCGATGACAAAATAGGCAGGCATGACGGACGCGCCGCCCGGGCCGGCGTTGGTCATGGCGACGATGATGTCATAGGCCTTCACCACGCCGATGCAGAGCAAGATGATGCAGGTCAGGAAGGTGAGCTTCATCATCGGAATGATCACCTCGATGTAGAGGCGCCAGAAGGGTACGCCGTCTAGACGCGCGGCCTGCCAGATCTCGGTGTTAATCGATTTCAGTCCGGACAGCATCAGCGCCATGAAGAAGCCGGTCGATTGCCAGACGGCGGCAAGGATGACGCCGAACATGACCGTGTCCTGGCTTGCGAGCCAGTTGAAGGATGCGCTTTGCCAGCCAAGCGAATGAAGAACGTTCTCGATACCGAGGCTGGGATTGAACAGCCATCGCCACACCAGGCCGGTCACGATCAGCGAAACCGCCAAGGGGTAAAGGAAGATGGTTCTGAATAAGCCCTCGCCGTGCACCTCCTTATCGATCAGCGCCGCAAGGATGAAGCCGACGACGATCGACAGCAGGCTGCCAAGGGCGAAGATCACCAGATTTTGCAGGGACAGCAGCCATGATGAATCATGAAACAGCCGCCAATATTGTTTCAAACCGATCAGTTCATAGTCCGGAAAGCGGCGGCTGGCCGTGAATGATAGATAGACGGTCCAGCCGATTGCCCCAATGAAAAAGACAAGCGTCAGCAGGGCCGCAGGCGCAACGGCCAAATGCGGGGTGACGCGGCTCCATCGGATTCCCATGAGCCTCCTCCTTTGGCTGCAAGCGCTTCACTCCTCTGAAACGCCGCCAACCAGTTTTTATATGAACTTCCTCTAGTTCATAACGGACCAACTATAGGAATCGTAAAACAGCAATGTCAATCGGATTTCAGCCTCGTTTCCCGATTGCGCAGTTTGACGAGCCACTGCCGCCGAGACATTCGCGTCAGTCGAAGAAATCGCGATCGTCTTCCGCAAGATAGCGTTTCGCCTTCTCCGGCACGAGATCGACGCCCATGCCCGGCCGCTCGATGATATCGACGAAGCCGCTCCTCACGATCGTCTGGGGCAGGCCCTCCACGATGTCGCACCACCAGTCGGGATCGCCGGTCGTGTATTCGAAGGCGATGAAATTGTTCGGCAGGCTGGCGCAGACCTGGATCAGCGCGCCGAGTCCGAGGAGATCGTTCGCGGTATCAGTTCTCCACCGAATTCAACACTGATTGAGGCGCGGTCATGGCAGCATCGGTTGTCATGACCGTCCCGATCGCCTTTCTCTTTCTCTACTTCCAGAAACTCTTCGTCGGGGGGCTTGACGGCCGGCGCGACCAAGGGATGACGAATTCCCAAACGATTGACCATTCTGCATGTAATCAGCAGATCAGCTACGCGGCCCCACGTCATATGCCGTGCGCGGATGTCCGTGAGCGGCAGCGGCGGCCCCGAGCCTCCGTAACCCACGGGCAGAGACCTCGGTCCCACATCGATCATGGTAAGCTCAAATCCATTGATCATCTCGGTGTCGCTCATCTAACGAACCTCGTCATCGTTAACGGCTTCCCGCTCTGACAGCCTCGTCATGAATAGGGTCGCGGACCAGGGTGGCAAGCCAGATTCCGTCCGCTGCTCGGACGGATAAATCGTCTCCGAAGCCGATCTGTCACAGATGACGTCCTCCTCCGACAGGTTTGCGCGCATATGCAGGACAACGTCTACGAACCGCCAGTCCACAAAGAGACACCGCTCCGGCGCGGTGACAATCGAGCCGGCATATCCCCGGGCATGGAATAGGGGGGGAACGATGTGATCGCGCCGGAAGCCGATCAGGCGTCGAAGCCAGTCGCTCCATTCGCGGCGCCCTTCGTCGGAGATCTCCTGCCAATCGAGCTTACATTGCAGGAAAGTCTCGGCAGCACTGGGGTCGGGGATATCACTCACACGCATACCTTCTGGCAGCCCGCCGAAGTTTTCAGCCTCTTTCGGGCGGCTCTCCCGAATTGCCGCGGCGAGATCCCCCTGGTAGTCCGAAAAGAAACGGAAGGGCTTCGAGCTTAGATGGTCGTCGCCCATGAAGAGAAGCGGGATCTGTGGAGACAGGAAAAGGATTTCGGTGAGTACCCGAAGGGCACGCTCGTCGACCATGGTATGAAGACGATTGCCAAGCGCCCGGTTTCCGACCTGATCATGGTTCTGCAGAAAGTGGACGAATGCCGTTGGAGATAACGCCTCAGTCAGCACGCGTCGGTCGCCAAGAATGTGCTTTCCCTGCCGGAGATAGCCGGTGGCCATAGCCCTCCTAAGCTTCTCCCAGGGATGTTCTCTGAACGGCGCGTAGTAGCCCTGGTTCTCGCCCGTGACGATGACATGCAAGACGTGATGAAAATCGTCGTTCCAGTCGGCCGTGTAGAGGCGTCCGCCACCCGCCCTGTCCGCGATCAGCTCGGCACCATTTGCCGGGTTCTCCGTGATCAGATGGAGGCGCCGATTGCCGATTGCCGCATGGGCCGTCTCCGGTATCTCTTCCAGGATGTGAAGAGGACTACTATCGTCAATCTGATCGATAGCGTCAAAGCGCAGCCCGTCGACGCGAAATTCTCTCAACCAGTAGACGACATTGTCGAGAAAGTAGCGCCGCACGGGATCCCGTTCGAATGCGATCCTTGGTCCCCATGGCGTTGGGTTGTCGCTATGGAAAAAGTCGGGAGCATAGTCCGCGAGGAAGTTGCCTTCCGGACCGAAGTGGTTGTAGACCACATCGAGGAAAACCATCAGGCCATGGCCGTGGGCCGCGTCCACAAATGCCTTGAAATCATCGGGTAAGCCATAGGCATTGTGGGGCGCATAGTGAAGGACACCATCATAGCCCCAGCCACGCCCGCCCGGGAACTGGGCCAATGGCATGATCTCAACGGCAGTGATGCCTACACTCGCGAGCTGTTCCAGCTTTGAGATTGCCGACCGGAAAGTTCCCTCGCGCGTAAATGTCCCGATGTGGATCTCATAAATTATCGTCTCTTCCCAAGGACGGCCTTTCCAATCCCGATTTTGCCAGCGATATGAATGCGGATCGCCAAGGATCGATAGGCCACTAACATCCGTCGCCTGCTGGCGCGACGCTGGATCGGACACGATCCTTCCATCCGGAAGCACGAATCCGTATGGCGTGCCGACCGTCTTCGTCTCGACAAGCGTTTCGAACCAGCCCTCGATATTCCGCTCCATCGCAAGAACCTGGCCGTCTATTCGGAGGCTCAATTCCCGGAGGGCCGGCGCCCACAAGCGAAAACTCGCGCTACCGTCGTCATGAAGAATTGGCCCCCAGGCAAATTGTCTGTTCAAATTGATGGCGTCCATCAGCGCAGCAGCCCCTGGCCGCCGTCGACCCATATCGGCGTTCCGGTGACATGCCGCGCCGCGTCGGAGACGAGAAAAACGATTACTTCGGCAACGTCCTCGCTCTTGCCGGGTGCGCCGCCTGTAATGGGAACCTGACCCTCCGGCCAGATAACGGGGATCGCAGTTTCGGCCTCGTCTCGCAACGCGGTATTGGCCTCAATGTTGGTTTCAATTTCGCCGGGGCAGACAGCGTTGATACGGATATGGTGGCGGGCAAGTTCCAGCGACAGTTGCTGGACAATGGCGACCTGTGCAGCCTTCGTCGCGGTATATGCCGTCGCACCGGGCGTGGTGAATGTGCGCGTACCGTTGATTGACGAGACGACGACGATCGAGCCGCCGCCGCTGCGCTTCAATTCCGGGACCGTGATGTGAAGTGTCAGGTAGGTTCCCGTTAGATTCACCCTGACAGTCTGGTCCCATTCGTGCGGCTTCAGATCGTCGATTGGAGCCCACACACCGTTAATCCCAGCATTGGCGACAACAGCGTCAAGATGGCCAAATTGTCTGACAATCGCGCGAACGGCTTCTCTCATCTGATTTTCGAGGGCTATGTCCGCGGCCAGAGCAATGGCTGCTCCGCCACTCTCCGCAATCGCGGCAGCCGTGGCTATTATCTCTTCTTGGTTGTGACCGAGAACGCCAACCGAATATCCCCTGGAGGCTAGGAGTATGGCCGAGGCCCGTCCGATCCCGGAACCCGCGCCAGTCACCAGTGCGACACGGTTCGCCATCAGTTGCCCGATCGCCTCGAGGGAATACTTGTCACGGTTGCGGAGGCAGGATCACTGGCGGGAAAGCTATTCTCCAGCCCCTGTTCGAGTTCTTCTTCAAAAACATCCGCGTCCTTGCTGGACCGAGCACTGGGAACAGGCTCCGGGGCCCTACTTCCTTCATCAAAATTGCCGTTGCTCAAAGCATCGTAGCGGTTGACGCTACCGTCTCTTTCTTGTTCGTCGCCAAAAGTGGCAAGCTGAACCATAAGGGCCTTGGCGTGGGTGATCGCCCCTGAGTCGTCGAGGGCGTCGTTCGGGGTACTGAAGGTGAACGAAACGAATTCGGATCCCTCGCTAACGAATTCCACCGTTGTCGACCCATCGCTCAACGCAACGCGTGTCTCTGTAACCTGCATCTCATCTCTCCTATCACATCATTAAGCAGAACTCGCGAAGGCCTCGTCAGGTTCCTGTCCACTGTCGGACGGACTGGCGACTTTCGGGATTTGTGCCGATCGGTTCCTGCTGATTTCCAGCGTGACATCCACGGAGGTTCGCACTTTCTAATCGGCATCGGACTTCGGCGCGCCGGAACACCGTGACTAGCCGCAGGTTGATCTGACCCGCAGCCGCGGCCCTTCACTCCCCTTCCGCCCACGTAACATCACCGGATAGCGAGGTAGCGAGACTTCAAGACAGCAACCCAGAGGAAGGGAACAACCAGACGGCATTGGGGGTTTGGTATCTCTAACAGCGGGAGAGCGACATGACCGAACAGGACGATGCGACGCGCGTTTGGGATCTCGTCGAAACAATCGGCTTTTGCATGTTGGCCACGCAAAATGGGTCTGAGCTGCGTGCGCGGCCGATGACGGCTCACGCTGAGCGCATAGAAAACGCGATCTATTTCCTGACCGATGTTAAGGCTCACAAGGACGAGGAAATTGCGTTGCGACCCGACGTGTGCCTGGCCTACGCCGACACGAAAAGGCAGAAATATGTCTCGGTTTCCGGGCGAGTCGAGATTCTTAAGGATCGGCGGTGGATCGACGAGTTATGGGGGCCACCCGCGAAGATATGGTGGGACAGCCCGAATGACCCTGCGATCAGGGTTTTGAAAGTCACCCCGTCCTTTGCGGAGTTTTGGGACTGCTCGGGCACGATCGTCAGCTACATCAAAATGGTCGCTGCCGCGATATCGAGTGCAAAGCCGGATATCGGAGAAAATGCCAAGGTTGATCTCTGAGCTATGAATGCATTTTCGGCGCAGGGAGATTGACGTTCGGTGGCCTTTGGTACGCAGGTGCCATCGCGTTTTCCTCCCTGCCGAGCTGTTGGTCCCCACGATCCTGACGAGATCCGGAATTTGGATGAAGACGTCAGCCAGCGACGCGTCCTTAATGGAACTTTCCACATGACGCGCCGTTTCAGCAAAGACGGGTTCAAGCGAAGGTTCCTGATATGCGTAATGATATTGTAGTGGAGTCCGCTTTACCTCATGTCTTGCGGTCTGAATTCCCACTACAGCCCAAGCCGGATCTGATCGAAAACCTGCCTTTGGCAATTTATGCTTGCGATGTCCGGGGCCGCATTCTTTGGTTCAACAAGCAGGCAGCAGCACTCTGGGGTCGGGTACCGGCGATCGGTTCTGACGACGACCGGTTTTGCGGCTCCCACAAGTTCTACTTGAACGGCCGGCAGATTTCGCCCGCAAGAGCGCCCATGGCGGGCGTGCTGCGGACGGGAGAAGCAATTCACGGGCTAGAGGGAAAACTTGAGCGGCCTGACGGGTCTGTGATCTCGGTGATGGTCCACATCGAGCCTGTGGAGGGCGAAAATGGGGTAATCGATGGGGCCATCAGCTGCTTTCACGATATTACTCGGCGCATTCAGGCAGAGGACACCGTTAAGCGCCAGGAGCAGCGCCTCGTCGCCACCTTCGATCACGCAGGCATCGGCCTCGCCGAAGTCAACGCAGATGGTAAACTTCGGCGCGTTAACGAATGCCTTGCAGATTTGCTCGGCTATCCTGCGAGCGAATTGCTGGATCGCTCGATCTTCGATCCGTTCTTGGCGGAGAGCGCTGATATCGACGAACATGAATTCCGACGTCAGGTGCGCGGAGAGATAGATCACTATACCATTGAGAAGCGCATCGTTCGGCGCGATGGTACCAAACTATGGATTGCGGTGACCTCGGAGAGTGTCAAGGACGTAGAGGGTCGATTTCTATATGCCGTGCGTGTTCAGCATGACGTGACTGCTCGTAAAGAAGCTGAAATCGCCCTCCTGCGCCACGTGGAAGAACAGTCTGCGCTCTATGAATTTACCGATGGCCTTCAGCGCGCGGCGACCCTTGATGACGTTTACCAGCTCGCTCTGAGTGTGATTGGGCGAGCACTCCGTTGCGACCGCTCTGCGGTTTTACTGTTCAGCGAGACAGGAGAGTTGAACTTTGTCGCCTCACGTCGCCTTTCACCCGCCTATCAGTCAGCGGTCGCGGGTCATTCTCCCTGGTCCTTGCAGAGTACCAATCCGGAGCCTATTACAATCGAAGATATAGAGAGAGCGGATCTGCCTAGACCACTAAGGGATGCGATACGCAGTGAGGGGATTGGCGCACTGGCCTTCATTCCGATCATCTCGCAAGGCCGCCTTTTGGGGAAGTTCATGACTTATTATGATCTTCCGCATGCCTTCAGCCAATCGCAGATTCGGCTGGCCCAGACCGTCGCCCGGCAACTCGGATTTGCTGTGGAGCGGGTTCGCAACGAAACTGCGCGTAAGCTAGCCGAACGCGCCGCCAACCAGCTTGTCGCAATCGTAGAGTCGTCCCATGACGCGATCGTGAGCAAAGATCTTAACGGCATCATTACGTCGTGGAACGACAGTGCCGAGCGTCTATTCGGCTATCCGCCGGAAGAAGCCATCGGCAAGCCGATCACCATGATTATTCCGCCGGATCGCTTGGATGAAGAACCCCTCATCCTCGGGCGTATTCGCCGTGGCGAGCGCGTTGATCATTTTGAGACGGTGCGCCAACGCAAGGACGGCGCACTGGTGGAAATCTCGTTGACCATTTCGCCCATCCGGGACGATCACGGCAGGGTTATCGGTGCTTCGAAAATCGCGCGCGACATCACGGATCGCAAGGCTGCGGAGGCTAAGCTTCGAAGCAACGAACAGCAAATGAAAGATCTGCTCGCAGCGATACCGGCAGCAATCTATACCACCGACGCCAACGGCAAGATCACCTACTACAACGAAGCAGCCGTTGAACTTGCAGGCCGCATCCCCATAATCGGCTCTGACGAATGGTGCGTGAGTTCGAAACTCTATTGGCCCGACGGCACGCCGCTGCCCCATGACCAATGCCCAATGGCGATTGCGGTGAAAGAGGGTCGTATCGTGCGGGGGGTGGAGGCCGTCGCGGAAAGGCCGGATGGGACGCGGATACCTTTCATCCCTCACCCCACACCATTGCGCGACGAAACGGGCGCCGTCATCGGTGGGATCAATATGCTGGTCGACATCAGCGAACGAAAAGAGGCGGAAACACAGATACGCTTGCTGTTCAACGAGCTGAACCATCGTGTCAAAAATAATATGCAGATGCTCCAGTCGTTGGTGAGCTTGGCAAGTCGCAAGACGGATAATACCGAAGCGCGCGAAATTCTTCGCGATGCCAGCAAGCGAATTGCCGCAATGGCTGCGGCGCAGCAGGTTCTTTACAGCACGACGGACGCCGCGCATTTTTCCGCCAGAGAACTTCTAGAGTCAGTCTGCGAAACCGCACGTCAGACGTTCCCAGGACAGGTCACCATTCGATATTCGATCGATGATACGGTACTGGCGAACGATACGGCAATGCCGCTCGCCCTCATATTGAACGAACTTCTGACGAATGCCCTGAAATACGGTGGCAACGCGCGCGAAAGAACACTTGAGGCGGGCCTCCTGAGGGCAGATGGCAAGATTTGCCTTTTTGTGGAAGACGATGGTCCCGGCTTTGACTGGGAATCTGTTCGACACCGTTCGTCCGGATTGAAGCTGGTTCAAGGCCTCGCACGACAGTTGCGTGGTCAGTTTTCTGTCACAACTGAACCGAGGACACGATGCAGCATTTATTTTTCCTGAAAGCTTATTCGACGGCTTCGGACCCCATCATCGTTGCATGCTGGATCTCATCCTGATGCCCGCGCACGAGAAACTGCCGGCAAAACAGTGGGTCGACAAGCCGGCCCTCGATCGCAGCCCCGGCGTGCCGACCCGGATTATGATCGTTGAAGACGATTTCCTGATCTCAATCCAAATGGAGGAAGCTTTGAGAACAGCCGGCTTCGAGGTAACGCTGGCAAGCTCCTCCGAAGAGGCCTTGCAAATTGCTGGCGGGGAAACTCCTACGCTGGTGGTGATGGACGTTCGTCTCCCCGGAACGTTGGACGGGGTCGATACCGCGCTCGAACTGTTTAAAACATATGGCCTCCGCTCGATTTTCTCAACGGCCCATTCGGATCTGGAGATCCGCGCTCGCGCCGCTCCGGCACAGCCGATCGCATGGCTTACTAAACCCTACTCGATGGCTTCCTTGGTAGCAGCTGTCCAATCTGCTCTCGGCACCGGCAATTCGTGATAGCAGCGCTGCAGGGCTTATCGGTTGACGCTTACTTTGTACCGGCGCGGCGATGTGCCTTCGCTCGGAACAAATTGCCACCCGCTCGCCTTTTCTTGTCGAGTGCGGGCCGCGCAACACGGACCTGCGGATGCGACGGCCCTGCGTCACGCACGAGGAAAACATGCTGAAGATAGCCACCTATAACGTCAACGGCATCAATGGGCGTCTAGCGGTTCTGCTTCGGTGGTTGGAAGAGGATATCCCGGACGTTGCATGCCTTCAGGAACTCAAGGCACCTGATAACAGGTTTCCTCATCGCGAGCTCGAGCGCGCCGGCTACGGCGCGATCTGGCACGGCCAAAAGAACTGGAACGGTGTGGCAATCCTCGCCAAGGGCACGGTGCCTGTTTTCACGCGGCGTGGGCTTCCAGGCGATCCGGAAGACACCCACAGCCGGTATATCGAGGCGGCCGTCAATGGTTTGCTCGTGGGTTGCCTTTACCTGCCGAATGGCAACCCCGCACCCGGCCCGAAATTCGACTATAAGCTCGCCTGGTTCCGACGCCTGCATGACTACGCCGCGGACCTGCTCGAGCTTGAGGTTCCCGCGCTGCTCGTGGGTGACTTCAATGTCATGCCGACGGATATGGATGTCTATGCCCCGGAGCGCTGGCGGGACGACGCACTGTTCCGCCCAGAAGTACGTCAGGCCTATGCGGGCCTCGTCGCACAGGGCTGGACAGATGCGATCCGGCATCTTCATCCGGACGAGCGGATATATACCTTTTGGAAATACTGGCGGAATTCCTTTGAGCGCGATGCCGGACTGCGTATCGACCATCTTCTCCTAAGTCCCGCCATTGCGCCGTTCTTACGGTCAGCCAACGTCTATCGAGATCCGAGAAGCTGGGACCACACCAGCGACCACGCCCCCGTCATGATCGAGATAGACGAACCGGCCTGAAGACGAAAATCGATGATGGCCAATAGGGGATACGAATAGGAAGGATCAGAGGAATGGCGAAAGAAGACAAGAAGGCGCAACAGGCAATTGAGGCACAAAACGAGAAAAAGCCAGCAAGTTCGGCGGAACATCCGAACATCTGATCGACGAGACAAAGACACCGGGCGTAGGCACGCTGCCAGAGGCTGGTGAGGAAAGTGTGGCACCTAGCTCTGGTTGACGCTGATGGGGCCGAGCTTCGCTCTGTTGGCCGCGTGGCGCATCGCAATGTTCTTCGATCGTCGGCAGTCAGCAACCGCGCATCTTTTCGCACTCGCCAGGCATCGTCCGCGAGAAGCTCTTCACGTCCGCGAATATGGAGCCCGGCGATGTTTTCCAACGGAACCCGCCTTCGTTGAGGTATGGGCTGCCGGGTGCTTTAGGCGGGCGAAGGCGCCGTTTAGCCGTTTATCACGCCGAACAGGATATCTAGCCCCCGTTGATATTTCTCAGGGTTCATGCCGGTCTGCTCTGCCTGCCACAAATTATCTTCGAGATCCGCTCGCTTGACGGGCAGCGCAAGCGGATTTGATGCTGCCCGTCTCACGAACTCATCATCTGTTTCCCCCATCCGTCGCGTCATTGCATCTACAGCCGACACAATCGTTGGCGGAAAGCCTTCTTCCCTCAGGCGGTCGAGCGTCCAACCTCTTCCCTTCTCGACGACGTCATGAAGATATGCGACCGTCCGAGCTTCACTGCCGGAAACGACAAGCGCGATCCGCTGACAATGCTCAAAGAACGGCCGGCCTGTCTTGTCGACCTGTCCCTCATGGGCCTCGAGTGCGATTTGGATCGCGTGGTCAAGATGTTGCATGACGATCAATGCCCTGCGGTCTTTTTACGCGTCCGGTTTGACGACGCTTCGCCGGAGGCATGAAGAAGGGCTTCAGCGTCATGATCGTCCGCATCTAGCAGGTCTTGCAATGTCTCGTGCTCATTGTCCTCCTCCAGTTCATCGCAGGCTTGCAGCCAATGGCGCAACGCAGCGCCATCGGGGCGACCCTCGTTCTCCCAGATTTCGTGAGCGCGGCGGCGGATTTGTTCATGTTTGTCAGTAGCCATAATTCCCCGTGACCCAATTGGCAATTCGCGCACCGCAAGGATTGAACGTGTTTCGCAACTTCTCTTGCTTGGTGCCGTTGCCTCGTGACTAACTCAATTTGTGGAGCATTGTTCCGATTGTGCTCGCCGACCCCAAAAGCTTTCGCTCACTCCGCGGACGACTGGCGCAGACATGCTGTATTTGGAGGGATGTCCTGATGGCGACACCTCTGACGAGATCATCGGCCGATCTGTTCCAGCGGAAGGGCGAAAAGAACCCGGTCTTCGTCCGCTTCTCCGGAACCGAAAGAACGTTGGATCGTTCTTTCATCGGTTCATAGGCGAATCTCCGGGAGTGGTGACGCTCATCAATTACCATTGAACGCAATCACCGGCACAGCTGCTCCAACAGCAGACATTTGAAAAGACTATAAAATGCGCGCTCAACGTCGATATGCAGTCATTTTAGAACTGCGGAAAGGCCATCATCCATGGGTACTATTCAAGGCACTAGCAGTGATTTTTGGCCCCGCCAGAGAATGACCGAACTCCCGAACATCGGAGAAAAAGCATTGAAGACGTTGATCGTGGCGGCCACCCTCCTGTTGCCGCCAGCCGTGGCAGAGGCTCAATCACCTCAGCTCGAAAACATATGCCAGGTCGTCGCCAAGAATTTCCTTTTGACGGATCATCTCAACGTCGGAATCATCCAATCCTTTCCAGAATTGAAGCCGCCCGGAGCTCGTTTGACGTACTCCACCCGACCTGGAACCAGCAAGTCAGATATGATCGACAGCTTCGAATGTGAATTCGATAAGTCCGACCCACCTTACCATCTCACGCGGTTCTGCGTGTCCCAGGTCTGCTATTCCGCAAGCGATGCCGATGCCGACCGGAAGCGGCGCTTCGACGAAATGCGTATCCTGCTCGAGCGCACGAACAAATGAGCAAGTTTCGCGCAAGGGGCGCAGAATGGGTAGATGAGTGGACCGCGCGCCAGCCTGGAAGGTCGGATGTCAGGTCTTGATCATTCATCCATTTGGCCATCACGTGACAGATATGATTGAAACAAAATCGGGGCTCCTTTGTTTAACTGATCAGAACAAAGGAGATAATCATGACGCAGTCTCGAAAATCGAAAAATCTGTCACGGGAAGAGGATTATCGCGATTATCAAGACCGCGACAAACGTGATGGCTGGCCGTATCCTGACGAAGGTGGGCTCGGCTCGGCCAATACGGAAAATCGGGGATATGGCGCCAACCCGCCGAATTTCGACGAAGAGGCCGACACGTATCTCATCGTAGACGCAGCCAACGCGACGAGCCTTGAGGAAAACTCCGCGCACACCGCCGGCCCTCTATCAACGGATCGCATCGGCAGCGATGAATTGGAAGCGGCAATTACCGAATGGCTCGATCAGGACGACGAGATCGATGCCGACAGCATCGATGTGCATGCCAACAACGGCATCGTGACATTGGACGGCAGCGTCGAAACGAGGTCAATGTTCCGAGACATTGAAGTATTCGTCCTGTCCGTGCCCGGCGTCGTCGAAGTTCGCAACAATCTGCGAACTATTGGCGTGGAGTCCCATATACCGCCGGACGCATAGCAGAAAGCTGAGCTTGGGCTCGCAGTTTCTACCTTGCATTGCACTTGACTCTAGCCTTGTGCCGGGTGGATCGCACTACCAGGCGGGTCGTTGTGTATCCCACCGGGGCATTAACCGGCCTGGAATGGGAGGGTCCCGGTTTTCTGTTTTCTACAAGTTGCGGTGAGGACGATTTTTGGTCGACGCTACAGAAGCGACAAGCCCAATTTCTGGAATGTCAGCACGGCCGGTTCGCTTGCAAGAGCCAAACGTGACCACTACAGAATAGCTACCCCTGCCGCCAAAAGAAGACACGCTGAAATGATCAGCGCGGCATGCGCGCCAGTGACGAAGGCGTCGGAACGAACCACCAGCGAACCGACGAGCGCCATGCCCAGAACGGTGCCGTTTTCCGCGCCGAATTGAAGACCCAGTTGCAATGCCTGAGCGCGCTTTTTGACGCTCACCAAAGAGCTGGATGTAAGCGTTGGTGCCATCAACCCGAGACCGGCCCCAATGACGACTGGAGGATCGATGTCCATCATGCTCTTCCATGTTGCCTTCAAGAAAAACTCTCAAAAGCATGATTGGATCGATCGGCTCGAGAGGACTGTGAGCGGGAGAAGGACCTGAATTCGCTACTTTTGTCGATGGTATCGTCCCTGCCAAGCAACCAGTGATGTCATGCGGCCAAAAACGTTCGGTTCACATCCTCAAAGGGAGACTTTTAACACTGCGGTGAACGGAACTTTCTATGTGGCCATCCATTAGATGAGTGAAACAAACGGGATGGTTACAGATGGAAGCGCAGCTTTGCAAGCGGCGTCGGCCGATACGCGGTATTCCCTATTCTCTGGCAGAATTTCAGAAAAAGTATGGACTTACGGCGGAAACGGCCAAAAGCCTGTTCGTCCGGTTCGGACCCTCATCAATCGAATTGGATCTGCTGATGGCAGCGAAACGACGAGCCCCATCGATCAACGAGCTAACAAAAGAAATGGATGTACGGTAGAGGATCACAGCGGCCTGGAAAATCTTCTTCGCTGATATGCGCCGGGCTACGCTGTTGCAAACGTAACCCAATTTCTGTTCTGTATCGCGCTTGCTCTACACCACCGATCGCCAGACTTCGTGGGCGGCGGGCAAGGGCACTCTTGCATTGGCGGAACATTGTTGGTCTGCACGAGTTCCTTGCTAGCTGATCGATGCCGGGAGACTTCGTGACAATCCCTGGCGATGAGCCACCATATGTCGTGCGAGACCCCTCCAGATGTTGAGGAATTCACAATGAACCCGAACGATATCGAATCTGACAGCATTGGAGGCAACAAAATTGCCGGCGCACCGACAATTCTCGACGAATACCGTTCTTTTGAGGAGGGTGCTGATGTCGTAGACGAGCCTCACGCTCTTGAAGAACTGGAAATGCGTTTGCAAGCTCTCGAGACCGACATTGCGATTGTCCGAGCGCGCGTCAACACAATCCTCATTCAGGCGGCGAGGGTCGTTGACGCCAAAGTTGAATGGGTTGATGGCTGCGCGCATGCGCAGATGGGTTCACATCCATGGCTGAAGCTTTCGGCGGCAGCTGGTGCGGCCTTTGTGGCCGGAAGACTTATCCATCCTTTACCACTGGGTCTTATCGCATTGGCGGCAAAACTACTGGTCGTCAGCGCGATCGGGACGGCTTACCCTGGTAAGGAGGTACGGCTCTGATCATGAGGGCGGCTATGCGAAGTTCAGCGTACTGCGATCTTCCTCGATTGCCTGGCCGTCCCATGGCCATACAACCAAGAAAGTCGGTTTCCGAAACCGGCAAATCTGCGCCCCCATCGGCAGGGGCCGTCTTTCGCGATCGCTACCCTGACCACCTAAACGTTATGGAGGAAACATTTATGCCGACGTCCAAACAATCGCCTGCGGTCCAGTCCATGCGTAAGGAACAAAAGGAGCAGCGGACCCGCGCCCGAATGAGCGAGCTCGATACCGGGCTCGAGGGCACTTTTCCCGCGTCCGACCCGATTTCGGCCACGCGTAGTGCGGTTTCGGTCGTGCGGGTCGATGCCGAGGCGGCCAACAGCGCGATGCGGCAGCAGGCGGCGTTCGGCTCACCGCTAGTTTCGAAGACGGCACGTACTGCCAAGGCTGATGGTTGGAGCGCGGTTCGTGAAATCGAAGATCGGATCCGCAAGCAACCATTAACAGCAGTGGCGGTCGTCGCCGCCCTCGCCTGGGTCTTCGGCGCAACGCGTTGAGAACGCCGATCGATCTAGATTATCTTGGACAGAAGAGGCTTCGTCCGGTGCTATTCCTTC
The DNA here is from genome assembly GCF_051811145.1 of Rhizobium sp. 11_C7_N12_5. NCBI lineage: Bacteria > Pseudomonadati > Pseudomonadota > Alphaproteobacteria > Hyphomicrobiales > Rhizobiaceae > Rhizobium > Rhizobium sp. 11_C7_N12_5. The sequence goes on from NZ_JBPWPY010000002.1 coordinate 1,506,962, forward strand.
CAGCGTCAATGCCAACGCAAAATGCCTGGACCTCCAAAGGGTTGGCGAGAAGTGATTTTCGTCGACGTTGATCTTGTTTCAAGCGCGCTCCTCATTTCGGCAACGCGTGTCATTAGTACTTTCGTGCGGTATTTGGGAGAGGTGGCGGTCGGGTTGTCCTACTGCTAGAAGACGAGCCATTAATAGCGCTCGACGTTGAAGACGCTCTCGGCAATGTGGGCTTTCAAGAAATTCGAACCATCTCATCCTGCGCAGACGCGGAAGCCTGGCTCAACCGAAGCAGCCCTGTATTCGCCATCGTCGATCCGCGCCTGCGAGACGGAATGCTCAGATGTTAGTAAAGAGAAACGTCCCATTTATGGTCTACTCCGCGACGTCATCGCTGTCGCCGACCGGGAGCCAGCCCTCGCATCGGCGTATGGCTGTCAAAGCCTTCGCCACCCACAGATCTGATCGAGACAATTGAAATGGCTACTCTTAGTCGAGACTAAGCGATAGGCTGCGGGACGGCATAAAATGGAAAAGGTCGCGGCCCTTGCCCGGACTATTCTGTTCCGACGGATGCCCGCCGTTCTCATTCGCCCACATGCTAAGGGCCTGATCGCCAACACGCTCATCCGCGCACATTTCCGGTGTGAGTCGCTTGCCGAACCAGCCGAGATTTTCCAAAACCCCGTTTCAACGGTGGCCGAACGGGATGCCCCGACCGGACGGTAGCCTGACCATTTCACGCGGGTAGATCTGCGGCGAGCTCGAAGCTTTTCAAGCTCGTTCAGCATCTGCCGCCTGCCCAATCGGGGCGCTTCTCTCCCAGCTATCACCACTTACTTGCCATGCTTTTCTTCCTTGCGCTGCTGGGCGCGCCGTCTTGATCTGGCCTTTTGCCGCGCGGTTCGCAATTCTTCCAGATCCGGGAACCACCAACCTCGAATGAGTTCTTCCTCTCCAGATCGCATTCGTGCCGGCCAGGTCGTCACCAGCTCCTCCAAAGAACCGAGCCGCCACCGCGCCCATACATGCTCCTCATTCTGCCCTGCAGGAAAATAGAACGCACTGACAGTCGCGGGGTTTGCCAGCTCGGCATCCGTGCCGATGAAGATAACGACACCGGCATGCGTACCGACCGCACGCTCGAACGGCGGGACATCGTCAGCGGGAACAGGATAGCGTTTTCGCCTACGCTCCTTCAATTTCGCCTTCGATATCTCCTCTTCCTCCGTGCCCTTAGTGGCCTCGCGGCGCGCTTTCCTAACCTCGGGTTCGTTGCGCGCGGCTGCCGCCTCGATTGCGGACCATCGTCGGCGGAGTTCGTCGTATGATCGGTAAGGGACAGTCCACAGCCGGCGATCCGCGTCCCAGCGCGCGAACGGGATTTCTCGTATTTCGTTCACGACAGTGCGCGAGTAGGGTGTCCGGATTTGAAAGGCCGAAGGCGTCGCTTCGAGATAGCGGCTTTCGATTGGATCGAATGCGAAAGCATCCCTGCCCTTTTCGTCGGCAAAAGCGTCCGCCTCCGCTTCCATCTCGGCGCGCCAGCGTCCAATTCGCCTCTCGGCGGTCCGGCCGGGCACAAACCAGGCATTTAAGGTGTCACTCCAGCGTGCACGCGGGAAAGACTCACGAAAGCGCTGCACGGTAATCCGATCGTGAGGCAAGTCTGTCGTTGCGCCAACGCGCGGCTCAGTTGAGGTGGCTTCGTTCTGTTCCTTTTCCATGGTGCCTTGCCGCACGAATTCGAAATCCTGTTCAGTCGCCAGGCCGCCACGAACGCTCAAGCTACCTGTCTGGACTTCCCGAGGCGCTTGATAGCCTGTTCAAGCGGCCGTTGACCGTCGCAATAATCCTGCCATGCCGAGCTTGTCGCAAGCAGCCCAGGAACTGTGCGAACCGTAAATCTCTTTGGATCAAGGTCCGCTTTGACCTGGGTCCATGTCAGCGGCATCGACACCGTGGCGCCCGGCCGCGCCCGTGGAGACAAAGGTGCGACAGCCGTCGCCATACGATCGTTGCGCAGGTAGTCGAGGAAGATGCGCCCTTCACGCTGGTTCTTGGCCATCTTGATCAGGTAGAGACCCGGATTGTCACGTGCCATCTGCTCGCAGACGTCATGGGCGAAGCCCTTCGCTATGTCCCAGCTGAGTTTCTTGCCTTTCGGCACGGCAAGCGGCGTCACCACGTGCAGTCCCTTGCCACCCGTCGTCTTGCAGAAGCTGACGAGCCCGAGGTCGTCCAGCCGGTCGCGAATTTCGCGGGCAGCTTCGACGATGGTGGAGAATTTGACATCGGGACCGGGATCGAGGTCGAACACCAGACGGCCGGGCACCTCCGGCTGACCAGGCTCACAGTTCCACGGGTGTAGCTCGACACCGCCGATCTGGGCGATCGCAGCAAGACCTTCGACCCGATCGATCTGTAGGTATGGTTTCTTGTCGCCAAGAACCGTAACCAGTTCCAGCAGGTTCGATGTTCCCGGCATGGCGTGTCGCTGAAAGAACTGTTCTCCCCCAGTGCCGTCGGGTATGCGGATAATGGAACAAGGTCGCCCCTTGATGTGGTCGATCAACCAGGAGCCGACGGCTTCATAATAGCGCGCCAGATCAACCTTGTTCACCGGCTCCCCATCACCGGCACCCGGCCATAGCGGCTTGTCCGGACTGGAAATCATCACGCCCATCACCTCCACCTTCCCGCCCTTGCGAAAGGGCTTTGGCGCAGGTTTCGACGTCTCGGGGTCGGGCACCTCGGTTTTGGCGGGTGAGGCCGGCTTCTCGGCCTCGACCTCTGCGGCCGGCTTATCTTCCCGCAAGCCCTTGAAGGCCGCCTGACGCACCTGGCCATCGGCCGTCCAGCCAGCAAACTCGATCTCGGCAACGAGTTCTGGTTTCAGCCAAACGATATCGGAAGTTTTCTTCGGCGCGCCTATCCCCGTGAACGGCGATTTAGATGTTTCCATCTCCCGCAGTTTGGGGAGCAACGTCTCGACGGTCTTGGCGCCATAGCCCGTGCCGACGCGCCCGACATAGACGAAGTGGTCGCCGCGATTGACGCCGACGAGCAACGATCGGAACTTGCCATTGGTTTTTGCGTAGGCGCCGATGACGACTTCGTGCCCTGCCCGGCATTTCGACTTCGCCCAGGTCTCCGTGCGGCCCGATTGGTACGGCACATCGCCCCGCTTGGAGACAATCCCTTCCAGCGACAAACGACAGGCAGATCTGAGAACGGCATCGCCACCGGTTTCGAAATGCTCGACGAAGCGCAGACGCGGATCTTCGCCGGCGCCCGACAAGAGCGCCGCAAGCCGTTCCTTTCGTTCGGTGAGCGGGAGCTCGCGCACGTCTTCGTCCCCGACGAAAAGGAGGTCGAACGCGAAGTAGACCAGAGCGTCGGTCTTTCCTTCCGACAGCGCGGCTTGCAGAGCGGCGAAATCCGGGGCGCCGTTTTCGTCGAGTGCGCAGATTTCTCCATCAATAATGGCATCTGGAAGAGCGGAAGCCGACCTGGCAATGGCCGGGTACTTGCCTGTCCAATCCAGGCCTTTGCGGGTTTTCAACGTCACCTTACCATCCTCAATTCGCATCTGAATGCGATAGCCGTCGAACTTGATCTCATGGATCCAACCGTCGGCTGATGGCGGGCGAGCCAGGGTTTCGCACAGTTGCGGCGGGATGAAATCCGGCATGGCGGATTTCGTCCGCTTGGTGGCGGCCGGCTTTTTCGCGATCTTGGTCCTTGTGTTGCGTCCCTCGGCGGCAAGACCGTGACTGCTGTCCCATACTGCATCCGCCTCGACCTCGGCATTCTGCAGCATGAATGGCCTCGGCTTCCTGCCTTTTCCGGATGCGATTGCCTCTATCGTCCTGGCGGACGCCACCGACGTAGCGTTTTCTTCAAGGACAGCGGCGCCGTTCTCCTCGACCGAAAAGTCGTCATGATGCTTGATCAACAGCCAGTTGGTCCGTTTGCCGCCATCCCGGTCGTGCCGCATGCGAACGAGGACGAAACTCCCATGGAGGCGCTTGCCTTCCAGGGTGAATTTGAAGTCGCCCTTCCTCAGAGCCTCTTCTGGCGACTTGCTGCCCTCCGGTTCCCAATAGCCACGGTCCCACAACATGACCGTACCGCCGCCATATTGCCCTTTCGGGATCGTGCCTTCGAAGTCTCCATAGTCCAGCGGATGATCTTCGACCTCCACGGCCAGCCGCTTGTCGTGCGGATTGAGCGAAGGCCCCTTCGTCACGGCCCAGGATTTGAAGACGCCGTCGAGTTCAAGCCGAAGGTCATAGTGGAGACTGGTAGCATCGTGCTTCTGGATCACGAATCGCCGGCGGTTCGACGGCTTGACTTGAGCTTCGCCACTCGGTTCCCCGGTCTTCTTGAAATTGCGCTTTGCACGGTACGTCGAAAGATTGTCGGTCATAAACTCCAAGCTCCTCCAATTCTGGCAAAGAAGAGATCCGGCTTTCCTGCCGGCTTCCATTGGCGACCTAGCGGCCCAATACACGGATCGCGCCAGCATCACCCAGACTGCGTTGAACGACGGCGATCTGATCGGCGGCGACGCCGGCGGAAATCACGATCTCACCTTCGAGCGCGACGTCGGTGCGCGCTTCTCCATCGTGAGAGGCGTCACTACCGGACAATGCCGAGCCTGCGGTATTTTCGGTCGTGGCAGATTGAATGAAAATGTCCGGCCTTGAGATACCGCGCAGCTCAACCAGATGTTCGACGGCAAGCTCGGCCGCCTCGCGGGTGTCAAACGTCGCCCACGTTGTCGTGGTACTGTCGTCTGCCATTGCCTTTCTCCTGCTATTAATCTCACAGAATCAAAACGCCCTGGCGGGCTAGTAGTTTCCCAGTGTGCAGGAGCCATATAGTTGGACTTGCTGATACCGCCGCGAAGATTGACTATGTTCTCTCTTTGTTTCGGCGTATGTCCTCAACTGAGATCCGCGCCGGCTCCCGGATCCTTGAAGCTAGGATGAGCGACAAGACCTGTTTGGTGGGGAATTAAGCTGCGACGGAAGTCCATACGATTTTGCCGACATGTCCGTACAGGTGAAAGTCACGACCGATGATCGCAGCATTAGGACTCCACGAGTGAGCGGAACACCTTCGTTGCCCGCGCGTTGCCGCTGAATGATCGCTTCTGGCGGATATCTCGTACGAAGGACACAATGATGAAGATACGCGCGGGCTTTCACCTCGCTTATGAATGCCAGCAGGCCACGCCCATGTTGTTGGTCCTCAACATTCACCCCTCCCGCCGCGTGGATCTTCTTACGGAACAGGTCGTGATTTTCGATCGGCCAATCGAGGCTTGGTCATACATTGACGGCTTCGGTAATGCTTGCAGCCGAATCGTCGCACCGCCCGGATTAACCACGATCTCAACAGAGTTCGAGATCTATGACGGAGGTCTTCCAGATCCGGTGCCGCAACATGCATTTCAGCACGATATCAAGGATCTGCCGGACGAGGTGCTTGTCTATCTGCTGGGTAGCCGCTATTGCGATACCGACCAACTGACGGACTTCGCCTGGAAGCAGTTCTCGTCCACGCCCCTCGGGTGGCCACGGGTGAAGGCAATCCTTGATTTCGTACACAATCACATCACGTTCGACTATCAGAAGGCGAATCCCCTCCGGACGGCGTTTGGCGGATACAATGACCGCGTCGGCGTGTGCCGCGACTTCGCACATCTCGCCATCACGCTTTGCCGCTGTATGAACATCCCGGCACGGTACTGCACAGGCTATCTAGGCGACATCGGCGTCCCCAGGGATCCTAACCCGATGGATTTCAGCGCCTGGTTCGAAGTCTATCTCGGAGGCCATTGGCATACCGTCGATGCCCGGCACAACAAGGCGCGCATTGGGCGCATTTTGATGGCGACCGGCCGGGACGCCACCGATGTTGCGCTCACAACTGCCTTCGGCCCTGCAACCCTGTCGCGTTTCGAAGTTGTGACAGAGGAAATTCCCGGAGCCGCTTAAACGTGGCCATCTGGAAGCGTCACAAAAACGCGGCACTGAGCCAACACTTGGTCGGGGCGATGTTGCTCGAGCGACGTATTGTAATCACGGGAGTGCGGAGCCAATTTCCTTCTTGAAGTCATGGCGGGCCATCGATCTCGAGCTTCGTACGGTTTTGCCCAACTACCGACTGTAAGGACCGGGGCGCTTCATCTGCTGAATGGTCGTTTGCCAGAGACGGCGTCAGATTAGGGTCGGCCGCTTCGGCCAGCGGCTCCGTAAATCTGACCTCTCGAGAAGCTGGCGCTGTTGTCGGCCAGTCGCATTAGATCGATGCGAGTCCGCGGGCTGCCCAGGTCGCCCGAGCGGTGTATCGCCGTGTTCAGGCCCGCCTGCCGGCGATGGACAGTTGGAACAACGGCCCCGGCTTCTCGGTTACTGACAGGCATCACGCAATTTCTTCAAGCGCTTCCGCCCATCGATAGGAACTGGAACTTGCCGATCATTGCCACAGCCGCCTGGTCAATTCCAAAAGCAGTCGCCGACCGCTTTCCCGAAGAGGGAAGTGGACTTAGCCGATACGCGGCGGTGTTTAAGGGCGTCGAAATAAATTCGACGTTTTATAGGCAGCATAAAGCAGCCACCTTCAGTCGATGGGCTGATTCAGTTCCGAAAGATTTTCGGTTTGCGATCAAGATTCCGAAAGAGATCACCCATGTTCGCAAGCTAAAAGACATCGGCGGAGCATTCGAAATCTTTCTCCAGAAGATCTTGCCGCTGGGCGAGAAACTCGGGCCTTTGCTTTGCCAGATGCCACCGAGTTTGATATTCGATCCGTATGATGCCGAGCGCGCCTTCGAGACGATGCGAAGTGCGCATCCCGGCCCAATCGTTCTTGAGGTTCGACACGAAAGCTGGGCGGCGGCCCAAGCAAGGGCTCTGATTGACCGATATTCGCTTGACCGGGTGCTGGCAGATCCCGCTCCGGTCTGGCGGACTGTGGATTTTCTGCATCCGCCTCGTTATGTTCGTCTGCACGGCAAACCAAAGATCTACTATTCGAGCTACAACGACCAGGAGATCCTTTCCTTTGCGGGGTTGCTTGCCGCCGACAGCTGGTGCGTTTTCGACAACACTGCGTCGGGAGCGGCCTGCGAAAATGCGCTAACGTTGCGTGGCATAATGCCGAACTTCAACGTCTAAATCGATCCACGACACTTGGTTGCCAACGTTGTCCCACACAGGAATATCCCTTCCTGTGACCCAGAGAGCCGCGGGGCGTCGTTCTATGAAATCGCCTGGTAGTAGTCTGAAGATGAAGATGGCCGCCATCTGGTCTAAGTGGTGGCTGTTGGGTCCTGCGATCTGTTATCGGACCGGAACTCTTCGGCGGTTCAGCGACGGCGTACGTGATGTTGGCCGATCCTCTATCCAGCTATGTCTCTGGCGCCACGATCGCGGTTACCGGCGGTAGACCGATCCTTTGACGCCAAGGATCGCCATTCGGAGGGGAACAGAGGCCTTATCATTCATTGCGAACGATGAGCCTCCCCCGTGAGGAATTTCCAGAAAATCAATGAAGTAAGCGGGCAAAAGACCGACATCGTCCTGCTCGATTTTAACGAAGAAGCCTTCTCAGCGTTCGCCACGCAATACGGATTGATCGCGGCTTCGATCACCGCGATCAGCGACAGTTGCGACTGAATGCCGTTGTTCAATTGTTTCGCCCAGGAGTTGCCTACGGATCGCCGAGCTCTACAAGGTCGCCGAGATACGGAAAAGCCCGGCGCGATGGCCGGGCTTTGACGTTCGTGAGCTTAGGACGCTAGTCTTTGTGCTCTGGCATGTCCTTGAGCTGATCCTTTGTCCAGTTTGTGACGGCATGGACATCGCCATCCTCGTCGCGCATGAATTGCAGATCGGTCAGCGCAATGCCTACGGGCTTTGCTCCGATGCCGAGGAAGCCGCCTACGTCGATGACGGCGGTGCCGCTGACGCCGGAGCCGTGGATGTGATCCAGCGTGCCTATTTTGTGGTCGTCCGCGCCGTAAATGGTCGCGCCTTCAAGCACGGCAGGCGTCAGTTCAGTCGTGGCGAGGCGAACATGATTTGTATGATCCATTGGTGATCCTCCTTGTTTCCTGAGGAGGGGTAACCGAAGCGAACGAAGTTTGTTCCGTGCCCACGCTCACAAGTGAGTTTCAATGTCCTACGGCGTCAGCGAAAGGCAACGCCCAGCCGGTCGATCGCTAAAGTGGGGCTCAGAGGCAACGCCGGTCGGCCTGCGGAACTGTTCCGACGAGGCGGCGTTATGATAATTATTCCAAGCGTTCGCGAGGATGGCCGTGCAGCGGACACGCATTTTGAATTACCGCCTATTAGGATGCACGCCGCGCCTTACGATGTGCGACGCGAGGGCTAACGGATGAGCGCCAAGGACCGCGATTCTCTCCTGATCGCCCGACGAAACCTCAAGATGGCACGGTCCCCGGAAGCCTACATCAGGGGGACCACCAGACTGTTTTACAACTGGCTCGCCCGACACTCTTTCTCAGTCCCTGACGGACCCGCCGTGTGGATCTGTGGTGATTGTCACCTGGGCAATCTCGGGGCATTGGCGGATCGCAACGGCGACGTTGCCGTTCAGATCAGGGATTTCGATCAGGCTGTCATTGGCAATCCCGCTCACGATCTCATAAGGCTGGGGCTTTCTCTCGCCTCCGCCGCGCGGGATTCTGACCTTCCTGGTGTGACCACTGCGAGAATGCTGGATGCCCTTATTGGTGGATACGAATCCGCATCCGGGGAAAGTCAGGCGCACACACCGCACCTGCGCCAACCGAAGGACATCAGAAAGCTTGTCAGACATTCATTGCGTAGGCGCTGGCGAGATCTCGCAATGGAGAATTTTCAGACAAAACACCCCTTGCTTCCCCGCAACAAGCGCCTTTGGCCGCTGCACAGATCCGAACGCGCCGCGGTTCTTGCGCTTTGCCGGCAGAGGAAACTGGGGGAAATCGTCCTTGAGCCGGAAAAACTGCAAAAATCGGGCAATCAGACCGTGCTTGACGCAGCTTACTGGGTCAAGGGCTGCAGTTCGCTCGGCCATCTGCGATGCGCTGTTTTGGTTGGCGATGGCAAGCACCGGCCGGTTTCGTTGCTTGATATCAAGGAGGCAATGGGTGCCGCCGCCCCTTCGGCGGCCGGATCCGGAATGCCGCGCGACGATGCCGAAAGGGTCGTCGCGGGAGCAAAGGCTCTGTCACCCAATCTCGGCAATCGCATGGTTGCGGCAAGGGTGATGGACAAGGCTGTGTTCGTTCGCGAGATCGCGCCCCAGGATATGAAAATCGACCTCGGACGTCTTGGCGCAAAAGAACTCTGCGAAATCGGCCACTATCTCGGCGGGGTCGTGGGCCTTGCTCACGCCCGGCAGATGGGCGAGCAAGAGTGGCGTTCGTGGACCGGCGAACTTACCAGCGGGCGCAAGAGGAAGCCGGATGCACCGTCGTGGCTCTGGACGTGCGTAACCGAGCTCTTGTCGATCCATGACAAAGCCTATCTCGAACATTGCCGGCAAATCGCGCTCGAACATCACTAGCAGCAGCAACCCTGCCGAAACAGGCACCGATCATGAACCGCACGGGCTGGCTCAGCCGATAGAGCTTGTCGCGTCGACGGAGCAAACCGCCATCCACCGGCCTAGCTTCGTTACTTCGATAGACCTTCAGAAAACTTTCCGATTAACGGACCCGGCGGCGTTATTGAACGCTCGCTACAATCAATCTCGCGCGAAAGACAGCAACCGGCGCGAAATTGATCGGAGTTGAAGATTTGCCCCAACTTCGCGGCTATCCATTTCCCGGTGAGCGTTCACGACGTGGAAATTTTGTGCGTTGGTCGAGGTGCTATGGCAGTTACCAAGTCGACGAAACACGTCGCTGGATCGAGACTATGGTTCGTCATCTGCCAAAGCGCTGACCGAGGCAAACGCACCCCGTGGATCGAACCGGTTTAAGCGCTCCCCGTACGAAACCGTCTTCGAATCGATCCCTGGATATCCAACGCTCAGTCCGCCACGTTCGTCCGATTGTCATCTTCGGAAGCGCGGACTGTCGTCACGACGTCAATGAGGCGCCGAAACTTGACGTTCGCGACATCAGAACAGCCAGACCAATCGCCACGGAATCGCTGACGGCTTGTTTCAAGATATTCTCCATCATCGACGCCTCTCAACGCACGTGCGGATCTCTGTCCCGCCGCAGCCGGGACGCGACGATGACATCGCCGTCCGGCGCCAGGAGATCGTGTTTCTCGGCGAAGGCGGCAAATAGGCCGCGCACGGTCTCAGCTTCAATTTCACCTCGTAGTGCCGCATCGCAGGCCTTGAGCGCGATTGAATGCGCGGGGTCTCTAGAAGAGGCCGGCCATTCCATGAGATGTCGATAAGCTTCCGTCACCGAACGAATCTCGGCCGGAAAGCCGAGACCGACAAGAATAGAAACGGGCTCTTGGAACATATCGGGTTTCATCATGCTCTCCTTCCCAACCCAGATGTTGATGGGCGCCGTCGTGGCAGCGTCCATCAACAGAATGCGGATTAAGCTGCCTTCTGCGCGTCGATCTGTGCCGGTGCAGCCGATGTCGAAGCGGGCGCGGCTTCAATGGAGATTCTCCGCGGCTTGAGTGCCTCCGGGATCTCGCGAATAAGGTTGATCGACAGCAGACCGTTCTTCAGATCGGCTCCGCTCACGCTAACATGGTCGGCAAGCTCAAACCGGTGTTCAAACGGCCGGCCGTCAATGCCGCGATGCAGGTAGCCCTCACCAGGGGTCTCCTCCTTCTTGCCCGTCACGGTTAGAAGGTTGGACTGGAAGGTGATGTCGAGATCGTCTTGAGCAAAGCCCGCCACCGCGATCGTAATTCGGTAACTGTCGTCTCCGGTCTTGATGATGTCATAGGGCGGCCAATCGCTGATCGAACGACCGCGTTGGGCATTTTCCAGAAGATCGAAGATCCTATCGAAGCCAACGCTCGAGCGGAACAGGGGTGCATAGTTATAAGTCGTTGCCATAGCCATATCCTCCTTGAAGCAACATGGATACGGAAGCGCCGAAAGACAGCGCTCCCAGCATGACCAGCCCTTTTCTCAGCGGCTGGCGGCAATCGATTTGGTTTTTCGGATTTTTGAGTTCAAGAGCCTCGACTGAAAATTTTTCTCGCTTGCATATTCCTTGGCGACTGAGCTCTCTTTGGGCCTCCATAACGTCCGGATTTGGATGGAGACCCTCGAGCCTCAATGCAGCTTGAACTCGCCTTCAACGCGGCGCCATTCGCTGGGTCCGATCAGACGCTGATGGGTGTAGCGCACTGAATGCAGCGGCCCGTCAAGGTTAGCCTGCCAGTAGTTGAGGAACTTCTGCATCTCAGGAAAATCAGGAGCCAAATCATAGTCCTGCCAGACATAAGTCTGAAGGACGGATTCGAAATCGGGAATGCGGTAGAGGATATGCGCGGTGGTAAGGCCATAACCGTTGAGCTGACGCTCCAGATCCGATGAAAATCGCATGCTTCATCTCCGTTTCGTAACAGTCTGAAGGTGGTGTAAATTTTTGCAGCCATCAATGATTTTTTGAATGCTCGAGGCCAGGTTGTTGTTCCTTGCCAGTGTGTTAGCAGCCATTCCTGAAGAGTGCTAATTTTTTTATTTTGACCTCTTGAAATCGAAAATCCGCCAAACCAGATCATTTCGCGCAAGACGCTCGATCGAGGTTTTGCGCCCGCCCGGACCGGTCATCCGGTCCGGCCGGGGAACAACGTCATCATTGTTTGTCCATTGGAGGAAAACATGTCGTTCCGACCGCTTCATGATCGCATTCTTGTCCGCCGGGTTGAATCCGAAGAGAAAACCAAAGGCGGCATCATCATTCCCGATACCGCCAAGGAAAAACCGCAGGAAGGCGAGGTCATCGCTGTCGGCCCCGGTGCGCGCAATGATGCCGGCCAGTTGCAGGCACTCGACGTCAAGGCCGGCGATCGCATCCTGTTCGGCAAATGGTCGGGCACAGAGATCAAGATCAACGGCGAAGACCTTCTGATCATGAAAGAAAGCGATGTCATGGGCGTCATCGAGGCCCAGGCAACGCAGAAGCAGGCCGCTTAAGGCGCTTCCAATCACCAGTCGAACTTGCTGCCTATTAAAGGAGTGAACAGAATGGCTGCGAAAGACGTAAGATTCAACACCGATGCCCGTGACCGCATGCTGCGGGGGGTCGATGTACTCGCCAACGCCGTCAAGGTGACGCTCGGTCCCAAAGGCCGAAACGTGGTTATCGACAAGTCCTTCGGCGCACCGCGTATTACCAAGGACGGCGTCACTGTCGCCAAGGAAATCGAGCTCGAAGATAAGTTCGAGAACATGGGCGCACAGATGCTGCGCGAAGTCGCGTCAAAGACCAACGACATTGCCGGCGACGGCACCACGACCGCAACAGTTCTTGCCCAGGCGATCGTCAGGGAGGGCGCCAAGGCGGTGGCGTCGGGCATGAATCCGATGGACCTGAAACGCGGTATCGATTTGGCTGTCGACGCGGTCGTCAAGGAACTGAAGACCAACGCCCGCAAGATTTCCAACAATTCCGAGATTGCCCAGGTCGGCACCATCTCGGCCAATGGCGACGAGGAAATCGGCCGCTATCTCGCGGAAGCGATGGAAAAGGTCGGCAACGAGGGCGTCATCACCGTGGAGGAGGCCAAGACTGCCGAAACCGAACTCGAAGTCGTCGAAGGCATGCAGTTCGACCGCGGCTATCTGTCACCCTACTTCGTCACCAACCAGGACAGGATGCGGGTCGAGTTTGAGGATCCCTACATCCTGATCCATGAGAAGAAGCTCTCGAACCTCCAGTCCATGCTGCCGGTGCTCGAGGCCGTGGTCCAGTCCGGCAAGCCGCTCCTCATCATCGCTGAAGACGTCGAAGGCGAAGCTCTTGCAACGCTCGTCGTCAACAAGCTGCGTGGCGGCCTGAAGATCGCTGCCGTCAAGGCTCCTGGCTTCGGCGATCGCCGCAAGGCCATGCTTGAAGACATCGCCATCCTCACGGGCGGCACTGTCATCTCCGAAGATCTTGGTATCAAACTGGAGAACGTGACGCTGACCATGCTTGGCCGAGCCAAAAAGGTAGCGATCGAGAAGGAGAACACGACGATCATCGATGGCGTCGGCTCCAAGGCCGAGATCGACGGCCGCGTTGCGCAGATCCGCGCGCAGATCGAGGAAACCTCTTCCGATTACGACCGCGAGAAACAGCAGGAACGCCTTGCCAAGCTCGCCGGCGGCGTTGCCGTCATCCGTGTCGGTGGCTCGACGGAAGTCGAGGTCAAGGAAAAGAAGGACCGCGTCGACGACGCGTTGCATGCCACCCGCGCGGCCGTCGAGGAAGGCATCCTACCCGGCGGCGGCGTAGCGCTGCTGCGGGCCGTCAAGGCGCTCGACAATCTTAGTACGGCCAACCAGGACCAGCGTGTCGGCGTCGAGATCGTTCGCCGCGCAGTCGAAGCGCCGGTGCGCCAGATTGCCGAAAACGCCGGCGCCGAAGGCTCGGTAATCGTCGGCAAGCTGCGCGAGAAGGCGGAATTCTCCTACGGCTGGAACGCCCAGACGGGTGAATACGGCGATCTCTACGCCCAGGGTGTCATCGATCCTGCCAAGGTCGTGCGCACGGCGCTTCAGGACGCGGCATCTGTCGCCGGCCTCCTCGTAACAACGGAAGCTATGATCGCCGAAAAACCAAAGAAGGAAGCCGCTCCGGCGATCCCCACCGGTGCCGGCATGGACTTCTAAGAGTGATACGCTTAGCCCGCCCCATCAAGGGGCGGGCCACTTTCGGAGGGGAAGATGAATTCAACGCAACTGTTGTCGCGGGAGGATGCCCGGCTTTGCGCAGGCGTCGTAAGGGAGATTTCCAGTGCCAGGGGTATCTCGAAAGATCCAGTCGCTGTAGGCAAGCTGACAATGGCGGTTGCCAGGCTTTATAACAGTGGCTTCCATAGTCGAGAGGAACTTCTGTCGGCTGCGATGCAGATGGCTGATCTCCAGTCCAGCGCAGCAACAAGTGTTGGAAGCAAGGAGCAAGACGTTCAATATCCCGGCAAGTAGACCCAGTACGATCAAATATCTTTGGGGTCGATTTTCTGGCAGAAGGCGAACCAGTATCGATTGGCTTAAGGTCCTGCTACGGCAATAAAGCGTGATGCCGATCGGAAGCGGATGTGCTAGCGTGCCTTAGAGCGTCATTCCAAGGTTTGCATTGACGGCGCTCCTGCCGAGTGATGATTCGCTACGCGAGTTTTCGGCCCATGAGGGCCATTTTCATGTCCAAAGAACCGATTGCCCATTTCGAGGCAGCGAGTACGCTTGCCGTCGTGGTTTCATCAAACGAGCCGTTGCTGTTCCTATCTGCAGACCAGAAGGTCATTGCGGCGAGCACATCGTTCTGCCGAGCCTTCGAGATCAATCCTGCGACAATTCCCGGCAGGGCGCTGAGTCAGCTTGGAGACGGCGAATGGGCGATGCCCAGGCTCACCTCTCTTCTGAAGGCGACGGCAGCCGGAAGTGCGAGGATCGAGGCCTACGAAATTGACCTTATGCGGCCAAACCGGAAGACACGCCAACTGGTCGTCAATGCGCAAATCCTTGACGACGGCAACAAGGACCATATCCGGCTGCTGGTTGCCCTCTCCGACGTGACCGACGCGCGCGCCCAAGCAAAACTGAAAGATGACCTCGTCCGGGACAAAGCCATCCTGATACAGGAAGTTCAGCATCGCGTCGCAAATAGCCTTCAGATCATTGCGAGCGTCCTTATGCAGAGTGCACGTCGGGTGCAGTCGGAGGAAGCGCGCGGACATCTTCACAACGCCCATCACCGAGTGATGTCGATTGCGGCCGTTCAGCGACAACTCTCGACATCGAGCGGCGGCAATGTCGAACTTCGTAGCTATTTCACCCAGCTTTGCGAGAGCCTCGGCGCATCGATGATTGCTGACGAGAGCCGGTTCTCGATATCGGTGACGGTGGATGACAGCGCCGTCGAAGCGGACGTCTCCGTCAGCCTGGGGCTTATCGTGACCGAATTGGTGATCAACGCTCTCAAACACGCCTTTATTGACCAGCAGACGGGAAGGATCGCGATCGACTATCGCTCGACCGGCAGCGACTGGACACTTTCGGTAGCTGACGATGGAGTAGGCATGCCCACTGGCAGCGTTGCTGCCAAGGCTGGACTAGGCACAGGCATCGTCGAGGCCCTCGCCCGGAACCTACAGGGTGAGATTAAGTTGAACGACGCAAGCCCAGGAACCGCAGTGATCATAAGTCATCGCGGGGATGCCGACCGTCGAACCAGAATCCCTGCGGCCGCATAGGAACTGACCTTTCACCGAAACGTTATCAACTGAGTCCAGGGTTCCCGGCTCACACAAAAACCGAGTGACATATGTTTAATGGCAAGGCGGTCATCCTGGTGGTCGAAGATAGCGCGCTTATTCGAATGGGCGCCGTCGACCTCGTCCGATCCGCCGGCTACGAGGCGCTCGAGGCAAGCAACGCCGACGAGGCAATTCGCATTCTGGAATCGAGAGCCGATATCGATCTCGTCTTCACCGACGTGGAAATGCCCGGAACAATGGACGGCATCAAGCTCTCCCACTACATCCGTAGCCGATGGCCGCCGGTAAAATTGATCGTTGCTTCCGGCAGGGCCATCCTCAAAGAGAGCAGCCTTCCTGAGGGAAGCCAATTCTTCTCGAAGCCTTACGGCGATCATGCCATCGCAAACGCGATAGCCGGGATGCTTTTGGGAAACTGATCTCTCACGTCTGCGCGAGCAAAGGCGTGCGGAGTCTGATCGCACGCCGGCTTGATATTTACCCCACGCGACGTCGCGGCTCTCGTTCAGACGTGAGAATTTGCGAGGGCACTTTAACCCGAGGCCGATAACTTTACGGCGCTTTCCCAACAACATAGACAGCTTTCCTCAATAGCAGGTTGGTTAGCGGACTTAGCGTTGCTTTAAAGAAACTGTGTAAGGATGCAGGCCCGTTTCCTATACCGGCAATCTGATGAAGTTTCGAAGAAAACAAAAAATATTGCGTGGCTTCGCGAGTTCTGCAGTAAGCCATACCAGCGCATTTGCTCCGGCAATATTTGCGACGACTATTGCAGTATTCGTCGTCTGTGTTGCAACGAACTGGAGGCTGGAACGATCGCTAGCCGACGAACGCTCAATTGTTGCCGGTGAGCTTGCCACCATATCATCTCGGCTTCAGACGAACCTCAATGGCAACGTGAAACTGTTGCAAGGCCTGGCGGCCGGTATCACAGTCAATCCGGCGATGGACCAAAGCGCTTTCTCCAAACTCGCCGCGGAGATTTTGCAGCCGGATTCACAATTGCGAAGCTTCGCCGCAGCCCCCGGCATGGTGGTCAAGTGGGTTTATCCAGAAAAGGGAAACGAAAAAGCGATCGGACTCGACTATCGAACGAACGAAAAGCAACGGGATAGCTCAATGCTGGCGCGCAACACCCACAATATCGTTTTGACGGGCCCTGTGGAGCTCGTGCAGGGCGGAACGGCTTTCGTGGTCAGGTGCCCGGTTTATATCAATGACAGAACAAGCCAGATCTTCTGGGGTCTTGTTTCTGGAATCGTAGACATACCAAGGCTCTACCAAGATAGTGGCCTTGAATCGACCGACCTTGAGATTGCCGTCAGCGCCGTAGCGGAACCGAAGTTGGCCAAACAAGTTTTTCTCGGCGACCTGGAAACTTTTTCGAAGAATCCGGTCGTGGCATCCGTTGATATGACTTATGGCCGATGGACCCTTGTCGCAGTGCCTAAGGGCGGATGGGGCCAAAACAGCGGCATGGCCACTTTTGAGCTCTATGCTTGCCTGTTGTCTTTGTGTGTCGTTGCGCCAATTGTTTGGGTAGGCTTTCTGACCAAATCACGCCAAAGAACCATTGAAAAACTTCGCCTTCACAAGAAAAAGCTCGTTCGAGCGCGGCAGAGGCTCGAATACCTGTCGTTGCATGACGCACTAACGGGGCTTCCCAATCGCCGATTTATTGATCAGATGATCTCGCAATCGCCGAGGCCCGATCCAGAAGATTGTCTGATACTGATTCATATCGATCTGGATCGATTTAAGGAGATCAACGACACGAAAGGGCATGCCGGAGGTGATACGGTCTTGCAGGCAGTGGCTTCGCGCCTTGTCAATTTGGCCGGCCCAAACGACGTAGCGGCTCGGATCGGTGGAGACGAGTTCATCTTCGCAACCTGGAGCGCCGATCCCGCGCCTAAGGCAAATGAATTGGCCCAACAGATTGTCGATACACTCAAGCAGCCGCTATTCGTTGATGGCTCGGAGTGTGTGGTCGGCGCAAGCGTCGGCGTCGCCTGGGAAACTGAATATGCTCGTGGGCAGGACCTGAGCCAATTGCTTTTGGATGCCGATTTGGCTCTGTACGAGGCGAAGAAGGTGGGCCGCGGTCGCGCGGCCATTTTCACCGAAGCGCTTCGTAGCGCCGCAATCGGTTCGAAGGAATTGGCGGATGAATTCAATCATGCGCTCGATTGCGACGAACTGGTTGCATTTTTCCAGCCGCAGTTCAATGCAAGCACATTGGATATCGCCGGCGTCGAGACACTTGCGCGCTGGGATCACCCGCGAAACGGTCTGCTCGCCCCGGATAAATTTCTCGCTGTCGCGGAAAATTTGGGACGTTCCGGCGACATGGATAGGCTAATCCTGCAGAAGGCTCTGTTCGAGCTTACAAGATGGGACAGCCTGGGAATGCGCATCCCGCGTGTTTCGGTCAATATTTCTGCGCGTCGGCTGGTGGAGGCAAATCTGCTTGCCGAGCTATCCGAACTTCCCTTCGCGAAAGGTCGCCTATGTTTCGAGCTGCTGGAGACAATCTCCTTCGATGATCTTCAGCCTGTTCTCAATCACATAGTTCCAGCTCTCAAAGAGCTTGGAATTGAAATCGAGATCGATGATTTCGGCACCGGGCATGCCAGCATCATAAGCTTACTTAGGCTCGAGCCGCGAAGGCTTAAAATCGACCGGGAAATTATCAAGCCGATTGTCGCGTCTCCATCTCAACGGCGTCTGGTCTCCTCGATTATCGAAATCGGCCGGTCGCAGAACATCGACATCGTTGCCGAGGGCGTGGAAACAATGGAGCACGTGAAGATCCTGAGAGATCTTGGTTGCCACTTTCTGCAGGGATACGCTCTGGCACGACCAATGAGCTCAAAGCAGTTGATCGAATTTTGCCGCCCGAAGGATAAAGAACTTTCAGAGGTGGGATAAAGGCTAGTCTCTGCTTCCTCGCCCCCCGGAATCGGCCGTAGCCACAAACGGCTTGGTCAACCAAATTGTGAATCTCCGCGACCTCATCGCTCGGTTCGAGCTTCAGCCAGCGGAGGCGCCGCAAAGGTCTCGCGCAACGCCTTGTCGAGCGGATCAAAAGCCACAACGGCATCGCTATTGTCGAACTGAGACTGCTAAGAAAGCCACAATCGGCGCTCTCGAGCGGAGTCGAACCAGCGGCAACGGATTTTGTACGCCGGACTGCGAGTCAACGTCCGTGACAACGCATTCCACATCTACCCTCCGCTGATGTTACCGCACCGCCCTTCCCTTAGACGTAACGTCGATTGAATCGGGAAAGCAGAAGAAGGCCTTTCTGCATCAGAATAAATGCAAACAGCAATAAGCCGATCAAAATCTTCGTCCACCAGCTGGAAAGCGATCCGTCGAAGGTGATGTAAGTCTGAATCAGGCCCTGTATCAGGATTCCGATGAGGGTTCCTCCAACGAACCCCGCGCCTCCCGTCAACAGTGTTCCGCCTATGACCACGGCCGCAATAGCGTCGAGCTCAACACCGACCGTGGCAAGCGAATATCCTGCTGATGTATAGATAGAAAAAACGATTCCGGACAGACCGGCGAGAAAGCCGGACAAGGCGTATATCAGGATGGTCGTGCGGCCAACCGGAACCCCCATGAGTTCGGCCGTCTGCACGCCGCCGCCCAGAGCATAGACGTTGGCGCCGAAGCGCGTGCGATGCGCCAGGACAATGCCGCCGGCAAAGACGAGCAGCATGACGCCGCCGATCAAGGTCAATCGACCGCCGCCCGGCATCAGCCAATAGAGATCGCTGAGCCGCGAATAGAAATCATGCTCGATCGGGATGCTGTCGATGGAGATCACGAAGGCAATTCCGCGCGCCAGAAACATGCCGGCCAGCGTTACGATGAAGGGCGGCATGCTGAGATAGTGGATGATGGCGCCCATGCCGGCGCCGAAGATCGTAGTGATCAGCAACACGAGAGCAAAAGCCAACAGCGGATGGATCGAGGTGTCTCGCAGGATGATCGCCAGGAAAACGCCGGTAAAGGCGATGACCGAACCGATCGACAGGTCGATGCCGCCCGAAATGATCACGAATGTCATGCCGACCGCGGCAATCCCCAGGAAGGCGTTGTCGGTCAACAGGTTGCCGGCCACCCGCGTCGACAGCATGTTCGGATACTCCGCCACGCAACCCGCATAGGCCAGGATGAAGATGACGATGGTCGCGAGCAGTGGAAGATATTTCGAATTCACTTCGCCTGCTCCTTATGGACCATCTGTCCCTCGCCTCGGCGCCGCTGGAAGAACGCGGTGGCGGACTGCAGGGCAGGAGACTGGATGACCAAAATGACGATAACGATGATTGCCTTGATGACCAGATTGAACTCCGGTGGAAAACCGGACAGAAGGATGCCTGTATTGACCGATTGAATAATCATCGCCCCAATCAACGAACCGACAATGCTGAAGCGACCGCCAAGTAGCGAGTTGCCGCCGACGACCACGGCGAGGATCGCATCCAGCTCGAGCCACAAGCCGGCATTGTTGGCATCCGCGCCCTTGATGTCGGCCGAAACGATGATACCGGCGATGGAAGCGCAAAGGCCGCTCAGCGCATAGACCGCAATCAGCAGCACCGGCGTCTGGATGCCGGAGAGCGTGCTTGCCCGGCGATTGATGCCGATCGCTTCGACCAGCATGCCAAGCGCCGTGCGCCTGACCAACAGGATGACGACAAGCGCCGCGAGCACCCAGATTACCACGGGCATGGGCAACGCGGCAAAGGCGCCGCTGCCTAGGAAGATCAGCCCGTCATTGTTGAAGGTGAGGATCATGCCCTCGGTAATCAATTGCGCTATGCCGCGGCCAGCCACCATCAGCACCAGTGTTGCAATGATCGGCTGGATATCGAGAACAGCCACGAGAAAGCCATTCCAGAGGCCGCATGCCAAACCCACGCCGATCGTCAGCAACAGGGTATAGGCAAGCGAATAGCCTGCAACGATTGAAGCTGCGGCTACTGCGCCGCAAATCGCGATGACCGCACCGACCGAAAGATCAATCCCCTTGGTGGCAATGACCAACGTCATGCCGATGGATAGCAGCGCGACAGGCGCACCGCGATTCAGCACATCGATCACGCTCCCGTAGAGTCTACCATTTTGAATTTCCAGATGAAAAAACTGCGGGAACATAATGAAATTCAACAGAAGAATGACCGCCAGCGCAATGAGCTGCGGCATCAAGCGAAACAGGGATGCCTTAATTTGCGAGATCATGCGTCCTCACGGGTATTTTGAGTGGTGGCAATGGCCTCGACGATATTTCCGGCGGTTATCTCGCTGCCGGTCAACTCGGCAATGTGCTCGCGATCCCGCAGGACGATGACGCGCGAGCTATAGGCGACAAGTTCCTCCAGTTCGGATGAAATGACCACCAGCGACATGCCTTGCTGGCAAAGATCTTCGATGAGGCGGATGATTTCCGCATGCGCGCCGACGTCGATGCCGCGCGTCGGTTCATCAAGGATCAGGAAGCTTGGGTTGGTCGCCAACCACCGCGCAAGGATCGCCTTCTGCTGATTGCCACCCGACAGAAGCCTGATCGGCTTCTCACGGTCGGTCGTGCGGATATCCAGTGCCTTGATGTAGCGATCGGCGATGGCGTTCTGTTCGCTGCGCGCCAAAGGCCTCGCCCAGCCACGACGCGCTTGCAGGGCCATGACAATGTTTTCGCGGATGGAAAGATCGCCGATGATGCCGTCTGTCTTGCGGTCCTCCGGGCAAAAGCCGAAACCGTTCTTGATGGCGGCGCGCGGACTGGAAAGCGTAACGGTGTTGCCTTCGACCGTCGCCTCGCCGCTGTCTGATCGTTCGACGCCGAAGAGTACCTCGGCGGTCTCGGTGCGGCCAGACCCGAGCAGACCGGCGATGCCGACCACTTCGCCGCCACGCACCTCCATATCGAAGGGCTTGATTTTGCCGCGCTTGCCGAAATTCGCGAAGCGATACTTTACCGGCCCGCTTTCGTTGGTAACCTGCTTTGCGGCGCTCTCCGCCTGCGCAAGCTCACGGCCGAGCATCATGGCGATCAGCGTTTGCCGTGAAAGTCCTTCCGCATCCCGCGTGCCGACCAGGCGTCCGTTGCGGAGAACGGTGATTCGATCGCAGATTTCATAAACCTGCTCGAGAAAATGCGTAATAAAAACAATCCCCAGGCCACGCTGCTTCAGCCGCCTGACGATGCCGAACAGCATGGCGACCTCTTGCGTATCGAGGCTTGCGGTCGGTTCGTCCAGGATCAAAACCTTGCCGGAGAGATCGACGGCACGGGCGATCGCGATCACCTGCTGGATGGCGACCGAGAACCGGTCGAGCTGACGGCCAACGTCGATGTCTATGCCGTATTGCGCCAGCAGATCCCTGGCCATGCCGTTCATGACGCGGCTGCTGACCAAGCCGAAGCGCCTCGGCTGGCGACCGAGAAACAGATTTTCCGCCACACTCAGGTTCGGGAGCAGGTTCACCTCCTGGTAGACCGTTCCAATACCGAGCTTCTGGGCTGCGAGTGTATCATGCGGATCAATCTCAGTGCCATCGAGAACCAAAGTGCCTGCATCTCGGCGATAGGCGCCTGTCATGCATTTGATCAAGGTCGATTTTCCCGCTCCGTTTTCACCGAGCAGCGCATGGACTTCTCCGCGCATCAAAGTGAAATCGACATGATCGAGGGCGGTCGAGCCTGGGAAATATTTGCAAAAGCCTGTCGCTGTCAGAAGTCGCTCGACGTCGTGAGCCATGAAGCGTGAATGTCCTTGGGTTGAGCCAATATTCGAAAGCGATAGCCGGCGCATACAGATGATGCGCCGGCATTCGATGTAAGAGACTGCATCGGCTGAATTGTTCGCCCGGTGCGGTCGCCCCTCGTCTCAGTAGCCGAGGCCTTTCTTCTGCTCATAGACCTTCTGCGGATCGTCAGCCTGCGTGTAGAGCTTGGACTCGGTCTGGATCCACTTTGGCGGCTCCTTCTTGTTTTTCAGATAGGCATCGAGCGCATCGAAGGCCGGACCAGCCATGTTCGGTGTCAGCTCCACCGTCGCGTTCGCCTCGCCGGCGGCCATCGCCTTGAAGAGATCCGGAACCGAGTCGACGGAGACAGTCAGGATATCCTTGCCCGGCTTCAGGCCCGCTTCCTTGATCGCCTGGATGGCGCCGACGGCCATGTCGTCGTTGTGGGCGTAGAGCGCGCAGATGTCCTTGCCGCCGTTTTCAGCCTTCAGGAAGCTTTCCATGACTTCCTTGCCCTTGGAGCGGGTGAAGTCGCCCGTCTGGCTGCGAACGATCTTCAGGTTGTCGTGACCCTTGATGGCTTCCTCGAAGCCCTTCTTGCGGGCGATGGCCGGCGAGGAGCCAGTCGTGCCCTCCAGCTCAACGATATTGCACTTCTTGTCGCCGACCGTCTTGACGAGCCAGTCGCCGGCAACCTTACCCTCATGAACCAAGTCGGACGTGACAGCGGTCAGATAAAGGTCCTTCGGCGCGTTGACCGTACGGTCGAGCAGAATAACCGGAATCTTGGCTTCCTTGGCTTCCTTCAGCACGGCATCCCAACCCGTTTCGACGACTGGCGCCAGCAAGATTGCGTCAACGCCCTGTGCGATGAAGGAACGGATTGCCTTGATCTGGTTTTCCTGCTTCTGCTGCGCATCGGCAAACTTGAGATCAATGCCGCGCTTTGTGGCTTCCTGCTTGGTCAAGGTCGTTTCAGCGGCACGCCAACCGGACTCCGAACCGATTTGCGAGAAGCCGACAACCAGCTGCTTTGCCGATGCGGCTGTGAACATGCAGGTAGCAAGAATCGTGGCACTGATCAGTGCAGTCTTCAACTTCATGATATCCTCCCAAAGGCCCATCTTCTCAGGCCCGCAGTCAAAAAATCATATAGTAATACTTTTGTAAATCAGTATTCGATGATGCGATGCAACAAAAAGATGTGTCATGCGGACGGCATGGTAACAGTCACCAAGGGTCGATGTGAAGATGTAATGAACGGGCGTGGCCCGTTTCGCGCGTGATCCGCTTTAGTGAACGGGGCGTTCGACCCGTGCCGTCGCCTTCCAGTGTTTAAAGCGCCCTCGTCAACATTTGCTAACCCATCCGGCGCAGGAGCTTTGAGCTGGCTCGCGGTTCACTCGATCGAAATGGGTCAAGAAAACACAAGACTTAACAGCGTGACGAGAGGAGAGGAAATTGGCTAAGGCGCTTGCGCTCCTATTTTCCCTCTGGCCTACTCTCGCGCAGTGCATCACTGAGTTCAATCCGCGCAGTGCCGATTAGCTGCTCCATGGCGATGCGAGCAGCATCCGGCCTTCGCATTCGGATCGCATCCAGCACGTCCTGATGCCGCGCAATCGCATATTCATGCGACTGGCTGGCGCGGTTGGTCAGTCGGAAACTCGCAAGCAGCGCGGCCCGGATGGCAGTCGCGAATTGGCGAAAGACCCAATTTCCACTGGCATTGATGATCGCGGTATGAAACTCGAGGTCTGCCTGGCTCCATGCTTCATTGTCGCGTGCGTTTGCGGCTACCATGTCCTCGAAAGCCTCTGCAATCTGTGCCAATTGCTTTGCCGTGGCATTCGCAGCGGCTTGCGCTGCCGCAGCCGGCTCCAGCAGCTGTCGAGCATCGAGCAATGATTCATAAAAGCTACGATCATTGCTGAGCTCCAGCGTCGCATCCAGAACCAGCGGATCCAGATAGTTCCAGTTCTCACGAGGCAGAACATTGGTCCCAGCGCGCGTGCGCGACCGGACCATTCCCAATGCCGACAGATACTGCATGGCTTCCCGCAGGCTGGTGCGGCTGACACCATACACCTCGGAAAGCTCCGCCTCATTGGGAAGCAGGGAACCTTCGACAATATCTCCGGAGACGATCTGTCCAATCAGTTTCTTCAACAACTCCTCCCGCACGCTACGCCTTCCCTGTGCAGGTGGCGTATCAACATGCGTCGCTCGCGGAGATCCAAAACGCGTACTCTTCACCTGCACTCCCTTCCGCTGGCCCGACCAAGATCATGAGCGGTGCCACGCTCCGGCATCAATGCGCAATTGCAAGGTCTGCGGACTTCTCCCAAGGAATCTGATCGTTCGTCACAATCGAGCACCACGCCCAGCGGCCGACGACCGCAAATTATCGAGAAGGACGGCAATCAGAAGAATGCAGCCGCGCACCAGATATTGATAGAAAGCCTGAATGTTGAGCAGGTTCATGACGTTTTCGGCGATACCCATGATGAGGACTCCAACGATCACGCCGGTCATCGCCGCCCTGCCCCCCGCGAGCGACACGCCACCGAGCACGCAAGCCGAGATGACCGAAAGCTCAAGCCCGGTTGCGGCATTCGGCTGGCCCGATGTGATGCGTGAGGCAAGCAGAATGCCGGCAATGGCACACACAAGGCCCTGCAATGCGAAGATCCAGATGCGCACGTTGACGACATTGACGCCGGCAAGGCGCGAGGCCTCGGGATTGCCGCCGATCGCTAGCGTATTCTTGCCGAAGACGGTGCGGTTCAAAGCGAAACCAAAGATGATGAAGAGGACGACCATAATCCAAATCGGCGTCGGCACCGTCAGAAAGCGGGAGAGGGCCAGTTGATAGAAGGCCGGATCGTTAATGCCGATGGCCCGCCCATCGGAAGCGATCAGCGCCAGCCCACGGACGATCTGCATAGTGGCGAGCGTCGTGATCAGCGCGTTGATGCGGAACTTGGCGATAACGACTCCGTTGACGACGCCGACAATGCTGCCACAGATCAGTGCTGCGACGAGGCCGAGCGGGATCGAGCCGGTCGAGTTCGACACCATGACGGCAATCATGCCCGAGAAGGCGACGGTAGAACCGACGGACAAATCGAAGTCACGCGACGCCAGGCAAAACATCATTGTGCACGCGACGATGCCAATCGTCACCACCGACTGCAGCAGACCGAGCATATTGCGCTCCGTCAGGAAGCTCGGAACGAAGATCGAGACGATCACAAAGGCGATGGCGAAGATCACCACGAGGCCCTGTTCGCCGAGAAGGATTTTTTTCAACGAGTTCATCGTTATAATTCCTGAATTAAATTGTGCCGGCGGCGTTCTTATCGGGGAGGGCGGCAGTCAGAATTCTGCGCTCATCGAAATCGGCGCGCGCGACATCGGCCGCGGCGCGGCCCTGGCACATGACGATGATGCGATCGGAAATACCCATGACTTCGGGAAGCTCGCTCGAAATGACGACGATCGCCATTCCGCCGGCCGCCAGCTCATAAAGAATCTCATAGATCTCCGATTTGGCGCCGACATCGATGCCGCGGGTCGGCTCATCGATCACCAGCACCTTGATGCCCTGCTCCGAAAGCCAGCGGCCGAGGATGACCTTTTGCTGATTGCCGCCCGAAAGATTGATGATGTCCTGCTTGCGGGACGGCGTGCGAACCTTGAGCTTGGCGATGAACTGATCGGCGACGGAGGCTTCCTTCTTCGGGTTCAATATCCCGAAGGGAGAGAAATGTCGCCTTGAGGAGATCGTGACGTTCTCTTCGATCGACCGACCCTGGATGATGCCGTCGAACTTGCGGTCTTCCGGGCACAGAACCATGCCTGCATTGATCGCGGCCTTCGGATTGCCGGGCGAAACGGTAACGCCGTCAATAGTGACGGTACCCTGATGGCGATGATCGGCACCGTATAGAAGCCGCGCCATCTCGCTTCGCCCCGCGCCGATCAGCCCAAAGAAACCGAGGATCTCCCCCTTGCGGACAGAAAAGCTGATCGGATTGCGTAATTTTGAACCGGACAGAGTCTTGACGTCGAGGCGGATATCGCCACGCGGCCGTTCGCGCCAGCCCCAGATATTGGTGATTTCGCGGCCAACCATTTCGGCGATGATTTGCTCACGTGTCGTCTCGCCGATATCGGGATGATGAGCGGCAAGTTTGCCGTCGCGCAGGACGGTCAGGCTGTCGCAAAGCCGGAAAATCTCGTCTAGGCGGTGCGAAACGTAAAGGATGACCGCGCCCTGCGCCTTCAGCCTGTCGATCAGGGAAAACAGAATTTCGCTTTCGCGCGACGACAGCGACGACGTCGGCTCATCCAACGCGATTACCCGGGCATCCAGCATCACCGCCTTGGCGATCTCAACCATCTGGCGGGCGCCGATCGAAAGCGCGGAAACCTTGGCAGAAGGATCGACATCGATGCCGATCTCGTCGAGCTTGGCGCGAACGGTTTGGATCAGTGTCTTGCTGTCGATCACCCCGGCCCTGCTCGGAAAGCGCCCGAGCCAGAGATTCTCGGCAACAGTGAGCTCCGGAACCAGCTGAAGCTCCTGATGGATGACGATGACGCCCGCATGGAACGCATCGCGGGTCGACCCGTACCTCTGTTCCTCGCCGCCAATGAGAATGCTACCCTGATCCGCGGCCTGATCGCCGGACAAAATACGGATCAGCGTGGATTTGCCGGCTCCGTTCTCGCCCATCAATCCGTGGATCGCCCCCTTCTCCACGTCGAAGGAGACGCTGGAAAGCGCCTGGACACCGGGGTAGCCTTTGGAAATATTGTTGAATTCGAGGAAGGCCATCATCGCTCCATCGGGGAAGAACCCGGCGGTGTTGATGACGCCGCCGGGATTTAAAAATCATCTTGTGTGGATGATTATTCGATGCCGAGACCCTTGCGGACTTTTTCGTAATCGCCGCGTAGCGCTAGGGAACCGGAGGTCAGCGTCAGCTTCGGCGGCTCTTTGCCGTTGGCGATCCAGTCGTACATATCGAGCGCAGTCTCATAGCCATGGCGTTTCGGCGAGATGATGACGGTGCCAAAAAAGCCCGTAGCCGAAGGCTTCTTGAATTCGTTAATCGCCGAATCCGCGCCGCCGATGCCTACGCCGATCATGTTGTCGGCCGCGATACCGACCGATTCAGACGCGCGCACGGCGCCGAGCACGGCTTCGTCATTGAGGCCGAAAGCAACCCAATACTTCACGTCGGCATGCTTGTTGAGAACCGTCGTAGCCGCATTGAGGGCCGCTTCGGTATCAGTCTTCGCCTGCGGGGCGTCATAGATGTTCGCAGCCGGCAAGCCTGCTGCCTTCAGCACGGAGATGGCGCCTTCGACGCGATCAACTGCCGTCGGAAGCTGATCGTAGGAAACGCGGATCGCACCGACACTTTTCAAATCCCAGCCGCGCTTCTTTACCTCGTCCACGATTGCCTGCCCCACAGTTTCGCCGATCTTCGAGGCCGAAATGCCCATATGGGGAACATCTTCGAGCGGCTTGCCGTTGGCATCGACCAGGCGGTCGTCGACCGTCATCAGCTTCAGCTGATTGGCCGCGGCCTTGGCGACAATGCCTGGGCCAAGCTTGACGTCGGGTGTACAGACGATGAAGCCCTGGGCGCCTTGCGCACCGAGGTTGTCGATTGCCGACTGGACCTTTTCGCCATCCTCGGCTCCGATCTTGACGAGGGTAAAGCCCTTCTCCTTGGCGGCCTGGTCGGCGAACTTCCATTCGTCCCGAAACCACGGCTCTTCCGGCTGTTTTACGATGAAGCCGATCTTGACGTCCTCTGCAAAAGCGGAGCCAGCCGCCAAAACGGCTAACGTGCCAGCCACGATGGCTGCTTTGAACAAACGCATGTCTCTCTCCCTGAAAATCTCGGTCTGCCACGCATCGGCAGCCGATATTGAATAAAAAGAAACATCATACCAGTCAATATTTGTGTATGATTTTTCTGGATATGAGTGCGGTTTCTAGCGGTCAATCTTGAGGAAGATGTCTCATTTCCCTGTCATTGAAAGGATTTGAGCGGAATACATCCAGCGAACTATAGAAATAAATAGTACATATATATTGACTTTCACCTGACCAAATATAGGGTGCCGCGCATTCAGGATCAGCTCGGGGAAGGCAGCCGCTCAATGGCTCTCATCGACTTGCAGGCGGGCTCTTTTTTGGCCCGTGTTTCGACGTCGGGCGGCCTGTTGCTCGATTTCTCCTGGTTGGTGGATAGCCGCAAGATCCCGCTTCTGAGACCCGCGCAGGACGCTGCCGATGCACGTTCCTCCGCCTGCTATCCGCTTGTCCCCTTCGGCAATCGCGTCCGCAACAACCGTTTCGCATTCGGGGGACGCACCTACTCCCTTTTGCCCAACACGTCCTGGGACGCCCATTATCTTCATGGCGACGGGTGGTTGGGCGAATGGTCGCTTTTGTCCCGCAGCCGCGACGAAGTGCAGATCGGTTACCGCCACCAAGGACAGGGGACGCCTTACAGCTACGACGTGAGACAGACCATCACTTTGTCTGCCGACGGGCTTAGGCTGCATATGCGATTGGTGAATACCGGCGAAGATGCCCTGCCCTTCGGGCTCGGCTGGCATCCGTTCTTTCCGCTGACCGAACAGACGACGCTTTGCGCGAAGGCGCAGCGTTACTGGACCGAGACCGCCGGCTGGCTGCCTGGTAAGCCCACCGACATTCCAACCGAGCTCGACTTTTCGCGACCGTCTCCCTTGCCCAACCGCTGGATCAACAACGGCTTCGAGAACTGGAGCGGCGAGGCGCAAATCACCTGGCCGGAAAACCGCACGGCCCTCACCCTGACCGCGGACCCACTTTTCCAGCATACGTTCATATTTCTTTCGGATAGCAAGTTTGACCCCGAATTTCGCCGAGACTACTTCTGCTTCGAGCCAATGTCCCATTTGGCCAACGGCCATAACCTGCCAGGTCTGGGCGATCTGAAGGTTCTTCACCACGGGGAAGGTCTTGAGGGCTCAATCCGGCTGCAACCCCATGAAATCCCGGGATAATGCCAATCCTGACCAGCCATCATGTTCAGCAATGCTTGAAGAGGAAATACAGGATGCCGAACCGCCTTTCTGACAAAAGGGTCTTTATCACAGGTGCTGCTCAGGGAATTGGACGGGCAATCGCAGAGGCTTTTGCAGCTGAAGACGCACGTCTCTTCCTTGTCGATCGTGATGAATCGGTTCTTGCGCAAACGGCTGCTGAACTGAAGGCGAAGGGCGCCATCCTCGGTCACCACGCCACCGACATTACCGACGCGGCGGCTATAAAGGCGGCCATCGCCGAGGCAGACAAGCAGATCGGAAGCCTCAATGCGCTCGTCAACAATGCTGGCGTCAATGTATTTGCGGAACCGTTGCAATCAACGGATGAGGAGTGGCAGCGCTGCTTCGACATCAACCTCAAGGGGGCCTGGAACTGCTGCCGGTCCGTGTTGCCACAGATGATCGTCAACGGGGGCGGCGTGATCCTTAACATCGCCTCGACGCATGCCTTCACGATCATTCCGCATACCTTTCCCTATCCGCTCGCCAAGCACGCCCTTCTGGGAATGACCAAATCGCTGGGGATCGAATATGCTTCGAAGAACGTTCGCGTGAATGCCCTGGCACCTGGCTATGTCGCGACGCAGAAAGTCGTGGATTACTGGAATAGTTTCCCGGATCCGGAAAAAGCTAAGGCCGAAACGCTGAAGCTTCATCCGGGCGGCCGCATCGCATCACCCGAAGAGATCGCCATGGCAGCGGTTTTCATGATCTCGGACGAATGCCCCTTCATGAATGCAACCTGCCTGACTGTGGACGGCGGGTTGAGCGTCATGCAGCACCAATAGTCTAAGGAATTCCCGTTGGCGAGTGCGCCTGCAGTGTCTAGGCGAGAGCTTATTGCCGAAACCATCCAATGATGTCGAAGGAAGGAACCGCTGAGTACCGGCGCCTCCAGCCGATAGTTCGCCACCCATTGACCTACAAACAATAGCGCAGGGCCGGGGTGCGGAAACGTTGGATGCCCCGCTTCGAAGCAAGCTAAATCGGACTCGGCAATCCTCAATTCATGATTGCTATAGGGGACACAATCGACGAAAAATTACTCGCGTAAGTCAATATATCTTTAGTATTCCGCTTTTATGCTGATCCGGTATCAACGCCGAGGTTCTCTTACGATGACGGATGAACGGATTTGGACTGTCAGGCGACAGGATGGTCTTCTCGACGTTGCCCTCGACAACATGCCTCACG
This sequence comes from Rhizobium sp. 11_C7_N12_5, assembly GCF_051811145.1. Taxonomy (NCBI): domain Bacteria; kingdom Pseudomonadati; phylum Pseudomonadota; class Alphaproteobacteria; order Hyphomicrobiales; family Rhizobiaceae; genus Rhizobium; species Rhizobium sp. 11_C7_N12_5. The sequence continues at coordinate 1,537,465 of NZ_JBPWPY010000002.1, forward strand.
GTTTGTGCATGTTTTCCGCCGAAAAGAAACTGATACTGTGCAACCTGTCCTATGCACAAATGTATGATCTCCCCGTAGACCTTACGGCGCCAGGAACCGCGCTGGAAGCCATACTTGACCATCGTGCTGGCCTCGGCATCGGACCTCTTCACACAGCCACTTACTTCGATGTGGTTGGCGAAGCGGCGCAAAAAGGCGGAAGGGCTAGCCAAAACGTTATTCTTCAAGACGCTCGGGTCGTCCGCATTACGCACAGTTCGATGAAGGATGGCGGCTATGTTGCGACCCATGAAGACATTACGGAAAGCGTTCGAAACGCCGAGGCCTTGCTTGCACACAAGCAGACACTCGAAGCGACCGTCACTTTGAGAACGAGAGAAGTCGAAGAGCAAGCGCGTGAGCTTGAACGGCTTCTGCTGCAAGAACGAAACATCAATGAACTACAGCGCCAATTCGTCGCGCTTGCCTCGCATGAATTCCGTACGCCATTGGCCATTATAGATGGAGCCGCGCAGCGCTTGTTACGCGCGAAAGGTGAGATGCCATCTCAATTTGTCCGCGAAAAAGCCGAACAGATTCGATCGTCCGTCTTGAGAATCGTCGATCTGATGGAAAGCATACTTGCCGCTAGCCGAATGGAAAACGGAGCCATTCAAATTCGGTACGAGCAATGTCCGTTAAAAGCGATGATCGAGACTTGTTGCCATCGCCAGTCGTCGATCAGCAAGTCTCATCGCATCCTGCTGAACATTGATTCATTGCCTGAATATATGGAGGGCGACAAGCTCGCTCTCGAGCAAGTCTTTTCCAATCTCCTGTCAAATGCCGTCAAATACGCCCCTGGTAACCCAGATATTCATGTTTCGGGGTCGGCGGAGGGTGATGTGATAAGAGTTGTGGTGCAGGACAATGGTGTCGGCATCGACGCAGACGATGTGCCCAAGATATTTCAGCGATATTTTCGCGCGCGAACTTCGACAGGAATCCCCGGCACAGGTATCGGCTTGCATTTGGTGAAACAGATAGTCGAGCTGCACCAAGGACTTATCGAAATTGAAAGCCAAAAAGGCAAGGGCACGTCGCTCATCGTGACGCTTCCGATCCGGCAGAAAACCCTGTTGCAATCGGCGGAACTTTCGAATGTTGCATGAGCATCAAAGGGTAACGCAATGACCACTATCCTATGCATTGATGATGAAGCAGAGATCAGGGAATTGATTGTCGAAGAACTGGCGGAAGCCGGGTTCGCAACGCTCGAGGCTTCCAACGGACGAGAGGGATTGGAACTCCTGATATCCAAATGGCCGGATATCGTCATTTGCGATATTACGATGCCGGAGATGGACGGACATCAGCTGCTTGCAGAAATCCAAATCAACTATCCGGAACTTTCCAATGTTCCTTTTATCTTTTTGAGCGCAATGACCGACAAGCAGAATATTGTAACTGGCTTGCGAGCCGGCGCGGCCGACTATTTGACTAAGCCGATCGATTTCGAGATCCTGCTGGCCAAGATTGAGGGTTGCGTGGCGCGACTTGGAAATGACATCAGGAACGATCGGGCATTTTGAACGAGGCAGGAAGCAGATCCGATACGGTGAGCAGCATATGGCGTATTTCTGCACGCAGTCAGACGGCGAACACACAGTCGACCGAGGACCTTATCGAGGGGCTGCACAATTGGCAGCTTTTCACGGTTAAATCCGGAGAAGCATCCCGGATGCTATCGCAAGCGCTCCTCAAGGAAGGCATTAATGCCGCCTGCACCTTGAGCCTCGTGGCTAGGAATTCCACACAAAGCTGCACCTTCGCTGCCGTCAGTCGACTGAATGCTGCAAGCCGGCAAGATCATGGCCGCTTCGGCCGTGCGGGCGCTGACCGATCCGACATTGGTCATCGCGGCGAAAACCGAGCATCGCAAGCAACTCGATGGCGAGAAATATGCGTCGCTGATCCCGGCAGAGGCAGCGCCGCAACGCTTGCGCTTGCGCTGACGCCAACGATCGGATGAGATCACTCAGACGTCGTCTGAAAACAACGGCGTCTGCCGGCCATGGGCGACGAAGCTGCGGAAATCCTTGACTGCTTCCGACGTTGCGAGCGAGCAGAAGGGGCCGCGGCTCACGTCCATGCCGTTGAGTTTCCGCAGGCGCACATCCATTTCGGCGCTCTTTAAGGTCACCGCAGCTGGATTGACGACCGGCGCATGCAGTACCTTGAAGCCATATTCGCCGCCGACCAGCAGGCCGGGCAGGATGCCGGCCGGCACCACGACATCGGCGCCATCGCGCACAAGCGGTTCGGCACAGGCACTGAAGGCTGCAAGCATACGTTTGCGCGCCTCACCGTCGCCGGCAAAGGCGGCGCTGAAATCGGATGGCGCGCAATTCATCCCCACCACGTGCTTCACCCGGTCGCCCAGTCCGTAGAGATCTGCCTGCTCATAGTGCCAGGTCTGAAAGACGTCATCGAGGGTGACAAGCGCAAGGCGCCGGCCGAAGCGGGCGGCATAGTGCATCGAGACCTCGCCTGCGCCGATCACCGGGATGTTCACCGCTGATTTGAGCTCGAAAAGGCCGGGATCCTGAAAATGGCCGAGAACCACCGCATCATAGCCGCGCTTCTCGGCTTCGAGCCCGTTGTCTATCGCGATCGCCGCGCAACGGAATTCCGCCAGCCGCCCGAAGTGCCTGTCCGGCGGACTGATGCCGAAAACCTCGACTGTCGTACCCAGCTCGGCGATGCCGTTCAGGTAGTCCGAAAGCTTATGCATGTAAGTGGCGCTGGCCGTGGCGTCGATGAAGCTTTGCCAGAATATGCGCATTGTTCCCTCGTCCTGTTCGTTGTCACGCGTCGTTTTGCTCTCGTCAAAACGGGAATTTAAGGCTTTAATCGTAGCCATATCCACTCTGGAGAACCAAATGAATTCGCCTACAGCAAACGAAATTCCACTCGACGAGACGGCGACGGAAGTGGCGGAAGCGGCGCTGACCGAATTCGAATGGTCGCTCTGGCGGATTTCCGCGGCCTTCGTGCGCTGGCAGTCGGAATGTGCCAGCGAGCTTGCCGGGTCTGGCCTCAGCGGCCTCGACACCGCCGTCCTTCATACGATCCGCTACCGCAACAAGCCGAAGGGCCTTGCCGAAATCTCCCGCCTCCTCGGCCGCGACGACACCGCCAACATTCAATATGCGATCAAGAAATTGCAGGCCCTGCAGCTAATCGAGCGAGTGAAGGGCCGGTCGCGCAAGGACACGCTTTATGTGCCGACACGCAAAGGCAGCAAGCTGACGCAGGACTACCGCACCCTGCGCCGGCATTTGCTTATCTCGCTCATCCAGAAAATGGACCACGCGGAAAAAGGACTCGGCGATGCGACCGAAATGCTGGAGCTTTTGACGAGCTTCTACGATACCGCTGCCAGGCGCGTGGCGATCGCCCCTCATACCGTCGAGCGCGACTGAACCAGGGCCAACACGCGTAGAGGACTTCCCGATCCGCCCTGGATCTTCAGAGGCGCCGCAAAAATCATCGCGCCCGTCGCCGGCAATTGGTCGAGGTTGGCAAGGCATTGCAGCCCGTAGCGCCCGGCGCCATGCAGATAGTGATGCGCCGGATAGGGCGGCGAGAAATGGCCCGCCTGCCCGGCATCGGTCCCGATGGTCTCGGTCCCAAAACCGAGAATGTCGCGCTCGGTCACTAGCCATTGCATGACCTCCGAATTCGGCCCCGGCGTATGCGCACCATCGGCGAGGAGATTGGCATAAGCTGCACCATTGCGTTTCGACCAGTCAGTGCGAAGCAACACCCACGAGCGTGGCGGAATTTGACCATGCTGCTCTTCCCACACCATCACATCGGCAACAGTCAGCAGGAAATCCGCGTTTCCGACGCTTTCGCGCGAGCAATCGATGACGCAGGCCCGCGCAATCATATCCGTCGGCGGTAATGTATCGACGGAATTTAGCGGCAGATCACGGCCCGTATACCAGTGGATCGGCGCATCGAAATGCGTGCCGGTATGCTCACCGAAGGAGAGGTTGTTCCAGTACCAGGCCGGCCCGCCGGCATCGTAGCGGGAAATACGTTCCATGCGGAAGGGGGCGGGCTGGCCCAGCTCCGGTGGCATGACGATGATAGGAAAGTCCGGTGAAAGCGTATGGGTGAGATCCACCACACGGATGTCACCGCTGGCAAGCGAACCAGCCATTGTTTCGAGAATATCGACGCTCATTGTTCCGCCTCGCGTTCGACGGCCTTTTGATTATCGAGAAGCCGCGCATAAAGATCCTTGGCGACGTCGCCGACATAGATATCCTCAAGCCCACGCTTCAGCCCGTCGACAATAGCATCGGCCAGCGTCTTGGGCGCGACCTTGGGTGGCGGCACAGTCTGGAACCACTCCGTGTCGAGCGGCCCGGCGAAGGCGTTGATCACCCGTACACCACCGGGACGAAGCTGCGTGCGCAGCCATTGCGAGAGGGATAGGCAGGCGGCATGCGCCGCCGAATGCACGCCGAATTGCGGGTCGCTGCTGAGCGCGTGCACCGAGAGGATATTGAGCCAGGCGGCCGCGGCAACACCGTCCGCGCCGCGCGCCCGCATCACCGGTCCGAAGGATTGGGCAAGGCGCAGCAGACCCATGACCGTATGATCCATTGTGTCGCGCGCGGTATTGGCCGCGCCCGCGTCGAAAAGATGGGCAGGCCGCACATGGTCGGCCGTATTGATGAGAACTTCGACCTTGGCGCCGATATCGGCCGCCAGATCCTGCACCGACCGTTCGCTGGTGAGATCGAGATCGACGATCTCGACACCGTCGATCGCCTCGAGCTGCAACTGGCCGTCAAAGGGCTTCCAGCGGTTGGCGATGCCGACATAAATCGTGGACGCACCCGCCTTCTTCAGTGCGGCGGCCAGAGCCAGTGCCATGGGGCTGCGGCCGTCGGTGATCAGCATACGCCGATACTTCGGGTCGGCTGTCATTTCACGCCATTGAGGATCGTCTTCCATATGCGGCGTCTCCGAAACGGGTTTGGCAAAGAAAACGGCCTGGCCGCTTTTGTCGAGTTGCAGCGACAGCGTCACCCGGCTACCGGTGCCGGCACAATCGCCATGCAGATGCGTGACCACACTTGGCCCGCAATCGAGCTGAACGAGCCCCACCCGCCACGGCATATGCTCGCGAAAATAGGGATCACTGGTAACCTCAACCGAAGTCTTGGAAAGCAGCGTACCGCCTGTCGGCGCATCGACGAAGGGAAGTGCTGCCGACAGGCAGCGCGGGCAGGCGTCGCGCGGCGGATAAGCATATGTTCCGCATTCGGCGCAGCATTGCAGCATGAAGCGGCCCGTGGCGGCTGCAAGCGTCAGCCCTTGCGCCTTGCGGCTACGCGCCGATGGAGGCAGCAAGGGCACCTTGGTGCGGGAAAGCGGGTTCTTGCGTAGTGGTTTTGCGAGCGGACGGGTCATGCCGATTGCCTCGCCAGGATCGCCGCCGCCGATGCCAGACCGCGGTCGTAGTTGATCATACCGAAACCGGACACGAGGCCGACCTTGACGTCCGCCACCTGTGTGCCGCCCGCCGCGCCCAGAAGCTGGCGCATGGCCTCGACGATGCCGAGATGGCCGCCGGCAGCGCCCGCCTGCCCCACCGAGAGCTGCCCGCCCGAGGTATTGTGCGGAAAGGAACCATCGATCGTGAATGTGTGCTGGCGCACGAAATCCGGCCCCTCGCCCTTACCGCAGAAACCGAGATCCTCGAACTGCATCATGGAGATGACCGGGTAATCGTCATAGGTCTGCACGAAGTCGATATCATCGGGCGTCAGGCTGGCCATGCCATAGAGCTCGTCGCGATCCATCACCCACCCGCCGCGCGTCTGCACGGCATCATCGGGGAAAGCATTGTGCCGCTCGATCGCCGACAGCAGCCGCACGAAAGGAAGGCCGAGCGACACTGCGGTTTCCTCGCGCATGACCAGGAAAGCCTCGGCGCCGGCGCAGGGCATGACGCAATCAAAGAGATGAAACGGCTCGGCAATCGGCCGTGCCGACATGTACTGCTCCAAAGTCAGCGGCTTCTTCATCAGCGCATGCGGATAGCGCAGCGCATTGTCGCGCTGCGCGACGCACAGCTTGCCGAAGTCCTCGCGTGTAGCGCCGTAGCGATCCATGTAGGCCCGAGCGATCAGCGCGAAACTGGCATTGGGTCCACCAGCGCCATAGGGATAGGAGGCGTCCTGGGCAAAGCGGGAGAAGCTGGCGAGCGTCTTGCGAAACGTGTCGACCTGATTAGTATCGGCCGCGACACAGGCGACGATATTCACGTCACCCGCCTGCACGGCGCGGGCCGCACGCCGGATCGAGACGATGCCGGAGGCACCGCCCATTGGCAGATGATCCAGCCAGCGGGGCGTCAGGCCGAAATGCTGCGTCAGCGCGATCGCCGCATCCGGTCCCATGGTGAAGCTCGAGACCGCAAAGCCGTCGAATTCCCGATGGCTGATGCCCGCTCCGTCTGCCAGCGTTCGTAACGCCCGACCGATCCACCAATGCGCGCTCTCGATCGAATATCGCTCATAGGGCACCGCCACCGGCACCGCCAGAACCACGCCGTCATAGGATTTGCGGGGGCGCGAAGCCGTCATCCGGCCACCGTCAGAACCACATCGACATTGCCGCGCGTGGCATTGGAATAGGGGCAACGCTCGTGAGCGCCGGCAACGATCTCCTCCGCCAGAGCTCTGTCGATGCCCGGCAGCGAAGCCGTGAGTTCGACCGCGAGCGCATAGCCGACTGACACCGGGCCGATGCCGACCTTGGCAGTCACCGACGTGTCGCCGGCAAGCGCTATTTTCCGGGTGCGCGCGACCAGCTTCACCGCACCGAGGAAGCAGGCAGCATAGCCGGCAGCGAACAGTTGTTCAGGGTTGGTGCCCTCCCCGCCCGGCCCGCCAAGCCCCTTCGGCACGGAAAGATCAACCACAAAACTGCCATCGGCGCTTTGCGCCTTGCCGTCCCGGCCACCGAAAGCGGTGACAGCGGTTTCATAGAGAATTTTTTCCGGTGTCATACGGATCTCCTTAGAAAGGATTTTAGCTTTGATTTATTATATAACAGATGCACTCGCTCTTCGAAAGCGCTCCACATCAGCCACCTTTGCGGATCATTGCCTTTAGCTTGCGCAGGTCGATCGCCGAGCCGTCTTCGACCGCCTTGGCCGCCATGGTCTTGATCTCGCCGCGCTGGACCTTCTGTGTGGAACTGACGGGAAGCTTCTCGATGAAAACCACATAGCCGGGCAGTTTGTGATAGGCGATATATGCACCGCAGGCCTCGATGATACGCGAGGCGCGCTGCTGAAGATCGCCGCTTGCTGTAACCTCAGCCTCAACGATGAAGGCGAAAACCTCCTCGCCGCGCAGATCGTCAGGCACCGGCGTCACCGCCGACGCCTTGATGCCGGGTAACTTGGCAAGCGCTGCCTCGACTTCAAGTACGGCAATATTCTCGCCGCTGCGGCGCACGATGCTCTTCTTGCGATCGAAGAAGTAGAGCAACCCGTTCTCGCCGGCATAGACGACATCGCCGGTGTGGAACCAGCCGCCTTCCCAGGCCTCTTCCGTCGCTTTCTCATCCTTGAGATAGCCGCTGAAGAAACCGTCTCGCGGGTTGCGCCCTTCCGCCCGCACCAGAAGCTCACCGGGTGTCCCCAAGTCGACCGTGTTGCCGGCATCGTCGACGATCCTGTACTCCATGCCGGCGCGCGGCCGGCCGATGCAGCGCAGTCCCGGCGCGTAATCGTCGGCCGCCGTCGTGGTGGCGGCCCGCCCACCTGTCTCGGTCATGGCCCAGGCTTCGACGATCGGGATGCGATAGCGCTCCTCAAATTCGACCTTGTGCCGGGCATCGACGCCGGGGCCGAGCGCGAATTTGACCCTGTGCGCGCGTTCGGCCTCGACTGGCGACATCTGCAGCAGGATGGCCGGAATGACACCGAGACAATGAATGATGGTTGCACCGGAATCGGCGATCGAGGCCCACCAGCTCTTGGAATGGAAGCGATCGAGCGGCACAATGGCGCCGCCTTTCATGATCATGCCAACCGCCGTGCAACCAAGCGCGTTCATATGGAACATCGGCAGCGGCGTGAGCGCAATCTCGCTACCCTCCGCCATATCAGCAACTCCGCCCTGAGTAGTGTACCACTCGGCAAGGCGGATGAAATAGATATTGGAGAGCATGCAGCCCTTGGGCTTGCCGGTGCTGCCGGATGTGAACAGCAGGGCGCATTCCGCGTCCGGGCCGCCCGGCTCCGCCGTCAGCCTCACAGGCGACGGCGGAATGTCGTCGTTCGCCCCGATTACCGTGACCTTGCCGGGATGGATGTCGGCAAGGTCCGCCAGCCGCTCGGCAATCGCGATCAGCAGCGGCGCCTCGGCCATATCGAGCTGGAAAAGAAGTTCGTCACGCCGCAGATCCGGATTGATCGGCACGATCGACGCGCCGATGGCATTCAGCGCCAGCCAGAAGGTGAAGAATTCCGGCCGGTTTTCCAGAAGCAGAGCCACCCGCGAGCCAAGGCCGTAACCGGCGGCCGCAAATTTTTGGCTCAGCGCGGCAGCTTCAGCGAACACCTCGCCGTAGCTGTGACGAAACCCCTGTGGCGCATAGGGTAGCCCGGCGCTGGCCGGTGCGATCAACAAGGCTGCTTCGGGGTTGGCGCGTGCCCGGTCGGCAAACAATAGATGGGGAGAATGTGTCATCTTGTCCTTCATTCGCGCTCGAGAAGACCTTTGATCAGGAACATCTCCGCCTCATGGATCGTGCCGAATTGGATCCATTCCGCGTCGGTCTGGGTTTGCAGGCGCCAGGTCAGCAGCGTGACGACGCATGTGTTCTGCCCCATCTTCAACAGGTCGCCGGGAATGACGCGGGACATGTTGCGAAACTGCATGGCCTCCTTCGACCCGCCGACCTCGTAATCCACCTGCAAACGATCCCGATCCACATCGAGGCGGACATAGGTCTGTTTGCCGGAGAAAATCGATGTGCCGCAAAACAGGCCCGGCTCGACCTCTCTCCGGTCGAAGCTGCCCCATGCCCAGCTTCCCTGCTTCAGCCCATCCGACATCAATTCAAATGCGAGAGCGGCGGGGCGCTCTACCTTGATGCTACTTGAATGGCAATGCGGGTCTAGCATCAACGTCCCCTCTTCGGATTTGCCGGGATGATAGGATCAATTCGCTCAAACGACATTTTAAGCATAAAATAACTTGAAAGAGCGTCAATGTTTTTTTCGGCTTCGATCGGACCTGGCCACATTCTTGCGCCGAAAGAAAACGACGCCTTGCGCTTCCACCCACCTGAAACGCCTATTTTTCCGCCTTTTATCCCGGAACATCCCTTGCCGAATGAAATTCGAGTAATCAATAAATTTTAGGCTTGAAGTAATTTTTAGCCCGTTCTACGATCTCCGTAATTGCTAAGGGGAAGCCCGCGAAAAGAGGCTAAAATAGCAAAAACCAAAAAGCCCTCGGCAAGATTGCAGGCTTGCGTTCAACAACCGCCGCAGGCTCACCGGCCCCTATCGCTGCACAGAGCAGCAAGGCCAGGTGTGCACACCAGAGGGATCGTGATGACTTTTGAACTAGACCGCAGAAATCTCCTGCAGATGCTCGGCCTTGCTGCAGTCAGCGGCGCCGTGCTCTCGCGCGCAAGCTTCACCTATGCGGCGGACACCGACAGCGTCTCCATCGGCTGGCCAAGCGACGTGCCGTCCTGGGATCCGAACCAGCGCTTCGTTCCGGATGCGCAGCCGATCTTCAAGCTGGTCTTTGACCAGCCGCTCGATCAGTCGCCCGATCTGAAGCTCATCCCCAATCTCATTACCAAGTGGGACCTTGCCACCGACGGTCTTTCCATGCCGTTCGAGATCCGCAACGATGTCAAGTTCCACAATGGCGATCCGATGACGATGGATGACTTCAGCTACACCTTCGTCGATCGCATCAAATCCGGCCTGAAGCTCGATATCGCCAATTCCTGGCGCAATCTGACCGCGATCGAAGTTACGTCGCCGACCAGCGGCATCATGAAATTCTCGGCACCGACACCGACCGCGCCGCAATGGCTGGCTTTTCTCGGAAGCTATCTCGTTCCGAAGAAATACATGGAATCCGTCGGCCAGGATGGGTTCCTGAAAAAGCCCGTCGGCACTGGACCCTACAAGCTCGTCGACTACCAGATGAACTCACGCATCGTGCTTCAGCGCAACGATGATTATTTCGGCGCAAAGCCGAAGATCAAGAACGTCACCATCGAAATCATCAAGGATCCTTCGGCGCGCACCGCCGCCATCCAGTCCGGCCAGATCGACCTCACCGTCAACATCCCCGTCCGTGAGGCCGAACGTCTCGGCAAGGTGGAGGGGCTCACCGCCGAAATCAATCCGTTCACCCGCATCATCCTGCTGCAGATCCGCAACGACATGGGCTTTGCCGACGAGAATGTCCGGCTTGCCGCACACCACGCCATCGACAAGGCTGCCCTTTCCAAGGCTTTCTATGGCGGTGCGGCCGTCCCACTCTCGGTTCCCGCGACGCCTGGCACACCAGGTTTCGTCGAAGGTTACAGCTTCAAATACGATCCAGCCCTGTCCAAGGAGCTGCTCGCCAAGTCCGGCTTCAGCGCCGACAAGCCTGCAACCATCACGCTTGCGGCCACCAACGGCCAGTTCCCCAGCGATTTCGACATCGCCCGCGCGCTTGTTCAGATGTGGGGAAAGGTCGGCATCAAGTGCGAGATACAGCAGATCGAATATTCGAAGTATTTCGAGCTCAATCGTGGCGGCAAACTGCCGGAGGCGACCCTCTATAGCTTCGACAACGCCACGGGTGACCCCGAGATCTTCTCCGGCTATCTGCTGAATCCAAAAATGCCGTTCGGCGCATGGAAGGGAATGGAGATCGGCCAGAAAGTTCTCAACCTCTTCGCCGAGCCTGTCTATGACAAGCGCGTGGCCGGCTACCGGGATCTTGCAAAAGAAGCCGTCGAAACCGGAGCCACCATTCCGCTCCTGCAGAGCGTCCAGACATTGGTCCGCAAAAAGAACCTCGCTTACGCCAAGTATGGCAACGCCTGGATCCTGGGCAACACCATGTCGTGGTCGTGAGTTTGCGCTGCATAGCTTGAAAGACCATGGGGTCCGGGGTTCGCTCCGGGCTGCCTTCCTGGCTTCGTAAGACAAGGCATGCGCATGTTCGTGACCATCGCCAAACTGCTGGTAAAACGTCTTCTGACCGCGATACCGATCCTGCTCATCGTGTCCGCGCTTCTCTTTTGCATCCTGCGCGTCCTGCCGGTCGATCCGGCGGCAATGTCGATGCCACCGAATGCGACGGTCGAAGAGATCGAGGCGATGCGCAAGGAGATGGGGTTCGACCGGCCGCTCATCGAGCAATACGGCATTTGGCTCGTCAAGCTCCTGCATGGCGATATCGGTCGCTCGATCCATTTCCGCCAGGACGTGTCCTCGCTGATCGGTTCGACGCTGCCCGCGACCATCGAGCTGGCGGTGCTCGCCATGGTCGTTGCCACTGTCTTCGGCCTCGCCGGCGGGCTTTTCCTGTTCTACGTGCGCGGAACGCGCGCAGAAGCCGCGATGGATTTCCTCTCCATCCTGCTTCTGTCGCTGCCGGAGTTCCTGTGGAGCCTGTTCCTGCTCCTGATTTTCGGCGTCTTCTTCAATCTCCTGCCGTTTACCGGACGCCTCAGCCCCGGCTTCGAGCGACCGGTGATGACGGGTTTTCTTCTGCTCGATAGCCTCATCACCGGCAACATTGCGGTCTTCTGGGACGCGATCAAGCATATGATACTGCCGAGCCTCGCGCTCGGCATCGCGCTTTCGCCGTCGCTCATGCGCGTGCTGCGATCGAGCCTGCTCGACGCCTATCAGGATGATTATATTCAGCAGGCGCGGCTGCGCGGCCTGTCGGAGAAACGCATCCTCATCCGCCACGCGCTCAAGAACGCCATCCTACCGACACTCAGCCTGATGGGCGTGCAGTTCGGCTTTCTGTTCGGCGGCACGCTCCTGGTGGAACTCATCTATTCCTACCCCGGCATGGGCAATCTGATGGTCGATGCGATCCGTAATGCCGATCTGCCGATCATTCAGGGCGCGGGCCTGACCTATTGCGTCGCCGTCCTCGTCATCAATACCGTGGTCGATAGTCTTTACCTGATCCTCAACCCAAAACTGACGGCGCGCTGATAATGAAACATCTTCCGCTCTGGTTGAGATCCGGCCGCGTTCAGACAGGCCTCGTCATCATCGCCATCCTGGCGGTCTGCGCGATTTTCGCGCCTTGGATCGCACCCAACGATCCGAATGAACAGAACCTCTTGTCCATCCTGACGCCGCCTGCCTGGGCGGATGGCAGCGACGCGATGTTTCCGCTCGGCACCGACAGCCTCGGACGCTGCATCCTCTCGCGCCTGATCTTCGGCACGCGCGTTGCGCTCACCGTCGCCTTCATCGCCTCGTTCGGCGCCATGATCATCGGCGCGATCCTGGCGCATATCGCCGGCTATTTCGGCGGCTGGGTCGATTGGCTGATCGGGCGCGTCGTGGAAATCTGGCTCTCTTTCCCGCCCGTCATCCTGTCGTTGATCCTGATGGTCGGCCTCGGCACCGGCATTCGCAATGTGATCCTCGCAATCGTGCTCGTCGACTGGACGCGCTTTTGCCGGGTGCTACGCAGCGAGGTGCTGGTGCTGCGACGGCGGGACTATGTGGCCGCCGCCCAGCTCGTCGGCTTTTCCCATTGGCGCACGATCACGCGCGAAATCCTGCCCGGCACACTGCCGCTGCTGATCACGCTCATGAGCCTGGAAATGGGCGTCGCCGTCATCGTCGAGGCGATCCTCTCCTTCGTCGGCATGAGCGTCGGTGCAGACACGCCCGCCTGGGGACAGATGATCGCCGACGCCCGGCAGAACATTTACGAGGCGCCACTCAATCTTCTCTGTCCGGTTTTCGCGATCTTCTTTGCCGTCTTCGGCTTCAACATTCTCGGAGACGGTCTGCGCCGATCCCTCGACACGCGCCTGACGCAGACGGAGAGGACCTGACATGACCATATTAGCCGCACGAAACCTCTGTGTAGACTCATTCGGGGGCAAAGAGTCCTTTCCCGTCCTGAGCGATCTCAACTTCACGCTGGTACCGGGCATGATTCTCGGCCTCGTCGGCGAGTCCGGCGCCGGAAAGTCGATGATCGGCCGCGCTATTTCGCAGTTCCTCCCGAGCGGCTTCGCCGTCACCAAGGGGACACTAGAATTCGCCGGTGAGGACCTTGTAGCAATGGCGTCGGAGCGCCGTCGCAATCTGCTCGGTCGGGACATCGCCTTCATCCCGCAGGAGCCCCTGTCCGGCCTCAACCCCGTGCTGACCGTCGGTCAGCAGATGAGGGAACATCTCTTGCGAATTGGCCTTGCTCCGGGCGAACACTGGCGGCAGCGGGCGCTTGCCGAATTCGAAGCGGTGCACCTGCCACATGGCGCAGCGCTACTTGGCAAATACCCACATGAGCTTTCCGGCGGCATGTGCCAGCGCATCCTGATCGCCATGGCCTTTGCCAGCCGCCCGCGCCTGCTGATCGCCGACGAACCGACAACGGCCCTCGACGTCACCATCCAGGCCCGTATCGTCAAGCTGATCGCCGAGATGCAGAAGCGTGACGGCACGGCGGTCATCTTCATCACCCATGACCTGCGGCTTGCTTCGCAGATCAGCGATGAGATCATGGTGCTCTATGCCGGGCGTCCGGCCGAGCGCGGACCCGCCAAGCAACTGTTCTCGGCGCCGGCACATCCCTATACGCGCTGTCTTCAACTCGCCAATCCCACCATCAGTGGAGAGCGCCGCGGCCTCTACATCCTGCCGGAGCGCATGCCGGGGCTGCGCGTGTTGAAGGATATTACCGGCTGCCGTTTTGCCTCCCGCTGTCCGAATGCCGTCGCCGCCTGCACCGAGGCCGAGCCGCCGCTTGCGGAAATTGCACCCGACCATATCGCCGCCTGCATCCGCACGGAAAAGACGCCTGAGATCGTGCCGCCGCCGTTGGCTCCGGCCCGCAACGTCGAAACAGCGAAGAACTATCTGCAAGGCGAAAAGCTTACCAAGGCCTACACGGTCGCCTGGAGCCCCTTCAACAGGAACCCCAAGTTTAGGGCAGTCAACGGCGTCGATTTCACGCTCGGTGAAGGCGAATTCGTTGGCATCGTCGGAGAAAGCGGTAGCGGCAAGAGCTCGCTCGCCCGTCTTGTCGTCGGGCTGGATACAGCGACCGAAGGTCGCCTCACGCTTGCGGGCCGCGACATTACCGCCAATGGATCGTCGGAAAAGGCTTATCGCCGCGACCATATCCAGATGGTGTTTCAAGATCCGCAATCGGCGCTCAATCCGCGCCGCCAGGTCGGTAGCATCGTCACCCAGGCGAATGAGGCGAGTGGCCTCCACGCCAGCAAGCGAGAGCGCATGGATCGCGCCGCCGAGCTGCTCGCTGAAATCGGCCTGCCGCCGGATGCGGCGATGCGCTTCCCCTCACAACTGTCCGGTGGCCAGAAGCAACGCGTCAATATTGCCCGCGCCCTCTGCTCGGTGCCGCGCATTCTGGTCGCCGATGAGATCGTATCGGGCCTCGATGTCTCGGTTCAGGCGCAACTGCTGGATCTCCTATTGAAGTTGCGGGACGAACACGGTTTCTCCATGATGTTTATCTCGCACGACCTTTCCGTCGTGCGCTATCTCTGCGACCGCGTGCTGGTGATGTATCGCGGCGAGGTGGTGGAGAGCGGGGCGACGGAAACGGTCTTCGCCAACCCGCAGCATCCCTATACGCAGAGCCTGCTCGCTTCCGTGCCGCCGGACGACGTCCAAGCCGAATGGTCGCCGGTATTGACCGAGACAGGTTATCAGGTCGAATAGGTGCGTCTTTGCTTATGGGACGATGATCCGTGTCGCCATCGGAAAATGCGAATTGCCGCCTTCAAAGGGAGGAAGCGTCTTGAAATCCTCCCGCATGGCAACGCGCGCGGGAGACTGCAAGGCGGTCTGTAGGGCGACGGGGTTATCGAACATCACCCGGTTTCGCTGCATGTGATTGACGCGCTCCCAGGGTAGGAAGCCGCACCAGTCGACCCGTGATAGAACCTCGATCTGGCGGATATCCGGAAAGGTGCGCATGACCTGCGGATGGTGGCTAACATAGTGGTGTAGCCAGGCATTCATATCCCCGGCGGGGCCGGGATAGTGAACCACGTAGCTGCATGGCAACTGACCGTCACCGGTGCGCAGCTTGCCGTCATCGACCGGAAACGGCCGCACATACATCGCCTGCTGCGTCGCCTTGGTACCCCTTATGCTGGTGAGAACATCAAAGGCCGCGAGCTGCTGCAGATGGCCCGAAGGGCCGATGGCGCTTTCGAGTGTGGTCAGTTGATCGAAATAAAGCTGAAGTCCAAGAACCGGCGATCGCTCGACCTTGTTGTACATGTCGTTGGTCGTCTCGGGCGTATAGAGATTCGCGGATGCAAGGCCGGGAGTTGTCTTGATGATTGCGGCAACGGTTGCGAGATCGGCTTCGCTAATTGCGAGGTCACCGTCGTCGGAGCTTTCGAAAAAGGCAAGATAGGCGAAGGCCATGTCGAACTCTCCGTACTCGCTAGAAAACGGTGACAGGCCAAACCGGTATTCAAAGCCCACCGCGGAGATTTCAGTATCGAGCGATACAGAGCAAAAAACAAGTTTAAACTTAAAACATATCGCGCCCGATTGGTTCCTCTATGCCTCGCGCACTCGCCATGACAGATTGCCTCTTACGACTTTTCTCCGCCGCCTTCCTGTCGCCCTTGAGGTGATTCATGTAATCTCCAAGGACGCTATCGATGAAAACATGGAGGCCCGGTCCGGTTCGAGCTCAGGAACTCGAAGCTTGCTTCGCCGGTATGTCCACCGAGTTAGCTTCAGAGACGGGCGGCTCAAATCGTCAGCACCTTACCGGTGTTGAGAATATTGTTCGGATCGATAGCGCGCTTGATGCGCTCCATCAGGGCCAACTCTTGCGGCGTGCGGGAGAGCTTGAGATAGGGCTTCTTCAGCAGGCCTATCCCGTGTTCGGCGGAAATCGTGCCGCCCGCCCGGCCGACAGCCGTAAACACAAGCTCGGTGATTTCCTTATGCGGCTGCGAATTGCCAAGCGAGGGGATGTTGCAGACGAAATGCAGGTTGCTGTCACCGATATGGCCGTAGCTGAGCGCAATTGCATCGGGCCAGCGATTTTTCATCGCCGCTTCAATCTCGCTCACCACGCTGCCGGCAACGCTGGTGGGGAGCCCGACATCGAACGCAGTCTGAGGTCCCATGAGCCGCCCATATTCCGAAACGCTATCGCGAACCGCCCAGAGTTCGCGGGCTTCCCGCTCCGAGGACGACAGGACCGCATCGGACACCCAACCCTCTTCAAGGGCATCAGACAGGATATGTTCGAGCATCGTCCGGTTTTCGTCCGCGTCGCGCCCACCTGCTTCGATCAGCACATAGATACCGTGCGGTTCGGACAATGCCCGCCGCAGCTCGGGTAGATTGCCAGTCATGAAATCATAGAAGCTCGGCCACATGACCTCGAAAGCGATCAGCGCCGAACCCATGCGCAACCGGGCGCTCTTTAGTAACTCCAGCATGGCCGGAAAGCCGGAACAGCCGCACAAGGCGCTGGCGAGCGCCGCGGGCTTCGCCTGTAGGCGCAGCACAGCGCGGGTGATGATACCGAGCGTCCCCTCGGAGCCGATGAAAAGCTGCTTTAGGTCATAGCCGGCGTTGTTCTTCAGCATCTTGTTGAGCGAGCGCACGATCGTACCATCGGGCAAGACCACCTCAAGGCCAAGCACGTGTTCGCGCGCCATGCCGAAGCGAATGACGCGATTGCCGCCGGCATTGGTGGAAAGATTTCCGCCGATGACGCAGGAATCGCGCGCGCCAAGATCAAGCCCAAAGAAAAGCCCCGCTTCCTCCGCGGCCCTCTGGATGACACCGAGCGGCGTACCGGCCTGGACCGTCATCGTCGCCATGACAGGGTCGATTTCGTCAATGCCGTTCATGCGGTCGAGCGATAGCGCAACGCCGCCTTCGATCGGGCGGGCGCCGCCAGCAAGACCCGTCAATCCGCCCTGGGGAACGACCGAAATCTTGAAACGATCACAAAGCCTGAGCGTTGCTGATATTTGTTCGGTCGTGCGCGGACGCACCAGGGCCAATGGCGTGACAGGTTCAAGCCCTGCCCAGTCATTGCGGAAACGTGCTGGAATGTCTGCGCCAAAGAGAACGTCGGCGCCAAGCTCCTCGTTGAGCGATTGAATGAAGTCTTCTCTCATCAAACCATGGTCTCGAATTGCCTGAAGTTGAAGTAGTCCCCTTGGGGTGGGCAAGGATCAGGTTGCTGATCTGCTAGACGTGCTAATGCTCGAACTGTTGGTGACCCAAGAAGCAGAGCGCTGAATGGAGCCGACGTTTGTGTAGACCTCTTCGACGAAGTAGGGAAGATGTTCGTTGACATCGTCATTGGTTTCGAACGCCAGCGGATACACCGCTTCAACCCCCAGCGTCTTCACGAAGTTTTCCGCCTTGGCGTTGTCGTAAAGTTGCCTCGGGCGCCATCGAGCGGATGACCATCCGCAGGATTTCCTGAATAGCGATCTGCCCGACCGTGTTGATTGCCTGAAGCTCGCCCGTATTTTCTACGATGGAAGCTCCCGTAGGCGACAGACTTTCAGCAGCGATTCATTCGGCGCTGGGTTTAGTTCGAAGTCGCGACGATGCCGTAGGCGACCGTCATTCAACGCAGCGACATACCTTGCGCAGGATTGGGCCGATGGGTCGTGCAGCAAGGCCGATTAACAACCGAGGTGGGTCGATTACCGGCCTTAGAGAGACGTGCCACTAAGCTTGTCGGGCCTTGCGGTTGGCGTAGCGCCGATCGCGGTCAGCCTTTCGAGTGGCTTCATCTTCGATCAAGCGAGCCATACGGCCTTTTTCGGCTGTCTCACGCGCTTCGGTTTCGGCGCGGGCTGCAGCAACTACGGCTTCCTGCCGCTCGGCCGCCTCGGCTACCAGCCGCTCTTGCTCCTCAAGCTTTACCCGCTCGCGTTCAAGACGCCGCTCCTCCCGGGCCGCGGCCACGGCCACGCGTTCCGCCTCCCGCGCCAACCTGGTCGGCTGGGCCGCCGTCTGCGCCGTGCGATAGGCAGTCAGGAGAGCCGTCTTTGCTTGCGCGGCTGCCGCGCGGCGATCGGAAAGCTCGGTGTTTCTGGAGTTCTTCAAATGTCTATCCTGGGATTCGGGTTAAAATAGATCAGGGCTTCCTGGCGCGTTTAGCCAGGAGGGAAGCGGTCGCCGCGGTGCGGTCCTGCAGTTCCTTTGCAAGACGCGCTTCACGAAGGCGCAGGGTCTTTTCCTCGCGGGAACGGGCAAGGAAGTCGAGTTCATCGACGGCGTTGTTGCGGGCAAAGAATTGCGATTGGACATTGCCGAAAGCGATCTCCGCCTTCTGGCGAGATTTGCTGTATGTCTGTGTCATGATTTTTCCTGGATTAAGGCTGGGTCAATGCGGCAATAAAAAAGGCCAGGCAATCTGCCTGACCTTGGTTTGGTATCATGCTCTCAACAGTGCCAGTACATCCGTGGTCAAGGGAAAGCCGATACCGGGTGCCTTAGGCAGCCTGGAGATTGCAGGCCGACATTTTGCCCGACTTGACGTCGCGCTCCAGTTCGAAGCCGATCTTCTGGCCTTCGACGAGCTCACGCATACCAGCGCGTTCGACAGCGGAGATGTGTACGAAGGCATCGGTGCCGCCATTGTCAGGCTGGATGAAGCCGAAGCCCTTGGTGGAATTAAACCATTTAACTGTGCCAGTGGTCATGATGAACCCTTTCATAGCAATAAAGAAACCACAACACGAAAGCGTTGCGGATGGTGGTAGCGATTTTTGAAAGGAAGGTTCGTTCAGGGCGCGGTGCCAAACGCGCGGTAACCAAAGCTCAGCAAGCAAATATCGACGATCACCGTATAGGCCACCAGTATCGGATTGTCAACTTTTAGTTTTCAGGTAATCGTCTCTCAACATAAGGTTGCACGCTCCAATCTTACATCCGGCCACTGATATCGTTGGCTGGCACCAGCCGGAAGCCCGTACGTCCTACATCCGCCGCGTTGCGAGCCTGGCTGTCTTCGTCAATTCAATCGGTCCTGATCAAGTATCGATGGTGATGGCTTTGAGCCTCCAAAGCGACAGCGTCAATGTCGTCTCCTAGCGGATCTTTCGGCGCGATTGGACGGACTGACACCTCCCTATCTGCCGTCGGAGTGGAGTTTGTTGTTGCGTTTTCCGTTGGATGGTCGCTAAAGATTTTGCCATATCTGCGAGCTTTACGGCCGACAAGCAACCCCGGCTTCGTCGAATTCGAAAATCGAAAGCAATTCAATGACCCGACAACTTTCTCTCCCGCGCGAGCGGATTTCCGTCCTTCTGCTTGAAGGCATCAGCCAGAGCGCCGTGGACTATTTTACGTCATCCGGCTACGTCAATGTGACGCATTTGCCGAAGGCCTTGGATGACAAGGATCTCAAGAGCCATATAGCCGAGGCGCACATTATCGGCATTCGTTCGCGCACCCAGCTGACGGAGGAGATTTTCAGCTCCGCAAAAAAACTTATTGCCGTCGGTTGTTTTTCCGTGGGGACAAATCAAGTCGACCTGGATGCGGCCCGCCGACGCGGCATCCCAGTTTTCAACGCTCCCTATTCGAACACCCGCTCGGTTGCCGAGCTTGTGATCGGTGAGATCATAATGCTGACGCGGCGGATTTTCCCGCGTTCTGCTTCTGCGCATGAGGGCGGATGGGACAAATCTGCTGTCGGCAGTCGTGAGGTGCGTGGAAAAACGCTTGGCATCGTGGGCTATGGCAACATCGGTTCGCAGCTTAGCGTTCTTGCGGAAAGCATGGGCATGAACGTGCGCTATTTCGATCCTTCAGACAAGCTTCGCCACGGCAATTCAGAATCGATGGCCACCCTCGGCGAGCTTCTCGAAATCTCGGATTTCGTGACGATGCATGTCCCCGAAACCAGTTCGACGCAAAACATGATAACAGAGACCGAACTGCGCAGAATGAAAAAGGGAGCACTTTTCATCAATAACTCCCGCGGGACCGTAGTGGATCTCGAAGCGCTTGCGAAGGTTTTGAAAGAAGGACATCTCGCGGGGGCAGCCGTGGACGTATTCCCTAAGGAGCCGGCATCAAACAACGAGCGTTTCGAAACGCCGCTCCAGGGTTTGGACAATGTCATACTGACGCCGCATATTGGCGGCTCGACCGAAGAAGCCCAGGAGCGCATCGGAGGAGAGGTCTCCAGGAAGCTTGTGGAATATTCCGACGTCGGCTCGACGCTGGGCGCCGTCAATTTTCCCCAGGTTCAATTGCCGCCACGTCCAAACGGCACGCGTTTCATCCATGTTCATGAAAATCGCCCTGGCATGCTAAACAGTCTGAATGCGATTTTTTCGTCCCGCGCACTTAATATCGTCGGTGAGTTCCTGCAGACGCACGGCGACACGGGCTACGTGGTCATCGAAGCCGAGGGCGTCGGCCAGACAGCCGATGACATACTTGATGCGCTTCGCCAGATCCCCGGAACGATACGAGCTCGATTGCTCTACTGACGCCGTCCGCAAAATCTTCGTTTTCGATCGCCGCTGCCACAATTATGCCTGTCGCTTCCGAAATTGTCGGCGGCACGCATACCCCGCCGACGCGGGGCGCAGCCCCGTGCGTTGTTCGGGAAGTTGGTTGTGACATGAAGACTTCAAGACTGATCCTTTTGCCCGCTCTGGCTGTGCTGATGACAAGCGTCTCCGTGCATGCCCAGGAATGGCGGTATTTGCCGGATTATGGCGATGACCTGGATGGCGGCTATGCTACTCCGCACTATGGGCGGGAGGCGCCGCCGCGCTATCGCGATGATCGTCGTTTCGACGATGACTATTACTATCGGGGTGACCCCTATGGCTATTATGACGACGAAAACGGCGATTTCCCGTCGCAACCCCGTCCACAACGGCGGGCTTCGATCGATCGAGGCGCGATCTCTCCCCAATTCAATTCTGGCGTCAAAGATGACAGGCGGGCGAGCCTGGCGCGGTCACCCATCCCGCGCACGGTTGTCCCCTTTTCCGGCTACGATCCTGGCACAATCGTGATCTCCACAAAGGAAAAGCGCCTTTATCTCGTGCTCAACGACGGAACTGCCCTCAAATACGGCATCGGTGTCGGCAAGCAGGGCTTCGCCTGGAAGGGCACGGAGACGATCAGCCGCAAAGCAGAGTGGCCGACCTGGACGCCGCCCAAGGAAATGATCGCTCGCCGGCCGGAATTGCCTGACTACATGGATGGCGGTCTCAATAATCCCCTTGGAGCGAGAGCGCTCTATCTCGGTTCCACCCTCTACCGCATCCATGGCACCAATGAGCCCAACTCGATCGGCAAGGCGGTATCCTCTGGCTGCATCCGCATGGCAAATCCGGATGTGATGGATCTCTATGGCCGAGTCGCCGTCGGTACAAAGGTCGTCGTGCTTTGATTGCACCCCAGCGCTGGTGCGGTCTGCCGAGATCTGGCCATATGCCGTTTTCTCCTTGAAAGGGCCAGATCAGCGCTGTTCCAAGCCGGCTTAAATCACAGCGCATGTCGATATCCCTTGGGAACACGGCCTTTATGGCGCTCCGGTCATAAATTCCGCTGATATGCCACCGCACTCGCGCTAGGTCCTTGCCCGGCCAAGTTTTCCGCCGTATCGATCAATGGGGGCAAAAGGATCAATCTTGAACGCACGTTGCAAGCGAGCGGGTCTGGATCCGGAGGTTTTTTGTCCACGGGTTTCGATCCAGCGATCTGATCGAGGCGGCGCATCGTGGCGTTCCCCTGCAGGAGCCATGCAACAATCCCTGTATAAAACTGTGACCCAGGGCGGCAAGCTACTACAACAATGGCGAGCAGAAGAACAGGCGCGCGGGGCGCCTCGTTACTTTGGAGTGGAGCGTTCAGCCCGCAGGCTGAACTAGTTGGTCAGCGCATAGCCACGCGTACGAACAGTACGAATAAGATCCGGCCCCAACATTCGAAGTGCCTTGCGAATGAGACCTATATGAATATCCACCGTCCGTGGCTCAACATCAGCATCCGCTGGCCACGCTGCATCAATCAGCGTCTCACGGCTTTGAACAGCTTCAGGATTTTGCAAGAGATGGCGTAGCAGGCGGAACTGCAAGGCGGTCAATGGGACATCGTGACCACTTCTATGCACCTTGGCGGTAGCTGAATTCATTTCGAGGTCGGCGTAGCGAAGCACATTGGCCTCTGCCGCGACGCCGCTTTTTTCGATCAGAGCATCTGACCTGAGGCAGCGAAGAAATGCGATGAGACGAACCGGATCAAAGGGGCGCGTTAAAACAAGATCGGCACCATCCTTTTCGAACAATGGATCCCTCAATTTGTCGAATTCATTGCAAAGGAGAGCAATTGCGATTTCAGGCCGTGCGATCTTGAGAGATCGCAAGCCCCCAGGGCCCATTTCAGAGGACGCGCCATACATGATGACGACTCGCACGCTATCGTCACGCAGTGCGCGCACCGTTTCGTCTAAAGTGCGCACAAGTGCGACAGGAAACCCGTCAATGGCGAGAAGATGTTGCAGAAGCAGAAACATTTGCACATCGTGCGAATGGACAAGAATTCGAAAATCCATATCTCCTCCTCCGGCTTGTTTTATAGCGGAGCAAACTCACCGCCATTCACATCCAGCACGGCACCATTGATGAACCCCGCCTCTTCCGAGACGAGAAAGCAGATGGCGGCTGCAACATCCTCCGGTGTCCCGATCCGTCCGAGTGGAATGCGAGCAAGCGCAGCCCTGTTGGTCTCACCGTCTGGTGCCCCTGCCATTTGCGTCGTAATCCTGCCGGGAGCGACAAGATTGATGGTAATGCGGTGACCGGCAGAGGCAGCCACTAGCGAGCGAGCCAACCCGGCAAGCGCTGACTTCGACGCGGCGTAAGCTGCACCCGAGATCTGTGGAATCGTGCGGCCAGCAATCGAACTGATGAACACGATGCGCCCGAAATCACGGTCGATCATGTGCGGTAGGACGGCCTGGCAACACCGCATTGCGCCAGTCAGGTTGACCGCGAGAACCGAGTGCCACTCGTTGGTGGTGATTTGTAGGAATGGTGTTGCACCGTTTTCGCCCTTTGGGGATATACCCGCGTTGCTTATGAGGATATCCGCCGTGGTCCACTTGCGCTCCAGCGCATGGAAGAACCGTTGTATCTGTATCGGCTTGGCCAAGTTCACCGTCCGAGCAAAGACATTCTCAGCGCCGAACCGCGCCGAAAGCATTTGCTCTGCGGCTGCAACATGGTCGCGGCGCTGCCCGAAAATAGCCACTTTGTAGCCATGCGCGAGTAGGCTTGCAGCGGTTGCCAAGCCGATTCCCGAGCTGCCGCCGGTCACGACAGCAAGCTTTTGCCGAGAAGCCGAGGTCATGCTGCACGATCCATCTCAGCGAACAGTGACAGGGGTGGATGTGCCTCTGGATCCGTCATCACTTCGATGAGCAGCGGTTCGTTTCCTTCGATGCCACGTTTCAGAGCTGCTGCGAGTGCTGCGGGATCGTTGATGCGGATCGAAGGGCATCCGCAGGCTTTCGCAAGCGCGGCGTGATCGACTTCGGCGAAATGGCACGCGGAGGTATATTGGCCGAACTTCACTGTCTCGGCATCGCGCTGAAAACCCAGAATGCCATTGTTGAGCACGATGATGGTCACCGGCAAACGCATCCGCATCATCGTTTCGAGCTCGGCCCAGCTATGGGCAAAACCGCCGTCGCCGACGACCGCGACCACTGGACGCTTCGGCTCGGCAGCCTTAGCGCCGAGCGCAAGCGGAAAACCCCATCCAAGTCCGGCTAGGCCTCGCGGTGTGATGAAACGCATGCCCGCCCGTGGCGCCCTCAGCTGCCCAAGAATCCACATGGAGGAATAGCTGGCGTCCGCGACGATTGCGATATCGCGCTGCAGCCAGGGCTGCAACTCAGCCATGACCCGCTCCGGACGAATGGGAGAATCGACCGAGGCATACTGAGTATGGCGCGCTTCATCGAAATGTCGCCAGAATGAAGCAGTCCGCTCTTCGAGAGGCGCGCGCAAGTTTCGTCTGAGCGCGAGGTCGCAGCTTTCAAGCGACTGGCGCAACGCCGCCAATGTTTCCCTCGCGTCGCCGACAAGTCGGAGAGCCTCATAATTTCGGCCTACCTCCGTTGGATCTATATCGATATGGATCACACTTGCCTTGGCCGGTATCTGTCGCCAATTGTCAGTGCCGTTCTGATTGGTGCGAGTCCCGATGAGGACGACCAGATCCGCTTCTGACATAAGCTCATGGCTGTAGAAGCCAAGGGATCGCGGGCCGACCAGGGAGCCCAGGACACCGGCAGACAGTGGATGGAATTCGCTGACAGCGCCCTTCCCCATATTGGTCGTGAAGATAGGCAGGCCTGCCTCATCCTGCAAACGTGCCAGTTCTTCAGCTGCCCCAGCACAATGGATACCGCCGCCGGCAAGAACGACGGGCGATCGGGCATTGGCGATCCGTTCGGCGGCTGTTTGCAGATCGTGATCCGATGGTCGGGTTCGATCAAGCGGCCATCGTCCGAGATTGCTGATGCGGGGTGCTCCGGCGACGGGCGCGGGCGAACGTAAGAGGTCAGCCGGCAACAGTAAGGCTACTGGGCCGGGGCGACCGGAGGTGGCGGCAGTGAACGCCGCATCGACGTAGTCGTCGACCCGTTCAGCAACTGTGACGCGCCGGACCCATTTGGTGCAGGATTGGAATAGGGCTATCTGATCAAAATCCTGGAAAGCGTTCCTGTCCGTCTGGTCACGCTCAACATCCTGGACCATTGCTACAACCGGAATGCTCGCCTTCAGGCACTCGGCAAACGGCGGCACAAGGAGGGTCGCGGCCGGGCCATTCTGGGCGGCAACAACCCCGACTTTTCCGGAGCTACGGGCATAGCCATCCGCCATGGCTCCCCCCATGTTTTCCTGCCGATAGGCAATCTGGCGAATGCCGCGCGCCTCGGCGGCAAGGATGAGCGCGGACGGCAGGCTCTGGGCGAAAATCATTTCAACACCATGACGTCCGAGCGCTTCTGCGATCCGATCGGCGACCGTACCCATCATTGAGGTTTCCTTCATTACCGTCCCTCCCAACCCGTTCTGCTGTTCTTTTCCAGAAAGTCATCAAATACTGCGACAATGCTTTCGACATCGGCGCCAGACATCGGTGTCGACAGGCATGCCGCGGCGCCGAACGGCAGCAAAATCCCGCATGCCAGGAAATGTCGCGAGAGCGCCCGCATGACGTCATTCTCCTCCGATGTCATGGTCGCGATATGGAAACTCGTCGGCGCGATCCTCCTCGGATGGATGCGAAACAAAGACGCCGCTCCGGAAACTGAAAACGGGGCGCTCCGTTTCAGGACTACATCCGCCAACCCCTTGCGCAAACCATCCCCCAATCGCTCTAGACGGTCGAAGGCTTCGAGCGTCATGGCCTCCATTGCAGCCTTTCCGGCAACCATGGACACGGGATTCGCCGAAAACGTACCGCCTTGTGAAAGGAGCGGCGCCTCATCGTCACTACCGAACACAGCCATGACGTCCGTGCGGCCACCAATGGCGCCCACTGGAAAGCCGCCCCCGATGATCTTGCCGACTGTGATCAGATCCGGTTCAAGACCATAGCGGGCCGAAGCACCGGCAAAACCCTGCCTTAGATTGAGAACTTCATCGGCAATGACAAGAATGCCGTATTTGCGGGCGACGGCAGATACTGTTGCGATGAAGTCGGGCGCCGGATGCAGCAGGCCTGCCCTGCTCGGCATCGGATCGATGAGAATGGCAGCGACGTCGTTTGCTCTCGGCGCGATTGAATGCTCTATACCGGCAACATCGTTGAAATTCAGAACAAGGACATTGTCGGCGATCGATTGCGGCGCGCCGGGATAACCGAGCTTAGGCAAATTTCTCCCGGAAGCGTCGTCTACGATCACGCCACCCTGACCGGCCTCGGCCCAGTCATAGGCGCCATGATAGGAACCCGCAAAGCGGACAATTGCTGATCGTCGGGTGAAGGCCCGCGCAGCCTTGATGGCAAACATGACGGCTTCGGTACCACTATTGACGAAACGCACCTGTTCCATCGCCGGTAGGCGCGAGACCAGTAGTTCGCCTAGCGCGATCTCATATTCCGTGGGATTGGCGAAACATGTGCCCATTTTCAAGACTTTTTCGACGGCCTCCGTGACGGGCGCGAAACCGTGGCCATGGATCAATGTCGTAAAGTTGTTGTTGAGGTCGAGCAGACGGTTGCCGTCCGCATCCCAGACATAGGCTCCCTCGCCTTTGGCGACGTAAATCGGGATGGGATCCCTCTCGATCGTGGAGCGTGTAACACCAGCCGGAAAAACGCCTTTTCCCCGGCGAAAGAGATGAGCTGATCGGGCTCGAATAGCCGACCAGCCTCGTCCCTGAGCTTTGTCCGTAAACATGATAGGAGGCTTTCTGTTGCAAGTTCAGACGCGTGTCTTTGCACCGCCTTTATATTTTTGTTGCAACAAAATTACTCGCCGTCAAGTCAATGCATCAAAATTTTGACATCAAGAGCGCAAGTTTCTCCTCGCCGCGCGCCGCAGGCTGCGATAGCCATCGCGGATATCGCTCTCAAATGCGGCCCTCAAAGCGGCGCCATCACGCTCAGCGAGTGCCTCCATTGCCATCTCATGATTGCGCACGCCGTACTTCTCTTCAGCAAACTCCGGATAGAGGTTGTAGAGCGACGGACCGATGCGCAGCCAGAGCCCTTCGATCATTGAGACTAGATAGGGAAGGTCTGCCATGCGATAGACCGAGAAATGAAATTCCTTGTTGTGCCGAAGCGCTGCCGTGTAGTCACCCACCTCCAGAGCCGAATTTATTTCATCCTGAATTTGTCGTAATGTATCAATATCTTGACTATTCCCATGCAAAGCTGCCCGCTCGGCCGCAAGACCCTCCAGAGCAAGTCTGATCGAGGTTATCTCCTTTAAATCCGACTCCCTAAGAACAGGAACAATCACCGTCTTGGGACCGGCGTAAACCAGTGCGCCGTCACCGATCAGGCGATTGATGGCATCGCGAGCAGGCGTCGAACTGATCCCCAGCTCCTCAGCAACGGCGCGTACCGTCATCTTGTAGCCGGGCTCATAGACACCTCGGATCAAGCGCTCCTTCATTTCCCGATATGCGGTATCCCCCAACCCGCTAGCCTGCCTATCCAAACCCGCACCTTCTCCCAGTTCTAATATCATTTTCCGTTCCCGCTGTTGACAGGCCAATATTTTGATGCAACAAAAAGATTATGTGAAGTTTTCGCAAAGCGATTGTCACATCAAAATAGCTTTAGCAGCCCGCTTTGTGACTGTCACCGGGTTGCTGGTTCAATGAATTCTGCATTCAAGCGATCTGCAGGGCTGCCAAAAAGAGGCTAGCACCGTTCGCGGATGGCTAAGGCAGCGCGAAAAAAATGGGGAATTCTCACTTAACAGAAGGAGGGTAATGATTTGATTGGCCGAAGATTGATCCTTTCGGAACTCCAAAAACGCTATGCAGACATCTGGGCTGTCAGATGCACAAATCTGGAGATCGAACCGGGCGAGTTCGTCTCGATCGTCGGTCCGTCTGGATCCGGCAAGACATCGCTGCTGACAATGATTGCCGGCTTCGAGATGCCGACCGCGGGGACGATCCGCATTGGCGACAAAGACGTCACGCCTCTGCCACCCAACCGTCGTGATATCGGCATGGTCTTTCAGAAATATGCGTTGTTTCCGCATCTGACGGTAGGACAGAACATTGCTTTTCCGCTGAAGATGCGCCGCGCGCTTTCGGGAGCGCCGCTTAAATCGCGACTGGAGGAGATACTTCAACTCGTTCAACTGTCCGAATACCGGGATCGCTATCCGAACCAACTATCAGGCGGGCAACAGCAGCGGGTTGCAGTTGCCCGAGCGCTGGTCTTCGATCCGCCGGTCATTCTCATGGACGAGCCACTTGGCGCACTCGACAAGAAGCTGCGCGAGGCGATGCAATTCGAGCTCAAACGCATACAGCAGCGACTCGGCGCGACCGTTGTCTATGTCACACACGATCAGGACGAAGCTCTGGCGATGTCCGATCGAGTTGCGGTCATGCGGCAAGGCGAATTGCAGCAGATAGGAACGCCTACCGAGCTTTACGGCAAACCTGCCAACGCCTTCGTCGCTGACTTCATAGGCGTGATGAACTTCGTGCCCGGTACTTATGTCGGGACCGAGAGCGGCAAACATGTATTTCAGGTGGCGGAAGACCTCCTGTTGAGGGCTCCAACCGTTTCGGATGGCAGTGCCATCCATTTGGTAAAGGGTTCGCCGCTTCATCTTGCCATCAGGCCCGAACATATAAGTCTGGCACCATCAGGTCAAAATCGCGACAGTACGGGTGCCGGAATCGTAGAGGCATCTGTCTTCTTCGGCTCGACCAACATCCTGCTTGTCCGCCTCACAAGATTGCCCAGCGTTGTCCTGCGGGTGCAGTTGCCCGCCGGACAAGCGACGGCCTTCGAACAAGGAAGCAGTGTCAATCTGCTGATCGATGAAGCGAGGGTGCAAACCTTCCCGATCAAGGAAGGATTTGCCGCATGACCTTGCCAGCTTCCCCTTCGACCGCGACAAACCAGTTACGGCCGGCCACGTGGATGCGGCCCGGTTCTGCACGACACTATGCAGCCATCTCTTCCTGGCTACTTGTCTTGCCGCTTCTGGCGATCTATGCGATCGGCTTCCTTTATCCTTTGACCAAGTTAATCACCCTCAGCTTTATCGGAGGCCTATTCGCCAATTACGGGCGCCTTCTGGATGATCCTCTCTACGCGGCCGTTCTTGCGAATACCGTGGGAATCGCCACTGCTGTCACCGTTAGTTGCGTTTTCTTAGGCTACCCCGTCGCCCTTGCCATGGCCCGCCTCAAAGGGAGGCTGGCCTTGGTCATTGCGGCATGCGTCTTCATTCCGTTATGGACCTCGGTTCTCATCCGCTCATATGCCTGGATCGTGCTGCTTCAGCGTCACGGCATCGTCAATTCATTACTCGTCGCGACAAACCTGACGGATGGACCGCTCAAGCTTCTCTACACGCAAGGTGCCGTCGTGCTGGCGATGACGCATGTGCTCCTGCCCTTCGTCATTGTCCCAATCTTTTCCACCTTGCAAATGCTCCCACAGGACTATGCCCGAGCGGCACGCAATCTTGGAGCCGGGGCGATCCGGACCTTCCTCTTCGTGACCTTGCCGCTCAGCCTCCCAGGTGTCTTTGCCGGCGCAACCATGTGTTTCGTTCTTGCGCTGGGCTTTTACATCACGCCGGCTCTGGTCGGAGGCCCGGGTTCGATGCTGATGGCGAACCTGATCGGCCAGCAGACCACTGTTCTACTCGACTGGCCATTTGCCGCCGCCCTGTCGACGGTTCTTCTCGCCATGACGATCGTCTTCATCGTCGTATTTCGCAAGGCGCTTTCCTTCAGCAAAGGATTCAGCAGTGTTCATTGATCAATCTTCCACCTTACCACCACTTTTCGCTGCGACCGGCAGGCTCAGGCTCGCGGCTTTGCATCCCCTTGGCAGGGCAGCAGCGCTCATCGGTGCTGGCGTGCTCGTCGGAAGCATCCTGTTCTTTCTAATTCTGCCGACGCTGCTCATCATCCCGATGTCGCTAAGCCAAACCGATTACATTCAGTTCCCGCCGCAGGGACTGACCTGGCACTGGTATCAGGTCTATTTCAGTGATCCGGACTGGATGGCGGCGACATGGTTTAGTATCAAGATCGCAATTGCGACAACTGCAAGCGCCACCATCATAGGAACCATGGCGTCGCTTGCCATCGTCCGGGGGGATCTTCCCTTCAAAAACGCGCTTCAGGTCCTGTCGGTTGGGCCAATGATCGTTCCGCATGTCGTCTTCGGCGTTGCCCTATATCTAGTCTTCTCACCGTTGCAGCTTACTGGAAGCTTTATCGGTTTTCTGATCGCACATACCGTGCTTGCCATCCCCTATGTCGTTATTACGGTTACGGCATCGCTCCAGCGCCTCGATCCGACGTTGGAGCTTGCGGGGTTGAGCTGTGGCGCAAACCGGCTGCAGACATTCTTTCGAGTTGTGCTGCCCAATATTGCGCCCGGCATCGCATCTGCCTCCGTCTTCGCCTTCCTTGCATCATTCGACGAGGCGACTGTCGCCTTTTTCATCTCGGACACCGGCGGAAAATCAATCGGGCGTAAGATGTTCGAAGACATCGATTTCAATCTGACGCCGGTGATTGCCGCTGCGTCTGCGGTTTTCGTCGCCGTCTCCTTGCTTCTGATGGGAACGACACACCTGCTGACCGCCCGCAAAGCCGGTCAATGACGCCGAAGCCAACAAATTCAAAACACACACAAAGAGAACATTCCATGTCATCTGAAAGCTATCCGACACGTAAATTCCAACTCCGGCGATTGGCCTATGCTGCTGCCGGCCTCCTGGGGCTACTTGCCCCTCCACAATCGGCGACAGCTGCAGGACAAGTCATCATCGCCTCAACCGGTGGGGCGTATGACCGGGCCCTTAAAGAGGCGTGGTTCGACCCATTCACCAAGGCCACAGGCATCGAGGTTGTGACGGTTGTCGCCACCAATGCTGAAATGCGCGCCAAAGCCAGTGCAATGGTAAAGACAGGCAACGTCACCTGGGATCTATACCTTGACGGCGAGATACAGGCAGCCTCAAAAGCACATCGTGAGGTCACGGAGGATCTCACCGAGTTCTGCCGCCAATTTATCGACCGCAAGGATCTTGGACCTCACGCCTGTGTGGCCGGCGGCGCTCTTCTTCAGTCGACGGCCACTCTGCTGGCCTATCGGGTTGGCAAGGTCGGCGATCCCCTGCCGGAGACATGGGCGGATATGTGGGATACGAAGAAATTTCCGGGTGGGCGTGCGTTTCCCAACTTTGACGATCCCTGGCGGGTGATGGCAGCTGCCCTTCTGTCCGATGGCGTACCGCGAGACAAGTTGTTTCCTCTCGATGTCGATCGTGCGTTGAAGAGGCTTGATCAAATCCGCCCAGCTGTCTCGATCTGGTGGAAGACTGGCGATCAGAGCGTGCAGGGTTTCCGCAATGGCGATTATTCACTCGGCCAGATCTGGTTAACGCGAGCAAAGGCGATGCAAACTGAGGGTCTGCCCATTGGCTGGTCCTATAAGGCATCCTTTCTGGTTGGCGATCGCATCGCACTGATCAAAGGTGCGCCCCATCACGACAATGCACTGAAACTGATTGCCTTCTGGCTAAACTCTCCCGAAGCTCAGGCACAGGCCTGCACTATTCTGTCCTGCACTCCTCCCAGCATCGAGGCGGCTGCACTGATCCCTGAGGAGGTTAGAAAGACCATGCCAAGCGCTGAGGATGTTCGCGATTACATTGTCGTGCCGGATGCGGACTGGATCAACGCCAACAATGCAATGTTGCTTCAACGCTGGAACAATTGGATTCGCTAGTGAGTGGATTCGATTCACCGTCCCTGCATGGCCTACGACGTGACTTCGACGATCGGCGAGAACAGATATTCGAGGATCCCTCGTCTACCGGTCTTGATCTCTGCCGTCGCGGCCATGCCGGGAGACAGCGTTACCGAATTGCCGTCAACGTTCATGACGCTGCTGTCGAGCTTGATGGTAACGGGGAAGACGAGGTTCTGAACCCGCTGCACATTCGCCGTTGGCACGGTTGCCTGTGGCAGCTTGGTCGGATCGCCCGCGAGCTGGTTGGCATCCGGCTCCGGAATGGCGTCGGTGGCGACAGCCGTCACGCGACCATGGATCACGCCATAGCGCGTGAACGGGAACGCCTCGATCTTGACCACGGCCGGTTGCCCGACCGACACGAAGCCGATGTCGCTGTTCGGAATATAGGCTTGTTGATCGAGGCCGACCGGATGGTGCCATCGATCGGAGTGCTGATCGTCCCAGTTCGTCGGCTTGCCGTGAGCATCTCCCGCCTTCTGAACATTGTCAGCGACAGAGGTACTAACCGTCTTCCCTCCATCGCTCGTGGTGACCGCCAGTGACGCCTTTGGCTCTTCGAGCTGGCCGGTCTCCGCGGCGAGCGTCTCCTCCTTCTGGTCCGTCTCAACAGCGGCGATCATACCGGCCTTTGAACCGGCGTCTTGATCAACCAGCGTCGAGCGGATAACCGAGCATTGATCAAAATGGGCGGCGTTGGCAGTCCAAGTCCTATATGCGCTCAAAACAGTGGGCGAGGCTGGCTTTTAGATCCCCATCGAAGACTCCACTTTGCTCGTGGTTATCGGTTGGCACCATGAGTATTCTTTCCTCGGACTCGATGTTAAGGCATGGTTACCCGTTGCCCCAGGTCTATCTTTCCATGGTCCGCGTTTGACCCGCAACCCGCGCCTTGCGCTCTGAAATAATCCTCTGGTTTTCATCGAGACGAGCGATCTGTTGTAGGATTTTAAAGTTATCTCGCACTGCGCCGAATGTCTTTCGTATTTCAGGAGGCACTAGGCTGACTAGATCGTTGTCGTTGCGCAAGACGGCGCCGCGTCCGAAGCGAGCATCAAGCGCAGTGCTAACCGTGGCAAATTCATCCCGGATTTTCGGATCGAGCCCGGCGATCATCTCCTCCGATAACTGTCTGTTCTGCTTCACCATTGCCATAATTCGCGTCAGTTCGCGTTGGGCTACTTGCGACAGGCTTGGAATGGCGATGCCCATGCGCCGACGCTGGTTTTCGACGGCTTGACGCTCCGTCTCGAACGAGGACGCATAGGTCGAAGCCAATGAGGAGAGGCGCGTCGCGGCGTTTGCAACGGCCTCGCTCGCCTGCCTGCGCTCGCGCCCGGCAGCCAGCAACCGATCCAACATCCTGCCCGAGCCACGCAACGCTCCGTAAGCGGCGGGATCGCTGTCCACGGCAGCGGCAATCCGACCGGGTGCGACACCTCTGACGACGAGATCTTCGATCATCTGCACCGCGCCTGCCGGATCACGCCATATGCGCTCCGCGGCCTGCGTCAAGGCCTTTCGCGCCTGATGATAGTGAGGTTTAGCCAGTGTCCGATCGCGCGCCTCCTCCTCGATCGACGTCCTGAACTCGGTCACCGCGGGAAGTATTGGTGGAGCGGAGGCATCAGTTGAACGCAAGGTTCGCTGCATTGCTGCGGTGGCAACGGTCGACGAATGTCCCAGCTCCCTGCGTGCTAACGCGCTGACTACACCATCCTCCGAGTCGATATCTCGCAAAACGTGCCTTGCGTCGCCATAGATTACACGCCGATCCTTCTCGATAGCGGACGATAGCGCATTGCCCGCCCGTTCCCAGAGAGCAGCAAGCTGCTCCCTCTTTTCCGCGAACCAGGCCAATTGTCTGTGGACGGCATCCTCGATGGCACCGACCTTGTCCGCCAGCCAGACGATCCCGCGCTGGCGGGCGAAATCCCTTGCATATCGCCGGTAGCCGTCTTCCGCCTCATAGTCGAGTGTCGTCGACTTGGCGCCCGAGCGCGAAAGGCGTTCGACGAGCTCGTTGAACAGTTTCGGGCGATGACTCTGCATTTCAATCCGTGACTGTCTCTCCCCAGCTGACTCTACCCGAATTGCCGTCCAGACATTGCGCTCGACCCGCCGCTCCTCGTAGCGCTTCGCGCCCGTCTCTTCGTCGATAACGGGCACTTTGACCGTGACGGGCTCCATTCCGTCTTTTCGCAACGTAACGCTATCACCAATGTTGATGTTGGCTTGCGCAAGGGCTGCCGGTAGGCTAACGCCCCACATTCGATGTCGCTTGCCGTCGTCCGTCCTGAGATCGGCATAGGGCGTCGGATCAACCTCGCTTCCCTCGCGGAACTTTGCTTGACCAGTCTCGATAAGTTCGCCGGTCACGCCGGCACTATGGGCGACGCGTGTCTTTCCGTCCCATCGCCGCCGCGGCGCGAAATCCTCTCGTGCTGCGTAGAGGTCGGCGCGATGACGATGACGGGTCATCGCCACATAGGTCAAATGGCGGTCCATCATGCCGCTCGCCAGCACGAAACTGCGCTCGACCGTCGCTCCTTGCGATTTATGGATTGTCACCGCATAGCCGTGATCGATGTTACGATAATGACGTTCGCCGAATACGACCATATGGCCATTGTCGAGGCGTACCGTGAATAGCGTAGCGCCAAACCGATCCGTCGTCGACATAACCGTGCCTAGCATGCCATTCTTGACCGGCTGCATCGTCGGCTTTGTTCGGCCAGGATCGGGTATGCGAGCATTTTCTAGGAAGATGATACGGTCGCCAGCGGCGAACTCACGCATGCCTCGTTCGGTCCGAAATGAGCGAGGATGGTTCAAAAACCCCTCCTCCTTTATCACCGAACGCAATGCCTCATTTAGGCGCTTCACGCTCTCATTCGTATGGGCAAGCACTAAGAGTTGGTCGCCCCTTAGATGAGGATCTGGATAAGCGCGGCTATCAAGAATAGCTTCCGTCTGGTCCCGAGTAGGGCTCTGTTTGCGATCAATTTTGCGGTCGTCCGGACGCTCCTTCCTTGCCTGCGACCAATCGGCGACGATCCTGTCGATCGCCTCGTCGCGGCATTGCGTCTCGATGATATGACCCTGGGCGGCGTAGGCATCGAGCGCTTGTTCCACCGCGCCTTCGGCAAGTTGCCTCGATGCAGCGCGGGCCCATTGCTGTTGCTGCCGACGCACATCGGACAGTTCAGCGAAGCCGATGCGCTCGGCGACGGCGCGGAAGGCGGCCCCTGCCCCGATCGGCTGCAACTGCATGGCATCGCCGACCAGTATCACCTTGGCTCCTGCCTGCTCTCCCGCCCTTAACATCCGCGCCATCTGACGCGATGACACCATGCCGGCCTCATCGATGACGAGCACGTCGCCGGGCCCAAGCAGATCACGGCCCTTGCTCCAGGCAAGCTCCCAAGAAGCCAGTGTGCGTGACTGGATGCCGGAGCTCACCGCCAGACCTTCGGCCGCCTTGCCCGAAAGCGCTGCCCCGACCACCTGCCGACCATCACCTTCCCAAGCAAGTCGGGCAGCCTCCAACAGTGTTGACTTGCCGGCACCGGCAAGGCCGACGACGACCGCAATCCCGCTGTCTCCGGTAACATGATGTACCGCATCCACTTGCTCAGCATCCAACCGGAACAACAGATTGGGATCACGGTGTTCAAGTCGTTCGATTGCGGCACGTACCCGTTTCGCGCCAATCGCGAAGCCGCCGCTTCTTACCAATACCTCTACAGATTTTACCATCTCCCATTCGGTGCGCAACGTCTGGCGCGTTGTATAGACTGCAGGTTCTGTTGACGCGTCACTCTCCCAATATGCCTGATGCGGCTTCAAGAGCACCAGTTCATCCGACATCATCAGCTTAGCGCGGATATTTGCGAAGGCTGCGGGATCGTCGATGTAGCGGTTGAGCGCTCTGGCGATGTCGCGTTCATCGAAGGTGGAATATTGGTTGGAAAGCTGGGTCAGCAACAGCTCGGGATTCCTCAACAACCGGTCGGCCATGGCCTGCCGCCGCGCAAGTTCGGCGGGTGCGAACAACATCTGAGCGCCCTGTCGCTGCGACGCTGCCTTAGCCGGACTGAGATGGTGCCGCGCAAGTCCGCCGATCCCTTGCTCCTCATAAGAGCGGCCATCGAGACGAACATCATGGCCGGCGAGCGCCAAATGCCGGCTCGCCATTTCGGCCCAGGCGAACTTCCACTCCCTCATCGTTTCCTTGTCTCCGGCCCATCTCAGATAGACCTGCTTGCCCTTCTTCGAGGCATCCAACGCCGGCATGCGCACCGGCTGACCGTCATCGTCGATGACCGCCACCTTCTTCAACCCGAATCCATTTTCCGCCAGAGGCCGCAAGGTCATTAGCAGATGGACGTGCGGGTTCCCCGGCTTATCGTGATAAACCCAGTCGGCGACCATGCCGCGCGCTGTCACTTGATCGCGCACGAATTCGCGCATCAGAGTCACGTTCTCCTCGTGTGTGAGTTCCTCCGGCAGTGCGATGATCAACTCGCGCGCCAGCTGGGCATCCACTCTCGTCTCAAACTCTTCAACCGCATTCCAAAGGATCTCGCTGGCGCCGGCCACGGATCGGCCCTCGATCGCGTTGCTTAGCCAGGTCGGCACGTCCGCAGGAAGCGCCAATTCTTCATGCACCAGTTCCGCGGTATCGCCCCGAGAACGGTAGGCTATGCCGGTCTGTTTATCGATCATCCGGCTACGATGGCGATAGGCGGCGGCGGCAATCACGCAACGTCCAGCGCCTCGACTGATCAGTTGTGCCCTAACAAACATGATCGGCAATAGTCGTTTCTCCGTCTAGTTCAGTATGCATCCGTCAAATCGCTCCCTGAACCGCCAACGCGAGGCATTTGTTTCGCCTGACGGGTTCTATCGGATCAAAATAATCTATTTTACTAACTCTTACTAGTCAGTATAATGGCATCTACCTAGCTTCACCGACACGGGGATATGGATAATATGGCTTCAAAATCAACGGTTCTAGATCTCGACACTCAAATTCAGGCGCTGATGGAACGTAAAAGATTATTGATAGTTAAGTCTGCCGAACGATTTGCACGTGCGGCAACAAAGTCGGGCGTGGCCGAGATGGAGATTACCGACACGCAGATCGACGCACTCTTTAACGAGATTGCCGCTCGATTTCGCAGGCAGACAAAAGAGACCTCTCTCACCACCTCTGAAACGTCTCAACCGGCGGATCATAGGTCTGGAACGGCTAAGGAACATCCGCATGTCGGCTGAGCAAACGGCTCAACGGCGTCAGCAGGCTTTGCTAGGTGCAATGGTCGTAAGAGCGGGCCTAGGAGATGCTGATCGAGCATTCTTGCTGGGCGGCCTCGTAACATTGGCGAAGCTGTTTCCCGGCGCTCCCGAATATGAACAACTGCGCAGTATCGGGATTGAAGAATTCAATGCATCCGCGCGATCGGCGGATCGGTCAGTGCGGTAAAGTCACTTCAGTCACTGAACCTTTTGCAAGAAACGCAGCTCGGTCTTACGCATCAATTCTTCAAGGAGGACCTACTGAAGGCCCTTCGCCCGGATAGCAACCCCGCGGAACGCAAAAATCTTTCAGAGGCGTGTCAAGGGCGGAGCAAAACCCTGCCACGCGGCGGAGTAAAAGTCGGCCACGCTTTACGCGCGTATGAGACGGCCGGGAGGGCGTAGCCCGAGCCGGGGGCGTCTTGCGCGCGTAGTGATTTCCCAAAGGATCTTAGCCTGCCTTTCTGGCGCGGCTTTGAGCGAGACGATAGCTTTCGCCGTTCCATCTCGAGGATGTTGACCTGGTGGATGATGAGGTCGTGCGGAGCGCCAGGCGCTCGGACCTCAGTGTTTTCGCCCAATCGTCAAATGGCAAATTTCTCGTGATTAGGGCTGGCTGTCGCAAACTTTTTTAGGCCGCAGAAACAGCTATCGCCGGACGCAATTGTGCAGCGAATTGCTGAAATGCCGATTGGCCACTGGTTGGAAATTGGTGACTGCGGGTCATACGCGCCACAGCGATGCCATCCAGGGTTGCTGACGCAGACTAGAAAGATTTGAAGCCTCTCATCGGGCGGCTCAGCTTCTTGATAAACCGGTGGTCCTGTTCAATGATGTTGAGATATTTGACCAGCATCGGCGCCTTGTGCCCCGGACCTTTGTGAATTGACCTGTCCGACGGAGTGACATCCCCGGGCTCTTCAGCAACACCCACTTGAAGAGACCCGTATTGCACGCCGAGATGGTCGGCGGGCTTTTCCCAATCCTACAAGCCAGCAAGCACTAGGAAATGTCGATAGCGCCTGAACGTCAAAGGACGATTGCGAAAAGCCACAGACGTCGTGAAATTGAATATTCGCTCAAGGAATTTCTCTGCTTGCGTCATGTCCGGTAATGCCGGCATCCTTCTTGCTTCTGTCAATCACGAGTTCTCGCTGAGACGGCGTGTTGTCCCTGGTTCAGAGCAAGGAAGGTTTCCATGACCCCATCCCATATCCAGAATGTCGCTGCCTTCAGCGATCCGGTTCTCTCGGTGCGTGGACTGACTGTGAGCCTTCCCAAGAACATGGAGCGCGCCTATGCGGTCGAGGATATCTCCTTTGATCTGTACAGGGGCGACATTCTCTGCATTATCGGTGAATCCGGTTCCGGCAAATCGGTAACGGCGAACGCCATCATGGGCCTGCTGGCGCCGGTTATCCGGGTCACGAGCGGCAGCATCCGATTCCAGGGCATTGACCTTTTGAGCGCTGATCCGAAAAGACTTCAGGGGCTGCGCGGTCGGGCTGTCTCCATTATCTTCCAGGATCCGCTTTCGGCGCTGAACCCCTTGATGACGATCGGCGATCAGATCCTGGAGGTCCTTGAGACCCATAAGGTCGGCACCCCTTCGAGCCGGCAGGAAAAGGTACAGGAGTTGTTGTCCGAGGTTGGATTGCCCGACCCTGTCATGCTGCAGCATCAATATCCTTTCCGCCTGTCTGGCGGCCAGCGCCAACGGGTGATGATCGCCATGGCGCTGGCGCTTGATCCCGATATCCTGATCGCCGACGAACCGACCACGGCGCTCGATGTCACGACGCAGGCGCAGATTCTCGATCTCATTCGCAAGATTCAGCGGCGCAAGAACATGAGCGTCATGTTCATCACCCACGACTTCGGCGTCGTCGCTGAAATTGCCGACCGGGTTATCGTCATGGAAAAGGGTCGTATGGTCGAGCAGGGGCCCGCATTGCAGATCCTGACGGAGCCGACCCATCCCTATACACAAAGGCTGATCGCCGCCGTTCCTCGAATGACCGGTAGGGATCGGGAGGGGGCCACCGACACGCCTGTCGTGCTGGAGGTGCAAAACCTCAACAAGACCTATCGAAGCGGTGGCGGCTTTTTCTCCAAAGCGCGGGTTGTGCATGCGGTGAACGATGTCAGCTTCTCCATTCGTAAGGGCCGCACGCTCGGAGTCGTCGGTGAATCGGGCTCGGGCAAGTCTTCGCTCGGCCGCGTGCTCTTGAAGCTGATGAACTCGGACGGCGGCAAGATTCTGTTTGATGGTCGCGATATCGCGACCATGTCTGATCAGGCGTTCAGGCCGATGCGACCCTATATCCAGATGATCTTTCAGGATCCGTTTGCATCGCTCAACCCCCGCCATACGATCGGCCGAATTTTGACGGTCGGGCCGATGGCACACGCGATGTCGATGCAGGAGGCCAGGGCCAAGGCGTTGCGGCTGCTCAAACGCGTCGGCCTCGACGAGGGCGCCTATGATCGCTTTCCGCACGAATTTTCCGGAGGCCAACGACAGCGCATCGGTATCGCGCGGGCGTTGATGTTCGACCCAGTGCTGCTCGTAGCCGACGAGGCCGTGTCCGCGCTCGACGTCTCCATTCAGGCGCAGATCCTTCAGCTTCTTGCCGAGATTCAGCAGGATACCAAAGTGGCGATGGTCTTCATTACCCATGACCTGCGCGTCGCAAGCCAGATCTGCGACGAGGTGGCGGTGATGTACAAGGGTGAGATCGTCGAATATGGACCACCATCACAGATTTTCCAGGCGCCAGCTCACGCCTATACGCAACGCCTCGTCGCAGCTATTCCCGGCGGTGACTGGGAAGCAAGTGCTTAAAGGGGATCGCTTGTCCGGGACTCTACTGCTGCGGATGTAAAACGGGATGTTTCTGATCATGTTGCCTTTTTCACGGCGCACCAAGCTTATGAAATAGGCAATGACTTTCCGCGATTAAAATTTGTACCGACGTCGAAAAAAATAGTTGCATTTGTCCACTATCCGACGTTTCATATCGTCGAAAATTCAAACGATCCATTGTCGTTCATCTCAGCGATATCCCCTTTCTTGACGGATTGCGGGCGTGGATTTCTGCTGCCTTCGCGAGCCCCGTGCCATGACGACACCGACTAAGAATGGCCCTACCTCTGTTAAGGACATCGACATCGATGTGCTCGAGGATACGCTGAGCTTTTACATCCGCAGCATCAACATCGCGGTGTCCCGCGATCTCGACGAGAAGCTCGAAGGTCTCGATGTCGCCCAGGGTACGGGCAAGATCACCACGCTCTTTCTTGTCGATGGAAATCCCGGCATCCGCCCTTCCACGATCGCCCAGGTGATTTTCAAGGACCGTTCGGCCATGGGGCGGCTTGTCGATCAGATGGAGGGACATGGGCTCCTGCGGCGACAAATCGCACCGGAGGATAGCCGCGCTCAAGCCCTCTACATCACCGACAAAGGCGCCCAGCTTGCTGCGCATGTGCGCAGGCTGGTGACGCTGCAGTCCCGCGAATTCTTTTCGGAGATGACCGATGAAGAGCACGACCTGGTCCTCGACATCTTGCGCCGGACCTATCGGCGTATCTTGGAGCGATCATGACGAACCGAGTATTGGAGAAGGCTATGAGTGAAGACCGCGTCGCCTTGATATCGGGTGCCAGCCGCGGCATCGGTGCTGCCCTGGCGCAAGAATTGGCCGCCCGCGGTTGGCGCCTTTCGCTCGGCATGCGGCAGCCGGAAATGCCGGCCTGGGCCGACCCTGCCCGCGTCCATGTCTTTGCCTATGACGCGTTTGATGCGCAGGCCGGGATACGCTGGAACGATGCGGCAATCGATGCTTTCGGACGCATCGACGCAGTCGTTGCCAATGCCGGCATCATGATCCCCAAGACCGTCATCGAGGCTGATGACAACGACATGGACCAGCTGTTTGAGGTCAATGTCAAAGCCCCGCAGCGTCTGGCAAAAGCCACATGGGCTGCTTTGTCCGAAAGCGGCCGAGGTCGCGTCATTATCATTGGTTCGCTTTCCGGCAAGCGGGTCAAAAGCGCTAAATCCGGGCTTTATGCCGTATCAAAATTCGCAGCTGTCGCTCTCGCCCATGCGCTTCGCCACGCAGGTTTCGATCTCGGCATCCGCGCGACGGCCATATGCCCAGGTTTTGTCGCAACCGACATGGCGCGCGGCATCAGCGGCAAGGCCGATAGCGAGATGACGAGCCCTCAGGATCTCGCCCGCATCGTTTCCATGCTGATCGAGCTGCCGAACGAAGCAAGCGTCGCGGAGTTTGCGATCAACTGCCAGCTAGAGGAGTCTTACTGAGTATGCCCGGCCCCTATGTAGTCCCCGTGCATGGGGATACGGAATTGCCCAAGGAAGTCGACGTCGTCGTCATCGGCGGTGGCATCATCGGCACCTCGACAGCCCTCGAACTGTCTGAGCGCGGTCTGCGTGTCGCGCTTTGTGAAAAGGGGGGAATCGGCCAGGAGCAGTCGAGCCGCAACTGGGGCTGGGTACGCATTTCCAGGCGTGACCCGCGCGAGGTACCGCTGATGGCGGAGGCGCTGCGCATCTGGAGCACGCTCGACAAACGCACCGGCCGCGACACTGGCTACAGGAAAGCGGGCATCGTCTTTACCTGCGCCGACGACAAGCAATATGCTGATCATGAGCGATGGAACCGGAATCTCGAGGGCTATCAGCTCGATAGCCGCATGGTTGGCGCCGCTGAATTCAAGAGCCTTTTTCCGGGCTCCCAATTAGACCTGAAAGGCGCGCTCTTTACAGCGTCAGACGGCCGGGCGGAACCACAACGCGCAGCGCCGGCAATCGCCGAAGCCGCGCGCGACAAGGGTGCGACGATCCTCACTGAATGCGCCGTGCGCGGCATCGAGACGGCCGGCGGCAAAATCTCGGGCGTCATCACCGAGCGCGGCCCGATCGCCTGCAACGCGGTCGTTCTCGCCGGCGGCGCCTGGTCAAGCCTGTTTGCCGGCATGTTCGGACTCGACCTGCCGCAGTTGAAGGTGATGAACTCCGTACTGCGCACCAAGCCGCTGGAAGGCGGCCCCGAGCAGGCGATCTGGGCCAACGGCTTTGCTTTGCGAAAGCGCCAGGATGGCGGCTACACCATCGCCTCCGGTCACGAGAACATCGTCGACATCGTGCCGAAATCCTTCCGCTATGCCGGCAAGTTCTTGCCGGCGTTCAAAAAGGAATGGCGCTCGCTGAATTTCCGCCTCTCCGGCCGTTTTCTTGACGAGGTCCGCATTCCCGACCGCTGGGCGATGGATGAGGCAAGCCCCTTCGAATATTGCCGCGTTCTCGATCCGAAACCATCGACCAAGCTTTCGAATACGGCGCTTGCCAACCTCAAGAAAGCCTTCCCGGTTTTCGAAAAGGCCGAGATCGCGCAGCGCTGGGCTGGCTATATCGACGTGACGCCCGATGCCGTGCCGGTGATCGACGCGATCGACAGCATTCCAGGCTTCCATATCGCGACCGGCTTTTCCGGCCACGGCTTCGGCATCGGTCCGGCCGCCGGGCGGCTGATGGCCGATATCGTCACCGGCAAGCCGCCGATCGTCGATCCCAAGAACTTCCGTTTCTCCCGCTTCCACGACGGTTCGAAGATCGAACTGATCAGCGGTTTCTGACCTGCTCGCCAATAAAAGACAGCAAAAACAATAAGAGAGAAGAACAGCCAACGTCCTACCAACAAAAAGGGGAACAACATGTCCGACGCAAACGACACTATCCTCCTGAAACCCACCCGCCGTCAGGCGCTGACCATGATGGCGCTCGGCGCTTCCGGGCTGATCATGCCCAATATTCTCGGCCGCGGCGAAGCCTTCGCGGCACCGCCCGCCAAGCCGACCGGTCAGCTCGTCATCGGCTTTTCGCAGGAGCCGACCGTCTTCAATCCGCACCTGATACACATCGAAGTCGATGAGGGTATCCATTTCAGCGTCTTCGATCCGCTCTTCAACGTCACCCCGGATGGCAAGTTCTCTCCCGCGCTTGCAACCGAAGTCCCGACCGTCGAAAACGGCGGCATCTCGGCCGACGGTCTTAAGTGGAAGATCAAACTCCGCGACGGCGTGAAATGGCATGACGGCACTCCGTTCACCGCCGAAGACGTCAAGTTCACCCTCGAACTCATGGTCGATCCGGATTTCCGCAGTTGGCGCAAGACTGGTCACGAGCTGGTGCGCGATCTCACCGTCGTCTCGCCGACGGAAATTACCTGGCGGATGGAAAAGCCGTTTGCGCCCTACCCGTCGATCCTCGCCGCCACCTTCATCGTGCCCAAGCATATCCTTGGCGCGGAGAAGGACAAGAACAGCGCGCCCTTCAACAACGCGCCCATCGGCACAGGCCCGTTCAAATGGGTCGAACGCATCGCCGGCGATCACATCACGCTTGCGGCCAACACCGACTATTACGGGGAGGGTCCCTACCTCGAGACCCTGGTCTACAAATATATTCCCGACCTGACGGTGCTTTATACGCAGTTCAAGACCGGCGATATCGACGTCGTTGGCCTCCAATGGATTACGCCGGATCACTATGACGAGGCCAAGGGGCTGGATGGCAAGGCCGTCGCCGTTGTTCCCGCTGCCACCGTCGAATCCGTCGGCTTCAACATGGAGCGCCCCCAGTTCAAGGACCCGGCGGTACGCGAGGCGCTCTATTGCGCGATCGACAAGCAGACGATTATCGATGCGCTCTATTACGGCCTGCCGACGCCGACCGAGAGTTACATACCGCAGCAGTCCTTCTACTATAATCCAGACCTGCCGAAGCAGGAATTCAGCACCGACAAGGCCAAGAAGATCCTCGACGATGCCGGCTGGAAGCCCGGTGCCGATGGCATTCGCGTGAAGGACGGCGTCAGGCTCGCCTTCACCAACTCCACCACCGCCGGCAACCATATCCGTGAGCAGGTGCAGCAGTTCATGCAGCAGACCTTCAAGGATATCGGCGTGGAGCTCACCATCTCCAACCTGCCGCCGGCGGTCATGTGGGGCGATTATTGGACAATGTCGAAGTTCGATTCCGTCGTCGTCGGCATCAACTTCCAGACCGGCTCCGATCCCGACACGTCGGATTACTTCCGCTCCACCGCAATCACCGCCAAAGGCGGAGCCGGTCAGAACTCCTGGCAATATGCCAATCCGGAAGTCGACAAACTCCTGGCTGAAGGCGGCCAGATCTTCGTGCCGGAGGAGCGCAAGAAGGTCTACCAGAAGATCCAGGAGATCATGCGCCACGACCTACCTTTTCTGCCGCTGTTCCAATATGCGACCGTGCGCGGGCACAAGGTAGGGGTTGAAAACGTCATCCCCAACGTCAACGTGCGCATCGACACATGGAACGTCGGCACTTGGTACTGGGCCAAGGCCTAGCCGTCCCGTTCCAGCCCTTCGATCCGTTGCGGGTCGGAGGGCTGGCTGCTTCCCATCTCATCACCGTCGGAGACGAATGCCATGCTTCGCTATCTCCTCAGTCGCCTTTGGCAGAGCCTGATACTGCTGCTGCTCGTATCGATGATCGGCTTTGCCGTTCTCACCCTCGCACCCGGCGGTCCGCTATCCCAATATACGCTGACGCCGGGCATGACCAAGGAGGCTCTCGACCGGATCGCCGCGCAGATGGGCCTCGACCGTCCCCTGCCCATCCAGTATCTCGACTGGCTGCGGCACATGCTGATGGGCGACTGGGGCCATTCCTATCGCGACAACCAGCCGGTGCTGTCGATCATTCTCGGCCACCTCTTCGCCACGCTGCTCCTGATGGGCACCTCGATGGCGATCTCGATCGTTCTCGGCACT
This sequence comes from Rhizobium sp. 11_C7_N12_5, assembly GCF_051811145.1. Lineage (NCBI taxonomy): Bacteria > Pseudomonadati > Pseudomonadota > Alphaproteobacteria > Hyphomicrobiales > Rhizobiaceae > Rhizobium > Rhizobium sp. 11_C7_N12_5. Next base: position 1,582,418 of record NZ_JBPWPY010000002.1, read on the forward strand.
TGGATCGGCATCAGGGGTGCGACCAAGCGCTATTCGATCTTCGACTATAGCGCCACCATCGGCGCCATGGTGGCACTGTCGATCCCGACCTTCTGGTTCGGCCTTGTCGCCATCTATATCTTCTCGCTGAAGCTGAAGTGGCTGCCGGCCGGCAACATGTACACGGTCGGCAATGGCTCGCTCGGTGATTATGCGATCCACCTGATCATGCCGAGCCTGGTGCTTGCCCTTGTCAACATTGCTGTGTGGAGCCGCTACATGCGCACCGCCACGCTCGAGGTCATCAACCAGGATTTCGTCCGCACCGCCAAGGCCAAGGGCCTATCGCCTCGACGCGTGTTGATGCGGCATGTCGTCGGCAATTCTCTGCTGCCGATGATCACCCTTGCCGGCGTGCAATTGCCGACGATCCTCGGGGGCGCGCTGGTGGCCGAAACCGTCTTCACCTGGCCGGGAATGGGGCGGCTCTTTCTCGATAGTCTCGGCTACAGCGACTACCCGGTCGTCATGGGCCTTCTGATGTTCTCGGCAGTCTTTGCGCTGATCGGAAATCTGCTCGCGGATCTGTTGGTCGCCTTCGTCGATCCGCGCGTCCGGCTCGGTTAGGAGAAACGCCATGTCTTCCTCTTCCCCCACCAGCCTCTCCTCGCCCGTATCCGCGCATACGCGCTGGTGGCAGAACCGTACGCTACGCCGTTTCGCTCGCCACAGGCTCGCCCTCCTCGGTGTCGCCATGATCACGCTCATCATCCTTACCTGCCTAATCGGGCCGTCGCTACTTCCCTATGACGAGCTTTTCATCGATTTGCGCCACCGCTTCGCGCCGCCCTTTACGGCCGGCTACCATATTTTCGGGACCGATCCGCTCGGGCGCGACGTTGCCGTGCGCCTTTTCATGGCCGGCCGCATCTCGCTTCTGGTGGGCTTCTTCGCCATGGTGCTCAGCACCTTGATCGGCACCACGATCGGTGTCGTCGCCGGCTATTATGGCGGCCGCCTCGGCATGCTTCTGATGCGCTTCGTCGACGCCTTCCTGTCATTCCCCAGCATCTTCTTGCTGCTGACACTCGCCGCCTTCATCAAGCCGAGCCCTTTCATGATCACCGTCATTATAGCTGTAACGAGCTGGATGGAGGTCGCGCGCATCGTCGAGGCAGAGGTGCGCTCGTTGCGCGAACGCGACTTTGTGCTGGCGGCCCGCATGCTCGGCCTTTCCAACGGCTGGATCATGTTTCGCGAGTTGCTGCCGAACGCAATGGGCCCGATCATCGTAGCGGCTACCCTGACGGTGGCACGTGCCATTCTGCTTGAGGCCTATGTCAGCTTCCTCGGCTACGGCATCCAGCCGCCCTTGCCAAGCTGGGGCAACATGCTGAACGGTGCCCAGCAATATCTAGCCAGTGCCCCGTGGCTGGCGATCGTTCCCGGCGTTGCCATCACCCTTGCCGTCACCAGCTTCAATTTTATCGGCGACGGCTTGCGCGACGCGCTCGACGCCCGCAGCGACCTGAACTGAGGAAAACCGCCATGGCCAAGTTTTCGCCGTTCAAGACGACATTGTGGTACGCGACGGCACCGCCGGCTCCCGAAACCACGGAGTTGGAAGGCACAACCAAGGCAGACGTCTGCATCGTCGGCGGTGGCTATACCGGACTGACGACGGCGCTGGAGCTTGCCAGCGGCGGCATCAGCGTCGGGCTTCTCGAAAAGGAAGAAATCGGTTTCGGCGGCTCCGGCCGCAATGCCGGGCATTGCACGCCGACCTTCACGCACTACAGCCTGCCCGAATTGCGCGCGATGCTGGACGAGCCCTGGGCCGAGCGGCTGATCGCCCGGCAGACCCGCGCGAATGACCGCGTTTCCAGCATGATCCGGCGCTATCAGATCCAATGCGAATGGCAGCAGAACGGCTATGTCATGGGCGCTCCCTACCCTAGCGCGATGAAGACGATCCAGGAGAAGGTGCGGACCTACAATGCCGTCGGCGCCAGGACCCGGGCGCTCGACAAGGACGAAGTGATGGCTATCACCGGCAGTCCGCGCTTTCATGGCGGCTGGCTGCATGAGGAGGCGGGGCATCTGAACCCGCTCGGCTATTCCCGGGGTCTCGCGCGGGCGGTGATCCAGGAAGGCGGCATCATCCACACCAACTCGCCGGTGACCGGATGCGAGCGCCAGGCCGACGGATGGGCGATCAGTACGGCCAAGGGCAAGGTCATCGCTGACAAGGTGATCTTCGCGACCGGCGCCTACACTGTGGGCGGCTGGCCGAAACTTGACCAGACATTCAAAATCCAGAAAGTCTTCGTCGCCGCTACCCAACCGCTTTCCGATGACGAGCGCCAATCGATCCTGCCGCGAAACACCACCATCTACGATGGCCGCGGCGATATCTATGTTTACAAATACAATGCCGAAGGACGAATCGTCGCCTCCATGTTTCCAATGGGTCGACGTGGCCGCGACATGGAATACACGCGGCAAGTCATGAGCGATAGGTTGAAGTGGCTGCATCCGCAGATCAAACAGGAGATCCGCTGGGAATACTTCTGGTTCGGCGAGCTGGACATGCAATATCGCACGGTCCCGCGCCTCTATGACCTGGCAACCGGCGTTGTCGCGCTGACCGGTCTTTCCGGCCGCGGTGTGCCGACAGGCAGCATGCTTGGCGGCATTCTGGCGGAATGGGCTAGGGGCGTGCCCGAGAAGGATCTTTCGCTCAAGCTGGAGCCGCTGACGTCAGCGCCCTTCTACATGAACTATGGGCCTAAGCTCACCCTGCGTTATTATCGCGTTTCGGACTGGATCAAGACAAAACTCGCCGGTGTTCCCCTGCCGCCGCACGCTTAACGGTAACATCACCTTAAGCTTTTCCGAACGAGCAAACCTTTGATCCCGCAATTGGTTCAGAATAGTGAAGCATTTCATAGGCCTGTCTCCGCCTAGCAGGGTCGGTGCCAAGCGGAAAGACGGGTCAAATCACGACGGACAGATTGATCATCATCCGGCCTCACACTTGCATTGCTGAAAATACACTGATCCGAGACCGCCCGAGCTTGCCGGACGGCGGGGTTCGTCTCCGTCGCCGTCAGGTTCGGAAGCATGACATCCTCGAAGCTCTGGACTTCCTGATCAAGCGTTGACGCCCGCGATCCGAAGCAGGTCATCGGAAAGACGGATGCCAACTCGTCCTCACATTCACATCCTTAACGATCGGCAACATCAGCCACTCTTGACAAGTCATCAGCCGTGCTCCTTGATATGCCCATCCAAGAGAACAGACACATGTCCGGTATATTGGATATCCAAAAGCGCTTAACCAAGGGGAACGCTATGACTATTTCCTTCCGCGCCGGCGTGATGTCGCTGGTCGCCGCAACCCTCCTCTCATCCACGCCTGCCTTCGCCGACGGCAGCAAACTCGACGAAGTGCTCGCTCGCGGGCACCTTGTCCTCGGCACCGGCAGCACCAACGCGCCATGGCACTTCAAGAGCGCGGACGACAAGCTTCAGGGCTTCGACGTCGATATGGGCCACATCATCGCCAAGGCACTCTTCGGCGATCCCGATAAAATCGAATATGTAAACCAGTCGTCCGACGCCCGTATCCCGAACATCACGACGGGCAAGGTCGACATTACCTGCCAGTTCATGACCGTTACTGGTGAACGCGCGCAGCAGGTTGCGTTCACTATTCCCTATTATCGTGAAGGCGTTGGGCTGATGCTCAAGGCTGACGGCAAATATGGCGACTATGCCGCGTTGAAGGCGGCCGGCTCTTCGATCACCATTTCGGTTCTCCAGAACGTCTATGCAGAGTCCATGGTCCATGCGGCCCTACCCGACGCTAAGGTCGATCAGTACGAATCCGTCGATCTCATTTATCAAGCGCTGGAATCGGGACGTGCCGATGCGGTGGCCACCGATCAGTCGTCGCTCGCCTGGTACATGACGCAGAATCCCGGCCGCTATAAGGATGCCGGCTTCGGTTGGAACCCGCAGACCTATGCCTGCGCGGTCAAGCGGGGCGATCAGGACTGGCTGAACTTCGTCAACACCGCGCTGCACGAAGCTATGACGGGCGTCGAATTCGATAGCTACGCCAAGTCCTACAAGACCTGGTTCGGCAAGGATCTTACCCCTCCGCAGATCGGCTTCCCGGTCGAGTTCAAGTAACAGCAGAGCGGAGCGGGAACCTCCCCGCTCCGCCAGCCTGAAAAGGGACGGCCCGCCATGGGTTACACGCTGAATTTCGCAGCCGTCTGGCGCAACTTCGACTTTCTCTTGAGCGGTCTGGCGCTCAGCCTCGGCCTCGCCGTAGTCTCGATCCTGATCGGCTCTGCGATCGGTCTCGTCTTGGCCTTCGCGCTGACGTCAAAAAAACGTATCGCAGTCGTGCCGGCGCAGGTCTATGTCACGGTGGTCCGCAACCTGCCGATCCTCGTCCTGGTGCTTTTCGCCTACTTCGCGCTGCCGCAGATGGGCTTCCGCCTCGACAAGCTGCAGAGTTTCGTTCTGGTGCTTGCGCTGTATTCCGGAGCTTATCTGGCGGAAGTATTCCGCGCCGGACTGCTGTCAATTCCGAGGGGCCTGACCGAAGCCGGTCTCTCCATCGGCCTGACATCGATGCAGATCCGCAGCTCCATCATCGCCCCGTTGATGTTGCGCAACGTGCTGCCGTCATTGTCCTCGACGATCATCTCGCTCTTCAAGGACACGTCTCTCGCCGCCGCCATCGCCGTGCCGGAACTCACCTTCGCGGCCCGCAAGATCAATGTCGAGAGTTTCCGCGTCATAGAGACCTGGCTGGTCACGTCAGCTCTCTATGTCGCAACCTGTTTCCTCATCGCTGCCCTGATGCGCTTCGTCGAGCGCCGGCTGGCTCTGCCCAGGTAAGACCGGATGTCCCACACATTTTTCGAACAAATCTGGATCGCCCGCTACGTTATCATGAACGGCGTTGGCGTGACGGTGTCGATCTCTTTGCTGGCCATTCTCGCCGGTTCCTTGCTCGGTGTTTTCGTCGGTCTGGCGCTCGTCTACGGCGGTACCGTTTTACGCCTTACCGTCCGGGCCTATACGGATATCATCCGCGGCACGCCCGTGCTCGTGCTCGTGTTGGCAAGCTATTACGTCTCTTCCGCGGTAGGTCTCAATCTGGGACCGTTTTCTGCTGGTGTCCTTGCCCTTGCAATCTTTTGCTCGTCGCATGTCGGTGAAATCGTGCGCGGCGCGCTTCAGGCCATCCCGAAAGGTCAGACGGAGGCCGCCAAGGCAATCGGCCTTACTTTCAGCCAGACTTTCACCTCGGTTTTATGGCCGCAGGCAATGCGCCAGTGCCTGCCGGCCTGGGTGAATACAGCCGCCGAGATGGTAAAGGCCTCGACGCTGCTATCCGTCATCGGCGTTGCCGAGCTGCTCCTGCGCACACAGGAGATCATCTCCCGCAATTTCATGAGCCTCCAGTTCTATTTTCTCGCTGGCGCTCTCTATTTCATCGTCAACTTCGGTATTGAGCGTTTCGGCAAATATGTCGAGCGCAAGACCGCACTGCCGTCCTGAGGAGATCCGACCGATGGCCAAGACAATTCTAGACATCCAGGGCCTGCGCAAAACCTACGGCCAGAATGAGGTCCTCAAGGGCGTCGACTGTAGCGTACAGGAGGGCGAGGTCATTTCCATTATCGGCTCGTCCGGCTCCGGCAAGACGACGATGCTACGCTGCGTCAACATGCTGGAGGAATTTGAGGGGGGTAAGATCAGCCTCGATGGCGAGGAGATCGGCTATCACGTCGACGGTAGCACCCGCCGCCGCAAGAGCGAGAAGGAAATCGCGCGTCAACGCGCGCTGACGGGTATGGCCTTCCAGCAGTTCAATCTTTTTCCGCATATGACCGCAGCCGAAAACGTGATGCTGGGCCTCGTCAAGGTGAAGAAGATGTCGAAGCCGGAAGCTCGCGCCGTCGCCGACACATGGCTCGACCGCGTTGGCCTTGCAACCCGCACCAACCATTATCCCGGCCAGCTCTCCGGTGGCCAACAGCAGCGCGTCGCCATCGCCCGTGCAATCGCCATGGCGCCGCGGCTGATGTTGTTCGATGAAGTGACGTCAGCCCTCGATCCCGAACTGGTGGGCGAGGTTCTTCAAGTCATCAAGGGGCTCGCCGCCGACGGCATGACGATGCTGCTCGTGACGCATGAAATGCGCTTCGCCTACGAGGTTTCATCGCGTGTCATATTCATGAATCAAGGCGTCATTTGTGAGGAAGGAGACCCGAAGGACATGTTTGTGCGTCCGAAAACAGATCGGCTTGCCGAATTCCTCAAGACCTCAAGTTTCAACTGAGAGAGATAAGGTGGCGCGGGACAAGCGTTGCGTTAGCACACAGGCGAATGCTATCGCAGCCTCTCCTTGAGGGCCATCGGGCATCAATGCCGAATAATCGGCAAGAACCCACCGCCGCACTGCATCCCATTGCGCCGGTTGCGACCGGTTGAGAATATTCGGAGAAGAGCATGGCCGACACACCGAACGATACCGTATCGCGACGCATGCGTGGGCTAGATCGAGCTTTTGAAATCCTTGAATTTCTGCGGATGAAGCGTCAGCCAATGCGTCCGAACGAGATCGCCACGGAAATCGGCGCCCCGCGCTCGTCTATCTATGAACTCGTCAATCTTTTGCTCGGCCACGGCATGCTTGACTATCAAGGGGACGATGGCCGGGTGTTTCTCGGCCGTCGCCTTTATTTCCTTGGAACTGCCTATGCCGAACAATTCGATTTAATGCGCGAATGCGATCGCGTGCTGAACGCTCTGGCAGAGGAGACCCGCGAAACCGCGCAGATGTGCCTGCTGGAAGGCAATAAATACACGGTCGCCATGATGCGCGAGGGCATCCGTCCGTTCCGCATCTCCTCGAATGTCGGCGAACTCGTCGCCATTCCCTGGACAGCCTCCGGACGTCTGCTTGTCGCGCATCTTTCGGATCGAGAAATTCTTGATTTCATTCCGCCGGAGGATTTCGTCTTGCCGGATGGTAGACAGCTGGAACCGGCGGATTTCATCGCTCAGGTGCGGCAGGCCTCCGACGACGGATATTTCACCTTCAACAGCGAGGTGGAGAATTTCACTCATTGCTTCGCTGTCCCAATTTATCAGGCCGAGGGCTCGTGCATCGCCACTCTCTGCCTGGTTGCCCCACGTGAGGACGGCCTGCGCAACCGTGCCTCCTATCTAGACAGTCTTCTGAAAGCCGCGCATGAGATGTCCGAAAGGCTCGGCTTCCGTTCGACAAAAAGCCGTTTCTTCGGATCTCAATCATAACGAACAGAATCTTTTTGCCGCCTGTTCCACGTAGCATCACTGACCAGGGGTTTCATCCCGAAAATGCGGTGCATGATAAGCGCCGACGCTCTAATGTGCCAGGATCCTCCGCCTTCAGCCTCCGCTAGCCCACGATTCAGTCGGAGGAGGAGTCACAACTAGAGTTCGCTACCCCGAACAGGAGGGTAACAGCCAGCTAAGCCTCGCCGGGCGGCTTCCCACGCGCAAGCGCTCGGCCACCCCCGCTGGCGGCTGACCTGTCTCCATCTGGGATGCTCGGTTGAACTGGCGCGGGCTGAGGTTCGCTACCTTCGCGAACTGCATAACCGAGAGTTCCGTTTGAAGGTTGCACCGCGCGTAGGCCAACGCCCGTTGGATACGGTCCGGCTTGGGAACGATGTCCAGAAGTTCCGAAAATTGCGGCTGGCCTCCCGGGCGTCGATGATAGACGACCAGCTTGCGTACGACAGATCACGCGATTTCGACGCCAAGATCCCGTTCCACCAATGCGATCACCAGATCGATCGCCGCGCTTGCTTCGGTTAGTTTTGACATCTGGTAATATTTTTTACTCCAGATTGCAGCGGCCCGAGGTTCAATGGGCGAAGACACCCGCCCCAATATCTGCCATGTCACTATTCGTGCAACAATACCCAAGACAGCGCTTGATTTTGAAGCAGACTTCCCGCATGTGCGGAGTCTCTTCGTTTCGGCCGTCACTATTTGCGCGCCTGACATTGAATGAATGCCGATAACCTGTGGCGTCGATCTCATGAAACCTAACAGTCTGAATGTACTGGTGATTGATGAGAACCGCATTCGCGCATCCATCATTGAAGAAGGTTTGCGGGACGCAGGGTACGACAACGTAACAATCATCGCCGATATGACGGGTCTTGCGAGGCGGATCACCGAGATCAATCCTGATGTGATTGTCATCGATCTTGAAAACCCCAACCGGGACGTGTTGGAAAGCATGTTTCAGATATCACGTGCCGTAAATCGGCCCATCGCGATGTTCGTAGACAAGTCCGATGAAGCTTCCATTGAAGCTGCCGTGGACGCTGGGGTTTCAGCATATATCGTCGACGGTCTAAGGCAGGAACGTGTTCGTCCCATCCTTAAGATGGCGATTAGTCGTTTCAATGCGTTTTCGCGACTGAGCCGCGAGCTTGAAGAAGCACGCGGCGAGCTGGAAAACCGAAAGCTGATTGAGCGCGCCAAGGGATTGCTGATGCGCGCCCGCGGGCTTTCGGAGATGGAGGCCTATGCACTCCTGCGGCGAACGGCGATGGGCCAGAACAGGAAAATTGTCGAGATTGCTCAAAGCCTCGTTACCGCGGCAAGCCTGCTCGATCCGGGAGGGGACACATGAAGACGAGTAGGTACGAAATCACCGCGGGCTTCTTGCCGCTCGTGGACAGTGCCCTCCTGGTCGTTGCCAAAGAGAAGGGCTTTGCCGAAGCGCAGCAGGTGGATCTCACGCTCGTGCGCGAGCGTTCGTGGGCAACGATCAGGGATAGATTAGCGGTCGGGCACTTTGAGGTTGCCCATATCCTCGCGCCGATGCCGATCGCCTGTAACCTTGGACTCACGGCGCCGGCGCCGCGAATGATCGTGCCCATGGCGCTTGGCCTCGGCGGAAATGCCGTCACGGTGTCGGGTGGCTTGTGGCGGGCAATGGTCGAGAATGGTGCGATTGGCAATCTCGATGCCCGCTCAAGCGGCATGGCGCTGCGGCGGGTGATCTCACAGCGAACTGGAGATCAGCTCCGTTTCGGCGTGGTGCATCCCTATTCCGGACATAACTACGAACTTCGATATTGGCTTGCTGCGAGCGGCATCGATCCCGATCGGGAGGTTGAGATCGTAATCCTGCCTCCTGCGGATATGGGAAATGCACTGAAGGCTGGTTTCATCGATGGCTATTGCGCCGGTGAACCGTGGAATACGTTCGGCGTTTTGAAACGAGGTGCGCATCTCGCGACGGTCAAGGCCGCGATCTGGAAATCCAGCCCCGAAAAGGTACTGGGAGTGAATGGCCGTTGGGGCGACAGCCATCCCGAAGCCCTCGCCGCATTGCTCACGGCGCTTTACAATGCGTCACTCTGGTGTGCCGATGTTGCCAACCATGAGGAGCTTGCCATATTGCTTTCCGGACCTGCATACATCGACAAGTCTGTGGAATTTTTGCGGCCCGCAGTGACGGGCGAGCTTAGAATCGGTGGCCAGCACACTCAAACCGTAAAGGACTTTTTCGTCCCAAACGCGAAGGCGGCGACGTTTCCGTGGAAGAGCCACGCGCTTTGGTTCTACACACAGATGGTTCGCTGGGGTCAGGTCAAACACACCGCATCTCACCAGCGTATCGCCGGCAACACTTATCGACCGGATATTTACCGGAACGCTCTGAAGGCGCTGGGTCTCGCGATGCCAGCCGCAAGCTCCAAGGTCGAGGGCGCCTTGCGTATGGAAACGCCCGTTGGCTCAAGTGGCATGCTGACGCTTGGCCCAGACGGGTTTTTCGACGGCACCCTTTTTGATCCTGATCGCATTGATGAATATGTCGCGGCTCAAAAAAACACGACCGACATGCCTACTTTGTGAGCAATGCCCAAATATTGGGAGCGCGCACTGCTGATTTAATCGCTTCATGGCCTGCCCGGCGGAAGCTTTTTTGCTTGGAACGCCGTAACTGGGGGCCAATTTCGAATTGGCACGGTCCTTGCTTCTAAACTAGCAAGCCGAAAGGCCGCATTTTAGCGTCCAATGACGGACGCCTCAGGCAAAGCCGCCGATCAGGATATTCCGTGTACTTTCGTACGCGCGCCCTGAGGTGCGGCTTTTTGTGTTTCTGACCCTCAATGATGGATTGGCACGACCTTGTCGAGCCCCGGGAGAAGCCATGTCTGTTCTTAAGAAAACACAGCCCATGTCCGCCGGCGAACCGGCGAAAGCATTGTGGATTTCCACATTCGCCTTCACGATCTGTTTCGCCGTCTGGACGATCTTTGCGATCATAGGCATTCGCATCAAGCAGGAACTCGGCCTGAGCGAGACCGAATTCGGCTTGCTGGTCGGCACACCCGTGCTCACCGGATCGGTCGTTCGTATCCTGCTCGGGATATGGACAGAGCGTTACGGCGGCCGCCTGGTCTACACGCTCACAATGCTGGCAGCTGCGGTGGCAACCTTCCTCCTGTCCTATGCAACCACTTACATGCAAATGCTGATTGCCGGCCTGGGCGTCGGCCTCGCCGGCGGCTCCTTTGCGGTAGGCGTCGCCTATGTTTCCCCGTTCTTTCCACCAGAGAAGCAGGGAACGGCACTCGGCATCTTCGGCGCCGGCAATGTCGGAGCGGCGGTCACCAAGTTTGCCGCTCCCTTCGTGCTGATCGCGTGGGGATGGCAGGCGGTTGCGGAAATCTGGGCGCTGGTACTCGCGGCCATGGCGATCGTTTTCTGGTTCACCACCACCGACGATCCGGCCTTCCGCGCTCGTCGCGATCGCGGGGTTGCATCCAGGAGCTTGCTTCAGGAATTCGCACCGCTGAAAAACGTTCAGGTATGGCGCTTCTCGCTCTACTATTTCTTCGCCTTTGGAGGTTTTGTCGCCCTCTCGCTTTGGCTGCCGCGCTATCTGGTCGGCGCCTATGGCTTCAATCTTGAGGTTGCCGGCATGGTTGCGGCTGCCTATTCCATTCCTGGCAGCGTCTTTCGCGCCTTCGGCGGCGTACTCTCCGACAAGAAGGGGGCACGCAGCGTGATGTATGCAATGCTTGCGGTGTCGGCCGTCGCTATCCTAGTCCTTTCCCTGCCCGCTGTCACACCAACGAGCTCGGCATTTGGAATTACCCCGGCCGTCTTCATCGTCGTCATCTTCGTCCTCGGCTTCTTCATGAGCCTCGGCAAGGCGGCCGTATTCAAGCACATCCCCGCCTACTACCCTGAGAGCATCGGCGCGGTCGGCGGCATTGTCGGCATGATGGGAGGCCTTGGCGGATTTATCCTGCCGATCGTCTTTGGCCTGCTCAAGGACATCACCGGCCTTTGGTCCAGTTGTTTCCTGCTGCTTTTCGCGATTGTGGCGATTTCGCTCGTCTGGATGCATCTCTCCGTAAGGCAACTCGAGCGCCGTGGGTCCTCTGCCCCCGTTGTAGCCGCCACCTAATCTCAAGGACTTGGAACTATGACCCAGAAACTTGTCATCGTCGGCAATGGCATGGCGCCGGGCCGCATGCTGGAGCACCTCCTCGAACAGGCACCCGGTCGCTACAGCGTCACGATCTTCAACGCCGAGCCGCGCGTCAATTACGACCGTATCATGCTGTCGCCGGTCCTGTCCGGGGAGAAGGACTACGAGCAGATCATCATCCACGGCGACGGCTGGTACATCAAGAACAACATCACCCTTTACAAAGGCCACAAGATCGTCGCCATCGACCGGGTGGCCAAGACCGTCACCTCGGATCACGGCGTCGTCGAGAGCTACGACAAGCTTGTCATCGCCACCGGCTCCGTGCCCTTCATCATTCCCGTGCCGGGCAAGGATCTGCCCGGCGTCATCACCTATCGCGACCTCGATGACGTGCAGGCGATGCTGCTTGCCGCCCAGTCGCGCGAGAAGGCGATCGTCATCGGCGGCGGCCTGCTTGGTCTCGAAGCGGCTGCCGGTCTTGCCTCGCGCGGCATGGATGTCACCGTTCTGCATGTTATGGCAACGCTGATGGAGCGCCAGCTCGATCCCGCCGCCGGCTATCTGCTGCAGAAGGCCGTCGAAGAGCGCGGCATCAAGGTCATCACCAAGGCCAATACCAAGGCGATCATCGGCAACGGCAAGGTCGAGGGCATCGAGCTTGATGACGGCCGCATCATTCCCGCGACGCTGGTGGTGATGGCCGTCGGCATTCGGCCCAATATCGGTCTTGCCAAGGACGCCGGTATCGCCGTCAACCGCGGCATCGTCGTCGATGACGGCATGCAGACCTCGGATGGCAGCATCATGGCGCTTGGCGAATGCGCCGAAGTCGGCGGCCAGGTCTATGGCCTGGTGGCGCCGCTCTATGAAATGGCGCGTGTCGCCGCATCGCATCTGTCGGGCGACCGCTCCGCCGCCTTCGTGCATTCGGACACGCCAACGAAGCTCAAAGTCACCGGCATCAACCTCTTCTCGCTCGGCGACTTCGCCGATGGCGACGATCGCGAGGAGATCGTGCTGCGCGATGCGGCCGGCGGCGTCTACAAGCGGCTGGTGCTGAAGGACAACCGCATCATCGGCACCGTGCTCTATGGCGAGACGGCCGACGGTGCTTGGTTCAACGACCTGAAGAAGAAGGCGACCGACATCTCCGAGATGCGCGAGACGCTGATCTTCGGTCAGGCCTATCAGGGAGGGTCGCCGCTGGACCCTATGGTGGCCGTTGCAGCCTTGCCGGATGACGCGGAAATCTGCGGCTGCAACGGCGTCTGCAAGGGCAAGATCACCTCGACCATCACCGCCAAGGGCCTGGCCTCGCTCGACGATGTGCGCGCCCACACCAAGGCGTCCGCCTCGTGCGGCTCCTGCACCGGCCTTGTCGAGCAACTGATGTCGATCACGCTTGGCGATGCCTATAATCCGAAGGCGGTACAGCCGATGTGCAACTGCACGGAGCTTGGCCATGACGACGTGCGCCGACTGATCAAGGCCAAGGGTTTGAAGACCATCCTCGCCGTCATGCAGGAGCTGGAATGGAAAACCTCCTGCGGATGCGCCAAATGCCGGCCGGCACTCAACTATTACCTGGTCTGCGACTGGCCGGACGAATATGCCGACGACTACCAGTCCCGCTTCATCAATGAGCGCGTCCACGCCAATATCCAGAAGGATGGCACCTATTCGGTCGTGCCGCGCATGTGGGGCGGCGTTACCAATTCCGGTGAACTGCGCGCCATCGCCGATGTCGTCGACAAGTTCGAGATCCCGATGGTGAAGGTGACCGGCGGCCAGCGCATCGATCTGCTCGGCATCCAGAAGGAGGACCTGCCCGCCGTCTGGGCCGATCTCGGCAAGGCCGGGTTCATCTCCGGCCAGGCCTATGCCAAGGGCCTGCGCACGGTGAAGACCTGCGTCGGCTCCGACTGGTGCCGCTTCGGCACGCAGGATTCCACCGGGCTCGGCATTCGCATCGAGAGATTCATGTGGGGCTCGTGGACGCCGGCAAAGCTCAAGATGGCGGTGTCCGGCTGTCCGAGAAACTGCGCCGAGGCCACCTGCAAGGACATCGGCGTCATCTGTGTGGATAGTGGCTTCGAGATCCACTTCGCCGGTGCCGCCGGCCTCGACATCAAGGGTACGGAAGTGCTCGGCCTCGTCAAGACCGAGGACGAGGCGCTGGAGCATATCGTCGCGCTGACGCAGATGTACCGCGAGCAGGGCCGCTATCTCGAGCGCATCTACAAATGGGCCAAGCGCATCGGCCTCGACGAGATCCGCCGCCAGATCATGACGGATGCCGACAAGCGTAGGGCCTATTACGAGCGCTTCGTCTTCAGCCAGAAATTCGCGCAGGTCGATCCCTGGTCGGAGCGTGTTTCCGGCAAGGACAAGCACGAATTCCGGCCGATGGCGACGGTCGGCTTCCATCAGGCTGCGGAGTAAGGAGATGGACATGAACTGGCCAAAAGACACCTGGCATCCGATCGGCGACATCTCTGACATCCCGCTGCGCGGCGCACGCTGCGTGAAAACCCCGCAGGGCAAGATCGCCGTGTTTCGCACGGCCGAAAACGAGGTCTTCGCCATCGAGGATCATTGCCCGCACAAAGGCGGCCCGCTCTCCCAGGGCATCGTCCACGGCGCTGCCGTCACCTGCCCCCTGCACAACTGGGTCATCTCGCTCGAAACCGGGCAAGCTCTCGGCGCGGACAAGGGCTCGGTCAGGACCATTCCTGTGCGCAATGAGAACGGCATGCTGTCGATCGCTCTCGACAGCATGATGATGGCGGCGGAATAGATCATGTCCGTGTGCGCGGTGGTACCCTCCTCTGTTCGTTCCAGACATCTTCCCCTCAAGACGGAAGATCGGTTTGAGTTTGCTGCTGCCCGTTTGAACAAGAAAAGCATGTATCGCTCTTGTTCAGTGGGTGGAGACCAGTGGCACGGCGAGCTCCTGATCCTTCCCCTTGAGGGGGAGATGTCAGAGGAGGGTGTAAACCATCGGCGACTAAGCATCGGGGAGACCAAGCGTGCCCACTGAAACGAAGACTACGTGTCCCTACTGCGGTGTCGGATGTGGCGTTATTGCGACGGTCGACGATTACGGAAAGGCTTCCGTTAAAGGGGATCCGGGGCACCCGGCCAATTTCGGCCGGCTCTGTTCCAAGGGCTCGGCGCTGGCCGAAACGATCGATCTCGACGGCCGTGTCCTCTACCCGGAAATCGACGGTCAACGTGCAAACTGGAACGACGCGCTCGATCTCGTAGCCTCGAAATTTTGTGAAGCCATCGCCGAGCATGGGCCGGACTCGGTCGCATTCTATGTCTCAGGTCAATGCCTGACGGAAGACTATTATGTCGCCAACAAGCTGATGAAAGGCTTTATCGGTTCGGCCAATATCGACACGAATTCACGGCTTTGCATGGCCTCCTCCGTCGCTGGTCATCGACGCGCCTTCGGTTCGGACACGGTGCCGGGCACTTACGAGGATCTCGAACTCGCCGATCTGATCGTACTCGTTGGTTCGAACCTCGCATGGTGCCATCCGGTGCTCAACCAACGGATCCAAGCGGCAAAACAAAGCCGACCGGATATGAAAATTGTCACGATCGATCCGCGACGCTCGGTTAGCGCCGATCTTGCGGACATGCACTTGATGATCAAAAGCGACGGGGATGTTGCCCTCTTCAATGGGTTGCTTGCCCATCTCGCAGGATCGTCGGCTTTCGACCAGGACTATGTATCGGCGCATACGATCGGCTTTAACGATGCGCTGGAAGCCGCGCAAACCAGGAGCATGCTGGATGTTTCGGAGGAAACAGGCTTAGCGGCCGGTGAACTGCGGGCCTTTTATCGTCTGTTTGAAACAACCGAAAAGGTGGTGACCTGCTATAGCCAGGGCGTCAACCAGTCCTCGATCGGCACCGACAAGGTTAACGCGATCATCAATTGCCATTTGGCCACTGGGCGCATCGGCAAACCAGGCATGGGACCCTTCTCGCTGACCGGCCAGCCGAATGCGATGGGTGGCCGCGAGGTGGGTGGTCTTGCCAACATGCTGGCA
Organism: Rhizobium sp. 11_C7_N12_5; assembly: GCF_051811145.1. NCBI lineage: Bacteria > Pseudomonadati > Pseudomonadota > Alphaproteobacteria > Hyphomicrobiales > Rhizobiaceae > Rhizobium > Rhizobium sp. 11_C7_N12_5. The sequence continues at coordinate 1,598,006 of NZ_JBPWPY010000002.1, forward strand.
GCGCATATGAATATTGAGGACGAAGCCGCGCGCGATCGTGTGCAACGCTTCTGGAATTCGCCAACCATGGCTGCAAGGCCCGGTCTCAAGGCCGTCGAAATGTTCGAAGCCGTGGCGGACGGGCGCATCAAAGCCCTGTGGATTATGGCGACGAATCCGGTCGTTTCGATGCCGGATGCCGACCGGGTGCGCGAAGCAATTAGCAACTGCCCCTTCGTCGTCGTTTCCGATATTCAAAAGAACACCGACACCGCCGCACTCGCCCATGTGCTATTGCCAGCCGCCGGCTGGGGCGAAAAGGACGGAACCGTCACCAACTCCGAGCGGCGCATTTCCCGCCAGCGCAATTTCTTGGATCTGCCCGGCGACGCAAAGCCCGACTGGTGGCATATGGCCGAAGTTGCCAAGCGGATGGGCTTCGACGGCTTTGACTACGACAATCCCGCCACAATCTTCGCCGAACACGCGGCCCTTTCTGGATTCGAAAATGGCGGCACACGCGACTTCGACATAGGCGCGAAAGCTGATATCTCTCCTGGTATCTTCGAGGCTATGTCACCGTTCCAATGGCCGCATCGCAAAGGTGCTCCCGAAGGCGTCACGCGATTTTTCGCCGATGGCCAGTTCTACACGCCGGATCGCAAGGCCAGGTTCATCTCCGTAAAATCTGAGCGCGATGACCGCACAAGCAAGGATGCCCCCTTTATTCTCAATACCGGCCGCATCCGCGACCAGTGGCACACGATGACGCGCACGGGCAAGGCGGCGCGGCTCTCGTCGCATCTCGCCGAACCTTTCGCCGAAATCAACCCGGCGGACGCCGCTGAACTTGGCATCGACAAGGCGGGGTTGGTACGGGTGGAAAATTCCTTCGGTTCAGTCGTGCTACGAGCCTTGCTCACAGAGCGGCAGCCACGCGGCGGCGTCTTCGTGCCGATGCACTGGAACGATGAGTATTCTGCAAATGCGCGCGTGGCCGCTCTGCTGGCGCCACACACTGACCCCATCTCCGGCCAGCCCGCGCTCAAGAATATCGGCGTCAAGGTACGGCCAGCCGAAATGGCATATCATGGTTTTGCAGTTGTCGCCTTCCGCCCTGAGCGGCTAGAGGCGCCCTATTGGGCGGTCGCGAAGACAGAAGCCGGATGGCGCGTGGAATTCGGCTTCGACAAGGCACTTGACGATATCGAAGCCTGGTGTCGCGATACGTTCGGCCTTTTTGATCGTGGCGAGCATCTCGCCTATGTCGACAACCCGACGCGACAGCAACGTCATGGCTTCTTTGACGGAGAACGGCTGTTGCTCGCCTTTTATGCCGCGCCCGAACCTGTCGCCGTATCGCGTGACTGGGCCGTCAAGCAACTCAGCACACCACTGGAGACTGCGCGCGCGCGCTTTGCGGTGCTCGCCGGCCGGCCAGGTACCGATCAGATGGACCCTGGCGCAACCGTCTGCTCCTGCTTCTCGGTCGGCATCAACCAGATCGTAGGCGCCGTCGCAGGCGGCTGCCACACGGTCGAGGCTATCGGCAGACAGCTCAATGCCGGAACCAATTGTGGCTCTTGCCGCATTGAAATTAAGGGGATTATCGATGGCTGCCTTCGTCAAGCCGCGGAATGATAGACTGGAGCGGATCGCTCCACTCACCTCGCTGCCGGTATTTTTCGATCTCAAGGGGAAATCCGTGCTGATCGCCGGCGGCAGCGACGGGGCGGCGTGGAAGGCCGAACTTCTGGCAGCAGCGGGCGCGGAGGTGCATGTCTTCTGCCCCATGGACGAGCTTTCCGAGGGCTTTCGGAAGCAACTTGACCAGTTTGTCCACCACGATGCATTTTGGCAGGCGGCATGCTTCAAGAGCTTTGCTTTGGCGGTAGGCGATTGCAAAACCGACGAGGAAGCATGCTGCTTTCACGATCACGCTGTCGCTGCCGGTGTTCCCGTCAACGTCATCGACAAGCCGGCATTCTGTCAGTTCAAGTTCGGCTCGATCGTTAACCGCTCGCCCGTGGTGATTGGCATCTCGACCGACGGCGCTGCTCCGATCCTCGGCCAAGCTATCCGCCGGCGCATCGAAACACTCCTCCCGCGGTCGGTCAAATCCTGGGCTCAGCTTGCGCAGGCTATCCGCGCCCATGTGACAGACGCCCTCACCTCAGTTCAACGACGAAACTTCTGGGAACGTTTCGTCGATCGCGCCTTCGCGGGCGAGGAGCCCGACGCAGATGCGGTGCCAGGCCTGATCGCGGAGGCAGACCGAATTCGTAGCAATGCTAACCCTGCCGGTCACGTGACGCTCGTGGGCGCCGGCCCGGGCGACGCCGAACTGTTGACTCTGAAGGCGGTCCGCGCCCTCCAAGCCGCCGATGTCATCCTGTTCGATGATCTTGTTTCTGCGGAGGTGCTGGAACTTGCCCGCCGTGAGGCCAAACGCATGCTGGTAGGCAAACGTGGTGGCCGCCAAAGCTGCAGGCAGGAGGACATCAACGCAACGATGTTGGCCCTCGCCAAGGCCGGCAAGCGAGTCGTTCGCCTCAAGTCAGGCGACCCGATGATTTTCGGCCGTGCCGGCGAAGAGATTGCTCATCTTCGTCGCGAGAACATCCCCGTCGACGTTATTCCCGGCATCACGGCAGCAAGCGCCATGGCCTCTTGCCTTGGCATGCCGCTCACCCACCGGGAACACGCCCAGTCCGTGCGCTTCGTCACTGGCCACTCTCGGCATGGCGGACTGCCGGAAGACGTTGACTGGGCATGCGTCGCAGATCCCCATACGACAACCGTGTTCTACATGGGAGGCAGGACAGCACCGCTCATTGCCGATCGGCTGATCACCAACGGCCTGCCGCCTTCCACCGCTGCCGTAATCATGGCCGACGTCAGCCGCGCTACCCAGCGGGAATGGCACGGCAGCCTCAAAAACCTTGCCAAGGGCATGGAGAAGATCGGCTACGAAAATCCCGTGCTGATCGCCGTGGGTGGCGCTGTTTCAGCCTGCGGGACTGCGAGCGCGGACGCCGACAATCTTCGAGAAACTCCCGTCAAGGCCGTGGGTTTCGTTGCTGTAGCTTGATCTGATTTGGCGTCACGCAACAAGTAGGCGAGATATCGTGTCGGAGAACATTGTGAAACAGGTTGGCGACCGGAAACTCACTCCTGAAAGATGTGGTGCTGATGTCAAAGGCAGATGCCATAGAACCGTCATCGATCGTGTTTGCGGCCCCACTTTCTTTTTCAAATTATTTTCAAAGATCGGCACTTTGCGCTCCGCCCGAGGGGTGCGCTCTCCGCGCCGTTTGACACTCCAAACGTTGACGGATCAACCCCGATTATCGTCAAAACTCTTCCCGACTGCCAGCACTCACGCTGTCTTTCCGCCGAAGGCTGCGGCTACAGTGTTAGCCATTTTGCGTGCCGGAGAAATGGCCGGCTTGTGGAGAGCGGTGACGGCAACCGGCGAGGCGGGAGGTTTGCGGCGCGGCGCATCCTGCGACGCTCTTGTCACGCCGAGTTGGAACTGGTTGAGCAGCTCTCGCAGCCTGGTTGCTTCGCCGGCGAGCGTTGCGCTTGCCGCGTTTGTTTGTTCGACCATTGCGGCATTCTGTTGCGTTACCTGATCCATCTGGTTAACAGCAATGTTAACTTCGGAAAGACCTACGGATTGCTCCTTCGCTGAGGTTGCTATCGCGCCCATATGCTGGTTGACCGTAATAATATAGCCTTCGATGGTCTTCAGCGCCTCCCCAGTCTCGCTAACAAGCTTGACACCGCTCTGCACTTCTACGCTCGAACTGCGTATGAGATCCTTGATCTCCTTTGCTGCCTGTGCGGAACGCTGGGCAAGCTCACGCACCTCTTGCGCGACAACAGCAAAGCCCTTGCCCGCCTCCCCTGCTCGGGCGGCCTCCACACCCGCGTTGAGCGCCAGGAGGTTTGTCTGGAACGCAATCTCGTCAATGACACCGATGATGTTCGCGATCTGGTTGGATGACTGCTCAATCCTCTGCATTGCGTTTACAGCATTTGACACGACAACGCCCGAATGTGCCGCGCCCGCATTTGCCTGCGCGGCTACAGCTCGGGCCTCATCGGCTCTCTTTGAGGAGTTCGATACATTGACGGTAATTTCATCGAGGGCCGCGGCAGTTTCCTCAAGCGACGCCGCCTGCTGTTCAGTTCGCTTCGATAGATCCTGCGCGCCCTGGCTGATTTCGCTCGTCCCGACGTCGATGGCGCCGGTTGCATCGGCAACCGCTCGCAGCGTTTCCGCGAGCTGGGCCGTGGCGCTGTTGAAATCCGCCCTTAGGCTCTCGAGTTCCGCGACGAATGGTTCCGTGATTCGGCCGGTCAGGTCCCCATGAGACAGCTGCTTCAGGCCCCTCCCGAGTTGCGCCGTTGCGTAGGCCATAGCTTCGGCCCGCACCTCTTCGAGCTGAGCAATGCGGTCGCGCTCCCGCTCGGAGAGCGTTCGCTGGGCAGCAACCTCTTGTTCCAATCTTTGATTGGCAAGTGCACTTTCGCGGAAGACTTCCAGCGCAGCTGCAATGTTCCCGATTTCGTCGGCACGCGACCGATAAGGGATTTCTCGATCAAGGGCGCCTTCTGCCAACTCCTTCATGGAGCCGGTGATCCGGGTCAGCGGTAGCGAAACGATCCTGACCGCATAGTAGATGCCAAAGCCGCTCAGCCCGAGAATAACGACGATGGTCGCGATGGAGATTCCCATTGCCGACGAGAATGCCTTTGCCGCGCTGCCGACGGCTTGGTTGGCAACGTCCAGGTTGACGTCCTTGAGTTGATTGAGCAGCTCACCGTTTTTGATCGCTTGATCCCGCATCGCCCCATTGAGGATGGCGGCTGCCTCCTCGTTTTTGTTTTGGCGCGACAGTTCGATCATTGGCGCTGCGAGAGTGTCGTAAGTCGCAACACCGGCATCAATCTGGTCAATCAGCTTCCGCTCGACATCCGACGCGGCGAGAGCACGGTAGGCGGTAATTTGCTGGGCGGCTTTTTGCTTCACGTCATTGATGCGCTGCTCCGCCTTGGCTATGGTCTCTGGCGTTAACGATAGGATGTGCTGTGCATAGGCCAAGCGTTTATCAGTAAGGGCGGCCTCCAGGTCGCCGATGGTCCGAACGCTCGGCAGCATATTCTTGCCGAGTGAGATGGTGGATGCGTTTGTTTCGTTCAATCCCACCAACGACACAAGCGCGTTGCCGCAGAAGGCGAGCGCAAGCACGACAAGGAGTGATGTCAGTCCTGTCCTGATAGACATTTTCATTTTTAGCCCCTCCCCATGGTAAATTTTCAATAAACTAGCCGATAAAGATAGCGAATTGCTTAACTGGGCTACCCGTCATCTAAGCTGGTGCACCACGCCGGGAAAGGGCGGCTGCATTGACGTGGGAATCGGCATCTTCCATCAACAGGTCGCGGGATACGATCGAAAGGTGCCATTTAACGACGTTCCCAACGCATGAAACAATGCGCGGGCGAAGGAAATGGAAATATCTGCCAGACCGCCGACTGTGGCCTCATCACCTTCGTGCATAGCCACTGTTCCTCCAATGTCATTCTGTCGCTGTCTTGGCTCCCGACTGCTTGCCCAAGTAAGGGCGGCGCTCCAGCTCCGCGGATTCCAGTGCGCTTCTAAGGCGCAGCAGATCCCTGCGGGCAATTAACTATCCGAGCGAAATGGTCCCGATCAATCAGTGTCGGAGATGGCATTAGCTTGACAGCGGGCGCCTGGCTGGATCCATTTCCTCTGGGACACTAGGCGGCGTGGACAAATTTAAGCCAGTATCTGGCGGTGGCGAGATAGACCATGCCCAGGAAACTGTTGGCTAATTGATCGTAGCGGGTAGCGATGGCACGATTGACCTTTAGGTGGCCGAACATGCGCTCGATGCGGCTGCGCTGCCTGTAGAGCGCCCGGTCATGTTCGATCTACGCGGCGGTTTGATCTGCCGGGGATGACCCCTTCGATTTTCCGTTCGGCGAGCTCGGCACGGATGGCGTCAGCATCGTAGCTTTTGTCTGCCATCAAGGCGCCCGGCGAGCGTTCGGGTAAGCTAATCAGGGCATCGTATGCTTTGCAATCGGCCACTTCGCAGCCTGTCAGAATGAAGGCGAGCGGTCGTCCGAGGGCGTCGAGCGGTTCTTCTTGGACCGTCTGCCTCGACCCCGGTTCTTCGGTTCGATTGGCAACAGACCCTTCAGAATGCGCCATTCTGTTTCGGTGAGATCGCCCCGGCTCAAACCTGCCACCAAAAAGCAGCCTTGAATCAGTGACTGGTCGGGACGTCAATGATTGAGATACTTTGGGCTTCGTTTGTCGCGGAAGACGATGCTAAACCTATTGTGATGATTGAGGAAAAATATGGGAATTGAGTCCGATACCAACATCGCATCCAACGAGTTGGAACCCTTTACCATCACTCGGATCGAGGCCGAGCAGCCAAAGTGCATTGCTTTGTTCGCAGTCGGTCGTGGCGGTAACCCGGCACGCCACCATCATTTGCTGCAGACCATGGCTAACAGGAGTTGCACGGTCATTGCGCCACACTTCGAAATGCTGGCCTCAAGTGTCCCGACCAAAGCCGAGTTGGACATGCGCATCCACAGGCTCGAAGCATCTATAGACAGTTGCGCCTACAGCAACCTCCCCATCGTTGGCATCGGGCATTCCATTGGAGCTACAGCTCTGCTCGCCCTTCAAGGCGCCGAGGGCGAAACCCTTGATGGGCAGCAACTGACTACGGGCGCGACTCCACGCCTTGAGCGATTGGCCCTCTTGGCTCCGCCAACGAACTTCTTCCGCCGTCCAGGCGCGCTTCACCGTATAAGGATGCCGATGAAAATCTGGGTGGGAGCCAAGGATACTATCACGCCGCCGGCTCAATCTCGCTTTCTCATGGATGTGCTCGCCGCTCAGGCATCTGTGGCGGTCCAAGTTGATCCCGATGCCGGCCATTTCACCTACATGGACGAATTGCCGCCAAATGTGCCGGAACCTCATCCGGATCGGAACACTTTTCTCGCTGGCTTGGCCGATGAAATAACCGCGTTCTTAGTCGCATAGCGGCTAACGCGGCTAGCCGATACCAATCATGCAGCCACCGCCGGACAAGTATGACATCACTTGTAACCCAAGCGGTAGGTCGGCGGACTGTCAGCGATTTGTCCACGCGCCCTAGTACCTTGCGTGACTGGTGCGGCAGCCTTGCAGAGCGCTATGTAGTGCAGTGCCTGATCGCGGATGGCTTGTGCTCTCGACTGCTGGGCCTCGAGGTAGTCGCGCTCAGCATCGAGAATATTGAAGAATTCACTCGCACCTAGCTGGAAACTCACCCTACCAAGTCGCAATGTCTCTTCTGACGTTGAGGCAAGTTTTTCTTGCGCGGCAATATTGCGTCCATCTCTATTATAAGCCGCAAGCGCTTTTTCGACTTCGGCGATGCCATTCAGAACCGCGGATTGCCAAGCGGCTTGTGCTTGTTGCAATTGTGCTTTCGCGGAAGCGAGATTTGCCTTGTTCTTTCCCCCATCAAAAATGGGTGCGGTTAGATTGGCAGCCATTTGCCAGATGTCGACATGGCCGGTGTGTACGACTGCTGTCGGCGTAATATAGCCGCTGAGCTCCAAGGAAGGATAAAAGGCCGCCTTTGCAACTCCAACGCTTTCGGCGGCGGCGATGAAGTTCTTCTCCGCTCGCCGCACATCCGGTCTATTGCGGATGACATCGGTAGGGATGCCAACTCCGATTTTGTATCGCGGGCGCGGTTGAGCCGCTTTATCATGAAGTTCAGCACGCAGCTCTGCATCCGGCACCCCGGTCAGGCTCGCGAGAGTGGCGATAGAACTCTCAAGCTGGATCTCGAGTGACGGAAGCTCTGCATCGGCTTTCGCCACGAGCTGTTCGGCTTGAACGATCTGCAGTCCACTGCTTTGTCCAACGCCCTGACTGTCCCGCATCAAGGATAGATTGCGCTTTCTGTTTTCAACGGTCTGGCGTGCCAGCGCAATTCGTTCTTGGTAATAGCGTAGGTCCACATAGGTTGACCCAATTGACGAAAGTACGTTTAGGCTCGTTTCGGCGGCGTCAAACACCGCAGCATCAAAGCGCGCCTCCGCCGCACGCTTTTGTGCCCGCGCGCCACCAAAAATATCCACAAGCCAGCTTCCCGAAGCGGTACCATAACTATTTGTCGATGTGCCAAATCCGTATTTGTCACCCCGCGCTTTGCCGACCCCGCCGGAGACCGTCGGCAGCAAGTTTGCCGATGCAAGATCGACGTTCGCACGAGCCTGCCCAACACGGCCTTGAGCCTCCAATATCTCGGGATTTTTCGCGCTCCCAAGCTCAATGAGTTTATTGAGTTCAGGATCAGCAAAAGCGCGCCACCAATCCTGGCTGATCGGTGAGGCTCTTGTTAGTCTTGTCGCGCCAACGAATGTCTTTGGCATGTCTGCCGCCGGTGCACTTACGGATGTATCGACGCAGCTGCTGAGGGTTCCGATTGCAAGAATCATGGGAATGCAAAAAGCATGCGAGTGGAACATGGCCTGCACTTTCGCAAAATTATGGGTGGTTAAACAGGAAGAATCATACGCATGAGCAGTCCGCCTTCCGCTGGAAGCTCGGCCTGTACTTCGCCGCCATGGCGTGCGAAGGCGTGTTTTGTTATCGCTAATCCGAGGCCAAAACCGACGGCACCAGGGGGAAGATCACTTCCACGCCGAAACGGTTGAAAGATTGCCTCGAGAATATCTTTGGGGATGCCCGGACCTTGATCCACCACGGTAATCGCGAAGGCCTGATCTTCCCTCTTGGTTCGAATGAGGACCTGTGTATTTGATGGGGAATATTTGACAGCGTTTCGCACCACGTTTTCTATCGCTCTGTAAATGAGCTCACCATTAACGGATGTCACGCAGGATCCTACTCCCTCGTAAAGCAGAGTGATGTTGCGCGAAGCGCCTTCAAACGCGCAATCGTCGGCAATCTCGCGAAGCAGGTCGACTAGATCAACGGTCTGTCGCTCCAGTGGTTCAATCTCGGTGGTGGTGAGTCTGGCGAGAGTCAGAATCTCGCCAACGAGATCATCCATTCTTGCGATTTCTCGTTCGACACGCTCGGTCATTGCATGCAATCGACTGGGATTCTTGTTCAGAAGGCCAATTGCTGCCTGCAGCCTAGACAGAGGTGATCGAAGTTCATGAGATATATCGTGAAAGAGACGCTGTTGGATATTCTGGAACTCCTGCAGACGCGCCGCGGTGATATCAAAATCATGAGCAAGCGCTGCAATCTCATCCCTCTTTCGATCGATCTTATTGCCGATTCGTATATCGAATTGGCCGAGCGCCAAGGCGCGCAATCCACCCCTTAATTGTTCCACGGGCCGCGTTAGATATTGCGCCAGCCAATAGGCAGCGAGTGCAGCAGCAAACATGGCTGAAGCCCAAGGGACGAGCCTCGGCAGATTGCGTGATAGAAAGCCGACTTCCGTCGCCTCGGCGCTCAGTTGAAAGCAATGGTCTGCATTGACGACACGTCTTTCAAATTTATCCGTAACCTTGATGGTGCATTCCATTGGTCCGCCGATGACCGTCAGTTTCAGATGGACTGGCGACGGCGTCTGCGCAACGGCGGACAGGAATTGTTGTGATACGTCAACCCCGCCTGTCGCCAATAACCTAGCGGCTGTATCGAGCGCGAAAGATGTCCGTTGGTCGCGGAGTTCTTGCGCGGGAGGTACCAGTCCAAAGACAGAACCGATCGCAAACAGTATCGCGATTGATAGAGCCATTGTAAGCCAAACAATTGCGAAAATCCTCCAAAATAACTTTCGCATCAGTACTCCTGCACCAGTTGATATCCCTGGCCGCGGATGGAGCGAATCCAGGACGTGCCGTCATCACGGGTGCCGAGCTTTTGGCGTACGCTGCTGATATGAACGTCGATGCGACGGTCAAATGGCGTAAGAGGTCGGCCGAATGCGCGCCGAGAGATTTCCTGCTTTGGTACCAATTGCCCGGCATTGCGTGCCAACACTTCGAGTATGTTGAATTCCGCACCCGTTAATTCCAGCGGCTTGCCTTGCCATTGGGCGGTTCGACCGGCCGGATGTAAGGCGAGGTCACCGACCTGAAGAATATTTTCATCACCGGGCCTGCTTCCTGCTCGCCTAAGAATAGCGCGAATGCGAGCGACCAGTTCACCGGGAGAGCACGGCTTTGCGACATAATCATCCGCGCCAAGATTGAGACCGGAAATTCGATCGATGTCATCTCCCTTTGCCGTCAGCATCAAAACGGGTACATCGCCTAGGCGACGGATGCGTTGCAAAGCGTCTATGCCGTTCATCCGCGGCATCATCACGTCGAGAACGATGATGTCCACCGATTGGTCGGCGGCACTAGCTATGCCAACACGGGCATCTTCCGACGTCTCAACCTGAAACCCTTCCTCTACAAGATATTCGCTGAGAAGGGTCGTCAGCTCACTGTCGTCATCGATCAAAAGTACTTTCGCCATATCAGGTTCCGTGAGCATTTCCTCGGCACGAATACACCCAACAACGCCGATCGGAAGAAGTTTTACACAACTTTACACTTCCTTAACGTCGCTTAACATCACAGTCGCTATCAGAGGGCCGTCGGCAATTTGCCCCTGGAGCCTCGTATTGACTGAGACAACTGAATCCCATTCGCAGTCTTATCCCGTGCCATTAGAGGGGGCGGGACTGGATACCGATAGCGGAGCTCGCAGGAGCAAGCTGGCGCCTACAACACAGGGCTGGTGTCGAAGCTCAGCCCGATGGCTGAATATGCACCAGTTTAGCACTCTGCTTCTTTTGGCTGGTGCGCTCAGCGGCTGTGTCGTCGGCCCAGACTACCAGAAGCCGGGGCTTTCCATGCCCAAGAGCTGGAACACCAGAGCGCACGATAATCCGGACAAGCCACCAGCACTTGCGGAGTGGTGGAAGCAAATGAAGGATCCGATCCTCGATGACCTTATTGCTCAAGCCGTCGCGGCCAATCTCGATGTCGCTACGGCGAAAGCAAAGATAAGGGAAGCTCGCGCGACCTATCGCGAGCAGGTTGGCGCACTGCTCCCGACGATCGAGGGCACGGCCTCCGCGACACGCAACCGCACGGCCGCGTCTGGTGGCACGCCGGCTACCGCCTACAATGATTATCAGCCCGGTTTCGATGCCAGCTGGGAGCTTGATTTATTTGGGGGCAATAAGCGTACGGCGGAGGCTGCGAAATATGGCGTCGACGCCGCGGAAGAAGACCTGCGCGATACGCTCGTCACCCTGATTGGGGATGTCGCGACCTATTATCTTCAGGCACGCGAATATCAGCAGCTGGCGGAACTCGCTCAAGATTCTTCAAAATCTCAGGCCCAAACGGCCGCGCTGACGCGCACACAATATAGCGCGGGTGGTACGTCGTTGGTCGATGTTACCAAGGCCGAAGCTCAAGCGGCGTCCACCCATGCCGATGTTCCATCCTATGAAATCTCCTATGCCAAGTCAGTCAATCGGTTGGGGGTCTTGCTCGGCAAGTCGCCATTGCTGCTTGAGAGCGTCCTCGGCAAAAGGTCAAGGCTTCCCGTTCCTCCCGCGAAGATCTCCGTCGGAATACCTGCCGACATATTGAATACCCGCCCAGACGTGCGCAAGGCAGAACGTGAACTGGCCCAAGCGACAGCAAAGATTGGCGAGGCCGAGGCTAATCGATACCCGTCGCTGAGCCTTACCGGATCCATTGATTCTTCCGCCACGAGCATTTCTGATCTGGGTAAGAAATCTACCATCGGATGGTCGTTTGGCCCTTCGGTTACGATTCCGATCTTCAAGGGTGGCCAGTTGAGGGCGGCGGTTGATGTCGCCAAGGCACAACGTGATCAGTACCTCTTCTCCTACCAGTCATCCGTCCTCACCGCTCTAGAGGATGTTCAGAACGCCATAATTTCTCTCAATCGATCGAGGGCGCGCTCGGTGGATCTGGCGAAGTCGGTCGAAGGCTATCGGGCGGCAGCGAAGCTTTCAAAGCAGCTGCAAATCGCCGGCGAAGGGGATCTGTTCGACGTGTTGGACGCCGACCGGTCTTTGTACTCGGCCCAAAAAAGTCTCATCGAGACCAAAGCCGATATCGCGACATATTATATCTCGCTTAACAAAGCGCTCGGAGGCGGATGGACCGGTCCGATCGACATTTCACAGCCGGCCGTTCGCGACGTGAACGAGGCTCCGCACCTTCAGGCAAAGCAATCCGCTCAATGACTATTTCACATAAGACTTATCTGGGAAATCCCCATCTCCGCGACGACCTAAAGCGCGTTATTTGTGGGGCTTTTTTTGCCGTCATATCGACGTGCATGGTTGGAACACGCCCTGTCGCGGCAGAAGAACAGGGACAAACCAAGGGGGCCGCGGCACTGACTGTCGCGACGGTTAAACCTTCGCTCCAAGACTGGCCTCAAACAATCCCGGCGAGTGGATGGCTGAAGCCTTGGCATGAAGCCGTGATTGAATCTGAAACGAGCGGTTTGCGTATCACAGAGGTCCTTGCCGACGTCGGATCCATCGTCAAGAAGGGCGATCCTCTTGTCCGGCTGAATCAGGAAGCCGTGCTGGCCGATCTGCGCAAAGAGGAGGCGGCTGTCGCTACAAAAGAGGCAGATCTAGCAAAGGCGAAGGTCGACGCGGATCGAGCGCGCACGATCGGAGGATCGGGCGCGTTGTCCGACCAGAAGAGAGTGGAATACCTGACCACGGAGCAGACCGCGAAGGCAGATCTTGATTCTGAACGGGCCACGCTTGAGAGCCAGCAAATTAAACTTGAGCAAACCACTATCACCGCCGTCGACGACGGCATCATCACCTCGCGATCAGCCTCGCTAGGTGCAGTCGTGTCCACCGGCACGGAGCTTTTTCGTCTTATTCGCCAGCAGCGCGTCGAATGGCAGGCTGAAGTGTCAGCTCAATATCTTCCGCAGGTCGAGATAGGGTTGCCCGCGGAAGTCACGGAGCCGGGCGGAAAGGCGTTTCAGGGTAAGGTCAGACTTATCGCACCAACCGTCAGCAGCGATACAGGCCGCTCGATTGTTTATGTGGAGTTGCCTAAAGAGCCTCAACCCCGTGTTGGTCTCTATGTATCTGGTAACATCGATATTGGTACGAAAAGAGCATTGACCGTGCCGGAAACCAGTTTGGTTTTCAGAGACGGTATCAATTACGTCTTTGCCATTGATCAAGTACGCCGAGTACACCGGATCCGCGTTGATGTCGGTCGCCGAAGAGAGAACCGCGTCGAGATTACAGCTGGCTTGGCGGGCGATGAGATGCTTGTGCGATCTGGCGGGGCTTTCCTCTCGGAAGGCGCGCTTGTTAATGTTGAAGGGGCGGCAAAATGAACATTTCCGCCTGGTCAATTCGCAACCCCGTGCCCTCTGTATTACTGTTTGTGTTGTTGACAGTTTGCGGCTTGCTCGCCTTTTCGAAGCTCCAGGTCCAGAATTTTCCCGACATGGATCTGCCGACCATCAAAATTTCCGCATCGCTTGAAGGTGCTGCGCCAACCCAGCTTGAAACTGAGGTTGCACGTAAGATTGAGGACAAGCTCGCCTCTCTCAGCCTTCTTGATCATATTACAACGACGATCACCGACGGATCGGTATCGATCAGCGTCTCGTTCAAGCTCGAAAAGAACAGCGAAACCGCACTTAACGAAGTACGCAACGCTGTTGATAGCGCCAAGAGCGATTTGCCGTCCGAAATGGAATCGCCGACGGTTTCCAAGGTGACGGTGCAATCTTCCGTTCTCGTAACCTACGCGGTGCGCTCCAAAGACCTCGACGAGACGGAGCTTTCCTGGTTTGTCGACAACGACATGACCAAGGCATTGCTATCGGTAGGGGGCGTAGGAGAAGTCGATCGATTGGGCGGCGTGGACCGCGAGGTCCACATCGATCTCGATCCCAACCTCATGACATCCTTCGGTATCACCGCCTCGGATATTTCCTCCCGCGTGAAGTCTGTTCAATCAGACAAATCCGGTGGTCGTGGCGAAATCGGCTCTGCCCGTCAAACCATACGGACCCTCGGTGCTCTTCCCTCCATTGAAGATCTATCAAAGTTGGCAATTCCGCTGTCCAACGGAAAAAGCGTCCGGCTCGATGAAATAGGCAGCGTCACTGACAGCTTCGCTGACCGTTCTTCTCTTGCCTATTTCGATGGAGAGCGCGTGATAGCCGTCGAGATCAAGCGATCAAAGGGCTTTTCCGATACGGCGGTTGCTGATGACGTCCAGAAGAAAATGAAGGAATTCGCATCTGCGCATCCGGAGGTCGAGCTTGTTGAAGCCTATACAACGGTAAATCCCGTCATCGAGAACTATGATGGCTCGATGCACATGCTTTATGAAGGTGCCATTCTCGCCATCGTCGTTGTCTGGATATTTCTGCGCGACTTTCGCGCGACCTGCCTCTCAGCGCTTGCTCTCCCACTCTCCATCATACCGACGTTCCTGGTCATGTATTTGACTGACTACAGCCTCAATACGGTTACGCTTCTCGCGCTATCGCTTGTTGTCGGCATTCTCGTGGACGACGCAATTGTCGAGGTGGAAAATATCACTCGTCATATTCAGATGGGCAAGACACCCATGAATGCGGCGCTGGAGGCGGCTGACGAAATCGGGCTGGCGGTGATCGCAACAACGTTCACCTTGGTTGCAGTGTTTCTCCCAACTGCATTCATGAGCGGGATTCCCGGCCTCATCTTCCGGCAATTCGGCATAACGGCTTCCGTGGCGGTGTTGTCCTCTCTTCTGGTTGCGCGCTTTCTGACCCCAATGATGGCCGCATATTTGATGAAACCTCATCATGTGGAGAAGGAGGACGGTCTGGTCATGCGAGGATACATTGCGATGGTCAAAGCTTGCCTTAACCACCGCAAATTGACCTTGCTTGCCACGAGCACTCTACTCGTCTTGTCTTTGGCAACTATTCCATTTCTGAGGACTGGATTCTTTCCTGCCTCTGACGATGCTCAGACGCAGGTTAGTCTGACACTTCAACCGGGCAGCGCCCTGGATCAGACGGATGCCATATCGAAGCGCGCAAGCGACATTATTTCCAAACTCCCCGATGTCACGCAGGTCTTCAGCGCCGTCGGAACCTCTTCAAGCGGTAGCGGACTCGATTCAACGACAACGACGGATGTGACAAAGGCCACTCTTGTCGTCGACCTGAAAGACATTAATAAGCGCAGCCGTAAACAGTCTGCGATCGAAGACGATATCCGTCACGCTCTTTCCGTGCTGCCCGGCGTACGCGTGGAGGTCGGGACCGGAGGCAATGGCACCAAACTGGAGCTCACTCTCGCAAGTGACGATTCCAATGTCTTGGAACAGGCCGCAAGCGCGCTTGAAAACCAGTTGCGAACACTCAAAGGTGTTGGAGCGGTCACGTCCAGCGCTTCGCTACAAGCCCCTGAGATCCAGATAAGGCCGGATTTCACTAAGGCCGCAGCACTTGGTATCACGTCTGAATCGATCGCCGAGGCGGTGCGGGTTTCGACGAATGGAGACTATTCCAGCGAGCTGTCGAAACTGAATCTGCCGCAGAGACAGATTTCCATTCGGGTGCGATTTGACCCCCGTTCTCGCAGGGACATCGATGCCATATCGCAGCTGCAGGTCGCAGGTACAAATGGCAAGGTGTCGCTTGGAAGCGTAGCAACGATCACGATTGGAGGCAGCCCGTCCGAAATCGATCGGATCGATCGTGCCCGAAATATCACGCTGTCGGTAGAACTCAATGGACGCGTTCTTGGGGATGTGAATAAGGAAGCTCAAGCCCTTTCCGCACTGCGCAAACTACCACAAGGTGTATATCAGGTAGAACAGGGGGAGCTGCAACGCAGTTCGGAGTTATTTCAGAGCTTTGGAACGGCGATGGCTATAGGGGTCTTTTGTATTTATGCCGTCCTCGTACTCCTGTTTCATGATTTTTTCCAACCTGCCACGATCCTGATGGCGCTTCCGCTTGCACTTGGCGGGGCATTGCTTCCCTTGGCCATCACAGGCACCAGCTTTTCGATGCCAGCCATTATTGGACTGATATTGCTTATGGGAGTGGTGTCGAAAAATTCCATTCTCCTGGTCGAATACGCGATTATGTCCCGGCGACAGGGTCTCTCGCGCTTTGACGCGTTG
The DNA here is from genome assembly GCF_051811145.1 of Rhizobium sp. 11_C7_N12_5. NCBI lineage: Bacteria > Pseudomonadati > Pseudomonadota > Alphaproteobacteria > Hyphomicrobiales > Rhizobiaceae > Rhizobium > Rhizobium sp. 11_C7_N12_5. The sequence continues at coordinate 1,614,236 of NZ_JBPWPY010000002.1, forward strand.
GTGGATGCCTGCCATAAGCGGGCCCGGCCAATCGTCATGACAACAATCGCGATGGGCGCAGGTATGTTGCCGGTCGCTTTGAGCCTGAGTGGTGGCGATTCCAGTTTTCGCCAACCGATGGCGATCGTCGTCATTGGCGGTTTGCTCACCTCGACATTCTTGAGCTTGCTTGTCATACCGACGATCTTCACATTCGTAGATGACTTGGTGAGCTTCCTGAGGCGGCTCTTCGGCCACAATCAAGGACAGCATGGGGAGCCCCCACGCGTGGAAGCTGGCATCATCAAAGAAAATGAGCGCCGCCGACCGTCACATGGATCCGCTTCATGACAAATGCTGGCTGGTCTGCTGGTAGGGTTTGCCGGCATTGCGACGATTGCACAGGCTTTAGACCTCCCTGTAGTCGTCATCAAGCGTCCATCGGCTGAGCGCCCATTGGAGATTGTTTGAATTGAGTAAGGCGTCACTCATCTGGCGCGCGAAGAGTTCGACCTTCGGCGAGAGCCTCGGGAAAGATTTTTGATTCGCGATTGTCGAAAGGATGAGCCTTCGTTCGTCTTCTACGACGAGGACACCGGAGGCAAAACCGAATGAAGTTGTATTTCAGCAGAAACCCCAATCCACGCCTTGCAGTTGCCGTTGCGCGGTTCTTGAAAACAGATATCGCATTCGAGTTCGCCGCACCGATGGCTCCGGGGCAATCGGAGCGATATCTGCCGCTCAACCCAAACCTTCTTTTGCCGATTTTGCAGCACTCCGGTCGAACGCTTTGGGAGAGCGATGCGATTGCCTGCTGGCTGTCCAGGCACGCCGGCTCGAACTTCTGGAGAACCGATGACGAAGAACCGGACATGATCCGCTGGATCAGTTGGGCGAAGGAGAACTTCATGAAGGCATGTGATATCGTTCATTGGGAGCGCGGCACGAAGCTGCGTTACGGTATTGGGCCGTGTGACGACACGATGGTTGCAGAGGGTCTAAGTCAATTCCACAAAGCAGCGGTCATTCTCGAAAGTGAATTGTCCGGTCGACCGTGGATCCTTGGCGAGACAATCTCGTTCGCCGATTTTCGCATGGCGACGTTCTTGCCGTTCAACGACGCTGCGCGCCTTCCGATAGAGGACTATCCCGCCATAAGACACTGGTCTGATCGCCTGGATCAGATCGAAGCCTGGCGCGATCCGTTTCGCGGATTGGACGCGCCGTGTCCGCCACCGCTTCCCAACTGAAATAGGCCTGCTGGGCGATGGTGATGCTAAAGGTGCAGGGCTCTAGGATATCTGTCGGAGTGAAAGGCCGCCGTTCCATTTCGAGAGGTAGAGCGCCGAAGGTTTTGTGCTTGAATGCGGCAAATGCCATCGAGCCTGGCTTCCCGCTTGATTGTCACGCTCGACCCGGCGGTCTTGAAAGAATGTGAGCCTGAACCAGGATCGATTGATCTTACGCCGCTACGGGCCGTCAAAACATTGGCATATGAATTTCCGGTCTTTTCAGGATCAAGCACATGGTTGGAACAAATCCGAGCCGCATCAGACATCCTCCAGCTGTGTCAAACTGCGTTTGTGCATATTATTGTTCCGGTAAGATTTTGGCGACTTACCGGTTTCCCGCTTAAATGCATTGCTAAAGGCGCTTTCGGATGCATAGCCGACGGAGTGCGCGATCAACGCCACCGATTTTCCATCCTCATTCCGGAGCGCCTGCTCGGCCAGTCGCATGCGCCACTCAGTGAGGTAGGCCAGCGGCGCGATGCCAGCGACGCTGCGGAACCGCTCGGCGAAGGTCGTCCGCGACATGGCGCAGGCGGCGGCGAAATCTTCAAGGCGCCATGCCCGCGCCGGATCCTGGTGCATCAAACGCAGGGCCGGCGCGATGCGTGGATCGCTGAGCGCCCTTAGCCAGCCTCCGCTTTCGTCCTGCGCTCCGGCCAGGTGAGCCCGCAGGATCTGGATGAAGAGCAACTGCGCCAGTTGAGCGGATGCGAGTTCGGCGCCAGGCAGATCGGAAGCACGCTCCTCGACGAGCCGATCGAGCAGCCACCGGAACGTCGCGGCCGCGGACAAGCTCGCCCGCACGTGGATCCAGGGCGGCAGCACATCCGCCAACAGGCGGCCGCTGGCCGGATCAAGCAGGACGTGCCCACCGATATGCGCGAAGTCGCCACCGTCGCCGAGTTGGGCCGTCGTTCGCCCAACTCCTGAGAACAGCGTCATCGCGTCGACGGGAGTGACATCCGGATCACTGGCGAGCACGAAGGCTCGCGGCGCCGAGAGCAGCCCTACATCACCCGTTGCAAACCGGATGGGCGCCTCGCCGTCAAGCGCCACCCAGCAACTCCCCTTCACGACGGCGAAAAACTTGATCGTCTTCGGGGCCGGGAATCGGATCGCCCAAGGGCCTCCAGCCGTGAAGCCACCCGTGACCAGCGTTTCGGCACGCACGAGTCTGAGAATTTGCGAGAAGGGATCGGTGATCATTTTCGTATTATCGCGCAAGTATTGCGTATTCTCAAGCATTCAACGTCCGAACTGCCGCGTCTATGTTCAGGGCCACCATGCGAACACAAGAGGATGAGGCCCATGATATTGAGCAAGCGGAAGTTGGGTACCCAAGGCCCGCAGGTCGGCGCAATTGGCCTGGGCTGTATGGGCATGAGCCAGTCTTATGGTCCGGCGGACGAGGCGGAGTCGATCGCCACCCTTCATCGAGCCATCGAGCTCGGCTGCGACTTCTTCGATACGGCGGAAGGCTATGGACCATACACCAATGAGGAGCTGCTCGGCCGCGCCTTCCGCGACCGCCGGGAGAAAGTGATCCTCGCCACCAAGTTCGGCTTCCGATTCGCGGATGGACGCCAGCTCGGCGCCGAGACCGACAGCAGCCCCGCCGCGATCCGCCAGGCGGTCGAGGGCTCGCTTCGGCGACTGCAAACCGACCACATCGACCTGCTCTACCAGCACCGCATCGATCGCAAGGTGCCGATCGAAGATGTGGCCGGCACGGTCGGCGAGTTGGTGAAGGAAGGCAAGGTGCGCTTCTTCGGCCTGTCCGAGGTGGGGGCTGCCACGCTGCGCCGCGCGCATGCCACCCATCCAGTCTCGGCGCTGCAGAGCGAATATTCGCTTTGGGAACGCAATCTCGAAACCGACGTGATCCCCGTCTTGCGCGAGCTGGGCATCGGTCTTGTGCCGTTCTGTCCGCTCGGACGTGGCTTTTTGGCCGGCGGGGTGAAGCGCGCTGAAGATTATCCCGAGGGCGATACCCGCCGCATCGACGAGCGGTATCAGGGTGAGAACTACGACGCAAACGTGCGTGCCGCACAGGCGGTGTTCGACATCGCTGAAGCCCATGGTGCAAAGCCTGCGCAGATCGCGCTCGCCTGGCTGCTGCACAAGGGCGATTTTATCGTGCCGATCCCCGGCACCAAGCGTCGCGCCTACCTCGAGCAGAATGTGGCGGCAGACGCTGTCCGGCTGACGCCTGCCGACATGCAGATACTCGACAAGGCTTTGGCGATCGGCACCGTCTCCGGCAATCGCTATCCCGCCTGGATCATGGCAGGGATCGACCGCTGATGCGCGACAAACAACACTGGAGATCATTATGAGTGAAGAGCTGGTACTCGTAACCGGCGGAAGCGGGTTCATCGCGCAGCACTGCATTCTGGCGCTGCTGGAGGCGGGCTATCGCGTGCGGACTACGCTCAGGTCACTGTCGCGAGAGGCAGAGGTTCTCAGCAACCTCAGGAGTGGGGGTGCCGAGCCGGGCGATCGCCTTTCATTTGTCGCCGCCGACCTCACAGCCGATGACGGCTGGGTGGAGGCTGCCGCAGACTGCGCCTATATCATCCACGGGGCTTCACCGACGCCGTCCGGCGATCAGGTGCGCGAAGAGGATTGGATCCGGCCTGCGGTCGATGGAAACCTGCGGGTGCTGCGTGCGGCACGCGATGCCTGTGTAAGGCGGGTGGTGCTCACCTCGGCCTTCGGTGCGATCGGCGTCGGCCACAAGTCGCGAAGCCGTCCCTTCGACGAGACCGACTGGAGCGACCTGAACGGCAACGTCGCGCCCTATCAGCGATCGAAGACACTGGCCGAGCGAGCCTCATGGGACTTCATCGCGCGTGAAGGCAGCGGGCTGGAACTGGCCACCGTCAACCCAACGACCGTTCTCGGACCGGCGCTGGGATCCGATTACTCGCACTCGATCCGGCTCATCAAGAACCTGCTGGATGGTCAGCCGGGCTGTCCCAAGATCAACACCTGCGTTGTCGACGTGCGCGACGTCGCCGACCTGCATCTGCGCGCAATGACCGATCCGGCCGCCAACGGCGAGCGCTTCCTTGCCGCATCGGGTGAGAGCCTGTGGATGGTCGAGATCGCCAGGCTGCTGAATCAACGTCTCGGGAAAGGCGCAAAAAAGGTCTCCACCCGCGTGCTACCCAACTGGTTCATCCGCGTCGTCGCGCTTTTCAATCCGGCGATGAGGGGGATCGTGCCGCATCTCGGCGTCAACATGAATGCCAGTGGAGACAAAGCCAAGCGCCTGCTTGGTTGGGCGCCACGCTCACGTGAAGACGCAATCGTCGCCACGGCCGAAAGCCTCATAAAGCTGGGGTTGGTCAACACGACAGAATAGAGACTGGCGACTGCCACATCGTACTTTATATGCCGATCGGTCCGGCGAGATCGACTATGATGGCCGTTTCTCGCGACGAGGCGACGTCAGCTACCGGGGTTACTTTACGAGGCGGCGACCGCCCTCCTCACGAGACACTGGGCGTCCCTGCTGTGGACGTGGGTCGGGTCATTCCGTCGAATCCGTCGCAGCTCGATCGAGATTGCGCCTTGAACACAGGAAGATCCACCCCGCGAAAACCCATCATGCAGCGACCACGTGTCGACCGCGTAGACAACCCTGCGCCGGGCAATGGACGAACTTGTAGAAGCAACCATGCAGAGCTCCTCCTCAATCAAAGAAAAATGTCGCGCTGCATGGTCTGCGACACAGCAATGACGCAGAGTGTCCAAAATTAGCTTAACTACCGGACATTCGGCGACCTCGGTGCCGGTTCACAGTCGATCCAAAAACGAGCCTCCTAAAAAATGCAAATGCCTCCTATTGACGATAAAAGCATATGCCCCTATCTTTGTCCGTATAGGAGCATATGCTCTCACAAACGAAAGAAGCGAGATCATGAGTGAGGCTGAGATACTTGTAAGCGGAGCAACCGGACGGACGGGGGGTGCGGCGATCGATGAGTTACTGAAGATGGGCAAGTCGGTGCGCGCCTACGTGCGCTCAGATGACGAGCGGGCGACGGCCCTTAGGCAGCGGGGAGTTGATATCGCTGTCGGGGACTTCACCGACATCGATGACATCCGCGCCGCCATGGAAGGCATTCGGTCGGCCTATTTCCTGCATCCGATCGCGCCAGGCATTATCGGTGCTGCGGCCTATTTCGCACAGGCCGCAAAAGAAGCAGGCGTCACGGCAATCGTCAACATGTCGCAGATTTCTGCGCGTCGTGAATCGGCGAGCCACGCTGCGCAAGACCATTGGGTTTCCGAGCGAGTCTTCGACTGGTCCGGTGTTCCGACTACGCATCTGCGCCCGACCTTCTTTGCCGACTGGCTCGTCTATCCGCATTTTGCCAAGGAAATATGGGCCACGAAAAAGATCGAGTTCCCCTTTGCCGATGGGCGTCATGCACCGATCGCGACGGATGATCAAGGACGGGTGATCGCGCATCTTCTTGCCGATCCGCTGGGACATGAAGGCAAGGTTTATCCCCTCCATGGACCACTCGAGATGAACCACACCGAGATCGCCGCCGCCACGAGCGAAGTGCTTGGCGCGAAGATCGACTACGCGCCAACCTCGATCGAGGTATTCAAGGACAAGATGGAAAATCTCTACAAGTTTCCGCCTTTCCTCGTGCAGCACCTGGTCGAAGTCGCTCAGAACTATCGTGATGGAGTCTTCGCGGGCACGAACGATGCCGTCGAGAAAATCACCGGAACGCCGGCCCTCTCGGTCCAGCAATTCATCGCCAACAATCGTGCCGCCTTTGCGTGAAAGCCGTCGAGGCAAGGAGTTTGAACAATGTCGAATACTCAAGGCGAACGTCACCCGTTTCTGGACGACCTGTCCGTCGACGCGGAACTGACCAGCTCCGTGCTGCGAGGCGCGGTCATCGGACGGGACGAGATCAAGCTGGCCGTCAACACGGTCGGGACCTTCTACGCTTCGCAGAATCCCACGTTTCTCGAGACTGTCGGCTCGCGCCTCTTTCTCGAATACGAGGCGGTCCTGTCAAGCGGGGAGAGCCTGCACGCCGTCGTAGTTGTCGACCGCAACCCCGATGGTTCGGTGCCACGCGTCAGCGTGCGGATGAGCCCGCTTGGTGCTGTGTTGTCTCTCGCCACCAATCTTCGCGAGGCACTGTCCGGCCAGTTGCCGGAAGACCTTTTTCTTTAAACCCAACGCCCGCAGGCGGGTATCGACATTGGATGCCCTGATCTGTGGCTTTAGAGAGGTAATTTGTCATGGATGTCACCAACACCACCGTCTTTATCACCGGTGCCAATCGCGGCCTGGGCCTAGCGTTTGCGCGCGAGGCCCATCGTCGCGGAGCGAAGAAGGTCTATGCCGGCATGCGCAATACGAACGGCTTCGACGAACCGGGCATCATCCCCGTCCGGATCGATGTCACGGACAAAGCATCGATCGCCGCGGCAGCGGAACTGGCGGCGGATACTGATCTGCTGATCAACAACGCGGGCATCGCTGCTCTTATCGACGGACCTCTGGCAACCGATGTCGAAGAGCAGTCGCAGCGTCTGTTCGACACCAACTATTATGGCGTCGTCCGCGTCACGCAGGCCTTCGAGCAGATCCTGTCGGCCAAGCCGCGTGCTGCCATCATCAACGTGCTATCCGACATCGTGTGGCTTCCGCGGCCCATTTTGACACCCTATGCTGCATCAAAGGCGGCGGCATGGAGCTTCACGAACCAGCTTCGCTTTCACCTTCAAGATCGTGGCATCCAGGTTCTCGGTCTGCATGTTGGTTTCGTGGATACCGACCTGACCAATGGCATCGATGTGCCAAAAGCCAGCCCGCGGGATGTGGTGCGCCAAACCTATGACGCGCTCGCCGCCGGCAAGAGCGAGATCATGGCCGACCAGGGAACGACACTGCTGAAGAGCACGCTTTCAGCCGAGGTGCCCGGTTATGTCACGCCGCCGCCAGGATTGTTCTAAGCGCGAAGATGGTGGAGAAACAGCCAAGCCGCAGGCTGTGTGATGCGGAAGCCTTGGACTTTGCGCCATATAGCCTGCGGACGATAAGTAGGATTCGAAAGGAAAACGAGATGTTGTCGGCGAACCAACCGCTTGGGATCGATCAATGCAATTGCTCTGCCATGAGAAAGGCAAGCCGCCAGATCACGCGGTTCTACGATGCCCATCTTGAGCCCGTCGGGCTTCGTATCACGCAGTTCCTGACCCTGGCGGCGCTCGACGAAGCCGACGGTGCCGCTGTCAACGCTCTCGCGGAACGGCTCGATATCGAGCGGACGGCGATGGGAAAGATGGTTGGCTTTCTGGAACGCGACGGCTTCGTCACGATCAAGCCATCACCCGTGGACGGCCGAGTTCGTATCATTGAACTCACGGACGAAGGCCGACGCTTGCATGAGAGAGCGGCTCCTCTCTGGCAGGATGCGCAGCGAGAATTCGAGCTGCTGAACGGTAGCACCAACGTCGCAACGCTCCGGCACAGCCTGAGAGAGATCGTCGTTGGCGACTTGCCGGTCGTCTCGCCCGGAGACTGAGCCTTCGAAAAGCCGTCCGGTTTGAGCGAGTAAGGTCAGTCACAACGTTCCCGCGTCGGTTCTGTGAGCGAAAAATTTCTCGCAAGCGCCTTGTCTGGTTCGCTGAATTTCGGCTGCATTTTCGATAAGTGTACATGCGGTGGCCGCAGCAGCGTTGATTTTCCGGAGCTGTATCCGCCAAGGAGTGAGACGACGTCACCTTGACGAGCCTCTAGCGAGATGCCGCGCAGTCAACTCATGATTGCCGAAGCTCTTGTGAACATTATGAACGGAAAGTCGCGGTGCGCCGGTTGATGAACCGTGCAGCTTTGGACGAGCGGCTCGCTTTCAACATCGATACTGAACCTCCCGACGAGCAGTAGGCCGTCCATCGCGTCAAATTGCATGCCCGACGATCATTCATCCCCCATTCAGTCTTTAGGTTTCAGGATGAGGAGGATCAGGGAGGTTCACTATGAAAGTCTTCAAAACGCTACTTGCTGGAATCCTAGGTGTCGGCTTGCTTATCGGAGCTGGCGCTGCATCGGCCGCGCCGATGATGAATATGACAAAGCCGGAAGTTCAATCGTCCGTTCAGACGGTCCACTATCGTCATCACCGCCATTGGCATGGTCCACGGCATCATCGGCATCATTGGAGACCGCATCGCAGCTATCGGAGCCACTACTGGCGTGGTTATCACCGGGGTTGGTACGACCATCACCGGCACCGTCCCCATTATCGGCACCATCGTTATTATTGAGCCCGAAACGGGATTTGCTGTATAAGTTGATCTCAGGACAAAATGGCAGCGCTCCAGCGAGCGCTGCACGAAGGACGCTACCGTACGGCGCAGCGCGAACCGCTTTTTGATGAGCTAGCGCGACGCGACCCTCGCAACGGCATACCTAAAAAGTACGCGTCCGACATTTGCGGGAGCACTACACGGCCCGTGCGTCGCGATAGGCGTTCGCTATGCGCTGCTTATCCCGGGCACTGCTTTCGACACCGATCGCAGCCTCTGTCTGTTGAGCAAGGAATGAGCGAGCACGCATACGCGGTCCAATGACGCCTTTGCATCGACCCATTGCCGTTTCGATCAGTTTGCCACAGCCGATGCACGTCTGCCATTTCAGCCGGCCATCTGACTGCATGGTTTCTATGTGGACATCTCTCTGGCAGGACTTTTGGGCGTTAGGCCGTCCAACCGCGTTCGCGGGCGGTGGAATGACGACCCTTGCGTCCATGGTATGACGGAAAATTGCATCGTAGGTTGGATAGCCATCATAGGCTCCATCGGCAGTGAACTGGTCGATCTCATCATTGATCTGATCAAGCAACGGCGCCAGCTGCGAGACACCGCCGGTTTCCTGATTTGTCAGGCTATGTGCGATGATCTCGCCACGGCCGGCATCAACAGCCAGATGCAGCTTTCGTCAGCCGCGCCGGGAGGTCGCCAAACGAAGGACGCTCGAATTCGGGTTGCAGGACTGTTCGATCAGAGAAGCGCCATACAGGCGTCGGTCTATCTTCCTATGCCCAGAATGCGGACGATACGTCAGGCCGCACACTATTGCCTGGCGCCTGACAAGATGGGCAGGGAGGTGGAGGGTTCAGTCGAAAAAGCCCGCATCTTCTTCCCTGAGATATCTTCTGGCTCCTTCGGCGTCGATATCGAGGCCAAGCCCCGGCGCTTCCAGTAGGTCCACCATGCTGTCCTTCACGATCTGCGGCGGCAGGCCGATTACCAGATCCTCCCACCAGGGGTCGGAGGCGGTTGGATATTCGAACGCGATGTAATTTGCCGGCAATGTGGCGCAGACGTTAATCAACGCGCCGAGCCCCAGCAGGCCGTTAGCGGTGCCGTGCGGTGCCATCAGGATCGAGTGCATGTAGGCGTGCTCGGCGACCCACTTGAGTTCGGCGATGCCGCCAACGTCGGCTGGATCGGGGCCGATGACGCGTACCGCCTGCGTCTCGATCAGTTCCTTGAAGTTGTGCCGCAGGTAGATCTGCTCGCCAGTGTGGATTGGCGTCGAGGTGGAGGTCGTCAATTCCCGATAGGCTTGCGGATTGACCCAAGGCACATAGTCGCCAGTGAGCATGTCCTCGAGCCACATCAGATTGTACTTCTCGACCGCCCGAGCGAACTTGATTGCATCGGGCAGCATCCAGCCCGGGCCGCAGTCGAGCGCCAGGCTGACTTTGTCGCCCAGCACTTCCTTCATCGCGATCACGCAATCGAGCATGTGATTGAAACCGCGCTCGCTGATCACGCCCTGATCCATGGCACCGTGATAGCCGGCCTTCTTCTGCGTCACGCCGTAGTGGAAGTCGTCGATGGTGTCCTTCATGTTGGAGTGGAACGAGATTCCTTGCTTGACCATGAAGAAGTTCTGCGGCTGCTCCATCATCCATTTGACGTCAGCGGCGTAATCCTCCGGCCGGTCGCCCATGCGTTTTTGGCGAATCGAGCCGTTGTAGACGCGAACCTTGTCCCGCACCTTGCCGCCGAGCAGTTTATAGACGGGCACGCCCGCGGCCTTGCCAGCAATATCCCACAGCGCATGCTCAATAGCGCTCACCGCCGCGCCGTACGGCTTGAAAGAACCACGTTGACGGATCTTCAGCATCACTCTCTCGACGTCGGTCGGGTCTTCGCCGATCAGCGCCTCGCGGAAATGCAGCACAAAGGGTTTGAGGTAGGGCTTAGTGAATTCGACTTCACCCAAGCCATAGAGGCCCTCGTCCGTAACGATGCGAACGATCGGGTGTTTACCGATAACGGCGCAGCGGAGATCGGCGATCTTCATCTTCGTTCCTTTTCGTCTCAGCTCCAGGTGCGGTCCCAGGAATACTCATCGTCCCAGCGATCCGTAGGCTGCCAAATGCCGGTGACACCCGGCTGCAGATGCCCCGAAATCACCTCGTCCACGACATCGTCAATCCCCAGACCCGGCTTGTCGGGAACAGTGATGAAGCCGTTCTTCACCAGCGGCTTGGGAAGGCCCGTGACAATATCGTCCCACCAGTCAACATCGGCGGAATGGTATTCGAGCGCCATGAAATTTTCGGTCGCGGTCGCGACATGTGCCGCGGCCATTGCGGCGATCGGACTTTCTGCCATATGGATGGCCATGGCGACGCCACGGTCCTGCGCCATGTCGCCGATCTTCTTGGTCTCGAGGATACCCCCACTGGTGAGCAGGTCCGGGTGGATAACGGAGACGCCGCCGCTATTGAGCAGAGGCTCGAAGCCCTCCTTGAGGTATATATCCTCGCCCGTGCAAATCGGCACCGTGGTGGCGTGCTGCAGTTGTCGGTATTGCTCGGTATACTGCCATGGGATCACATCCTCGAGCCAGGCTGGCACGTATTTTTCAATTCGCCTGGCAAGGCGAATGCCGTTCTGCACAGAGATATGGCCAACATGGTCGATCGCAAGCGGCACATCCATGCCGATGACCTCACGAACCTCGGCGATATATTGCTCAAGCAGGTCGAGGCCCTTCTCGGAAAAGTGCAGGCCGGTAAACGGGTGCGGGACGTTATGCAAATCGTACGCAGCATTGCGGACACGCCGCTCCTCAATGGTCTTCAGCGGCCCGCGACGGGGACCGTCGCGGTATCCTTCTAGTGAGCCGGCAGGAAACACGACCGCACCGGGCACATCCGCGATCTGCATCAATCCCAAATCCATCTTGAGGAAGGTGAATCCGAGCTCCATGCGCTGCTTGAGGCGCTTGCCGGTCTCGGTACCGCTCGGCACGGTGGCGTCGGTATCACAGTAGACGCGCACTTTCTCCCGAAACCGGCCGCCGAGCATCTGGTAGATAGGGACGCCATAGGCCTTGCCGGCAAGATCCCACAACGCGATTTCAACCGCCGATACGCCGCCGCCTTGCCGGCCGTGCCCGCCAAACTGCTTGATCCGACGAAACAGACGATCGATGTCGCAAGGGTTCTCGCCAAGCAACCGGCTCTTCAGCATCAGTGCGTAGGTGGCGCTGGCGCCATCGCGCACCTCGCCAAGCCCGACGATGCCCTGGTTGGTGTAAATCTTGAGTAGCGTTGAGGTAAACGGCGCGCCGACAATTTCGGCTACCCGCATGTCGGTGATGCGAAGGTCGGACGGCTTGGAATGCGTGTTCACCCGATTGAGCGCCTGGTCGGCTCCATTTGCCTCTGCCATGATTTATCCTCGTTCTGGTCGGCGGGCTCGTCGTCGCGCACGCTGAGGCGGCGCAGAGCGTTGCTGGCTAGGCCAACTCTATCTCGTGATTTTGAAGGTAGTCGCGGTTCATTTCAACGCCGAGACCAGGCTTGGACGTAAGCTTGAGGCTGCCGTTCGAAACATCGAGTGGTCTGTCGATGAGATGATCGTATTTGCCCAAGTTCCACTCTGACGTTTCAAGTTTGTAGAAGTTAGGAACGGTCATCATCACCTGCGCTCCCGCGACCACGTTGATCGGCCCTGCTGCGTCATGCGGCGAAACCGGGATGTAATAGGCTTCGCATAGGGCAGAAATCTTCTTGAGTTCGGTGATGCCGCCGGTCCAGGTGACGTCCGGCATGATGTAGTCGGCGAGCTTGTTTTCGAGCACCGGCACGAAATCCCACTTCGTGTGGCCGCGCTCGCCCCAGGAGATAGCGGTACTGACCTTCTCACGGACCTGTTTGAGCGCGTTGAGGCTCTCAGGCGGACAGGGCTCCTCAAACCAGTCGATCTGACCAGCTTCCTCAAGGCTCCGACAAAGGCGAATGGCGGTGGGAACGTCGAACCGGCCATGCGCATCGATGAGGATATCAACATCAGAGCCCGCCGTTTCGCGGATCAGAGCCGTGAGTTCGGCGGCTTCACGCTCATCCTTGCGGGTCATGCTACCATCAAGATAGCCGTCGCGCTGTTCGCGAGGCTGTCCATCGACGGCGCAGCCTTGATGGGGGAAAGGATCGAACTTGAGCGCAGTGTGGCCGGACTCGACAATGTCTCGAATTTCCCGGACCACAGCTTCATTACTGGTAAACTTGGCCTGGTTGGGATGGGTGTAGAGCGCGATTTCGTCGCGTACCGGTCCGCCTAACAGCTCGTAAATCGGCTTGCCAAGAACTTTGCCTCGGATGTCCCAAAGAGCTATGTCAATGGCGCTTACGCATTCGACTGCCGCGCCGCGACTGCCCATGTAGGTGAAGCTGCGGAATATCTTGTGCCACAGATACTCGATACGCGCCGGGTCCTCACCTGTCAAAGCGACCCCGATTTGCCGCAAGATCGTGCAGAGGGCGCGATTGGCGAGCCTTGTCGTGGTGGTGATCTCTCCCCAGCCGCTGACCCCCTCATCTGTGGTCACTTCGACGAACAGATACTCTCCCCAATAGGACGCATCGGATCTGATGAGCCACGGCCGGACGCTGGTGATTTTCATCTCAAATGCCTTTGCTGAAGTGGTCCGTATAAAGATATTCAGACTCTGTATTCTATCCCGCCCGAGCGGCGTTACGGGCACGCATATGTTCCAGGATATGGCGGCCGGAGCCCTCGACATGGCTTGCAATGAGTTCGGCTGCCTCGTTCGCATTTCCCGCTTTCACATGCGTGATAAGCTCGCGATGCTCGCCAAGGACCGCGGCACGCCGGGCGAGCGTGAAGTTGAAACGCCGGCTCACGGCTCGAAGCACTTCGCGATGCTTCCACCAGAGCTCGGCCGCATGGCGGTTGTAGTGCTTTTGATACATCACGGTATGAAAGGCGGTGTCCAACTCGCTGTGCCTGAACGTGTCGGCAAAGTTGTTCTCTTCAATTAGGCTTTGGATGCGTTCGAGTTCAGCAATGTCCTCGACGGTGGCCATATTCACGAACCATCGCGTCAGTGCCGGTTCGATCAAGACTCCGATCTCGTAGATGTCCCGAACAAAATCCTGATCTATGGGCCGTACGCGCGCTCCGCGATTGGGAATGAGGGTGACAAAGCCCTCCCCGCGCAACAGTTGCAGAGCCTCGCGCACGGGGTTGGTTGAGGTGCCGTGGCGCCGGGCGAGGTCGGTAACCACAAGCCGCTCGTTGGCAGCGAGCCGCCCTTCGATAATGTCGTCCCTGATCAGTCGATAAACCGAGGCGCCCTCGCTGGAGGCTCCGATAGCGTCGATCCCTTCGGGTGGCTTTGCTCTAAAATCGCTCGTTTCAGCCAAGACTTTCCCCAATTAATACACACACCACTCCAATATCACGCAAATTTTCCGTAAACAATGTACGATTTCTTCAATTGACAGGCAATCTACAATCTGAAAACGTATAATCCGGTCAAAGGGATACATTGGGTGGAAAGTCCCGTGGCCGGGGGAGCAAAGACCGTTCGCCTCGACGCAGAGCGGCTTGGGAGAGAACCTGGAGGATACCTATGACGAGGATTTCACTCGGCGGTGCCGTCGTGCGCGGAACTTTATCCACCGCTTTGACGCTATCTTTGATGTCAGCGTCTGCGCTGGGTGCGCCGGTCGACTTGAGCAAGTGGTCGCCGGAATATGTGCGCTCCATTGCCGGCACACAGGAATTTGACACGGCGGGCGATTGCGCCAAGGTCACCCCTCTCGACTATAAGGGGCGACTGACTTTCTGGTATCAGGGCGTCTTCGAGGGTGACCCCGACCTCCTGCGCCAGTATTATAAGGAGTTCTTCGAGACCTTCCGCAAAACCTATCCAAACATCCAGCTTGAGGAACAAGCCCTCACCTATAATGACCTTCTGGATAAGTTTCGGACCGCACTTCTGGGCAATGCAGCACCCATGGCGGTGCGCCTGCAAATCCTGGGGGGCACCGAGTTCGCCGCAAAGGGCTATCTGCAACCGCTCAAACCTGAGGATGTAGGGTATTCGACCGAGGATTTCTGGCCCGGTGCAATGAAGGCCGTAACCTGGGAGGGGGTGACCTACGGCGTTCCAACCAACAACGAGACGATGGCGTTCATCTGGAACGCCGACATCTTCAAGCGTGCAGGCCTCGATCCAGACAAGGCTCCGGCGACCTGGGACGACGTCGTCAAATATTCCAAGCAGATCCACGACAAGCTCGGTATTGCCGGTTACGGCCTCGTGGCGCGCAAGAACGCCGGCAATACGCCCTATCGCTTCATGCCGCAGTTGTGGGCCTATGGCGGCGGCGTCTTCGACGAAGCTACGGCGAGCCCGACCTATAAGCAGGTCGAGCTGGATAGCCCGCAGAGCAAGGCGGCATTGCAAGCCTCGTACGATATGTATGTTCGCGACAAGTCGGTTCCGGTTTCGGCACTCACCAATCAGCAGGCGGATAACCAGCCCCTCTTCCTCGCTGGTCAGCTCGCCATGATGGTATCGCACCCTTCCGACTATAACGTCATGCTCGACCTGCAGAAGAAGACGACGGGCAGCGACAAGGACAAAGCGCAGACCGTCATCGACAACATGCGCTACGGTCTGATACCGACTGGTCCCGACGGCAAGCGTGCCGTGGTGTTTGGCGGCTCCAACATTCACATCCTGAAGCCCGAATATGTCGAGGGCGGCAAGGTCGATGAGCCGGCTGCAAAGGCTCTGGGCTGCATGTGGGCGAGCCCCGAATGGTCGCTGAAGATGGCCTACGCCGGCTCGAACCCCGGAAACCTTAACGGCTTCAAGACCAAATGGATGAAGGAACGCCTGGACAGCATCAAGTTCCTTGATGTCACGACCTCGATGCTGCCATACGGCATCCCGTTCCCGGCGCTGCCGCAATCGCCCGAGATCATGAACATCATCGTTCCCGATATGCTGCAGAATGCCCTGACAGGAGCCATGACCGTCGATCAAGCAGCAGACGACGCAGCCAAGAGGGTAAAAGAGCTGATGGGTGGCGGACTCTAGTCCGAGCCTGCCGATCTGACCGGCTGCGCCCCGATAGCAGCCGGTTTTCCTCCAAAGAATAAGGGCAGGGCACAGTGACGATCTTGACTGGCAAGGCCGAGGCGCGCCGAAGACTGCAGACCGACAGGTCCGGCGTGCTGCGAAAGATTTGGGAGCATCGCGCTGACTACGCATACGTGCTTCCTGCGATCGCCGTGATGCTCATCGTCATTGCCTATCCCATCTACTACACGATCGAGCTGTCGTTCTTTAACACACCGCCTGGCCTGCAACTCCGGGACAAGATTTTCGTCGGTCTCGACAACTACATCGCCATCCTCACAAGTCCGGTGTTCTGGACGGTCACCTCGAACACTCTTATCTGGACACTGGGATCCACTCTCATCTCATTTGTCCTGGGGTTTGCCTGCGCCCTGGCGCTCCATCGCGACTTTATCGGCCGCGGCATCCTGCGGGCCATCCTGATCATTCCCTGGGTCATCAGCGCGGTCGCCGCGTCCTATATCTGGAAGTGGATCTACCATTCGGACTTTGGGATCATCGGCGCGGTGCTGGTCGGCCTCGGGTTGGCCGACAGGCCGCCGAATTTCATCGACAGCGTCAGCACAGTGTTGCCCTCGCTGATCGTCGTCAATATTTGGCGAGAGTTTCCGTTTGCCATGATCATGATGATGGCCGGCCTGCAGACGGTTCCCGATCAGTTGCTGCGCGCGGCAAAAGTCGACGGAGCCAATGCATGGCAGCGGTTCTGGCACGTCACCTTTCCGCACCTGAGAAACGTCTCGACGGTGACGATCCTCCTGCTGGCAGTGGCCAACTTCAATTCGTTCATCATCCCCTGGATCATGACTGGCGGCGGGCCGTCGAACGCCTCGCACATCTGGATCACCCACATTTATGAACTTGCCTTCGGTCGCCAGCGCTGGGGGGTGGCATCGGCCTATTCGGTGCTGCTGTTCCTGATCCTTATGTCGTTCGGCTACTTTTACGTCCGGGCGCTGAGCGGCAACGAACAGAAGGATGGAAGCGAATGAGCGCGATCGCCGAAACTGCTCATCGAGGCCGGGCGCGTCGCCATATGCGCATCGATGGCTGGCGGTGGGGCGGACGCGTCTTCCTTGTTTTCATGCTGCTTTACACCGCTTTGCCGATGATCTGGATGCTGATCACCTCGATCAAGTCCGGCTTCGCGGCCATGCAATTCCCGCCACAATGGTGGCCGGACCATCCCACTCTCGCCAGCTACCAGAAGCTGCTCGATCCGCAAAACAGCGTCGGCCGGGACTTCCTGCGCTTCTTCTGGAACAGCCTTTTCGTCTCCACCGCCACGACCATCCTTTCGGTAATCGTGGCTGTTCCTGCGGCCTACGCGTTTTCACGCTTCACCTTCCCGGGACGGAACTTTCTGTTCTTCGCCGTCTTGCTTCGCAACATGTTCCCGGCAGTGATCTTTCTCGTGCCGCTCTTTATTCTGATGCGCGCGATCGGGCTGGTGAACACACATGGGTCACTCATCCTCACCTACCTCACATTCGGGCTGCCGCTGGCAATCTGGCTCCTCAAGGGCTTCTACGACAACATCCCGGTGCAACTCGAGCAGGCGGCGCGCATCGACGGGGCAACGCGGTTCCAGGCCTTTGTCCTGATCGTGATGCCGCTCTCGGCGCCGGGAATCATCGCCACGGCGATCTATTCCTTCATTGGCGCATGGAATGAGTACATCTACGCCTACACCTTCCTCTCCAAGAACGAGCAATTGACACTGCCGGTCGGCATCCAGCGCTTCTTCTCGGAAAATACAACGGACTTTCCGGGCCTGATGGCGGCCAGCTTCATGATGAGCGTGCCTGTCGTGGTCCTGTTCCTCGTACTGCAACGATACTTCGTACGCGCCCTTACGGAAGGCGCAGTCAAGCACTAGGGGAGTTGCCGGTGGCCCACGTGGTCCTCAAAGATCTGGTCAAGACCTATGGCAGCTTCAAAGCTGTCAACAACGTTTCGCTGACGGTCAACGACGGCGAATTTGTTGCGCTCGTCGGCCCTTCGGGCTGCGGCAAGACAACCACACTCAACCTTGTGGCAGGGCTCATCCCCATCACATCTGGCGACATCGTCATCGGCGACAGGATGGTCAACGACCTCGACCCCAAGGACCGGGACATCGCAATGGTGTTCCAGAACTACGCGCTCTATCCGCAGAAATCGGTCTACAAAAATCTGGCGTTCCCCCTGCAGATGCGCAAACTGCCAAGGGACGAGATCGACAGGAAGGTCAAGGAAGCAGCGCGAGTGCTCGACATGACGCAACTGCTCGAGCGCAAGCCACGCGAACTTTCGGGCGGGCAACAGCAGCGCGTGGCGCTGGGCCGTGCCCTCGTTCGCGATCCGGCGGTATTCCTGATGGATGAACCGCTCTCCAACCTCGACGCAAAGCTGCGCGTGCAGATGCGGTCGGAGATCAAGCGTTTCCACCAGGACCTCAAGGCGACGATCATCTATGTGACGCACGACCAGCTCGAAGCGGTAACCATGGCCGACAGGATGGCGGTGATGAACGGCGGCTACCTGCAGCAATACGATTCACCAGCGCAGGTTTTTGCCCATCCGGTGAACATGTTCGTCGCCAGCTTCGTCGGCAGCCCGGCGATGAGCCTTGTTCCGCTGGAGGCGTCAACGGCAAGCGGCAACATAGTGTTGACCAGCGCGGAGGGCTGGCGCCTCGAGCTCTCGTCAGAAAACGCCCGGAAGGTCGCGCGGGCAACCACCAAGAAAATCGTGCTCGGCGCACGTCACTCGACGATCAAACTGCACAAGAGTGCGGTGCCAGGAAGCGTCCCTGCAAAGGCCTACACCGTGGAGCCGACCGGAGACGTCACTTTCGTACAGGCGTTCCTGTCCGGCGCCATCGTCAATGTCAGCGTCCCGCCGACCATTGCCGTCGCGCCCGACGAGCCAATTTGGCTCGAGTTCGATCAGGAGCGGATGCATCTGTTCGATGGCGAAACAGAAATGGCCCTCAAGGCCAACTGAGACAGAGCGGATGCGTGTGAAACGAGGGTGTGGATGACTGCGAAGCTTAAAATCACCGCTATCAAACCCTATCCGGTATGGGTAGGGACGCGCAACCAGATGCTGGTCAAGGTCGAGACCGACGACGGCATCTTTGGCTGGGGCGAGAGCGGCTTGAGCGGTCGCGAGAAGGCCGTGGCCGGCGCGATCGAGCACTATCGCGAGTTTCTCATCGGCCGCGACCCGATGCAGATTGGTCGGATCTGGCAAGAAGTTTATCGCAGCCAATACTTCGAAGGCGGGCGCGTTTTGCAGGCGGCGATTTCCGCCATCGACATTGCCCTTCACGACATCAAGGGCAAGGCGCTGGGGGTGCCGGCCTATGAACTGCTGGGAGGCAAGCAGCGTGACCGAATTCCCACCTTCGCCTCGACCGGCGACGAGGCCGAGGGCGATGTTGCCATCGAACGAGCCCGCGAACTACGCGCACAGGGGTGGCAGGCGATCCGCTTCTTCCCCGTCGGGCAAAACAGCAAGGACATCTTTGAGCCGCGGGAGTCGATTGGTGCCACCGCAACTATGCTGAACAAGGCGCGCGCGGCACTGGGCGACGACGTCGTACTCGGTATCGACTATCATCACCGGCTGTCGGTGGCAGAGGCGGCGAGCTTCTGTAACAAGCTCGGTCGTGGCGTACTCGACTTCCTCGAGGAGCCGATACGAGACGAGACGCCGGAGGCCTACGAATCCCTGCGCACGATGACCGACATCCCGTTCGCCATCGGTGAGGAATTTTCCAGCAAGTGGCAATTCCTGCCCTACATCGAGCGTGGCATCCATCAGTTCAACCGGCTCGATATCTGCAATGTTGGCGGATTCACCGAAGCGATGAAGGTCGCTGGTTGGAGCGAGGCGCACTATGTAGACCTGATGCCGCATAATCCCCTCGGCCCGGTCTGCACGGCCGCGACCATCCATCTCGCCGCTGCGGTACCGAATTTCGCTTGGCTCGAGACCAGGGCGCCCGAAACAAAGCTGGGCTTTGACAATGCCGACTTTTTCCCAGTGCAACCGCGGCTCGACGGCCCCCACTATCCGGTGAGCGATCTGCCGGGGCTCGGCGTCGAGGTCAACGAAGAGGTGGTCAAGGCGGAGAGTTTTCGTTTCTGGGAAGCACCTCACCTGAAGCGCCGCGACGGTTCTGTTACGAACTGGTAGTTCCATCCACCGGAGGCTAAAATGACGCATACTCCCGATATTACCCGACCGCCTAAAGACCTGATCGACGCACTGCAGGAAATCGGCGCCGCGACGGTTGCCGGCACGCTTGGCCACATGGGCTTCCGCAATCCGCACATGGTCGGTCCCGTGCCGCAGAACCGCGGGAAGTCGATCGTCGGGCCGGCGCTGACCCTCCAGTTCATGCCGCAGCGGCCCGACCTCTTCACCGAGGGAGAATATGCCGATCCGGAGACGCAGTTGCACCGGCACGTGCTCTATCACGCCCAGGAGGGCGATGTGGTCGTGGTCGACGCGCGCGGCGACATGAGCTCGGGCGTCTTTGGCGATATGATGTCGACGTATTTCAAAGGCAGAGGCGGCGCTGGTATCGTAATCGACGGGTGCATGCGCGATCGGCCCAATGTTGAAAAGCTGGATCTCCCCCTATGGCTGCGCGGCTGGACGCCCAACTATCATGTGCAGACCAGCATCTATCCCAATGCCGTCAACGTTCCGATTGCCTGCGGCGGTGTCACGGTAATCCCCGGCGACATCATCGTCGCCGACGACGACGGGGTGGTGGTGCTTCCAGTCGCAATGGCCTCTAAGGTAATCGAAGAGTCGCAAAAGCATCACGATTGGGAGGAGTTTTCGCGAGTGAAGCTTATGGAGGGTGGGTCGTTGCAGCGATATTATCCGCTGCATGACGATGCCCGTGGAGAGTACGAAGAATGGCGTAAAACAAACCACCTGGTGAACCGAAGTTAGCCTATATTGCAGCATCTACGGAAGCAGGTGGAGCAGCAGCAACAAATCGTAGGCTTACGTCCAACGGACGCGAGACGCGAGCGTCTCGCCGTCTATGCCAATTGGTCCTGCCGCCGAAGAGAGAGAGAGCACGAAGTACGGCCAATTCTGGTGACAGCGGCTGACGCGTCGGTTTCGAACGAGTACCCTGTGTGAGGTTCGGGTCCGTTTCACCTATGAGGAGCGAAATGCCATCTGAAACACGTTCTCCGCGCCTCGCCGTGCTGATCGACGCCGACAACACATCGGCCAAGATCGCCGACGGCTTGTTTGAAGAAGTCGCCAAGATCGGCGAGGCGAGCGTCCGCCGGATCTATGGCGACTTTTCCGGTACGCGCTCGAAAGGGTGGGCTGATGTGCTAGCCAAACACGCTATTATTCCGCAGCAACAATTTGCCTATACGACAGGAAAGAATGCTTCGGATATTACTTTGGTCATCGATGCGATGGACTTGCTGCACAGCGGCCGTTTCGATGGGCTCTGCCTCGTGTCATCGGACAGCGATTTCACCCGACTTGCCGCTCGTATCCGCGAACAGGGCGTGGATGTATTCGGTTTCGGCGAACAGAAGACACCGGAGAGTTTTCGTCAGGCTTGCAGGCGGTTCATCTATACCGAAAACCTGCTGCCCGGCGGGGCCAAGGACGGCCAGGCCATCGCGTCTGCCGACAAACCGCTGCAGCCGGCGAGCACCGCCGTCCCACTGATCAAGAGAGTCCTATTGCAGGAGGACAGCGAGGACGGCTGGGTCAATCTGGGCACAGTTGGCAAGCAGCTCCTGAATCTCGCGCCGGATTTCGACCCACGCACATTCGGCTTTCGAAAACTCAGCGACCTTGTTCGCAAGACAAATCAGTTCGAGCTCAGTCAGGATGAGGGCGGTCCAATCAGTATCCGTTTGAAACGAAGAGACAAAAAGTAATTCTACCGAACCGCGGCTGACAAAGGGCAATGTCCGCGGCTTGGATAACGACGTCAGCGTTGACTATTTCGCAAGCTGGGCAAGCGCTCCCTACCCCGCAATCAAGTTGTTCCATTTGAGGAACTTAGAAAAGCCTGAGCTGACCGGTCCTTTCCACCCCAAGGGACGGTAGCCTTGGTGCCGCAGGTTGCGCGGTCGCTTTGCATTTGAACGGGGACTTCCTCACTTTGTGTTGTGGTGGAATTTGCTGTGGGCGAAACGCTCGACGCCCTGCCCGCGAGCGTCAGAAATTGCGCTCCTTGCGATAAAGCGGCCGCGCGACTATGCCAAAATCTTAGTCTGGTTGAGGAGCCGCAGTTGTTTCGCCCTCAGAAAGCTCGCAGGCGAATAAGATCGGATGGTCGACGCTTGGTGCGGGCCGCTCATTCAACAGGACCGCCACGGCTGCTGCCGCGATTTTTTGGATCGGCTGCTTCATTGTCGTCAGGCGTGGGATTGTCATGCTTGACAGCGGGATGCCGTCAAAGCCTACGATGGAAAGGGCTGCGGGTATCGGGATACCCAAATCATATGCCGCCCGCATGCAACCGATCGCCTGCTGGTCCGAGCTCGCGAATATGGCTGTCGGGCGCTCGCTACGCGCACGCGCGAGGAGATAGTTTCCCGCCGCTCGCCCGCTCTCGTAGTCGAATGCCGCCTCGGCAATCAGCGACGGTTCGGCATTTTGCACTTTGCCGCCGTTCTGCTCCATCGCATCCCGATAACCCGTTAAACGATCACTGGCGGGGACCGAATGTTTTGGGCCTGAAATGAAGCCGATACGACGATGGCCGAGTTTCAAAAGGTATTCGACACCCAGTCGAACGCCGCTGCGGTGGTCGGAGGCGATGCCCGAATATCCGGGCATAAGACGGTCGACCACGACGATCGGCAGCCCTTTCGGCAGCTTGATCGTATGGAAATCGTTGCTCGGAACGAGAATGATGCCGTCCACCTTTCGGCTTGTCAGTTGCCCGATGCGGTCTGCTTCCTTTGCCGCATGATCGAAAGACGTCATGACGATGATGTTATAGCCGCGTCTTGCGGCAGCTTGCTCGGCTGATTGGACGAGTTCCGAGAAGAAGGGATTGGTCAGATCAGGGATGACGATGCCGATCAGGCGGCTAACCTTGCTGCGCATGCTTCTTGCGGACGGATCGGGCATATAGCCGAGTTCTTCTATGATGCCGCTGACGCGCGCCCTCAAATCCCGTGTGACCGAGGGATGATTGTTCAGAACTCTCGAAACGGTCCCGGTGGAAACTCCCGCGAGCTTGGCAACGTCTCGAATTCCGACCTTTGGCATAACAGAAACGTATGTCCTTCATCTTCGCCGTCAGCGGCCAAAAGTCGCGTGATCCGGGGCTTCAGCAAGTGCTCTCTACCGTCTTAATCGAAGCGACGCATCCAAATTCGACTGCCGGCGACGTCATGCAGTGGAAAGCGCATCTGCCTGATGGAAACGGTTCACCGCATATACTGCAGCATATGGAGAAAATTGCAATCCACGCCGACTTTAGCTCTAATTTGTGACGTCTTGACAATTGTTGAGAGCATGCTACCCAATTGTATCTGGAAACGGTTCATTGTCGTTGACAACTCAGGTGGAGCTGAGCCCAGGACCGTTCGGGAGGAGAGAAATGTCCAATTCCAAAAAGCATGAATCCGTCTTGATCAGCGCGCCGCGCCGTGCGGCGTTGAAGCTTGGCCTTGCAGGCACGTTGATGCTTGCGCTGTCTTGCGGCGTGTCGCCCGCCTTCGCGGCTAGCAAGCCCAAGGTCGGTCTCATCATGAAGTCCTTGTCCAATGAGTTCTTCAAGCAGATGAAGGAAGGCGCCGACAAGTATGCGGCTGAGAACAAGGAAAAGTTCGACTTCAAGGCCGTCGGCATGAAGGACGAGCGTGATTTCGCCTCACAGGTCGATGCCGTCGAAAACTTCGTGACGCAGAAATACGACATCATCGTCGTTGCGCCGGCCGACTCGAAGGCGATGGTCACTCCGCTTGCAAAGGCAGTGAAGGCCGGCGTCAAGGTCATCAACATCGACGTGCCCCTGGATGCGGACGCGAAGAAGGCCGCCGGGGTCGATCTTGCTTTCTTCGGGCCGGACAACACTGAGGGCGCCAAGCTTTCGGGCGATGCTCTTGCCAAGGAGCTGGGGCCGGGCGCGAAGGTCGTAATCCTGGAAGGCAATCCTGAGGCCGACAACGCCAAGGAGCGCAAGGTGGGCTTCATGGACTCCATCAAGAACGGCAAGCTCGAACTTCTCGACAGCAAGACCGCCCATTGGGAGACGGAAGAAGCCAACACCGTCATGACGAATTTCCTGACCAAGTATAAGGATATTCAGGGCGTCATGGCCGCAAATGACTCCATGGCGCTCGGCGTCGTCAAGGCTCTCGATGCGTCTGGCCAGAGCGGCAAAATCAAGGTCGTCGGCTTCGACAATATTCCATCTGTCAAGCCGTTGATCAAGGATGGTAAAATGCTTGCCACTGTTGAGCAATATGGTGCCGAGATGGCGGCCTTGGGTATCAAGTATGGTCTTCGCGAATACGCCGGCGAAAAATTCAGCGGCTGGGTCAAGACGGACGTCACGCTCATTACCGCCAAGGACATCAAGTAGTCCGAGCCATTGGCTTAGTGGCTAAACAAAGCGCCGGCTGCTCGGCCGGCGCTATCCGCTGCCGGATCGCTTTCCCGTGGAATGCCCGGTAAAGCTGGTTTTCGAGCCACCTTGGCGTAGTAACGGGCGGGCGGCCATTTCTTATTTCAATAGACCATGCATGAGGTGGACGTGTCAGACGCGGCAGATGACTACATCTTGAAGCTGGAGGGGATAGGCAAGCGATTCCCGGGCGTCGTGGCGCTCAGGGATGTTTCGATACGCATCGGTCGCGGCAAGGGACATGTTCTTCTGGGTGAAAACGGCGCGGGCAAGTCCACCCTTATCAACCTGCTCGGCGGTGTCTTCAGGCCTGATGACGGTCAAATCCTATTTGACGGCGAGCGCTATGATCCAGCCTCTCCGTTGGAGGCATTCAAGGCAGGCATCCGCGTCATTCACCAGGAACTGCATCCTCTTTCCAATCTTAGCGTTGCCGAAAACCTGCTCTTTGAACATCTACCCCGCCGATACGGCCTGGTGAACTACACGCAAATGAACACCAGGGCGGCGGAACTCCTGGCAGAAGTCGGTCTCGACGTAGCCCCGACGACGCCTGCCAGTCGCCTGAGCATCGCGCAGTTGCAGTTGCTCGAGATAGCCAAGGCGCTCTGCTACGAAAGCAAGCTTCTGGTTCTTGACGAACCGACGGCGACCTTGACCTCCAAGGAGGTCGATCGCCTGTTCGAAATTCTGAAGCGGTTGAAAGCGCGGGGCGTCACGACGCTTTACATCTCCCATAGGCTTGAGGAGATCTTCGAGGTGGGTGACGATGTCACTATCCTGCGCGACGGCCAGCATGTGATTACACGGTCGCTCGCAGGACTAGCCATTCCGCAGATCGTTGAACTTATGGTCGGACGAACGCTCTCGCATCATAGTGCTTTTCGCGGCGACAGCGTCGTATCGGGCGAAGCGCTCGGTGTCTCCGGCTTGAAGGTGACACGAAACGGCCCGAAACTGTCATTTTCCGTCGCCAAGGGTGAAATCGTCGGCATTGCGGGGCTGGTGGGCAGTGGTCGAACGGAGGCAGTTCGCGCCATATTCGGAGCAGATGTGAAAGCGGCCGGGGAAATTCGCATAGATGGCGAGCCGGTCCAAATCAATTCGCCTAAGGATGCGGTTGCGGCAGGGCTGTGCCTGGCAACCGAAGACCGCAAGATGCAGGGCTTGATGCTCGACATGAGCTGTGCCGAAAACACCACCATCACGGATATTGGCAAAGTCTCTCGCAGAGGCTTGATCAGTCGAACGATCGAGGACGAGCATTCGCAACGCCTCGTGCGGGAACTGCATATAAAAACGCCGTCCGTTCATCAGGTAGTCCGGACGTTTTCCGGCGGCAATCAGCAAAAGGTGGTTATTGCCAAATGGCTGTTCCGCGGCCCAAAGGTGCTGATCTTCGATGAGCCGACCCGGGGGATCGACGTGGGCGCAAAGGCTGAGATCTACGATCTTCTGTGGAAATTTGCCGCTGAAGGAAAGGGGGTCTTGGTCGTTTCCTCCGACCTTCCCGAGCTCATCAGCATTTGTCATCGCATCATCGTTTTCTCGGACGGCAAGATAGCCGGCGAGATCGCCCGGGACCAATTCGAAGAGAGCAGGATCCTCTCACTCGCCTACAAGGAGTACAGTCGTGTCCGGCAACATTGAAAACAAGGCCGAGGCGAAAGGGAGCACCGTCTGGGACAAGCTCATCCGGATTTCGATGAAGGAAGCGGGCGTTGCCATCGCTCTCGTTCTGATCCTGATATTCTTCTCGGTGACGGCGCCATATTTCGCAACGCCGGAGAACTTTCTGAAGATCTTCGTGCAGATCGCCATCAACACGGTGCTTGCCTCCGGCATGACCTTCGTCATTCTCGTTGGAGGCATCGATCTCTCGGTCGGCTCGCTGCTTGCCCTTTGCACCGTCATCGGTGCGACGATCATGGTCGACCCCAGATTTTCCCCCTGGCAGGCGATCGTGCTGGCGTCGCTGGCTTCGATGGGCACAGGTGCCGTCCTTGGAGCGGTCAACGGGTGGGTATGCGAGAAATGGAAGCTTCCCTCCTTCATCGTCACGCTCGGCATGCTAAATGTTGCAAGCGGCCTGGCGCGCGTCGTCAGCGATAACTCCACCATCACTGGCCTGCCGCAGCCTTTCGTCGATTTCGGCAACCTTATCTTCTGGGACATACTCCCATCGATCTTCCTGATTGCGATCGTCGTTGTCCTCATCGGCTGGTTTGTCCTGCGCTACACGGTGTTCGGCCGATTTGTTTTCGCGGTCGGCACCAATGAGGAGGCGGTCCGGCTGTCGGGGCATGAGCCAAAAAAGATCAAAATCGCGGTCTTCACGATTTCCGGGCTGACGGCGGGTATCGCAGCCATGGTTTATCTGCTTCGGCTCAATGTCGGCAGCCCGGTTGCAGGCGTTGGCTATGAGCTTAATGCCATCGCGGCGGTCATTATCGGCGGCACCAGCCTTTCGGGCGGCAAGGGCTCGATTGTCGGAACGCTGGTGGGAGCCTGTATCCTGCAGGTGCTGTCGACGGGCTTGCAGCTGTTGGGCGCTGACGACAACATCAAGCCGATCGTCATTGGCGCCGTCATCGTGCTGGCCGTTATCCTCGACAGCTATCGAGGCCGCTTAATGCGGATGCTCGAGACGCGGTGATTGGCGACGTCGCGTCAACGCCATATCAAGCCATTGCCGAACTACTGGCTGGCTCTATGGCTGTCGCGGATAGTAACGGGGCGAATCTTCTGAGCCGATTTGTACCTTAAGCGGATTTGAACATTCGGCCCGGCATCGTAAAGTTGACGGACCTCGGGTGAGACCTCTTGCCGGCCGCGCGCGCCGTCGTGTGGGTTGATGGGAATTCGCCGCACGGTTATTTAGTTCTTTGTACGAGCGATGCTCGACGCCGGGCGTAATGTCGCGCTTTGCCGCACCGTAGCATGGCAGCTTATCGGTAATCATCACACGCGGCGAGTGGCCCTGCCCTTGATAAGCTTTCGCATCAGACGCTTGGCGGCCTTGGTATTGCGGCGGCTTTGCACCGACATGTGGAGAACGAAACCACCCTGATCGACAGTCAGCCAGACGGCGTGGCCAATCACTTCAGCTGGGAAACGGTGGCGGCGATAAAGGAGATCACGAGAGCGTCGGTGCATGCCACAAAATCGCACGGGCCAATCGCCGACAGGTTAACGTTACGATGCCCAACGATTTATCAAACTCCCGCCAACCTTCGCTCCGCCAAGAGTTAGTCTCACTAACTTGTATGCGCTGCAGTGACATCGAAAATAAGCCTACGCATCGCTCCGATATTCCAACGTTGAATTCTGCGCCAACACTCGCTGGGCTGGGCAAACCAGATCGCGCCGGTAGTACTGTCCAATCAGCCTGACATAGCCGAGCTGGAAGTTTGGCGCGAAATTTGCTTCTCTCCTCGATGGAGAACACAGAATGCTCGACATCCATCCGCAGATATTTTCGATAAGCCGGCCGTCGCTTGAGAACTATCGGGCGTTCATTCAGCACGACATGATCGTCGAGACCTATCGCAGCTCAGCGGGTCAGATGATTTCAAGAGGTTCGCTCCATCGCATCTCCATCAACCGCACAGCCCACGGGAGATATGCCTATCGCCTTGGCACAGGAAGCTTCCACAAGGTCACTAGGGCACCTTTTACCTTGGGCTTTCAGCCCGCAACCATTTCTCTTGAAGTTGACGGCGACGAAGCCGACTATATTTCCATCTTTCAATCGCCGAAGCTCTATAGCAGTCTCGTCAACGGAGATTTCGATCCCGAGCATATGGACGGCGACGCACTTAGCGCGACGACGGACCCAACGACATTGCAGGTCGCGCTATCCCTCGCCCTCGCCATCGAGCAGAGAGACCGCAGCGATCCGTTGCTGATAGAACATCTCGGCATGGCGCTCGCCTGCTGCGTCGTGAAGCTTTTGGGGGCGGCGTCTCCGCCGAGCGATCGTCCAATGACCTCGCAAAATCTCAGACACGTGATCGATTACATCGAGAGCCTGCTGGGACGAGCCGATCTCAGCGTCGAAGAACTCGCCGGTGTGGCAAATATGAGCCCCTTCCACTTCAGCAGGGAGTTCAAGAAGGCTGCCAGTATGGCCCCCCATCGTTTCATCCTTGAGCGCAGAATCGAGCGGGCCCGGCTCTATCTCGCCGATGGAAAGGAAACGCTTTCCGGAATAGCCTACGCGACCGGCTTTTCCAGCCAAGCACATTTTTCCAGCGTTTTCCGCCGCTTGATGGGAATGACACCAAAAGAATATCGGCGCTCGGTCCGCCCTTGATCCAATGAGCGAAACAAACTTAGCAGTTTTGCGTAAGAGCATCGCAAGAATTTGAAATCCCTGGCGGCGGCGGCCTGCGACACTCTTCGCATCAGGAGAGTTCATATGGCTGCTTTTGCGCAAATCAATCCGATTACGGACATCTGCTTTCTGGTCGAGGATGTCGAAAGAGCCTCTGCCTTCTACGTCGATCGCCTCGGTTTCAAACCGCGTCGTCGCGCTCCGGGCTTCGCCGATTTCAAAGGAGCGGGCATCACGCTGGCGCTTTGGGAGATCGGCCATATTGCCGAGAATACAGGCATCTCCGGTCGCAAAGCACCGCCCGGTGTGCACAAGGCTTGTGCAGCTATTGAAGTCCCCTCCCCGGAAAAGGTCGACGCCGCCTACGCGGAGCTCAAGGCCGCCGGCGTGATCTTCCAGGCACCGCCGCAGAACTACAACTGGAACGCACGCTGCTGTTATTTTGCTGACCTGGACGACAATCTCTGGGAAATCTACGCATGGGCCGATGGCGGCCCGGTCGGAGACATCGACCAGAGCGACTGACATGCCATGCCGTCAAACCATCCGAACATAAGAGGAGAAAGGCAAAGCCATGACAGAACATGGAAAGCGAACGATCCTGGACAGACGCTCGGTCCTGAAGGGAGGCGCTTTTGCCCTTGCTGCAGCAACAGCAGGCATTAGCATCTTCACCCCACGTATTTCAAAGGCAGATCCGGCCAAGGTCGTCATCAAATATGATTGGCTAATGAGCAACGGACAAATCGGCGACATCGTCGCCGTCAAGCAGGGACTGTTCCAAGCGGAAGACCTGGAAGTTGAATTTTCTCCCGGCGGCCCCAATTCGGCGACAGTACCGCCGGTTGTGACTGGCCAGGCGCAGCTCGGCCAGTTCTCGGACTCGGCTCAGCTCCTGCTCGCCCGTGCATCTGGCGTTCCGATCAAGATTTTCGCCTGCGGCTTCCGTATGGCGCCTTTTGCCTTCTACTCCCTTCCCAAGTCCCCCATCCGTACAGTCCAAGACCTTGTGGGCAAGCGTATCGGCATTCAGCCAACGGCGCGCTACGTTCTGGATGCCATTCTTCTCAAGAACAACATCGACCCTGCGAGCCTGACCATTACGAACATTGGCTTCGATATAACGCCTCTGACCACCGGTCAGGTCGATGCCGTAACCGGCTGGATCACCAACACGCAGGCTCTTTCGGTGATCGGACCAGATAGGATCGATCTCATGATGAAAGATACGGGATTGCCCTCCTACGCCAACGTATATTTTGCGACCGACGACGCCCTGGAAAACCATGCCGATACGTTGGCAAAAGTGCTACGAGCGATTGCCAGGGGTTGGGCATGGACGCATCAACATCCCGACGAGGCAGTCAAGCTCGCGGTGGAGGCCTATCCGCAGCTCGATCTCGCCGTCGAACTGAAGACGGTGTCGCGCATACTGTCGCTCAGCTTCGACGCGGCGACCGGCAGGGATGGCTGGGGTGACTTCGATCCGGCAGCAATTGCCGAACAGATCACCGTCTATGACAAAATCGGTCAATTCAAGTCTGGCGCTCCGAAGCTGGAGGACTGTTATTCAACCAAGATTCTCGAGATGACGGCTGCGGACCGTCCGAAGATTGCGTGAGGACAGGTTGGGGGACACGATAGCTATCGAAGCGGAGGGATTGCATCTGGGATATGCAGGATCGACCGAGACAGTCCGCGTTCTCTCCGGCGTCGACCTGGTTGTCCGCAAGGGCGAATTCCTGACAATTCTCGGCCCATCCGGTTGCGGCAAGTCGACCTTCCTGCGTGCAGTGGCGGACCTGCTCCCACCTGTTGGCGGTCAGCTGACCGTGCTTGGCAAGACGGCATCGGATGCGCGCCGGCGCAGGGAAGTCGCCTTCGTTTTCCAGGAAGCGACCCTGCTACCTTGGCGCACGGTCAGACAAAACGTCGAACTGCCGCTTCAGGTCGGAAAGAAAAGCATTTCACGATCGGTGGATTCGAAGCCAAGCCACTGGCTCGACCTCGTCGGCCTCTCGGATCTTGGCAGCCGTTATCCGCATCAGCTCTCCGGAGGCCAGCGCCAGCGGGTTGCCATCGCGCGGGCGCTGCAGTGCGAGCCGGACATCCTGCTTATGGATGAACCCTTTGGCGCACTCGACGAGATCACGCGCGACCGCCTGAACGATGAGTTGCTGGCGATCTGGCACCGCACCGGAACAACCATCCTCTTCGTGACACACAGCATTACCGAAGCCATCTATCTTGGCGGGCGGGTGCTCGTGCTTGCTGCCAATCCCGGACGCGTCCAGGCATTGATCGATCTGCTGCCGATGAAGGACGATAATGGGTTCTGTCGCCGTGAAAGCCCCGAGGTTCAGGAAACGGCAACCCATCTGCGCCAGTTGTTGCGGGATGGAGGAGCTTGACCGGATGATAAAGCACCGTCTCTCTATCGTCGAAATGACCGGCCTTCCTGCTATCGGTGCCGGTTCGCTATTGGCTGCTTGGCAATGGCTAATCCCAGCGCTTGGTGTTCCGGCCTACATCCTGCCGACGCCGGCTGCGGTAGTGCGTACCTTCGCAACGGAATGGCGTTTTCTGTTGTTGAACGCAGTTCCGACTTGGTACGAAGCGCTGCTTGGCTTCCTGCTCGGCAATATCCTCGCTGTGCTTTTGGCCATTGTTTTCGTTTACAATCCTCGCCTTCGGACGGCGTATTTCCCGGTCGTGTTGTTGTTCAACACGATCCCGGTGCTTGCGCTTGCGCCGATCATCATCCTCGTCTTCGGTCTCGGAATTCTCCCCAAGGTTATTATCGCGGCTCTGCTCTGCTTCTTCCCCACATTGGTAAACACAACGCGGGGCCTCAATTTGGCAACTGCCAACGAACTCGAGCTGATGCATGTGCTTTCGGCCAGTGATTGGGAGACGTTCTGGCGCCTGCGTGCGCCCCGCGCAACCCCTCTCCTCTTTGCTTCGCTGCGCATCTCCGCGACGACATGCGTCATTGGCGCGATCGTCGGGGAATGGATCGGCTCGAACGAAGGGCTTGGCGCCGTCATCATCCAGTCGACATTCAACTATCAGGCGGAGAGGCTCTTCGCTGCGGTGCTCCTTGCGTCGTTATCGGGTATCGTATTCTTCACAGCTGTCGCCCAGATCGAGCGAATTTTCCATCGACGACAGGGACAGAGTGGTTGAACCGGTTGCTGAATGTGGCGACAGCCGTTCACGCCTTTGGCGACCATCGTCGCTCAATCAGTCCCAAACTTTGCGTAGCAGGTTGCGCAAGTCCGCAGCGTCGGACGATCGTTGAGCTTATGAGGTATAGACCGTTCCCAAAGAGCAGCGCGGCTTGACGAACGTCCTTCTCTCGCTTCGCTGGCCCCTGCCCGTCAGTGTTTCGGCGGCTGGCGACGATGAGCTTGCGGACCGCATACCGGGATGGGTCAGGGACGACGACTGGGACACCGCCTCGGTGGAGCAGCATTGTCCTGACGGGCTCCCTTATGAGGAAGTCGAGAAAGCGTAGTGGATCCGCGCCATGGGAAGGCGGACGCCAAGTAGTCCCGAATAGCACTGAAAGGCCACCGTCCCGATGAGAACACCCCAGAGTCGAAAGAGACCGCCATCGGCAAGCGCCTGCGAGCGCGTAGGTCATCCTTGTCCCGCTTATGATCAGCTACGCTGCGCGATAACCGGATCTTCGGCAGGACCGACGTAACGACGTTTCGTATCGCCGTGTCCGTCCGGGATGTCGAAGTACCAATATTTGCGCCCTTTGATGTTCGCCGGGGTGAACCGACCCACCGGGTTAATTTCCATCTGGCTTGCTGTCACGTAACGCATCCCTGAGTTCGATCCGGGCTGCGCAAATCAGCTGTCCATCGCCAGGCCGGCAGCATCCGGTCGTCGCATGTGGGTACCGGAAGACTCTTACCCGCGCATTTTTCCCACTCCCACCTTTGGCACACCATCCGGTCGAGATAGACGGCGTTGTGCCGCAATGCGAAACGGCGCGTTCATAGCGCCGTAGCCGGCGTATCCGACCCTTCTCTCAACGATCTCAAAGAAGAAGCCCTGGCCCAAAGTACGGCTGTAAATTTGAAAGTACTCGCCGGCCTCGTCACGGTCATAGAGGATGCTGTGCGCTCGAAGCCTGTCGGAGAACTCTGGCGACAACCCGAAACGTGCTTCGAGGTCGTCGTAATAATTGCGAGAGATCGGCAGCGGCTGAAATCCGCGCGCCTGCAATGCAGCTGCCGTTGCGAATATATCCTGAGTCGCAAATGCAATGTGCTGAATGCTCGTTCCGAAGCCTTCGGCCAGGAACTTGCCGGCGAACGTCTTGCGATTGTCGACACCGTTCATAGTCAGTCGGAAGCCCGGCTGGGTCAGGCTCTCGATTGCCTGGCTCCTGACAAGGCCGCCTGGATCGATCACGTCGATCATCGGCGCTCGTCTGGTCTCGAAGATCGACGTATAGAACAAGAGCCACGTCAGCATCTCGTCATAGTGAGTGGTCTGGGCAATATGATCGACCCGCGTGAGGCGGGCATCGTCTGCCGGATCAGCAACGGGTACCCGAACAAACTCCCGATCCCAGATGGTTTTCAGATCGTCGGAATCATCCAGGAAATAAATCACACTATT
This sequence comes from Rhizobium sp. 11_C7_N12_5, assembly GCF_051811145.1. Lineage (NCBI taxonomy): Bacteria > Pseudomonadati > Pseudomonadota > Alphaproteobacteria > Hyphomicrobiales > Rhizobiaceae > Rhizobium > Rhizobium sp. 11_C7_N12_5. Next base: position 1,647,571 of record NZ_JBPWPY010000002.1, read on the forward strand.
GCCAACCCCTTGGATCGCCGGCACTGCGACTTCTCCCCCAAATCGCGGTTCTGAGAACGTAGCGGCGCCCAGGCTTCGGGCGCGGTCGCCGGCCACTCGCGCATCATCGACTTTCATTCCATACGCATAGGCATTGGTACCATGCACCGCGTATGACGAACTTGCGAAAGTATCTCCTCTCGTGTCCGTATTGACTACGATCCGGATATCGCCCTGTGTAAAAAGGTCGACCGAGCGATTGATGTGCTTTCCGGTTTTTGCAAATCCAAGCGTCGACAGCAGTGCTTCGAGCTCAAGTTTCTGCTCTTCGTCCGTCGTAAATTCAAGAAACTCGACGCCTGCGGCACGAACCCGATTGGGCATAGCGGGGACGTCAGTGCTCAGATCTGGTTCTAGCCTCGCAACGCAATCCATCAGATAGATCAGCGAACGATGCCCGTCCTCTGCGATCGCTCGCGGAGAGCCGCCTCGAAATTGATCGTTGAAGATTTCCAGAGACAACGGACCGTCGTATCCGGTTGCCGCCACGGCGCGCATGAAGTCGACAACAGGGAGATCGCCTTCGCCTGGCATGTTTCTGAAGTGACGGCTCCAGTACAAAAGATCCATATCGATCAACGGCGCGTCGGCAAGCTGGACGATGAAGATCTTGTCGCCTGGTATCGATCTAATCGTGTTGGGGTCAATCTTGCGGGCAAGCGTATGAAAGCTGTCGAGGATCAAGCCGACGTTTACATGATCCGCCCGTCGAACAATTTCCCAAGCGTCGCGATGGTCGCTGACATGCCGTCCCCAGGCGAGCGCCTCAAAGCCAACCCTGACCGCGTGTGCCGCAGCGAGTTCTCCCAACTGCTGAAAATCCGAAGCAGCACGGTCAATTCCGCCGACCGCGAACGGAGACACGTTCGAGCAGATCAGCATCAGATCGGTGCCAAGTTCGCCCATGATGTCGAATTTCCGCTTGGCGCGCTCGAAGCCGCGTGCGCGCATCGGCTCAGGCATGCCTTCGAAGTCACGAAACGGCTGGAACAGTGTGACCTCAAGCCCATGATCACGGACCAGGGCAGCGACCTGACGCGGCGATGCGTCATAGGTTAGAAAATCGTTCTCAAAGATTTCGACGCCCGTGAAGCCCGCCTTGGCGATCGCCGCGAGCTTCTCCGGAAACTCGCCGCTGATCGAGACTGTTGCGATCGACGTCTTCATTTCTTGCTACGCTGCGCATTCAGTCTTGAAATCGCGCCGCGCAGAGCCAGCAGGTAGCCATCGGTCCCCATTCCGACGATGATGCCGTCGGCGCGCAGCGACACGAACGAATGATGTCGGAAGCTCTCGCGTTGGTGCACATTCGAAATATGTATCTCGATGACTGGCCCCTCAAAGGCGTTAAGGGCGTCGAGAATTGCGACCGAAGTATGCGTGAATGCGGCCGGATTGATCACGACCGCGGCCCCGTCCTCCCGGGCCTCGTGGATCCAGTCGATTATCTCATATTCCCGGTTGCTCTGATGAAAGCGAATATCGAATCCGAGCTCGCTTGCAAGGCCGCGAACTTCGGTTTCGACGTCGGCCAGGGTCTTGCCGCCATAGATGTGTGGCTGCCTCTTTCCGAGAAGGTTGAGGTTTGGTCCGTTGAGGACATAGATCACAGGCATTCTCTCTCCCTTAAAGCAAAAGACGGCCGGAACTGCTCCGGCCGACAACTTCAGACTGCAAGTTGCTGGGCGGCGGAGGCGAAACCTTCCGCCAGTTGCTGCATGACAGGTGCGCTATTTCGTGCAGAGATGTAGTGCCTGCCATAAGTGCCGAACATCGACATCACCCCGGCGCGGCGAAGTGCGATATGCATGTTGGCGGAAAACGACGGGTCGGCCTTCTGGACCGCCTCCCGATAGTCGATTGGGGCGCTGCGCGAGCTCCAGAGGGTGAAGACAGTGCCGTATCCGCTGGTAACAACATCTGCGCCGTTTTCTTCAAACGACACGCGGATGGTCTCTCGCAAGGCGTCGCCGGCCTGACGCAAGGCAGCGTAATCGATCGTATCGACGACCTTCATCGATGCGTTTACGGCAGCGCAGGCTACCGGATTGCCGCTGTAGGTCCCGGCGCGCGCGACGCGCTTGTCCTCGAAGGCGGACATGATGTCCGGATGGCCAACCAAGGCTGCGACTGCGTAGCCGTTACCGATCGCTTTGCCGACAGTTGCAAGATCAGGAGAAATGCCAAGATGGTGCGAGGCTAAGCCCGGATGGAGACGGAAGCCCATGAGCACTTCGTCCATGATGACCAACGCACCGCGCTTGCGCGCAAGCGATACGACGTGTTCGAGGTAGCCGGGCTTGGCCACGACGCACCCGGCATTCGCCATCATGGGCTCCAGGACAATGGCTGCAACGTCGTTGCATTCAGAAAAGAGAAGCTCCGCATCCGCAACGTCGTTGAAGCGGAGCAGAAGTGTGTCTCCGTTGCTCGGTCGAACGTTGGATCCCATCAGAGCTTCTTGTGATCCGGCGTTGCCGAACGCGACATCGTCGAACCAGCCGTCGTATCCAGCCGCCATCTTGACGATCTTGCGCCGCCCCGTGACTGCACGGGCGGTACGACAGGCGAGATGAACCGCTTCGCTGCCGGAATTTAGAAAGATCACCTTACTGAGGTCTTTCGTATGAGCGGCAAGACTAGAGGCGGCTTCTTCCTCGAGAGCGTGAGCGTAGGCCGGCATCGAGCCACGTTCCATGGCAACCCGCACGGCCTCGGTCACGTCCGGATCAGTATGACCTAAGAACGTCGCGCCGAAACCGAGAGCCGTATCTGCGTACCTTCGGCCCTTCTGGTCCCAGACGTAGGGACCCTGAGCTTTTTCGACCAGAAACGGCTCTCCATCCACATCGGGCACGACCCGACCCGCGCTGGATATCCCACAGACGAGATGTTGCATTTTTAAACTCCAAAAAGCTTCGGGAGCCATTCTGTCAATGACGGGAACGCGACGAGACCCGCCACGCAGACGATGCTTGCGATCCAATAGGGGACGAGCCAAACAGAAACCGACCACATGTCGAGCTTGGCCACGTTGCAGACCACGAAGATGTTTGTGCCGATCGGCGGCGTGAAAAGGCCAATGCCGAGCGTCATGGTGAAGACGATCCCCGTCTGGTAGGGCGTCATGCCAGCGGCAAGCGCAATCGGAACCAGGATCGGCGCGAGAATGATCAGGGCCGGCCCGAGGTCGAGCCAGAAGCCAACGACCTTTAGGAGGACCAGAACGAGAATGATCGTTACAATCGGTCCCGTATGGAGCCCTGTGATCCAGGCCGCCGCGTTGGCCGGAACCTGTTCAACGGTCAAAATCCAACCGAATGGGGTTGCCAACGCCATGATCATCATAATGACGCCGGTTGTTGCGACTGCCGCGGATGCCGCAGCATAGAGAGAACGAAGCGGTAGCTCGCGATAGACGAGGATACCGACCAGGAAGGAATAGACCACTGCCAATGCAGAGGCTTCCGTCGCGGTAGCAATGCCGCCGATGATCGAACCGAGCACGAGCACCGGCATCAGAAGTGCCGGCAGGGCGCCAATAACGTCACGCCCGATCTCGCCCCAGATCGCAGGGGCCTCGTTTCTCGGAAAATTGTGGCGTCGCGCCACAATGTAGGACGTGATCATGAAAGTTGCGGCGATGAAAGCGCCGGGAATGAGAGCCGCCACCAGCAGACCCCCGATCGAGGTGTTGGTCAGGACTCCGTAAAGGATCAGAATAACACTCTGCGGGCCGATGATGCCGAGGGTACCGGAGGCGGCCGTCACTGCAGCCGCAAAGGCCTTAGGGTAGCCACGCTGCGCCATCGCGGGGATCATGATCGATCCTACCGCGCCGGTGTCGGCCGTCGCCGAACCGCTGATGCCGCCATAGACGAGAGCGGTTGCGACATTGACGAGACCGAGGCCTCCGGTGATGCGGCCGAAAATATGCTCGGCGACCCTCATGATGCGTGTCGTCAACCCTCCACGGTTCATCAACTCACCGGCAAAGAGGAAGAGCGGGATTGCGGCAAGCGTGATCGCGTCAGCGCCGCGCAGCGTCTGCTGTGCGAACCATGCAGTCGGAAGATGCAGACCGCCGACATAGATTGTGATGAGACTTGCGATGCCCATGCACCAGGCGATCGGAACGCCGATCAGGAGCAAAAAGGAAAAGCTGATGATGAGAACAGCGACGGTCATACCGGCTCCTCCTGCCGTTGCTTGAAACCAGTGAGGACAAGCAGGCGTCTAATGCCAATCACCAGCGCACCGAGGCCGAGGATCAGCACCGTTGCTGTGATGACACCCGTCGGCATGCGCAGAACGGCAGTTGGAACCATCGCGGAACGCTGCCAGACGGCCCAGCCACTGATCAGGAATGCACCGCCCATGGTCACAAGGGCAAGGATCGAGATCAGGTCGAATACCCGCTTCAAAGCGGGAGGCGCCGACTGATTGAGCGCTTCAAATGCGACGTTTTCTCCCCGCAGTTCTGCATTGAGCAGTCCGATGAAGGTGATCCAGATGAAGGCGATGCCTGCCACCTCGAACGACCACTCGACGCCGCCGAATTCGAAGAAACGCGCAATCACGCCCAGCAAGGTCGAAAAGAACATCACGACGAACGCGATAACGCCCAGAAGCTCCAGTGCGCGCGTCAACGGACCCCGCCGCAGCGGCGAGGCAGAATTGTGAACTCGTTCCATTGGCTTAGACCTCAGTTCGAGGCCGCGGACTTTTCGACCGCGGAAACGAGATCGGCGCCCCATTCTTTAGCGAACTGGGCATAAACCGGCTTGACCATCTCGGCGAATGGAGCTGTGTCGACCTTCGTTACCGTCACGCCTTTGGATTCGAGAGATGCCTGGGTGTCGGCGTAAGCTTTGTCGAGTTCGCTGCGATACCAGGCAACTGTGTCCGTCGCCGACTTTCTTAAGGCCACCTGCTCCTCAGATGTCAGAGCGTCAAACCGGTCCTTGTTCATGAACCACCAATTCGCGGTCCAGATATAGTTGGATATGGTCAGATGCTTTGCGACTTCATACCACTTGGAATCGTAATAATCGCGCATCTCTGGCTCCACCGCAGCAACGACGTGCGACTGCAGGGCGGTGTAGACCTGGCCGAAGGGGATGGACTCGGCAAGCGCGCCGAACTGCTTCATGGTTGCGAGAATGACCGGGTTCGGCGGAGTGCGGATCTTGACGCCCGAGAGGTCTGCGGGCTTTTCGATGGCTTTGCTGGTGGCAAACTGGCGGAAGCCTGAATCCAGTGCGCCGAGCATGAGATAGCCGCGTTTTTCACCGAAATGCTGCACTGCCTGCCCCTGTTCGCTATCCAGGAACTTGTGCACATTCGCGGCGTCCTTGAAGAGGAACGGCAGCGAGAGCACGTTGAGACGCGGATCGATCGCGTCGATCGATCCACCCAGGCCGATGTCGATCGCGCCGGCGCCGACGCCGTCCGCGATCGGGCCTTCGTCGCCAAGCTGGCCGTTCGGGAAGATCTGGATCACGACTGATCCCTTGCTCTCCTCCTTCACCTCCGCCGCAAATTTTTCAACCGCCTTGTTGATCAGGCTGTCCGGCGACGATGCATGCGCGAGCCGCAATGTAGTTTCCGCTGCGGCCGGAAAGGCAAAGGCGCATGAAAGTACAGCGCCAGACAGGAGTGCCGAGATGAGCGTGGCATGGAATTTGTGTTTCACGTTGTTCCCCTTTTTCTTAGGATTGGTAAGCACGGGATGAAACCATAATCGCGCCAGCCGGAGGCGAAAGCAGAGATTTCTTATTGATCCATAAGCGTCACTGATCTTTCACAAAGGCTGCATCAGGCGTATAGAAACGCTATCAAACTGGTGCGATAGATCATGAGAAACCTCGATAGCGATGCCTTGGCTGCGTTTCTTGCCGTAGCGGAAACCGGGAGCTTCACAGCCGCAGCCGAGAGGCTTGGCCGCACGCAGGCTGCCGTCAGCATGGCCGTCGCGAAGTGGGAGGAGCGGCTCGATCTGCGCCTCTTTGAGCGCGCGCATCGACGTGTTTCACTAACCCCGACGGGACAGCGGCTCTTAGGCTATGCGCGCAGGATCCGCGCGATCGAGGACGAGGCGCTTGCGATGCTTCTCGAAGGACGAAACGAAAGCCGGGTTCGGCTCGGCATGCCGGACGACTACCTCACCCTTTTCGGCACCGCCCTTTTGGATCGTTTCGTGCCTCGCCATCCGAATGTCAGCCTCGATCTTCGGCACGATTTTTCGCATCGGCTGGAACAGATGGTAGAATCGCGCGACCTAGATGTCGCGATCGTGACGCAGAGCGTTTCCGAGCCCAAGGGGGAGATCATTCGCGAGGAGCGCCAGGTCTGGTGTTGCGGCCCAAACCGGTCGCCGGAGACGGCCACCAATCTTCACCTTGCACTTTTTCCCGATGGCTGCCGCGCGCGACCCCAGATACTTGCGGCATTGGACCAGCAGGCCCGAAACTGGCGTATCGTTTACTCCTCGTCGGACATCGCAGGCATTCGCTTGGCAGTTGCTTCGGGAGATGTTCTGACAGTGCTGCCGGAAAGCGCGGTTCCGGTCGATTGGCGCCGCCTCGGCGAAGGAGACGGCCTGCCCACACTCCCTCTGCTGCGCCTTGCCATGATTCTGCCGATGCAACCGCGTCTTCCTGTTCGCCAGCTTGCATCATTCCTAAGGTCGGAATTTCAACTCACTGCTGAACGGCTCCAGGCATCTTAGGCTGGCAGCCCCGAAGTGACGGCGCGGTCGGCGGTCCTGCTTCCATTAAGAGCGTCATTTCGGATTTTTCGCCGGAAAGCGCGTCGTTCGATAGGAATGAACGTTAACGGTGGGCACAGACGAAAGGTGGTCGTCTATGCTAGCGCAATGCATTACAAGTACAATTGCCGTAATTGGCCAATCGCATGGTGTGGTCCGCAGGGTCGAAGACGATGGTTGTCTAAGGAAGGTCGTCGCGACACTGGAGATTATCCAATGGGCCAAATAGCTCGCCCAGCCTGATTGCGACATTTTTCAGCGCCCTGGCAATGATCGTCGACATGCCAACAGCTCAAGTCGAACTGCTGCACAAATTCCTCGAACGGATCGACGGCCGGCTGTCGCAGACGGCACGCACGAAGGAGTTCACTGCATTGGACGACGTCGATGTCGAACGGATCGAGGCGCTCGATGCCGACGCATTCGAGCAAGACCGGGCCTGACCACCGCTTTTACGTCTTTGTTCCCCAATCAAAAGAGATCTAGTTTGCCCCGTCCTCTGCTTTAAAGCGGTCCGCCATACGACAACGATGTTCGCTACATATGTCCCCATGCCGCGCGAGCTTGTTTGCAGTCGAGCCTACGATGGCGGCAATTGCGGCTTCTTGATCCGGATTCCATAGCCATCGGCGTCTTCCAGAATGAATTCTATACCAGCATCTTCGATGCACCTGCCTTATGCCGTCCAGAGTGCCATTTCGTAATTGGTCTCCTCGTTCCAACCGACTTATTGTCTGGGTTGAAACATTTGCTGCCTGCACAAGTTTCGACCCTCACATCACGACGAAAAATCCCGATCGTCGACAGAAAGCCTCGATCTCACGCTCGAAGCGATCAATCGCATCGCAGGCCCACGGCTCGTATGATCCAGCAACGGCGCGAGTATCGAGCCAGCTGCGCAATCTGATCATTTCCATGTGCCACCAGCTTAAAAATCCCATCGCATTGCTTTCGAACCAAGACCGGACCCTGCGACTTCATATCAGCGCTAACCTCTCCCGTTGTCCATCTATAAGAACTTCGAAATTTAGCGGACATAGTCGGTGTTGCAAAATTGCCAACCTCGGGGGTTGAACATGCATTGCTGTACAGGACGGGGACGACCGAAGTCATCGATTCGACTCGGGACGTTTCCATCATGCAGCCCCAAGCGATTTTCACCAGACCAGAGGACGAAGGCGCTGACATTGCAAGATGTCGCGCAAGGACGCCATTCGCGAAACGACCGCCACGATTGAAGTCAAAGAAAAGCCCCACCGGAGTGAGGCTAAATTGGTGCTGCTCCGGGAGATATTAGAGCTGCGGCGCGTGTTTAACGCAGATGAGCGAAAGCCGGAAGATCACATTCTTTCGAACCGGTACGCTTGCGCAAAGTTTCACCCGCCGGAACCTGGGGCACCTGCGTCTGCTCTGTCGCAAACCACACGGTAACGTTGGCTGGAGCATAGGCTCTTCCATTTCAGGGAGCTCGTTGATGTTCAATAGCCGTCACTTCGACCGATCTGTAATCCTGCTGTGCGCACGTTGGTGTCTGGCTTACAATCTCAGCCTGCGTGATCTGGAAGAGATGATGGCCGAGCGCGGATTCACGTCGACCACTCCACGGTTCATCGCTGGATCGTCCGCCGATCCATGGCTATTACGCTCATCTCCGCGAGAGACAACTTTCCACCGACGTGAGCTGCCGGAAATCCGCTGTCCGATATCGTGCGACCGTGGTTCCGGCTTCCGATGAAACTGAAGATCGGTTCTTGACTTCGATCAAAGTGGCTTCCTTCTCGGCGCGGTAGGCTTCTGCGTATTCAATGGAGAAAACGTGTCATGCAGAAACAAGTTCTAAAGTCTGCTTTCGAGCTTCCGATGGCGTCATTCCTGGCCTTGAGCGATGGCAACAACCCGACTGGGTCCGCATTGAAGATACCGACAACGATAGCGAAAGCATTGCTTCGCTATCAGGTCGAAGGCCTATCATTCCTTCAGCACCGTTTTCAGCGCGACATCAAGCTGATGGATGACGTCATAGCTGCGGAAAAAACCAATGATACCCTGGATGTCATCGGCGACTATTGGCGCGATGCGGTTTCGGACTATGCGAAAGAAATCAGCAAAACCCTGGCGATCAACGCGCGATTTGCGTCCGATACCGCCGGCATCGTGCGAGAAGAGGCCAAAAACGCTTAACACTGCAACCGTGAGCGCGGTCACGCGCCAGGGAGTGCCCTCGCCTCCTTAACCATCGATGATTCCGCAATCTTCTTGCCCGCTGATGGCTAGAAAATAGCAGCGGGATGCCAATGGAAAGTACCCGAGGTTTGGTCGATCACGAAATTGGCGGGCAGCACGCTCAACTCAGCATCCACCGATGGCTCCGAGATTGTCGCGCTTTTCGAGGCCGGTTTTGCGCCCACGCCGGTTTTCTTGATTTCCAAAATTTCTATCTCAAAGAAGGAACGTTCGCATGTCACGCTTGTCAACTACTTGTCTGATGACCATCGCACTTCTGGCGTCACCGGCTGTCAGCTTCGCTCAAGAAGCCCCATCGGCTACGATTGCATTCTCTGGTGGCAGTGTCGCCGCTGGCGTTGGATATACCTGGGGCAACGGAACTCTGTTGTTCAAAGGCAAGCCCTATCCCTTCACCGTTTCGGGACTGAGTGTTGTTGACATCGGCATTGATCGCATTGATGGCGCCGGAACAGTCTACAATCTGAAGAATCCCGCCGACGCCGCGGGCACTTATTTCGCCGCTGGCGCCGGCGCGACGATCGCCGGCGGTGGCTCGGTGGCGGTGCTCGAAAACCAAAACGGGGTCATCGTCCATTTTCATTCAAAAACGTCGGGCCTGAAGCTCAACCTTGCAGCAAGCGGCATTGTTGTAACGCTGAAATAAACAACTTCCTGGATTGCATTTTCTCGCGCCACGCACGCAAGGAAGCTGGACGAAACCGGTGCTCGTGGTCGGATTCCAATGGTGTCTGACCCGCAGCCGGATTGATGCTGGTCCAGAACAAACAAGCAAAGGCGACGTGAGCGCTTGATATTTGCGGCTCGGCTGGATCAACAAGATTAGAGGCATCGATGAATCGTATCGCACTTGTCACGGGCGGTGTCACAGGAATAGGTGCCGCCACAAGCCTGGCGCTGAAGGCGGCAGGCTATCGGGTTTGTGTCAACTATCTCGGCAATGAAGCAGGGGCCGAGGCCTTCGGTCGGTCAAACGGAATTCCGACATTCGCCTGGGATGTCGCCGATTTCGATGCCTGCGCACACGGCGTTGCTGAGGTTGCTGCCAAGCTGGGTCCGGTCGAAATACTCGTCAACAATGCGGGAATTACGCGAGATTCCATGCTGCACAAGATGACTAAGGAGCAATGGCGTTCTGTCATCGATATCGATCTGGGTGGATGCTTCAACATGTGCCGAGCCGTGATCGAGAGCATGCGCGAGCGAAATTTTGGACGTATTGTGAACATCAGTTCGGTCAACGGCCTCATGGGCCAGGCGGGGCAGACCAATTACGCAGCGGCCAAAGCAGGAATGATCGGCTTCACCAAAGCACTGGCGCTTGAGAGTGCCCCGCGCGGTATCACGGTCAACGCGATTGCACCGGGCTACACGAAGACCGACATGGTCGCGACCGTGCGACCCGATATCCTGAAGATGATCGTCGATGCGGTTCCAGCCAGACGGCTGGCTCTACCCGAGGAAATCGCGCGCGGCGCCATTTTTCTCGTCTCGGACAAGGCCGGCTTCATTACCGGCGAAACACTGTCGATCAACGGCGGTAGATATATGTCGTAGCGTAACGCGGGAAATCTCATCTCCCAGGATTGCCCGATTACTCGCCCCTTTCCGGGAGGTAACAGACTCAGATTCGGAAAGCTGCCCCACACTTTGCGACGAAACCGCGTGAGAACGAAGGAAGATGGTTCATTCGCCGCTCAAGGAAATGTTGCTATGGACACACTCCCAATGAAAGCCACGGAAGCTCAGCTCCTCGCGCCGTCGGAACCCGACATGAGCAATCCGTTCCTGGGTGAAAGCTTCCGCGCAATCGATCTTATGACAAGTGCGTCGATCGCCCGCGCGACATTTGGGTTTTCACCGACCGCTTTCTGGCTCGCCTTCGCCGATTGGGGGGCGCATCTCGCCGCGGCGCCGGGTAAGCGAACGGAACTCGCCGTAAAGGCGGACCAGAAGTCGATGCGTCTCCTCACTCACATGCTACAGTCCATCCTAGATCCCGACACACCCTGGTGCATCGAGCCACTCCCGGGCGACGAGCGTTTTCAGGATGAAGCCTGGCAGCGTTGGCCCCATCGCTTCTGGGCGCAGGCGTTCCTTTTGACCCAGCAATGGTGGCACAACGCCACGCACGATGTCACGGGCGTCTCCCAGCATCATGAGGACGTCGTGTCGTTTGCGATACGGCAATGGCTCGACATGGCATCGCCGGCCAATATGCTATGGGCCAATCCCGAAACGATCCAGCGCACAATGGAGACCGGCGGTCTAAATCTATTGTTTGGCGCCCGAAACTTGGCCGAGGATTGTCACCGCCTCCTGATGGGACAGCCTCCAGTCGGGACGGAAGATTTCGTGGTCGGGCGGAACGTCGCGGTGACACCTGGAAAAATCGTCTTCCGCAACCATCTGATCGAATTAATACAATATGCACCAGCGACAAACGCCGTTCAAGCCGAGCCGGTACTCATCGTGCCGGCCTGGATCATGAAATATTACATCCTTGATCTTTCGCCGGCCAACTCCCTGATCCGCTTCCTCGTGGAACGCGGCCACACCGTTTTTTGCATTTCCTGGCGCAATGTGACCGCGGAAGATCGCGATCTCTCGCTCGATGATTATCGCAGGTTCGGGGTGATGGCGGCACTCGACGCAGTCGCGGCTATCGTCCCGGATCGTAAGATTCATGCAGCCGGCTACTGTTTGGGCGGAACGATACTGACCTTAGCGGCAGCCGCCATGGCGCAGGACGGCGACCATCGTCTTGCCTCGGTGACGCTCTTTGCCGCACAGACCGACTTCACCGAGCCGGGTGAATTGCAACTTTTCATCGACGACAGTCAAATCGCCTTTATAGAGGCCATGATGTGGCAGCATGGCACACTCGAGGCCTCGCAAATGTCTAGCGCTTTCCAGATGCTCCGGTCCAACGACCTGATCTGGTCCCGCATGATCCACGAATATCTGATGGGTGAACGCGAGCCGCTGAACGATCTGATGGCGTGGAATGCCGACGCCACCCGCATGCCCTACCAAATGCAGTCCGACTATCTGCGCAACCTTTTTCTTCATAACGACCTTGCTTCCGGCCGCTATATGGTTGATGGCCAACCTGCCGTCATCCAGAACATTCGTGTTCCAATCCTCGCCGTGGGCACGGAACGTGACCATGTCGCCCCTTGGCGCTCGGTCCATAAGATCCACTATCTCACCGATACCGACGTAACCTTCGTTTTGACCAGCGGTGGTCACAACGCGGGTATTGTCAGCGAGCCAGGCCATCGCGGTCGGTATTTCCGAATGCTGGAGAAAAAGCCAGACGACCCCTGCCTTAGCGCGGATGAATGGTACTCGGTAGCGCCGGTTCGCGACGGATCTTGGTGGCCTGCCTGGGAGGCGTGGCTGTCGGCGCAGACAAATAGCGAACCCGTCGCGCCGCCCACCATGGGCGCTCCGATCAAGGGCTACCCTCCGCTTTGCGATGCGCCTGGTAGCTACGTGATGCAGCGATGATCCGGCCCATGACCGATTTCCTCCCACATAACCGTTACGAACACTTCATCGCCAGGGCCCGAGCCGCGCCTGCGCTGCGGACGGCCGGCGTGCACCCCTGTAGCCCGGAGGCGATCCTGGCGGCGGTGGAGGCGCGCGACGAGGGCCTGATCTCCCCGCTGCTGATAGGACCAGAGGCGAAGATTCGCGCCGCGGCGACCAACGCCGGCATATCGCTCGACGGGGTCGAGATCGAGACGACGGCACACAGCCATGCCGCTGCCGCGCGAGCAGTCGAATTTGCAGCGCAAGGAGGTCGATGCGCGGATGAAAGGTCGTCTACACAGCAATGAACTCCGATGATGCGCTGGCAGTCGCGTCTCGCGAGCCCTGTGGATCGACCATCGTTATCAAGGAAGGCAAACTGGTCTACCAACCGGATCTGCCGTAGGGTGGCAAAGCTCAATGCGACGCCGCCGCCTCTCGGTTAACGCGCTTTTCATGCTCAATCGATCTGTTGTGTCTTTCATCGGAGAATTCTCATGAACCTCGAACTCAACGGTAAACTGGCTCTCGTTACCGGCAGCACCGCCGGCATCGGTCATGCAATCGCGGCAACTCTTGTTCGCGAGGGCGCCCATGTCATCGTTAATGGACGAACCCAAGATGCCGTCGATCGCACGGTCGCCGAACTTGTCGCGATTGGAAGCGGTCGCGTTGACGGATTTGCCGGCGATCTCGGAACTGAAGCAGCCGCCGATGCGATTACGAAACGCTTTCCAAATGTCGAGATCCTGATCAACAATCTCGGCATCTTCGAACCCAAGCCGTTCGAAGAAATCCCGGATGCTGACTGGCGGCATTTCTTCGATGTCAACGTGCTTTCAGGTGTTCGTCTCGCCCGTCTTTATCTGCCCGCGATGCGCCAGCGTAACTGGGGCCGCATCATCTTTATATCGAGCGAAAGCGGCGTACATATTCCTGCCGAGATGGTGCACTACGGCGTGACCAAGGCGGCCCAGATCGCAGCGGCGCGCGGTATCGCCGAATCCGTTGCTGGCACCGCGATCACGGTCAACAGCGTGTTGCCAGGTCCAACGAAGTCGCGCGGCGTCATCGATTTTGTCGCCGCGTTGCCCGGATCCGAAGGGAAGACTTTCGCGCAATTCGAGACCGAGTTCTTCGAGAAAATCCGACCAACTTCACTGATCAAACGCTTCACGACGCCTGAGGAAATCGCAACCATGGTTGCCTATGTGGCAAGCCCGCTATCCTCGGCCACCAATGGCGCGGCACTGCGGGTCGATGGCGGCGTTGTGAAGAGCGCGTTCTGATTGTCACGGGAGAGAACGCCGTCCTTGCATCCGAAGCCTTGACTCTATCCGCGCCATGCCTGCGTGACTATAAACGCAGGTGAGGCTCTTGTTGGGATTTGAACCGGCGATCACTCCGTTGCCTCAGAAGAACAAACTGCGGATGAGCAGCGCTGAGTGCGTTCAATTTCTAGGAATCCTTCAGAAAATAGAAGTCGCACCACCAGAACGGATCTCCAAAAACAGCCATTTTGGCCACGTCAGCCAACAACTATTTGTCGCTCTCATCGGCATCGGAAACTAATGCCGGTTCGCAACCTATGTTCGTCCCATGTCAGCGAACAAGCGTCTAAACTGTTCAGAACTGACAGAATTCATTTCCCTTTCCTCGCTCGAAAAGGAACGTGGACTCGCATAGTGCGTGGAAAACGCGCCAATGAACTTTCCGGAATGGCCGAATATCGGCGTTGTCTGGATCGCTCGAATACCGATCCTGCGAGTCCAGCCTCTCAAAGAAGCAAACCCATCGGCACTCTCGATATCTTCAACGAAGACGGATGCTTGTAAAATGCGAGCGGCATCGCAGGTCGTCGCCTCTCCGTTCCGCACCCTTGCAAACTGTTCGACGGAAGAGCGATCAAAATTGTGGTGGGCAATAAGGCAGAGATGAGCCGTGTCGATATCCAACAGCTGCAAACTTCCAAAGTTGGCGCCCCGGGCCATGACAACGCGATCGAGACATCTTTCGGCGTTAGCCCCGGCGGAATCCGAAATACCGAGATGCGGACAGGTTTGTGACCAAATATTCTCCAGCCAGTATAATTCATTGCGCGCTTGAGCGAGCAGTTGCTCAAACATCGAGCGCTCATGATCGTCCAAGCCTTCGCTAAGCAGGCGCTCGAAGCGCTCGATATTCTGCCGAACGATGAAGCGTCGCATCCGCCCCTCACATAGTCTTTGCAGAAGGCTAAATTAGCTTAACCTCCAAATCTTCGCATGTACAGCTGAGAACAGCTTTTGATTTCGGAATCATTGGAGGGATTTCTACTTTTGCTTGTTTCAGCAAGAGGAATGTAAATACCAAAATCTAGCGCTTATGCGTCTGGATATCGTCATAATGATCGATCGATGGCTGGATGGCCGTATCAATCGATATCGGATACGCCATCGCTTCCAGATTGGCCGACCGGAGGCTCTCACGCCACATAATCGTGGCCCGCCTGCGCGGAGTTACTGCGGCGCAGCGGAGCACAGCCATTCTGGCACAGCCTTCGTAACCGGGGATACCCAGCCGGCGTGCAGTAGATGCATCGCTCTTGGAGATGAGATCGATCTCACGACGTTTTGGAGGCGATAGCCGCCACGTCCACTCTATGACCTTTGCGCCAGATCAATGTCCAGACTGTCTCGCGATGGCAGAGTTGGAGCACAGAAGGAGTATGGTGCATGGATGGCTCAATCGAAGCGCGACCGCTACTGCGTGAGGTTTCCGCGCCGGCGACAACGCCGAAGGCGCGGAAACGCCGGGTGCTTTGGCCTTGGTTGCTGGCAAGCATGACGGTCGTGTCGGCGTTTGCGTTCATCGTTGTCTGGCAGCGCATTGGAAAACCTATAACGCCGTCCTTCGAGATCGCCCTCGTGACTAAAGGTGACGTGGTACGGCAGGTGACAGCAACCGGAACAGTCAATCCGGAACTCACCATCATCGTCGGCAGCTATGTATCCGGCCCGATCACGGAGATCCGCTGCGACTACAATACCGTGGTCAAGGCGGGACAGGTGTGTGCGACTATCGACCCACGCCCCTACCAGACCACCGTCAATCAGGACTCTGCAAATCTATCGGTCGCCAATGCTCAGATGAGCAAAGATAAGGCCAATTTGGATTATGCGCAATTGAACTATGAAAGGAGCCGCCGTCTCATAGAGCCTCAAGCAGTCTCTCAGGACACCGTCGATATCGCCAAAAACCTTGCCGAGCAGGCCGAAGCGCAGGTGGCCCTTGACCAGGCGGTAATCGAGCAGCGCAAAGCCGAGCTTGCCGCCGCGCAGATCAATCTCGACTATACGAACATACGCTCACCCGTTAATGGCGTCGTAGTTTCCCGCAATGTGAGCCAGGGCCAGACTGTGGCCGCGAGCTTCCAGACCCCCACACTTTTCCTCATCGCCACCGATCTAACCAGAATGCAGGTGGATACCAACATCAGCGAAAGCGATATCGGGGCTATCCGAGAGGGCGAGCCGGTTACTTTCAGTGTCGATGCCTTTCCGGCGCGAGCCTTTGAAGGTAAAGTCAAACAAGTTCGGCAATCGCCGCAAACCGTTCAAAATATCGTCACTTTCGATGCGGTCGTCGGCGTCGACAACGCGGATCTTGCCCTGAAACCGGGTATGACCGCGTCGCTGAGCATTGTTACCGATCATCAGACGAGCGTCCTTCGCGTTCCCAACCAGGCTCTGCGGTTCCAGCCAAGAGAGGGCTCGATTCCGTCCACAACACCCTACCCCGCAGATATGAAGGCGGCACATGTATGGGTGCAGCGCAGCGGTGTGCTGACCCTGGTGCCCGTAAGAACAGGTATAAGCGACCAGTCCTTCACCGCGATCGAGGCGGGCGACCTGTCCGTCGGTGACAAGGTCATCGTCGGACAAAGTACATCATCGAATTCGTCGGCTCTCTCCCGCCTCCTTAGATTGTAAAGGCGGTTCTGCCATGACATTTCAGGAAACTCAGCCCGTTATAGAATTGAAGGATGTCACAAGAACTTTTGTGGTCGGCGGCACGGAGGTCAAGGCGATCCGCGGGGTCAATATCAAGGTCGAGCGGGGCGAATTCATTGCGATCGTAGGGTCGTCAGGTTCAGGAAAATCCACATTGATATCGATTCTCGGCTGCCTCGATCGCCCAAGCAGCGGTAGCTATCTTTTTGAGGGCGTCGATGTCGCGAAACTTACAGAACCGGCTCTCGCCGCTATTCGAAGCGAACGACTCGGTTTCGTCTTTCAGAGCTTCAACCTGTTGCCGCGTACGAGTGCCCTCGAAAATGTTCGCCTGCCGCTCTACTATGCCAAAGCTGGCACGGTCGACGGTGCCGGTGCGGTAGAACATGCGCGCGCTTCGCTTGCTCGCTTGGGGCTTGGAGATCGCGAACGCAACACGCCCGGTCAGCTATCCGGCGGCCAACAGCAGCGAGTCGCCATAGCGCGCGCTTTGATCAACTCTCCTCATCTGCTTCTGGCGGACGAACCAACGGGAAACCTCGACACGAAGACCTCGCATGAGATCATGGAAGTCCTTGTCGCTCTCAATCGCCACCAAGGCGTAACTATAGTGCTGATCACGCACGAGGCGGACATCGCCGCCTATGCCGATCGTATCGTAACCATGCGCGACGGCCAGATCGTTGCGGATGAACGAAAGATCGAACGCAACCGGGCCAATGTGTCTCTAGTGCCGAGCGCCGACAATGATGGCAGAGTGCGATCGGAATCCAGTGGTGGCCTCGCCTTCGGGCTTATGGCGCTCGGTGCAGCCGGGCAGGCTATCCGTCGCAACAAGATGCGATCGATACTGACGATGCTGGGCGTCTTCATCGGTGTGGCGGCGCTTATCGTGATGGTGGCAGTTGGACAAGGTGCAAACAACGCCGTTGCGAGACAAATCGAAAGCCTTGGAACGAACGTCGTGGTGGTTCTGCCAGGAGCGCTCACAAGCGGTGGCGCGCGGATAGGATATGGCAGCGCAAGCACGCTGACCGTTGCGGATGCCAGGGCGATCGGAGAGGATACAGCTGTCGCGAATATCGGCTATCTCATCCGCCAGCAGGGCCAGGCCGAATATGGCAGCAAAAATTGGACAACGAATATTCAGGGGGTCAGCGAAGCCTATCCGGCCATCACCAATTGGCATATCGCCGCCGGCGCGCCGATAAGCGGCGAAGACGAACGCAATGGCGATCTGGTCGCCGTCATCGGTCAGACGGTTTATCGTCAGCTGTTCGCTACGACCGAAAATCCGATCGGAGCGACGATCAGAATTCGGAATGTTCCGATGCGAGTCGTTGGCCTGCTGGCGGGCAAAGGCCAGTCGGCAATGGGACAAGATCAAGACGATGTTGTCATGATCCCGTTTACGACCGCCGAACGACGCGTACTGGGTGTTGCAGCACCGAGCCAGGTGCAAACGCCCAACAACTGGGTCTATTTGCCGGTACCGAATCCCTACAATCTGCAACCCCGCCTGACGGGATTTGCCAATATGCTGTTCGTTCAGGCAAAGAGCGCCGACCAAGTATCCGAGGCGGTCAAAGACATTAACGATATTCTGACGCGACGCCACAACATCAAGGCGACCCAAAACAAGGATTTCGATGTCCGTAACCTCAGCCAATTCGCGGAGGCGGCTAAAAGCAGCAGCCGGATTATGGCCCTCCTGCTTGCGGTCGTCGCATCGATCTCTCTTCTTGTCGGCGGAATCGGCATTATGAATATTCTGCTGGTATCGGTGACGGAACGAACTCGGGAGATTGGTCTGCGCATGGCGATCGGTGCCCGGCGCCTACATGTTCTATTGCAGTTTCTGGCCGAAGCGATCTTTCTCAGCGTCAGTGGCGGCATTGCCGGAATTGTCATGGGCATTGCTGTTTCCCTGGTGATTTCACAGGTCTTCAACTGGCCGGCGCCACTTTCGGTGGCCGCAATGACAGGAGGTTTTCTGTTCTCGGCAATGGTCGGAGTCTTCTTTGGTTACTATCCGGCCCATAAGGCAGCCAATCTCGATCCCATCGAGGCGCTCCGGTACGAATGAGCGTGTTGCGAGCAGGGGGCATCGTTCGTCACGCTATCTCGCAGCTTATGTACGCAGCCGGCTTATCGCTGAAGCAGACACCGATTGGATTTGACCAAACGCAATGATTGGCTCCTGAAGACACGATAAGTTTTATTTGTTGCGTGAAGGAGAAGCGATATGAAACAGCGTCGCTGGCAGGACCATATTGTGTTCATCATTGGCATGTGGCTAATTGCCTCGCCATGGGTATTCGGGAGCTACGGCCCCGATTCCTTTCCCATTGGCGCGCCCGCTTGGAATTTTCTTGTCTGCGGCCTCGTCGTCGCAGCTCTGGGAGGAGCGGCCTACGCGTCATACCATCTTTGGGAGGATCGAGCCGATATCCTGCTTGGCGGCTGGCTTATCGTCTCCCCCTGGGCTCTTCGATATACTGAGAATCCCCTCTTTACATGGAATGCTCTTATCTCCGGCCTGCTGCTTATCATACTTGCGGCATGGGTGTTGCTCGGCAGACACTCCCCAACTCCATTACCATAATCTCGCATTTCTGATCCTCGAAACGCGAGCCGCAGGTGCCTCGATCGAGGACAGTTCGATCTCGTCGCTGCCCTAGTCTCCTATCCCATGGGCTTTTTGTCTGATCGGATCAGCCGCCGTGATGTTCTGCTCGCGGCGTTCGCCGTGTTCTTTGTCGCTTATGCGGGGTTTGCGCTCACGGTCAATGTCGTCATCGTGGCCGTAGTGTTCGTCTGCTATGGCGCCTATCGGGGTACCTTCCGTGCCGCTGGAAAGGCGCTCGCTTCTAGCCTCGTGCCCCGGGAACTGCGCGCCGGCGGCATCGGTTGGTACAATTCCCTGGTTGGGCTCACTCAACTCATTGCCAGGTCATCGCCGGTCTGCTTTGGGATCACCTTGGCCGTCAGGCCGTGTTCATCTATGGAGCAGTTTTCGCAGTGGTCGGCATCGTTGCGCTCCTGATACTTGTGCCCGCAGAATGCCGGAACTAATTGCCGCGAACAAACGCCACAACGACCACGCGTGGAGCAACACAGTATAAGAGCTTGACCCGATGGCCCGTCGTCGTCACTGCAAGACCTGCGTTGAGGTCCACCGCGATATCCTCATAGCCCAATATCTCGCGATCAAGCGGATACACCGCCTTATAGACTGCTTCCTTGGCTGAAAAGAGAATACGACCGGTAAGGTCTTGATTTAGTGCTTCTGTCGTATCTGCAGGGGTTGTAACTAACGCGAAAATGTCGTGTGGGAGGGGTTGGGCGGGCTCGACATCGATACCGAGAGAGCCGATGTGGGAAACAGGCGCCACCGCCGCTACGGCCATTTCGTTGTCGTGAGCCAACGAACCCGTCATCCCGTCGGGCCAGACCGGCGCGCCCGATGACGTACGCAGGACAGCGAAGTCGTTTAAGCCAATGTCCCACAGCAGACCGTGTGCGATCCACCGGGCCGCGCCGCTGGCCCGCCGGATGGCCGGGTGGCGTGCCGGGATGGCACGTGCTTCCTCCGGCAGCAAGTGGGCCTCATCCTCATCGCGTATCTTCCGGCATCCAATCCGAACGCCTTTCGGTGCAATGGCAGCCATCGCCTCCAAAAGTGCTATTTCCTCGGGCAAGGTTGGCGGAGCGTAGGGCGGGCGTGTCATGGATTGTCCGCCCGTGCAGGTAGGACCAGGTCGGCGATCATTTCCCCGTCCTCGTCGAGTCCCTCTTCAACGAAGCCGGCAGCGCGATAGAGGTGTCGCGCGCCTTTATTCTCAGGGTCATAGCAGATCGAAACGTGCCTGATGTGGCCGAGCCTCCCGATTTCCGCCAGCACTTCGCGCAACGCGGCCTTGCCGTAACCTCTACCCTGGTAGACGCGGTCGATCATGAAGCGGTAGATTCGCGCCTCGTAATCGTCCGCCGGCGCCTCGTACATCAGAAACCCGACAATACGATCCCCCAACATGATAGCGCGCGGCTGCGCGTCCACATCGTCATCGGCTTCTTCCAGAGAGTCCGAATTGCTCGCGACGAAATCCACCTGCTCTTGAGCAAGCTCCAAGGACATCACCAACGCCCGGTTTGCCTCGGTCATCGGAGCGAGACGGATTTCCACCGTCTGCGGGGATCGATCAGTCAAGGCGTTACCTCCTGGGCAATCTTCAAGATGCAGCTGCCTCCACTGCGTCCTCGGGCTCGACACACCGGATGGCAGCGGGATATTCAGGCGGATTTCCTGGCGCCGTCCCTTAGAACCGGCGTCACGAAGCGACTCAGCTTCGCCGGGTTGCCGCGCCAGATGGAGTTAGGCTCCAGCACCTCCCCCTTCATCACGAACGAGTCGACGTCGACCACCGACCCGTCCCCCATCACAACGCCATAGTGGACAAAGGCAGCAGGTCCAAGTGTGACGCCCTTGCCAACCCGGATGAAATCGGACTTGAACACGCCCTCTTCCAGCGAATGGGCCTGAATGACGCATCCTTCGTTCAGGGTGGCATCGTCGCCGATCTCCACCAGGGAACGCTCAGTCAGATTGCTGCCGCCGTCATAGACGCGCCGTCCAACCTTCACGCCGAGCATGCGCAGGATCATGGGTCGGAACGGCGTGCCGCTGAACAGGCCGGTGATCGGCGAGTCCGACAGCTTCCAATGAAGTTCATGGTGCCAGAATGTGACATCATAGATCGTCGTCATCTGCGGCTTCAGCTTGCCGAAGCCCAGGCTGGCGCGCTCCACAAAAATGTAAAATGGTATGGTGATCGCCGATGTCAGGACCACAGCGGCGAAGAGCGCGATCTCGGCCCATTCTGTGTAGTAGTTGAGCGCCCGATCCCAGATCGCCAGCGTGGCGAACAACATGACCCACTGCGTTGCCAGGAAGAGGACCGCCGTCATGGTGTTATAGAGATTCTTGCGCTTCAGGCGGCTGCGTCGGGCATCTTCGTCGACGCCGGCGATAAGCTCCTTGTCGCGGTTCACCATGCGCGGAATTTCGAAGGACGGCGAGCCCAGCAGGCCAACATTCTCCCGGATCGGCCCGTCGATGGGAACCATCACCTTGGTGCCGAGCAGGCAGTTTTCACCTGTCCGCCCATCCGGCGGATAGTAGATGTTGTTGCCCAGATAGTTGCGCTCGCCGATCCTGGTGTGATCCAGCCTGAATGCGGTGGCGGACTTGTGCATGTTGATCATGAAAAGCCCGTCCGACACCATGGTGTCGGTGCCGATCTCGCACAGAAGCGGGTTGTCGTGCTGCTGATTCGTTCCGAAATTGGAACCTGTCTGGGTCACCTTGTTAAGCTTCCAGCCGATGCTGCGCATATAATGCACAATCGCCGAGCTATCGCCGAATATCAGGTTGAGGATACGAGAGTTGCTGGAAAGCTCGATCGTGGCTTGCAGCCAGTGGTGAAAGCCGTAGAGAGAATAAGTACGACCCGGCTTTAAGAAGAACCTGAAGAGACGTGGCAGCAATGTCGCAGCAAGCAGGGACACAGCGATGTAACCGAACAGCGTGACCGTGGTGCCGATCGCGACAATGCCGATGGTCTCCTGATAGTCATCGCTCACATTTTCCCAATAGCTGTGGAAGAGAAGTGGCAGAGGCGTCACGACCGTAAATAGGGCAACGAGCTGAGCCGCTTCGTAAAGGATGCGCCGGGCCTTGGAAAGGCTGACATTGCGAACCTTGCAGTAGTCCGCCGTTGTCGGCACCGCCGGCGATCCATGCCAGTGCTCACCATCCGGAATGCTCTGTCCGCGCTGGAGCGACGAAGAGTGGCCGAGCTGGGCGCCATCGCCGATCCGGGTATCGATATCGAGTGTGCTACCGACACCCACGAAGGCATCGCGGCCAATGGTCAGCCGACCCGTGTGAATATAGCCGGACTGCGCCCGATAGCCGAGTATCATCGATTCTTTGCGCAGAATCGTGTTGTCGCCGATCGATATAAGATCGGTGCAGACCGGCACGGATCGGCATTCGATAACGGTATTCCGTCCGAGCTTGGCACCCAGAAGCCGCAGATAGAGACTGTAGAGCGGGCTGCCGCGGAAGAGCACCACGGGTGCGGTCCGGATCATGGTCTGAACTACCCAGAAACGATAGTAGCGCAGGCCCCAGATGGGGAACGCTTCTGGCTTCCAGCGGCCGACCAGCAGCCACTTCGCGATGATCGCGGCCCCCGACATACCGAAGAAAACACCGCCAGACAGTAGCGCGCAGCGCAGATAGAGCGACAGCGGCTCATCGAGCTTGTCATATACCCAGTTAAGACCGTAGTTGAAAAGCAGCAGTCCAAAATAGCTGTAGAGGCCATAAAATAGGAGTTGTGCTGCTCCACAGGTCCAGTAGGCAAGATTGGATGCCCGGTGGGTTAGACATGGCTCATTGATGGCCGTCGTCCTCTCCTCCGGGATACGGAGGTGCTGTGCGAGAAGCGCCACAGTCGGGTGCAGGTAGATGTCCCGAATGGACGCCGTCGCCCATTCCTTTCGGGTGCGCACGCGGGCGCAAAAGCGAGCCATGAGCAGGGAGTTGGCACCGAGATCGTCGAAAAAATGGTCTTCCACAGAGACATCATCAAACTTCAGAACGTTCGAAAGCGTCTCCGCCAGGAAGCGTTCATCGTCATTGCGGGGCGGCACCACCGTTCGTTCTGCCGCGAGCCGAACGCCTGTCGGCTTCGGGAGCTGACGAAGATCCGCCTTGTTCGAGACCGTCATCGGGATCGCGGGCAATTCCTCCAGATAAGAAGGCACCATGTAGTCCGGCAGGCGTTGTTTCAGCGCGCGCGCAATATCGGCACGCGAGATCGGTGGCAGGCCGGTCTTCGATGCGTAATAGGCAACGAGTTCCATACGGCCGGGCTCGATCTCCCAGGTCGTGACAACAGCCTGCGCGATCGCGGGCTGGTCCAGAAGCACCGCCTCGATCTCTCCGAGCTCGATGCGGTATCCGCGGATTTTAACCTGGGTGTCGATGCGACCCTGATATTCGATCTCGCCGTCGTCGTTGATCCGGCCGAGATCCCCCGTCCGGTAAATGCGCTTCGACGGATTGTTCGGCAGGCCGATGAAATCTGCAATAAACTTCTGTTCGGTTAGATCCGGCCTATTGAGGTAGCCTGCCGCCAGTCCGATGCCGGCAATGCCGATTTCACCCGACTCACCTGGCTCGGCAAGTTCCGATACCAAAGGATCGAGAATGACGATGGAGTAAGTGGGCAGTGGTGCACCGATGGTCACCGACCTCTCAGGCACCAGCACACCCATCGTTGCGGTCACCGTGGCCTCGGTCGGGCCATATGTGTTGAGAATTTGCCGCCCCCGCTTCGTCCAGCGCATGACGAGATTATGAGGACAAGCCTCGCCGCCGACCAGCAGCAATCGGAGGCCAGGCACGTCACTTTCTATGGAGGATAATAATGTCGGGCTACAGGCCATGCAAGTAACGTCATTCATCCGCAGGAAATCAGCGAGCTCCTCGCCCACCAGAGTAAGCTGACCCGGCGCTGGCACGATTGTGGCGCCAGCGGCAAATGGCACCCAAATCTCTTCGGCAGAAAAGTCAAAGGCGATGGTCATGCCCTGATAGACGCGATCACCCGGCCGGTACCCATAGGCTGCGGCAGCGACCCGCACAAAGTTGCAAATGCTTTGGTGCTTTATGACCACGCCCTTAGGCTTGCCTGTCGTACCGGATGTATAGAGAATGTAGCAGGTGTCGTCGGATGCAGAAGGCACAGCGTTCGGTTGCAGCGATGCATCGGACCTAGCCCTGATTTCGGCGTCGGCGGCATCGATCAGGACGAAGGGAACGGAGAGTTGTTTGGCGCGAGAGGAATAGGCGTCGATGGTGACGACCAGCTCCACATCGGCGTCTTCGATGATGAGCGCCATCCGCTCTTCGGGAAAAGCGGCAGCGAGAGGAACGAACGCCGCCCCTGCCCTCATGACACCGAGCAGCGCAATGTAGGTCTCGGCGGATCGATCGACAAGCAAACCTACCCGCTGGCCCGGCCGCACGCCCTTGTCCATGAGGAGGCGGGCAAACTGATTCGCGCGTTTGTTTATCTCTTGATATGTCCAGGCGCGTCCATTGGCGATCACGGCCGGTAACGAACCAAACCTCTCGGCAAGCTGCTCGAAGACGATATCGAGCCGCTCATCGGGCCGTCCTTCCTGGGAAAAGTCGGCACCCGTCAGAATCTGAGAGCGTGCGATCGTTCTGAGATCAGGGTGGATTTTTACAAGCGTATCAGTGCTTCCGAAACGAGCCTTTGTTCCGGGTTGGTTACTTGAGTTGGTCACCGCGCCCCCGGCGAGTTCGGTACCATCAACACCTTGATCCATTTTCATACTCTCTAGTCAAAAGCCTAGCATCGCCGGGCGCTTGTATCACACGAGGCGTCGTGCCACTTCTTCAGCAAGCACTACCCGCCGCTGCAGGTTGCAAGCCGCAGTTGCAACTGACCTCTGTTTCGTGGAAGCCTCCATAAAAGAAAAGTCTGCTATTCAAAACCGCAATTTCTGGCAATACCGTCTTTCGCTTGTCTGAGGCGGTCCTCACTCCAGGAATTCGCGGCCTCGCTGCAGAATCGTGTCCAGCAATAGCCGTTTCTGCGACCTCGACAAAAGCTCGCGACAAAGCCCGGCCATCTCCTTGTCCGTAAACCACGCTCGATGACAGTTGCTGGACCACTTTTGAGATTGACCGGAAAAACGGCCTTTCGCGAACAGATCAGAGACCTCAAGTTGGGACTATGTTGTAAATCTGAAATCTCGCGTCCAATAGATCAAATTGCCCGAGGCTACGCTAGAAGGGCGGCACGACACCCCCTGGGATAGGCTTCGCATATTCCTTTTCATCACCTTGCTCCCGATTTGGATCTTAAAGATCATGCAAGGGCTGTCAGATCATTGATGCGTGTCAATGATCTGATCGGAGGGCGGCCGATATCCGCCCCGACGAGGCACTTAGCATTGATCAACGCGCATCGCACGCCGTGAGAGGCTGTGAGCAAGCCGGGTTAAGCTGGCGCGACCACCGCATCGGGTTTTCCGGTTGTGCGCAGTTCTGGCGAACTCCGAAACCGATCGGAATCACTGTCACAATGAACCTCGTGCTAAACCTGCGTTGGAGAGGTGATCACGTTCATAGTGGCGGCTTGAGCGGAGAATATGGTGCGCGTAGCCTGGAAACATGAGCAAGATGCATCTCATTTCATTGACCACCATGACCGCCCGAGTGCGGTGGATGGTCCTGTCGTGAACTAAGTCTGTTCATTTGATAAAGTGGATCAACCCCGCCGGGCGCGAGCGGGGTTTTCTTTTGCACTCGCTCTGATCGTTAACTTTGGAGTGAGACGTGAATCAACGACATCGGGCTGAATGGGCACTTGACGTCGCGAGCGACCGCCTAGCAAACCGCTTTACGGAGGCAAGTTTCGCCTTTGCGTCAGGATCAATTATCCTTAGCGAAGGCAATGACTACTCCGACATTGATCTCGTGGTCGTATTCCCGAACCTACCGAGAGCATGGAGAGAGTCGTTCGACATGGAGGGTTTTCCTGTCGAAGCTTTCGTTCAAGATCCCCCGATCACGACGGCGTCGGGCTTGCTTCGGCACGCGGCTGTGCATTCAGATGAAGTATTCTGGAATAGAAGCCGTACTGGGCGTCGTTGCTGGAGATGCTGACGACGGCGGTCTTCGACAGTTCGTCGTCGAAGATCGAGAACAGCATCTTGCGATCGTCGTCGTTCAGATGGCACAGGGCCTCGTCGCTGACGACCCAAGCGGGCCTGTGGACCAGGAGCCGGGCGAAGGCCAGATGCTGCTGCTCGTCAACCGTCAATTCCTTGTCCCAGCGGGCCACGCGGTCGAGCGACGGGATCAGGTGGCGGAGGTCCGTGCGCTCCAACGCGCGCGAGAAGGCCGCCTCCTGGAAGGTGGAAGGTTTGCAGGGGTAGGACAGCACCTCGCGCAATGAACCGTTCGGGACATACGGCCGCTGCGGAAGGAAGATGGTATCCGCTTTCGGCGGCAGGCGCAGCCGCCCGGTTCCCCAGGGCCAGAGCCCGGCCAACGCGCGAAACAGCATGCTCTTGCCTGTGCCCGGCTTGCCGATGACGAGGACATGTTCGCCCGGCAGAACGGCGACGTGCGGCTCGTCGATGGAGACTGCCCGGTCCGCAACGTGCACAGTCAGGTCGTCGAGGGCCAGCACCGGCTCGCCCTCGAGAATGGCGATGCGGCTTTGCGACGGCGCGGCCTGGTCCATGGCGAGAAGCGCCTGGCGCAGGTCCATGACGCGTTGGAGCGTGGCCCGCCAGTCGGCAATGTTGCCGGCGTTGTCGACATACCATCGCAGTGCCTGCTGGACCTGGTTGAAGGCACCGACGACAACCATCAACTCGCCGAATGTGAGCTGCCCGCCAAAATATCCCGGAGCTGCGGCGACGATCGGGGCCACGGTCGCGAACCACCCGTATCCTGCTGTGACGCCCGTCAGCCTCGTGGCAACGTTGGCAATCCGCCGCATGAGCCCGATCACGCCGTCGAATTCGCGTTCGAGCCGCGCCTGCTCGCCCTCCTCGCCTCCAGAGAGTGCGATGCCGTCACTGGCTTCGTTCGCTTGCATGAGGCCGAAGCGGAATTCGGCCTCTCGAGCGTACCGTGCCGCGTTGAGCTCGATCAGAGGACGGCCCAGACGCCAGCTCAGCGACGAGCCGGACGCCGCGTAGATCAACGCGACCCAGACCATGAATCCTGGGATCTGAAAGCTGCGGCCGTCGAATTCGAACACGAAGCCGCGGGAGAGCAGCCACAGCACTCCGACAAAGCTAAATAGCAGCAGTGTGGACTGGAAGAATCCGATCGCCAGCGACACGGTAAGCTCGGTCAGCCGTCTCGCGTCCTCCTGGACACGCTGGTCGGGATTGCTGCCGACCGGCCCTGCGCCGGCGAGAAGAAATGCCCTCCGGGGTGCGAACCACTGGACAAGGAGATCGCGGGTGACGCAGTCGCGCAAGGCGATCTTCGTCCATTGGTCGAGCCATGTCTGCGCGATGTTCAGGAAGATGAGGACGATGGCGACGATGGTGAACACGACGAGCTGCCGGAGGAACGAGGCCAGATCCTTGTTCTTCACAGCATCGAAGAACGGTTCGTACCAGGCGTTCAGCCGAAGCTGGCCGATCGTCGTCGCGGCGATGACGACGGCTAGGCCAACCACGAGCAGAAGGAGCTTGTAACGGCCCGGCGATCCGCTAACGGCGTCCCCATAGGTGCGGAGCTGTCGAGCCGTTCCGGCTGTGCTCGCAGCCGAAGAGAAAAAGGATTGGTCCTGTGACATGGCGCCTCGATTTGAGATCCGGAAATGCTGGCATCGATTCCTGGCAGGCGGAGAAGAGGGGAAACTTTCTTGGAAGGACGCCTCTCACGAGCGGCGTCCTTCTTCGGCGGCTGTTCTGGACGTTCCTGTGGATGCCGGAGCGTCCGGCCCCTCCCGCTCGGGCTGCTTCAGGAGGCGCGGGAGGCCGATGCCTGCGGCGAGAACGACGATCGCGGGACGCCGCCCGTATCGGTCCGAGAAGCGCCCCCACAGCGGTGCAAACAGGAACAGCGCGAGGGTGTAGGTTCCAGTCAGGACGCCGGTATGCTGCGCCAGGATTGCCGGATCCGACGTCCCGGCAATCCTGGCAATCGTGGACGGAAGGATCGGCAGCAGGAATCCGTAGCCGAGGGCGATGGCGATGGCGAACATAGCCAGCAGCAAGGCGGCCAGCGACCGTGGTGGCAGCGGACGAAGGGAATTGCTATCGGTCCTTGTCATCTCCGGAACCTACTGCTGCATGAACGCCTGCATCTCGTCAGGCGTGACCTTGCCGTCCTTGTTCGCGTCCACAGCGTCGAAGATACGCTTGTGGATGGCCGTCACCTCCTCGAAGGACAGCGCGCCGTCCCCGTCCGTGTCGGCGATCGCGAACATGATCTTCATCATGTGTCCGCGCATGCCCATCATCGGCATGCCGGGCTGCATCATGCCCCTTTCCATCATCCCACCCTGCATCACGTCGGCGCCGGGCCTGCCATTCTGGCCTTGCCCCGTCATGTCGTCGGTCCCGGCCGGCGGGGCCGCCTCCGCGTTCGCGGGATGATGCGGATCGGTTCCGGTCTCCTGTGCGAGAGCCAGGCCTGCGCTGCCGATGGCGATCAAGGCGGCCAGACCTGTCGCGTATGGCAATCTTCTCGTAATCATGTCGTTTCTCCTTTCGGTTGGTGTCCGTTCCTCCGCCCCGTGCGTTCCGCACGGGCCGGTACCCGATTGTCGTGTCCGGCGACCGCGCCGCCGGACCCCTAGTCGACCGCCGCGCGCCGCAGCCGCAGCGAGTTGCCGATGACGCTCACAGAGGACAGCGCCATTGCGGCGGCCGCGATGATCGGCGAGAGCAGCAGCCCGAAGGCCGGATAGAGCACGCCCGCCGCAATGGGGATGCCTGCGGCGTTGTAGACGAAGGCGAGGAACAGGTTCTGGCGGATGTTGCTCATCGTCGCATGGCTGAGCTTGCGGGCTCTCGCGATGCCCTGCAGGTCGCCCTTCAGCAGCGTGACGCCGGCGCTTTCGATCGCTACGTCCGTTCCCGTGCCCATGGCGATGCCGACGTCGGCGGCGGCAAGCGCCGGAGCATCGTTGACCCCGTCTCCGGCCATGGCGACGACGCGACCTTCGCTCCGAAGCCTGGCGACCACCTTGCCCTTGTCCTCCGGCAGGATCTCCGCTTCCACCTCGTCAATGCCGAGCCTGCGCGCCACGGCCTCAGCCGTCGTCCTGTTGTCGCCGGTCAGCATCACGACGCGGATTTTCTCCTCCTTCAGCGAGCGCAGCGCCGCGGCCGTCGTCGCCTTGATCGGATCCGCGATGGCGACAAGACCGCCCACCTTGCCGTCGACGGCGACGTAGATCACCGTCGCACCCTCGCCGCGAAGCGCCTCGGACTCGGCCACGAGAGCCGAGAGGTCGACGCCTGCTTCCGCCATGATCCGATGGCTGCCGATCACGAGCTTCCTGTCGTTGACCGTTCCGGTGACGCCCTTGCCGACAGGACTGTCGAACTCGCGGGCCTCGCCGAGGACAATTCCCCTCTCCTGAGCTGCTGCGACGATGGCGGCAGCCAGAGGATGTTCGCTGGCCCTTTCGAGCGTGGCTGCCAGCCTGAGAAGTTCGGCCTCGTCGAATCCGCCGACGGCCTTCAGTGCGGTGACCTTCGGCCGGCCTTCCGTCAGCGTGCCGGTCTTGTCGATGACCAGTGTGTCGATCTTCTCGAAGCGTTCCAGCGCCTCGGCGTTCTTGATGAGGACGCCCATCCGGGCGCCCCGTCCGACGCCGACCATGATCGACATCGGCGTCGCCAGCCCGAGGGCGCAGGGGCAGGCGATGATCAGCACGGCGACGGCGGCGACGAGGCCATGGGCGAAGCGGGGCTCGGGTCCCCAGATTCCCCAGACGACGAAGGCGACGATCGCGATGAGGATCACCACGGGAACGAACCAGCCGGAGACCCGATCGGCCAGACGCTGGATCGGCGCCCGGGAACGCTGGGCGTCCGCGACCATGCGCACGATCTGCGCCAGCATGGTATCGCGCCCGACCTTGCCGGCCATCATGACGAAGCCGCCGCTCTGGTTGAGCGTGCCGCCGATCAGCTTGGCGCCGACTTCCTTGGTGACCGGCATGGATTCGCCGGTAATCATGGATTCATCGATGGAGCTGCGTCCCTCGACCAGTTCGCCGTCGACGGGCACCTTCTCACCCGGCCGGACGCGCAGGCGGTCCCCGACAACGACGACGTCCAGCCCGACGTCTTCGTCCGAACCGTCCTCCCGGATGCGGCGCGCCGTCTTCGGCGCGAGGTCGAGCAACGCCCGGATAGCGCCGCCCGTCTGCTCCCGCGCCCTTAGTTCCAGAATCTGTCCCAGCAGCACGAGGACGGCGATGACGGAGGCCGCCTCGAAGTAGATGGCGACGGAACCGTCGGCGGCCCGAAAGGTGTCAGGCGCCGCCGTGGCGACGACACTGTAGACCCAGGCGACGCCCGTTCCCATCGCGATTAGAGTGAACATGTTGAGGCTTCGGTTGACGAGCGAAGCCCAGGCCCGCTCGAAGAACGGCCATCCCGCCCACAGCACCACCGGCGTCGCCAGCACGAGCTGGACCCAGTTGGAGACCTGTGCGCCGAGCAGCATGTGCAGATTGGTGAGATGCCCACCCATCTCCAACGCAAGGACGGGCATCGTCAGGACCAGGCCGATCCAGAACCGTCGGGTCATGTCGACGAGCTCGGCGCTCGGCCCCGTCGCCGCAGTCGCGACCTCCGGCTCCAGCGTCATGCCGCAGATCGGGCAGGTACCGGGACCGAGCTGCCTAATCTGGGGATGCATCGGGCAGGTATAGATCACGCCCTCCTGAGCCGCCGGCCTGACGCTCACCTGGGCGTCGGGTTTCTTCTCATTGTGGTGGCGGTGACCGTGGTCATGGCCTTCGTGCATGTGATGATCAGTCACGGACAGTTCCTCCACGATGGCTTCCGGCGGCCTTTGTTCCGCGGCCGAGCCGCGGTATGAAGCGGGGAACGGCCCTGGCATAGGCGTCCCACGCAGTTCCGAACTCGACGCGCGAGGCCTCCTCCTCCCGCTTCGCAAGGCGCACATAAATCCAGACGAGAACCGGGAACATGGCGAGCGTCACCAAGGTCGGCCATTGCAGCAGGAATCCGAACATGATGACGACGAAGGCGTCGTATTGCGGATGGCGGACGCGAGCATAGGGGCCGATGGTCGCCAGACGGTGGTCACGCTGGGCGGCGTAAAGCACGTGCCAGCTCGAGGCGAGCAGCCAGAAGCCGGCGATGATCAGGATGTTGCTCGCGAGGTGGAACGGCCCGAAATGCGGCTCGAGCCTCCAGCCGAACATTGTCTCAAGCAGGTGGCCGGCGTCATGCGACCAGAAGTCGACGCCGGGGAACTCCCGCCCGAGCCAGCCGGACAGCAGGTATATGGTCAGCGGGAAGCCATACATCTCCGTGAAGAGCGCGACGATGAAGGCGGAGAAGGCGCCGAGCGAACGCCAGTCCTGCTTCGTTTCGAGCTTGATGAAGCTCGCCGCGAAGACGATGAACACCACCGAATTGATGATCACGAGGCTCCAGAGCCCGTAGGCCGGGGTGTCAGACATCGTCTGCCTCCTTCTTCGGCTGGACGGGGCCGGCCCAATGGCTGGCATGGTCGTGGCCGGAATGACCGCCGTGACCGTGATGCATGAACAGATGCATCAGCGGGCAGGCGAGGATGAGGAGCCAGGGCAGGATGCCGAGGACGTGCACGCGATGCTCGTATGCGATGAGCCCGAGGGCGATCAAGGCGAAGGCGATGAAGACGGTCCTGCTATAGGTGCTCCAGGCCGATGAGGAATGATTGTCGTTCATGACGGTGTCTCGTTCAAAGGAGTTCGGGGAAAGGCTTCGCGAACCGATGGACCGCGTCAGCCGATGCCGTCGTAGGTGACGTAGGCCATCATGCCCGTCGCCATATGATAGAGGTGGTGGCAGTGAAGCGGCCAGCGGCCGGGATTGTCGGCATCGAAGGCCAGGACGACGCTCGCCATCGGCGGCAGCAGGACCGTGTCCCTGACCGCGCCGGCTATAGGCGTCCCATTGATGGCGACCACCTGGAAATGATGCCCGTGCAGGTGCATCGGATGCGCCATCATCGAGGCGTTGGCGATCGTCACCTCGATCCGCTCGCCGCGCTTGACGACGAGACCATCCGCTCCATCGATACCCCAGGTATAGGCGGCCATGTCGCCCGTCAGCGAAAGCTCGAAGCGGCGGTCCGCCGCACGGGAGGCAAACGGGCCGATAGGTCGCAGGCGCTGCTCAACGTCGAGACCGAGGACCGGTCCCTTCGCATCACCCGCGGCTGGAATCCTGCGGACATCAGCACCTGCCGTGGCCAGGACGATTCCCGTACGATCGACGGCGCCTTCGCGAAGAGCGAGGATGGGAAAGGCGCCACCTTCCCTAGGTAGGCTCACACGGATGTCGAGACGCTGGCCCATGGCGACCGGAAACGACGTCCCTACAATGCGTTCGATGCCCTGCCCGTCGACGGCGATCAACTCGCCGGAAAGGCCGCCGATGTCGATGGTGAAGGCGGTCGCCGTCGCTCCGTTGATGATCCGAAGGCGGACGCGACCACCCTTTTCGACCTTGACGACTTCGGGGTCGTCGAGCGTACGGTCGTTGGCGAGATAGGCGTCGTAGTCAATGTCGTTGAGGTCCATGGCGGCCACTCCCGGCATGGCCATGCCCGCCATGTCGTTGCCGGACATCATGTGCTGCATGCCGCCCATGCCCCGCATAGCGCCGTGGTCCATCGGCATGGCTCCGGGTGCGGCATTCCTCTTCAGCTTCCCGAGCAGTTCCTCGGCCGGCAGGAAGGAGAAGTCGTGCAGCAGGACGACGACCTCCTGCTCGTCCAGCTTCAGGTCGTCCGCGGTTCGCACGATCAGCGGGGCGGCAAGCAGGTTCTGCTCCTGCAATGTGTGGGCATGCATCCAGTGCGTACCGCCCGCGCCGACCGGAAAGGTGTAGCGCCGGGTTTCCGACGGTCGCAGGAGCGCTGCGGGATTGTCCGGCACGCCGTCGGCCGCCCAGGGGGGCGTCAGCCCGTGCCAGTGGATCAGAGTCGGTTCATCGATGCTGCTCGACAGCGCGACGTCGAATTCGGTGCCGGCATCCAACGCCAGCCCCGACGTTCCGTCGGGTTGGACGAGACCGAAGACGCGGGCGGATCTGCCCTTGATGTCGATGGTCCGGTAGCCGACAGATAAGCGGCGCGGCGCAGGAGATGTTTTGACAGCGGAATCCTGCGCCAAGCTGCGCATGGGACGAAGGGCGGCCGATGTGCCGAGCGCTGCTGCGCCCACCATCAGGCCGTTGAGAAAGTCACGGCGTTTCATAGTATTGGTCCTGTTTCCGGATCGGCTCAGCCGATCATTGATCTTGGGCATCTGGATAGAAGCCCGTGGAATCGACCGGACGCAGCAATAAGGCGGCCTCCGAAATCCTCAGACCGGAAGACGAGGAGGACCGAGCGTGGGTGGCAGGGCCAGACCGCTACCAGTCTGGTCGCCCCATGCAAAACAAAGGAAGGAGCCTATGGCTGCGGGAGCCTCTATCCTGTCCGCGCTGGCGAGCACGATACAGAAGCCGCACTGCACCGCGCAGCAGGCTTTGTGATCAGAAGTGTGAAGACCGCCTTGGAGCGGGACGCGGACGTCCTTCGCGAGTACAGAGGACTGCGCCGAGCCGGAGTGACCGTGGGCCTCGTGTTCATGGCACTGCATCGCCTGCACGCCTGCGGCGGGCGCAATGAGAAGCGCGAGCGC
This sequence comes from Rhizobium sp. 11_C7_N12_5, assembly GCF_051811145.1. Classification (NCBI taxonomy): domain Bacteria; kingdom Pseudomonadati; phylum Pseudomonadota; class Alphaproteobacteria; order Hyphomicrobiales; family Rhizobiaceae; genus Rhizobium; species Rhizobium sp. 11_C7_N12_5. Next base: position 1,681,674 of record NZ_JBPWPY010000002.1, read on the forward strand.
GACCAGCGTGGTCAGCACTGCGTTCGTCCATGCGAACCTGCGGCGGTCGGCGGCCATGTGCGCGGCTCCGTCCCCTGATCAGCCGAAACGTGGGCTGACGACGTTGAAGATAGCAGCGGTCAACGCTCCCGCATAGCCGCCGAAGACGAGGGCGGTGAGGGTCACGCCGAGCACCGGGAAGGAGACGCGCGTCGGCGCCGCCGAACATCTCGCGGAAAGGGCTTGCAGGGTTATATTCGCCATTGAACGATCCTCTGCCGGGCTGTCGATACAGCCGGGATGACGGATCAATGTTGAACCGGCCCTTCGCCTCTATCCTTGATGCAAGTCAAAGATGTGAAAAGAAGCTGGGCATCTGACCGAGGGCCGCATCAAACTGGCCCGCTCTACTCGATCACCGGCGATGGCGGAATTTCGCATCCTAGATGGCGCTGCCGAGCAATAACCGGAAACCGGTTTCAATCAGGTCGAAAGTCGATACCGCTACTATTGCACTGTCTGTACTGAGACCAGCCAGCATAGTGGCTTCGGTACATGGCTCCCGGCGTGAATGGATTTTGCTCTTTGACTAGGCTCTGATGGGGTGGACGCCTCCTTTAAATGGTGATCAACGTCTCCATTCTGGTACATCGATGCCGTCGGGGGGCGTCCACCCCATCAGAGCCATTGCAGGTAGCCTGGAGGGGGAAGCGTCAATTCACTCTCGACGCTACAAACATAGCATCTTAGTCGATCCGATCTGGAAATCTCTCACAGCCTCCTCATACTACAGTCGCTTCAGACACCCGCCGCAGGGCCATGAACATGGCGCACCGATGGCTAAAAGCACCTCAAAATGAGCCTGTGCGTTCCGGAGAAAAGATGCGATGTATGGGGTCGGCCAACCCGCTCATGTCATTTTCGCGAGATTTAAAATTGCGCAGCCTTATCCTTTCCAGCCTCCTGACGATCCTCTCCACGTCTGGAGCGCTCGCCCAACAGGCAGATCACTATATAGCGATGAGCAATACAGCCATGAGCGTCACCGGCGATGTCTGGCTGGACGATTTCAGTATCAAGTTTGAAAACGGAGAGTCGCTCGAATTCTCTGATCTCGTTGCCGATCACTTCAGCGTAGATGGTCGGAATGTGCCGGCGTCGGTCTATCGTGTCAAAGAGCCTGGCGATCCCGAACTGCAAAATGGCAACCAACTCTGCGGTGCCGGCGACGTCACCTTTGTTGCGTCTTGGGCCGACGGATCGGAGTCAACGGCAATTGCCGTCTTCAATGGCAAAAGGGCACCGAGAAGCAGCAATGAGATGTGTGCACTCTACACTTTTGAAGATCCGAAATAGGCTACGCACCGCGAGAAATGTCGCATCGGCCTTTGGTTCTGACTTCAAAGGGCATCAACTTAACGGAGTTTGGAACTTGATGAGCGATGATGGGGCATGACCGATCGTGAGCCTATCTACCGCCGTCATCTCTACCGCCGTCATCGCTTTCCAGCCGAAATCATCACCCACGCAGTCTAGCGCTCACCAAGTGAAACGGGGACCGAAAGAGCCATAGGAACCCGGTGTCGACCCGCTTGGATCTAGCTGATTATCTCGTTCGACTCGCTCAGACCATCGCCGACGCTCGGCCGCTTTTTCTTTGGCGTTGGCGGAACTCGCGGTCACGGGACCAGGTTGACCGCGAGTTCCGCCGATCGTCGAGCAGGAGACAAAGAACACGGCGGGAAAAATAATCAGAATACCCAAGGCAACCGCCCTCGTGAGGCCGTAGTCGATCGGCTGCATAGACATCCCCAATGCTCTCTTTGACCATCTGAAATAAAGGGAGATGCTATTCGATTTCGCATCGGGTGGAAACTGGAGGCTATTCGGTTTTCCGGGTGATGAGCAGTGACCGGTGCTCCGGCCTCACATTATCCCCATCCTCGCCGCCCTATCGTCCGCTGCATGTCACAAACTATATTGCGGCGTCGGACCGAATGCGGGCAAACTCAGTGAAAATTCCGGCTCCTCACCTTGAGCGTATCGATGTGCAAATCAGGCACATCGATCTCACGGATCTCCATCGCCACTCGCTCTCTCGAATCCGGACTGCCGGGCGCACCATGGGCGAACTCGTCGCCGCGGCCAGTCGGCAGCTTGACACGACAACACGGCTTCCGGCTGTTCAGCGCAGCCTGGTGGAGACTCAGATGGACCGAATCTCAAAGCGAGGAACTTTGACAACCAGAAAGCAGAGGCCAAGATCGGCGTCCATATTCTCAACCGGATGACTGAACTCGGTCGTCCAGAGATCCAACGGGTCGCATGAAATATGCTGTCTTCGGCATCCTCATGGCCTGCCATGACCGCGGCGCTTTCCGATGGGAGGACAATGTTTGCCGGGGCGAAATCGACAGCGACGACAAGCTCGGCCGTTTCGAACGCCATGGCATCGGCTTCATGATGTCCATGGAGCGGCCGCTCGCGACTGGCGCCATCTTTACATGTTGATCGGCATCGTCTGGGGCTGCGGCGCCCTTGAGTGGAAGTATCGGCGGATCAACTGTTCAGCGAATTAATTCATTAACTTACGCAGTGATACGTTGTTGTATCGACCAATGCGGCAGTTAGAAATTAATCGAGTTTCGGATTGGAGCTTCTGGTGACTTTTTATCAAAAGATACTTGATGATCGGATTAACGGAACAGCTACCAGCATGATGCCCCGGGGCGGCGGAGCTAACACGGATTATGGCAACTCAACCCAGGCGACCGTTGGCTCCATCGGCGTCGGCATGAACAAGGCCCACTGAGGCACAATCTGACATGACTTGGAACCGGATCGGAGCAGAACAGAGGCAATCGATTGGAATTCCGCAATCCACGAAAGCGGATGTCGCTGCCAAACTCATAAATCTTCAAGTGCTTCGAGCGCTCGCTGCCTTGTCTGTGGTGGTGGCACATACCATCCATGAAACTGAAAATCTGGCTGTCGTGACAGCACGCCAAGCCGTCGACGCCAAGGCATGGTACCTCGGCTACGGTGTCGATATCTTCTTCGTCCTGTCGGGCTTCATCATGATGCATACCGCCGCGGCGGAGTTCGGCAAAAGCGGTGCTTCCTTGCGCTTCTTCCTGCGACGCTGCGCACGCGTCGTTCCGCTCTACTGGTTGCTAACGAGCGTCATGCTGCTCGGCGCGGCCGTGGCGCCTTCACTGCTCAACGTTCCAGTTGGCGATATTTCTCATGTCGTCGCATCCTATCTCTTCATCCCTGACATGCGTGGCGCGAACGAGATCCGGCCGGTGCTCGCTCTTGGCTGGACCTTGAACTATGAGATGCTGTTCTATGTGCTCTTCGCGCTGGCGCTAATGATGCCGATCCGGCCGGGCATTTTTGGGCTGTCGGTACTGATGGCTGCGCTGGCCCTCGTTGGCACCACGATTGAACCCCGGAATGTCCAGATTGCTTTCTGGACGAACCCCATCATCCTGGAATTTCTGTTGGGTGTATATGTAGCGTTGATTTTCCGCAGCGGCCTGCGGATCGGTCCTGGGGTGGCACTTGCTCTGATGGCGATCGGGCTCATCGGATTCGCTCGTTTCTTCACTCCCTGGGACGATGCGGCTCTTCCGCAATTCCTGCGCAGAGGTGTGCCCGCTGCCGTGTTTGTCCTAGCCGCCGCAATCGGTCCTGCCCTTCCTCTCAAACGGATCGTGCTGTGGGGCGTCGCCGTTGGAGATGCTTCCTATAGCCTCTATCTCGCCCATCCCTTCATCGTGCGCCCTATGCGGGCCATTTGGGCGAAGGCTATCGGTGACCACCTCTCTCTTGGCCTGTTCGTCATCTATGCGACCATCGGTTCCATCATATTCGCGCTAGCGCTCTTCAGGGTTGTCGAAAGACCCCTCACGATCTATGTGCGAGAGCTGGGATCCGGCCGCAAACAAAAAACGGAGAAGCGGCTTTCCGGTGTTCGACCGCGCGATGTGTAAAGCAGGTGAGCGAGACCGTGTATAAGCGTTTCAGCCGCTGGTGCCATGCCGGCGTCTGGGAGCGGGTGTTCGAGGCGCTGACGGCAGACCGCAACAACCAGTATCTGATGATCGACAGCAGCATCGTTCGCGCCCATGAGGATCGGTTTCCGGCTGCTTCGTTGCCCATTAACGTATCTACCCATACCCCAATTTACAATTAGAGGGTGCATGGCGCGCGGCTGCGAAGTTGTGCCGTGATGAACCAGGCGAAAGTCCTTCCTTCGCTGATTTCCTTTCTTCGATGGTGGGGAGCGGCGCGGAACCGGCGCGATAATCGAGCGCCGTCATCTCAAGAACTTCCGAAACCGCCCGAGAGCAAAGAAAAACAGGACCATTCCGATAGCAAGCAAGGATAAAAGCTGCGGCCAGACGACATCTATGCCGGCGCCTCGAAAGAGCACGGCTTGCGCCAGAATGACGAAGTGGGTGTTGGGCGCAAGAAGCATGATGTTCTGAATGATTTCGGGCATGCTTTCGCGTGGCGTCATGGCGCCGGACAGGACCTGCAGCGGCAAAAGCACAAGAATGAGGAGCAAGCCGAATTGCGGCATCGAGCCTGCGACGGTGGCCAAAAATATTCCCATTGCCGTCGTTGCAAAAAGCTGGAGCGCAGTTCCAAGCAGAAACAGCGCCATCGAGCCTTCGATCGGTATGCCAAGCAGACCTTTGACCACCATGAAGACAGAGACGGCCGTGGCGACCAGGACCACGAGCCCCATCGACCAGATCTTGCTCAGCATGATCTCCAGTGGGGTCACGGGCATGACGAGCAAATGCTCGATCGTGCCGTGCTCCTTTTCGCGGATCAAGGCGGCACCCGTCAGCACGATCGAAAGCATGGTGATCGAGGTGATGATGTTATTGATCGAGCCGAACCAGGATTTGTTAAGCTGCGGATTGAATCTGGCCCGCAAGGTCAGATTCACCGGCACGTTGCTTTCAGCGCGATAGCGCTTCATGAATTCATCGACCTCGCTTGTGACGATGGTCTGGATATAGCCGCTCCCGGAGAAGGCCTGGCTCATCCGCGTGGCGTCGACATTGAGCTGAATCGCCGGATGTTGCCCCGCCATGACCTTGCGTTGAAAGTCCGGGGGGATGTTGAGCGCAAATGTGTCGAGGCCCGCATCCATCCGCTGATCCATCTCGGCGATGGAAATCTGCTTGGGTGGCACGAAGTAAGGGGGATAGAAGGCAGTGCTGATCCGCCCCGACAGCGGCGACTGATCCTCGTCGACGATGGCGACAGCCGCGTTGTTCAAGGTTTCCGGCAAGGCACTGGAGCCAGTATAGATCTGCAGCGTGAATGCATAGACGACTAGCAGGACGAGCATCGGATCGCGGGCAAGCCCACGCAACTCCTTGATCCCCAGTTGCAGGATATTGGACAACGCCATGTCATCCCTCCTGCTTCTTGATTAGCAGCGTCCCCAGGATCGAAAGGATCGGGATCGCGATCAATAGCGGAATAAAGGAGCCGTAGAGGCCTGCGAAGTCGAGCGCCTTGGAGAAGGTGCCGCGAGAAATCGTCATGAAATAGGTGGCCGGATAGAGCTCGCCGATGAGAGCGCCGGCGCCCCGTAGCGATGAGACCGGGTCGATCATGCCGGAATATTGTGTCGCCGGTATCAAGGTCAGGAGCGCGGTGCCGAAGATGGCCGCGATCTGGCTTTTCATGAAGGACGAGATGACGATACCGATCGAGGTTGCGATGATAACATAGAGCAGCGCCGCCGTCAGATAGGTCACATAGCTGCCGGTGAACGGCACGCGGAAGACCAGCGTGGCAAAGGCCGTCAGCAGAACAAAGTTCAATAGCCCGAGCGCGACATAGGGCAATTGTTTGCCGATCAGGAACTCCAGCTTGCTGACCGGCGTGACGTAAAGGTTGATGATCGAGCCGAGCTCTTTCTCGCGCACGACACTTAGGGCTGCGAGCATTGCCGGGATGAGCATCAGCAGCAGCGGGATGACGGCAGGGACCATCGCCACCAGGCTTTTGACGTCGGGATTATAGCGAAAGCGCGTTTCAATGGTGAACGAGCCTTGCGTGGCCGCCGCCCCATAGAGTTCCTTTGCCTTGCGTGCCAGCCAATTGGCATGCATGCCCTGAACGTAACTCCTGACCGTTTCGGCCCGTTGCGGCATCGCCCCGTCGATCCATGCGCCGATTTCGACGACATCGCCGCGCAGCACGTTTCGGCCGAAGCCAGGCGGTATCTCGATGGCGAGGCTAAGTTCGCCGTCCCGCATGCGCCGATCCATATCGGCATAATCCTTGATTGGCGCCTTCTCGATAAAGTACCTCGATCCGGCAATATCGAGTACGTAATCGCGGCTGATGGTCGAGCTATCGCGGTCGAGCACGGCAAAGGTCAGATCCTCGACATCGAGGTTGATGCCATAACCGATCACGAACATCAGGATAACGCTCCCGAGAACGGCAAGCGTGCCGCGAACGGGATCGCGTTGCAACTCCAAGGCTTCGCGGCGCGTGTAGCTGAACATGCGGCGAAAATCGAAGAAGCGGCGGCGTATCGGCGCTGCGGCTGCCTCAAGGGCGTTTGCCATGACGACAGGCTTTGCCTCCTGGCCACGGACAATGCCGGACGCCTCCTCGAGATAGGCGATAAAGGCGTCCTCGAGTGTTTCCGTATTGCGACTTTTGGCAATGGCGGCAGGGGTGTCGCTTATCAACACCTTGCCTGCGTGCATCAGCGAAATGCGATCGCAGCGCTCGGCCTCGTTCATGAAATGGGTCGAGACGAAAATCGTCACATCGTCTTTGCGCGACAGGTCGGCAAGGATCTGCCAGAAAGCATCGCGAGCAACGGGATCGACCCCCGAGGTCGGCTCGTCGAGAATGAGAATGTCCGGCGCATGGATCATCGCGACCGCAAGCGATAGCCGCTGGCGGATACCGAGCGGCAGTGTGTCCGGCAGTGCATCCATCACATCGCCCAGGCCGAAGCGATCGGTCATTTCGGCGATGCGCGCGGGAATCCGGTCTTCCTTCAGCTTGAAAAGACGGGCATGGAGATCAAGGTTTTGCCGGACCGTCAGCTCGCCATAGAGCGAGAAGGCCTGGCTCATGTAGCCGACGCGGCGCCTGACCGCCATGTCGCTGGCGTCGACCTTGCGGCCGAAAAGCTTGGCTTCGCCTTCGCTGGCGGCAAGCAGGCCCGTCAGCATCTTCATCGTCGTGGTCTTGCCGCATCCATTCGAACCGAGAAAGCCAAATATCTCGCCCTTGGGGATCTGAAAGCTGACATTGTCGACCGCGGTGAAATCGCCAAAGCGCATGCTGAGATGACTGGCCTCGATGGCGTAGACACCATCAGCCGTCTGCGGACGTGGCGGAATGATGATCTCGTGATGATCGCGCCGATCGGCTTCGGGAAGCAGAGCGATGAAGGCAGCGTCGAGATCGCTGGTCTGCGTGCGCTCGAGAAGTTGCTTGGGAGTGCCGGTATCAAGGACTTTGCCGGCATTCATCGCGATCAGCCAGTCGAAGCCGGCCGCCTCTTCCATGTAAGCGGTCGCGACGATGACGCTCATACCGGGCCGGCTTGCCCGAATGCTGCCAATCAGTTCCCAGAATTGCCGGCGCGACAGCGGATCGACGCCTGTGGTCGGCTCGTCGAGAATGAGCAGGTCGGGATCATGAATGAGGGCGCAGCACAATCCGAGTTTCTGCTTCATGCCACCCGACAGTTTCGCCGCGGGGCGGTCTGCAAAAGGACCGAGGCCGGTGCTGTCGAGCAATTCGGCGATCCTGGCCGTCCGTTCATGTTTGTCCTGCCCAAAGAGGCGCCCGAAGAAGTCGACATTCTCGAAGACGGACAGGGTTGGATAAAGGTTCTTGCCGAGCCCCTGCGGCATATAGGCAATCCTTGGGCAGGTTCGCTCGCGATGCCGGGCATCACGCATGTCTCCGCCGAACACCTCCACGCGTCCCGTCTGCACCGCGTGGGCACCGGAAATCAGCGATAGGAGGCTTGACTTGCCGACACCGTCGGGGCCGATCAAGCCGGTCATTCGCCCCGATAGAATCTCAAGCGTGACGTTGTCCAGCCCGATCGCATTCTTGTAGACGAGCCGGACATCATTCAGCCTGGCAACTGCGGCGCCGCTCTCGTCGTCTTTCGGTGTGCCTTCGATGGTTTCCACCATGTTGTCAGCCGCTACTTGACGAGGTTGCGTTCGAGATTGTCAGGCCATTGCGCCTGCGGGTCGAGGCGGACATAGGCCATGCCTGGCAGGCCCGTTTTGACATATTGGATGTATTTCTTCAGAAGCTCCTGAGGGATCTGGGCGCGAACGCGGAAGGTGAGCTTCTGCCGCTCTTCCTCGGTTTCGACTGTTTTCGGCGTGAATTGCGCAACGTCTGCAACGAATGAGACCTTGGCGGGGATGGTGTATTGCGGCGCCGCATCGAGCACGAGACGGACGTCCGACCCCATCGAGGTCCGGCCCGCCTGTTCCGTCGGAAGGAAAAAGGTCATGTAGACATCGCCGAGGTCGACGAGATTCAATACCCGGCCGCCGGCTGCCAACACTTCGCCAGGCTGGGCAATGCGATACTGGATCCGGCCATCCCTCGGAGCCTTGAGCGTGCTGTCGGATATATCCGCTTCTATGCTCTCAATCTCGGCCTTTGCTGCATCGACCGCCGCTTCCGCATCCACCACTTGCGCCTTGGCAGCATTGATGGCGGCATCCGACGCTGCAAGAGCTGCCTGCGCCGAGGCAAGCGTTGCCTTGGCTGCCTGCTCGTTCGCTTCGCTGTCATCGACGATTTGCTGTGAGACCGTGTTGCTGCTCAGCAGCTGCCTGTTGCGAGCATTGGTCTTGCTTGCGGAATCGAGCTGGGCCTTGCGCTGTTCGATCACAGCCATCGCCGAAGTCTTTTCGGCCTGGCGTTGGGCAACAAGGCTATGCGCCGTGTCGATCGAGATCTGGGCGCGACGCAGCTGCGCTTCCGCCTGTCGCTTGCGGGCCTCGAGCTGAACCGTATCCATTTGGGCGAGCGTCTGGCCGGCGGTGACGAAATCGCCTTCGCGGACCAGCAAGTCCTGTAGTCGCCCGGCAGTCTTGGTCGAAATGTCGATTTCAACGGCCTCGATGCGACCATTGCTTGCAGCAAAGCCGTCGGGAAGGCTAGGAGCATGGATCTTGATCCATGCGTAGTAGCCAGCCGCTGCAACAACGAGAATGATTGCGCCCGCAAGCAAAGTCTTTCGTGAAACAACCAATCGGTCTCTCCATAGCCGGCGACCCGCGTACTATCGGGCCGCGTACGAAAATTACTTAGAACTTTCAATTACCTAATCAGACGACCAGCTAACTGGTCGCTATTTCGAAAAGGATATCACGTCAAGCCGCTCATCGTCAGGCTTGTCTTGAACACGAAGACATCACCCACGAGCGAAAGCGGAACAGGCAGACAGAATGCGCTTGCAGCAAACGCATGCATCCGGGACGAATCGCATTCAACCTAGACGACCATTTTGGCGGCCGCGACTGCATCAGGTAGCGTCGCCGCGGCGTCGGCGCCCTCTCCACCGGATGCAAATCCATCCGGCAGATGCAGAAGGCGGGAACCCAGACGCGGCTCGCCTGGATCTGGCTCTCGATGCGGCGGCTCGGTCCAGACAAGCGGTTCGCCGATTTGGTGAAGCACCATCGCGTGCATCACGGCATTGATTTGGTTTTATTTTGCAAAGTCGATGACGATCCGGCCCTGGATATCTCCCTTGTGCATACGAGCAAAGATATCGTTGATATTTTCGAGCTTGTCGGTCGCAATCGTCGCCTTGACCTTGCCTTCGCCAGCGAAGTTCAGCGCCTCCTGAAGGTCGAGGCGCGTGCCGACGATCGAGCCGCGCACGGTAACCCCGTTCAGGACTGTGTCGAAGATCGACAGGGGGAAATCGCCTGGAGGAAGCCCATTGAGGGACACTGTGCCGCCGCGGCCGACCATGCCGAGGGCCTGTTCAAAGGCTTTGGGTGAGACAGCCGTAACCAGCACGCCCTGGGCGCCGCCAACTTCCTTCTTCACAAAGGCGATCGGGTCGTCCTTGCGGGCATTCACGGCAAGCGAAGCACCGAGAGATTTCGCAAGATCGAGTTTTTCATCATCGATATCGACGGCGATAACGTTGAGCCCCATCGCCTTGGCATATTGGACTGCCAAATGCCCCAAACCGCCAATACCGGAAATTACCACCCAGTCGTCGGGCTTCGTGTCGGTGACTTTCAAACCCTTATAGACGGTGACACCCGCGCATAGGATAGGAGCAATATCGATAAACGACACGTTATCGGGCAAATGACCGACATAGTTCGGATCGGCAACGACATATTCCGCAAAGCTGCCGTTGACCGAATAGCCGGTATTCTGCTGCTCCTCGCACAGTGTTTCCCACCCGCCCAAGCAATGCTTGCAATGTCCGCAGGCGGTATAAAGCCATGGCACGCCGACGCGGTCGCCTTCCTTGACATGTTTCACGCCAGAGCCGACAGCCACGACGTGGCCGACGCCTTCATGGCCCGGAATGAAGGGCGGCTTGGGCTTCACGGGCCAATCGCCTTCTGCGGCGTGGAGATCGGTGTGGCAGACGCCGGTCGCGGCGATCTTGACGAGGATCTGACCGGCGCCAGGTGTCGGGACGGCGGCCTCCTCGATAATTAGCGGCTTTCCGAATTCGCGGACGACTGCGGCTTTCATAGTCTTGGCCATTGTGAAGCTCCTTGGCTTGGCGTTCGTTCATGAGGGGACGCTCGACAAAGCGTCCCCTTGTGCGTTCAGAAATGCGCATCGATGTCGACGACATCGATGAGTTTGTGATTGACGAATTCCTTGAGACCTAGACCAAGAAGCTCGCGACCGTAGCCTGAACGGCGGATACCGCCGAACGGCAAGTCTGCCTCGACTTTGGTCGGATGATTGACAAAGACCATCCCAGTGGAGATGCGCTTCGCGACTTCCGCGCCATGCGTCGGATCCGACGTGAAGACAGAGCCTCCCAGGCCGAAGGGGGAATCATTAGCGATGCGCACAGCATCTTCCTCGTCCTTTGCTCTAAAGAGCATCGAAACCGGACCGAAGAATTCCCAATAGCGCGCCGGATTGTCTTCTCCGACGTCAGTCAGGATCGTCGGCTGGACGAAGGCGCCGCGATTGGGCACCGGCGGCCCGACTTCCTCGGCTTTGGCTCCAAGCTTGACCGCTTCGCGAATCTTGTCCTTCACCTCGTCGGCCGCACCCTTCGAAGACAATGGCGCCAGCGTGGTCTTCGGATCAAAGGGATCGCCCGCGACTAGACCAGCCACGCCCTTGCGATAGCCATCAAGAAATGCGTCATAGACAGGGTCGACGATGATCATCCGCTTTGACGAAACACAGACCTGACCGCCGTTCCAATGGCGCCCGAACACGGCCCATTTGGTGGTCTTTTCAAGGTCTGCATCAGCCAGCACAACGAAGGCATCCGCACCGCCGAGCTCCATTGTGGACTTTTTAAGCGCTTTGCCAGCCTGAGCCGCAACAACTGCGCCAGCGCTTTCCGAGCCAGTCAGGGCGACACCATGGACCCGGTCGTCGTTGAGGATCAGCTCGATTTGCGAACGCGTTGCGTAGAGGTTCTTGAACGCCCCTTTGGGCAGGCCAGATTCGGCCATCAGCTTCTCGAACGCAGCGGCGCATTGCGGAACGTTCGATGCGTGTTTGAGGAGGAGCGTATTGCCTGCAGCGAGCTGCGGCGCCAAGATACGTGCGATCTGGTAGTATGGGAAGTTCCAAGGTTCGATGGCCAGGAGGACACCGAGCGGTTCGTGAACGAGCACGGCGTCGCCCTCGGCAGGATCCAGAACCGGCAGCTTCTCGGGCTTGAGCAACGCCTCGGCATGGCGGACATAATATTCGAAGATTTTTGCCGACAGCTCGACTTCCGCCTTAGCCTCGGAGAACAGCTTGCCCATTTCAAGCGTCAGCAGCTTAGCATAGGCATCGCTATCACGGCGCAGGATGTCCGCCGCCTTCTGTAGGATCTGTCCACGTTCGGCGAAAGAAGTGTTGCGCCACCCGAGAAACGCCTCATGTGCGCCGACGATGGCCGTACGAACTTCGGCGTCGGTTGCGTCTGGAAAATTGGCGAGCGTCTCGCTGCTATAGGGATTGATCGTCTGGTAAGCCATTTGTCATTCTCCTTTGAATGTAGATTGCCTTGGGCCACTTCAGGCTGCGGCGGCCAGATCTTTCACGGATTGAACCATTTGGCTGAGCACGGCTTGGGCGTCGCCGTAGACCATCGAGCAGTTGTCTTCGAAGAAGAGCAGGTTCTCGACGCCGGAATAGCCTTTGCCCTGTCCGCGCTTGACCACATAAACTTGATGGGCTTTGTCGGCGTCCAGGATCGGCATGCCATAGATCGGCGAGGATTTATCGGTGCGCGCCGCCGGGTTCACCACGTCATTGGCGCCGATTACCAGGGCGACATCGGTGTTTGGGAAGTCTGCGTTGATGTCATCCATATCGAAGATGATGTCGTAGGGAACGCCTGCTTCTGCGAGCAGCACGTTCATGTGACCTGGCATGCGGCCCGCCACCGGATGGATGGCGAATTTGACCTCGACGCCGGCGGCCAGCAGGATTTTGACGAACTCGTAGAGCTTCTGTTGCGCTTGAGCGACGGCGAGACCGTAGCCAGGGATAATGATGACGCTTGAGGCGTAGCGCATGTTGATCGCCGCGTCGGCCGCGTCGGCGGATTTCATCTGTCCGTGGACTTCGACCCCGCCAGAAGCAGTTGTGTCCCCAAAGTTGGAAAACAACACGTTTGCCAGCGATCGGTTCATCGCCTTCGCCATAAGCAACGTCAAAAGCGTGCCCGCCGAGCCGACGACCATGCCCGCGATCATCAGGGCGGGGTTTTGCAGCGCGAACCCTTCCAAGCCGACGGCAAGACCGGTGAAGGCATTGTAGAGCGAGATGACGACGGGCATGTCGGCCCCGCCGATCGGGAGCGTCATCAACACGCCAAAGGCCAGGGCTCCGACAAAGAACAGAACCGCCAGCACGGTGTCCGCTGGAGAGCCATAGAGAAGAATGACGCCCAATCCGACGAAAAGCGTTGCGAGAAAGATCAGACCGTTTACGAGCCGCTGACCGGAAAAACGCCACGGTTTTTTGATCCTGCTGTCGAGCTTCGCCCACGCGATGAAGGAGCCCGTCAGGGAAATCGAACCGATCAGCGCACCGATGATAGTGACGGCAAGTAGCAACGTGCCTGAGCCTCTTCCACCAGAAAGTTCGACAGCAGCGATCGCGGCTGCAGCCCCGCCACCCATACCGTTATACAATGCGACCATCTGCGGCATGGCAGTCATCTCGACTCTCGCGCCGCGCCACCAAGCCCATCCGCCACCGGCAAGCAGCGCGACGATCGCAAGACCGAGATTGGTCGTCAGGTGAGACCGGACAGTTCCATCAAGCTCGAAGAGCACCAGGAAGCTCGCGATGACGGCAACGATCATACCGGCACCGGCAGTCATGATGCCCGACAGAGCCGTAACCGGCGAGGCCATCCGCTTCAACCCGAAGATGAAGAGCGCGGCGGCGAAAAGACCGCTCAGGCCGACGAAATGCTGTGCGATCATCCTACTTCTCCTTACCGCCGCTCGACTTGAACATTGCGAGCATCCGGTCGGTCACCACGTAGCCCCCGGAGGCGTTTGCGGCCCCGAGCGCCACGGCGACGAAGCCGACGATCTGGGCGAACAGTGTGGTGGCGTTCAGCAGCGTGTGGAGAGCGCCGACGACCACGATGCCGTGGATGAAGTTCGAGCCTGACATCAGTGGCGTGTGCAGGATCGAGGGCACCCGACTGATGACCTCATAGCCGGTGAAGGCTGCCAGCATGAAAATATACAGGGCGATAAGCCACGTCATGGATGTGTCGAGCGTCATCATGCGGCCTCATGGTTTGAGTGAAATGCGGTCTCGATGATCTGGCGAAGCGCTTCGTTTCGGATCTTTCCGTCGTGCGTAGCCACCGTACCGGCGACGACTTCGTCCTCGAAATCGAGATGGATCGCGCCATCCTTGATGAGGAGGTCAAGAAGATTGAGGATGTTTTTTGCATAGAGGTCGCTGGCGTGCTGGGCGAGTGCCGAAGGTACATTGAGCGGGCCAAGGATGGTAACCGCTCCGACATTCACCGTGTCACCGGGCTTGGTCATCTCACAATTGCCGCCGCTTTCGGCCCCGAGATCCACAATCACGGCGCCGGGTTTCATGGCCGCGACTTGGGCTGAAGAGATCAGCTTCGGGGCTGGGCGGCCAGGTACGGAGGCAGTCGTAATGATCATGTCCGCTTCGGCGATATGCCGGGTGAGTGTCTGCTCGACCTTGGCTTTTTCGTCGGCCGTCAGTTCGCGCGCATAACCGCCTTCGCCGCGTGCGTCGACACCGGTATCGACGAATTTGGCACCCAGCGACTCGGCCTGCTCGCGTGTCTCGGGACGGACATCATAGCCTTCCGTGATTGCGCCCAGCCGGTGGGCGGTGGCGAGGGCCGAAAGCCCGGCGACGCCAAGTCCCATCACCAGAACCTTCGCGGCCCGTAGCGAACCTACCGCAGTTGTCATCATCGGCAGGATGCGCGGCATGTGAACCGCACCGAGCAGAGGCGCATAATAGCCAGCAAGAGCCGCCTGGCTGGAAAGGACATCCATCGACTGGGCCCTGCTGATGCGCGGGATCTGCTCCATCGCAAAGGCTGTCACCTTTCGGTCCTTGAGGGCTGCCACAGTGTCGAGATTGCTGTTGCCGTAAAGGAGTGAGATCAGCACGCTTCCTGACTTCATTGCCTTGACTAGATCTGCTGGCGGCGGCTGAACTGCGAGTACGATATCGGCATCGGATACGACGGTTTTCGGGTCGTTTTCGATCCTGGCGTCTCGATAGGCGGTATCGGCAAACGTGGCCGCCAGTCCAGCGTTCGCCTCCAGAGTCAGGGCTGCACCCAACCGCTCGAGACGGGTAGTAAGGGCTGGCACGATTGCTACACGCTTTTCGCCTAAAGCTTTCTCTTTCAAAACAGCAACGTGAATAACCATCGATTCAAACACTCCGAAAGCAATCAATTCCGTGAAATCTACCCCCTAATAGAGGTGCCAGCTTTGGAGATGCATTGATCCTGATCAAACATCGCTTGCAGCAAATCCCTGGCCAGGTGAACATGGAGTAGAGCCCGACCACATTGTTCTATCGTCTTCCGATCAATCCGAGCTCGCGCGCCTTGCGGACGTCATTACCTTTGAAACGAAGGGATCACATGTCGTCACCCAAGGAGAGCCAGCGAGGTTTCTGTATCTCTTGTCCGGCGGGGTCCTGGTGGCGAGCCATATGCTGAACCATGGTGATCGGCAGGTCGTCGCGTTTTACTGGCCTGGTGATCTGTTTGGGCTCGCAGAGAAGGATTTTTAGGTGAATTCGATCGAGGCGATTACTGCCCGCACGGTCTATGTCGCAGCTCCCTATCTGCGTCGCCGCGCGCTGGTGCCCGTCTTGAAGGCATTCTTCATCGACCGCAGCAACATGACCGCACACTGGCCGGAAAGTCGGCGGCAATCGGAACGTCAAGGCGCTGGTATCGTTCCTCGGCGAGGTCTTTCCCTCGCCCACACCATGGGACAAGAGTTTTGCGGAGGCCTAGCGGTGATGGGAATCCATGCGTTCTGACCGCGAAACGGAGATCTCTGCTCTTGATGGGATCTTACGGAGAACTTGGCATTTATTGAACAGCAGGTGGCTTAAGCCGTTGATATAATCACTGTCGTTGATACCGCGCCTCAACTCCAGCGCGGCGGCGTGCCGATATGTGCCCTGAGCGCTTCTGTAAACGCCCTGACCTTGGCGGGTGGCACCTGCAGGGCGCGCAGTAGGTAAATGCCGGACGATCGCTCGTTCCATCGCTCCCCGTCAAGCTTTAGGCGCAGCAGATCGCCCGCTTGGATGGAGGCGCCCGAAACCCAACTTGGCAGGAAGGCCACGCCCATGCCTGAGATCGCGGCGCTGTTCAACGCTTCAAAATCATCGGAGCGGAAAGAGACCTGTTTGCATGCCTCACCGGCCGGGCATCCGAGAATATCGGACCAGCCGAGCAGATCGTTGCCATGAAGCTTGTCGAGAAGGCGATGATGGCGGAGCGCCTCTTCGTCTTTCGGCTCGCCGTACTGCTCGACATAGGCACAGCTTGCCACGAGAACGCGGTCAAGCGGGGCGAGCTTCGTGGCGATCAAGGAGCTGTCCGCCAGGTCACCCATTCTGACCACGAGGTCGAGCCGTTCGGCGACGGGGTCGGCCAGCCGTTCGGTGAGATCCAATTCGACATGCAAGCTCGGGTGCTGCTGCGCAAGAGATGCAAGAACAGGGATGACATAGCGTTTTCCGAAGGTCGGGAAGCAAGCGATGCGAAGGGTGCCGCTGATCGCACTGTCGAAGGCCGCGACTTCCGCATGGGTGTCGGCCAGGTCATCCAGCAGCCGCTGGGCCCTATCGAAGAGATGGCGACCCGCGTCCGTCAGCGACAGAGCACGCGTCGATCGGACCAGAAGCGGAACGCAAAGGTCCTGTTCGAGCGCATCGATCTGCCGGACGACGGCGGATGGGGTTACGGCACGACGCCGTGACGCCGCGGAGAAGCTTCCCGCGCGGACGACATCGACATAGACCGCGAGATGTTCGGCAAACCGTGGATCCTTCATCTTTGCCTACGACGCAAAACCGTTTCGACCAATCAGTTCGTTATCATCAGCAGGCATCCGGCGCACATTCCTTCTCGTCAACGGGCAATCGCCCAACAAACAGAAGGAATACTATGATGGTCAAGGTCCTCGACACAATTCTCTCGCAGTCAGCATATTCGGCGGAGGTAGACGTCCCGTTCGAAAAGATCGATATCGCCGACTGGCTCTTCAACCTGCCTGAAGCCGAATACCTGCGCTGCTGCCCACCGGAGCACATCGCTGCCGGCGTCACGTGGACCGACGACGGTCGTCGGATGTCAATCAATGTCGAGCAGATCGGCTCCGGTCTCGTTGTCCAACACTATATTGCCGAAGTTGCAGAGGCCGCCTATTGCCGCATGAACTCAATCTCCGACGTGTTCACGTCCAGCGGTCGTACCAAGGTCAATGTCGTCTGGGAGCTGATCGCCGAAAAGATCGACGAAAACAGGACCCGCTACACGAACCGGGTCACTGCGCATCCAACTGATGTCTTCATGACATTTCTCGAAGAGCATGGCACCAGGTTCGAGGATGCCGCCGCTGCCCGGCAGGCCGCAGGTGGCGATCACAACAGCCGCGAGACACCGCTCTTTGCGGCAAGCATCGCTCGCCGCGCACTCTCCAAGTAAGGGTAGCTCTGATGAAAGCGATCATGTTCGCCGATTTCGGCAGCGCGGATGTCCTGCACCTCGCTGAAGCTCCGCCCCCTGAGATCCGGCCCGACGATATTCTCGTCAAGGTCATGGCGGCAGGCGTCAATCGCGCTGATCTTCTTCAGCGCGAAGGCGTCTATGGCACGCAAACTTACGGGGACAGCCCGATCCTCGGCCTCGAAATCGCCGGCGAAGTCGTGGCGACCGGCTCCGCAGTCATCGGTTTTGCGATTGGGGACCGTGTCATGGGTATCGTTGGCGGTGGTGCTTATGCTCAGTACGCCCGTCTCGATAGCGAAATGGCAGCGATCATTCCGGACGGCATGTCTTTCATCGAGGCGGCGGCGGTCATGGAGAGTTTCGTCACCGGCTGGGAAGCGCTCGCCCATCTCGGACAGGTTGCTAAAGGAGAAACCGCCCTTGTCCATGCTGCCGCCGGAGGCATCGGATCGGCTGCGGTTCAGCTCGGAAAAGCGGCCGGAGCACATGTGCTGGCGACCGCTTCGGCAGGGAACATCGAGAATGTGCTCTCGCTGGGTGCCGAAGCCGTCTTTGATTATCGGCGTTCGGACTTCGAGGCGGAGGTCGTCGATGCTACGGCGTCGCATGGGGTCGATCTGATCATCGACTTCGTCGGCGGATCCTATCTCGCGCGCAACATTCGCAGCCTGGCGCCCGGCGGACGGCTCGTCCAGGTTGGCCTTCTAGGACGCGACGACAACGCCATCATTCCGCTTGATCTCGTGCTTCACAACCATTTGCGGTTAATCGGAACGGTCATGAAGTCAAGGTCGAGGACGGAAAAGAGAGCAATGGTCCGGCGCTTCACGGAGCAGGTGCTGCCGATGATGGGACGTGAGCTCAAGCCGGTTATTGGCGCCGTCTACCCCCTCAAGGAAGCCGCCGAGGCCCACCGCCGAATGGAAGCCGGCGGGCTGTTTGGGAAGATCGTTCTATGTGATTTCCAGTGATGGTAGTCGGCTCGGAAGCCGGTTTAGGCGGCCTGCAACCCTGCCCGGAGCAGCATTCCGAAGAGGTCGCGCGGCTCATCGGGATCAGCAACCAGATCAAGCTTCTCGTAAAGCGGGAGCCCGCTGAGCTTTTGTCGGAGATAACGGAGAGCGGAAAAATCCTCGGTAGCAGATCCGACGCTGTAAACTGGCTCGGAACGCTCACCCCGCTGAAAGGCTCGACAAGGATTTGAAATTAATAGCAAGATCAGATCATCCGCGGGGGGATGACCGGCGTCGGTCATCCCCCGTTAGTTTGTAAAAATAATTCTATTTCAAAGCTTAAGCGCCTCTCGACGGGGTTGTTCCTCGATGCTTTTTACGTGCCGCTTTGGCCAGAAATCTCAATCTGGCGCTTCGCCGTGGCCTGCAATCGCGTGTAGAGAGCGTTTGCCATCGCCGTTTTCCTACAGGACCCTAGTCATTTGCCGTATTTTCTAATTTATCAGCGGTGTCATGCTACCTTCTCTACCGAGGGGCACATAACTATGAGCGAATTAGAACTCCGCCGTGAGGCTCGAAAGGCTGACTGCCGTAAGCTCGTCGAGGCGGCCATGCGCAACCTGATTGAGCAACTTCACTCCAAAGGATTCAGCCAGGCGGCGGTTGCGCTAGCACTCGCGGATGCGGCGGAGGAATACGTGATCGAGCTCGCGGCTAAGCCTGCTCGCATTCATTAAACGACTAATATCCCGGGCAGGCATGGCAGAAGGAAGAGCCAGAGCAGCCTCTCGATGATGGAAACGACAGGCGTAGCCCGCCGCACCAGGTCATCGGCGGTCGCGCCGGAGAGTGTGTTGCTGGACGCGAACCGTGCTCATATCGGGCTTGCCGGCCTCTGAGCCGAGATAGGTCCAATTGAAAGAGACTGGATAGCCGCTGTCCCGAACAAAAAATCGGCTATATTGATGGTCTCGAGAGTATTGAACCGTGAACCCCGCGATCCTCATCCAGCACCACGCCTTACTATGGAACTTATCGACTGATCCGGAGTTGTTGCAACGGTCCTTTCGATGGACACCCGGGATACCCGAAATTTGCTGCGTGCCATCGTTTCGCTTCGAACCTTTCGGATCCGTGATCGTCGCGTGCGAGCTTGGCCGGACAGGCGCTGCCAAAGCCTTTGAAAAGGAATGCGGAATGTACAATGCGAAGCGTGATAGTGAAGGTGGGGGAGCCTCACATGCCATTCCATCCATGGGAGCTATAGAAGGCCGAATAACGGTTCTTGAAGTCCTTGCTGCGACATCTCTCCGACTGTTGTTAAAGGAGGGTGACAAGATTGCCGCCAAACATGCGCTCTCATCGATCCGCAAAGCGATGCGTGCCAAATGCAACGACGTTCATCTCAGCGCAGACGACTCAAAATCTGCTCTCGCCTACGTGAAGGAACTGATGGATGCGACCCTGGAGAGCGCCGAATTTGCTGGCGCCCAGAGCCTGCAAGATCCCATGCTGGTCGCCTGATCCCTCCCGCGGCGGCTGGCCTGGGCAGTGCTGCGTAAGGATCGCTCGTGCCCTAGCCGACTCTACCATTTGACCTGGAGGCCAGCGGTTCCGCTGATGGCATGGCTGTCGCCGAAGTTTTCGAGCGAAGACTTCGCTGCGACCTCGCCACAGAGCGAGAAGCGATCTTGGTTCCATTGAAGCTCGCCGTCAAGAAGCGCGGCCTCCCGTGCTCACATGTTCCAGTAAAGCAAGAAGACCGCGGAGAATGTCCGTCGGCGACGGCGGGCAGCCCGGAATATGGAGATCGACAGGTACGACCTTCGAAACCCCGCCGATAATGGCATAGCTACCGGCAAAACACCCGCCGTCGCGGGCGCAGTCGCCGAGCGCGATCACCCATTTCGGGGCCGGCATGGCGTTGTATGTCCGCTCCAGAGCCTCGCGCATGTTCTTGGTTACGGGGCCGGTTACGAGCAGCACGTCGGCATGGCGCGGCGAGGCGACAAAACGAATGCCGAAACGCTCAATATCGTAGAAAGGGTTGCTCAGCGCATGCATCTCCAACTCGCAACCGTTACAGGATCCCGCATCGACGGCGC
The DNA here is from genome assembly GCF_051811145.1 of Rhizobium sp. 11_C7_N12_5. Classification (NCBI taxonomy): domain Bacteria; kingdom Pseudomonadati; phylum Pseudomonadota; class Alphaproteobacteria; order Hyphomicrobiales; family Rhizobiaceae; genus Rhizobium; species Rhizobium sp. 11_C7_N12_5. Next base: position 1,702,196 of record NZ_JBPWPY010000002.1, read on the forward strand.
GGATCGACAAACTGCGCCCGAGGCGCTGGCGAGCGGCTTCGTCAACAGACGTGGCGAGCTCCTCCATCGCCGCATCGGAGGGACTTGGCGCCGGTTCCGTCAGCGGCAGGTGGATCAGGTTTTCGAAGAGCAGCTTTCGCATGGATCCTTGCCTTCAGAGATCGTGGCCAGAATAGGAACAGTTGAACGACTTGTTGCAGAGCGGAAAGTCGGCGACGATATTGCCTTCGATTGCCGCTTCCAGCAGCGGCCACTGAAACCAGGACGGGTCGCGCAGATGGCAGCGTTCGATCATGCCCTCCGGTGTGAGACGCAGCCAGACCAACACGTCACCGCGAAAGCCCTCAACGAGCGCCAGACCTTCCCGACTTTCGTTGACCGGAGAAATCACATCGAGGACCGGACCCTCCGGAAGGCCGTCAAGGATACCTTCGATGAGTAGTAGGCTCTGTTCGACCTCGCGAATGCGGATCCAGACGCGGGCGTTGACATCACCGTCGTTGAGCACCGGAACGTCGAAGACCAGGCTGTCATAGGGCGCATAGCGCAAGACCTTCCGGGCGTCGAAACCGCGCCCAGACGCCCGCCCGATATAACCGCCAGCTCCATATTCGCGCGCCAGATCGATGCGCAGCTTACCTGTGCCGACCGTGCGGTCCTGCAACGAGGCGGTGTTGTCGTAGAGTTCCACCAGGGCTGGAAATCGGCGGCGGATTTCGGCAAGCAGGCTTCGCACGCCCGCTGCCCCGTCACTATTCAGATCGGTGGTGACGCCGCCGGGTATGATACGGTCGCGCATCAGGCGGTGACCGAAAGCGGTATTGGCGGCGCGCAACACGTGCTCACGCAACACGCCGCAATGGGCCAGCATCAACGAAAAGGCGGCGTCGTTGCAGATGGCGCCGATATCGCCGAGGTGGTTGGCGAGCCGTTCCAGTTCGGCCATCAGCGCGCGCAGCCAAACCGCCCGGGGCGGAACGACGAGCCTCAGTGCGGCTTCCACGGCCCGCGAAAAAGCATAGGAATAAGCAACGGTGCTGTCACCGGATGTTCGCCCGGCCAGTTGCGCTCCGCGGATCAAGTCCGCGCCGGCCATCAACGCCTCGATGCCTTTATGGGTATAGCCCAGCCGCTCTTCGAGCCGCACCACCGTTTCGCCGTTAGCCGTGAAGCGGAAATGCCCCGGCTCGATGATGCCGGCATGTACCGGGCCGACAGGGATCTGATGCAGGCTTTCGCCCTCGGTACGCAGAAAGGTATAGGGCGTGGTCTCCTCAAATGAAACGCCCCGCTTTCCGAGAGGATAGCGCAAATCCCAGCGGTTGTGATCGAGCCACGACCGGTTGTCCGGCAGATCCCACGGTTCGAGCCCGGTCAAATCACGAAGCGCCCGCTCCGGACGGAGCGCAGGTGGATGCGATCGCCCGACGGAAGGATACCCTCCGCCCTCCAGCCCTTCCAGACTGAGAACGCCGATCGTGCCGGCCAGTTCATCGAGCAGAGCCATGTGAACCGCATTCCCCTCGCCCCACAGACCAAGCAGGATCAGATGCCCCTCGGACAACGCTTGAGCCGCCGATGTCCATACAATCGGATCAACGATCGCGCGCGGCCGGGGTGCGTGATGAGGTACGAGGCGCCCCTTCTCGATCATATCGTTGAGCGTCGACATCTTCCCTCCCCATCATCGAAGAAGGTTGGCAATATGCTGGAACCAGGCGACCAGCGGCGACGGTAGATAGACGCCAGCGATGAGCACCAGCGCGAGATGGGCATACATCGGTATATAGGAAGCGTCTGCTGGCATCATGCTGCCGCGCGGCTGTCCGAAGGCGGCCCCTGTCAGTCGTAGCAGCAGCGCGCCGAAAGCGATCAGCAATCCAAAGACGAGCGGAATGGCGAGCAGCGGCTGCTTCGCAAAAGCCGAGCTGACGATCAGGAACTCGCTCATGAATATCCCCGCCGGTGGCAGGCCGGCGATGGCGACGACACCGGTGACCAAGCCCCAGCCAAGCCCCGGATGTGTTTCGGTCAAGCCGCGAATGGCAGAAAGTCTTTGCGTTCCTTTGATCTGGGCGATGTGGCCGACCGCGAAGAAAATCGCCGATTTGGTCAGCGAGTGCATGGCCATATGCAATAGTCCGGCGAAATTGGCGATGGGGCCGCCCAGGCCGAAGGCAAAGACGATGATGCCCATATGCTCGATCGAGGAATAGGCGAACAGGCGCTTGATGTCGCGGCGGCGATAGAGCATGAAAGCTGCGAAAATCAGCGAGACTAGCCCCATTGTCATCATCAGCGGTCCAGGAGCAAGTGCGTCGGGATTGGCCGACAGCAGCATCTTGAAACGCAAGACCGCATAGAGTGCAACATTCAGGAGCAGCCCGGATAGAACTGCCGAGATCGGCGTCGGTCCCTCGGCATGCGCGTCCGGTAGCCAGGCATGCAGTGGCGCAAGTCCGACCTTGGTGCCATAGCCAAGCAACAGGAAGACGAAAGCGACGTTCAGAAGCGCCGGATCGAAGGCGGCGGCGTGCTCGATCAGGATGGTCCAAACCATGGCATCGTAACCTTCGCCGACGACCGGCTGCGCCGCCAGATAGACGAGGATGGTGCCAAAGAGCGCAAAGGCTATGCCGACGCTTCCCAGAATGAAGTATTTCCAGGCGGCTTCGAGCGCCTCGTGGGTGCGGTAGAGGCCGACCATCAGCACGGTGGTGAGCGTCGCGAGCTCGACTGCGACCCACATCAGACCAATGTTGTTGGACACAAATGCGAGATTCATGCCGAACATCATGATCTGATACATGGCGTGGTAGAAACGGAGGTTTGCAGGGGTCAGCCGGCCGATCTCCAATTCATGGGCGATGTAGCTGGCGCTGAATATGCTGGTGGTGAAGCCCACGAAGGCATTGAGGACGATGAAGGCGATATTGAGATCGTCGACGAGCAGATATTGCCCGGGTGCCGGCTGCCCGGTGACGAACAGGGACAGAGCGGCGAGGAAGGTCAGCAGGCTTGCGAACACGTTCAGCCGTGCCGGCATTCGATAGCCAGGCAAAAGCGCTAGGAGGGCGGCGGCCACGATCGGTATCACAAGAACGGCTGTCACCGCATCCGAGGTAAATACAGAGGAGAACACGCTCATTTCCGTCTCCTCCCTTTGAAATCATCGAGCGCCCGAACGTCGACCGTGTCGAACCTCTCGCGGATACGAAACAGAAAAACACCGATAACGATGAAGGCGATCAGGATCGAGAAGGCGACGCTGATCTCAACGACCAACGGCATACCCTTGGCGCCGGTCGCGGCAAGCACCAGTCCGTTCTCGAGCGACATGAATCCGACAACCTGGCTGACGGCGTTACGCCGCGTGACCATGATCAACAGGCCGAGCAGCAGCACCGACAATGCGAAGGCGAGATCCTCCCGCGCCAGAGGATCCGCCTGCGGCGTCACCCGCAACATCACCGCGGTCGCGAGAGCGACGAGACCGATGCCAGCGAGCATTGTGAGGCCAATACCGACGACGGTCTCGATCTCGCGATGGATGCCGAGCTGGCGGATCATGCGATGCAGCACCACGGGAATGACGATCACCTTGAAGAGCAGTGCGATCGCCGCCGTGACATAAAGATGTGGGGCGTCCTGGACGAAAGCTTGCCAGGCCACCGACAGGGTCAATATCAGTGAGTGTAGCGCGAACACGTTGAGCAGTGCATAGAGGCGGTCTTGATAGAGCATCATCATGCTGACCAGCACGAGGCCGCCGGCGAACATATGGGCTATATCCAAGACCGGCCCGCTCATCACAAGCTCCTCGAGACGAACCGTAGTAGAGTGGCGAGCAGACCGAGCATAAGGGCCGCGCCCAGGAATTCGGGCACCCGGAAGACCCGCATCTTGGCGGTCGCGGTCTCGAACAGGGCAAGGAGGGCCCCGCCCGCCGCGAGCTTGATGAGATAGGCGAGCAGACCCACCAGATAGGCCGACGGCCCTTCCCCCAGTGCGGCGAGTTTCCACGGAACGAAGATGCAGGCGATCAGGGAAATGTAGAGCAGGAGCTTGAGGGATGCCGCAAGTTCAATCATCGCGAGATGCCGCCCGGAATATTCGAGCACCATCGCTTCATGCACCATCGTCAACTCCAGATGAGTTGCGGGGTTGTCAATGGGGATACGGCCATTTTCCGCGACCGCGACCATGATAAGGGCGATCAAGGCGATTGCCAGCGAAACGCGCAGTCCTACCTGCGGAGAGGTCATGAAGGCGGCGATGGTCGAAAGCTGGGTCGAGCCTGCGATCAGGGCAAGCGTGAAGATGACCAGCAGCATCGACGGTTCCGCGAGCGTTGCGATCATCGCCTCTCTACTCGACCCGATACCACCGAAACTGGTACCAACGTCCATACCGGCAAGCGCCAGAAAGAAGCGCGTACTGCCGAGCAGCGCGGTAATGGCAATCAGATCCGCCGTCCAGCTGAAGATCAGGCCAGTGGCGAAGGTCGGAATGATCGCCGCCGCGACCCAGGTTATGGCGAAGATCAGATAGGGCGTCACCCTGAACAGCCATGATGCACTTTCAGCCAGCACCACTTCCTTGCGCAAAAGCCGCAAGATGTCCCGGTAGGGCTGGATCATGGAAGGCCCTCGCCGGCGCAGCAATCGCGCCTTGATCAGACGAATGAAGCCGGTCAGCAGCGGCGCGAGCAGCACGACGAGTGCCATCTGCAAGGACTGAACAAGGAGAGCCGAGATTACGACCATAGCGCCAGCACCAACAGCAGGAAGACGAGCGCCAGGAAAACCAGGCTCAGATAGCGTCGGATCGTGAGAAACTGCAGGTAATTGAGCTTTTCGGCGGCAAAGCCGACGGCGCCGGCGATCGGAAGATAGAGCCATTCCCAGATCAAATCATGTGCCTCGACGGCAAAACGCGCTGGCCTGAGATCACCGGGCGCGGGCATGTCGACGCTCTCTCGGACGCGGAAAACCAGCGTTCCAAAAACGCGTCGGATGGGCTGGGCGAAACTGCCCGCCGTATATTGCGTCGCCGGGCTCATCTCCGGAAAGCCGCAATCCCAGGCGGGTGCCCGGCGCAGCGCCCGTGACGCAAAGCGGCGGATGAGATAGGCCGTCAGCGACGCTGAGAACAGGGTGAATAGGAAGACCAGAAGGCCATTGTAGGAACTGCGGCTTTCGGCAATCGGCACGATGGACAGCCATGCAATATCCGTCTGCACCGGCATCCGGTCCCCGATCACCGACAGCGTTACGGGCGCAAGCCCGTCGATGACGATTCCCGGCAGGATGCCGGCGAGAAGGCACAGCGCCGCGAGTATAGACATTGCCGCGAGGGAGAGGCGGTCGACTTCCAGCGCTTGTCCGGCTGCGATGGTACGAGGACGACCGAGGAAGGTCACGCCGAATGCCTTGACGAAACAGGCGGCCGCTAGTGCCGCCGACAAGGCGAGTAAACCGCCCACGGCCGGCACCAGTATCTTCAAGCCCCATTGCGGCAAATCAGGGCTTTGCAGGATAGCCTGGAATGCCAGCCACTCGGACACGAAGCCGTTAAACGGCGGTAGGGCCGAGATCGCGACGCTGCCGACAAGGAAGACGATACTGGTGACAGGCATGCGATGGATGAGGCCGCCGAGCTTGTCCATGTCCCGCTCGCCTGTCGCCGTCAGCACCGCGCCGGCGCCGAAGAAGAGCAGGCTCTTGAAGAAGGAATGGTTGAGGACATGAAACAGCGCGGCCGTCATTGCCAGCGCCGCCGCCAGCCCCATGCCGTTCGCCTTGAAGGCAAGTGCCAGTCCGAGGCTGACGAAGATAAGGCCGATATTTTCGATAGTACTATAGGCGAGGAGCCGTTTGAGATCGCTCTCCATCAGCGCCTGCAATATGCCGAGAACCGCGGTGCCGCTGCCGACGATCAGGATGATGATGCCAGACCACCATACCTGCATGCCGAGCAGGTCGAAGACCACGCGGATGAAAGCGTAAACCGCGACCTTGGTCATGACACCGCTCATCAAGGCGGAGACGTGACTTGGGGCAGCCGGATGCGCCAACGGCAACCAGACATGCAGCGGTGCGAGACCAGCCTTGGACCCAGCGCCGAGCAGTAGCAAGACAAGCACAAGACCGGCTGTCAGCGGTGGATGTTCTGATATCCGGATAGCCGCAAAGCCGTAATCGCCAGCAGGACCGGCAAGCAGGCCGAATGCGATAAACAAAGCCAACGTGCCAAAACTTGCCATGACGATATAGATATAGCCGGCCTTTCGGTTGCTGGCGTCGTGATGGTGGGCCATCACCAGTGCCCAGGAAGCAAGCGACATGAACTCCCAGGAAATCAGGAAGGTGAAGGCATCGTCCGCCAGGATCACCAGGTTCATACCGCCGAGGAATGCCGGAAAGAACGGCAGAACCCGATGTGGTGCGCGTTCGTGACGGCCGTAACCAAGCGCATAGAGAGACGAAAGGACACCGCCAAGATTGATAACCGTCAGGAAAAAGGCGGCGAGCGGATCGAGCCGGAAATGGCTTCCCAACCACGGCAGACCAACAGGAAGGACAAGCGCCGACGCGCCTGTGGAAGGAAGACCAGCGGCAAGAGATGCAAGCGCGGTTATCAAGGCAATGCCGGAAAAAACCAGGCTTGCGCAGTAGACGACCGGCGTGGATCGGCCCGAACGGGCGGTCAGTACCGCCAAAATCGCCGTCCCAAGCAATGCGGCCACGCATGCGACCAAGCCGGCAAGCGGGGTCATGGCGGCGTCCTCGCTGAAGGTAAGGTCGCGGATGGTTCCGCCGTCCCACTCTCTGAAGGCTGGACATTCGACTTGAGCCTGACCCCGCGCCCGCCATCGGTGCTAGCGGCCCCCTGATTGATCACCTCGATGCCTGCAGCATCTAGCGCGGCCAAAAGACGCATCAGGGTGTCGACATTGCCGCGCACCACATCGGCACTCGCCTCCATTCGCTGGATTGTCGGAACCGAAATTCCCGCCAGTTCGGCCAGCGCGCGCTGGTCGATACCGAGAAGGGCCCGGGCGGCCCGCATCTGAGCGGCAGTAATCACGATTCACCATCGGGTTAACTTGCGCAGGCTCTGATAATTGATGTCTACAATATGCCTATTGATGTCTAGAATCAATATTCTGATGCGTCAGCATCTTTTTGACATGAACAGCTGCTTGTTACGACACGATGCCTCGGAGTAAGTTGATCTTGTTTCAGGTACCAAAAGGAGCCGGCCATGGCAGGCGAGCGCCGATATGTATAGTCAGCGGTTACCGCTCTGGATGGCGAGCTGGCATGCCCAAGAACCCAGGCAGGAGAACCGAAGGCGCCTAGTCGAACAATGAGATATTCCCCCAAGATAAGAAGAAGCCCTAAAGTACCTGCAGCCCAGCCTTCCCACCAATCCTAATGTCATCTCACCAATAGCTCACAGCACATGCTCGTAAGACAGGGTTCTCACCGCAATGAAAAGATCGACCGTGGCTTGGCGGCTTCGCTTGCCGCGATCGCCGGCGCATTGAACGCATCAGCCTTCTATGCTGTAGGCTTCTTCTCTGCCAACATGACAGGCAACGTCTCCACGCTCTCCGATCATCTCGCCGTGGGCCAATGGCTGTCTGCGCTGTTCTATGGCGGGATCGTGGTGGCTTTCGTGTTTGGCGCGGCAGTGTCGACGCTGATTGTCAACGAAGGGCGGCGGCGCAACGTCCATGCCATTTACGCCTATAGCATTCTGACTGAAGCGTTGTTGCTTGCCATTCTCGGCTGCGCCGATCTTTGGTTGCTGACGGAGTGGCGTGTGCCAGTTCTCATTCTCGGCCTCGCTTTCCTGATGGGCCTACAGAATGCCGTTGTTACCCGCATCTCCGATGCTCGAGTGCGCACCACGCATGTGTCCGGTATGGCCACCGACCTTGGAATCGAACTCGGCATTGCCTTCGATATTTTGTGCGGCCGCGAGTCGCTGGCGGAGGCGCGCCACAATCTGATCAAGCTCCGTTTGCATTTTTACACGATCGCCGCCTTTTTGATCGGCGGCGTCCTGGGCGTCATCGTTTATCGCGCCGTCGGCGGCTACCTTCTCATTCTCGCGGCGGTGGTGTTGATGGTGATTGCGTTGGAGGCAATTTGGCGCGCGCGAGCGATGCTGACTGCCCGAAACAAAGGCGTAGGCAAGAATGCCGACGGAAAGGCCTAAACGGAATGGACGCTCTGTTGCGGGGTTCGCTTTTTTGCGGCTATTCGTCCAGTCGGTGCGATCGGCGAGTGGCGTGGGATCTTTCCGGTTAAAACGAACAGCTGCCATGGCGCGACCGTTTGCGCACAACGCATCCGAGCTGATCGCACTGCGCCTTGAAGCAGTCCACGGAAGTAGCCAACTCTTTTCACGCCAATCTACAGGCCTTTGTCCCAAATCCCATGGTGGCGGAGCGTTGCAAACCGGGCGATCGATCCACAAGATGCCTTAGATGCCGACAAGTCGCGCAAGCATCTCTCGCAGTTGCTTGTTCTGTTGACGAAGATGGTTTGCCAGCAATCCCTTCAGCCGTCGATTCTCCTCATCAAGCAGGACCAACTCATCGGAAGTCATTTCGCCCTGAGCAGTGGTTAGCCGCGCGGTGGCCGCGCCTTTCGCATTCTGGGCATGATGAACCACACTCGCTTGGCGTTGGCGCCGCGACACTCTTGGAGATGCTCGTCCGGGACGGACTTCTTTCACGTCTGGAACCGCGCTGAACGTTGGAGCATTGTCTTGCTGCGATGGAGTGCTTTGCTCCGCCTCGGCCAATGACGCCGAAATCTGCTTGTCGTCGACGGTCTCGATCTTGTTGTCGAGATGAACTGCCGGTTCTGACTCCGCTGGCATCACGCCATCTTGGCTCGCAGTCGTTGCCACCGTGTTGGGGTCGAATAGATGCGGCGCTTCAGCTTCTGCCTCACGCGCAAGGGTCTTGAGATCGGTGCCGCTCCAAATGGAGTCTTGCCGCATCGATGACCGTCGGCGCGCCGATTTGAATTCGACAACGAAGGTTCGTTGCTGTGTCTTCATATGTGTCCAATCCTTGAGAAGGTGAGGCTCGCTCACGAGATGTCGAAGCGCTCAAGCATCTTCTTGAGCTGAATATTCTGCAAATGCAGCTTATGCGCCAATTGACGTCTCAGCTGCCTGACTTCGTCGTCCAAGCTCCCCACTTCATCGAGGAAGGTTGGCGGCGGCGACGGGGATTGTGCAGTTTGATCCTCATTCGCAGGATCAGTGCGCTCGGCATCACTATCGATGCGGGTTCTCCCGGCGCGTGCCGCCCGCTTCGCCTGCGGTGCTCGTGGAGATTTTTTGCTTGTCGCATTTTGCCGTACCAATGCAGGCGCTTCGGCACTCGACTGGTTGGCCTCAGCTGGCGTCTCTGCCTGGCCCTCGTCAATATCGACTGGCGGCGAGGCTGCCGGCGTAGCATCGAGATCGCGTCCAGTTTCGATTGATGTCGTTGTCGCCACGGGACCAATAGCTGGGGCCTCATGGTGGTGAGGCCCATCGGGTGCTTCCGTTGAGCTCGACGGAAGCACCGACGTCCGTTGCGCTTCGCTTTCGATTGCCGCGGCTTTAGCATCATGCTCAATCGAAGCCGCTGGCGTTTCCGCCGGTCGTGCCCGCGATGTCAATTGAACAAGAAATTTCCATGGTGATTTCATAGCGCTTCAACCTCGAGCAGACCGCACCACGACGTTGCCGCAGCTTTAGATCCGGAACAGCGACGCGAGCCCCGGAATTTCTTTTCTAATGAGACAGTAGCGGCCACGGTCGATCCCGCAACCGCTCTACTGTTCCGGGTGATCAAGCGAGCCCGAGCCGCTTGCGCAGGTCGGCATTTTCCGCGCGCAGCTTATCTGCCAGGGTCTTGCGAAGCCTCTTATTCTCTTCTTCGAGCTGAATGAGATCCGCGATCTCGTCGATTGCCGGAGCAGACGTGCCAGCCGCTTGCCGGGTTTGCTTTGCCGTCCCGATTTTTGTAGCCGCCTTGTTGGGGCCCCTTGTCTTGCGCTGCTTGGCGACTGGCGTTTCGACGGGCGTCAGCTTCGGTTCACCGGCTTGTTCGTCACGCTTCTTGCGACCCTTCGCCGACTTAACAGCCTCCGCAGTCGATGCTGCTACCGTCGCCTCGACGGCTGCCTTTTGACGCCGCGGTGCGCGCTGCTTCTTCTCAGCCGCCGCTTCTACTATCGCAACCGTATCCGCAGCCTCCGTAACAGGCGCCATGCTATTCTCGTCAGCCATCACTATCTCCTTCTGTAGCCAAAAATTCTTTTGGGCTGAGCGCAATAGGGAGTCAACATGAACGCCATAGATAGCGCGCCCTTTTGAAACAAAGCACCACCATATTCTGAGAAATATAAGAAGGAGATGCACGATCGATGTCATACGAATTGAGGGCCGTTATGACACCGGACGACTGGCGCGCCATGCACGACATTCGGCAAAAGGTGCTGTTCGCGCCGGGTCGGCATTCGATCTCTTACAATGAGAACCACCCAGATGATCGCGCCGATGGAAATACACCCTTCCTTCTGTTTGAGAACGAAGAGCCGCTCGGGGTGGCGCGGCTGGATGAACGGGGCGAAACTGGCATAGTGAGACTTGTTGCTATCGTTCAGCACAAACAGCGAAAGGGATACGGTCTCAGGCTAAACAATTTCATTGAGGCAGAGGCCAAAAGACGCGGGGTCCGCATTCTCCGCGTTAATGCTGCCCCTGACGCGGTAGGCTTTTATCTGAAGGCTGGGTGGTCTGAGAAGCTTTGGGACCCAACAGAATTAGTGGGTCTTGGCCAAGGAGCGATCCAGATGGAAAAGGTGATTTGCGAATAGCAACATAGAGTCGTGACCGAGACGAAGACAGTATCATCACTTTCGACACGGACCTTTTAGAGGGACCGTCGCCTTGTGGTTAATCATGAGAACTGTATCCAACGATTTGACGTAGCCGGCATTGCTGTGCGGATCCGCCTATAGATACGCTATTTTCCCAGGTTGAATCGTTGCGTACATTGCAGTCGGATCAATGAAAATTCCTGGATTTCACCTTTAGTGTGTCGATGTGCAGGTCCGGAACTTATCCCGAGATGCCGAGCCAGTTTTCCAAGGCCTGCGACTTCGAGCTCCGACGGTAACTAACTTGGAGACAAGCCTGCGGCCGATCCGGGCCTCCAGCCAGCGGCGGTGGCGACCGGACCGACAGCATCCTCACCGATCACTCAATCGGCTTGATCGACGCGATGATTGCCTGAACTTCGGCGCCGTGCTTGTCTTCCTCTCCCTTGGTTCCCCAGTAGGTTACGACGAGAGCGTTGTCACCGGATGTCTGCACGAAGAGCAGACCAACGCTGACCGGGCCGTCTTCATCGTTGCCGTCCCACTCGAGGGTCGTCATCTGCATGCCGTTGACGTCGGTGACGGGTGTCTCCTTCCGGGTCGAGGGATCAACCGTGATTTTGTTCTTCGCGAGAAAATCGACGGCGTCGGTAACGACCTTGTCCATTGACTTGCTGCTGGCAACGTCGGCGGAAAGATAGATGGCCGAATCCGCCGATGTTCCTTGGACGCCGCTCTCTGTTTCCTCCGGCTTCCAGCTATCCGGAATGGTAATACTTGCGACGGGCTTTTCGCTGGGGAACTTCAGGGTCGCAGCGTGTGCGGCCAGGGGAGATGCTAAGACAAGCAAGGCCAAAGCGATAATTTTCTTCATGTCAGAATCCTAAAAGGTTGGGAGCAATGCAGCGGCATGACGGCCAAACTTCTAAAGGTAATATCTTAAAATCATGCCCTTAGATCCGAAGCTCTAGCGCGACAAAAATGCGCCAAGAACGGAAGTTCGCACGGGACGAGACCTCGAGATTACCCGATGCTTTCAAGAAGAAGGAAGAGCTCGTCGCTAAGCTCTCGCCTGAAGATGCTGATCATTAGAGCATTTCCAGGAAAAGTGCGAAGCGGTTTTCCATCTGGAATGCGTAAAGAAACAAAACGCTCTAGTCAGTTCTTTGCAAGAGGCAAAAAGGGCCGTTAGCATCCGACATTGCGAGCTTGACCGTAATCAACGATCGTCCCTGAGGTTCCCAATTTGATGACTTGGATGAAAACGCCCCGTCACGAAATCAGTCGGCGGCGTATTGCCTCTGCGATCGCTTGCGTTCTGTTCGACGCCCCAAGCTTCTTCACTGCAGACTTGATGTAGCTGTTGACGGTGTCAACCTGGTAACCAATCGCTTTGCCAATGCCTTCACTCGTCAGCCCAAGGCTCGCCTGAGAAAGACACGCCATCTCGCCTTTTGACAAACGTAGGTGTTGCACGGCGAAGCGGTCCATCAGTGGTTTGGTTACGGCGGTATGGATGGGTTCTGCGATGAGCGTGAGAAAGGTAAGCTCGCTTTCCGTGAACGCTGACATGCGGGTGAAGCCGACCGCGCCGTAAACCGTATTTTCACGCAAGATCGGGACCATGGTTCTGTTGTGAACCCCGAATATGCGCTGCAAATACAGCAACCGCTGCGGGACTTCTACGTCCTGGTAGACTTCACTTTCGACCATTACGGTTTTCGACGCCTTGGTGGCTGCTATAAACGGATCGACCTTGAAAAGCTTGTCTTCCATGTACGCCTCCACAAATCCTGGAGGAAGGTCTGTGTCGATCGAAAACCCGTCCCCAAAACGATAGTGATCGACGTCTAGCCCGGATATAGAGATGTGGTCGAACGGTACACCTTCGCGAAATCTATCAATGAGATTGTTTTTACCGAAATACCGATATTTTGGTACCGAGCGAAGGTCTACGTAAGGATCCAGCGCATCAGGTGCGAGCACGGAAAAAGCGCTAACGGGCATCTTCGACTCGATTGTTGAATTAGGTACCCCATTTGTGTAGCCGAATGGTTAACCGTGAATTAACAATTGACCTGTGAATTAACAATTGACCTCAGCAAGCAAAAGCGATGATCGTTTTGTGGAGACTCCCGGCCAGAGCGACCTTGCTGCTTAATTCGACTGGAAAAGACAAAACGTTTGTGATGAGGCGTGCTTTCAGCTTTGAGGGTGAACAACAAACTGCCTATCAGGCCGGTCTTAGAACTCTTCCCAACTTTCGGCAGCAGCTCCACCATCGACTTTACCGGCTATTTTGGTGAGCATGTGCCTGGCCGGCGAGGGCACCGGTCGGTGGCCTGGCTTCGCAAGCTCGAGCCTTCGGTTTGATGTATGATCTGCCGATTGTCTGATGCCCGCTGAATTCGGCCGCCCTAGCCCACCCAGTTGGAACTCTCCTATCAGTTCACGCAGTCGCGTCGTCTCCTGGGCGAGCGTGGCGCTAGCGGCATTGGTTTCTTCAACCATGGCGGCGTTTTGCTGCGTGACCTGATCCATTTGGTTAACAGCAGTATTGACTTCCGATAGACCGGTCGCCTGCTCTTTTGCCGAACTGGTGATCGCCTCCATGTGGTTATTGACTGCCACAATGTTGTGCTGGATGGTCTGCAGGGCCTCTCCGGTTTCGCTGACCAGTTTCACGCCGGTGCTGACTTCCTCGGACGAATTGCGTATCAGTTCTTTGATTTCTTTGGCAGCTTGCGCGGAGCGTTGCGCAAGTTCTCGCACTTCTTGGGCCACCACCGCAAAACCCTTACCTGCTTCGCCGGCGCGCGCTGCTTCAACTCCGGCATTGAGAGCCAAGAGATTGGTCTGGAAGGCGATCTCATCGATGACGCCAATGATATTGGAGATCTGGTTGGACGAACTCTCGATCCGCGACATCGCTCCAACCGCATCGGCGACCACCTTGCCGGAGCGCTCGGCATTTTCACTTGCCGTGGCTGCGGCATGACGGGCCTCTTCGGCGCGCTTTGCTGCGTTGTTGACGTTGACCGTGATCTGATCAAGGGCTGCGGCGGTCTCTTCGAGTGACGCTGCCTGCTGTTCGGTGCGCCTGGACAAATCTTCGGCACTTTGACTGATCTCGCGCGTGCCCGTATCAATCCGATCGGTTGAATGCGCGACATCACCGAGCGCGTTGCGCATCTGGCTCAGCGCCTCGTTCATTGTGTTTCGCAGTCCTTCGAAATCCGGTGCGAAGGGCTCGTCGAGACTGAAGGAGAGATCTCCCTTTGCAAGCTTGGTCAGCGCCGCACCGATGGTCGTAACCGCATGAACTCGCTCGGTCACGTCGGTTGCAAATTTCACGACCTTGGTGACTTTGCCCTTGGAATCCAAGATTGGGTTATAGGATGCGTTAATGACAACGACTTTGCCGTTCTTGCCATAGCGGGTAAACTCAGCCGCTTGAAACTCGCCCCGGCGCAGCGCCTCCCAAAATTCCTTGTAAGCCGGTGTCTTGGCGTATTCCGGATCGACAAGCATACTGTGGCTGCGACCCTTGATCTCGTCCAGGCGATAACCGATCGCCTTCAGGAAGTTGTCGTTTGCCGTGACAATCTCGCCTTCGGTCGTGAACTCGATGATCCCCTGAACACGGCTGATCGCCACCATCTGGCCCTGGAAGTCGACATTTTGCAGTCGCTCTTTCGCGTTTGCCCACTCCACGACAAAGCCCGTCGTCTTGTTTCCTTCGAGCAGCGGGGTAACAATCAAGTCAAAGGCGCGATGTCCGACCCAGATCGTGGCCCGGTGCTGGGTCTTTAGCGCCGCGAGCATGTTTCGCTGATGCGACGGGTTTTTGTGGAAGATGTCGATGTTGCTTCCGACAAGTCTGTCGAAATCGAACCGCGGGAGTTCCTTCTTCAGTTCCGTTTCGGCTTCCTTGAGCAGCCCGGCGACGGCCTGGTTCATATATCGAATGTTCAGATCGGCGTCGGCGATCATGATGTTGGCAGTAATAGAATCCAACGACTTTGTCTGCATGCGATACACTTTGGAACTGCCGAACATCTTCAGATCTCTCCTCTGGCGACCCTGTAAAAGAGGCAAGCGCACTGCCCCTCATCGTATTTGTAGTCTAATTCAAGCCGGACCGATTGAGCGGGATAGCCAGCTGATAGCAGCAACTGCAATCACTTCTGCTCGCGCTATCTGCAAGCATGGCGATTTCTCCAGACTTCCGTGGCAGGATGTAATCCGGCAAGGGGCTGTAAAAAGTTTGGAGAGTTGAACAGATGCCCCGATGCCAGAAACCTCTCGCTAAAGCAACGTCGAAGTTCCTGGAAGTACCGACCTCATGTCGGTCTCGACTTAATGTCCGGACACCCTATTAATAGGGCATAAAGCTTAATTTTTACTGAAGACTAATATTTATGGATACTTAGGTATAATTCCGACCGCCGGACCCGTGCATTGAACCCCTCGGCTGAATTGACTTGGACGGCATCTCGGACATATTCGCGGCTGGAGTGGTTGAGTGTCTCGTGTGCCACAAAGCTTTCGCCTGCGGCAACGAATGCCTTTGCTTCGTCACTCATCAAATGCGCTCGAAGTCCCACTTGAGTTGCAACTGGTCCTACGGCAGCACGCAACGAAAGGCCGGTGACGACAGTCGCTCGGGCATCGCCGGCACTTGAACCAAGGATGATATCTGTCGGTCGTTGCACGATCGCCATGTCGCCTGCCGGAACCCGGATAAACGAGTGTTCTCCTGGGCGCGCCTCCATCCATTTGGCTGTGGAGGACGTGGTCGAAATGGCCATATTGGTCATGATGAGGTCCTTTGCGGCATTGGCATTCTCAGGCGGACAGACTGTCGTCGTCCGCCCAACCACCGGCGCCATCGTCATTAGAGACCGGTTTGGTTTCGCGGCGGTGTCAAAATCGCCCTCTTCGTGACGGATGTAACGCGTCGGCTCCCTCCGATTCTTCGTAGGTTGCCGCTTCGCAAGGTCCGGTGGAACCGCGATTCCATTCTTACGACTGGAGCTGCCGTTATCGGTGAAAACCCGACCTTTTCCGGTGTTTCCCGCAGGTTTAGGAATTTCGCGGCACGACGGAATAAGTCGGCTTTCGGGATGTCTACCCATTCGTAACGAGATCAAAGCCACTCGAAGGGTGCTCCGATGAATATTGCAATCAGCTCCGAAATGAAAACCTACTTCGCACGCATTCTCGTGGCCGGCACCTGCATCGTCGGTCTTGCCGCGCCCGCCTGGGCCCATGCCCATCTGAAAACGTCGATGCCGATGACCGGCTCGACAGTCCAGGCATCTCCCACCAGGATATCGATGGATTTCACCGAGGGATTGGAGCTTGCATTTTCCGGTATCTCCATCACCGACAACAGGGGCGCACCGGTTTCGCTCAGTGATCCAGTGCTTGGCGCTCCAGACGATACCGAGCTCTCCGCCGCGTTCATTAAACCCCTCATGCCGGGCCGCTATAGTGTTGCATGGCACGCGCTTTCGAAAGATGGTCATAAGACCGAGGGAAAATATGACTTTTCTGTCGCACCATGACGCCGGAAAGCGCTGTGACGTGCCTTCGTTTCTTACACGACGGCGCCCTTTGTCTGCTGTGGGGCGGTCTGGGTTTTGCCTGTTTCCTTGCCGGTCGGACTTTGGTGACGCCGCTCGTGCGGCTTCTGGAGACAGCGGTTAGCGTCGCTGTCGGTGTTGTGGTCGCAACGAGCGTGTCTGCACTCCCTGTGCAAACTGCCGACATCGCCGGACATTGGGCCTCGGTGTACGATGTCAGCACGTTGCATCTCGTTGCAGAAACAGCCGTGGGCGAGGCGTTGGCACTTCAGGTTGCGACTGCCATCATCCTGCTTTTGGCAAATCTTCTGCGCGCGTATCGAACATCCGTCTTGATCGCAGGATTGATGCTGTGCGAACTTGCCCTGAGCGGACATGCTG
This sequence comes from Rhizobium sp. 11_C7_N12_5, assembly GCF_051811145.1. Taxonomy (NCBI): domain Bacteria; kingdom Pseudomonadati; phylum Pseudomonadota; class Alphaproteobacteria; order Hyphomicrobiales; family Rhizobiaceae; genus Rhizobium; species Rhizobium sp. 11_C7_N12_5. Next base: position 1,719,063 of record NZ_JBPWPY010000002.1, read on the forward strand.
CCGAAGACGGCGGCCTTGGCGGTGTTGCTCATCAGGCAGTTGACGCTGTCCATGTCCTGTCGGGCTGCGCTTGGTTGGGAGGTCTCATCCCATTCATGTTGATCTTGCGCATGGCAGCTATATCGGAGCTCCGATCGGTTTCGATCAAGGCCATGCGGCGCTTTTCAACGGCCGGACATGTGGCGGTCGCTCTCGTCCTGACCAGCGGGATCGTCAACCTCTGGCTCACGGTTGGACGACTTCCGATTCATTTCTCTTCCCCCTACGATCAAAAGCTTTATCTGAAAATTCTGGCCGTCGGCCTTATGACGGCGATTGCGATCGTGAACCGTTATGCCTTCGTGCCGATGATCCGGAGAGACGGATCGTTTGCCCGATCGCTGCTCGCGTGCGGCTGCGCGGCCGAACTCGTGCTTGGGGCCGCAGCCCTCGGTTTGGTCGCTTCATTTGGCCTGCAGGAACCCGCCTGACATTAATTTCGTGCCTGATGGAATAAATCCCGCGCCACGCTGTCTACCCCAACGTAACAACAGAGAAGAAGATGAACATGCACGGTTCTTCCCGATACCTGATGACCCTATGCCTTGCTTCTGCTGCGGCATTCTCAGCTTACAAGGCGATGGCGCAGGACAACGGCAGCAACTTCGCCGTCGTAGCGTCAGCGCAAAATGCGGCTGAAGCCGCCTATCTCACTGAAAACGACGCCGCTATGACAAAAATGATGGACGGTATGTCCGTCAAGCCCAGCGGCGACGTCGACCGCGACTTCGTAGCCATGATGACGCCCCACCACCAAGGCGCAATCGACATGGCGGTCGCGGCTTTGAAATACGGCAAAAACGAGCAGCTCCGCAGGATCGCCCAGGAAATCATCGTCGAACAGCAGCAGGAAATCATCGCGATGAAGCTCGCGATCGGCGATCCCCTGCCGCCTCCGACTTCCGCACCCACCCAGGCTGCGCCAGAGACTGCCCCCTCCGGGACTATGCAAGGCATGGCACCGGGCATGAAAATGTAATGAAAGGTCTTCCAATGCTACGCACATCATTTGCCGCCATCCTGCTTGCCGGCAGCATGTTATCTCCGCTTGCCGCCCTCGCGGGCCAGGCACCATTCGCCGCATCCGCGCCGGACATTCCGATCAGCCACAAGGACCGCGTCTATGCGGCCGAGCAGTTCTCCAATACGGTGTCGGTCTCCGATCCGGTTGACAACAAACTGCTTGGCGTCATCAAGCTCGGCGATCCGCAGCCCGGCAACCTGAGCCCCCTTTATAAGGGCCAGGTCCTCGTCCACAGCATGGGGTTTTCCCCGGATCACAAGACGCTCGCCGTCGTCTCGATCGGCTCTAATTCGGTGACCTTTATCGATACAGCAACCAATGCCGTGAAGCACACGACCTATGTCGGCCGCTCCCCGCATGAGGCCTTCTTTACGCCCGACGGCAAGGAAGTCTGGGTGACTGTGCGGGGCGAAGACTATATCTCCGTCATCGATGCGAGCACTTTCGAAGAAAAGACCCGCATCAAGGTTGCTCCTGGCCCCGGCATGCAGATCTTCTCGCCGGATGGCAAGTACGGCTATATCTGCTCATCCTTCAACCCGGATGTCGCCGTCGTCACCGTCGCAGACCATCAGATTGTCGGTCATGTGAAGCAGGCAAGCCCATTCTGCCCGAACATTGCCGCTTCCGCCGATGGCAAGCAGGTTTGGTTCACGCTGAAGGATGTCGGCAAGACGCAGGTCTTCAATGCCGAGGCACCCTTTGATCTCATCAAAACGCTCGACACCGGACCAATCACCAACCACGTCAACCTCGTCGTTAACAAGAACGGCAGTTTCGCTTATGTGACGGTCGGTGGCTTAAACGAAGTGAAGGTGTTCCGGACCGACAACTTCGAGCAGGTCGCCACCATCCCAGTGGGCAACCTGCCGCACGGTATCTGGCCATCAGGAGACGGCACGCGGGTCTATGTCGGGCTTGAAAATGCCGACCAGTTCGCTGTCATCGATACCCTGACTAACAAGGTTATCGCCAACATCCCGATTGGCCAGGCGCCGCAGGCTGTCGCCTATGTTCCGAACGCCGTGCCCGAAGGGGATGGCATGCAGAATCTCGTGCCGCTCGGTGCTGCGGGTGATGCTGCCCATCTGAAGCTTGCAACCAAGGGTGACAAGGACAAGAAGCAGTCGACGAGCGTTACGCTGTTCAATCAGGGGCTGACACAGGTTCTGCAGGCGTCCGTCACCGGCCTGGATCCCAAAAAACCGTATGTACTCGCCCTGTCTGACAACGCCAATGGCAGCGGCCCGCTCGAAGGCCTTGCATCTTTTATGACGAACCCGGCGGGTTCCGCTATCGTCAACACCGTGGGCCCGATCCGACAGATCGTCGAGGCCAAGCACAAGGATGAACGTCGTTATCTGGTCGTCGCCACCGCGCTGGATGGTAAGCCGGATAGTGTTGTCCAGGTGCAAGCCGATTGAACGTGCAGGTCCGCCTCGTCGAGGCGGGCCCCTCAACGACAAAGGTGACCAGTGGACGACATGCTTTCTCTTGTGGAACCGCTCATCCCGACACTGCGGCGTTATGCACGCGGCCTTCTGCGTGACGTTGAAGCGGCAGATGATACGGTCCAGGATTGCCTGGAGAAAGTTGTCGCCAACTGGCACCGTCGCCGCAACGATGATCCCCGAACATGGATGTTCGCCATTCTTCATAACCTTGCCATCAATAGGTTGCGGCAGAAGACACGACGCGGATACGCCGTACCGATCGAGGACATGCCTGAAGCAACAAATGCAACTGCGGCCACACAGGAAGAGACCATCTACGGCAAGGAGGTTCTCCTGGCCATAGAGCGACTGCCGCCCGATCATCGAAGCGTTATCCTGTTGATCTCCGTTGAGGACTTGTCTTACGCAGAGGCAGCAAAGGTTCTTGGGATTCCGGCGGGAACCGTGATGTCCAGGCTTTCGAGAGCAAGAGAACAATTGCGGGCCATACTTGAGTCGCCACGCGCAAATGTCATAGCAGGGCAACCCCAGCTCAGGATTGTAAAGTGATGAAACGACCAATTACAGAAGAGGATATCCAGGGTTACGTCGACTGCGCGCTCCAGCCGGAGCGACACGACGAAGTCGAGGCCTACCTGGCCGCAAACCCGGATGAAGCTTCGCGAGCCGCCGCCCTCAAGGCAGATGCCGCAACTCTGCGGGCCGCGCTGGATCCAGTCGCCCAGGAGCCCATTCCAATGCGTTTGAACCTGGCGCAGATCGCTGCGCGACGGCAGTCCGAAAAGCTGCCTGCCTGGAGAATGGCCGCCGCGGCCATGGTTCTCATCGTTGTCGGCGCAACCGGTGGCTGGGCGGTTCGCGGCTATTCGCTGCCGCCCTCGGAAGGCGTGGCAGCGCTCGCTCAGGAAGCGTCTGCGAGTTATACGACATTTGCCGGCAGCGCTGTCCAGCCCGTCGAATTCAAGGCAGACGATCTTTCCGGCTTAGCGGACATCGCTTCGAGAACGCTGGGCACCAAGACGGTGCTGCCGGATCTGTCCCGGTCAGGCTATCGTCTCATGGGCGGACGCATCGTTTCCACCGTTCACGGGCCTGGGTTCATGTTGATGTATAACGACGACAAGGGGGACCGGCTGGTAATGTTGGCCAGGCACATGATCGTTGATCAGAACCGACCGATGGTCGAGCATGCCGATGGAAAGGTCAGCGGTTGGACTTGGGCTAATGGCGGGATGGGTTTTAGTCTCATGGGTGCGACTGATGCGAAATCCCTGCATCCGATCGCAGATGATATTCGGGCGCAGCTATCGACCATGTAGCCATTGTCGCAGCTGCCCCGCTTAAGTTCGGGTAGCCGTAACCGACGAGTCATTTGCGCAGTATCCCCACGGTCGCCCTGGGCGACGCGGCTTGGCTTACCACCGCCAACGACGAACCGGGCCCTGCAGGCAAGGGGTCGGCCAGTCGAAAACGTTTTGAAGCATGATGGAACCGACTGGTCGGAACATTACCGCGGCGGATCACTTCCGTCTATCGGCTGGCCGGCGGGCTGCAGGCAACATTCGCGCCAGAACATCATCTCTGAGAACATAGTGATGAACGAGCGCAGCAAGCGCATGCAATGCGGCGAGGAGGATGATTGCCCAGGCCACGACCTGATGCACGTCGGTGATTGTGTGGCGCAGCGAGGGATCGACATTGATCAACCGCGGTAGTGGAAACAACCCGAAAAACGTGAAAATTCCCTCCCGCGCCCAAGTCGCGGCGAAGCCGAGCACAACCTGTGCAATGAGCAGTGCATAAAGTCCGAAATGAGCAAGCTTGGCGGCTATATCCATAAGTCCACTGTTCGGCGCAGGACGATCTTCCCGCGAGAAGAGACGCCAGAGACTGCGCAGAAGAATGGTCGGCAATAACAAGATGCCGAGAGAGATGTGCAAGGGTTGCATCTCGCTGCGGATCCAGGTGCCTTGCACAAGAAATCCGCGCAGTTCGATGCTCGCAAAAAGGCTGACGACCAGCAAAGCGGTCAGCCAATGGAAGAATATCGTAATGATGTCATAGCCATCCTGGAAACGGGACGGCGCTACGGCAACGGGATGATCAGTCATGTCAACTTCTCGAAGTGAAACAAACGGAACACTCCGGGCGGACATCCACCCGCCCGGAGATGACTTACCCCTCCCATTTTTAATGTGAAACCCATTGAGCACGGCAAGCTTGCGGCTACCTGAAAGGGCATCGCGTCCAATGACGACGAGATCGGAATTTCTGCAAAAATCCTTATTACGGGTTTTGGCCGCGTGACGGGAAACAGGTGATTTCCGCCTGAGATCTTCCAGCCTAGCTGTTTGATCCCGGACTTTGATGGTGCAATCTTATCCATTGAATGGAGGGAAGCGCTATGGCCCAGATTCTTCACGGCAGCGCCACGACGACAGAGGCAATCGGTCGAGCGATACAAGATAGTCAAGAGAGCCTGAGATCGCTTGCCAAGCGCTATGGCATAAACCAGAAGACCGTAGCCAAATGGAAGAAGCGAACCTCAGTCGCCGATCTGCCGACCGGTCCAAGCGAACCGAAGTCCACGGTCCTGTCCGGTGACGAGGAGGCGATTATCATTGCTTTCCGTCGACATACCCTTCTGCCGCTCGACGATTGTCTCTACAGCTGGCCAGTCGATCCGGAACGGCCCCCAAGCTTATCGTCATCGGGGCACCCGCCAATCATGAGGCGAGACGATACGCATTTTCAATCATGCTGCGACAGAAAGGTGGCGACGGTGGCGAGGCAAAGCTCCTTCTCCTCGACATGCGGCATATGGCTGGAATGTTCAAAGAGCACCCATCTGCAACCGGCGACGCGATCGACATAGGGTTTGACCACATCGGGCGTCGCCTCGTCGTATTTTCCGGAGATCAGCAGCGTCGGCGCTTCGATCAAGGGCAGACGATCCTCGATCGTCCAGTCCTTCATCGTGCCGATGACGTGGAATTCGGTCGGGCCGTTCATGTTGCGATAAACCGTATTGTCCTCGTCCATGATCGCGAAGGTGCGCGCCACTTCGGGCGGCCAGGGGACGACGCGGCAGACATGCCGATCGTAGAAGACGCGGGAAGCCGCGATATATTCCGGATGAGTTATCGTGCCGGCCTCTTCATGTCTCAGAAGTGTGTCCTGCACATCCTGCGGCAGCTCGCGGCGCAGCCGGTTGGCTTCAGAAACCCAGGTGTGCATGTTCGCCGGCGAGTTGGCGATGACGAGCGCCTTCAGTCCCTTCGGCTGGCGCACAGCATGTTCGGCACCCAGCATGCCGCCCCAGGACTGGCCGAGGAAAGCATAGCGATCCTGGATACCGAGATGCTTCAGCAGCGCATCCAGCTCTTCGAGAAACAGCGCCGGCGTCCAGAAATCGGGGCCTTTTTCCGGCAGGCGCGTCGAGTTGCCGTTGCCGAGCTGGTCGTAATGAATGACGGCGCGACCGTCGATCTCGGTGATACCCTTGAAGGAATCGACATAATCATGCGTGCAGCCGGGGCCGCCATGGGCGACGACGAGAGGCAGCTTGCCGCTATCGAGCGATCCGGTGATGCGATACCAGGTCTGGTATTCGCGAAAGGGCAGGAAGGCTTCTTTCGATGCGACGGCGGCCACGGGTTTCTCCATCTTTTTGACAAGGACGGAAAAAGCATAACGCGGCCTCAAGGCCGGCGGCAGCTATCAGAAGTTATAGGATGGCTCGCTTTCCAGCAGCCGGTAATGCGTGGCCCGCACCACCGCCTGCGTGCGGTTCTTGGCGCCGAGTTTCTTGGCGGCAGCATTGAGGTGCATGACGACGGTCGGCACCGAGCGGTTGATGACGCGGGAAATCTCCTTGGCCGAAAGCCCTTCCGCCGAATGACGCAGACACTCCCGCTCCCGCTCCGTCAGCCGCATCTTGCCGACGCTGCGCGCACTGGAATCGAACAGCGCATAGGCCGTCTCGTGGAAGACATGCGCGAGCAGGCCGAAATCGGCGATGTAGCGCAGCGCGTTGCGCTCGAAATCCTTGTTCGCGCCGAAGCGGATGCCGGTTACCGTCGCATAGTCGCCGCGCGGCATGTGCACCGGCACGGTGACGCCGGTGGACATGTCGCGCTCATTGAGGTAGCGGGCGACCGGTTCGGTATTTTCTCCGAGATAGCGGTTAATCGCCGTATCGGCCTCGACATTGTAGTTCCAGAAGAATGGCGCCGAGGTGCGCAGCGCCACCTGCTGCACCGGATCGATGCGGAAATAGCCTCGGTCGAGCCAGTATTCGAGCATGTCATCGGAAATATTGCGCAGCTTCAGAAACGACGGAACCATGATCTCGCCGTCGAGATCGAAGGGCACCGGCGTATAGTCGTAGACCAGAGCTTCGAAACCGAGCTGTTGCATCGCCTCGAAAGCCTGGTCGATCCGTCCGTCCAGCGTATCATGCGCGGTAAACTTGCGTCTGATCGTTCCGATTTCGTCAAGCATGGAGAACTCCGGCTACATCCAAACTCTGACCCTATCACTTCTTATAGCTGGTGTGGATCGCGGTTTACGGTAAAAATTTAATCATGCCCAAATGTTGAGCAAGAAGAATCTTTGCCGGAGTAAGCTGATGTGGCGCGAAATGCACCCGGATGAACGCATGGAGGTCGAAGTCGACGGGCACAAGGTGATCGCCTATAGCTTCGGCTCCGGCGCGGAGACCGTCTTCTGCCTGAACGGTGGCCCCGGTCTTCCCTGCGACTATCTGCGCGAGGCACATTCCTGCCTCGTCGATAAGGGTTACCGCGTCGTCGCCTTCGACCAGCTCGGAACCGGCGCCTCCGACCGCCCGACGGACCCGGCGCTCTGGACCATCGGCCGCTATGTCGAGGAAAGCGAAACCGTTCGCAAGGCGCTCGGCCTCGGCAAGGTTCATATGCTCGGCCACTCCTGGGGCGGCTGGCTCGCAATCGACTATGCGCTCACCTACCCGGAAAACCTTCGGACGCTGATCCTCGAGGACACCGTCGCCGACATGCCGCACCTTATCTCGGAACTGGAGCGGCTGCGTGCAGCGCTTGGCCCGGAAACGGTGGCGATGATGCAGAAGCACGAGGCGCAAGGCACCTACGATCATCTGGAATACATGGCCGCCGTGACGATCCTCAATTACCGCCATGTTTGCCGCCTGCAGGAATGGCCGGCACCCGTGCGCCGTTCGCTCGATGACTGGAATATGGGACCTTACACGACAATGCAGGGGCCTAACGAATTCCTCTATATCGGCAATCTCAAGGACTGGAATCGCATCCCGGATCTGGCGCGCATGACCGTGCCGACACTGATCACCGTCGGCGAGCACGATGAACTGACGCCCGCCTGCGCGCTGCGCATGAAGCTCGCCATTCCGAACGCGGAGTTGAAGGTGTTTACGAGCGCAAGCCACATGCCCTTCTATGAAAACCCCGGCGACTATTATCCAGCGCTTCTCGATTTTCTGGCGAGGCACAGGCAGGCATGATGCAACAGGAAGCGTTCAACGACGGAAGAAGACAAGGGAGCGAGCGTCACCATGCATCGCTATAGGTTCGTTCTCGGCCGCCCGCTGCAATTCTTGCCCGTCATTTTCGGTATCAGCGTTATCACCTTCGTCCTAGTGCGTCTCATTCCTGGCGATCCCGCCCGCAACATCCTCGGCACGCGCGCGACGCCGACGGCGCTGGCCAATATCCGCGCCCAATACGGCCTCGATCAGCCGATCTGGCTGCAATACTTCTATTTCCTGAAAAACCTCGCCAATGGCGAGATGGGCAAGTCCATCCTCTACAAGATCGACGTGCTGAAGCTGATTTCCACGCGTATCGAGCCGACGGTGGCACTCGTCGTTGCCAGCGTCATCCTGTCGATCCTCATCGCCGTGCCGATGGCGGCGATTGCCGCCCGCAACAATGGCCGTGCGGCGGACCATGTCGTCCGCATCGTCTCCACCTTCGGCATCGGCTTTCCGCCCTTCTGGCTCGGCCTGATGCTGATTATCCTCTTCAGCGTCGATCTCGGCGTGCTTCCGGTCTCCGGCTACGGCGAGACGCTCGGCGACAAGCTTTTGCATCTTATCCTGCCGAGCCTCACCATCGCATTGTCGCTATCGACGGTGCTGACCCGCAGCCTGCGCGCGGCGATGATCGAATCCCTGAAATCTGACGTGGCGACGGCGGCGCGCGCGCGCGGCATGCCGGAGAGCATCGTTTTCTGGCGGCATGTGGTGCCGAACTCGCTGGTGCCGACCATCAATCTGCTGGCGGTCAATATCGGCTGGCTGATCGGCGGCACCGTCGTCGTCGAAAGCGTCTTTGCGCTCCCCGGCATCGGCCAGCTTCTGGTGCGCGCCATCTTCTCGCGCGATTACATGGTGGTCCAGGGTGTCGCCATGGTCTTTGCCTGCGCCACCGTGCTCGTCAATTTCCTCGCCGACATCGTCACCGTCGCCGCCGATCCGAGGGTGACCATATGAGCCTTCAGGCAACTATTCCTGCTTCCGTCGCCTGGCGCCATCTGCTCGGCAAGCGGCTAACCCTCGTCATTGGTGGCGGCATTCTCCTGTTCTTTCTGCTGGTGGCGTTCAGCGCTCCACTGATCGCACCCTACGACCCGATCCTGCAGAATGCCGATGTCCGCCTGCAGGCGCCGTCTTTGCTTCACCCCTTCGGCACCGACAATTTCGGCCGCGATATACTCTCGCGCGTCCTATGGGGCACGCGCATCGACCTGCAGATCGCCGTGATCGGCGTGGTCTTTCCCTTCCTCATCGGCACGACCATCGGCACCATCGCCGGCTTCTTCGGCGGCGTGATCGATGCAGTCTTCATGCGGGTCGTCGACATCATCCTCGCCTTCCCCTTCCTCGTGCTGATGCTGTCGATCATCGCCATTCTCGGGCCGGGGTTGAGCAGCTTCTATATCGCCATGGCGCTGGTCGGCTGGGTCTCCTATGCCCGCCTCATCCGCGCGCAGATGCTGGTGTTGAAGAACAGCGACTATGCTGTTGCCGCCGTCAGCCTCGGCTTCAGCCGCTTCCGCATCATGTTCCGCCATCTGCTGCCGAATGCCATCGCCGGCTCGATCGTCTTTTCGATGTCGGATGCTGTGCTCGTGCTGCTGAGCGGCGCCGCCGTCAGCTATCTCGGTCTCGGCGTACAGCCGCCGCTGGCCGAATGGGGCGTCATGGTCGCTGAAGGCCAGAGCTTCATCACCACGGCCTGGTGGATCACGCTGTTTCCCGGCCTCTCCATCGTCTGTCTCGCCTTCGGGTTCAGCATGCTGGGCGATGCGCTCGGCGAATTGCTGGGGGTGCACGAATGAGCGCCTCTGTCCTTTCCGTCCGTGATCTCACCGTCAAGGCGCATCTCGACAGTGGCGAGCGCACGCTGCTCGATGCCGTGTCGCTGGATCTCGCCAAGGGAGAAATCCTCGGCCTCGTCGGCGAAAGTGGCTCCGGCAAGAGCCTGCTCTGCCGCTCGCTGATTCGCCTCCTTCCCTCCTCACTTCTGAAGATCGAAGGCGGCAGTGTTCTGCTCGAGGGCCGCGACCTGACGACAATCAGCGACGGCGACATGCTGAAGGTGCGCGGCGGCGAGATCGGCATGATCTTCCAGAACCCGACCAGCCATCTCGATCCGGTCATGCGGATCGGTAACCAGATCGCCGAGGGTATTCGCTATCATCAGGGCCTCAATGCGCAGGAGGCACGCACTGCTGCCATCGAGATCCTCGGCCAGGTCGGCTTTCCCGATCCCATCAGGCAATATGAAAGCTATCCGCACGAATTCTCCGGCGGTATGCGCCAGCGCGCGATGATCGGCGTCGCCCTGTCCTGCAATCCAAAAATCCTGATCGCCGACGAGCCGACGACCGCGCTCGACGTCACCATCCAGGCGCAGATCCTCAAGCTCCTGATGGACATTCGCGACAAGCGCGGCCTTTCGATCATCCTCATTACCCACGACCTTGGCATCGTCGCCCAGACCTGCGACCGCATCGCCGTGATGCGCGGCGGCAAGCTGTTGGAACAAGGTCCGAAGCGGACGCTTCTGTCGCAACCGCGCCACCCCTACACGATCGACCTGATCAAGAGCCATCCGTCGATGCCGGACGAGACGGCATCCATCGCGGAAGCCATAAAGGCCGACACCCCGCTCAAGCCGCTTCTCGAAATCGACGACCTGCACGTCCGCTTCCACGTCGGCGGCGGCTTCCTCAAGGGCGGCGGCGCCAGAACGGTCAACGCCGTCTCGGGCGTCAGCCTGCGGATCATGCCCGGCGAGACCGTCGGGATTGTCGGCGAATCCGGCAGCGGCAAGAGCACGCTTGCCCGCGCCATCCTCGGCCTGACGCCACTCTCCTCCGGCCATATCACCTTCGGCGGCATCGACCTCGCCCAGCAGAGAACGGCGGGCCTCGCCAAGCTCCGGCGCGAGGCGGCTATGGTGTTTCAGGATCCCTATAACGCACTCAATCCACGGCTGACGATCGGCGACATGCTCACCGAAGTGCTCAAGGTGCAGGGCAAGGTCGCGTCCGCCAATATCCCCGCCCGTGTCGGTGAACTGCTGGATCTCGTCGGGCTGGAGCGCGAATTCGCCAAGCGCAGGCCGCGCAGCATGAGCGGCGGGCAGTGCCAGCGCGCCGGCATTGCCCGCGCGCTCGCGGTCGATCCTCAGCTCATCATTGCCGACGAATGCGTTGCCGCCCTCGACGTCACCATCCAGGCGCAGATCATCGAGCTTTTCCGCGAGCTAACGCGCAAGATGAACCTGACCCTGCTCTTCATCGCCCACGACCTCGCCATCGTTCGCAATCTCTGCGAACGCACCGTCGTGATGTATCGCGGCGAGATCGTCGAGGAAGGCCCGTCCGAGGAGGTCTTCGCGCGACCGAAACACCCCTATACGGCCTCTCTCATCGCAGCCATTCCGGACATCGATCCGAACAAGCAACTCTTTGCCGACACCGATCTTCGCGGTGAAAACAACGTCGCTGAAATCCTGCCTTTCAAACGCGTGCCATAACAACCAAGGGAACGATCTTATGACCAGCAGATGGAAATCAATCGGGCTCGCGGCTATCGTCGCCGGCCTCACTCTCACCGCAACCTATGCCGAAGCAGCCGGCGTGCTGACCATCGGCCGCCGCGAGGATTCGACGACGTTCGATCCGATCAAGACAGCGCAGAACATCGACAACTGGGTGTTCTCGAACGTCTACGACGTGCTGATCCGCGTCGACAAGACCGGCACCAAACTGGAGCCCGGCCTTGCCGAAAGCTGGACTACCTCCGATGACGGCCTCACCTACGTCTTCAAGATCCGCGATGCGAAATTCTCCGACGGCTCGCCGCTGACGGCCGAGGATGCAGCCTTCAGTCTCCTGCGCATCCGTGACGATGCGGCCTCGCTCTGGAGCGACTCTTACAAGGTGATCGACACGGCCGTCGCGACCGACGCCCATACGCTGACCATCAAGCTCAAGCATCCCTCCGCGCCGTTCCTGTCGACGCTGGCGCTGCCGAATGCCTCCGTCATTTCCAAGAAGGGCATGGAGACGCTCGGCCCCGACGCCTACGCCGAAAAGCCGATCGGCTCCGGCGCTTTCTCCGTCTCGGAATGGCGGCGCGGCGACCGCATTATCCTCAAGAAGAACCCTTACTTCTGGCAGGCCGACCGGGTGAAGCTCGATGGCGTCGAATGGATCTCCGTGCCGGATGACAACACCCGCATGCTGAACGTCCAGGCCGGTCAGCTCGATACGGCGATCTTCGTTCCCTTCTCCCGCGTGGCGGAGCTGAAGAAGGATCCGAACCTCAATGTCGACATCGATGCCTCGACGCGCGAGGATCATCTACTGATCAACCACGCGCATGGTGAGCTCGGCAAGAAGGAAGTCCGCCAGGCCCTCGACCTCGCCATCGACAAGAAAGCGATCGTCGATGCCGTCACCTTCGGCCAGGGCACGATCGCCAACTCCTACATTCCGAAGGGTGCGCTTTATCATTACGCCGATAACCTGCAACGCCCCTACGATCCGGAAAAGGCCAAGAAGATGCTGGCCGAAGCCGGCGTTTCCAACCTGACGCTGACCTATCTTCTGCGTGCAGGCGACGAGGTCGACGAGCAGACGGCCGTGCTGGTGCAGCAGCAATTGCAGAAGGTCGGTATCACCGCCACCCTGCAGAAGGTCGATCCGAGCCAGGAATGGGACATGACGGTTGCCGGCGATTACGACATCTCGGTCAACTACTGGACGAACGACATCCTCGACCCGGACCAGAAGACCACCTTCGTCCTCGGCCACGATTCCAACAACAACTACTCGACCAACTATAAGAACGAGAAGGTGAAGGAACTGGTGGCTGCGGCTCGTCTGGAGCTCGATCCGAAGAAGCGCGAGCAGATGTATATCGACCTGCAGAAGATGGCGAAGGACGACGTCAACTGGATCGACCTTTACTACAGTCCCTACATCAACGTTTCTCGCAAGAATATCGAGAACTTCTACCAGAATCCGCTCGGCCGCTTCTTCCTGGAAGACACGGTCAAGAACTGATCCTATAGCTGCGATGATCTCCGCCACCCCTCGGGTGGCGGCGTCTTATCAACTGGGTGAGAGTAAGAAACTCCACATGAGCGAGACTGCTTTTCTTGGCGTGTGGGAACTCGGGCGACTTTATCGCGATGGCACGCTGTCGCCGGTCGAGGCAACGAGACAGGTAATCGAATGCATGGAACGCCTCGAGCCGAAACTGAATGCCGTCTCCCATATCGTCGCTACCGCCATGCAGGATGCCGAACGTCTCGCGGTAGATCTTCGTTCAGGTCACGACCTCGGGGCGTTGCACGGCATTCCGGTCGCCATCAGCGATCTCATCGAGGTCAAAGACACACCGACGGGCTTCGGTGTCCGGATCCGTCGGGATATGGGCAATGATCTCGCCGCTATCGGCATCCAGCACCAGATGCAGCTTTCGCCAGCCACGGCGAGACCTGGCGTGATGCTTCTCCTCCAGCCCGGAAAGCCGGTAAGTCGGCGCGTACCTATGGCTTCGGCGCTGGCTGCTCGATGGTCTTCTGGCCGATGGTCGAATCCTGTTGAGTACCGGTCACGAACGGCTTGATGACGGCAATGCTGAGGATCGACGCTACCATCAGTCCCAAAATGACAAGCAACAACGTACGCATGTTGGCCTCCGCATCCTATTGCGCCTTACGGATGCAGAGATTGCTATCGAGGCCAGTGATACCGTTCACCTGTCGGGAATGAGTTTCGGCCCGACCTTTGGCCTTTGCATTTTCGACCGATCCCTCGGTGAGGACATGGCCTCGGCTGACGGAAACGAAGATACCGCCGGCATCCAGCAACGGGTCCTCGTTCAATCTCTTATGGATTTCCTGCCGTATCTCGGCATGCGGTCGCCGCTGCGAAACGCCGTGTTCCTCGTGCGCGTCATGCATGACGCCCTCCTCGCTTGCAGCCTTCATCACCGGCTTATCGGCTTGCGATAACGCTGTGCAGCAGGAATCCGGCGAGGCCGCCGATCGCAAAGAACGCTGCACCTCGCGTCGCATAGCGTTTACGCGGCTGCGAGGCTAACACCGCCTCCGCAATCCGGCCCCGGGCCTTGTCCAGCGCTTGGCTACGCTGCCTGTCGCGAACCAACGTATCCGCCGATCGGGCATCGTCGGTGCCAGGTTCCGGGTAGCCCGGAATTGGCTCCGGTGCGATCGACTCGATGTCTCCGGAGCCGCCGGCAGCCTGATCAAGCGCCTGTTGGGTGCGAACATCGCTGGAAGGCGAGGATGTGTCTTTAGTCCCGGCGTTCTTGAATCTGACCATAGTATTCTCCTTTCGCTCCGAGAGGCAAACCAACGCCGATGAAGAATGTTCCGCAACGGGCATCGGCCAATCACGCGGTCGTCGTCACCATCTCGAAGGAGAGGACCTTGTAGCGCTCCTCAACGGCGGTAAGCAGCTCCAGCGCGGCGCCGCCGACGCCAGAGTGTTTCCAGCGCACCTGATAGGTTACATGGACGGTGGCATCGGCCTTACCTTCCCTTTTAGCGATGAAGAGGAAAGTGTAGCCGAGCGGCTCGAATATTGCCTGGATCTTTGCGATCTCGGCGACGTCTGCGAGTTCGATCTCCATGCGCGCCTTGTGCTGATGCGGTATCAATTCATCGAACCATTTGAACGGCGACAGCACGATAAAGGCCGCGATGGCGCCAATTGATCCGACCACCAATTGTCCGCCCCCGATGCAAAGGCCGATCGCCGTCATGATCCACAGCGTAGCCGCGGTCGTGACGCCCGTGACGAGATCGCCGCGTTTGAGAATGGCGCCGCCGCCAATGAAGCCGACGCCCGTCAGCACGCCAAGCGGAAAGCGCAGGACGTCCATGGAGACGAACGATTGCGATGTCTTGCCGATCGTGGAAAGCAGCAGGTTGGCCTGGATCATGGCCAGGCACGCCGCCAACCCGACGAGGATCGTCGTCCGGAACCCGGCGGCATGTCCGCCGACCTCGCGGTTGACGCCAATCAGCGCGCCGGTGGCAATGACCAGCAGCAGACGCCCGATGATATCAACCCATGAAGGGTTTAGGGGCATGAACTCGATCATCGTTGGCATAGCGGCCTCCGCCCACTCGTTTCACGGCAGATCTTAAATTCTGGAACAAAGCCGGAGAGATTTCGTTCCGCCCACTGGAAGAGGGAGGCACTCCAATGGCCCGCCTCCCCGTATTTTCGGGAGAAAAGACATGACCATAACGGCAAAAGACGTCGTCTCGGTTCTTGGCCCGGTCGATGAAACCCTGATGGCTGATATCGCGGCGATAAGCGCAACGCCCAAAGAGCTCGCGGAGGCCTGGGCCTGGGTCAACAGCGACGAGGCTCTGATCAGCGAGGGCAGGACCTTGCCGAGTGGCAAGGTGGCCGAACTGGTGGAACTACTCTGCGCTGGCGAAGACGATGAATTCGAGAGGTGATCTCGCAATCCGGGGACGACATCCGACAGCACGGAACAATGCCGATCCAATGCCGTTGAACCCTAACGTGGAAATGGAGCATGAAGCATGGCCCCGCGCGCGCAATGGAAGGGATTTCTCAAATTCGGCGAGGTGAGTTGCCCGGTGGCACTCTACACTGCGACCTCCACGTCCGATCGGATTTCCTTCCACACACTCAATCGCGCAACGGGCAATCGCGTAAAGCGCGAATTCATCGATAGCGAAACCGGCAAGCCCGTGCCGCGCGAGGACCAGATCAAGGGCTATGAGATCAACAAGGATGACTATATCACACTGGAGCCCGAAGAGATCACCGCCGCAGTGCCGGAGAGCGACAAGGTCCTGCGCGTTAAGGCCTTTCTCGCCTGCTCTGATATTGACGACGTCTATTTCGACCGCTCCTACTATCTTGCCCCCGCCACCCGCGCCAGCGAGGAAGCCTTTGCGCTGATCCGCGAAGGCATGCGCAAGAGACAGGTCGTGGCCATTGCGCAGGCGGTCCTGTTTCGTCGTATGCGCACCATGCTGATCCGCGCCCATGGCAAGGGACTGATCGCGACGACACTGAATTTCGATTATGAGGTCCGCGCTGCCGAAGAGGCCTTTGACGACGTGCCCGAGATGAAGATCAAAGGCGAGATGCTCGACCTTGCCGAACACATCATCAATACCAAGCACGGCACGTTCGTGGCCGGCGAATTCGATGATCGCTACGAAGCAGCGCTCATCGAATTGGTGAAGGCGAAAGTCGAAGGTAAGGCCATTGCGAAACGCAAGCCCCCGAAGATCGCGAAGGTCACCGACCTTATGGAAGCACTGCGCCAGAGCGCCGGCATGGATGGCGATAAAGCAGGGCCGAAGCAGGCGGCGGACAAAACCGGCTCAGCGCGGCGCCGAACGACGAAATCGCGCACCGGTACATCCTCGCCACCACGGCGCAAGGCGGGCTGACCATGCCGCTCGAAACCTATAACAGCAAACGCGCCTTCTCGAAAACAATCGAGCCGAAAGGCAAGGTTGCGAGAAAAGGCAGGGGTCGGACAACAGCTTCGTCATTCAAAAACATGCCGCCCGCCGGCTGCATTATGATTTTCGCCTGGAGATGGACGACGTTCTTAAAAGTTGGGCGGTCGCCAAAGGCCCCAGCCTGGTTGCCGGCAACAAACGGCTAGCCGTCCACACGGAGGACCACCCGCTGGAATACGGAGGTTTCGAAGGCACAATCCCGAAAGGCGAATATGGCGGCGGAACCGTCCTCGTTTGGGATATCGTCGCCGCATTCAAAGACCTACCGGTCGGGACGGCCCTGCGCAATCAGCGGGGCATGACGGCCGTTGCCCCCTACTCGACCCGAGCCCGCCCAGGAGCGGCGGTTTCCATGCCACTATCATGGGAGGAACTAACGCCTCCCATAGGGCCGAACTATTTTACGGTGCTGAATGTGCCGACACGGCTGGCGGCTTTGCGCTCGGACCCGTGGGCGGACTTCAAGGCGGCGGCCGAACCGCTACGCCGGTCACCGCCGAAGAGAAAGCGTGTGGCCTAAAACACTCGAACGACCGCGCCGCTATCGCTTTTTGGTTCTCGTTTCCTGCGAAATACTCTTCCTGAGCGCGTCCATGATATTGATGACGTTGCTGGGCGCAGCCTCTTCTTCCACCTTTGCCTTGGCGGGACGCTTCCGGCCCTTTTTCTTGGAAGCGATGATATCGAGCAGCTTTTGCTGGATCGGATCGGTCACCATGCTCGGGCTCCACGGCTTCTTCTGCTTGTCTATCAGCTTCTCCATAAGCGTCATCAGCGTGGGTTCAGTCGATTGCCTCTCGATATCACCGAAGTAATCCTGCTCATCGCGCACTTCATCGCCAAACCGTAACGTCCACAGAACGATCCCTCGTCCGCGCGGTTCGAGCATGACGGCACGCTCGCGGCGGTACATGACCAGTCGCGAGATGCCGACCATGCCAGTGGCGACCATGGCCTCACGGATGACGCAGTAAGCTTCTTCACCGACGGGATCATCCGGCGTCAGATAATGCGGCGTATCGAACCAGATCCACTCGATGCTGTCGCGCGGCACGAACATCTCAATGTCGATCGTGCGGGTGCTTTCCAGCGCCACAGCGTCGAGCTCCTCATCTTCAAGGATGACAAATTCGTTCTCGCCACGCTCGTATCCCTTGACCTCGTCATCCTCGTCCACGACCTTGCCGGTCACGGAATCGACATAGCGGCTAACGATGCGGTTCCCGGTCTTCCTGTTGAGGGTATGGAATCGCACCTTCTCGTTTTCGGTCGTCGCCGGTGCCATCGCGACTGGACAGGTCACGAGTGATAGTTTCAAATAGCCCTTCCAGAACGAGCGTGGCGCCATGGATTTTCCTCCGTCGCGGAAGTGGAACGGACTTCGGCATGCTTAGTTCCCTGACGGCTGCAACGAGGCGGAGGATGTTTGTCGCGCACGGGAGGCTCGCTGTGGCCACTCGGAACATTTAAGACCCCAGGGTGTTGAGGAATGCACTCCTGTCCTCGGCAATAGAAGGATACGGCGATGCCATATTCCGAGCCAAGAAAATACCGGTCATTGATGGTCTCCATTGTGACGGCAGCAATTCTCGCATTCATCATAGTTGCTGGTGTGATCATCTCCCGAGATCGCTCTGGAGAGCGACCCGGAACACCGTCTCCGCATGCACTCGACCAATCCCAATGAGATAGAGGTGGGCAGCTGTATGGTTCCCATCCGAACCCTTGGAATGCGCCCGCGGAAGAATTGGCCGTTAAGTCAAAATCGAAACCACACCTTTCCCCTCTGCCCTGAACATAACTCGACGCGCGCCAACCGTTGTGATGTCGGATCGACACTTGGCGGTGGCGCTGCCACGATGATGACCCAATAAAGTGATGTTCCGTTCAGGTCTGATTATGAGGACCCGCGAATGGAATGGATTAACAGCTACATCGATCGACCGTTGCTAGACGGCGCAGCTGGCGGCTTGCGAGCCTGGCATATTCGTTTCGGACAACATCCCGAGCGGCTGGAGCCGACATGGCATCTCGCTGTGCTCTCGCTTCTCTTGATCGCCGCCGCACATTTTCTTCACGACTCTGGGCTTGTCCTCTGCGCTTCAGCTCTCGCCATGCTCGCGCTCCCTTCGGTTTGGAAATTGGTTTCCTCGTTCAGAGTAGCCAATATCTACAGCCGACGAGAATATGCACTCCACAGGACGCGCGCCTTCACAAAACGGGAGGCAGAATGGTCCGTGAGAATGACCGTCCTGTTCGTGTCCGCAAGCCTCCCGTTTTTCGCAGGAACAGCCGACCCGACGGGGATGTTTTTCTTACTGGGGGCAAGTCTTTGGTTTGTTCTGACAGTTCCTGCAAAATTCTATCTCCAGGCAGCCGAACCACCCGAACCCGATGAGGACGATAGATTATTTCAACGCGCCGTTGGGTTCGGCTGATGTACAAGCAGATGCCATGGGACGCCTTCATTGCCGACCTCCATTGTTACCTCGCTTGAGCAGATCAATGCCCGCAGCCAAGCGCGAAAGATCAACTGCAATAAGATTATGGATGTTTTGGAACCAATTTTGATGAGTTCCGTTGTCTCCTCATACACCGAAAAGGAGATCACCATGCTTTATTATGCTCTGGTGTTTTTTGTTGTGGCGCTGATTGCGGGGGTTCTCGGATTCGGAGGAATCGCGGGCGCTTCTGCTTCGATCGCACAAGTTCTGTTCTTCATCTTCTTGGTTCTGCTGGTCATCTCGCTGGTTATGCGGGTCGTGCGGCGGCCGTAGGAATGGACAACGCCTGTGACGCAGCCCGGCTGAAGAGCCGGGCGGGCTTTGCGATTTCGGAAAATGCCGAGGAACTGAATTTCTCATCGGCATTGGCCGGCTTCGATGAGCGTCTTCAAGAGGCAATCACCACATCGCCCACAAGGAAATGAGGCCGCTGAGGGTCGGGGTATAGCGCGTCGCGCGAAATCCATGATCGGAAAACCATTCCTGGTTTTACGCTTGTTTGCCCCTGTGCTCGGCGGCCATTTCACTGACGGCATCGTGCATCCGACATTGGAGGTGACGATCGTCGAAGCACCTGCCCACCTTTACCGTCGCCACCAACACGATCTTGGCATTGGGCTCATTGCCCCCTGAACGGCCCATGAGCGACGAACGCAGGTCGCTCGGAACAACCGGGAATAGCGGGCGTTAGGTCCGCAGAATGACATCCGAAGGAGGACCCCCAATGGCAACGGACACGAATTTCGAGACCTCGCGCGGCGAAGGCGGCGAGACGCATCAGCAGGTGCCGGCCAAGGGGCCGCATGGGGGCGTCGATCATTTGACGACAGACCAGGGCATCCCTGTCTCCGACAACCAGAACAGCTTGAAATCGGGCGTGCGCGGGCCGACCCTTCTTGAAGATTTCGTGCTGCGCGAAAAGATCTTTCATTTCGATCACGAACGCATCCCCGAGCGGATCGTGCATGCCCGCGGTTCGGGCGCGCATGGGTTTTTCGAACTCTATGAGCCGCTTCCCGACATCACCAAGGCCGATCTGTTCCAGCGCAAGGGCGAAAAGACCCCGGTCTTCGTCCGCTTCTCCACCGTTGCCGGCGGCGCAGGCTCCGTCGATACGCCGCGCGACGTGCGCGGCTTCGCGGTGAAATTCTACACCAAGCAAGGCAACTGGGATCTCGTCGGCAACAACATCCCCGTCTTCTTCATCCAGGATGCGATCAAGTTTCCGGATCTCGTCCATGCCGTCAAAATGGAGGCGGACAGGGCCTATCCGCAAGCCGGCAGTGCCCACGATACCTTCTGGGATTGGGCATCCCTGATGCCGGAAGCGACCCATATGCTGATGTGGGCGATGTCGGATCGCGCCATTCCTCGCTCGCTCCGCATGATGCAGGGCTTCGGCATCCACACTTTCCGCCTCGTCAACGAGGCCGGTAAATCCACCTTCGTGAAATTCCATTGGCGGCCGAAACTCGGCATGCAGTCGCTGGTGTGGGACGAAGCGTTGAAACTACAGGCAGCCGATAACGACTATCATCGCCGCGATCTGTTCGAGACGATCGCCGCCGGCCATTTTCCGGAATGGGAGCTCGGCCTACAGCTCTTCGACGACAAATTCGCCGAAAGCCTTCCCTATGATGTCCTCGATTCCACCAAGCTCATTCCTGAGGAGATCCTGCCACTCAAGATCGTGGGACGGATGGTGCTTGATCGCAATCCGGACAATTTCTTTGCCGAAACCGAGCAGGTCGCCTTCTGTCCGGCCAATATCGTGCCGGGGGTCGATTTCACCAACGATCCGCTGCTGCAGGGGCGTCTGTTCAGCTATCTCGACACACAGAAATCACGGCTCGGCACCGCGAATTTCCATCAATTGCCGATCAACGCGCCGAAATGTCCGGTGATGAACTTCCAGCGCGACGGCCAGATGCAGATGAACGTACCCAAGGGCCGCGCCAATTACGAACCCAACAGCCTTGCCGCAAGCGGCGAGCCTGGCGGGCCGCGTGAATGTCCGGTCACCGGCTTTCGAACCTTCGCCCACCAGGCCGGGGAAGAAGAGCAAGGTGACAAATTGCGGGCACGCGGCGAACTCTTTGCCGATCACTACAGTCAGGCACGCCTGTTCTGGAAATCGCAAACGCCGTCGGAACAGGCTCACATCGCCTCCGCCTTCGTGTTCGAGCTATCGAAGGTGCAGCTCGAGCAGGTGCCGCCACGCATGGTGGGCAACCTCATGAATGTCGACGCCGATCTGGCAAACCGCGTCGCCGCCGGTCTCGGCATCGTCCTGCCCAACAAGAATCCGCCCGCCCGTAAACCGATCGATCTCGATCCTTCGCCATCCCTGTCCATACATCGCAACATGCTGGACACGATCGAAGGTCGGCAGATCGGCATCATGATCGCCGCGGGCAGCGACGCCAAGGCAATCTCTGATCTTATCGGCTCTCTGACCGCCGCCGGCGCCACACCCTTCATCGTCGCGCCGAAGGTGGGGGGAACGAAACTTTCAGATGGCAATACGATCCAGGCCGACGGGCAACTCCTCGGTTCGCCGTCGCAACTCTTCGACGCCGTGGCGGTCATCCTGTCGAAGGAGGGCGCGGCAATGCTCGTCAAGGAAGGGGCTGCCGTGCAATGGGTGATGGATGCCTTCGGCCATCTGAAGGCCATCGGTTATGATGAGCCGGCCAAGCCTCTGCTCGACAAAGCCGGCATTCAACCTGACGCAGGTGTGGTCGGTCTCTCCGCTTTTGTCGGTGCAGCCGGCAAGCGTTATTGGGATCGCGAGCCCCACATCCGTATGCTTGCGTAAGCTGCGCGCGAT
This sequence comes from Rhizobium sp. 11_C7_N12_5, assembly GCF_051811145.1. Taxonomy (NCBI): domain Bacteria; kingdom Pseudomonadati; phylum Pseudomonadota; class Alphaproteobacteria; order Hyphomicrobiales; family Rhizobiaceae; genus Rhizobium; species Rhizobium sp. 11_C7_N12_5. The sequence goes on from NZ_JBPWPY010000002.1 coordinate 1,740,998, forward strand.
GCAGAGAACATCAAACACCCGCGCGGACCCAAGATTTCAAATGCGCCCGAGCAAGAGGACCACGACTGAGGGCAAAGCGCGTTTGGGATCGGGACTAAATGGCGGCGGCAGCGATAGCGTCGCCAGACCAGCCTCGGCCGAGGTCGTAGAGGGACGCGGACGCGCAGCTGTTGACCCGGCAGCGCCGCAAGGTGACCATGGTTCCGGATGTTTCTATCTCGCCACACTGGACGGCGGCGTTACCCGCAAGAAGGGCCGAAAAGACTTTCTCTATTACGATCAGAGCGGAAACCGCATCGTCGACAAGGTCGAGCTCGACCGCTTTTCCGCCCTGGCCATTCCTCCCGCATACATCGACGTGATCATTTCACCGGATCCGCGATCGCACCTGCAGGCCGTCGGCCGCGATGTCAGGGGACGAAAACAATATCGCTATCATCCGGATTGGATCGCAGAGCGCGGCCGGGAAAAATTCGCGCAACTGACGGAGTTCGCCCGAGCATTGCCTAAAATCCGCAAGCGGATCGATATCGACCTTCGCCGAAGGAAGCCCGGACTAGCAAAGGCGCTCGCTACCGTCGTCTGGCTGATGGACAAGCTCTTCATCCGCATCGGCAACGAGGCCTATGCGATGGAAAACCACTCCTATGGCTTGACGACCTTGCGCAGCCGCCACGTCAAAGTGGTGGGATCACGCGTCCAGTTTCGATTCAAGGGGAAATCCGGCAAGGAATGGCGACTGAGCTACAGCGATCGCCGCATCATCCGCGCCATACGAATGCTGCAGGAGTTGCCCGGCCAGCAGCTGTTCCAATATGTGGACGACGATGGCGTTCGTCATTCGATACGCTCGCAGGACGTTAATGCTTATATTCGTGACGCGGCGGCCGGCGACTTCAGCTCGCGGCAATTCCGCACCTGGGGCGCCACCCGTATGGCGGCCTCCACGCTGGCGGCTATCCAACCTGCCGACACCGCCGCAGCGCGAGCAAGACAAGTGAACGAAGTCATCGATGCCGTTGCGGCGAAACTGGTGAACACGCGCGCTGTCTGCCGAGCATCCTACATCCACCCGCGTGTATTTGAAGACTTCGAGAACGGCGCCCTAGCCGAAATTACGCAAGTGAAGGTGAAGACGAGATCCAGCAACATGCTGAAATGGTTGGACGAAGATGAAATCGCAGTGCTTCGGTGGTTGGAGCAGTCAGCATGAACACGATCCAGCTTTACCAGCATTTCGATCCGTCAAAGAAACCGCAGCCTAAGGACATGATCGAACTCCTCGCGCGCATTCGCCAGGCGACCAATCGCGAGCTGAACCCGCCCGCTGACGCGGCAGTTTTCCCGCTCACTACCGACGCAAATCCACCGCATTCACTTGTCTATACCCACACCCCTTCAGATCTTTCCGCGGGCTCCACCAGCGAGAACGAGTAGCTGGTGTTCATCATGAACCCCTTGTTGATACAACTCGATGATAACGGCAGCCACGCGCTCCGCTTCTTCTGTGTCTTTGGCGATGTCCAACTCGATCAGAAGAGCATCGAAAGCCCGCTGACAGATATCCAAATCGGCCGACTGCAACGGATGCTCATGGCTGGTGAGATATTTGCGGATCATCGCGTTTCTTTTCCCTGGCACTCTGGGTAACGACCCACAACCGATGCTCAAATCACCTAGCATATCTTTCAGAAACCGCGTTAGCGGGAGTTTGGATTTGAACGATCTTTTGCTGGGCACGAGGTCTGTCACGCGGATGACTGCCATAGTCACCAAGTCAGCATGACACTCCTCAACCCAAACAATAAATGGCTGGCATGGGCTGAAACCAATGGTCGCCTTGATCGTTAGCGTATGAGCGCTGTTCGACGCCGCACGATCAAGAGGTGAGACATTTTCGATGGACGCCAATTCTACCGAGCCATCGCCTGAGGCGGCGAGCAAACAGTCAAAGCGTCCGAATCTGTTAAAAATCCTTGGTCCCGGGCTGATCACCGGGGCGTCCGACGATGATCCGAGCGGCATTGCGACCTACTCGCAAGTCGGCGCTCAATTCGGATACAGCATGGGCTGGGTCATGCTTTTCAGCTGGCCCTTGATGTGCGCCATTCAGGAAATCAGTGCCCGGATCGGGCGCGTCACAGGTCAAGGCATCGCCGGCAATCTGAAGAGACACTACCCCGTTGGCGTCGTATACAGCGTCGTATCATTGCTGGTGGTCGCCAATGTCATCAACATTGGGGCTGACCTCGGCGCGATGGGGGCGGCACTCAAGCTGCTGATCGGCGGCCCGGCGTTGATCTATGTTGCCTTGTTCGGCCTTGCGTCGGTGCTGCTGGAAGTGTTTTCGCAATATTCGCGGTATGTTTCAGTTTTAAAGTGGCTGACCCTCTCGCTCTTTGCTTATGTGGGCGTCGCCTTCGTGGTGCATATTCCATGGGGCACCGTCGGCTATAATCTGGTCGTGCCGCACATCACCTTCGATGGGCCCTACATCACGGCGGTTGTTGCCGTGCTCGGGACGACAATCAGCCCCTACCTGTTCTTCTGGCAGGCTGAAGAAGAAGTTGAGGAGGTCAAAGAACGCCCGCAGGCAAAACCGCTTAAACGCGCGCCCGAGCAAGCGAAGCCGGAGTTTCAGCGTATCCAATGGGATACTTATATCGGTATGCTCATCTCGAACGTGGTGGCACTGTTTATAATTTTGACGACCGCAGCAACGTTGAACGCGCACGGCGTCACCGATATCCAGACATCTTCGCAGGCAGCCGAGGCGCTCCGGCCGATAGCGGGGCCCTTTGCGTTTTTCATCTTTGCTCTCGGCATCATCGGAACCGGGCTGCTCGCCCTGCCCGTGCTCGCCGGCTCATCCGCCTATGCGCTTGGAGAGACCTTTGGATGGCCCGTGGGGCTCTCACGCACGGCCGGAAGGGCAAAGGCTTTCTACGGAGCTATCGCTATCGCAACGTTCCTCGGAATTGGCCTGAATTTCAGTCCGATAGATCCAATCAAGGCGCTCTTCTGGAGTGCGGTGATCAACGGCGTCGTCGCAGTTCCCGTCATGGCGTTGATGATGCATCTCTCGAGCCATCGTCCGGCAATGGGCGAATTTCGGTTGCATATCGGATTGAAGATCGTCGGATGGCTGGCAACGTTTATCATGGTTGCCGCCGCTATCGGCCTGTTCGCAACCTGGTAGATGCGAGGCTCTGTTGTTGCGGTTGCAGCATGCGTCTCGAAGGGATTTTCGGTTGGCATTTTGGAACGTTCAATGCCTTCCGAAGTTATAGAACTACCGTCCATGAAAGCGGCAATCTTCAAAGGAGATCGAAATGCCCGCGAAATCCAAAGCTCAACAAAGGGCTGCCGGCGCAGCGCTGTCCGCAAAGCGTGGCGAGACTCCGAAAAGCGAATTGAAGGGAGTCTCGAAAGAAATGGAGAGATCCATGAGCGAGCGGCAACTGGAGGAGTTCGCATCGACCAAGATAAAGGGTAAACCGGAACACGTATCCAAATGACGATGCGTGGAGGAATGACCGGTGCCTCATCGTTCCACAATGCTCAAGGCATTTACGACGGTCTTACTTCTGGTCGCAATCACAACGACAACATGGGCACGGTCGGCACCCGGTGCCCTCAGCCAGGATGCGGACTTTCTTCGCACTTTTGACGGACAGTTTACCGGAACTGGCAAGTTGGAGCGTGCCAATGGCTCAGACCACGCGCTGACGTGCGAATTCAAAGGCAATAGCGTGGGGCGGCAGGCCGTCTTTGACGGGCGCTGCATGACAGCGATCATATTTGGCATATCGATGCGCATCAGTATCCGATATGACGCAGCGACGAGGCGCTATTTTGGCTCGTTTCACGAGAGTATGGGCACCATTGCCGTTCTTGCCGGCTCTCGGCGGGGCGAGACGCTTTCGCTCTCTTTTATCGAGACGGCAAAGAGTATTCGTCCCAATCCACCCGCACGACTGACGATCACGCGAAGAAATCATGACATAGTTCTGGCACTTCGCAGAACAATGCCGGGTCGGGGTCAAAACCTTGACCTTGTGTTGCGCCAAAGTTGAAATCCACCATTGGCTCACCTGCGAGCGCTCATCTGGTGGGAGCCCGCCTCGGGCAGCAACACCGCCTCACGCGTACCATTTCGATTGCGTTATTTAAGGAGTGGATCAAGAAGGCAATTATTCGGTCGGCATGGCGCGGCAATATTGCGGAACGGTCGATTGAATCCGCGACCGAAACAGGGACTGCGATTACGCAACGAGACGGTCTGCCCTAACAGTGAGGCGAATCGACAAACCCTCGGGTCTCCATTCGCGAGAAATCTCGCCGCCGAGCTGGCTGCGGACCGTCGCCTTGGCGAGGATACTGCCAAATCCATCACCATCGGATTGCCGCTCGACTCGCGGCCCGCCGATCTCGGTCCACGTCAGCATAAAGTGCTCCCCATCCTCGACGCATGTTATATCGACGCGTCCGTCCGAGGTGGAAAGAGCTCCATATTTCGCGGCGTTGGTTGCAAATTCATGCAGCAGCAATGCAAAGCTCGTGACCGCGCTGCCGCTAATCGTGACATCGGGGCCAGTAATGATGGCCCGCGATCGCCGGTTGTCGGTGCTGACATCGTAGGGCGCCACAATCGTCTGGATCAAGGCGTGCAGCATGGTTGTCTGCTCGTTGCGACTGGCTGCGTCAGACGTGCGGGGAACCGTCAAGGCATGCGCAAGCGCCAATGCGTTCAATCGGGCCGAAACAGCGGATGCGAGCTCGCCCGGTGTCGTCGCGGCTCGCGCGCTTAAGGACACAACGCTGCTTGCAAGACTGAACAGATTTTTGACGCGGTGGTCCATCTCCCTGATCAACAGATGTTGCTGCTCTTCCGCGCGCCGGCGCTCGGTTATATCGCGAGCGATCTTGGACGCACCGACTACGCGGCCTTCGCGATTTTTGATCGGCGAGACCGACAATGATATTTCGACGAGCCTGCCGTCCTTCCGGCGCCGGATCGTTTCATAGTGGTCGATGCGTTCGCCACGGCGGATGCGCGCCAGGATCTCTGGCTCCTCGTTCTGTCGATCCAGAGGAATAAGCATGAGAACAGGCTGGCCGATTGCTTCCTCCGCCGTGTAACCGAACAGACGCTCGGCGCCACGGTTCCAGTTGACGATTGTGCCGTTCAAATCCTTGGCGAGGATCGCGTCGTCGGACGATTCAACGATTGCGGCAAACCTTTGGGCCGCCTCTTCCGCGACGGTCAGTTCGGTCAGATCGACGAGCATATTGACTGCGCCGCTAAGATTTCCGGCGGCGTCGAAGATCGGAGTTGGAAGTGCAAGGAAAGCCACACGTGTACCATCCGGCCGCTCGGCAACCGCTTCCAGCCCTCTGACGGCGCGGCGCTCTTTCAACGCGATCGCCATGGGACATTCGTCGTGCGGGAGAGGTGTCCCATCGGGCCGATAGAGCTTCCATGAGCCGAAAAATTCGCTCGCTCCAAGCTCGGGGCTGACACCCCACATCACAGCTGCTGCTTTGTTGTAGAACGTGATCCTACCGACGGCATCCGTCGTATAGACGGCTTCCGGCAATGCCTCGAGAACATCCTGAAGCGCCAGCGGATGATAAAGCGAATTTGGTTGCGATCCACCTTTAGCAAAAATTTCGGAGGACTCGGTGATCACATCATTCTCAGCAATCGACAGATGGCTCATCGCGTACACTCCGTTTCCCGGCAATGCTTGAAAACCGCGACCTCATGCGCAGATAGTATGGCCGCAGTAATAAAGCCGAAGACAGGTCTTCTTCACCCGCAATTAAAGTACACTCGGGCGGCCTCGTAGATGGAACTATTAAGGCGGCAGGAGTAGGGATTGTAGATCGAAAAATACTATAACGATTAGTAGAAATTGTCTTTTTTCGTCGCATAGGTCCATTTTATGGGTGCGCGATGCGACGCCGGCGATCCGGTCAGTGAGAAATTCGACCCCAGGTTAACCCCGACCGAGACGGTGCCGGAGATCTTATGGGACGCGCCGATACCGATATCGAAAGCATGACTGTTCTCTGCCGGGTTTTCAGAATTTGGACGACTTGGCGATCACGATCAGGTGCGGCATCCTTGAATGAACGCGTGACGCGCTATTCTCTCCCTGCTGAGGCAAGGATCGACATGGCGGCGCAGAAAGAGAATTACCTCAGACAGCGCGCCTATCAAATTTAGCAGGAGCGGCGACGGCCGTATGGGGAAGATCTCCGCCATTGGTTGAAGGCGACTTACCTGCCGGAATGGGATGCCCACAAGGATGCTTGAGACCCCACAAACAGCGATATTTCCGTCCTTTTGGCAAGGACCGCGGCGTCCGGGGCATAGGCAAGCGGGTAAGGATGCCTAGGCGCTCGCGCCGCCAAAGCCGGCGAGGCACGAAACAGGAACCCAAAGCCATCCAGTGGCGTTCTGGGTTCCTTGCTGAAATCAGGCGTGGCGCCAGCCAAAACAGTTCCCAGTTTACGCAGGACCACCATCTGCGCGTCAGATGACACGGCAACAAGTCCTTGGAGGAATAAATGCAAAACCAATCTCAAGCGGCCGACAAGGCCGTACCGGCTCCCAAAGATCAGCATCTGCGCGAGCTCGCCAATTGCATCCGTTTTCTGTCCATGGACGCTGTCGAAAAGGCAAAAAGCGGCCATCCGGGAATGCCGATGGGCATGGCGGACATCGCAGCCGTGCTGTTTTCAGACTTCATGAAGTTCGATGCCGACGATCCATATTGGTTCGACCGCGATCGTTTCGTGATCTCGAATGGCCACGGCTCGATGCTGCTCTACAGTCTTTTGTACCTGACGGGTTACAAGGACATGACGATCGAAGAGATCCAACGGTTCCGTCAAATCGATAGCAGGACGCCCGGACATCCGGAATATCACCACGCACCCGGGATCGAGACGACCACGGGGCCTTTGGGACAGGGGCTGGCGAATTCGGTTGGCTTTGCTTTGGCCGAACGGATCATGAATTCCGCCTTTGGCGACGATCTCGTCGATCATTTCACCTATGTTTTCCTCGGTGACGGATGCACGATGGAAGGCGTCAGCCACGAAGCGATTTCTCTCGCTGGCCATCTGAAGCTCGGAAGACTGATCGCCTTTTTCGACAACAATTCCATATCCATCGACGGCGCCACCAGCCTTGCCGAATCCGACAATCAAGCCGACCGTTTCCGTGCCTCGAACTGGCACGTGCAGGAAATCGACGGACACGACACAGACGCTATTCGCAGCGCCATCATCGAGGCCCGGAAAATTACCGACAGGCCATCGATGATTTCTTGCCGAACCATCATCGGCTTTGGTTTTCCGACAAAGGCCGGCACGCAAAAGGCGCATAGCGACGCACCGGGAGAAGAGGAAATCGCCGGCGCCCGCCGGATCCTCGCTTGGTCCGCCCCTCCATTTGAAATCCCGCAACCGCTGCTCGACAGCTGGCGCCAGATCGGCGCGAGGGGCCGACAGGCACGGATGGCCTGGGCCGATCGTGTGAAGGAGATGCCGGAATCGCTTCGGGAAAATTTCGAACGGCGCATGAAAGGAGAACTCCCTTCCCACTGGCGTCAGGCAATCGCATCGGCCAAGGTCGAGCTGCTTGCCAGCGAGAAGGATTTGGCGACGCGGCAGGCAAGCGGCATCGTGCTCAATCATCTGTTCGATGCCATTCCCGAAATGCTCGGTGGTTCGGCGGATCTGACGCCGTCCAACAATACAAAGGCGAAAAATCAGGTCGAAATCACACCCGGTCACTATGCCGGCTCCTATGTTCACTATGGCGTCCGCGAACATGGCATGGCAGCCGCAATGAATGGCATTGCGTTACATGGCGGCCTCATTCCCTACGGCGGAACGTTCCTGACGTTTTCCGACTATTGCCGACCGTCCATTCGCCTTGCCGCTATGATGGAAATTCGCACCATCTTCGTGATGACGCACGATTCCATAGGTCTTGGCGAAGATGGTCCAACACACCAGCCGATCGAACATCTGAGTGCGCTGCGCGCCATTCCCCGGCTTGCCGTCTATCGACCGGGCGATCCTATCGAGACTGCCGAATGCTGGGAAGCGATCCTCGACGCACCCAGACGCGCGGCGCTGATCGCGTTATCCCGGCAGCCGATGCCTTTTCTTCGGCGTGATGCCGGTGGCGAAAATCTCTCGGCTAGGGGCGGCTATGTTCTGCTCGACGCCGAAGGCGGAGAGCGACGCCTCACGATCATGGCAACCGGGTCCGAACTGCATCTTGCGACGCAAGCGCGAGCCGTCTTACAGGGCGAAGGGATTCCGACTGCGGTCGTTTCCATGCCCTGCCGCCTGATATTCGAAGAGCAGGATGATGATTACAAACGCAAGGTTCTCGGCGAAACCCGGGCACGTGTTGCCGTTGAAGCAGCCGTGCAGGATTCCTGGGATCGCTATCTGGGACTCGACGGCCGTTTTGTCGGCATGCACGAGTTCGGCGCATCGGGCAAGATCGACGACGTCTACAAGAAGTTCGATATCACGACCGACGCCGTGGTCCGCGCCGCTCGAACGGTCTTGAGAACGGCTTGAGCGCCGAAATCACCCGTGCCACTCACGAAATGCCCGATAGCTGCCAGTATCTCGCGGTGCACGACCACATCCAGATATTCAAACGCTTGATCGGAAACATAGCGTTGCGAACGCTTATGCCCGGAACAGGCGCTTTTATGGTCACCATGTACTTACTTTCGATATACATTGAAAGGCACGGATCAATTTCGAGGCGAGCCGCGTTACATATCCACTGATGCTGACCTTGAACCGCGCCAATTCACACCTGCTGTCATCACTTTCAAAAAAGCGGTGGCCCAAGAGAATTGATATTTCAATGACCCATGCCCGTATTGCCGTTCTCGTGGTCGAGGACGAACCACTAACGAGGATAGACATTGTAAGCGCTCTGGAGGATGGCGGGTTTCTGGTCTTTGAGGCTGCAAACGCCGACGAAGCCATTGTCGTCCTCGAACACCATACTGAAATACAAGCCCTGTTCACCGACATCGATATGCCCGGCAGCATGGACGGTCTGAAACTTGCAGCCGCTGTTCGAGATCGCTGGCCGCCCATCAAGATCATCGTGACATCCGGCCACCGGTCCATTCTGGAAGAGAACCTCCCGATCGATGGGCGGTTTTTCAGCAAGCCCTACAACCCCGAGAGAATTATCAGCGCAATACGCGAAATGGTGGCGGCCTGAGCGAGGTCGACACTGATCATCATCCACGTTTGTGCTGAGCTTTTGTTGCTTGCCTATAAGGTCGGAAGGATAGATGCTCCTCAGGATTGTATGCCCCAGTTATCCATAAGACTCCATCCCTTTGATCGCACACGGAATAAAAGCCCAACCGACGGCTGCCGTCGTACAAAGAGGAAAAACAATATAAATCAATGAACTAGGGAACGTTTTTCGCTCGCAAGGGTTAACTCCCGGTAATGGCATGCACCTTCGTCTGCCGTACTTTACAGGAGTATCTCATGAAAATTCGTTCGATCCTTGCCGGCTTGGCGCTCACACTTATGAGTGGCGCAGCCTTCGCTCAGACGACTGCTGCAACCGGCGCAGACGCCGCCATGGCTGGCCCCGGCATCACAATGGGCAAGACGGCGAGCGGCCCCTTAAAATACGTCAACATCCAGGACGATGATCTGGTCACGTCGAAATTGGTCGGCATCGGCATATACAACAAGCAGAACGAAACCATTGGTAAAATATCCGACGTAGTCATCGGTGGGGGCAAGTCGGTGATTGGCGTTGTTGCAAGTGTCGGCGGCTTCCTCGGCATCGGTGAAACCTACGTGGTTCTCGATCCATCGTCGATCGCGCTGGCGCCGGACAACGGAACCTGGAAGGCTTACGTTGACACCTCGAAACAGGATCTCTCGATGGCCCCGAAGCTCGACTATTCCAAATTGAGGAAATAATGCTGGGGCCAGCTTCGCGCTGGCCCTCTTCCTTCTGACCTGTTGCACTGAAAAAGAGCCGGCGCTCCAAAAACGTTGGCTCCGCATCACCGCCTCTTTTCCTATGCGGCTATTCCACGCGCGCATGACATGGAGAACGGTAGATCGATGGCGGACGCCCTCCCCGCATAAATTTCCAGGGCCCTGATGGAGGCCTTGAAAGCATCCTTGCGGTGATGGGGAAATCGCGGACGGAAAGGCAGTACGCCCGCGTGCTGTTTCGCTAACCATGGTGGGAAAACCGAAAAACCGCCATGCTCACCATACCCTTCTTTCATGTCGGTTGGCCTGTGGTCTCGCCAGCAAAACCCGTGAACCGCAAGGTAGTTCTAAACTTAGTCGTCGCCGGCACGGCTTGCAGTCGGGCATCAATAAAAGGCAACCCCTCACCCAATCGTCTAGTCCGGCCGGAACCAATTGCTGCGCACATGGTTGTAGACTTACGGGTCTCGTGAAGAAGATCCGGCAATGTGAGGAAACACAATGAAAACGATGATTTTCGCCGCGGCGCTCCTTGGAGCGTCAGCGCTGACGGCTGTCGCCCAGACATCCGCGACCCCGTCGACGGATGCCAATACCCCGGCCGTCGCTACCCCCAACACCAAGAACCCGACGGCGCCCGTCGCAGGCCACAATAGCTTCACTGAGGCACAGGCCAAGGAACGCATAGAGAAGGCGGGGTATAGCGGCGTCACGGCGCTCAAACTGGATGACAAGGGTCTGTGGCAGTCAACAGCAACCAAAGACGGCAAGTCCGTGTCGGTCACTCTCGACTACCAGGGCAACATCGTCGCGATGTGATTGCCGCACATCCGAATCTATCGATTTCAGGAGAACTAAAATGAAAACAGTTTCCGGACTTTTCGACGACTACAAGGATGCCGAAACCGCAGTCGAGGCGCTTGAGAGATCTGGTGTGCCTTCAGAACAGATAAGCATCGTCTCGAACAATGCTCACGATCATGACAAGGATCATTCGGGTGCTGCCAATGGCGCCGGTACGGGTGCGGGGCTTGGCGCTGTCGTTGGTGGCGCGGGCGGTCTGTTGACGGGCCTGGGCATGATCGCAATTCCGGGCGTGGGCCCCGTTGTCGCGGCCGGCTGGCTTGCGGCGACCGCGGTTGGTGCCGTCGCTGGCGCAGTCGCCGGCGGTGCTGCAGGTGGCCTGATCGGTGCCCTGACTGATTCCGGCGTTCCGGAAGCTGACGCGCATGTCTATGCCGAAGGTGTCCGTCGCGGCGGGACGCTCGTCACCGCGAAGGTCGAGGACGCAGTCGCGCTCAATGCGCAGACAATTCTCAAGCGGTCGAACTGGGTCGATCCGGTTGAGCGTCGCAACGCCTATACCAAGCAAGGCTGGACCAAGTTCGACGAAAGCCTTGATCCGTACGAACCGGCGGCCATCGAGGAAGAGCGGGCCCGCTATCGCCAGCCAGGCGTCTGATGAAATGAGCTCTGGCCTCAAGGTCAGGGCTCTCCTTTCTCACCGATCTATCTTAAACACAGGAGGCTCTTATGGGTCGCGGCATTCTTCTCTGGTTCCTGGGCATTCCGATCCCGATTATCATCCTCATCATGCTCTTTGTACGATAGGAGCGCATCATGACGACAATCGACGCAAATGCTGCGCGCACTGTTGCACCTGAATCCTCCGCCTCCGGCGTGAATTGGGCCCCGATCATCGCAGGAGCACTCGCCGCTGTCGGTGTGACACTGATCCTGACACTGCTAGGATCCGGACTAGGCCTGACTATGGTGTCGCCATGGTCCTCGCAAAGCGCTGCGGTCGCCACCGTTTCAATCTCAGCGGCTATCTGGCTCATCATCGTCCAGTGGCTTTCGGCTGGTATTGGCGGCTACCTAACCGGCCGCCTTCGCACGAAATGGGTATCGGTCCATACGGACGAGGTCTATTTCCGGGACACCGCCCACGGACTACTCACCTGGGCATTGGCGACGCTGGTCGTCGTTGGCGTCCTCGGTTCAGCCCTTTCATCGATCGTCGGCGCCGGGGTCCAGGCCGCTTCCACCGTGACATCTGGCGCGGCCACCGTGGCGGTTTCCAAAGCCGGCGACAGCGTGGGAGGCAGCTCCTACTTCGTCGACAGCCTGCTGCGGCCGGCCGACCCGCGGAAGCTTCCGGCAAATGCAAACGTCACCGACACCTCAGCGGCGCAGGTCGCCACAATCCTCGCCAATGGCGCGGTTTCCGGCAGCATTTCCCCGGATGACCAGACGTATCTGACACAGCTTGTCGCTGCGAAGACCGGGCTGTCCGACGCCGACGCTAAAACGCGGGTCGACACGATTCTGAAGAATGTTGCCGACGCCAAGGCAAAGGCTCAGCAGGCTGCAGAGGGTGCTCGCAAGGCTGGTACCAAGCTCGCCCTTTTCGGGACATTGTCGCTGCTGATCGGTGCATTCATTGCCGCCGTCGCTGCAGTCATCGGCGGTCGCGAACGCGATGATATGAAAGCACTTTGAAAGTGGGGTCGCCTGTAAGGCAGGCGACCCTACGCCCGAGCGACTTCGGCTCGAACTTTTCGCTGGATGTCATGGTTCTCGAAGGACGATCCCCGGCCGCAACGGTTGATCGCCGTCGAGCTCATTAGATCCGAGATCGAACGATGGTAGATTACCACCGTTGATCGACCGCCAGGCGATGGCAGATTGCATCGCATCCTCTCGTTTAGGCCTCTCCATTGGACAATCCCGTGCCCCTTACCCATAAGCAGCACCTGCGCCACGACCAACCTCTGTGGGCAGCTTCTCCGAGAATTTCGGTGGTGTCGAGGAAGAGGCCATCGTCCACATCGTTCGATGTCATCATCGTTGGAGCGGGCATCAGCGGTGCGCTCATGGCGCATGCGCTGGCGGGAAAGGCATTGAGAATCCTTGTCGTCGATCGCAGACAGCCTGTACGTGGCAGCACCATAGCCAGCACGGCGATGATACAACATGAGATCGATGTACCCCTGCATGTGCTGGCGAAGATGGTTGGCGAGAAGAAGGCACAGCGTGTCTGGCAGCGCTCGGCGCGTGCGGTTGAGGAACTCATCAGCCTTGTCCGGGACCTCGAATTGAAATGTGCCTTTGAGCGGAAGCACACACTCTTCCTGTCGGGTGAGGAGTATGGCGCCCGAGCACTTCAGATGGAGGTCGATGCCAGAGCGAAGGCTGGGATCAAAGCGGAACTACTCGATTCCTTTACTCTTCGAGAACGATATGGACTTCATCGGCACGCAGCGATCAACAGCGCTATTTCAGCGTCAGCCGATCCGGCACAGCTTACCGCAGCATTACTTCGAAACGCGAAGGTCCATGGTATCGAAATCGCTGCAGGCATCGAAATCAAGGACGTGCGTAATACCGATGAGGAGGTCGTCGTCTCGACGTCCGAAGGAAAAATGATCACGGCAAAGCATGTCGTGTTCTGCACGGGTTACGAATTTCTGGAATCGATTGCGAACAAGAGCCAGAAGCTGATCTCGACCTGGGCACTTGCCAGCCGGCCGCGGCTGAAGCGACCGGAATGGCTTGATCGTTATCTCATCTGGGAGGGCTCGGATCCGTATCTCTATTTCCGCACAACGCCGGATGGTCGGGTCATAGTCGGCGGCGAAGACGAAGATGGCGACGGCGCCTATAAGGATTCGTCAAAAGTCACGAAGAAGGCAAAAATTCTTGTTGAGAAGCTGGGCGATCTGACCGGCATATCGATCGGCAGGCCCGACTTTACATGGTCGGCCGCGTTCGGCGTAACGCCAAACGGGTTACCAATGATTGGCAACCTCCCGGGGATGAAGAACGTTTTCGTGACGATGGGTTTCGGTGGCAACGGCATAACGTTCAGCAAGATTGCGGCGGATCTCATCTCTTCCGAAATCCTGGGGCATCGTGACGCCGATTGGGATCTGTTCCCCATCCATTAGTCTCACTGTGACTGAGAGCTACCACAGAGAGAAGGACAAACCTCCGGAACGCCGGCATTGAGCGGTGGGGCCTTGGACGACGACGCTTTCATCAGGCTTTGGTTCATTATCCGACTGAATTTCGATATTGATTTCGGCGAAGTATTTTTAGGCGCGTTGACACACCATCATTTGTGCAGGGCGATCAGATGCAAGTGATGGCCTCGTTGGGAACTATGCCAGATCTGCGACCCGCCCCCATGTCATATGGGTGCGGGATGACCGTACAGCAGAAGAAGTGGCGGGCCGGAGCCCGCATGGCGGACGCGAAGCTCCCGAGGTCCGACGTCGATCATTTCCAATTGGAAGCCGCAGAACATGCATTCTCCTCGGTCTCCGGTGCGAAGTTGGAGCAAGTGCAAAACACCGGGATACAGCATTGGAAGTAGCAACCCGAGAGCGCCCCAGATGTTGCGGCGTTGCTTCCATTCTATAGTTTGAGTTGGGTCAGCGGCTCCCCAGCATGTTCTGGGTATTTAGGACGACTTCAGTCGCAGACTTTCGCCGCTGAACGCAGGATGGAATGCTTTACCGTCGGAGCTTCGCCCTATCGCCTTTACTGAGTTGGTGTTGTTGCCGGTGGAGTTGAATTAGCCGCTGATGGCTGGATCGTCGTCTGGGCAGGCGGAACGCGAGAGTCCGATCGACCCATGATAGACCAAAAGCTCCAGGCCAGAGCCGCGACCAGAACAGCCGCAAGAATGGCGATCCAAGGAGACCACGCCGGCCGATCAACCGGCGTCGTTCTCAGGCCGGGGCGGGGGTTGTCGGTATTTTTGCTCATTGCAACACTCCTCCAGAGCGAAAGTCCTTAGCTGCAATAAAAGTTCCACCTGGGATGTGAAATTCGAGCGACCGAATCCGCGCTCCGAGTACAAGGAAATATTCGCCCATAGTCCTATCGTCAGACCGATATCAAAGAGCAGGAAAAGACGGCGTCTGAGCGTGGGGAACGCGCTGGTCCTCTATTGCCTTGCGAGTTCGCGCATCGGAAACAGACTTATCGGTCGGAACGATGCAGGAGCGACAACGTTCATCACTACAAGCCTCGCCACCAATCATGTCGCCCGCGAGGAGAATCCTGCAACGCGGGAGCGCTTTACTGAGCCGTCGCAGCGGGCACCGGCAGGGTTGGCTATCAAATAGGTGCGGGAGACGTAGCCTGGATGAACACATATATGGTCACGTTGTTCATCTTTGGAGCGATCGTGCTGCTGACTGCGTGGCTACCGCTGGCTCTGCGTCATATGCCCTTATCGCTGCCGATCTGCTGTGTGGTGATCGGCATGCTTCTGACGTGGACGCCACTCGCCCCACTTCCACGGATAAACCCGCTCGACAGTCGCGAACTCACGGAACATCTAACAGAATTCGTCGTGATCGTGGCATTGATGGGCGCTGGCTTGAAGATTGACCGGCCGCTGGGATGGCGGCGATGGGCGATGACCTGGCGATTGCTCGGGATTGCCATGCCCATCTCGATCGGGATGATTGCCCTCCTCGGCTGGGGTGTTCTCGGGCTGGGGGCCGCCTCCGCGCTCCTGCTCGGTGCGGCACTCGCACCTACCGATCCCGTACTGGCGGGTGATATCCAGGTCGGACCACCGCAGACCGGCGAAGAAGACGACATCAGATTCGCGCTGACCTCGGAAGCCGGCCTCAACGACGGACTCAGCTTCCCCTTCGTCATGGCCGCTATCGCCGTGACCTCACAAGGAAGCAATGATCATGGATGGATCACTCATTGGTTCGCCTTCGATGTCGTCTGGAGACTGACGGCAGGTATCGCTTTGGGGTGGGTTACCGGCCGCATACTCGGATATCTGACATTTAAGGTTCCGAGGTCCAGTCGCATAGCTAAAACCGGCGACGGACTTGCTGCACTGGGTTTCACATGCCTTTCATACGGCGCGACCGAACTGATCCATGGTTACGGTTTTGTCGCTGTGTTTGTGACAGCACTGACGCTGCGCAGTGTCGAAAGGCAGAGCAGCTTTCATGGAGAGCTCCATGATTTTGGCGAGCAGATCGAGCGACTCCTGATGATGGTCGTACTTGTCGGCTTCGGCTCCGCGCTTGCGGAGGGATCGCTGATATCGCATGTCGACTGGCGTGTCGTCACTGTGGCCGTGCTGACGCTTGCGATAGTCAGACCGGCGGCTGGCTGGATCAGCCTGATCGGCAGCCAACAGCCGCGTGCCGAGAAGCTCATCGTTTCTATTTTCGGGATCAGAGGATTAGGGTCGATTTACTATTTGGCTTACGCCTCCGGAAGAGCTTCGTTCAACGGGATCGAGGTCATCTGGGCAACGGTTTTTCTAATCATCCTTTTTTCGGCGATCGTCCACGGCGTGGCAGTCACGCCGGTAATGCGGTGGATCGATCGTGAACGAGGTACTGACAGCTTGCGCCCAACCACGATGGACAGCCAACAGACCGAAAACCAGGCAGACGCCTAGAGCGAAAATGTTCGCTCAATCAACGACTGATTCACGTATGCCTCCATCTTGATGGCTGCCCCCAAAGCAGTATTGCCAAGCCCTCTGCTCTGGGCGTAAGGACTCTCCCCGAACAATGAGCACGGTTATATCAGGAGAAAAGCTTGCAAGTCCTTGTTAGAGACAACAACGTCGATCAGGCGCTACGCTTTCTGAAGAAGAAATTGCAGCAGGAGGGTGTTTTCCGGGAAATGCGGCTGCGCGAGTATTATGAAAAGCCTTCCCAAAAGCGCGCCCGCGAAACGGCTGAGGGAATACGGCGTGCGCGCAAGCTCGCACAAAAGAAACTGAACCGCGAGCTAGGCATAAGCACAGCTAAAAAGCCCAAGCCGGCTCCCCGCTCCAAATAGATATAACCTACTCTCCGCCGAAAGCGCAGCCTGGCGGAAACCTGCTTCCGCGGAGCCAAAAGTGTGAACCGGCTCTGCACGATGACCCCGTTGAGATCCCGTGCAAGCGATTTTAAGCTTCACTCGGGCGGCCATCAGGCTCGGCATATCCCAATCGGCCCTCAGCCAGGCTATACGTCGGTTGATTGAGACATTGCGCCGGGCACTGGGCGACGTGTCGGAGAGGCTCGCAGCCGTCACTTCGATGCGCAGCTGAAAGGGTATGGCATCGCCCTTGTTTTGGAAAGCAGCGCACCACCGCCGACAAATCACTGTGCCGCGTGCTGGAGCAATTCCAGGAAAAGTGCGCAGCGGTTTTCCGTCTGGAATTGCGTAAAAATAACAGATAGAGCGGTTTGGCGATTCCATGAATCGCTGAACCGCTCCAGAGGACTGGTGTCAGCCGTTCGCCGGGTTTCACTTATACTATCCGAGCCACCGGCAAAGCTCTGCTGCTTTCGACTTGCTTAGGCACGACAAACATCTGGCCGAAGATCATAAACCAAGCATGATGTGTTCGAACCAATGTGACCGGTCAAAGCTAAACAGCGCGCGCCGCGACACCGCATTCCTCCTTGATCTATTTTCACGTGCCTTTCTGCAATATTTTGGCCGTAGTGGAACTTTCAGCCACGCTATCGATTTGCTTCGTCGAAACAGCGAGGAGAAGTCGGGCATGGATTCACAACGGACTTTTCAACGACGACGCCCCGTAAGGGGTGCTCCTTATTCACTGGCGGAATTTCAGAAAAAGTACCGCCTGGACGGTGGCACCGCCGAAGACCTCTTCCTTCGGTTTGGCCCCTCGGCGATTGAGCTCGATTTGCTCATGAAGGCAAAACGTCGAGCACCTTCTTTTGATGAGCTGACGAAAGATATGCCTCATCGCTAGAGATCGTCCAATGGCGCTCTCTCCAGATGTCAGAGGCGCCCTCACGCCGCATGAACCAAGATCTCACTCCCAGATCTTGTTTTCACAGCGTCAAGTTTACATTGCCCTACCATCATCTTGAACCGAGGAGGTACTCGAATTGGCGCTACGCCTTTTTGACGATGACCCGCTCCGGTTTGGCGAATTGAGGCGAGTGATGGGCCGACCTAAAACCTCTGTATGCAGAATCTTCAGATATCCTTGGCTCAAAGATTTCTCGTGATCGTCGGCATTTTGGCGGCGATTGCGCTTGCCGCAAACATTCCGCATCTCCACACGGGAAAAGGTCATCGGGAATTGGGCAGGATAGAGCTATCTGCTGGATCGTCGCGCGTTCCGCGTGATTGTATTTGGTCCAGCCACACCGCTGGAACCAAACGGGTCCAGCGGTCGATGCAAGCCTGTAAACGCTACAGCGCTGCTTATTCTACCTTCGATGTGATCTGCCCTTCGCTCTATTTTGCAGTATCTGAGATTGTCCGGGCATACTTCTTGCCCCATGGGCTGCCACTGTTTCCTCCAGAGCAACAGAGTTTTCTGTATCCCTCGTAGGCTCTATCGCGACACGACTGCGCACTTCTGCTCCCGGTAGATAGTCTCGCTTCTGCGATACGCGAACTCCGAAGTGAGCCGACATGCGTACGATAGCAGCCGGACGCCACATCCTGCCGGCCTGCCTCGGTATGGGGTCGGCAATCTCCGGGCCTGTCTTTCGATGATAGCGCAGGAAAGCTTCTTAGCGCGCGTTTGCACCAATCCGATTTGAAACCCTGTTGTTTGCCTGATCCTCGTTGGGATCGGCGCTACGTTAGAAGGAGTATATAATGCCGCTCGCCATCACTGGATTTAATTCCCTTCGTCAGGCTCCCTTTCGCCTGTGTCGCGCTCTTTGGGAGACACTTCCGCACCCAGTCCGGCGAACGCCGGCCATGTTCCGTGCCGGACGATACATCTACCGCCAATTCACCCGTCACACCGGGAAGTTTCAGTCGCACTATACCCAGTTCATGCGCAACCCGCCGCTGTTGTCGACTATCGCAACACTCGCGTCCCACTATCCGCGTAGCAGCCACCTAAAGATCGCGTCTATTGGGTGCAGTACCGGGGCCGAACTCTATTCCGTTCTCTACACGATCAAAAGCCTCCGGAGCGATTTGCATGTCACCGCGCAGGGCGCAGACATATCGGATGCGGTGGTGGAGGCCGCACGGCGAGGCGTCTACTTTCCCGATGTTCCGGCTGCCGAGGGAGGTCTTTACGCTGCAGGCAGGGCGGAAGTCGCCGGCGCTGATGTGCCATCACTCGTCAAACTCCTGGAGCCTCTTGCGGATGGATCGTTGCGGGTAAGGGACTGGGTGAGGGAAGGCGTTACCTGGCGGACCGCCGATGCGACTGACGATAAGCTTCCGGAGCTTTTCGAGCCGCAGGATTTCCTGCTGGCAAACAATTTCATGGGGCCGATGGACGACCACTTGGCCGAACGATGCCTACGGAACATGGTAAGGCTTGTCGCCCGCGACGGATATCTGGTCGTCGACGGGATCGATCTCGACGTTAAAACGAGAGTGTTGACGGAATTCGGGTTTCGGCCCGTGCTGATGAACCAGGAAGAGATATGGGAAGCGGAGGGATTAAAAACCGGCTGGCCGTGGCTTCGCTGGGGCCGTGAGCCGATCGATCGCAGCGAGGCTGATTGGGCTCGGCGATATTCGGTCATCTTTCGCCGTGACGACCACTAACTCGCGAATTTGCGCCGGCCGCCGAGATCGTCAATCGAGGCGAGGCGACCGGTGATCTATCAATCTGGAACGCTCACATGTTTTCACCGACCAAGGACGCTGAACCCCGCATGGACAGCGAAGCACCGCATTGGGACGGACGCACAAGACGTCAGTTTATACAGGCGATCGTGTCCGGTGGCGTTTGGATCGTCGTAGCGAAGATCGTTTCACAGGTTTCGCAAATCGCGATGTTCTTCCTTGCGGCACGCATGCTGAGCCCCGCCGAATTCGGGCTTTTCGCTTTCGTTTCGGCTATTGCCATGCTGCTGGTGGTGATAGCGGAGGGTGGCTGGGCGGAATTCATGATGAAATCGCGAGATAGCGGCGATTGCTTCGATCAAGTCGCCACTATCTCGCTTTGCAGCGGCGGGATATTTACGATCGTCGGCCTCATCGGTACCGCGGTTTTCTACGCCCTTGCAGCCAACGTCGCGCAAAGTTGGCTTCTCGCTCTTCTAAGTTGCTGGATGTTGCCCGCGGCGCTAACCGCCACTTTCGACGGCGTGTTGGTCGCTTCCGGTCGTCTGCATCAGCGTGCACTCGTCAGAGTCGTTGGAGAGGTCGTAGGCCTGCTCACGGCAGTGGCGTTGCTCTACCTTGATGCGCATGCATCGGCTCTGGCGGCGGCCAAAATAGTTTGCCAGTTTGTTTTGCTGACAGGATCCGTGATCGTTACGATGCGGCTACCGCGTCTACGGCTTACGGCACCTGTGTTTGTCGAAGTCGTAACATTCTCGCGCCAGATCGTCGGAAATCGTCTGGTCGTCTTTCTCGGATCATATTCGGGTACCCTGGTCGTGGGGAGTTTTCTAGGGGTAGCGGATGCGGGATTCTACCGTGCGGCAGAGCGTGTCGTCTCAGTCGTGTCGGAATTGATGGGCGAGCCGGCGCGGTCGTTGAGTTGGGTGGTTTTCCGGCGCGCGCACGGGCAGCCTGGCGCATCGGCGCGCTCGATCGGCCACGCCGGCGTGAGATTCCTTCTCATTCTGTTTGCCATTGCAGCGCCCATGTACCTCGGTCTTGCGCAGGTATGCGAACCTGTCGTACGTCTTCTGCTTGGCGATGCATGGATGCCTGCAGCCTCCATAATACCCTTTCTTTGTGTGCGCCAATTGCTGCTTTCACCTGGCTACATCAACGAGGCGTCGCTATCCGTCATCGATCGAATCCGGTACCGGCTCCCCGTTACGGTGTTGAACGTTGCTGTATCGCTTGCGGCCGTCGTTGTGTTTGCACGGTTTGGGCTAAGAGAGTTGGCGATCGTTCAATGCTTCACGGCCGCTTTCGCGCTGGCGACCTGCATCGGACTGCAGTCGAAGATTGCGAAGGTGGATTGGGTGGAGATTTCGAAAGGAGTTATCCTGCTGATCCTGCCTGCGAGCATAATGATGATCGCGACCGTGATGGTGGTCTACAATCTGTCGGGAGACATGTCCTGGCGGGTCCGTCTTTTTCTTCAGATCACTACCGGCGCTCTGACCTACGCTACCGCGCTGATGGCATTGGTAGGTCTAAGCAGGCGCCTGCGCTGGCTAACCTTAGAATAGAATGAACCGGGGCGATTCGCGTTCCGCGGAGCTTGACGGGTATTCATTTTCCGTCGGCAAGAATTCGCGGGCGGATTCCACAACTCTGTCGCCAGCGCGCCCGCGACGCCTTTTCCTGGGCGCCAGGACGATGAAGTATCCGGATTTCCTCGACATTCGTATCGCGCTAATGGGTCGTGTTCTCTTGCCGGACCCCATATCGACATCAACCGCAAGGCAGGGCTTTGCGTTCAGGTTTCGGACCTCGAAGACATTGTACGGGAATTTGCAGCACGAAATAGAGGGCGATCCGAGGGCCGCCCTCTGCAACTCCATGCCTATCCGGCTATTTAGCCACGTGCCAGAGGTTGGCAACGCCGTCGCCGTTCATGTCGCCTGACTTTTTATCTCCAGTAAAGGTATAAAGCGGCTTGCCGCCATAGGCCCACATTTGCTTGCCGTCGGCATCCTTGACCAGCGACCACTCACCCTCTGCCTTGGCTTTGTCGGCAGCATGGAAGGCTGGCCACTTCTTGAGGCAATCCTTGTCGCAGTTTGATTTACCTTTGGTATCCTTGTCGAATGTGTAGAGGGTCATGCCCTTTTCCGTAGCCATGACCTTGCCCATTTTGGTGTCGACCATCTTGACAGGTTCGGCTGCCAGAGCCGGCAAAGTTGTTGCGGCTAAAAGGCCGATCGCGATCAGCAGCGTTTTCATATTTTCCTCCCATTCGGGGTTCCTGACGAAATGTCAGCAGTGCCCGATATAGCCATAGAGAAACGTTCGGCCGCCAACGTGGTTCCATTGAGCGGCTGGCAAACCGCACAACGGCAATTGCCTTCCTATCGCAATGACATTGCGTGAAAAACCCGGTTCATAAGGAGCCCGAATAACGGATTCTCTTTCCTGCCTTGAGCGAGACGACGTCCATACCGGGGAAGGCTTTCGCATCGCAAGCCTGCGGCCCCTGAGGACATCAAACCATGACCACCCACCCGCCGCTATTGCCGGCCTCGGAGCGATCGTCACGGAATTGGTGATCAATGTTTCCAAGCTCCCCTTCCCTGGCCATCGCAACGGTTTGTCGCAAGTGTCGGCGGCTTCAAAACTGCCGGGTATTCCCGGAAAGCTCGCCCCTACCCTGTTTCATCCTGTAAATCGTTTTGTGCAGTGCAACAAAATGGAGCAGTGCGCGTTTGCTTTTGTCACTGCCATTCCGGCTTTGATAGTTGGAGCATGCAATGACATCCCTTTCCGATACGATCAAACGCCTCGCAGAGCAGCGAGCTGGACACTTCGGCAATAGTGCTGCGACGTCTCGGCTCGGAGATCTCGGAGCCTTCGGTTCAAACCCTGGGGCACTGGCCGCAAAGATATATGTTCCTTCTTCGCCGGAGCAGCCCCCGGCCCTCGTCGTTGTATTGCACGGTTGTACCCAAACAGCTGAAATCTACGATCATGGTTCTGGGTGGTCCCGCCTTGCCGACGAACATGGCTTCATTCTTCTTTATCCGGAGCAGCGCCGGGAGAACAATATCAATCTCTGTTTCAACTGGTTCGAGCCGGGCGATACGCGCCGCAGCGAAGGGGAGGCCATGTCGATCGTTCAGATGATTGAAATGGCATGCCGTGAGCAGCAGATAGATCGCAAGCGGGTTTTCATCACCGGACTTTCAGCCGGCGGCGCGATGGCCAACGTCATGCTCGCGACCTATCCGGAAGTATTCGCGGGCGGCGCAATCATCGCGGGCCTGCCCTACAACGTCGCCTCTACCGTTCCGGAAGCCTTTGAGCGGATGCGCGGTAACGGCCTTCCATCCGCGTCAATCCTTTCCGCCAAGATCACCGAGGCATCACCACATCGAGGGCCGTGGCCCATTGTCTCTGTCTGGCAGGGCACCCGGGACCACATTGTCGCCGAGGCGAACGCCCGTGGACTCGTCGAGCAATGGCGAAGCATTCACGGCGTGTCTTCCTCTTCGCCCACATCCTCGGTTTCGGAAGCCAACCATCGCATCACCGGATGGGAAATGGAGGACGGCTTCGTCTCGATCGAGCTCCATAGAATCGACGGCATGGGTCACGGAACGCCGATCGACACCAAGAGCGGTCTCGGCGTTACTGGTCCGTTCATGCTTGATGTCGGCGTCTCTTCAACCGCGCATATCGCCCGATCCTGGGGCCTGACGCCGTCCTTTGGCAAACGAAGCTATCCCGAGCCCCATCAAAACGACGCGCTGCCGGAACGACCAATACCTGCGTCCGCCGACGGTATCCGGGGTGTCATCGAAAATGCCCTTCGTTCCGCCGGCCTCATGCGCTGAATGATCTGATGAATATGGCAATCGGGACAAGACCTTGAGCCTATTTCGTGCGCATCACCCTTCACGGATTTTGTCGCCACGGCGCAACTCGTGATGACGCCAAGCAGCTTCTGAGAAGGAACATTCTGGTGCGACGGGCATTCCCCTTTAAGCTCGTACGAGCCCAAAAGGAAAGGAAAAGGAAAGGAAAATGCTATGAATACGAAAGTCATCGTTTCAGCAGCGGCCGCCTTTGGCCTTCTTGCTGGTTCAGCCTTCGCACAATCCTCGACAGTTACCGGGGCTGCGGGTGGCGCGGTTACCGGAGCAGTTGTTGGCGGCCCTGTGGGCGCGGCAGTCGGCGGCGTGACCGGAGCTATCGTCGGAACGGCCATCGACCCTCCGCCCCAGAAGGTCGTCACCTATGTGGAAGAGCAGCCGATGCCTTCCCGTGAGACCGTCGTGCAAGATAGGATAGTTGTCGGCCGGCCTCTCCCTGACACCGTTGTTGTCACACCGGTCCCCGATAATCCAACCTACGCCTACGCCTACGTTAACCACGAGCGGGTTATCGTCCAGCCGAAGACCCGTAAGGTTGTGAAAATCCTGGAATAATGCTGCCGGAAGGGCCTTTTCCGAAGGCCCTTCCCACCGGGAGGCGAGCAGCCCATGGCGCGTTCTTCGTGCGTATGGCGTTTGCGAACTCAGGCATACGCATTTTCGAGTTCTGATCCGCGCTCGAGCGGAAGCTCAATTCCTCTGGATAGAATGGCTCGCCTCATGATAGCGGGCCCAAGAAGTTTTTTGAGCCACTTGGTGGCGCAATACGACAGCCCTCTCCACAGTGCAGGCTTGCCCAGGCGCCTCCGGGAACGCCGACCAGGCAGACTTCAATTTCCATTCTGGGACGCCGCCGCTTCACTCGCGGTCCCGCTCCACGGAGGGCCGGTTCTCCAAAAGACGCAAAAGCAAATTCCGCTTTCTCTTGCGGTGGACAAGATCAATATCACTGACAAGCTTTGCACCGCCTTCGCGCCGCTCCAATGTGATCTTGCGGCTATGGAAGGCTTCCAGCTCGGCTCGATGCGCTACGCTTATGATGGTGACCTTCGGCAATTCACGGATCACCGTCTCCATCATCTTGTCCTGGCTCTTCTCGTCGAGCGCTGACGTTGCTTCATCCAGCACGATGATATCGGGATCGTGCAGCAAGAGACGCGCAAACGCGAGCCGCTGCTTTTCGCCACCCGACAGCGTCTGGTCCCATGGCGCATCCTCCTCGATCTTATCGTTCAAATAATCGAGCCCCACCCTATCGAGGGCTGCCTTGATCGTATCCAGCGTCCAGTCATCGGCGGCACGCGGATAGGCGACTGCACGGCGAAGCGTCCCGGAAGGGATATAAGGCCGTTGCGGTAACATGAACAATCGTCTGTCGGCGTGGAAATTGACGCTGCCGTTGCCCCACGGCCAAAGACCTGCGATGGCCCGCACCAGCGTGCTCTTGCCTGAACCGGATTCTCCGGCCACGAGCACCCGCTCGCCTGGCTCGATCACGACCTGGGTTTCCTTGACCACAGCGGTGCCGTCGTCAAGCGACACCGACAGATCGTTCAGGCTGAGCATCGCATCGCCTTCAGTTTCACCGCGCTTGATGCGTCCCAGGGCGTTGCTCTGTTCCGCGCGCTCGAGCCCGTCGAGCGACATCATCAGCGAAGCAACGCGCCGGGCACAGGCGTTCCAATCGGCAAGCCGGGGATAGTTGTCGACCAGCCACCCGAACGCGCTCTGAACGATGGCGAAGGCGGAGGCAGCCTGCATTATCTGTCCAAGAGTCATGCTGCCTTCGAGAAACTTTGGAGCGCAAAGTAAAATCGGTACGACTGGCGCAAACAGGCTCGACCCCTGCGACACAAGCGACGTGCGCATATGCTGGCGTGCAAGAAGCGCCCATTGCCTGAGCACATTGGCGAACGTCTTGTCGACGTCGTTACGCTCCTCCTCTTCACCGCCGAGCAATGCGATACTCTCGCCGTTTTCCCGCACGTGCGTCAGCGTGTAGCGAAATTCGGCTTCCGCCTGATTTTTGACCTCTGAGATGTGGACGAAATGGCGGCCGATAACCGCCATCGAGCTGGACGTGATCGCGGCGTAGAGTACCGCAGTGATGACGAGGAAGCCGGGAACAGTGACGCTCGAACCCCCGATCGTCAGATTCAAGGCCCCGCCGATCGTCCAGAGCACCACAATGAAGGTCGAGGCAGACAGAAATGCGGAAATGACACCAGCGGTGAAATCAACAGGTGATTCAGTGGCAATCCGCAAATCCTCCGTGATGCGCGCTTCGGGGTTCTTGTGGTCGCCGCCGATGAGATTCAGTTGATAGTACCGGCCGTTTGCGAGCCAGCGCGCGATCACCGCGGTAGTGAGCCAGGAGCGCCAGCGGCGCTGGATCGCCATACGAAGGGAGACTTGGACAGCGACAAGGACTACGCTTCCGAGCACGAGTGGCAGGAACACGGCACTTAGGAAATATACGGTGCTGGCATTACGCTGTTCTATGGCGTCAAAAATCGCGCGATTCCAGATATTGATTCCGTACTGGAAGCCGACATTGATGCCGATCAGGGTCAATAGTGCCATTGAGCACGGCCAAGCGAGGCTGTCGCCACTGCTGCCCCAGTAACCGCGCGCACTGATCCAGAAACGCGTCAGCAAATACCTCTTGCGCGCCCGCTCGGCCTCCTCAGGCGTCAACTCTGGATCGGGCTCGATGACATTTGGCGGCGGCGCGACCTCGACAGTCGACGCCTTTTCCTGGCGCGACTTCTTAAGGCCGCGCGGTTTGGTGCCGCCGCCCGATTTCGGATTGAATTTAGCGTGGGTCATAAGCACGATAACGGCTTAAAAATCAAAAGGTTTCATGCTGCCGTTGTCGAATACGGCATCGCAGGCGTGTCGAAAAAATGAGGCATCCACCGCTCGAACGCACAGGGCCTCAAAAGGGCATGCCACCCCAACCATTTTTCAGCCATCGATCTGCTCGACAGCCAAAGGAGCCTCTCCGCAATTAGATCGCGGTGAAGCCGTTGTCGACAAACAAGTGGGCGCCGTTGACGAAACGCGATTCGTCGCTGGCGAGATAAAGCGCGGCCTGGGCCACATCCTCGGGTTCGCCGATGCGGCCCTGCTGCGCGGCGATGGCGGCATCCGACACGTCGACACCCAGAGCCTGCAACTCGGAAACCTCCCGCAGGCCATGCGGCGTTCGGATGAATCCGGGGCATACGGCATTGCAGCGAATGTTTCGGTCTCGAAATTCAACGCCGACCGCACGGGCGAACATATGAACCGCACCCTTCGTGGTGTCATACAGGACTTCCATCGGCGTTGCAGCTACGGCAGAAATCGACGATGTGCAAACGATCGAGCCACCGCCCGCAGCGATCATGCCCGGCAGCACTGCCCGGGTCATTAGAAACATGGAACGGACATTGACGGCATGAAGCCAATCCCACTCCTGAACTGTCGTTTCCAGGAATGGCTTGATGACGATCGTTCCCGCATGGTTGAACAGCACGGTGACCGCGCCGAATAGGGCTTCCACGCCCTTCACCGCGTCTGTAACCGCCGTCTCGTCGGAGACATCCGCGATCCAATGCTCGGCGGTTCCTCCGGCAGCGCGAATATCGCTGACGGTTTGCGCCGCTGCATCGCCGTTCCGGTCGATGATTGCGACCCTTGCGCCTTCCCGTGCGAACAGCCGGGAGGCCGCTCCTCCCATACCGGTCGCCCCTCCGGAAATAATCGCGATCTTGCCTTTTAGCCTGTCAGTCATGTCCTTGTCTCACTTACCACGATTTTCGTCACGTTGTTGCGGACGTCAACGATATCACGATCTCATCCGGAATCGGACTGATCCTCAACAGAGCCCGCGGATTCAAAGCAAGCACATTCGCGGCTCTGTAGCCGCGTGGCCTGACTTGCCGAATTCGGCTCTATTTGGATGACATGAGAGAATCGGATCGGAGATCGTCCGACGGTGGAATCGCGGGTCTGGCACATGCGAAGCCATTCGCCAGCCGAATGAGGCCTGCCGACGTAAGCAGGCCGCATCAGAGATATGCGAGAAACAAACAAAGCACTGTAAAACTCTCTGTAAACAGCGCTTCGCTCACACGGGGAAATACCCCATAACCATGTGTATTCAGCTGTAGAGACTGACCTCGGGGATCGTGTCGTTGAGAACGAATTCTCCGACTTCCCTTGCCTTGTAGAAGACCGGATCGTGCAGCGTGTGGGTCCGCACATTGCGCCAGAAACGGTCGAAGCGATATTTCTCAGCTGTCGAACGCGCGCCGGTGAGCTCGAAAACGCGGGCAGTCACATCAAGAGAAACATGCGTGGCATGGACCTTCGCCGCATAGGCTTCGGCCGCAGCCTCGCCGCGTTCTCGCGCGGTCGCCTTATGACCCTTGGCAAGATTGGCCTGAACGACAGCGGCGGCGCTATCGGCTAGGGCCGCAGACGCCTTCAAGGCGGCGGTCAGCTCGCCAACGCGCTCGAGGATATAAGGATCGTCGGCCGCCCGCTCGACGCCTGAGGTCACCCAAGGCCGCGTCGTCGTGCGGACATAATCGACCGCCTCGCGCAACGCGCCTTCGGCGGTCCCGAGATAAAAGTTCACGAAAACAAGCTGAATGAGCGGCGTGTTGAACGTAGCCAAGACGGGAGCGGCACCGCCGGTCGTTGCGACCTTGTCCAGATCCTCCTCATAAACAGGGAAATCATGGAATTCGACGCTGCCGCTATCGGAAAGGCGCTGGCCGAAATTATCCCAATCGTCATTGGCCTTGTAACCCGCGCGATTGGTCGGAACGGCAAAGCCGACGATCTTGTCGTCGAGGGCGGCATTGGCGTTGATATAGTCGGAGACGTGCGCCGCCGTGGAGAAGGATTTGCGGCCGTTCAGGACATAGCCGTTGCCGCGCCGCGTCAGCACGAGGCCGGGATCGCGCGGATTGACGGCCGCGCCCCAATAGAGGCTGTTAGCCACCGTCTTGCTGCCGAGCTCCTGTGCGCGCGCCTCGTCGAAGGCCCAGTAGACATATTGGCTGTTGACGAAATGATAGCCGAGAAGCTGGCCGATGGAGCTTTCGCCGCGGGCGAGGATGCGGGTCAAACGCAGGCCATCAACCCAATCGAGACCACCGCCGCCGATCTGCGGCGCATGCAGCGCATTCAGCAATCCCGCATTCTTGAGCTTGACGATTTCGCCAAGCGGCGGCTGGCCTTCACGGTCCAGCTCGGCGGCGCGTTTCGAAAGGTCAGCTGCAATTTCCTCGGCCCTGGCAAAGAGATCCTCTCGCGTGGTATTCCGATTGCTCGCGAAGACGACGTTGGACTGGCTCATGATATCACTCCGATTCTATGACATGAGCCGGCGGGGTCTCGTGATCCCGCCGGCAAATCGAGGCAGGCAGCTTAGAAAAGCTTGTCCGGGATCCAGGTGGCGGTCACCGCGTCGCTCGTGCTGAACGCCGGAACCTTCTGCGCCAGCTCCTCGATCGTCTTGACACCGGCGGTGCGCAGTCCCTCCTGGGTCAGGAGCGTCGGCTTGACGGTGATCTGATGCGGAACATCCTGACCGGCGACCTGCAGGGCGGCGGCGCGAATGGAGACGGCGCCGACAACGGCCGGATTGGTCGCGACGGTCGCAACCCAGGGGCTGCCCGGCTCGATGATCTCCTGAATGTCGGCGGTGGAAACGTCAGCCGAATAGATCTTCAGCTTGCTCCCGATGCCGAGATCGTTGGCCGCAAGCTTCACGCCACGGGCAAATTCGTCATAGGGGGCGAAGACGACAGTGATGTCGGGATTTGCTGTCAACGCCGCCTTTGCCTGGTCGGCCGTGGAGGTTGCCGTCGTATCGCTGACATTGCCGAAGCGGGCCTTTTCGACCACACCAGTATTTTGTGACTTGAACGTCTCCCAGACTTCATTGCGGCGGTCGAGCGGCGCAAAGCCTGCGACATAGACATAGCCCGCCTTGAAGCTGCTGCCATTATCCTTGACGACCTGCTTCAAGGCGAGATCGGCAAGCTCGTGGTCGCTCTGCTCGACCTGCGGGATCTTCGGATTGTTGAGATTGACGTCGAAGGCGACGACCTTGATGCCCTTGTCGAGCGCCTGTTGCACGACGTCACCGAGCGATTCCGGCAGGCCGTGATCGATGACGATGCCCGAGACACCGAGGTTGATCGCCTGCAGGATCTGCTCACGCTGTTCGGCGGCATCCTGACGTCCCGGGAAGACGCGCAGATCGATGTCGAGCGCCTTGGCCTGGGCTTCGGCGCCGGCCTGATAGGCCTGAAAGAAGTCGCCGGCGGAAATGTAGCTGATGAGAGCGATCTTGACGCCGCCCTTGTCGAAGGGGGCAGGAGCGCCGTTCACGCCGCCGGCCATTGCTGCTTGCGTGAAAAAGAGCGGAATGGCGGCTGACAGGGCAAGCCGTGGAAGGGATTTCATCGTCGCGATCCTCGTGATCAATCGGAAGCGTCGTCTGACGGAATGCCAACCCTGCGACGCATGAAATTATTAGATATAATCTCTATGTTTTTAGTAGAGTAAATCATCCGAATTTCGCGACCTTCTGAGATTCTTTGTTCGCCTCGGCAGGCCTTCAGGGCAAGGGCTTGCCTGGAAATCCGGTGGCCATGCTGCGCACTATCAGCGCTCGAACAGGAACCCGGATCCCTCTGAATGGCGCTTCTTGACGTCTCCAATATTACGCATAGCTTCGGCTCGACACGCGCCGTCGATGCCGCGCGCTTTGCGATCGAGCGCGGAGAGATCGTCGCGCTGATGGGTGCCAACGGCGCTGGAAAATCGACGCTGGTCAAGATTCTGTCGGGCGTGTTTGCCGCAGACGGCGGCACGATCCGGCTCAACGGGCAACCGTTCTTGCCCAGAAGCCCTTCTGA
This sequence comes from Rhizobium sp. 11_C7_N12_5, assembly GCF_051811145.1. Taxonomy (NCBI): domain Bacteria; kingdom Pseudomonadati; phylum Pseudomonadota; class Alphaproteobacteria; order Hyphomicrobiales; family Rhizobiaceae; genus Rhizobium; species Rhizobium sp. 11_C7_N12_5. The sequence continues at coordinate 1,771,425 of NZ_JBPWPY010000002.1, forward strand.
AGCGGCTCGGGCGGGTGTCGTCACCGTCCATCAATCGACGGATCTCATCGGTCCTGCCGGACTGACCGTCGCCGATGTTCTGCTGCTCAACCGGTTCGCCGAGCGCGGAACACCCTTCTTCGTCTCGCGCAAGAGCGTTCGGCGCGAGGCCAAGGCAATGCTGGACGCAGCCGGCTTCTCACTGCCGCTCGATCGTGATTTCGGCGATATCTCGGCAGCCGACCGCCAGCTCGTGGCAATCGCGCGCGCCTTGGCCAACAAGGCGGAACTGCTGATCCTCGACGAACCCACAGCCAGTCTCTCGGGAACCGAAAGCCGGAGGCTCTTCGATGTCCTCCTGCGGCTGCGTGCTCAGGGTCTGGCGATCCTCTATATCTCGCATCGGACGGCGGATCTGGAAGCTATCGCCGATCGCGCGCTGGTCATGCGCGGCGGACGGGTGGTCGGCAGCTTTTGCCGGCCGATCGACTTTTCTGCCGCTATCGAAGCGATGATCGGCCGCAGGCTGGATAGCGCGCGCCCCGATGTGCGGCAAGCTACGGGCCCGGCGGTCTTTGAAATACGCGGCACGCGGCTACTTCCGCAAAGCGAAGCCTTCGACCTCAGCCTTCATGCCGGCGAAGTGGTTGCCGTGACCGGCGTACTCGGGGCCGGAAAAAGCCGGTTGCTGGCGGCGATCTTCGGCACCACCCGGTTGGCCGGGGGCGATATGCTGCTCAACGGACGACCTTATCGGCCTCGCTCGCCTGGCGAGGCAGTCGCAGCCGGCGTCGCCATGGCAGGAGAGGATCGCCATCGCTCTTCGCTCATGCCGGATGCCTGGCCGGGCTCCTCCCTGGCGGCGACGATCAGCCTGCCGCATCTCGATAAATGGTATCCCCATGGCTTCCTGCTCGGCGGCCGTGAGCGGCGCGAGGCGGAAAAGGCGATTTCGCGCCTTGGCATCAAGGCAGCGGGTCCGCAAGCCTCTATCTGGACCTTGTCCGGCGGCAACCAGCAAAAGGCCGTCATCGCGCGCTGGGAGGCGGAACCATGCCCGCTCCTGCTGCTCGACGAACCCTTTCAGGGGGTCGATGTCGGTGCGCGGCAAGACATCATAAAGGCGATCCGTGCGCGCAGCGACCGCGCGACGTTGATTGCCACCTCCGACCCGGAGGAAGCCTACGAGGTCGCCGATCGCATTCTCACGATGGATCACCACGTGCTGCGCGCCATCGCTGGCAACAAAACAATTTCCGCAGCCATTGAGGGCATTTCCGCATGACAACGATCGATGACGACAGATTTGCGGCTGCGGCCGCACAGGACGGCCGCGGCGTCAAAGGCCGCCTTGCCGTAGTCGGCCACCATCTCCGCGCGGGCGCAGTGTTCCTCCTGCTCCTGGCCATGCTGGTCGGCTTTACCGCGGCACAGCCCGCCTTCATCACGATCGCAAATCTCATGAGTATCCTGCAGGCCGTGTCTGTTGTTGCGATCCTCGCCGCCGGCGTCACGGTCACCCTTGCCGTCGGCGGTTTCGACCTGTCCATCGGCGCGATTGCCGCCTCCAGCGTCATGGCGGCAAGCTATGCCATGATCGTCTGGCACCTGGACGCTCTCGCAACCGTGCCTCTGGTGCTGACCTTCGGCGCCGTGATCGGCCTCGTCAACGCCTTCCTCATCGTGCGCCTGCGCGTGCCGGATCTGCTCGCCACGCTCGCAGTGATGTTCCTGCTTACGGGCCTGCAACTGATCCCGACGGCCGGACGCTCGATCTCGACCGGCATGGTGCTGCCGGACGGCTCGAAGGCGACGGGCGCCTTTGATCCATCCTTCCTTCTGATCGGCCGCTACAATCTCTTTTCCATCCTGCCGGTCGCCGTCGTGTTGATGGCGGTCGTCGCCATCGTGCTTTTCGTACTGACCGAGCGGACCCGCATCGGCCGGCTGCTCTTCGCCACCGGCGGCAACGAACTCGCCACCCGGCTCGCCGGCGCTTCGACAACGCGGCTGAAGACATTTGCCTATGTGATTTCCGGCGTGCTCGCAGCCCTCGGCGGCATCGTCATTGCCGCCCGCGTCGGGCGCGGCGACGTCTCCTCCGGGGGCTCCCTGCTGATGGATTCCGTCGCGGCCGCGTTGATCGGCTACGCCGTCCTCAATCTGCGCCGCCCGAACGTGCTTGGCACGATCGTCGGAGCGGTATTCGTCGGCGTATTGCTGAACGGGCTCACCATGCTGAATGCCCCTTACTATACGCAGGATTTCGTCAAGGGCGCAGTTCTCGTAGGTGCACTGGCGCTAACCTACGGGCTCGGCAGAAACTCCGATCGCTGAGCCCCGGAAGCGGCCCACGGAAATTTCCCCGGCCGCTCGTGTTTTGGAAAACCATTCCTCTGTAATGCGCCTAAATCTATCTATTTTATGCTCTATTGCTCGAGAGGATTCTTTAATGGACAATAAGCAAACGACCGGCCTTGGGCGCCGGGACATTTTGAAACTGACCGCTGCCGGCGCAGCCCTGGCGACTGCCGGGCTGATTTCAAGCAAGGCAGCAGCAGCCGACGATTCGTTGTCTCTAAAAGGCAAGCGTATCGCCATCAGCGCAACGGGAACCGACCACTATTTCGATCTGCAGGCCTATAATGCCCAGATCGACGAAGTGAAGAAGCTCGGCGGCACGCCGATCGCCGTCGATGCCGGTCGTAACGACGGCAAGCTGGTGTCGCAATTGCAGACACTGATCGCGCAGCGGCCGGACGCGATCGTCCAAATTCTCGGCACCTTGAGCGTCATCGATCCCTGGCTGAAAAAGGCACGGGACGCGGGTATTCCCGTTCTGACCGTCGATGTCGGCTCCACCAATTCGATCAACAACACCACATCCGACAACTGGGGCATCGGCAAGGATCTGGCGCTGCAGCTCGTGTCCGATATCGGCGGCGAAGGCAATATCATTGCCTTCAACGGCTTCTATGGCGTCACGCCCTGCGCGATCCGCTATGATCAGCTCGTCAATGTCGTCAAGTATTTCCCGAAGGTGAAGATCATTCAACCCGAGCTACGGGACGTCATTCCCAACACGGTTCAGGACGCCTTCGCCCAGATCACCGCGATCCTCAACAAGTATCCGGAGAAGGGTTCTATCAAGGCCATCTGGTCCGCCTGGGATATTCCCCAGCTCGGCGCCACGCAGGCTCTTGCCGCCGCAGGCCGCACGGAAATCCGCACCTATGGCGTCGACGGCAGCCCGGAAGTGCTGCAGCTGGTCGCCGATCCGAACTCGCCTGCTGGCGCCGATGCGGCGCAGCAACCGGCAGAAATCGGCCGCACCGCCATCCGCAACGTCGCCAAGCTGCTGGCAGGGCAGACCCTGCCGCGCGAAACCTACGTGCCTGCTCTTCTGGCCAATAAGAGCAACGTCTCCGACGTCGTCAAGAAGCTTGGCATCGGCTGACATATGAACCGGCGATGCGGCTTTCGCCGCATTGCCCCGCATAATGCGAGGGCCTTTTCCAATGACAGCAACTGAGCCAGCGCCTGCGGCCGACAGCCGGGACCATGTCGTCCGCTTTGACCGTGTCGTGAAGCGCTTCGGCGGTGCGCAGGCACTGGGCGGCGCGTCGCTGACCGTACGCCGCGGTACCGTGCATGGGCTGGTCGGGCAGAATGGCGCCGGCAAATCGACACTGATCAAGCTTCTTGCCGGCCTGCACAAGCCGGATGAAGGCCGCATCGAAATCGAAGGCCGAGGCTATGATCGGCTGACGCCGCATCTATGCGAAGAACTCGGCATTCACTTTATCCACCAGGACCGGCTGCTGGTTCCGACTTTCACCGTGGGCGAGACGCTGTTTCTCGGCAGGGAGCTGCGCCTCGGTGGCACGCCCTTTATCGACCGTAGCGCGATGCAGCGTCGCGCCCGGGAGATCCTTGCCAATTATTTCGGCGTGGATTTGCCGAAGAACGCGCTGATCAGCGAGCTCTCGACAGCCGAGCAGCAGATCGTTCAGCTCACGCGAGCGCTGTTGCACCAACCGAAACTTCTCGTCTTCGACGAGCCGACCGCTGCTCTGGTCCGGCAGGAAGCGGACATTCTCTTCCGCCTGATCCGCCGCTTGCGCAGCGAAGGCGTGACCATCATCTACATCTCGCACTATCTTAACGAGATCGAGGCTTTATGCGACGATGTCACGGTGCTCCGCAACGGCGTCGATGTCGCCTCCCTGCCCATGAGCGAGACCTCGGCCAACGGGATCGCGACCCTTATGGTCGAGCGTGATATCGGAGAGATGTTCCCGAAACGGCAGGTGGAATTCGGCGCCGAAATTCTCAAGGTTCGTCATCTCTCGGCAGCCAATCGCTTCCACGATGTCAGTTTGACCCTGCGCCGCGGCGAGATCCTCGGAATCACCGGCTTGCTCGGCTCCGGGGCGAAGGATCTGGTGCGCACCCTCTTCGGACTGCAGGCGGCGACGAGCGGAGAGATCGATATCGAGACGAAGGCGCTCAAACCGCGCAGCCCGGTCGAGGCTGTCGACCATCAGCTGGCGCTGGTGCCTGAGGATCGTCGCGGCCACGGCGTCGGCCTCGATCTCAGCGTGCGGGAGAACATCACGCTGTCGAGCCTTTCCCGCTACACGCGCTTCGGCTTTCTCGACCGTAAACGCGAGGGCAGCGATACCGACGAGCTAATCAAGCGCCTGCAGATCAAGACGGCAGGCCGCGAAGCGTTGGTGCGCACGCTCTCGGGCGGCAACCAGCAGAAGGTCGCGATCGCCAAATGGCTAAGCCGCCAGTCGGAAATCTATCTGCTGGATGAGCCGACCGTCGGTGTCGATATCGGCTCCAAGGTGGAGATCTACTCGCTCATCGGCGAGCTTGCCGCACGCGGCGCCGGCGTGATCGTGCTGTCGTCGGACCTGCCCGAGCTCGTGGGCATTACCGACAGGATCCTCGTGCTGTTCCGCGGCCGGCTGACGCGCGAGCTCGTTTCCTCACAGACCGCAACGGATGAAGTGCTGTCGGCATCGACCGGCGCCGTGGAAGGATTGCGCCATGTCGGCTGATGTCCAATTTGCCTCCCTCTCCGCGGCTCCGGCCGGGCGGTCGCTGCCATCGGGCAGCAAGCTTGCAGCTGCAACCCTGCGCTTCGGCTCGTTGCTCGCCTTCCTATCGATCCTGGTGATCTTTGCGCTGACGGCACCCTACTTCCTGACCGTCGGCAATATCGGCAACGTACTCGGCCAATCGGCCATCTCGGGCGTTCTCGCCATCGGCTTGACGATCGTCCTCATCGCTGGCGGTTCCAACGTCGTCACCGGCGGTATCGACCTTTCGCTGGCGGCCAATATGGGCCTGAGCGCCGCGGTCTATGCAACGCTCATCCAGCTGGGTTTCAATGATCTTACTGCCGGCGCGGGTGCACTTGCCACCGGACTGGCAATCGGTGCCGTCAACGCGCTGGCGATCGTGCTGGCGGGCATCGTGCCCTTGCTGGCAACACTGGCTGTCATGAATGTCGTCGCCGGCCTGGAACTTGTTCTGACCCAGAATACAGTTCTTCCGGCGGCGACCGATTTTCTGACAATCCTTTCGGCCTCGGATGGCTTCGGCATACCGATCCTCGCCTATGTCCTGATCGGCTTTACAGTGATTGCCGCGGCCATCGTGCAACATACGCCGCTCGGCCTGCGGCTCTATGCCGTCGGCGAGTTTCCCGAAGCCGCGCGCGCGGCCGGCCTGCCGTTGAAAAAGCTGATCGCGGGCGCCTTCGTCGCCAGCGGACTTTGCGGCGGGATCGCCGGCATCCTATCGGTATCCTATCTCAGCGGCAGCACGACCGGTTCCGGCGAGATGCTGCTTCCGGTCGTCGTAACGGCCCTGCTTGGCTCGGTCTTCTCGCGCCGGCTCGTGCCGACGATCGGCGGCACGCTGATCTCAACCCTGTTCGTCGGCTTCCTCATCAACGGCTTCCAGCTTCTGAACCTGCCGAGCACGCTGGTCAGCGGTGTTCAGGGGCTGCTGATCCTGATCGTCGTCTCGGCGACAACCCTGCTGCGCAAACGGGAGATCTGATCATGTCCGCTACCGCTGTTTCAGCACGACCGTTCGCAGGTGCTGCCCGATATGGCCTCGTCGTCGCACTCATCGCCGTCTTCTCGCTCTTCTCGACGGTCGCGCCGACATTCCTCAGCGCCGGCAATCTGCAGAGCATTCTCGTCAACAATTTCACGCTGCTCGCCATCGTCTCGATCGCCATGACCTTTGCCGTTGCGGCCGGTGGCATCGATCTTTCTGTGGGGACATCCGTCGACTTTGCGAGCTTTGCTTTCGTTTCCAGCATTCTGGCTGGCGTGCCTGTGCCTTTGGCTGCTCTGGCCGGCCTTGGCGCCGGGGCACTGGTTGGGGCGTTCAACGCGGTGCTGATTTCCGGAATCGGCGTATCGCCATTCCTGGCAACGCTTGGAACGCTGTTCATCGGCCGCAGCATCCAGCAGCTGCTGACGGATGGCGGCAATCCGGTTTATCTGCCGCCATCCGGTGTGCCCGAAGCATTTCGTTTTATCGGCCATGGAACGCTCGGCACTATTCCCGTGCCGCTGCTGATCGCGGCCGTCATCATCGCCGGTGCCGCATTGCTCTTTGCCAGGATGCGCTTCGGGCGCGTGGTTCTGGCGATCGGCATCCAGCCGCGGACGGTGCGCTATTCTGGGATCGGGCTCCGAGCTTATGTCGCCGCAACCTTCATTCTCGCCGGCATTATCGCCGCCTTTGCCGGGCTGATCCTGACGGCCACGGTGACCGTCTATATCCCCTCCTCCGGCAACGGCTTCATGCTGAACGCCATAGGCGCCACCTTCATCGGCACGACCCTTTCGCCGCTCGGCCGGCCGAATGTCGCCGGCACGGTGCTCGGCGTGCTGCTTTTGAGCATCGTCGCCAATGGCCTGCTGCTTACAGGCCTGAACTTCTACTGGCAGCAGGTCGGCACCGGTCTCCTGATCTTCGCGGTGCTCGCCTTCAGCTTCGTCAACAAGAAAGCCGTCGGCGCCTGAATGCCGCCGATCCATATCATGCAGGAATAACAACATGACCCGCGAAATCAGGCTCAACGCCTTCGACATGAACTGCGTCGGACACCAGTCACCAGGCCTGTGGCGGCATCCGCGCGACAAGTCCTGGACCTACAAGGATATGGACTATTGGGTCCATCTGGCAAAGACGCTGGAGCGCGGCAAGTTCGACGGGCTGTTCATCGCCGACGTGCTCGGCGTCTATGACGTGCTGAACGGCAATGTCGACGCGGCGCTGCGCCACTCCGCGCAGGTGCCGGTCAACGATCCGCTGCAGCTTATCCCGACCATGGCCTATGAGACGGAGCATCTTGGCTTCGGGCTGACCGCCTCGCTCTCCTTCGAGCATCCCTACACCTTCGCGCGACGCATCTCGACGCTCGATCACCTGACCAAGGGGCGTGTCGGCTGGAACATCGTCACCTCGTATTTGAACAGCGGCGCGCTGAATATAGGCCAGTCTGCGCAGACGCAGCACGATGACCGCTACGGCTTGGCGGAAGAATATCTTGAAGTCTGCTACAAGCTCTGGGAAGGCAGTTGGGAGGACGATGCGGTTATCCGCGACCGGGAAAAAGGCATCTTCACGCGGCCCGAGAAAGTGCATCCCATCCGCCATTCCGGCAAGCATTTCACCGTTCCCGGCATTCATTTGAGCGAACCGTCGCCGCAGCGCACACCGGTGCTTTATCAGGCAGGCGCCTCCAGCCGCGGCAAGGATTTCGCCGGCGCGCATGCCGAATGCATCTTCGTGGCTGCGCCCTCCAAGCCGGTGCTGAAGCGCTATGTCGCCAATGTTCGCGAAGCGGCCGAGCGTGTCGGGCGCAACCCACGCGAAATTCTTGCCTTCAACCTCCAGACCGTGATCCTTGGCGAGACCGACGCGGAAGCGCAGCGCAAGTTCAACGAATACCGGCAATACGCCTCCTTCGAAGGCGCGCAGACGCTGATATCAGGCTGGACCGGCATCGACTTCGGCCAGTTCTCGCCTGACGAGGTACTTCGCCATCGCCATACCAATGCCGTGCAATCCGCCGTCGAGACCTTCACGACCATCGACCCAAACAAGGAGTGGACGGTGCGCGAAATGGCCGATTGGGTCGGCATCGGCGGTTTCGGCCCGGTCTTTGTCGGCTCGCCGCAAACGGTTGCCGACCTGATGCAGGAATGGATAGAGGATACCGATGTCGACGGCTTCAATCTGGCCTATGCCGTGACGCCCGAAAGCTTTGAGGATGCCGTCGATCTTCTGGTTCCCGAGCTGCAGAAGCGCGGCGTCTACAAGACCGACTACCGCTCGGGAACACTGCGGGAAAAACTCGGCGGCAGCGGACCGAGGCTTGTCGCACCGCATCCGGCGACAGGCTATCGCAATCTTCGCGATGCTGTTGCGCGCGCATCTTAACCTCGCGAGGCCACCCAGCTATGCCGGTATTCAGAGTTCAGGCAAGGGGCTCTGAAAGCATCTCCTCGAGATCGGCCTTTGCCTGAGGTGAAAGATAGGGACGCAAGAGGCTCGCGACCTGGCTCAGCCCCCAATGGACGTGCTGCGGGCTGAGGTCGCGAACGCCTTCCTGCAGCCCGAGATAAACGGCCCAATAGGTTGAGACGATCCAAACATTGGCCAATAGCGGCTTCCGGTCATCCGCAGCGACGCTAATGAGACCGGCTGTTTCCATGCGCTGAAAAATGACATCGACCGAAAGACGCATGCCGGCACTGACAGCCAGAATCGGCCCCCTCAATCCCGGCGCGGTCGCCAATAGGCCCGGAAGGTCGCGAAAGAGGAAGCGATAGGTCCAGACGAGGGAGAACCATTTGCGCAGAAAGCCGGCATAGGCTTTCGAGTCGGGCGCGGGCACGGCGTCCGCCTCGGCGACGAGCGCCAGCGCATCGGCCTCGAACCGGGAAAACAGAGCCACTACCAGGGACTCCTTGGTGCGGAAATGGTAGTAGAGATTGCCCTGATTGATACGGACAGCCTCTGCGATTTCCGCCGTTGTCACTGCCTCGGGGCCTTTTTGGTTGAAGAGCGATAATGTCGAGACAAGGATCCGTTCGCGCGTACTGGGTCGTGCTGTCGGCTCCGTTCTTTTGCCTTTGTTTTCCGCCACGCTTTTTCCTCTTGAATGCCTAAGGTATTCACCTTACCTGTTCTAAGGTAAATGCCTTAATCCTGATCTACAGGCATTCGTGGAACTGAACAAGGAGGCGGAAGGATGAATGCACGCGTAAACACGGCCGATCCATCGCCGGGCGCATTTCCCCCGGCGCCACGGTCGATGCCGCATGTGCTCCTTTCACTGATCCGCAATCCCCTTGATGCGCTGCCACCCGAGATCTTCGATGAGCCAGTCGTCTTTACGCGGTTAGGCGGAAAATTACGGGTCTATCTCGCCGATCCAGAACTTATCTACCAGGCTCTCGTGAGGAATTCCGATGCGCTCGGCAAGGGCGAGGATGTTCGCCGCCTGCTCGGCCCAGCACTTGGCGATGGCATCCTGACCTCGGATGGCGCTCATTGGAAATGGCAGCGTCAATCCGTGGCCGGTGCCTTTCGCCACGAAAAGCTTCTCGAACTTCAGCCAGCCATGATCGCAGCCGCCCAGCGCAGACGCGATCTTTGGCTCACGCATAAAGACGGCGCTCTCGACCTCTGCCAGGAAATGATGCGCACCACCTTCGACATTATCGTCGAGACGATGATGTCTGGCGGCGAAGGCATCGATGTCGACAGAGTCGAGCGTAACATCACCGACTATCTGAAGCCGACTGGCTGGAAATTTGCGCTGGGCCTGCTCGGCGCGCCGGAGTGGATGCCGCATCCAGGCAAGGAAAAAGCAAAAGCGGCCGTGACCTTCCTGCGGGCGACCCTTGCTAAAGTGATTGCCGAACGGCGGCGCAGTGGTATCGAGCGCAGCGACCTCGTGTCCATGCTGCTTGGTGCAGCCGACCCGGAAACGGGTCGCACGATGAACGACGAAGAGATCATCGACAATCTGATGACCTTCATCACCGCCGGACACGAGACGACGGCGCTCGGCCTTGCCTGGACGCTCCATCTCCTGGCCCGCCATTCGGACTGTCAGGCCAGGCTCTTCGACGAGATCGCCGCTGCCACAGATGGCGGCCCGCTTCTTGCCGAACATGTCGGCAAACTCACCTATGCCCGACAGGTCTTTTCCGAGGCCATGCGGCTCTACCCGCCGGCCCCGATCATCTCGCGCGCGGCACTGCGCGAATTTACCCTTGGCGCCTATACGATTCCGGCCGGAACGATCCTCTATGTGCCGATCTATGCCGTGCATCGTCACGCCTCCATCTGGGAGGACCCGCTGGTTTTCGATCCCGAGCGCTTCGAACCCGAGACCGCCAAGAGCCGCCATCGCTTTGCCTTCATGCCGTTCGGTGCCGGCCCGCGTGTCTGCATCGGCAATGGCTTTGCCATGATGGAAGCCGTTGCGATCCTTGCCGTCCTGCTGCAAAGGTTCCGCGTCACCGGTCCGAACGAACCTTCGCCAAAGCCGATCATGAAGGTCACGCTGCGGCCGATGCACCCTTTGCCGATCCATCTGGTCGAACGATAGGCGCTGGAGCATCCTATTTCGGACACAAGGCGGGCTGAAGTTCGCTTCAGATGTCATGGAGGTGAGCATGCGCCTGTTCCTGTCTGGCCTTTTTACGCTGCTTGCCATCACCGCCGCCGTTGCCGCACCTTCGATAAAAGCAGGCCAGGCCGCCACAAAACTCGGCCGAGGCGTCAACGTTCTCGGCTATGACCCTCTCTGGACCGATGCCGGGAAGGCTCGCTTCAAGCCCGCCTATTACAAGATGCTGCATGACAGCGGCTTTCAGAACATCCGCGTCAATCTGCAAGCCTTCTCGCATATGGATCAGTCCGGCCACCTCGACGCGCAATGGCTCGCAAAGCTTGATGACGTGGTGAAACAGGCGACCGGAGCGGGTCTGAAAGTCATCCTCGACGAGCACGACTATCGTGCCTGCGCTGAGAACGCCGAGGATTGCAGATCGAAGCTGATTGCCTTCTGGAACCAGATCGCACCACGCTATAAGGATGAACCTGATAGCGTTCTCTTCGAGATCTTGAACGAGCCGAACAAGGCGATAACCCCGGATATCTGGAACGGGTTGCTGCGCGAAGCGCTCACTGTCATTCGCAAGACGAATCCCGATCGCAGCGTGGTGATCGGACCGGCAAATTCCAACAACTTCCATTCACTCGACAAGTTGTCGCTTCCCGAAGACGACCGCAATATCATCGTGACTGTTCACTATTACGATCCCTTCGCCTTCACGCACCAGGGTGCGACCTGGACAAATCCAAGCCGCGAAAAGCTGATCGGCGTAAAATGGGGCAGTCCAGCCGAGCACGAACAGATCGTCCGGGACTTTTCAACGATCGCCGCGTGGTCGCGCAACCATGATCGCCCGATCCTGCTCGGCGAGTTCGGCGCCTACGACAAAGGCGATATCGCATCGCGGGCGGCATGGACCGCAAGCGTGGCGCGGGCAGCGGAAAGCAACCATTTTGCCTGGAGCTACTGGCAGTTCGAAGGCAGCTTCGGCGCCTACGATGTCGCCACCGACAAATGGATGGCGCCGATCCATCAGGCGCTGACGTCGAGCCAGCAGAACTGAGCCGAAGGGCAAGGCGCTACTCCCGCTTGGATAAGGTGCAGCGTCTCGCAAGTTCAAAGCTCTACGCGCGGTGCCGCCGCGGGTTTCAGGCGCCCCAAGTGCGTTCGAGGACGCGGATCCAGTTTTCATGGGCAATCATTCCGAGCGCCTGATCGTCAAAGCCATGCGCGCGCAGGGCGTCGATGAGCTTCGGCAGGCCGCTGGCATCGCCAAGCGACTGCGGGATGGTCGTGCCATCGAAATCGGAGCCGAGCGCCACATGCTCGATGCCGATCCGCTCGGCGATGTAAGCGATATGACGGACGAGGAGCTCAATCGGCGTATCGGCATTTCTGACGCCATCATCACGCAGGAACAGCACGCCGAAATTGATGCCGACCAGACCGCCGGTATCGCGGATCGCATCGAGCTGCTTGTCCGTCAGATTGCGGCTGTGGGGCGAAATCGCGTGTGCGTTGGAATGCGAGGCGACAAGCGGCGCCTTCGACAATCTCGCGATATCCCAGAAGCCCTGCTCGTTCATGTGTGAGAGATCGATCATGATCCGCAGTTCATTGCAGGCGCGGATCAGATCCTTGCCGGCATCGGTCAGGCCAGGCCCGATATCCGGCGTCGAGGGAAAGCGGAAAGGCACGCCATAAGCGAAGACGTTCGGCCGGCTCCACACCGGACCGAGCGTACGCAGCCCGGCTTGATGAAGGACATGGAGCGCATCGAGATCGGCCGCGATCGCTTCTGCCCCTTCGATATGGAAAACAGCGGCGAACCGGCCATCGGCGATGGAACTACGGATGTCGTTGGCCGACCGGCAAACCTTTACTGCGCCATCGGACTGAGCCTCGATTGCGAGAAGAAGGCGAAACATCGCCAAAGTCTCGTTCAGCGCCTGGGGCTGCGAGGGAGCCGGAAAGTCACCATTCCCATCGCGGGGTTGATCCGGAGACGGAATGAACACTGCGCAAAGCCCGCCTGCAAGCCCGCCGCGACGCGCGCGCGGCAGATCGATATGCCCCGCAGCCTCGCCATTCAGAAAGGCGTTGACGGAATTGAGGCCATCGCGCCGCAGCCGCAGCAACACATCATTGTGGCCGTCGAATACTGGAATTATCGAGGATTCTGTCATGTCTCATTCCAAAAATTGTAGTGGATGCCTGCCTAGGCAAGCTCGGAGGGGTGGGCAAATGCAAACCGCGCATAGGGTCTGCGAAAAACGGAATTAGTCGCTCGCAAGACGCGCTGTTAGAGAAGCTGGCGAAAATACGATAGCGACAGAACCGTACCAAGTCTCGCCATGCTTGGCATAGAGCTGTTGCCAAAAGAGTGAAAGGGGATTTCGCATGGTTTCCAGACGCCAGTTTCTCATCGGCAGCGGTACGCTGCCCTTCCTGTCCTATCTCGATCTAGCACAGACCGCATTTGCCGCGACGCCGAAAGATGTGCTTGTCGTTGCCCAACAGCTCGACAACATGACGAGCCTCGACCCTCATGAAAGCTTCGAGGCCGTTGGCGGCGAAGTGATCAGCAACATGTATCAGAAGCTGGTGCGTCCCAACACCGATGATCCCTCCAAGGTCGATCCTGTGCTCGCTCAATCCTGGCAGGCCGATGCGGACAGCAAGGTCTTCACCTTCAAGCTCGCCAAGGCAAGCTTTGCAAGCGGCGCGCCGGTGACGGCAGAGGATGTCGCCTTCTCGCTGCAGCGCGCGATCAAGATGAACAAGGGCGCAGCCTTCATCATCAATCAGTTCGGCTTCACCGCCGAGAACGTCGAAAGCCGTATCGTCGCCAAGGATGCCGAGACGCTGACCCTGACGACCGAGAAGCCCACCGCGATCGCCTTCCTGCTTTATTGCCTCTCGGCCAACATCGCCGCCGTGGTCGAAAAGAAGGTCGTGCTCGCCAATGAGGCAAATGGCGACATGGGCAATGCCTGGCTGCAGAAGAACAGCGTCGGCTCGGGCAGTTTCCAGCTTCAGGCCTGGAAGGCGAGCGAATCCGTGTCGCTCACGCTCAACCCACATGGCCCCTACAAGGGCAATCTGAAGCGCGTCATCCTGCGCCATGTCACCGACCCCGCCTCGCAGCTTTTGATGCTGAAGAAGGGTGATGCCGATATCGCCCGCGATCTGACCTCCGAGCAGCTTCGCACCATTCAGAACGACGCCGACTTCACGTTGGTCACCAAGAGCATCGCCTCGCTGGTTCTCATCTCCCTTAATCAGGGTGTGCCGAACCTAGCAAAGCCTCAGGTCTGGCAGGCCGTCAAATGGGCGCTCGACTACAAGGGCATGCAGGAAAACATCGTGCCCTTGACCCACAAGGTCCACCAGAGCTTCGAGCCGGAAGGTTTCCCGGCAGCGATCAGCGACACGCCGTTCCAGAAGGACGTGGCAAAGGCGAAGGCGCTGATGGCCGAAGCCGGGCTTGCCGACGGTTTCGACGTGACGATGGATCACTACGCCGCCCAGCCCTATCCGGACCTCGCCCAGGCGATCCAAGCGAACCTTGCCGAGATCGGCATTCGCGTGAAGTTGCAATCGGCGGAAAACCGGCAGGTGCTGACGAAGATGCGCGGCCGCCAGCACGAGATGGCGCTTTCCGCATGGGGCACCGATTATTTCGATCCGAACTCCAACGGCGAAGTCTTCGCCATCAACAAGGACAATTCCGACGACGCCAAGAGCAAGCCCTTCCTGTGGCGTTCACGCTACAAGAACGACGATTTCGTCGCCAAGGCCGAAGCCGCCCGCGACGAGAAGGACCCGGCCAAGCGCATCGCCCTCTATGAAGAGCTCCAGCGCGAGCACATGCAGAACAGCCCCTTCATCTTCATGTTCCAATGGATGAAAACCGCGGCGTGCAGCAAGGCCGTCTCCGGCTTCCAGCTCGGCGCTCTCTCAGAAGCCAATTCCTATCAGGGGACCAGCAAGGCTTGACCCGACGGCTCAAATCCTTCTCCGCCATCCTGAGCAGCATCGTATTGACGCTGCTCGGGCTGACGGTCGTCACCTTCCTTATAGGCCGCGTCATGCCGGTCGATCCGGTCATTGCTGCCGTCGGCGACAATGCGCCGGAGGCGGTGGTCATTCGCGTGCGGGCCGAAATGGGCCTCGACCAGCCTCTTCCGGTACAGTTTCTCCATTACCTGAATCAGCTTCTGCATGGCGATCTCGGCATGTCGGTGTTGACGAAAAACCCGGTGTCGCAGGATATTGCCCGCTTCTTTCCGGCGACCTTCGAACTGGCGACCGCAGCACTCATTCTCGCCGCGATCATCGGCATTCCGCTTGGCGTCTGGGCAGCCGTGCGGCAGGGAACCCTCACGGATCAGGCGATCCGCGTCGTCTGCCTCGCCGGCCATTCCATTCCGGTTTTCATGCTGTCCCTCATCTCGCTGCTCGTCTTCTATTCGGCGCTCGGCATCGCGCCTGGGCCTGGGCGGCAGGACATTATCTATGACGGAATGATCGCGCCGGTCACGGGACTGCTGTCCGTGGACACGCTGCTCGCCGGCGATCTCGACGCCTTCCGGGATGCGCTTGCCCACATGGCGCAGCCGGTCTGCATCCTCGCCTATTTCAGCATGGCCTATATCGCCCGCATGACGCGCGCCTTCATGATCGATGCCCTGAAGGGCGAATTCGTGATCACCGCGCGCGCCAAGGGCCTTTCGCTCAGCAGGGTGATCTGGGGACATGCCTTCCCGACCGTCGCCGTGCAGCTGGTGACCGTGCTGGCGCTGACCTATGCTGGCCTGCTGGAGGGCGCCGTCGTCACCGAAACGGTCTTTTCCTGGCCAGGCATCGGCCAGTATCTGACCGCCTCCCTGATGAACGGCGACATGAACCCGGTCATCGGCACCACACTCCTGATCGGCATTATCTATGTGGGGCTCAACCTCGTTGCCGATCTCCTTTATCGTCTGCTGGACCCGAGGGTGCGATGATGCTGGCAACCTTCCGCAATTGGGCGCTCGACGAGTCCCCCACTTCCCGGCGCCAAGCCGCCTGGGGCAATCGCTATCGCATCTGGCTGGGGTTGAAGGGCAACGCTCTCGGCATGATCGGCCTGTCGATCATCCTGCTTTTCATCCTGCTGGCGCTCTTCGCGCCATGGCTCGCCACGCATGATCCGGCCACCCAGGATCTCGCCAATCGACTTGCCAAGCCGAGCGCGGCTGATTGGCTTGGCACCGACGAGCTCGGCCGTGACATCTACTCGCGCCTGCTCTTTGGCGGCCGCGTGACGCTTGGCATGGTCATCGCCGTGGTGGTGCTCGTGGCGCCGATCGGCCTCGCCATCGGCTGCATCGCCGGCTATTTCGGCGGCGTGGTCGACACGGCGCTGATGCGGCTGACCGACATCTTCCTCGCCTTTCCCCGACTGGTGCTGGCGCTTGCCTTCGTTGCCGCCCTGAAGCCAGGTGTCGAAAGTGCCGTGCTGGCGATAGCGCTAACCGCCTGGCCACCCTATGCTCGGCTCGCGCGCGCCGAAACCCTGACCGTGCGCGGCGCCGATTTTATCGCCGCCTATCGCCTGACAGGCGCCTCTTCCTGGCGCATCATCATGCGGCATATCGCGCCGTTGTGCATGCCGAGCCTGATCGTTCGCGTCACGCTCGACATGAGCTCCATCATCATCACGGCCGCAAGCCTCGGCTTCCTCGGCATGGGTGCACAGCCGCCGTCGCCGGAATGGGGGGCGATGATCGCAACCGCAAAGCGCTTTATCTTCGAACAGTGGTGGGTCGCAACGATCCCCGGCATCGCCATCTTCCTCGTCTCGCTCGCCTTCAATTTCCTTGGCGATGCGCTGCGCGACGTGCTCGATCCGAAGGGGAACTGATCCATGCTGGTCGAGATCGACAATCTGCGCATCGGCTTCAAGACGCGCACGGGCTTCGCACCTGCGGTCAAGGGTGTGTCGCTGCGCCTCAGTGCCGAGAAGCTCGGCATCGTCGGCGAAAGCGGCTCGGGCAAGAGCCTGACGGCACGCGCGCTGATGAAACTCCTGCCAAGGCAAACCCGCATCGAAGCCGACAAGCTTTCCTTCGATGGCATCGACATCGTGTCGGCCAGCGAAAAGCAGATGCGCACCATCCGCGGCAAACGGGCAGGCTTTATCCTGCAGGACCCGAAATACTCGCTAAACCCCGTTAAGACCATTGGCAATCAGGTTGCCGAGTCATGGCGCACGCACAAGGGCGGCAGCCGCCGGGAGGCGGCGGAAGCGGCAGTAAATCTGCTGGAGCAGGTCAAGATCCGCAACCCGAAGGCGGTTGCCGCCTCCTATCCGCATGAAGTCTCAGGCGGCATGGGCCAGCGCGTCATGATCGCCATGATGCTGGCTCCCGATCCGGAACTGCTGATCGCCGACGAACCCACAAGCGCGCTGGACGCGACGGTGCAGGCGGAAATCCTGCGGCTGATCGAGGAGCTTGTCTCCGAGCGCTCGATGGGATTGATGCTGATCAGTCATGACCTGCCGCTCGTCTCGCATTTCTGCGACCGGGTGGCGGTCATGTATTCCGGGCGCGTTGTCGAGGAGCTGAAGGCATCGGAACTGTTGTCTGCTGCTCATCCCTATACGCGCGGCCTGCTGAACTGCATTCCTTCGCTCACCCACCCGAAAGAGCGGTTGCCCATTCTCGAGCGTGATCCGGAGTGGCTGAAATGACGATAGAGATCCACAATCTACGCATCCGTTTCGGCGAGCGTGAAGTCGTCAAGGGCGTTTCCTTCAAGGTCGAGGAAGGCGGCAGCTTCGGCATCGTCGGCGAAAGCGGCTCCGGCAAATCGACCGTATTGCGCGCCATGGCCGGCCTGAACACCAGCTGGATGGGGCGCATCGCCTTCAATGACGAAGCAGCTCCGCAACACCGCACGCCGGATTTCTTCCGCAAGGTGCAGATGGTTTTCCAGGATCCCTACGGTTCCCTGCATCCGCGCCAAACGATCGACCGCATTCTGAGCGAGCTGCCGCTGGTTCACCGCATGGGCGACGTCGACCAGCGTATTGCCAGGGCGCTTTCGGACGTGGCGCTGCCGCAGAGCTCGCGCTTCCGCTATCCGCACCAGCTCTCCGGCGGCCAGCGCCAGCGTGTCGCCATCGCCCGCGCGCTGATCGCCGACCCCAGGATCCTGTTGCTCGATGAGCCGACAAGCGCGCTCGACGTGTCGGTTCAGGCCGAGATCCTCAACCTGCTGTCCGATCTGCGCGCTGAGCGAAAGCTCACCTATGTGATGGTCAGCCACAATCTCGGCGTGATCGCCCATCTCTGCACCGACGTCGGCGTTATGATCGATGGCCAGATGGTGGAGCAGGTCACGGCCGACGATTTGCGGCGCGGCAACGTCACCCACCCCCATACGCAGGAACTGCGCCGTCTGAGCATCGAGTTCGAGGAAGCGGAACCGGTCTAATCTGCATTTGCGAGGCATGCATGTCCGAAACGGGAACCTGGAAGGCGGCGCAGTCCTGCGCAGCCCAATTCGCGCAAAATTGGGGAAGCGATGAGCCGGGCGGCGCCGTCATCGGCTTCGATGCGCATGGCATTCGCTTTGCCGAATATGGCGGCGTGGAAAGCCTTTCGACGCTCGCCCCCTTCACCGCGGCAAGCGTCGTCCGCTATGCCTCGGTGACGAAGCACGCCTTTTGCGCCATGGTGCTCGCCCATTCCGACAAGATCGGTCTCGGCGACCCGCTCGGACAGCATCTGCCTGAACTGCAGGCACCTCTTCGCGATGTCACCGTTGGCCGCGCTCTCGACATGAGCGGAGGCTTGCCTGACACGCGCGAATGCCTGACGTTGCTTGGCCTGTCTGTCTATACGGAGACGAAAGCCGGCCCGTTGCTCGATTTCCTGGCGCGCCAGACGCGGTTGAACTACGAGGCGGGCACGGAGATCTCCTATTCCAATACCGGCTACCGGCTCGTGGAAGCCGCATTCGAGCGTCACGGGGTATTCTTTCGAGACTTCGTTCGACGGCTGGGTGCGCAAACAGATGCCGTATTGGACGCGCCGGATGTCTGGAACGACCCCGTTGCCGGCCTGGTTCCAGGCTATTGGCGCGACGGCGAGCGCTGGCAGCTTTCGGCCGCCGGCCTGCATATTTCCGCCTCCGGCAGCATGACCGGCAGCGGTGAAAGCCTCGCCAAATGGTTGATGGGATTACTTCGCGGCGAAGGGGCTTTTGCCGGAGTACTCGACGAGTTGTCTGCACCACGGCAGCTCGCCGATGGCAGGCCGAGCGGATACGGCCTCGGCCTGCGCCGCACCATGCTCGGCAACCGCTCTCTTATCGGTCACGGCGGTTCCCATCCCGGCTACAAAAGCTATTTCCTGCTCGATCCGGTTCGAAAAGGCGGCTTTGCGGTCGTATCGAACCGCGAGGATACCAACGGCTACAAGATCGCACTCGAGTGCATGGCGGCATTGACGGGTGAGGCCTTGCCGCGTCCCTCGACCGCCCTTCGCGATGGCACCTATGTGACGGAGAACGGGCCATGGTGGATCAAGGTCGCCGGCAGCACGGTGACCTATCTCGATGCCGACGAAACCGTCTACGAGGATGAGGGATCCTCGGTCTCCTCCCGCTCGGCCTCGTCGCCGATGCGCCTGACGATGGAGGGCGACGCGATCGTCGGGGAAATCGGACATGCCCAGCGCCGCTTCCTGCGTGTCGGAGAGCACCAAGTGTCGGCCTCGCTACGCGGTGCCTGGGACTCGCCGGAGGGCGCGCGTCTCGAGATCGAAGGCGGCAATGTCGTCATGGGCGTCGGCCCGGTGCGCCAGCGCATGCCGCTGCGCGCGCTGGGTGCCGGACGCTATCTGTTCACGCTGACGGATGGGCCTTGGACCAAGCGGGTCTGCCTCCACCTTCTAGGCGAGGACAGGCTCGAACTGGTGCTCGCTCGAGCACGAATGATTGAATATCGCCGCGCCGGCTGATTGCATTCCCCGCCCTTTCGGGCCAAGGAGAGGCGGGCTTTGACAGCCGGTTTCTTTGGGAGCTTCGAGTGGAAGTCAAATGGCTTGAAGATTTTCTGGCGCTGGCGCGGACGCTGAACTTTTCCAAAGCGGCCGACGAGCGCCATGTGACGCAATCCGCCTTCAGCCGCCGCATCCGGCAACTGGAGGGCTGGGTCGGGACGAGCATGATCGATCGAGCCACCTATCCTTCGCGGCTGACGGCCGCAGGCGAGCGTTTCGTACCCGTGGCGGAGCAGACGCTGCAGGCGCTCTATCAGGCGCGACGCAACCTTCAGCACGAGGATGGCACGGATGCGCGTACCGTGACCTTGACCGCGCTGCATACCCTCTCCTTCACCTTCTTCCCTGATTGGCTAAGCCGGCTCAACACGCGCATCGGACCCGTGGTCTCGCATCTGCGCCCGGACTCCGGCACCATGGAAGAGAATCTGAACTCCCTCATCGACGGGGACTGCGATTTCCTGCTCACCTATCAGCACCCGCATGTGCCGATGCTGCTCGATCCACAATTCGAACATCACACGCTCGGCCGGGAAACCATCCTGCCGGTGAGCGCCGCGGGCGCCGGAGGGGTGCCGCTGCATCGCCTGGAGCCCGGCTTCTGCCATGTCAGCTATCAGAAGACGTCCTTCTTCGGGCAACTGGTGGCCGGCGCCTTCGGGGAGCGGCTGCCCGCGGAAAACCGGGTACATGTCGGCAGCATGTCCGTGGGGTTGAAGGGCATGGCCGCAGCCGGCTTCGGGCTCGCGTGGATCCCCGAAAGCCTGGTCAATACCGAGCTTGCCGATGGCCGGTTGGTGCGTGCCGCCGATCCCGAATGGAATATCGAGGTGGAAATCCGCCTCTATCGCTCGCGCGAGAACCGCCGTCCGATCGTCGGGCGTGTCTGGTCGATGCTCGACAAGCCCTGACGATCGGACGATCCTTGCGGCAGGCTTAGATCGCGGTGCGCCGGGCGTTTTCCATATAGAGCGTGCGAAGGCGCTTGAACATCGGGCCAGGCATCCCGTCACCGACGGCAACGCCATCGATATTGGTGATCGAGACGATGAAGTTGGAGGCGCTCGTCAGCCAGGCTTCGGCGGCGGTCTTGGCCTCTTCGACGGAGAAGGGCCGCTCCTCCAGCACCAATCCCGCCTCGCGCGCGAGGTCCAGCACGGCAAGCCTGGTGCAGCCGGGCAAAGTCGCGTGGCTGTTGGCGCGCGTCACGATGCGGCCGTCACGCGTCACGACATAGGCCGTCGACGACGCACCCTCCGTCACCATGCCATCCTCGACCAGCCAGGCCTCGTCGAAGCCTTCCGCCTTGGCGGCGCGCTTGGCCAGCACCTGCGGCAGCAGGCAGACGCTCTTGATGTCGCGCCGCGCCCAGCGCTGATCCGGCATGGACTTCACCTTGAGACCCTTTTCGACGGCTGCGACATGTTCGAGCGTCTTTGCCTGCGTGAAGAGCACCAGCGTCGGCTCCAGATCCTCGGAGTAGAAGAAATTTCGGTCTTCGGCACCGCGCGTGTACTGGAGATAGACGAGCCCCTCAGTGAGGTGGTTTGCTTCCACGAGACGCTTCTCGATCGCCACGATCTCGTCAGTCGTGATAGGCAGACGGCCGCCGATCTCACCTACGCTGCGCTCGAGCCGCGCCATGTGCATGGCGCTGTCGATCAGCTTGCCACCCAGCACGGCAGTGACCTCGTAAATGCCATCGCCGAACAGGAATCCCCGGTCGAAGATGGAAAGACGCGCCTCGTTCTCGGGCAGGAAGGCACCGTTGAGATAGACGGTGCGGATTGTCGCGGCAGACATGAAAACTCCGTATGATGCGAAATCAGAAAATTACGGTCATCAATGACCTGGATGGGGAAGGCTGATCGTACCGACAACCGAGCCTTTGCCGGTCGCGGCGTTGAAACCTTTGGTCTCCGTCGCCATGGCGAGAGAGTTGAGGATTGCTTCCTCGGTAGCTTCGATCGCGGCTTCGAACAGCGGCGAGACGGCATCATTGCCCAATGTAGGGATCAAACTCACGCCCTTGCGGCGTTCGGGAGTACGCCGCACCGCCTCTGCCGTCGAAAAGGCGAGCGCGTAGTCACCCGAGCCATTGCTCAAAGCCGCGCCGGTGCGGGCAAGCCCGCCGAAACAACGGCGCGCCAGCCTTTCGAGATTGCGCGGACAGAGCGGCGCGTCGGTCGCTAGTACGATGACGATGGAACCGTCCTTGTCGTGCTCCGCCAGCGCAGCATAATCACGTCCGGCGACAATAAGGCGGCCGCCGTAGTTGGATTGGACAAGCACGCCCAGCCGATAGGCCTCCGCGCCGACAGGCACGAGGCGCGAACTCGTTCCGATTCCGCCTTTCAGGCCGAAAGCGACCGTTCCGGTTCCGGCACCGACCGCACCCTCTTCTACCGGCCCTGATGTCGCGGTATCGATCGCAAGTAGAACTTCATCGACGCTCGGGCGAGCGGCGCGAATATCGTTGAGACGCGAATCGTTGGTCTCGCCGACCACCGCATTGACCGACACGACCTTTTCGTTACCCGGCTGCGCGAGGGTGTGGCGGATGATAGCCTCTACGCCTCGCCCGACGGCCAGCGTATTGGTCAGGACGATCGGCGTCTCGATCTCGCCGAGTTCGATGATCTGTGTGACGCCGGCAAACTTGCCGAAGCCGTTGAAGACGGCAAGTCCGGCAGGGACCTTGTCCTGGAAAAGATTGCCGCCATGCGGCAGGATCGCGGTCGCTCCGGTGCGTGTGCGCTCGCCTTCCCGGCATGTGACATGCCCCACATGCACACCGGCAACATCGGTGATCGCGTTGAGGGGGCCGGGTTCGAAATGACCGGGCGCGAAACCGAGCTCGCGTATTCTGTGGCGCTTGTGGTCCATCATCCATGCCTCAAGAAGATGATGGCGACCTTACTCCGCCAGCCCGCTCGAAGGCACAACAAAAACGGAATAGTTTCAGACCGGCTTTGCAAAGGGCCGCGAAAGGCGCCCTTTGCTGCATCGAGAAACATCGACAGCGCAAACGCCTTCCGTGCGGTTCCTCATGACAGAAGACGATTGGCGCGCAGCCACTGCTCCCACCAATCGGGCCAAGCGGCACTTGGCGTCCCCGGTCTTCCCATGCCGAAGCCGTGGCCGCCGCTCGGAAGCCGATGCAGCTCGACCGGAACACCCGCTTTTCGGCAGGCATCCGCCATGATCAGCGTATTTGCCGGATTGGAGATCGGATCATCCTCGGCCTGCACCAGGAAGACTGGCGGACAGCCGGAGCGGACATGCGTCTCGACCGACCACTCCGCGCTGGCTTCCGCATCCGGATGACTGCCGATCATTGAACGGCGGGCGGAGGTGTGGTCATAGGGTGGCTCAAGCGTGATGACCGGATAGATCAGCGTTGCCAGATCGGGACGCGCGGATTGGCGATCGATCGTATCGATCGGCTGGTAGGACGCGAAGGCCGACCGCGCCGCCGCCAGACCGATCAGATGACCGCCGGCCGAGAAACCGAGAGCCCCTATGCGCGAGGGATCCAGCCGACGGCGCTCCGCCTGGGTTCGAATGATGCGCAGGGCGCGTTGTGCATCCTGAAGCGGCGCCAGCGGGCCGTCATTCCATCCTTCTCTCGGCAGGCGATAGGTCAGAACAAAAGCGGTGATGCCGCGGTTCGTCAGCCAGCGGGCAGCCGGATAAGCCTCCTTCTCCATCTCGATACGCTTATAGCCGCCGCCGGCGGCAATGAGGATGCTGGCTCCGTTCGCTTGCGCAGGCGAGAAAACCTCGAGACTTGGCACGGCTATATTGCTGACGGCGCCCTTGCCATCGCTTTCGAAAGGCCCCGATGGTCCGCCGCCGCCCGGAGGCAGGCCTGGCCATAGCGGGATGCTGGTATCCGATGGTGCCGCCCGTACCCTCGTGGACATCATCGCAAGGGTTGTTGCGATCAGGAAGGAGCGCCTATCTATCATCATATGTCAGATGCCTTCGCGTCAGGTGCAGGTAGCCGGCATGTCGGCCTTAACGACAAGCGCGCCTGTGAATGCATCACTCCCGTTTGGCGGCAATATGGTCGACATGTTAGTATTCTTTAGCTGGCGGCAAGCGGCAACGAATCGGGCCGACCTATCGAAACCTTCGGGTAATCCCCGTGG
This sequence comes from Rhizobium sp. 11_C7_N12_5, assembly GCF_051811145.1. Taxonomy (NCBI): domain Bacteria; kingdom Pseudomonadati; phylum Pseudomonadota; class Alphaproteobacteria; order Hyphomicrobiales; family Rhizobiaceae; genus Rhizobium; species Rhizobium sp. 11_C7_N12_5. The sequence continues at coordinate 1,795,286 of NZ_JBPWPY010000002.1, forward strand.
GAGCGATAGGCTAACATTCCCTCCAGCCTTGTTTTTTTTAAAGTCCGCAACAAATGAATGTGTGGGAGGCGTAATATGCGAGGCCTCAGCACAACTTACGGCAGGCTATCTCTGCGAAAACGACGACCCGGAACAGGCTTGGACGACCTCCGATTTAACAGAGTGCGATTTTGCGCTAACAATGGATGCGGATTCACGATGACGATTCTGTTCTGTCCTGACGCCATTTGGGGAGGCCAGATTGCCTGACTTTCGACGCGAAGAAGAATCTCCCGTGGTCGAAACCAAGAAAGATGCGCGGAGCGAGGAGACGAAGACCTCGCCGCGCGATAGGCGTCGCTTTCCGCGTCCGCCGAAAGTTGGCGGCGAAGAGTCACAAGCACCTTCAATACTGAAGCCGTTGCTGTTCTCCACACATGATCTTGAACCGGAAACACAATTTGCTGCATGGCAGGCGTATGTGGCGCCCCTCGTAGACACTCGGCTTCCAGACAACGCCCCGCGGGAAACCGGATTTGTCGCCGACCACACGGCATGGAATTTGGGGGGCATGCTGATCGTTGAGCAGAGTGCGCCAGCACACAGCTACATGCGCTCGCAAGCGAAGGTAAAAGCGGATCTCATCGATCACTGGCATGTTTCCGTGCTGCGCAGCGGCCGGACATGGACGGAGGTGGATGGGTATGTCAGCGAAGGCGAGCCGGGCAAGGTCGAACTGCGATCGCTAGGACACCCCTTTCGGGGGCGTTCCACCGACGCCGAAACTCTGTCGCTCTTTTTGCCGCGTGCATTGCTGTCCGACGCCCCTGCCGCAGTCGAGATCAAAAACAATACTGCCCTTTCGGGGACCTTCACCAGATTGCTGATCGAGTATCTCGATAGTATCGTAGCCAATCTTCCAAACTTTGTAGCGACGGATTTGCCCCATGTTGTCCAAACCGTGCGCGGGATAATTTGGGCCGGCGCTGCAGCTTCGGCGGCACAGTCTGCCGACACTGAACACCATAGCACCCTTGCCCTGATGGAGCGGGTGCGGCGGTTCGTCGAGCGCAATCTTGCCGCGAGCGATCTGACGGTGGAGCAGATATGCCGCGAGCTCGGCATGTCCCGCACCAGACTGTATCAGATCTTCGAACAGGATGGCGGTGTGCATCACTATATTCAGCGGCGCCGCCTTCTATCCGCGCATGCCGCGCTCAGCGACCCCTCCAATCGGCAACAGATCCTCGACATCGCCTATGCAGTCGGCTTTTCGTCCGCCGCACATTTCAGCCGCGCCTTCAGCAAGGAGTTCGGCTACAGCCCGCGTGAGGCCAGGAATCTTATCTCGCAGCCCTATCTCGGGCGCCCATTCCCGCTATCGCAAGACGATGAGGGGGCTCATTCTTTCGAAGAATGGCTGAGAACGCTTGGTCACAGCCGCTGAACGCTGCGGGCATCTCACATAAATCATCAATTCGCCGGACGCGCCGATGTTTCGCGCGGCATGAGCGCATGCATTGACGACCGCTCCCCTCCAAAGCCTCCGGATCATAGTTAAGTGATTGCGAAAATGTACGCTGCTGCAAGTTTCCGGATGCGTGGCTAACGACAGGCTACGCGTAACCCATTAAAAAAGAAGCAGAATAACCGTGCAGCTAAAAAGGCTGAGTACATGACGAATGTACTCTGCGTCCAGTAAAACGATCTTTGGGGAGCATATTAATGGTATCCGCCCGTCAGACAATACAGATCAGCAGGCCGCAACATTCCACCACCGACGCCTACCGCGCTGTCGAGCGGGAGGAAGTCCTTGCAGTAGCATTTCGAGACTTCGTGCAGGTGGTGCTTGCCGCAGGCTGGAACGAGCCGGAGGTCGCTCTGACCTTGGCAGATATAGCAGACGACTACGTCATGGCGCTTGCTGGAAGAGTTACGGGAAATTAGTTCTGCATAGCCGTCCGCGCGTCGCAGGGGTGAGCGCGTACGGGTTCCGGTAACTCTTCTGTCATGCCGCCGGCGCCGCCGCTCAACAAAACCAACAAGAAAGCGGCCCGTCGGCGGCATGAATTATAATTAAACGACCGCTTTCCCTCAGCCCGTGTGCCCATCCAGGCCGGGTCACGAAGGAGAAAGCCTCCGATGACAACATCTCTGGTTTCGGCAGGATATGGAAGCGGCGATCGCATTCTATACGTCGCTGATCCCTGGCTCATCGATCGGGTGGGTGTCGAACATTCTGGACAGCGATCCAAACGGACCGGCCGGTAGCGTCAAGTTCGCAGGCTTTACGCTCGGCGATCGAGCATATATGGGCTTCGAGGCGGGGCCATTCGATTGCTTCGACCACAACTCCCAGATTACCGTCGAATGCGAGGCGCAGGCTGAAGCAGACCGGCTACGGGATGCGCTCACATAGGCCGTTCGACGGAGCCATACGGCCGGGTGCGGGATGCCTGGGGTGTCTCTTGGCATTTCATGATCAAGCGGCAGGCCGACGGCATCGACGCGCCGGTCAAATCCCGGCATGACCCCAGCACGGACCCCGCGAAAACAAAATTCGCCATTGCGTAAGCTTTGTCCGCGCCACGAACAAGCATAACTGAAGAGCTGGGGCCAAGCCCATCCTTCCAGCCAATGGAAGGGGTGTATGTGCGGAGGTAAGCGGAAGCCGATTTACCATCGGCTCCAGCTTACAGCACACTTTGAGCATCAGTTGAGAGACGGGCAACCGCGCCGGTTGGCGAAGACCATGCGGTCGGGGCCGCCATCATTCCAGCCGCGAACGACTATGCGTCGGCCGTCGCTTTGGACCGAATCGATGCGCCGAAAACCTTCCGCACGCGCGGCCCGCATGAGTTCGCCGCGGTCACAGCCGCCCCGCTCGCGATCGCGATCCCAGCCTCTTGGCGGGCGATTCCAATCCCGGCCCTGGTCACGCTGCCATCGCGGCGGTCCGTAATCATCGTCGCCGCCGTAGTATTGCGCCATTGCGACCGAGGTCATCAATTGCATCGCGGCCAGCCCTACCAAGGCGACGCGAGAGAGTCGTACCAAACGTTCAAACATTCCCTTACCCCCATTTCCTATCTATTGGACACAGGTAGCAATACGACGGTTCGCCTGAACTCTGCCTGAACGCGACCGCGGCTGTGCAGAGTTTTAAACGGGGCGCATCATGGCCCCAGCGTCACATCAACCGATCTCGACAGAATTGCCGCCGGCATGAGTATGCAATTCAGCGTCGCTTAATCGCCGCACCGTAGCATGGCATACTGGGGTCTATTCGCAATATGATAAATTGCTGATATGACAACAGTCCGCGCCTGATGGACACTTTGCGAGTGGCTGGAAATAAACAATGGGACAGCGACGGGGGGTCTATGTCTTCAGTCTATATCAAGGTCGAAATGGTGGGTGACGGCCAACCACCGGATGCCGCTCTCATGGATCGTATCCGCTCGCTGATCCTGCAAAGCTCCGAGGTCGACTCGATATCTTACAGGTCGACCAGCATCGTACAGACGCTGGAGGCCTTTCTGACGATCCCTCATGCCGACATAACGGACGGGGCGGCAAGAGAACCGATCCAACCCAAATCACATCGAGAATAGGCACTCGCTTTATCCGAGACCCTTGCCCCGGTGGCGCGACCATGCGACGGGGCTTGAAGATGCGCGCGATGACTTCCGCGGTGGCTTAACGGGATTGATCGCTACGGCGCCAGTCCGCCATCGCCGAATGAACCGATTTTGAAGCAGCATTGCTCCAGCCAAACAATATAGCAGCAGGACGATTGCCGCCTCAAAGATAAGCGGCAAAAACACAAAACGCGCTCCTGGGCTTTCTTCCTCCTCGGGAAGCAGACCGGGCAAACCGAGAATCATCGCCGTCAAGGGGGAGAGCAGGATAACGAAGCAGGCGAGCCCATGAAAAACCAAACGCATGCGTGGATATTTTCCCGTGGCCCAAAAGGCGGCGAGCGAGGCGATGATGTTCCACATCAACCCCAGCACCACGGCGACATCTGCAGGCAGAATCGAATTGGTGTACATGAATCTCCGAATTCTTTGTCCCATCCAGATTAGCCGCTTGCGCGAGATAATGACAACTCGCCTATATGCAGTAGCTACCTACAAAATGCGGATGCGGAGTCCGTCGCTAGCGCGATTATCCGTCATTATCGCCACCAGGCCTCGCGCCGGTTCCATTTCAGATCGCTCCTGCGGCTCTTTCCGGCCTGCTTCCTGTCTCCCTTGAGGTGATCCATGTAGCTGCCCAGAACGCTATTGATGAAGACGTGGGTCTTCGTCAAGTTCGAGCCGAGCCGCTTGAAACGAGCTTCCCCATCGCCCTCCATCTGCTGGAGCACCTTCCAGAAGACGAAGCTGTCGTGGCTTTCCTTCAGGGTCAGAAAATAGCCCAACGTGTAGGCGCCTTCGAAACGTTCGACGAAGGTCAATATCTCGCGATGGCGCAAATTGTACCCCACCCATCCGCACTCCGGATATATTCTCCGGTTCAAATAGGCGGCAAGCTGGTTTCCACGCGGCGCGATCTTGTCGACGAAGTTTCTTGGAATGTCCCTATGGGTGATCGTATCGGCATCGAGCCATATCAGTTGATCGACCATGGTATGATAGCGCCTGATGGCATCGGCGACCGCAAAAACCTTGTTGGAAAACCGAACGGCGTCCCAGCGAAAATCGCGTTTCAAGCCATTGGCCGAGGGGCGCAGTCCGTTGGCTTGCGGATTTTCACCGTAGGCTTTGCGAAAATCACGCAGCCGCGGCAAGGTTTCATTGTGGTCGAACACCAGAAGGCGGCGATCCTTCTCCTCGATCACGACATTCTCGGCATAGACAACGAGGGAGATGTCCTTCGGCCAGTGAGTGAGGAATGTCTCTATGCATTTTTTGCCGTAATCGCGATAACCCTCCTCGTGAAAGGTCGTCACAACGATATGGCTCAGCTTTTCTCGCCGCCATGGATTTAGAAGAAGCATCGGCGATCGGACTCCGCAACAAAGGTGATTTCTCTGCCTGGGTAATTATCCGATCATTTGGCTCCGATTGTTTCCGAATGTTTCTAACCGGTGAAATTTATGGGAAATCTTGTTGCAGAATGTAGGGCGGAGCAACCGGTACATCGCTGAAAAGGTCACCGGAGTAACGGCCCGACGGCGGTAACCGGCCGTCAGGTCCATCACATTCACCCCACCATGGAAAGCCTCACTTCGGCGTGACGTCGAAGCCGAACCATTTCGCCGACAGCTTGGCGATCGTGCCATCGGCCTTGGCAGCCGCGATCGCATCATTGAACATCGCTTTCAGCTGCGTATCCTCCTTGCGCAAGCCGACGGAGCTGCCACGGCCGAGAAGACCGCCCTGGAAGCGCGGCCCGGCAACGATCATGTCCTCGTTGCCCGGCTTTGCCGCCGCCGTCGAGAGATAGGCCATCGACGCCATGATGATATCGACGCGACCGGCCTTCAGATCGAGATCGTGCTGCTCGGTGGTCTTGTATTCGCGGATATCGGCCACGCCCTTGAGGTATTTGTCGAGAAAGGTCGCTGCGATCGATGCCGTCTGCACACCGATCGTCTTGCCCTTGAGCATCGGCTCGAGCTGCTTTACCGCCGCAGCCGCTCCGGCCTCGTCCGTCGCCAGTGAAAAGACTTCGCCCTTCAGCGGCAGGCCGACAAGCGGGGAATCTTTCAGCGTCGCAAAAGTCTGGCCGGTCGTGCCGTAGGAATCGCTGAAGGCGATGACTTCCTCGCGCTTGGCGGTTGCCGACATGCCCGAAATGATGGCATCGAACTTGCCGGCATTGAGCGCGGGAATCATGCCGTCGAAGGGCTGGATGACGGTCGTGCATTCGACCTTCATATGGTCGCAGAAATATTTGATCAGCTCGATTTCATAGCCATCCAGGCTTCCGTCGGCCTTGGTGAAGTTCCATGGCCGGAAAGCGCCTTCGGTCGCAATCGTCACATGCGTCCATTTCTTGTCCTCCGCGCGCACGACCGTCGAGACGGCGAGTGTGGCGACCATCATCACGGCCGCTAGAATTCCGGTAAGGTATTTCATTATCGAGTTCCCCTTTTCTGATTGAGCTTGACTGGTCATTTGCTGATGAACTGGCGGAAGCGCTCGGAGCGCGAGCCGGCAAAGACATCCTGTGGCCTGCCGTCTTCCTCGACGACGCCCTTATGCAGGAAGATGACGCGGCTGGAGACATCACGCGCAAAGCCCATCTCATGCGTGACGACGAGCATGGTGCGCCCCTCTTCGGCCAGCGCCCGCATCACGCGCAGGACTTCCCCGACGAGCTCCGGATCGAGAGCAGAGGTCGGTTCGTCAAAGAGCATGACCTTCGGCCGCATGGCGAGCGCCCGCGCAATGGCGGCGCGCTGCTGCTGACCACCCGAAAGATGCGCCGGATAGAAGTCGCGCTTGTCGGCAATGCCGACCTTGGCAAGCAAGGCTTCCGCTTCCTCGACGCACTCGGCCCGCGAGCGCCGCTGAACGTGAATCGGCGCCTCGATGACATTCTCGAGGATGGTCTTGTGAGACCAGAGATTGAAGCTCTGGAACACCATTCCAAGCTGGGAGCGAATGCGATCGACCTGCCGGCCATCCGCCGGACGATGCGCACCGCGGGCGTTGCGCTGCATGCGGATCGCTTCGCCAGCCACCCTCACTTCGCCGGAATCGGGCGTCTCCAGAAGGTTGATGCAGCGCAGGAAGGTGGATTTGCCCGAACCGGAAGAGCCGAGAATGGAGACGACGTCACCCTCGAGAGCATCGAGTGAAATGCCTTTCAGGACTTCGACCGGCCCGAAGCTCTTGTGCATGTCGCGCACGCTGAGTGCGACTGGTATGGCGATCATTGCGGATCTCCTGCGGCAACTGCCTCGGTGGTGGAGCGGGTACTGGAGGGAGGGGGACGCAGATGCGGGCTCAACCTGTATTCGGCAAGCTGGATGAGACGCGTCAGCACGAAATTGATCAGAAGATAGATGGCGCCGGAGACGACGAAGACTTCGATCGCGCGATAGGTCTCCGAGATGATCTTGGCGGCAACACCGGTCACCTCCATCAACGTGATGATCGAGGCAAGCGACGTCGCCTTGACCATCGAGATCATCTCGTTGCCATAACCCGGCAAGGCCTGACGAATGGCGAGCGGCAGCACGATGCGGCGAAACAGCATCATGCGATGCATGCCGCAGGCACGAGCGGCCTCGACCTGCCCGTGCGGTACCGAGAGCAGGCCGCCGCGAATGATCTCACTGGCATAGGCAGCGGTGTTCAAGGTCAAGGCCAGGACGGCGCACCAATAGGGCTCGCGCAGGAATGGCCAGAAGATACTATGGCGTATGGCGGGAAACTGGCCGAGGCCATAGTAGATCAGGAAGATCTGAACCAGCAGCGGCGTACCGCGGAAGACGAAGACATAGAGGCGCGCGAACCAATCGAGGACGGCGATGCCGGAAAGGCGCGCAAGCGCCAGCAGCAGCGCCAGGATGGCGCCGAGGCAGATCGATGTCACGGCAAGCTCGATCGTCAAAGGGAGCGCGCCGATGAGACTTACGAAGGTCTCTTCAAGGAATTGCCAATCCATCAGCGCCTCCTCACACCGCGCGACAAACGCCGCTCGGCCTGTTGAAGGATGAGGCTCGAAAGGGTCGAGATCATCAGGTAGATGACGCCGGCAATCAGGTAGAAATCGAATGGAAGCCCGGTCGAGCCGGCACCGACCTGGGCCTGGCGCAGGAGTTCGGCGACGCCGGTGATCGACACCAGCGCCGATTCCTTCAGGACGACCTGCCAGACATTCCCGAGGCCGGGAAGCGCATGCCGCAGCGTCAGCGGCGCAATGATGCGGCGCAGGCGCAAGCCGCGCGACATGCCGCAGGCAATAGCCGCCTCGATTTCACCGGGATGCACCGCCTTGAACCCGCCCCGCAGCACCTCCGTGAACTGGGCTCCCGAGGTGACGCCCACGGCAAGCGAGCCGGCAAGAAATCCGGGAAAACCAAGAAAGCCTTCCGCCCCGAAAAGCTTGCCGATCGCCGTGACGACGGCGCTTCCGCCGAAATAGAAGAGGTAGATGACCAGCAGATCGGGAATGCCGCGCAATACGGTCGTGTAGGCATCGGCCACCGTGCGCGCAAAGCGATTGCCGGCAATCTTCGCCCAGGCACCGAAGGTCCCGATGAAAGCGCCGACCGCATAGCCGGCAATCGCGACAAGGATGGTCATCCACGCCCCGGCGAGAAGGGCATGCCCCCAGCCGTCCGGGCCGAAGCCGGCAAGTTCGAATATGCCTGGCTGGTTCATGGTGCTGCCCGAGTGGAGCAGATTCTGGCAAATAGTATCATTGTCTAAGCCTCAGCTAGGGACGATGTCTCGCGAGGGCATTCAATTGGCGTCGAACGTCGGCGTAAGGTCGATCTTGCTCCATTTTTCCGAGAGCTGCTTGATCGTCCCATCCTTAGCGGCTTGCTTGATGGCCTCATCGAATTTGGCCTTCAGATCCGTTTCGCCCTTGCGCATGCCGAGCGCCACTTCCGTCGCAAGCATCGCGCCCTTGACCATCGGCCCCGACATCATCAGGTCCTCGTTGCCCGGTTTGCCCAGAACGGAGGTCTCATAGACGCCGCTGTCGAAACCGGCATCGACACGTCCTGCCTTCAAGTCGAGATCGCGCTCGCCGGAGCTCTTATAGGCACGCACGGTGACATCGGAACCGAAATAGGCGGTGATCAACTGTTCCTGGCTGGTCGACTGGACCACGCCGATCGTCTTGCCCTTCAAGGACTTGCCGATTTCAGCCATTACCGGATCGGCCTTGGCCTTGTCGTTCAGGTTCAGCCGTTCGCCCGTCATCGGCAGCGGGGAAACCGGGCCATCCTTCAAGAGGAAAAAGCTCGCGACGCCGCTGGCATAGGGAACGGTGAAGTCGACGACCTGCTTGCGCTTCTCGTTGATGCCGAGCGTCATGACAAGATCGAACTTGCCGGCATTGAGGCTCGGGATCATCGCATTCCATTCGCCGGCGATCAGCTCGCAGTCGACCTTGGCGCGGCTGCAGAGATTGTTGATCAGATCGACATCGAAACCGGCGAGCTTGCCGCTGGAGTCCATCAGGTTCCAGGGCGGAAAAGCGCCCTCGATGCCGACTTTGACATGCGTCCAATCCTTGGCGCCGGCGGCAAGCGGTGCCAGAACGGCAATAGCCCCGAACACGGCGGCAAGCAGGCTTTTGTTCTTCATTTTCAGTTCCCTTTTTTTACAGCCACTTTGCGCAGCCGTTTGTTAGATTCGGCGGCCTGTCGCGATCAGTCGTTCAGAGCCGATCCGAGCGCCGCATTGGCCTCTCTCAGCGCGTGAGCAACACGATTTCTGACCTGGCGCGCATGAACGGCATAGAAGGCCGTCTCCGGCGCCCCCTTCGGCAACGAGGCCAGCGCACGCAGCCCCTCCAGTGAAGGCCAGGCAGGGTGCGGCAGGGCGGAATCGTGGTGAAAGCGCTCGCCGCTCGTATAATTCAGCGGCACCAGATGGCGCGCGGCGCGCATCATCGAAGCATTGATGTGCTCCGCCCTGTCGACGGAGACATGGCCCGCCTCAAGAATGGCCTTCGCATTGGCGTTCAGCTCATCAACCGCCTTTACCAAAACGGAAATGTCGATCCGGCCCCCAAGCCCTGTCTGCAGGCGCGCGATCTGTTCACCGAGCGCTGCGGCATAGACGGTGTAGTCCAGCGGCAGGACGGGCGACGCCAAGAGCCGCCACAGGACCTCGAGGGCGATTTGTGTGTCGCGGATCAGATTATCGGGGTCGATATGTGCGGCCGTGTCATGCGGCGTATGCCACCACCATCCGAGCGCCGTCAGCATCTTGACCGGACCGGGCGGCTGATGGCTGAGGCTGCCGAACATCGAGGGGATGCCGACACCCCAGAAGGATTGGTCCGCAGCCCGTCCATGCCTCCTGCCGGCATGCTTCTGCCCCGCGACACGTTCGATCACGTCCGAAGCGAGGGGCCGCAACTCGTCGATCACGCCGGAATTGGTGAGCACTGTTGCCCCCTCGCCGCCGGTGGAGTCGACATTTACATGCACCGCGCAACGACGATCGAGATCGTCGAAATATTCGTCCACATACCAGGCCGAGCCCGAATAACGGCCATGCGAATGGCCGGACCAGAAGCATATGCGCAGCCCTCGCCGCCAATCAGCCGCGTGAAGGGCAAGCAGGCGGGCAGCTTCCAACATCGTCGCATTGGCGCCGCCATTGTCCATGACGCCGAAATGCCAGGTGTCGTGATGCCCAGAAAAGAGGACGAATGGCGCATCCTCGCCGGTCGGCTGAAGTTCGGCCACCAGCAGCGGCGTCTTGCGCCACCCGGTATCCACCTCCGCCGTCAGCGTCGCCTGCACTTTTTCGCCGTTCGCAAGCCTCATGCGCAAGCGATCGCCGTCTTCCTTGGCTATGGTGCAGATGACCGTGGTCGGCAGATTGATCAGTGTATGCTGCGACGGGCTGCCCCAGACCGGCGACACGCACATTTCGTAGAGATGCTCGTTCGGACTGACATGAAGCTGGCCGAGAGCACCGGCAGCACTTGCAAGTGCTGCCACTTCCTCGGTCGCGATCCCATCTACCAAAAGAATTTTCCCGGCGACGTCCTTGCCCGCGAAATCCGCCTTGCTACCCTCGCCGACATAGACGAGAACGCCGGTTACTCCGGCCGCGGATGTCGGCACCGACATGGAATGCGTGATGCAGCGGAAGCTCTTGCCGTCGATCTCCACTTTCGCCGCGCCAGGCAGACTGATGTAGGCGTCGTGCGACAAGAGCTGCGTGCGATAGCCATAGCTATCCATCTGCGCCTGAAGATAGCGAAAGCTTTCGAGTTCCTCAGGCGTCCCCGAGAGCTTCACCCGGCGGGCAAACTCTGTGATATGCGCCATCAGGCGCTCGCGATCGGGCTTCAGGGCTAGCTCAGCCATTGGCCGTCTCCGGGAGCGGCGGCTTGACGTCGTCCGGGATCGGATTGACGAAAGGCGTGCCCTCGAGCCGCGCCTTGTGGTCAGCCTTGGCGGCCTCGATGAGCTGCGGATTGCGGATGAGATCGGTAGCCGTGCTCGCCATCACCTTGGCTGCATGCTCGGTTCCCTTGTGCGCCACAGGCAACTTACCCTGGGCGACAAGCTGCCAGGAATGCCCCGGCGTGCCGATCGCATAAGTGGCGCCGCGCATCTGGACGGTCGGGACGACCCAGCTGACGGTTCCGACATCCGTGGAGCCGACCAGCGTGCCATCACCGGCATTCAGCGGAAAAATCTCCTCGCAAAGCGCTTGGCCCTTCTTCGGCTTCAGCGCGAAACGACCATAGGAGGCCGCGATATCCTCAGCACTGAAGGTCTGCTGGAATTTGCGCGCCGTCTCGCGGTCCTCGTCATCGAACACCGGCGGCCCAAGACGTTCGAGGTGAGAGAACATGCACTCCTCGAGCGGCGTGTTCCCGACCAGATTGGCATCGCCGCTGATGATCTCGCTGCGAACGGTCGTCTCGGTCATCAGCACGGCGCCCTCCGCTACTTTCTTGACCCGCGCAACCAGCACCAGAAGCTCCGGCAAGGTCCGCGCGCGAACCAGATAGCGGACCGTCGCCCGCGCCTGCACGACATTCGGCGCCGCACCGCCCGCATCGGTGATGGCGTAATGAATACGCGCCGTCGAGGGCATGTGCTCACGCATGTAGTTGACGCCGACATTCATCAATTCGACGGCATCGAGCGCGCTGCGACCGAGATGGGGCGTGGCCGAGGCATGCGAGGCGCGGCCGGAGAAGTGGAAATTGATTTCATTGCAGGCGAGCGAGATCGGATTGTTGACGCCGGCAAAGGCTGCCGGATGCCAGGAAATCGCGATATCTACGTCATCGAAGACGCCGGCCCGCACCATGAAGCCCTTGGAAGAACCGCCCTCTTCGGCAGGGCAACCGTAATAGCGCACCCGGCCCTTCAGACCGTTTTCGGCAAGAAAATCCTTGACGGCGGCAGCCGCCAGCATCGATCCGGAGCCGAGCATGTTATGACCGCAACCATGGCCGTTGCCGCCGCTGATCAAGGGGCGCTCTTCGGCGATTCCGGCCTCCTGGCTCAATCCCGGCAGCGCGTCGAATTCACCCAATATCGCGATGACCGGTCCACCCTCGCCTGCCTCTCCCATGACTGCTGTCGGCAAGCCGGCAAGTCCGCGCTCGACCCGGAAGCCCTCGCTCTCAAGCATGCGAGCATGTTCTTCGGCGGATTGATATTCGAGATAGTTCGTCTCTGGGATATCCCAAATCCGATCGCTGAGCGCAAAGAACGCCGCGCGTTTTCTCTCGACGATTTCCCAGACCGCATCAGAATTTTGCATGGACTTGCATCCGCCTCGTGTAATGGATATCAAATTGGCACCAATTTATGTGCCAATTGAAATGGGTGCGCAAGAGATGTGCATGAATATTTTTTCGGCAGGGACAACGGGCACGTCGTTGTTGATGAGCCGGAACCTATGATAGTCATCGCGGAAATCCGGAGGCTTGGGAGAGCTACATGAATTCGCTGGAAGCTGAAGCGACAGCGCGAGCAAAAGAGGCGGAGACGCCGGATGTGACCGAGCTCATTCTCCAGGATATCCTCGCCGGCAGGCTTCCGCCCGGAACATGGCTGAAGCAGATCGATCTCGAACGACGATACAACTGTACGCGGCCGGAAGTGCGCCGCGCGCTCGACAGACTGGTGCAGAAGCGGCTGGTGGAGCATGTTCCCAATCGCGGCTATCATGTGCACGAGCAGGACGGGCGCCGCGCTCAGGAAGTCAGCGACATCCGCGTCATCCTCGAAACGGCGGTCAGCGACCGCATCGTCGCAAACGCCGGCGAGGACGATGTCGCGAATTTGCGGGCGCTCGCCTCGCGCTTCGACGAGCTGGTACTGACGGGCACCATGCTTGAGCTCTACGAAGCCAATCTTGCCTTTCACCGGCATTTGCTGGCGCTCGCCGGCAATCAGGAACTCGTCGAGCTGATCACGGAGATCCGGCAGCGGACGTCATCGGCGCCCGTATCGCAATGGCGCACCCGCGCCCGCATCGAGCAGTCGGGCCACGAACATCAGCTGATGGTCGACGCGATAGAGAAACGCGACGTGGACATGCTCAAGGAGCTGACGCGCAGGCATATACTGCAGGCGTAAACACCCCAGGCCCTATTTGACGGCGAAACCGACCGACTCCATCGGCTTGCCGTCGACAGAGAATTCGATCTTGTATGTCCCGACCGGCCAGCCACTGTTCGGCTTGGTCAACGCGGAATCGACGGAGATCCAGGCGATATTCACCGTGCTTCCGGCGGGGACGTCCTCGGTGAGTTCAGCCGAAACAAAGATTTTCGGTGTATCCGGGGCAAAGCTATCCTGGGTCGTGTCGGCATCTTTCTCCGTCGAGACGATAATGTTCTCAAATCCGGCGGCCCATACGCTTGATGAAACGGCTGTCATGGCAGTGAAGGTAAGGGCAAAAAGCAATTGTTGGGGGCGATGCATTCTCAAATATCCCCCGTTTGAGAAGATCACGTAGTGCCAATATCACCATCGATCTAACAAAGGCTGAAGCAACAACCGCGCCGGACCCACATGATGCTGGTCATGAACGCAAGCGCGCGGTCTCCGGCTCGTCCGGCGCATCATCGTAGCCGTCAATTCCTGTAATCACCGACTTGAACACAACCGTTTTCTGGCGGGCATCCTGAGCGCCCGCCACCGCCTGACGGACCAACTGCGCCGCAATCTCACCCATGGCGCGCCTTGGCGAACGAGAGGTCGCGATCGGCGCCGGCAAAGAGTTGACGAGATCCAGCCCGTTGAAGCCTGCAATAAGGATCTTTTCGGGTACAGCAACCCCCAGCTCCATGCAGGCGAACAATCCGCCGCTCGCCATATCGTCGTTGGAATAATAAATGCAATCGAGATCGGGAACGGCCGCGAGCATGGCGATCGTCAGCCGCTTCCCCAAGGCGATCGAGGAAAAGGCATCATCGACCGACTGGTTTACGAAGTGCAGGCCGTACGAGTGCAACACCCGCTCGAAGCCGGCCTTGCGCTTGCCCGCGCGCAGATCCTTCTCGAGTGCGCTGCCGACATAGCCGAACCGTCTGCGGCCGGCCCCAACGAGCGCCCTTGCCATGTCCTCACCCGCCCCGCTATGCGATAGCCCGACATTGAGATCGATGGGCGTGCCATCGAGATCCATGAGCTGGATGACCGGAATATTCGCGTGCTGTAGCAATTTCACCGTCTCCTCCGGCTGATCCAGACCGGTAACGATGATGGCGCAAGGCTGCCAGGAGAGCATGTCGCGGATGATGTCGCGCTCCTTGGCGACGTCATAGTCGGATATGCCGAACACGGCCTGCATGCCGGAGCCATCCAGCCCGGCGGAAATGCCGGCCAGAACTTCGGGAAAAACGATGTTCGACATGCTGGGCACGACGACGGCGACCAGATTGGTACGCTGAGAGGAAAGCGAGAGCGCCAGCCGGTTGCCCACATAGCTCATCCGCGTCGCCGCCTCGATGACCCTCTCACGGGTTTCCTTGGAGACATCGGCGGAACCGCGAAGGGCGCGCGACGCGGTCATTTTGCTGACGCCTGCCTCGATCGCGACTTCTTCCAGAGTGGGTTTGCGCATTCCCAAGCAGCCCTCGATGACAAGCCGCACCTTGGCTGGCGCCGCTCTTCTTCATAGGATGTTTCCACCAAAATGCAAACTGCCGTCCCTTGACAATCAGAAGGGAAATTGGCCATGGTATCGATACCGGTACCGGTAACATCGTTGATATTTGCAGAGGTAGCGCCGTGCAGGACGCAATGAAGACAGCCGTCATCGGGCTGGGATCGATGGGTTGGGGCGCAGCGATATCGCTTCTCAAAGCAGGTTTTGCTGTCCAAGGATGCGATGTTCGCAGCGATGTCCTCACGCGCTTCACGGAAGCGGGCGGGGACGCCTGCACCACGCCGGCCTCGGCGGTGGACACGGCCGATGTCGTCCTCATCTACGTCATCAACAGCAAGCAGGTCGAAGACGTTCTCTTCGGGCAGAACGGTGCGCTGGAGACCGCGCGCCCCTCGACTGTCTTTCTGCTTTGCACGACCATGGCGCCAAGCGCCACGACGGCAATTGCCGAAAGATTGGAAGCAGCCGGCATGCAGGTCATCGATGCACCGGTTTCCGGAGGCCATGTTCGCGCGCTGGCGGGCGAGATCACCGTCATGGCATCCGGCCCGCAAGAGGCCTTCGACCGGGCATCCGCCGTCCTCGACGCCATTTCGGCAAAGGTGTTCCGCCTGGGGGATCGGCCCGGCGCCGGTTCCCAGGTGAAAATGATCAATCAGCTTCTCGCAGGCGTGCACATTGCGGCAACCGCCGAAGCCATGACGCTTGCCGCCAAGGCGGGCATCGACCTGAAGACGCTTTATGAGGTGATCCGCGTTTCGGCGGGCTCGTCATGGATGTTCGAGAACCGGGGCGAACACATCGTTTCGGGTGATTACACCCCACGCTCGGCGGTCAACATCTTCGTCAAGGACCTTGGCATCGTCGCCTCCGAAGCCGAAAGGGCGGGAGCCCTCACGCCGCTTACAGCAACCGCACTCAGCCTCTTCGTTGAGGCTTCCGAAGCAGGTCTCGGCCTCGAGGATGACGCTGCCGTCGCAAAGATCCTCGCCCGCAAGAGCGGCGCCATCCTGCCGGGCATGGAGGGCTAGAGGATGGCACTCCTGCTCGGCTGCATCGCCGATGATTTTACCGGGGCGACGGACCTTGCCGCGCTGCTCTCACGCAGCGGGCTGCCGGTGTCGCTGCGGATCGGCGTGCCGCAGAGGAAACGCGACGACACCGATGCAGCCGTCATCGAAGTCATCGCCCTGAAATGCCGGACAGCGCCGGTCCAGACTGCCGTGGAGCAAGCGCGACAGGCGCTGGAATGGCTGAAAGACGCGGGCGCGACCCGATTCTTCTGGAAATACTGCTCGACCTTCGACAGCACCCCGGAGGGCAATATCGGTCCGATCGCGGAAATGCTGATGGCAGAGATCGGCGCCCGGCAAACGATCTACTGCCCGGCCTTTCCCGAAAACGGCCGCAACATATTCATGGGCCATCTGTTCGTCGGCGAGCAGCTGCTTTCGGAAAGCTCAATGAAGGACCATCCGTTGACGCCGATGCGCGATTCGAGCCTGGTGCGGCTTCTGGCGCCACAGGTGCGCGGCACGGTCGGTCTTGCCAACCGCATCGCGGTTTCCGCGGGGCCGGCGACGCTGAAAGCGAGACTGCAAAAGCTCACGGAAGACGGTGTACAGCATGTGATCGTCGATGCCGTTTGCGACGATGACCTGCGCACGATCGCCACCGCCACGGTCGATTTTCTCCTGTTGACCGGCGGCAGCGCGATCGCCGGCCAGCTTCCGCGGCTGTACATGGAGCAAGGCCTTGCGGCGCCACCCAAGGTCCGCCAAACATTGCCAAACGTCGCGGGCGGCCAGATCGTCCTGTCGGGAAGCTGCTCCGCCATGACACGCAAACAAGTCGCCGACTATGCGGGGCGCAGTATCAGCCTGAGGCTTGACCCTCTCGCCCTTGCGGAACAAGGTGCGGCGGCAGCCTGCCGGTGGCTGCAGAAGCAACCCGCCGACGCTGCGAAAATCATCTACGCCACCGCCGAACCCGACGACGTGCGCCGGGCGCAGGAGCGATTGGGGCGAGACAAGGCGGGCCAAGTGGTCGAACAAGTGCTTTCAGCGCTCGCGCAAGAAGCCTTCCGCCTCGGCACACGCCGCTTCGTCGTTGCCGGTGGTGAGACATCGGGTGCGATCACCCAGGCGCTCGGAGTTACCCATCTGACGATCGGCCCGGAAATAGCACCCGGCGTTCCCTGGACCTTCGCGGAGGTGGAGGGCGAGACGATTGCACTTGCACTGAAATCGGGCAATTTCGGCGGCGAGACCTTCTTCGCGGATGCCTTTACCCGGCTGGAGGCGGCATGAGCGAGGAAGCCAAGCTGCGCGAGCAGATATGCCAGATGGCCAAATCGCTCTACGACAGGGGCCTGACCGCGGGCTCGTCCGGAAATATCTCCGCCCGTCTCAGCGATGGGCGCCTGCTGGTGACGCCGACAGGCAGTTCCTTCGACCGCTTGGATCCTTCACGCTTGTCTCTGTTCGACGCCAATGGACGCCTGATCGGCGGAGACAAGCCGACGAAGGAAATGTCGTTGCATGCCGCCTTCTACGAGACAAGACCGGAGAAGACAGGTGCCGTCGTGCATCTCCATTCCAGCCATTCGGTCGCGCTGTCTGTTCTGCCCGATATCGATAGCGACAATATGCTGCCGCCGCTCACGGCCTATTCGATCATGAAGCTCGGCAAGGTGAAACTCCTGCCCTATTTCATGCCGGGTGATCCCGCCATGGGCGATGCGATCCGTGGCCTTGCCGGCAAACGCAGCGCCGTGATGCTGGCGGCACACGGACCGGTCGTCTCGGCAAAGGATCTGGAAGCGGCGATCTATGCCATCGAGGAGTTGGAAGAGACGGCAAAACTTGCCATCCTGACGCGAGGGGCCAATCCCTCCCTGCTGACCGACGCACAAATTGCCGATCTGGTTCGCACCTATGATGTGGAGTGGGACTGAACATGCTGCGCTTTTCCGCCAATCTCGGCTTCCTTTGGCAGGAGCTTTCGCTTCCCGACGCGATCCGGGCCGCCAAGGCAGCCGGCTTCGATGCTGTGGAATGCCATTATCCCTATGACGTTTCGGCCGAAGCCGTGCGTCAGGCGCTCACAGAAACCGGTCTTCCCATGCTTGGTCTCAACACGACACGCGGACGCGTCGAGGACGGTGACAATGGGCTGGCGGCCTTGCCGGGGCGTGAGGAGGAGGCACGCCGGGCGATCGATCAGGCATTCGACTACGCCGCCGCCATCGGCACGCGAAACGTGCATGTGATGGCCGGAAAGAGCAATGGCGAAGAGGCGCGCAGCATCTTCATCGCCAATCTGCGCTATGCCTGCGAGTGTGCAGGCAAGGTAGGAGCGAACGTGCTGATTGAACCGCTGAACCACCGCGATGCACCGGGATACTTCCTGCAGACGATGGAGCAGGCGCTCGGCATCATCTCCGCGGTCGGAGCGCAGAACATCAAGCTGATGTTCGATTGCTATCATATCCAGATCATGCAGGGCGACTTGACGCATAGACTGCAAGAGCATCTGGACGCCATCGGCCACATTCAGATCGCGGCCGTCCCGGACCGGCGTGAACCGGATCACGGAGAAATCGACTACCGCTATATCCTGCGCTTTATCGAAAAGCTCGGTTATGACAGGCCCATCGGGGCCGAATATCGGCCGGCAACCACCACGGAAGCTGGCCTGGCCTGGCTACAGGCGTATCGATGAAAGCAGCAATTCATATCTGAACCGTTTTGACCGCCGTCGATTGGGCCGAAGCAAGGGGATTGGCGAGGAGAAGGCGGCAACTATCTTTTAAGACCGACGCCAGTCCTTGGGAGGAAGAGCCGAAATGCATGTATTGATATTGGGCGCCGCGGGCATGATTGGCCGCAAGCTTGTCGACAGGATCGCAGCCGAGCCGAAGACTCTCGGACAGTCGATCGATCGCTTGACGCTCGCGGATGCGGTGCAGCCGCCGGTGCCGGACGCTCTCAAGGACGTTTCGAAGGCTGTCACGGTGGATCTCGCGAATGCCGGCATCGCAGACAAGCTCATCGAAGACCGTCCCGATGTCATCTTCCATCTTGCCGCCATCGTCTCGGGCGAAGCGGAAGCGGACTTCGATAAGGGCTACACCGTCAACCTTGATGGCACACGGGCACTGTTCGAGGCCATCCGGCAGCAGGGACTGAAGACTGCGTACACACCGCGCGTGATCTTTGCGTCGTCCATCGCCGTATTCGGCTCGCCTTTCCCCGAAATTATCGGCGATGAATTCCTGACGGCACCGCTTACAAGCTACGGCACGCAGAAGGCGATCGCCGAGCTGCTGCTCGCCGACTATTCCAGGCGCGGCATTTTCGAAGGCATTGGCATCAGGCTGCCCACCATCTGTGTCCGCCCTGGCGCCCCGAACAAGGCCGCCTCAGGCTTCTTCTCGAACATCCTGCGCGAGCCGCTGGTCGGCAAGGAGGCCATTCTGCCGGTTAGCGATACGGTGCGGCATTGGTTTGCCAGCCCACGCTCTGCAGTCGGCTTCTTTGTACATGCCGCAACGCTCGATACTGCAAAGATCGGGCCGCGACGCAATCTCACCATGCCGGGGTTATCGGCGCTCGTTTCGGATGAAATCGACGCGCTGCGCCGGGTGGCCGGCGACAAGGCTGTCGCCCTTATCCGGCGGGAACCGGATCCGGTGATCGAGCGGATCGTCGCCGGCTGGGCGACGCAGTTCGATGCGCAAAGGGCTCGCGATCTCGGCTTCAAGGCGGAACAGAGCTTCGACGAGATCTTGCAGGTGCATATCGAGGATGAACTGGGCGGGAGGCTTGCATGAGCGAGGTTTCATCCAGCACACACAATGGAATAGCATTGGTGACCGGCGGTGGCACGGGTCTCGGGCGCGCCATGGCGAAAGCGCTCGGTGCAGCCGGCTACAAGGTCGTGATCTCCGGGCGGCGGACGGATGTTCTTGAAAAATCCGCCAAGGAGCTTACGGAGGAGACCGGCGCGGAATTTTTCGCGGTTGCTGCCGATGTCAGCGATCCGGTATCCGTCCGCGCCCTTTTCGATGCCATTTCCAGCCGATACGGCCGCCTCGATCTTCTGGTCAACAATGCCGGCATGGGCCTGCCCGCAGTTCCGATGGAGGAACTGACCTTCGAACAGTGGAACGCCATCGTCGGAGCGAATTTGACCGGCGCATTCCTCTGCACGCAGCAGGCCTTCCGGCTGATGAAGAACCAGGTGCCGCACGGCGGCCGCATCATCAACAACGGTTCGATTTCGGCGACGACGCCGCGCCCGCTTTCAGCACCCTATACGGCCACGAAGCACGCCATCACGGGCCTGACGAAATCGACGGCGCTCGATGGCCGGCCTTTCGACATCGCCTGCGGCCAGATCGATATCGGCAATGCTGCAACCGACATGACGGCACGAATGAGCGCCGGCGTGCTGCAGGCGAATGGGGAAATCGCCGCAGAGCCGACGATTTCGGCCGAGCACGTGGCGCGCGCCGTTGTCTACATGGCAAGCCTGCCGCTGGATGCCAACGTGCTTTCGATGACCGTCATGGCGACGAAAATGCCATTGGTCGGCAGAGGGTAGCAATCGGCGACCCTACGTTGCCGGGCGAGCCGACGGCTTCACTTGCCGTCGCTCGATCAGGCCGCCGACGCTGAAGATCAGAACCTCGATCTCGGTATCGATCTTATCGCCATCAAGCAGCCTGACGACATCATCTATGCCTGACACGGCATACCCATCGATGGCGAGCAGATAGTCGCCCTCCTGCAAGCCACCCTTTTCGGCCGGGCTGTCCTTTTCGACGCGGCGCAGGCGCACGGCGGTCGAGTGTGTGACGCCGGCTTCCAGGGCAATACGGCGATGCAGTTCCACCGTGTCGGCAGCAATGCCGATATAGGCGCGCCTGACATGACCGAACCGCAGGATCTCGGACACGACATGCTTCGCCGTATTCGAGGCGACCGAAAAGGCGATACTCTGGGCGCCCTGGATGACAGCGGTGTTGACGCCGATCACCTCGCCCGCCGAGGACACCAGCGGCCCGCCCGAATTACCCGGATTGAGCGCTGCATCCGTCTGGATGATGTCTTCCATCAGCCGGCCACTGGCCGCGCGCATTGACCTGCCGAGCGCCGACACGATACCGGCCGTGACGGTCCATTCGAAACCGAGCGGATTGCCGATGGCAATCGCGATATGACCGCGCTTCAGCGTCTTGGAATCGCCGAGCCTTGCCCATGCACCGGGCCAGTCATTGGCGCGGATCAGCGCAAGGTCGGTGTCCGGATCGCGGCCAAGCACCCTGCCCTCGATGGTCGCGCCCTCGGGCGTCTTGATGCGCACGGCTTTCGCGTCGTCGACGACATGGTTGTTGGTGACGACGAGACCATCCGGCGAGATGGCGAAGCCGGAACCATGCCCGGCGCGGCCGCCCAACCGCTCGATCCGGCTGACAGCCGGTCCGACGACATCGACGGCGCTCGATACCGATTGAGAATAAGCATCCAGCAGCCCGGCATCAGATGACGGCTGGATGTCGCGATCAATGAATCCCATAAAAAACTCCTGCAACGCGGACGCGCGTCGCTACGAGGACCGGCAGCAACTGTGAAAAAGCGAGAGGCTGTCAGTTCGACAGATTGAAACAGTTGATAATCAGATGAGGGGTCGCCGGGCCAAGTTCAAGAGCCGCGCGCAAGCGCCGCCAGCCTCACCTTCGACGTCTCGGAACATTGCGATGTCGATAGCTGTCGGACGCCATCTGCCAGGTATTCCGCCCATTGGCTTTCGCCCTGTAGAGGGCGTGGTCGGCCTCCAGAACGAGGGCTTGCCCATCCTGACCCTCCGCAGGTGCCGCCGAAACACCGACACTGATGCCGATATCGACCGGGACACCTTCGATGAGGAAGGATGACTTGAAGGCAGCTATGCAGCCCTGTGCCAGCTCGGCTACATCTCCCTCGTCAGCCTCCATCAGGATGGCGAATTCGTCGCCACCCAGCCGCGCCACCATATGACCCCTCGCGGCCCCTCGCAGGCGCTCGGCGACCATCTTGAGCACATCGTCACCCGCGGCGTGCCCGAAGGTGTCGTTGACCGGCTTGAAGCCATCGAGATCAAGGCAGAAAACGGCGACACGCTTTCCATTATTCGCTCTCAACGCTTCGCCAAGGGCCTTGTAGAAGCACATCCGGTTTGGCAATCCAGTCAGCATATCGTGCGCGGCGAGACGGTTGGCTTCCGCTTCAGCGAGAATCCGGTCGCTGACATCGGCAATGGTCAGCAGAAGACGGCGTTCCTTGCCTTCGTGCAGCACGCGAACATAGATGAGCACGTGACGCTCGGTGCCATCAGCTATTCTCTGCCGCCAGACCGTTCTGGCCTCGCAGTCGCCTCCGAGTTCGAGAAGCGCTCTTGCAAATCGATCGGCCTCGCTTTCGACATGCATGTTGGATGCTTTCCAGGAAAGCAATGCCTCTTTCCCGAAGCCGTAGAAATCCAGCGCGGCCCGGTTCGCCTGCAGGATTTGAAGGCTGCTGCCGTCGCACAGGAGCATGGGCATCGGATTGGCGTCGAACAGCTGGCGCAGCCATTCCTCGCGCTGTTTCAAATCGGTGATGTCTACCCGCGTGCCGATGGCGCCGCCATCGGGGGTACGTCGATCGTCATGCCGCAGCCACCGTCCGTCGCGCAGTTGCTGCTCTTCCTGTGAAACGGGCTGGTGAAATTTCCGCATGCGCTGTCGCAGCCAGGCATCCTTGTCTTCGACAACCTCCCGCATTCGGTTGCTCGCAAGGCTCACCTTCAATATGTCCTCAAAAGCGACGCCGGGTTTCAGATGATCCGCGATGTCCGGGTAGAGTTCCGCATATCTCTCATTCCAGAGAACGTAACGGTCGTTTGCGTCGAAAACGCAAACAGCCTCCGGCAGCATCTCGATGACGTATCGAAGACGCAAGTTCGCCTCGCGTGCCGCGAAAGCCGCCTGCCGCTCTTCGCTCTCCGGTTCGACAAGAACCGCAGTCATTACGTCAGAGGCCGATTGCCAGGTGATGACTTTGACATGACAGTCTCGCCGATGGCGATTGCCGACCACGACAAGCGGCTGTGACGGGGCGGCCAACGGCCAGTCAGGCAGCAGATCCGAGATGACGGTGGCGAAAGGCTGGTCTCCAAGGCCAAAAAAATCACGAGCTTCGGCATTCGCCAAGACGATGGCACCTGTGGGGTCGATCACAAGTGCCGCCATCGGACAGGCTTCAAGGAATGCGACGATTTCCGCGCCCAGCATCTTATCCAGTACAGGCCTTTCGAAGTTAGCATCTATACCTGATTGTAAGACCTGATGGTAAAAGAATGTCCTAAGCTGGATTCCGATATCTCGCCCCTCAAATATCGGCGATTTACGCGTGGGGAGCGAGATGCGGCCGTCAGATACTCGGCCGCGCCGGACCGAAGCTTTCACGCCGAATGAGCTTGCTCGAGATGACGTGACGTGTCGCCGCTCCCCTTTCCGGCGCATCGATCCGTTCCATCAGCAAGCTCACGGCTAGCTGCCCCATCTCCTCGACCGGCTGCTCGATCGTCGAAAGCGGAGGAGAGGAATATTCGCATACCGGTGCCCCGTCGAACGACACGATGGAAAGATCCGCCGGAATTTTCCAGCCCATTCGTTGGACGCAACTCATGAATGAAATAGCCATGTCGTCGCTCGTGGCAATGACGGCGGTCGGCTTCTGCGTGAGATCGGCAAATTCGGCGGCCGCAGCGACGCCGATCTGGAAACCGTGCTGATAATCGAGGGTGCCTCCGGACCTGATGACCGCCGTTTCGGACAGTCCTGCCTCGGCGAGCGCTTCGAGAACGCCAAGATAACGCTCGTTGTCGTGGTAGTTGCCCACCGGCCCGGCAAGATAAAGAAACCGCCTATGGCCGAGAGCGATCAGTTCGCTCGTCGCATCCCGAACGGACTGCCGATCATTCGTGACCACGCTCGGCAGGGCCGCGTGGCTCATGTCGAACAGGAGCGAGACGATCGGCAGGGCCGAATCCTTGAGCGACCGGCCGCCATCGACGGGCAGATCGGAGGAGAGAATGATGGCGCCGCGAACCGTGCCGCCGAAGGCCAGATCGAGGATGTGACGCTCCGAGATCTCGTCGCGATCGAGGTTGGCGATCATCAGATGGTAGCCATTCTGGCTCAGGGACCGGTTGATGCCCTGCAGGACCTGCGGAATGACCTGCGAGACGCCATAGTAGAGCGAACCCGGCAGGACAATCATGACGACGTTGGATTTGCCGACGCGAAGACCTCGGGCCATGGCATTCGGTGTATAGCCGAGCTGCTTGGCGGCGGCATCGATCTTGGCGCGCGTCTTCTCGTTCACACGACCGGGATTGGCCAGCGCCCGGCTGACCGTCGAGATGGCGACCCCCGCCAGCCGGGCGACATCCGCCATCAAAGGTCCCGAATGCTCCTCCACGGGCAGATCCTTGTTATTTTTCACTTTTTTACGTCCTTCCCGATGCCTGCTGCGCGGGATGCTACGGCAATCCCAGAGGTTTAGCAAACGATTGCCAAAAACTGCTTGCATATAAAAACGACTTGTCTACTATCTAGGCACGGCAAACGATTGCCAGTTGTAATGCATTGAAATCATTATGGATTATTTGCCGTGGAGCAAAGCTCCGCAAACGATCTTCCATGCCTTAGGAACGGATAGTCTCATGACCTCAACGGAACGGCTTCGCTTTGGCGTCGATCTTGTCACTTTCTTCCACCCCGGATTTTGGCGCGTTGGAGATTATGACGGCATCATCGCCCTGTCACGCAGCGAGCCGCGCGCGTTTTGGGACAAGATTCTCGATGCCGTGCAAGCCTCCGGCGTCACCGGCGTGGAGCTTACCTTCTCGCCGTTCAACTGGCAGGATGCGACAAAGACCTATGGCTCGGTCGAAGCCTTCGCCGCCGAGCTTTCCAAGCGTGGGCTGACACTGGCGAGCGGTTTTTTTGCCGAGCTCGAGGCCGCAGGCGATTTTACCGAAGCATCCGCGCAAGCCGCCATCATCGACAAGGCCGAGAAATACGCCGAGTTCCTCAAGGCCTGCGGCAGCGACATCATGGTCATCGGCGCGCCGCTTCGCCAGACGCTTGGCGCCCAGCCGACACGATTCTTCGATTTCGAGCAGGCGCGCAAGATTGCCGATTTCCTCAACCGCCTCGGCGCCACCCTTTACACCAAGGGCGTGCGGCTGGCCCTCCACACCGAGGCGCACTCGATCTTTGCAGCCGCGCGCGATGTCGATCTGCTGATGCTGCTGACGGATCCGGCCTACGTACATATGTGCCCGGACACGGCGCATATCGTCGTTGCCGGCTCCGATCCGCTGCAGCTTGTCGACCGCCACCATGAGCGCGTCATCATCGCCCACTGGAAGGACGCGCTCGGGCCGATGCCCGCCGACACGCCGATCGACGAGCATATCCATGATCGCCATCGCCCCTATTTCTGCGGCTTCGGCCTTGGCCGCGTCGACTGGCCGGGCTGGGCCAGGCTCCTGCGCGACCGTGGATATCAAGGCTGGGCCATTCTCGAGCTCGACGCCGCGCCCGACCCGGTCGCCGACATCGCAAACGGGTTGACGCTCGTGCGGCAGGCGCTTCTGCCGATCTATCGCTGACACCAATGATCTGAAGACCAAACGGCCCCGCAAAGAGGGCTTTCTTGAAGAGGTGGAACAATGAAAAACAGAATGAAACTGCTATTGGTGGGAGCCGCCCTCGTCGCGGCATCCACCCCGACCTATGCCGAAGACAAGCCGAAGGCCGAGGTGATGACCTCGTGGACCTCCGGCAGCGAAGCCGCCGCCCTCAGTGTCATCAGCCAAGAATTCGAAAAGCGCGGCGGTGTCTGGAAGGATTCCTCCATTGCCGGTTTCGGAGCGGCGGACGCCGCCTTCCAGAACCGTCTGGTCGCGGGCGATCCGCCGGCTGCCAAGCAGGCCGTGATCGGCCTTGCCAATACCGATTTCGTCAATCAGGGCCTTCTGAACTCGATCGACGACGTGGCGAAAGCCGGCAAATGGGCTGATGTCCTGCCAAAGTCGATCTATGATCTCATCTCCTATAACGGCAAGGTCTATCTTTCGCCGAGCGATGCCCATGGCGAAAGCTGGGTGTTTTATTCGAAGGATGCCTTCGCCAAGGCCGGCGTGACCGAGGAGCCGAAGAGCTGGGGCGAATTCTTCACCGCTCTCGACAAGCTCAAGGCTGCCGGTGTGCTGCCGGTCGCCTGGGGTGGCCAATCCTGGCAGGAGTCCAAGGTTTTCAATATGATCCTGCTGACCCAGGTCGGCATCGACGGCTTCCTCAAGATCTATGTCGACAAGGAAAAGGGCGATGCATCCGTCGAAGGCGTGAAGAAGACGCTCGATATTCTCGGCAAGCTGCGCGCCTATGTCGATGAAGGGGCCGCTGGTCGCAACTGGAACGACGCGACCGCCATGGTCATCACCGGCAAGGCCGGCGTGCAATTTATGGGCGATTGGGCCAAGGGCGAATTCGTTGTGGCCGGCAAGCAGCCAGGCAAGGACTATGGCTGCATGCTCGCCCCGCAATCGCCGGGGATGGTCTATGTCGCCGACTCCTTCTCCTTCCCGAAGATCGCCGATGCGGCATCCCAGAAGGGCCAGACGCTGCTCGCGGAGGTCGCCATGGATCCGGCCGTGCAGGTCGAATTCTCCCTAAGGAAAGGCTCGGTGCCGATGCGCACCGATGTCGACAAGTCGAAGCTCGACATATGCGCGCAAAAGGGGCTGGAACTGATGAGCGCGGGCAAGATCGTGCCGGACCAGGCCCTGATCCTCTCGCCGCAGCAGGCTGGTGCGCTCAACGACTTCGTCGACGAGTTCTGGACCAACCCTTCCGAGGACAGCGCCTCCGGCGCCGAGAAGTTCTTCGCGATCTTCGAATAGGGCCTCGCAACGGGCCGATCGGAGGCCTCCCTCCGATCGGCTCTGCTCAATCCTTTTGAAAGGGTTTGCTGATGCAAGCCAAGCGCAGACGTCCCCTTGCTGCGACCTATGCCCTCCTGCCGACGTGGATCGCCGCGATCTTCATCTACATCGGCACGATGGTCTGGTCGGTGCGCCTGTCCTTTACGGATTCGACGATCTTTCCGTCATCCAACTATGTCGGCTTTGCCCAGTATGCTAAGCTGTTCCGGACGTCGAGATGGCTCGCGTCCCTGGAAAACGTGCTGATTTTCGGCGTGCTCTATGTGGGAGGTTGCCTCGCCCTCGGCTTTGTGCTGGCGGCAGCACTTGATCGTAAGGTCCGCTTCGAAAGCGTGTTCCGCACCATCTTCCTCTATCCCTATGCCATGTCCTTCGTGGTCACCGGCCTCATCTGGCAATGGATGCTGAACCCGACCTTCGGCATCCAGGCGACGGTCAGGGCGCTCGGCTGGCAGAGCTTCGTCTTCGACTGGATCGTCAATCGCGACATGGCGATCTACACGGTCGTTTTCGCCGGCGTCTGGCAAGGGGCAGGCCTTGTCATGGTCATTGCGCTCTCCGGCATGCGCGGCATCGGCGAAGAGCAATGGAAGGCGGCCCAGATCGACGGCATTCCAGTCTGGCGCATCTATCTCTCGATTATCCTGCCGCAACTTGGGCCAGCGCTTGCCGCGTCGGGCATGCTGCTCTCCATGGGCGTCATCAAGACCTACGACCTCATCGTGGCGCAGACCGGCGGCGGCCCCGGCTATTCGACCGAGGTGCCGGCGAAATTCATCATGGACAATCTATTCGAGCGCCAGAACCTCGGGCTCGCCAGCGCCGGCGCCACCGTGCTCGTGCTCTCGGTCGTCATGGCCGTCGCACCGTTTCGATACGCGCTTTACATGCGTGCCAGAAGAAGGGGAGCACACTGATGGCAGCTCTTCATCCCCGCGGTCCGAAGCCTTCGCGACTGTCGTCCGGCCAGATCGGGCTCTATGCCTTCCTGATCCTGGCCGCGCTGTTCTTCCTGCTGCCGCTCTATACGATGCTCGTCACCTCGCTGAAGACGATGGAGGAGATCCGCCAGGGCCGCATCTTCGCCTTGCCGGATACCGTCGATTTCAATGCGTGGAAGACGGCCTGGTCGGGAGCCTGCATGGGCACGCAATGTCTGGGCGTGCGCATCGGCTTCTGGAACTCGGTGAAGATCACCGTGCCGGCCGTGGCGATTTCCGTCTTCATCGGCGCGATCAACGGCTATGCCCTCTCCTTCTGGCGGCCGAGGGGGTCAAACCTTTTATTCGGCCTGCTGATGGCCGGCGGCCTCATCCCATACCAGATCTTCCTTTATCCGCTGGTTCGGCTGCTCGCCAATCTGAGCCTCTATAATTCGGTGGCCGGCGTCGTTCTGGTCCATGTCATCTTCGGCCTGCCGCTGGTGACGTTGTTGTTCCGCAATTATTTCGTCGCCATCCCCGAAGAGCTCTGCAAGGCCGCGCGCGTCGATGGCGCCGGCTTCTGGCGAATCTTCTTCGAGATCATGCTGCCCATGTCCGTGCCGATGGTCGTCGTCGCTTCCATCTTCCAGTTCACCGGCATTTGGAACGACTTCCTGATCGGCCTCGTCTTTGCCGGGCGCGACAATCTGCCGATGACGGTGCAGCTCAACAACATCGTCAACACCACCATGGGCGAGCGCGCCTACAACGTGAACATGGCTGCCACCATCCTGACCGCCGTCGTTCCGCTCGCCATCTATTTCTTCTCCGGCCGCTGGTTCCTGCGTGGTGTCGCCGCCGGAGCTGTGAAGGGGTAACGCCATGCAGCCTGCCGTGTCAGTCAAGGACCTCAAGATCGCCTATGGCGATCACACCGTCATCGAAAAACTGTGGATCGACATCGCTCCGCGCGAATTTCTCGTGCTGCTGGGGCCGTCCGGCTGCGGAAAGTCGACCCTGCTCAACTCCATCGCCGGGCTGCAGGAGATCAGCGATGGCGAGGTCTGGATATCGGACAAGAACGTCACCTGGGCCGAACCGAAGGATCGCGGCATCGGCATGGTGTTCCAGTCCTATGCGCTCTATCCCCGCATGTCGGTACGCAAGAACCTGTCCTTCGGCTTGCGTGTGGCCGGTCTTCCCAAGGCCGAGATCGAGGCGCGCATCGCCCGCACGGCTTCGCTTCTGCATCTCGACAAATTGCTCGACCGCCGACCCTCGGAACTGTCGGGCGGCCAGCGCCAGCGCGTCGCGATCGGCCGTGCCCTGGTGCGCGAAGTGAACGTCTTCCTGTTCGATGAGCCGCTTTCCAATCTCGACGCCAAGCTACGCAACGAATTGCGCGTCGAGATCAAGAAGCTGCACCAGAGCCTGGGCAACACGATGATCTATGTGACGCATGATCAAGTGGAAGCGCTCACGCTCGCCGACCGTATCGCCATCATGAAGGATGGCGTGATCCAGCAGCTTGCCAGCCCATCCGAAATCTACCATCGCCCTGTCAACCTCTTTGTTGCCGGCTTCATCGGCGCACCGGCAATGAACTTCATCAAGGGCGAGATTGTTCTTAGGTCAGGCACGCCGGTCTTCGAAAGCAACGCGCTTGCCATTGATCTGGCCAGCTATCCCTTTTTGACTGCCGTCAAGGAGGGTCCCGCCACGCTCGGCATCCGGCCGGAACATATCGCGCCGGATGGTGTGGCAAGCGGCTCGCCCACCATTCCGGGCATCGTCTCCGTCGTCGAACCGATGGGAGCGGACACTGTGCTGTGGTTCGACTGGGCAGGCCAAAGCCTATCCTATCGCATCATGGGCGATGCCGCGCTCCAGCCGGGCACGGCGATCGCACCCGGGCTCGATATCGCCAAAGCCTCCCTTTTCGACGCCGATGGCGCCCGCCTCTGAACCCGCTTTCACAGCATACGGAAATGACTCATGTCTCAGACTATCTATGACGCGCTGGTGATCGGCTCCGGCGCCGCCGGCTCCTTTGCCGCCAAGGAATTGACTGCCCAAGGGCTGTCGGTATTGCTGCTGGAGGCCGGTCCCGCCGTCACGCAGAAGGATTTCGATCCCAATCGAAAGAAGGCGCCCGCAAGCAGCATCAATATCTGGGAGCGAGCCCGCGCCACGATCAAGGGCCAGCCCATTCAGGCGCGCGCAGCCTTCTTTACCGAGCGCTTCAGCCATTTCTTCGTCAACGATCGCAAGAACCCCTATACGACGCCGAAGGATGCGCCATTCCTGTGGATACGTGGCCGTCAGGGCGGCGGCCGCCTGCACAGCTTCGGCCGTGTGCTGTTGCGCTGGACGGACGATGACTTCAAGATCCGCTCAAAAACCGGCAAGGGTGAGGACTGGCCGGTTTCGTACGAAGAACTCGCGCCCTATTATGCCGAGATCGAATCCAGCCTCGGGCTTTATGGCAATCCGGACGGCATCAAGACACTGCCCGACGGCGTCTACGCGCATCCGGCAAAGCTGACACCTGCCGAGGAGACCTTCAAGACGGAAGTCGAGGGACGTTGGCCCAAGCGGCATGTCGTTTCCTGGCGCTATATCGCTCCTGATGCCGAGCGCACGCCGAAGCCGCTACGCGAGGCATTGGCAACCGGTCGGCTGACCATCCGTCATGACGCCATCGTGCGCCGCATCACGACCGATGATCTCGGCGAGCGGGCAACGGGTGCGGAATTCATCGATCGTGTCACCGGCAAAGTCGAGACCGCGCGCGCGGCCCTCGTGGTGCTTTCGGCATCGCCGATCGAAAGCGTGCGGCTGCTTCTCAATTCGGCGACCGCCAGCCATCCCCAGGGACTGGGGAATAGCTCGGGCACGCTCGGGCGCTTTTTCATGGACCAGCTGCCGTGCCTGGCCTTCGGCTCCTTCTCGAAAGCAAAAGGCTGGGCAGTCGACGACTCCGCCCCAACGGACCCATTCTACAATCCCTCGGGCGGCATCTTCGTGCCGCGCTTCGGGGAAGGCGATGCAGGCCGCGATGATTTCGACTATCAGGGCAGCATCGGCCGGGCACCGACGCCGGATAACGAGCCTGCACGGCTCGCCTTCTTCGGCTTCGGCCGCATGCTGCCCTATGCCGACAATCGCATCACGCTCGATACAAGGCGCAAGGATGCCTGGGGCATTCCGGTTCCCCATATCCGTTGCGTCATGGGCGAGGAGGAGCATGCGCTGCTGCGCCGGCAGGAAGAAGTGCTGATCGAGATGGTGCGCGGCGTCGGCGGCGAGCTGGAATTCATCGGTTCGCCCACCGGCCTTAGGGAAATGGGCCGCGGCGCCTTTCCCGATGCCGATCCGTTCAGCCGTTTCATGTTCCGACAATGGTTCCGAAAGACCATGTGCATGGGAGCCGCCATCCACGAGACCGGCGGCGCGCGTATGGGTGCCTCAAGCAAGGACTCCGTCCTCAATGCCCATAATCAAAGCTGGGACGTTCCCAACCTGATCGTGACGGATGCCTCCGCCTTCCCGGGCAGCGGCATTGCCGGCACCACGCTGACCGTCATGGCATTGACCATTCGGGCCTGCAGAAACCTCGTCGATCAATATCGAGCCGGACGATCGTAGCCATCCATTCTTGGAGGGTGGGGCAGCCGGAACCTGGAGAACGGGTCCGCCATCTGTCGAAAGGGTGACCAATCAGATCGTCGTGCACAAACATCATTCCACTCTCGGCCCAGAGAACAACCGGGCCGGGGACCTCTTGATGTCAGCGATCAACCGCCGACGGCATCGGCGGTGCACTTCTTGACAAAGCTCGTCTTGGCGGCGCCGGCTAGTTTCTTGGTAGCCGCTTGGGCATCGCAAGAACTTGCCGCATCCTTCGCGCACTTGTTGCTGAAACTGGTCAAGGCTGCTCCCGCCAGCTTCTTGTCGGCTGCCTGTGCCTTGCAAGTGGCATTGGCGGCCATCGCTCCGGTGGCAAGGCAGGTTGAAAAAATCGCAAGTCCGAGCAGCCTGATCATCGAAGTCCTCCGGGGCAACCCTCTGCAGAACGCCGAGGTAACCCGACTCTAACCTAACGGCGGCTGTAGTAAAGGCTTCTCCGATCGCCGATGGAGCAAAAAAACCTCCTGTGGGAGCCAACCTTTCGCCCATTGATCCATCTCGTATTGAACCAATCGATAAAAGTATGGAAAGTGGTTATATACCGGGCGAGCAACGGCAAATTACGCCCCGCCCTCCCCGTCACGCAACAGCAGCCCGTGACAAGCAACAACGCTATCCGAACGCTGATCCAGAAATTCCCGATCATCTCATGAAGACAATTTCAGGCACGAATCTCGAACAGGCCAAATCGCATAACCGGCGTGTCGTGATCGAGGCCATTCGCACCAACGGGCCGATGTCACGCGCCGCCATTGCTCGCATCACGGCGCTGACGACACAAACCGTATCCAACATCGTCGAGGAACTCGCGCGTTCGCATCTGCTGATCCCGATGGAAGCACAAAGAATTGCCCGCGGTCAGCCGATCATTCCCTATACCATCAACCCGAATGGGGCCTATTCCATCGGCCTTGAACTCGGCCGCCAGCGCGCCGCCGGCATACTGACGGATCTTTCCGGCTCGGTTCGCGCCCGCATCGAGCGCCATGTCGACAAACCAGGCCCGGCCGAGGCGATGCCGGTGCTTGCCGACATCGTTAGAGATCTGCTGGAGGCCTTTTCCTTTGATCGTGACCGATTGCTCGGCGCCGGCATTGCCTTGCCCGGACGCTATGCGGATGGCGGCGTTACATCGCTCAGCCCGCTCAACCTGCCGGGTTGGCAGGATTTCCCGGTCGCTCGTGAACTGCAGCGGTATATCAAAGTGCCTGTCATTGTCGAGAATGATGCGACCGCCGCGGCGATCGGCGAACGGCTTTACGGCGTTGCGCGTGGCCTTGGGAGCTTCGTCTATCTCTTTCTGGCAGGCGATGGCGGCATCGGCGCCGGCATGTTCCTTGACGGCCATCTCTACAAGGGCAGCCGCGCCAATGCCGGTGAAATCGGCCATATCATCGTCGAGCCGCACGGCAGGCTGTGCAGCTGCGGCAAGCGCGGCTGCCTCGATCGCTATGTATCGCCATCCGTCGCCTACGAATGTCTTGGCATCGAAAACGCCCAGGAGCTTTTGCCTGACGATCTCGATGCGATGATCGCGGCCAATAGCCGAGGTCTCGAGGTCTGGCTGGAACAAGCGGTGCAGCCGCTGCGCCAGACGATCGATTTTCTCGAGCTTGCCTTCGATCCGCAGACTATCGTGCTTGGCGGCAGTGCGCCGACAACCCTGATGACACAGCTTGCGGCGCGTCTGGAACCGCTGCACATTCCCGTGAACCCCGAGGAAGAGCGCACGATCCCTCGCCTGATGGTCGGGGCGACCGGCAAGGATACCGCCATTCTCGGCGCCGCCGCCCTGCCGATCTTTTCGGAAACGAACCCGCAATTCGATGTCCTGCAGAAGCCGATCATCCACCGCACTGTCCAGCAACTGTGACGAACGGTCAGGGCCATTGAGCTTGCAGATCACTGAAACGCAATCGGGCGCGGCACAAGTGCCGCGCCCGAGGGCCATGCATCAAGCTGTCAGAATTGATACAGGCCGTATAGCAGCGGCATCGTGCCGACAAGCGCCTTGAACCGCTCCCAGGATTTTGCCGATGGTTTCGTCCAGCCGGTTTCGGCAAGCGCCGAGAGACGCGGGAAGACCAACCGGTCGAAGATGGCCCGATCCGTCATCGACTCCGACCAGATGCAGGCCTGAATGCCTCGAAGTTTTTCTTTCTGGGCGTCCGTCCAGCCACCGACGGGATCGAAGGTGTAGAGTTTCTCCGGGTCCGAATGGCCCGCCCAGCTTGCGCCGGGCTCGTCCCAATCCGGGCGCATCGCCATGTCGAGATAATAGACCTGCCCCGGGCAAACCACGATCTCGTATCCGCGACCGGCAAGCTCGGCCGCGACTTCGACATTGCGCCAGCTGCAGAGATAGCTCTTGTCCTTGTCGATCCTGTCGCCATGGGCAGCTTCTTCCCAACCGCCCGTCACGCAGCCCTTTGAGGCCAGAAATGCCTGGATGCGCTCCAGGAACTCCGCCTGCAGGAAGGCCGCGCCGGAGCCGTGAATATCGTCGGCTCCATGCGTATTGGTGATGACGTTCAATCGCTTGGCATGTGCTTGTGCAATTTCATCACCAGCGAGCTCGCGCAGCCGCGCCAGCGCCTCCGGCGAGCCGGACCAGGCGCCCAGCGGCACTTCGTCGGCACCGATATGGATCGTCTTGAACGGGAAGAGCTCGATCAGTTCGGAGAGGATCGTCTCGATCACCTCATAGGTCTTTTCGCGCGCCGGGTTGATGCAGTTATCCGGAAAACCTTGAACCGAATAATAGCTGCCAGCCTCATTGGGATCGCGAAGCTCGGGAATTGCCTGCAGCATGGCGTAGCAATGGCCCGGTATATCGATCTCGGGCAAGACCTCGATGCCGAAACCCCCAGCATAGCTGACGATGTCACGCACGGCTGCCTTGGTATAGTAACCGCCGGTGCGAGCCGGGCTGGAGCCGAGAAGCGGCGGCAGCGGCAGGCCGTGACCACGCCACGCTCCGATCTCGGTCAATGCCGGATAAGCGTCGATTTCGACACGCCAGGATTCGTCATCCGACAAATGCCAATGGAAGCGATTGAGCTTGTTCCAGGCAAGCACCGCCATCAGCTTCTTGATCTCGGCGGTGCCATAGAATTGGCGTGCGACATCCAGATGCAGCCCGCGCCATCCCATGGCCGGCTCGTCGACGATCTCGCCACCCGCCGGGAAATAAAATGCCTGTGGATGCAGACGCGCACCGCGCCAGATCTGGCCGATAGTGACCAGACCATAGACGAAGCCGGTCTGTGTACTCGCTTCGACCGTGATGGCCTCCGGCGAGAACGCCAGCCTGTAGGCCTCAGCACCGAGACCTTCAACCTGGTGCAGGTCCACCGGCACTGCCCCCTCCGCCTCGGAGCGGATGAGACCTTCGGCCGAGAAGAGATGCTCGACAAGAGCTGTGAAACTTGCAGCGGCAGCCTGCGCTTCCGGAGCAATAGCCTTCAAGGCAAAGCCTGCCGGCAGCGGGCGGCGGGAGGAAACGGCAACGCGGTTCGGCCAGGGAATGATCGACAGCGGCACCGGCGGATTGGCCGGCACCGGGTAGATTTCCGCACCGCGCTTCAACGGCGCATTGCTTGACGATGTTCGCGTCGGCTCCGTACCAAGTGAAACCGTGGTGCCATCGGGCAATGCGAGATAGGCGCTATTGGCCCCATCGTTCCAGTGGCGAAACTGCCAGCTCAGCGCACGGACCGTGATGGTCCATGTATCGCCGGCGGCCAGTACGAAACCATCAGGCGGCTGGAACTCGGTGAAGTTGGACAGCCGTTTGGAGACCGTGGCACCTTCAACGATACCAGCCGGATCGACGCGGCCGGGGCCGCTGACGCAGAGCGAGAAGCCCGAAAGCTGCTCGGATGAAAGGTTCTTGAGCCGCAACACATAGGAAAATTCCTTGCCGTCGGCCGGCGGGTTCCAGGTTGTTTCCAGCCGCAGAGCCAGGGATCGCGGTATCGACATGAACATTCTCTCTTTATCTAAAATCGTTCAAAGCTTGAGCATGCCGGCATAAATGCCGGGCGCGGAGTTGGGGATCGGCATCGCGCCGACCGCTTTCTCGTAGAACTCCGATGGACCGACATCGCCGATGACAGCATAGGCATAACCCATGGCCTTCATGTCGGTGAGGGAGGCAAACAGCAGCGCCCGGCCGATGCCGAGACCCCGCATCTCCTCCGCAACGCCGGTCGGGCCGAAGAAACCGCGCGCCGTCGCCTCGTGGCAGGCAAAGCCGACAAGCTCCTGATTGCGCGTGGCAATGAAGCAGGTCGGCGGCTGACGCGTCATCGCCACGGTCGTCTCGCTCGCCCAACCTTGGCTGAAATGGTCACCGACCCAGCCGGTGATCAGCCGCAGCTCCGGCGGCAGGGCACGCCGGATGGTGATGCCGGCTTGCGTCATCCGCTCGGGTGACTGCGTATCCGGCGGCAAGGTCGATAGATTGACCAGATAATCCAAGGTGAAATCCCCCTAGTTCGATGTGGCTAGCGCACGCATGAAATGATTGGTGCCGACCTGCTCGACCACGGTCGAGATCGGCCGGCTGAGCGCGCGGACTTTCTCCGCTTGCTCGAGGAAGCGGGCGCTGCCGCCGGTCACGAACCGGCGGCCGCCGTCCGGAACCGCGGATAGCAGCAGCTGCGTATAGGGATGCTTCGGAGCGGCGAGCACCGTAGCGGTGTCGCCCCATTCCACCATCTGACCGGCAAACATCACGACGATCTCCTCGGCGACATGGGCAGCCGTGGCGATGTCGTGGGTAATGTAGAGCATGGCGAGGTCGTTCTCCCGCTTCACACGCGCCAGCAGTTCCAGGATGTCCTTGCGGATCGAGACGTCAAGCATCGAAGTCGGCTCATCGGCCACCAGAATGCTCGGCGAAACAGCCAGCGCGCGGGCGATATTGACGCGCTGGCGCTGACCACCCGATAGCTCATGCGGAAACTTCTGTCGCGTCAGCGCCGGATCGAGGCCGACACTTTCCAGAAGCCGCATTATGTCTTCGCCGCGCCCGGCTTTCGGCTTGTCCTGCCCGTGCAGTTGCAGCGGCCGCGACAGATGATGATTGACGGTAAAGGCCGGGTTGAGCGAGGAGAACGGGTCCTGGAAGACCATCTGGACATCCTTGCGGTACGGCCGCTCGTCGTTGCCGGAGCCGCGCGCGGTGCGATCCTGTCCCCGAAAGAAAAGCTTGCCGCCGGTCGGCCTGTCGAGCCGCGCGATGATCCGGGCGCAGGTAGTCTTGCCGCAACCGGATTCACCGACCAGAGCCAATGCACGCCCCGCAAACAACGAGAAGGATACGCTCTTGAGCGCCTGCACGGGACCGAAATCGCGCTGAATGTTCTCGAGCTGGATGACGGGTTCGGCAATCGATGCCTGTGTCTGCGGTTTCATACCAAAGCTCCCGAAAGGTGGACGTTGCCTGGAAGCTGCGGAATGGCGTTCCAGAGCTTGCGCGTGTAGTCATGAGCGGGCGCCTGGCTGACCTGCGTGACGTCACCGACCTCGACGAGCTCACCCTTCAGCATGACGCCGATGCGCCCGCAAAGCTGGGCCATCAGATGCAGATCGTGGGTGATGAACAGCACCGAGAAACCATAGGTCTGCTGGAGGTCGAGGACCTGCTCGAGAATTTCGCGCTGAACGACGACATCGAGTGCGGTCGTCGGCTCGTCCATGATGATGAGTTCGGGTCTGAGCGCCAGGCATATGGCGATGACGATGCGCTGGCGCATGCCTCCGGAAAACTGATGTGGATAATCGCCGACGCGATGCGCGGGAATGCCGACCAGCTTGAACATTTCCTCGGCGCGGGCGCGGGATTCCTGACGGGAGCAGCCAGTATGGCGGTGCAGGACATCATGAAACTGTGCTTCTACCCGCATCAGCGGGTTGAGCGAGTTCATGGCGCTCTGGAAGACCATGCCGATCCGCTTCCAGCGGATCTTCTGCAGGTCGATCTCCGGCATCCGCAGCAGATCCTGCCCATCCAGGCGGATACTTCCACCGCTGACCCAGGCCGGCGCCTTGGAAAGCCTGGTTATGGCATAGGCGATGGTGCTCTTGCCGCAACCGGATTCGCCTGCGAGACCGAAAATCTCGCCGCGGCCGATGTTGAAGGAAACATTCTTCACCGCCCGGAAGTCACCCTTGTCGACCAGATAGTCGATATTGAGGTTTTCAATTTCCAGCAGATTGTCGCTCATTGGCCAGCCCTCATCATGCGGTTGCGGGCTCGGGTCAGGCGGAACCACCGGGTCAATGCCGGGCCTGAGCGCAATTGCGGATTGGCGATTTCGTCGAAGGTGAAGTTGATCAGCGCTAAGCCGAGGCCCGTGAGCGCAATACCGGCGGCGGGAACGGCGATATCCCACCATGCGCCAACCATGATCGCCGAGGCATTCTGGGCATTGTAGAGCATAGTGCCCCACGTGACCTTCAGCGGATCGCCGAAGCCGAGATATTCGAGCGTCGTCTGCGCAACGATGGCATAGATGATGCTGCCGACGAGGTTGATGCCGATCAGCGGCGTCAGATTGGGCAGGATTTCAACGAAGATAATGCGCCAGGCCGGCTCGCCGATCATCTTGGCGGCAGTGACGAAATCGCGATTGCGCAGCGCCATCGTCTGCGACCTCGTCATCCGCGCACCCCAGGGCCATGAGGTCAAGGCGATGATCGTCATGATCGTCATCGGCCCGACCGTGCCTGCAAAGGAGGCAAGCAGGATGAGCAACGGCATATTGGGTATGACGAGCACGGCGTTGGTCGCGAGATCGAGCACCGCGTCCGTCTTGCCGCCGGCGTAGCCGGCGATAAGCCCGATGGCAGTCCCGATCACGGTAATGGCGATGCCGGTCGCAAAGCCCACCGAAAGCGAGCTCCTGGCACCCCAGACGAACTGCCGGTAGACGTCGCGACCCATCTTGGTGGTGCCGAAGACATGCTCGACCGATGGCGCCTGATGCGAACGGCCGACGCGTGCACCAGGCTCGCCCGGCGCGATGACCGGCGCAAAAATGGCCATCAGGCACAAGACGGCAATGATGACGAAGCCAAAGAGGGCCTTCTTCTGGCTGAAGATTGATTTCAACGCGAAGCCCATTACGTCCCCTCCCTCAATCTCGGATCGACCAGGCCGTAGATGATGTCGACCAGGAAGTTCGCTGCGAGGGTCGCCATTGTCATCAGAAGCAACTGGCCCTGAATGACGGGATAATCGCGGGCCACGCTGGCGGTGAACAGCGTCAGGCCAAGGCCCGGATAATTGAAAACGATCTCCGTGACGATCGAGCCGCCAAAGACCGCACCGAGCATCAGCGCCAGGTTGGTCAATACGGGCAGAAGGGCGTTGCGGGCGCCATAGCTGAACATGACTGCGAGATTGCTGAGCCCTTTCGCCCGCCCCATGGTCACATAGTCCTCCCCCAGTATAACGATCATGGAGGAGCGCATGGTCGTCTGGAATTCGCCGATGAGGAATGGCGAGAGCGTCAGGACCGGCAGGATGGCATGCATGAAGACGCTGCCGGCGAATGTGAAGTTGAAGCCCGGATCGAGATTGGGATCATAGGCGTACCCCACGGGGAACCAGCGCAGCGATACCGCAAAGACGAAGAGGATCGTCAGGGCGATGATCACGGGCGGTATCGAGAACATGATCACGGCGAGAGGCGATACGACAGTGTCGAACCGCCCGCCGCGGCGCCAGGCCGAGATCGCCCCGAGCACGACGCCGACGCACAGCGAAAAGATGATCGCCGTCACCACCAGGAAGATCGTCCAGAGCGTGGCACGGCTCAACACCTGCACCACGGTCTGCGGATAGTATTTGACCGAAACGCCAAGATCGAGCGTCGCGAGGCCTTTGAGATAATCGACGAACTGCATCATGATCGGCTGATCGATCTCGCCGAAGCGCGCCTTGATTGCCTCGACGGCGGCGGGCGTTGCCCGCGGCCCGAGCTGGGCCACCATGGCGTCGACGGGACTCCCCGGCATGAGCCGGGGAAGAATGAAGTTCACGACGATCGCGAAGGCCAAAGCCACCGCATAGACGCCCAGGCGTCGGCTGGAAATACGCATGTCCGCTTCCCTTGCTTAGGTCTTATTGGACCGGCTTCAGACGCAAGAGATGCATGAGGCGCATGCGGTTGTTGTCGTGATTTTCCGGGTTCATGACCGGATCCTTGTCGGTGACCCAGCCCGTAAACCGCTTGCTGGAATACTGGTACCAGGTCGGTCCGTTGAAGACCGGCACGACCGGGAAGTCATCGGCGATCAGAACCTGGATATCGTTGAAGATCTTCTTGTGATCGTCATCGGAGGACGACTTCCGATACTGATCGAAGAGCGCGTCGAGCTTCGGGTTGGAGTAGCGCGGTGCGGCGACGGTGAGCTTACCGGCATAGTCCGTCGACAGGCTCTGGTAATAGCCCTGGAACGGTGTGGCGCTGTCGGCGCGCGAGTTCATGACGACATCGAAGCTGCCGTCGAGAAGCTGCTTGCGCCACTGCTCGTATTCAGGCGTGGCGACCGAGGCATTGATGCCGATGGCCCGCAGCCCTTCAACGGCGATCTGCACGGCGTCGATCCAATCCGTCCAGCCATTCGGCACGATGACAGGGAAAGCGATCGGCTTGCCGCTTGGCGTGGTGCGGAAGCCGTCGGCGCCCTTCTTGTAACCGGCGTCATCGAGAATCTTGTTCGCCTTGTCGGTGTCGAAGCCCATGAAGGCATCCTTGTCGCCTTCGGCAGCCTTGTTGCGCCAGGATTCGAAACGCGGTGGCAGACCGCTCGCATGCAGGTTGACGACCGGATAGCCGAAGCCGGCAATATCGACCATCGACGTGCGGTCCATCGCCAGGCTGAAAGCGTGACGGAAGTTCAGGTCCTTGAAGGCCTCCAGATTGCCGACATTCGTGGACTTGAAGTTCATCTGGAAGGCGACGGTTTCCGCCGGCGGCTGCCAGTAACCGTTATGCTGCGGATCAAGTGCCACGAAGGTCTTGTCTATCTGCGGCAGGAAAGAACCGATCCAGTCGACCGTGCCTTCCGGCAGCAGCGCCAACATCTGGTCGTTGCCCGAGATCTGCGGCAGGCGCAGGCAATCGACATGCAGCGACGCCGCATCCCAATAATTCGGATTGCGGCACTGCTCATAGACCTGCGGAGTAAAGCGGCGAACCTCCGTCATCGGCCCGGACCCGATGGGCTTCTCATTCTTGTAGGCGACCGGATCGGCAATGTTCTTCCAGATATGCTCCGGCACGACGGCAAGGTCGGCCAGGGATTCGGGGAATTCCGAATTCACGGCCTTGAGGTTGATCTTTACCTGGGTCGGCGAAGGCGTCTCGACGGAAGCGACAGTCTGGCCAACGCCGACGGTGTCGACAGCCGGGTTCTTCAGCATCAGGTCGATCGTGTATTTCACGTCGGCCGAGGTCAGCGGCTGGCCATCCGACCACTTCACGCCGGGACGCAGCTCATAGGTGATCGACATCAGATCATCGGAGAACTTGTAGCTCGTCGCCAGACGCCAGACCGGCTTGCCGCCGTCATTGGCGTTGAAGATGACCAGCGGCTCATAGATGAAATCCATCGTGCTCTGGCGGCGACCGGCCAGATCGAAGGGATTGAAGTTACTGACCCAGCTGGTCTGCTCCTCAATGTGCATCGTCAGCACTGATTCGGCGGCCGAGGCGACACCCGAACCGAATGCCAGCGTGGCGCCCAATGCCGCCGTCGCAAGCCATGGAGCCCGGTGCAAAAGATTACGCAATCTGCTTTTCTTCATTCCCATTTTTAGTTCCCTCTCGTTTATTTCGAGTAGTCAATCAAATTGATTTAATCTTGAGTTTGCGCACACGTCAATCCGCTGATTGGAAATCAACAAGCATTGGCGTGAGCAATCACGCGCAGCCGCTGCTGACTGAGCGGCGATCTGTCACAATCGAAATTATGGAGAGACTGGCGGGCTGTCCGGCTCACTCCGGTCATATGCCGATAACGGGGCGCTGGCCGGTTTGGACTCTTGTTCAACAGGGAAACGCCCGGGAACAGATGTTGTCCGCAGAGAAATGGCCGCAGCGCCGCCGGGACGAGTGGCTAGAGCAATTCCAGGAAAAGTGCGTAGCGGTTTTCCGTCCGGAATTGCGTAAAAACAATAGCATAGAGCGGTCAGGCGATTCCGTGAAACGCGTAACCGCTCTAAAATACGGATCGCGGCGCCGCAGGCGCGCACCGCAATCCCTTCGCTGCAAGACAGCTCCGCTTTGGAAGCGACACCTCAAAACGGAGCTTCTAAATAATCAAGGAGCGTCAGTTCAGTCGAGCGGCTTGTAGGCGATGACGTCCATCTCGACCTTTACATCGACCATCATCGGCGACTGAACCGTCGAGCGCGCCGGCGGATGATCGATGAAATGCTTCTGGAAGACCGCATTGAAACTGGAAAAATCGCGTGCGTCGTCCAGCCAGGCATTGACCTTCACCACATGCTCGAGGGTGCAATCGGCCAGGGCAAGAACTTCCTTGATATTGGCGATGACCTGCTCGGTCTGCGCGACGATATTGCCGACCACGACCTCGCCGTTGACGGTCGGAACCTGACCCGAAACATAGACGAAATCCCCGGCACGCACGGCCTTGGCGAAAGGACGCCGCTGGCCGCCGGCCTGACTATCGGCGATATCGAAACGGATCAGCTTGTTCTTGCTCATGATATATTCGGTCTCTCTCTGTTGTCGAAAGCCGCAGTCGCCATCGCTTCATTATCAATGAGGGCCAGGCGCTCGACTCCATTGCCATCTTCCTTATCCGCCGTGACACGGCGACGCCAGAGGCCTCTTCCCGATCCTTGTCGAGGTTCACGCATGGCCGTGCGCATCATGGCGGCGGTCTTATTGATCTTGCAAACCAGGTATGAGGCCCCGACCCGCCTTGAACTCGAGAGACGAGCCCTCGAAGGCATCACCTAAGGGCTCGAACCGACCGCCCAGATGCGCAGCGAGAAACGCCTCGGCGACTGCGGCAAAGGACCGGCGGTTTTCCGCGTGCCCGAGGCCGTGACCTTCGTCGGGATAGGAAATGTAAGTAACGGGAATGCCGTGCTTCTGCATCGCGGCGACGATCTGATCGGATTCCGATGCCTTGACGCGAACGTCGTTGGCTCCCTGAGCGATCAGGAGCGGTCGCACGATCCGGTCCGCTCTGTTGAGTGGCGAGCGTTCCTCTAG
Organism: Rhizobium sp. 11_C7_N12_5; assembly: GCF_051811145.1. Taxonomy (NCBI): domain Bacteria; kingdom Pseudomonadati; phylum Pseudomonadota; class Alphaproteobacteria; order Hyphomicrobiales; family Rhizobiaceae; genus Rhizobium; species Rhizobium sp. 11_C7_N12_5. The sequence goes on from NZ_JBPWPY010000002.1 coordinate 1,837,982, forward strand.
AAACTGAAGGCCCTCGGGCGTATCGAAATCTCCCATCCGGGTCTTCCACAGCGATTTCCAGGGCTTCCAATATTCTGGGATCGTGTTGATGAAAGTGACCAGGCTGGATATTCCGACGAGGTCGATGGCGCAGGCGAATTTCTCCGGCGTGAACGTCAGCCCGACAAGCGCGGCATATCCGCCGTAGCTCCCACCCATGATCGCAATTCTGGAAGGATCGGCAATGCCTTCGGCGATCGCCCAGTCGACCGCATCGATCAGGTCGTCATGCATTTTCCCGGCCCATTCGAGATTCGCGGCATTGACGAAGGCCTTTCCGAATCCGGTCGAACCGCGGAAATTGACGCTCAGAACCGCGTAGCCGCGATTGGCAAGCCATTGATGATTTGCAGAAAGGCCCCAGGCATCCCGGCCCCAGGGGCCACCGTGAACCAGCAGCACCATCGGCAGCTTTGCGCCGGCCTCCGCTCCATCCGGCAGTGAAAGGTAGCAATGCAAGTCCAGCCCGTCGCGCGAGCGGATGGTCGACGGCGTCATCGGAACCAGCGGCGCGTTTTCGAGAGCCGGTACCGAGCCGAACAGCCGCCGTTTGTGCTTTGCGACGTGGTCGTAGTGGAAATATTCAAGCGGCGCATCGTCGTACTGGTAGGCGTAGAGGATATGTCTCCGGTCCTGCGACATGCCTGCAAACAGTAAGTCCCCGCGAGAATCCTGCGTGAGGAACGCCAAAGTCTCTTCGAATTCCGGATCGAGGGCCTGCCACTCGATCCGCTCGAACTGGCGTGCGGCGGCCAGCGGGCGCCGAGTGATTGGATCCAGCACAACGGACACATAATCGGATTGCTGGTCTTCAGCGAGGACGCGTGATTGTCCGCCGCGCAGATCCTGAGCGACAACCGCCGCTGTATTACGCCCGCGGCTGTCCAGCCAATAGAGCTCGCGGCCATCGCTGCTGTATTCAATCGGTCGGGTGGTGAGGGCGTCCTCAACGTCGATCAGCGTGAACCGTTCCCACACTCCTTTCCCATTCCTTTGAAGATATTCGGTCGCACCATTTTCGGTCTGGCGACTTGCGAACCGAACATGGAATTGATCGTCGGTGAAAAAGCCGCCGAACTCTTCATTGAGGTGCACAGGAGCAGCGTCACCACTGGCTATATCGACGCGATAGAGATCGACATAGCGCTTGTCGCGCTCGTTATGGGCAATAAGCAGCTCAGCCGGAAAATGCAGCGACCTCTGTTGGATGTAGGCAGTCACTCCTGGGCTTGGCGTTAGGTATCTGGATTCTCCCGTCTCGACATCAACCCTCCAGATCTGCCAGTTCTCGTCGCCTGCTTGGTCGCGGGCATAGACGACATAGCGGTTGTCATGCGTCCACAGATGCCATGCCGCAATATTTCTGTCCCTGACTTCAGTCACCGGCCTGGCGTTGCCCACATCGTCGAGCGGTGCGATCCATATGTTCAGTATGCCGTCCAAGGGCGCCTGGAAGGCAACGTGCGTCCCGTCGGGGCTGATGCGAACCACACGTCGCTCAGGGTCGGAGAAAAGACGACGGCGAGAGATCAATTCGGGAGGGTTGTCCAAGGCGAGGCTCCTATCGCAGCGATCCGATGGGAACGTAGTTCAGGAGCTGCAACCGGCAATACCGCTCGAAGCAATCAATGGGAGAAGTTTTCGTTCAACGGGATTGCCTGCCTGCCCTTCCCGAAGCCGCGTCTTTTTGTCGGTCACGCCTCGATTGCCTTGCCGCGCCTGTGCCTGCTAAGACAGGACCGATTTCGTCATATGATTGATTGATGTTCAGGAGGAGTCGTCATGACAGAACTTGCGCAGTCCCTTGCGTCCATTCGTATTCCCGATCTTGCCGGCAAGCGTGTGCTGATCACCGGCGCCTCGACTGGTATCGGAGCAGCGCTTGCACTCGCCTTCGCCGCGCAGGGCATGAAGGTCGGCCTTCACTTCAATGCCAGCCGCGAACCGGCCGAACGGCTGGCTGCCGAGATCAAGGCCAGCGGCGGTACGGTGCATCTGATCCAGGGCGATGTCTCGCAGGATGGCGAGACGGAACGCGTCGTCAATGAAGCCGCCGAAGCTCTTGGCGGCCTCGATGGGTTGGTGAACAATGCAGGCGGTATGCTCGGACGACTGCCGACCTCGGCCATGACCGACGAGCACTATGAGCGTGTGATGAACTTGAACGCCCGCTCGGTACTCGCCGCGACCCGCGCCGCCCACCCTCACCTCAAGAAGCAAGGCGGCTTCGTCATCAACACCACGTCGATCGCCGCCCGCAACGGCGGCGGCAATGGCGCGATCCTTTATGCCGCCTCCAAGGGCTTCGTCTCGACCATTACCCACGGTCACGCCAAGGAATTCGTCAACGACAAGATCCGTGTCAATGCGGTCGCGCCGGGCGTTATCGCAACGCCGTTCCACGAGCGCTATACCAATGACGAGCAGATGGAATTGCAGCGCAAGACCATTCCCATGGGCTTCGTCGGCACTCCGGAGGATTGCGTCGGCGCCTATCTGTTCCTCGCGTCACCGACACTGTCCGGCTATATCACCGGCCAGATCATCGAGGTCAATGGCGGCCAGCTCATGCCGTAAGGCGCTAGAGGTGATCGACTTTTTGCGCCGGGCAATGGTAATCTTTGCTCGGCGCGGCGATCGCGCCGAAAGAAGATGGAGCGCATGCGAATGGCAAAGACGCCCATTGAGAACCGGATCGAAACCTCCGTTCAATTGACCCACCCCGAGCGGATCTACTGGCCTGACGACGGTGTCAGCAAGCAGGATCTCGTCGATTATTACGCATTGGCCTGGCCGCGCATGGCGCCTTTCGTCGTCAATCGTCCCCTGGCGCTGCTGCGCTGCCCGGATGGCATAAGCGGGCCGCGCTTCTTCCAGAAACATGCCTGGAAAGGCATCAATCCGCATATCGAAGAAATCGCCGATCCCGAGGACAAGGACGGCGCCAAGCTCCTGAAGATCGCGGATTTCGACGGCCTTGCGGCACTCGTCCAATCCGCGGCGCTGGAAATACACCCCTGGGGCACCACCACCGATCATTGGGAAAAACCCGACATGATCATCATGGATCTCGATCCCGGCGAGGATGTCGCTTGGGCCAAGGTCATCACGGCTGCGAAGGAAATACGGGAGCGTTTTTCTGCCCTGGGGCTTACCTCCTTCATCAAGACCTCGGGCGGCAAGGGTCTGCATGTGGTTGCCTCCCTCAAGCCCAAGGCGGACTGGCCGCAGGTCAAGGATATAGCCGAGGCGATTGCGCATTCTATGAGCGCCGATAGTCCTGACGCATATCTGTCGGTCGCCAGCAAGGCAAAGCGGACCGGCCACATCTTCATCGATTACCTGCGCAACGGCCGCGGCAACACCGCGGTCGCACCTTATTCGACGCGCGCAAGGCGGGGTGCACCGATTTCGATGCCGTTAGCCTGGGAAGAGTTGACCAATAAGATCGGACCCGCCTCCTTTACGGTAAGGAACGCGACCTCGCGACTGAGCAAGGCCAGCGGCGATCCTTGGGCCGACTTCTTCGATGCCGCTTCACCGCTGAAGACCTAATATCACACGACAAAGGGGATCAGTGCCGGCGTGCTGGCCTTGTAGTCGGCATAGTCGCGACCGAAGGTCTCGCTCATCCAGCGTTCCTCGATGCCGACACGGCGCAGAACGGCATAGAGCATGAAGGCGAATGCGAGCAACGCAGCAATATCGCCTCGAGCCAGCACTGCGCCGAGGATGGCCAGTATCAGGCCGGAATAGATCGGATGGCGGACGATGGCGTAGGGGCCGGTGCGGATCAGCGCGTGATCCTCCTTGACCGTGATCACCCCGCTCCAGTTACGGCCGATGTGATAGCGCGCCCAGACGGCGAAGCCGAGCCCGATGACGGTTAGCACCGCGCCGATGCCGTAATAGGTCAGATTTCGCGGGACGAGCCGGAGCGACAGGGGACCGAGCCAGGATGAAGGCACCACCAGCAGAAAGGCGCAGATCCAGATCGGGGCGGTATTCGACAGTCGCGACCATGGATCCTCGTGGCGCGTCGCCTTCTTGACACCGAACGATGCCACAAACCAGATCAATGCCCATATGCCCCAGCAGACTGGAAAGAATAACGTCAGCAGTCTTCCTTCGCTCACGCCTCGCTCCTGTCCAGCTCCGGATAGTGCCGGAAGATGCCATCCTCGTTGAAGGGAATACGACGGTCGGATTGAAGATAGCGAGCAATATTCGGCCGTTTCATGACAGCGGCGTGCAGAGCTGCAAGATGGGGATAGCGGTCCGCCAGATGCGCGGTGGCGCGCGGAAATGCGTAACGCAATCCCTCATAGACCTGAAATAGCGACAGATCGACATAGGTAAGCCCGTTGCCGAAAACATGCGCCGGCCCATGCGGGTTCTGCTGCAGGACGCGCTCGAAATAGCCAAGGTATTTTGGGATGCGATTGTCGATGAACTCAGCCGAGCGAGCCTTGGCCTCTTCCTTCTGCTCCTCATAATATTTCGAGGTGGCGATTGGGTGATGTGTGTCGTGCACTTCCGCGACGAGATCGGTGATCGTCAGTTGCAGAGAGTTCAGCTCATGACGCTGCGCTTCATCCCTGGGGGCAAGACCAAGTGTCGGCCCGAGATACATCAGGATGTTCGCCACATGGGAAATGATCAGATCGCCATCCTTCAAAAACGGCGGCGCGAACGGGATGCCAGGCTCGGACTTGCTGCCCATAATAGCCAACATGGCGCGTGTACCCTGCCCCTTGCTTGCCGGACCGCGGCAAATATCGACATAATCGGCGCCAGCCTCTTCCAGCGCCAGCCGCACGAATTCGCCGCGGCCCTGGATGCCGTCCCAGTAGTAAAGCTCATAAGGCATGCGGTTTCCCTCCCATGGGACCATCGATACACCGGCTCGTGCAGGAGTCTGGCCCTTTGGCTGATCTGCCTTCCCGGCCGACCGGCCGGTCCAGCTTCGACTCTCTCCATGCCGAATTTAGCATCGGCGCAACGGAACGGAAGGGCGGCCCCTGCGGCATTTGCACCGCCTATCAACGACCTTGACAGCAGGGCTTCAAGGGCGCCTCAATGGAAAAGCGAACCCCGCATGCCGGTTCTTTAAGAATGAGCGCGCTGTTCGTTGCGTTTGCGGGTTGCGGCCGCCTTCTTTGCGGATGCTGAACGCTCCGCAGCCGGACGTTTCGCGGCCGCACGTCCGCCGAGCTTGCCGCCCTTTTCCGACGATTCATGATTTTCAGGATGCCCCCGGCCCGAGCCGGATTTCTTGCCGCCACCGCTTTCCTTGTTCACGGTCGCCCACGCGCGGCGCTCGGCCTCATCCGCGGAAACGCCGCGATCTTCATAGCCTTCCTCGATATGCTCGGCCTTGCGCTTCTGCTTGTCGGTGTAGGCGGATTTGTCTCCTCGTGGCATGGTTCTTCTCCTCGTTGCGGATGAAAAACCAACCCATCATCACGGAAAAGGTTCCGTTGTCTAACCCGAGGAATCGTGGCTCGTCGGCGATAACCGTACCCGACGGCCATGCTGCGGCTCGGCGCGGTGCTTGGCCGAGGCAGGGAAGAAGACACCGACAGAGCGGTCGATGATCAGGATCAGCACGAGTGCCGCCAAAAGATAGAGGCTGGCGAGAACGAGCAGCGATGTCATCGCATCACCTCGGCACGATCCGCTGAGGATAAAGGACAGCGCGCCACGACGATCGTCGAAACGACGACTTTCAGATAAAGGATATAGCTATTGCACATCGCGAGGCTCCCTCCTCGCTCGTTAGCACCGATGTGTGACATCTGTTTCGCGCCGGCACGCAAACTGCCGAAATTGCTGCAGATATTTCTGCCGCCGCAGCGTTAAGAAGCAAACGGCCCGATGCTGAGCATCGAGCCGCTTTTGTCCCCGCCACATTCTTGAGAAGAGCACGCCTGCTCTATACCTTGGCTACCGCCGCCTTCTTCGATGTCAATTTCGCGGCAGGCTTGGGCGCAGGTTCACTTGCAACAGCAACCACGGCAACCGTCGGCTTGCGCTTCGCCTTGGATTTGGCGCTGATCTTGACATCCTTGCCGTCGCTTTTTTCGAGCGCGATGCGCTCGTTGCTCGCCTGTTCCCAATGCATGGTATCGCGACCGGAAGGATAGCCCTCCTCCTCCCAGATCGCGTATGCGCGTTTCTTGATCCATTCGTCCCGAGATTCCAACATCCGCTGTCCTCCGTTCGCATCATTGAACATGGTTGATGACCAATGCCCGTTCTGAAATGCGGGCTTCTTGCCTCCCCCGAGCAGCCAAGACACCATGGCCGTGACAACGCCATGGCACGTTTCCGCGAATCTCGGCACTCGAACCGCAGTGGCGCCTCGCACAAGAAACATGGGTACCGTGGGGGACGGTAGCGAAGCAGCCGAAGCACCATCAATATGAAGGCAGCAAGAATGCTGTTCAATTAAAAATATCTAATACGACGGGTTTTCGCACTGCTATCGGCCGGGCATAGCCGTTTGGCAGGACGGCCGAGATTGCAGCTTTCGCGGGTAAAGATATACTTGCGCCATGTTTGACCTTCTGGTTGCCCATTGGGGCCAAATTCTTGCCGTCCTGTCCATTGCCATGGGTGCGGCTGCCGCAATTCATGCGGCCATGACGAAAGAGGATGTGCGAGCGGCAATCGGCTGGGTCGGCGTCGTCATCCTGTCGCCGATCATCGGCGCATTGCTCTACATGTTCGCCGGCATCAACCGCATCCGTCGCGCTTCGCTGAGTTCGCAGCGCGACGCCCTCTTTCGCAAGGATGCGAGCGGCGACCTTGCCAGTTTCGACGCAGACGATGACCAGGTGCGGCGTAATTTCGGCGAACGCTTTGCCTCGATGAAGACGCTCGGCGACCGTGTCGCCCGCTACACGATGAGCACCGGCAATACGATCGAAATGCTGACGAGCGGCGATGCGGCCTATGCGGCGATGAAGGCCGCCATAGACGGCGCGGAACGCAGCATTCTCATGGAAACCTATATATTCGACCGCGACCCCATCGGCCTGCGCATGGCCGACGCGCTGATTGAAGCGGTCAAACGCGGCGTCAGCGTTCGCGTGCTGATCGACGCCGTCGGCGCCCGCTATTCCGTGCCGAGTATCATGGGCTATCTCAGCCAAGGAGGCGTCGACGTCGACGTCTTCAACGGCAACGTCATCATCGGGCTCAGATTGCCCTATGCCAATCTGCGCACCCACCGCAAGATCCTGAGCATCGACGGACGGATCGCCTTTACCGGCGGCATGAACATCCGGCAGGGCTTCACGCGCGAATTCGCCACCGACCATTGCGCCCGCGACATGCATTTCTGCGTGACGGGGCCTGCAGTCGCCGATCTCTTCAACACGGCGGCCGAGGACTGGCGCTTCACGACGGGCGAAGTCTTGAGTGGAAACGAGTGGCGGATTGCAGCGCCATCCAACGAGCCGGGAGCGCCGGTCTTCATGCGGGTTGTCACGTCCGGCCCCGATCGCAGCATCGAAACCAACCACAAGATGCTCATCGGCGCGCTTTCGGTCGCACGCAAGTCGATCCGCATCATGTCGCCCTATTTTCTGCCGGATCGGGAGCTCATCAGCGCGTTGGTGACGGCAGCACGGCGTGGTGTCGAAGTCGATATCATCGTGCCGACAGCCAACAATCTCGTGCTCGTGGACCGCGCCATGACGGCGCAGTTCGACCAGATGCTGAAGAGCTACTGCCGTATATGGCGTGCCGAAGGTCCGTTCAACCATTCCAAGCTTTTGGCGATCGACGGCACATGGGCCTATGTCGGCTCCTCCAATCTCGATCCCCGTTCGTTGCGGCTGAACTTCGAAGTGGATCTGGAGGTCATCGACCGCGGTTTTGCCGGGACGATCGACGCGCATATCGGCGCGATACTCGAAACGGCGCAACCGGTGGACCTCGAAAAGCTCCGGGCTCGGCCTTTTGTCGTCAGGCTGATCGAGAAGATCCTCTGGCTCGGCTCGCCCTATCTCTAATAAAGGCTCCTTCGGCCAATCTGCGTTCATCGCAGCCTTTTTACATGACAAGGCCGGTCTTCGCTTCCTATACTCATACCGATACGCCCGGCGTGGTCTGGTCAAGGGAACGGTCGACGGACATATGCGGAAAAAGAAAGAAAGTCTTCGTGCGAGCATCCTGGAAAGCCTGAAGAGCAGAAGCAAATCGAGCCCCAAGCAAGCCGGCAAACCTGCCCGTCCAGAAGGCACCCTGATCGCCTCCTACAATGTCCACAAATGCGTCGGCGCCGACCGGCGCTTCGATCCGGAGAGGACCAGCCGGGTCATCCATGAAATCGATGCCGACGTCATCGGCCTGCAGGAGGCCGATACGCGTTTTGGCGAACGCACGGGCCTGCTCGATCTGCGCAGGCTCGAACGCGAGACCGGGCTCATTCCCGTGCCGATCGCCGGCGTCACCAAGGCGCATGGCTGGCACGGCAATGTCGTGCTGTTCAAGCAGGGCACGGTGCGTGACGTGCATCAGATAAAGTTGCCCGGGCTGGAGCCGCGCGGCGCCTTGATTGCCGAGATAGAACTGGCGCGTGGCGGAAGCATCAGGATCATCGCCGCCCATCTCGGCCTGTTGCATCGCTCGCGTGCCCAGCAAACGCGCCTGATCGTCGAGCTGATGAATGACGGCGGCTCAATCCCGACAATCCTGCTTGGCGACCTCAATGAATGGCGGCTCGGCGACCGTTCGTCGCTCAGTACCTTCCAGGCCGCCTTTGGGCCATTGCCTCCGGCCGTGCCGAGCTTCCCCGCGGCGCTGCCGCTTCTGGCATTGGATCGCATCATGGCCAACCGGCGCGGCATGATCTCAGCGGTCGAAGTCCACGACTCGCCATTGGCGCGCGTCGCGTCCGATCATCTGCCCATCAAGGCCGTGATCAGTTTGGAAACATTGGACGGTGAAGCCCAGGCGCATACGCGCACTGCCTAGAGATCGCCGGCGTCGCGGCTTGCTTGATCAGACATTCCCGCCGAACGGCCTGATATAACACCAGATTCCGGACTTCCTCGCTTTTAAATAGGCGCTCCGCAGATATATGGTGACTGCCGAAAGACCATCTTATAACGTCCCCACCGACTAGACCGATCCGGGAGATAATCATGCTGAAAACTCTGCTGCTGACTGGCGCTGCCGGTGGCGTCGGCCAGGCGCTCAGGCCGCTTCTGTCGCAGATTGCCGAGACTGTCGTGCTGTCCGATCTCAAGCCCATAAACGACCTTCGCCCGAGCGAGCGCTTCGTTGCCTGCGATCTTGCCGACCGCAGCGGGGTCGAGGAATTGCTCAGGGGTGTCGACGGCATCATTCATCTCGGTGGGATTTCGCTTGAAAAGCCCTTCGACATGATCCTGCAGGGAAACATCGTCGGCCTCTACAATCTCTACGAGGCTGCCCGTGCTGCCGGCAGACCGCGCATCGTCTTTGCCAGTTCGAACCACACGATCGGCTTTTATCGCCGCGACGAGCGCATCGACAACACGGTGCCGACACGACCCGATTCATTGTACGGCGTTTCCAAGGTGTTCGGCGAGGCGGTGGCGAGCCTCTATTTCGACAAGTTCGGCCAGGAAACGCTGTCCGTGCGCATCGGCTCGTGCTTTCCCGAGCCGCGCAACACCCGCATGCTGGCAACCTGGTTCAGCGTCCGGGATTTTCTCTCCCTCTGCGGACGCGCCTTCGAAGCCCCCAGGCTCGGACATACGATCGTCTACGGCGTCTCCGACAATGACGAACAATGGTGGGATAACGGCAATGCCGCCTTCCTCGGCTGGAAACCGCAGGATAACGCCGCCCATTGGCGGGCCGAAATTCTCGCGAGGACACCCGAGGAAGATCCGAACGATCCGGCCGTCATCTTTCAGGGCGGTGGCTTTGCTTCAGCCGCTCACCCCGAAGACTGAGGCGCAGTTATAAGCACGGCGATCGATTTCAGCTGCCGTTGCGAAACAGCTTCCAGCGGGTCGGCCTGAATGCGATGCGGTTGCGGTCGAGAGCATCCGCCTTGTTCGGCGGCAGCTCGATCTCGATAGGATCGTGGCTGGCGCCGATATTGATTTCGAGATGGCGCGTGCCGGCGACACGCCTGCTTCCAACGAGCAAGCCGGCGATCGCACCACCATCGCCTTCATGAAGCTCGATGTCGTGCGGACGGAAATAGAGATAGGCCTCGCCATCCGGCTCATGCGGCGTACTCAAACCGAGCGGCCTGTCCTCGAACCATATCTCGCCGCTGGTGATGCGCACCTTGACGCGGTTGGATTGACCGATGAAGCCATAAACGAACGGGGAATTCGGCGTATCGTAGATCTCGTCCGGTGTGCCGACCTGCTCGATCGCGCCCTTGTTGAGAACCACGACCCGATCGGCAAGCTCCAGCGCCTCTTCCTGGTCGTGGGTCACGAAAACCGTCGTATGACCGGTGCGATCGTGAATTTCCCTGAGCCACTTACGCAAGTCCTTGCGCACCTGCGCGTCCAGGGCGCCGAAAGGCTCGTCCAGAAGCAGCACGTTCGGCTCGACCGCCATGGCGCGCGCCAGAGCCACGCGCTGGCGCTGGCCGCCCGAAAGCTGCGCCGGATAACGCTTCTCCAGGCCGTTGAGCTGCACCAGTTCCAACAGTTCCGTAGCGCGCCGATGAATTTCGGCACGTGGCGGGCGACGCGATGCAGAGCGGACCTTGAGGCCGAATGAAATGTTCTCCAGCACGGTCATATGCCGAAACAGCGCATAATGCTGGAACACGAAGCCGATATTGCGCTGCTGCACGGTCTTTCGCGAAGCATCCTCTTCGCCAAAGAAAATCCGACCTTCCGTCGGCGTCTCCAGCCCGGCGATCAGCCGCAGAAGCGTTGTCTTGCCGGAGCCGGACGGCCCGAGAAGCGCAATCAGTTCGCTCGAACGAATATCCAGGGAGACGTCATGCAATGCGGGAAAGCGACCGAATTCCTTGCGCAGATTTTGAACGCGAACTTCCATCAAAAATTCCTTCAGTGACGCCGGCTGGCTGCGATCTCTTCGCTATAGCGCATTTCCAGCAACGTCTTCAGTATAAGTGTGACAAGGGCAAGCATGGCCAGCAGCGTGGCAACGGCAAACGCTCCCGAGAAATTATAGTCGTTATAAAGGATCTCGACCTGCAGCGGCATGGTGTTGGTTTCACCGCGGATATGACCGGAGACGACCGAGACGGCGCCGAATTCACCCATGGCACGGGCGTTGCAGAGCAGAACGCCGTAAAGCAGACCCCATTTTATGTTCGGCAGCGTGACGTACCAGAAGGTCTGCCAGCCATTGGCCCCGAGCGAGAGGGCCGCCTCCTCGTCCGCGTTCCCTTGCTCCTGCATCAGCGGGATCAATTCGCGCGCGACGAAGGGGAAAGTCACGAACATCGTCGCCAGGACGAGACCGGGAACAGCAAACAGGATCTGGATACCGTGGCTCTGCAGCCAGGGACCGAGTGTGCTGTTGGAACTGAACAGCAACACGAACACCAGACCGGATATGACCGGCGAGACGGAGAAAGGCAGATCGATCAGGGTCGTCAGGAATGCCTTGCCCTTGAACTCGAACTTGGCGATCGCCCAGGCTGCCGCGACGCCGCAGACAAGATTAAGCGGCACGCTGATGCCGGCAACGATCAATGTCAGCTTGATTGCGGCAAAAGTCTCGTCGTCGACCAGGGCATCGAAAAATGCCTCTATGCCCTTGCGGAAGGCCTCAACGAAGACGGCCGCCAGAGGCAGCAGCACCATCAGCGTCAGAAAGACGAGCGAGATCACCACGAAAATAATGCGCGCGACCCGGCTTTCGGTAATGACGGGATGCTCTACACCGGAGGCGGCGGAAAGATCATGTGCCATAGCCGTACCTCCCCCTGCTCCAGGCCTGAATGAGATTGATGATCAAAAGCATGGTGAAGGAGATGAACAACATCACCGTCGCGATCGCCGTTGCCGCCGCGTAATTATATTCCTCGAGGCGGATGACGATAAGCAAAGGCGCAATTTCCGAGACATACGGCTTGTTGCCGGCGATAAAGATGACCGATCCGTATTCGCCGGCAGCGCGCGCAAAAGCCAACGCAAAACCGGTTAGCGCGGCAGGCGCCAGTCCCGGCAACAAAACCCGGGTGATCGTCTGGAAACGGGTCGCTCCCAAGGTCGCGGCCGCCTCTTCGACTTCGCGGTCGATTTCCTCCATGACCGGTTGGGCGGTGCGTACCACGAAGGGCAGGCCGACGAAAATCAGCGCGATGACGATGCCGACCGGAGTGAAGGCGATCTTGATGCCGAGCGGCGTCAGAAACTGTCCGATCCAGCCGGTCGGTGCATAAAGCGTCGTCAGCGCGATACCGGCAACCGCTGTCGGCAGCGCGAATGGCAGATCGACCATGGCGTCGATGATGCGCTTGCCGGGAAAACGGTAACGCACCAACACCCAGGCCAGAATGAGCCCGAGAACTGCATTGACGAGCGCCGCGATGAAGGCACCGCCAAAGCTCATGCGCAGCGCGTAAAGCGTGCGCAGATCAAGAGCCAAGGCCCAGAATTTCTCCCAGCCAAGAGAGCTGCTCTTCCACAGCAGTCCCGACAGCGGGATGAGAACGATAAAGATGAGCCAAGCCAAGGTAACGCCGAGCGCCAATCCGAAGCCCGGAATGACACTCGGCTGCCGAAACCGCCACCGTTTGCGGGTTATGGAATGCATTCAGACTTATTTTCCCGGCTTGTAGACCTGATCGAAGACGCCACCGTCGTCGAAGAACTTCGGCTGAGCTTTAGCCCATCCACCGAAATCGTCAATCGTTGCGAGCTTCAAAGCCGGGAAACGGGCGACATCCTTGGGATCGGCCGCTGCCGGCTTGATCGGCCGATAATAATGCTTGGCGGCGATCTTCTGACCATCATCCGAGTAGAGATAGTTCAGATAGGCTTCCGCGATCTTGCGGGTCCCCTTGGCGTCGACATTGCCGTCGACGACTGCGACCGGCGGATCAGCCCGGATCGAGAAAGACGGGGTCACGACCTCGAATTTATCAGGACCGAGTTCGTCGATCGAGAGGTAGGCTTCGTTTTCCCAGGCAAGCAGGACATCGCCGAGGCCGCGCTGGACGAAGGTCGTCGTTGCGCCGCGCGCACCGGTATCGAGAACCGGTACATGCTTGAGAAGTTGCGTGAGATACTCTTGCGCCTTTGCGTCGTCGCCGCCATTGGCGTGCTTGGCCCATGCCCATGCCGCCAGAATATTCCAGCGCGCGCCACCCGATGTCTTCGGGTTCGGCGTGATGACCTCGACACCATCCTTGACCAGATCCGACCAGTCCTTGATGCCCTTCGGATTGCCCTTGCGCACCAGGAAGACGATGGTCGAGGTATAGGGAACGGAATTGTTCGGGAACTTGGTTTTCCAGTCCGCGGGGATCTTATGCGTCGCCTTGGCGATCGCATCGATATCGCCCTCGAGCGCCAGGGTGACGACATCTGCATCGAGACCGTCGATGACCGAGCGGGCCTGCGCGCCGGAACCACCGTGCGAAGCCTTGATATTGATGGTCTCGCCGGTATCCTTCTTCCACTTCGCCGCGAAGACGGCGTTGAAATCCTTATATAACTCGCGCGTCGGATCGTAGGACACATTCAGAAGCGTCTTGTCCGCAGCCCATGTCGGCGCAACCGCCGCAATCGAGAAACTGCCGATCAGAACTGCGGTGGCGAGCAGCCGGGAAAGCTTTATCGTCTGCATGGATGGACCCCCTTCGTTTGTCCCTAAACCCTATCAACTTGGTCGTATAAAGTAACGAAGACCGTTCCCGTTTTGGGGAATTCCAGAGAACAGCATCCCATAGAATCTAGAAAAGTGAAATCACATTCCCGCTTGGCTACAACACTCCACAATCACTGGTATCAGGCGACGGAGTCGGACATGAAAACGGAATAAAGTTCGTCGGCGCTTTTTGCCTGCCGCATTGCCGTCAGAACGCCCTCCGTCCTCAGTCTCCTCGCAATCGCGGAAAGCACGTTCAGATAGTCGCTACGCCCCCCTTCCCCGAAAAGCAGCACAAAGGCCCATTCGGTCGGGATATCGTCGATAGCTTCGAAATCCACGGGATGAGAGAAGCGGACCAGCAGGCCACGCGGCCTGGTCATGCCGGCGATCGCGGCGTGCGGAACCGCTACGCCATTGCCGATACCGGTTGTTCCAAGCCTCTCGCGCGTTTCCAGCGCCCGCAGGACCGTCGCTTCATCCAGGCCAAAACAGCTGGCCGCCTTCGACGACAGCATCTGCAGCGCCCGCCATTTGGTCGGGGCCGACATTCCGATGAAGACATGCTCGGGCAGGATGATGGTGGAAAGGGCCATGGTCGCTCTTGAGGGTCGGACAATCGATAATGCTGGCATGATACTCATCGCGACACCCGTTTGGATGGGAGCGCCTCATCACAGGAACCGAATCCTTCGCCTCACTCCGGTTCGCGTAGGCGGTAGCCGACGCCGGTCTCGGTCGTGATATAGTGGGGCTGATCGGGAATCTGCTCGATCTTCTGCCTGAGCTGGCGGACATAGACGCGCAGATATTGCACATCCGCCGCCGGCCCCCAGATCTGCTTCAACAGGAACTGGTGGGTCAGCACCTTGCCGGCATGCTGGGCGAGCACACGCAGAATATCGTATTCCTTCGGCGACAGCTTGATCTCCTTGCCCTCGACCTTGACGATGCGCTTGACGAGATCGATCGAAAGGCCGCCGGTCTGGAAGATCGCCTTTTCGCCCTGCTGCTGCAGCCGGTGGCGCAGCGCGACGCGAATGCGCGCCGCAAGCTCGTTGACGCCGAAGGGCTTGGTGACGTAGTCGTCCGCCCCGCTTTCCAATGCCTTGACGATGCCTGCCTCATCCGTGCGGCTCGACAGAATGACGACCGGAATCTGCATGCCATCCTCACGCCATCCGATCAGCAGATCCTGGCCGGACTTGTCGGGCAGTCCGAGATCGAGCACGATCAGGTCAGGCCGGTCCTCGTCGACGGAGGCCTGGGCTGCGGCGGCATTGTGCGCCTCATTGACGGTGTAGCCCTGGGCACCGAGACCGACGCGCAGCAACTTGCGGATCGGCGGCTCGTCGTCGACAACGAGAATCTTGACGGCAGTCGTGTTCATTTCAATTCATCCAGCTTCGGGATATCCGTTGGTCTTGGCAGGCGGATGGTGAAGACCGCCCCCTGACGATCCGTTCTGTTGCCGGCGGCAATGGTGCCGCCCATGGCCTCGATGAAGCCGCGGCAGATGGAAAGGCCAAGACCGGTGCCGGCCCGCACCTGATCGCCCTTGCGCACGCGGTAGAAAGTATCGAAGACGCGCTCGAGATCAGCGGGTGGGATGCCAGGACCCTCGTCCATGACCCTGAAAACGATGTTGTCGATGTCGGCCCATGCCTCCAGGCGGATAGCCGAGGTCTCAGGCGCATATTTGGCGGCATTGTCGAGCAGATTGAACAGCACCTGCTCGAACAACACGGGATCGACCCGCACCATCGGCAGGTCGACCGGCATCTGCGCCTCGACGCGATGGCGGCCCAGTATCTTCGCTGCGCGCCGAAGGGCGCTGCCGACGATATCGCCGGCATAGTGCAGGGCATAGTTCGGCTCCATCGCGCCGGACTCGATTTTCGTCATGTCGAGCAGATTGGCAATGAAGCGGTTCAGCCGTTCGGATTCATCGATGACAGTCGCCAGTAGATCGACGCGATCCTCATGCGGCAGCGTCTCCAGATAATCGCGCAGCGTTCCGGCAGCGCCCAGGATGGCGGCAAGCGGCGTCTTCAGGTCATGGGAAATCGACGTCAGCAGCGCCGAGCGCAGCCGGTCTGCCTCGACGGCGAGCTTTGCCCGGTCGACGTCCGCCACCAACTGCACGCGCTCGATGGCAAGCGCCGCCTGATCGGCCAGGGCATCGAGAAGCCGCTGCTGTTCCGGCGTCAGCAGCGGCCCGTCGCGGCGATCGCTGTCGAGACCGATGACGCCGACAGCGGTGCGGCCCGTGCGCAGCGGAACGTATAGACGTTTGGCGCCGGGCAAGGTGTCGGCGCCGCGACCGGCCGCATGATTATGCTCCCAGGCCCAACGCGCCGCGGCGATGTCGGCGTCGTCGAGCGTATCGTCTGGCGGATAGCCGGCTTTGACCGCGATCGTGCCGCTCTCGGGCAAAAGCAGCACGACCCGCAGCTTCAGCATCGAGGCCAGCTGGAAAGCCGTCGCCCACAATACGTCATCAAGCGTGCCGGTGCCGGCGAGCTTCTTGGAGAACAGGTAAAGATCTTCCGTCGTTCGCGCCCGCTGGCGCGCGGCGGCTGCTTGGCGCTGCACGGTCGCCGTCAGATTGCTGGCGATGACCGCGACGCCGAGGAAGAAGAAGAAGGCGAGCACGCTTTCCGGATCGCTGATCGTCAGCGTGTAGCGCGGCGGCAGGAAGAAGAAATTGAAGGCGAGTGCGCCGAGGATGCAAGAATAAAGCGCCGGACGCAGCCCTTGCGTCACCGCGGTCGCCAGCACCGCCATCAGAAAGACGAGTGCCAGATTGCGGACGTCCAGCACCTGATCGAGGATGACGCAGAAACCAAGCGCGACGGCGACATAGAGCGTTGCCAGCACATAGCCGCGCAACTGGAAGGGGGTAGGAGCAGGCGCTGACCGGACGCCGCGGCTCGCGGCCTGGGCATCCGCGTCGTTGCCGGAAATGACATGGACACTAATCTCGCCGGCCTTGCGGATCAGGTCATAGGAAACCGAGCGGCGCGACCAATCACGCCAGGACCCCAGTTTCGGCGAGCCGATGACGATATGGGTGACGTTGTTGCTGGCGGAATGACGGATCAGTTCCTCGGCGACCTCCCGTCCAGGAATGGTGATGGCCTCGCCACCGAGCTGTTCGGCCAGTCGCAGCGTTGCGGCGATCGTGTCGCGCTGCGGCTCCGTCAGGCTGATCGAGCGGTTGGTTTCGACATAGACAGCAGCCCAGGGCGCGCGCAGGCGGGAGGCCATGCGCGCGGCATAGCGCACCAGCGACGCCGAGCGTGGGTGATGATCGATGGACACCAGCACGCGCTCGCCTGCAGCCCAAGGGCCCGAAATCGCATGCGCCTGCATATGGGTGAGCAGCTGATCGTCGACGCGTTGCGCCGTGCGCCTGAGCGCCAGCTCGCGCAGCGCCGTCAGATTGCCGGGTGTGAAATAGTTGGTCAGCGCCCGCTCGGCCGTATTCGACACGTAGACCTTGCCATCATGCAGGCGTTTGATCAGGTCATCGGGCGTCAGGTCGATGATCTCGACATCGTCGGCCAGATCGATGATCGAATCCGGTACGGTCTCGCGCACACGGACACGGGTGATCTGGGAAACAACATCATTCAGGCTTTCGACATGCTGGATATTCAACGTCGTATAGACGTCGATGCCACGGTCCAGGAGTTCCTTGACATCGAGATAGCGTTTCGGATGGCGGCTGCCCTGCGCATTGGTATGGGCAAGCTCGTCGACCAGCACCAGCTGCGGCCGGCGCTTCAGAATGGCGTCGAGATCCATTTCCTCGAGTGCCCGCCCCTTGTAGTCGACCTTGACACGCGGGATGATTTCGAAGCCCTCGATCAGTGCCTGCGTCTCGCGTCGGCCATGGGTTTCGACGACGCCGACAACCACATCCACGCCATCGGCGATCTTCGCCTTGCCGGAGATCAGCATCTCATAGGTCTTGCCCACGCCCGGCGCCGCACCCAGAAAGATTTTCAGCCGACCGCGTGCCTCGGCCCGCGCCTTTTCAAGAAGCGCATCGGGCGAAGGCCTGCTCAGTGTGTCGCGGCTGTCATCTGCCATATGCGGATCGTCTTTCCTGACGAGGTTGAGACGGCAGCCGCCGTCTCAACCTGCTCAACTTATTGATTCATAGAAGCATCGAGCGCGCGGTTCAATGCCAGGACGTTGACGACTGGCTCACCGAGAACACCGAGCTCGCGCCCCTCGACTGCGGCGTCGACGATCGTGCGGAGCTTTGCCTCATCCATGTTGCGAGCCTTGGCGACGCGCGGGATCTGGAAGTAGGCGTCATCAGGCGAGATATCCGGATCGAGACCGCTGCCGGAGGTGGTCACCAGATCCATCGGAACCGGCATGTTCGGGTTCTGCGCCTGCAAGGTCGCTACGTCGCCCTTGATGCGGGTGATCAGGCTCGCACTGGTCGGGCCGAGATTGGAGCCCATGGAATTGACGGCGTTGTAGGGTGCGGCAACTGTTTTGGTTGCATCGTTCGGGTCTGCACCGGTTGTCGCCGACGGGCGGCCATGGAAGTAGCGGTCACTGGTGAAGCTCTGGCCGATGAGGGCCGAGCCGATCACCTTGCCGTCCTTCTCCACCAGGCTGCCGTTGGCCTGGTTGGGGAAGAGCGCCTGGGCGGCGCCCGTCATGGCGATCGGATAGAGAAGGCCTGTCACGGCGGTGGTGACCACGATCATGACGATGGCCGGTCTGATTTGATTCAGCATGGAAAAGCTCCTTAAACGAGGCCCATGGCGGTAATCGCCATGTCGATGGCCTTGATGCCGATGAAGGGAACGATGATACCGCCAGCGCCGTAGATCAGCAGGTTACGGCTGAGCAGCGCACCGGCGCCGATCGGGCGATAGCGAACACCCTTCAGCGACAGCGGGATCAGCGCAACGATGATCAAGGCATTGAAGATAATGGCCGAAAGAATGGCGCTTTGCGGCGTCGCCAGCCCCATGATGTTCAGCGCCTTCAGCTGCGGATAGAAGGCGATGAACATCGCCGGAATGATGGCGAAGTACTTCGCGATATCGTTGGCGATCGAGAAGGTGGTGAGCGCGCCGCGGGTCATCAGCAATTGCTTGCCGATTTCGACGATCTCGATCAGCTTCGTCGGATCGCTGTCGAGGTCGACCATGTTGCCGGCTTCGCGTGCAGCGACTGTGCCGGTGTTCATGGCGACACCGACGTCGGCCTGGGCAAGTGCCGGGGCGTCGTTCGTGCCGTCGCCGCACATGGCGACGAGCTTGCCCTTGGCTTGCTCTTCGCGCATCAACGCCAGCTTCATTTCCGGCGTCGCCTGGGCGAGGAAGTCATCCACGCCGGCTTCCGCGGCGATGGCGGCCGCCGTCAGCGGATTGTCGCCCGTGATCATCACGGTGCGGATACCCATGCGGCGCAATTCTGCAAAGCGCTCGCGGATGCCGCCCTTGATGATATCCTTGAGGTGAATGACGCCAAGGAGACGACCATCGCGGGCAACCGCCAGCGGCGTGCCGCCGGCCTTGGCGATCTCGTCGGCGATCGACTGCAGCTCACGGAGCGTCTCGCTGGTAGTGCGCGAGATCACTGCGGTGCCATCGCTGCCGCCATTGGCAGCACCATCCACATAGGCAAGCACCGCATCGACCGCACCCTTGCGGATCGACGAACCTTCGAGGTCGACACCGCTCATGCGCGTCTGGGCCGTGAAGGGCACGAAGGTTGCCTTCAGGCTCGTCATATCACGGCCACGGATCGCATACTTCTCCTTGGCGAGCACGACGATGGAGCGTCCCTCAGGCGTTTCGTCGGCAAGCGAGGCGAGCTGCGCCGCGTCGGCCAGATCCTGTTCACTCACACCCCGAACCGGGCGAAAGGCGGTTGCCTGGCGGTTGCCGAGCGTGATCGTACCTGTTTTGTCGAGCAGCAGCGTGTCGACGTCGCCGGCAGCCTCGACGGCGCGGCCGGACATGGCGAGCACGTTGAAGCGCACCAGGCGGTCCATGCCGGCGATACCGATGGCCGACAGCAGCGCGCCGATGGTGGTCGGGATCAGCGTCACGAACAGGGCGACGAGCACGACCGTCTGGATGGAGCCGCCGGCATAGGCCGCAAAGCTCGGGATCGTCACCGTGGCAAGCACGAAGATCAGTGTCATGCCGGCGAGCAGGATGTTGAGCGCGATCTCGTTCGGCGTTTTCTGCCGTTCGGCGCCTTCTACGAGTGCGATCATGCGGTCGATGAAGGTCGAGCCTGCTGCTGCCGTGATGCGCACGCGGATCTCGTCCGACAGCACTTGCGTGCCGCCTGTCACCGCGGAACGGTCACCGCCGGATTCGCGGATCACCGGCGCCGACTCACCAGTGATCGCCGCCTCGTTGACCGAGGCCACGCCTTCGATGACTTCGCCGTCCGATGGGATGATGTCGCCTGCTTCGACGAGCACAACGTCACCGACTTTCAGGCTGGTGCCCGGCACCATCTTGTAGTCGGAGCGGCTGTTGCCGGCCAGAAGCTTTGCCTGGGTTTCGGTGCGCGATTTGCGCAGCGAATCCGCCTGCGCCTTGCCGCGGCCTTCGGCGACGGCCTCGGCGAAGTTGGCAAACAACACCGTGAACCACAGCCAGATATTGATCTGCAGGGAGAAGGCGAGATTGTCGCCGCCGGTGAGGAGGTCGCGCAGAAAGAGAACGGTCGTCAATGCCGAAACGACCGCGACCACGAACATGACGGGGTTCTTGGCAAGCGTGCGCGGGTTCAGCTTCTTGAAAGCAGCGCCGACCGCCGGAACGAGGATGCGAGAATCCAGAATACTCGCTGATTTTAACTGGCTCATAAGAGGCTCCAGCGTGAAGAGGAAAACGTCAGATCGGAACGCACCGATCAGCCGATTAAGAATCCGAAGACAACGAGGCCGAGGAACAGGGTGACCATCGCCAAGAGAATGGCGTCGGAGGCACAGGTCGTCCCGGCTGGGCCACGCCCCCTGTCGAAGGGGCGTGGATCGATAACTTTTCTAAGCTTGGTCAAAAGCGAACCGCTCATGACATCAATCCTTTAAAAGGCCTGGCCTGCGATCATCGACAGATGTTCGACGATCGGTCCGAGCGCGAGCGCCGGGAAGAAAGTCAGGCCACCGACGATCAGGATCGTGCCGACCAGCAGGCCGACGAAGAGCGGACCATCCGTCGGGAAGGTGCCAGCGGAAGCCGGGACCGTCTTCTTGGTGATCAACGAACCGGCAATCGCAAGCGCCGGCACGATGACGAAGAAGCGGCCGATCAGCATGACGATAGCGAGGGTGACGTTATACCAGGGCGTGTTGCCGGAGAGACCTCCGAAGGCCGAGCCGTTGTTTGCCGCCGCCGAGCTGTAGGCATAGAGGATTTCCGAGAAGCCGTGCGGACCGGGATTGCCGATGGAGGCCACGGCCGACGGCAGCACGACCGAGATCGCCGTGAAGATCAACATGCCGAAGGGCAGGCAGAGGACGGCAAGCATCGCCATCTTAACTTCCTTGGCCTCGATCTTCTTGCCGAGATATTCCGGCGTACGCCCGACCATCAGGCCGGCAACGAAAATGGCGATGATGACGAACATCAGGATGCCGTAGAAGCCGGCACCGACGCCGCCAACGATGACTTCGCCGAGCTGCAGGTTGATCAACGGGATCATGCCGCCGATCGCTGTGAAGCTGCCATGCATGGCATTGACCGCACCGCAGGACGCCGCCGTGGTAATGACCGCGAAGAGCGACGACAGTGTGATGCCGAAGCGGACTTCCTTGCCTTCCATATTGCCGCCCTGGACGCCGAGCGCATGCACCAGCGGATTGCCGGCAGCTTCAGCCCAATAGGTGACGATGACGCCGGCGATGAACAGTACGCCCATGGCACCGAGGATTGCCCAGCCCTGACGCTGATTGCCGACCATGCGTCCGAAGACGTTGGTCAGCGCAGCGCCGATTGCGAAGATCGCCAGCATCTGGATCAGATTGGAGATCGCATCGGGGTTTTCGAAAGGATGGGCGGAGTTGGCATTGAAGAAGCCGCCGCCATTGGTGCCGAGCATCTTGATGGCAAGCTGCGAGGCGACCGGGCCGACGGCAATTGTCTGCTGCGCGCCCTCAAGCGTCGTGGCATTGACATAGGGCCCGAGCGTCTGCGGCACGCCGAGATAGACGAACACCAGCGTCAGGACGATGCAGATCGGCAGCAGCACATAGAGCGTCGCCCTGGTCAAATCGACCCAGAAATTGCCGATCGCCTTGCCGGAAGCGCGCGAGAAGGCGCGGATCAGCGCAATGGCGAGCGCAATACCGGTGGCGGCGGAGGCGAAATTCTGGACAGTGAAACCGGCCATCTGCACGAGATAGGACATCGTGCTTTCGCCGCCGTAATTCTGCCAGTTGGTGTTGGTCACGAAGCTCGCGGCGTTGTTGAACGAAAGCTCCGGGCCGATCGAGGTCATGCCTGCCGGGTTATAAGGCAGGCTGGCCTGGAAGCGCTGCAGGATATAGAGCACGAAGAAGCCGGCGAGGCTGAACAGAATCATGGAGATCGAATAGGTCGTCCAGTGCTGCTCTTCGCGCTCATTCGTGCCGGCGAGACGATAAAGTCCCCGTTCCAACGGACCGAGGACATAAGAAAGAAATGTGCGCTCGCCGGTGAAGACACGCGTCATGTAACCGCCGAGCGGTTTGACGAGCAGAAGAAGGATCCCGATGTAAATGAGGATCTGAAGCCATCCGTTGAAGGTCATGGGGGTAACTTTCCCTATCCAGCGCTATGGAATTAGAAGCGCTCGGGGCGAATGAGAGCGTAAATCAGGTAGGCGGTGAGAAAAATAGTCACGCCGCCACCGAGAATGTAATCGAGAAGCATTGCCGTCTCTCCGACTAGAGGCTGTCGCAGGCCTTGGTGTAAGCGACACAGAGGAGGAAGAATAAAACGCCGATCCCGACAAGAATAATGTCCATCATCGATCGCGATTCCTTGATTGTTCTTGTTGATTGCGAAAACGATGCAGGGCGCGCTTGGTGAGAGCGCCTCTTTTATTTCCGCACAGAGAGAAGATCACCTCGTGTGTATCTTCGCCGTATAACATGCGCCCAAACCGCATTAAGGTTCGAGACGGCGGGAATGTGGAAGATATAAAAATCTTATAAATGCCGGTGCCAGTAGCGCCGGCGATGCGGCCTAGCTCAAAGCGGGCATCACATCCCCGGCGATTTCGTCCATGACGTCGTGTGGCGGCCTATCTCCCGAAACGAGATTGAACGCGACGTGATGGATACCGGCTTCACGCATGGCCGATAGCGCGCCGATCAGCCCTCGCCTGCCGGTTCTGCCGCCGAGATTTATCTCTTCGTAGGCCGCATCGGGCCTATCGACGAGCTCCAGCACCATCGACTGGCCGAAGCCGCGGAATTCCGTCGTCACTTTCGCCTGGGCGTTATGCCAAAGCGTCAGCCGGTCCCTTTGGACGGGCAATTGCCTGTAATATGTCATCCATGCGGTCGCATGCCGGGCGATCCATTCGAGCGACTGCGACGACGAACCGACAGCCACCAAAGGAATAGGCGCTTGTTGCAACCTCGGTCTGACGGCGAATTCTCTTCGCACCTGGCCGTTCTCGTCCAATATCTCCTGATCCGGGCAAAGCACGGCAGCCAGACGCTCCCAATTGTCCTGAAAGATCGACTTCCGCTTCTCCAGATCTTTCCCGAATACCTCGTATTCCGTCGGTCTGTCTCCCGACCCAAGACCAAGAACGAGCCGCCCTTGCGAAAGGACCGCCACAGAAAGCGCGGCCTTGGCAATGTGCAGAGGATGTCTCAAAGGCAGAACGATCGCGCCTGTCGCCAGGCCGATGTTCGAAGTGACCGCCGCCAGTGCTCCAAGGAAGACCCAGGGATCGGCGTGTCCGACCGGATCCGGATAGCTTTCGCTGTTCAGCGGCACATCCCGGACCCAGAGCGCATCGAAACCCAATTCGTCCGCATGGCTTGCGAGCTTCAACTGGGCATCGAACTCGACATCGGCAGAGGTTCGCGGTTGCGCCGGCAGGACGATGCCGAATGAAAGTCGATCTGGATGAAAAAGCACATCGCGCCCCAACAGATATTGCCGTAGCGCTGAGATAAGGATGTTTGCGGATGATAAAAGAGCCTGAGGCTCTTTGCGCATACCTGATAGGATCGACGCCGACGTTGCCGATCGCTGTCAATGATCGCCCCTATTGCGCTTGATGCGACGTGCCGCCGGTGATTTAGTCGGTGCCGACATAGAGTTGAACATATACAGCCATCTGCGGAATGATCGGCCGCCAGACAAAGAAATGCGAGCAAGTGACGACCAGTATCAGACATATCGCCAAGCTTGCAGGAACATCGGTCTCTTCCGTCTCGCGCGTGCTCAACAACAGCGGCTACGCCTCCCCGGAGCTCAGGCAACGTGTGGAAGCGGCGATCCGCACGCTGAACTACACACCGAGCAAGGGCGCGCGCATGCTGCGGGGTGCGCCGAGCCGAATGATCGGGCTGATGCTGCCGTCGATCGACGTGCCTTTCTTTGGGATTCTCGCCCATGCCATCGAGCAGGAATTGTTCCGGCACGGCTACCAGACGCTGATCTGCAGCACGGCGGAAAACATGGAGCACGAGGCGCGCTATATTTCCATGCTGCTGTCCCAGCGCATCGACGGCGTCATCGTGGCCAGCGCCTTCGGCAGCATCGAGCATTTCGAGGCGCTGCGCGATGCCGATATTCCGATCGTCGCCATCGACCGCGAACTGGGCGGGATCGCAAACGATGCCGTCATGGCCGATCATGAGGAAGGCGGGCGGCTGATGGCGCGCCATCTGATCGGTCTCGGCCACCGGTCGATCGCCATTGTCGGCGCGCCCGCGCATAGCCAACCCGTCCAGCTTCGCCTTGAGGGCATGAGGGCGGAAATGGCGAAGGACGGAATCACGCCTGCCGTGGTGGCGATGGCGGAGGAGCATAGCTTTGCGGCAACCTATGAGCTTGCGCGCGAATTGCTCAAGTCCCGGCCGGAAGTGACGGCGATCGTCGGCACAACCGATATTTCGGCGATCGCAGTCATCCATGCCGTCCAGGATCGCGGCTTTTCCGTTCCGCGCGACTATTCGGTGATCGGCTTCGACGACTTGCCGGAAGCTGCCTATGTCTTTCCGCGATTGACCACCGTCGCGCAGCCGATCCGCGAGGTCGGTGAGCAGGCGGCGCAGCGATTGAAGGCGTTGATCGAGGAGCAGCAAGCGGGGCACGAGCCGCGACAGGGCATGGTCGTCAAGATTCCCGTGACGCTGATCGAACGCGATTCCACGGGACCTGTCCGCGGCTGAGGCGAGCGGCATGTACCCGACCGCCAAGATAGGCCGGTGATTTCCTAAAGCTAGGGTCGTACTATGACCTTGATTTCGCCCGGCAATGGCGCGCTGCCGACTACGCCTGCAACCTCTTCGAGGCCTATGGCTTTGGTCACCAGGGAGTCCAGTTCGAGCGCTCCGCTCGCGACCATTGCCGCGGCCCGGGAATGCGTGAACGGGTTGAGATAGGCCGGCCTGACATCAACCTCGTTGACGAGCAGGTCAAAGGGCAGAACGGGCACTTCAATGCCGGCCGGCGTCACGCCGAACAGCACGAAAGTGCCGCCGCGCCGCGCCATCCTGAGACCGGTCTGCAAGGTGTCGGCAACACCGGCACACTCGATGACGACGTCGGCGCCGCCTTGGGTAACATCTCGAACGGAAGCGACCGTGTCCGAAGATGCTGGATCGAAGGTGTGCGTGGCACCCAGGCGCAGCGCAGCCTCGCGCCTCGATAGCTGTCGCGTGATCAGGATCACCTGACTGGCGCCGGCCAGGCGGGCCAATTGCACCATGAGCAGGCCGATCACACCTCCGCCCAGGATGGCGACGCTATCGCCCGGTCGGATGTCTGCCCTGTCGATGGCGTGAATGCAGCACGCGAGCGGTTCGCAGAAGGCGCCATGCACGGGATCGAGATCGGACGGCAGCGTGAATGCCTGACCGCACGGCACCGCCACATAGTCCGCAAAGCCGCCGTCGCGTGTCACCCCGATGGCTGTCAGCCTTGCGCACAGGTTCGGCCGCCCGCGCCTGCAGGCCGCACAGGTGCCGCAGGCGATATTCGGGTCCACGGTGACGAGTTCTCCGCCGGCAAATGATGGGATTCCATCGCCGACCTCCTCCACGATGCCGCAGAATTCATGTCCCAAGGTAACGGGGATCGCTGTCGGATACTCGCCCTTGTACATGTGACGATCGGAGCCGCAGATGCCGGCAGCCAGAACCCGGACGATGAGCTCGCCGGGCCGGGCAACCGGTTTCTCAACGATGCGCATGATTATGGACCCGATCGATTCCAAGCGTACGGCCCTCATTCTTCTCCTCCAGCCCTCAGATTCCATTGATCATCGCCGCATGATGAGCCAATCCCCCCGGTACACTACCATCAATCGCCAAAAATGCTGACGACCTCATGAGCGATGCTCTATGCCGTAAATGCCGGGTGCATTTCCTTCGCGTCGTCAACGAGGACCGCCATGTCGGGGATGCCATCCGTCGCCGTCGCGCCTCCCAGGCAGCGGGCGGCAGCGGCGTGGGCAACGGCACAGATGCGCCCGACCGGCCAGTTCTCGTGCAGGCCGTAAAGCACGGCGGCGCAAAAAGCGTCGCCGGCGCCGACGGTACTGACGATGTCGCTCGGATTGACGGGCCGCGAACGTGTGACGACAGGCGAAGCGCCAGGCGCAAACCAGAAGCAGATCTCCGGCGCATGGATGACGGCGCCCTTGGCCACACCCGCCGCAAGCAGACGCTCGCCCGCAGTCAGAATTCCCGCTTCGATCAGGTCTCCCCGCGCATCGCGCACAGCCACGCCGGTTGCACGACCCGCCTCGACCTCATTGATGATCAGGAAATCGCAATATGGCAGCGAAGCGCCGACCTTGGCGGCGAATTCCGGATCCTCGCTCGATACGAAATCCACACAGGTCGTAAGGCCCGCTCGACGGGCGGCTTCAAGCAGGCGCGACGCTCCCGAGCGGCCGTCCGGACCGAGCCGGTCGAGACCGGGCAACAGCATAAGATAACCGAGATAGAACAGCCGGTAACCGGCGCTCGCGAAGACCTCGGGGAAGACGAGCGCATCGGTGACCGCATCGTTGGCACCGCCGTGATAGAAGAAAGTGCGGTTCTCACCTGGCACATTCATGACATGGGTGTGCGCCGTCGCCCGGTCGGACAGCACCATCAACCCGCCGACATCGATGCCGGCATCGACCAGGCGCGACTTGACGATCTCTCCGTCAATATCGGCGCCGACACATCCCGCTGCCGCCAGCTTTCCGGGAAAACCGAGCGAGGCGAGGTCGGTGACGACATTGGCGGCTCCGCCCCCCACGCCCAGATCCTGATGCAGGATATGAGCGAGATTACCCTGTTTCGGCCAGTAGGACAGTGTGTGAACGCGGTCGACGATGAAATTTCCCGCGCAAACGATGCCGCCCTTATCTTGCCTTTCGCTGCCGCGAACCTCCTCCCCTGTCCACATCATCAGCCTGCCTCGTTCCACAAGGGTCTGAGGGGTGGTTCATCCTCCTCGATCGCGGCAAAGCGCCCGATCGGATCCAGGAAGAAGTTATCGCCATTGTCGTCGTTGACCTGGCTGACCTCGCCGACGAGGACGGGGCCACCGCCTCTTCTGCCGTAGAAACGATGATAGAGCCCGGTGCGGATCGTCACGCTCTGGCCGGGTGAAAGAACCAGCGGTTCCCATGCCGCGAGCTTGCGCGGCAGTCCGTCCAGCGGAACGGTGACATCGTCCTTCAGCACATTGCTGTCGGCGTCGGCCGCGGCGAATTCGATGACGAGATCGCCGCCGGCTCGATTGATGATGTCTTCCATCTTCGCTGCATGACGATGGGTCGGCGTTACCTGGCCTTCCTCTACGAAGAGGAGTTTTTCCGCATACGTGCGCTCGCCCTCGACGCTAACGATGCCGTTGCGCAGGCAGAACAGCACCAGACCGCATTCGGCAAACCGGCCCGAGCCGAAATCGGTGACGTCCCAGCCCAGTTGATGGGCGCGCAGATAGGCCGTCGCCTGCGGATCGGCGGCGAACTCCGCCGCAGTCCAATATCCCCACTCCGGCAGCGCCCACCGCCAGTGCTCGAGGGTCTTGGTTGCCCGCAGCAGGGCTGCATTGATCTCCGAGCGCTTCATCAGATCGCCGTCCCCTCATAGTCGACCGGCACCACGATGTTCTCGCGACCGGATTTGAGAGCCGCGGTCAGCACCGCGTGATGTGCCTGCGCTTCGGCCGGGGTGGCGCAGCCAAAGCCGTTGGCGTTCCCGCCTGCCAGCTCATCGACGAAGGCAGCCCACATCTGCTGGATGGCATCGGCAAAGCCGAACTCGAAAATCTTGCCCGTTATGGCCGGAAACAGCGAGCCATAACCAAGGTCCTCGGTGCTCCAGGCCTGCGTGCCACCGGTATAATCCATCCATTGCCACTGGCGCGGTGACTTGGTGCTGAAGAAGGCGCTCTTCTTCATGCCGAGAATACGGATGTACCAGGTGTTGGATTCGCCCGGCGCGATGCGCCACGTTTTGAGCACCATCGGGAAATCCTGATCCCCAGCGCACACGCGCGTGCTGATGGTCGCATTGTCCCAGGTGGTGCAAGGCACCATTCCGCCCTTGCCGTCAGGACGCTCGGTGACCTTCTTGACGAGTTGCGCATGCAGGGTCGTCGGGCGCCAGCCGAGCCGCAACGGCACGTGCAGGACATGCATGCCAAGATCGCCCATGCAGCCATATTCGCCGTTGATCTCAGCCATGCGCTTCCAATTAATCGGCTTCTGCCGGTCAATGTCAGAGGAGTGCAGGAAACCGGCCTCGACCTCGAGGAGGTTGCCCATCTCGCCGCTTTCCGCAAGCGCGATGACCTTCTGTGCACCGGGGAAGAAAGGCATTTCCGACGAGCAGCGAACCAGAAGGTCCGGGTGTTCGGCAAGAACCGTCATGATCTCGCGGTTCTGGGCCGCATCCATGCCGAAGGGCTTTTCGCCGAGCAGATGCTTTCCGGCCTTCAAGATATCGATATAGAATTGCTGGTGCAGCACATGCGGCACCGCGCAATAGATCGCATCGATCTCTGGATTGGCCAGAAGCTCCTTATAGTCGCCGGTAAACTGCCGCACGGTCGGCACGTGATCCCTGAACCAGTCGAGCAGCGTCGTATTGGTGTCGCAGACAGCGACGATTTCCGGTCGCGCCTTCACGTCGGCAAGATGCAGCCAGCGCGCCGCGGCACTTGCGAATTCGCGCCCCATCAGGCCGCAACCGATGACGCCGAAACGGAATACCCTTGTCATGTCCATTCCTCCCAGAATGCGTCAGGCGAGATGCCGCGAGGCTTCCTCTACGGAAGCACCGTCATGGACGATCGCCATCAAGGCGCGCGTCATGCCCGCAGGATTTTGGTGTTGGATGACGTTGCGGCCATAGACGATGCCGCGCGCGCCCTGCCCCATCAGCTGCTTGGTGCGGCTCAGGATTTCCTGATCAGAAACGCGCCCACCGCCGCGCACCAGCACCGGAAGGCCCTGGGCGATCTCGATGACACGGTGATATTCCTCGACATTATCGCACGGGTCAGCCTTGATGATATCGGCGCCGAGTTCGGCGGCCTGACGCACCAGAGGCAGGATTTTGTCGATCGCACCATCGACCATGTAAGCGCCCTTGGAATTATCCTGCATGACCAGCGGCTCCACCATCAGCGGCATGCCATAGATCTCGCATTCACGCTTCAGGCTATTCACGTTGCGCACGCAGGCGCGATAGACTTCGGGCTGGTTCGGTAGCATCAGGAGATTGACGACGACGCAGGCCGCGTCGAGCGCCACGCCCTGCTCCACCGCGCGGTCGATCATTTCGGAAAACAGCGCTGATGGCAGGGGATTGCCATAGATGTTGGCGATATCCGTGCGCAGGACCAACGCCGGGCGATGCTTGCCGGGGATCGCCTGCAAGAGTGGCGCGGTCCCCGGTGGAAGCTGGATGGCATCGGGGGCGGCGTCGGCGATCACCTGGACGGCCGTCTTCATGTCCTCGATGCCGGCGAGGAAGGTCCGTTCATTGAACATGCCATGATCGATGGCGACATCGAAGCAATTGCCGGACACGCCAAAAAGGCGGTTGAGCCGCGCGGATTTCATCCAGTTCCTCCCCAGTATGGTAACGTTTCCACATTGAGATTAATGGACTCATCCGATGAGTCAAGACGGATGCGGTATCGTTTCCACATTCGTCTCATGAGTGTCTTGGGAGATTCCAAAGGGTAGCCCGATAGGGCTCGTCTTCCCTCATTCGGTTCGCAGCAAGCCCGACGCAGACATCAAAGCGCCCGCTTGAAGGTCTTCATTGAGGAGTTGCTGAAGCGCCTTGGGGGTGCGTAGATCTCTTCGACAAGCGTCAGCGATTGCCCTCGATCTTTCGCGAGGGCAATCTTTGCCGAATGCGGGTTCAGGCGCCGTGAGGCCCTGTCCCCTGGATCGCGGAGAGCTTCCAGTCCGAACCCGGCCTGCGCACGAAGGTCCAGATCTCGGTGGTTTCCGAGGGATTGCGATCGTCGCCATCCACGAGCTTTCCAGTCGTGCGATCGACCATCGCGTCGATGCTCGAATAGCGCATGGCGAGCGTCGCGTATTCGGCACTGTCCTCGCGCCAGGCTTCGGCGATATCGCCCTGCAACAGGCGAACATCGGAAACGCTGTTGCGGACGCCGTTGGTCGCGTTCTCGCCAAGCTCCTCGGCAAGATAGGACATGGCTTCGGGTGTGCTCAGCTGGCGCAGCGTGGCGTAATCCTCGGACCCGTAGGCCGTTTGAATTTTGGTGAGAAGCTGCTCGAAGCGTTCGAGATCGGGCTGCTTCAGCCCGATCTCGTCATTCGCCTGCCGCGCCGCCGGCTTCGCGTTCGCCGCGCTGCCACCGATCGGCGGGATCGAGAAGGAGGGACGCTGCGAAGCATTCATGCTGTTTGTGTTATAGGATGTGCCCGGCGCCGATGCCGCATAGTTCGTTCTTTGGCGGTTAGCGAAGAAGCGCATGGCAAAGCTTATCGCCGCGATGATCAGGCCGATCTGCAGCAGCATGCCGAGGAAGCCGAAGCCGCCGCCGAAACCATGACCGATCAGCATGCCAAGCAAGCCGCCGGCGATCAATCCGCCGATCATCGACCCGCCGAAGCCGCCAAAAAGGCCGGGACGAGGCTGCGCGTTGATCGGCGGCTGCGTCGCGGTCTGCGTCTGGGGTGTCATCGTCCGGTCGATCGGAGCGGCCTGGGTTGGCGCTGTCCGCGTAATGGCAGGCGTGTCGAAAGTCCTGGTTCCGCGGCTGCCGAATCCGCTGGAGCCAGCACGGCGAGCATCAGCATCGCTAAAGCTCGCAAAGGACGATGCGGCAGCGAGGACGACGATGGCTGCGATCTTGGCGAAACGCGGAACTGCACTGAACATTGGTTCTCCTGTCATTGGGCAGAAAGACAATCTGTCGATCATATGGGGATGCCAAATGGCGATTGTAAGTTGGCACTGGAACAGAGCGGCCAGAAAATACGCGCCTTCGATAAGGACTGCGTCGTTATCACAGTCGCGAAAAGCAACCTTGTCCGGTGCGTCACCACCTATGGCGATCCCGTGCCTTTTGGCATTCAGGCGCTTTTGAGTGTTGGTGGTGTACGGAAGCGCGCTTGCCCTTGTGGCGGCGCAGATCGCCAAGGGCGGCTTCCGGCGGTGCCTCGGTCGACGCCGATGGTCGTGGGTCCGGTCGTTCGCTACACTGCTCCGCTCATTGCCACGATCGAGACCATTGTTCGCTCTGGACCTTGCCGCCGGGAAAGCCCTCTCCATCTATGCCGCCATTGAGCTTGCAAGCATGGCCTTTCAAGAGGTTAGATGCGTCAATTCTGACCGACAAGACATATTCATATAGAGGATTTCCTTTCCCATGCCTTTTCGCCTTTCGACATTCGTCCGGGTCGCAGCTCTTGCCGGCTCCGCGGCCGCCATGCTGTCGGCCCACGCTTTGATGGCTCAGGATTCAGCCGCTCCGTCGCAATGGCCCGACACCCCGACATCGCGGGTGGAAGCCCTTGCGGTCCTCCAGACGCTGAATGCCAATCTCCTCAGCAATGCCAGCGCCACCTTGACGCTCGACCGCTGGTGTGCCGCGCATAAGCTTGCGCCGGCGGGCTCCAAGATCCTGGCGCAGCGCGTGCATGGGCAGGATAAGCCGGCCGATGCCCATATCCGTGAGCTGCTGGCTGTGGGGCCGGATGTTCCGATTGCCTATCGTCGCGTTCGTCTCGCCTGTGGCGATCGCGTCCTGTCGGAAGCCGATAATTGGTATGTGCCGGCAAAACTGACGGCTGACATGAACGAGGCGCTGAACACATCCGATATCGCCTTTGGCCGAGCCGTTCAGTCACTCAACTTCACCCGCACGAACCTGTCAGCCAAATTGCTTTGGTCACCTCTTCCCGAAGGATGGGAGATGAAAGCCGATCTGCCGTCCGCCGGCACGGGGCAACTGACGCTGCCCCCGTTTCTTCTCGAACATCGCGCAGTGCTGAAGTTGCCGGATGGTACGCCATTCAGCACGCTGGTCGAAACCTACACGAACAGCGTTCTGGATTTCCCGGCTCCGCCCGCGCATCGACCATGATGCGTGAGCATTCGGCCCCTCGCTGGCAGCGGGATGCCAGCGCTCCGGCCTAGTCTTCATCCGCACCATCGAGCAAACCATCGTAGACTTCCATGAGCGCGTTGGTGATCGCCTGCCCGAGGGCGCCGCCGGCTACGCGGACATCTTCGTCCGTACCGTCTCGGGCTGCCTTGGCGAGGCCGAAACCTTGCTCGCTGACGATCTGCTTTGCAACTTCGATGGCCCACAGACCGAAGTCACCGCGGTTATCTATCTTGATCGCGTCTTCCATTGCTTGTTCCCGTTATTTGTCATCGTGAGGCATCTATACCGTCACCGGCCCCATGACCAGCATCGCTGGCATAACGCGGCTCGAGACGTGATGGATCCATCATTTTGTCCATCCAGATTATGCCTTTTGGCGAGACCGCCGTGGTGCGTGCCCGGAGGGAAGAATCAGCAAAAGTGGAAAGAAGGAGGTGTCGCGACAGAACAACAAGCGGCACCGCATCTCCTGGAACCGGTAGGGAAAAGCCCGAAAATGAGGCTCTTCCCATCGGAAATTGTGGAAATGCCGGTGTATGAGCCCTCTGAGACCCGGGCAGCGCGTGACATTGGGCGATTACGATGGAAATGATTCAACCGTAAACAACCCGGGGGAAGCATGATGACCACCACCAACGAAATCGCAGACAAAATTGCCGCAGACCACAAGCTGACGAAGGCTCAGAGCAAGGCTGTCGTCGAAGCCGTCTTCGCCGCCATCACCGGAGCTGCAACCTCCGGCGCCGAGACATCGATCCCGGGCTTTGGCAAGTTCAAGGTCAAGGACACGCCGGCACGGGAAGCACGCAATCCATCGACCGGCGCGACCATCAAGGTGGCCGCCGCAAAGAAGCTCACCTTCACGCCGGCCAAGGCGCTGAAGGATGCGTTGAACAAGTAAGAGCGGGTTACGGCCTCGTTGTGCAACGATGAAAATGCCGGCCCTATCAAGGGCCGGTGTATTTGTCTTGCGAGTTCTTGGATGACGCACCCATTGGCAGTTTAGAAGCCGAAACGGGCAGATGCTCAGTTAAACGTGGATCTGAGCTTATCGAGCAGCGAAGCCCGGTGCTTTCGTGCAGCCAAGGCCTCGTCCATCGAAACCTCGATGAATCGTGTCGGCGTATGCGGCTGAAGCTGCCCGATCAGATCCATGTCGGCTGAAATCACGGTGCCGACCATGAAATAGCCGCCGCCCGAGACCGCATCACGATGCAGGATGATTGGCTCCGTGCCGCTCGGGATCTGGATGGAACCATAGGGATAGCAGCTGTCGACGATGTTGGACGGATCGGAGCCGGCTCCGAACGACTGCTTGCGCTCGACGAACTCGATCTTGCGACCGCCGCGAAAGCGATATCCCATGCGATCGGCCTCCGGCGCCACCTTCCAGGTGTCGGCAAAGAAGTTCGCCTTCGCCGCGTCCGTCAGCCTGTCCCAGTAGAGGCCCGGCAGCACGCGAAGTTCCGCCGGCGCTCCCGGTTTGCGGCGCAGGTCCTCAGCAATAGTGCGCCCTTCGCCGTCAAGGCCGCCTTGGCCGACCGGCAGTTCGTCTCCCGGCGCAAGCGCCCTGCCTTTGTAGCCGCCAAGTGCGCCGATCGGATAGGTCGACCGGCTGCCAAGGGCGATCGGCACATCGATGCCGCCGGCAACCGCGATGTAGATGCGGGCGCCGGACTTCAGAAAATCGAAGGTCAGGACCTGACCGCTCTTCACTTTGAAAGCAGTCCAGCCGGGGACCGGTTCGCCATCGAGCTTGGCGGGCATGTCCGCACCGGTAACAGCAACGAGCGCATCTTGCGTGAACTCGAGCTTCGGCCCCATGAAGACCGCCTCGAGGCCGGCCGCACCCTCGTCGTTGCCGACCAAAAGGTTGGCTGCCCGAAACGCGTAGCGATCCATGGCGCCGCCCATGGGAATGCCCAGATGAAAATAGCCCGGGCGGCCGAGATCCTGAACGCTGGTGGAAACGCCGTGATGTATGACCTTAATGGGCATAGAGCGTGCCCTCCAGCTTGGTGTTGTAGCCGTCGATGTCCTTCTGGAATTCGCGAAGATCGAAAGTGACCTCGCGGATCGGCGGCGAAAACCTGCCCCTGTCGACATCCTCGACCGCCTGGTCATAGGCGGCACGATCGATAGGCTTGAACTTCACGATGTCGCCCGGGCGGAAAAAGACCATGAAATCGCGGAGATAGCTCGTCGTCTGGCTGGAATCGAAGATCGGCATGGGCGTGATGCCGAACATCTGATAGCCGCCGGCGCCGCGCACCGAATAGATGCAGCCGAAGCAACCGCCATGGCCGACCGTCAGCCGCGGCGTATCGGTTCTCGGGCGCAGATATTTCGGCACCTCGATCTGCCGCTCCCGCTCGACCATCTGATACATGAAGGGAAGGCCGGCGACGAAGCCGACCATGGAAACGAACCACGGTGAGCCGTGATGGGCCTCTATGAAGCTGCCGACGGCATCGTAGCCATTGATCCTGGCGGCGTAGTCGAGATCGGTGCCCTCAGGCTCCTGGTGCCGCTCGCGAAAGCGCATCAAGGTCTCATGGGTCCAGGGATCGTTGTAGAAGACGGGGATTTCGACGATCCGCGTCTTGAGCACGGGTTCCGCCTTTTCGGCATCGACCTCGATCGCCCTGACTTCCTTCATCATGTCGTCGGGCTTGATGATATCCGGGTTGAACTTGACCTGGAACGAGGCATTGGCGGGGCAGATCTCGGTGACGCCCTTGATCTGGCTTTCCCGCACGGCTGTTGCCATCGACAGGCTCTTGAAGAAGGCTTCCAGCGACATCTCATCGCTGCATTCGATGAAGAGGTGTTCATCCCCTCC
Organism: Rhizobium sp. 11_C7_N12_5; assembly: GCF_051811145.1. NCBI lineage: Bacteria > Pseudomonadati > Pseudomonadota > Alphaproteobacteria > Hyphomicrobiales > Rhizobiaceae > Rhizobium > Rhizobium sp. 11_C7_N12_5. The sequence continues at coordinate 1,873,508 of NZ_JBPWPY010000002.1, forward strand.
GAAACTATAGCGCGCGGGCATCAGGCGACCTCCGATCGAATATGATTTTTGGGAGAGAATTCGGTTTCAAGCCACCCTTCCAGGAAGCGCGTATGGAAGGCCGCAATTTGCACGGCCGAAGAGCGGACGAGTGCCTGATGCAGCGGAATGGTCGTCGCCAGCCCCTCGATCACAAGGTTGTCGAGCGCTCGACCAAGCCTTATCAGGCATTCGCCTCTTGTCTCACCCCAGACAATGAGCTTGCCCAGCAGGGAATCATAGAAGGGCGGAACGGTATAGCCTTCGTAGAGCATGGTATCGAAGCGGATGCCGTCTCCCTCGGGAACCACCAGGCGCTCGACAAGCCCCGGGGCCGGCACGAAACCCTTGAAGGGATCCTCGGCGTTGATGCGGCATTCGATGGCATGTCCGCGCGGGCGGATATCGTCCTGCGTGACGGAAAGCGGCGCGCCGCCGGCGACCCTGAACATCTCCTGGACAAGATCGACGCCTGTGATCATCTCGGTCACCGGATGCTCGACCTGGATGCGCGTGTTGACCTCGATGAAATAGAATTCGCTGCTATCTTCGTCGTAGAGATATTCGACCGTGCCGGCGCCCTTGTACCCAACCTCTCTTGCCAACGCGACGGCACTCTCGCAGAGCTTCTGGCGCACGATCTGCGGCAGCAGGAGCGACGGCGCCTCCTCCCAGACCTTTTGACGGCGGCGCTGCAACGAGCATTCACGCTCATGGAGATGGATGAAATTCTCCCCATCGCCGAAGATCTGCACCTCGACATGACGCGCACGGGAAATGACCTTCTCGATATAAAGACCGCCATCGCCGAAAGCGGCCAGCGCTTCAGCCGCGGCAAGCGGAAACTGCTTGTCGAGATCCGCAAGCGATTCCACGATGCGGATGCCGCGGCCGCCACCGCCGGCGGCAGCCTTGATCATCACCGGGAAGCCGATACGCTCGGCAATCTCGTGAGCCTCAGCGAGATCGAAAATGCGCCCGCCGCTGCCGGGCACGGTCGGCACGCCGGCGCGCTTGGCAACCTCGCGCGCCGCAACCTTGTCTCCGAGCAGGCGAATGGCATCGCCACTCGGGCCAATGAACGTCAAACCGGCCGCCGCGACGGCATCGGCGAAATCGCCATTCTCCGATAGGAAGCCATAGCCGGGATGCACCGCATCGACATTCGCGGCCTTGGCAGCCGCGATGACGGCCTCGATGTTGAGATAGGATTTCTTCGGCGCCGGCGGTCCGATATTGATCGCCTCGTCCGCCAGCCGCACCGCCAGCATATCGGCATCGGCGGCGCTGTGCACCTGCACCGTGCGGATACCGAGGGCCTTGGCGGCCTTGATGATGCGAACCGCGATTTCGCCGCGATTGGCGATGAGAACGGAGCTGATCGTCACTGTTCTACCTCCGCGATGACCTGGCCGGCCATGATCGGCTCTTCGTTGTCGATGAGGAAGGTGATGTTCCTTCCGGAAAGCCCCGCCGGGATCTCATGAAAGGTCTTCATGACTTCGATTACGCCGACGATGTCACTTTCCGCGACGTCCTGACCATCGGCCTTGAATGGAGGAGCATCCGGCGACGAGGCCCTGTAGAAGGTGCCAGGCAGCGGTGATCTGATTTCAGCTTTGCTCATGATAGCCCCTCATTTTTGCTGTTCTAATATCTGGGAAACAGGCGCGATCCGAATTCCTTCGGCCACCAACGCCTCGCGCATCTCGCGGACGATATCCAACGCTCCGAGCGTATCGGAATGGAAGCAGATGGATTCAAATTCGATTGGGATGTCCCTTCCCTGGACGGTGCGCACTTTTCCTTCGGTGCAGGCGCGCAAGACCTTCCTGGCGATCGCCTTGGGATCGGGCCGCCCGGCATCGCGGGTAAAGACGATCCAGCCATTGTCGTCGTAATCGCGATCAGCGTAGAGTTCCCTGACGACCGGATGGCCGAGCAGCCTGGCGGCCTCGTAGGTCGCTGAGTTCCACATGCAGAAAATGGGCGCATTGGGTGCGGTCGTGCGCATGTACTCGATGAAAGCGTCCGACAGCTCCGGATTGGCAGCAAGCTCCATGTAGAGAGCGCCATGCGGCTTGACATGCTGCATGCTGGTGCCGTGACGCCTGCAGAACTCGCGAAGCGCACCGACCTGGTAGACGATGTCGTTGACGATTTCCTTGTTGCTGCCCGAGATCTTTCGGCGTCCGAAACCTTGCAGGTCGTTGTATCCCGGGTGCGCGCCGACCGCGACGCCGTGCTCGGCGGCTAGTTTTACCGTGTCATTGATGAGATTGGGATCGCCGGCATGAAAGCCCGCCGCTATGTTGGCGGAGCTTATATGCGCTATGAGGTGCTCATCGCTGGTATCGCCGATACGCCACCGGCCGAACGCCTCCCCCATATCACAGTTGATATCCACCGTTCGCTTCAAACCCGCAATCCTCACTGGTAGATCGGTACCGAAGGCATCCCTCGGCGGGCGCCTTCCTCATCAGTACGGTAGGGTCTAATTGGCAGCTTGAAAAATAGATTCTTTTGAGCAGTAATATCTGAAAATATGATAATGATGCGTCGGAGTGATGCGGAAAAAATCGCGATAAAATATATAGTTACAAGGCATGCTCAAAAATTGCTCTTGAAGATGATGCAGTTTTGACCAGCATTATTCATTTTTGCAGTGCAGTAGTCTGAATTTATTGGAGGGACGGTTCGGTGGCTCTCAGCATTCGCCAGCTTCGCTATTTCGTCGCAACCGCAGAATATGGGCAGGTTTCCCAGGCGGCGATCAGCCAGAATATTTCTCAATCCGCCATAACCGCCGCCATCAAGGAGCTCGAGCAGATCGTCGGCGTTCCCCTCTTCGCCCGCACGGCGCAGGGGATGGAATTGACCTCGTCAGGACGGCAGTTCCTGTCGCATGCCTACGAGATCCTCGCCAAGATCGACGAGGCGATGCAACTCAACTTCATCAACACCGATGTCGAGGGCGAACTGGTCGTCGCGGCCACCTACACGGTGATCGGCTATTTCCTGCCGATGCACATCGAGCGGATACGCCGGCTCTTCCCGAAACTGCGGGTGCAACTCTATGAATTGAACAGGGAATCGATCGAGGAAGGTTTGCTGACCAACCGCTACGACCTTTCCGTCCTGCTCACCTCGAACATTCTCAACCCGATGATCACGACAGAGACGCTGTTGAGCTCGGTGCGCAGGCTCTGGGTTCCGGCGCAACATCACCTGCTGCGGCGAAAGGGCGTGGGGCTGCAGGAAATATCGCAAGAGCCCTACATCATGCTGACGGTGGACGAAGCCGCCCAGTCATCGCTCAAATATTGGAGCAAGACCCCCTACCAACCGAATGTCACGCTTCGCACTTCATCGGTGGAAGCCGTTCGGTCCATGGTCGCGAACAACCAGGGCGTCGCCATCCTCTCCGACATGGTATATCGGCCGTGGTCGCTCGAAGGCCGTCGCATCGAGACGATCAACATCCAGGAAACCGTACCGGCCATGGACGTCGGACTTGCATGGCGTGCGGGTAACGCCTTGACGCCTGCGATGCAGGCATTTCGGAACTACTTCCAACAGGCTTTCGGCTTGCCGGGCGTGGCCGGCGGAAAACCGGCGCCCGAGTAGGCCCACGGCGTCAGGGCGACCCACGACGCCGTGCGGACGGATCACCCAGTCCTAGAAATTCCAATCTTCATCTTCGGTCGCGACTGCCTTCCCGATCACATAGGACGAGCCGGAGCCGGAGAAGAAGTCATGGTTCTCGTCGGCATTCGGCGACAGCGCCGAGAGGATCGCCGGATTGACCTTGCAGGCCTCCGCGGGAAAGAGCGCCTCGTAGCCAAGGTTCATCAGCGCCTTGTTGGCGTTGTAGTGCAGGAACTTCTTGACGTCTTCGGTCAAGCCGACACCGTCATAGAGTGACTCGGTATACCTAGCCTCGTTATCATAGAGTTCGAGCAGGAGGTCGAAGGCGAAGTCCTTGATCTCCTGCCGGCGCTCCTCCGGCAGCCGTTCAAGCCCGCGCTGGAACTTGTAGCCGATGTAGTAGCCATGCACCGCCTCATCGCGGATGATCAAGCGGATCATGTCGGCGGTGTTGGTGAGCTTGGCACGGCTCGACCAAAACATCGGCAGGTAGAAGCCCGAATAGAACAGGAAACTTTCGAGGAAGACGCTGGCGACCTTCTTCTTCAGCGGATCACCGGAAGCATATTGCTCCATGATCAGCGTCGACTTGCACTGCAGGAATTCGTTCTCCTCCGACCAGCGATAGGCATCGTCGACATCCGGCGTCGAGCAGAGCGTCGAGAAGATCGATGAGTAGGATCGAGCGTGCACGGCCTCCATGAAGGAGATGTTCGACAGCACCGCCTCTTCATGCGGCGTGGCGGCATCGGCCATCAGTCTCACGGAACCGACGCCGTTCTGGATTGTGTCCAGCAGGGTCAGGCCAGTGAAGACGCGGATGGTGAGCTGCTGCTCCTCCGGCTTCAGGGTTGCCCAGGACGGGATGTCGTTCGACAATGGCACCTTTTCGGGCAACCAGAAATTTCCGGTCAGGCGGTTCCAGACCTCGAGATCCTTGTCGTCCTCGATACGGTTCCAGTTGATGGCGCGAATGCGGCTTACCGGCTTGAATTGCATGTTCACGGGAATGTCCTTTTTCAAACCGGAAATCAGAGGGCGCAGGAAACGCAGCCCTGCACCTCGGTGCCGGACAGCGCCATCTGGCGAAGGCGGATGTAATAGATGGTCTTGATGCCCTTCTTCCAGGCGTAGATCTGCGCCTTGTTGATGTCGCGCGTGGTTGCCGTGTCGCGGAAGAACAGCGTCAGGGACAGGCCCTGATCGACATGCTGGGTGGCGGCCGCATAGGTGTCGATGATCTTTTCCGGCCCGATCTCGTAGGCGTCCTGATAATAATCGAGATTGTCGTTGGTCATGAAGGCGGCCGGATAATAGACGCGGCCGATCTTGCCTTCCTTGCGGATTTCGATCTTGGAGACGATCGGATGGATCGAAGAGGTCGAGTGGTTGATATAGGAGATCGAACCTGTGGGAGGCACGGCCTGCAGGTTCTGGTTATATAGACCGCCCTTCATCACGGCCTGCTTCAACTTCGCCCAATCTTCCTGCGTCGGGATGGCGATGCCGGCCGTTTCGAACAGTTCGGCCACACGTTCGGTCGCGGGCACCCATGCCTGATCGGTATATTTGGCGAAGTATTCGCCGGAGGCGTATTTCGAGTTCTCGAAGCCCTTGAAGCTCTGCCCGCGCTCGACCGCTAGGAGGTTCGAGGCACGGATGGCGTGATAGGTCACAGTATAGAAATAGATGTTGGTGAAATCGACGCCTTCCTCGGAGCCGTAGAAGATGCGCTCGCGGGCAAGATAGCCGTGCAGGTTCATCTGGCCGAGGCCGATGGCGTGGCTGTCGTCATTACCCTTTTCGATCGAAGGCACCGACGAGATATGGCTCATGTCGGAGACTGCCGTCAGCGCGCGGATCGACATTTCGATCGTCTTGCCGAAATCGGGGCTGTCCATCGCGGCTGCGATGTTGAGGGAGCCAAGATTGCAGGAGATGTCCTTGCCCATATGCGTGTAGGAAAGGTCGTCGCTGTATTCGCTCGCTTCGCTCACCTGCAGGATTTCCGAGCAGAGATTGCTCATGGTAATGCGGCCGGCAATGGGGTTGGCGCGGTTCACCGTGTCCTCGAACATGATGTAGGGATAGCCGCTCTCGAACTGGATTTCGGCAATCACCTGGAAGAAGTCGCGCGCCTTGATCTTCTTCTTGCGGATGCGGCTGTCGGCCACCATCTCGCGGTACTTTTCCGTCACCGATATTTCCGTGAAAGGCACGCCATAGACGCGCTCCACGTCATAAGGCGAGAACAGATACATGTCGTCATTGTTCTTCGCGAGCTCGAAGGTGATGTCGGGAATGACGACACCGAGCGACAGCGTCTTGATACGGATCTTCTCGTCGGCATTCTCGCGCTTGGTGTCGAGGAAGCGCATGATATCAGGGTGATGGGCGTTGAGATAAACGGCGCCCGCGCCCTGCCTGGCTCCGAGCTGGTTGGCGTAGGAGAAGGAGTCTTCGAGCAGCTTCATCACCGGGATGATGCCGGAAGACTGGTTCTCGATGTGCTTGATCGGCGCGCCGGCCTCGCGGATGTTAGTGAGCGACAGCGCCACGCCGCCGCCGCGCTTGGAAAGCTGCAGCGCGGAATTGATGGCGCGGCCGATCGATTCCATGTTGTCTTCTACGCGCAGCAGGAAGCAGGAAACCAGTTCGCCGCGCTGCTTCTTGCCGGCATTGAGGAAGGTGGGCGTCGCCGGCTGGAAGCGGCCGGAAATGATCTCGTCCACCATGTCATGGGCAAGCTGCTCGCTGCCGCGCGCCAGCGCCAAGGCTACCATGCAGACACGGTCTTCATAGCGCTCCAGATAGCGCTTTCCGTCGAAGGTCTTCAGCGTATAGCTGGTGTAATATTTGAAAGCGCCGAGGAACGTCGGAAAGCGGAACTTCTTCGCATAGGCATGATCGAAGAGATCGCGCACGAAGTTGAAGGAATATTGGTCCAGCACCTCCCGTTCGTAATAGCCCTCCGTCACCAGGTAATCGAGCTTCTCCCGCAGGTTATGGAAGAACACCGTATTCTGGTTGACATGCTGGAGGAAATACTGCTTGGCCGCCAAGCGGTCCTTGTCGAGTTGGATACCACCCTGCTCGTCGTAGAGGTTCAGCATGGCGTTGAGGGCGTGATAATCCAATGCCGTTTCCGTGACCTTCGATGGCCGGTCGCTCGCGGGATGAGAAAAAGTGTGAAGCGGTTTTTCGGCCGCGTGCCGCGACAAAGAAGAGCTTAGCGTGTCCAAAATCGTTCCAATCCGTGTCTGACATTCACGACATCCTCTTCCGTGCCCAAAAGCTCGAACCGGTACAGATACGGTACCCGGCATTTGGTGGAGATGATGTCGCCGGCGATACCAAACGTCGCCCCGAAGTTGCTGTTGCCCGCGGCAATGACCCCGCGGATGTTTGAACGGTTATCCGCATCGTTGAGGAAGCGGATCACCTGCTTGGGCACGGCACCCTTGCCCCCTTCACCACAATAGGTAGGGACAATGAGAACGTAAGGACGGGCCGCTCGAAGCTCTTCACCCGCGCCGAGCGGAATGCGAGCGGCCGGCAAGGCAAGCTTGGCAACGAAGCGATGGGTGTTCTCAGATCTGCTGGAGAAATAGACGATCTCGCCCACCGCCCGGTTCCTCAGGCGAGCGCGCTGATCATGTCGGGGCGGAAGCCAGCCCAATGCTGCTCGCCGGCGATAACGACCGGGACCTGACGATAGCCGAGACCCTGCACCAGCTCGTAGGCTTCAGTATCGGTGGACACGTCGACGATGGTGTAATCGATACCCTGGCGGTCGAGGGCGCGTGTGGTCGCGGTGCACTGGACGCAAGCGGGCTTGCTGTAGACGGTAATGCTCATGGATGTCCTCGTATATATGACAGGCGTGCGAGATCGTCCGGGCGTCGGGCGACACCCGTTCGGCAATCTGAAAAATGGCGGCGGGCACAACCGACTGCCGGACGCTTAGGCGGCCGTCAGTCGTGCAGGCAGATAAGGATACTCAAAGACATGGACTTCACACCTCGAAGTAACCTTTGCGGGCCATTCGGGGAAAGCGACGGCAACGGCGAGCTGCCGCAAACCATCGCTCGCCATCCGGACACCCCGCCCGTGGACGCTATTGCTCGAGGCAGGTCTCCTGGCTTGCGGGTCGAAGTATTTGCTCTTGCCTTCCCGAGGCATATATTCCTCAGTGGCACATGCAGAACAAATACTCGCCGCTCACAGTTGCGGGGGCAGCTACGGCTTGACGAGCATCATGCTCGGCGACCGTATTCCCATCTTAGCCTCCAATCCTTGCGAATCGAAGGAACCTCGAACACTATATATAGTAGACGAGGTTAAATTTGCGTCAACAGGTTCCATCACCGATCCTTCATTTAAGATGTTGATAAGGCCTGCGCTAAGTCCCGAAGACGCTTTCGCGGCAAGGACAGAAGATCGGTCATCTTCTCGACCTCGGGAATGTGCGGCGAGTGGATATCGTGAAAGCCGGGGCCGAGTGTCGGCGCACCGGACGCCCTCTTAACCCTGAACCAGAGAGATTGCTCCAGGGAGCCCATGCCGGGTGAACATCGAGATATCCATGCGTTAGGCAATGCCAGCGCGGATCCTGGCTTTCCAGGAGATTTCCAAACGTCGTTTCAGTTCGTAACACAACGCACAGACGGCGAGCGTCGCAACCACGATCGGGATGAAAGACGAGGCGGACATCAACCCAAACTCACGCAACCAGTAGGCAATAACCAACATGACCGTCTGGTGAAGCACGTAGTAGGTCAGCACTGCCCTGTTCAGATAGCGGACAACGGCGTTCTCCGAATTCAGCCAGACCTTTGCGTATCCGAGAATTGCGACGATCGCACACCATTGGAACGTGCCGGCAAGCACCCTTCCCGCAAATGCCTGCCACATGTCAGGCTCGCCGGCAGGCAGGCCCGGGAAGAGCATCGTCAGAAGCACCGCACAACCCAGCGCCAGGATCAGGGCGGGTTTTCGCGCGTCGACGACCGCCTCCCAGCATTCGCTGCGCATGGCCATCACGACACCGAGCAGAAATGACATCAGATAGATACTATGGCTGTACCAGTCGGTGAGGATATTGAGTGTCGGGGGGAAGGCCGGCCGCAGCGTGAGCCTGAGCAAGATGAACAGTATGGCGGGAAATATCAGTATCCACTTGCCCGCCAGCCGGGGCGTCAGCCGATCCCCCGCGAGGGGCAGCAACTTCGGCCAGGCCGATACGACAAGCGTCAGGATTGCGGTATAGGTCCAGAGATAGGCGAGGTACCACAGGTGCTGCATCCAGAAGAGATTGACCTCACGTCCGTCGGGCAGCGGAATGGGCGTCAGGGTCAGATAGTGCCAGAAGACGTCTCGGAGGCTGATGTCGACCCCCAGGCTGGTATTCAGGCAGACATACATTTGGGGAGGGATCAGAAACAGCATTCCAACCAGCAGCGGAACCAGCAACTGCCTCGTTCGCGCCTTCCTCAGCACCTCGGGAGTTTGCCGTGTCAGCAATATCCCCGTGACGACGCCTGAGATCAAAAACAGCAGCGACATGCGCCAAGGGTGGGTCCACAGATGGATAATGTCAAAGATGGGAGAGCTGTCCGGTGCCTTCAGAAGAAAGCCCCTGGAATTATACATCAGGCTGACATGATAGACGATCAGCAGCATGAATGCTGCGACCCTGATAAAATCCAGATCATGCCGACGTGACGTTGCCTCCATGGTTCACGCTATAAGGCATAATCTTTAAGATCAGGTTGAGTTGTCGATTAAAAAACTCAACCTATAGAGGATAGTGATCTCAAATGCTTTGCAGCGATGCTGCTACGCCCGCTCGCAACCACCACCAAGCGGGACTTCTGGGCACGACCCGGCCATCAACATACAGCGAATTCGTTTGGCTCTTATTGTGACAGCTGCTCCGCCGCCACTGCGACAGGATCTTCCGCCTCCTCGAGCGCACGCCAACCTATCTGATGAAACGGTCGATCAGAGTCGATAATTTTCGACAGCTTAAAAAGGACGACGGAATTTGAGGGCCGCAGATTGTGGCATTTGCTTGCGGGGCTGTCGGCATATGGCGAACCGCGCGCTCTACAAGTTGCAAGCGCCATCGCCTTCCGGGAAGATCGCTCGTCACCCCCAGGGTTCGCGCGCGCCCCTCTAGGACTGCGCGCCAACCACAACAGCGGTGATGGATCTACTTCTTCGCAACATCATCGTCCTGCTATGCGGCAAAGTGGACGAGCGCGTCAAACTCCTGACCGGCAGGACGTATTCGGTGATTTCCAGACCTGACTGATCAGAAGAGAGCCTCTGCAAACAACTCCTCATCATTGCCAGTCGTCGGTCCGTGACTGGCCGGAGCTGTCGCCACGCCAAAAACACTCGCATGTATCTCGCGCTCTGCCGCCATCGTATAGATTTTCGCGATGCGCTCCGAAATGGCAGCTAGCGGCGCTTCGAGCCCGATCAAATCCTCGACAGCGCAATAATCACGACCGGCTTCCTCCGTGCAGGATGCGAGCGTTTCGCCGATTCCCGCCCGGAAATCCAGGCTGTTGACGACCTCGGCGACCTTGGAGGTCATATCCTCGCCACAGCGGCGAAGCTCCTTCACGTTGACATCCATGGATGCGCCAGCCTCGGTAATGTGCAGCAAAGCGGCATCGATATGCGCACCGGAACCCGACGAACTATCCTGGTCATCGCTCTGCCGCCAGTCCTTCAGGCCGGCAGTCTGGCCCTCAAGCATGCCCAACCCGATAAGGATTTTTTCCGCATCTTCATCGAGAAGCGATGCGAACGAGCGCAGCTCTCCGGCGACCACGTTAATTGCCCGCCCCTCTTCGCCAAGCTTGCCGCAGCGCAGATTGGTGTTGAGCGCCATGTATTGGATGTCCCGACGCACGAGCTGGATGGTCAGAATGCTCGTGGTCAGCTCCTTGACCATCTCGCTCGTCTTTTCGCTGAGCCGATTTGCTCCAGCCGCGGCGACATCAATGCGATCGACGACTGCCCGGGCGGCGGAAAGATCACCGCGCAGCGAATTGATCGGGCTGCGCCCGTCCTGCCCGCTCTGCGACATCATGGTTTGATAGAGGTCGAGCAGGGTGCCGATATCGTCCCTGAAGCTACGAATGTTGTCGACGATTTTTGCGGTCTCGCGGTTGAAACCGTCCGTTGTCTCGCTGAGCAGCTCGAAGACGAGGGTCGTCGTCAGAGCCGTGATGCGATTGCGATCAGTCGCGGAAAGATTGAGGGACGCCTGGGAGGCAAGATAGGCATCCGTGATCGAATAGACGGCCTGGCAATGCTCGACCCTTTGCCGCGTGATATCGCCGATCTGCATCGCGGAGAGGGTGTGGGCGACCTTGTTCTGAATCCGGCGCGCAAGCCCGGCAACGGTATCGGCCAATGTCGACAGACCGCGGCGCTGGGTCTGGATCTCCTGTGCATTCGACAGAAGGCGCTGGACGATGGACGGTATCTCATCCAGATATTGTCCGAGCGAGCCGTCCTCGCTTGCCGCCGCTGATTTTATCCCGTTTTCAAGCACGCGGATCTGCCCCGAAAGTGCTTTGACCTCGCCGGTGGCGAACTCAATGCGTTCGACGATCTCGCTGGCAAAACTGGAGAAATCCGGAATTCGCGCGCCCGCAATTTTCGCTGTCGCAGCAAAGGTTCTGAGGTACCGCAGGGTTTCTTCCATGGAGAGGACCTGCGTGGCGAGAAGCCGCCCGGTTTGACCAATAGAGACCACGCACTCCTGACGACGAACTTCCGCGGGCGGCAACTTGTTGAGCAGATCGACTGTCTGAAGCAGCCGGGCGGTCGCTTCGGCTGCGTTTTCCTCCTTCAGCGAGCCGCCGATATCTTCCAGCAGATTGACCAGCTTGGCCAGAACTTCTGTCACCGTGAGAAGGACGGCGCCGCCGTCCAGAAAACGCTGCTCGATCTGCAGCCGGGCGCCTTCCAACCGACCGATGACATCATCCTCGGGAAGAGTAAATTGCCGGCTTGTCGCTGCATGCACCATAATTCTTTTGGACTCCGCCTAAGACCGCTTACCGCAAACTAAAGCGAACAAAGAAATACGGAGTTAACATGACGTGTGAAATGGGCCGATCAGCAACCTCAGCTTTCGGACTGAGAGCGCTAAAGCTTTGGGCAAGACCCGGGGAGTAGACATTACGCTCGAGAGCGCCAGTACCTTTTTCAGGCCATCGGTGCCGATTGCGATTTACCCGCAAACAAGCCCGTCGAAGCTGATTGAACGAAGATGAATGTTGCCGTCGACAAATATGCATGGTCGTCCTGCGAGCCTGCGGAGCTACAGGAAAGCCTGAGGGCAACCAACATATCGGTTTCCCTGAACCGGGGATCGGAAGCATCGGATTTTCACATCGACGTGACGCTCGCGATGATTCGGAAGATGACGGCTTGGAAGATATTTTCCGAAACGGGTTATGAAATCCGTTATCTGTTTCGTCACAGCGACCGCATAGAACTGCACTTCGTCGAGAGCGGCACATTTCAGGTTGAAACGGAGGATCAGGAGTTCACGGCAACGGCCGGAACGACGTTCATGTTGCTGTCTCACGGCTTCATACGGCTCAGAGCCTCGCGCGACGCCCGCAAGATCGCACTTGCAATACCACGCGCGCTCTGCCTGCCGCTGATAGATGTGACGGACGAAGATCCTGAGTTGTTCTTCGGACGTTTCGACAGAATGGCCGACATCGCCGACAAAGGTGTGCGAACGCTCTATCGAATGGCAGACCTGCTTCTGGAGCCGGACGATCATCTCTTTGCCGGCTCGCCGCTTGGTGCCTCCCTCTTCAAGGAGGCGATTGTTGCCACTTTCGTGCAGTCATGGCCGAGATCGGCGGCAAAAGCCGCGCCACAGACGGCGCGCCCTCGCAATTTGAAGCGGGCGCTGGATTGGATCCGGGCGCACCTGGGGGAAGAGTTCACCGTTCTTGACATCGCAAGGAACGCCGGACAAAGCGTCCGCGGACTGCAGATGTCCTTTCGGCAGAACCTGGGCATGAACCCCTTGAGCTATGTGCAGCGATTGCGGTTGCAGCAAATCCACCATGATCTGCTTCATGGCAATGCAGACGAGAACATATCCGATATTGCTGCTCGCTGGGGCTTCAGTCACATGGGATATTTTGCTGCGCGCTATCGCGCCCTATACGGCGTTTCGCCGTCTTCAACACGCACTGGTCGTCATCGCTGATACTCCAGCGTGCATTTTATATCAGAAAAACGCAACGCTATCACTTTATCGCAGTTAATTGCAAAGTCGCGCACTGGTTGAAGCCGAGTTTAACGCACCGTTAGCCATTTAACGATTTCGTTACCTGAGCCAAGATTCACAATCATTGTGACGCGGCCCTTTCATCCGAAAGGTCATCCAAACATCCAAGCCGATAATCGTGAGCGGATCCGCGCGTGACAACGCGGACGCTTAGCGGGGTCACTATGCGCATCTTCGTAATAGACGACAGTCCTTCCGTTGTCGCCAAGCTTTGCCAAGCGGTCGAAGCGATCAGCGGCAGCGAGGTCCTGTCGTTCTTGCAGCCGAGAGAGGCTCTCAAGCGGCTTGATGACCAAACGCCCGACCTCATTCTCGTGGACTATATGATGCCGGACATGAACGGTATCGAAGTAATCACCCATGTCCGTAGGAATGCGCTTACGGCCCACGTTCCCGCTATCATGATCACATCCCGCAAGGAGACTGACATCAAGCTGGCTGCGATGCAGGCAGGAGCCACCGAATTCCTCACCAAGCCGATCGACGAGACGGAGCTGACGATACGCGTTCGCAACATTCTCAGCATCGGAGAGGAGCGGCTGGCACTCGCAGCCAAGGCGGCAAGCCTGCAGCGCGATTTCGACGCAGCGATGAAGACGGTAGAGCGGCACGAGGAGGAAATCATCTGGCGCCTCTCCAAGGCGATCGCCGCCCGCCACGGCGAGACGGCGGACCATCTGGACCGGGTCGCCATCGTCGCGCGGATGATCGCCGAGGAACTTGGTGTGGGCGCACGCCAATCCCGCATGATCTTTCTTGGCAGCGCCCTGCACGATGTCGGCAAGATCGGCTTGCCGGACGCCATCCTCTCAAAGCCCGGGCCCTTGAGCGCCGAGGAGCGCCGCCAAATGCAGCGGCACGCCGAATTCGGCAGCGAGATATTGAACGACAGCTCAAGCGAATTGATCCAGACCGCCCAAAGGATTGCCGAAAGCCACCACGAGAAATGGGATGGGACCGGATATCCCAAGGGAATCTCAGGATCCTCCATCCCGCTTGAGGCCCGTATCGTCGCCATAGCCGACGTCTTCGACGCACTCTGCTCCAAGCGCTCCTACAAGCCCGCCTGGCCGATCGCGGAAGCGTTCCGCGAGATTGTCAACAGCAGCGGAACGCATTTCGATCCCGCCTGTGTCGCGGCCTTCTGCCGCCGCTGGGCGGATATAAAGGGTCTTTTCGAGCTGCAGCTGTCCGACGGCGATCCCGTGACGCCGCAGCAGACGTCGAAAACCGCGCCCACATTTCAACTATCCCGAGGTTCGGCATGAGCGGACAAATGGAAATACTGCATCTTCGCGGTCCACTGACCATCAAGACGATCACAAACGCAAGGGACATCATCCAGGTCTACCTTCAGGAATCGGCATCGCTTAGCCGGTCCCTGATCATCGACATAGATGGCAACGCGGACATCGATCTCACCCTGCCGCAACTACTTCTTTCCGCCCGACACACGGCCGAGCGGGCGGGTGTGACGATCGCTTTGAACAAGCCGGCAGACGGCAATTTTCTGGCCGTCCTGCAGCGCGCGGGTCTCCTTTGCGGGGACCGGCAACAAGACAGTTTCTGGCTAGAAGGAAAAGCAGCATGAGCGCCAATATTCTCACCGTCGATGATTCCGCCAGCATTCGGCTGACCACGCGCATTGCACTCACCGGCGCCGGATATTCGGTCACCGAAGCGGTTGATGGCGCCGACGGCCTCAACAAGCTGAAGGCTGGCAATTTCGATCTGATCGTCACCGATCTCAACATGCCCAATATGGACGGGCTGACCATGATCCGCGGCCTGCGGCAATTGCCGGCCTATATGGGAACGCCGGTGATCTTCCTGACCACCGAGTCGGACGGCGACCTGAAACAGCAGGCAAAGGCTGCCGGCGCGACAGGCTGGCTGACCAAGCCTTTCGAGCCCGATACCCTCGTCAAGATCGCGCGCAAGGTGCTGGGCAGATGAACGATCTCGATCCGATCGCCGTCTTCAGGACAGAGGCCGCCGAACAGCTCGAACTGATCGAGGCCGGACTTCTCGATCTGATGCGCGACTTGAGCGACAGGGCTCAGATCGATGCGGTCTTCAGGGGGCTTCACACCCTGAAAGGATCGGGCTCCATGTTCGGCTTCGATCAACTGGCCGCCTTCACCCATCATTGCGAAACGGCCTTCGACCGGGTTCGCAGGGGCGAGGCTGCGGCCACCAAGGAGCTGGTGGCCGCCGTTCTCGACGCGCAGGGCCACATGCAGGCGCTCTTGGAAAATCCGAACGGCGATCATGAAGCCATGAGCTCCATTCTGTTGGAGAACCTGCGTAATGCAGTTGGCGCCACTGCCCCGCAAAATGCGCCCGCAGCGCCCGTTATCACGCCGCCGGCCTCGACCTCGATCAGCTCTGGCTCCATCGCCGGCGGGGCCAAGGCATGGCAGCTGAAATTCAGCCTCCCAGCCAACTCCATGGCCAACGGCACCAATCCGCTCGGTCTTCTGGACGAGTTGCGCGAGCTCGGGGAGTGCCGGATTGAGGCTGATATCGGGGCCATTCCGCCGCTTCAAGACCTCGATCCGCGCGATCTCCACATCGGTTGGACGATTCATCTGACAACCGAAAAGCCGCGCTCCGAGATCGAAGACGTATTCATCTTCGTGATGGACGAGATGACGATGGAGCTCACGGAGCATTCGGCTCCAAAACAACCCAATCCCACGCCCGCCGCCCTGAGCCCACGACAGTCGCCGGCGAGCGAGCCACCCAAAGCCGCAATCCCGCCGACGGAGGCAGGCAAGGTTCAGCCTGCCGATACAAAGTCGCAAAAGCAGGCGGACAATGTCCGCATTCCCGCATTGCGTCTCGACGAGATGATGGACCGGGTCGGCGAGCTGGTGATTGCCCAGTCACGCCTTAGCCAGATGGCAAATTCGGCCGCCGATCTCGGCCTTCGCTCGGTCTCGGAAGAGATCGAGCGTCTGGCCGGCGAGCTGCGGGACACGATGATGGTCCTGCGCATGATGCCGGTCGCAAGCCTCTTCAGCCGCTTCCGCCGCCTGGTCCACGATCTCGCACGCGAGACCGGCAAGGATATCGAGCTTGTCACCGAGGGTGAAACCACGGAAGTCGACAAGACGGTCATCGATCGCCTCGCCGACCCGCTCGTTCACCTTGTGCGCAACTCCATCGATCATGGGCTGGAAGGCCCGGACGATCGTGCCGCAGCCGGCAAGCCCATGACCGGGCGAGTCATCCTCTCTGCGCACCAGACCGGCAGTGAAGTGGTGATCTCCATCAGGGATGACGGTCGCGGCATCGATCGCCAGAAGGTGCGTGCGAAGGCCGAGGCCAACGGGCTCATCCAGCCCGGCGCCCAGCTTTCGGACAAGGACCTGCTGCAGCTCATCTTTCAGCCCGGCTTTTCCACGGCGGAGAAAGTCACCAACCTCTCCGGCCGCGGCGTCGGCATGGACGTGGTCAAGAAGACGATCGAGACGCTGCGCGGGTCGATCGACATTACGAGCGAATTCGGCAAGGGTTCCGATATCGCATTGCGGATCCCGCTGACGCTCGCCATCATCGACGGGCTTCTCGTGCGGGTGGGCAATGGGCGCTACGTCATCCCGCTTACCGCTGTCGAGGAATGCCTCGAGCTCTCGGTAGAACAGGATCTGCGGTCGCGCGGCCGCAGCTTCATCTCGCTGCGCGACAAGCTGGTGCCCTTCCTTCGCCTGCGCGAACTGTTTCGCACCGGCACCGAGCCGGACCCCTATCAAAAAGTCGTGGTCATCTCGACCGGCAGCGAGCAGGTCGGCCTCGTCGTCGATCAAATCATCGGCGACCATCAGACCGTCATCAAATCGATGTCGAAGCTCCACGACCAAGTCTCGACTTTCTCAGGCGCGACCATCCTCGGTGACGGCAACGTGGCTCTGATCCTCGATGTCGCGCATCTGATCGCAGCCGGACAACATCAGGAGGCGCAATTGCGGGCAGCAGGATGAGTGAGACAGGTTTGAAATCCGACTATCGCGCTGTCTGGAAAGACGCTGAAGAGCTTTCGGTTCTGACGTTCAGCCTCAATGGCGAAACCTTCGCCATCGACGCGGTCGTCGTACAGGAAATTCTGGACCTGCTGCCCGAAACCAACGTTCCCGGCAGTCTGCCCTTCGTCGGCAGCGTCATCAATTTCCGCGGCAAGGTAATCCCGCTGGCCGACATTCGTGTCGCTTTCGGCATGGAAGCGGCCAATGTCACGATCGACAGCCGCATCGTGGTGACAGAGCTGGAGCTCGACGGCGAGACGACGCTGATCGGCATCCGCACCGACAAGGTTCACGAAGTCACGCAGCTATCGCTATCCGCGAGCGAGCCGCCCCCCATCGTCGGCATGCGCTGGCGCGCCGATTACATCCACGCCCTCGTAAAGCGCGAACGCGAATTCATCATCATCCCGAACTTGCAGGCGATCTTCTCTTCGCAGCGGGCAAGTGCGGTCAGAGCAACGGCATAATTTGTGGAACAAGGAAGCTAACAAATGCGGTTTACGATAAAGCTCAAGCTGCTTCTAACCTTTGCTGTCGTGATCGCCATGCTTGTTGGCACGGCCATCTACAGCATCACAACCCTCGGCCAGGTCAACAATAACTGGTCCGATACTCTGTCAGGACCCGCGGAACGTCTCCGGCTGGCCCAGAATCTGGATATCGCCGTTCTCCAACAGCTGAGGCAGCAGAAAAACATGCTGTCGTCCGGTTCGGTCGACGAGACCAAGAACTATATCGCAAAGAGCGATGCCGCACGCACGACCTTTGACGCCGATTTCGCCAAGATCCTTGACAATACCACCGATCAGGACATGCCTCTCTGGTCGCAGATCAAGGATCTTAGCGCCAATTGGCGTGATGCCGACGACCGCATTCGCAGCATGATGCTTGCCGGCGACAGCGCCGGGGCGCTTCACGTTTCGTCCACCGCGGCGCGTGAAACGAGCGCCAAGATCGACAGTGTGTTGGCCCAGACATTCGAAACCGAACGCGCCCGGCTGAAGCAGGCCGACCAGGATGCTGCAAACGATTATGCAAACGCACGGTCCATCCTGATCGCCATAGCATCTGCGGCATCGATCATCGCGCTCGTTTCGGCGATCGCGATTATTCTTTCGATCAACAGGGGCATCAACCGCGCCGTCAACACGGTTCAGACGGTTGCCGAGGGCGATCTGACGGAATTCGCCAAAATCACCACCAGGGATGAAATCGGCGAGCTTCTTGGCCATGTCAACGCGATGATCGAGCGGCTGCGTGGTGTCGTCGCCGATGCGCTGTCTGCCTCCGACAACGTATCATCGGGCAGCCAGCAGCTATCGGCCGGGTCCGAGCAGCTCTCGCAGGGTGCCACCGAACAGGCCTCCTCTGCCGAAGAGGCCTCGGCCTCGATGGAGGAGATGGCCGCCAACATCAAGCAGAACGCCGACAATGCCGCCCAGACGGAAAAGATCGCCCGCCAGTCCGCCAGGGATGCCGAGGTCAGCGGCCAGGCCGTCGACCGCGCCGTCAACGCCATGCGCACCATCGCCGAGAAGATTTCCATCGTTCAGGAAATCGCGCGCCAGACCGACCTGCTCGCCCTCAACGCGGCAGTGGAAGCCGCCCGCGCCGGCGAGCACGGCAGAGGCTTTGCCGTCGTCGCCTCCGAAGTGCGCAAGCTTGCCGAACGCAGCCAGGCCGCAGCCGCCGAAATCTCCAGCCTCTCGGGCGAAACCGTCACGGTCGCGACCGAGGCCGGCGAAATGCTCTCGCGTCTCGTTCCCGACATCCGCAAGACGGCCGAACTGGTCGCCGAGATCTCGGCTGCCTGCCGCGAGCAGGATATCGGCGCCTCACAGATCAACGAAGCGATCCAGCAACTCGACAAGGTAACGCAGCAGAATGCCGGCGCTTCGGAAGAGATGTCGGCAACCTCCGAAGAGCTTGCCGCCCAGGCCGAGGAGCTGCAGGCCTCGATCGCCTTCTTCAAGGTCGATCAGGCGAATGCACGCAAGGCCCAGGCCGCGCACCATCCCGTCCATCAGGCGATCAGCCCGGCCAAGACCAGGCCTGCCGCCAAGGCGCCGATTGCCAGGGCACCGGCTGCCCGCGCCGACAATAGCGTCGCCGCACAGCAGGCCCGCCTCAAGGGCTTCTCCCTCGATATGTCCATGGGTGGGCCTGACGCCGATGACAATGACTTTCGCCAGAGCGCCTGAGCGGCTGGCTGACATCAACAAGATCTGGCGCCGGAAGGCGCCGGATCAAAGGCTGGCGGATGGTATCGCAGGCCTCAAGAACCGGTTCCGGTTCGCGGAAGGGTGAATGTATCGGTCTTCGCGCATCAAGACGGTTTCCGTCTGACTTATTCGACCTTCAATCATCGGACCTCTCCATCCCCAGGAGTCTTTTAGAGATGCGCTTTACCATCAAATTCAAACTGGCCTTCGCCTTCGGCCTTCTGATCGTGCTGTCGACCGGGATGTCGGTTCTGGCGATCATGAGCCTGTCCTCCCTCAATTCGGCCATTACGAACATCATCCAAGGCCCGGCTGCCAGTCTGCGCAATTCCGGCGATCTTTCCAGCGCCGTGCTCGATGCGATCCGCAACGAAAAGAACGCCATCCTCAACAACGATCCGCAGGCGATCAGCGGCTATATCGATGAAGTTCATGCAAAAGAGGTAACGATCGAGCAGATCGCACAGAAACTATCCCAGAGCGCTAACGAGGAAGTTGCCAGCAAGAGCGCGGAATTCCTGAAGCAGCTTCCGGCCTGGAAGCAAATTGACGACCAGGTCCTTAAGCTTGCCGTCGAGAATACGGAGGAAAGCAACCGCAAGGCAGGAGAGCTCTCCATGGGCGAGGGGCGCAAGGCAAGCGCGGTTCTTCTGGATGCCGTCAACGCTGTCAACAAGGCGATCGTCGCCGATCTGCATCAAACCGACGAGTCGACCAATGAACAATATGCCTTCGCGCGAAACCTTCTGCTCACCTCGCTGGCCGTCATGTTCGTGCTCTCGACTGCCATCGCCCTCTGGATCGCGCTCGGCATCAACAACGGCCTGAAGAAGATCCAGGCGGTTGCCGAAGGCGTCGCCATAGGCGATCTCAACCAGAATATCGAGATCAAGACCAACGACGAAATCAAGGATCTCGTCGACACCATCAATGTCATGACCGGAAACCTGCGCAACACCGCAACGATCGCGGACCTGATCGCCAACGGCGACCTGACGGTGAAGCCGAAGCCGATGTCGGACAAGGATACACTCGGCATGTCGCTCGAGTCGATGGTCGAGCGGTTACGTGGTGTCGTCGCCGATGCGCTGTCTGCCTCCGACAACGTATCATCGGGCAGCCAGCAGTTGTCGGCCGGGTCCGAGCAGCTCTCGCAGGGTGCCACCGAACAGGCCTCCTCTGCCGAAGAGGCCTCGGCCTCGATGGAGGAGATGGCCGCCAACATCAAGCAGAACGCCGACAATGCCGCCCAGACGGAAAAGATCGCCCGCCAGTCCGCCAGGGATGCCGAGGTCAGCGGCCAGGCCGTCGACCGCGCCGTCAACGCCATGCGCACCATCGCCGAGAAGATTTCCATCGTTCAGGAAATCGCGCGCCAGACCGACCTGCTCGCCCTCAACGCGGCAGTGGAAGCCGCCCGCGCCGGCGAGCACGGCAGAGGCTTTGCCGTGGTCGCCTCCGAAGTGCGCAAGCTTGCCGAACGCAGCCAGGCCGCAGCCGCCGAAATCTCCAGCCTCTCGGGCGAAACCGTCACGGTCGCGACCGAGGCCGGCGAAATGCTCTCGCGTCTCGTTCCCGACATCCGCAAGACGGCCGAACTCGTCGCCGAGATCTCGGCTGCCTGCCGCGAGCAGGATATCGGCGCCTCGCAGATCAACGAAGCGATCCAGCAGCTCGACAAGGTAACGCAGCAGAATGCCGGCGCTTCGGAAGAGATGTCGGCAACCTCCGAAGAGCTTGCCGCCCAGGCCGAGGAGCTGCAGGCCTCGATCGCCTTCTTCAAGGTCGATCAGGCGAATGCACGCAAGGCCCAGGCCGCGCACCATCCTGTCCATCAGGCGATCAGCCCGGCAAAGTCCAGGTCTGCTGCCAAGGCCCCGATTGCCAAGGCACCGGCTGCCCGCGCCGACAACAGCGTCGCCGCACAGCAGGCCCGCCTCAAGGGCTTCTCCCTCGACATGTCCATGGGTGGGCCTGACGCCGATGATGCCGAATTCAAGGAGAGCGCGTAAATGGCTGTGCCCGACTCAGAAGCCCAATATGTGACCTTCGGCCTCGACGACGAATGCTTTGCCGTTCCCGTCGAGGTGGTCAGAGAGATCCTGGATCATCAGGATGCCTTCCGCATTCCGCATGGGCCGGACTATCTGCTCGGCCTGCGCGACGTGCGAGGCCAAGGCGTACCGGTCATCGACCTGCGCCTGCGCCTTGGCATGTCCAGAACGACAAAGACCCCGCATACCCGCATCCTCGTCATCGATGTGAAAATCGCCGACAAGGCGCTAACGCTCGGCCTCGTTGCCGACCGGGTCTTCGAGGTCACGTCCTTCAAACATCAATCGGTCGAAAGCGCCCCCGATATCGGGGTGCGTTGGCCGTCCGAATATATTGCGGGCGTCGTGCGCCGGGAAACTGGATTCGTTGTCATCATCGACCTGGCGAAACTCTTTTCGCCGGCCGACGCGGTTTCGCTGGTCAGCGCGGACGCCGGTCGGACCGTTGCCGGATCCGCCGTCATTTGAGTGAGAGTTAAAGTGCCAGCCCAGGATCTGAGAGACTACGGTGACAACGGGTTAAGCCGGCGGAACTTCGACCAGCTTGCCCGCTACATTTACGACTATAGCGGCATCAAGATGCCACCCGGCAAGCGCACCATGCTGGAGGGGCGGTTGAGGCGCCGGTTGAGGGCAACCGGCATCATCGATCTTGATGACTATTGCGACTACCTCTTCAAGCGCGGCGGCATCGATCGCGAGGCCATACACCTCATCGATGCGGTCACGACCAACAAGACCGATTTTTTCCGGGAGCCGAAGCATTTCGAGCATCTGGAAAGCTCCGCCTTGCCTGAGCTTCTGGCAGCCGGCCACCGCCGGCTGCGCGTCTGGAGTGCAGCCTGCTCCATCGGAGCCGAGCCCTACACCATAGCCATGGTGATAGAGGATTATCGCGAAGCCAACGGTGCGCCGGACTACAGCATTCTCGCCACCGATCTTTCCACAGATGTCCTCAAGGCGGCCCGCAGGGGCGTCTATCCGATCGCGATGGTCGATCCGGTCGATCCGCAAAGGCGCGAACGCTATGTGATGGAGGCCCGCGACCCGCAACGCGGCGAAGTGCGCATCCATCCGACATTACGCGCAAGAATCGGCTTCGGCCGTCTCAACCTCATGGATCGGGCCTATGATATCGGCGACAAGGTTCACATCGTTTTCTGCCGCAACGTCCTGATCTATTTCGACAAGCCGACCCAGGAAAAGGTGCTGTCCCGGCTTTGCGACAAGCTGGTTCCGGGCGGCTTTCTTTATGTCGGTCATTCCGAAACTATCAGTGGGCTCAACCTGCCGGTGAAGCAGGTCGCCAACACGGTTTTCAGAAAGGTCTGACACATGGCCAGAAAGATCCGCGTGCTTATTGTCGACGACTCCGCCAGCGTGCGCCAAGTGATGACACAGGTGCTCTCGGCGGATCCGGACATCGAGATCATGGGGGTCGCCGCCGATCCCTTCGTGGCCGCGAAGAAGATTCAGGAAGAAATTCCCGATGTCATCACGCTCGATGTCGAAATGCCTCGCATGGATGGGATCACCTTCCTGCGCAAGCTGATGGCGCAGCGCCCCATTCCGGTCGTCATGTGCTCCTCCCTGACCGAGGCCGGTTCGGAAACCCTGATGCAGGCGCTGGAGGCCGGCGCCGTCGACGTCATCCTGAAACCCAAGATCGCGGCCGCCGATCATCTGGCGGAGACGGCCGCGATGATCCGGGAAACCGTCAAGGGCGCCGCAGCAGCCCGGCTTGGAACCACGCGTCGGCGCCTGGTTGCCGCAAGCGGACCGACTGCCAAGCTGACAGCCGATGCGGTGCTGCCGCCGCCGAGCGGCAGGGCCATGGCCAAGACCACGGAAATGATCGTCTGCGTGGGCGCGTCCACGGGCGGCACGGAGGCGCTGCGCGAACTGCTGGTGGCACTCCCGGCCAACACGCCCGGCATCGTCATCGTGCAGCATATGCCGGAGAAATTTACCGCTGCCTTCGCCAAACGCCTGAACAGCCTTTGCGAAGTCGAGGTCAAGGAAGCCGAACACGGCGACCCTGTGCTGCGCGGCCACGTTCTGATCGCACCCGGCGGCAAGCACATGCTGCTGGAACGGTAGGGCGCTCGTTATGTCGTTTCCATTAAGGAAGGTCCGCTCGTCTCCCGGCACCGGCCGTCCGTCGATGTCCTCTTTCGCTCCGCTGCACGATCGGCTGCGGCCAACGCCATGGGCATCATCATGACCGGCATGGGTGACGACGGCGCCCGCGGCATGAAGGAAATGCACGCGGTCGGGGCCTTTACCGTCGCCCAGGACGAGGAGACATCCGTCGTTTTTGGCATGCCCAAGGAAGCGATCGCCCATGGTGGTGTCGATAGGACCGTGGCGCTCGATCAGATCGCCCGCGAGATCCTGGCTGCCGATAAACGGCATTGATGGTAACGGTGCGCAAAGCCACTGCCGGGGCGGATTGCAGCCTCATTCAAAATGGTTTGTTAACCATAAATGCGTAACCATCTCCACAAGCCATGACAGCCCCTCGCCCATCCCATTGCGTTGCCCGACCGATCACCCCACGGAGTGCCCATGGCCGTTCTGACCTTTGCCAATACGAAAGGCGGCGCCGGCAAGACCACCGCCGTCGTCATCGTCGCCTGCGAGCTCGTCAGAATGGGCTTTTCGGTGGCTGTGCTGGACGCCGACCCGCAGTTGTGGATTTCCAAATGGTATGAGCGGATGGGCGACAGGGCGCCATCTTCGCTATCCGTCATTCCCTATGTGACAGCCGCCAATCTCGGCCAGCATGCACGCAAGCTGCGCGACGAGGTCGATTTCCTTCTCATCGATTTGCCCGGCGCCCGCAGCCCCCTGCTCGCACAGGCGCTCGGCTATTCGAACTATGTGCTCATCCCCGTCCAGGGATCCGCCATGGATGCGGAGGGCGCCACCAATGTCATCGAGCTTCTCCAGTATCTGGAAGATCGCGCCGATATTCGTATCCCGCACTCGGTCGTGCTGACCCGCGTCAATCCGATGGTCACCACGCGCGCACTACAGTCGGTGAAAGAACTGCTCTCGAGCCGGCGGGTCCATGTGCTCTCCACGCCCATCATCGAGCGCGCCGCTTATCGCGAAGTCTTCGGCTATGGCCAAACCCTCTATTCGATCGACCCGGAAAGCGTCAGCAATCTCGACAAGGCCCGGCAAAATGCCCAGGCTCTCGCCCAGGAAGTTCTGCGCCGCATTCTGCCCTATAGCGGCCGCGTCGATCAGACAAAGGCCGACGAACTCAAACGCTCGGCCTGACCAGCGCCCAGGTTTATGGGCCTATTCGCCGCCTGCGCGGCGCGTGGTGACGCAGCGCATTGGCGACATCTTGCCGACTTCGTACACGTAAAACGCCGGCTGACGCGCTTGCCCTTTGCGTTGCCTTTTCGGCAATCAATAATCCGCATAATTGTTCTTTATTAGAACGCTGAATTCCCCCATCATCGCTCCATCGGTGGATAACGAGACGAAAAGTCCGATCGCCCGATCAACAGGGGAACTATCAGAATGTCTCAATTCATGATGAATCGGCGCCGCTTCCTATCCAATGCTGCGTTGGTCGGGGGTCTCGCCGCGACGCAGACTTTCATCGGTATTCGCGCCGGCAAGGCTGCCGATGTCGCCGAGGTCCGCATGCAGCTCGGCTGGCTCGCTTCCAACGGCCTGATCGGTGAAGTCGCGGCCCAGAAGAAGGGCTTCTTCACCGAACAGGGCATCGATCTCACCATCGTGCCCGGCGGCCCGAATGTCGATGGAGTGGCCGGCGTGGCCGCTGGACAATCCACCATCGGCCAGATTTCTTCGAGCCCCTCTGTCATGCTCGCGCGCTCGGCCGGCATGCCGGTCAAGGCGTTTCTTGCTGGTTATCGCAAGCACCCCTTTACCTATTTCTCGTTGAAAAAGGCGCCGATCCGCGAGCCGAAGGACATGATCGGCAAGACGATCGCCACTCAGCCCACCGCTTTCATCCTGCTGCGCGCCCTTCTCGCCAAGAACGGCATTCCGGAGGACAAGGTGAAGATGGTCAACATGGGCTCCGACATGAACCAGCTGATCACCGGCCAGGCCGATGCGGTGACCGGCTGGGTGACGAATACCAATGCGCTGAAGGTGCTGGGAGATGATCGCGTCGACATGATGCTCTGGGATGCCGGCCTGCAGCTCTACGCCAACGTCTACTACACGACCGACGAGCAGCTGGACAAGCATTCCGACGTGCTGGTCCGCTTCACGACGGCAGCCGCCAAGGGTTGGGGCTATGTTCGCGACCATCCGGAAGAAGCCGTCGGCATGCTGGTGGAAGCCTATCCCAATCTCGACAAGGCAAGCGAACTGGAAGCAGTCCATTCGGTCATCGACTTCTCCTTCGGCGACAGCACCAAGCAAACTGGCTGGGGCGCGATGAACAAGGATAATTGGACGGCTCAGATCAAGGCCTATGCCGACCTGAAACAGTTTGCCGGCACGGTTCCGACCGTCGACGATGTTGCCACGATGGCGATCCTCGATGCGACGACCGACATTCGCAAACAGATCGGGTGATACGATGATGAGTGCCGCCACCATCAAGGAGCCGATGCCGCGTGCCGAAACCGCACGGCTTGCGGTCTCCGTTCGCGATCTCGACATCCGCTTCGGAGACAGGGGCAATGAGGTCACCGCCCTGTCCAACGTCTCAGTCGATATTCCCGAGGGCTCGTTCGTCACCATGCTGGGACCATCGGGCTGCGGCAAGTCGACCCTGCTGCGCTGCATCGCCGACCTCGTTCACATCAGCAACGGCTCGGTTTCGGTGTTCGGCCGGCCGCCGCGCCAGGCACGCGAAGGCCGCGATTTCGCCTTCGTTTTCCAGGAGGCGACGCTGCTGCCATGGCGCAGCGTCATCGACAATGTCCGCCTGCCGCTCGAAGTCGGCAGGCACGACAAGAGCTCTTATGCCGATCCGATGGAATTGCTGGCGTTGGTCGGCCTGAAAGGACGCGAGAACGCCCTGCCGCATGAGCTGTCGGGCGGCATGCGGCAGCGTGTGGCGATCGCCCGCGCATTGGTGACAAAGCCGCGCATCCTGCTGATGGACGAGCCGTTCGGCGCATTGGACGAGATCACCCGCGACAAGCTCAACGAGGAACTGCTGCGCATCTGGCGGGAAACGGGAACCACCATCATCTTCGTGACCCATTCCATCCCGGAAGCGGCCTTCCTCGGCCAGCATGTGCTGATGCTGCAGGCCCATCCCGGCCGGGTGAAGGATTTTATGAAGGTCGACCTGCCCTATCCCCGTGCGCTTTCCATGCGTGACACGGTGGATTTCATCAGGGTTACAGCCCATCTGCGCGCCCTGCTGGAGGAATGCATATGAGCAACGCCGTGCACTCCGAAATCCGTGGGGTCACCAAGGCGCCGCGCAAGGTGGCTCTCCTCGACGCGACCATCGGCGTCCTGTCTTCGAACATGCCGGCGATCCTCGCCGCACTCGGCTGCATCGTGCTGTGGCAGGCCGTCATCTGGATCTTCAAGATCCCGACCTTCATGGCGCCAGCGCCGGTCGATGTCCTCTATGCGTTTCGCGACAATGCCGCGACTCTCACGCGCAACCTCCTGCCGACGCTGCTCGAAGCCGTCCTCGGTTTCGTCTTCGGCAATCTCGTTGCGATCCTGCTGGCGATCTGGTTCGTTCACAGCGCAACCGCAGAGAAGGCCTTCTATCCAATTGCGGTCTTCATCAAGGCGATCCCGATCATCGCCGTCGCGCCGATCCTGGTCCTGATCTTCGGCAACGGCGTCGCCCCCAAGATCATCATCGCCGGCCTCATCTGCTTCTTCCCGACGCTGGTCAACATGGTTCAGGGTCTTCGCTCGGCGAGCCCCGCAATGCTCGATCTCATGAGGGTTCTTTCGGCCAGCAATTCCGAAATCCTCTGGAAGGTTCGTCTTCCAAGCTCGCTGCCCTTCCTCTTCGCCGCCCTGAAGATCGCGGCGACCAGCAGCGTCATGGGGGCGATCGTGGCCGAATGGATCGGGTCCAGTTTCGGGCTCGGCGCGCTCATCATCGAGGCAACCTATAATTTCCGCTCGCCGCTTCTCTACGCAACGGTGGTGATTGCCGCCCTGCTCGCCGTGATCCTGTTTTTCATCGTGTCGATCGCCGAGGCGAAGATGGTCCGCTGGAAACCGGCCGGCCAGCACTGAGCGCTCAAGAACAACATCAAGGAAACACCAATGACACAGGTTATTCATCAGCCTGCACGGGATATCTCTGTCGTCGATCGCTCCGATGTGGTGGTGGTCGGCGGCGGCCCGGCCGGCATCGCAGCAGCGGTATCAGCCGCCAGGAACGGCGCAAGCGTCACGCTTCTCGAACGCTATCCCTATGTCGGCGGCCTTGCCGCCGGCGGCATGGTGCTGGTGCTCGACGACATGATCAACGAGCTTGAGATTACCGTGCGCGGCATCTGCATGGAAATGATCGAGCGGATGAAGGTCTGGGGCCTTTGCGTCACGCCGACCGATCGCGACCGCATGATCGAGTTCAGGGAGACGCCGGAGGCCTGGCAGCGCTGGGCGCGTTGGGGTCTATTCGACTTCCACACCCAGGCGATGCCGCATCCGATCTGCTTTTCGGCGGCATTCGATCCCGACGCATTCAAGCGCGCCGCCTACGACATGATCGGTGAAGCCAAGATCAAGCTTAGAACCCATAGCTGGTTCTCCTCGGCTATCGTCGAGGATGGGACGATCAAGGGCGTGATCTGCCAGACGAAGGAAGGCATGCAGGCCATCCTCGGCGACGTCGTCATTGACACGACAGGCGATCTGGATGTGGCCGCCAGCGCCGGCGCTGCACATATCGAATCCAATTTCATCCTGACGACGGTTTCGCGCTGGGGCGGCGTCGATACGGAGGCCGCCGAGCGCTTCGAGCGGCAGGAGCCCGAAGCCTTCAAGGCGCTCGATCATGAGGCCAAGCGGCTGATCGGCGGTTGCTGGTCCTTCTGGTGGCTGAAAACCCCGCTGCCGGGCATCGTCTGGCTGAACTGCCCGCATATGCCGACACTGAGCGGCCTGAAAGTGGCGGATCTGACCAAGGCCGAGATCGAAGGCCGCTCGCGCATAGCCAAGCTGCTCGAATTTGCCCGCCAGAAGATGCCGGGCTTCGAGAATGCCTATGTCGTCGATTTCGCACCGCAGACCGGCGTGCGCCAGACACGACAGCTGGAAGGCGCTTACGTCGTCACCAAGGACGACGTCATGTCGCGCCGTCACTTCGCCGATACGGTCTGCCGCGGCCGCGACTACTACACGCCCTACCGGGCGATGCTGCCGAAGGAGATCGATCAACTGATCGTCGCCGGCCGGCACTATTCGGCAACCCCGCAAGCACAGAAGGCCAGCCGTGAAATCCCGCCCTGCATGGCGATGGGCGAGGCGGCAGGGGTCGCGGCAACAGTCGCCCTCAACGCGGGAACGACCGTCCGCAAGGCCGATGTCAGCGCAATACAGAAGCAGATGCGGGCTCAGGGAGCCGATCCCGGCGACATTCCCTCGGAGAACGCGACATATTTGGAGGCTGCAGAATGACGACTTTGCCACTCGACGGAATTCGCGTGATCGATTTTACGCAGGTGATGCTTGGCCCATCCTGCACGCAGGTCCTGGCGGATTATGGTGCCGAGGTCATCAAGATCGAGAAGGTCAAGATTGGCGATCTCTCCCGCTGGTCGCTCGGCTCCGATCCGGACGGCCTTAACAATCCCGTCTTCTGCTCGTTGAACCGTAACAAGAAGAGCCTGGCGCTGGACCTGAAAGATCCGACGGCACAAAAGTCCGTGCTGACGCTGATCGAGACGGCCGATGTCGTCGTCAACAATTTCCGCCCTGGCGTCATGGAACGCATGGGCTTCGGCTACGAAGACCTGAAAAAGATCAACCCGCGCCTGATCTATGCCGTCGGCACCGGCTTCGGCTTAAGCGGCCCCTACCAGCACAAGGGCGGCCAGGACGTGCTGGCGCAGGCCGTCTCCGGCGTCATGCGCCGCAAGTCCGACAGCAGCCATCCGACGTCAATCTACGCGACGCCGCTCGCCGACTATTCGGCCGGCATGCATCTTGTCCAGGGGATCCTGCTCGCTCTCCTGCAGCGCGACAAATCAGGCGAAGGCCAGCAGGTGGCCGTCAGCCTCTACAATTCCATGATCGCCATGCAGATGCAGGAAGGCACGACGCATCTGATGCGGCAGAAGGACCTGAACTGGGGCGCCTTCCCGCTGACCGGCGTTTTCGAAACCACGGATGGCGCCATCGTCATGGTCGGGGCCTTCAAGCCAAATCCGCTGCGCGATATCTGCGAGGCGCTTGAAATTGAGGACCTGTCGCAGTATCCGCACTACAAGGATTTCGACGCCCAGATGGCGCTGCGGCCGGAATTGCAGGCAATCTTCCGCGACAATTTCGCCAAAAACAGTACGGCGCACTGGATCGAGCGGCTGGAGGGTGTCGATATCCTTTGCGCGCCGGTGCGCTCACTGCCGGAAGCGCTGAAGGACGAACAAACCGTCATCAACAAGATGATCCTCGAGGCCGGCGAGACGGCGGCCGGTCCGATCCGCCTCATCGGCTCGCCGATCGATATGTCTTCAGCGCAGGTGACCGTGCGGATCGCGCCACCGCGACTTGGCCAGCACAATGACGAAATCCTGGCTTCGCTTTCCGAACTCCAGGGAGACGCGGCATGAGCGTCGCCTTTTCAGTCGAGGATCGGGTTGCGCGCGTGACGCTCGACCGGCCGGACCGGATGAACGCCGTCGACGCCGAGACCGAGGCGGAGCTTGAGGCGATCTGGTCGGAGATAGAACGGCGCGACGATATCAGCTGCGTTGTCCTGACCGGTGCAGGCGAGAGAGCCTTCTGCGCCGGCGCCGACCTAAAAGGCGGCAGCGGCAGTTCCGGGGTCGACTATTGGGCTGTCGGACGCGAGAACGGCTTTGGTGGCCTCGCTTTTCGCCGCTCGCTCGACGTGCCTGTCATTGCCCGCGTCAACGGCTATGCGCTCGGCGGCGGCTTCGAGATGGTGCTCGGCTGCGATATTGTCGTCGCCGTGGAAACCGCCCGCTTCGGCCTGCCTGAGGCGCGCGTCGGCCGCATGCCGCTCGATGGCGGCATGATCCTGTTGCAGCGCAAGATCGCCTTCAATCGCGCCATGGCCGTCATGCTGACCGGACGGCAATTCAGCGCCGACGAGATGGCGGGCTTCGGCATCGTCAACGAGGTCGTGCCGGCTGCAGAGCTTGACGCCGCCGTCGATCGCTGGATCTCGGATATCGTCGCCTGCGCGCCGCTGTCGTTGCGCGCCATCAAGCAAACGGTGAACCGCACCGCCCATCTGAGCCCGGCGGAAGCCCAGGCCCTGCGAACGCCGGCCCTGATCAAGGCACTGAAAAGCGAGGATGCCATGGAGGGTGTCGCTGCCTTCAAGGAGAAGCGCGCTCCGATTTGGCGCGGCAAGTAGGCATGCTATAGCTTCGAGATTGCCGAGGGCTTTTCATGCATGCCAGCATCCTGAAGTATTTCGCCGAGGTCGCGCGCTCCGGATCGATCCGCAAGGCATCCGACGAGTTGCATGTCGCAACCTCCGCCGTCAGCCGCCAGATCAAGAAGTTGGAGGACGAGCTCGGCACACCGCTGTTCGAGCGCTTCTCCGATGGCTTGCGGTTGACGTCGGCAGGAGAAATCGTGCTGCGGCACGCCAAGGAAACGCTGCATGAATACGAGATCATGAAATCCAATCTCGGCGATCTCCACGGCAAAAGCACCGGCCGCGTCCACATCGCCGCGCTCGACAGCCTCGCCATTCAGTTCCTGCCGGAATTCGTGTCCAGCTTCCACAAGAAGCATCCGGCAGTGGATTTTCGGATCCGCACCGACAATTACAACAATATTTTCCGCTTCCTCGCCGAGGGAGACGTCGATATCGGCGTGACCTTCGATCTCGCCCGTCCGCATGACATGAAGCTCATCCATGGCGTGCCCATGCCGTTGATGGTGATCGTTTCCAGAACCCATCCGCTCGCGCGGCAAAGGTCGGTGACCTTGCAGGAATGCGCCCAGTTCAACATGCTGCTGCAGCTCGATAACGAAGTCATGAGCTCGATGATCGCGGTTGAGCTCGGCGCGCTCAACCGAGTCGGCCGCACGCTGGTCGCCACAAACAATCAGATGATGCTCAAGCCCCTGATCCTCTCCGGCGAAGGCGTCGCCTTCTTCACGCCGCTCGGCCTCCTGCGCGAGCTGGAGGCGGGAGAGGCCGTCGCGATCCCGATCGCCGGCTCGAAACTGCACAATCTTGAGGTCGGCATCGTCGTGTCGCGCAGGCGCCAGCTCACCCACGCGACCGAGGTCGTCGCCAAGGCGATGGGCGAGGAGCTGGCGAAATTCGGCGAAAAGATCAATGCCGTGGTCGGAAGATAAAGGAAAGCGGTGATATCGGTGCGGTTGCTGCTCAATCCCGGCCATGCGCCGGCCCGAAGGATCGAGAGCGAGGCGGAGCTACCGCCGGCGCTGAAAGCCGCCAACGTCGGATCCGGCGATCTGGTGTTGCCCTCGCCGGTCAACGCGCATGATCACGGCTACGGTATCCGCACAATGGATTTCGGCGCCCTCGACGATGCTTTGGAAGTATGGATACCGGGTCTGAGACTGCGTCCGCGCACGGACCCTTATCTGGAGGCCCTCGTCGCCTTCGGCCGGCTCGCCAGAACCGGCGTCGGCGCCACCATGCATTGCCATAATTCACTGAATGTCGACCGCCTTGTCGACGAGGCAAAGGATGTCATGCGCGCCGCCAGCGATATCGGCATCCGGCTTGCGCTGTCCTGCCCGCTGCTCGACCGTGATGCCTGGGCCTATGACGGAGGGCCGCAACGGCTCAAATCCTTCCTGTCGGCAAGCGATTGGCAGGCCTTGGAGCCGACCATTCCTGCCTATGCGCCGATCCGCACGCAACTTGCAGCGGTCGAGGCAGTTGCGGCAGCAAACTCCAGCTCGCTGGTCGATGTGCAATATGGACCCATCGGGCCGCAATGGTGCTCAAACGCGCTGCTTGAGTCGATTGCGGAGGCGTCCGCCGTAAGCAACAGGCGCATCCACATGCATCTGCTGGAAAGTCCGCGCCAACGTATCTGGCTCGACCGACGCTTTCCTGAAGGCGTGGTCAACTATCTCGACAGGATCGGCTTCCTGTCGCCGCGCCTGGCAGTCGCGCATGGTGTGCAATTGCGCCCCGACGAATATGCGTTGTTGGCCGAGCGCGGCGTCCAGCTTGTCAGCAATCCTACAGCGAACCTGCGCCTGCGTTCTGGGGTGGCGCCGGTCGCTGCGATCGCCGAAGCCGGCGGCCCTGTCTTCGCCATCGGCCTCGACGGCACCGGGTTTGACGACGATCAGGACCTCTGGCGGGAGATGCGGCTGCTCCATCTCGTGCATGGAGGCCGCGGACTGATCCGCCGGCTGACGGCAGGACAGCTATTCGACGCCGCCATCCGGACCGGTGCCCAGGTCATCGATGCACAAGACGCCGATGATTTTACCGTCGTCGACTATCAGGCCATGATCGCTGACGCGCTATTCGACGACATCGACGAGGCGGAAGTCCTGCTGACGCGCATGAGCGCCGCATATGCCAAGGGACTGATTGTTTCGGGACGTGAGGTGATGCGCGACGGGAAATTGACTGGCGTCGATTTCGATGCCGCCCTGCGGGAGTTGAAAGCACAGGCGAAGACCGATTTGCCTAGGCTCGAGCAGCAACGCCCCCTCGTCCGCGCCTTGTCCGAAGCGACGAGAGCCTATTACGCGGCCTGGCCTGGTGTCTCCTGATGTTGCTCCACTGGAGCCTCATGCATCGACCGACGCTCCAATCCGCAATGCATCGAGGCTCTCGAGCCTGGCCCTATCGGTGATCTGCAATTGCGGCGGAAGCACCTTGTTCCAAATCGCATTTCCGCTCCGTTTGCCGACGAGATATTTGACGGCGGGAATAAGGGGGTGGGAAGCAATGGCTTGCCGCAGATTGCGAACGCGTTCGGAGAGCAACGCATCCTGCTGATCACGCCATAGCCGTTGCGACGAGCGAGGGTCGATATTGACCGTCGCCGAGATGCAGCCGGCATAGCCATCGCGATCGGCATCGGCAAGCGCCGCCTCGCTGCTGGGAAAGACGGCAAAATCGCTGATCCTTGCAAGCTCGCGCGCATAGGCGAGATTGCCGGAGCTGTCCTTTGCGCCATTGATCCGCTCCGGAAAGGCCTGTGCGAGCCGCGCCGAAAGCGCTGGCGAGAATTCGATGCCGGTCAATTGCGGAAAATTATAGAGATAGATCGCGATCGGCGTCTCGGCCGTCATCCTCGCGAGTTCGGCAAACCAGGCGAACAGCCCATCCTCGTCCACGGGCTTATAATAATAGGGCGGCAGGACGAGAGCGGCGGCAAAGCCGAGGTCGAAGGCCCGCCTCGTCAGCGCGACCGTGGTTTCCAGATCCGGTGTACCGGTGCCGACCATCATTCTGCCGCCGTCCAGCCCACGGGCCGCGGTCGCCATCAGCGCACTGCGCTGAGAGGCCGAGAGGGAATTGGCCTCCCCGGTCGTCCCCAGCACGTTCAAAAAATCGCAGCCATTATCCAGGCACCAGCGAGCATGCTCGATGAAAGCATCGCCATCGATATCGCCGTGATGGTCAAAAGGAGTTGGCACGGCGGCAATCACGCCGGCTATCCGGGTCTGCGTCACGAGAAGGCTCCTCACATGGTCTCACAAGCGGTTTTCGGAAGGTCCGCGATAGGCGGCGACAAAGGGATGGTCCTGGCTGGTCGTCCGGCTCTTGTCCCAGCCGCCGGGGGCACCCCAGCCGGTCACTTCGTCGGCAAAGAAATCACGGTTGACGTCACGGAGGAACAGCCGCTCCGCCGGCATTTCCTGATCCCACAGAATAGCGTCGACGGGACAGACGGAAAGACAGAGCCCGCAATTGATGCACTCCTGCGGCTGGATATAAAACATCCGGCCGCCTTCGTAGATGCAGTCAACAGGACAGGCGACGGTGCAGTCGCCATCCTTGATATCGATGCAGGGTTCGGTGATGACATAAGCCATGAAATTCGCCTCGCGGCGCGCTCTGCGGCCGCCTTGAGCCAAACTATGACAAACAAAGGCGTTCTGAAGAAGCGCTGATTTGCGGCTCTTTCATTGCCGAAACGGCAACGGTAAAACGGCAGACATGCAGCATGGTGCCGGCTGTCATCTACGCCACGCTCTCTACTTCCGCCGTCTCATGTTGACGACGACGACCCCAAAGATCGCCAGGGCGCCGCCGATCGCGCCGATCGTCGAGGGAGTTTCTCCCAGCCAGAGGAAGCCGATAAGCGTTGCTGTCGGCGGTACCCCGTAGAGGAAGTTGGATGCCCGTGCAGCCGAAAGCCGCTTCAGGGCGATGGCCCAGGTAACGTAGCCGACCGCGGTCGGAAAGATCACGAGATAGGCAACGCCCCAGTTCACATCTGCCGGCGCGGCGGCCAAGGCTCTGAGGGTGGCGGGCACGGCCGGAAGAAGCGGAATGGAGCCGATGAACAGCACCCAGGCAGTCACCGTCAATGCCGGCAGCCGCCCGAGAACGGGCTTTTGCAGGACGCTGGCGATTGCCGAGCAAAGAGCAGCGCCGAGGATCAGCATGGCGTTTGGATCGAAGCTGAACCCATCGCCCGTTCCGGCAGCGATCAACGCCACGCCGCCGAAGGAAACCGCCGTGCCGATCCACCCCCAGAAGCCGAAGCGCTCTCCGAGAGCAAACATGGCGATCAATGCCGTGAACACCGGCATGGTGTTGATGATGAAGCTCGCAGGCCCCGCCGGCACGGTCTGTTCGCCTGTATTCAGCAGCACCGCATAGGTGGCGATGAAAAGGATTGCGGCAATCGAGATCCGCAGGAGATCCCCTCTTGTCGGGACGCTCCATCTGAATGCCAGATAGCCAAGAGCGATGACGCCCGCCGTCACATAACGGGCCGTCGCAAGTTCTATCGGCGTCAGGGGCCCGAGACAGATGCGGATGACGACGAACGAAGAAGCCCAGAAGATGATCGTGACGACAACAGCCGAAAAGGCCACCAGATCAAACCTGCCCTTTACCCCCACGTCGCTCGTCAACATGCTCATGCTCGACTCCCATCCATTTGCATGGGAGTGGAATAGGCCCCCAATACGTGCTTGAAAAGCACCGCAATCAATGATCAGCTGTGTTTATGGTTCACAGCTCGCAAGCACTGCCGCCGCTCGATACACTTGAAACCTTTGCACGCGCGGCCCGCCTTGGCTCCTTTTCGGCAGCTGCCGAAGAAGGCGGCATCACCCATGGCGCCGTCTCAAGACAGATATCGCGGTTGGAGCGCTGGCTCGGTGTGCGGCTCTTTGCGCGGCAGCCGCGCGGCGTGAGCCTCACTCCGGAGGGCATGCGCTTCTTTGCCCGCGCTGAGGAGGCCCTTGCCCTTCTCAGCGACAGCGGCGAGCGCTGGCTTCCCCGGCGCAACAAGGCGACGGTTCGTCTTTCCCTCACACCTTCCGTCGCGTCGTTATGGCTGTTCTCCCGCCTGCCGAAGCTCGAAGGCAACGACATTCATCTCGAGCTGATCCTTGAACATCGTCTGGCGGACTTTGGCGAGGGAACGGATCTCGCCATCCGCTGCGGCAAGGGGCCGTGGGCCGGTGTGCGCGCTCTGCCCCTCTGGCACGAAAGATCCTTTCCGATCGCTGCGCCTTCGCTGGCGGAAAGGCTTGGGCAGAATCGCGATGCGCAATCGCTGCTCGCCATGCCGATCCTGCACGATTCGAACATCGAGGGCTGGCGGCGCTGGCTCGCTCCGGAGGGCGTCGAATACCTGCCGCGTGGACAGGACCGGCGGTTCGAGGACTACAATCTCGTCATCGATGCCTGCGTTCAGGGCGTGGGCGTTGCATTGGCACGACCGCCGCTATCGGATGCGGCAATTGAAAGCGGCAGGCTGGTACCGGTTTCCGACAGGGCGATAGACTACCACGTCTCGTTTCACCTGATCCGGCCCGACAGTGCCCTGAGCGGCCCCGCCACGGAACTTGCAAAGCGCCTCCTCGGCGAAGCGGGCCATGACGAGGCGACGATCGCAGCCTTCACCGCACCGACGCGGGCGCGCGCATAGGAAGACGCCATATTGTTCCGATCCAATGCAGCAAGTGCCGCTAACGGCAACACCTGGCCCAGAGCGAACCTTCGTCAGCCGGTCGACACGGCGGTAAAAACCGCCAACTGAGCCTCGAAAGCACGCTTGTATGCGGGCCGCGCCTCACCGCGAGCAACATAGGCGGAGAGGTTCCGATATTCGTCCAGTAGACCCGAGCTTTTCAACCTGAGCAGCACCGACACCATCAGAAGGTCACCGGCGCTGAACTTGCCGTCGAGCCAGTCGGCATCGCCGAGGTGACCGGAAAGTTCGCTCAGCCGCTTGCGGATGCGTTCCTCGACCATGGGCAGGCGCTGCTCGTACCAGGTCTCGTCACGCTCCAGGAGCTTGGCGACTTCGCGATCGACGATCGGCGCCTCCATCGTGGTAAGCGCGGCAAACATCCATGTGATGGCGCGCGCCCGGGCCTTGGCATCGTCCGGCAGCAGGCCTTGATAGTGCTCCGCGATATGGAGCACGATCGCCCCCGACTCGAACAGGACGAGATCGCCTTCTTCATAGGTCGGAATCTGCCCGAACGGATGAAGCGCGAGGTGTGTGGGTTCCTTCATCGCTTTGAACGAAAGAAGACGAACGTCGTAAGGCTGACCGACTTCTTCGAGCGCCCAACGAACGCGCATGTCACGCGCCAGACCCTTGCCGCGATCGGGCGACCGTTCAAAGGCGGTAATAGTAATCGTCATCGCCGTTCTCCATAGCTTGTCTGTCTTGAAGACGATTGGCTAAACGAGATTCCGACACGACATGCTCGAGATAGCCGTCACGGTCGGTTCAAATGCAGCTCAAAGGATGCGCTCCATGCACATCAGCCAGCATCCTTCTACACGCGCACGGCGCCGGTGAAAACGACATGGGCGGCGTGCAAAGACGACACTGCGAAAGTCGAACATTGGCCCGAACTCCATTCGCGTGGAACCACGCGGTATCGTGACTGTTCGAATACATTCAACCCGTCATGTATTGAATGTTGCAGCGGCCGTGGACCAAAGATTTCTGGACATGGGCGCGCACGCCGAAGACCCGGCCGATCAGTTCCTCCGTCAGAACATCTTCGGGAGCTCCGGCCGCAACCACCTCGCCCTCCTGCAGCACGGCCAGGCTGTCACAGAACATGGCCGCCAGATTGAGATCGTGCAGGGCAATGATGCAGGTGACGTCGAGCTTCGAGACCAGTCCCAGAATATCGAGCTGATGCTGGATATCGAGATGGTTCGTCGGCTCGTCCAGGAGCAGTTCGCTGGGGGTCTGCGCAAGGGCTCTGGCGATATGGACGCGCTGACGCTCGCCACCCGACAAGGTCTGCCAGAACTGCGCCGCCCTGCCCTGCATGCCCACACGCCCAAGCGCATCGAGGACGACCGCATCGTCACGAGCGCTCCAGGCCGACAATGGGCCGCGATGCGGCGTGCGACCAAGGCGAACCACGTCTATCACGGTCACCTGCGTCTCCGTCGTCGCCTGCTGCTCGACCAGCGCGATCCGGCGGGCGATATCGCCGCGCGGGATGGCCGCGATATCGTTGCCGCCGAGCCGGATGATGCCGCTGCGTACTTTTCTCAAGCGGCAGATCAGCCGCAGGAGGCTGGACTTCCCGGAACCGTTCGGTCCGAGCAGACCGAGGACCTTTCCCTTCTCCACCGTCAGGCTGATGCCGTTGACGATCAGCGTGTTGCCGGCCGCGAAGGTTACCTTGTCGACCGCGATGCTCATGCCGTCCTCCGGGCGCGATAGAGAATGATTGCGAAGGCCGGGGCACCGAACAAGGCGGTGACCACGCCGATCGGCAGGATCTGCTGAGGGATGATGATCCTCGAGACGATATCGGCGCCGACCATGAAGATCGCGCCGGCAAGCGCCGCCGCCGGCAGCAGCCGATCATGACTGGGGCCGACCAGAAAACGGGCCGCATGCGGGATGACGAGACCGACAAAGCCGATCGAGCCGACGATGCTGACGACCGCAGCCGTCATGAGCGCCGTCGTCCCAAGCAGGACGATCTGTGCACGCCGCACCGCAATGCCGAGCGAAGCCGCAGCATCGGTGCCAAAGACGAAGGCGTCCAGAACCCGGACATGTCCCATGCAGATTGCAAAGCCGACAATGGCAACCGGCCCCGAAAGATAGACATCCGGCCAGCGCACGCCGCTCAACGAGCCGAGCAGCCAGAACATGACACCCCTTGCCTGCTCGGCATTCGCCGATGTGGTGACGATATAGGAGGTGAGTGCATTGAAGAGCTGCGAGCCGGCGACGCCGCACAGGATAATCCGCTCGCTTGTGCCGCCGACGCCCGTAGCCAGGAGGCCGACGAAGAGAAAGGCCGCGATCGCGCCGAGGAAGGCCCCGCCCGAAAGGCCCAGGATTCCCGAGCCGAGACCGAGGATCATGACGCAGACCGCGCCGGTCGAGGCGCCTGCTGAAATGCCGAGCACATAGGGTTCGGCGAGCGGATTGCGCAGCATGGCCTGCAGGATCACGCCGCTCAGCGCCAATGAGGCGCCGGCGCTGGCGGCCACAAGCGCCCGGCTGAGCCTGTAGTCCCAGACGATACCCTGATGGATACGGCTCAACTCGAAATCCGTCCCCAGCAGCCGGTTCGCAACGGCCTTGGCTGTGGTGGCCAGCGGAATGGAAATCTCGCCGATCGACACGGCAAGGCTGATCATGAGCGCCAGAAGCACGATTGCGGCGATGGTGAGCGCCAATAGCGCCCACCGCTTCTGCCGTCTTGCGATCCCGCGCATTTATTGCGCCAGGCCGAAGGACTTGATGCCCTTGGCCAGGGTCTCGATGCCGTCGATGGTCCGGATGGTGGGATTCATCGACTGCGCGTCCATCATCACGAAGTGCTTGTTCTTGACTGCATCGAGCTGGCTCGTGACCGGGTCCTTCTCGAGGAAATCGAGCTTGACCTTGGGATCGTCGGCCGCGTAGCGCCGGCGATCCATCGTCGCGATGACGACCACGGCCGGATTGGCCTGCGCGATCGTCTCCCATCCAACCAGCGGCCATTCCTCCTCCGTCGTCACGACGTTCCTGGCGCCGAGTGTCTTGAGGATATACGCCGGCGCACTGTTCTTGCCGGCGATGAAGGCATCGCCGTTGACTTCCTTGCTCGAGAACCAGAACACGATCGGCAGGTTCTTGGCCTGTGCGCCGGCAATTGAAGCCACTGCTTCCGCCTGACGCTTCTTGAGGTCAGCGATCAGCGCATCGCCGCGATCCCCGACGTCGAAAATCCGCGCGAGTTCATCGATCTCCTGATAGATCAGGTCCATCGTGAAGAGTTCCTTGCGCACGCCGTCACCGCCGTCGGCATTGACCTTGGCAACGCAGTCGGTCGGCGCGATGTAGGTGTTGATGCCAAGCCCGGAGAACTGCTCGCGCTTGCCGACCGAACCTTGCGGACCGACATGCCATTCGAATTCGGCGGCAACGAGGTCCGGTTCCTTGCCGACAACCGCTTCGAAACTCGGGTCATTATCGGCAAGACGTGGGATCTTGCCGTTGGCTTCCGCATATTGTGGCAGAACAGGCCCGACCCAGACGGCCGTTCCGACGATCTTGTCGGCAAGGCCGAGCGACAGCAGGATCTCGGTCATGCCTTGACCGATAGACAGGATCCGAGCTGGAGCCTTTTTAAAGGTGACCTGCTGGCCGCAATTGTTGATGGTGAGGGGATACTGGGTCGCTGCAAAACCGGGAGCTGCGAAGCCGGCAAGGCCGAGCGCAAATGTAATGGTCGTCAGAAAATGGCGCATGAAAGATCTCGATAGGGATGAAAAACTGAGTGACGTCAGCGCAACAGCGCTCAGGCACACCGCAGCCGGTTGCGGAAATCCCAATCAAGAACGAAGAGTGCCGGGTAATATCGAAGGCTCAGGTCAATCATTCTCTGTCCCTTTCCGGGCATCCCCGCCCGGCTGATTGGATCGTGATTGACGGCAGGTCTCCTGGCTCGCGGATGTCTGACAATCATCTGCCTTCCCGCGCCGTTTCCGCGCAGTGGCATGGTCCGAAGACCCTGGGAGATGACCAGCAAGCTGGTCGCTCCGGGATGACCGGCAATCCGCTTACAGTTGCGGGGGCAGCCACGGTCTAGGTCCCCTTTGGGTCGCCCTCACCGTGTTCCCTATTAATCCCCGTAGAGTCTTCCTTGGGGAACCGTCGCATCCAGTTATGTCGGACGACCGCTCGCCGTCAAGCACATCCATCGACAAAAGCCGCGCAATGTTTCTTCTCTTCTCCACCTCGACGACGAGTTGCTCGACATTGAAGAACACGCTCGTCTCGTTGTATGAGAATGAAATGGATGCGTTCACATCCGGCGAAGTTCATTTATCGATCTGCATAATAGAATTCATATCTAAAACGCCCTGCGGGCCAATATATCGACATTATCACTGCTCACCAGACGGCGTGAGCCTAACCAAAATGATGGATGAAAATGCAACAGGGGACGTTTCCGGTCGAGCTGGCTGAATTGGCCGCGGCGTTGCAGGCAAAGTCGGGAATCTTCAAAGCCGATCAGGAGGCTTTGGCGCTCAGAGAAGAGGTCGAAAGCGCAGCAAGAATTTTCATATTTGACCACGAGACGCAGGCTGAGACTTTTACGAAAGCGTATGGAATTAAAAACGCTCTCAAATGCTGCCTAGCTTTGCTCTCCGCGAATATCGAACCGGTGAAATACGAAAACGTGCGCGACCTAGGCTGCGGCTCGGGCGTCTTCGGATTGACGTTCGCATTTCTCGCTACGAACCCGAGGCTGCACCTGACCTTCGTCGATCAATCGCCCTTACACTTGAACATCGCGCAAACGGTGCTGACGGATTCCGGTTGCGCCGGCGATTTCAGCTTTCTCAACCAGACCCTGCCTCCCGATTTGCCGTCGAATTCGGAGCTGGACCTCATATCCTATTGGTTTTGCGAAAACGGCCACGTGGCGAGCGATGCCAGTTTGATCGATCGCCTGATCGGTCGCGAAGCGATCATTGTAGACTACGAAAAGGTCATCTCGGGCATCGTCGACCATCTTCCAGAGCACCTTGTTGTAAAAGACCGCTGGTCGGTGGAATCGGACGTGCCCTTGCATATGAGGGACATCGTGGGAGATGAGAGCGTGAGGAGTTACGGGATCCACATCGTCAGGGCTTGATCCCACCAGCGGGCATTTCGATGCACAGGCAGGCTATTCGGATCAGTCGATCGAAACAAATCCGGCGTCTCGCAATATCTCCTGCCCCTGTCGCGACAGCTTCCTTTCCTGTCCCTTTGCCGGCACAGCGGCGCGAAAGCGGTTTCCTCCCACCGGCCGCTGCCGAGTTTCGCCGAACGAACCGCGATGCCGCAGAGCGGTTCGAGCTGGACGGCGATGTTGAGGGTCTGGTGCTGCAGGATGATGACGCGGTTCACGACATCCGGAATATGCACCTGACGGCCGATCTGATCGGTCACCACACGGTCAGCCCAGGCGGGCGTCGAGAACACTATGCTGCCGAGTGCAATAGCGATTTTCGCGACGGGGATCGGGCGATGGAGTCTGAGTATGGGATTCTCCTGGAAGAGGCCTAACCGCTAGCATTATATTTTTCCGCATATAACGGTATCGCTCCGGCTCGAATATCGAGTTGATGGAGAGGCAATCCGGTCAGGCATCTGTGCGCGGTGAAATTGAATCATCATCCAAAGTCGAGTTAGAGGTGCCCATCGGGATTGATGGCTGTTCGCGGCTCGACTATATACCAAGCATGGCTTTGGAATATTACCTCGCTGGCTCGACTGACACGGAAGCGGAGAAGCGCCAGGGGCGGCCCGCATCCGAGCGGATTCTCACGCTTTTGAAGATGCGCGGTTCGCAAACCTCTGCGGCGCTTGGCACTGCTCTTGGAACAACCGGGGAGAATGCGCGCCAGCAGCTTGTCAAGCTGGCAGCGGATGGCCTCGTCGAGGCTCGTTCTCAAGCCAAGGGCGTCGGCCGGCCGCAACAGGAGTGGGAGCTGACGGAGCGCGGGCACGGATTTTTTCCCGATACGCATGGAGAGCTTGCCGTCAGCCTGATCAAGGCGGTTCGCAACACGCTCGGTGAAGCCGCGCTTGACCAATTGATTGCCGCAAGAGAAGGCGAGACGCGAGCCACCTATTCGGCCGTCCTCGAAGGCGTCGATGATCTCGAGGCGCGCATTGCAGCCCTTGCGGCGCAACGATCCGCCGAAGGCTATATGGCCGAATGGCGTCGGACGAATGAAGGCGACGCATGGCTCCTGATCGAGAACCACTGTCCGATATGCGCGGCCGCAACGACCTGCCAGGGCTTCTGCAGATCGGAACTGGCGGTGTTTCGCGATGTCCTTGGCGACGGCTGCACGGTAGAACGTGAGGAGCACATTCTTCACGGCGCTCGCCGTTGCGCTTATCGCATTTCGCCGCACTAGACGCCGGCTGAGGCGCGACCGCCACGACAGAAATTTCGTTAGAGCGTTGTCAAGCAAGGCGGGACAATTATGCAAGAAGACTGTTCCACATTCATCGTTGGAAAAGGCAACGTGAACGAGGGTCTCGTCCGCATCGCGTTGTACATTTGTGTATTCGGGACGCTGTTTTGGTGGCTGATAGGCTAGTCGGCCGACCGTCGCCTTCATCAGCGGGCGTTCGATTCCGGCAGGACGCATGGTATGCTCCGGGACTTTGACCCTGCCCGCATGCGAATGCGGGTCGCTCGTCGCAAGCCCTATGTGAACGATCAAAACCAGTCAATCACACCCCCTCAAGAAGCAACATTGGTGGATTTGGGAGCATCGCAACGGCGCTGCGTCCTCGTTTCACGGCTTTCCCCGGTGCTTCGATCACGCGAAACGACTCCTATTGACCTTTTCACAGATGAATATAGTCTGCGTATATGCAAATTGGCAAACCGCCATGGCGGGCCGATGTGGAGGTGCCGGACCTGTCAAGTCCGGTGTGAGGACGGAAAGCGGTCTCGGGCAGGAGGCGCCGCGTTCCGGGAGGAGTGACATGACAGACGACAATCCGGCGCTGCAGAGCGCCGTCCGCAAGGCGACCATCCGTCTTCTGCCCTTCCTGGGCTTGATGCTGATCCTTAATTTTCTCGATCGATCGAATGTCGGCTTCGCCAAGACGGCCTACCAGGCCGACACTGGTCTTTCGGATGCGGCCTATGCATTCGGGGCCGGTATTCTCTATCTTGGCTACGCCACCTTCGAAGTACCGAGCAACCTGATCATGCAGCGCGTCGGCGCCCGTCTCTGGCTCAGTCGGATCATGATCACCTGGGGTATCGTCTCGGCCTGCATGGTCTTTGCCCACACGGCGACGAGCTACTACATCGTCCGTTTCCTGCTCGGCGTCTGCGAAGCCGGCTTCTATCCGGGCGTGTTGCTCTATCTGACCTACTGGTTCCCTGCCAAGCAACGGGCGCGGGCGACCGGTCTTTTCTATCTCGGCGTGCCCCTGGCGCTGGTGATCGGCGCGCCCCTTTCCGGCTGGCTTCTCACCCATCACGACGTGCTGGGTCTTACCAACTGGCAATGGATGTTTGCGGTCGAAGGCCTGTCGGCGACGATCGTCGGCATCCTGGCGCTGTTCTTCCTGACGAGCCGCCCCGGCGAAG
Source organism: Rhizobium sp. 11_C7_N12_5 (assembly GCF_051811145.1). Lineage (NCBI taxonomy): Bacteria > Pseudomonadati > Pseudomonadota > Alphaproteobacteria > Hyphomicrobiales > Rhizobiaceae > Rhizobium > Rhizobium sp. 11_C7_N12_5. The sequence goes on from NZ_JBPWPY010000002.1 coordinate 1,917,735, forward strand.
CGAAATGGCTGACCACAGAGGAAAGAAAGGCGCTCGTCACCGTTATCGAATCGGAAGAGCGCGGCAAGCTCTCCGAGGTGAAGCATTCCGTCTTCAGCGTGCTTAGGGATTGGCGGGTCCTAACCTTCATCGGCATCTATCTCTTCATTCAGGTGGGCGTCGGCCCGATCACCTTCTACCTGCCGGCGCGGCTGGCGCAGGCCATGGGCGGCGGCGTCAATACCTGGGTCGGCGTGCTGCTGGGTCTGCCGTGGCTCTGCGCCCTGATCGCAACGCGCTTCTTCACTGTTTATGCCGACCGGCACGACAATCACCGCATCGTCTGCATCGCCATGCTGACGGTCGGGACCATTGCACTGGGTATGATCGGGCTCACCATGAACCCCTGGGTCATGGTAATTGCCGCCTGCATCGCGGTGCCGGGGCTCGCCTCATCGCAGCCGGTGTTCTGGAGCATGCCGACCCGCTATCTCGGTGGCGTCGGTGCCGCAAGCGGCATCGCCTTCATCGTCTCGCTCGGCAATCTCGGCAGCTTCGCCTCGCCGCAGATCAAGGCCTATGTCGATGCCGCGACCGGCAATGGCGATATCGGCTTCTATATTCTCGCCGGCTGCTGCTTCCTCTCCGTTGTGCTCCTGCTGGCGCTCGGCCCGCACCGCCGCTGGATCGTCGACAGCCAACCGGCCGCCGGCAACAGCAGCACGCACTGAGATGACAATGGCGGCGGCCTGATTATCCTTACCCGACACCGTCGCCTTCATCCCGATCGCATCGGGATGAGGCAGGGATCGATGATCGACGGATCGAGAGCGATCAAGCAAGGGTGCCTCAGGAGCGCTCCTACGGCAATGGACGGTGCCACCGACCGCGCCTGCAATGCCAGCACCTATCGACATCGCTTAGAGCGAGATTGCGGAAGCCCCCAGATAAAGCGTGCCGGAGCTTTCGACGCTGGCCTCGAATGGCATTGACCGCAGCGGAAGCGTTTGGCGATCTTTCACGAAAAACCTTGATTTAAAAGGCTTCGGGCGTGATCACTAAGATCGACGCTACAATCAATCGTAACATGCTTGCGGAAGATATCATCCCGAAGCGAAGATATTGCATATGATTGGGGGTGGAGGGGCGACGGTCGCCATCACAAAATATCATGAGGGGTACAGCGGCCGTCTAGTCTCATTGCAATCTGGGAGGAGCGCAACAGTGAACAAATATGACGACAATCTGGGTCGGCGCGAGGCAAACCATAGCCCGATGACGCCTATATCCTATCTGGAGCGGGCTGCCCGCACATTTCCCGAGCGAACGGCAGTCATTCACGGAAGCCAGCGAATAAGCTACTCGCAATTCTGGAAGAATTGCCGGAAGCTCGCCTCCGCGCTATCACGTCACGGCGTTGGAAAAGGCGATACGGTGACGGTGATGCTGTCCAACACGCCACCGATGCTGGAAGCGCATTACGGCGTGCCGATGGCAGGCGGCGCCGTGCTGCACTCCATCAACACAAGGCTGGATGCGGACTCGATCGCATTCCAGCTCGACCATGCCGAATCCAGGGTCGTCATCGTGGATACCGAGTTTTCCGACGTCATGCGGCAGGCGCTGGAGAACGCCGCGGTCACCCCGCTGGTGATCGGCTTCGACGATGCCGAATTTCCTGCGGACGCACCGTTCAAGAAGGGTGCGCCAATAGGGACCATGAATTATCAGGCGTTTCGAGCTGGTGGTGACGAGGCATTCGAATGGGCCGAGCCCGTTGACGAGTGGGATGCCATTTCCCTGAATTACACATCCGGCACCACCGGAAATCCCAAAGGCGCAGTCTACCATCACCGCGGTGCCGCACTTGCATCGCTCGGAAATGTCATTCACGCCGGCATGGGCAAGCATCCCGTCTATCTCTGGACACTGCCGATGTTTCACGCCAATGGCTGGTGCTTCACTTGGACGGTCGCGGTGCAGGCCGGCACGCATATCTGCCTGCGATGGGTGCGCGCCAAGCCGATATTCGATGCCATTGCCGATCACGGCGTTACGCATCTGTGTGGTGCACCCATCGTCATGTCCTCGCTGGTCAACGCGCCGGACAGCGATCGGCGCGCATTTTCCCAGAAGGTCGTTTTCAATACGGCCGCGGCACCGCCGCCGGAAGCAGTTTTGGCAGCAATGGCCAATGCGGGCTTCGAAGTGACACACCTTTACGGACTGACTGAAACGTATGGTCCGGCCGTGGTCAATGAATGGAACACTGCCTGGGATAACCTTAGCAGCGCCGAGCAGGCTGCCAAGAAAGCACGGCAGGGAGTTGCCTATATCGCCCTCTCCGAACTGAATGTCATCGATCCCGAAACCATGACCCCTGTGCCGGCGGATGGAACGACCATTGGCGAAGTCATGCTTCGCGGCAACATGGTGATGAAGGGCTACCTCAAAAATCCGGCGGCGAATGACGAGTGCTTTGCCGGTGGATGGTTCCACTCAGGCGATCTTGGCGTGATGCACGAGGACGGCTATGTCCAGATCAAGGACCGCTCGAAGGACATCATTATTTCCGGCGGCGAGAACATCTCGTCGATCGAGGTCGAGGATGCTCTCTACAAGCATCCGGCCGTTGCGGTAGCCGCTGTTGTGGCCAAGCCTCACGAGAAATGGGGGGAAACTCCGGTTGCCTATGTGGAGCTCAAGCCCGGCGAGCAAGCAACCGAACAGGAGCTGATAGACCACTGCAAAACAATCATCGCCCGCTTCAAATGCCCCACGCGCATCGTGTTTGCAGAGATACCGAAGACGTCCACCGGCAAGATTCAGAAGTTCCTTCTGCGTCGGATGCCGATCTGACCTCATCGATGTCCAGTCGGTCGGAAGAAAGCGGCGCGACGTCCTTGCCTGATCTCAAAGAGCGGTGAAGCCGGCCGAGCCGATTGCTGCGAGAATGGAAACGGTCGTCACAGCCGCTTCCTCGTCAAGAGCCGATCATGGAGGATCATGCCCGCCGCCATGGCGACAACGAACAGCGGGACGGACGGCAGCCCGATCGAAAGCGCGGAGACAGCCGGCCCCGGGCAGAAGCCGGCACTTCCCCAGCCGATGCCAAAGATCGCAGAGCCGACGATGAGGCGCGTATCGACGGCGGACTTTTCAGGCAGGTGGAACCGCGTGTCCAGGGCGGGCTTTTTCATGCGGCGCTGGAGCATGACGCCCGGTACCGCGATGAGTACCGCACCGCCGAGCACGAACATCAGGCTCGGATCCCAATGGCCACTGGCCAAATTGAGGAAGCCGAGGACGCGCGCGGGGTCGACCATTCCGGAGAGCGACAGGCCGAAGCCAAAGATCATCCCCGAAAGGAAGGCAACAGCGAGGCGCGCGTAGGATAGACCTGTCATCTCAGTATCCCCATGGTGGTCGCCGTGATGATTCCCGCGGCCAGGAAGGTCGCGGTCGCCGCGAAGGAGCGCTTCGAGAAACGAGCGAGGCCGAGAATCCCATGACCGGAGGTGCAACCTGAGCCCATGCGGGTGCCGATGCCGACAAGCAGCCCGGAGGCAAGCACAAGGTACCAAGGGGCCGCGATCGTCACTGCGGGGTAACGATCATAGGTTGCGGCGTAAAGGAGCGGGCCGGCCATGAGACCGACGACGAACGCGATGTTGGCTGGAACCTGATATCCGCCGAGGAGACGGCCGACGATCCCACTGATGCCGGCGATCCGACCGTTGACAACGAGCAGCAGAACGGCGGAGGCACCGAGGAGCATCCCGCCGAAAAGTGAGGGTAGATAAGGCGTCATCTCCGCCCCTCCGGTCCGCAGAAAATAGCGTAGAGCGCTTGGATGAGTTGCGCCGCCTTCTCTTCCGTCAGACGATAGAAGATCTGCTTGGCCTCCCGGCGTGTTTCGACGATGCCCGCCTCACGCAGCACGCCGAGTTGCTGGGAGAGTGTCGGCTGATGGATGCCAAGTTTCTCCTCCAGCGCGCTAACCGAATATTCGCCTTCGGCGAGCGCGCAGGCGAGCATCAGCCGCACGGGATGCGCCAGCGTCTTCAAAAGTGTCGCGACCTCGCCTGCCCGGCCTGCCATCTCCTCAGGCGCCAAAGCGGCGGGCGCCGATCTTTCGATTCCCGTCACTATGCGGCCCCCTCCAGCGCGTCAAGCGGAAATTTGAGGTAGCGCCGACCGTTATCCTCCGGTTCCGGCAACCGACCGCCGCGAATATTCACCTGAAGCGCATGGAGGATCAGCTTCGGCATCGGCAACGTCCGGTCTCGTGCTTCGCGAAGCGCGACGAATCGGTCCTCCGTCATGCCAGACAAATGCGCGTTGTCGCGCTTCTGTTCGCCCACCGTGCTTTCCCACTTCGCATTTCGCCCGCCCGGCTGGTAATCGTGGCCGGTGAAAAGCCGCGTTTCGTCGGGAAGCGCCAGAATCCGCTGGATCGAGTTCCAAAGAGCCTTGGCGCTGCCGCCTGGGAAATCCGCGCGTGCCGTACCCGAATCTGGCATAAAGATCGTATCGTGGATGAAGGCGGCGTCGCCGATGACATAGGTGACGGAGGCGAGTGTGTGGCCGGGCGAGAACATCACGCGGCCTTCAAGGCTACCGACACTGAATGTGTCGCCATCGGCGAAAAGCCTGTCCCATTGCGAGCCGTCCGTGGCCAACTCCGGCCAGTTGTAGATGCCCTTCCAGAGCTTCTGCACGTCGACCACGCGGGAGCCGATCGCGGTTGGCGCTTCGGTCTTCTGCTTCAGATAGTGTGCAGCCGAGAAGTGGTCGGCATGGGGGTGGGTGTCGAGAATCCATTCGACCGTAAGCCCCTCGGCCCGCACATAGTCCAGGATCGCATCGGCATGAACGGTCGCGGTCGTGCCGGACTTCTCGTCGAAGTCGAGCACGGGATCGATAATGGCGCAGGCTCTCGTCGCCGGATCGGTGACGACATACTGGATGCTGCCGGTGCGTGCATCGTAGAAACCCCTGACGCGCGGCGCTTTCCCGGCCTGCCGCTTAAGCCAGCCTGCCGCGCCGGACAGGTCAAAGCCGTGGCCTTTGCCGAAAAGTTCGATATCCTCGCTCTTCATCCGCCCATCGAGCACCTCACCAAGCGCGTAGAGCGTGAGCGCCCGTGTCCCGCTCTTGCAATGGGCCAGGACTGGCCCTTTCGCATCGGTTATCGCTTTCTGGAAGGCGCGGATATCGGCCTCGGTGATGGTCCGACCCGTGACCGGCACGAACGCATAGCCAAGGCCGGCCGATCGCGCAGCGGCGGATTCCGAGGCATTGCCCGGTTGGCCTGCCTCTTCACCATCCGGCCTGGCGTTAATGACGGCGGCAAACCCCTGTTCGACAAGGGAAACGAAGGCAGTTGGGTCTGGTTGATCCGACACAGTCACCAGGTCGTTGACGTTAACAAGGTTCATAACACGGCTCCAAACAGTCATTATATAATTTCATATAATATATATTGATTGTTTACAAGACCCTTCATAGCCCCGGACCAGCATAAAGCGCTTGCCCGCCACACATCAGTGTAAACAGGTTCGGAACGCCGACCCGTTGAAAATCTCGACAACGATTTGAAATTGACAGCAAAATCAGGTCATCTGCGAGATCGTGACCGACGCCTGTCGTGATCCCTATCAGTCCGGAAAGCCGAATCTATTTCAATAGCTTAAGCGCCCTCTCGACGGGGTCTTTCTTCGATGCTTTTTCACAGAGATAGCTGTCCCTTCGCGCCAAGTGCGGAGATTTGCAGTCCTCACGGCTCTGTCTCCGAAAAGACTGTTGCGGTCTCTCGGACATTCGGTACCCTGTCACAACCATGTCATGAAATGCGTCGACACCTCGTGCCGAATCAAGAACGGGTGGCCAGATGGAATATTTCAGACGTTTTAACTTTTTGTTCGCGACGCCGGCCTTCGACAACGAGGATTTGGAAGGAACCCGTTATAACCAGATCGTTGAGGAAATCGAACGCTCAGGTTTCGAGGTTGTGCGCGCGCGCAATCTGGAAGACGCAGAGATCGCCGTACAGACGGACGCCGCCATCGGCTGCATGATGGTCGATTGGGGCAAGAAGGGGCTCGAGGGCAAGACTGCCTCTCTCATCAATTTGATGCGCCGCCGCGGCCTCGAATTCCCGATCATCCTGCTTATCCGCCGTAAACGCTTCGAGGACGTGCCGGTGGAGGTGCTCGACTTCATCGACGGCTATGTCTTCCTCTCCGAGGAAACGCCTGCCTTCATCGCCAAGAACCTTATCAGCCGGCTCAAGCAATATGCCGAGACGCTGAAGACACCGTTTTTCGGCGCGCTGGTAGACTATGCCGAGGAAGGCAACCAGCTTTGGACCTGCCCTGGGCACAATGGCGGCGTGTTCTACAGCCGCAGCCCCATCGGTCGGGTGTTCATGGAGCATCTGGGCGAAGCGGTGTTCCGCGACGATCTCGACAATTCGGTGCTCGACCTCGGCGACCTGCTGACCCACGAGGGGCCGGCACTTGCTGCACAGAAGGAGGCAGCCAAGATCTTCGGCGCCGAGAAGACCTATTTCGTACTGAACGGCACCTCCACCTCCAACAAGGTTGCGCTCTCCGCACTCGTGACCGACGGCGATCTGGTGCTGTTCGACCGCAACAACCACAAAGCCGCCCATCATGGCGCTCTGATGATCTCCGGCGGCATTCCGGTCTACCTGCCGACCAAACGCAACGTCCATGGGCTGATCGGTCCGATAGATTTCTCAGCCTTGGACGAGGAGGCCCTGCGAGAGCGCATCCGTACTCATCCGCTGGTGAAAGATCCCGATGCCTATAAGAAGCCGCGTCCGTTCCGCGTCGCGGTGGTGGAGCAGTGCACCTATGACGGCACGATCCACAATGCCGAGATGATCCTCAAGCGCATCGGGCACCTGTGCGACTATATCCTCTTCGACGAGGCATGGGCGGGCTTCATGAAATTTCACCCGCTATATGCCGGACGCTTTGCCATGGGCCTTGGTGATCTTGGCCCCGACGCGCCGGGCATCATCGCCACGCAATCTACCCATAAACAGCTCGCGAGCTTCTCGCAGGCGTCCCAGATACACATGAAGGATCGGCATATCTCCGGCCAGAAGCGCCGCGTGGAGCATCGGCGGTTCAACGAGAGCTTCATGCAGCACGCCTCGACCTCGCCCTTCTACCCCTTGTTTGCCTCGCTCGACGTGGGCGCGCAGATGATGAAGGGTCGCTCGGGCGTGGTGTTGTGGGACGACACGATCCGTCTCGGCATCGAGCTGCGCAAGAAGATCCGGGCCGTGCGACGCGAGTTTGAGGAAAAGGAGCATCGCCCCGAGCGTCGCTGGTTCTTCGAACCTTTCGTGCCCGACCGGGTGGCGATCCCGGATGTGTCCAGCCCCGGTGCGGCGCATGATGTGCCTTGGGAGAGCGTCACCACCGATCAACTCGCCACCAATCCTGCCTTCTGGCACCTGACTCCCGATGCGGCATGGCACGGGTTTTCCGGCATGGAACCGGGCTTCGCCATGACAGATCCCAACAAGCTCACCCTGCTCACCCCGGGCTTTGATCGGGCGAACGGCACCTATGCCGAGCATGGCATCCCAGCGCCTGTGGTCGCGCAATATCTGCGGGAAAACCGTATCGTGGCGGAGAAGAACGACCTCAACTCCCTGCTGTTCCTCCTCACCCCCGGCGTGGAAGCCAGTAAAGCCGGTACGTTGATCAGCGGCCTCGTCGCCTTCAAAAAACTCCACGACGACAATGCGCTGCTGGAGGAGGCAATCCCCGAATTCTATCGCCGCCGGCCGGACCGCTATGCAGGGGTGCGGCTACGCGATCTGTGCGGAGAAATGCACCGCTTCTTCCGCCAAGCCAATGTCAGCGCGCTTCAGGCAATGCAGTTTTCCGCTGCGCACCTACCGCCGATCGTCCTCTCGCCCCATGATGCGGCGCGCTGCCTGGTGCGCAATGATGTGGAGTATCTGCCGATCGACGCCATCGCCGGCCGCATCGCGACAACGCCGTTCGTGGTCTATCCCCCGGGCATCGCCACCATTGTGCCGGGCGAACGCTTGACGGACAAGGCACAACCCATGATCGATTATCTCAAGATGTTTGAGACCAGCTTCAACACCTTCCCCGGATTTGAGGTGGAGATTCAAGGGCTCTATCGCGAGACCGATGCATCTGGCCGCGTCCGGCTCTATACCTATGTCGTTGCCGAATAGGCTGGGAAATTCGGGTTCGATCATGGAGCAGGACAAAACAATCGTCATTCGCCCGTCCCGGGAAACCGACGTTGATGCCATGTTGGCGATCTATCGCCGCCATATTCGCCGCGGCATCGAGGATGGGGTGGACGATAGCGACACGCCGCAACCGGACGATCTGCGGGAGCGGCGCAAGAATTTGAAGAACCGCCGCTTCCCCCATGTCGTCGCGATCAAAGGCGGAGTGGTGGTAGGCTACGCCTATGTGGTGCTGTTCCGCAAACGCCCGGCCTATCGTTACACCGTCAAGCACTCGATCTATGTGCATCACGACCATATCGGCCAGGGCGTTGGGAGCCTGCTCATGCGCGGGCTGATCGACGCCTGCGCAGCCGCCGGTTTCCGGCAGATGATCGGTTATATCGATGCCGATAACGTTGCTTCGCTCGCCCTGCACGAACGGTTCGGCTTCGCGCGCGTTGGTTTATTGCCAGGCGTCGCCTATCGTTACGGCCGCTGGGCCGACAGCGTGATGGTCCAGCGCTCGCTCGGCTCCGGCACAACCGCTGCGCCGCCGCCGCCAGCGCTTTCAACCCGCTGAAACGAACGGGAATGATGCGCGATGAGTATGCTGACATCTCTATCCCAGGAGTCGCGGCCGTCAGGGACCGCCCCTCGGTGTCGCCAGGCCAGTCCGTCTCGCTCAAGATTGATGTGAAGAAAGCGCATCTGTTCGAGCCGGTACGCGGCAAGCGGCTGCCTTGAGCGGACCATCATGAATATGCTGGCATTTTAGCCGTGGCCGATTTTACATTGGCTTTACGCACCCAAAAGTGGCCAAGGGGCGTGATGGGGATGCGGATGCGTACGGTAGCAATGTTGATTTTTCCCGGCGTTCAGATGCTGGATGTGGCCGGACCTCTCGATGTCTTCGCCGAGGCGACCGTCTTTCTCACCGGCGACGATGGATACCAGGTGACATTGATTGGTCCCGACCGAGCTCCCCTTCGCGCATCGAATGGCATGACGCTGGTCGCGGATCTATCCTATGACGAAGCAGCCGGGCCCTACGACCTGTTCCTGATCGCGGGCGGCCCCGCCCTTCCGGATACCGAGTTCCCGCAAAACCTGATCGATTGCGTCCGCCGCCTGTCCGCCGCCAGTCGGATCTTCGGTTCGGTTTGCACCGGGGCATTCTGTCTGGGAGCGGCAGGGCTTCTCGATGGGCGCAAGGTTACCACGCACTGGCAAAATGCGCGGCGTCTTGCATCCACCTTTCCGAAGGCGGATGTTGAAGTCGACCGGATCTATCTGCGCGACGGGCCGATGATTACCTCCGCCGGAGTGACGGCCGGCATCGACCTTGCCCTGTCGCTGATCCGCGACGATCACGGATCAGCATTGGCGCTTTCTGTCGCAAAGCGACTGGTCGTCGTGGCCCAGCGTCAGGGCGGCCAATCGCAGTTCAGCCCCTATGTGGAAACGCTCTCGGACGAGAAATCTCCGATCTCCGTTGCGGCTGCGTTTGTCATGTCCAACCTGAGAGAGCGGCTCTCGGTGGCGGACCTTGCCACTGCCGCCTCCATGAGCGTCCGCAGCTTTGCGCGGGCATTCGTTGCCGGCACGGGACATCCCCCAGCCGAATTCCTCGAAAAGGCCCGCATCGACGCCGCGCGCAACATGCTCGAGCGAACGGACGACCCTCTCAAAGTGATCGCGTACGAATGCGGCTTCGGCAACCCGAAGCGCATGCGTCAGGTCTTTGCACGAAATCTCGGCATCTCGCCGGTGCAATACCGAGATCAGTTCAAGGCTCCGAAGTGAAGCCCGATCAACTTTCCCACGGAGAGCTGAGGATCATCTCGACAAAATCTCCGCGCTTGTAGGTCGGGTCCATCTTGGAAAGCACATCGGCCTTGACGTTGCCGAACGTCGTTTCAGGCTTACGGATCGTGCCAAGGCAGAAGGACGTCAGGATGCCGTGCTTGAACTTCAGCCCGCGCGGATGGCAACGGCAAACTTCTTCGCGCTGGCCATCGCTGACGTCATGATAGCCGATGCCCAGCACGTCCATTTCCACGCCGGCGGTCACGAGCGCCACGGTTGGTCTCTTGTGCTGCGGGATCCCGGGAGTGGTATGAAGCGCGATCGAATCCCAGACGTCATCGACATCGCGCTCGGAGACGTCATAGGAGGTCAGGAACGCTCGGGCTGCATTTGCGCCGTCGACCTCGAAGCGGTCCGTCTCGCTGGCATATTCGTCCATGATGCCCATGTCATGGAACATGGCGCCGATATAGAGAAGCTCCGGATCATAACCGAGCCCCTTTCGATTGCCCGCCAGGGCGCCGAAGAGGAAAACGCGACGCGAGTGGTGGTAGAGGAGATCCGTTTCCGTATCCCGTACCAGCTCGGTTGCGGCCCTTGTCATTGCGCTGTCCGGGATAGCGATGCCCGCGATCATCTTCGGTTCGTCTGCCATCGATGGGTTCCTTTGAGAAAGATTGAACGATACCGAGATCGAGGTTGCCGGGTGCTGAAAAGGCTGCGGGGCGAACCGTCTCGTTGGCCGCAACATGGCAGTCGGCACCCGCCCTCGGCAATCGATCCGAGGGGGCGGTTCCTGCCAATTCGAGCCCGTTTTCGGCCGATGGCATATGCTGAAGAAGTCGCCGTGCAGTTCAGGATTGCCGATGAAGCGATGCTGTGGCTTGGCGGCCAATGGGCTTAGCCCCTAGACAATCCACCGATGTGGAGAGCGATCTCGTCTTTCCGGGAAAGCCGAGCTGCCAATGCATCAGACTTTTCGCGCTCTGCGATTGGCCGCCCTTGCGCCAGCAATCGCATGCACACCGGCGGGGGCAGCGACGGACGCCCGTTTTACAAGCGAACATTCCAGCTTGGTAATCTGATAACGGCGCTCCCGCGGCAATATCGCTGTCTCAAGATGTTCGATCGCCCATTGGCCCATTGCCATGTGCGGAAGGACGGAGGTCGTCAGAGGAGGCACGAGATGACGGGAAATGTCTTCGTCATCGTAACCTATCACTGACATATCCTTCGGGATATGCAGCCCCGCCTCTTTGAGAGCCTCATAACATCCGATGGCGGTGCGGTCGTTCTGGCAGAAGATTGCAGTCGGGCGCTCGGCAAGCGAGAGCAACTTCATCGTCGCGGAATAGCCGGCACTCGCCGACCAGTCGCCCTCGATCACCAGTTCGGGGTCGAATGGAATGTCGGCCGTTGCCAGAGCCCTGCGATAGCCCGTCAGCCGGTCCTGAGCCGCCTGCATCCATGGCTCGCCGGTGATCGTCGCGATCCGATGATGGCCGTGCGAGATCAAATGCCGGGTGGCCGTCTGGCCGCCCGCGATTTCGCTCGGGATGACCGCCGGAAACGCATAGTCCGAGGTGTAGCAATTAAGGAGAACAAGCGGAATATTGAGGTCGTACAAATAGTCGGGGAGTTCCACCTCGCGGGTGAATATCGTCATGTAGATAAGGGCCGAAATCCCGCTATTGGTAAGCGCCTTTATTGCCCGCGGCTCCATGACCGGATCGCTCATCGTCTGGGCGACGAGCAGGACATTGCCGGCATTCCACGACGCCTGACGCGCGCCTTCTATGGCAACGACCGCCTCCGGGCTGGTTGCAAGCTGGTCGACCGCAAAGCCGATGACGCCATCCAGTTTCGACTGGGATGCAAGCGCCGGCGGCGTGGTAAACACCGGGGCGACATAACCGAGCTGACGGGCCGCTTCGATGACCCTGTCGCGGGTCTGTTGTGACAGGCGCATGCCGGGCGTATTGTTGAGGACGAAAGAGACGGCAGCCTGCGAACATCCGGCAGCCTTGGCTATGTCTGTCATCGTAACCCTGCTGCCCAGACGGCGGCCCTTCCGCTTCGGCGCCGTGTTGCCGTCGGCCGCTTGCCCACCGTCTGCGGCGATTGTTCTTTTCATAGCGATATCTCGTCTCCCCTGAAGCGAAACTGGCGGACATTTCCCCACCGCCTTGCCCCGCGCTAATTTTTATTAGCACTGTTGAGAGGATTTCGGCAACTGTCGAAGGGTAGAATAGCGAATTGTCAACGTATCAAAGCCGTCCTTTGCCCAAAAGCTTGATGGAAAACGACACTTGTGTCGCAACGTCGGAGGAAATGCCCCATGGTCATTAAGGTAATACTATTTACTAATTGAAATTAGTTGTATACCGTTGACCGCGTGGTTGGACGTGCCGTGTCTCGCTTGCGAGAGGCCCTAGGAGGGGGTTCAGGACCGGTCTGCCGCGAGTTGCAACTGGATCCTGCTAACGGGTCTATGGGAGGATTATCATGAAATACGTAACACGTGGTGCTGCCGCCTTTGCGGCAGGGCTGATGCTGAGCTATGCAACGGCCACGGTCGCCTATGCTGCCGACAAGCCGACGCTGGCATTCGTCGTCAACGGCGCGTCCGACTTCTGGAAGGCCGCCGAAGCCGGCGTCAAGAAGGCACAGGCCGAGCTGCCGGATTTCAACTTGGAACTGAAATATCCCGAGCAGTCTTCCGTCGCGATTCAGCAGCGATTGATGGAAGACCTGGTTTCAGCTGGCGTCAAGGGCATCATGGTTTCGGCTGTCGATCCCAAGACCTCGACGGATGGCCTGAACAAGATCGGCTCGCAGACCGCCCTGTTTACGACTGATAGCGATGCGCCGGATACGAACCGCGTCGCTTATATCGGCTCGTCGAATGTCGATGCCGGCAAGCAAGCTGCCGAAATCGCCAAAAAGGCCATGCCGAACGGTGGCAAGTGCATCGGCTTCGTCGGCCTGCTCGGTGCCGACAATGCCAAGGAGCGTATCAAGGGCATGAAGGACGGTATCGCCGGCACGAAGATCGAGCTGACAGACGTGCGCGGCGACGATATCGACCAGACCAGAGCCAAGAAGAACGTCGAGGATGCACTTGTTGCCAGCCCTGACGTCACCTGCATGGTCGGCTTCTATTCCTACAATACGCCACGCATCTACGAGGCGCTGCGCGAAGCGGGCAAGCTCGGCCAGATCACCGTCGTCGGCTTCGATGACGATCCGATCACGCTCGGCGGTGTCAAGGAAGGCACGATTGCCGCCACGGTGGTGCAGCAGCCCTACCTGTGGGCCTATCAGGGCATGAAACTGATGGCCGCCTATCTGAAGGGCGACAAATCGGGTATTCCTGCTGGAAAGCTGATCATCATCCCGACGAAGATTATCGGCAAGGATGACGTCGACGCCTATGCCGCAAATTTGAAGGCGATGGCCGGCAACTGAAGATCATCTCCTGTAACAGCGCCGGCCATTGATCCGGCGCTGTTACACCTTGATCGCGCGCGAAGCTGAGATCGGCATTCAAGCCGCATCGCATATCCTGCAGGCTCTATATCCGTTATGAACCAACGATCAGACACACTGGTATCAACAGAAACGACGGCGCCCTTTCTCAGCCTCTCGGGCATCGGCAAGACCTATCCTGGCGTCGTTGCGCTTGATGACTTCTCGATGGATGTCAGCCCCGGCGAAGTGATCGGGCTCGTCGGCGAGAACGGCGCCGGCAAATCGACGCTGATGAAGATCCTGGGTGGCGTCGTAAAGCCCGACCGCGGAACCATTCTGCTCGACGGAGCGGAACATGCTGCCCTTAGCGTTGAAAGCAGCATCGCGTCTGGAATTGCCTTTGTGCATCAAGAGCTCAACCTGTTCGAAAATCTCGACGTTGCAGCCAATATTTTCCTCGGCCGCGAGCCGCTGCGCGGCGGCCCCCTGAAGCTTGTCGACCGACGCCGCCTGCGCATGATGGTCGCGCCGCTCTTGAAGCGCGTCGGCGCGAATTTTTCGGCGGACACGCCGGTGGCCTCGCTGTCGCTTGCTCAACAGCAGATGGTCGAGATCGCAAAGGCGCTGTCCATCAACGCTCGCCTTGTGATCCTTGACGAGCCGACATCCAGCTTGCCGCTTGCCGAGACCGAAAAGCTTCTTGCCGTCATCTCGGCGCTCAAGGCAGATGGCATCAGCGTCATCTTCATTTCCCACCGCCTGCATGAGGTCGAGCGCGTCGCCGATCGCGTCATCGTTCTGAGAGACGGAACGCTCGCGGGGACGCTCCCCAAAAACCTGATCGATCACGACCGGATGGTAAAGCTGATGATCGGCCGGGCACTGACCGCGCGTGTTGCGGAAGCCCACCGGCCGCCGGGCAATGTCGCGCTGAAGGTCACGGCCATTCGCACCGCCGCTTATCCGACCCGGCCGGTCGATCTCGCCATCAACTATGGAGAGATCCTTGGGCTGGCCGGCCTCGTCGGATCGGGCCGAACGGAGCTCGCTCGTGTGCTCTTCGGGATCGACAAAAACTATGGCGGCTCCACGGCGCTTGATGGCAAAGACGTCAAGCTTACCTCTTCGACGAAAGCGGTCGCCAATGGCATTTTCCTGGTGCCGGAGGACCGCAAGCTCAACGGCATCCTTCTCGATCTGCCGATCTCGCAGAACATATCCCTGCCCAATCTTCCCGTTCACGCGTCTCGGTTCATGGTTTCGTCGGAGCGGGAAAATGCCGCCGCGGAAATCCAGGGCAAGCGGCTTGGTATCAAGGCGCCTTCCGTGTCGACCCGCACCGGCACGCTTTCGGGCGGCAACCAACAAAAGGTCGTCCTGGCCAAGTGGCTATCGATGAATCCGAAGGTGATGATCTTCGACGAACCGACCCGCGGCATCGATATCGGGGCAAAGAATGAAATCTACGGCCTGATGCGCAAACTCGCCGACGCCGGCGTGGCGATCCTGATGATCTCAAGCGACATGGAGGAGGTCATCGGCGTCTCCGACCGTATCGCGGTCATGCATGAGGGGCAAATCGCCGGGATACTCGAGAAAGATAAGTTCAGTCAGGAAAACGTGCTTTTGCTGGCCGTCGGCAAGGCGATACACTAACGGCTGCGGCCAAATCGAATGGATATACGATGAGTAAGAAAGATCTGGGCTTGCTCCTGTTGATCATCGCCGTCGGCATTGTCGTCGCGATCATCAATCCGCGGTTCCTTCTGCCGATCAACCTGGCCAATACGTCAAATCTCATCGGCCTTTTCGGGATATTATCGATCGGGCAAGCCTTCGTGATCATCACCGGCGGGATCGAACTCTCCGTTGGCTCCCTCGTTGCCTTCCTCGGCGTACTCTTCATCGATTTCGTCGCCGTCCAGAACATGCCCTGGCCCATCGCGCTGCCAGTGATCCTGATCCTTGGTGGCATTTTCGGTGCAATCCACGGCTGGCTCATTACGCGGCTCAACCTCCAGCCCTTCGTCGTCACTCTTTGCGGCTTGTTGATCTATCGCGGGGCGGCGCGTTTCTATACGGCTGATGGCACGGCAGGTTTCGCCTTCGGCCAAAACTTTCCCGACTTGGAATTCCTGACCGCCGGCCGATTTTACGGCGTGCCAAACACCTTCATCGCGCTGGTGATTATCGCGGCCGTCATGTGGATCGTCCTTCATCGCTCCGTGTATGGACGCTATCTCTATGCCATCGGCAAGAACGAGGAAGCCGCGAAATATTCCGGCATTCGCACCGCCAAGATGGTGATGATCGCCTATGTCATATGCGGCGTGCTGACGGCGCTCTCCGCGATCTATTTCGCGATGTACACCCGTTCGATCTCGCCGGCGAGCCATGGGCAGTTCTACGAGCTCTACGCCATTGCAGCGGCGGTGCTGGGCGGCTTTTCGCTGCGCGGCGGCGAAGGATCTCTGATCGGCGTGGTCTTGGGCACGATCCTGCTGCAGGAGCTGCAGAACCTCGTCAATCTTCTCGGCATCCCCTCCTCGCTCAACTTCGCGGTCATGGGCGGCGTTATCCTGATTGGGGTGCTGATCGACCAGCAATGGACCGCAATCCGCGCAAGGCGGCTCCTGATATCGGCCGCCCGCCGGCCTGACGCGCGGCTGCTCGCCGAGTAAGCGCAGTCACCTTTAGGCCCGATTAGCCGCGCAGGCCGATGCTGCTCGGACCGGAACCAGCCTGCTTCCGCAGCGCCAGGCCGACGGTTTACGTCGCGTCTATGCGCCATAAACCATCCGTTAGGCATTTGTTGACCATAATTGTAGCGAAAGCGATGTCGCAGATGCGGCGCCTCTGATTTCCTGTGTCTTTTACCAAGGGCGAAAGTCGTATCCGTGCACCTAGCGATCCTTTCCATTCCGACGACAACTTTAGCAATGGCCCTGTCCTTCGTCGCTTGCCGAGTGGCGCTGATTGCAGTGCTGGTGCTGGGCGCTTTAGCCGGAACTGCGCAGGCAGCGGCAGACGACCGAGCACTCAAGCTCTTCTTCACGCATACCGGCGAACGGGCAACCATCGTCTTCAAGCGGGGCGGCAAATTCGATCCGAAGGGCCTGGCGCAGATCAACCGCTTCCTGCGCGATTGGCGGAAGAACGAGCCGACCAGGATCGATCCGGACTTGCTCGATCTGGTCTGGGAAGTCTATCGCCGCAGTGGCGCAAGGGAACCCATTCACGTCGTCTCGGCCTATCGCTCGCCTTCGACAAACAGCATGCTGCGAAACCGATCGCGGAGTTCCGGTGTCGCGAAACACAGCCAGCACACGCTTGGCAAGGCGATGGACTTCTACATACCGGGCGTGAAGCTTGCGACCCTGCGCGCAGTGGCCATGCAGATGCAGGTCGGCGGCGTCGGCTTCTATCCGACATCCGGATCGCCGTTCGTGCATCTGGACGTCGGCAATGTCCGTGCCTGGCCCAGAATGTCGCGCCAGGAGCTCGCGCGGCTCTTTCCAACGGGGCAGACCATGCATCTGCCAGCAGATGGAAGGCCGCTGCCGGGTTACGAAGTCGCGGTCGCGGAATCAAAGAAACGCGTCCGCCTGGCGGGAAGCAGGATTGCGGCCATTGCGGATGAGGACGATGACGCCGAAACCCCGGCGACCTCCTCCGACCCTCTGGCCGGCAGAAGCCTTGTCACCGCCATGCTGCCGACGCCGCGAAGCCGGGCCGGCAATGGACTGGAGCTTCAACTCGGCAAACGGATAGCGGAAGAGAATGAAATTCGACCCTTCGCCGACCTCGCATCCTATACCGTCCCACTGCCGGCTTCGCGACCGAACAGCATCGTGGTGATCCCGACATCCGCCCCTGAAAGAACCGTCCCCACGGCCCTTGCGAGCCTGGTGGTGGGACGCAACGATGCGGGCAACCTGCTCGTTGCGGATCGCTCGGGAGCTTCGCTGAACGATGCCATGGCGAGGATGCAGCCCATGGCGGATCTGCCGACCACCGCCGCACAGGAGGTATCGGCCGGGGTCGGTGCCATGTCCACAGGGGCCCTTGTCGCATGGGCCTTGCAGCCTCCGGGCACTGCGATGGAAATGACGCTTCCCGATCTGGTCGGTGCGCCGCTCCCCATGGAAGCAGATGCAACAGACGCCGGGCACAGTGCTTCCGCGGTTGCCGAGGATAAATTCGACAGCGAAAGATTTGGCTTCGAGGGCTGAACTTCGCTCGCGGCCGCGGTTTTGCGCGTGAAAACCCGAGTGCCCGCGTTACCTCGTAAAGGCGCGGCTCCAAGGGCAAGAGCTTCGGCGGTGTCAATGTGCTCGGGCCCTGGATCGTCACCAAGGATGAGCTCACCGATCCCTACATGCTCAAATCGGAACATCGCGCTCAGTCCGACGTTAGCCTCATGAGGTTGCAGGTCGTGCCAAGCGGACGCGATGGCACCGAAGAATATGGAGATTTTTCCGCTTTCTCTCCATAGCCAACGAAATGGCAGGCGAGCTTCTCACCCATCCGATCGGCAACCTCTCCCAGATCTATAAGGAGCTAGAACACGGCTCGACCGGATGCGCGGGCGTCCCTATATTCGAGAAATAAGGTCGCCCCAGACTGTGGGCGTCGGATCTAGCCGGAAGACGACATCATGGATCGGTTCAGCAACGCCAATGCCGCCAGTACCCTTCTTTCCAGCAGGGATCGCGGCTGGACAGGTCTGGAGGCAGAGTTCCTGCATATTCAGGCCGGCCGCACACATGTGCCCGGATCGCGAACGCACCGGCTGGGCATTCATTTTGGACGCGCCGTGAATGCCCACTGCCAGTGCGACGGCCGGCATTATCGCCGGCAGCAGAAACACGGCGATATCGACGTCGTTCCCGCGGGACTGGATGGCTGGTGGGAAGATGATCGCGATTGCACCATTCTGCGGCTGAACATCCGGCCGGAACTCCTCAATGCCGCCGCCCGCGAGCTCGGCCGGGATCCGGAAACCGTTTCGCTGGCACCTAAATTCCAGCTTCGTGATCCACGGATCGAGTCGATAGCCTGGGCCATCAAGGCGGAGATCGAGGCGATCATACCATCCGACAGGACTTATGCGGACATGCTGGGCATGGCTCTCGCAATCCGCCTGGTGGAAAGCGACGGGCAAAAGCGGTTCGAGCCTGCCGACGCACGCGCGACATTGACCAGCCGACAACAACGACGTCTCGCGGAATTCATCGAGGATCATATCGATCAATCATTGTCTCTTGCCGATCTCGCCGCGGTCGCAGGGCTCAGTGTATCGCATTTGAAACCACTGTTTCGCGCCACCTTCGGCATGCCGGTCCATAGATATGTCCTGACGCGCCGGGTCGAGCGCGCCAGATTGCTTCTTATGGCTGCAAACATACCCGTCGCTCAGGCCGCATTGGAGACCGGCTTTGCCCACCAAAGCCACATGGCGCACTGGATGCGGCGCATTCTCGGGCTCACGCCCGGCATGATAACCCGAATGCATTCCTGACATCGATTGTCGTCCGAACCTGCAATAGGCTGTCCGAACCTGCGCGAACCAGCGTGCGTCAATGGATAGGTTTGCTGGCAGACGAACAGGAGAAGACACGATGCACGTCATTCTAGGCGCCACTGGGAAAATCGGCCGCACGACTATTGCCGCCCTGCGCAAAGCCGGGGCGCCGGTCCGCGCCGTGCTGCGCGATCCCTCGCAAGCGCGGGAGTTTTCCGACCTCGGCTGCGAGATCGCCATTGCCGACCTGCATGATCGCCGGGCCCTGGCGACGGCAATGAATGGCGCCCGCGCCGTCCAGGTCATCTGCCCGGTCGATATTCGTGCGGAGCATGCGCAATCGCGAATGTTGCAACTGATCGATTCACTGGGCGAGGCTTTGGCGGCAGCCAACCCTCAGCTCGTCCTCGCCATCTCCGACTACGGCGCGGAGCAAAGCTCCGGCACAGGCGTCACCTTGATCTTTCACGCGTTGGAGACGCGGCTGCGAAAGCTGCCTTCCAGGCTTATCCTCCTGCGATCGGCCGAACATATGGAGAATTGGTCACGTCTTGCAAAAGCCGCCGCCGAAAGTGGCCGATTGCCAAGCTTCTATCATCCGCTGACCAAGCTGCTCCCCACCGTCTCTGCCTTCGATGTGGGGGCGATATCAGCCGAACTGCTGCTGGATAACAGTAACGCAAAACTCAGAATCGTCCACGCTGAGGGTCCGAGACGCTACACGCCAAATGACGTCGCCGCCGCCATTGGCCTTCTGGCCGGCCGCAACGTCGTCGCCCAGCCGCTGCCCGAAACGGAATGGCGGACCGTGCTGATACGAGCGGGTCTTTCCGAGGACTATGCACGGCTGCTGGTCGAGCTTTATGTCGCCCACAATGCCGGCAGGATAGATGCGGAAAGCGATGTAGGCGAGATCCGCCGCGGCAAGATTGAGTTGGTGGACGCGCTGCGGCCGCTTCTCGGCGCACAAAGGTGAGCTTACAGCCTCAATGCATTCCTCCACCGCCGCCTTCCTTCAGGTTGACGTTGCTGAGGATCAGAGCGAGCGGGATGGCGCAGAGCACTACCAGCATCAGCACGTGAAACACATCAATATAGGCCAGGAAGCTTGCCTGGGTTTGCACTTGCTGGCCGATCCAGGCAGTCGCCTGGGCTGTGGCATCCGCCGTCGTTGCTCCTCTTTCCGCGAAATAGCGCGACATTGTCTGCAGCGTTTCGTGGTAGGCGGGCGAGGACGGCACGATATGTTCCACCAGCCGGCTTTGATGCCATTGCTGGCGATGCGCCAGCACGTTGGAAGCGATACAGACGCCGATAGAGCCGCCGATGTTGCGGGCAGCATTGATCATGGCAGACGCCTGATTGGTCTGATCCCGTCTGAGGCCATAGTAGGAGGCCGAGGTGATCGGGATAAAGATCAGCGGCAGGCCGAGGCCGATATAGAGGCGAGACCAGACGAAGAAACCGAAGTTCAGGCCGGGATAAAGCCGCGTCAGCTGCCACATCGACATCGCGATAATCGCCGCGCCGACGGCGATCAGATATTTCGGCTGGATCAACGAATTCAGGCGACCTGTGACGAACATCATCACCATGGTGACGAGGCCGCCGGGCGACAGCGCCAAACCGGCCCAGGTTGCCGTGTATCCATAGTTCTGCTGCACGACCTGCGGAATGAACTGTGTGGTAGCGATCAGGATCGCGCCGGTTGCCATCATCACGATGAAACAGGATCCGAATTGCCGGGTGCCAAGCAGCCATCCATCGACGATCGGGTTGGCCTTCGTCAGCACCCAGGGAATTGCGAGAGCAAACGCCAAAATACATATCGCCGTCGTCGCAATGATGAAGCCGGAACCGAACCAATCCTCCGTCTGCCCACGATCGAGGGTAAGTTCGAGCGAGCCTAGAAAGGTCGCGACCAGCAAAAAGCCGACGAGATCGAAACGGACTCCCTTCTTTCGGAACTCCTGACGTTTCTGCGCCGTCTCGGGGCTCTCCTTCAACAAGATGTAGACAAGGGCGAAGGCGAAAACGCCGACAGGACCGTTGATAAGGAAGCACCAGTGCCAGGAGAAGTTGTCCGACAGATAGCCGCCAAGCGTCGGACCCACGACCGGTGCGACCACGACGGCCACGCCGAAAAGCGCGAAGGCCTGGCCGCGCTTTGCCGGCGGAAAGGCATCGGCGAGGATGGCCTGCGAGGTCGGGATCATACCGCCACCGGCAAACCCCTGGATGACCCGGAAAATCAGCAATGTCTGCAGGTTCCAGGAAAGACCGCACAGGATAGAGGCGATCGTGAATGTCGCGAGACACAGGAGGTAGAACCGTCGCCGCCCGAACCGCTCGGAAAGATAGCTGCTGGCAACAAGCACGATGGCGTTGGACACCAGATAGGTCGTCACCACCCAGGATGCCTCGTCGGAGCTAACCGCAAGACCGCCGGAGATATAGCGCAGCGCGACATTGGCAATCGTGGTGTCCAGCACCTCCATGAAGGTCGCAAGCGACACCACGATCGCGATCAGCCACGGATTGGTGGCGTGGGCGGCAACTCCTGTCCCGCCGGCGGCTGAGCTTGCCCCGCTCATCTCAGTTCCTCGGGCGAACCGTAACCGTCGGGACCACGGACATGCCGGGACCGATGGCGACATCGGCAGGCCATGTGTCGACGATGATCTTGACCGGCACGCGCTGGGTAACCTTCACATAGTTGCCGGTGGCGTTTTCAGCGGGTAGCAGCGAGAACGCCGTGCCGGAACCGGGCTGGACGGAGGCGACCTTGCCGTGCAGCGTGTGATCGGGATAGGCGTCGAGCGTCACATCCACCGGCTGGCCCGGCCGCATGTCCGTCAGCTGTGTCTCCTTGAAGTTCGCGGTGATCCAGATTTCGTCGGGAACGAACATCGAGATCGCCTGCCCCGCCTCGACATATTGACCCTTGGCGCCGGTGAGGCGAACGACGCGACCCGGCTGGGCTGCGGTGATCGTCGTATAGCTCAGGTTTTGTTGCGCCTCCTCGGCCTGCGACTGGGCTTGCTTGAGGCTGGCAAGCGCACTGGATTTCTGGGCCTCCGAGACCGCCTTGTTCTTCAGCGCCGACGTGACGTTCGCCTGCATCTGTGCAAGGCTCGCCTGATCCTGCTGCAAAGTCGCGGTTGCCTGTTGCACCGACTGCACGCTGCCTGATCCACTCTTGACCAGCTGCTGCTGACGATTGGCTTCCTGCTGCGCATATTGAAGGGCCGCGGTTGCCGAATTTTGTTGCGCTCTTGCCACGTCGATAGCAGCGTCGGCCGCGTCGATTTGTGCGCTGGTGCTTTGGACCGAGGCATTGGCGACTTCAATCTGCCCATTCGCCTGATCGAGTGCGATCTGGTAATCGCGCGGATCGATCTTCAGGATGACGTCGCCAGCTTGCATATGCTGGTTATCGGTCACCGGAACAACCGCCACATAGCCGGAGACCTTGGCGGCAACCGAAAAACTGCGTGCATCGACGAACGCGTCATCCGTCGATTCGTAGGGATAGAAATAGACCCGCCAGGCAAACCACGACGCAACGATCGAGGCCGCCAGCGCCACAATGCCGCACAAAACCCAGAAGGGGTGGCGACGGATGAAAGACGGCCGCTTCGTTTCCGGCGCAGGGGTTGGACTATCCGCATTCGCGGGGATCTTCTGCTTGGGCCGATTTGGCTTGGTTTCCATGATATTGGGTTGATTGTCAGCCATGACATGACCTTTGATTGTTGTCCTGCACGGTTCGGTTCCCGGCTGATAGGCAGATGGCGGTGGTCAATGCCGCAGAAAACTTCGGATCTTCTTCAGATCTCGAATGAAGGCGAGCCGACTTCTTTCCTTCTCGTCCGGCTCCCTGATCCGCAAAAGCGCCGAGGGATGAATGGTCACCAGAATATCAACCTCCCCTGCTGGGCGAATAATGTGACCGCGGTCGCGCATGACCTTGATCTTCGAGCCGAGCAGCGAGGATACCGCTGTTGCACCGAGCGCCACCACCAGCCTCGGCTTCAGGAGCTCAAGTTCAGCCCCCAGCCACCAGGCGCAACGCTGCACCTCCCCGGCATTGGGCCTTGCATGAAGACGCTTCTTGCCGCGCATCTGGTATTTGAAATGCTTGACGGCGTTGGTGACGTAGCAGCGGCCCCGATCGACATCAGCCTCTTCCAGACATTGATCCAAAAGACGGCCAGCCGGCCCGACGAACGGTTTGCCTGCCAGATCCTCTTTGTCGCCGGGCTGCTCGCCGACAAGTACGATCTCCGCATTCTGCGGCCCCTCGCCGAAGACAAGATGCGTCGCATCGCGATAGAGATCGCAGCGCATACAGGCATCTGCATCGCGGCGCAGATCATCGAGCGTCGCCGCTTCGGCATGATCGCGCGCGAGCGACGGGCCAGTGATGGACAAAGGAAGTTTTTCGAGCATTGGGGGCTCGCAACGGTTTTAAAAGCTATCGCAAGACGAACTGATCGCGGTTCTTTTTGTTCCATGCCGGCCGATTTCTTTACTCGGGAACCCTCACCTCCGATCTTCGTTATGACGAAGAAATCATGCACATGGAGGAGATACTATGAGCAGCGAAGGCAAGACCGGCTCCTACACGCTGACCGCGTTCTTCGACGATGAATATGATGCGGAGGCTGCGGCCGAAGCATTGATGGATGCCGGCATACCCAAGGATGCCGTCACCATGACGCCGGGTAACCGCCCTGACACGGACCCTATCGACCATCTCGGCTTTCTCGACGCATTGACGGGAATCTTCTTCCATGAGAAGCAGCGCGCCGCCTATGCCACAGCTCTCGAACGCGGCGGAACGCTGGTGACCGTGCAGGTGAACGAGCAGCAGCACAACATCGCCCTGCCGATCCTGGCTGAGAAAGGCCAGATCGACCTCGACGAGCGCGAGTGAGGGAGAGAGCCTGGTTGACCGTCCAGGCACTGGCATAGCCGGCATGTGCACTTCCAGGCGGAACACTCGGGAACAATTGGTGCGGGTCAGAGTTCGGAGGGCAACCGACCGACGAAAGACATCATGACAGAGACGGACGTTCACGATGTCTTCGTCGTCGGCGCGCACAATGCGTATGTGATGGAAAAATCAAGCATAGCATCATGAAGCCGCAGCCCATTGGACCGGCTGTCCTTCAATCAAGGTTCCACGTTGCCAGAGGAAGAGCAAACATGGCTGACGACAGATTTGCATGGATTAGCAAGCGTGCTTACGCCATCTGGGAAGCGGCCGGGCGTCCGTCTGGATGCGATCAGGAACATTGGAAGCAAGCTGCTGCCGAGCGCGATATCATGGAGCGTTCGCGAGCGTCCGTAGATGGAGAGGAGTTGCTTCTTAGATTTCGACAGAAGGCAACTCCTCCCAATCCGGATCAAGCTTTGCAACCAGAAGACGGAGACGAGCGCATCATGGCAGATCGTATTTCAT
The DNA here is from genome assembly GCF_051811145.1 of Rhizobium sp. 11_C7_N12_5. Taxonomy (NCBI): domain Bacteria; kingdom Pseudomonadati; phylum Pseudomonadota; class Alphaproteobacteria; order Hyphomicrobiales; family Rhizobiaceae; genus Rhizobium; species Rhizobium sp. 11_C7_N12_5. Next base: position 1,942,236 of record NZ_JBPWPY010000002.1, read on the forward strand.
AGCCGGCCTAATGGCTCACCGAAATGCAATGGGCGTCTCTATCGAAAAGATGGAATTGCTCCCGAGCGATGGTGAGACTGACAGACTGGCCAACGCTTAGTTGAACATTGCCCGGCAGCCGGACGGTCGTCAGTTGATAGCCACCATGAACGACATAGGCATAGGTGTCGGAGCCGAGCCGTTCGATGGCGCAATTTTCAATCCCTCCGCCGTCGGCTCGACGGTCGGAGTAGCTGCATCGTGCTTACGAAGGCTACACAGGAACCATCTGGGAAGCGGCTGATCGAAAATCTGGATCAAACTGCGAGCGCAGAGTCTTCCTTACGCGATTGATGAGGCGGACACGAAGTGGCCTCGGATTCCTCTCCGCAACATGGGCCCGGCACATAGTGACTCGTCACGAGGCGGGCTGATGCGTTTCGCAAGTGCCCTCTCTTTTGCAGAACAAAGATGAGGCATCTCAATAATGCATTTCAGGATATTCGCTATCGCCGCCTTGGCTCTCTCTTCCGCGGTGCCTGCCGTGGCCGCGGACATGACTTACGAGCCTTCATTATACCCATGAAGGCTGCCTTCATCACGCTGGGCCTGGCTGCCGCCACGATAATTGGCCCTATCACCCCGGCACTTGCTCAAGTCGTCATTCACCAGGATCAGTCGTCGGACGACTATTCCGCCCAGGATGACACGGAGCAGAATTTCCTTCATGCCTGAAACAACCATCACGATGCGCGTAACAGGTGGGGAGAGCGCCGCGGCAACTTCGGTCCGGACGATGTGATCCGTCTCCTGGGGGCCGTGGCTATCGCGTAAAAAACGTAAATCACGTCGAAATTCGCTACCTGGTCGAGGCAACGCGAGGCGACGACAATCTCCTGGTGAGCGTATCCCGCCGCGGAGAGATTATGGGCGTCGTCCATGATAGCGGCTATTGATACCGATCATAACCAAGCCCCTCAGCTGCTATACGATCAAGCTGAGGAACACTCAGGATACATCAGCAGGGTAAACGCCACGGCCATTGAAGGACGCGGTTTCCTCATGTGACATCAAACCGCTCAAGCATCTTGTTAAGCCGCAAATTCTCGGCTCGAAGCTGTTCAGCCAGCAGCCTCTTGAGCCGCTTGTTTTCTGCCTCAAGCGCGGTCACTTCGTCCAAGGAAGTCGGATCCTCGAAAGTCGCGGATCGCGCGCTTTGCTTCTCGTGTGCACCCGTGGAAGCCTGCGCATTCGCATGAGTGGAGCCGTGCCTGGTGCGTTTCCTCGCAGCGCGCGCCGAAGCCGCTTGAGGCTGCGGTGCCGGCTCGCTCTCCTGCATCTGTGCGACAGCTTCGACGTTCGGGCGATCCGCCTGCTGCTTCGGCGCGTCAAACTCCGTAGCCACGGTCGACGGTATCAACGTTTGTGCAACATCGAGATCTTCCGCATCTTCGCCGACAGAACCCGCATTGCTCGGATCAGGTAGCTTGTCTTCACCCGCATCCGGCGTGCCGGATACGTCATTCGAGCTGAACGGATGCGATGGCTTATCATGGACTTCGCGGGCCAGAGCCTTGAGGTCAGTGTCTCCCCAAATCGAGCTCACCCGTGTCTTTGACTGTCGTCGCCCCGACTTGACTTCAACAACGAAACTCCGTTGTGGCGTTCTCATATATTCCCAACCTTAAGCAACTGGTGAAAAACCGACGCCGATCGGCGCCGCTGTATTTTGCTGGCGGACAAATATAGCTCCTCACCGCGCGCTTCAACTGGTTGGAGCGCAAGGGCGACGTTTTGCCCAGCGCATCAACAGTCTCGTAGCTGACGTGATTCCACAAGCGAAACATTTGTCTTTTCGATTGTCCACCTTGATGGAGCTCGCTGGAGGCGAGCCTACAAAATGCCGGCGTCAAACAATGTCCGGCACTCAATGGAGAGACTGACCGCCCACTCCATTCCGATCTTGGATTAGTCCAGTCCGAGCCTCTTGCGCAGCTCCGCATTTTCTGCGCGCAGCTTTTCCGCCAGAATCTTGCGAAGCCTTTGGTTCTCTTCTTCGAGTTGAACGAGATCGGCCAACCCGTTGCCGACCGAAACAGGCTTATCCCCTCCTTGGTCAACGGCCTTCACTGTCCGTTTCCACTGATAGTAGGTTTGCTCCGATATGCCGGCGTTCTTGATCGCGTCCCTGAGCGTACTTGTACCCCCGGCGACCTGCGTTCCTATCAGCTTGAGCTTTTCGCCTCTTTCCTGCTCGCTATATCTCCTGGGCTTTGCAGCTGGCACAGCCGACGTTGCATCAGTCGCCTTTGCTTCAGCCTGAACCGGTGTGGCAACCGCCTTCTGGCGCCGTGGCGCTCTCGGCTTCTTGACCTTCGGCGTTTTCACCTCTGCCTCTATCCCCGTAACTGCAGCAAGCGGTCCCGTGTTAGTCTCGTCAGCCATCAGTGTTTCCTCCTTAGCCATTGCCTGTTGTCTGCCGAGTGAACGACAGAGTCAACTCAACCGCCAGCCCGGTGCTCTACGGATGATTGATCCGGGACCCATGCTGCGTGGTCATGCAGCCCTTGCGGATAAAATGTGTGCCGGGCACGTCAGAATATGTGACGTCAACATCACTTGGCCTAGCTCATTGCTTGAGGCCACTATGTCAGACGTAGATCCAGGCTTGGATGAAGCTTCTTCAGATTTGGCAGTGACTTCATCTGCCATGGAATCTGTGAAGAGCCGCAAACGGTAAGGTGAATGTCTGGATGCTTGCGCGCCTCGATCGTCAGTTTGGCAAGCAAGTTGATACCAGAAGAATTCAAGAAGTGCAGGCCGGTCAGATCGAAAGTAGCCTTGCCACCGCCCTCGTCGAGCACTTTTTTAGCCAGATCATAAACCGGCGCATAGGCATCCGGACCCGCCAGGCGCATGGTTCCATCAAAATACAAGGTGCTGCCTTCGGACCAGACGCGGAACGCTTCTTCTTTGATTTCCATACAACATGCCTCTCGCGGGTTCACGATAGCGCAATTGCCATCGCAGCATAGGTTTCCAGCTTAGTTCGCCTGTGCGGCCGATCTTCCTCGAAACGCCAGGCTAGATGAACCTGGTAATCGCTCATCAAAGTCAACAGTCCCAATCCGGATGTGTTGCCACCTTCAAGCGCAGCCGCCTCGATCTGTTCTATGAGGAGCTCGTTCGGATCGCCGGCTATCACCCTCGACAACAATTGTTGAAATCGAGCGGTAGTATCGTCGTCGACGAAGTTCGCTATCCGCATTCTAAAGTTATGGGCATCCGTCAGAGCCTCGATAACGATCTCACCGGAAGTGCGAAACTTGATGGCGTTTTCGATCAGCTCATTCGTAAGATAGCCTATGTCATGCCTTATGGTCTTGTAGTGGCGTTCGGAAGACCGAAAGCCGAGCGCTATCGTTTCTGCGATAAAGTCCGAGGTTATAGCTGAATGCCGCCACGCGAGCCGTAGCGGTCCGTCAAGCAGGCGAAGCCGCAGAGCTTGGCTTGTATCGAAAGAAACGAGATTTTCTTGGCCATATAGTACGACTGTCATGCTCTCACCTATGCCGCATGACGACGAGGGTAATGTCATCATGAATCTTTTGCGTGCCGATGTAGGCCATCAGATCGTCGAGTATCCCCTTGACTACCTCTTCCGCGGTTCCGCCATGCAAGCGACGCGCATCCTGCAAAAGCCGCTCGAAGCCGAACAGTTCGCCGCTGGGATTTTCAGCTTCGGTGACGCCATCCGTATGTAGGACGACCATATCACCTTTCTCAAACGATACTTCCCGCGTGTCGATGAACTGCGTAATATCGGCTTCGAGGCCAACCGGAAGACCGAGGTCGCCGGTATCTATGCGCTCGACCTCGCCGTTCTGGCGGATAATGATCATATCCTCATGTTGGCCCGATATCGTCAATCTCTTACCGTCATAGTCGAGGAAGGATAAGGTGATGTGCTTGTCCGTCTCCGTTCGTTCGATGTTCTTGAAAATCGTGCGGTTGAGGTCGGCCAGGAATTTTGCCGGATCCATTTCGCCGGCCTCCTGCAGCGCACGAGCGATCGATTGAACCATCAGCATCAGCACGCCGCTCTCAAGCCCGTGGCCGGTCACGTCGCCAATACCGATCTTCAGATTGTTTCCATGCTGCAGGACATCATAATAATCACCGCCGACCTCATCGGCCGGGCGCATGTAGGCGGCGATTTCCAGATGCTTGAAGGCTGTCAGCTCCTTGGCACGCGGCAAAACCATGCGCTGAATATGCCGCGCCACATCGAGTTCCGCACCAAGGCGCAGGTTCTCGCTCTTCAACTGATTGGCGAGCGTGGAGATCTCCTCCTTTGCCGCCTCTATCTCCTTCGTCCGCTCCACGACCAGCTTCTCGAGATTTTCGGTGTGAAAGCTGATCTCCTCGGCCATCCGGTTGAATGCGACGCCGGCTTCAGCCACCTCATCCCTGGTTGGAATGTCGACCCTGACGGAGTAGTCTTTTGCCTGGATGCGCTTGGCGGCACCCGCCAGCGCGCTGATACCGCCGGTGATGCGCTTCGACGCCGCAAAGACCGCAGCGGTGACGATCATCAGCGACACGAGAACCGCGAGGATCTGATAAAGCAAAATCCTGTTGGTCGCGCGTGATATCTCCTCCTTGGCCGCAATCAGCGAAGCATAGATCTCGCGCTCTGGCACGACGATTCCAAGCGACATGACCTCGCGCTGTATGGGCCCACTCACCCAGAGATTGGTGGGACGCAATTGCTTGACGACTACGAGATAAGGAACCTCTTCGCCGTGTTCGGTGAGCGAGATGTGCTGGATGGCACCATCGGCATCAAGCGGCATGGTCGCAATGGCCTTTTGCGTGCTGTTCCGCAGCGAGCGGTCGAGACCGGTGACGCCCTTGTTGGCGGCGTCATTCGCCGCTCGCAAACCGATGGCCTTCTCTCCGACCGGATTGATTGCGACGACATTTCCATTCGACATGGTCAAGAAGCCGAAGCCGCTTTGGGCAACCTTCACATTCTCGACGATCTCGGCAAGCTGAGTAAGGGTGATATCGGCGCCGGCGGCACCTGCCACTCCATGCCTGTCCGCTGTCCAAAGCGGATGGAAGAAGCTGACGATCAGTTTTCCGGTAATCGCGTCCGTGTAGGGAGCGGTCTGGGTAATGTAATTGGCAACCGGCCGCGACGAGGGAGACAAAGCCCATTGCTGCCAGGATTCATAAAGGCCAGGAAAAAAGAAAGTCCAGAAATCAGCACTGTTGTGGCCTGGGTAGAGCCGGTCGAAAGTCTGCGCCTGCGTCGTGTAAGGCGCAGTCCGGAAGATCGGGCGCTCCCTGGGACCGATATAGTACATTTGCAGCTTCGACGCGCCGTTATGCAGCAGCGATGGAGCGACAAGATCAAGTATGGCGCTCGTCTCAATGTCGGCCTGTACCTGCGGAAAGGGATGGTGGTCCTTGTCCAGCATGTAACCCCAAACACTGATGACGGAGGGCCCTCCCGGAAGATTTTGCGCCCACTGGCCAACGGGATCGTAGGTCACCGTCACGGCATCGGGGGCAGCTTTGGCCAAGGCTGTGCCGACATTTCCATTCCTTGTGGGATGATCGATCTGACCCTGGAGCACCCCTGCCAGCGCGCTCACATCGGAATGCACCTGGTCGAGAAGCAGACCGACCTGGGCGGCCGTGGAATTGGTATAGGAGCGGATATAATCCTGGCTCGCCTTTTCGAGGCCTTCGCCCACTTGGGCGGTCGCGTTGCGGGAGAGACGCTGCACATTCCAAAGTGCAAGACCGCCGCTGACCAGCAGGTCGAAAAGGACGGCACCTCCGACAACGATGAGGAATTTGGCGCGAAAGGAACGCAGACCGAGTCTCGGTTTAGCGGTTGGTGGCATCGTCATAGCGGCTTTTGTCCCGATGAGGCCCAGATAGGCCAGCCGGCATAGCCTCTTGGGTGAAGCGCGGCAAAGATGTGGTCCTCGAATCCCTGTTTAAACCGATCGATGAATTCAGGTGAATCGCCTCTCCTGACCGCCATCTCATCGGCATAGACATTCCGCCATGCCGTGATGATGTCAGCGAAGTCCTGGGGATCGTCGTCGAGATTGGTCACCATGAAACTTTCCATCTGCACGTTCCTGAAACCGGCATCCAACAACATGCGACGACCTTTCGGTCCCATTTCGACATCCATGTCGAAATGAGCGAATAGCTTGGCAACCTCGTTATATGTCCACTGGATGCTCTCGGCTTTCGGCTCTCCAAGGCAATGGGAGTTCTTCTCGTTGGTGATGTAAACCCTGCCACCCGGTTTGCAGATACGATAGAGCTCCCGCAGCAGCACATCCGGGCGGTCGAAGATTTGCAAAGAGTGCCGGCAGGTCACAAAGTCGAACTGGTTGCTCTCGAACAGCATCTGCGATGCGTCACCATAGGTATATTCGATGTCTTGGACGTCGAAATTTTCCGCCACTGTCCGGGCGTAGGCGAGGCTTGGAATCGAGTGGTCGAGTGCAACGATCCGGGCCGGTTTGAAGTCCTTTCTCAAGAGCATCGCAAAATCGCCGATCCCGCAGCAAATATCGGCAATATGCATACCCTCGCGAAGCCCGTGGCGCGGCAATATCTCGCGCTCATGCCGCCAGGTCATCTTGGTTTGAGTCCTGAGGATCGGGATGAAACTCTGGTTCTCGACGAATGTCTGACCCGGATAGAAGGCAGAGTCGTAGATCTCGACGGTGATATTGGGCGAGAGATCGTTTAGATGGCGGAACAACCGGGACGCCCATGCGACGACGCTCGACGCAACCACGGTAAGCTTGATATCCGGCCTTGAGCGGGTCGCGTCGATGAGGACATGCGCCAAGGCGCGGAACGCCGTGTTGTTCATATGGGTGACACGCTTCAAATTGATATAGCAGACGCCCTTCACCGTTTCGACGCCGTTTCGCAGTAGGGCCAGATCATCGGCGAGTTCCGAGACCGAATGGGGTCTGAGCACTCCGCAGAGAGAGAACTCCTGATTGTTGACGTCGAATTGCGCCGTGAAGCGGTGGGACGAATAGGTGCTCAATTGAGTAGCCTTTCGAGCGGCAGATCCACGACAAAGGTCAACATTCCGGTATCCCTATAGAAGAGCGTGATGTCGGCGTCGTAGTTGATGGCCAGACCGAGAAGGATCGCATGCTCGGCTGGCGCGGCACCACTCGTGATCACATCGAGATAATTCGCAAGCGCCTCGTCGCTCTTCAAGCCCGTCACGACCGCATCGTAGAAGCGACGTTTCTCAGGCGAACAGGGAAAGGTCAGTTCTATCCGCTCCGTTTCGTCGCGTCGGTAGAAGCGACAGACAAAAGCACCATCGCGCTCCCGAGCGTGGAACGACATCTCGAAGAGCTCATTCAGGGCCGACGAAAGCACATTGGCGTGGCGGATGGGATCGTGACGATCAAGACTGACCATACCGGCGACATAGGTCGAGCATTGATCGCAGTTCAGCCAATCCGCCGTAAAGGCGGCCATCTTCATTTCCAGCTCGAGCATCGGCTCGAAGGCAGCATCTGCCGGCGTTTCCGTGGTGTTCAAGCGAAACCTCCTAGATGAAATGTGCCTCAGAAAAATCAGGGTCTGGCCTCGACCTCATCAAAGGTCACGGCCGGGTGCACGCGCGCCCTTTGCTTTATAAAGTCATGAAGCCGGTCGACATCGAGCGGCGGACTGAGAAAATATCCCTGCAATCGGTCACAGCCTTCGCCCTGGAGCCAGGCGGCCTGTTGCGCCGTCTCGACCCCCTCCGCGGTTACGCGCATGTTCAAGCCATGTGCCAGAGTGATCACAGAGCGAACAATGGTCTGGCTCTTTTTGTCCTGCAAAAGGTCCCTGATAAAATACCGGTCGACTTTGATGTTATCGAACGGGAAATTCTTGAGGTAACTCAGGGAAGAATACTCGGTCCCAAAGTCGTCTAGTGAAATCTGGATTCCGAGCACGTTGAGCGTGTTCAGAGTATCGAGATTGTTGATGGTGCGCTCCAATAAAACTCCTTCAGTGATTTCGAGTTCGACGCGCTCGGCGGGAAATCCGACCACGTCGAGTGTTTGCGAGACCCGATCGGTGAAACCCGGCGTCAGGAATTCCGCAGGGGAAAGATTGACGGCCAGGCTGTAGTTCACGGGCCACGTAAGGGCCTCCCTACATGCTTCCTCGAACATCCACTGGCCGATTTCACTCATCAGGCCGTCGGCCTCTGCCATGGGAATGAAGGCTGCCGGAGGAATGATCCCCAGGGTGGGATGCCGCCAGCGCATCAGCGCCTCGAAGCCGACGACGGTGAATGGAGGCTCGACCAGCGGCTGGTACTCGATGAAGAACTCATCGTGTTGGAGCGCCACGCGCAGACTGCGACGCAGCAACTCCCTTTGCTCCACCACGACCAGCATGCTCGGATCGAATGTTCGCGCCCTACGCCGGCCTTCCTTCTTGGCCGCATAGAGGGCAACGTCGGCAGCTTTCATCAGCTGCTCTCCCTCATTGCCGTCTCGTGGCGCGACGGCAACCCCGATACTGACGCCGACGAACAACGAGATACCGTTGACGACAAACGGCTTCTTGAATTCGGCGACCAGAGCGTCCGCCAATCTTTCAGCCTCGAAGAGTTGTTGCGAACCAACCTGTATGATGGCGAACTCATCGCCGGCGAGGCGGTAGACCGTCCCATTTCGACCGAGGGTTTTTTTTATTCTTTCGGCGGCAAGTTGAAGGATGACATCTCCGGCGCCGTGCCCCAACGTATCGTTGACGGGCTTGAAGTCGTCCAGATCGAGCTGCATCAGGGCAGGTCCTGCTTCTCCGCTGGCCGGCAGCAGCTTTTCCAACTCCGCGCTGAATTGGCGGCGATTCGGCAATCCGGTTAAAACATCATGTGTTGCCTGATGAATGAGCCGTGCCCGTTCACCGTCTTCAGACGACGTTTTCTTCTTGGCATCCGCACCGTCGATCTCGATGACCAAAAGACCGGTCCGGATATAAAACAACAACAGGTCGCATTTCTTGGGCATTGAAGCGTCGAGCCGGATGGTTCGCGGTTGGCCGGTATCAATCACCAGCTGGACGATGGCCGCAAGGGCGGGCTTCGCCAAGGCAGGATAGGCCTGCCGCAACGTTATGCCTGTCCGAGATCCAAGACCAACATGCTCCTTAAACTTCTTGGAGGAATCGACCAGTTTGAGATCGAGGTCCCAGAGTGAGATCAACGCGTCGAAACCGCTCTCAGATTCGGACTCTTGTGGAATGAGCTGCGACCGATCCACACGGCTTTCGGGCATAGGGCCTAGTCCTCCCAAAACAGCCACCCGGCGTGTGGCCGTTATCCAACTTGAACTAGCCCGTTCGCATCGGCGCTTATGCATCCATTATCGCAGTCACATCAATCGTACGGGCGCAGGCATAACTTTATCGGCGCTTGGCGACTATTTTAAATTAACATATTACCAGATGTTTAATTAGAAAATAGCTAATTGGCGCTACAACATATACGGGCGAAAAAGCTGTTGACAAATCGCTAACGGAGCCACGCTCGCCGGAACCCTTACCGATAGTCAAAAGCAACCTTCTCGACCTCGCCGAAAGCAAGCGTCACTCTGCAAGCATGTGCAGCGCGCTTTTGTGCAAGTTTAAAGCGTTAGTATATTTTAACACGAAAGAATCGAAAGGCGTTGCCTGTGCTTCCAGGCACTTCCTATAGCATGATCTGGCTGCTTGCGCCTGCCTATCTCAGCCCTGTCCCTGCTGAACGCGCAATGGCTGCTCCACCGACCAAGGTCGCCATTAACGGGCATCGGAATTAACTGTTCGAATTACGCCGGTTGGGAAGAAGTTGCCGGCCGGATTGATCGACCGCCCGGTAGGATCTGTCAGCATAGTTATTCGTGTCATTTGTGCCGACGGTGGAGGCCGGCCGGTTCCGATTTGCATCCCTCAGTGATCGCTGGGAGATCTCGAAACTCAAACCGTCATCGAAACCGAGATCGATATCGCCTATCTCCAATACACCCCAAAGGACTTCTCTTCGGCTGGGATTGATGCCGGGGCTGCCGGTCTTGTCGCCGGCCATGACGATGGCAGTTGGATGCTCAACGATGCCGGCACGTCGGGCTGGGAGGATCCGGGGCGTTCCGATGTCTCGTGCCTGCATTGCAATTGCTCCCTTTTTTAATGTTATTATTGAGACCGCTGTTTGGTTGAGTACCGCATGCCGGATTGTCAGGATGACAAAGTGCCGATCTGCAAGTCATTATTCAGATACGAAGCAAGCCGGCGAGTGAGCCCGCTTGCCTCAATAAATCGGGCCTCTTGATCCGAATTTAGCGACGACACTGCCGGACCTGTCAAATCAGCAAAAGGAAGGGGGAGAGCGATGGACGCGCCGTGAGCATGACACCAATTGCGCAAGCAACTTAATCACTTAGACTATATCCAGCAGGTTCATATTCGACGCCCCCTCCAAAGACAGGATATTTGGTCGGAATTGCACGTTGCATCTAATCGATTTGGAGGTACGTCCAACCGCCTGCTCTAGTCCTTGTTGATGTGATGCTCCACGTCGGGAATGCTCGTCGAGCCTGGTCGCATCGACCTTGCCACCCGCCCGCATATCCTCCGCCCCGCATAGCCTGAATGAAAGGTGGAAAGTCAGACGGCGCGGATACCCCATCATTGCCGAGGAGATCGATGGTGACGGCGCGCGGAATGCCAGTACAGGTCAAGCTTATGCTTGCGTGTGATCCATTATCATGCACCCAACAAAAAAAGCCCCCGAACGAGCCGGGGGCTTTGGCGAGCGTCTTGAAAGTTACAATATCTGCGCGATTTTCTTCGGACCATGGCTCGGTGCCTCATCGCGTCTCGCTTATTTTTTTTCCGGCAAGGCAAAACGGCAAATCAGATTTCCGGATGCATCGAAGACCTGCAGCTCCGCGGCCCAGCTACTGGGTGTGCTGCCGACGATAGTCTTGGACAGATCCTCGCGATGTCCTCCCTTGGCAGAAAACTCTCCCCCTTGCATGTTGGAGGACACGCCTCCCTCCGAAGTCGACTGGACCTGAAACTGGTAGCTTCCCTCGCGTGCCTTGGCGGGGATCAGCACGGCGGCAAGATGCGTCATGCCACCGATATCCTGGTACTCGATCTTGCAAGTGTCTGCGGGCGGTAGGGCGTTTACCATCGAACTTCGAGCTCCTTACAGTTTGGGAGAGCCGGGCGAAGCGCCGGCTCTCCCAAGCGCATTAGTGCTGGACCGTCACGGACATGTTGCCCTTGCCAGACTGATCCGTTTCAGAATAGTTGGAATGACCGAACTGGACAGTCGCCGAGAGGTTGGCCTTGCCAGCCTGGTTCGTATAGGACTGATTGGCCTTGCCGAACTGAGCCGTTGCCGAGATATTGTTTTTGCCACTCTGCAGCGATTGGGCGTAATTTCCTTTGCCGACCTGACCGATGCCAGAAAAATTGCCGTGGCCGACTTGTCCGGTCGCAGCCATATTGCCTGTGCCGCTCTGCGACGTTACAGACACGTTGCCGCCGGCAAAGGCCGCAGTCGAGGCAAATACGATAGCGGCGGAAAGAATCAGAGTTTTCATGGACATGGATGTTCCCCTTTCAATATCCGTCCCCATTGACGGTTATTGCAGGCTATCGACGTCCCCGGCGTTCTGCAGTGCCTCAATCAGGCTAAGCTAATAGCGGTTTTAAGAGATGACTTGGGCTGACGTTCATGAGGGGCTGCCTCAACACTTCGCAGCGTAGGTAAAACAGCCTGCCGCCTGGTGGAGATGGACTATCCGATAAAGAGAGACAGCGTTGACAGAAAAGAGAGCAGTTGCCCCTGTCGATGAAATCCATGCCGCGCCATGATCGAAGTCAGCTGATTATGGACCGTGTTCTTGGCGACGCCGCGAGCATGAGCGATCTCTGCTGGGGCATTTCCCTGCGCAAGTTCGCAGGCAAGGCTGGCCTCGGCCGTGGTCAAACCAAGCACGCTGCCGACTACGGCGGGTGTCAATCCGTTGCGGTCTCCCATCTTGCAGAAACTCAGCATGGACTTCGCGTCGTTGCCGAAACCGAGATTCGCAAATGGCGTCACATTGAGCGACTTGGATCCAAGAGGCTCAACTTTCAACAACCAACCAAAACCACCTTCCGCCTCCTTTACCCAGGCGATATTGGCATGGCCCGTTTCAGCATGCTGCTGCGATCGCGCCAGAAGCCTGTCGATCTCCTGACGCAGAGCCGATGAAGCCACCGTGAGAAAGCCTTCCGATCTTTTCAGGAACGAACCGTTCTTCTCGATCAGACGCTCGAAGGCCCTATTGCTTTCGATAATCCTGAAATCATCGCTGACAATAACGCGGGGCGTCGCGGACTGGGAAAAGAAGTGGTCGAGCCGTTCAGCCTTCTCCCGATCCTTCAGCATTTGTCGATGAATGCCCATTGCGATTTGAAGATGTGGGGTCAGTGCCATGAGTAATTCATTGGCAAGCCTGACATCGGCTTGATCTTCGTAGCTGAAGTTCAGGCCGAGAATGAAACGCCGCTGCCCTTCTTTGGTAATAATGGCAATGACCAGCTGCCCCTCGCAATCAAACATGTCGGCAAGATATGCCTGCCAGGTGGAGCCATTCCGCTTGATATCAAGGGCGACGGTTCCACCCTGGCCGAGACTTGCTGTTACGGTATGGACGATGTCGACGAAATCGGCTCTGATGAGCAGATTCCTGTCCACGTGCTTGCTGACGACACTGGCATTCTGTTCCGCGCCGGGGCCTATTCCCATGAAAAAGGCGCTGGTTGCGCCTGTGATCTTCCTGATTTCGCCAACGACATCGCTCCATCCCTCGGGGTTGCAAACGGCCTCATAGATCGTTTGAATGATGTAGAGATGCATCCTTCGTTTGAATTCTTCGGCCATGTTTCTCTCCCCGAATTATTCTGGCGATTTGCCAAAAGGACACGGCAGCAGCGCGGTCATCATATGGGCTGCTGCATGCGTCCGGCGGCAAATCGGGCGATATTCGAGACCAGCTATCTCTATCTGCTTCGTCTCCTGTGTGTCTTTGCTGACAAAATTGCCGGCGCGTCCGAAAGCGCTCGCTTCTATTTCAGAACCGCGCCGCCAAGGACACTCCTACTCCATATTGGCTGGTATTGTACCGTTTGATATCGCCCGCTGTCGGCCGTGGTGCGCCGAATGTTGACTGAACGCTGCCGGACACGCGGAGTTCAACGCGCTCCTCCAAGGGGAAGATGAGGCTGACTTCCATGCCGGTGAGCCCCATCACACCGCTGTCGCGCCGCACGCTTGCCGTATCTTCGATTGCAGCCACCTGAGGCAGGACGACCGTGTGGGTCAGTCTCGATCGCGCTCCGAAGAACGCCATTCCCGCCGTACCGCTGACGCCGATCATGAAAGGAGCGGGCGGATGGAAACGCGCGTCGAAACCAACGACGGGGCCGCCTGCTTCGACGTTAAACTTGCCGGCCTCCGACAGGCTTACGGTCGGTATGCTCGTACCCGAAACGCTGCTGGCCAGGTCGAAGGCCATGCCGTTTCCATAGCTTTCGCGGCTACGGCGATAAGTCAATCCAGCCTTGAGCGTGAAATCCCTGTCCGGCGCGAGTGGCTTTGCAAGCCAGACGGTCTGGGTATAGCCTGTCGCATGGACGAAAGACCATGTGCGGACGGTGCTCGCGCCGAAATCTCCGACGCCCGCGAAAATCAAACCCTGGCCATCCGCAAAGGCGCCGTAGGACGCAGCGCTCGGTCCCCTGCCGTCAGTGACCAGCGCCGCAAACGCAGCGCCGGCGGCAGTCGGGCTCACCGCATATTGCGTTACGGAATTCGGACCCGCCGGAGAGGAGGCGGAACTGGAAATTGCGGTCGTCGCACCGGTGCTATCGGTGAAATTGACATTCGCAAGCGCTGATGCGCCGGAGCTGTCCGTAATCGTAGAGAGATCGATTTCGCCGGAACCCGGCGAGCCAACCGTGATAATGAACGGGTTGCTCGAAATAGCGTTCGTCGAACTGGAATGCCCCGAAAGATCAAAATAGCTTCCGGTCCACATCAGGGAAAAGGCATCGGGGTCAGGCGATAGACGAACGCCTGCCGAAAATCCCGTTGTCGGCCCGGAAGCCGTCACGCTCTTCTCTCCCATTGGAAGCGTGCCGGAACCTACGGACGGAATTGAGAATTGTTGCCAGGAAAAGTCGACCTGGCCGGCGAAAACGGCTTGGTCCTGGGCCGAAGCCTGTTTTGCGCAAACAGCAAAAATGGCCAGCAAAGAGCCCAGACAAGCCTTCGATCCCAAAGTGAGAATACGCGTTTGATCCCCCCACAGTATGAAAAACGAGATTCTCTTATCGCAAGCTATCATAAAATATCGGTGAACATGCTATTTCTTTGTACGCCTTTTGGATAGGGAACAACAACCGCCTACGCCAAAGGTATAATGACCATGCGGATCCATCCGCTGAACTCGCTCCCCGCTTGTTCTTCTTGCCGACGGCGGTTTCAAGCTTGCGGCTTACACATGAGAGCAGCATGACCGCTCGCAATCGAGAGGCTACCGGATCTATTGAAGCGTTGCACTACGTGGCTCGGTGACGAGCGCCGGCAACTGCGCTTCGAACGCGCGTTGCATGGCGGCGATGTTGTAATCTCTGCGGTGCTGGACCGTCTTTCGCATCATCAGTTCCTCATCGATGATGGCCTGCATACCCACCATGAAATTGCGAAGACTGAATTGACCTGCATGCGCCCGTAGCGCCTCGGGATGGAAAAGATGCTCATTCTCCTCGAAATCACGCACGGCCTTGATCAGGCCTTCGACGGATTGCTCGCCAAACAGCATGCCGCTGAGGCCCGGAACGACCGTTTCCAGTGCGCCGCCGCTGCCATAGGCGATGACGGGCCTGCCGCTCGCCATGGCTTCGACTGGAACAATGCCGAAATCCTCCTCGCCCGGAAAGATCAACGCACGGCAGCGGGAAAGCTTTTCCTTCAACACCGCAAACGGCGCGCGCCCGAGGAAGGTGATGGTGGGGCCTGCGGCTCGCTTCAGGCGCTCCATCTCCTTGCCTTCGCCGATCACCACCAGCTTGCGGTTCATTCGGGTGAAGGCCTCTACCGCCAGGTCGATACGTTTATAGGGGATCAATTGGCCAGCGCAGAGATAGAAGTCGTCGATGACAGCTGACGGCGTAAAATCGTCTACGCTGACGGGCGGATGAAGGACGGTTGCCGGGCGGCGATAATACTTGCTGATGCGGTCGCTGACATGGTGCGAATTGGCGACGAAGCGATCCACGCGCAAACTTGTGCTGACATCCCAGGACCGCAGTAACGGCGCCAGCACGGGCAACATCAGCCGCGACGCCAGACCGGCATGGGACCGATAGAAGTGATAGTGATCCCAAAGGTAGCGCATCGGTGAATGGCAATAGCAGACATGTGTTGCGTGTGGCGGGGGGATAATGCCCTTGGCCGGACCCGATTCGCTCGAAATGATCAGATCGTAGTCGGTGAGATCGAAGCTCTCCAGCGCAAAAGGCATCAGCGGTAGGAGCGATTGGTATGCTTTGATGGCGCCCGGGATACGCTGCAGGAAGGATGTGGTGACCTTATGCTTGCGGATTTTCTCCGAGACGCGACTTTCATCATAGACAAGGGTGAAGATGTCGGCATCCGGGTACATGTCGCAGAGGGCTTCGACCACCTTTTCGCCGCCGCGCATCGACACAAGCCAATAATGAACGATTGCTACCCGCATTGTTCTTTTCCCTCCTTGGGTCGCAACAACATTGTGCGGGCGGCAACCTTTGCGACAGAACCCATATCGGTCCGCCATCGCATCCAAATGGCCGAAGTGGGCAGCCGAAAGAGTTAACTGACGAGGAAAGCCTGCACGCAAGGATGTGCAAGCCGGCCTAGGGATGTTCGAGGCGCCTGTATGTCCTGCCAGAAGTGATTAGCCCAAGCGCTGCCGCGGGGTATTTACACGTTATGCGTTCAGCTGATGATCTCGTTGCATAGCGCTTGTCCCGGTTTGTGGCGACGCAAGCGACATAACAACGAGATCTCGCCCATGCTTTCAACTTCCGTTTTCTCTCCCCGATTCGGCCGCAAGCCCTCTGGAGCCCTGGTGCCATGGGTGTTGGCATTGGCGCTTTCCGGGGCAGGTTTGCTCGACACAGCCAGCGCTGCGGCCGACACGGCCTACCACATCAGACCGCAGACGCGGATCAAGGTGGCGATCGTCGAATGGATCGCCGCGACAGGCGAATACAAGGAATGGACGGCGCTGAACGGCGAATATGTCGTTTCGCAATCCGGTATGATCTCTATTCCGATGATCGGGGAAATGCAGGTCAACGACAAGACGACCAGCATCGTCAGCGCCGACATCGGCGACAAGCTGAAGCAGATCACCGGTCTTGCCGTCGCGCCCACCGCCTCGGTCGAGGTGGTCAAATATCCGATGATCTACGTCTCCGGTGCTGTCGAAAAGCCAAGCGAACTGGAATTCCGTCCGGGCCTGACAGTCAAACAGGCCATCGCCATGGCCGGTGGTAGCCAGCGCCATTCCAGTCAGACGGGCGACTATTCCGAGGCGCAGCAGATCAGCTATGCCGGCGAGATCAATCGCATGGAGCTGCAATTGAAGCAGCTCAGTGCCCGGCGCGCTCGTCTGATGGCCGAACTCAACGATCAGCCGACCATCACATTCCCGCCGGAGATCAAGGCCGCACCGGATGGGTCGGTCATCAAGCAGATCATGATAAGCGAGATCGATCTGTTCAATGCCCGTGCCGACGCCCTGCGTCAGCAGCTCGTATCCGCGGGGGACCTCGAGACGCTGCTGCACAACGAAATCAACATTCTCGATGAGAAGATGAGCTCGCAGGACGAGCAGGTGAAGATCGCCCAGGACGAGTTGAGCGATATTACGAAGCTGGTCGATACCAAGATCCTGACGACGTCACGCAAGACCTCGCTGGAGCGGATCGTTGCCGAGATGCAGGCCGGCAAGCTGGACCTCGTCGTCGCGTCGATGCAGGCCAAGCAGAAGCTGAGCGAAACCGAACGCGACGCCCTGAACCTCAAAGGTCAGCGCAAGACCGAAGCCGGGCAGCAACTGCAGACGACCGAGACAGATATCGAGGACACGAAACTCAAGCGCAATACGACGCTGCAGCTGCTCCAGATCGCCGGCGCATCGCTCTCCCGCAGCCAGAGCATCCAGTCGCTCGATCTTCAGCCGCGCGAATATTGGATTACGCGAGGCGGCGGCGACGCCGCCGCTACCCAAGTGTCGGAAACGACGGAATTGCAGCCCGGAGACGTTCTGGACGTTCGCTACAACATTTCCGGAAACCTGGACGGTACGGTGCTGTCCTCGGTCGATCCCACGCAATCCCAATGACAATCAAGACAATCAAACCAAGGTTGGGGAACAATTATGGCAGTTCACGAGATCGGTAAGGGCTTGCGCGGTACGCCATCGGATACCAAGCGCTCGGGGGGCAGCGAATACATCTCGTTTCGCGATATCTGGCGCTTTCTGCAGCGTCATTGGTTGATCTTCGCCATTTTCACCTCGGCGGGACTCGGCATCGGTGGCTTCTATATGGCCACGACACAGCCGGTCTATCTGGCAACAACGCGCGTCGTCATGGACCCGGACCAGGGGCGTATCGTGTCCCAGGATGCGTTCACGGGCACTGTCATCATCGAGGCAGCCGAAATTGCCAGCCAAGTCGAGATCGTCAAGTCCGAAGCGACCGCGCGCGCCGTGGTCGAGAAACTCAATCTCAGCGAGGATCCGGAGATCGTCGGAGGCGTGTCGTGGCAAGCGGCCTTCCACGACAAGCTGCGCGCCTTCATCAGCTTTTTCAAGCACGGCGATGCCAGCGCCAAGGCCGTGCCGAGCGACGATGACTTGATGCGCCGCACCATGGCCTCCTTTCTCTCAAGGGTCTCCGTCACCCGGGTCGGCCAATCCTACATTCTTGAGATTGGCTATAGTTCCATCGATCCGGAAAAGGCTGCGCTGGCGGCGAACGCGATCGCCGAGGCCTATATCAAGACGGGGTTGTCGGAACGCGCCTCCGCGGCGCAAAGTGGTGCCAAATGGCTTGAAACACGGCTCATCGAGGTCGGTCGGCAGGCACGCGAAGCGGCCATGAGTGTGGAAGAGTTTCGCGCCAAGAACGGCATTATGGAGATCAGCAACTCTTCATCACTCGATCAGCAACAATTGTCCGAGATCAGCAGCCAGGCAGTCGCGGCGAAGGCGCAGACAGCGGCTGAGTCCGCCAAGCTTGCCACGCTCAACCAGCTGCTGGCGGGCGGCAAGGTCGAGGGCGACGTCGACGAGACAATCAACAATCCCCGCATCCAGAAGCTGCAGGAAGATCTCGGTGTGGCGACCACCAAGCTCAACAACCTTATCAGCCGATATGACGCCGACAATCCCGCCGTTATCGCCGCGCAGCAGGAAATTGACCGGCAGAAGAACGAAATGCGCAAGGAATTTGCCCGTATCCAAGCCGTCTATAGCGCGAATCTTGAGGTCGCCAAGACCCGGGAAGGGCTTCTGGGTGATGAATTGACCTCGCTGAAGGAAACCGGGACGGACAAGAACCTCGCACGCGTGGAACTGTCCGAAATGGAAAGCCGGGCAACGACATATCGCCGCATGTATGAAAGCATTCTCCAGCAATTGATCGGCGCCATGCAGAAGGAATCCTTCCCGCTCGGCAACGTCCGAGTTGTGACGGCCGCCGCCGCACCGCTGACCAAGGCCTGGCCGAAATCGTCCTTTGTAATCCCCTTCTCCGCCATGCTGGGCCTTACGGCCGGCCTGATGGCGGCACTCCTGCGGGATGGCCTGGATCGACGCGTCAGTTCAAGCGAGAAGCTCCGGCGGGAGCTGGGGCTCAGTTTGCTTGGTCATGTCCCCGTCTATACCAGCCCATCTTTCGTGCCCGGCAATATAGTGGCAGGAGGCTCTTCATGGCGGCGAACCATGTTGCCGCTGAGGTCCGTGCTCGACACGCCCTATTCGCAATTCTCCGAAGCGTTGCGTGGCGTCAAGCACTCGATCGATTCCTCCTTCCCGCCCAATGCACCCATGGTGATCGGCATCACCTCGGTCGGCACCGGCGAAGGCAAGACGACGGTCGCGACCAATCTTGCGCAACTCTATCAGCACGAAGGCGCCTCCGTGGTGCTGATCGATGCCGATTTTCTCAACGCGCGGCTGAGTTGCGTGGCGATGGAATCCGGCATGGATTTCGGGATGGAGGTGCTGAGCGTAAATGATGTGCCGCGCCGCTATGCCGTAGCGCATGAAAGCGGCATGCTGGTCGCGAAGACCGATCATGAGCCCGAGGCCGAGAGGTCCTCCGCGCAGGCCCACGGCGGTGTTCCTGTCGTCACCGTCGACGAGACGGAGAAGTCGGTCGCCTCCTTCCAGCGGTACGGGCACCTGCCTGCCTTGAAGGCTGAGATCGACCTGTTGCGGCGGCGATACAAGGTCGTCATCGTCGACATGTCCGCCTTCGAGGACTCCGCCGATACGCGGGTCATCTGCGCCTATCTCGAAGGTATCGTCGTTGTCGTCGGGCAGACCAACAAGATGACGGTCGAGCGGCTGTCTGATGCGCTCGCAAGCTTCGGCACCACGTCGATCAACATCCTCGGCATCATCGCGAACCGCAGCTACGAGAAGCGGCAACATGGCGAACGTCGCCGTTGGTGGCGCAAGTCACGGGGCCGCGAGACGCGCTTTTCTACCAGACGCCTCGTGGGTTATACGGCGGGTCGCCCTCTCAAGGTCGTCGTCGGCATCGCCAGCACCGGCCGGCGGGACATCCTGTCGTCCATCCTTCCCCATATCGCCAACCAGAGCCGCAAGCCGGACGAGGTCGTCGTCTGCCTTTCGTCGCCGGAGGATATCGATCCGAGCTGCCTTCGCAATCTCGACTTCCCCGTGCGGGTGCTCATCTCCGAACGTGGCCTTTGCCGTCAACGCAATCGCATCCTCGACAATATTCGGGATGCGGATATCGTCCTCTTCCTCGACGACGACTTCCTGATGACGCCGACCTATATCGAAGAAGCCGAACGGCTGTTTCAGTTCCAGCCCGATGTCGTCATGTGCACGGGCACAGTATTGGCCGACGGTATCACCGGCCCCGGCATTTCCGTTCGGGACGGCTTGCGGCTGGTCGAAGCCAAGCGCCGACGGCGCTCGGAGCCTACGATGCAGGTTCAGCCGGTCTACAACGCCTATGGTTGCAACATGGCAATCCGGATGGCCATCATCAACGCTACCGGCCTGCGCTTTGACGAGAACCTGCCATCCTATGGCTGGCTCGAGGACGTCGACTTCAGCCGGCTTGCCGCTCATTATGGTCAGGTGGTCAGTGCCAAGCAGCTCGAAGGTGTTCATCTCGGCACCAAGAGCGGCCGGTCGGCCGGTGTCCGTCTTGGCTATTCTCAGATTGCCAACCCCCTCTACCTGATGCGCAAGCGTACCATGAGCGTGCCGCACGCAACGGCGCAGATCGGCCGCAACCTGGTCGCCAATCTCTTCAAAACCTGGCGGCCGGAGCCCTGGGTCGACCGTAAGGGACGGCTCAAGGGTAACATCATGGCTTTCCACGACCTGCTGAAGGGCAGGCTGGCGCCACAAAACATCGAAATGCTGGAATAGCCCCGTGCGCCCCGCCAATCTCGATCGCGTCGTCATCATTAACGATCGCTCCGCCAGGATAGGGGGGGCATCGAACCTTGCAATCCTTTCGGCTGGTTTGCTGCAGGACGCAGGGATACCGGTAACCTATTTTGCCGGAGATGCCGCCGGCTCCGATCCGCCGGCGGCCGATACCATCAATCTCGACGCCCAGCCGCTGATGCAACAGGCACGTATGCACGCCCTCGTCAGCGGCCTATACAGCCGGCATGCCTATGCCGCCCTCCAGGGCCTTATCGCCCGCGTCGATACACCTGGCACCATCTACCATGTGCACGGCTGGACGAAGATTCTGTCGCCTTCGATCTTTCGAGCGCTGTGGCCTGTGCGCGAGCGTGTCATCCTGCACGCCCATGACTATTTCCTGTCCTGTCCGAATGGCGGATTTGCCAACTATCGCAAGAATCAGGTCTGTCCGCTGACGCCCATGTCGGTCCAATGTCTGACGACGAACTGCGACAAGCGCGGATACGATGAGAAAGTCTGGCGGTCGGCGCGTCATCTGCTGCGGGAGTATTTTTATCCCACACGGCAGATACCCGCCAATATCGTTGTCGTGCACCAGCGCATGCTCGATTATTTCGAGCGCGGCCAGATGCGGACAGCCAATATTGAAATAATCCGCAATCCCGTCGAACCGTTTCTGAAACACCCCATGGATCCCTGGAAGAAACGCGATTTCTTCTTTGTCGGCCGGCTGGAGCCCGAAAAGGGATTTGAAGACGCTGCGATCGCAGCCCGGCTTGCCGGCGTGAAACTCCACGTCATCGGGGACGGTGCCGGCCGCGCGCGTCTGGAAAAAGACTATCCCGAAGTCGTCATTCACGGCTGGAAAACCAAGGATGAGATTCGGGACATCATTGCTCAAGCGCGCGCGCTCGTCGTGTCCTCGCGCGTTCCGGAACCTTTCGGGCTTGCCGCGCTGGAGGCCGTGACCAGCGGCATCCCGGTCATCCTTCCGGATGCAGCGCTCCTGGGCGACGAGCTCGAGGCGCTTGGATGCGGGCTGACCTTTCAGAGCGGCAAGGTGGAAACGCTCGCGAGCGGGATGCGTCGGCTGGCCAATGACGACATGCTGCTTCGTTGGATGAGCGTCAATTGCATCCGCCAGTCCGGCGAGCTGGCGCACACGCCGGCATCATGGCGCGATGCGCTGCTCGTCCTCTACGAGCACATCCTGAAGCGGGCAAACACCACCAGGACGGGCGAAAATGTGCCCGCGCTCAGTGATTTTCCGGTCGCCCGTCAGGTTGTCGACGAGACAAGCTAAGCTGGCGGTCAGCCTTGTGTTCGCGGCTCTACGCCAATGGGACTAGGTCAATGCCCGTAGGGTCAATTGTAAAGGGCGATGGCAACTGCCAGCTTTGAGAAAAGGATTCAGCAGGTGGTAAGGGGTCTGAAACATGCTATCGGCTTTTGATGGCTTTGCCCATGGCGAGCAATCGCTTCGCGATTTGAAACGGACAGTACGGCGCAGCCGTTCGAAACGCCTTGTCGACCTTATTCTTTCGGGCGCGGGATTGCTGTTTCTTGCACCGGCGTTTCTCGTCATTGCAGTCGCATTGCTCCTGGTTGACGGCCGTCCCATCATCTATCGCCACACCCGCATCGGCCGTGACGGCCGACCATTTGAATGTCTGAAATTCCGCACCATGCGCAAGGACGCCGACCGGCGGCTGGCGGAACTGCTCGAACGAGATGCGCAGCGAAAACAGGAATGGCTTTCGACACAGAAACTGATGAACGATCCGCGCGTGCACTGGCTTGGGAAATATTTGCGCATGAGCAGCGCGGACGAGCTGCCGCAGCTATTGAACGTTCAGCGCGGCGAGATGAGCCTGGTCGGACCCCGTCCAGTCGTGGCCTCGGAACTCGAACGCTATGGCGCGCACCTCTACTGCTATCTGGCACTGCAACCGGGCATAACCGGCCTCTGGCAGGTCAATCGCCGCGCGGAGACAACCTATGAAGAGCGCGTGCAATTCGATGTGGATTATTACCACAGCCGCTCGCTGCGCATCGACCTGGCTATTCTCATCAGAACCGTCGGCGTCGTGCTGCTTGCCCGCAATGAAAAAGAACGTCTTACCAAATGAAGAACATGGCAACGGCGATCCATACAATCAGGCAGAATATCACGATCATCCAACGAACCGCGTATTTCCGATGTGATGGGCGTGCCCGCCCTTCGATGATGCGATCGCGATCCTGGTTGTCGTCTTTCATACGCTGCTCTGCATGGTGTTTCATGATAGTTACCGACAAGCCCATTCTCTCTGGCCGACAAACCCGATCCGGTCGCGGCTCCCAAGGCGGTATTTTCTATAAAACAAAGTCGTATAGTCTCGGCTTTTCCCTCTTAGACGCAGCACCCCATGGCATGGAATCATGTCCTGAATGGGAACCCTACAAATTTTTTCTGACGCAAAACTGGATTATTCCACCGATATTCACTCAATATAGTACCAATATTGGGAGGCCAAGGGTCGAGAGGGACATATTGTTCTTTCGCGACCTGGGACAGGCGGTGCGCTGATGGACGGCCTGCCGTTGCATCCCAAAATTTCCAGCCGAACCAGAGTGCAGCGGTGGCTTCTTTCCCGCCTGCCATCAATAGTCGGGGACGGTGCTTCGACGCTCGGCTCGAAGGTCGTCTCGCAGATCGTGCAGCTGCTCGTTTTCCTCGTTGCCGCACGCATGCTGGAATCGGCCGAATTCGGTCTTTACGCTTACAGTTCCGCCATCGTGGTCATGCTCGTCGTCATCGCGGAAGGCGGATGGGGCGAGTTCGTGATGAAGAGGGATTGCACCGATCGTGAACTCGATCAGATCGGGACGATATCGATCATCGCCGGCGTGCTGGTCACGATTGCCGGCCTGTCGGCTGCTGCTCTCGCCTGGTTCCTTTTGCCACGATCCGACGAGGCGCTTCTCCTTGTTCTCTTCAGCTGCTGGTTCCTGCCGTCATCACTCTATGTCGTCTATGACGGGCTATTGGTTGCGCGAGGGCTTTTGCGCAAACAGGCCGCCATCCGCATAGCGAGCGAAGTGGTCGGACTTTGCGTGACCATGCTCGGCCTATGGGCGGGATGGAGTGTATTTTCGCTCGCAGCCGGCCGGCTTGCAGCGCAATTGGTTTGCCTCGGCGCGTCCGCCATTGTGCTCAAATGGTATCCAAAGCTCCACCTGACATGGCCTTTCGCGCGGGAGATTCTCGAATTCTCCGGTCATATCCTGTCGAACCGGCTGATCCTCTTCCTGCGCTCCTATTCCGGCACGCTGGCGATCGGCAGTTTTCTAGGCCTTGCCGAGGCAGGCTACTACCGCGTCGCCGAGCGCATCATTGCGGCCTTTTCCGAGCTCATAGGCGAGCCGGCGCGCATGCTTGCCTGGACGCTGTTTCGCCGTTCCGCGATGATACCGGATTCCAACGGAACGCCTAAGCGCGATATCGGCGCATCCGCAACGGCTTTCATGACAGTCCTCATGGCGATTTCTGCGCCGATCTATCTCGGCCTCTCGCTCATCTCGTCCAATCTGATCGACATCGTGCTTGGCGATAAATGGGCGCCGGCGGCAATTCTCGTGACGATCCTGTCGATGAAGCAGGTCCTGCTGACGCCGGGTTACGTCACCGAGGCGCTCCTGTCGCTATCGGGCAATATCCGCCGCATGCCTCCGACCATGCTGCTCAATGCCGCGGCCTCGGTTGGCCTCATCTTGCTTCTGGCGCCCTTCGGTGTCGAAGCGGCCGCCTGGGGCCAATGTGCCGCCGCCCTGATTTCCTTTCTGACGTCGATGCATCTGCAGCGAAACTACGGCGGCCTTGGCTGGGGGCGCGTCATGCGCAAAAGCGGCTACATCGCCGTGGCGATCCTACTGATGGCGGCAACAGTCTATGGGCTCGGCTGCTGCGCCGAAGTCTGGAACATGCGGCGGATCCTGACGCTCATGCTGCAAGTGCTGATCGGAGGAGCGATCTACGTCCTGGTGCTTGCGGCTCTAAAGAAGCTGATCGGGGACACGGCTTCGATCCTGTCGCCCAGCCAACCGTAACGAGGAGATCACGATGACAACCCTATCCGTGTCCGGCAACACACGTTCTATTCTCAAGGGCGCGGCACAGAGGGCTGCACACGCGTTTTCACCCCTGCGGGCGGCAGTCGGGCGCCTGCACTATCTTTCGCCTCTCCCACGACGATTTACAGGCGCCTACGGCACCTTTGAGGCGGCCATGACAGCCGCCCGCCGGCAGCCGATGGCCGGCTATGATCACGAGGAAATCGCAAGCGTCTCCTTTGCCAAAATGTGCCAGGTGGCGCCATGGGACTATCCGGTGCTGTTCTGGATGCGGAGCCTGATGCCGACAGTGGATGGTCTCATCGATGCCGGCGGGCACATGGGAACGAAATATCGCGCCTTTCGGCCGTTGCTGTCGCTGGATGGCTCCTTTCGCTGGATCGTCTACGATCTGGCAGCCATCGTTCGAGCCGGCCGAAGCCTGGCCGAGCGTGACGGATTGACCGGCCTTTCCTTTGTCGACCGGATCGAGGACGCCGGCGCAACGCCGTTGTTCCTAGGGTCCGGGCTGATGCAATATCTTGATATGCCACTATCCGATCTGCTGAAGCGCCTACCAAGTCTGCCGCCCCACCTGATCCTCAACAAGGTTGCCCTTCGCAAGGGCGGAGCCGTTGTTACGCTCGAGCGGATCGGTAAGACTCATGTGCCTTATCATATGCGCGACGAGGCTACCTTTATCGATGATGTAACCCGGCTCGGCTACCGGCTGGTCGATCGCTGGTCGATCCCCTCGCTGTCGCACGTGATCGACACGCATCCGGAGCTGGGACGCAGCGAAAGCGCCGGCTTCTACTTTCGGTTGGACTAGCATTACAGTTGCATTTTTGCTTTCAAATGCGCTCGTCGAGCGGCAGCCTGATGGGCGCGCCTCCAGCATGACCACGCGATGACGTAGGCGGGCTTTATGCGACGCTGGGCAAGCCTTGTGGCGATGCGCCGGACTTCCTGGATAGACCAGCGGATTAAATCCTGATGGGCGGCATCCGCGGTCTTTTTTGGGGCGTCACGTCATTGGCGCGATACCGGATCACCGCCATCATGGCGAAGGCGAGCATGACCAGGGAGACGTGGCGATGCCAGCCATGCCATGACCGGGTTTCGTTGTGATCGAGTCCGAGCTCGTTCTTGGCGGTCTCGAAGCTATCTTCGATGGCCCAGCGATGGCCTTCAACGGAAACGAGCGTCTGGATGCCCGTTCCGGCCGGGCACCATGTGGTGAAGAATGCGAGATCGCCGTCGCTGATATTGCGCCGGATCAGGAGGCCACGGGTCCAAAGGCCCGTTTCCGTCTCGTTATATTCGTCGGCATGGAGATCGGCGAGTTCGCAGTAGGCCCAGTCATGAAGCCGCGCGCCTTTGGTGCCATCACCGGCGGAAAGACGCTGCCATGCTTTTGGATCGAGGTCACGGGCGATCTCCTGAGCTGTGCCGGCGACCGGAGGCTTGCCCGACCAGGAGCCGAAATGGTGGTCCGATTTAACCCCAAGAACGTAGCCTTTGCAGGCTCCGCGCAGGGTCCCTTCAACGTCCCCGACGCCATAGACCGCATCTGCAGCCACCCATGAAAACGGCACATCGGCTGCCAGCGCACGCCGTATCATATCGACAGCCAGGCCTGGCTTGGTAGCGAAGGCTATAGCCTCAGGAACATGGGTGGCTGCAAGCCTTGCCGGATCACCGGTCCAGCTCTTGGGCAAGTACAGGGCTCGATCGATAAAGGCATGACCGCGAACGGACACATAGGCGGCGAACACACCGATCTGGCAGTTCGCTATCTTGCCTGCCGAACCTGTATATTGACGCGAAACACCGCACGATGTCTTGCCCTGCTTGAGGAAGCCCGTCTCATCGATGACCAGGACCGCATCATCGGCGGCGAGGTTTTCCACAACATACTCTCGCACGATGTCGCGAAGTCCATCCGCGTCCCAGCGTCCGCGACCCAAAATGGCTTGCTGCCGCCACGGACCGGGATCCCCGGCCGCCTCAGCGCGCATCCAACCTGTCTTTCGCCGCTCGTCACCCAGCAAGCCGTCCAGGAAAAGGTTCGCGGATGCTGCAACTCGCTCCTGCGTAAACAGTCGCCGCATACGAGCCTTGACGTCACGCAGCGACGATGCCCAAAGTTCCAGCGTCGTCTCGATTGATGCACCCATCATCCATGACCTCCGAATCATGGAGACCCATAGATTCAGAGTTTATAGAAATATGCAACTGTAATGCTAGGCCGCGGACTCACAACGCGCAGCCATAGGCGGATGCAAACGAGCCTGACGAACGCGCCGGCGCTATCATCAACCCACCGCATCCATGATGACAGCACCGATAGCCTGATTTTGCTTCCGTGTTCGCGGAGCTATAGCCGCATATGCCGTTTGACGCCTCTCGGTCGAAACCGACAAAAGCGGACGATTATGTGCTAATCTCACGAGCTACCAAACGGACGGAGGGTGGTGCCAATGTTGGAAACGGACAAGGTATTCGCTGGCTCGATTCCGGAAAATTACGACCGTTATATGGTGCCGTTGATTTTCGAGCCGTTCGCCGCGGATCTTGCACAACGAGCAGCGTCCTTTTCGCCAAACGCTGTTTTGGAAATCGCCGCGGGCACCGGGGTTGTCACGCGCGCGTTGGCGCCAAAACTGTCCGCCGGCGCAAGCTATATCGTCACCGACCTCAATCAACCGATGCTCGACTACGCCGCTTCGCGGCAAGCTCCCGACACCCGCATCAAATGGCGCCAAGCGGACGCTCTGGCGCTGCCGTTTGAAAATGCGGTCTTCGACCTCGTTTGTTGTCAATTCGGCGCGATGTTCTTCCCCGACCGCTCGGCTGCCTACCGGGAGGCAAGGCGGGTTCTAAAGCCCGGAGGACGTTTTTTGTTCAACGTGTGGGATCGCATCGAGGAGAATGTATTTGCGGATGAGGTGACGAATGCTCTCGCAGAGATTTTTCCGAACGATCCGCCGCGCTTTCTGGCACGCACGCCGCACGGCTACCACGATACGGAGCTGATCCGCACCGAGTTGGCGGACGCGGGTTTCTCCCGTGTGGTGATCGAAACGAGAGCCGAACAAAGCCGTGCATCCTCGCCCCGCGTTCCGGCCGTTGCTTATTGTCAGGGAACTGTTCTTCGCAACGAAATCGAGGCCAGGGAAGCGGGAAGCCTGGAGGCTGCGACCGACTGCGCTGCATCCGCGATCGCAGCTAGACACGGTCCCGGCGAGGTTGCTGCCAAGATCCAGGCCCACGTCATCGTGGCCGTGGTCTAGGTGTTGCAATATGCCATTCCGGCAGTTCGCGACATTCCGCTGCCAAGCAGCAATTGCGTCGCTTTCGGAATGAAGCGCACATGAACCGAATTTGTGGGTACACGCCCTAGCCCTAGCCCTAGGTGTGATGCGTCGATAGCTGCCGGTCGCGGATAGACGCCTTAGGCGACTGCTCGATCTCGTGGCGGCGCTTGATATGATCGGCAAGCCGGATCGCCAGCGTCAGCAGCATCAATGTCGGATTGGCATGGCCGGGTGTGGGAAACACCGAACTGCCGGCGACAAACAATCCGTCGATACCGTGGACCATGGCGTTGGGATCGACGACGCTGGTCAATGGATCGGTACCCATGCGGGTCGTGCATGAGGGATGGGCCATGTCCATGAAGGCGGCAGCGCCACCGTCGTCGGCTTCGATCCAGTCCGCCAATTGCGGCCGCGGCAAACCAACGCGATCAAATTCGTCCACCATGATTTGCGCGAACCGCTTGATGCTCTCGATTTCGCAGGAGCCGATCTTCCAATCGACGCGTGCCAAAGGCTGGCCAAGCCGATCCCGTTGCTTCGAGAGCGTAACGCGGCTTTCAGGATCGAGCCGTTGTTCCGCCATCGCGTCGAAACGCAGTTCTGTGGAGCGATGCGGCAGACCCCGCTTGCGGATCAGCCGGTTGTAGAGGCCGGACGTGATCAGGGCCGGAGACGTTCCGATCGCGAAAAGATCCTGCATGAATGCCCTGCTGGAACCATGGGCCAAGCGTTTGAGCGCCCCCCAGGGGTCGTGATCGGCGTGGATCTGCACGGGATAGGCAGCGCAATTGGTAAGACCCTCCCGCTCCTGCATTTCGGGGCTCAAGGACAATCCCCTCAGATAGAAATGCGTCCGGCCTTCATGCGTCAGACCGTAGAAATTGAAATGCTCGGCGATGGCGTCGATGTCATGCCCGGTGAAGCTGCAAAGCGAGGTGCGCGGGTGGTCGCAAAGATAGCGGCCGACAACGTCGTGCTGATTGCCGATGCCTGCACCCATCACCGAATTTGAGGCCAGCAGCAGACGCGCGTTCTCGATACCTCCGCCACAAAGGACGATCGTGTTCGCATGGACGGTCGCCTTTTTGCCGGCGAGGCTTTCCACGCTCAGCGATGTCGGCCTCAGGCCCTGATCGTCGAGATTGATCTGAGTCACCGTCGCGTGCGTCAAGAAATCTACATTTGCCGCAGCGATATCGCAGGCGAGGCGGTTGAAGCGTGTCGGCTCACCGTGTCGATCCAACGTGTGGCTGAATTGCCAGAAGAAGGGACGCAGAAACTGTTCGTCCAAGCCAAGTTCGCTTGGGCGCGAATGGAGCAGGCCAAAGAGCCGTTTATCATAGAAATTGGGGCCAAGGTTGAGCAGTTCCCCTGCCCGATCAAGGGCTGTCAGCAGTTGATAGCGTGCAATCGGCCAACCGGAAAGCGGGAGCCAGGGCCGGTGGGCGAAGTCGATCTCGTCGAAGGCGGCGCACTTGCCGATCCAGGTATGGCTGCTGCCACCCAGGATACGGTCGCGCAGCTCGAAGGCCGCTACGTCGTTCAGCCATGCCAGGTTGCCGGCATAGCCGCGTCCCGTCGGCTCGACGCTTTTTGAGGCTCGAGGTTCCCCGATATTCTCAACCGCACTCAATGTCTGGGTCTCTGCCTGGTAGTCGGTACCGCCGCTCTCGATGACAAGGACGCGAATCCGTGTGTCGGCAAGCTCTCGAGCGATGGCGATACCTGCCGGCCCACCGCCGATGATAGCCACATCCGCAGCCATCTGAATATTATCTAATATTGATCTGAGATCGACGATCGCCATCATAGTATTCCCGTGTATTCCCGCGTGTTATTTTACTTTCTACCAGCATCGCAGCGATCCGGATAATCGTTCAATTGGCATAGGCGGCGACGACGACTACCGATTTCGGATAGGTATATTCATCGAACATCGCGCCCTTCTTAGTCGGAAAGCCATGCTGAAAACGGCGGGAACAAGCGCTAGGCTCTTCAGGAAAATGTCGATTTCCCTGGGGAGTGAGAGTTATGGCCAAAGTGGGGTTACGTGAATGGTTGGCGCTTGCGCCGGTATTTGCTTCCGGGAAGCTCGCGCGTTACAGCGACGAGACCGGTGGCCCGCTCGGACGCTTTGAAGCTGATTTCTGCGCCAAGTTTGGCGTGCGCCATGCGCTGACGATGAGCAGCGGCACGGGAGCCTTGATTTCGGCGCTGATCGCCGCCGGCGTCGGCCCTGGCGACGAAGTGCTGGTGCCGGCCTATACCTGGATTGCAACAGCCGCCGCCCCATTGGCTGCCGGCGCGGTCCCGATCCTGGTCGATGTTGACCAGACGCTGACCATGGACCCCGCCGACATCCTTCGAAAAATTACACCCCAGACTCGCGCGATCATTCCGGTCCATATGTCGAACATGGTTTGCAACATGGACGCCATCATGCGCATTGCCCGAGAACACAATCTGGCTGTTATCGAGGATGCCTGTCAGGCTGTGGGATTGCGCTACAAGACCAAGCGGGTCGGCACGATCGGCGATTTCGGTGCGTTCAGCTTCAATCAGTTCAAGAATATAAATTGTGGCGAGGGCGGCGCCGTCGTTACGAACGATACGCGCTTGTTTGCGCGTGCGCGGATGTATCACGACATCGGCTCGATGTTTCGCGGCCATCTCGACAATGCCAATGAGCCACCCATGCTCGGCGTGAATTTCAAGGCGAGCCAGATCCAGGGCGCCATGTTGAACGTACAATTGAAACGGCTCGACCCGATGATCGCGCGCATGCGCGAGCGTTACGACGTCATGAGTGAAATTCTTTCGAAGAACAAGCGGCTGCGCATTGGCCCGCACAATGACATCGGCAACGCTGCCGGGCTGCACGTCATTTTCGAAACGTCTGACGATGCCAAGCAATTTGCCGAGGAAAACAAGCGTGGCGTCTATCGCCTCTATGATTCCAGCCGTCACGTCTACACCAACTGGCAGCCGGTCTTGCAGCAGCGCACCGGCCACCCAGCGATGAATCCCTTTCTCTGGACGGATCGCCGGATCGAATATACGCCCGAGTCCTGCGCGCAAACGCTTGATATCTTGAAGCGCACCTGTCGCATCAGCCTTGGCGAGAACTACCCGGTGACCCTGGTCGCCTACATGGCGCGACGCATGGCGAGATCGACGCCACCGACCGCTGGCAGCCTCTTTTACGCAACGACCTAGCATGGAAGTCATTGGCCCCGATACGATCGACGTCTGGACCTGGAGCTTGGACGTGCCGCCGCCTGCACTTGGCGCCTGCACCGTGCTGCTATCAGTTGATGAATGCGCGAGAGCCATGCACTTCGCCCGTGAACGCGACAAGCGGCGTTTCGTCGCCGCAAGGGCGCAACTGCGTTCCGTGCTGGGACGATATCTCGGACTCTCGCCACAGTCGATATGCTTCACCTATGGCGATTATGGGAAGCCGTACCTTACCATCGACGGTACCCCGCCCTTCTACTTCAATCTCAGTCACAGCGCCGACCTTGCGGTCCTTGCCATATCCGATTGCTATGACCTTGGCGTCGATATAGAGGAGATCCGCTTCCTGAAGGAGGACATCGCAAGGCGTTTCTTTTCGCGTAAGGAATATCAGACCCTGCGAGCCCTGCCGGCGGCAACTTACCTTGATGGCTTTTATCGCTGCTGGACGCGCAAGGAGGCATTCGTCAAGGCACATGGACGCGGATTGTCGCTACCGCTCGACAGCTTCGACGTCACGTTCGACGGGTTCGGCGAGCCAAGACTTGAGCGGCTGGAAGGCGATCCGGATGCGCCATCGAACTGGAGCATCCTGGAGCTTGAGACGCCGGTCAATTTTGCCGGTGCCGTCGTCGCCTCGACAAAAGGGCATCCCGTCCATCTGCGTTATCGAGACGCGGACATGTAGCTACAGCGCTTCCGTTCCAAACAAGGTCACGGCAGCGCTCTATCCTTTTGTTCTTGCGCATTTCCGCACGGAAAACCGCTTCACACTTTTTCTGGAAATGCTCTATGTGCCTAATCTGGCGTCCAGAATGTAACGGCCGTTTGTCGCATCGAAATGATGGCAGCCGCGCAATCCGGGTTTGAATCCGGGTGTGATCGTGCGAATGCAACGCTCTCGATAATCGTCGAGCGTAAGCTCTTCAATTTCCATGATGTTAAGCCCGTAGCCGTAAACGCCGTTTGTATTGCGCTGCGACGGCCGCAAGAGCCTGCCGTCGTGTTCGAAGATGCGCCCCGCACCCCGGGCCACGGTGCTGCCGATCACGACGGGATTGTGTTTATGCGGTTCGATGCGCGTCAGTTCGGGACCGTCGACCTCGAACACATAGAGCTCGCTGCAGTGGTCCTCATAGGCATGATAATCCGAGAGGTTGGTGAACAGCCACCATTTGCCGTCGTGCCGCGTCAGGACGCTGTCGGCAGGCGATTGTCCTTCGAGAGCGGTAGCATGAAGTTCCCATTTCAGGGGAAATTGGCTACAGCGCCAAACCTCGAGACGCCGCGCCTGATGGGTTTCCGGTATCATGAAGATCTGATCACCGTCGCGGAACACGCAGGGATAGGAAAGATGATACGGGCGCTCCAGCGCCACGCCGACCTGTTCGACTGTATCACCGTTGAAGCGGCCGACGGCGATATGCGCCTTGCGGTCGCCGCGCGCGTAGGCCTCGTAGAACAGATAGCACTCGCCTTCATGCTGGAACAGGAACGGATCGGCCTTGATGCTGCTTTCGGACGGAGGGATTTCGATCGCCTGGCTTGGATCGAAATCGCCGATGTGCCCGCGACCCGTATAAAGTGTCCAGATGGCGGAATCGGAACGAAGTCGAGCCTTGATGGCTCTGAATGCTCTGGCTGAGACCGAACCTGTCAAAATACGGGCGTAGCGAAGGAGATCGCTGAATGATGGGGCGGGAACATCCGGCTGCCCGTAGACGCGAGGCAGGTCGAACTGACGGGTATCGGCCAGACGCGTGAGCTCACGCAGCAGGAGCGTTACACCTCGCTCGCGCACGACGGCACTGCCCCTGGCGGCGCTGAGCTTGATGTTGAATGCCGCTCTGGCGATCTCGACCCTGGTGGCCTCGCCGCCGTATTTCGCATAGAGCAGCAGGTTGGTTGTCGGAGCTTTGGCGAGAATGTCGGCATAGCCGAACCAGTCTGTATCTACGGACCGCTGGTCGGAAAAATTGAAGGCCCATTCGCCGAACGGCAGCAGGCGGATCGCGTCATCGGGCATGCCTTCCGGCGTCGTGCGTATGACGAGATCGAGGTTCAGGCGCTGCAGGAATGCCGGCGTCATGTTGCCGCCGGTGCCGTCTTGATTGGCGACGGCGTCGTAGCAATCTATGAAATGGCGGCTGGTGTCGAAGTGCTTTGAGACATAGGCCGGCTGTCTGGCGAAGGCTTTCGCCTCCAGCCACGCACCCCACGACAATAGTCGTGAGGTCTTGTGCTCATTGAACGCGCAATGATGGATGAGCACTGCCGCGAGTTCCAAACGCGGATCGGCAAGGATCCGATCGAGAACCATGAGTTCCCAATTCTCGAACGCGCGCCCGTGCGCAATGAGAACGCCAATCCTCAACGGCTTGGTCACATCCATAATTGTGTTTCCTTGCGTGGCCTCGCCCGTTGCCGCCCAAACTACTGACATCTACTTGCCGATGAGCTTTTGAGAGAAGATCGATGCCAGATCGCGAATACCGTTGCTGGTAAGCGAATCCTCGTGCCAGCCATCGATATCGACGACCATGGTGTCTGCCGCGACGGCCTCGCCCCAGCCAAACAACAACTTGCGAGCCCGGGGATGGTTGGCGCGGCTGCGCAACAGGATCACGCTGGGGTCCCTGACTTGTGCCGGCTTGTAGCGACGTGCGGCTATCACCAGTAATTTGGTGACAGCGTCGTTGGCCTGCTCCTCAGGGGAATATTCACCTGCCTTGACGCCAAACAGCCTCAGAAGAGCGAGAGAGATTTCGAACTCCTTGAGATAGTCGATCAGACGAATGCGTCCCAGCAGCAGTTTCTTGGTGAAATAGGCAAGGCGCTTGCTCCGCCGCTCCCGACCCCAACGTTTCTGCTCCCGTTTCGGCAGCGAGGCGAAATAGCCCGGCGCCCATGCATCGATCATTGCGGTAAAGCCGACCTCGATGCCCTTTTCGCGTAACTGCCGGCTTACCTCCATCGCGACGATGCCGTTGACGCAGAGGCCGACGATCGCGACGGGCCCGGCGCTCGCATCGATTTGCATGGTGTCTATCGCATGGCGTGCGATATCTTCGATCGGGAGATCGGCCAGGCCGCTTTCGAGATCCGCATGAAACATGTTGACGTTGTGGACCGATACCGTAGCCGGCAATTCGTTGGCCAAACGGTAATAGAGAAACGGATGGTTGAGCGTATAAACCGCCGCCGTTCCGGTACCCTGCTTGCAGGTGACTAACTCCCACGGGTTCGCGGCTTCTTCGCGGGACGCCTGCGCTTCCCCGCGGTCGAAGATCGCTGCAGCAAAGCCAGCAAACGTCGGCTTTTTGAATAGAAGTTCCAGTGT
This sequence comes from Rhizobium sp. 11_C7_N12_5, assembly GCF_051811145.1. Classification (NCBI taxonomy): domain Bacteria; kingdom Pseudomonadati; phylum Pseudomonadota; class Alphaproteobacteria; order Hyphomicrobiales; family Rhizobiaceae; genus Rhizobium; species Rhizobium sp. 11_C7_N12_5. The sequence continues at coordinate 1,977,011 of NZ_JBPWPY010000002.1, forward strand.
CGCCGGAGCATTGAACGTAGTTCGGACTGCCGAAAGAAGCCGTAGCGCCAGAAGCGAATGACCGCCGAGCGCGAAGAAATCATCTTCCGGTCGTATCTGCTGAACTTGTAGGATGTCTCTCCAGAGAGCAGCAAGCGTTTCCATTTGTGTATCGGTTGACGGGCTGCTTGCGGTGGAGCCGCCGACCGACGCATCCTTGACGTGGGTCGCCGTTTGCCGCTCAGGCGCAATGAGCGAAGAAAGCGGCGCCTCTGGGTGTTCGAGAGCAATTTCATAAGCTTGCCGCCACAACTGTAAGAGGCTTTCTATCGTCTCGACCTCGAAGAGATCGGCATTGTATTCGATCGACATGCGCCAGCCGGTCGGTCGGCCGATCATGATGAAACTGAGATCGTAGATGACGCCGGGCGATTGCGAGGCCGAGCTGATCAGCTCGAAGCCGCCATAGCGACGATCCTCCAGAAACGCTTTCTGCAGATTGAAATTCACAGAGATCAGCGGATTGCGGGCGGGATCACGAACGGGGTTGATCAGCTCGACCAGCTTGTTGAACGGCATACGCTGATGGTTCAAAACCCCTTCGACCGTTTCGCTGACCGCGTGGATATGCTCGGCGAAGGAAACATCGGAAGCAAAATCGAAACGCAGCACCAGATTGTTGATGAAGACGCCGATCAGATCTTCCAGATCACTGTGCTCGCGGCCGGCGACCTGCGAGCCGAACAGGACGGTCGGGGCCTGCGTCAGCCGATGGAGGACAGCGCTGACGATGGCCGCGCCGTAACTGTACTGCGAAACACGGTGTGCGCGGGCGGCGGCATCCATGCGCTCGCTGAAGGCGAGAGGCTGGGCGATCGACAGGATATTGCCGTGACTGGTCTTGACGGCGCCGCGCGGGCGATCGGGAGCGACCTCGAAATAGGGCGCATCCTTCAGCGTCTCTCGCCAGAACGTTTTTTCCGTCTCGAAGCCGTAGCCTTGCAGGTACTCCTGCTGCCAGAGCGCGTAGTCGCCATACTGCAACGGCAGCTCGGGCAATACCGGCTGCCTGCCGGCATCAATCGCCGCGGCGATTTCACCAACCTCCCGCCCGAGGACGCGGATCGACCAGCCGTCGAAGCAGCTCTGATGAGCTGTTATGAGCAAGACACCGCGCTCGTTTTCGGCCATCAGCAAGGTGACGCGAAACAGGCCGGGCGTGCTCAGGTCGAACGGGGCTTGCGCCGTCTCCTCGCCGATCGACAGGATTCTTGCCTGGCGCTGCTCGGGCGCCATGCCTCGAAGATCGATCACCGACATCTTGAAATTGATCTCGCTGACTGCCTGCTGGAAGGGATGGCCATTCCGTTCGACGAAGCGAGTTCTGAGAATCTCATGGCGCTGAACCACCTTGCGGAAAGCCGCCTCAAGGGTTGACGCCTTGAAGGCGCCGCGGATTTCCCAGCGAACCGCGACATTGAGTGCGGGATTGCCCGGGCTGAGCTGGTCGATAATCCAGCAACGCAATTGCGTCTGCGTGCACGGAAACTCGCCGATGATTTGCGGTTCGGTACGCGAACCGTCGGGGCTGTTGTCAAAGATGCTCATAGTGCTGTCCCCAGGCCGCGGCGTGCGCCGTTACGAAAATCTCGCAAGGATGGAACGTGGAGCTGAATAGGATCGGGTGAAGCCTCTTCCAAGCTGCCGGCAAAGGCCGCCAGCGCCGCAATCGATGGATGGCGAAGCAAGTGCTTTGCCTCCAGCGGCAGGCCATCGTCGCGCATCCGGGCAGCGATGCGGAAGATGGTAAGTGAATCGGCGCCCAGTGCGTAGAGATTGTCGTCGACACCGATGTCGCCGAGATCGAGCACATCTTGCCAGATCGTCAGCAGCCGCTCTTCCATCTCGGTTTTTGGCGGGGCCTTGGTCTGGGCCACTTCACGCTGCGGCACCCCACGTTGTTGCAGCGTCTTGCGGTCGAGCTTGCCGTTGGCGGTATGAGGCAGCTCGCTTTCCATCACCCAGAAGGCCGGAACCATATGAGCCGGGAGGCTGGACTGCGCATGGGCGGCGATATCGGCAGAGGAGATATCCTTGCCGTTGGCGGCCGGCACAATGTAGCAGACGAGCGAGCGGTCACCTTTCTGGTTTTCGGCCAGGACGACGGCGCATTGACGCACGCCTTCCGCTTTCGCGACGACGGCTTCTATATCGCCGAGTTCGATGCGGAAGCCACGCAGCTTGATCTGCTGGTCGCGCCGGCCAAGCAACTGTAAGGATCCATCGGCAAGACGCCGGCCGACATCACCGGTCTTATAGAGCCGCTTCGGCTTGCCGACGGTAAAGCAATGCGGGACGAAGGCCTTTTCGGTGAGATCAAGGCGATCGAAATATCCTTCCGCCAATCCATCGCCGCCGATATGCAGCTCGCCGATGACGCCAATCGGCGCAACACTATTGCTCCGATCGAGAATGTAGAGTTGCGTGTTGGCAATCGGGTGGCCAATGGTGATCGGCTGATCGGCATCCGTGATGCGCTGCAACGATGACCAGATCGTCGTTTCCGTCGGGCCATACATGTTCCACAGCTGGCCTCCGATCGCCAACAGCGATCTCGCCAACTCCCGCGGCAAGGGTTCCCCGCCGCAGAGCATTTTCAGCGTCTTCCGCTCCTTGAGACCGGCCTCCACCAGCATCTGCCAAAGCGTTGGCGTCGCCTGCAAGACCGTGGCGTCGTGCTCCTCGATGAGCTTCACAAGTGCGAAGCCGTCCTGAACCTGGTTGCGGTCGGCGATGACGACCTTTCCGCCCGATATCAGCGGCAGGTAGAGCTCCAACCCAGCAATGTCGAAGGAGATCGTCGTCACCGCAACGAGCGTGTCTTCGGCGCTGAAGCCGGGTTCCTTTGCCATGGAGAGAAGGAAGTTGGTGAGCGCCCGGTGAGAGACCTCGACCCCCTTCGGCATGCCGGTGGAGCCGGAGGTGAAGATGACGTAGGCCGGACCCGACGTGTCGAAGGATAAGGTCTTCAAGGGCGCGCCGGTCATCGAGCCGATCGCCTTGGCATCCTTGTCAAGGCGGATGACGGGGGTGTTGGCGGCGACCAGTCGAGCCATGTCGTCGCTGTCGCAAATCAGGCCCCCGATGCGGGCGACATCCAGCGTCTGACGCAGGCGCGCCTCGGGATGGCCCGGGTCCATCGGCACATAAACATGCCCTGCCTTCATGACGGCGAGAAGGGCGACGATCATATTTAGCGACCGTTCGACCAGAAGCGCAACACGTCGGCCGGGCTCGGGAATTGCCATCTGCAGGTAAAGGGCGAGCTGGTTCGAGCGGGCCTCGAGTTCTCCGTAAGTCATTGCCTGGCCAGCATGTTGAACGGCGACGGCATTCGGGCTCTCGGCGGCCCTTCTGGCGAAGAGCGAGAACATGAACTGATCGTGATCGTAGGGCACCGCCGTATGGTTGAGGTCATCGATCAACCAGGATTGCTCCTGTGCCGACAGCAACGGCAGCTCGCAGATCTTCCGATCCATGTCCTTTGCCAGAGCCGCAGCCAGCGTCGAAAAATGGCCGATCCATCGTTCAACCGTGGTGCGGTCGAAAACGTCGGCGTTGTAATCGACATCGATACGAATGTGATCGGCAGCTTCGATCATGTTGAAGAACAGGTCGAAGTTGGAGAACGCCTTGGCATTCGGCTCCATCGTTGGCTTGAGGTTGCCGAAGGCCGATCCACCGGCGATGCGCTCCAGATTGAACTGGATTTCGGTGAGGGGCAGGCGCCGCGAGTCGCGTTTTACGTTCAGCCGGCGCACCAGCGTGCCGTAGGTGTAGTCCTGATGCTCGAAGGCCTGAAAAACCAGCTGCTGCGTTGCCTTCAGATGGGCCAGGAAGGGCTCTGCCTGTGCCACTGCCTGACGCAGCGGCAGAAGATTGACGCAATGGCCGACAAGGATCTGCCCGTCGAGCAGGCTCTGACCGGCCGAGGGGATCGCGATCACGATATCGTCCTGACCGGACAGACGCGTGATCATCACCTGCAGCGTGGCGAGCAGCGTGGAAAACAGCGTCGCCCCGGATTTCGCGCCTCTCTTCTTCAGAGCCTTGTAGACATCGGCGTCGATGTAGCCCGTGCAGGTTCCACCAGCGAAACTCCGATATTCCGGCCGAGGCCGGTCGAGCGGCAGGTCAGGCAAGTCCGGAACCGTCTTGAACTGATCGAGCCAGAATTGTTCGGTGACCTGTGATTTCTCCGGTCTGGGTGCGAGGTCCGTCGAGTAGGTGGCGAAGGACAAAGCCGGTTGGAACTGCGGCGCGGTGCCCGCCTGGTAGGCGCCATAGGCGGTTGAGAGTTCATCGACGAAAGTGTTGATCGACCAGCCGTCGCAGATGATGTGATGGGCGGTGAAGACCAGCACATGCTTATCGGCCGCAAGCTTGACGACGCAGGCGCGCGCCAGCGGTCCGTTGATCAGATCGAAGGGTGTATGAGCCTCATCATCGAGGATCTGAGCGAGGCCTGCCTGGTCGACACCATCTAAAGACGGCAGATCGAGCTTGAAACCAGGGATGAACTGAAAGTGCTCGCCGCTCCGATCGAAGCGGATGTGAAGCGCATCATGGCGGGCAACGACCGTGTCGAAGGCCTTGCGGAATGCGTTCTCATCGAAAGCCCCTTCCAGCGTCAATGAGAAGGACTCATTGAACGAACAGGATGCCTCATCGCCTGCCTGGGCCGCCAGCCAGATCTCCGTTTGCGCCTCCGTCAGCGGCGCGGATTGAGGTGGCGAGATGGGTGCCGGGACCGCAGCCCGGATCTGCTCCGGAGGGGCGATGTGGTCTTGGATGGGCGTGAAGATCCCGACTGCTTGCATGGCATCGAGACTGTCGCGGAAAGCCTTGGCAATCGCGCGGAAATCTTCCTCGCTATGCGCCGTTGTCAGGAAGCAGGGATAGCCGTCCTGAATGTGGACGCCATTGAGGCGCATCTGGGCATAAAAGAGCGCCCCGAGCGCATCCTGGCTGGAGAAGTCGGTCGCGAACCAGCTCTTGTAACCATGAACGACATCGGCCATGCCGCGCCGGGCAAGATCGGCCCTGATCTCTGCCACCAAGGCTTCCGTCCGCTCGACGACCCGACCGTAAAGGGCTGATCCTTCGCCCTTGATGTGATGCAGGACGGCGTGGGCGGCTGCGAGCGTCAATGGATGACGCACGAAGGTACCGGCGAAGAAGGTCGGAGCGGTCATGGGGACGGACTCGTCGCCATAAGCCCAGTAGCCTCCATCGAGCGCATCCATGAAGCGTGGGCTTCCGACCAGCACGCCGATCGGCATTCCGCCGCCGACAACCTTGCCATAGGTCGCCATGTCGCCCTTGATCCCCCAGATCTTCTGCATGCCGCCGGGATCGACGCGGAAGCCGGTGACGACTTCATCGAAGACCAGGGCGAATTCGGATTTGGTGGCGATATCGCGCAGCTCGAGGACGAATTCCCGTGGCTGCAATTCCGGATGGCGGCTCTGGATCGGCTCGATGATGACGGCGGCAATCTCGTCGGCATTGGCGCGGATGAAATCGAGGCTTTCCGGCGCGCCATAGCGCAGCACTGTCATATTGGAGACGGACGCCATCGGGATGCCGGAGGCGACCGGCAAGGCAATCGGCTTGTCGGAGCGGTTGCGGCCCTTGACCAGCACTTCGTCGAACTGGCCGTGATAATCGTTGGCAAAGACCACGACACGGTCGCGGCCGGTGACGGCGCGGGCAAGCCGCATGGCAGCCATGACAGCCTCCGAACCGGTATTGCAGAAGGTGACGCGCTCATGGCCCGTGACCTCGGCGATCATCTTCGCCACCTCGCCGGCCAGCGGCGTCTGTGGGCCGATGGCAAAGCCGCGGTCAGCCTGATCCTTGATGGCATCGATCACGAAATCGGGCGCGTGACCGAAGGCCGTCTGCCCGAAGCCGTTGACCAGATCGACATATTTATTGCCGTCGACGTCCCAGATGTAAGCGCCTTTCGAATGCTCGCAGACGATCGGGAACACCATTTCCTTCCAGTCCGCCCGGAAGCCCGAAGCCGAGCGTGGATCGGCCAGGTGGCTGCGATGTTCCTGCGTGAAGGTCTTCGACTTGGCGTTCTTGGTTTCATAGGCCGCCGTCAGGTCGGCAATGAAGGCCTGTTTGGTCGCGGAGATCTCCGGTGCCAGGCTCTTTGCGTTCGGGCGATACAGCTTGATGCGTTCGGTGCCGAAATCGCTTTCGACGGTAACGGCAGGGACGCGCTCAGCAGCTGCGGGTGCCGGCATGGGTGCGGGCGGTGCCGCCTGTGGGCTTACGGCTACCGGCTCGGGCACGGGGGCGGCAACGGGTTGAGAGCCGCCCTGCATGGATTGCAGCATCAGCAATTGTTGCGCGAACAGGGACTGCGCCATCTGGAGCTGCGATTGCATTACCGTGGCAAGATCCGACCCAGCACCCGGCATCGCCTGTATTGGAGCGGCGGCAATCGTCGTTGGTATCGGCAGTTGTACGGGCATTGGTGCAGCCGATGCCGGTGCAACTGCGACAGGTGTCGCGACCATCGGCGGCTCGGGCACCTTTACCGCGTCCGGTGGCATCTGCTCGTCAAGATAGAGCGCCAGATCCGCGACCGAGGGTATCGCGCTGAGCAACTCCCGGAAAGAAACTTTGATCTTGTAGTCTTTCTCGATTCGTTGCGCGAATTGTCCGACGAAGAGTGAATCGAAGCCGAGCTCCAGGAATGTCACCGCCCGCTCATCCGGACCGAGCGTCTCTCCCGACATGTCGCTGAGCAGGGTCAAGAGGCTGGTTTCCAATGTGAGAACGCGGTGGGAAGCGGAGATTGGTGCTGCGACATTCATTGATTTGTTCTCCTCGGCGAGGTTGACGTCTGAGGCGACGGGGATGGTGATGGTGGGATTGCCTGGCATGGCGCTGATCTGCTGTGCCGACGCCCGTCGTGCCGATGCGGGGGCGTCGATCCAATGGCGCTGGCGTTGGAAAGGATAGGTTGGCAAGACCAGTCGCTGTTTGGCGGCGATCGGGAGAGCTGGCCAGACGAGCGAACAACCCGCCATCCAGAGCTTGCCATGTGCTTCGGCGAGCGTTTCGGCCGCAGCGGAAGCGCGGTCGTGTTCAGGCAGTGATTGCACCACCGCCGCCAGATCGTCACGCGCGATTGTCTGCGCGGCAAAGACGGAAAGCGTGCGCCCCGGGCCAACTTCAAGAAGGATTGGCTTGCGGTCACGGCATAGCGTCGCCAGACCATCGGCGAAGCGGACAGTGTCGCGGCAATGCATGGCCCAGTAGTCGGGCGAGGTTCCTAGTTCCCCTGTCTGCCAGTCGCCGGTGACGCAGGAGATGAAGGGCATGGTGGCAGTGCCATAGGTAACCTTCTCCGTTTCCTGACGCAGTGCCTCGGCGGCGTCGTTCATCATCGCGGAATGGAAGGCATGCGATGTGTGCAGGCGGCTGAAGGCGATATTGGCGGATTCGAGTTCGCCGCAAACCCTATCGATATCGGCAAACGGCCCCGAGATGACGCAGAGTTTCGGCGCGTTGATTGCGGCGATTTCGACTTCGCCCCGCAAGTATGAGCTGGTCGTTTCGACATCCGCGCGAACCGAAACCATGGCTCCCTGCGGCTGATGCTGCATCAGGCGCCCACGATTGGCGACCAGCCGCAAGCCGTCTTCGAACGAGATGACGTTGGCAAGCGTGGCGGCAACAAATTCGCCGACGCTATGGCCGATCATGGCATAGGGCTTCACGCCACGACTGAGCCACAGCCGTGCCAGCGCATATTCGACAAGATAGAGGCAGGGTTGGGCGATGCGCGTCTCGCGCTGCTCATCGGTGATCGCCTGGGTTACCGGCCCGGTATGGCAGATGTAGTCGCGCAGATCGAGCCCGAGCGTCATCTTCAGAAGCTCGGCGCCACGATCGATCCAGCGGGTGAATTCGGGTTCCGACCTATAAAGGCCAGCGCCCATGCCGACATATTGTGCGCCTTGCCCTGGAAACATAAAGGCGACGGGCGGTTCGTCCGCTGCAATGAAAGACTGATAGTTCTCCGTTGTCAGCCGACCGATGGCGTCTTCGACACTGCTGGCAGAGATAGCGAGGCGATGGCTGAACTCGCGGCGCCCTTCCTGAAGCGTATGGGCAAGCTGCATCACGGAAATTTTCGGGTTCTTGGCGAGATGATCGCCAAGAGCGGCCCGCATCGTCGCGAGGGCGGGCTTGCTGCGCGCCGAGAGCGGCAGAATATATCGTCTTCCAAGCTCTTCGGCTTGAAGGCGCCTGCGCGGCGGCTCTTCTAGGACAACATGGACATTCGTGCCGCCCACGCCGAAAGAGCTGACGCCGGCCCGCCGGGGACCTTGCCCCTGTGGCCAGTCGATCATTGCTGTCGGGATGTAGAAGGGGCTGTGGTCGAGATCGATGTGCGGATTGGGTTGCTTGTAGTTGGCCATCGGCGGGATCTTGGCGGAGCCCAGCACCAGCGCCGCCTTGATCAGGCCGGTGACGCCAGCGGCGGCGTCCATGTGTCCGATATTGCCCTTGATCGAGCCAAGTGCACAACTTGCGGCCGTCGGCGGATTCTGTGCAAAAGCCCTCTTCAGCCCGTTGAACTCGATGGGGTCGCCAAGCGGTGTCGCAGTGCCGTGACATTCGACATAGCCGATTGTCGACGGCTCCACGGCAGCATTGGCGAGTGCTGCGGCGATTGCCTCGGCCTGCCCCTCGGCGCTCGGCGCGACGAAGCCGACCTTGTCGCTGCCGTCATTGTTGATGCCATAGCCGCGAATGACCGCATAGATATGGTCGCCGTCGCGCAGTGCATCTTCCTGACGCTTCAAAAGAACGACGCCGGCGCCGCTTGCAAACACCGTTCCGGCAGCGTTCGCGTCGAAAGGTCGGCATGTTCCATCCGGAGAGGCCATGCCGCCATCCTGGTACATATAGCCCCGCCTTTGCGGAATGGTGATCGACACCCCACCGGCCAGCGCCATGTCACAGCTATAGGTGAGCAGATTCTGGCAGGCCTGCGACACGGCCAGAAGCGAGGTCGAGCAAGCCGATTGTACCGTGAAAGCAGGGCCGCGAAGATCGAGCTTATAGGCGACGCGCGTTGCCAGCGTATCATTGAGAGCGCCGACAAGCTCATGGAAGCAGCCGATCTGGTAATTGGAGGTGAATTCCTCCGCCTTGGCGCGGTCACGCAGAACATTGTTGATGAGATAAGTCGGCATGGAGCATCCGGCAAAGACGCCGATCATGCCGTTGTAGCGCTGCGCATCGTATCCGCCGCTTTCAAGCGCCTCCCAGCAGATTTCCAGGAAGACCCGATGTTGCGGATCGGTCACCGCCGCCTCCCGCGGAAACATGCCGAAGAACTCCGCATCGAACATCCCGACGTCAGGAAGATGAGGTCTTGCCGCAACATAGTTCGGCTGCGACCGCTCTTCGTCCGTGAAGGCGTCTTCGATCTCGTCCGGCGAAAAACGCGAAAAGACGTCCCGCCCTTCGCAAACCAATTGCCATAGCTCGTCCACCGAAGGCGCGCCTGGGAAGCGACCGGACATGCCGATAATGGCTATGTGCCCGGAACCCTGCCCGACCAGATCCTCACTATCCAAGAAATCAGGCTCTTCGCCCTGGCCATGGTGACTTGCCTTCATGAGGAGCTCCTGCGGAATTGGGATATTGCCTTTTGCTGAAGTGCAGCGCGCTGAGCGGCCGCCGCTGCTCGTATCGGGTCCGGAGCCTTACCGTCGAGGTGACGCGCCAATTCCCGGATTGTCGGATGGCGGAACAGCGCGACCACGTCGATGGGATGGTCGAGCTCCGTTTCCAGGCCGGCGTGGATCTCCATCAGCTGAAGGGAGGTTCCGCCGAGATCGAAGAAGTTCCTGTCGATTTCAACTGCGCCGAGGCCCAATGCGTCCTGCCACAGCGTCGTCAGCAGCTCTTCCGTCCGGCTTTTGGCAATTGCGCCCATGGGCGTCGCGATGGGTTCAATTGCCGGCGGAGTAAGCTTGGAGCGATCGACCTTGCCGGCGGGCGTCAATGGCAAAGCATCGACGATAACGGCGGCGCTCGGGATCATATAGGCCGGAAGTACCGCGCGCAGCGCCGCCATGACGCTCGGCCCCAGATCGGGACCCGCGCCCGCGCGATCCTCTTTCGGGCACAGATAGGCGACGATCCGTTTCAGATTTGGACCCTGCTCATGACAAAGAACAATGCCGTCGGCAAGACGCGGATCGCGTCTCAGCGCCGCCTCGATCTCATCCAGTTCGATGCGCTTGCCATTGATCTTGACTTGACGGTCCCGGCGACCCTTGAAGGCAACCGTGCCGTCGGCCTGCAGGAAGGCGATGTCACCGGTCAGATAGTAGCGGGTCCTGCCGTTTTTCGTGTCGATCGTCACGAACTTCTCGGCCGTCAATTCGGGCCGCTTGAAATAGCCGATCGCCAGGCCGTCGCCCGATATCGCCAATTGACCTTCGATTCCCCGGCCAACCTCGCGCAATTCCTCGTTGAGGACGGCAATACCGGTATGCGCGATCGCCTTGCCGATCGGCAGTTCCTTGTCGGAGAAGTTCGGAAGCACCTGGAACGCGGTCGCAAAGACGGTCGTCTCCGTCGGGCCATAGGCATTGGTGAGCTTGCAGCCGGGATGACGCTCAAGAAAGCGCCGGGCATGAACCGCCGACCCAACGTCGCCGCCGAACAGAACATGGCGAAGCTTCGGCAGAGGTCCGCGGGCGTGATCGGCGAACACGTTGAACAGCCCGGTCGTCAGGAAGGTGATGCTGACACCGGTCGTCCGCATGAAATCGCACAGGCGGGCGACGGAGAAGCTGGTGTCCGGCATGATTGCCAAGGCGGAGCCGTTGAGCAGGGCTCCCCAGATTTCGAAGGTCGAGGCGTCGAAGGCGATGGTGGCGGTGTGAAGAACGACGTCTTCAGGCCGAAAGTCGACATAGGTCTGATCGAGCACGACCCGCGCAATGCTGCGGTGGGAGATCATGGTGCCTTTCGGCCTGCCGGTCGAACCGGACGTGTACATGACATAGGCGAGATCGTCGCCGCCGACCTTGACGGCTGGGGCGGGAGCATGGGCTCGATTTGCCATCTCCGCGATGATGGCGCCGGCCTCGATAACCCTTGCGGCCATGCTGGGAACCGAGCCGAGCGTTTCGCCATGGGCTGCATCGGCAAAAATGACCTTCGGCTGACATTCGCCGATGACATGGTCGAGATGCTCGATTGGAAAGGCGGGATCGAGAGGTAGGTACGCGCCGCCGGCCTTGAGAATGGCCAGCTTGCAGATGATGGCGTTGAGGCTGCGTGGAAGGAACAGGCCAACGATATCTGCCTTCCGGACGCCGAGCTTTATAAGATACGTCGCAAGCGCGTCGGAAAGCCGATCGAGGTCGCGGTAGCTCACCGTGGTGTCGCCGAAAACCAGGGCCGTTGCCTGTGGCGCGGCCTCTGCCTGGGCGTGCACCATGTCGTGAAGGCAGCGGTTGCGATCGTAATGCATACTTGCAGCACCAACTGCATTTTTAAGAGACTCGCGATCGATCATTGCTACCCTCCGGGTTGTCTTGCGGCCGGCGCTGGCACGACATGCGTGCCTCATCGCCATCCGCAGAATTTCACGCTGCCGGAAAATCACCAGTTGATCATTGGGATGACCATTGCCACCCACAAAAGTCTTAAGCCTTAGGTGATGTAGCCATTTCGTCGAAAGAGATCGAAGGAGCAGTTGCAACCTGACCGAAAGCATTATGGACGGCGCCGGCAAGAGGAACACACCAATTTCTGGCAGGGATGTGGATGTTGCCGCGATGTGGAGCGCACGCGGGCCAGGAGACGGTTTGGGGAGGGATATTGTTGCGGCGACAGCTACTTGAACTGGTAGGCCCTGACATAGTCGACGAACATGAAGGAAGGATCGGAGGCGACCATCCGCGTCACTCCCTCGACAATGCCGAGATCGACGAGAATATACATGGGCTGGCGATGTTCCGGCAGAACCTTGGTTTTCCAGACCAGCGCGCCGTCGAAATACATGCGAATGAAGTCGGAATCGATCTTCACGCCATAGCTGTGCATTTCCGAGGGGCTTGCCGCCCCAAAGACCTTGATGCGGGCATAATCGGAATCGTGTCGGCCGTCCTTGTGCCAGACGTGAACGGTCGATGAGTAAGCGCCCGGCTTGTCGCCATAATATTCGACGACATCGATTTCGGCGGTGGATTTCGATCGGTCCTTGCCGATCAACCAGAAGGCTGGCCACACACCCGGGCCGTCGGGCAAGCGGGCACGCATTTCGAAATAGCCATACTGCTGAGAAAAGCCATTGCCCTTGCTATCGACAGAGGCAAGCAGGCCCGAGCGCCAGACGCCCTTGCCATCACGCGCCGCGGTAATGCGCAACATGCCGTCTTCGACCGTGAAGGGAAAGTCGCCGTTCGGATCGGAGAAGCGCGCGCCGCCAAAGTCGCCGTTCCAGGGCGTATGAGCAATCCAGCGAGTGCCCGGCCCCCAAGCGGAAACGCTCAGGTTGTCGAAATTGTCCTCGAATGTCAGCGCCATAGCGCCAAGGTCGAGCCCATCTCCGGTATCACTGGCATGTGCGGCCGGAATACCTGCGATTGCGGCAAATGCCGCTACGAGCCCGGCGCGGAGAAATGTGCGGCGGTCGTTCGAGCATGGCCAGATATGTCTGCGCGAGGTGTGATCCATGTTGCCAGCATGAACGGCGCAGCTCGTCCGGCATAGAACGTTTTTCGGCTAGCGCGTCCACCAAAAGGCTTAGGCATGGCGGAAATACAGCAGCATACCGGCATGATAGCTTGTGGCAACAATGAGGCAGGAACTCGGGGCTACAACCTATGAATTTAATGGGACTGGTGACATTGATCGTTGGCATTGCGATGCTGGCCGCACCTGTGCGGTGGTCGTTCGTTGTCATGATACTGTCGACGATCTTCGGCGCAGCCGCGGCCTTCAGCGTGCCCGGCCTCGGCGGCGCATCGGTTCTGGTGCCGAGCCTCTTTCTGTTATTTTTCACGGCACGGTTGTTCATGGCGCATGGAGAAGGGCCGTTCCTTGCCGCCCTGGCACCCCCGCGTCCGGGCTTCCTCCTACTGCTTCTGACCGCCTTTGGCTTGGCAACGGCCATTTTCTTTCCGCGCCTGTTTCAGGGCGTGACGCAGACTATGTCGGTCGAGCGGTCAATCGGCGCACGTAATCTCATTGCGCTGGTGCCGCTGAAATTCTCGTCGAACAATATTACCCAATCCGTCTATGCGGTGGGGGGCCTCATCTGCTTCGCCGCGACCTTTGCCTTCTTCCGAAGCAACGGCACCCCTGGAATCCTGATCAACGGCATTTTGGTTGTGGCGAGTGTCAACCTCGGCTTCGCGCTTGCCGATATCGTCACCCATTTCACCCACACCGATTTTCTTCTCGGCTTCGTCCGAACGGCCAATTACGCTCTGTTGACCGGCGCCGAGAAGGGTGGCCTCAAGCGGATTTCAGGGACGTTTCCCGAAGCTTCCGCCTTTGCGGACTTCACGCTTGTTCTCTTTGCTATGACAACCAGCCTGTGGCTGAGCGGTATCCGCTCCACCACGACAGGCATTGTCGCCGGGCTATTGCTTGCAGCGCTGATCCTTTCGACGTCGGCGACAGCACTGGTTGGGCTCGCTGTCTTGCTGCCGATCCTTTGTCTGCAATCCTTTCTGGCTTCTCGTCGCGAACCGGGCGCGGGGCGACCTGTCATGATTGTGTCGATTCTGGCGGCGATGCCGCTCGTCGTATTTTTCGTCTTGATCGTCATGCCTGATCTTGCTCATAACCTGCATGATTTTCTCGACGAGATGCTCTTCTCGAAGGCCGACAGCCAGTCCGGGCGCGAACGCTTTATGTGGAACGCCATGGCCTACCAGGCATTCCTCGACACGAGTGGCTTCGGCGCCGGCCTCGGCAGCGCCCGGGCGTCGAGTTTCGGCCTCGTGCTCCTATCCAATATCGGGGTCATCGGCACACTGATCTTTGCAAGCTTCGTCGCCATGCTGATGGCAGCCGACACGCGATCCAGACATTTGCCGTCCCGTAAGGTTTCCGCGGTTGTGCGCGCAGCCAAAGCCGGGCTCATCACCGTCCTGATTTCGGCTGCAACCTCCGGCACCGTCTATGATCTGGGATTGATGTTCTACATCCTTGCAGGCGGTATTTCCGCCCTGACAGCCACAGCAAGCCAGATGAGTATCGCGCGCAAGCCGCAGTTCGGTGTTGTCGGAGAACTGCAATGAAGATTGTCGTCTTCAACGTCAAATACAGCGAAAATCTGGGCGACGGGCTTCTGGCGCAATGCGTCGAGACCGCATTGAGGAACAGGGCGGACCATATAGAAGTCGAGACCGTCGATCTTGCGGGGCGACAGGATTTCGGGACAGGCCGCGGCGGGCAACGCCGATATGCGCTCAAGCTGCTACAGCGGCTACCTGTCTTCGCGCGGCAACGGTTGGTTCGCTTCATGCTGGAGCGGAAGTTGCGCAAACTCCATGACCAGTGGGACGCCAAGATTGCGGCGGCGGATGCGGTGGTGATCGGCGGCGGTAATCTGTTCCAGGATGACGATCTCAATTTTCCATTGAAAGTCGGCCAGGTCCTTGACTGCGTCTGTCGCCACAATCGGCCACTGGCGATCTACGCAGTGGGCGTCAGCGAGCGCTGGTCGAAGAAAGCGTATGATCTCTTCGCTCGACTGAAGCAGGCTCAGCTCGTCCATCTTTCCGTGCGTGACGGCTTCGCCCAAGATAATTGGCGCGAGCATTTTCCTGAAGGGCCAGCCGCCAAGATTGTTCGCGATCCGGGATTGTTGGTCCAGGCATTTTCCGGCCATGAACGTCGCATGCCATCGCAAGGGCTCCAACCGACGGTCGGCCTCTGCGTGACGGATCCTATGATCCTGCAGCGACACGCCAGCCGGAACATGTCGAAAATCCCATTCTGCAATATTGGAGATTATCGGGATCTGATCGGACTACTTCTTGATGATGGTTATCGGGTGATCCTGTTCTGTAACGGCGCCAAAGAAGATCAAGTCTTTGCCGAGCAGATTCGGAATTCAGTCTCGATGCATCGTGTCATTGCAGCCGGAATGTTGGATCTCGCTGAACGCCCGCGGGTTCCAGATGATTTGGTCCGGATACTTCATTCGACCGACGTTATTCTGGCGCACAGGCTGCATGCTTGTATCGCCGCCTATGCTCTGAGGATTCCGCATGTAGGATTGGGCTGGGACGGGAAGGTCGAAGGCTTCTTCAATTCGGTCGGGCGAGAGGCATATTTCGTCGGCAACGCAGCATTGTTCCCCCCTCATATCGCTTGGTTGTTGAAAGCCGCGGAGTCCGAGGGAATCGAATCGAATCGTCATCGTACCACCGTGGCCGAAGCCGAAGCCGGAATCATGAATATGCGCCGACATCTGATCGGGGATGACTTGCAGGCCATGCACAAAGTATAATCAAGGCAGCCACATGTAATACTTTAATGTGAGTTTCTTCGCTCAGATTTTCCTATTTCACCATCCTATTTTATTCTTTACAGAAAGTGTATTTCATATACTTATAATAGTGCAGCGCGGTCATGATTGTAGATCGATTTCGATCAAAGACACATCTGATTTTATATGATATAAAATTGCCGCGGATAGCGAGATTTATATTTGCGAATGGTCTTTTTGAACGTTCAGGATATGCTTTCGGTTTGAGGGGCCGATATCATGGCAGCGCAGATCTCGATCGATCATATACAGAGTTTAGGTGGCGTTCCGCGTACCTTTGCTGCCGGTAACATCATCTGCGATTATGAGAGCGATGCGCCGCGCCTCCTCTTTATCCAGGAGGGATGGGCGGCCTCCAGCAAGATGATGCCGAATGGCACGCGCATCGTCACCGAATTCGTATTGCGCGGCGACATGGTTTCGACCCCGCTGACCGTGCTCTCACGCGAGACGGTACAGGCGATCACCAATGTCAGCGTCATAGTCTTTCCGGACTTCACATCGCTTCCGAAGATCGAAGCGCCCGCCTCTTTCTATCGCGTTGTCCTCACGGAATTAATGCGACGCCAGGCCCGTATGTCCGAGGGGCTTGCCAATATCGGCCGGCGCGATGCAATGGAGAGAACCGGTTATCTTTTACTCGAGTTGGCGACCCGGATTGGAGCCTCGCGGCAGCATCGGAATTCCGACGGCTTCGACTGCCCATTGACGCAAGCCGACATCGGCGACGCCGTCGGTCTATCGACCGTACATATAAACCGTGTGCTCAGGGATCTGCGCGAGGCAGGCCTTCTTTCGTTCCGCAACGGTGTCGTTGCGTTTCTCGATCGTCAACGCCTCATGGAGCTCGTCGATTTCGATGAGTCCTATTTTGATAAGCATGTGATGTGAACAAGTCGGCCAAGATTATTGTTGTATTCGAGTTGTAAGAATTCGTGACCTCAATATTCCTAGTTTTTATTAACATATGTTAATGCGCGCAAAAATATATATAGTATTAGTTTGTAATAAGATAAACCTAGATTGAGGGGAGCAATATGAAGCAAGAAGCAATGCTGAAATTTAGACAAGGGCTTTGCTATCCAAAGAATAGAAGTATTCGGGCGGTCACAAGAAGAATAAGGGTCACACTAAAGGTTGGGGGTATCGACCATGAACGGACAGTCATTAACGAATGAGAAATTCGCTTCAGAAACAGCAGCTCGCATCATTTCAGTTCGAACACCGGATTCATTGAGGCCGTTTGTTGCCTCGGGCATCGCCGGCGCGGCAGAATCAGAGGACTATGTCCTTCTGATCGATTCCAGGGCTCTGGACCGCGAGTGCCTATCAAGAAGTCTCACAGACTATGACGACAGCATGAATATCGTCACCGTAGCGTCGTTCGAGGAATGGCAGATACGGGACATGCAGGTCGCACCGTCAGCCGTTCTCTTCATGATTGGCGGACGCAAGGTTTCCGACTCCGAAATCAGCACGAAAATTTGCGCCTTGGTGGAGAGATTCAAGGCCAGCCCCGTGATCGTCGGCGCCGACAGCGACGAGCTCGCACAGCTTTTGCAAGCGCTGGAATGCGGTGCCCGCGGCTATATTCCGACCAGTGTCGATGTCAAGGTCGCAGCGGAAGCGGTGGCCCTTGCCCGTGCGGGAGGTGTATTCGTGCCTGCCAGCAGCATTCTGGCTGCCAAGGAGTCGATTACTCCCGCCGCGAGCAAGAATTGCTGCCTCGACAGTCTGTTTACACCGCGCGAGGTCGTCGTTGCCGAGGCGCTGAGGCGCGGCAAGGCAAACAAGATCATTGCCTATGAAATGGACCTCTGCGAGAGCACCGTGAAGGTTCATATCCGCAACATCATGAAGAAGCTCAATGCGACGAACCGCACGGAAGTTGCCTACAAGATCCGGGAACTCGTGCAGTAACGCTTTTCATCGCGCCGGCGAGCTTTGGTTGCGCCCACCATGTGGCATCGCCAAAGATAGCGATCGTCGGCGTGAACTTGATATGGCGACAGACGAAGCGGCCTCAGCCAAGGCATGCGTCATCGCCAACGCCGGATTTTGCGGCTTGAAAAGATTTGAGCCGCTGGGCAGGTCGACGCCGGCCCGCTAGCGCAGCGCTACAATTTCATGACATTCCGGCGCTTGTCGGTTTCATTCTATGCGGCATTCAGGTGAATGCAGCCTAGGAATTTCAAATGGACACCCGACTGCGGCGGAGACTTGAGCTTGCCCGTGACAAAGGTCAGCCTCTGCGATTTTCTCTTCTTACAGTTCTTTTTGAAGCGGAGAGCGCATGGGCGGTTTTCGTTGCGCCAACGCGGTCTTGCTCTGGATCATAGAAGCATATTTGCTGTCTGTCAGATCGCTTCCGGGCATTGAGGGCGACGTCAGCTTTTCGGATCAGCTCAGTGTAGTCCATGGGAGAAGAGCGCCTCGACCCTGCGCAGGTCCGGGCTGCGCGCGTGCCGGGTTGGTCCAGGTCACAATTGGCAAGGAAAGCCGACATCTCGTTCCCGGCGATCCGCCGAATGGAAATTTCCACTGCAAAGGATCGAAACGAAGCGCCGGCACCTGTCCGCCAAGCCTTCGAGCTTCAGGGAATACGTTTCCTTCGCGACGGCAAAGGACGAATCTCCGTCGGATTGGGCGTAAATCACAGCCATGAATGGGATGGATTTTTCCACACACCGGCGAACGACTATGATGGCCTCGCCGCCCGAGCAGGATGCGTATCCGGTTCAATACTGATCTGGTCGCGCCCCTTCATTTTGGCGGCGTAAAGTGCGAGATCGGCTCTTCGGTAGAGCTCACCGACGTCGTCGCCACGCACGGCACAGGCAATACCGGCGGAAAACGTATAGCGAAAGCCAGCGTGCTCAGGTAGCGGCCGTGACTGCCGCACCGCGAGCAGCATACGATGGACGATCACCTCCGCCTCGTCCGGGGTCGTGTTCGGAAGAATGAGGACGAACTCTTCGCCACCGACCCGCCCGAAAATATCCGTCCTGCGGACCAGTCTTTGCAGCGTGATGGCGAAATCCTTCAGGATCACGTCGCCAAAAGCGTGGCCGAAGCGGTCGTTGATGTATTTGAAATTGTCGAGGTCCAGCACGGCAAGACATCCAACCGGCTCCGCAACACCGCCATGACTGCGCACCAGCTCGTCAAGCTTGGACATGACGAACCGCCGGCTGGGAATCCCTGTCAATTCGTCTGTCTGTGAAGCCTTGAGCGCGAAGTCGCGATCTTGCCGGAGTGTTCTTTCATCGGACCGGATGGAGGTGATGTCGCTTGCAACACACAACATCCAGCCGCTGGGCTGCATGGTCTCCGTCATCCAAAGCCAGCGGCCGTCATGGAGATCCGTCTCGAATGCCCGAAACCCGCTCTTGCCGCGCCTGGCCAGCGTTGTCAGCAACCAGCTCTCGAAATCGTCGGTCTTGATGATCGTCCCGCGACCAGCATGGAAGTTGCGCCGCATGAGCTCTGGCCATAGCGGATACTCATCCTCCTCTATGAACCACGCCGAGCGAAACGCGCGGTTGGTAAAGCGAACACGGTCATCCTGGTCGTAGACCGCAACCAGCACCCCCGCAGCTTCCATCAACTGCGCAACCTGTAGCATCGTTTCATTATCGACCAAGGCCGTCATGCCCTCAGAATGGATCGTCTCCGCCCAAGCTTTAATCGCGAGCGATGAAAAAACAAATAGGCCGGCCATGCAAAACCAAACAAGCGCCCAAGACCGGGCGGGAAACTTCCCACGCTCATCGTGATCTGCACAAGGCCTGTGGGCGAAAGTCATACCGCAAACGTCAAATTGGCGAAGCTCGATTGAACGCTTCCCCTGTCTCAATCGTGACATCGTCGAGCGGGCAATCGCACCCAAAGAGGCTGGATTGCCGGGTGCTAGTCAACGATCGCCGGCCCGGCTCTCGCGGCTGCCTGTATGAGATCGGCATGGCCTGGTGCCGGCGTCGCGATCAGGATCGCATCGACATTTGGGGACTTGATGACGTCGGCAACCTCGGCGCCCGTGCGGTCGTGAGGCGGCCAACCTCGCCTCGATGCACGAACGAATGCGGCCGGGCTGAGACACGTTTCAGCCCGGCCGCATGATCGAAGGCTCTTGGCGCCGACGTTAGGATGCCAATGCGTAGAGACGGGACCCGGGGACCGCGGCACTGCGTGTCTTGAACCGCTGCACGAGGTCCGCGAGGTTTTCCGTCTCCTGCGTCAGGCTCTGGGCAGCCGCCGTGGTTTCCTCCACCATGGCTGCATTCTGCTGAGTGACCTTGTCCATCTGATCGCCGGCGGCCGAGACCTCTCTCAGGCTGGCAGCCTGTTCACGCGCGGCAACCGCGATTTCCGCAACCGTGCTGCTCATCGCGCTGACTTGCTCGACGATCTGCGCAAGCGACGTTCCGGATTCGCCGACGAGTTCCACGCCTGCCTTGACCTGCGCGGAAGAGGTCGAGATCAACGCTTTGATCTCTCTCGCGGCACTGGCCGATCGCTGGGCGAGCTCACGCACCTCCTGGGCGACAACGGCAAAACCCTTCCCCGCCTCGCCGGCTCGCGCGGCTTCCACACCCGCGTTGAGGGCAAGAAGATTGGTCTGGAAGGCGATCTCGTCGATGACGCCGATAATATTGCCGATCTTGGACGATGAACTCTGGATTTCCGTCATAGCCGCGATCGCACGGGCGACGATCGCCCCGCCGTTCTCGGCATTGGCGCGCGCGGTCGCCACCGCGTTCTGAGCATGACTTGCCCCCTCCGCCGTGCCATTGACGCCGCGCGTCACATCGCCGAGGGCAGCCACCGTTTCCTCAAGCGAGGCAGCTTGCTGTTCCGTGCGGCGGGCAAGATCGTTGGAGGCCGTCGAGATTTCCGAAAGGCCAGATTTGATCGTGCCGACTGCGCGGATGACGGAATCGAGAGCCTCTTCCAGACTGGAGACCGAGTTGTTGAAGTGATCCCGAATACGGACGTAACGACCGTCAACCTCGCCGACACGCACGGTAAGGTCGCCCTTCGAAAGTGCATCGAGACCCAGAGAGATCTGCTGGAAGGCGTGCTCCATCACCTGCGCATCGGCAAGCCGCTCGGCTTCCTGGCGCAGGCGCTCTTCTTCGGCCGCAAGGCGAGCCCGTTCGGCATTGGCTTCCGCCATGAGCTTGCCGCGTCCCGTCTCCTGGAAGACCTTCAGCGAGCGCGCCATGGCGCCGAGCTCATGACGATGCTCGGTACCGTCGACCACCATTGTGTCGTCGCCGCGAGCAAGCCGCTCCATCGTCTGCGCCATATTGCGCACGGCCGAGGAAATCAGCTGACCGACGAAATAGGCGAGCACGAGACCAATCACGATCAGCAGGCCACTGAACATGAGCGTCGAGCGCGTGGCGGAGGCAACCGTCGTCTCGACCGAGCCATCGAGCGTCTTCTGTCCATCGATGATTGTGGCCTGCAGATTCTGGAAACCCGTTGCGATTTTCGGTGCCAGAACATCAAGCTCGCTCGCACGGATCTTGTTGGTCTGCAGCAAGATATCCCTCACGTCGCCAAGACGGCTCGTGTAGTTCTGCATCAACTGACCAGCGCCCAGAACGCGCTTATGCTGCAGTTCACCCTTTGCCACCTTGGCGGCGGTGTCGTTCAAAGCCATCGCGTCGTTCAGCGCCGATTGCGCAATGTCGTAAGATGCTAGATCACCGGAGTAGATGAAGCGCTCCGAGAAATAGAGGCTGCGATTCAAGGCCTCGAGTGTTGCGGCGGTCGCATGCAGGAGAGCGACGTCGTTCTGTCGCCAGGCGCTACGCATGACGTCATTGAGCGCGATACTGGTCCAGGGGCCGAACTCGGTAACCTTGGAGATCAAGGCTTCGCGCCTTGCATGCAGGGAGACGATCTGCTCGAAGGCCGTGCCATAGGCCGCAACATCCTGGCGGATGCTTGCCATTCCTGTCTGCAGAGCGTTGTTTTCGGCAAAGCGCTGGTCGTCGGCGGCAAATGCCTTAACCCCGGCACGGAACCGGCTCACGACATCCTGCGTCGGGGTGGATCGGAAAGCTTCCACCGACATCTGGATTTCGTGCAGCTGATTGCTGTAGTCGGAAATAGCAAGGCTCTGGCCGGCGGTGCTGCGGTAGGAAGAGAAGATGGACGAAAGTCCGTCCATGCCGGAAATCGCACTGACCGAGAGTAGGCTCATGAGCAGGATCAGCGGCAGGAAGCCGGCCGTTATCTGCGCGCGGATGCCAAGTTTATTCCAAAAGCGCAACATCATAATCCTCGTTTGCTCACTGGGTCTTCGGCAAGTATTGGGCGATGTTCTGGGGCGTGACGAGCTCGAAGGGCACGTTGTTTTCTCGTGGCACCTTTTGCCCGCTTATGAGCTTGATTGCAGCATCGACCGCTGCAGCGCCCTGCCCGGAGGCACTCTGAAGGATGGTGACATCCAGATCGCCCGCTTGCATCGCCGCCAGCGCATCATCGGTCGCATCGACGCCTGCGACGACGATGTCCTTCATCGACATGCCGTTTCGCTTCATGGCACGGATCGCGCCGACCGCCATCTCGTCGTTATTGGCGATAACAGCGTCGAACTTCACGCCAGCCGACAGCCATTCCTGCATTTGCTGATCGGCGTAGTCGCTCGACCAATAGGCCGCCTGCCGCTCCACGATCTGGAGACCTTTGCAATCAGGCGTGGCGATGACATTGTCGATGTCCTGAGTGCGTGCCCGCGCGGCTGCGTGGAAGGGTTCGCCCATCAGCACCACGACGCGTCCCTTGCCTTTCAGGAGCGAGCAGACTTCCTTCGTCTGCATGGTTCCCGATTCCGCTTCGTTTGACGCGACCACGACCTGGTTTTCCGGGAGATCCGACAGGTTCGAGGGGACGTTGTTGATATAGACCAGCGGAATATGGGCATCGGCGGCAAGCTTGGTCATCTGCGGGCCGAGGTCGCCATCGGAAACGGCCAGGATGATGGCGTCGACCTTATCGGCTATGAACTGCTGGATCTGCGCCTTCTGAGCCTCGTTGTCGCCCTTGGCGTTCTGCACGACAAGTTTCAGCCCAGGAATCGTCTTTCCCTGCGAAAGGACTCCGTTGAGCAATGCGGTTCTGAATTTATCCAGACCGGACATCGACACGCCGATCGTCTGTGCGCTTGCAGTCGAGGCGGATATCGCCATCACGAAAGCAGCAAGTATGGCTTTTCTCATTATCCATCTCCATAAGACGCGCACCGCGTTGAAGATTTATAATGAGTTTTTAGTTAAATTTTACTTTACGATAACCAATCTAATTAAGAATATCATAATGTATTCAATGCAATCAGCACAATATGTTATTTGCAAAAAGCTTTTCTTTGGTTGTATTATTCGCAGGCAATATTCTCCATTAGAGAAAGATTGCGTATTGGCCCACTCTATTTAATCTTCGAGGTCTTCGTTGCTTTGGACTGGAGCTGGACAGCCAAGCTTCGAGAGCGCAGCCGTTCGAGGCGCCTTACAGGTAGCTTCCGCAGTATGGCCGTAAGTTTCCCTCAATTCCAAAGTCCCCCCACTTTCGTCGTTGCCGACAGAGGTGAACCTCTTCGTCACAAACAGTCGTATCTGAGGCGCATCCTCCAAACGGATGATGCGAAGATCAAGCGTCCCTTTTCCCATTCAGCTCTCCCTGATTGCAGCCTTGCAACGCCTGTATGATTCAACAATGTCAATAGACCCCGGAGTTCGCGGGTTGCCCGAAGAGCGGACAGGATTTTCGTGGTCGCCAAAATGACCATTTCCTAAGTCTGAGAGCCTGAAGCCGCTCTATCCCATGGCAGACCGGATGATTTTCGAAAGGCGCAAAAGGAACTTAGGTCTCGACGAGGCGACAAGCTTCCAGGACAGAACGGCTTTCGCCATGCGGCGAGGCAGGATGCCTGCTGAGAGAAACCAGGCTGCCTGCATCGCACGACGTCGTAGGGATGTCTTCATTTCCAGACTTGCGACCGCCCCGGCAGTCGCCAAGGAGAACCTGGAATCATCGGTTATGGGGTGCTGGTCCCGATCGATGCAAAGGGATGCCAAACGCTCTTCCAAATGAACGGGATCGCGGAGCCCGATATCCGGCGGCACCTCCAAGCCGATCTCCGTTGCCTGATCCGACAAGGCTTCCAGCCGATGAAAATCATGCTGTATGCGCCAGCGCGCGCGTTGGCCGAGCTTTTCGGCGAAGACCGAATGATTGGCTCCATGTATGCGGTAGGCGCCAAGGCAGTCGTCGATCGATGTGACGTCCCCATGCAGCGGCGCGACGGTTGCCAGATACCCGTCGGCCCCTTGCCTGAAATCCTGCTCCGGAACCGGCATGATCCTGTCCAGGACCGAGCGCTTGAACGCCAAACCGCTCGTGACGGTCGTCTGATAGCGCCCCTTCCGCAGCAGCTTCGGGGTGACGTCACCGGAATCAAACGGCAGCT
Organism: Rhizobium sp. 11_C7_N12_5; assembly: GCF_051811145.1. Taxonomy (NCBI): domain Bacteria; kingdom Pseudomonadati; phylum Pseudomonadota; class Alphaproteobacteria; order Hyphomicrobiales; family Rhizobiaceae; genus Rhizobium; species Rhizobium sp. 11_C7_N12_5. The sequence continues at coordinate 2,001,094 of NZ_JBPWPY010000002.1, forward strand.
CCGAAGGCGGAAACACATCCTTCACGTGCATATGTTCATCGACGATATGCAGCCTGAACTGCATCTGGGCAGTCTTCTCTTCCCAAGCGTCGACGACCTCGGATATGGCGTTTGGATAGAGATAATCATCGGCATCGAGAAACAGCACGATCTTGCCGCTGCTCGATGCAAAGCCGGTGTTGAACGCAGCGGCATGCCCGCCGTTCACTTCCCGCAGACGAGTCTTGATTCGCGGGCCATAGGACGCAACGACATCGGCCGTGTCGTCCGTTGAAGCATCATCGACGACAATGACTTCCGTATCGTCGTAATTCTGCTCCAGCGCACTATCGATGCTGCGCCGGAGAAAGCGGGCGTAATTGTAGTTCGCAATAACAATGGAAACTGGAACACGGTCTTGGATGGAATACATCGCATTGAACCTCGCAGATTTGCTTTGGTTGCGGCGAACCTTCTCATTCAGGTCCTTATGGATAGGTAGGTTCCCGGCAAGCGCAGCTTTTGGGGCGCAAATGCTGTCTCAGAGACATGCCGAGCAACAGGTGCCAGGGATCATGCTCGATCCGTTTGCACCTCTGCGAGCCTCTTCAGTTTTGTGGCTTTTGAATGACTGGCCAAGAAATAGGACTGCCTTGACGATGCATTCTTCGAATAGGCGGGTGTTGCGACGACTGCGCGCGTTTGATTAGCGTGGACACAACGACTGGATGCAATTCTACTCGCAACACGACAGGTGCATCCTGCCCATGGGTAGCTAGGATGGCCTCATGACTGCCCGTTCGGGTGGGTTAAATAAACTTCTAGTAGATGGTAGAATAAACGCTACCGGGTCGGATGCCACCCCCAACCCGGCCAGTGCCGCGTCCGACGAGACTACACCCCCAGCAGTGTCGTCGGACGCACCCATGCACAGGCGATGGGTCATCCAAGCTCTTGAAAACAATTATGCCGTCTTTGGGAAGGGCCAAGCGGGGACACTCCGCAATACCGGCCCTTTGTATTTTGCGCGAACACTTAGATCGCAGATCGCGTAACCCCAGCTGACCAGTTCGTTCGATACGTCGTCACCGAGATTGCTTAACCGGGTAGGTGCGCCCGTAGGGGGCGAGACTTGCAATCGCCCCTCGGTGGAAAGGGGCAACGCATCAATAAGGTTCATGGACCATCGCCTCGTTGTCGGGGCAGGCAATTGCCGCGACCAGGATCATCAAGTCTTCAATGCGAGAAGAGAAGACGATCCTTTGCGGCTTGAGAACCCGCCGTGTAGAAGCGACGAAACCAGGCATCTTGCCCGGCAGCCGGGGGTCGCGCGAGCGTCAAGCTGTTGGGCGCGCCCGAACCCTGCATTGCGGCACGAAAATGCAGATGGTCGAATATCCGCAGGGCCTCGATGGCGTAGGATGTCGCAACCCGCTGATCCTCGATCATGACAAGATTGTCGCCATTGCCCGTTTCGCCGCTCGGCGACAGATTGGACGATCCGGTGAACACCTTGGCGGTCGGCAGGTTGAAATCCGTCACGACGAACTTGTCATGCTGATGAATGCCGTTTCCACCACCCCATTCGGTCTTGAAGGGCTCCGGCGCGTGGCTTGCGAGATAGCTGAAATCCACCAGGCCGACAGTGCCGTCGGGCTTGCGGATTTCGAGCCCCCCTTCCTTATCGGAAATGCCATAACTGAACACGTCCTTGCCCATCAGCCGATCGACCGCCTGGCGCACCGAGCCCGAGCGAATCTGATTGAGGAAGGCGATCGCATAGAACACCGACGACGACGCCTGGTCGATCGCCGCACCCACGGGACTGAGCGACAGATCGCTCGACTTGTGCGGCGAGAAGCAGAAATGCGCGGCAGGCATGCCGGCGGCCTGAACGAGGTTCCACTTGCTGCTTATGCTGTCCTGGCTGAAGGCCGCCAATCCCTGGAAGGTCAGATCGAAAGCACGGCCAAACAGCTCGGCCGCGTCGCTCGAATGAAAGACGAGGGCATTGTTTGCCTGTATGTAGAGACCGCGGTAACTGAAATTGGTGGAGCCGAACAGCACCTTGATGGGTTGGCTGCCGCGCCGGACGACAAAAACCTTGTTGTGCTGCAAGGTCTTGAAATGCATCCGTTTTACGGCATTCGACCCGGCCGAGGCGGCGAGGCGCGCAGCCGCCTGCGATTCAGCGCTGCCTGCTGGCTTGTGTGATCCCGAATCGTCTATGATGGCGCGAACCCGGGCACCGCAACTCTCAAGTTTGGCAACGATGTCGCGTTCGTTGAAATCATAGGCGAAGACATCAATGGCGAGATTGGGATCGTTCACCACCTCGTCCAACAGACCGAATATGAGGTCATAGGCTTCGAAGCCGAGCCATTGGTAGACGTCGCCCTGCAGCTTCGTAAATGTCAGGCCCTGATCAGGATCGCTCGGGATTACATTCGGATTGTTGCCGAATTTATCGGCATAGGCCTGCGAGGAGGCGAAGTTGCGGGTGAAACCGACGTCGAGATAATCGCTGTACGTCATGTGGTCGAGCGAGATCGGAAGGTCGGCGACCTGATCGCCACTGCGCAATGCGCCGGCGGCGTTCATGTGCATCTTGGTCACCCTATAAAGATAGTCGCCATCCGTTGGATCATAGGGAAAATCGATCCAGCGGAACTTCTGGAAGGGCGCAGAGGTCGACGGAAAATTGCGGAAGCCGTCCACGCCCTTCCCTCCAGGGGTATTGTAGTCAAAATTCAAGCGGTTCTTCAGGGCAGCATAATCGGCCGAACCCGGACTCTTCACTTCGATCGCGAAGCCGACGAAATCGTCCTCGGGGTCGGTAACGTCCATCCCGATGAGACACATGCGTTCGCCTCGCCAGAGCTTTACCGCAAGGCTGCCGTTGGTACCTGTGTTCGCAAAAGCCATCTCAATCCCCTCGTTTCGTTGTAAAGAAGGTGATGCTCGTCTCACATGCGCGGCTGCTGAAGGCTGCGAAGGCCTGTTAAGATCAGACTAGAATGGTTCGGACACGTCCGAGACAGTGGGCACGCCATCGCGGAAATCAGCGACAAGAACCAGATTGAACACGGTCGGCACCCATGGATCGGGATAGCTTCCCTCGGGCGCGCCAAGCGCCTGCATCAATCCGGGAATATGACCATGATGCCAACAGATCAGGATCGTGCCGCCGTCAAATTTACGCTCGGAAAGCAGCGCCTCGGCCAAGGCAGCATAGTTCTCATCGGCATAAGGCGTGTACAATTCGCGGCCCAAGGCATCGGCGAAAGGCTGCACCGTCTGAACGGGTCGCTCGCTGTGTTTCGATATGGCTGCGGCGAATATGAAATCGGGGGGACCAAAGGTTTCAGGATACCAGGTGACAAGGGCTTTAGCCCGATCCTGACCTTCAGGCGCCAGATTTGGATCGGCCTGGTCGCCGGGCTTTTCGGCATGCCGCATGATCAATATTTTGACAGGCGCCATTTCATCCCTCCTTGGCTGCTGTCACCCTCCATCACTACCTTAGACTGGATTTACGATATTCGCTCTGCAACCAAGAGCAATGGCAATTGTTGGGTTTAACAAAAGTTTCATCTGGCTGCAGTCTTTGCAGCAGCCAACTGACTTGCTGCCTTGGACGTCGCCGCGCCCGTAGGGACCAAAGCTCCGGCTCATGGTGGCGTGGCTCCCGGCACATTGGGAACCGGCGCAGGCTTTTGAGGACTTCCAGGCGTGTTGGCAGCGCCGGAACCTGTTTGCGTCGACCCGGTTGCGGTCGAGGTCTGCGATTGGCCCTGCTTTGCATTCGTTGCGCCGACGCTCGGCGATGCCTTCATGGTTGCCGCCGTATAGAACTGAAAACCACCGAAAATGATAAGGATGACAACAAGCACGCCGTAGACTGTGCCGACAATTTTCCGAACCCGATTATAGTCCGACACGCTCTTCTGGATCGGCGTCTCGCTGAACTCCTCGATTTCAGAGGCCGTGAGCACCTGGTTCAATCGCAGGGTCCATATTGTACGGGCCTTGTCCTGGCCTGCGAAGTAGCTGCCGTTCACGAATGTCTGGACGCGAAACGACAAGATCAGGAACACAGCGGCGCCAATGGCAAATAGGCCAGCAATCCAGGCGTTGGGTGTCCTCGAGGCGTCGGAGAGAATCTTGATCACGAAGGGCGTTGTCGCAACGGCTAGATCCTTCCACAATGCGCCCGTCATATCCTGCGCTCGCTGGGTCGCTTTCTGCGCTTCGTCCACGACTGTCTTGCGCAAGTCGGCAAGCGCCTTCAACGTTTCCTTGCTGCCGGCCTTCACATAGGCCGCGTAGGCTGCCTTCGCGGATTCAAGACTCCCGTCTCCGAACGCGGCGAGTACCCCTTGACGATAGCTGCGCGCCCACTCCGCCGCGAGCAGCACGTGACGGGTTTCCGTGTCCCTTTCACCGCCTGTAAACACCCAAAGCACACCGTCACTAAGCCGCTCAAACAGCACAACCAACTCGGCAGCGGAGGCGCTGACCTTTCGGCTGGGCGGACCGGAAAGCTGATAGACCGTGCTGGCAGCGTCCTTGTAAACCTGGTCTGAAAGCGCCGCCATCAGTCGGGGAGCCGCCAACAAGCGCCAGGCCGCGAAGGTGGGCGAGGATTGCTGCGGATGATCCTGAAGCAGCCACGGGCGTATGTCCCCGGGCACGAGCCCTACGCTGCTGGCATCATGACTTATACTTCGAGGATTGGGAAATTCCGTCGCCCGATCGAATGGGATTGGAGGCTGCTCGGTCCAAGGCTGAAACCTCGCACCATAGGAGGTGAATGCCTGATCCGCGGTCAGGTCTGCAGCGCACACATGAAGGCAGCTATCCAGGTTTTTTGCCGGGCTGATCAAGGATTTTCCGTAGAAAAGCCGGAGAACGGCAGCATCCATGGCCTTGTTGAGCGTAATGGCGAAAACCGCGTTCGCAAGCGGCACCTCGTCGTCATTGAGGGCGGTGTCCGTCCCCTCTCGCCTGATGGTGACGGAGCTGAGAAAGGCAGGCATATTGGCGCGCAACCTCTGCCACTCTGCACGCAAACCCGCATCATCAAGTCTTGCCCTGATGGTGATCAGCTCCGCGTGCTCTTCGACCTCCTTCGTCGGACGCGTGCGAAGAATAAGATCGAGGATCTCAGTTGGGGTCATCGGTTTCAACCACCAGCTTGTCGTGGATGACAATCATGCCGTCGTCGGTCTTTTCGATCAGCGCGCGGAATTCGTTCGGAACCCGGATCTCGATACCGTTTGCGGTCTTGTAGTACAGGGTCTTTGGTCCCTTCACCTGATCGGGAACAAGCTTCATCGGTACCCCTGAGATTCGCTCGACACTGAGGGCACGGTTGAACTTGCCGAGCAAGGCGTTGTCGTCCGCAAGCTTGTGCCCGACGACTGTCTCGAGAAACGACCGCTGGTCTTCGCTATCGATCCTGCCGCCACCCGAAGCAGCGTCGTAGGTCCGCTTGGTCAATTCCTTGACCACCTCGCCATCGACGAGTTCGGGATTATCGCCGATCACCTTGCGCGTCACATCCACGAGCTTCTTCGTCAGCTCCGCATCGCTTAACGTCTGGCGGGCGCCAAGAAAGGCTTCGAAATATTGCGCGACCTTTTGCTGGTTGCGCCTGTCCAGCACCGTTAGCTCGCCACCCTTGTCCGTGAGTTTGATGAGGGCCGCCTTTTGCAGCGCCGCCTTGTTCTGGACGAAAGTTCGCTGAATGGCTTCAAGGCTGACCGTCTTTCGACCGCCACTGCCATCCTTCAGGTCGTAGGCGACAACTGTTTCATCGTCATATTTGAGAAGCGCGAACGATCGCGTTGCTTTTGCCTTCAGGACAAATAGTAAAATCGCACCTTCAGCCGCGGTCCCGCCATGATGGCTTTGAAAATCCTCGGCCAGCTTTTCGCTTTCCTCCTGGAAGAGCCCGCCGTTCGATGCGATGCGGCCAAGACGCTCGCGCGTCGAAGATGCATCCGAAAAAGCATAGGGCAAGCCACCATTCACAGACCTGATGCGGTCGACGAAGAAACTCTCGAACTCGCCGGGATTGACTTCCTCCAGTTTGACCAGGCCGTTCTTCGGCCCGACCAGGTGGAAGATCATCCTTTCGATCTTGAGCTCATTCAATTCGCTGTCATCGAAAAAAGCCAAGCGCCCCTCCCAAACCTACCGGTGAACACTCAGAAAACAGGATCAAAGTGATATAAGGCGATCATCAAGCCTGGATGACGTTGCTCGTGCAGCCATGCTTTGTGCCACATGCCGAGACACATGGTACGGTGCTCAATGGTACTGCCGGCGCAGCCGTCCAGCCGGCGACGGCGCTTTCAAGATGCACTGCCAAATTCGCCCCGTTCGAGTGAGACGCCGTTGCCAGAACATCGCCGCCCGCGACGACCTGCGCCGGTGTGGTGAGCGACCATGCTCCGTGTCTCCATCCGGCACCGTCGTGTGCGGTGACCGCGACCGCCGTCGGGTGGCTGATCGACGTCTTTCCGTGCTTGTTGTCCGGCCCAAAGCTGTAGAACAGCCTTGCATGCAGAGCCATCGCAGCGGGAGGCGCCCCCTTATGGCTCATATCGGCGCCATGATGAGGGACCGTCAGCGCCGTCAAGGTATAAGCCGGGCCGGCGCCGATCTCGCCATAGCCTGCGTCGCCCGTCAAAAGCCAGCTGGCCTGACAGTTATCGTCGTCAAGGTAGCAGGCGATCCCGCTGCCGTTTCGCGAGGTGCCGCTGCAGCGCTTGATCGATAGGGTCTGCCCAGGGCCGTTGCTGATCGACCGTACCTTCCCCGGCGCTCCGGACCAGATATGGAGCGTGCCACCATTCTTGAGGATGCGGTGAGCAAATGCGTGATGGCGCGGCCCCAGATTATATTGGCGCGGCGCAAGCCATTTTCTTGCCCTTGCTCCATGATCGCTGTTTTCCCCGGCCCAATGATCGGTATCCCAGTGCGACAGGACAATCGAAGGAGAACCGCGCCAGCAAAACCGAAGCGGCCTTGGTCGTGTTTGACGATTGCCATAGGCGCCCGCGCCGAGGTCGAAATACAGCCGGGCGGTCTCGGAACTATCAAGCAGACCGATAGCGCTGCCCTGCCCGATATCATACATCGCAAGCATGTCGATCGTACCGACACCGGACAGAATAGCGTCAACGTCCCCATCGGCAGCGTCAGGCCACGCATCCACGTCGAATGCATTCGACAGTGCCGCCGCCGTATCGCCCGTAACCTGCAACAAAGAGAGCAGGTACGCTATAACCGGGGCTGCCAGTAGCGATCCATAGACATCGACGGGAAAACGTCCTGTGTCACCGAGCTCGATATCGAGCCAATCCTCTTCCCCGAAAGCGATCAGGACGTCCCAATATCGATCACCCTTCTTCGACGTTACCTCGATGTTGTATATCGGCATTTCATCGAAGGGGTCTTTAGGGGGACCAAGGTAACCTTTAAACAATTGTGACCAGAAATCACGCATCTCGTCGCGCGTATCAACGGGCTTTCCCAAATCCATCCGTTCATTGAGCGGAAATCCGAACCAGCCAGCATCGACGGCGTCAAACGAGAAAACAGCCTCTTGCGCCGTCGTTAAGTCGTCCGGCTCGTGATGGTCGAGGCGAGCGTAAGATCTCAGCGGAAAGTCCGGCCACGCATCCTCGGGATTGATTGAGAAGATCCGATTCATTGCCCTTCTCCTGCAATGCCGAAATCCGCCCTATATTTGCTCGTCATGCAAGAATAAGCAAGTTTATATTTCGCGCGGAAATAATTATCTTACCTGCCGATAGTATCTAATTTTCAAAATTCAGTTGTGTTCGCAGCATCCTACACAGGCTGATTGGCCTGATCGGATGACAGCCGGCAAGCCGGCCTGGAGATTGCCTTGGCGCACGCTTTCTGAGTTTCCGGAAGTCACACCAATTCACCTGCGATCTATCTTCGGTCGACTTCGCCATGAACTCGCAGGCAATACACTCTGCGCCTAGGGGCGCAGGTCATTCGACGGATCACAAACCTGTAACTGGCATTGGCGTCCGCCAGCGGAGTTCAGGGCAAGGCGCTCGGTAAGCTTGCTTGGGCAGCGATCCGGGCCATCGACAAATCGGTCAAACAATGGGACGCCGCGTGGAGATGAGTAGTGAATAACCACAGCTCCACGCTGACGAATGGCCGTTTGAAGTGACTCACAGCTTGCGGCAACGGAGGGAGCCCCTGCCTCCGCAACGGCAGGCGCAATACATATCGCGAAGACGAGCATGCCAATCGAATGTTTCATGTTGATCTCACAATTGTCGTTCGAGAAAGTTGCAGACAACAAAGCATATGGAGAACCATGGAGCACTCCGTTTATTGCTGCGAAACCGATATTGGCCGGATAATACTCGAATAAATTACAGCTCACATTGGAATGTCAAATTTTGACGAACCGGTCTGCCGCGCCCGGGATACCCAGGCGCGGCGTCCTCGATCATTTAACCTGAGTGACGACGAGCTTGCCGTTCACGCGCTCGGCAACGAACTCGATGGCTGCACCTTCCTTGAGCTTTTGCAGCAGCGCGGGGTCTTCAACGCGGAAGACCATCGTCATTGCCGGCATATCGAGGTTCTTCAGATCCTCATGCTTGATGGTAACCTTCTTCGCCTTGGCATCGACCTTGTTGACCACGCCCTTGGTGAATTCCTGAGCAAATGTCCCAAAGGCTGTGCTCAGCAAGAGCAAGGTGGCAATAGCGGTCGTGATTGCGATTCTCATATCTTCGTTCCTCCGTTCAATTGTTATTTCGCCGCGACCATGACATCGCCATGCATGCCGGCCTCGTAGTGACCCGGCACGAGGCAAGCGAACTTGAACTGGCCATCCGTTGTAAACTTCCAGATGATGTCACCGGATTGACCGGGAGAGAGCCGGATCGAATTGGCGTCGGCGTGTTCCATTTCCGGGAATTTCTCCATCTGCACCTTGTGCTCGAGAATCTTGCCCTGCTGATCAAGCACGAACTCGTGGTCGACGGTTCCGGCATTCTTGAGCGAGATTCTGACGGTCTGATCCTTGCGCACCTTGATGACATCAGGGGTGAAGATCATTCTGCCGTCGTCCGTCTCTTTCATGGTGACGCGGATAGTCTGTGTCGCCTTGGCTTTATCTCCGGCCTCGCCGACGGCCATCTTTTCGTCATGGCCGCCGGCGTGACTGCCAGAGGCGACTGCAGGGCCGGCCAAGGCGGCGAACACGAGCGCGAATGCATATTTCTTCATGGTAGATCCTTATGTGTGTGATGGGAGATAGCAGCGCTCAGCCCTTTGTGGGCTTGGGCGTGATCTGCATTTTGGCGTCTTTGATCTTGGTCGCGTCCGGCACTTCGCCGGTCCATTCCCAAGCCTGCGTTCCGGGTGGGTTTTCGTACCAGCCCGGATCGGAGTAATCGTCCGCGGAGACGCCCTCGCGGACCTTAACGACGGAGAACATTCCGCCCATCTCGATGGGGCCATGCGGACCCCAACCGGTCATCATGGGGATGGTGTTTTCAGGGATGGGCATTTCCATTGCACCCATGTCGGCCATGCCCTTGGTGCCCATGGGCATGTATTCGGGCTGGAGCTTGCGGATCTTCTCCGCCACTCCCCTTTTGTCGACGCCGATGAAGGTCGGGATGTCGTGGCCCATCGCATTCATCGTGTGATGCGATTTATGGCAATGGATCGCCCAGTCGCCGAGATATTTGGCGTCGAATTCGTAGGCCCGCATCGCACCGACGGGGATGTCGATGCTGACCTCCGGCCAGCGTGCCTCGGGCCTGACCCAACCGCCATCCGTGCAGGTGACCTCGAAATCGTAGCCGTGCATGTGGATCGGATGATTGGTCATCGTCAGATTGCCGACGCGGACGCGAACACGGTCGTCTTTGGAAACCACCAGCGGGCTGATGCCGGGAAAGACCCGGCTATTCCAGCACCACATGTTGAAATCGGTCATTTCCATGACCCGGGGCACATAGGAGCCTGGATCGATGTCGTAGGCATTGAGCAAGAATACGAAGTCACGGTCGACCGGCATGAACTTCGGGTCTTTGGGGTGGATCACGAAGAAACCCATCATGCCCATGGCCATCTGGACCATCTCATCCGAATGCGGGTGATACATGAACGTCCCTGACTTCACGAGATCGAACTCGTAGACGAATGTTTTGCCGACGGGGATGTGGGGCTGCGTGAGGCCGCCGACGCCGTCCATTCCGGACGGCAGGATCATGCCGTGCCAGTGGACGGTCGTGTGTTCCGGCAGCTTGTTGGTGACGAAGATGCGAACCCGGTCACCTTCGACCGCCTCGATCGTCGGTCCCGGCGATTGACCGTTGTAGCCCCAGAGATAGGCTGTCATGCCGTCCGCCATCTCGCGTTCCACCGGCTCGGCAACCAGATGGAATTCCTTGACGCCGTTGTTCATGCGGTGAGGAAGCGTCCAGCCGTTCAAGGTGACCACCGGCTGATAATCCGGGCCTGAGTTGGGATGAATTGGCGGCTGCATCTCGGCCGACCCCATTGTCGGGGCATCCGGCAGGCCCATTGCCGATGTTTTCGTCCATGCTGCGGTTGAAAGCAGGGCGGCACCTGCTCCGATGATCTGTCTTCTGTTGAACATGTTCGGGATCCCTAGTGTCCTGCGCTGCCGGCATTCGGTGTCGACGCGGTTTCGCCCGGCCCGGCCGCCTCGCCGGAGCCGCCGCCATAAATCGCCGGCATGAGATTGGCGTCCGCCAGCCAGAAGTCGCGCTTGGCGTTGACGGAGAGCAGGATGGAGTTGATCTTGTCGCGCGTGTCGGTCAGCAGCTCGAAAGTGTTCGAGATCATCCCGTTGTAGGTCAGGAGCGATTCTTCCTCGATCTTCGTTCTGAGCGGTACGACGTTGTTGCGATAGTGCTTGGCAATCTCGTAGTTCGATCGATAGGCCTCATAGGCTGACCGAGCTTCCGAGCGAACGTTGACGGCCTTTTCCGCAAGCTGGTTTGCGGCGCGCATGTAGGCCAGCTCGGCTTTTCGCGAGCGGGCCTTGCCGGTATCGAAGATCGGTATCGCGAAGTCCAGTTCGACCTGGCCGGACGTCTCGACCTTCTTCTTGCCGTCCTCGATTGCCCGCTCCGTCTCAAATCCGGTCAGGATTTCGAGGTCCGTCACATATCGGGTGGCCTCCGTCAGGCCGTAGGATTTGGCGGTGGCATCGAGCTCCCATTTTGCCATCTGAAGGTCGATGCGTTTTTGAAGCGCTTCGGCTTCGATAGTGTCTCGTTTAATCAGCGTCGTCGGAAGAGCAGGAAGCCTGTTGGGTATCTGATAGTCGGTCGAAGGGCCCCATAGCCCCATCAGCCGCGCCAGCTCTTCCTTGCTCAGCCTGGCCGCCAGTCGAGCCTGAGCCGTCTGCCCCGCAAGTTCCGCTGCGAACACATGCTCGCGGGCTTGCGAGCCCTTGGTCATCGCGCCGGTTTCGCCAAGCTTGGATGCCAGCTCGGAGGACGCATCCGCGGCAAGCTGAGCACGCTGGAGCTGCCCCACATTCTCTGCCGCGGCGACGGCGTTGATCCAAGCGCGGCGGGTATCCGCAGCCAGTTTTAAGGTCGCGACTGCAGCTCCCAGCCTCGCCTGCCGGAACCGAGTGCCGGCAATCTCGACATTCTTCTTATGGGTAGCCAAAGCCAGAATGTTCGTGGCGATCATGCCTTCAATGGTCTTGAAGGCCTCCAGTTCCGGGGCTCCCAAACCACTGGTTCCAATCGAGACCTTGGGATTGATCAGCATGGTCGATTGCCAGGCGTCGGCGGCGCTGTCGCCAAGATCCGCATAGGCTGCCTGCAGCCCCTTGTTGTTAAGCAGGGCGATCTGGACGGCGGTCTCGGCATCCAGGGGCCGCTTGCCGATCAAGCCCTTTACCTCGTCGGAAACGGCCTGCGCCTGAAGCTTGTTCTGTATCCACACGGCATGCTTGGCAGTCGCGGCGCCTGCGGTATTGGCGACCGTCTCGAAACCCGCATCCCGTTTTGCATATTCGGTGGATATGCATCCGCCGAGAATAATCGGGAGCATGAGGAGGGCCGCGTTCTTGAGGCTGAGCGTCATGATGCATCTCCTTTTGAAGGAGACTGCAACTCGTTTTGCCTTTTCCACTGTTTCGGATCGGCGGGTTGGCGTGCGACATATCCTGTGAGCGGAGTGCGATATTGGATCGACCGTGCCGTCGAGAGAAGGTCTTCGTCCGGCGTGGGAACGTCAGTGGGAGGCATGGATGAGCAGCCGCCGACGATCAACGGCAGTGCCACCACCAGAATGATAGGTCTCATGTTCTTTTCCGAATAGGAGTGTGTGTCCGGAAGGTCGTCGGCTCAACGAAGCCGATAACGATCCGATGCAGTGCCCAAGACAGGCAGTCTCGCTATTCAGATAGTCGGGGGGCGGTGAAGCGTCGGCAGTTCGCCAAACGAGCGCTGGTCGTTCATGAACTCGCGGATGAAGGAAACGACAGGGCCGCCGAGCCTGGGCTCGTCGCACATGATCGCGAAGCCGCCGCAGAAGTCCTTGCAGCATTCCTTCTTGACGAGTTTCGCAGCGCCCTCATCATCCGAGGAGGCAGAACCATGACGATGGTCGTCAGCGGATGCATGCTCCATATGATGGCCGTCGCTCGGCGGCGTCACATCGGACATGGTCTTTTGGATTTCAGGAAAAGCCGAACCGTGCATTGCAGCGTTGGCGCTGGACATGGTGTATCCCGCCAGCGATACGATGATCGCCAGCCGCACAAAAACCAGTATTGCGCTCTGTGCAATTCTGTAGGTTCTGTCCATGCCGCGACGATTACTATTAAAACCCCCCAATTACAAGAACAGCGACGGCGATGTCACATTGTTTTAATGACCGAAATTGGCATCGGTTCGTAAAGCCAGGCGGGCACAGCGCCTAGGACAAGGCTGCCACCTCATCCTTCACCTTGGGAGAATTCCAGCTTTCAGCCTTTACAATCGGCTTTGTCGGCTTTTGGGGCGATAGGGAGACGATTGCTATCGCCGCGCAAGCCTACGCGTCCTTCCATCTGGAAAACGTCGCTGCCTGTCCGCACCTGATCCCATCACGATCGACGAGCTGCCAGACAATACCGTCCTCGATCCAGAAACGCCGCCCGGATTTCGCAATCCTCAGCCCACGATAGTCGGAAATAAAGCCATTGCGCGTCACCGCATCCAACAACCGCTGGCGTTCCGCGCGATTGGGAAGCTCCGCCGAAAGACGTGAAGGCAGGGTCACAAACTCGTCCCATGGATACTCAAAGCAATTTTGCCCGGCTTTGTTGGCATAGATGAAGCGCGGATCGGCGTCCGTATTGTGGGCCACGACCACGAAAGGAGCCTCGTGGTAGAGCCAATCCGGTCCGAACTCCTCGTTGACCAGAGAAACCCCAACGATGCGGTGAAAGCTCTCCGTCAACAGTTTGAAGAATGCGTGATCAATCGATAAATTCACGCCACTCACTTTGGGCTCGCTAACCATTCATTCCCTTCCTGTCATCATGGGCATCGCTGGTGAATACACCCCTCTCCTGCCCTATCGGCAAGCATGATTGCGGCCGGCGGCAGAAGGCCGCACCGCTCAGGCCATCCATTTGCGGTGCTCGGCAAAGCGTTCCACGAGGAGGTCGATGAACAGCCGCACCTTGGTCGGCAGGTGGCTGCGGTTGGGGTAGATGGCATTGATGGTGAACTCCACGGGGCGGTAGTCCGGCAACATGCGAACGAGCCGGCCTGCTGCGATCTCCTCGAAGACGATGAAACTCGGAGCAAGGAAGATCCCCTGGCCGTTCGCCAGCAGATAGCGCAGCATCTCGGGGCTGTTGGAGACGACATTGCCGGAAACTTTGACACTTTGCTGCCTGCCGTCGGCATCCTCGAAACGCCATTCGTCACCATAGGGATAATAGGCGTATTGCAAGCAGTTGTGTTCGGCGATCTCGGCCGGTGTCTTCGGCATGGGATGTGCATCGCGATAGGCCGGCGAGCAGACGAGCATATGACGCCAGGGCGTGAGCTTGCGCACGACCAGCGTGGAATCCGGCGGCGACACAGCGCGGATTGCAAGATCGTAACCCTCCTCGATCATGTCGACCATACGTTCGCTAACACTGAAATCGAGCGAGATCAGCGGGTAGAGCGCCATGAATTCGCTGACGACAGGTAAGAGGAAGCGGACAACCGCCGTGCTGGAATGGATCTTCAACGTACCGCGCGGCGTGGTGGCGAGTGCGCCGGCCGCCTGGTCGGCCTCCTCGAGATCGGCGAGAATCTGCGAGGAGCGCTCGTAATAATATTTGCCGGTTTCCGTCAGGCTGACCTTGCGCGTGGTGCGGTTCAAAAGCCGCACGCCGAGGCGATCCTCCAGCGATTGCACATGGTTGCCCACCATTGTGACGGACATGTTGAGCCGGCGGGCGGCGGCGGAAAAACCGCCGCATTCCACCACCCGGCCAAAGACTGCGAGGCTGGTCAGCCGATCCATATTGCCCTCGGATTATCCGCTGAGAGTTGATGATCCTTCCAGATTTAAGGAGATTATCAGAAGGACCGTTCGGACGCATCTTCATCGCATCAAACAGGACCCCATGCAAATGGGGCGCGATATCGAAGGAGAAGGACAATGGTCGAACTACCCCGCAACGAGGCGTTCAGAAACGCAAGCCAGGCCGAGGCCGCTCCGGCGGGCGAAGCGGCAAAGTCTCCCGTCGCCGAGGCTCCGCATGCACCGGTTGCCGAGGCGCCCGCCTCTGCCGCTGCTACGACCCCCAAGACCGGCCGCAAGCTCATCAAGCGCGGCGTGCTTGTCGCCGCACTGCTGGCCGGCGTCGCCTTCGGTGCCGACTTCGGCTACCACTACTGGACGGTCGGCCGCTTCATCGAATCCACCGACGATGCCTATGTGAAGGCCGATTACACCACGATCGCCCCGAAAATCGCCGGCTACATCAAGGAGGTGCTCGTCAACGACAATGACACCGTCAAGACCGGCCAGGTGCTTGCCCGCATCGACGACCGTGACTTCCAGGCCGCTCTTTCCCAGGCGAGGGCCGATCTCAAGGCCACCGAGGCCGCGATCGCCAACATCGATGCGCAGATATCGCTGCAGCAATCGCTGATCAACCAGGCGAAGGCGACGGTTGACGCTTCGCAGGCCTCGCTCGATTTCGCGCAATCGGATGCCGCCCGCTCGGCCCGGCTGATCAGCAATGGCGCCGGCACGCAATCGCGCGTCGAACAGACGCAATCGACCCGCGATCAGGCTACCGCCGCCGTCGAGCGTGATCAGGCCGCCCTGGTGGCGGCTCAGAACAAGGTGCCGGTGCTGCAGACCCAGCGCGACCAGGCCGCCGCCCAGCGCGACCGCGCCGCCGCGGCGGTCCAGCAGGCGGAGCTCAACCTTTCCTATACGGACATTGTCGCCGCCGTCGACGGCACGGTCGGCGCCCGCTCGATCCGTCTGGGACAGTACGTCACGTCAGGCACGCAGCTGATGGCGGTCGTCCCGCTGCATTCGGTCTATGTCATCGCCAATTTCAAGGAGACGCAGTTGACCTATGTGCGTCCCGGCCAGTCGGTCGAGATCAAGGTCGACAGCTTCCCCGATGTCGCCATCAAAGGCCACGTCGACAGCCTCTCGCCGGCGAGCGGGCTGGAATTCTCGCTGCTGCCGCCGGACAATGCCACCGGCAACTTCACCAAGATCGTCCAGCGCATCCCGGTGAAGATCGTCATCGACGACGAACACCCGGCAGGGCTGCTGCGTTCCGGCATGTCGGTCGAGCCGGAAATCGATACCAAGGCTGCGCAAACCGCGCCTGCCAACGCCGAAGGATTATCCAGTCACGCTGGATGATCCTTCCCATTCTTCGCCGATTATCATCTCAATATCGTCGTGAGATTATTTCCGCATCAGTCGGAAGGAGAAGCATCATGGCCACTCTTCAGATCGCCGCAAACAACAATTCCACCGCGGCAGCCGCCCCGGTCGCCCGACCCGTCATGAGCCCGCTGCGCATGTGGACCGCCGTGATCGGCTCCACGCTCGGCGCCTTCATGGCCGTACTGAACATCCAGATTGTCAATGCCTCGCTTGCCGACATCCAGGGCGCTATCGGCGCTGGAACGGATGATGGCGGCTGGATCTCGACATCCTATCTGATTGCCGAGATCGTCGTCATTCCGCTCAGTGCCTGGCTCGCCCGCGTCTTTTCGGTCCGCATCTATCTACTGACCAATGCCATCCTCTTCCTCCTCTTCTCGGTCGCCTGCGCCTTTGCGGCAAACCTGCAGCAGATGATTGTCCTGCGTGCCATACAAGGCTTCTCCGGCGGCGTCCTGATCCCGATGGCGTTCACCATCATCATCACGATGCTGCCGAAACCCAAACAGCCGATAGGCCTTGCCCTTTTCGCCCTTTCCGCGACCTTCGCGCCGGCCATCGGCCCGACTATCGGGGGCTACCTCACCGAAAACTGGGGCTGGGAATATATCTTCTACGTCAATCTGGTGCCCGGCGTTCTGATGGTCGGCATGCTCTGGGCGTCGCTCGACCGTGCGCCGATGAACCTTTCCCTGCTCGCCAGGGGCGATTGGCCGGGTATCATCACCATGGCGATCGGCCTTGCCGCGCTGCAGACCGTGCTTGAGGAAGGCAACAAGGACGACTGGTTTGGGTCGCCGTTCATCGTGCGCCTGTCCGTCATCGCCGCGATCTCGCTGACACTCTTTCTCATCATCGAGCTCCGGGCCGCCCATCCGCTGCTCAATCTGCGCCTGCTGGTACGTCGCAATTTCGGCTTCGGCATCGTCGCCAATTTCCTGCTCGGCATCGCGCTCTATGGTTCGGTCTTCATCCTGCCGATCTACCTCACACGCATCCAGGGCTACAATTCCGAGCAGATCGGCATGGTGCTTGCCTGGACCGGCATTCCGCAGCTGATCCTGATCCCGCTGGTGCCGCGGCTGATGAAGCGCTTCGATGCCCGCCTGTTGATCCTCGTCGGCTTCGCGCTCTTTGCCGCTTCGAACTTCATGAATGTCTACATGACCGGCGACTATGCCAGCGATCAGCTCTTCTGGCCGAACATCGTGCGCGCAGTCGGCCAGGCGCTGGCCTTCACCCCGCTCACCGCGATCGCCACCGCCGGCATCGAACAGGAGAATGCCGGCTCGGCCTCGGCGCTCTTCAACATGATGCGCAATCTCGGCGGCGCAGTCGGCATCGCGGCGCTGCAGACCTTTCTGACCAAACGCGAGCAGTTCCACTCGAATATCCTGACGAATTCGGTCTCGGTTTTCGAAGACGCCACCCGCGACCGCGTCGCCAGGCTCACCGGCTATTTCCTGAACCATGGCGTCAGCGACCAGGCGCTTGCCACCCACAAGGCAGTCGTCGCCATCGCTTCCAGCCTGCGCAAACAGGCCAACATCATGGCCTTCAGCGACACTTTCTTCCTGCTCGGCGTAGCACTCGGTGTCGCCCTGCTTGCCAGCCTGTTCCTCAAGAAACCCGGTCACCTCTCCGGTGCCGGCGCGCACTGAGCGCCGCACCTGAAACCGGAGGAGATAGTCATGACCATGCTGCTAGACATGCCCGAAACCGCAATTCTAAATTCCAGGGTCACACGCGCCGGCGTCAATACGGCAGCGACACTGAGCCTCATCGAGTGGCTGACCGGCGACGAGTGCCACGCTCTCGATGAGCCCGATCTCGTCTCCGGGCTGGGACGCCGTTTGCAGGCGCTCGGCGTTCCTGTCGATCGACTGACACTGCACCTGATGACGCTGCACCCTGAATTCATCGGCCGCACCATCGCCTGGGCACCGGGCGAGCCGATCGAGATCCACGACCGCGAACACGGGATGCGCCTGGCGCTCGCCAATACACCGCTCCAGAAAGCGCTGGAGACCCGCGAACCACTGATTGTCGGTCCAGGCGAGAGCCCGCATGGCCACTGGCAGCACATTGACATCTTCTCCGGCCGCGGGCTGGTACAACTGATGATAGCGCCGCTGTGCAACGCCGATGGGCCGATCAGCTGCGCGGCGTTCGGCACGAAGCGGCCCGGCGGCTTTACATCTGCCGAACAGCAGGTGATCGAGCGCATCCTGCCGGCACTGCGCAACACCAGCGAACTGCGCGTCCTGCGACAGTGCGAACTTAGCCTGCTCGACACCTATATCGGCCCCATGACGGCAAGCCGGATCCTTGCCGGACACATCCGCCGCGGCGAGATCGAATCCATGGAAGCAGCGCTTCTGCTCTGCGACCTTCGCGGCTTCACGGAATTGTCCAATCAACTCCCCGGCAGCACCGTCCTCGGACTGCTGAACGCTTATTTTGACAAGGTCGTGCCCGCGATCACCCGGGAAGGCGGCGAGGTGCTGAAGTTCATGGGCGATGCCGTTCTCGCCTTCTTTCCGGGCATCGATCCGCTCGGAGCCTGCCAAGCCGCATTGGTGGCCGCAAAAGCCATCCTCGATGAAGTGGACGACTTCCAATATGACGGTATCCGCGTCAAGGTCGGCATCGCGCTGCACTACGGCGAAGTCAGCTACGGCAATGTCGGCTCCGGCAACCGGCTGGATTTCACACTGATCGGCCCCGACGTCAATGTCGTCAGCCGCATCCAAAGCATCTGCAGCGAAAGGGGCGACGCGCTCTTGATGTCTCTCTCCTTCCGCGAAAAAGCGCGCATTGGAGACTCGGTCCCGATCGGGCCGCAGCGGCTGAAAGGGTTCGCCGATGCAATGGAGCTGTTTACGATTGCGCATTAAGGAAGCGTGTCAGAGGAACGCTATATATCCGACCGATCTCCTTGGTTCATACCATGGACCGTCGCATGCCGCAGTTTATGGCATTCTTCCAAGTCGGATCAGACCTCTGCTAAACTTTGACTCTCCCCGGTATTTTCTACCGGGGATTCAAGGCGGCAACGCGATCGAGGGCTGCCGAGAACCCATGTAGCGACACCTGAAAGCTCAGCGGCTTGTCCGCATCGGCGGTAACCTTGAAGTTTAGGCGCGAGCCCGTCCGCAACTTTGCAAGTGTCGCGGAATCGATCGCCAACAAGGCAATGCATCCTGTCGGCAAACAGGTGCGGAAACGCATCGGCTTTAAAGGCGGCTGATCATCGACATTCGGCGTTACGCCGGAGTCGAGGACGATGCCGAACGGGAGGAGAAACGTTGCGATCGCACTGCCATCGGGGCGCATCTGCATCTCGACGGCAAGCAGCCTCTGACCGTTCTGCTGGGTCTGATCCTGCGAAATCACGCATGCCGGCGCCTTGTCGCGCAGGTTGCATGCAACCCGCCAGTCCTGGTAGGTTTCCTGCACGGTCGATGCGCCGTTTGGCATAGCTGACTGGGCAAAGGCTGCCGGAGCAAGCATGAATATGAGGCTCGAACAAAGAAGGGCAAACCCCGAACGAGACATGCTATCGATCGTCCTGTGGGGTCGGGTAGATGTCGCGATGAGCAAGGGAGCACGTCTTTCTGTTACAAGGAGGACACCATCCTCGATTGGGTCTATAGGGCGGTGAAGGACGAAGGGCTGAGGTCCGCGCGACCGCTCGAAGCATGGCCTCCGTGGCTTCCATCCCGGTGGCCGCACCCGGTCACGATCGGGTCATGTACACACCCACTCGCGAACCTTGCATTGCGACCCTGAGCGCCCGCATGCTTTGAGAGCAAGGTCCTCGGCTTCTTGGCGCGTCGGTGCCGAATTTGCGCTCCACGGCGTGATGCGATTGTTTTCCTGCTTGCCGATGGCGAGCACGCCGCAGTGATAATACGGAAATCCAGTGTTGTCGTCGTCATCCCAATGCCGGTGATTGCGGAACACGCTGACCACGACACACTTGCTGCCGCCGTCCCGCTCGCAATGCTTGAGGGCGATATCCATGGCTTCCTGTCGCTTGTCGGCACCCCAGAAGAAACCGTGCTTCTCGTCTGGCGTGGAGTAGGCGATTGCGGCCCATATGCCGCGCTCGGGCGGCGGAACGGGAACCTCCGCCTCCGTGGAGAGGTCAGCCGCGCTCGGGTGCCCTGTGGAGGCGAGCAGCATGCCGATCGCCGCAATGCTGGACCTGAATCTCATTTGGCACCTCCTTGCTTCCCTGCGGCCGACGCCACGGAGATAACGATGCAGCCGTTTCCGGCCGGCAGGAGCATCGCGTCGCCTCCGCTATTGCCAAGTTCGTAGACGCCGACCTGTCCAAGAGTGTTGATGAGCTTGCTGCCGTTGGAAAACTTTGCCGAAATATCCGCGCAGGAGGCCGTGAACGGCGCCACGCGGACCATTGAGCCTTCGCAACCGGATGCGACCGGCGCAGCGAAGACGACGCCCGCGGCCGGGCCGCTATAGCCCTGCGTGGCATAGTTCATGCCCACGAGTGCCTGCACCGCATGCTTGTCGGCGGCCCCGTTATTCCAGACCGACTGGACATTGTATTGGGTGCCGTTTGTCAACAATTCGCCGAGCGCGGGAAAGACGGTGGAGCAGGATTGCAAGCCCGCCTGTTTGGCGTGCTGCAGAAACGGCGTGTCGGCCAGGGCTTGATTGGCTTCGTTGGTCGCCGCAACAGCCGGCTGCGATATGAAATTCTCGACCGCATCATAGTGCATGACGATGGCGGCGGCGGCACCGACAACGGCAATTCCGAGCAGCGAGAAAATGACTGCTTTCCGCCAGTCGCGCCTCGGCTTCCCCTGGTCGCTGACCGTGCTTTGGCTCTCAGTGCCGTTCTGGTTCCGGGATATTATTCGATCATGGATTGATTGCTGATTCATTGAATATGGATCCGTCAATTTATCGCCTTAACGGCTGTGGAAAGGCCCTTGAGGGTGGCGGTCACGCTGATCGTCGTCCCATCCGTCGTCAAATAGGAGATCATTGGCGCCGCGTTTTTCGAAATCTGTTCACGCAGTACAGGCCCCACCGGCAGCATGCCGACGCAAACCGCTTTGTTGCATCCTTCGAGTTGGACTTGTATCGGTTCCTTGCGTCCCTCGAACCTCAGCGAGACAAGGCCGTTGCTCGCGGCAACCGGGGCGGTGCGCAAGATCATGTAAGGATTGCCTGTCTTGTTGGCCGCAAGCGACCAACTGAACGCAACCTGTCCTGCCTGGTTCTCGATGATCTGGGTAACATTGCAAACCCGTTGGCGGATCTTCAGGTTTTCGTCGCAAATCAGTGTCCAGTTTTCGAACGGACGAATGGTCCTCTGATAGTCACCAAGCTTCAGTTCCGGAGGCACGACGACTTCGGAAGGCTTTATTCGATAGTCGGAAGAGGCCGCCTCCTGTCCGGCCGCGGGCGGACCGAACAGGAGCACACAGGCGATGAAAGCCACAACGCCGGAAAGCGTTCCCTTGACCATATCGGACTCAATTCAAAGTGACGCTGAGACCGGCGCCGATACCGACTTGCCCGCCGGCTGCCGTACCAGACAAATTCCCTCGAACTCGACCGTTTTCACTGGTGTAGCCTGCGCCGAAGGCCAGGGCACCTTCTCCCCGCCACAGGCCGCCGCCGACCGCCACGCTTACCTTGCCCGGACGATCGTCATAACGAAGCGATGCCGCGGCAAGCCCTATCGCGGCCGCCTGCCTCGCCTCCGAGCGTACGTCGCCAAGCTCCTGGTTCAGCCGACCGAATTTCTGGTCCGTATAGTTGTTGGCCGCAGTCAACGTGTTGGCGGCAGCGGTGTCCGCATACGATTTGACCTGAGTGACGCTATCGCCCAATTGGGCAACATTCACGGCATCCGTGGGGGCGACGCCCTTGCCGACGTTGGAGATAACCACCGGCGCATTCACGTCACCACCCTGCAGCGTGATGCTGTTCTTCTTGCTGCCGTCGGGATTGAGGTCATACGTGACGGCATTTTTGGTGATAGTTCCAACACCGGTCTGCAGACTTTCAACCGCGGAATTGGTGGCATAAAGCTGCGATCCGTTTATGGCGTCCGTACTGTCAGCCGAAATGCGGCCTGCCGCGACATTGGTTATGGTCCGCTCCGCGCCTTGAGCACCAACGCTGACGGTACCGACAGGCGTGGTCCCGGCAAAATCGTAATGCTGTCCTTGAATGGTCGTTCCGGACGTGCCGACAGCCGCTTGTGTTACGGAACCGGAGCCCAACGCCACATCACTGGCATTGTTGGCCTGCGCGCCCTGGCCGAGGGCAACAGCCCCCTGTCCCACGGCGGTGGCTCCATGTCCGGCCGCCAGGCTGTTCGTTCCGCTGGCGACGCTTTCCGGGCCTATCGAGACGCTATCAGTGCCGGAGGCCTGAGAGTCCGCCAGCGTCGAATTGGCATGGAAATACTTGATCCCGCCGCCATTGGTAATGTTGGTCAGCGTGCTATCGACCGCACCGAAGGCGTCATAGACGGTCGAATAGCTGTTGCCCTGGACGTTGTAAGTCGGACCGGTGATCGAGCCATCGGGATTGACCACTGTGGTGCCACCGAAGAGATTGGCGACATTCTGCGAGACGCCTCGCAACTGCGAGACGTTGACCGCATCCGTATTTGCCGAACCGGCGGCAAGATTCGTCAACTTGCGCTCCGCTCCCGCCGAGCCGATCGATACCTCGCCGACCGAGGTCTGCGGGCTCGCAACAGCGTAAGCCGTGTAGTTCGTCTCGGCGCCGACGGTGGTTATCGATTGCGCGCCGAGCGCAACGCTATTGATGTTGTTGCTTTGCGCACCAGCGCCGAGCGCGACCGATTGAATGCCCGCTGCCGTCGAATTCGTGCCGAGTGCCACGCCGTCAGCCAGCATGACGTGGGCGTTCTGGCCGATTGCCGTTCCGCCGGGTGCCACCTGATCAACGATGGCACCGTTGCCGATACCGATGCCGTTGTCCCCATTGACCACCGTGGTCGGGCCTACCGCCACCGACTCGGCGCCGACGGCGAGGGAATCGCCGGCGGCCGAGTTCGCATGGAAGTATTTGCTCGGCGTCGTTGCGACCGAAGCGATGGCGCCTTGGAGCTGTCGAACCGTGACGGCATCCTGAGCGTTGGTGCCGTCAGCGACGTTGATGATTTGCCTGTAGGACGTGCTCGAGCCGACCGATACTGCGCCCAAAAGTGTTTTATCGGTCGTATTGTATTGAATGAAGTTCGTGGGACCAGCCGCGATCTGGCCAGTGGTCGGCGCCAGGGTGCGATCGGAAATCGATCCGGAGCCGAGGGCGACCCCACCGTCGATGGTCGCCTGGCTGGCCCGTCCAAGCGCGAGCGAACTGTCGGCTACAGCGGTAGCGTTATATCCGACCGCGGTGGAGCCGACGCCCTGAGCGGAGGAATCGCTGACGGCAAGCGTGCTGTCATTGGTGCGCACATATCGGATGCCCTTACCATTCGCATCCGTATAGGTCGTCGATGTGTCACCGGCGATATTGTTGATCGTATTGCCGAGATTGGTCAGATTGCCGTTGATGGTCGTAATGTCGGTTGTGTTCTGCGTCACCTGCTGGTTGGTGGCAAAGAGCTGCGAACCGTTGATCGCATCTGTCGAACCATTGTTGAGGCGGCCCGCCGCAACATTGGTGATGGTGCGCTCAGCGCCCACCGCCCCGATACTCACTGTCGAGGAGGGTGTCGTACCGGCGAAATTATAGGTAGTGGTGCCGATCACGGTGCTGGCCGTGCCGACCGCTACGGCGGTCACCGAGCCGGAACCCAGCGCGACATCGCCGGCGTTGCCGGCGGTCGCGGCGGTGCCGAGAGCAATCGAATCACGACCGGATGCCTTCGGACCGCCGCCAAAGGCGTTGCCGATCGCGATGGCACCATCATTCGTGGCCTGTCCCGCACCAATGGCAACCGCCCCGGTCTGCGGCGAATTGCTGAGCGACGCGGCAAGCGCGCCCGAACCGAGCGCCGTGTCGGATGACGCCCGTGCCGCGGCACCGGTGCCGACCGCAACACCGTTCGCGCCGGCGGCACTCGCACTGACGCCAGCAGCAAGCGCGTTGGCGCCGGTGGCCCCGGCGTTGTTGTAGTTGGTGTCGGTTCCCGGCGCCGTGCTGTTGACGCTATAGTCGTGAGTCGCACTTGCGGTGATCTGGTCCGAGAGCGTATTGGCAACGCTGTAGAGCTGCGAGCCGTTGATCGCATCGGTCGAGCTGTTGTTGATCCGCCCGGCCGCGACGTTGGTGATGGTCCGTTCCGCCCCGACCGCGCCGACGCTGATCGTCGAGCCCGGCGTGGTACCTGCGAAGCCCGAATAGGTGACGCCGTTGATCACTGCATTGGGCGTGCCGACCGCGACGGCGGTCACCGAGCCCGAGCCGAGCGCCACGTCGCCGGAGCTCGCGGCCGCCGTCGCGCCATTGCCCAATGCGATGTTGCCGACGAAACCGGATGCGCCTGCGGTGGAGCCATTGCCCAGCGCCACGGAGCCCTGGCCGATCGCCTTGTTGTTGTTGCCGATCGCGACTGCGCCGGCCGCCTGGTTGGCGGCGCTGGCACTTGCCGTTCCATCGCTGTTGGCGATGTTGTTGGCGCCGCCGGTGAAGGCGCCGGTGCCGCTGGCATAGCTCGGATCGCCGATCGCGACCGCGCCGTCACCGTAAGCGGAATTGCCCGCGCCGATGGCGACGGCCTTGCCGCCGGCTGCGGTTGCGCTGGTGCCCATGGCGATGGCATCGGCGGAAGAGGCCTTAGCATTGTTACCGACGGCGATGGCGCTCGTCGCCGATGCATTGGCGCCGATGCCGAGTGCAGTACTGGCGACTCCGCTGGCATTGGCGCTGACGCCGGCAGCCAGAGAATTGTCTCCCGCTGCAACCGTTCCGGATCCGTACGCGGCGGCATTTGTACCACTGGCGAGAGCCGTCCGTCCTGTAGCAACGGCATTGTCGCCGCTGGCGTTGGCCCCGGCGCCCGAAGCAACCGACACGGCGCCACTGGCACTCGCATTGTTGCCAAGCGCGACGCTGGACGTCCCGGTGGCGGCAACGGTTGCGCCCGAACCTATCGCAACAGCGCCGCCAGCAGCGAGCGTCTGCGCCTGGTTACCCAAGGCAACACCGAAAGCCCCCGATGCAACGGTAGTAGGACCGATGGCGAGCGAATTGGTCCCCGAAGCGGCGGCTGATTGGCCGAGAGCGATGGTACTGGTTGCGGTCGCCTTGCTTGCGCGCCCCACTGCAACAGCGTCGGTTTGGGACGCTGTCACATCCGTGCCGATGCCTATGGCACTCTGAGCCGTGGCACCTGTTCCTGCGGCGGTGCGCGAGCCGAGATAGATCGAGTTCAGCCCGCTCGCAGTGGCCCCGGCTCCAATCGCCGCCGCATTGATCCCTGTCGCCATGGCGTTGTGGCCGATCGACGTCGTATCATTGGCGCTGACGCCAATACCGGCGTTGGTTCCAAGCGCGATATTGTCGTTGCCGGTGACGAGGCTGCCCGCGGAGGCCTTTAGGGTGGCGTCGTAAGCGACAGTACCGTCGCCGCTTCCGAACGCGAGGTTGCGCGTCCCGGAGACGCCGGAGCCGGCGCCTCTCATGACGCTGGCGATACCGCCGCCGATCGCGCTGTTCTGGGCGCCGCTCACGAGCGTGCCGGCGGCGATGCCCACCGCAAGGGAATTCGTATTGGCGGTGGTTGAGCCGGCGCCGGCGCCCTGTCCGACGGCAACCGTGCCGTCGCCGCTGGCCAGCGTCTGCCCGCCGAGCGCGAGCGCGGTGTTCCCCGTCGCGCGAGCCAAATTGCCGACAGCAGTCGCTGCGGGACCGGATGCGCTGGCCTGAGAGCCCGCGGCGTAAGCATAATCGGCGGTAGCGCTGGCCGCATAGCCCACAGCGGTAGCGGTAAAGCCGCTGGACACCGAGTTGTCACCGAGCGCGGTGCCGGCTTGCGCCGCGCTGAGGACGTTTGCACCCGTTCCCACCGCCGTACCGCCTTGCGCCAGCACCTTCGTCCCGAAGCCCAACGCCGTTCCATTATTTCCCTGCGCGCTGGCCCCGGAGCCCAACGCGGTAGCGGAACCGCCGCTTGCGGTAGCGCTGACGCCGACGGCAGTGGCGTCGGAGGCGGTGGCACTGGCCGTGGAGCCGATGGCAGTCGCGTTTTGCCCGTTTGCAGTGGTGTTGACACCGTAGGCCGAAGCCCCATCCGCCAATGCGCGGGCGTTTCCGCCTACGGCTAGAGCATTGACTCCAGTCGCGTTCGCGAAGACACCCATGCCTATGGCGTTGAGGCCATTGACACCCATCGCGTAGCCGATGGCGATCGAAGCATCGCCTGTTGCGCTGTTGGAGGTGCCCAACGCCACGCTGTTCGCACCATTCGCTTGGGTAACGTTGCCGATGGCGACGGCGTTGCCGCCTGTCGCGGTTCCACCGCCGGCGGCATACTGCGCCAGAGCCGGTGTGGCAATGCCCCCGAATGCGATCGCAACCAGTGCCACCGCTCCACCAATACCCAGCATCCCGTGCCCCAGACGGCTCCGCTTGAAGCCGAGCACGCGAGATGCCATCCGCAGCACCGCCATCAGTCGGCGGCGACCCATGCGATTGCCATCACCGCCCGAAATCCAGCTTCGTGCAAATCCGTTACGCGATTTGGTCTGCAGATGTTCCCCAACGCACTTGCTCATGCTGCTTTCTCCTCGCTGCTATCTGGACGACCAAGCACGCGTGAACCCGCATCGGCGGCTGCATCGTCGTTGAAATTATGCGCTTGCAGAAGCGCGCGACCCATTTTGGCGGCCTGACTTTCGAGCTGTTCACGGACAGTATCGGCCCATGGCTGCGTCAGCTCCGGAACGGAATACAAGGCAGCCTCGGCCCGATCGGGCGGAAGCTTCATCGTCACCAGGGCGCGGCAGACATCGAAATGGAATAGCGGCTCCCCTTCCCCATAGGCCGGAGAGGTCAAACCGAAGACGAGGCAGGCAAATAGATAATCGACCTCCGCGCCGGTCAGGCGGCTGGCATATCGATCTTGCAAGGCAGTCCAGGCTACCTCGATCTTCGGAGCAAAGATTTCAAATTCAGGGAATTGAATGTCCATAAACCCACCGAATTAATACCATAGCGAGTTTGGCCATATTTGCGGTGTTGGTATTTTAGAAAACTACGGACTGTTTATAAGAAATTCCGGTCTTTACTCGGCGAACAGTAAGTGTGTCCGCTTTGCCACACTCAATTCGGCCTGTTCCGCTTTTCATTGGACCATAGCGCACCGGTGTCGAGCGTCGGCCGACGAACCACAAGCACGCCACCAGATGAATGATTTTTCAGTGTAGACGCGGGCGGAACGAATGGCGTCGCGCCCATATAGCCATGAGCGGACCTGCTCAAAATAGCAAATTCCACCAGAGCCAGGACCGATTACCGTGCAAATCGTAGCTCGGTCGGCGTTCTTCCCCTGTACTTCTTCATGGTGGCGGCCAAATGGCTTTGATCCGAAAATCCGGCCATGTAGGCAACTTCGGTAATCGCGAACCCACTATCGACAAGCAGTTTTTCCGCAAAATCCAAGCGCAGGTTAATCAGGTAGCGATGCGGCGGCACTCCAAACGTCTTGGCGAACCTCACTATGAAGTGATTCGGTGAAATTCCCGCTACCGACGCGAGCTCGGCGATATGTACCTTTTGCGTAAGATGTTCCATGAGGTATTCTTGAACACGTCGAGCGCTATGGGCGGAGAGCCCGCCCTTGGGTGACGCAGACTGCTTCTTGCGGCGTGTATAAGTGCGAAGCAGATGAATACCGAACAGCGTCACCAACGAGTCCAGATAGAGCTCATTCGGACGTGCTTTCTCAGTCAGCTCGCCGG
The DNA here is from genome assembly GCF_051811145.1 of Rhizobium sp. 11_C7_N12_5. Taxonomy (NCBI): domain Bacteria; kingdom Pseudomonadati; phylum Pseudomonadota; class Alphaproteobacteria; order Hyphomicrobiales; family Rhizobiaceae; genus Rhizobium; species Rhizobium sp. 11_C7_N12_5. The sequence goes on from NZ_JBPWPY010000002.1 coordinate 2,028,969, forward strand.
AGACCCTCTGGGCTATATTGAGCGCCCAGAGATCGACTGTACCGAAAGCAGGCGGCTCAAGCTCTACATCGGCGAGATCGAACTCATGAAGAGCTAACTCGGACAGCACTTCGGGAGGTATAGCTACGACGAGATTTTTTCTGGTCGCCAACCAGGAGAGGCTACTATCGACGCCCGCAGGATTAATGGCGATACAGCCGACCGGCGCATCGTACTCCGTAATTTTGTCGCTACCGAGCGAGGCTCTCAACTTGCGCGCGGGCGCCAGCACAATTCCAACAGAATGCTCCTTGGCCAGGAACTTCTGCGATCCGGGGCTGCGAATGGAGTGTATCACGCTCCCTCGCATGGTGGCCTTTCTCGGACCTGCGCTTTCCGGAATTATATCGAAGACATATCGTTCCGCCAGCCCACGATCAACATCACCGTAAGCGCCTCGCTCCCGAGGCTCTTGCGTATCTCTCATTCTGTATCGCCCCGCCCGAACGAAATCATCTATGCACGAACCAGCAGGCAGGACTCCAAGCGTTGCTTGACGTCCCTTCTTTTCCCAACCCCACTTGCCGCACAGCGCCGCCAAAAATCAGCTGAACGCGCGCAGTTTAGATAGGACAGAACAGTTAATTGTGAAGGCGGAAATGTGTGTGACGCAAAAGAAAGAACCGGTTGCTTGCACCTTTCGTCGATCAGTGCCTGGACGTGGTGCCAGCCGGCCGATCGCTCTCCAGATTGAGATCGAGCTTCCTATCTTACCGCAAGAGCCTCTGGTTACAGATCACCGCGACGGTCCTCATAGAGATCCCATGCCAGGTCCGCCAAGGCCAAAAGAACATCTTTCTGATTCCACCCGGCCGCAACCGCTGCTTGGATAATTTCATCGACGAGAGGCCGCAATTGGCGCTGGCACTCGGTCGAGATGTCGGCAGCGGCTTCATCCGCCGGAGGTTCACCGAAGTTGAACTTAACCATCAATGCTCCCACGCAATCAATATGTCGGTTACCATATTCACTACACAAGATAAATAAAGCAAGAAACGTAGAATCCTTGAAGGGTGGCTCCAGATCACCGCAGTTCTATGCTTCACCGCAGCAACATGGGTCAGGGCCGCCTTAAAGTATGACTTAACGCTTCATGGGGTGGCTTGTTTTAAGTACTGTTATGATAGCATTTTTGCTGAACGTTCTACGAATCAACAAAACGGCCTTGATCCCGATCACATCACACTTGTCTAGGTTGTTTTCGGCGTGCCTGCGCTGAACGCACGCGAAAGCGACCGGCATGAATGACGAGCAGGCGCGACCAAGAGCCTGCGGCTTCCCTTCCGGACGGATCTTTATGATTGTTACGACCTATGAGGGCCGCCTTGGGAGAGCCTGACGCGTCCAAGGGGCCTTAATACTGCGCCAATCCACATTGCTGCAAAGAGGCTGTCGCTGCGGCTCTGTCCCGAAAGTCCGATACCACGGTTGCGCCCGCGCTTGCGAGGATTTCCGCCTTCGGGCCTGTTCCTACGCCGAGGAAGTGCAACCCCAGGGCCGCGGCAGTCTTCAGGTCCCAAATTCCGTCACCGATCGAGACAACCCGGCCTGGGGTGAAGGCGTAATGTATTCGAGCTGCTTCGATCGCCTGCACGACCAGTTCTTCCCGCGTCACATATTCGGAAGCGGTCACGAGCAAATCATCCGCAAACTTGACACCGATCGCGGTCAGTTTTCTTCGTGACATTTTGCGCAGCCCACCTGTCGCGAAGGCAACAGCCCAACCCGCATTTCTCAGATGTTCGACAAAGGCGGCCGCACCAGCAATTTCGGCAATGATCCGCCCCTGGGCGCGATCACCGTTTGGCCAGCCTTGTCGCCTTCAGGCTCGACGGCATCCGTTACGACAGATGGTTGAACAGGCAGTTGTCGCGCAACACCCGGATTGTCCGCAGCGGCTGCCCGCTTGGAAATGCTGTTCGAGATTCGCACCGTCGTCCCGTCCTGGCTCACCACCAGCTCGGAAATTCGCGACCGACCGACGAATTCGATCAGCATTTTGATCTTTTGCAGATCCATGATCTCTCCACCATACACGGCGTTCGAACTGCCTCCCCGCGCCAGGCTGGAAGCGAGCGCAAGGCACGGCCGGCCAGTCGAAGCGATCAGGATAGTTACACAACGCCCCGCATGATGGGGGCAAACAAAGTTTCAATGGAGCGTCATCTCCGGCTAAGGACCGGCGGTACAGCCGGCAGCCGGCAATGAGAAGAATTCGGCTATGCAGCCAACCCGCTGAACAAACAAAAACCCGCGCCGGAAGGGCGCGGGGTGCTGAAGATAGTAGCGAGCCTAACGGCGCGAACCGAAGGGGCGGAGCGTCATGTGGCGGTTGACGTCCTTGTAGAGCAGGTAGCGGAACGGGCCGGGGCCTCCGGCATAGCAAGCCTGCGGGCAGAAGGCGCGCAGCCACATGAAGTCGCCGGCTTCCACTTCCACCCAGTCCTGGTTCAGGCGGTAGACGGCCTTGCCTTCCAGCACGTAGAGGCCATGCTCCATGACATGGGTCTCCGCGAAGGGAATGACGGCACCGGGCTGAAGGGTGACGATCGTCACATGCATATCGTGGCGGAGATCGGAAGGATCTACGAAACGGGTCGTCGCCCAGCGCCCTTCCGTGCCGGGCATGGTGGACGGCGTGATATCCTTCTCGTTGAGGATAAGCGGTTCGGGATGATCCAGCCCTTCGACGGCCTCATAGGCCTTGCGGATCCAGTGGAAGCGGGCATGGGCGGTGCTGCGGTTGTGCAGCGACCAGGTCAGGCCCGGCGGCAGGAAGGCATAACCGCCCGGCTGGAGAATGTGCTTGCCGGCCGGCAGCGTCAGTTCAACCTCGCCATCAACGACGAAGAGCACGCCTTCGGCTTCCGGATCCTGCTCCGGCCGGTCGCTACCGCCGCCCGGCGCCACTTCCATGACATATTGGGAAAAGGTCTCGGCGAAGCCGGAGAGCGGGCGGGCAATCACCCAACAGCGCGTGTCGTTCCAGAAGGGCAGGAAGCTGGTGACGATGTCCTGCATCACCCCCTTGGGGATGACCGCATAGGCCTCCGTGAATACAGCTCTTCCTGTCAGGAGATCACTTTGCGGCGGATGGCCGCCAAGGGAAGAGTAGTAGTTTCTTTGCATCGTCTGGGCCCTTCGTTCTCAGAGTTCCGGGAGGCTGCGGCATTCGCCTCCATATTAGATGGTGTCAAAGCCTTAACAAGGATATCCGGGGACACCTGCAAGCTTCCATGCGCAAGACTACTCCGGATGTGGGACAATATCCTCCCTTCGTTCCACCGGATCTTTCGTGCTGCCGCGCTCAATCAGGAACTGAAGGTGGTGAATCGCCGTACTTCGAAGTCGGCGGAAATATTTATCAAGATTCTCACAGGCGTCGAGGTCGGCGAATTCGTTTTCGCCAACCCGCCTTTTCAGAACATCGGATGGAAGGCGTATCGAAGTAGATCGCCTCCTGGGGGTTCGGTACAAAGCAAGCCTCGGGCTCAGCGCCAATTGACGCCGCTGCTCATCGTCGGTGCGGGAGCATCCCCCGCCAGCCGCCCTGCCTTAAATCGCCTCCCTCGGATGCGGTGTATCTTCATAGGCGCCCCAGATCGATTGATCCAGATTGATGGCAGCGCCGGTCATCAGACCGGATTCCCTGGAAGACAGATAGGCGACAGCGCGTGCAACCTCGGCCGGCTCGACAAGCCGGCCGAATGGTTGATTGGCAGCCGCCTTCGCCAACCAGTCGTCGCCAGCGCCATGATACTCCCGTTGGATGCGGTCCTCGCCATCGCTTGCCATCCAGCCGATATTGAGCGCATTGACCCTGATCCGGTTTCTCAAAAGGGCGAAGGCAGTGTTGCGGGTCAGCGTGTCGAGCGCCCCCTTGGACGAGCAATAGGCACTGATGAAGGGCTGCCCGGCCATCGACGACATCGAGGAGATGTTGACGATCGTGCCCTCGATGCCATTGGCGATCATGTTCTTGATCGCGTCCTGCATCAAAAAGAACGGCGCACGCACATTGACTGCGAAGATCCGGTCGAACAGCTCCGGATCGGTATCGAGAATCGTGCCCCGGTCGGTGATCGCGGCAACGTTGACTAGGGCGTCGATCCGGCCGAACCGCTCGGCCGCTGTGTCTATGACCTTGCGGCAATCCTCAACCCGGCCGAGATCAGCTGCGACGAAGACGACCGGCGTGCCATATCGGTCACCGATCTCCCGTGCCTTGGCCTCGCCCTTGGCGGTGCTGCGGCCGCAGATCGTAATCCCTGCGGCGCCGCGCTCGGCAAAAAGACGTGCGACTTCCGCACCCAGCCCCTGCGTGCCGCCGGTGACGACGGCAAATTTTCCATCCAGGCGATTCATCGGACCTTCACGCCTCCCTGCGTGTTGCGTGAGCCGCGATCAGCTCCGCAAAGCGCCCAGCATCCACCTTGGCGTCGATCGCCTCGGCCATGATCTGGGCCTGCGTTTTCGGTGCAAGGCCTCCGACCGGCGGATCGCTGTCGAGATTGGTGGGGAAGGCATAGCCTTCGGCCGTCGATGCGATCACATTGGCCGCCTCGGCGCGGTTCAGCGCGCCTGCCTCAAGCGCGGCGAGCAGCGCAGGATAGACTGTGACCGACATCCGGTTCCGATTGATGCTTTCCATTGCCCGTCCGAATGCCGATGACACCTGCAGGAGATTTGCCATGCGGTAGATGTCCTTTGAGACATTGTTGCCGGCGCCATGCATGACCGCCGGATTGAAGAAGACGGCATCGCCCTTCTTCAGCGGCAGCTGCACATGGTGCTCCGCGAAGTGCGCCTGAAACTCCGGACGGCCGAAGGCGATGTAGCCTTCGAAGAACGTCTGAGAATAGGGCAGAAACAGCGTCGGTCCGCTTTCGAGCGGCATGTCGCAATGCGCGACGGCTCCTTGCAGGGTGAGCAGAGGCGAAACGGCGTGGATATGTCCGGGATAGGCCTGCATCTGCTGGGGCGTCATGAAGCCGAGGTGGTAGTCGCGATGCGGCTTCTGCGCGGTGCCGGCTGGATTGACCCGGTTCATCTGCGCGGTCATCTGGTAGCCGGCGCCCAGCCAGGCTTCCGATACCATGGCGACGGCGGTGGAGGCATAGTAGCGGGTGAAATTCTCCGGATCCGCCAGGCAGTGCTTCTCAAGCGAGTTCCAAATGCGGTCATTAGCGCCGGGCTTGGCAAAGTGGTCGCCCGCGCCTTTGCCTTTCTCGCGCTCGTCGCGGACGATTGCATCGAACACGGCAGTGGCACGATCGACAACCGCACCGTCGGGCATGGCATTCTTGATGGCGATGATGCCGGGACCGGAGGTGAATGCTTCGACCCATTCAGCCATCAGCGCGCGGCGATCATGTTCATCTCCTGCGGCGTTCCGGACCTTCTCGCCATCATAGATGAGGATGTTCTTCTCGATTCCGTCGGCAAAGGGCCAGTCTGCCGGGTCAGCAGTCTTTTCGACCAAAGTCCTGAAATGATCGAAGCTGCCGCAATCGGCCGAAAGCCAAACTTTCCGGCTGCGCCGGCTGGCGAGCGTCTGAGTGTCCATGGTGATCTGCTCCCGAAGTGGTGTTGGACTTATGCATTGATCGTAATATCCGCCCGGCCTATGAGAAAGGCAGAAAAGCCCTCAAAAACACCTCATAAGGAAAACCGGTGACATCACGCTTTCCGCTGAAGGATATCGCCTTGCAGGCCGGCCTCAGTCTGGCGACCGTCGACCGGGTGATGCATGAACGAGCGGGCGTTCGCGCCGTCACGCGAGCGCGGGTCGCGGCGGCAATTTCCGAACTGGAACGGCAGTATCTACAATCGGGCCTCGCCGGGCGGCGCTTCGTCATCGATGTCGTGATGGACACGCCTCAGCGCTTTTCCACGGCGGTACGCGAAGCATTCGAGGCCGAACTACCCGGCATGCGTCCCGCTTCGTTTTCCGCACGATTTCACGTCGCCGAGACGATGAGCGAGCAGGAATTGCTGTCCATCCTGCACGCCATACGCCGGCGCGGGAGCCATGGTGTCATCCTGAAGGCCGCTTCGACGCCGGCGATTGCCGAGCTTGCTGCCCAGCTCATGGCGGCAAAAATTCCGGTCGTCACGCTGGTGACCGATCTGCCGGCAAGCTCCCGGATTGGCTATGTCGGCATGGACAACCGGGTGGCGGGTGCGACGGCGGCCTATCTGCTCGGGCGCATGGCGGGAGGGCGGACGGGCAAGGTGCTGGTGACACTGTCGAGCAGGCTCTTTGCCGGTGAAGACGAGCGCGAACAGGGATTCCGCAATGTGCTCGCCGAGCGATTTCCCTGGCTTTCCGTCGCGCGGATCTCCGAAGGTTTCGGCGTCGATCGCACGACAGAACTGCTCGTTCGCGATGCGCTGGAACAGGAACCGGACATTCGCGCAGTTTACTCGATCGGCGGCGGCAATCGCGCCATATTGAAAGCCTTCACCGAGGCCCGGCGCGAATGCACGGTCTTTGCGGCTCATGATCTCGATCAAGATAATATCAAGCTTCTGGCCGCAGGCGACATTGCCTTCGTCATTCATCACGATCTGCGGCACGACGCGCGCAGCGCTTGCCAGCTCGTGCTTGCCTATCACCGGATGCTGCCGGCCGATTTCCAGGTGGCGCAGTCGCGGGTTGCGATCGCAACACCCTTTGATCCCTCGCACTGACACGCAGATTGACGAAGACACGATGACTTCGTTAGCTGATCGGCACGGGAAAGAAAGAGCGCGCGGATTGGCGAGGTGTTGGTCCGAATTCTGCAACTGTCATTTCGTGCGCGGGCCGCCTCTGCGCGATGCGCGTTCGCCACGACTATAGGCGCCCTTAACGGCTGCTCAAAGACGCAGACGAAGCGGTGTACCCAACGTGACCAATTTGCCATCGATACAAATAAGCAAGCATGTGCAGAAACGCCGCAGCATATCCCTCAACGCGGGCGGCGGATCGCTCGCACCTTGCCGCTGCCGCCGCCACCGGCGAAAAAGAGGTCGCCGCCGTTGGATTCGAGGCCAGAGACGCCGGTGCCCTCAGGCATTTCCAGCCGTTCCAGCACTTCGCCCGTCATCGGATCGATGCGGCGAACGTCGCTTTCGTCGCCGTCCCAGGTGCCGTGCCACAACTCGCCATCAACCCATGTGACACCCGTAACGATACGGTTGGATTCGATGGTGCGCCTGATAGCACCGGTTTCGGGGTCGATTTCGTGGATCTTGCGGCCGCGGTGCTGGCCCACCCACAGGCTTCCCTCGCACCAGGCGAGACCCGAATCGCCGCCGTTGCCGGGCGCGGGAATGGTGGAGAGCACCTTTCCGCTCTCGGGATCGATTTTGTGAATCCGGTCCTCGGCGATCTGGTAGAGATAGCGCCCGTCGAAAGCGGTGCCCGCATGCGAGGCGACGTCGATCGAGCGCACCTGCGCTCCGCTTTCTGGGTCCAGGGCGTGCAGCTTTTCGCCAGAGGCGAACCAGACATGCCGGCCGTCGAAGGTAACGCCGTTTACGCGGGGCGCATTCTCGAAGGGGCCATATTCGCGAATGACCTCAGCTTGAGACTTTTTCATAGTATCCATCCTCCGGTCAGCATCTGTTGAATTCGGCAGCTCCAACCCTAGTCGCTCGGCAGCGGTCCCGGGAGTAACAATGTTGTCGGGAAGCCGACGACCGGCGGCATCATCCAGCGACAAGCGCGGCCATTGCCGATGCTTTGCACCCGCCCGGTGGCCGCCAGTGCATCGAGCGCCCGCTGCACCGTGCGCGGACTTGTGGCCAGCGCGATCGCCAGCGCCGAACTCGACCAGGATTCGCCGTCGGCGAGCAGCGCAAGCAGAGAGGCGTGCTCCGCCTCGACAGGTGGCGCCAGCACAACGATATCGCGTTTTCCATGCGGCGTCAGCGCAAAGCCGTGCGTCGTCGCGCCAATATCGGCAAAAGGTTCCAACGCAGTGCGCAGCCTGCCGATCTCGACTCTGAGCCGTGCCCGGTGGGATTCGTCGGCATGGCGGGCGTGGAAAGCGCGGGAAAGCAGCACGGCGCGCGACGCGTCCGCGGGAGCAGCCTCGGCAAGCACCCGCGCCAGTGTAAACAGCACCGGCCGACTCGCCAAAGACACGACTTCACCGCCGCTGCGCACGACATTGCGGCAGGCGTCGATGACCAGCGCTCCGGAGGACAGCAGAGCCTCCACCTCGCCGAGCGAAAGCAGGCGCTCCCTGCCGTGTGCGATTAGCCGGGCCGCCGGTGCGTCGAGAACGCGCGCGGCGTCGCGCACTTCGATCGTGAGCGCGGGAATGCCGGCCTTGCGTGCTGCCTCCGCCGCTCGCGCCAGGGCACCACGGGCCTGCTCGGTACGAAGGCGGCGGATAGCGATACCGGCAACCGCAAGCTCATGGCTTGCCCTTGCGGCCGGCGGTAGCGGCGAGGGATCAAGTTTCGCGAGCATCCGTTCGGCCTCGTCGAGATGACCGATAAGCAGCAGGCGGCGTATCTGCAGGTTGCGGGCGTGAGCGGCATTGATGCGGTCGCCATGCTTGTCGAGGACGGCCCGCGCCGTCTCCAGCGTCTTTTCCGGCCAACCGAGATCTCGCGAAACGAGGGCAATCTCCGCCTCGGCCACGACGCAACGGGCGCGGGCCACCGCCTCGCGGGGGCCGAAGGCGCGCGCGGCGCTCTTCAGCAGCGTCTTGGCGCGGACTAGGTCGCCGAGCTGCGCCATCGCAATGCCGCGAAGCGCCAGCGCCGGTGCATCGTCGCGTAGCGCCACGCGTTTCATCGCGCCCAGCGGATCGCCTGACGCAAGCGCCTGTGCGGCGGCGATGATCAGCGAGTCCATCGAAATCCCGTCACACTTGTAACTCCCACCCGTCCTGCTTCCAGCCGTAAGTTATTCCCCATCGGCCTGCAAGATGCCGCGCCGGATAGACAAACCTAGCAGACACAGGAGATCAACCATGACGATGCACAGGACAGGAACGCGTAAGGAGTGGCTTTCGGCGCGGCTTTCCCTGCTGGAAGAGGAAAAGGAGCTGACGAGGCGCAGCGATGAAATTGCCGCGAGCCGCCAGCAGTTGCCCTGGGTAAGGGTGGAAAAGGACTATCGGCTCGAAACAGGGGATGGCACGGTTCCGCTCTCGGCGCTCTTCAAGGGGCGCTCCCAGCTTCTCGTCTACCACTTCATGTTCGGACCGGACTACACGGCCGGCTGCCCATCCTGCTCGTCGATCGCCGATGGCTTCAACGGCTTTGCCGTGCATCTTGAAAACCATGACGTCGCCTTTTCCGCGGTATCCCGGGCGCCGCTTGCGAAACTGCAGGAATTCAAACGTCGCATGGGCTGGACCTTCGACTGGGCCTCGTCGGCCAACAGCGACTTCAACCACGATTTCAACGTCTGGTTCACACCGGAGGAGCAGCGCGACGGCAACATCGAATACAACTACCGCCGCGAGCCGCCGATGCCCGAGCCGCTGGCGGGCAAGACGGTGCAGCAATGGGAGTTGCGCGGCAGCGAAGGCCCGGTCGCGCAGATCGCCTCGATGACAGGAACGGATGTCGCGACTTACACGCGCGACCGGCCGGGTGTCAGCGCCTTCGCTATGCAGGATGGCGAGATCTATCACACCTATTCGTCCTATGCCCGCGGACTAGACGGCCTCTGGGGCATGTATCAGTGGCTCGACCGGGCGCCGCTCGGCCGCAACGAAACCGGTGTCTGGTGGCGTCATCACGACCGCTATGGAGCCTAGCCGATGTCCAGATTGTCTGAAATCCACGAAAGGGCCGGCGCGCGTGCCGCCGGCCTGCTGCAATATGCGGGCATCGGCCGCTGGCTTCAGCTGGCCGCGGCGCCAACCTTCGCCGCAATGGCGCTGCTGACCGCCCGCGATGGCGCAGCCGACATGATCTGCTCGGTGCAAGGCGGCTCGCTGTTTGGCGGAATGGCGCCGATGTATCTCCTAATGAGCCTGTTCCATGCCGGAGCCTGGCTGAGGCTTCTTGCAGGAGAAGAGAGTGCGCGAGGCCCTTGAGCGACCCTCTGCCTTGCTGCTCGAGCCAATCAATCCGACTATCGGAACATGGTCACCGCAGCGGAATCCAGAGCGGGCTCTTCCAGGCCTTCAACGCATCGAGAAAGACTTGCAGCTTCGATGGCAGGAAGCGCCGTGTCTGATAAACCGCGTGCACGAAGATTTCGGGCGAGGACCAATCCGGCAGGAGGCGGACGAGTTCGCCGCGTTCGATCCGGTCGTCACAATAATTCGAAGGCAACAGGCCTACGCCGTGGCCCTTGTAGGTAAATGCGCTTACCGACTGGAAATCGCGGCTCGCGATCGGTCCCGAAACCTGCACCTTCGCCGATTTGCGGCCGTTGACCAGATGCCATTCGGTTTCATTGTTGCGGCCATTCAACAGGACGCATTGATGCTCCCGCAAATCCTCGGGTTTGGTGGGTAGGGCACGACCCTGCAGATAGGTCGGCGTCGCGACTACATAACGGACGCTCTTGCCGACGCGCTGCGCAATGATCGTCGAATCCTGCAATTCTCCGAAACGGATGGCGAGATCGACATTCTCGGCGATCAGATCGAGAAACGTATTGGTGATGAAGAGATCGACCTGGATGCGCGGATAGTTTTTCAGAAACGCAGAAATGAAATCATAGAAGGGTTCCTGCCCCAGGACCACCGGCACGGAAATCCGAAGCAGGCCCTCCGGCTTTCTCTGTGCGTGAATGAGCACCCGCTCGGCATCATAGAGGTGGTTGAGCGGCTCGTTGCACTGATTGAAATAGGCGCGTCCCTGTGCGGTGAGGTTCAATTTGCGTGTCGTGCGCTGCAGGAGCGTCACACCCAGCTGCTCTTCGAGCGCTGTTACTCTGCGGCTCACCGTCGAGACCGGCATGCCGAGCGCATGGGCGGCCCGGCTGAAGCTCTCGAGCTGCGCTACTTTCACGAAAACAGCGATGTCGTTCAGATCAGTCATCTTCTGATTTTTGCATAGATGGAAAATTGATTCCATATATTTCCATCTAATCACGTAAAGCCCAAGTGGGCATATTCCTCCCACGAGAGCAAACCAACCACCTCATCCTCTCTCGATCGGTCCGGCCTTCCGGGCCGATGCATGGCGGTGAGGTCGCTTCGTGAAATGGAGAACGACAATGCAAACAGAAAAAACAGTAGTGATTACCGGTGCTTCGCAGGGCATTGGTGCCGGCCTTGCCAATGCCTTCCTCGACCGAGGCTATAATGTTGTCGCGACATCGCGGCGCGTCAGTCAAACCAACGAGATCAAGGCCTCCGACAGGCTGGCTCGCATCGACGGCGACATCGCCGATCCCGCCACGGCTGAGCGCGTCGTCGAGACCGCGCTCGCCCGCTTCGGGACGATCGACGCTCTGGTCAACAATGCCGGGATTTTCTTCACCAAGCCGTTCATCGACTACACCCTGGAAGATTACCGCAAACTATCCTCGACGAATCTGGAGGGTTTTCTGCATCTGACCCAATTGGTCGTGCGCCAGATGTTGATGCAGAAGACCGGCGGCAGTATCGTCAGCATCACCACGCCTCTGGTTGATCACCCGATCGCCGGCGTCAACGCTTCCGTCGCGATGGCCACCAAGGGTGGTATCGAGGCACTCTCCAAGAACATCGCCCTCGAATACGCAAAGGAAGGAATTCGTGTGAACACGGTAGCGCCCGGCGTCGTCGACACGCCGCTTCACAAGGATAATCCGAGGGATTTCCTTAACACGCTGTCGCCGATGCACAGCATTTCCAGCGTCCGGGAGATCGCCGACGCCGTCCTCTTCCTGACAGAGGCTCCGCGTATAACCGGGGAGGTGCTGCACGTCGACGGCGGCGCACATTTGGGAAAATGGTAAGCGCTGGCGAAGCGCCGGCCGCTGGCGCAGAACAGCGGCTGAAGGATCTTGGTATCGCGCTTCCTCCGCCTCCCACGCCGTTCGGCGCCTATGTGGAGGCGGTGAAGATCGGAAAGCTGCTGTTCCTGAGCGGAATGCTCCCGGTCGTTGACCGCAAGCCGCAATATGTTGGACGCGTTGGCGGCGAACTATCCGCAGAGGACGGACGCAAGGCGGCCGAGATCGCCACCTTGAGCGCGCTTGCCGCCATCAAGGAATATCTTGGTTCATTCGACAAGGTGGCAGGCATCGCCAAGCTCGGCGTCTATATTGCGACGGAAGGCGATTTCCGGGATCATCCGAAAGTGGCCGATGGCGCATCCGAGCTCCTCCTCAAGGTCTTCGGCACGGAGATGCTGTCGGGCCGGATCGTCCTCGGAGTGGTCAGCCTGCCCCTCGGCATGCCGGTTGAAGTCGAACTCGTGCTCGAGCTCGCAGAGTGAAACACCGCGCCCCGGTCCGGTCGGGGCGCTTCACATCCGTCCGCGCCACGCCCCCTGTGGTTGCTTCCTGCAGGGGGAAAGCTCGCGGGACGATGATGGAACAAGCTGTGGTGACTTCGGCGTCCAACCCGCCCGCTTCCCAGGCTCGCCGCGCGCCAAGCTGAACCCTGTCGCTCTGCGGCATGCTTGATGCAATTTGACGTTACGGTTTAGGGGCGATTGATTCATACGAAATACGGTGAGCGAATACCAATTAAGGCTTATAGTAGTATATCCACAGATTACATACATTTATCAAATATTTCTCTATTAATACTTATAATATTCGAGCATATATTATGTTTATACATTTTGTTTCTGCGTGATGCAGTTGCGCATCTACTACCTATTGATATGAAGAAATTACAAAGCATGACCGAAATATTGGATTTCGGCACGTGCATTTCCTTCTCTATCGTATGCGCGGGGGGCCGTCGGCTTCCAATCAAGGGGGAACAGCCGGATCAATGAACGTAGCGGGTGGTCGTCAGCGTCGTTCCGATCAGGCATATCGATTGGAGAAACTAATGAATATCAAGAGCCTTCTTCTCGGCTCCGCTGCTTCACTGGCAGTAGTTTCCGGCGCTCATGCGGCCGACGCTGTCGTCGCTGCTGAGCCGGAGCAGCTTGAGTACGTCCGTATCTGCGATGCTTACGGCGCCGGCTACTTCTTCATCCCGGGCACCGAAACCTGCCTCAAGATTGGCGGCAAGGTTCGTACCGAAGGTCAGTGGTACAGCGCGTATGATCCGAACGCCCGTTTCGGTACGCTCTGGCACACCCGCGCTGAGCTGCAGCTGCAGACCGCGACGGACACCGAATACGGTCCGCTGAAGACCAACACCGAGCTGCGTTGGGACTGGGACGACGGCGGCTCGACGTTCACCAACCTGCTGCATGCCAGCATCAGCCTCGGTGGCTTCACCGTTGGTAAGGAAGACTCGCAGTTCAACGTCTTCACCGGTTATGCCGGCGACGTCATCAACGACGACGTGGTTTATGACGGTCCGTACGAGCTGAACCAGATCACCTACAACTACGATGCAGGCAACGGCTTCACGGCTGTGATCTCCGTCGAAGATACCAATTCCGGTACGGGCGCTACTGGCGCTAACGGCGAAGACAGCTCCGACCATTACGCTCCCGACGTTGTTGCCGGTGCCGGCTTCAAGTCTGGCGCATGGGGCTTCAAGGTTGTTGGCGGCTACGACTCGATCGTCGAAGAAGGCGCCATCAAGGCTCGTGTCGATGCTGACTTCGGTGTCTTCTCGGCCTTCTTGATGGGTGGCTGGAACACCGACGGCGACAAGCTCAACAAGTATGCCGGCACCAATACCGGGACCGCTTGCCCTGCTGGTCGTCCGGCGCTGTGCGGCTGGGGCGACTGGGCACTTTGGGGCGGCGTTGGCGTTCCGATCAACGAAAAGCTGAAGTGGAACCTCCAGCTCGCCTACACCGACTCGAAGATCTTCGCAGCGACCACGAACATCAAGTGGTACCCGGTCAGGAACCTGCTCATCGAGCCGGAGCTCTCCTACACCAGCTGGGATTCGATCAATCAGGACCAGTGGGCCGGCATTCTCCGCTTTGAGCGCAGTTTCTAATCCAATCTGATCTGAAATAGGCCTCCGATCAGAAAAGAGAGGAAGGCTCGGTTCCGACCGAGCCTTCTTTCCGTCCAGGAAAGCTTGAGTCTGGGCCTAATCCCTCCGCTGACCTAGGGGCCTGGTATTGCTCTAGTCGGAAATTTGTTCGAACCTGATGTGCTGCGCTCCTTCCCAAAGCACCAGACGACCCAATTCAGCAAGCTTGTCGAGGTTGGAAGTCACCGTGATGAAGTGATTGCCGGCGAGCTGGCCCATTTTCGACGAGAAATCGACGCCGCCATAGGCAAGCAGGATTTCGGTTTCGCTGATGCCGCCCGGATAGAGGATGATATGCCCCGGTGCCGGATGGCTCGTATGGTTTTCGTATCCAACGCCGAAGTCGAGATCGCCGAGAGGAATCCAGACGCCCTCGCCCGACCAGCGGACATGGACGATCTGGCCCTCGAACGGCATCTGCTTGAGGAAGGCCTCGCAGGTCTTGGGCGCTTTCGCGGTTTCAAGCACGGCATCGAATTCGAAAGGACCGGCAGTAATCTTCAATTTCATCGGAATTCTTTCTTTGAGTTGGAAATGTCGCTTATCGGCCCGGAAAGCATCGGACGCGGTTGCTTCCTCAGTGCTGCAGGATCTTTCCGAGGAAAGCTTCGGTTCTCGGATTGTGCTTGCCGGCGAAGAATTCTTCGCTCGGGCGATCCTCGACGATCTCGCCCTGGTCGATGAAGATCACGCGGGTGGCGACACGGCGGGCAAAGCCCATTTCATGGGTGACGACCATCATGGTCATACCGTCTTTCGCAAGCCCGGTCATGACATCGAGTACTTCCGAGATCATCTCCGGATCGAGCGCCGAAGTCGGCTCGTCGAAGAGCATCGCCAGGGGATCCATGGCAAGCGCCCGCGCAATCGCCACGCGCTGCTGCTGGCCGCCGGAAAGCTGGCTCGGATATTTATTGGCATGGTCGGCAAGCTCGACGCGATCGAGAAGCTGCATCGCTTTCGTTTTCGCAATCGTCTCGCTGCGCCCGAGCACGATCTTCTGCGCCAGCATGAGATTGTCGATGATGGTCAGGTGCGCGAAGAGCTCGAAATTCTGGAAGACCATGCCGATGCGCGTGCGCAGGTTCGGCAGATCCGTCTTCGGATCTCCCACCTCGATCCCGTGGACGCGAATGGAGCCCTTCTGGAAAGGCTCCAGACCGTTCACGCATTTGATCAGCGTCGACTTGCCGGAACCGGACGGGCCGCAAACCACGACGACCTCGCCACGATCGACCTTGACGGTGCAGTTCTTCAGGACTTCGTAGTTGCCGTAGAATTTGGAGACGCCACTGATTTCGATCATGAGCAACCTTTCGCGAAACGAGTGATGGAAAACGGTTGCAGCGCTCTGCCGCTCTCCCGGCCAAGGACGAGCTGTGCCGTCAGCTGGCCGACGATCGGGCCAAGCGTGTAGCCGTTCGATGTGACAGCGCTGAAGTAGCCGGGCCGCGACGGATGCTCGCCGAGGATCGGCGCGCCGTCGATATTGATGTTCATCGCCGCCCAACTGCGGATGACATGAAGCTTGCGCAGCGCCGGGACCACATGCTGGGCAACCCAAAGATTGCCCTCAAGGCTCGAAAGCAGCGGCCTTGGATGCTGATGCACCGGATCGAGACCGGCCGTCCAGCCGCCGCCGATGATGAAGTTGCCGTTCGCCGCCTGCTTCAGGGTCAGGTGGCGATCGGCATGGGCGACGAGGCAGGAGATCAGGGGTGCTGCTGCCTCCGTCACCACCATCTGCAGCGGTGCACCGAAGACGGGAATATCGAGACCAAGCATCGATCCGATGCGCGACGAGAAGGCGCCGGCTGCATTGACGATGCGTTTTGCCCTGATGACGCCGCGCGACGTGGCGACATCGAAGCCGGCCGGACCTGGCACGATGCCGATGACTTCACATCGGTCGAAGATGCGGGCACCTTTCGCCCGCGCTGCTTCGAGAATGCGCTGTGTGGCGACCAGCGGATTGATCTTGCCTTCCTGCGCGCAATAGGCGGCGCCGACAAAGTCCGGCGACAGGGCCGGTTCCAGCGCCCGCAATTCTTCTTGGCCAATCAGCCGGCAATCAATGCCGGCCCGCTGCTCGACACCGACTTTCTCGGCAAGGAAGCGCATATGCGCCTCGGACTCGGCGACCATCAACCCGCCCGTCACCTTCATCTCGAAATCGCAACCGAGTTCATCCTGCAGGGCGGCCCAAAGGGCGATGGAATCGCGCTGCAAGGGCAGCGTCTGCTCGGCCGCGCTACCGCCGCCTTCGGCGCGCGCGCCGTGATCGAAAGACAGAAGCTGCGCATGAAGGCTGCCGGCATTGCCGCCCGAGGCCAGCGAGTTCGGAAAGGCGCGCTCCAATACCGTGACCTCCTCGCCTTCACGGGCGAGAAAGAGGGCCGTCGACAGCCCGGCAATTCCGGCGCCGATCACCAGCGTAGACGTTTGCGACAACGGCAGCGGTTCGCGGCTTTCCAGTGGTGGCCTCTCCGGCAGCAGCGCCCGCCTGTGGCCACCCCATTCCGGCTTTTCAACCGCGAGTGCTGCGAGCGGCACCGGCCGTAATGGCATTTGCGGCGCCAGAAAGCCGCGCGTTTCGCCGGATGCGCGGGTTTCTCCAGCGACGACGGCAATCGCGTGCCCACAATAGCGGCTCTGGCAGCGCCCCATCCCGGCACGGGATAACCGCTTCAGCGTCGCAATATCCTTGGCGCTGTGCTCGCCAAGCGCCCGCAGCGTGCCATAGGTCACACCTTCGCAGCGACAGATGACGGTCTGATCAGGCGGCACATTGCCTGCCGCAGGACGAGCCGGTTTGAAAGCTGTCCAGAGCGCGGCTTGAAAAGCCCTGTGCCGCGCAAGCCTGCGTTCGGCCTCGGTATCGGCAGCGACGTCAAACCCCAGCTTTCGCGCCACGGCGATCCCGGCGAGCCGACCTTGCGCCAGAGCGATATGCGCGCCGCCGAAACGCGCCGCCTCCCCGACTACATGCACATGCGGAAGCGTCGTCTCGCCATCGTCCTTACGGATGACGGCAAGGTTTCCATCGATGACTTCATGGCCGCAACCGAGCAGCCGGGAAAGCTCGTTCGATGAAGCGAAATCGCCGCCGATGAGAACGGTATCTGCCTCAAGCCTCGCTTCACCATTCGGTCCAGTGATGGTGATCGCTTCGACACCGGCCGTCCCCTCTATCGCCGCAAGGCTGCTTTCCCACAGAATCGGAATGCCGGCGGCGTGCAAGGCTGCTAGCTGCCGAACACCGCCCAGTGCAAGCGCCCTGTCAGCCGCAAGAAGCTTAAGCGCCGTCAGCGGCTGCTTCCACGGCGCCGGAGCGGATTCCACCAGAGCGACCACGGAGCCACCCGCCTTGCGGATCTCGTTGGCGACCTGGATGTTGAGTGGCCCGTTGCCGACAATGACGATCCGACCGGCGGGCACCGTGCCATAGCTTCTGAGCAGCGTCTGCGCTGCGCCTGCCGTCATGACGCCGGGCCGTGTCCAACCGGGAACGGCAGCCGGCCGTTCGTAGGCGCCCGTCGCGATGACGATCATTCGCGGTTTGCAGTAGAAAGCGCCTTGGGGACCGTAGCAGGCGATCCTTGCGCCGCTCTCGTCATTCTCCGCACCCCAGACGACCGTACTGGCCAGCGTCGATACGCCGGCAGCTTGCACGCGATTGATCAGGTCGGCTCCTGATCGTGCCTGCTCGTCGCCGGCAAGGCGCAATGTCGCCTTCGATGTCGAGGGTTGCTTGAAATATTGCCCGCCGGCGATGGCGCGCTCGTCGACAAGCGTCACGCTCGCCCCGGCCACTGAAGCGACTTCGGCAGCGGCAAGGCCGGCCGGTCCCGCGCCGATAATCAACACATCCATCTCGGTGCAGGCGATCGACGCCGGCACGTCGCAGAGGTCGGCAAAATCATCTGCCGCGAGCGCCGGCCTCGAGGACGGCCGGTCAACCCGCATGCCTTCCTTGACCGATGTCATGCAGGCGCGCTGGCTGACCTTGCCGTCGACAGTGACGAGGCAATCGTGACACGCGCCCATGCCGCAGAAAAGACCCCGCG
This sequence comes from Rhizobium sp. 11_C7_N12_5, assembly GCF_051811145.1. NCBI lineage: Bacteria > Pseudomonadati > Pseudomonadota > Alphaproteobacteria > Hyphomicrobiales > Rhizobiaceae > Rhizobium > Rhizobium sp. 11_C7_N12_5. Next base: position 2,047,147 of record NZ_JBPWPY010000002.1, read on the forward strand.
CCTCGCCTTTGAGGCCGCGGGAAAAATCATGCCGCCCGCCCGCCTCGATTGCCGCGGCAATCGTCATCCCGCTTTCGGCATGCAGAGCCGCGCCGTCGAGGAAGAACTCGACGCGCGTTTCCGATCCGGATTGCGAGATTGCAAGGGAGGCGGACATTGCTCGATCCTCAGGCGCCGAATGTCAGACCGAAGTCCGAAACCAGCTTCTTCATGGCCTCATCCTGTGCGGGCGGCAACGGCAGCCGCGGCGGCCGTGGTGTTCCGGCGGCAAAGCCCATATGCGTCAGCAGCGACTTCGAACCGGCAACATAGGCCTGCCCGCCCACGGCCTGGATGATTGGCAGCCACTTCAGGTAAAGAGCGCGCGCCTCATCGATCTTCTTCTCATCCGCGACGAGCTCGAAAATCCGAGCCATCGGTCCCGGCGCGACGTTCGATGCAACCGCCACCCAGCCCTCAGCCCCCATCACGAAGGATTCGAAACCGAGGATACCACCGAAGACGGTCATATCCTCACCCGCCAGACGGATGATGTCACGCACTCGCGTTACTTCGAGGGTCGATTCCTTGATATAGTCACAACCTCTAATCTCGGCGATGCGCTTCACCAGCTCCGGCTTCAAATCGACATTGGCTGTCGCCGGGTTGTTGTAGACCATGATCGGAATGGAAATTGCAGAAGCAACCGTGCGGTAGTGATGAACGAGTTCGTCATCCGTCGGCGTGGAATAGAAGGGCGGAATGATCATGACGCCATCCGCGCCCATGGTTTCCGCCTTTTGGCTCAGACGAACACATTCGCGCGTGTCTTCCGCACCGGTTCCGATCAATACCGGAACGCGGCCGGCGACGGTTTCGATCACCGTCCTTGCGACCCCGTCGCGTTCCTCTTCGCTCAGCGACAGGAACTCGCCGGTCGAGCCGAGCGGGATGAGACCATGTATGCCCTCGCGCACCTGCCAATCGGTGAAGGCGGCGAGCGCCTTAAGGTCCACGGCGCCATTCGCGTCCAGCGGCGTGATCATCACGGTATAGACACCGCGAAACTTCCTAGTCATGTCAGATATCCTGGTTCTAGCGCTTCTCGGTGATGGAAAGCCGCGAGTTGGTGGCTTGACCGAAGCGCTTCTCGATATGGTTCTGGAAGAAATCCCAGAGCGTGGTCAGAAGGAGGTAGTAGATGGCCGCCACCGCGAAGAGCTCCAGCACCATGAAACGTTCCTGGATGAGAACCTGGGTTCGCCTCAGAAGCTCCTCCATGGAGATGACCGACGTCACGGAGGTCGTCTTCAGCAGGCCGTTGACGGAGTTTCCAAGCGGCGGAATGATGACCTTGAAGGCTTGCGGCATGACGATGTGGCGCATGATCTGCCGTTCCGTCATCCCGAGTGCTCGCGCGGCCCGGGCCTGCCCTTCCGGAACCGCCTCGATGCCGGCGCGGATGATTTCCGCAAGGTAGGCGGCTTCGTTGAGCGCAAGCCCGATCAAGGCCGCCTCGACCACGGTGAAGCGAATGCCGAACTGCGGCAGCGCCGTGTAGATTGCGATGAGCTGGACGAGCAGCGGCGTGCCGCGAAACAGCCAGATATAGGTCTTGGCGAGGATCTTGGCCGACCGGAAGGGTGATCGCCGCATCAGGGCAAGGGCAAATCCAAGGATAAGACCCGCCGTCAGCGACACGACGGTCAGCCATATGGTCGTGAAGACCCCACCGAGAATGAAGGGATTAAACAGGTATCCGAAGAAACCCGACCAGCTCCAAAGCGTCATGAACGTAGCTTTCTGCTCAAGGCGAGCGCGACAGACCCGCGCATCGCCATTCCGATGGACCGATCAAGCCGATCAGCGGCCAGGGCCCTTCACGGAATAATCACCGGACACCATAGGCAATCCGTACTTGTCGAACAGCGCCTTCAGCGATCCGTCGGCCTTCATTGCCTTGAGCGTCGCCGATACCGCATCGGCAAGGGCCGGGCTCTTGAAGGCGACGGCGACCGGCGCGGGATAGAGGCCGCTGAGAGCGCGCTTGAAGTCGCCCCGCGCATCATATTCCTTGGCGACGGCATCAATCGATACGACGCCGTCGACCTGCCCGGCACGCAAAGCCTGATAAGCAAGCGCGAAATTGTCGAAGGTCTGGATCGTCAAGCCCTGCTTGCCGGCATCGCGCAATTCCTTGTCGAGCAAACGCGTCTTGGTTTCCTCAAAGCCGCCGATTTCGACGCCGATCGTCATGCCGGCAAGGTCGTCCTTGCTGGCAACCTTCTTGGTGGAATTCGGCGCGATCGACACGCTGATCGCCTGGTCTTCATAGGGGATCATCTGCATGATCTTGGCGCGCTCTTCGGTGAAGAAGATGCCGGTGTTGATCATGTCCCAGCGGCCGGCTTGCAGGCCAGGCACCATCGCGGAGAACTCGATGCGGATATATTCCGGCTGAAGGCAGAGGCGCTTGGCGATCTCGGTGCCGAGCTCGATGCGCATGCCCTTCAGCTCGCCGCTGGAGTCGATGAACTGCAAGGGCGGCAGCGTCGGATTGGTCGACATGACGAGCTTGCCCGGCGTGATCAACTCGCCGGCTGCAACCTTCGGCGCGCAGGATTGGGCAAGAGCGAGCGATGTCGTCAGAGCTAGGAATGAGGCGGCAAGAACGCCGCGGGACAATTGAATTCGGAACATGATGACCTCTGGAGTTGTTTTTATTGGTGTCCCAAAGTTGCATTCATCTGGGATCCCACTTTTATACAAAATTCAGCCGCCGATGCAAGTGCTGTCGCGAAAGCTGTCAGTAATTTGTGAGAACGCCTTGTCGGACCGCATCGAGATGACGGGCCATTGCCTGCCGCGCCGCCTCGGGATCGCCCGCCGACAAAGCCGTGAGGATTGCCCGATGCTCGGCCATGTCGGGCTTTGCCCGGATCACTGCCATCTGCCTTTCGAAGATCGTGGTATAGCGCCGCATCTCGCCGATCGTGGCGGCCATGAAGGAATTGCCGCTCTCATTGGCGATGGACATATGCAGAGCATCATCAAACTGCCAGACGAGTTCCTGATCCGGGTCCGGATCGGCTTCGATTGCATCGAGCATTGCGGAAAGCGACGTCAACGCCTCCACGGGCATATGAGGGGCGGCGGCCGCCGCCGCGCTCGGCTCCAGCAGCATTCGCATCGACAGACTGTCGAGATAGTCCTTCAGCGTGATGACCCGGACGCAAAGCACCCCCTTGTCGTTGCGGACCAGCAGCCCCTCCCCCTCGAGGCGGCCGAGCGCATGCCGCATCGGCGAGCGCGATACCGCGTGCTTGGTGGCAAGCCGCCTTTGCTGCACCACCGATCCGCCGGCGAGCCGGGCCGAAAGAATATCGGCTAGAAGCAGGCGATAGGTCTCCTCCGCAAGGCTTTCGTCTTCCGCGTCGTTCAAGCGATCGTCCATGAGACCCCTTTTTCGTTGTTTGCGAGTTGGGCTATCATATGTAACACCAGCCGACTGGAAGAAAGTGCGTCGTTGCACGGTCGCGCCCTCAACACGCGAAATGAGGTAAAGGTGACAGATATTTCAATCTTGCCGGATACGCAGCCAGCGGGCACGCAGCACAATCTTGCCTCGCTGACCTACAAGGCCGTGTCCGACATGATTCGCCATCGCCGCTTGAAAGGCGGACAGGTCATTGTCGAAGCAAGGCTGGCCGAAGCCCTCGGCATTTCCCGGACGCCTCTGCGGGAAGCCCTGCAGCGGCTCGAGGGCGAAGGATTGGTGCGCAAAGGCGATGGCCGCAATTATGTGGTTCGCCGGGTTGATATCGGAGAGTACCTACAGAGCCTGAAGCTTCGCCTGCTGATCGAGCCCGAGGCCGCAGTGCTGGCAATCCCCAATATTCCGCGCCGGCAGTTGATCGCCGTCAGGCGCGAGATCCATGAGCTTCTCGATGCAACGGCCTATCACACCGATGCGCACTGGGTCTCCGACGACAACCTGCACAATCTGATCATCGACCACTGCGCCAACGCGGTCATGGCGAAAGTACTGCGCGAACTGCGCGCCACCACACGCCTGTTCGAGATCGACCGGCTGAAGGATCGGCTGAAGCCCGATTCAACCGAGCACCTCGTCATCATCGAGGCGCTGGAACGCGGGGATGCAGAACAAACGCGGTCTGCAGTTGCGGTTCATATCGAAAGCCTGATCAGCTTTGCGAGAGAACAGTTGGAGTAGTGATCCCAAGACGCGCGGAACTGCCTTATCGGGCAACCTAGCTCCGTATTTGGGCCGATGCCCGCGGGATCGCCGATAAGTTAAAGCAGCATCGAGGCGCCACGATCGAGATAGGTATCGAGGAACTGCTCAAGACGCGGATTTCTCGGCTTCTTGAAGACTTCCTGCGGCGGCCCGGTGAACAATACCTTGCCGTGGTCGAGGAAGATGATCTGCTGGCCGACCGTTGCGGCGAAACCTATCTCGTGCGAGACGACAACCATGGTCATGCCCTCGGCCGCCAGATCGCGCATGACGTTCAGGACCTCACCCGTCAGCTCCGGATCGAGCGATGAGGTCGGCTCGTCGAACAGCATGATCTTCGGCTTCAACGCCAGGGCACGGGCGATCGCCACGCGCTGCTGCTGTCCACCCGACAGCTGCGAGGGATAGTGCCCTGCCCGCGCTTCCAAACCCACTTTGACGAGTTGCGCCATCGCCGCATCCTCGGCCGCTTTCCGGCTCATCTTGTGAACCGTCTTCAGCGCCTCGCTGACATTGCCGAGCGCGGTCATGTGCGGCCAGAGATTGAACTGCTGGAACACCATGCCGATCTGGGCGCGGATCGCACGATTGGCGGCAGCCGAAATGCGCTCGCGCCGTCCTTGCGAATCCTCGGTGAAACCGAGCACCTCGCCGTTGATGGCGATCGTCCCGCGCGTTGCCTCCTCCAGAAAAGCCATGCAGCGCAAAAGCGTGCTCTTGCCGGAGCCGGATGGGCCGATGAGGCAGGAAACCTGCCCCGGCTCGATGATAAGATCGATGCCATGAAGGACCGTGGTCTCTCCGAAAGTCTTGACGAGATTGCTGACTGCGATCGCGGGGACGCTCATGCGTTGAAAAACCTGAATCTGGAAAGTTTCGTTTCGGCAAGATTGCCAAGCCAGCCGGTGACTTCGACCAGCACCCAATAGAAGAGCGCCAGCGCTGAAAGCGCTTCGACGAAGGCATATTGCTGCGATCCGATCGCGCTCAACGTTGCAGTCAGCTCCGGCACCGTAATGATGGATAGAACCGCCGTCTCCTTCATCAGGATGACCACCATGTTCACGGATGGCGGCAGCACCAGCATCGTCATTTCCGGCAACAGAATGCGCCAGACGATCTGCCCTCGCGTCAGGCCAACACATTCGCCGGCCTCGATATGACCCTTCGGCACGGCCTGGAAGCCGGAGCGGAAGATTTCGCTGAAATACGCCGCGCCGTAGATCGAAATACCGATCAATCCGGCAGGCAGGGGATCGAGATCCAGCCCGACGAAGGGACCGCCGTAATAGACCAGGAAGATCTGAATGAGAAACGGCGTGCCGCGCAGCACGGCGACGATAGCGCCCAGCGCCTTATCGACCAACATGCCGCCATATTGCCGGGCGACTGCCATGAGGAAGCCGATGATGGCCGCGGCGATCGTGCCCAGTATCCAGATCATGATCGTCACGCCAGCGCCGCTGACGATGGCCGGCCACTGTCCGATGATGACATTGATGTCGAAGGTCATCGCGGCACTCCGGGCAATCGGCTTTCGATCAGGCCGCCGGCAAGCGCCACCAACCAGTTGATGACGAGATAGATGAGGCCGGCGGATGCGAAGAGCTGCAGCGGCAGAAAGGTGCTGCCGGCGAGATCCTGTGCCATGCGGGTCAGCTCGACGATGCCGACCACTGAGACCAACGACGATGCCTTGAGAATGAGAATCGCCTCGTTGACGAGAGCGGGAAATGTGAGGCGCAGGGCGATCGGAACCTTGATGCGGCGAAAGGTCTGGCGTGGCGTCAGGCCGACCATCTCCGCCGACTCCACAAGGCCGAGAGGCACGCTGGCAAAGCCGCCGCGCAAATTTTCAGCCTGATAGGCTGCCGTGCAGAGCGACAGGCCGATGATCGCGGCGACTATGCTCGGCACATTGATGCCGATGCCCGGAAGCAGATTGTAGATCAGCAGCAATTGCACCAGCAGTGGCACGCCGCGAAAGAAGCTGATGAAAATCTGGGCAGGTCGCACAAAGAGACCGCGCCCCGACAGCAGCATTCCCGACAGAAGAATCGCGATCGCAAAGCCGATGAGGATCGACACGACGCTGATCGTCACCGTGTAGATCGACGCCTGCAAGAGCAACTCGAAGAGCTTGATGGACATGGTTCAGATTTCGCCCGCTTGACGGCCAGAAAGGTGCGGTCGCATTTCTCGGCCATGCCCCGACATTGCCGCGGGCATGGCCGATTTCCGATGGCTGATCAGAATGCCGGGTCCTTGACGGAATCCGGGGTGTCGAAGCTCGCGCCGAACCACTTCTTCTGCAGCGTCGCCATACGGCCGTCAGCCTTGATCTTCAGCATGGCAGCATCGATCGCATCCATCAGCGGCGCATGATCGGCATCCTTCAGGCCGATAAAGCCGAAATAGGATTTCTTGCCGAAGGGCGGCAGCACGACTTCGAACGTTCCTTCGCGCTGCTTGGCAACGAAAGCGATATTCGGCAGCGAGTTGGCGACACCGGCGATGCGGCCGGCCGCGAGGTCCGCATAGGACTCCGTAAAGGCCGGATATTCGCGAATGTCGACCTTGGTCGGCAGGGTTTCGGAAAATTCCTTGAGCTGATCGAGCTGGGCGGTCGCCTTGCCGACGCCGATCTTCTTGCCGGCAATATCTTCCGGCTTGTTGATCGTCTTGTCGCCAGCCTTTTTCAGGATTGCGATGGTCGCCTCGGCGAGCGGCGGCGTGAAGCGATAGCGTTCCATGCGCTTCTTGGTGATCGTCGCCGGGCCTGCGACGACGTCGAACTTGCCGGCTTCGAGCGCCGGGAAGACGCCATCCCAGGGCAGCGTGACCCATTCGATCTTCACGCCGAGTTCCTTGCCGATCTCAGCGAAGAGATCGACGTTCAGGCCGACATGTTCGCCTGCATCGATGAAATCGAAGGGTGCGAAGGCCGTCTCGGTGCCGACCTTCAAGGTGCCGGCGGCCTTTACGGCGGCAAGCGTGTCGGCCGCATGGGCGGAAATCGTCGCGCCAAACAAGAATGCGGCGCCGACCAGCCCCTTCAGAAGCGAATTCATCCTCATGTTTTTCTCTCCAGTTTTTTGCCCTTCCGGTGGAAGGTCCAGGTTCCCCAAGCGTTGTCCCGCCAAGCGGATTTCTATGACCCGCTTTTGTCTATACAAATAGATACAGGCTGGCCTACACTGTCAAACATTAAACTCATTGGACGCAAGATTTATGCCGTACAGCGGCAATGGACCTAGCAAAAGCGGCTTTCGCAGCAACTGAATGTCATGGCTGGATCGAGGTGAGCATTGGTCTCAATTCATCGGAGAATTTTCGAAGACATCGAAGCCAGGATCATGAGCGGCGCCTGGCCGCCTGGTCATCGCATCCCCTTCGAACACGAACTGGTGCAAGAGTATCAATGCTCTCGGATGACCGTGAACAAGGCGCTGTCGGCCTTGGCGGAGCGCGGCATGATCATACGCCGCCGCAAGGTCGGTTCCTTCGTCGCCGCGCGGCAGATCGACCGAACGGTGATGGATATTCAGGACATCTCAACGGAAGCCGAGTTGGCGGGGCATGACCACAGCTACAGGATCCTGATGCGAAAAATCGAGACGCTGGATGCTGTCACCGCGACACAGCTCGGCGAACCGACGGGAGCGGAAATCTTGCGGCTTCACTGCCTGCATGCGGTGGACGGCAAGCCGAACGCGCTGGAGCGACGCATCATCATGCTCGCCATGGTGCCATCCGCCAGAACCGAAGGCTTTGCCTCGGTGCCTCCAGGCAAATGGCTGCTCGACATGGTGCCCTGGTCGAAGGCGAGGCATGTCATCCGCGCCGTATCGGCCGATGCCGCCACGGCACGCCTGCTTGAGACCGAGCGCGGCGACGCCTGCCTGACACTCATCCGCCAGACGTGGCAGAACAGCCGCACGGTCACCTATGTCGAGATCATTCATCCCGGCGACCGTTTCCAGTTTGCCGGCGACTTTCATCCGACTGAGAGAGGCGTCAGGGATCAACTGCCGCGGAGAAGCGCCTCTTGACCGAGAAACAGGCTATCAGGACAGTTCCGCTCAAGGGCTTGCAGGCCTTCGAAGCCGTCGGCCGTTGCGGCGGCGTGAGCGCCGCGGCCCTGGAGCTTAAGGTTTCCCCCGGCGCGATCAGCCAGCAGATCCGCAAGATCGAGAGCTTTCTTGGAGTGACCCTGCTGGAGCGCAACGGCCGTACCGTGGAGCTCACCCCATGGGGGCGGCTCTACCACCAGGAAATATCGAAGGGCTTCGAGCAATTCGCGCTTGCGGAGCAGATACTGGAACGGGCACGCAATGAGAATGCCCTGGTTCTCAGCGCCCTGTCTTCCGTCGTCAACAAGTGGATCGGGCGCCGGATCTTCGACTGGCAGGCCCTTCATCCGGACGCCCATGTCAGGATCGTCGGCCGCGACAAGGAACCGCGCATGGGCTTCGACGACATCGATTTCCGCATCAGTTATGGATCGGATGTGCTGCAGCACGAACACTATACGGAGTTGTTCCGCGATTGGGTCGTCCCCGCCTGCTCGCCGGCGTTGATCAAGGGCAAGGCGCCCTCCGCGGCGCGGCTTCTCGACTATCCACTCCTGCATGTCGAATGGGAGCGCCATTTCACGCCCTATCCGAGCTGGCGCGAATTCGCCGCGAAGACAGGGGCGGCACTCAAGGAGACCACCGCCGGTCTTTCCTTTACCCTGTCGAGCAGCGCCATCGATGCGGCCGTCAACAAACGCGGCATCGTCCTCGCTCAGATGTCGATGATCGCAGACGAGCTTGAAGCGCAGACGCTCGTCATTCCCGTCGATATCCGCATCCCATTACGCGAAAGCTATTTTCTCGCCTGGGACAGGGCGGCGCTGCAGAAGCCCTTCGGCCCGGCATTTCGCGACTGGCTTGTTTCGATTTCGCGTCAACAGGCTCGCATATCTGCGCCGTCCACACCGGTGTAGACTTTTAGAAAAACTAAAACGAAAGACAGCGGCGCGATATTGATGAAAAAAATCGCAGGACGATAATCTGCGCAGACTTTAAGCTTGGCGATCAGGAGAACGGCATGGCGCGCACCGACAAGATGAAGCTGGGCACTTTTGTCTACACCTTCGGCTTCCATCCGGCCTCCTGGCTTCATCCGGCCAGTGACGTCCACGGCGCCAATGACTTCAGCCACCTCCTCGACGTCGCCAAACGATCCGAAGAAGCCAAATTCGATTTCATGTTCATGGCGGATTCGCCCGCCGCAGCCGTCGGCGATCCGGATGCGCTCGCGCGCATCCCGACCAAGATGAACCGTTTCGAGCCGGTGTCGCTCCTGGCCGCACTCTCCGTCACCACCAAAAATCTCGGCCTCGTCGCCACCCTCTCGACGAGCTATTACGAACCCTACAACGTCGCCCGCCTCTTCGCATCGGTCGATCATTTGAGCGGCGGCCGCGCCTGCTGGAACGTCGTGACCTCCGACCACGACGAGACGGGCTATAATTTCAACCGCGAAGGGCTGGATCCCCACGCGCTGCGCTATGAGCGCGGCAACGAATTCGTCGATGTGGTGTTCGGCCTGTGGGATAGTTTCGAGGAAGGTGCCCTGCTTCTCGACCGGGAAACAGGAGTCTATTACGACAAGACGAAGCATCACACGCTGAACCACAAGGGCAAGCACTTCCAGGTGCGAGGGCCGCTCAACATCGCCCGCACGCCGCAGGGCCGGCCTGTCATAGCACAAGCCGGCGGATCGGAACCCGGCATGGATATGGCGGCGCGCACCGCCGAGATCGTCTTCAGCCTTGCCTCAAACATCGACCGCAATCGCGACTTCTATGCCAATGTCAAACGCCGGATGCCCGCCTATGGCCGCGACCCGGAGGATCTTAAGATCATGCCCGGCGTGGTCATCAATGTCGGGGAAACGCAGGCTGAAGCCGAAGCCAAGGTCAATTATCTCATTGACAAAATGCATCCAGACGTCGGCCGGCTGATGCTGTCGGAATTCCTCGAGGCCGATCTGCGCGGCGTACCGTTGGATCAACCCTTCCCGATGGACCGGCTTCCGGCGGCACCGAAAGGCTCGCGCGCCTTGTTCGACGAACTCGTCGATTTCGTCAAAAGCGGGCGCACGGTTGGTGAGCTTGTCCGCCACTATGCGGAAAAGCATACCGGCAACGGCATTACCGGCACGCCGACGCAGATTGCCGACTTCATGGAGGAATGGTTCGAGACACGCGCCGCGGACGGCTTCATCCTGATGTTCCCGACCCTGCCCTCCAGCCTTGACGATTTCGTCAAGCTTGTCCTACCGGAGCTGCGCCGCCGCGGGCTGTTCCGAGAAGAGTACGAAGGCTCGACGCTTCGTGAAAACCTGGGGCTGTCCATGCCGGCCAACCGGTTTGCGAAGAGCCCGTCAGCCTAGCGGCAGCCGGCTCCCGAGCAGCCCGATCGAAGCGACATCAGCATTGGCAAAGGCAAGACGCAGATAGCGCTCCTGACCCACGCCGAAATAGCTTCCGGGTATGCTGACGATACCCACCCGCTTTGCCAGTCTCTCGGCCACCTCAGCGGAAGACTGGTCAGCGAAGGGGTGCCGTACGAAGGCGAAATAGGCGCCGATTGCGGCGATGTCCCAACCGGGCAGGTCGGACACCACGGCCTTCAGCGCCTCCGCCCGGCGCGCGATCTCCAGCCGGTTTCCCGCCCGCCAATCGGCAAGCACCGGCAAGGCGGCAGCCACGGCCACCTGGGCGGAGCGCGGGGCGCAGATCTGCATATTGTCCATGATCTTGGCGATCTCGCCCAAAAGCTTAGGCCCTGCCGTCACCGCCCCCAGCCTGTGGCCGGGAATGCAGAACGATTTCGAGAAACTGTAGAGCAGGACGAGCGTATCCTCCCAGCCCGGCTCCGACAGCAGCGCATGTGGCGGGCCATAATCGCCCGGAAGAAAGTCTCGATAGGTCTCATCAAGCACGAGCCAGGCGCCATGTTTCCGGCAAAGCGCAAAAAGATCATGCAGCAATGACGGCGGATAGACGGCCCCGGTCGGATTGTTCGGCGTGACGACCGCAAGCGCCCGGGCACCGGCGGCAAGCGCCCGCTCGGCCGAGACAACATCCGGCAGGAAGCCGCCGACCGCATCGCACTCGACAAGCACGCGCTCGATGCCGAGCATGGACAAGGTCGTCTCATGATTGAAATAGAAGGGATTTGTGAGTGCGATCGCATCACCGGCACCGGCAAGGGCGATGGCGGCACACATGAAGGCCTGATTACAGCCGGATGTGATGTGGATATTGGCAGCCTGGATCGACGCGCCGTAGATGTCGCTCACATGCCGCGCATAGGCTTCGCGCAGCACCGTTTCTCCCTCGATCGGCCCATAGCCCGTCATGGCCTGCGATGCCGCCGCCTCGCCGAGGAGCCGCAGCATCTCGGGATGGGCGGGATAGCCGGGCACGGCCTGCGACAGATCGATCAGCGGCCCGTGAGCGCCGGCATAGTCGCGCGCCCATGCAAAAACGGAGGGGATGGGTGGCGGCGAAAGCCGCGTCACGAAAGGATTGGGGATTGCGGATGGCATGTCGATGGGTTCCTTGGAGGCCGATTGCTACACCGATATCGGTCACGATCTCAACCGATTTGTCGGAGCAAACCGTTCCTCAGCGAATTGCCGGCGATTGTTTTGCCAGATCGAAGATGTTGACGGCTTCGGCATCCGGCCCCTAAAGCTCGGCGACAAGAAGGCTTTCCGCTCGCACGGTCTGTCCGGTACCTGAAACCTAGCTTGGAGCGAATCGTGGCCACCAAAATCCGTCTTCTATTGACGAACGATCCAGCACTGCCGGCACTGGCCGCCCTCATGGAAGAAATGCAGGCGCATTATCAGGTACCCTGTCCGTCGCGGGCCGAAATCATTGCCGGGCTCAAGGCAATGCCACAAGGTGCCGAGATCCTGATCGTGGAGGAGAACGACGCCACCCTGGGCTTCGCCGCCTTCTCCGGGATCTATCCCGGACCTGGCCTGAAACCGGGCATCTTTCTGAAGGAACTCTTCGTAAGCGCCGCGCAACGCAGCCGCGGCTTGGGCCGAGACCTCATGCGCGCGCTCGCCGAGCTGGCACAAGAGCGGGGGCTTGCCCGGATCGACTGGACCGCCGACCCTGAAAACGCAAGGCTCCTCGATTTCTACGACGGGCTCGGCGGCACGCGCAAACCCGATAAGCTGTTCTATCGCCTTGATGGAAAGGCGCTCGAAGAACTGACGATCTGACCGCCAGCCTGTTGCAACGCTGCTCCCTGTCTCAGTCGCGCATGCTCTCGGCTTGCCCCATCAGCCATGCCTCGAACGTCCGCATCGAAGCGCCGGGGGAGATGTCTTCCGGCTTCGCGAACCAGTATCCGTATTCGCTTCGATAGCCGAAGCCATTGGGGCTGATCAGTCGACCTGTCTCCAACTCATCGAGAATGAGGCCGCGCGGTATCAACGCCATCCCCTGTCCGGCAAGGGCCGCGCGGATCACCATGGTGTAATAGCCGAACCGCGTGATGTGATGGACGGCGATATCGGGCTTTCCGTGGCTTTCGGCGAAATGCTGCCAATGCAGCGGCGTCTGCGGATGTTCCAGCATGACACCCTCGGCCAGTTCGTCGATCGTGCCCGGAATGCCATTCTTCTGCCAATAGGATGGCGCGCTGACGATCAGAACCTCGTGCCCGAACAGATATTGCGCAGTCTCTCCCTTGTTCGGTGCAATGAGAAAACGGAATATGCCGTCCGCCGTCTCCGATTGCGTGGGTGACACGAAGGTCGTGAACTGCACGTCAATTTCCGGATGTTGTTCAGCGAATTGAACGAAACGCGGCAGCAGCCAACGATCGCCGAAAATCGGAAGAACCTGCAGGCGCAGCACACTAGGGCCGGGCTTCAGACGCGCAACGCGCAACGCCGCATCTTCCATCGCCTTCAGCGCGGTGCGCGCGTGTTCGATGTAAATCAGACCGATCTCTGTGGGGATCATGCCGCGCGGCGTTCGAGTGAAGACCGGACTGCCGATCAGGTCCTCCAATGCGAGCAACTGCTTGCTGACGGCGCTCTGGGACAGGGATGTGCTCTCTGCGGCGGCACTCGTCGATCCCCTCTCCGCCACGGCAAGCAGAACCTGCAGGGCAGTCATCGAAGGCAAGTGCTGTCGGCCCGATACCATGAGTTCTCCGCAGGAGCGCCGATCATGGCTACATCTCCTCGGCCCATTTCAATAATCCACTGATGAAATTCGAGCTAGTCGGTTTTGTCATAGCGTAGTGAAATAACTTCGCTTGCCGATTAAATCAGCACGTAGGAGCATTGCCAAAAGTTTAAACAAACAGGGGACATCAATGTCTGAGCCCACGCAGCTATGGGGCGGGCGCTTCAAGTCCGGACCGTCCGAGGCCTTGGCCAATCTGTCACGCGCGCCGCTGTCCTATTTCCGCCTTTTCCGGGAGGATATCGCGGGCTCCCGCGCGCATGCTTCCGAACTGAAGCGCGCCGGCGTTCTCGACGAAAGCGAATTCGCAGCGATCCGAGCTGCCCTTGACGACATCGAGACGGATGTCGCCGGCGGTCATCAGCAACCGATCGCGGGCGACGAGGATGTCCATACCTTCCTGGAGCGCCTGCTGATGGCACGCCTCGGCGCGCTCGGCGGGAAGCTTCGCGCCGGACGGTCCCGCAACGACCAGACAGCCAACAACACGCGCCTCTATCTGCGCCGCATGGCGCGCGAGCTCTCGCGGGAGATCATCTCGGTCCAGGAAGCATTGACTGAGCAGGCTTCGCACCATGCCGAGACTGTCATGCCGGGCTTCACCCATCTGCAGCCGGCCCAGCCCATCGTCCTCGGTCACCACCTGATGGCGCACGCCCAGTCCTTGTTGCGCGACCTGCAGCGCTTCGAAGATTGGGACCGTCGCTTCGACCGCTCGCCGCTCGGCGCGGCGGCACTTGCCGGCTCCGGCATCGCCTGCCGTCCCGACCTGTCCGCCATTGAGCTCGGCTATTCGGCCGCCTGCGAAAACTCGATCGACGCCGTCGCCGCCCGCGACCATGTCGCCGAGTTTCTGTTTATCTGCTCGCTGGTCGCGGTCGACCTGTCGCGGCTGGCGGAGGAAATCTGCATCTGGAGCTCCAAGCAGTTCAGCTGGGTGCGGCTGCACGATTCCTATTCCACCGGCTCCTCCATCATGCCGCAGAAGAAGAACCCCGATATCGCCGAATTGACGCGCGGCATGTCCGGCACTCTCATCGGCAACATCACGGGCTTCCTCGCCACCATGAAGGCCATGCCGCTCGCCTATAATCGCGACCTGGCCGAAGACAAGCGCGCGCTGTTCGAAACGATCGACGTTCTCGAATTGATCCTGCCAGCCTTTGCCGGCATGGTCGCAACACTGGAATTCGATGTCGACAAGCTACGTGAGGAGGCTCCCAAGGGCTTCACGCTCGCAACCGAGGTCGCCGACTGGCTGGTCGGCCAGAACGTGCCATTCGCCGAGGCGCATGAGATAACCGGCGCGGTCGTTCGCTATTGCGAGGAACGCGGCCACGATCTTGCCGGGCTCACCGAAGACGACCTGCCGAAGATCGATCCGCGGCTGAACAAGGATATGCTTGCCGCCATCACGCTCGACAAGGCGCTTGCCAGCCGCACCGGTTACGGCGCCACTGCGCCGGTTCGCGTACGCGAACAGATTGCCCGCTTCAAAACGGCAATCACCGCCTGCCGCATCTTTGCCGGAGTGTCTAAAGCCACGCATGGAGAGAACGACCCTCAGGAGCTTCGAAGCCGATGACAGTTGCAAGCGCCAGCCCTTCCCCCACCGATGACAAATACGAGATCGCCCATCTGCGCCTGGTGCCGAAGCGGCATATCGGCCGCATGGTCGCCGCCGCCATCGTCCTCGTCCTGCTCGCGGGGCTGGTGCGTGCTTTCAGCGTCGGCCAGATAGAATGGAGCTACGTTCGCGAGTTTCTGTTCGCGCCAGCCATTCTCGATGGTCTCACGAATACGCTGCTGATGACCGTAGCCGCCATGGCTGTTGGCATCGTGCTCGGCGTCCTCATCGCCATCATGCGCATTTCCGGCAATCCGGTGCTCTCCTACATCGCCATCGGCTATGTCTGGATCTTCCGTGGAGCGCCGGCGCTGCTGCAGCTGATGCTGTGGTTCAACCTGGCGCTGATCTTTCCGACCATGGGCATCCACGGCCTTATCGAATTCCGAACCGTTGACGTGATGACGCCCTTCGTCGCCGCCATGCTTGGCCTCGGCATTTCCCAGGGCGCCTACACCTCCGAGGTCGTCCGAAGCGGGCTGCTCTCCGTCGATAGCGGCCAATACGAGGCCGCCCGGACCATCGGCATGACGCAGATGAAGATGCTACGCCGCATCGTGCTGCCGCAGGCCATGCGCGTGATGGTCCCGCCGATCGGCAATGAAGTGATCGGCATGGTGAAGCTGACATCGCTTGCAAGCGTCATCCAGTATGCCGAAATCCTCCACAACGCCCAGATCATCTACTTTGCCAATACCCGCGTTCTCGAGCTGCTGCTCGTTGCCAGCTTCTGGTATCTCGCCGTTGTCTCCGTCCTGTCGGTTGGCCAGCACTATATCGAGCGTTATTTCGGGCGCGGCTCGAAATCGATCAAAACGTCCATGTGAGGTCGACCATGAAACAGGATATTCTCGTCAAGGCCGTCGACGTCACGAAGAACTACGGCGACTTCTGCGCCCTCGACAAAGTCAGCATGGAGGTCGTGCGCGGCGAGGTCAGCTGTATCATCGGCCCCTCCGGCTCCGGCAAGAGCACGTTTCTGAGATGCATCAACCTTTTGGAGCGGATGGATGGCGGCGCCATCTGGGTCAATGACGAGCTGATCGGCTATCGCCGCGAAGGCAACAATCTGCACCAGATCAGCGATGCGGAAATTTCCCGTCAGCGCCGCCGCATCGGCATGGTCTTCCAGCGCTTCAACCTCTTTCCGCACAAGACCGCGATCGAGAACATCATCGAGGGACCGGTGCATGTCCTCGGACAATCCGTGGAGCAGGCCCGCGAACGAGCCTCCGTCCTTCTGGAACGCGTCGGTCTTGCCGAGAAGGCGAACCATTATCCGTCCGAACTATCAGGCGGCCAGCAGCAGCGCGTCGCCATCGCCCGCGCCATGGGCATGCAGCCGGATCTCATTCTCTTCGACGAGCCCACATCGGCACTCGACCCGGAACTCGTCTCGGAAGTGCTCGACGTCATGAAGGATCTTGCAGCGTCCGGAATGACCATGATCGTCGTCACCCACGAATTGGGCTTTGCCCGCAATGTGGCCAATACCGTCACCTTTATGGAAGCGGGAAAAGTGGTCGAAACAGGCTTGGCATCGGAGGTTCTCAGCACTCCGAAAAGCGCCAGAACGGCGGAGTTCATCAAAGCCGTTCACAGTTGAGAAGAGGAAGCTGGCGGAACAGGAAACCCTCCGGCTTTGCACCAGAGTCAAAATGGGGAACAACATGAACAGGCATCTCGTCATGCTCGCAGCTCTTTGCGTTGCTGCAACCGCAGCCAACGCCGAAGGCCTGCCGGAAAGAATCAAGTCCGCCGGCAAGGTCGTCGTCGCCAACCAGGCGAACTATCCGCCGATGGAATACAAGGATCCGGCCACCAACAAACTCATGGGCCTCGACATCGATCTTGGCCTCGCGCTCGCCAAACAACTCGGCACCACGGTGGAGTGGTCCGATATCGGCTTCGAACAGATGGTCTCTTCCCTGACGACCGGCCGCGTCGACCTCATCCATAGCGGCATGAGCGACCTGCCCACCCGTCGCGACACGCTCGATTTCGTCGACTATATGAAATCCGGCGCGCAGTTCTACACATCCTTTGCCCGCAAGGATGAGTTCAAGAAGCCGACCGACTTCTGCGGCAAGATCGTCGGCATGAGCCGCCGCACCTCCTTCCCGGATGAGACGGCGAAGTGGAGTGCGGCCAACTGCGAAGCCAAGGGGCTGCCGGCCGTCAAGGTTGTCGGTACGGAAGGCTCGGCGGACGCCCGTGCCCAGCTGAAGCAAGGTCGCGTCGATGGCGCGGTGCAGGGTTCCGAAACGCTTCCCTATCTGCTGAGCCTCGAGAAGGACACCTATACCGTTGTCGGCGAGCCCTTTACGGCCGTCTATCAGGGCATCGGCTTTGCCAAGAAGGATACCGAGCTCCGCGATGCCTATGCCGCCGCGCTGAAGGCGCTGATGGCCAGCGGCGAGTACAAGACGATCTTCGCCAAATACGGCCTCGAAGGTGCGATGCTGGACGGAATCTACGTCAACGCTCAAGCCGTAAAGTGACGCCTGGCGTCCGCGGCTCCGGCGTGAAAGCGCCGGGGCCGCAAACCAATGACCCGGTGAAGGCAGCTTCATTCGGGTCCATCATTCCCAAATACGAGAGAGCAGACAATCATGTCCCGCGTTCTTGGCGACGCCCCGATCGACAGACTGGCATCCTTTATTTCGGCACTCCGGTTTGAGGCCCTTCCCGCCGATGTCGTCGAAAAGACCAAAATCCATATTGCCGATACATTTGCCGCCGCTCTCGCCGGCGGCCGCTCGAACGAATTCCGGATCGCGAGGCGTCTTGGCCGAACGCAGGGAAATGCGAGGCTCTGGGGCACCACTGACCGGGTATCCGCCCGCGACGCCGCTCTGATCAACGGTGTTGCGGCGCATGCCTTTGAGCTTGACGATGCCGGGGGATGCGATCACTCGGGCGCCGTCGTCATGCCCGCCGTCATGGCCGCCATTGCTGAAGAATCGCGCGTCGTAACGGGCAAGGAACTGATCGCGGCTGTGGTCGCCGGCTACGATGTCGGTCGGCGGATTCTGGAAGCAGCCGGCGGATATGACAGCCACAACAGCCTCGGCTGGCACTCGACCGGCACCTGCGGCACGCTTGCGGCGGCGGCAGCCGTCGCCAATATCTGCGGCCTCGATGCCTCTACCACGCGCGATGCGATCACCCTTGCGACCAGCTTTTCGTCCGGTCTGTGGGCTTTCATCCACGACGGTTCGCAGGCCAAGAAAATTCATGCCGGCCGTGCGGCCGAAGGCGGCCTGCTTGCCGCGCAGCTGGCCGCGGAGGGCTTTGCCGGACCATCCAAGGTCTTCGATGACGTCTGGGGCGGCTTTTTCCGCTCCTTCAACAAATCGGCCTGCGAGGCGGAGAAGCTCAGCGACGCGCTCGGTGAAAGCTGGAAAGTAAAACGCGCTGTTTTAAAACCCTACGCCTCCTGCCGCGGTGCCCACTCAGCCGTGGATGCGCTGGACGACCTCTTGCAGGAAACGGGCCGCCAGGCCAGCGAGATAACGACGATCGAGCTGCGATTAAGTCCCATGTTGATGGGCATGTGCGGTGCCAAGGAGACCAGCGCGATGGCGCCGACCCAGATGAGCCTGCCCTATGCCCTTGCCGCGCGCTGCGTTTTCGACACGGCAGGGCTCCAGGCCTATTCGGCTGAGCGGCGCTCCGACGCCCGTCTCCGCAGCATCATGGATCGCGTGCGCCTCACTGTGGATGATGGCATGCAGCCGCTCGACGAACCGGTGGTGACGCTGATCTTCATAGATGGTTCCAGCGCTTCGCGGATGGTGCCGCGGGCCACCGGCTCTGCCGAAAGACCGATGCAGCCTGCCGCGGTCGCCGCCAAGTTTCGCGAGCTCACGGCCATGGCCATGGAGCCGGAACAGGCCGATCGGCTTTGGGCCGCGATCGCCGACCTTGAAAACCTGAATGACTGCCGCAGGCTCGAAACCCTGCTGGCGGGCAACGCGGACAACCGCCCCGTCTTTTGCTGAGGATACAGCCGTGACCTATGACCTGACCCCGCGCCCGCTCAACCCTGCTGACAAGGCCCCGGCGATGACCTGGCCGAACGGTGCCCGAAGCGCCCTGTTCATCGGCTTTGACGTCGATGCGGAAACCGCATGGATCGGCAACAATCCGTCCAATATCGACCGCATGGTCACCACCTCCCACGGCGGCTATGATGCACGCGTCGGGATAGGCAAGATTCTTGAGCTGATGGAGGAACTGTCCCTGAAGGCGACCTTCTTCACGCCGGGATGGACGGCGCTCGCCCATGCCGAGGTCTGCGAGGGCATTCTGAAAGCCGGACACGAGATCGGACATCACGGCTATCTGCACAAGATGCCGGATCGCGAAAAACTGGACGAGACATTCGAGGAGATCGATCGCGGCTTCGAGGCGCTGGAAAAGATTTTCGGCATCCGCCCTGTCGGCTACCGTGCCCCTTCGGGCGAGAATTTCCCGGAACTGCTGGCCTACCTTGCCAAATCCGGCATCCGCTATTCGAGCTCGTTCCGCGACGATATCCTGCCCTACCGGCATCGGTCCGCAGGCGATCGGCCGGGCGTGGTCGAGATCCCCGTCAACTTCGCTTTCGACGATTGGAACTTCGGCATGTCGAGCCGCACCAGTCCGCGGCCACTTTTCGGGCGGGACACGGTGCTCCCGCTCTGGATCGAGGAATTCGAGGCAACCCATGCGTGGGGCGGGGTGACGACGCTTGTCCTGCATCCGCAGGTCTCCGGCCGGCCGATGCGCTGGCACATATTGCGCGACTTCCTGCGCCACGTGCAGTCGAAGGACGACGTCTGGATCGCGACCGGAGCGCAGATCACGGATCATTTTGAAACGCTGGAAAAAGAGCGCAAAGCTTCTTCAGTTTGAGACGAGGGGTGATACGACATGGCATTCGACCACGAAAAACTGCAGCAGCTGCGTGAAAAATTTGGCGAGGGACATGGTGGCAACATCCATGATCCGGAATTCCAAGCCGTGGCCAACAAGATCTTTTCGGCAAGCGGTACTCGCGCTGCGCCCTTTAGCGGCATTCCGACCCTCCTCGATGCCACCTACCGGCCTATTGACGCCGAAAATCCAGACTTCGGCGATCTCGACATTGCCTTGATCGGGGTTCCGATGGATCTCGGTGTCACCAATCGCCCCGGTTCTCGTTTCGGGCCGCGGGCGCTGCGCGCCATCGAGCGTGTCGGACCCTACAATCACGTGCTGAAATGCGCGCCCCTCTTCGAAACGAAGGTCGCCGATATCGGTGATGTCCCATTCCGCAGCCGCTATCGCCTCGAGCTCAGCCATGAGGATATCGAACGTCGCTTCGGGCAGATCGTTGCTGCCGGCGTCATCCCGCTGGCGGTCGGCGGCGATCATTCGATCACGCACCCGATCCTCAAGGCCGTCGGCAAGGAGCGCCCTGTCGGCCTGATCCATATCGACGCGCATTGCGATACGGGCGGTGCCTATGACCTCACCAAGTTCCATCACGGCGGACCGTTCAGGAATGCGGTGCTGGATGGAGTTCTCGATCCCACGCGCACCATTCAGATCGGTATCCGTGGCGCGGCGGAGTATCTCTGGGAGTTCTCCTACGAATCCGGAATGACCGTCATCCATGCTGAAGACATTAGCCGGATGGGCATCGATGCCATCATCGAAAAAGCGCGCGCGGTCGTGGGAGATGGCCCAACCTATCTTTCCTTCGATGTCGACAGTCTCGATCCCGCTTTCGCACCCGGCACAGGGACGCCGGAAATCGGCGGCCTGACCAGCCGCGAGGTGCTTGCAATCCTCCATGGACTGAAGGGCATCGATTTCGTCGGCGGCGATGTGGTGGAGGTCGCGCCGCAATATGACGCGACAACGAATACCGCTCATGTTGCGGCACAGATGCTCTTCGAAATCCTCAGCCTGATCCGCTTCAGCCCGTCCCTGAAGCCCTAGCGCATCCCGTCGGCCGCGCGCCCAGCGCGGCCGATCACCACAGGATGAGGGCCTGAACCTCACCCGCCGGAAATGAAAGGATTTTCTCCAATGACGCTGGACATGAAGGCGGGCGTATCCGGAGAGCAGATACGGCCTGACAGGCTTGCGGAAGCGCTTGAACGTCTGAAGGAGACGGTCGGGCCTTCCGGCTGGAGCACCCATCCCGGCCTTCTCGAACCGCATGTCGTCGATTGGACGGGCGTGATGCGCGGCAGTTCGCCCCTGCTGCTGAAGCCGGCACGGACGGAGGAAGTCGCCACCATCGTCTCGATTTGCCGGGAATATGGGCTGAAGATCGTGCCGCAAGGCGGAAATACATCCCTGGTTGGCGGCGCGGTGCCGAGCGGAAAGGGTGTCGAGATCCTGGTCAATCTCGCCCGCATGAACAAGGTGCGGGCTGTCGACACCATCAACGATACAATGACTGTCGATGCGGGATGCCTTCTCGCGTCGATCCAGGCGGAGGCAGAGAAAAACGAACGTCTCTTCCCGCTACGTCTTGCCTCCGAGGGCAATTGCCAGATCGGCGGCAACCTCGCCTCCAATGCGGGCGGTAGCAATGTCCTGCGCTACGGAAACACAAGGGATCTCGTTCTCGGGCTCGAAGTGGTTCTCGCGGATGGCCGCATCTGGAACGGCATGCGCGGCCTTCGCAAGGACAATATGGGCTATGATCTCAAGCAACTGTTCATCGGCAGCGAAGGCACCCTTGGGATCATTACGGGCGCCGTGCTGAAACTCTTTGCAAGGCCCGCCTCCGTGGCGACGGCGGTGTGCGCCGTGCCATCCGTCAAGGCAGCGCTGGATTTGCTTGCGCTTTGCAAGCAGCGAACCGGCGGGCAGGTCACCGCTTTCGAGCTTATGCCGGGAACCGGCCTCGAACTTGTCCTCAAGCATTTCCCAGCCTGCCGGCTCCCCTTGGAAAGGCTTTGCGAATGGCAGGTGCTGATCGAATTTTCCTCGAGCGACGAAACCGCCTCGCAGCAGGAAAGGATGACGGCCGTGCTTGCCGAGGCTTATGAGGCCGGCTTGGTCAGCGACGCCGTTGTTTCCGCTTCTCTCAGCCAAAGCAGAAGTTTCTGGGCGCTGCGCGAAGGATTGGCCGAAGCCGACATGATGGAGGGACCGACGATCCAGGGCGATATCGCTGTTCCGATCTCGTCGATACCGGATTTCCTCGAGATCTGCTCTGCGGCGATTTCCCAGGCCGTCAAGGGAGCCCGCATCATTGCTTTCGGCCACCTCGGCGATGGAAACATCCACTTCGGCATCATCCAGCCTGCTGACGTTTTGCCCAAGGATTTCCTGGCCAGATCGGATGAGATCCACGGCATCATCAACCACAACACCCTGCGCTTCGGCGGAACCGTTTCAGCCGAACACGGGCTCGGTACGCTCAAGGCAGGTGCGGTGCTCAAATATCGCGGCGAGGTCGAGCAGGACCTCATGCTTGCGATCAAGCACAGTCTCGATCCCTCAGGCATGATGAACCCTGGCAAGGTGCTGGAAGCGGGCCGTCGTCAGCTGCAGGAATAACGTCCACTCTGGTTGCTCGGCGCCACCAGAGTCTCGCCATGTATTCGAAGAATACCGCCATCCATTGCCGCAGCGCCTCCTTCGGTGGAAGACTTTCAGCCAACTCAGTTGCGGCTTTGGCGAGCTGTTCGGTCTCGTTGCGGTAGATATCACCGATCGAGGCATCGCGGGTGTGGAAGTGGCGATAGAGCGTGCCGATGCCGACGCCCGCGAGGCTGATCAACCCGGTGCGCGAAGGCGTGCGATCTCCTACGCGCTCGATTGCGAGCATGCGAAAGCGCTCCGGGCAAAAAGCGAGGAAATGGTCCACGAAGGTTTTGCGGTTCAATACGCTTAACAGGAGTGAGCGCGTCACAGCTATAATCCGCGACTGACAAAATGCTCGCTGGCATAGGCCGTCCGAGGCAGGCCTGTGCTCGTCGCCTCGCCGCGGACTTCGCCTTCCATCTCGAAGGCGAAGTCCGCGAGCATCAGGTTCGAGATGTCGATCAAGGCCTGCATCTCTGTCACCTCGCAACGGCGCCTTCGCACCGGTCGCGCGACCTACCCCTCGAAGCGACTCGCGGCGTCACGATCGCGGTCGTATCGTCTCGTGAGCGGAAACGGCGGCAACCAGGATTCGCGACGGACGGTCCAGAGTTCGTAGGTTGGTTTCAGCTGGTCAGGGGCATCCAGCGATCCCAGGTTCACTTCGATTTCGTCCGCAGTGCGGGCGAAAACGGGCGAGCCGCAGCGCGGACAGAAAAAACGCCCGGCGTAGTCGCGTGTTTCGCCTGCGATCGTCACCGAATCCTGAGGAAATATCGCGGAAGCGTGAAAAAGGGCGCCGTGATGCTTGCGGCAGTCGAGACAGTGGCAGACGCCGACCCGGTATGGGCGTCCCGACGCCACAATTCGAACGTCGCCACACAGGCAACCGCCGGTGAATCGGTCCATGCTGTGCCTCCTCTAAAAACAAGCAGGCAGAATGTTTACGACGAACAGCACGGTCATCGCAATTACTGCAGCGCCCATCGCCGCCATTCCCGCTATCGATCCGGACAAGTCTTTGCTCGGCGAACCCGATGCGGCACCGGCCCAATCTGCCAAACGCAGGCAATAACAACGAAGGGAACGAATTGATGATCAATAGGTAGAAAAGTCGGGCTTGCCGCAATCCTTTGCCGGAACCCGCTCGGTCGCTTCTTCCCGGAAGACACGGTCAAAAGCCGAGGTTTCACTGTCCCAATCTCTGCTCCGCCGTCCGGCGGAGCATTGTTCTTTCGAAACAGCAACGCCAAGATCGTTTGCCAGCGCCTCATCTCAACGATTCGATTCAAGGGACTTCACAAAGAGCTTCCCGAACACTAGAACGACATTGGTCCAAAGTTGACCAGCTGACCGATGAAAGAATTCGCCGGCATTGTTTCCTAAACCTGTCGGCCAGGAAATATCCAACTCGCCGTACCAAGAGGTCGGTCGATGGCGACAGGCACGAATGACCGCCGCCAGAGAGCAAGGTAGAATCCATGCGTACACCAAGACGGCCAGGCAGTCCGCTCGAAGCGGCTGAGGCGCTCTTCAAGCCAGTCAAAAAAGCGCCTGCTCCCGCGGTCGAACGGGGGCCGCTGCCGAATATCAAAGAGCTCGTCTCCCTGAAGCTCGACAGCGAAGTCCTGGCTTATTTCCAGGCGGACGGCGCTGGCTGGCAGGACCGGATCAACGATACCCTGCGCGCCGCCATGAAGATGAAAGACTAGGCCGCTCGGCGCTCACCAGGCTAGTGCGGCGCAAGACACTGTGGTCATCCGCTGCGACAGATCGCCGACATCAGCATCGCCAGCTGCGGCGGGTCGGCGGGCGGTCTATCGGTTAACTTGGCGAGGGCGTCTAGCGCATCGGGTCGCTCTCTCCTCCACTCCCCCAGGGAAGGCCTTTCTGGGAAAGGCGGCATACATGGCTATCAGCCTTCGAACGCATGTCGAGTGGGGCAGGCAAGTGGACGAATTCGCGGGCGCCTCAATCTGGGTGCTTCCGAATCCAAGCGGACTCAACAGGGCCTTCGACCTGGCGAGATTGACGGAACACTATCGCGAGATGAAATCGGCAGTGGCCGGCACAGCGCCCCCATCGGTGATGGCTGACCCAAACAAGCAACCGATCGTTGCCCGACATTTCCCGCAGACGACACCTACAGCGCTGGACGCCGGGCACCCGCCTCAGTTCGGTTTACCCGACGAAGTTGCCCGGTCATGATGATCCTGCGCTTGCCCATCCGAGGCCACGACCCTCGTCCGGTTCAAAGCTCTCGCCTTGAGGAAACTTGAACCATCGGCCCATACAGTCGAATATCGTTTTGGACCGCATGCGACCTGCGAAACACCGATCGGTAATGACGCATGTTCACGACGAGTATGGTCAATTGCGCACCGACAGCTGACATTTCTTGAGTTGGTCGCTCCGCAGAGATACTATGCACCAACCAGATATACGAACACCGGTCGCGCATTTTTGGGAAACACTCGACTTTTTTGTGGTAAGTGCGCCCGAGAGTAATAGCGATGGAGACATTTCGCACCCATGATTGAACTAACACCGTCCCAGATCGCAGGGTTGAAACTTGCCCAGCAAGGAGACCTTTATCCCCAGTCTGCGAAGAAGTGGACGCACCAGAACGCGACCGTGACATATGCAAAGACCGATCGTTGGAAAGAACGACCGCAGAAAATCAAATTCATAAGCGCCAAAACATTGGAAGAGTTGAGGGAGCCCGGCTTTCTCGAGCGTCTCCACTTTAACGACGATGCCGAAAAGGACGTGTACGCCATAACCATGGCCGGCAAGATATGGCTTCTGAAGAACAAGTAGAGCCAGGGGGCCATAGGCCGAGCATGATTGTCGCCGTGCCCGTCGACTGCACCCATATCCTGTCGAGATAGACCCGGCACCACCGAACGAGCGAAGCTGATGATATCGTGTCGATAACAGCTCGTTCAGGTGGTTTGGAGGCAATGTGAAATCGAAATCGTGAACGAGTGTTCGCAAGAGCAGACGTTCACCGTGGACTCCATCGATAGTCTTCAACCCTATTTTACACTTTTGAAGATGACGATGTCACCGGAAGAAATGTGACGTTTGTTAAGGCGACTCCGCCCATTGTGCTCGCGCTCCCTCGCATGCGCTGTCCATGAGCAATATTTCGTCACAGGATTCAATATTGAAAAGCCGCAGTTCAAACGTAGAGGCTTCACACCGGCATCGACTTTGATGCCGGTGCATATTTTAACCCTGCTGGAAAGATCATAATGATGGCTGACTCGAGATTCTTTGAAAAACGCGGGCCTTTCGATCTGGCGACGGTAGCATCGTGCGCGCGCGGCTCGGCGATTTCAAAAGATCTCGTGCTAACCGGTGTGGCCACTCTTCAGACAGCTGGTCCCTCCGACATCAGCTTCCTGGACAACCGCCGTTATCTGGCTTTCCTTGGCAAATCTCTGGCAGGCGCGATTATCGTGCATCCGGATTTGCAATCCGATCTGCCGCCTTCTGCCGCGGCTATTGTGACTATTGAGCCTTACGCTGCGTGGGCGCGTGTTTGCGCACTCTTTCATCCTGAATCGCTTGTATCCCCAGGGGTTCATCCATCCGCCATCATCGAGGAAGGCGCTTCAATAGATCCCTCCTGTGAGGTGGGACCGAATGTCGTCATCAGCAGCGGCGTCGTCATCGGTGCCGGCTGCGTGATCGGCGCCGGATCTGTGATTGGTCGAGCCGTCGTCATCGGACGAGATTGCAAGATTGGGGCTCAAACTACCGTGAGCCATGCAATCATAGGCTCTCGTGTCGAGCTTTTTCCCGGCGTCAGAATAGGCCAGGAAGGCTTCGGCTTTGCTGCGACAGCAGAGGGTTTTCTGGGCGTGGCCCAGCTCGGGCTCGTGGTCATCGAAGATGATGTCAAGATCGGTGCAAACACCACCATCGATCGCGGATCAGCGCGAGACACGGTCATAGGGGCGGGTACTCGCATAGATAATCTCGTTCAAATTGGTCATAACGTTGTTCTCGGCCGCCAATGCGTCGTCGTTGCGCAGGTGGGTATCGCTGGCTCCACCACCGTGGGCGATTTCGCGAAAATCGGCGGACAAGCGGCAATTGCCGGTCACCTGAACATCGGCCGCGCCGTGCAGATCGGCGCACAGGCGGGCGTAATTTCCGACGTCGAGGAGGGAGCGGTCCTGCTTGGAAGCCCCGCTCAGCCAAAACGGGATTTCTTGCGCCAAGTTATCACGTTAAGAAATATCGAGCGCCAGGCCGGGCTTGGCGTTCAGCCTGATGGTCGGACCGGCCAGGGAAACCGCGCGGTATAACCAGCGAAGGTCTTTCAGAGGAAAGTCTAGCCGCCGTCGATATTTAGCACCTGGCCGGTAATGTGGGGCCTCGGCCCCGAGCAAAACGCGATAACGTCCTTTTGGCCATACACAATCTACCTCATTCCCTTACCAGATGTTGTCCTCATCATCCTGGGCCTCGGGAGGCTGAGGCATGATGAAACAACCAAGAATGATGGTCGCCATGAAGGCAAGAAACAGAAGCACGCGGTCCCCTCCGATCTCATCGGAATGCAGCAGGCCTTGAAAGGTCAAGCACGCTTTATCGTCGCTTGGCTCATTGCTTTTAGGTGCTGGAGACCTCGATACAGCAGTTCGATTATCGAGCTTCCTGGAGGCAGGAACCCGGCCGGAACGTTACCGTGTGTTACGGATTATAGATTCTTGCAAACGAAGGATTGTGTTGGTCGCGGACTGCAAAGCGGAGTTCTCCGGCACAGTGTAAACGGCCAGCTCACTTCATCTCGCAATAGCAAGAGGCGTCGCCGATAGGATGCGCTGCGGTCGAACTGTTCAACACAGGTTGAGCAATTCTCCTCTCTGATGTATCCAAAAGGGGGTTTTGAGGGGAGAAAAGTATGAAAAAATCTATCTCGATACTGGCATGCGTCATATTAGCATCGTGTCATTCACTTAGACCTACCCCCGAAGCGCCTCCCTCCATCGTACGTCCATTGACGCCGGAGGAAACCAGCGCCGTTCAAAACGGATTTCAAAAATCGCTCTCGTTGAAGCAGGTGGCAGTTAACAGCGGGAGAGCCCGCTCATCGTCCGGCGGAGCGACATATGCCTGCGGCACAGCGAACCTCGGCAAAGACAGCCCGAATGCCCCATACATCGGCACGCTCGTGCAAAGTCAGTTTGGTGGCCAGAACGTCACCATCTTCAACCTGATGGCCTATGGGCAGACGGATGAGTTGGCGGCGCAAGTGCGTGATCGCTGCAAAGCCAACGGCATTGATACTTAAGAACGCCAGCCAGCAATGATGGCCTTGTCTTGAGCGGCTGTCCCAATTTCCACGTTGAGTTTCGGCCCTCACACAATCGGCCTGCCCATTGTAAGCCATGGGCGACCTCTCGCGCTCGACTCTCGCTGTGGATTCGAAGACGATCATCGGGAACTTGGGGGAGGATGGCACCTTGAAGCTTGTGACGCTGACGGCGGTTCTACTGACCTTGATGGCAGGTTCATCACTTGCATCCGGCACCGTTTACTATGGCTCCCGTGCCGGGATGGAAGTCACCATCGTCAGCATGTCGGGTCTGGACACTTCTCATGCCGAAATCCGGACGAAGCATACGCGCGCAAATGCAATCGCCTTCTGTCGTCAGTACGTTCAGAAAGTTACTCCGGACTGCATCAGGCAAGAGCTGTCGATGCCGTTGAGCGATGTAATCGAGGCCGATTGTAAGACCGGGATTTTCACAGATTTCGCTGGCGACCGATATCAATTCCGCGGTCGCAACCCTGCCCCCGACAGCATGGCGAAGTATCGGCTGGTGAACCTGCAGACCAATGACGATGCGGACGGCTCATCTGCCTCTGGCTACCCGACAAATATGGGGATCTTCCGCGCTCTGTGCCCAAGGACCGCCCCGGCCGACTATTGAAGCGCAGGCGTGACGATCCTGCGGGTGACGTTGCTTCCGGCGTCACGAGCCCTCTTGCCAAGTTAACAGCCCACGGCAAGCCGGGCACAATCACCTGCGAGATTGCCGGCAATTCCAGCAATGCAAAGCAATCATCGACTGCCCGATGCCCATCGTGAAAATACCTAGACTGACTGACCGGAGAGCCGAGTTTGGTGCTTCGTACCTCGTGGCGCTCCGATCGATCTCGGACACCGAGCGCGCCCGGTCTTTGCCGGCAAAGACATGCCATAGGGCTCACATTCCATCACCCGAATCGGCGCAATTTCCGCTCCAAACGGCTGCATCGAGAGTTAAAATCAGTATAAATAGTAACGTAGACTTATCATTTGGCTACTAACATTCCAGTGTATATATACATTACGTACGTTTATTTAGTATTTCCGGTGCATATAGTTAGATAGACTCAACCATTACAGAGTATAAGTGATGTATTTTTGCATCTATGACAATTTTATGTCTGAAAATACACGGCGCGGCGAAACTATTGTGTTCCGATGCCATATCCATCTCGCTACCGTGTGCGTGGGGGGCCGTTGGCTTCCACTTAGAGGGAACAGCCTGATCAATGAACGTAGCGGGTGGTCGCCGGCGTCGTTCCGATCAGGCATATCGATTGGAGACAAAATGAATATCAAGAGCCTTCTTCTCGGCTCCGCTGCTGCACTGGCAGTAGTTTCCGGTGCTCATGCGGCCGACGCTGTCGTCGCTGCTGAACCGGAGCCGCTTGAGTACGTCCGTATCTGCGACGCTTACGGCGCCGGCTACTTCTTCATCCCGGGCACCGAAACCTGCCTCAAGATCGGCGGCAAGGTTCGTACCGAAGGTCAGTGGTACGATGCCTACAACCCGAACAGCCGTTTCGGCACGCTCTGGCACACCCGCGCTGAACTGCAGCTGCAGACGGCAACGGACACCGAGTATGGTCCGCTGAAGACCAACACCGAACTGCGTTGGGACTGGGCCAACGGCGGCTCGACGTCCACCAACCTGCTGCATGCCAGCATCAGCCTCGGTGGCTTCACCATTGGTAAGGAAGACTCGCAGTTCAACGTCTTCACCGGTTATGCCGGCGACGTCATCAACGACGACGTGGTTTATGACGGTCCGTACGAGCTGAACCAGATCACCTACAACTACGATGCAGGCAACGGCTTCACGGCTGTGATCTCCGTCGAAGATACCAATTCCGGTACGGGCGCTACTGGCGCTAACGGCGAAGACAGCTCCGACCATTACGCTCCCGACGTTGTTGCCGGTGCCGGCTTCAAGTCTGGCGCATGGGGCTTCAAGGTCGTTGGCGGCTATGACTCGATCGTCGAAGAAGGCGCCATCAAGGCTCGTGTCGATGCTGACTTCGGTGTCTTCTCGGCCTTCTTGATGGGCGGCTGGAACACCGACGGCGACAAGCTGAACAAGTACGCTGGTGCGAACGGTGCTGGCGATGCTTCCGGTATCGGCTGGGGTGACTGGGCTCTTTGGGGCGGCGCAAGCGTTCCGATCAACGAAAAGCTGAAGTGGAACTTCCAGGTCGCCTACACCGACTCGAAGATCTTCTCTGCAACCACGAACCTCAAGTTCAAGCCGGTCAAGAACCTGCTCATCGAGCCGGAAGTTACCTACACCAACTGGGATTCGATCAACGAAGACCAGTGGGCTGGTATCCTCCGCTTCGAGCGCAGCTTCTGATCTGACTTCGACCTCCGATCAGAAAAGGGAGAAGGTTCGGTTTCCCTCCGAGCCTTCTTTCTATTTATGAGGGTCATCAACAGCACTTGCTCAAAGAGAAGCCATCCATCTCCATGCAAGCAGCATGGGTGCACGGATCGGTGCGCGTCGGCAATTCGGTCCATGATGAGTATCGTCAGGCTGCGTCCGCTCTGCAGCGAACGGCTTTGTGAACCGAATACTCTTCAAGGTGATATGCGAATCTTTGAATGTGCTGCGCCGTAGACGCCAGCAACAAATACCGTGTTAGATCCCCGGCATGCTGAAGCGAGCCAATCGCTGTTCGAGCATTTCAAACAGATCGTCGCAGCGTGCATTTGTGATAATCTTGCAGTTGGCCCGACGCTTCTCGTCTGTATCCGTCATCTCAGTCCAGCCACACGGGCAACCATCGAGAATGCGGTGTTTTGCGTCAATGTCCTGCGCGCGGACAAGTCACATATCCCCGACAGCTTTGCCGGCAACCTATAGCTCGTGCTGAAATCTCCGCCACATGGAGCGCTGTGGCCGCAGCGCCGCCTTCTGGCGCAAAATAGGTTGGCTTTGTCGTTTCGCACCTGTAAAACACAGCGCGTATCATCGTTGCCCGATCGATGGCGCCAGGCGGTGGCGAACAGAACACGTTGGAAATATCCGCATCGAAGGTCTTCTCCATTCTGTGATCGCTCCGAAACGCAAATCCACCGCTCGGAAATAGCCCGAAAAACTAGAATGACTTTCGCGAATTGCAGGGAAATCCGGCTCTAGCGCGCAGAGCCTCTAACAGCGCACAATCCCCCTCGCTACGAAGCGTTTACAAGCGCTTGTCGCGCCGGCATCCGGAGGAGATGCAGGCCAGCTTCATGACATGCACTGGCGTTGGGAACGCTTAGGGAGGAACTATGTTTGAACGACTTTTCAAATTGAGTGAGCACGGCACGTCCGTCCGCACCGAACTCATCGCAGGCGTGACGACGTTCTTGACGATGTCCTACATCATCTTCGTCAACCCGGATATCCTGTCGACCACGGGCATGGACCGCAATGCCATTTTTGTCGCCACCTGTCTTGCCGCGGCATTGGGTTCCATCGTCATGGGACTTGTCGCCAATTGGCCGATAGGGTTGGCGCCGGGCATGGGGCTCAATGCCTTCTTTGCCTTCACCGTCGTCGCAGCGCTCGGCTTTACCTGGCAACAGGCGCTCGGCGCGGTCTTCATCTCAGGCGGGATCTTCGTCCTTCTGACAGTCACCGGCGTACGCAGCTGGCTGATAGCGGGCATCCCGCGCTCGCTCAGAAGCGCTATCGCCGCCGGTATCGGCCTTTTTCTGGCTATCATTGCCCTCAAGGGTGCCGGCATCGTCGTCGCCAACAAGGCGACGCTCATCGGTCTCGGAGACCTGAAGCAGACCGGGCCCCTTCTCGCAATCTTCGGCTTCTTCGTCATCGCCGTTCTCGATGCGATGAAAGTAAGGGGTTCGATCCTGATCGGCATTCTTGCTGTCACCGTCCTCTCCTGGATCTTCGGCGTCAGCCAGTTCCACGGCATCGTTTCGATGCCTCCCTCGATCATGCCGACCTTTATGCAGCTCGACATCGTAGGAGCTCTCCATGGAGGCCTGATCCACATCATCCTCGTCTTCGTGCTCGTTGAGGTCTTCGACGCGACCGGGACGCTGATCGGCGTCGCCAAGCGGGCGAAACTGATCGAGGAAGGCAAGCCGAACCGCTTGAGCCGGGCTCTGCTCGCCGACAGCGCGGCTATTGTCGCCGGCTCATTGATGGGCACCAGCAGCACGACCGCTTATGTCGAAAGTGCTTCGGGCGTTCAGGCGGGAGGTCGCACAGGCCTGACGGCGGTGACAATTGCCGTGCTCTTTGTCGCGGCCCTGTTCTTTTCCCCGCTCGCCGCCTCTGTTCCCGCCTATGCGACGGCGCCGGCCCTGCTCTACGTCGCCGGCCTGATGATGCGTGAGCTGACGGAAATCGAATGGGATGATCTGACTGAAGCTGCACCCGCGGCACTCACGGCGCTGGCGATGCCGTTTACCTACTCGATCGCCAATGGCCTTGCTTTCGGGTTCATCAGCTACGTCGTCCTGAAGGTTTGCACCGGCCGATGGAACACGCTTCATCTGGCGACACAGATCGTTGCGGCCTTGTTCATCGTGCGCTTCGCCTTCTTCGCAGACTAACAGTTGCACTCTTCAAGGAGCGGGGTCATCCGATCGGACGCCCCGGCTCCTGAGCCTGTTTGCAGGCCGTTTCTATTTGAATCCGGAATTATCGACTGGCCGGCAAGCCGTGGATTTTATTGGCGGCAAGTTCCCGAAGGACGGGGAGCGGAGCAAAGCACGCGCGATCATCCCGTGGCACATTGGATGCGAAATTAAAGATGCTTGTGAATCAAAGAAGGGGGGCCACGGCCGTGGCGGCCCTTCTTCTTGTCCCAACTCACCCTTGTCTGATCAGCGGATCAGGAACGGTTCCTTGAAGAAATGCTCTTCCAGGTTTACGCCCTCGCCGGCGCGGTCGACGACGGCGAAGTCGGAGACACCGTCGAGAGGGGTGAGGATACCGTGCCAGACATTGCGCCCGATATTGACGCCCTGCCCGGGCTTCGTCCGGAAAGCGAGCGGCTCACCCGGCCCATTGGCTGTTTCCTGCGCGACGACAACCAGGAACGGGTTATCCGTCAACGGGATGAAGGCCTGACTACCGAAGGGGTGCCGCTCAACCATCCGCAGTTCCAGCGGCAGCATGTAAGGCTCGCCCCGGAGCAGACTGATCATCGCAGGTGCCTTCTCGCCTGTTGTCTCGATCTTCGCGAGGTCATGGTATCGGACGCATTTCCCGGCATTGATGGGATAGTTATATGCCCCTTCCATTTCGATCACCTCGCCGAAGGGGAAGAAGGCGACGCTCGTCAACGGCTGTATCTCGATCACTTTCATTCACGCTCTCCTCACTTCTGTTCTTTCTGGGCAGCGCCAGCGTTTCACGCAGCAGTCCGCTGGCCGAGCGGGTGCGATGCCTGTGCGTCTCGGAACATGGCGTCGAGCCGCAGAAGCGCGATCCGCTCCACTTGGCGGCAGGCGGCGGCGAATTCGGCGTCACGGTCGTTCTCGATCCGGGTCTCGAACGCGGCGAGGATCCCGGATTTCGTATGGTCGCGCACGGCGATGATGAATGGGAAACCGAATTTTGTGACGTAGCGATTGTTGAGGTCGGTCAAACGTGCGTGTTCTTCTGTCGTCAGCGCATCGAGGCCGGCGGAGGCCTGTTCTTCCGTCGAGCTCGCCGTCAGGCGCTTGGCCTGCGCCAGCTTGCCGGCAAGATCCGGGTGGGCGGTGAGCACGCCAAACCGCTCCTCGTCGCTCGCTGCGCGGAACTGGAAGGCGAGAGCAGCGTGGAGGCCGATTGCGGTATCGTTGGCTGGCGAGAGTTCGCCGGCGAAGGCGCGCTGCGCAATCCAGGGCGAATGTTCGAAGATGCCGCCGAAGCGCTCGACAAACTCGGCCTCTGGCATCTGCGAGGGCCGCTCCGTGGCCGGCTTCGGTGGATGGGTCTTTGCCCAATGTTCGGCGATGTCGATGCGCCGCGCGATCCAGACCTTCTCGTGGCTCTGAACATAGTCGATGAAGCGGGCGAGCGCCATGACGCGGCCGGGCCGGCCGATCAGTCGGCAATGCAGGCCGATGCTCATCATCTTCGGGCTGCCGGCGGCGCCTTCCGCATAGAGCGCATCGAAGGAATCCTTCAGGTAGCTGAAGAACTGGTCACCGCTGTTGAAGCCCTGCGGCGTCGCAAAACGCATGTCGTTGGCGTCGAGCGTGTAGGGGATGATGAGCTGCTGGTGACCGCCATGCTCATACCAATAGGGCAAGTCGTCGGCATAGGTGTCGGAGATGTAGTCGAAACCGCCGAATTCCGTCACCAGATCGACGGTGTTTGCCGAACAACGGCCGGTGTACCAGCCACGCGGCCGCTCGCCGGTGACCAATGTGTGCAGGCGCATCGCCTCGGCGATTGCCGCGTGCTCCACGCCCGGAGCCATGTCCTTGTGCTCCACCCATTTCAGACCGTGCGAGGCGATTTCCCAGCCGGCCTCCAGCATGGCGGCGACTTGCGCCGGCGAGCGCTGCAGTGCGGTTGCGACGCCGTAAACGGTGACGGGCAGCTGCTTCTCGGTAAAAAGCCGGTGGAGGCGCCAGAAGCCGGCACGGGCGCCATATTCATAGACCGATTCCATATTCCAGTGGCGCTGGCTCGGCCATTGGGAGGCGCCGACGATTTCCGAAAGAAAGGCTTCTGATGCGGCATCGCCATGCAGCACGCAGTTCTCGCCGCCCTCTTCGTAATTCAGGACGAATTGTACGGCGATGCGCGCATCATTAGGCCACTCAGCCGCCGGCGGCGTCTGGCCATATCCGTGCATGTCACGGCAATATCGCATGGAACACTCCTCCAAATGTCTTCGATGGCAAATTTCTAACCACAAATCGCGCGCGCTATTCCCCCTGGAAATTTTGAAAGTCTCGAACGATCCCGCCGCTTTTCAGGGGAATAAGCCTGAGGGATAGTGGCGACAGAAGCGCTACGTTCGGGAGAAAACATGCAATCTCATTCGCGAGGAGCCGGCCGGCTCACGACCCACGTGCTGGATACGGCGCTCGGCAAGCCGGCTCAGGGCCTGCGCGTCGATCTCTACCGGATCGAAGGCGATACGCATCACCACGTCAAATCAACCAGGACCAACGGCGACGGCCGCTGTGATGCACCGCTGCTATCGGCCGAAACCATGAAGGCCGGCGCCTACGAACTGCGTTTCCATGCCGGTGACTATTTCGGCCGCACATCCGAGGGCCCGATGTTTCTCGATATCATCCCGATCCGGTTCGGCCTTGCGGATGAAAGCGCGCACTACCACGTGCCGCTGCTCCTCTCGCCCTACAGCTATTCCACCTACCGTGGGAGTTAAATGATGGCGCCCGTCACGATCCGCTCCGAACTGCGTTTCATCCTCAACGGCCAGGATATTACGCTCCGCGACGTCACGCCGAACCAGACGCTGCTCGACTGGCTGCGGCTTTCCCGGTCGCTCAAGGGCACCAAGGAGGGCTGTGCCGAGGGCGACTGTGGCGCCTGCACGGTGCTTGTGGGGCGGCTCACGCCGGCGGGTGACCTCGTCTATGAGGGCGTCAATGCCTGCATACGCTTCCTTGGTTCGCTGGATGGTTGCCATGTGGTGACCGTCGAGCATCTCACAGGCCGCGACGGAAAGCTGCATCCGGTTCAGGAGGCCATGGTCGACTGTCATGGCTCGCAATGCGGCTTCTGCACACCAGGTTTTGTCATGTCGCTCTACGGCCTCTGGATGCAGACGCCGAACCCGACGGACCAGCAGATCGAAATCGCGCTTCAGGGCAATCTTTGTCGCTGCACCGGTTATGAGCCGATCCTGCGCGCAGCGCGCGCAATTTTCAGCTATGGCGGGACGACGAAGGATCCTCTGCTCGTCGAACGGGAAGCGATGACCGCCCGCCTGCGGGCTTTGCACGATGGCGCGCGGGTCGAGATCGGCGACGACCGCAGCCAGCTGGTCGTGCCGGCGAACCTTGACGATTTCGCAGCTGTTCTCGAGGTGTCGCCGACCGCCACCGTGATCGCGGGCTCCACCGATGTCGGCCTCTGGGTCACCAAGCATATGCGCGACATCTCGCCGGCGGTCTTCATTGCCGGGCTCGACGAGTTGAAGTCCATCGCCGTGAACGATGGCATCGTCTCCATCGGTGCCGGCGTTACCTACTCGGAAGCGATCGCAACCCTTTCGCGGCACATCCCGGCACTCGGCTCACTGATCACTCGTATCGGCGGCCAGCAGGTGCGCAACATGGGAACGATCGGCGGCAACATCGCCAATGGCTCGCCGATCGGTGATACGCCGCCACCCCTGATCGCGCTCGGGGCTTCGCTCACCTTGCGCAAGGGTGCTGTCAGGCGCATCGTCGCGCTCGAAGACTTCTTCATCACCTATGGCAAGCAGGATCGGCAGCCGGGCGAATTCGTGGAAGCCGTGCGTGTGCCTATTCCTGCTGCATCGGAAAAATTTGCCATCTACAAGGTGACCAAGCGCCGGGACGAGGACATCACCGCAACGCTCGGCGCCTTCCGCCTGACACTTGCCGACGACGACACAGTCACGGAGATCCGCATCGCCTATGGCGGCATGGCCGGAACACCGAGACGGGCCTTTGCCGTCGAAAAGGCGCTGCTTGGCCAGCCCTGGAACGAATCCACGGTGGAACGAGCGATGGAAAGATACGCCGAGGACTACACGCCGCTCAGCGACATGCGGGCCACCGCGGAATACCGCGCGCTCGCGGCAAGGAACCTTCTTCTCCGGTTCTACCTGGAGACGACGACAGGCGCGACACCGGTTCAGGTGTCCAGATACGAGGCTGCATAGGCCATGAACAAGCACACGTCCGGCCTCAAGGCAGAAACCATTATCGGCGGCGTCCATACCAGCCCTCGCCACGACTCCGCCCACAAGCACGTCGCCGGCACGGCCGTCTATATCGACGATATCCCGGAGCCAACAGGCACGTTGCATGCCGGCCTCGGCCTGTCGACCGTAGCGCACGGTATTCTGAAATCGGTCGATCTGTCTGCCGTGCGCGCCGCCCCTGGCGTCGTCACTGTCCTGACCCACGAGGATGTTCCCGGCGTCAATGATATCTCGCCTTCCAACATGCATGACGACCCGGTGCTTGCTGCCGGCAAGGTCGAATTCCATGGCCAGCCGATCTTCTGCGTCATTGCCGAGACACGGGAGCAGGCCCGCCGCGCGGCGCGGTTGGCGAAGATCGAATATGACGAATTGCCAGCCGATATCGACATATGGGATCTCGACGTTTCCACCCACCGGCAGGTCGTCACGCCGCTGACGCTGAAGAGGGGCGATGCAGCAGCCGAGCTTGAGCGCGCGCCACGCCGCGTCAAAGGCCGCATGCGGCTCGGCGGTCAGGATCATTTCTATCTCGAAGGGCAGGTCTCGCTCGCAGTGCCCGGTGAGGACGATGAGGTCATCGTCTATTGCTCGACCCAGGGGCCGAGCGAGACGCAGCACATGGTCGCCCATGCGCTCGGTGTGCCGAGCAATGCCGTGACGATCGAGATACGCCGCATGGGTGGCGGCTTCGGCGGCAAGGAAACGCAGGCGAACCAGTGCGCGGCAATCGCTGCCATCGCCGCCAAGAAGCTGAACCGCGCCGTCAAAGTCCGGCTCGACCGCGATGAGGACATGACCGCCACCGGCAAGCGGCATGACTTTGCCATCGACTACGATGTCGGCTTCGACGACGACGGCCGCATCCTTGCCATCGACTATACATTCGCGCTTCGGGCCGGCTTTTCCGCCGACCTCTCCGGCCCCGTCGGCGACCGCGCGCTGTTCCATTGCGACAACGCCTATTTCCTCCCGCATGTTCATGCGAAATCGGCCCCGCTCTATACCAACACCGTCTCCAACACGGCCTTTCGCGGTTTCGGCGGCCCGCAGGGCATGGTGGGCGCCGAGCGCGTCATCGACGAGGTAGCCTTCGCCGTCGGCAAGGATCCGCTCGATATCCGCAAGCTGAATTTTTACGACGCCATGGGCGTCGAGGGCGAGCGCAACCTCACGCCCTATCACCAGAAGGTGGAGGACTGCATCATCCAGCGCATCGTCGCGGAGCTGGAGGAGAGTGCCGATTATGCCGGCCGCCGCAAGGCCATCGCAAAATTCAATGCGAAGAGCCGCATCGTCAAGCGCGGCCTTGCGCTGACGCCGGTGAAATTCGGCATCTCCTTCACCAAGACCGAGTCGAACCAGGCCGGCGCTCTGGTTCATGTCTATAGCGACGGTTCCGTGCACATGAACCATGGCGGCACCGAGATGGGGCAAGGCCTGCATCTGAAGGTGGCGCAGGTGGTGGCCGAGGAATTCCAGATTGATCTCGACCGGGTGAAGATCACCGCCACGACGACCGCCAAGGTGCCCAATACCTCGCCGACGGCCGCCTCTTCCGGCGCGGACCTCAATGGCATGGCGGCGCAGAACGCCGCGCGCCAGATCAAGGACCGGTTGATCGCCTTCGCGGCTGAAAGCCATCAGGTGGCCCGCGATCAGGTGATCTTCCTGCCCAATCGGGTGCGCATCGGTGATATCGAGATAGCCTTCGACGATCTCGTCAAGAAGGCCTATATGGCACGCGTCCAGCTTTCGGCGGCGGGCTTCTACAAAACGCCGAAAATCCATTGGGACCGCTCCAAGGGCCGCGGCCACGCCTTCTATTACTACGCCTATGGCGCCGCATGCTCGGAGGTATCCATCGATACGCTGACCGGGGAGTACGTGGTCGAGCGGACGGATATTCTGCACGATACAGGCCGTTCGTTGAACAAGGCCATCGATATCGGACAAATCGAGGGCGGCTTCATCCAGGGCATGGGTTGGCTGACGACGGAGGAATTGTTCTGGGACAATAAGGGGCGGCTGCGCACCCACGCACCCTCCACCTATAAAATCCCGCTTGCATCCGACCGACCGAAGATTTTCAATGTAGCGCTGACCGACTGGTCCGAAGCCTATGAACCGACGATCCATCGTTCCAAGGCGGTCGGCGAGCCGCCTTTGCCGCTCGGCCTTGCAGTTTTGCATGCCTTGTCGGATGCTGTAGCCAGCGTCGCCGACCACAAGATCTGTCCGCGCCTCGATGCGCCGGCAACACCGGAGCGGGTGCTGATGGCGATCGAACGTCTCAGGTCGGCAAAGAAGGAGTGAGGTCATGCCCGCCGCGTGCGAAGACATCCGGGATTTCCTGCGCCGCGAACCGGCGTCGATCCTGGTCGAGGTGACCGGTGTCGCAGGCTCCGCGCCGCGCGATACCGACGCCTGGATGCTGGTGTCGGAACAGGCGATTTTTGCAACGATCGGCGGCGGGCAGCTCGAATATATGGCGATCGACCAGGCGCGTAGGGCATTGCGCTCCGGCATTGCGGCGGAGCCGATGAACGTGCCGCTCGGCCCGGAGATCGGCCAGTGCTGCGGCGGTCGGGTAGGACTTGCGTTCACCGCGCTCAATGCGGAACTTGCAGACCATCTCATTGCCCGCAGCGAGGGGGAAATGGCGGCGCGGCCGCATGTCTATGTTTTCGGAGCCGGCCATGTCGGCGACGCGCTCGTCATGGCGCTTTCGCTGGCACCGCTGCGTGTCGTGCTGGTGGATACGCGAGAGGACGAACTCACCGCCTGCATCGTGCCCCATATCGAGACCTGCCT
This sequence comes from Rhizobium sp. 11_C7_N12_5, assembly GCF_051811145.1. NCBI lineage: Bacteria > Pseudomonadati > Pseudomonadota > Alphaproteobacteria > Hyphomicrobiales > Rhizobiaceae > Rhizobium > Rhizobium sp. 11_C7_N12_5. The sequence goes on from NZ_JBPWPY010000002.1 coordinate 2,086,879, forward strand.
GACGGCCATGCCCGAGGCTGTGGTGCGTGATGCGCCGGCCGGCAGCAGCTTCGTGATCCTCACCCACGACCATGCGCTTGATTTCCTCATTGCGGCCGAAGCGCTCAAGCATCGGGATGCTGCCTATGTCGGTATGATCGGTTCCAAGACGAAGCGAGCCACGTTCCGCAACTGGCTGTCGCGAGAAACCGGCCTCCCGGATCACTTCGATCGACTTGTCTGCCCGATCGGTGGCACGGCGCTGAAGGACAAACGTCCTGCCGTCATCGCCACGCTCGCCGCTGCGGAAATCATGACGGCGGCGCTCAGCTGGAAAGCAAGCCAGATCAAGCCCGTCTCGGTGGTCAGCCGCTAGAGGCGGCGGCCGCAGGCTCGTCCTGGAGCAGCTTGCCGATCAGCCGCTGACAGCGCTCCGCCATGAAGTCGATCATCAGCCGAACCTTCGGATCCTGGAAACGCTTGTGCGGATAGATCGCGGCGAGCTGCACGGGGGCCGGCGGACTGTCCTTCAAGATCTCCACCAGCCGGCCTTCCCTAAGATGGGCCTTCACCTCGAACAGCGGCTTGTTGATGATGCCGCGACCTTCCAAAGCCCATTGGGTGAGCACGTCGCCGTCGTCGCTGTCATACGGGCCGGCGACCTCGAATTTGCGCGGGCCATCCGCCGTTACCAGCGTCCAGAAATACTCCTTGGATCCCGGATAGCGCAGCAGAAGACAGTCATGCTTATCGGCAATCAGCGCATCCGCGTTCGCCGGTACCCCGCGCCCTGCCAGATAGTCTGGTGAGGCGCAGAGCACGCGCTCGCAATTAAGTATGCCGCGCATTCGCAGGTTCGAGTCCTCCAGCACACCGAGCTTGAAAGCCACGTCGACGCCCTCGGCGAGGATATCGACATTGTGGTCGGACAAGCGGACGCGCACTTCGATATCCGGATATTTGTCGTGGAACTCCGGAATGCCGGAGGCGATCAGCCGGCGGCCGATGCCGAGCGGCGCGGTAATCCGGAGCGAACCCTTCGGATTGCGCGAGAGGTCGGCGATCGCCCCTTCGGCCTCGTTCACCGCCTCAATGATCTTCACAGCGCCGTCGTAGAAGACGCGGCCGTGTTCGGTCGGCGAGAGTTTCCTGGTCGTGCGGTTGAAGAGCCGTACGCCGAGATGGCGCTCGAGTTCCTTGATGCGATTGCTCGCCACCGCAGGGGTGACGCGTTGATCGCGCCCCGCCGCCGAAAGGGTTCCGAGTTCGACCACACGAACGAAGACACGCACATTATCGAGATAGGACATGGTTCCTTTTACCACATTGGCGTGCGGATCAAAGCAGGGGTCATCTTATAGATTTTTTTGAAAGTGTTGCGGATTCACCGGGATTTCCTAGAAAATCATGCGATGGCAAACAGTCCCGTGAAGATCGGGAGGACTTTCCCTTGTATGAATACGCTATCGCCTGGGACTGGATAACATTTGCCGTCCGCTGGTTGCACGTGATCACGGCTATCGCCTGGATCGGCTCGTCATTTTATTTCGTGGCGCTGGACCTGGGCTTGAAGAAACATGCCGCATTGCCTCAAGGGGCGTATGGCGAGGAGTGGCAGGTTCATGGCGGGGGCTTCTACCATATCCAGAAGTACCTGGTGGCGCCGGCCAACATGCCGGACCATCTTGTCTGGTTCAAATGGGAGAGCTACGTCACCTGGCTCTCCGGCTTCGGCATGCTCTGTCTCGTCTACTACGCCGGTGCCGACCTCTACATGATCGATCCGGCCGTGCTCGATGTGTCAAAGCCCGTGGCGATCGCCATTTCGCTGGGTACGATCGCGGGCGGCTGGATCATGTACGATCTGATCTGCAAGTCGCCCTTCGGCAATGACAATACCCGGCTGATGGTGGCGCTGTATTTCATCCTGGTCGCGGTCGCCTGGGGTTATACGCATCTGTTCACGGGCCGGGCCGCCTTCCTGCATCTCGGCGCCTTCACGGCGACGATCATGTCGGCCAACGTGTTCTTCATCATCATCCCGAACCAGAAGATCGTCGTCGCCGACCTCCTTGCCGGCCGCACGCCCGATGCGAAATACGGCAGGATCGCCAAGCAGCGCTCGACACACAACAACTACCTGACACTGCCGGTGCTGTTCCTGATGCTGTCGAACCACTATCCGCTGGCTTTCGGCACCCAGTTCAACTGGATCATCGCCTCGCTGGTCTTCCTGATGGGCGTCACGATCCGCCATTATTTCAATACCCGCCATGCCAATGCAGGCAACCCGACCTGGACCTGGCTCGTCACCGTCGTTCTTTTCATCATCATCATGTGGCTTTCGACGGTGCCGAAGCTGCTGACCGGTGAAGCAGCGGACGCCAAGATCTCGGCTATCCAGCAGCCTTTCATCACGATGCAGGCCTTCCCGAAGGTACGCGATACGGTGATGGGACGCTGCTCGATGTGCCATGCCAAGGAACCCAGCTGGGAAGGTATCATCGCCCCTCCCAGGGGCGTGGTGTTCGAGACGGATCGCGATATCGCCGCCCATGCCCGCGAGATCTATCTGCAGGCCGGCCGCAGCCACGCCATGCCACCGGCCAACGCCTCGCATATAACCGACGAGGAGCGCCGCCTGCTCGTCTCCTGGTATGAAAGCGCCATTAGTGGAGAGAAAGCCCAATGAACGAATTGCTGATCCGCGGCCGTGTGCTGACCTTCGTCGCCGAGCCGCAAGGCATCGATGACACCGCCTCCTATCGCTATCTCGAAGATGGCGCGGTTTTCGTGCGTAACGGCAAGATCGTCGAGACCGGGAGCTATGGCGATATCCGCAAGCTGGCGGGTGCCAATGTTGAGGTTGTCGATCATCGGCCGAACCTCATCCTCCCCGGCTTTATCGATACGCACCTGCATTTCCCGCAGACGCAGGCGATCGCTTCCTACGGCGCGCAGCTGCTCGAATGGCTGAACACCTATATTTTCGTCGAGGAACAGAAGTTCGCACGCGCCGCCCATGCGGCTGAAGTGGCCGATCGCTTCATGGACGAGCTGTTGTCGAACGGCACGACGACCGCGGTTGCCTATTGCTCGGTGCATCCTGAAAGCGTCGACGCTTATTTCGTCGCGGCCGAGGCGCGCGGCATGCGCATGATCGGCGGCAAGGTCATGATGGATCGCAATGCTCCGGAAGCGTTGCGCGACACGCCACAGCAAGGATATGACGAAACCAACCGACTCATTGAGAAATGGCATGGCCGCGGTCGCGCGCATTATGCGATCAGCCCGCGCTTTGCCATCACCTCCACGCCCGAGCAGATGGAAATGAGTCAGGCTCTCGTCGCCGAACACCCGACCTGTTACGTCCAGACGCACCTCTCCGAAAATCGCGACGAGGTTGCCTTTGCCACATCCCTCTATCCCGAGGCGAAGGACTACACGGATATCTACGCCCGCTACGACCTGCTCAATGAGCGTATGCTGCTCGGTCATTCCATTCATCTGAGCGATCGCGAGGTTTCCGTATTTGCCGAAACTGGCGCTGTCGGCGTCTTCTGCCCGACGTCAAACCTTTTCCTGGGTTCGGGACTGTTCGACGCCGCCAGGTTCGACAAGTTTGGTGCGCGCTGGTCGGTTGCCACCGATGTCGGCGGCGGCACCAGCTTCTCCATGCTGGAAACGATGGATGAGGCCTACAAGGTACTGCACCTGCAGGGCCAACGGCTGACGCCGTTCAACTCCTTCTATCGCATGACGCGCGGCAATGCCCTGGCGCTCGGATTGGAGCATCAGATCGGTTCGCTCCAGGCAGGCGCGGATGCCGACATCGTCGTGCTCGATTCCGGCGCCAAATCGGCGATGGAGTTCCGCATGCGCACAGCGACGTCGCTCGCCGAAGAGCTCTTTATTCTTCAGACCATGGGCGACGACCGTTGCATCGCCGAAGTCTATGTTGCCGGCAAGGCGATGAAGACGAAGGATAGAAAGCGTCAAGCAACAGCACCTCAGTCACTGCAAATTGCCTGATCAACCGACGGCGCGCGCATCGTCCGCGCCGCCATCTCCGGCGTAGGGGACGGCGGCGAAACCGGAAGGTCTAACGAGACTGACAAACTCATCGTCTTCAAAAGACGAATTCACCGTCCCCCTAGTTCGTGCGCCCGATGTATTGCGCCATGTCGAGCATCCGGTTCGAGAAGCCCCATTCATTGTCGTACCAGCCGAACACCCTGAGAAGGCCGCCGGCGCCAAGCGAAATCTCCGGTCCACTCAAAACAAGAGATTCAGGACGACCGCGCAGATCCACCGAGACCAGCGGCTTCTCGATCCAACCCAACACCGGCGATCCATCGGCTGCTTGTTTCAGTTTCGTACGCATGGTGTCGAGGTCAGAAACATGCCGAACCGCGACGGTGAGATCGATCGCCGAAACGCTGGCCGTCGGCACCCGAAGGGCGCGCGCCTCGATCAGGCCGGCAAGATGCGGAAGGACTTCCCCGACGATCGCATGGGCGCTCGTGGTCGTCGGCACCATCGAAAGCGCGGCGGCACGGCTTCGGGCTAGATCGGAGCGCGGTTGATCTATCGTCGGCTGGCTTGCGGTGTAGCAATGAATGGTGGTCATCTGGCCGCCGATGATGCCGAACTCTTGATCAACAATGCGCAAAAGCGGCGCAAGCGCATTTGTGGTGCATGAGGCGTTTGAAACCACGGTCTGGCCGCGGAAGGCTTCCTCATTGGCACCCAGCACCAATGTTGCATCGGCAGCGGCAGACGGACCGGAAATCAGCACCTTCTTTGCGCCGGCATCTATGCCTCGTTGAGCCACCGCTCGGGAATTGGCATGGCCGGTGCATTCCAGGAGAACGTCGACGCCGTGAAGGTCGAGCTTGCTGATATCAGGAACATTGTGAAACGGTATCGACACCTTGCCGACGACGAGCGTCCGCTCGCCAGTCGAGACGGCCTCCGGCCAGGGACCATAAATACTGTCATATTCGAAGAGGTAGGCACATGTCTCCAAAGCGGCGATGTCGTTGATCAGCACGACTTCCATATCAGGACGATCGCGCAGGAGGAGACGCAGGACCGAACGCCCGATCCTTCCAAACCCGTTAATTGCAATCTTCAACGGCCGGTTCGACATACGACTTACACCCTTAATCGACAATGCCGGAGGCCTGCAGTGTCGCGGTTGAATTGGCTATCGCCGTGGCGTCGCGGATGTCGATGCCACCGTCCTCCCTATCCTCCTCCCTTTAGATGCGCCGGCCCTAGAAGTCGACCTCGATTGCCACGCCTTTTGCCAGAGCGAGCTCGACGGCAGCCGAGGCGACGGCAAGATCCTGAAGGCCAACCCCCGTACCGTCGAAGAGCGTGATCTGGTCTGCGGAGGTGCGTCCGGGGTGGGTTCCGTTGATCACGGCGCCAATCTCGACGATGGCCTCTTCACGGATCAGTCCCCTTTCGATCGCATGCTGGGATTCGCCGATGGTAACGGCCTGTGCGACTTCATCGGTGAAGACGGCTGCCGCAGCGAGGATTTCGGCTTCGACCTCCTGCTTACCCTTCGTATCGGTCCCCATGCAGGCGAGATGTGTGCCAGCTCGAACCTGCGATGCCTTGAGCATCGGCGCAAAAGACGAGGTGATCGAGATGATGACATCCGCTTCTGCCCCCAGCCGATCAAGATCGACTGCCTCGAAGGGAAGGCCCTCCTCCTTGGCAACCTCCTCCAGACGGCTCAGCATATCCGGATGCAGATTCCAGCCGACGATCCTTTCGAATGGGCGCTGCGCAAGGGCTGCGCGCAATTGAAACGTCGCCTGGTGACCGGCACCGATCATGCCGAGGACCTTCGCGTCTTTACGGGCAAGATATTTTATCGAGATGGCAGAGGCCGCCGCCGTCCGCAGCGCAGTCAACAGATTGCCGCCGACGACGGCGCGGCATTTGCCGGTATCCGGATCGAACAGGAACACGGTCGACTGATGGTTGGTGAGGCCCTTGTGGACATTGTTCGGCCAGAACCCACCGGCCTTGAGACCGAGCGCCAGGCCCTTGCGATCGAAACCCGACTTGAAGCCGTAGAGGGCATCGGCATGCCCGATCGCCTCGCGGACGACAGGGAAATTGTGGGCCGATTTATCCGCCATCGAGGCAAACACCCCCTCGACCGCCCTGAAGCAATCGGCAGGCGTCACCAATCCGGCAATTTCAGTCTCAGGAACGATGATCATTCTGGCTTCCGCTAGCTTTTCAATGGGGGCCGGACCCCCCTGTTTCGTCAGTAGGCCTTGCCGCGGGCGGACACGGGCCAGAGCGTTTCGACCTTGCCGTTGCGCACGCCGACATACCAATCATGGACATTGCAGGTCGGATCGCAATGACCGGGGACCAGACGCAGCTTTTCGTTTATCTTGAGGACGCCGCTCGGGTCTTCGATAACGCCATGCTCGTCCGAGCATTTGATATATTTCACGTCATCGCGGCCATAGATAAAGGGCAATCCGGAGTCGACCGATTGCGCCTTGAGGCCGGCATCGCAGATTGCCTTGTCCGCCTTTGCGTGGCTCATGATGCTGGTCAGGATGAACAGCGCATTCTCCCATTCCCCCTGATCGATCCGCTTGCCGTCTTTGTCACGGATGCGGCCGTAATCCGCGTCCATGAACGCATAGCTGCCGCACTGCAGCTCGTTGTAGACGCCCGAATTGCTCTCGAAATAATAGCTGCCCGTGCCGCCGCCGCTGACCAGCTCGGGGTCGAGACCTTCGGCCTTGAGCGCGTCGACGGCATCCTTGACCTGGGCTATCGCCGCATCGAGCTTGGCCTTGCGGTCTTCATACTTGTCGATGTGCTGCATGGCGCCCTGATAGGCCTGGATGCCTGTGAACTTGAGGCCGGGGGCCGCATGGATGGCATTGGCAAGCTCGACGACGGCCGAGGTCGTCGTGACGCCGCACCGTCCGGCGCCGCAATCAATCTCGATGAAGCATTCCAGCGTCGTGCCGTATTTCTGCGCTGCCCTGGAGAGCTCATCGACATTGGCCAGGTCGTCGACGCAGACGATGATCCGCGCGCCACGCTGCGGCAGCAGTGCCAGGCGATCGATCTTTGCCGGATCGCGAACCTGGTTCGAGACCAGCACATCCTTGATCCCACCGCGAACGAAGACTTCCGCTTCGGAAACCTTCTGGCAGCAGACGCCGACAGCACCGCCCAGTTCCTGCTGGAGCCTCAGAACATCGACAGACTTGTGCATCTTGCCATGCGCGCGGTGGCGCATGTTGTGGGCTTTTGCATAGTCGCCCATCTTGCGGATGTTGCGCTCGAGCGCATCGAGATCCAGGATCAGGCAGGGCGTCTGGATGTCATCGGCGCTCATTCCGGGAAGAGCCGGTACGTCGTAGCCGACTTCCATGCCGGCAAATTTCGGTTCCATGTTCATTGCTTCTGCTCCCTATTGCCAAGGCAATTTATCGAGGTCGACGTTGCCGCCGGTGATGATGATGCCGACGCGTTTTCCGGCAAAGACGTGCGTGTTCTTCAGGATGGTCGCCAGAGGCACGGCGCTGGAAGGCTCCATGACGATCTTCATCCGCTTCCAGATGAGCTTCATTGCATCGACGATATCTTCCTCGGAAGCCGTCAGGATATCCGTGACGTGGTTTCTGACGAAATGCCAGGTCAGCTCCTTCAGCGGCACCTTGAGACCATCGGCCACGGTGTTCGGCGCGTCGTCTGCGATGATGTGGCCGGCTTTGAAACTGCGGTAGGCATCATCAGCCTGCTCCGGCTCTGCTGCGTAGATCTTGATGCGGGGCGCAAGATTGGAGAGAGTGAGGCAGGTTCCCGAGACCATTCCGCCCCCGCCGATCGGGGCGATGACGACATCGAGCCCGTCAACCTGTTCGATCAGTTCTTTCGAGCAGGTCGCCTGTCCCGCGATGACTCGCGGATCGTTGTAGGGATGCACGAACTCCGCTCCCGTTTCAGCCACGACTTCGGCGAAAACGGCCTCGCGCGATGAGGTCGAAGGTTCGCACTCGACGACCTTGCCGCCATATCCCCGGACGGCATCCTTCTTTGCCTGCGGCGCGGTGCGCGGCATGACGACCGTGCACGGAATTCCGCGACGGCCGGCCGCATAGGAAAGGCATGTCCCGTGGTTGCCGGACGAATGCGTGGCAACGCCCCTGGCGGCCTGTTCGTCGCTGAGGCCAAAAACAGCGTTCGACGCGCCGCGTGCCTTGAAGGCTCCCGCTTTCTGGAAATTCTCGCATTTGAAGAACAGTTCGGCTCCGGCCAGCGAGTTGATGAAGCTGGACGTCAGAACCGGGGTTCGATGAATGTAAGGCCTGATCCGCTCATCCGCGGCAGTCATGTCGGCAAGTGTTGGGATATACATGGTTCCGGCTCCTCAGGCAGCGGCCCGGACCTTGGACGTGCGGCCGTCGCGATAATAGTCCTGCGCAGCGGCAACACCCGAGCCGAGCTTGATGTCGAGGCCGAGATCGACCATGACCATTTCAGCCGTCGCAATGCCCGACAGCGCCATGACATCGGTGAGACTGCCGAGATGGCCGACGCGGAAGACCTTGCCGGCAACCTCGCCGAGGCCAACCCCGAAGGCGACATCATATGTCTTGGCGGCGTGCGCCACGATCGACGTCGCATCGAAGCCCTCAGGCGTGCGGATTGCGCTGACCGTGTCCGAGTAGAGGTCTTCGCTCATGGCACAGAGCTCCAGCCCCCATGCCCGGACGGCCGCACGAATGCCCGAGGCGATGCGCCGATGGCGGGCGAAGACATTCTCCAGGCCTTCCGCCAGCAATAGTTCCGTCGACAGCTTGAGCCCGTTTAGCAGCCCGACGGCCGGCGTGTAGGGATAGGCATTGTTTGCGTAGCTCCTGGCCATGTCTCCGATGTCGAAGAATGTCCGCGGAAGCTTGGCCGTTTCGACCGCCGCCAGCGCCTTCGGCGAAAAGGCCGTGATCGCGAGGCCTGCAGGCAGCATGAAGCCCTTCTGCGAGCCCGTGACGGCGATGTCGACCAACCATTCGTCCATGCGGAAATCCATCGAAGCGATGGAGCTGACGCCATCGACAAACAACAAAGCCGGATGACGCGCCGCGTCGATCGCCCGCCGAACGGCGGCGATATCGGATTTAACGCCGGTTGCCGTCTCGTTATGAGTGACGAGAACCGCCTTGATCTCATGCGCGGTATCGGCCGCGAGGATCTCCTCGTAGCGGGCGGCTGGAGCGCCGCCACCCCATGCGGCTTCGATGATGTCGACTTTCAGCCCGTGCCGCTGGCACATATCGATCCAGCGCTGGCTGAACATGCCATAGCGCGCGGCAAGGACACGGTCGCCGGGGCTGAGCGTGTTTGTAATCGCCGTCTCCCATCCGCCGGTTCCCGTGGACGGAAATACATAGACGGAGGCGGCTTCGGTTTTCAGGATCTTCTTCACACCCGCAAGCGCCGGACGAAGGATTTGTCCGAACAAGGGCGAGCGATGGTCGAGCGTCGGCATGTCCGCAGCCTTGCGAAGGATCTCAGGCATGTTGGTCGGGCCCGGAATGAAGACGGGATTTTGCATATACATTTGGGCGTCCTCCTGTTGTGGGAGAATTGATAGCACGCCGGAAATAGGAGATAAATTTTTTTGAAATGATTTTTCAAAATCGTTATTATTGTTATAATATGCAATATAATCAATTGATTGGTATTTTTCATGGTATAAATGTATTTTTCAAGTCAGAATTTTTTATCGACTGAACGCCATTGGAGACGACGGCTGATGCCTCAAAAACCGCGCCGAAGAGGCCGCCCCAAGGCCTTCAACGGCCCTCAGACACAAAACACGATCCAGGCGCTCGATCGGGCACTGGATGTCCTCGATGCTCTCGCGACGCCGGAAGGCAAGACATTGTCGGAACTGGCCGGCCAGCTCGGGCAATCGGCAGCAACCATGCACCGCGTGTTGGCGACGCTTGAGCGCCGCGAGTTCGTCGAGATCAGTCCCGATCGCCAGGTTTGGCACATCGGTCCCGAGGCCTATCGGCTTGGCGCAGCTTTCCTCCGTCGCTCCAACGTCGTCGAGCGGAGCCGCCCCATCATGCGCGAACTCATGCTCGAAACCGGAGAGACATCCAATCTCGGCATCGAGAAGGACGGCAACGTCCTGTTCATCAGCCAGGTCGAGACTCATGAGTCGATCCGTGCCTTTTTCCCACCCGGAACACTATCGCCACTGCATGCCTCCGGCATCGGCAAGGCGCTTCTCAGCACATATGACGAAGACCGGCTTTCAGCGCTCTTCCGGAAGAAAGAATTCGAGCGATTTACGGAAAACACCGTGCGTTCCTTCGAGCAATTGCGCGAGGAACTGCAGAAGACGCGGGAGAGAGGCTATTCGTTCGACGACGAGGAACGCACGAAGGGGATGCGATGCGTCGCGGCGCCCATCCTGAACGTGCACGGCGAGGCGGTGGCAGGCATTTCCGTTTCCGGACCAATACATCGTCTTCCGGACGCTGATATCCACCAGCTCGGCGAGCGGGTGAGAAGCGCGGCGAGAATGGTGTCCCGTCGCCTCGGCGCACCGTAATCGAGGTTTAGGCCCGGCCCGTTACCCAGCCGACCTCGACTTAAGTATGATTCTGCTCAGCGGCTTCCCATATCAGCCAGCCAGGCGCTCGGTTCGCGCCGGGCAAGATGCGAGGGTTCGTCATGTACCGGACTGCCGACTTCCGGCCGGGCGACATCGGATACATGAGGAAAAGCCAAGGCCATATCATCGAAAACACCAGCAAGACGGATCTGCAATTCGTCGCCGTCTTCAAGGTGGCGGAATATCAGGAGAACCGGCTCTCCGTCTTTCCGCAGTTCTCCGTCAGCTGCGACGTACCGGTCGACCTGACCGGTACGAAGCCTCAAAACTCTTCCCATTCCTTTTGAGAGGCTGCTGAAGCCGATGCCCTGTTTCCGGCGGCTGCGGCTCGTCTAGGCTGAGGCATCATGGAGACGACGGTCGCCTGCCTATCGGGTTCAGCCATCGCCCGTCCCGTCCTGCGCAGCGCTGCAGATTGTGCGGAGGCGGAAGCTTGCAGCGTGAACTGGGAGACCAGATCACGAAGCTTGGCTGCCTCCATTGCCAGGCTATTCGAGGCTGCGGTCGATTGTTCGACCATGGCTGCGTTCTGCTGTGTTGTCTGATCCATCGAATTGACGGCCGTATTGACCTCTGCCAATCCGGTGGACTGTTCCTTCGCTGAGGTCGCAATGGCGTTCATGTGCTGGTTGATGTCAGCGATCTGCTCGCCAATCGTCTTCAGCGACATGCCGGTATCCAGCACGAGCTTGACGCCGCTTTCAACCTCCGATGACGACTTCTGGATCAGCCCCTTGATCTCCTTGGCTGCCTGTGCCGATCGCTGTGCAAGTTCACGCACTTCCTGAGCGACAACCGCAAAACCCTTTCCGGCTTCACCGGCGCGCGCTGCCTCGACCCCGGCATTCAGCGCCAGAAGATTTGTCTGGAAGGCGATCTCGTCGATCACCCCGATGATGCTGGAAATCTGTTGCGAGGATGCCTCGATGCGGCGCATGGCTTCCTCGGCGTGCGATACGACTTCGGCGGACTTTGCGGCGCTGCGATTGGCTTCGGTCGCCGCAGTGCGGGCCTCGTCGGCGCGCCTGCTCGAATTCGATACATTGACGGTGATCTGGTCAAGCGCCGCGGCTGTTTCCTCAAGGGAGGCCGCCTGCTGTTCGGTGCGCCTGGAGAGATCGTTGGCGCCGGAAGAAATCTCGCGCGTACCGTCATCGATCGCTGCAATGGCGATGGAGATTCCGCCGAGCGCATCTCCAAGCTGCTTGACCGACCTGTTGAAATCCTGCCGAAGCGCTTCGAAATCCCCGGAAAAAGGCTCGTCAAGCTGGAATGCCAGATCGCCGCCAGCAAGCCGCTTCAATCCGGCCGCAAGGCCTGATGTGGCGACGCGAAGACGATCCGTCGCCTCTTCGTCGGCCTCGCGTCGAGCAGCGACCTGATCCGATTCGGCTTGCTTTCTGGCTGCCTCTGCATCCTGTTCAAGCTGCTTATTGGCAATCGCAGCTTGTCGGAAGACTTCAAAGGCCGATCCCATGACACCGATTTCGTCTGAACGACCAATCGCGCCGCAACGGATGTCGGTCTCGCCCCCGGCCAGCCTCTCCATATCATTGGAAAGAGCAAGGATAGGCTTCGTAACCGTCTTGCGTGTCAACCAGTAGAGGCTGATGGAAAATAGAGCTGTCAAACCGAGAAGGCCGTTCAAAAGCCTGTCCACGAAGGCTTGCATACGGGCACTTTGTTTTGCCGTTGCAGCGGACAAGGCACTGATCTGATCCCCGGCCTGTTCCATGGCCGTTTCAAGAGCGGAAAACTGATTCATGAATTCGGGTAGCGATTTCATGGCTGCATCCTGATCCTTCGCAGCAAGATCGACCATCGCCGTGGCACTGTCGATATACTTCAAAAGAGGAGCTTCGACGTTGACAAGCACTTCCTGCACACTCTTGTCGGTTGCGAGCCTTTTGTTGGCTTCGATCATTTCCCGGAAAGAGGCCTTGTGTTCGTTTAGATCGGCCTTTACCGCGTCCGTGGTGATCCCTGCCGCCGGATTTGCCGCCAGCATCGACGCCAGCACGTCTGCCCGAAGCGCATCGTGCATCATGTCCGCCTGCATGTGGTTCCGAAGCACATCCGCCGTACGGGCAACCTCGGCGTTGTTATCTGCAAGAGTTGCGGCTGACCACAGCCCGACACCCGTGGCGCCACCGGCCAGGGCGAAAATTGCGACACTTGCAATGATGATCTTATGTTGTATCGACGCCATCGTCGCACTCCCCCAGTTTGTTTCTATAGCAAAACTAGCCAAACATTCTTAATTATTTATCAACCATACATTTCTACTTTGATTATATGAAATTATATTATAATATTCAAAAATTACTTCAGGTTGTAAGTATAATCTCCTGCTTTGATGCTGCCGCGCGGCCACCTTTCCGATATTCACCTTCCAAACAACCAAATTGCCGACTGTCCTTATCGACGGATTTCATGACGCCTGGGCGCCGGACAGCAGACGATTCGCCTTCGTCCGCTTCCACAAGGAGGCATAGAGCAGCCCTGGCATTTTATGTCGGCAACTCATATCGCGCGGCTGGAACGACCATCAATCAGCACCGAACATCCGGCATCGCGATGTAGAACAGCGATTGGCCTGAATTCGGGACCGTATGCCACCGGTATGGTGTGGCCGGGCTGGTGGCGATGGCAGCCGATCACAATATCGACGGCCACCGTGCCTGCTGTGTCAAAGCTCACGATTTCGGCTCTTCCCCCCAATCCTATGCGGCAACAGAAAAGTTCAGCCTGCCGGTGATCTCGTTAGTCGATGCGAACCCCTCATCGCTAAGGGGTAGGTAATTCCTGGCCTGATCGACGATCCGAATATTCCATCGGTACCCCCGTTGCCGCGCCATTCCCGGCGCGTCGCAAGCAGCTCTTGCCGAAGCGGATTTGTCGGAGCAGATTGCGCCGATAACGGAGATGGACGCATGACACAGGACGATGCTTCGGGCTCTAATGCGGGGGGTATCGCCCCTCGCTGGACATCCAGCGCGAAGAGCGGTGTTGGCACGGCGCTCTCATCGGCGTGCCGCATATGGTTCACGCTGAGCCACGGCATCCTCAACGAAGTCTATTTTCCGCGCGTCGATTGCGCCTGTACGCGCGATCTTGGCCTGATCGTCACCGGTCCGGACGGCTATTTCTCCGAGGAAAAACGCGATACCGAAAGCATTGTTACGACGATCGAGGACGGCGTTCCGGCCTATCGGCTCGTCAACACGGCACTCGATGGGCGCTACCGGATCGTCAAGCGCATCATCGTCGATCCGGTGCGCAACAGCTTACTGCAGCAAATATCATTCGAAGCGTTGCAAGGGTCGGTCCACGACTATCGCCTCTATGTGCTTGCCGCCCCGCATCTGGTCAATGCCGGCAGCGGCAACACCGGCTGGGTTGGCGATTACAAGGGCACGCCGATGCTCTTTGCGACGGGCAAGGGCGGTATCTCACTGGCGCTTGCCGTTAGCGGCGGATGGCGGACGGCGTCCGCCGGCTATGTCGGCATTTCCGATGGATGGCGCCAGTTGCAGGAGGCCGGCCAATTGGACCCGCGCATCACTCGTGCCGCCGACGGCAACGTCGCGCTAACAGGCGAAATTGATCTTGCGGCCGGCAGCGACACCGTTCTTCTCTCGCTCGGCTTCGGAAACCGTTCCGAGGAGGCGGGCTACAACGCGCTTGCCAGCCTGCAGGCCGGCTACGAGGATGCCGAGCGTAGCTACGTCGCCGACTGGCGGAGATGGCAAAGCACACTACTGGCGCTCGACGAACCGAGAGCGCCGCCGCCCGAACTCAATCGCTACCGGATATCGACGGCCGTTCTCGCCACGCACCGGCCTTTGTCCTTCGAGGGTCCGGCCGTCGCCTCGCTGTCTATCCCCTGGGGCTTTGCCAAGGGCGATGAGGATCTCGGAGGCTATCACCTGGTCTGGCCACGCGATCTCGTCGAGACGGCCGGCGGCTTCCTTGCGGCCGGCGCCCCTCAAGATGCGCTCCGTATCCTTGCCTATCTTCGGACGATCCAGGAGGCGGACGGGCACTGGCCGCAGAACGCCTGGCTCGACGGCGTACCCTATTGGACCGGCATACAGATGGATGAATGCGCCTTTCCGATCCTGCTGGCTGACGCGCTGCGCCGCGAAGGAGCGCTCACCGGCGAAGCGCTCTTGTCCTATGTCTCGATGGTCGAGCGAGCGGCGCGCTATGTGGTCGTGAACGGCCCGGTAACGGGTGAGGACCGCTGGGAGGAAGACGGCGGCTTCTCTCCCTTTACCCTTGCTGTCGAGATCGCCGCGCTTCTCGCCGCTGCCGACATTCTGGAGATTGCCGGACAGGACCACAATGCCGATTATCTCAGACAGACCGCCGATGCCTGGAATGACCAGATCGAGCGCTGGGCCTATGTCGGCGCCGATGCCGCTAGTGCCGATCTTGGGGTCAAGGGCTATTATGTGCGCATCGCCCCACCCGAGATCGCCGACGGCGCCTCGCCTGCCGATGGTTTCGTGCCGATCAAGAACCGCCCGCTCTCGGAATCGTTTCTGCCGACGGCCCGCGTCGTCAGCCCGGATGCCTTGGCGCTGGTTCGGTTCGGATTGCGTGCCGCCAACGATCCACGCATTCTGGACACCGTCAGGGTTATCGACGCTCATCTCAAATGCGATCTGCCGCAAGGTCCGCTCTGGTATCGCTATACTGGGGACGGCTATGGCGAGCATGCCGATGGCGGCCCATTCGACGGCATCGGCATCGGTCGCCCGTGGCCATTGCTCGCCGGCGAACGAGCCCACTATGAACTTGCTGCCGGCAGGCCAAAAGCGGCGATCGCGTTGCTCAGCGCTCTTGAAGGCTCTGCAGGACCGGGCGGGCTTCTGCCCGAGCAAGTATGGGACCAGGCTGACATACCCGAGCGAGGCCTTGTTTTCGGCGAGCCATCCGGCAGTGCGATGCCGCTCGTCTGGGCGCATGCCGAACACATCAAGCTGCTGCGTTCGCTGAGAGACAATGCCGTTTTCGACATGCCGCCACAGGGCGTCGAGCGCTATATCAAGAACAAGACCACCGCGCCCTTCGTGCTCTGGCGCTTTAACAACAAGACATCGCGGGTTTCTGTCGGCAAGCGCCTGAGAATCGAAGTGATGGCGCGGGCTGTGGTGCGCTGGAGTTCGGATGGTTGGGAAAGCGCAAGCGATACCACAACCC
The DNA here is from genome assembly GCF_051811145.1 of Rhizobium sp. 11_C7_N12_5. NCBI lineage: Bacteria > Pseudomonadati > Pseudomonadota > Alphaproteobacteria > Hyphomicrobiales > Rhizobiaceae > Rhizobium > Rhizobium sp. 11_C7_N12_5. The sequence goes on from NZ_JBPWPY010000002.1 coordinate 2,102,753, forward strand.
GCCAAAACGGCTTCGGCATCGATGTTGCGGAGCTTGCGACTGAACGGCTGCCAAAGGGCGCGGTGATCGCCTTCACCTTCTATTGGTCTGACACCGACCATTGGGAGGGAGAGGATTTCTCAGTCGTCGTGGCCGACGGCGACGCCTAAACGTCACTAACAACAAACCTACCAGAAGGGGAGACGCACCGTGACCGCAAAACCCGAATCTCTCGAGCACACAACGTCGGCCGCGCCGCAGGATCTCGTCGTCCTGGCAATCGATCTTGGCGGCTCGCATGTCAAAACGCGTCTGAGTTCCGGCAGCGACCGGCGGGCAGCCGTCTCCGGTGCGGCAATGTCCGCGCAAAAGATGGTCGAAGCAGTCAAGGAGCTTACCGCCGACTGGCAATACGACGTCATCGGCATGGGATATCCCGGCCCGGTCGCCGACAATAAACCAGCGGCGGAGCCGCACAATCTGGGGGCCGGCTGGAAGGACTTCGATTTTTCCGCCGCTTTCGGCAAGCCTGTCAGGCTCGTCAACGACGCAGTTTTGCAGGCGATCGGCAGCTATGCGGGCGGCAACATGCTGTTTGTTGGGCTGGGCACCGGGCTGGGTTCGGCAATGGTCGTCGATCACGTCTGCTTGCCCATGGAACTTGCACATCTGCCCTACAAAAATAATGAGACGTTCGAGGACTTCGCCGGCGAGCGCGGTCTCGTGAAATATGGCAAGAAGAAATGGCGCAAATCGGTCGAGAAGATCGTCGGCAGATTGCAAGCGGCCCTGCTGCCGCATGAAACTGTCATTGGTGGCGGCAATGTCGACAAGCTCGAGAAGCTGCCCGACGGCTGCCGCGCCGGCGACAACGAGAATGCATTTCTTGGCGGCTTTCGCCTATGGACGGACGAAAGCCTGAGATTTTAGGCTGAATCCGGCATGGCTTGCCCGCCTGCGCCTCCGTCTCAAAAACGAAGGAGATCGGAGATCGTCGATCGTGTTCCTGCGATCTGCGAGGATAGAACGGCTTCCTTCCTGACATACATCTAAAGAAACAGCTCTCGACGCGGAACGGCGTCGTGATATCGTCTAGCCGTCCGACGGCACGCTCCGCCAAGCTAAGCCGCGACAAAAGAAGGGGAGAACTTCATCAAAATCCTACCTTGATGGCTGAAATCTCCGGAAAATGGGAAACTCTTGAAGAGTTTCGGATTGTTGATAGTAAAGCACACGCGCTATAAGGTCAGTGCGCGAGCTAGATGGCCGTGGAAGTGAAGAGGAAATACGATGCCTACAGGTACTGTGAAATTTTTCAATGAAGACAAGGGATTTGGCTTCATTACTCCCGAGAACGGAGGAACGGATGTGTTCGTTCACGTTTCCGCTCTGCAGCGGGGCGGTTCTCTCAGAGAAGGTGAGAAGGTTAGCTACGAATTGGGCCAGGACCGGAAGACTGGAAAGTCGAAGGCTGAAAACGTCAGCGTGCTCTGATCGCATGAGCTAGCGGACCCGCCGCGGATTTAGCCTGCTTCATGATTAGAACAGGCTAAATCAACCCCACTGCTTGAGTGGAATCGAACCAGCCGCTCCGGCGTGCAGACAACGACTATTTCAGAACCCGGCCCGACATGGCGCCGCTTTCTTTTGGCTTGCTCTCCGAGCATGCCTGCTTTGTTCCGATCCGCGCGATTTTTGCGCCGTTTCGCTGCAAGGCTATCCGCGCAGTCGTCAGCGCGCCACGCCCCGACTGCGGCGCCCTCAACCCTCTGCGGTATCGACCAACCCAGCTGCGACATCGCGTGAGCACTCTTCGAGATCCTGTATTGCGCGCCGGCGATCAACTCGACGCCTCACAAGAGCGGTTTCCACGGGAGCAACACCAATCTCGATATATCTGATGGCGGGATTCGAATAGTAGCGCTCAAGGTGCTCGCCAACGATGACGACAGCCTCGCGTGATTCGACGACCGCAAGACGTTCCCCGATCGCCGTCATGACCGGCTCGCGCGCAATGGGCTTCCCAGAGGGCGTGTGGTCAGGGAAATGGATCGCCGCCCACGCTCCCAACCGATGATTATCCGGTAGTGTCGGCAAGGTCTCGAACGCGCGTTCCTTCGGATCGATCAGGTCTCTGTCGCACACCCTGTGATCGGCAGGCACGACCAGCTTCTTCTTCTCCTCGAACAGAACAGCGCATTGCACCGAGCCGTCACGGAAAAGCGGAAGTCTGCGAAGCGCTGCATCGACACATCACCAAGGGCCTCGCGAGCGGCGCGCTGAAGGCGATTTCGACAGATATGACTTTGCCTCAGGCGGTTTGAAGGGGCTCGAACCGCCAACCCATTTGCAGAAAGTTCCATGCTTACAAAGGGTTGGAATGGCAGACGGTAAATTGGCTTGGAATGTTTGCCCGGCATATCCGATCTATTGCAGCCGTTAGGCGCCTTCGCAGCGGGGCTATCTTGAATGCTTTCTGGCAAGGAAACATGGTCCAAAACGAAAAAGCCTGCCGCGGGAGGAGGTGCGGCAGGCTTTTCGAAAAGAACCGAACAGCGACTGGGAGGAGGAGTGCCGCTATTCCTACAGACGTCCCTGGGAGGAGGAGTGGGCCGTCTGAAACTCGAAGCTCTGCGGGAGGAGGTGCATCACTTCGATGGAGCTAACAATACCCCAATCATCGAGATTTCATATAGCTTATGCTGCACTGCAGCTATGCAAGAAACACAAGTCGGAAAACTCGGTACAGAAGGAGGAGAAAACCGATCTCGAACAGGAGCGGCTGACGCAAAAACGCCCGCGTCATCAGCGGGCGTCGAGCAGTCGTAAAGACTATGCGGTTAGCGCGCGATCGATGCGCGGGCAACGCTGCGGATATCGGCACGATCGATGCCGAGGTCCTGCAGTTCGCGGCTGGACATGCGACCGAGTTCGTTAACAGTCTTACGGAACTTGCGCCAGTTGTTGAAAGAGCGTGCTACGTTCATGATAATCCCCTTTCCTGAGGCTTTCTGACGTCAGCAACCTTGTTTGGCCCCGGCGTCGTTTCGATGATTGGAATATAGGCGTTTCAATCGGTTTAAAACAGAGATAATCCCGCACTGCACCTATGCATTCAATGCATTGGTTTCACGGATTACATGAGGGATGATCGTTTTTTAGGCCAAAATCTGTTCGACGGTCCAAACATTGCTCGGCGCACCAGGCAGTTGTCTCGCATCTATCTCGATGAGGACAAGCTTCTGGGGCAGCTGCGCCATCGTGACCAACCCGGTCGCGGAAGCCTCGAAGAAAAATGCCACATCGCCCCGTTTCTCCGACGTGGATCCGCGCTATTCTCAAAGGGAGATTCACCCGGCGAGATAGCGCCCACAAGCCATCTGCGCCCCGTCTCACGACCGAAGGAGCAACTCCATGACGCAGACCCTTGCCGATCTGTTGGCTGAAACCTTGGCGGAAGCCGGCGTCGAGCGCATATGGGGAGTGACGGGCGACAGCCTGAACGGCCTCAACGACAGCCTGCGGCGTCTCGGCCGGATCGATTGGATGCATGTGCGCCATGAGGAGACCGCCGCTTTTGCGGCCGGCGCGGAAGCTGCCGTCACCGGCAAGCTTGCTGTCTGCGCAGGGAGTTGCGGACCGGGGAACCTGCATCTGATCAACGGGCTCTACGACTGCCAGCGCAACCACGTGCCCGTCCTGGCGATCGCCGCTCATATCCCGTCCTCGGAAATCGGCCTGGGCTATTTCCAGGAAACCCATCCGCAGGAGCTGTTCCGCGAATGCAGCGATTTCTGCGAACTGGTATCCAATCCCGCCCAGATGCCGGAGATCCTGCACAGGGCGCTCAACACGGCAATCGGTCGCAATGGCGTGGCCGTGCTCGTCATTCCAGGCGACGTGGCGCTCGCCGACGCACCAGCGGGCGCGAAAACAGGCTGGGCGCAACTGCAGCCGCCGCGCATTCTCCCTTCGGACGCAGAGATCAGCCGGCTCTCGACGCTGCTCAACGGATCGGACGCCATAACGATCCTGGCCGGCAGCGGCTGCGCCGGTGCCCATGATGCTGTGGTGGCGCTGGCTGAAAAGCTCGGCGCGCCGGTCGTTCATGCCCTGCGCGGCAAGGAACATGTCGAATGGGACAATCCCTATGACGTCGGCATGACCGGACTGATCGGCTTTTCGTCGGGCTATCATGCCATGTTGAACTGCGACACGCTCTTGATGCTGGGAACTGATTTCCCCTACCGTCCCTTCTATCCCAAGGATGCCAGGATCGTTCAGATCGACCGCAACCCAGGCGCACTCGGCAAACGGACGCAACTGACCCAAGGCATCGTTGGCGATGTGTCCGAGACAATCGCAGCGCTACTTCCGCACCTTAAGGATCGACCGAACCATGCCTTCCTCGATGCCGCCCGCAAGCATTATGCCGAGGCCCGAAAGGGACTCGACGATCTCGCCGTGCCGTCGGCGAAGGGCAATCCCATCCACCCCCAGTATCTGGCGCGGCTGATAAGCAAAATCGCGTCTGAGGACGCGATCTTCACCGCCGATGTCGGCACGCCGACCGTATGGGCGGCCCGCTATCTGACGATGAACGGCAAGCGTCGCCTGCTCGGCTCGTTCAACCACGGCTCGATGGCCAATGCCATGCTGCAGGCCATTGGTGCTCAGGCAGCCGCGCCCGACCGGCAGGTCGTGTCGCTCTCCGGCGATGGCGGCTTCACGATGATGATGGGCGACTTCATCACCCTTTCCCAGCTCGAACTGCCGGTGAAGATAGTCGTCTTCAACAACGGCTCGCTGGGCTTCGTTGCCATGGAAATGAAGGCCGGCGGCTTCCTCGACACCGGGACCGACCTGAAGAACCCGAACTTTGCCGCCATGGCCCAGGCGATGGGCGTCAAGGCGTACCGGGTCGAGGATTCCGGTAATCTCGAGGGCGCGCTGCGCGAGGCATTGGCGCATCGCGGCCCGGTGCTCGTGGATGTCGTCACGGCAAAGCAGGAACTGGTCATGCCGCCAAAGATCAAGCTCGAACAGGCCAAGGGCTTCAGCCTCTACATGCTGAAAGCGATCATCAATGGTCGGGGCGACGAGGTCGTGGAACTCGCCAAAACCAATCTCAGGCTCTGACAGGAGAGCGGCGCGTGACCGGACTGGAGCTCGCCAGGCATGTGGCCTTCGTATTGCGCTGCTCGGCTGCAGCGACATTCTCCTACATGCTGGCATCCGCTATCGGCCTGCCGCATCCGGTATGGGCGGCGATGTCGGGGATCATCGTCTCGCAGGAGAAGCTGACCGAAACGCGCAGCGCCATGGCCTGGCGGCTGATCGGCACGGTGATCGGCATCGTCGTCGCCGTGGCCGTCGGCAGCCTCACCGCTCCGCTTGGCGCCGATGTGGCAATCCAGATCGCGCTTGCCGTCGGGCTCTGCGCCATCGTCGCGCGCCGCTATCCCGCAGTTAGGGTCTGCATGTGGACAGGGCCGATCGTGTTCCTGACGGTAGATCCGGGCATGCCTCTCTACATGGTCGGCCTTTATCGCGGTACCGAGGTTTTTCTCGGCGGCTTGGTCGGTGCGGCGTTGCATGCCGTCTCGGAAGCAGTGATTAGGGGCATGTTTGGCAGAGCGGGGCCTGATCCTGCCGATTTGCCGGAAAAGCCGTGATGGCGCTCTCCCGTGCATGCCTGGAGAAACAACTGAAATCAAAAGCGTGGACATGCCCGTGGAAAAGGCGGTGATAACCGAGGCAATGTCGCGCTGCGTTTGAAGTGATAGATCGAGCCGCAGTCTTGACGGCTACCGAGATTCCGACTGCCACAAGCGTGGCGGTCACGGCTTTCCAGTGGTCCGGAGCGCGGACACGATGGGTGTGGGCGGCAAACGGACAATCAAAGATTAGATTCTTGTTAACCATCTTGACGCTATAAATTTCTGATCGAAAGGCGCATCCGCTTTTCCAGTTCTCGCGAATAAATCAGCAATGTCGATCATCCATGCTTTAAGCGCAAACAGCGGCCGCCTCGTCAGGCTCACCTTCGGCCCCGAATCGCGCGGGCGCCCTTCCGTGCAAACCAAAGGTCATGCCAAGCTTGCGAAAACCCGCATCGTGATGCTCAGCGGCGGGCTGATCATGATCTACGTCGTGATCTTCGCCAGACTTATCAATTTCGGCATGGGGCCAAGGGACGACACGTCATCGATCCCGGCGGAACATGTGACAGCCGCACGTCCCGATATCGTCGATCGAAACGGCGAGTTGCTCGCGACTGACATCCGTACCGTGTCGATGTTTGCCGAGCCGAACCGTGTTGTCGATCCGGACGAGGCGGTGGAGAAAATAGCCGAGGTCTTTCCCGATATCGACCGCAAATCCCTCTATAAAAAGCTCGCCGACCGTCGCTCGCACTTCGCTTGGCTGCGCCGCCAATTGACGCCGAAGCAGCAGAGCGAGATTTTGGCGCTCGGCATTCCGGCGATCGGTTTTCGACCGGAAATCAAACGTTTCTATCCAGGCGGCCGCACCGCGGCCCACATCCTCGGCTATGTCGATATCGACAATCATGGCGTTGCCGGAATGGAGAAATATCTCGACACTCAGGGCCTCTCGGATCTCGATTCCACCGGCTTGACGAGTCAAGACTCGCTGCAGCCTGTGCGACTTTCGGTGGACCTGCGCGTTCAGAACATCGTCCACGACGTGGTGTCGGATGCGATCGGCCGCTACCAGAGTCAGGCGGCCGGCGCCGTCATTCTCGACATCCACACCGGCGAAGTGCTGGCCATGGCCTCGGCCCCCGATTTCGATCCGAACGATCCGCAGGCCGACGGCGACAAGGGTTGGCTGAACCGAATGTCGAACGGCACCGACGAGATGGGCTCGGTGTTTAAGACCTTCTCGATCGCGTTGGCCCTCGATACCGGTACGGTCAAGCTGACGGACACCTTCGACGCCAGCGCTCCCCTGCATTACGGCGGCTTCACCATCCATGATGACCGCGACGTGCCGCGGCGTGTTCTTTCGATCCCGGAAATCTTCCGCTATTCCTCCAACATCGGCACCGCCAAGATGATGGACAAGGTGGGCATGAGCGACCAGAAGGCCTATCTGACCCGCTTCGGACTGTTGTCAAAGATGCAGACGGAACTGCCCGAGGTGAAAGCGCCGAGTCAGCCAAGAGTTTGGAAGAAGCTCAACTCCATAACCATAGCGTTCGGTCATGGCGTCGCCACCACGCCGATGCAGACCGCCGTCGCCGGCGCAGCCCTCATTGACGGCGGCAAGCTGATCGAGCCTACCTTCCTTCCGCGCACGCAGGAAGAGGCGGAAAAGACCGAAACGACGATCGTCAAGAAGAGCACCAGCGACACGATCAGATATCTGTTCAGGCTGAACGGCGAGCAGGGCACCGGTAGGTCTGCTGACGTCCCCGGCTATCATGTCGGCGGAAAGACAGGCACCGCAAACAAGGTGATCCACGGCGTCTATTCGCATAAGCTCAGCTTCAATTCCTTCCTCGCCGCCTTTCCCATGGCAAACCCGAAATATGTGGTGCTAGCCTTCATCGACCAACCGTTGACGGGGTTACACAACCTGAACCTCGCCGCCGAAACGGCCGCGCCGATGGTTCACGACATCATCAGCCGTGCGGCGCCGATCCTCGGCGTCGAGCCGGATTTCGGGACGAACGTGATTGCCGCCTATTGAGGGCGCCGTTGTTCCAACAACGATGAGATACGAGCACCGACAGGTCGCTTTACGAATAAATCTCTTCGAAGCCCTGTAGTCGGGTCTCCAGGGCTGCGCATGTTGCAGCGTAGAGCCAATCGGTGCAACAGGCCGCCGGCTATTACAATAGCGTCACGCGACGAAGCGGAAAAATCACCAAGCTTTTGTGCTCCCGCTCTGCCGAAATACATGTCATAATCTATGGCCAGACACAGCTGGAGCAGTATTTTATGCAACGCGAAGCAGTCTGGACGCTGGCTTTATTTATTCTCCTCATGATTAGCGCCACGGCTGGTTCGGTATTGCGCGACAGATTGCCTGCTCCGCACCGCGGCAACGAGACAATAGACTTTCTTCGAGTTGTAACAGCTTTGCTCGTGACCTTTGCCGCGCTCGTGATGAGCCTGCTGCTGGCGTCAGAGCTCAATGCATACACAACGGCTTCCCACGATCGCAACCACTACGCTGCCGGCCTCGCGGAAATGGACCTTTGTCTGAGAAATTACGGCTCCGCATTGGACAACGAAAGACAACTTCTGCACAGCTACACCGCCGCCGTCATTGCCAGCACATGGCCCGAAGAGCCACAGCCACCAGGGGTGGCGTATCCTGACATATCAAAACTGCCGTTGGTCGGCGAAGCGCCGGCTCTGGGGGTAATTCTGAACACCATAGGGCTCGGCATTGCCCACCAGCAGCCCGCCGATCCGTTCCATCAGGCGCTCGTCACACGTTGCCATCAGGTCTTCACCAATCTCATGATGGGGCGATGGACGGTCATAGAAGACGCGCATGGCTCACTGTCCGCGCCCTTTCTGGGAGTCCTGATCTTCTGGCTTATGCTCGTATTTCTAAGCTTCGGCCTTCAAGCTCCGAAAAATCTGCTCGCAGGCTCGATTGTCGCTGTCGCCATCGTTTCAGTCGCGAGCGTCATGTTTGTCATCCTGGATCTTGATCTCCCCTATGGCGGTCTTTTCGGTATCTCGAGTACATCCATGCGGAATGCGCTCGCCGATATGCTGGCACAATAGCGGTCGGCTACGTGCCGCTTGGCAGCCAAGGCGGCGGCTGGCTGGCAGATCATCCCGTGCTTCGGGGGTGTCGAGACGCTGCGCCACCTCGTCGACGAGTGCATGGGCGATACGCAGGCACCGTCCCGCCAGGCGACATGGACACGCGATCTGAAGATGATGCGAAAATGAATTAAAAATGATGCGAAAATGAACCTGAAATGTTGACATACGGATTCTTCGAACTAGTTCCTGCTTAGACGCCGGGGTTGCCCTTTGGTCGCCCTTTCACAGCGACATGTAATTCTGCCCAGCTGTTCCAGCCCGTAAGGGGTTGGTACGGCAACGAATATCCGCGCGGGTAACGGTGTGGTCGCATCATCGCACAGTGGGAACTTTAACATCGTATGGCCAACATCACCGGACGGCTCGTCAAGGGAAGCATGTGGTTAAGCCTGTCTCGGACGATCGTGAACGGGCTTGCCACCCTCAGCACGTTCGTTCTGGCACGCTATCTCGCACCCTCCGATTTCGGCGTGGTCGCTCTGGGCATGACGATACTGTTGATCGTCACGACAGTTACCGAGCTCTCGCTCTCTGAGGCGTTAATCCGTCATGCGGCGCCGGAAGAATCCCATTTCAGCGCTGCCTGGACCCTCAATGCCGCACGTGGGCTGGCAATCTGCATCCTGTTCGCGATCTTTGCCTATCCTACCGCCGTCCTGTTCGACGAGCCCAGACTGACAGGCGTAATGCTGGCACTTGGCGTCAGCATGCTGATGGGTGGTCTCACCAATCCGCGCCGTATCATGCTCCAGCGCGATCTGATTTTCTGGCAGGAATTCGTGCTTGCCGTTTCACAGAAGTTCGCCGGCTTCGTCGCCTCGGTGGCAATAGCGGTCATCTATCAAAGCTATTGGGCGCTGGTCGTCGGTACCCTCATAAGCCAGGCAACGAATGTCATCGTCTCCTATCTCGTGCTGCCGTTCCGGCCCAGGATCACCTTTCAGCATATGCGGGAGTTCTTCTCCTTTTCCGCCTGGCTCACCGCCGGCCAGATCGTCAGTACACTCAACTGGCGCTTCGATTATCTGTTGGTCGGCAAGATGCTCGGCGGGGTCCAGCTCGGCTTTTATTCGGTAGGAAGCAACCTCGCCATGATGCCGACGCGGGAAGCGACCGCGCCCCTCACGCAAACAATATATCCGGCCTTTGCCGGCATTCACAACGATCCGGCCAGACTCGCCGCCGCCTATCAGCGTGTGCAGGCGCTCGTCGCCGCCATTGCGCTTCCCGCCGGCATCGGCGTTGCGGTGACCGCCGAGCCACTGGTCAGGCTTGCGCTGGGCGACAAGTGGACGCCGGTCATCTTCATCATCCAGTCACTTGCCTCAGTCTTTGCGCTGCAGACGCTGGGCTCGCTGGTGCAGCCGCTCGGCATGGCGAAGGGCGAGACGCGGGTGCTCTTCGTTCGCGATACCCAGATGTTCTGCCTGCGGGTGCCGATCATGATCGCCGGTCTGATGCTCTACGGCCTTCCGGGGGTCATCCTGGGCCGCGTGTTCACCGGCCTGTTCAGCACCGTTGTCAACATGATGCTCGTGCGGCGCTTCACCGGCGTTACCGTACTGAAGCAATTGTCGGTGAACCTTCGGGCGCTCGCAAGCGTCGCGGTGATGGCCGCCGGTGTCTCGCTCGCCTCGAGCCACCTGGCGCCCACGGACGACAAGGTCGTGCTCGTCACGCACCTCGCAATACTGATCCTGCTTGGCGGCCTGCTCTATTGCGGTTCGACCTTACTGCTGTGGACGTTGATGAAACGACCGGCCGGCCCCGAAACGGAGGTTCAAACCATCCTCGGCAAAGTGCTGCCGAAACTACGCCTTGCCTGAAGAATGTGCGGCCGATGTCGGCCGGACTGCCTTGTCGTCTGAATGGGGGAATGGGGAAATGACATTGCAATCCAATCTAACGCTGATCACGAAACTGGAAAGCACGGTCCACGATTGCCTGAGGGACTACATCAGTGATGACGAGCCCTTGGCGATCCTCGACTTTCCGGACATCCGCAACTGCGGCGACTCTGCCATCTGGTTGGGCGAAATGGCCTATCTCCAGAACAGGCACCGTAAGCGGCCGGCCTATGTGTCGCGGATCGATGACTTCTCGCCCGAGCAGCTCGAGCGTATCATGCCAACCGGCCCGATCTTCATTCATGGGGGCGGCAACTTCGGCGATATCTGGGACGCACATCAGGATTTCCGCGAAAAGGTCCTGGAGAGGTTTCCGAATCGTCAGGTGATTCAGTTCCCGCAATCCATCCACTACAAGTCGCAGGCACGTCTGGACGAGAGTGCCCGCGTCATCGGGCGCCACAAGCACTTCGTATTGCTGGTACGCGACGAAGAATCGAAGGAGTTTGCCCTCAAGCATTTCGATTGCGAGGTGCGGCTTTGCCCTGACATGGCCTTCTGCATCGGAGCAATCGAGCCGGAAGCGCCGGAATTTCCCGTCCTTGCCATGCTGAGATCCGATCTCGAAAAGGTAGGAGATGCAGACCTCTCCGCCTATCCCGACATTCCCAAAGAGGACTGGACCACCGAATCCGCCAGGCGCGTGCGCATCTCCAAGGCCGTCGGCGCGGCGACGGCTCTGCTGGCACTTAAGCCGGCCGAAATACGGCTGCGCAAACTCGACGCGGCGGCACATAACCGACTGCGTCGCGGCATCCGCCAAATCTCCCGTGGTCGCGCGATCGTCACCGACCGGCTTCATGTCCATATCTGCTCTCTGCTGCTTGGACGACCGCACGCGGTGCTGGACAACAGCTATGGCAAGATTCGTCGATTCATGGCTGCATTTTCCGGCGGCACCGATCTAGCCTACCGGGCGACATCGCTCGACGATGGGATTGCCTGGGCGCGTTATCAGGCCGACCAGCAGCTAGCGCCGGCTGCGTAACGCGTCGGCACCAGGGCTCATCATTGCCTTCGCCAAGTTGCCTCATCATGGGTTTCCCAGGTCATCCGACAAGGGCGTCAAGGGCTCCTGCCCATCGATCGCGCACCATTGACCTCATCAATGCCCTGACCGTCGGCCCAAGCGAAAACTCGCCGCGCTTGGGCCGACACCCGGCTGTCGCGCGTGACCGTGAGAATTGCACGCCAATGATTTCAGACGGTTCATCTCCCGCCTGATTTGAGAACGGTGCCGGCCAGTTGCTATTTAAGCTGAGAAGCGGCTTCGGTGCGTATGACGGCCGAGGATTTCAGGATTGAGGCATTCAGGCTTCATAGAATACAAAAGTTGCGGCGGCCTAGTTTGGAAGGCTCCCATGGCCAGCTCCAGGGGTCCACTCCCTCCTGGCGGAAATCAAGAGGATCGGGGAAGCGAACGGTCGAGACTTGTGTAGGAACAAGAGCTAGACTTCTTTTGCGGTGACACGCAACAACGTGACGAGGGGATTGACGGGGGAGATAGCGATTGCAATGGAGAGCGGCCCTGCAGCCCTCTCCATCGGCTTGCCCGGGCATGGGACAAGACACCGACGCATTCTATAGCGCAGAAGGAATATGAGCGATGGCCAAGCCTCCAGAGATGACGAAGTACCGCGGCTTTCCATCCGGCATGCCGGGAACGGGCATTCAATTCACCATTCGCCGCGCGAACTCCAAGGGCGTTACCCCGATCAAGAGCCTACCCCGCCGTGCCCGGCCAGGCTCTTCGGAACACCGCGTCGATGCAGCGTTCCTGCATGCGCTCTGGCACTATTTCGGTGCCGAGCCTTTCGCGCGTGGCAATTTGGACGCTGCCCGATTGAACTTGCTCTTTGGACGTGAGGTAGTGGCGGCCGACAAGGATTTCGATCCGATCTCTTACGATGCGATGCTCGTGATCAACGAAAAGCTGGCGCGGGAAAATTTTCCGGAAGCCTTCGAAGATGTGATGGAGGTCTGACAATGCGCTCTTGAGGTGGCGTCCCCGTCGCTCCGGCCATAGCGTCTGCGGTTTTCATTCCTCTATAATTTCAAACCGGACCGACGCATGATAAGCATTTCAAAGCAGACGCCGAAAAGTCTTAATCGATGACCTCTGCAACCAAATCGATCCTCAAACCTACGTCGCCTGTGGGGGCATTCAGGAATCTTTGCGGACGGAGTGCATCCGTCTAGTTGCCAAAAAACCATAATTGCTCCACGAACATCATACATTGAACACTCAACGTTGAGAATCGGGTCAAAGCTTAATGCGTATACAATATGGTTTCCTCTGCATGTTCCTGGCAATTGCCCCGTCGGCATATGCGCTGGAAACCGGTTCACCGCCAGTTCTGGCGCCGCTAGAGCAGCAGGCGCAAGCAGCTCATTTGAGCGCACAATTTCTGACGCGTTTCCACTATAAGCCGGTGCCGCTTGATGATGCCTTGTCGGCCAGGATCATGAACCGGTTCATCAAGTCTCTGGATCCGGACCGTGTCCTCTTCCTGAAGGCGGATATCGACAAGTTCATGGCCGACAGCGCCAAGATTGACGATGCCATCAACCGCGAAGACTTGCAGATCCCGTTTACCATTTTCAATGTCTATGAGCAGCGCGTTGTCGACCGCATGAACTACGCGCGCAGCCTGCTCAAGCAGGGTTTCGATTTCAGCGTACAGGAAGACTATTCCTTGCTGCGCGACAAGGAGCCTTGGCCGCAATCTGAGGCGGAAAGCAATGAACTGTGGCGCAAGCGCGTCAAGAGCGACTGGCTGCGCTTGAAACTGGCGGGCAAAGCCGACGCTGCCATTCGCGATACGCTCGACAAACGCTACGAAAACTCCCTTGAGCGCGCTTACAAGTACAAGAGCGACGATGTGTTCCAGTCATTCATGGACGCCTATACAACGTCGGTTGACCCGCATACCGACTATTTTGGCGCGACCGCTTCGGCTGAGTTTGATATTTCCATGAAGCTGTCGCTGGTTGGTATCGGCGCCGTATTGCAGGAAAGAGATGACTACACGACGATCCGTGAGCTTGTGCCTGGTGGCCCGGCGCAATTGTCCGGCAAGCTTGCGGTCGGTGACCGCATTACCGGTGTTGGCCAGGGCGAGAACGGCGCGATAAAGGAAGTTGTGGGGACGCGCCTTGATGAGATCGTCCAAATGATCCGGGGCGCAAAAGATTCCATCGTGCGCCTGGACATCTTGCCGGCGGATGCCGGACCGGACGGCAAACATCGCCTCATCAGCCTCGTGCGCGATAAGATCAGCCTGGAAAAGCAAGCTGCCCAGAAGACCATCCTCTCGGTAAAGGATGGCGACGCCACTCGTAAAATCGGAGTGATTACCCTGCCGGCGTTTTATGAAGACTTCGAAGCGCGACGAAAAGGCGACAAGGACTATAGAAGCGCAAGCCGCGATGTCGCCAAGCTTCTCGTTGAACTGAAGCAAGACAACGTCGACGGCGTTCTGGTCGACTTGCGCAACAACGGCGGCGGTTCCTTATCCGAGGCGATCGATTTGACAGGTCTGTTTGTCGGCAAAGGCCCGGTGGTTCAGCAGCGCGATGCAGGCGGCAAGGTCAACGTGGAGAGCGATGATCTTCCCGTACCTGCCTGGACTGGTCCGGTCGGAGTTTTGATCAATCGCGGCTCGGCGTCGGCGTCCGAGATTTTTGCCGCTGCGATACAGGACTACGGTCGAGGCGTGATTATCGGAGAACCCAGTTTTGGGAAAGGCACCGTGCAGACCGTAGTCAATCTTGACCAGGTGGCTCACAACATCAAGCCGAAATTCGGCGAGCTGAAATTGACGGTTGCCCAGTTCTTCCGTGTCAATGGCGGCACGACACAGCTGCGCGGCGTGACGCCTGACATCAGCTTGCCGGGTCTTTCCGACCCTAAGAGTTTTGGTGAGGCAAGCTATGACAATGCTCTGCCGTGGACGCAGGTCAAGCCGGCGAACTATGCGCCTGACGGTGATATAAAGGCATTGCTGCCGCAGCTGCAAAGCCGCCACGATGCTCGGATAAAGAACGATCCGGATTTCCAGCGCTTTGTGGAAGATATCGGCGAACTGAAGGCGCAGCGCGAGAAAAAGGTTATTTCACTCAATGAAACCGAACGCCGCAGTGAAATGACCGCTCAGGCAAAGCGTTTGAAGTCGCGCGAGCAGATAAACGATGGTGTGGATACAGGCGAAGACGATGGCCTGCAGGCGAACGAGCGCAGCCTGAGTGCCGATATTGCCATTGAAAAAGCCCGCAAGAACGCAAAGGACGTCCTGCTGAACGAGGCCGCCGCCATTCTTGCCGATGAGGCGGATCTGCAGGCAGGTGGGCAACGATAGGGAAGCGTTGACGGAAATTAGTATTTTCTCGATGAACACAGCCGCGGAGGTCGGATGAGCTATTCCAGCTCATAGGCCCGCCCGGCCGGAAGCACGACAGTGGCGTCGTGACGCCCTCTTTTTTTCGCTCCAGCAATACTAGAACGCGCCAAGTGGCAGAGGCGGCGCCTTTGGCCGCCTTGTCCTTCAAGCTTCGTCAAGCGCCAGCGCCAGATCGGCAATCAGGTCGTCGGGATGTTCGATGCCGATCGAAAGCCGGATCGTCGATTCAAGCACGCCGATGCGTTGGCGCACGTCCACCGGCACACCCGAATGCGTCGTCGTCGCCGGGTGGGAGGCCAGGGACTCCGTTCCGCCGAGGCTGACGGCGAGTTTGAAGATCGTCAAGGCGTTCAGGAACTTGAACGAGGACGGCTCGCCACCCTTGATGTCGAAGGAGAAGGTGGAGCCTGCGCCGGTGCACTGGGCGGCGAATGTCTGGCCGACAGGCGATTTCGGGTCGCTGTAAGACAGGTAGTGAATACTCTCGACCTTGGGATGCTCCCGCAGGAAATCGGCCACTGCCTTTGCATTGCTGTTCGCGCGCTCCATGCGGATCTGCAGCGTTTCGAGCGAGCGCCCGAGCATCCAACAGGAATGCGGATCGAGCTGTGTGCCGATCGCGCCTCTCAGCGCCTTCACCTGCTTCATGACCGCCTTGCGGCCGAGCGCGGCACCGGCGATCAGGTCCGAGTGCCCACCGACATATTTCGTCAGTGAGTAGAGCGAGATGTCTGCGCCGTGCTCGATCGGCCGCTGGAATACCGGCCCGAGCAGCGTGTTGTCACAGGCGATGATCGGCGTATGGCCTTGCTTCTCGCCGATTGCGTCGGCAACCCTGCGGATCATCGCGACATTCACGAGGCTGTTGGTCGGATTGGCAGGCGTTTCTATCAGGATGACAGAGACGCGGCCCTTGGCCATGGCCTCCTCTGCCGCAGCCTGCACCGATGCTTCGTTGACACCATCCGCGAAGCCAACGGCGGAAACGCCGAGATTGGCGAATGTCTTGGCAAGCAGCGTCTCCGTGCCGCCGTAAAGCGGCTGCGAATGCAGCACCGCATCACCCGGTCGAGCGAATGCAAGAAGCGTGGTGGCGATAGCCGACATGCCCGACGAGAACAGCACACAGCTTTCCGTCCGCTCGTAGACTGCCAGACGGTCCTCGACGATCTCGCTGTTCGGATGGTTGAAGCGCGAATAGACGAGTCCGGCCCCCCTTCCCGCTGGCGGTTCCTTACGGCCTGAGACGTAGTCGAAGAAATCGCGGCCGTCTTCCGCGGACTTGAAGACGAAGGTCGAAGTCAGAAAGACCGGCGGCTTGACGGCACCTTCGGAGAGCTCAGGATCATAACCGTAGTTCAGCATCTGTGTTTCGGGATGCAGGGCATGATTGCCGATATGGGTTCTCGGCGGGTGCGGCGCAGTCATGAGACGTCTCCTCCATCGGTTTCACGAGCCTTGCGCTGCAGATTATATCAAACGTGGCGGTGTATTCTTGCTATTTGGCGCGTTCTTTTGTTGTTTGAGGCAACTTCTTGCAATGACAACGCATCGCTTCGAACAAGCGAGAAGCGTTTTCCGGGATCAGACGAAGCCCAACAGGTCAGACCTCGCATCCTTTCAGGAAGATGTCGGCGCAAATTCGCGCGCGCTGGGCGATCTCCTCGATACCAGCCGGCTTCCGTTGACGCAGGATGGCGGCGCGCTGCGGCTCCATGATCATCATTCCGCGCAGCATGCCCGAGGCCATGTGCGGATCCTCGAGCTTGATCAACCCGCGCTCGGCCTGCCTTGTCAGCCATTTCTCCATGACGGCATTGGAACCGACGATAGCGGTCTCATAGAAGCTTGTGGCGATCTCGGGGAAGCGGTCGGATTCTGCGATAACGAGACGGGTCATGTCGACTGTATCGTCCGACATCGTCAACATGCCGTAGGTCGTCAGCAGCCGCTCCAGCCCCTGCCGCAGATCCATCGTCGCGAGCGTCGACTGGTCGAGTGCCAGGAAAAACCGATCGATGCGATCGGAAATGATGCTGGAAAACAAATCCGCCTTGGTCGGGAAGAGCCTGTAGAGCGTCTTCGTCGAGACGCCGGCCGTTTGCGCGATCGCACTGATGCTTGCGGCCGCATAGCCGTTTTCCCGGAATTGAGCGTCGGCCGCCTCGATGATCACGCTTTTCGTATCGTCGTCGCACCGGATTTGGGGGCGGCCTCTCGACCGCTTCTCAATTAATTGAATTTCGACCATGTTGATTTTCCAAATTCCTATTGACTTCCATTTTATAGCGCATATTTTGGAAAATATCAAGTTTCCTAAATATCCGTCCGAGAATTTTCGCGGGGCTATCCGCCCTCCCAAGACGATCGGCCTATCCGGAGAAACAGCAGTGGAAAACAAGGTTCACGTATTGAGTGCAAGCAAGCAGGCACCCGTCGCCGAGGCCCCGACCATGGACGCCGGCAAGCCGGATGTCTCGGCCGAACTGGCGCGTATCGCCGCTGAGGAAAAACCGGCGCCGAAACGCGGCAAGTCATTCCTGCTCGGAGCCACTGCGCTCGCTGTCATTGCTGCCGCCGCCTATTACGGTCATAACTACTGGACGGTCGGCCGCTTCCAGGTATCGACCGACGATGCCTACGTGCAGGCCGACAACAGCGCGATTGCGCCGAAGATTTCCGGCTACATCACCGATGTCGTCGTCAACGACAATCAGACGGTCAAGACAGGGCAGGTGCTTGCCCGCATTGACGACCGCGACTTCAAGACGGCGCTGGATCAGGCCAGGGCCGACGTCTCAGCCGCTCAAGCGGATGTCGAGGCCAAGCAGGCGTCCCTCGAGATGCAGCAGTCGTTGATCGCCGCCGCCCAGGCGACCGTCGATGTCGACAAGGCCAACGAGACCTTTGCCGAACAGAACGACAAGCGTTATGCGAGCCTCTCGGTCAGCGGGTACGCTGCGGTGCAAACCGCACAGCAAGCCGCATCACAGATCGCCGCCGCCCGCGCTGCGATCGACCGCGACACGGCATCGCTTGCTGCCACCACCAAGCAGGTCGATCTGTTGAAGGCGCAACTGGCGCAGGCCAAGGCAACGCTCGCCCATGACCAGGCCGTCCAAAGCCAGGCCGAACTCAATCTATCCTATACGGCGATCACCGCACCGCTCGACGGCGTAATCGGCAACCGCACACTTCGCGTCGGCCAGTATGTGCAGGCAGGCACACAGTTGATGTCGGTGGTGCCGACATCAGCCGCCTATATAATCGCCAATTACAAAGAGACCCAGTTGACTGACGTGCACGCCGGTCAGCCGGTCGACATCGAAGTCGATATGTTCCCCGGCCGGACCTATCACGGCCATGTTGACAGCCTGGCGCCCGCCAGCGGCCAGGAATTCGCGCTGCTGCCGCCAGACAACGCCACGGGCAATTTCACCAAGGTCGTGCAGCGTATCCCGGTCAAGATCGTCCTCGATGCCGACAGCGCCACTTCGGGCGATCTGCGCCCCGGCATGTCGGTTCAACCGAGCATCGACATCAAGACGGCCGGTCAGAGCCACGGCGCGTGAACGGTGAGGGATGAGGAGTATTGAACCATGTCCACCATCGCAGCCACCGCCGTCCCACAGCCGAGTGCGAGGGCCAGCACCAGAGAATGGATTGCCGTACTCGCCGGCATGATCGGCGCCTTCATGGCCATTCTCAACATCCAGATCACCAATGCCTCGCTTCTCGATATTGAAGGCGGCATCGGCACGGGCGTCGACAACGGCGCCTGGATTTCGACCTCCTATCTGATCGGCGAGATCGTCGTCATTCCATTGACGGCTTTCTTCAGCAACGTCTTCTCGTTTCGCCGCTATATCCTGGTGAACTCGATCCTGTTTCCGCTGTTCTCGATTGCCTGTGCCTTTGCGCATGATCTCGGCACGATGATCGTGCTGCGCGGCTTGCAGGGCTTTGCCGGCGGCGTGCTGATCCCGATGGCATTCACCATGATCCTTACCAAGCTGCCCAAGGCGCAGCAGCCGACCGGGCTTGCCCTCTTTGCGCTCTCGGTCACTGTCGCCCCGGCCATCGGCCCGACCATCGGCGGTTATCTGACGGAAAATTACGGCTGGCAGACGATCTTCTTCATCAATGCCCTGCCAAGCGCCATCATGGCGATCGCCCTTGCGCTGACGCTCGATAAAGGGCCGATGCGGCTCGGTCTTCTGAAGCAGGGCGACTGGGCTGGGATCGTGACGATGGCGATCGGACTTTCAGCGCTGCAGACCGTGCTTGAGGAAGGCAACAAGGACGACTGGTTCTCCTCGCCCTTCATCCTGAAACTCAGCGCCATCGCTGTCGTCTCGCTCAGCGCCTTCATCTGGATCGAGCTGACCGTCCAGAACCCGCTGGTGAAGCTGCGGCTTTTGAAGCAGCGCAATTTCGGCATCGGCGTTCTCGTCAACGTCCTGGTCGGTTTCGCCCTCTTCGGCTCGGTCTATATCCTGCCGCAATATCTCGGCCAGGTGCAGCGTTACAATGCTGAGCAGATCGGTAATGTGCTTGCCTGGACCGGTCTGCCGCAGCTCATCCTCATTCCGCTGGTGCCGATGATGATGAAGCGTTTCGACGTCCGCTATATAGGCTTCCTCGGCATCGCAATCTTCGCGATAAGCTGCTTCATGAACGTGACGCTTTCGGCCGATACAGCCGGCGATCAGTTCTGGATCCCGAATATCGTGCGCGCCATCGGCCAGGCCATGGTCATCACACCGATCACCGCGATCACAACCGCCGGCATCGCCGCGGCTGACGCCGCCGCAGCATCGGGTCTTACGAACATGCTGCGAAATCTTGGCGGCGCCGTTGGAACGGCGACGCTCGGCACGGTACTCACCAAGCGCGAGCAGTTCCACTCCAACATCATCGGCCAGTCGGTGACATTGTCACGCGACGAGGTACGGGAACGGCTGACGCAGGTGACCAATTATTTCCTGTCGCATGGCGTCTCGGATCATGCCCTTGCCGCACAGAAGGCGACGGTCGCGCTTGGCAGCATCGTCAAACGGCAGGCACTGATCATGGGCTTCAGCGATACGTTTGCCGTGATCGGCATTCTATTGGCAACAGCCGCAGTCGCCGTCCTCTTTGCCCGCAAGCCCTCTCCCGGTGGGGGAGCAGGGGCTCACTGACGCCCTGCGGACTGACCACCGGGCGCCACGAGACCTTCCAGCCCGGTGGCAACGACCGATACCCTGAACACGCCATCGAGGTTTCTGTCAAAGATCGCTCCAACAACAATATCGGCATCATCGAAGACTTCGTCGCGTATGCGACTGGCGGCCTCATCGACCTCGAACAACGTCATATCGGTCCCGCCGGAAATGGAGATCAGCACGCCCCGCGCGCCCTTCATGCTCATGTCATCCAGAAGCGGGTTGGCAACGGCGGCATCAGCGGCTCTTAGTGCACGGCCTGGTCCTGTCGCCTCGCCTGTTCCCATCATCGCTCGACCCATTCCACGCATAACGGATTTGACGTCGGCGAAGTCGAGATTGATGAGACCTTCCTTGATGATCAGATCCGTGATGCAGCTGACGCCGGCATACAGGACCCGGTCCGCGGTCACAAAAGCATTGGCGAAGGTGGTCGTGGCATCCGCAATACGAAACAGGTTCTGATTGGGAATGACGATGACGGTATCCGCACTTTCGCGGAGCCGCTCGATACCCTCGTCGGCGGTGCGCATGCGTCGGTTGCCTTCGAACGTAAAGGGCTTGGTGACGACGCCCACCGTGAGAATCCCCGCCTGCCGTGCGACCTGAGCGATGATCGGGGCAGCGCCCGTGCCGGTGCCGCCACCCATTCCCGCCGTGATGAAGCACATGTGCGTACCCTGAAGATGATCCATGATCTCATCAATGGATTCCTCAGCGGCGGCGCGTCCGATTTCCGGCAAGGAGCCCGCGCCGAGACCTTCCGTCACCTGTGCACCAAGCTGAATGCGCCTGCTCGCCTTCGACGTCGCGAGCGCCTGTGCATCCGTATTTGCCGCGATAAATTCGACGCCCTGAAGCTCTTCCGCGATCATATTGTTGATGGCGTTGCCGCCGCCGCCGCCGACACCGACGACGGAAATCTTCGGTATCACCTCGGAAACTGGTGTGCGGATGTCGGCCATGAAGGACTCCATTGGATCAATTGCATTCTCAATCGCAATCGCCTGCCGCTTGCGGGAAGGAACATTGAAGCGATTCGCGAGAGCATAGAGATCCTAGTGAGGAACGTGTGCGCATTGCGGCACGAGCCGGCCGCCCTCCACAGGATATTGAGTCCGGCAAACGGCCGAACTTCAACGCCTAGTCATTTCCAGCGTGCTGACGTCGCTTTTGGCCCCCAATCCGTGCTCCGATCTCTGCATCAGAGGCCTGTGGATCGTAATTGCGAAGCCAGGCCACGTGCCTGCTGACTCGTGAACGTGAAACACGGCTATGAGGCAAGCGCCTCGCTCGCCTTGATGGGGACCGAACCGACTGCCCGTCATCTCGATTTCCTGGGATAACAATGATTTATGGAACCCATGAACCGAAGAAAGATTGGTGGCAGCTGCGTTCCCTCAGAATCAGTCTAAATATCAGACATTTTTCAGCGCAGCCGTTTCAGCATTGTAATATCAAGCAGCGCTATTGTAGTTCAGGAATGCAGCCCGTACTCGATTATGTCTCCATCTCAACTCTTCTTGCCGCATGTTAAGTAGTGATGGCCGCAACGCCTTCACACTGTGATTGCCTAAGCTCGGGCTTGCGCGATTTCTTGATTGTGATGACGTATTTGTGATAGGTTATGTTCTTTCGCGCCGGTGAGGCCGTCCTGTTGGACGAGGTACGCGATGAGGGTCGTCAGCGGATTTATAGCATGCCTTCTACTCTGGACGCCGCTCGTCTATGCAGGGCCGCTGCATGACGCGGCCCGGACCGGCGATCGGGAACGCGTGGCCCAATTGATCGCGGCCGGCATTGATATCGCCGCACCGAACGAGTCTGGCGAACCGCCCCTGCTAATTGCTGCGCTCGCCGGGCAGAAGGATATCGTCGCACTTCTGCTGGAAAACGGCGCCGATATCGAATGCCGCAACAAAGGCGGCCTTACCGCTCTGCACGCCGCGGCCTACGGCGGACATCTCGACGTGGTCGAGCTGCTCGTGTCGAAAGGTGCTAAAGTCAATGACGACAAGAACTTCTATCACATGTCGCCGCTGCATGCTGCGGCGGAGGAAGGACAAGCCGATGTGGTTGCCTTCCTGGTGGCACACAAGGCCGACCTAGAAGCGAAGGAACGTAATGGCTACACGCCGTTGACCCAGGCCGGATGGCGGTCCCACTGGGATACCGTCGAACTTCTGCTGAAAGCCGGAGCGGTCTGCCAAAAGGCTGATCTCGTCGGCGACTGGCTTTTTGCCGAATGCACCAAGCGCCAATAGCGCCATATTCACTGCCCGAAAAGGGAGGACTGATAACATGTCTCGCAAACAGACAGGACCCGCCGCGCTGATCCTCGCAGGCCTGGCAATCGCCTTTGCCGCGCCGGTCTGCGCCGAGGAGCTGGTCAACACCGGCTATTTTGGTGACGTCGCGATCAAGGGATACGATCCGGTGGCATATTTCGTTGAAAACAAGGCTGTGGAGGGATCCGCGGCCTATTCGCACCGCTGGCTGGGTGCAGAGTGGCATTTCGCCAGCGCCAAGAACCGTGACCTGTTCATCGCCGATCCCGGCAAATACGCGCCGCAATACGGCGGTTATTGCGCAGACGGCGTTTCATTCGGCACGGTGACCACCAATATCGACCCGAATGCCTGGCGCATCATCGATGGCAAGCTGTACCTGAGCTACGATCCGGGCGCCGCCGACGGCTTCGAGAAAAAGCCGACAAAGGTCGTCGACTCCAAGAAACACTGGTCTGAAGTGCAGAACACGCTGATTTCGGACAAAATGCAAAAGGACTGGCAGCACATGCCGGCAGACTGACCTCATGGCGCCGGCGAAAAGAACATCAGTGCCTGGGGGGTCACGTGGACATATTGGGCGTCGAGCTGTCCGGCGTCCCTGTTCCGGTAGACCTGCCCACAGACCATACGATCCAGGAAGTAACCGCTAAACCTTTCGCACAGCCTGTTTCCCTTCACGTCAACCGTGCCGGTAATATTGGTATTGGCGCTCCTGTAGGCGGTGTTGCCTGCCTTGTCGAAATACTGGACGAAGGCCGTTCCGTTCTTGTGTTTTCCGGCCCAGGTCTTTCCGTCGATGAGATCGCGCAGAGCCTTCTCGCCGAGCTGATCGGCATCGTTCCCGACAAATCCGAAAGGCCATGCCGGAATGCCCGCAGCCTTCAGCCCGGTCAGATGGTGTTCCAGGTCGGCGGGACGCCAGTAGTCGTAGAGATATTCGTAATAGGCGAGATTGCTTTCCGGAAAGAGTTCCAGAAGCTTGGTCTTCTCCGCCGCGCTGCGTACCCGGTCGCCATCAAAGCCATAGGCCGCCGTCAGATATTCGCGCGCTGGTTCGACGTTCGGCAATGCGTCGCGCGCCGCTTCTATCAGAGGGACGGCACGGCCATTGTCTCGCGCCGTGTAGAGAACGATGCCCGCCAACAG
The DNA here is from genome assembly GCF_051811145.1 of Rhizobium sp. 11_C7_N12_5. Lineage (NCBI taxonomy): Bacteria > Pseudomonadati > Pseudomonadota > Alphaproteobacteria > Hyphomicrobiales > Rhizobiaceae > Rhizobium > Rhizobium sp. 11_C7_N12_5. The sequence continues at coordinate 2,126,496 of NZ_JBPWPY010000002.1, forward strand.
CTGGAAGCTCGGCGATGGCGACGGATCGAGCCTGAGCGCCCGGTCGATTTCGGCAATGGCCTCGTCATGGTTTCCTGTTTGGGATAGGATCAGCGCTAAGTTACCAGCAGCTTCAGCACTGTTCGGCTGGGCCGCCACAGCCCGGTTTGCCGACTCTCGGGCTTCTGCCTCCCTCCCGTCGACCAGTTGCAACAAGGCGAGCACGGTATGAGCGCGCGCATTGTTCGGGTCGAGCTTCAGCGCCTGCCCCGCCGCGTCATAGGCGATCTTGCGCGCCACCGCCGCCGACCAGAGAAAATTGTAATCGTTGCGCCAGACATCGACTGCGACGCGTGCGATACCGGCATGCGCGTCGGCGAAATCCGGATCGAGATCGATCGCCTTCTGGTAATAAGAAAGCGTCCGGCGATAGGTCTCCACGTCGCTGTAGAGCAACCCTTCGTGCTCCGCGCGCATGTAATAGTCGTAGGCCTCGAGGTTATCGCTTGGGATCTTCTCGATCTGGGTGCGCTCGCCTTCGCTGAGCTCCACCTTCAACGCCGAGATGATCTTGCCGGTCACATCGTCTTGAATTGCAAACAGATCAGCATATTGTCGGTCGTAACGTTCCCCCCACATGGAGAGCCCCGTCAGCGCGTCGATCAGTTTGACGTTGATCCGCAACTGTGGCCCCGCTCGCTGCAGCGTGCCTTCGAGCAGATAGTGCACGCCGAGCTCCGCTGCCACGTCCTCCGTCTTGCCCGCATTGCCCTTCAACGCAAAGACCGAATGCCTAGCGATGACGAAAAGCCCCGACACTTTGGAAAGTTCGGTAATCAGATCGTCCGTCAGCCCCTCGGCCAGATGATCTTGTTCTGAATCGCCGCTGACGTTGATGAAAGGAAGGACGGCGACCGAAGGCTTATCTGGCAGAGGATAAGCGAAGCGACGGACGAATGCAGGCGTCTCACCTATATCCAGTCTCTGCCACAGGTAAGCACCGCAGCCGGCAATCAGGGACAGTGCGACGGTCAGGATCGCGCCGCGGCGCACGCGCTGGGACCATCGCGGAAACCGGCGGGCCGCAGCCGGATCGAAAACAACTCTGTAGACCCGGATTGGCTCGGCAATGCTTCTGACTTTCTGCCGCCCGAGCGAAAAGAAACCCGCATCGATCTTCGTCTTCACCTGATCGTATGTCGTACCGGAGATGGCGATGCCGCCCGGTTCGGCTAGCGTCTGCATGCGATCGGCGATGTTTACGCCATCGCCGTGAATATCCTCGCCCTCGACGATAATGTCGCCGAGATTGACCCCGATGCGGAACCGCAGCGGTATGGCGTCACCGGAGGCCGGGTTCTGCTTCGCCTTCTCCCGCTGGATCGCGATGGCGCATTGCAGGGCGTCGACGACGCTATGAAACTCGACGAGCAGGCCGTCGCCCATCGTCTTGACCAGCCGGCCGTGATGTTCAGCAATTCTGGGCTCGATGAGATCATCCAGGTCGGCCTTAAAGCTGCGGCGCGTCGCTTCCTCGTCGATCTGGCTCAGGCGGCTGTAACCTGCGACGTCAGCGATCAGAATTGCTGCAAGACGGCGCTCCATGCCCCTCCCCGCTGACCGTGATGGCCCCTCCCGCACATCTTATCGCAGGTCGACTGGCGAAGCCATTCGTCGAGGACTATCTCTCATGCGAGATAGTCCATGGTGGCTTTGAAAGGATTCGAACCGGCGACTGGCATCTGGTCGACCGCTGTTGACAACGGCCGCTGGGCCTCAAACCCTGGCATCCCGAATGCGATCTCGATCGGCATGTGCGAGGGCACCGACCGCGCTTGACGATCCCGGCGGCCTGCACATCGCGGCTGTCAGGCGGGCGCCCTTCGATGGACAAGCCCGGCAAGCCCATTGTCGCTATGACTGAGGATTGCTCTTCGCAATTCCAGCATCGCCGATCGGATGTTGCGTAGCGACGGGGAGCTCTCCTCTCTTGAAGACTAATTTGATCCCGCCGTTGCCACCCAACTTTCCGCCGCTGCCAAACACACGAACCTCTCCCTCCGAGCTGATCTCAACCGAGAGCTCGACTTCGTCGAGCATCAGTCCCAATCGGCTCGGTGACTGATCGAAGACATGTTGAACCACTTCAAGCAGATTGGTCATCTGCTCTTTCAGCGCGTCGGCGCCAAGTCTGACCGCCTTGAACGGGGACCCGAGGACGGAGCCGAAACCGCCGCCGACGTCATCGCCACCCCGCGCACCCCGGTCACTAACGATGGGTCCGGTTGCAAAGCCGGGTGTTGGAGCTGCGTTGGTAATAAAAGTAATTTCTCTGTTCATGTCAGGCGCTCCTTGTTCATCCGTCATCGGACACGCTCGAGAAAACCTATTTCCCCGCGGCTCAGACCTCGCAAACCACCCTGAAACCGACACGCCCCTCCCATCCCGCCGTCGTCTCCTTCATCCAGTCCCGATATGCCGAGCGACAAATCGCCGGATTATGCGAGAAAGATCCGCCTCGAAGAACGCGGGTAGAGGAATCAGCATCGATGAACGGCCGACCGTCATGCGGTATCGATCGCACGTCGGGATTCCAATTGTCGAGGCAATGTTCCCAGACATTCCCATGCATCTCGAAGAGCCCATAACGATTGGGTGGGTAGGATCGAACGGGCTTCGTTGATCCGTAGAAGGTGCCTCGAGGGCCTTTGGCATAGGCGCCATCGGGATAGGCAACGTCGGCATAGCTGGCACGAGAGACATTCTCGCCGAAACTCATTCCGCAGACCGCGCCGCCCGTACCGCAGTAATTGGCAAGCGCCGGGGTCAGTGTCGACCCGAAGTGGAAGGCCGTCAGCGTGTCCGCCCTGCAGGCGCGCTCCCACTCGGTTTCGCTCGGCAATCGGATGACGCGCTCGGTCAATTTGGAGAGCCTGGCGCAGAACTCCATCACCTGCAGCCAGGTAACGGTTTCCACAGGGCGGTCGTCGCCCGGAAATGAGGATGGTGCCATCGGTAGCGAAAGGCCGGTCTGTTCGTGATAGGCAGCGATCACGGCACGCCATATTCGCTGCGTAATCGTCGTCCGGCTGACGGCGATGCGGCCGACGGTGACATCGACCTGCTGCTCAAACTGGCCGATGCGCAACAGCTCGCCATCAGGCGAACCCATCTTGAAGCTGTGGGCCGGCAGCAGGCTGAATTCGATGTCGTTTTCCGCATCGACTGGCTGACTGAAGGTTTCGACCGTCTCCCAACGCGTATCAAACAGCGTGCCCTCGTCGTTGACGGTCGTCACCGGCACCGTTTCGGCGCGGATCGGCGAGGGCCGCAGTTTCCCCCGGGTCCGGGCAACCCATGCCCCCGCTCCGATCGTGGCAACAAGACCGGCCGCACCAATCCCGTAAAGAAGCGTCCGTCGCGGAACCGTGACGGAATGCTGCATAGTCGATCTGTTCGCGATCGATGCGGGTGGGCCAACGTGTCCACCGGGCTGCTTCAGAGTGACGCGCCTGATGCCCTCTCTGGTTTGCGCATCTGCCGGAGCAACGGCATTGATGCGCCACCACAATTGTTCAGCCTCGGCGAGATTGCCGTTCGCTTCGGCCTCCAGCGCTTCGAGCTTCAGCGGCTCCAGATCTTCGGGTAGCGCACGCGCCGGAAGCAAGATGAAGTGGCGCTTGGCAAGCGGCTCGACAAAGGTCGAGGGTGTCTGGCGAGGCTTGCCGTATTTGCGGCACAAATCGGGGACAGCGAATTTCAGATAGTTGTCGAGCCGCTCGACCGTGGCACAATTTTGTGGACCTTCCAAGCCGAGCCCCTCGAGCAGCCCATAGGTGAAGGCACCGTGACCAAGTTCGGCAATCTCGTAGGAGAATTCCGAAGGACTGCACGAGCAGACGGTAACGGCGCCCTGCTGCCTGTCGAGACCGAGGCCTTGCCCATCGCGTGCGCCCTCATTGCGGCAGGCATCGAGAAGCAGGATGACATTGTCCGCGCCGCAGCGCTTCAATCGCTCGGCTATATGTTGCACCGAGATTCCTGTCTCCTCGACATTGCCGGGATCGGCATCGATCGGCAGCAGATAGTCCTGCTCTCGCTCCCGCCGCCCGTGGCCTGCAAAGAAAAACCAGAGATTGTCACTCGGCCGGAGGAATGGCTGTTCGAAACGCACGCGCAGAAAACGCATCAGATTGCCGAATGTCGGACGAGATTGCAGCGGGCTTCCGAAATCCGAAGGGAGTGGCGGCGCGTCCTCAGCCAGATAATAAACCTGGCTGAAATGGGCTGAAGCGCGAAAAAAATCGCTCATCGCTTGAGCATCCTGTTGGGCGTACTCGAGCGGTTTCAAATTATCGTAGCGATTTATCCCTATGCAGATCGCCCAATTCTCACTCATGCCCCAAATGCTCGCTCCGTGGCCAATGTCGACCAGCGCAGATAGCTTCCCCGTGTGCTCTCGATCGGGACAACCATCCTGTGTGCGGCTGCCACCCGGGCCTCCGCCAAACGCCGGCTTTACCTCACTTCATATTTCCGCTGCCGCCCGTGCCGCTGCCACCCATGCCACCGGAACCGCCTGTGTTGGTGCCTCCACTGGTGCTACCACTGCCCATACTGCCGGCGTTGCTCGTGCTGTTACCACCCATGTTACCGGCGCCGCCTGCGTTGGTGCCTCCACTGGTGCTACCACCGCCCATACTACCGCTGCCGGAATTGCCTGATCGCCCACCATAGGTGTCGTCATTACGGTTTCCGTGCCACGGCTTTTTCTTCTTGGCCGAGCTGTCCTGGGCTGGCGACGATGCCCAGGGCCACATAAACGGTTTGCGACCGGATTCACTATCGGCAACTGCGCGGCCCGTTGACCATTCGCTACGAATGTCGCCGTAGTTCTCAACCTTGCAATCATTCGCCTGCGCGGGAATCGCAAGTCGCCGGGTGACCAAACCGTCACTGCCGGAACCCGAATCCACGATCGGATCAACGAAAACAAAATACTCGGAACTAAATCCATGAGCGCTGGCGACGCCTGCACAGAAACCGGAGCTTAACATCGCAGCTCCCGTTAATATCACGCATAAGTCGTTCATCTCGACCTCCCCATATTGCGTGAAAACAGCACTATATAAAACTATCACTTGTACTTCGAATCACTTTTTACATCGCCGGATATTCAGCACATTTCAATCAAGCGCAGAAATGCGCCTTTCTCTAGTGCCAGTCCTGACGATGAGAGCGATGGGCGTCCGTCAGCCCGTTTTTGAAGTACCGGTCGTAGTAGCCAAGTTCGACATGATGTGCCTGGAGCCAGACGCCAGGCACATGGATCGCGTCGCAATGCGCCGGAAACCGCCCATGCGTCTCGTAAATGTAGGTGCAGATGTCGCGTGCGCAGTTGACGACGTCGTCGTTGTAGACGGCCGCTTCCGCCAGATAACGCCTGCCATAATCGTCCTTGTAGATTTCGGCAAACAAGGCCTGGTCGTTGAAAAGGCCGCGCTTGCCGAACTTCTCCTCGATGACGAAAGCAACGGCATCGGCCATGCTGTCGTAATAGGGTGGCGACATGCCCTTGATCAGGTGCTCGCCCTTGTAGCGCAGTCCGATCGGGTTGCTACGCAGATTGGAATAACGCGGCAAAGGAATCTGCCATCGCAGGATGTCCATCAAGCGCCAGCGCGGCGTAACGACGTCGAAGCCCAGCATCGCACCATAGGTTTTCAGGAATTTCGGATCGCCGACAAGGACAGGCGGGCTGATGGAAGCATGGATCCAGGCGCCAAGCCCCATGGCGTCGGCAGTCAGGAATATATTCTGCAGAAGAAGATCAGCTTCGATCTGCGTACGCAACGAACCGATGACGCCGAGCGGTATCTTGATATCCTTATTCAGAAAGCCCTTGTCCACCCAGCGCTTCACACCCGCGAGCCGATAGAAGTTGCGGTCGTCGACGATGGCCGGCCGGGCACCGTCCGGTTGGGTCAGAAGATACATCATGCCATTGATATATTGCCGGGAAAGGTCGACGACCGGCAGGAAGATCGTCGTGCCTGGCTGGTTCGACAGGAAACGATTGGAATCCAGATAGGCCGGAAAGGCACGCTTGCCGTCCGGAACATCGAGGCGGTGATCGAGAATGCGCACCTTCGCCTCCGCCGCCCGGGCGATCAATCTCTCCGGCGTCAGCGCTTTTTCACCGTCCGGCGGTGGCGGCAATTTTCGGATGAAATAGGTGCCGCTGTCGTTGATCATGAAGAAATGCGTGCCCTGGGCATTGTCGGGGCTGCCGGCGGTGCGGCCTTCCATGGTGAGGTTCGGCTTGGCCATGATCGGCTGATGCGTGGCGGGGTCCTCGAAGGGCCGGTCCGGCATGGTAAGCCCGGTCGAACCGGTAATGGCGATCAGCACCGCCTCCTCGAGTTCCGAAAGAGGCTCGCGCGGCTGATCCGATTGATAGCTCATGGTGCCGGCGAGCACCGAGCTTCCCTGGCTGACGCGATGGGTGCGACGGCGCCATATCGCCTCGATGAGCGGCCGGCGGAAAAGCGCGTCGAGACCACGATTGCCGGTCGAAGTCTCCGACGCGGCGGCGTTTGCTGGCGAAGAACCATCTGCTCCGGATATGTTGGTCATGATGCCTTCCTTTCCAGATCCTGCTTTTCACCGCCTGGAAGGATCGGCCGCCAGGGCACAAAGGCACTGGCATTGCGCGGCACCATCGAGGCGAGGTCAGGACAGTGGCGCAGGATCAGGCTCGTCATGCCATTATTGGCGATCCAGTCGATCCCGAAGGGCGAATAGACTTCGGGGCGGAAATCCACCGTCAGGAAACGGTCGCTTTGCAGCCGGCGCGAAGCCATGAGGATAAAGATGCGGAATGCGGTGTCGCTGAAGCCGAAACCGGTCGGCGGAGGCTCCGCAAATAGGCCGACCACCGTGTCGACACGGTCGATATCGCCGTAGATTTCCTTGATCAGCCGCACATCTTCCGGATTGGTCGACAATTCCTCCCAGTTCTTGATCCGTGGCCGGTGCAGGCCGGCCCTGAAATCATTGTAGCGCGGCACGCCACGGTGCCGTGTGCGCACGAGGTCAACAACGGAAAGATCGATAATCTCGTTGTCGCGCGTGAAAGCCTGCAATGCACGAGGGAAGTTGTGCAGCGTGATCGCGCCGGGGTGGGCAGTGCCAAAGGAATAGAGCGTGTTGCGAAGGCCGTATTGCCGCATGATGTCGTCGGCGCCTGGGCCTTGGATATCCATGAAGCTCTTGTCAGCGATCTTGCCGCCCGTTTTGTGGTCGTAGAAGCAATAATCATCAGGCAGCAGCGGGTGCATGCGGTAGACGGTGACAAAATCCTCCGTCAGCGAATAGGGCGTGCCGTGGTGATCCGGCATCGTCTTCGGAATGCCGGTGGACGCATGTTGGTCTATCAGCCACAGGCCCGCCCTTGTCAGCCAGTCATTGGCGGGCGGACCGTTCCAATTGCTGGAGAGGCCGACTTCGATCGCCTTGGTGGCAAGGATCGCCGGCGTCCATTCGACCGTATGGATCTTGGCGATCAGTGCCGAGACGATCAGCCTCGCCGTCTGATAAACGCGCTCATCGTCCCAATTGCCATACTGGCGGCGCAGTTCGTCACACAGCAGATTATGTTCGCGCGCAAACAGGGTGTGCATCGCACTGAGGCCGAGCCACCAGCTCTCGTTGAAACCGGTAACCTCGAAGCCATGAACGTCGACCGGCAGATGCCCATTGACGAGACGGATCTTTGGTCCCTCCCGCAACAGCTTCGCCTTCTCGCTGTCAGGGCCGTAGACCTCGGATCCATCCCACCAATGGGAGGCGGCGTTGCCGAAATAGATGGGCGGCTTGCCGGCATAGCCGGCGATCTCCATGTTTCCGGCAATTCGCATCACGTCTTCCGGCTGGCCGCCGACCTCGCTGGTCCATTTCATGCCGGCGGGAAGGCCAACGACCACGTCTTTTTTCCCGAGTGGATGGCGGGCATGGTTGACCCAATCATGGACCTGAAACTGGATCCAGGCGGCGGCGAGGATGTTGAGCGAGCGCGCCGGAATGAATGTATCGCGATGCATCAGTTGCTGCGCGACCACCACCGGATTGGGCGTGTCGAACAATTCGGGCGCGAAAACCGGTGCCAGGTTGCGGCCAAAAGTCGAGCCGACTGCGCCCATCTGCGGCGCCGACAGATCATTGAAAGTGCCGTCATAGGTCCGCATTTGCCGCTCGCCTTCGGCAATCGCCGGCGGCGGCGTCGGGCGCGCGACGGGCGGCGCTTCGACGGGATCCGTTCCGATCAGGTTCTTTTCACGCAGGACATAGCGGAAAGCATCGAGATTGAGCAGGCTCAGCCGTAGCGACAGGCGATGCCAGGCGATGTAGCGATTGATGACCAGAAAAGCACGGCGCACTATACTTCCTGCCAGCCGGTTGCGAAAGGGCACCGGGCTTGTCCAGCGGAAACTGTGGCGATAGGCAGCACTGGCATCGTAGACCACCTTGCGTGCCCGGTTGAGATTGCCGAGCGGCCTGAAGGCGTCGGTCGTGTTCCAGGGGTTGAAAGCCAGTTCGTCGACAAGGCGCGCATTGGCAATGGCCTCGGCGTCTCCGGTCGTCGGTTTGCTGACCTTGAGATCTGCCACCTTGATCGGAGGCGAGGCGGTCTCCGTCCATTCGACGGACGTGTCTTCGATTGGCGTTGACTTCGGATCGGCGAAAAGCTGGAGACAGAGTTCGTAATGGATGTCTCCAACCTCCAGCCGCCGGGCGAGTTCGGTGGAGAGATAGCCAGGATCGGTCTTGGACGGATCGGGAGCATGTGGCGCATTCGGTGCGGGACGGAATAGATAGCGCACGGCCAGCTTGTCGCCCCAACAGATCGCGCCGCGGCTCCAGAAGGTCTCGAGCGCCAGGCTGCGGACTTTGCGGTTGCGGCCGGTCGTGACGTTGCGGATCATCCGCAGGGTTTCCGAGGGTCCGAAGGTGAAGGCAAGGCCGATCACACCCAGGAGCCGACTTAAGCCTCCTCCCGCCGTCGCCTTGGCGAAAGCAACGAATTGCTTGGCATCGCGGGCATGTGAAACCGGAAAGTTGGTCGCCAGCAGATCGTGCTGCTCCTGGTCCGAGACATTGATCCGCACCGCCAGCCCGCGCAGATCGGGCTTATAGTCCGGTTGACCGTAGCCGCTGGCATTGGACAGGCGCAGTATCGCGGAATAGCTCTTGCCAGGCCCGGCAAAACCCACTCTGAGATCATCGGGCAAGTCGTCTATGAAGGTCAGTTTAGCATCTATCGCCGCAAAAACGGCCTTGCTGTGAAAGGCGCGCTGAATGTCGGCGGCCTTGGCATAGGCGCGCGTCTTATACTGCGCGCGCATCATATCCTGAGCGAGGCGCTCGAACAGGAGGCGCTCGGCCTCGACATCTCCTTGATAGGATTCACTCCACGCCATTACCGCTCGCCCTCCGTGAACGCATCGAACAATGGCCCTCGGCGCATCGCATCGATGGACTGCATGGGATACAAAAGAGGCGGACGTTCCCCCGTTTCCCGTCGCCGTCCGCTATGCGACCGGGAAACGCCTGCTTATTTCGGCTTGTCCCGCCGACGACCAAAATGGCTATTGCCCACTGTGACCCGGCAAGACCCGATCCTCGACCATCTCTGCGATGCCGGAAAGAAGCCCTTTCGGTGATGGGCTGTAATGCGGCAGCGCGAGCCTGGTGATGTGGGCATCGATGATTGCCGGCTTGCCCAGTGCCAGCGCCTCGTCGAAGGCGCTTTCGAATTCATCGATTGTCTCGACTCTGTATCCCTGCGCGCCGCAAGCCCTGGCATAGGCAACGTAATCGGGATTGCCGAATTCGACGAGGGCCGATTCCGCATAGGCTTCGAGTTGATAAAGCTTGATGAGCTTGAACTCGCCGTCGTTGAAAATAATCCAGATGACAGGAATATCGTATTGAACGGCGGTCAGAAGCTCGAAGCCCGACAGCAGATAACATCCATCGCCGCAACCGACGATAACCGGACGGTCGGGATTGGCGCATTTGGCGCCAAGCGCGCCGTTGACATGCCCCGCCATCGGTCCGAATCCGCCAGGCTTTCGGAAAAACTGTCCCGGCGACAGCTCCAGATAATAGCCGAGCCAGGCGAGATGCGCGCCGGCGTCCGCAAGGACGATGGCATTCTTTGGCAAACGCTTGGACAGGGATTGCGCAAGCTGTCCTGGATGGATTTCATCCAGAAGATGGATGATCCGCTCCGCGTCGTAATCGCGCCCCTCGGCGGGTCTTGCTGCAACAGCCGCGGCCTTGGGCGATATCTCCTTGTTGAGCGCCGCAACCGCAAGTTTTGCATCGCCGATGATGGCGGCATCGGCCTTGTAGACCTTGTCGATCTCGCCGATATCGATGTTGATATGGATGAGCGTCTTGCCGGCCAGAAGATCATCGCGAAAATTGAAGGTGGCGTGCTGCGCGAAGGAGTTCCCCACCGCAAGGATGACATCGGCCTGCAGGAAAGCTTTCCAGGCGGCGCTGTGGCCACTGTCGCAGAACACGCCAACCGAGAGAGGATGACGCTCCGAGATGATGCCTTTTCCATCGAGCGTCGTCGCGAACGGAATCTGATAGCGCTCCAGAAGCTCCCTCAGCTCCGGCCCCGCGCCACTGCGAACAGCGCCGAAGCCGATCAGCGCCAATATCTTCTTGTCCTTGGCAACGGCGTCCGCCAGAAGCTGGGCAACTTCGGTCACCCGCTTGGACTCCGGCGTCACCGGACGTCGCCGGAGATCGATAGCGCGAAAATTGTCAACGGAAACGCCATGATGCGTCAGGTTCTCCGGGACATGGATGTGAACTGGGCCAGGGCGGCCGTCGAAGGCCAGGTTGACTGCCTCCTCGACGACGTCGCAGGTCTTGGCCGCATCCGTCAGCAGAAATGACTTCTTCGTGGTGGCGGCAAACATCGCCTGGGAATCTGGAGTGCGACTGGTGCCGGAGGTTTCGTTCAACGCCCCCTTTCCCTTCCAGTCAAGGGAAGCATAGCCGGAAACGGCCAATACCGGATAAGAATCCGACATGGCGACAGCCAATCCGGAAAACAGATTGAACGCGCCCGGTCCCGCCGTCGCGAAGCAGAAGCCCAACTGATCCGAATGCATGGCGTAGCCGCAAGCCATGAATGAGGCCGCTTGTTCGTGGCGAGTAATGACGGGGCGGATTGAGGAATGTTTGAGGGCAAGCATCAGACCGGCGGCATTTTCGCCCGCTCCACCAAAGGCGGCGCCGACCCCCACTCCCTCCAGCGCCTTCACGATCGCCTCGTAGACTCTCATCGAGAATGCCCTCCAGACAGACACCCAAATTGACTGGGCGTATTTAGTCTCCCACCGAATTGCGCATGCAGAATACTGCTATTGCTATGCTTCAAGGCCAATGAATATTAGAAGATTACGATTTGAAATCGGTCCACTGCGTCGCTTTGCAACGCCCTGCGAGCGGACGTTCAAGCTGCTGATTCGAAACATGCTATCGAACGAAAGTGCAGCTGGCGGATGATGTATCCCATCTCGCCCTTTTCCAGGCTTGTCGCGTTATATTCGCGCACTTTGTAACAGAATTCAACTTCAGATTACCACGGGGCCTCATGGCGACGGGCAGACAAGGCCGCGCCTTGTTCTTTTCTAAAGCCGGGCGGTGAAAGCCTCTCGCATCGCCGGTGGAATATTGAGCAATGCAAGCGCTGCGACAAGCTCATCGATCCAGCCGGGCTGGAAAGCCGAAGGTCGGGCAAAATTGTCCTTGCCACTGAAGAAATGCTGGACGGCGTGAAAGCCAAGCGCCCTGTAAACCTCGAACTGCTCCTCGCTAAAAAACTGGTCGAGGGTCGTCTCGTGTGGGAACGTCGGGTTCCGCCTCTTGTAGTCCATGATGTAGTCGTTCTCGTCGCCGGTCAGCGACGATTTGATGTAAAGCAATATGCCCCTTTCGTCCTCGCCATACTCGATGATTCCGACGGCGATGTGGGGTCCTGCGGATTCGACCGAAGCGGCGACGTTCGGTGCCAAATGCTCGGCCACTTCCAGGGTTTTCCTCTGTATATCCTGCCACGGAAGCTCGATGCGGACGCCAAGGTCGATACGCGCCATGATCTGAAGCTTTACGAAGGATTCGAAGGTCATGCTTGGATCGGCGTCGGCGTCGACTGCCACAATGACCTTGCAGCGTCGGCGCAGCAGTTCGTATATGCCGAGATTTTCGATGTGGCCGCCATCGGTCAGATAGACATTCAACTTCTTCTCGTCCAAACGGCCGGCGGTTTCATTGGCAAAGTACCACGTGCCGAAATTCGACCACCATCGGTTCCACCAATGACAGAATGCGTCGAGTCTTGCCGGGTTGGCAAGCCAGTAGCCCAGACGGACGTTGAGCAGGGAAAGGCTGAAGGTCAGGATCCGGATGGTATGGCTGCCCATATTCGCCGAGGCGGCGGCGCCGGATGTGGCCATCGCCGTTGCGAGCGTGAGCGACGGCACGGTATCTTCCATATCCTGGGTCGCCACATAATGCGTTGCCTGGCTGCCGACATGCAGTGGACTGAAGATGAAGCTGTCGGCATTGCGGCCGCGCTTGTTGAGGTTCTTCGATCCGATCAAATTGATCGTCGTGTTGACGAGAAGATAGGGAGAATAGGCAGCCCCCTCGGACCAGCCGTCGCTTGCGGCATCAAAAGGTTTCAGCGATGAAAACTTCCAACCGTCGACATCGACCGACGGCTTGTTCTTCTTAAGGAGTGCGCGCTCAAACAGAAAAGCCCGGCTGAGACGGTCCCGATAGAGCTGGTTGAGCGAGTTGGAATTGGGGCCGATGAAAAGGCAGGCGAAAGCGAGCCCCAATGCGATCCATAGGTAGAACGAGCCGATTGCTCCCAGGCGGCCGATCACGGGGAGGCAATGCGCGACAAGGAGAGACAGGTCGGACAGCCATGTGGGAGCGACTGGCGCAGGCGGATCGGCGCTGGCCGCACCGATCGCAGGCGTTATCGCCCAAAAGCTGAGGTAGAGATAGGAAACCCACAACAGCAACGGCACGACGATAGCCGAGAGATAGAGCGCGATGCGGCTCGCATATTTCTGCAGCATCGCCGTCCAGGTCGCCTCCCCGAGCGTCGATTTTGCGATGTTTGCCAGCTTCTGCGCCGCGCCGATCAGAACAATGGCCGTTGGGATCAGGGCGCTTGTCAACGCAGGCACGATATGCGCGATCGCCAGAAGGACACTTTTCAAGTTGCCGTCCTCCAGGCCGGTAACCGCAGCCGAACCGGCATCTGTCTTTTCGAACATGCCGCTGAGGATCAGCGGCTGCAGCTCGATGAGAAACGCAAGGGCGATGGCCGCCACCAGCCAGCCAAGGATCCGCGCAAGCCTTTCGCGCGCCGCCAACTGGCTTGTCTGAAAGGTCAGGGAGGTCGTGATTGCGCTTGCGAACATCAGGATCGAGACGGCGATCAGAACATTGACCGTCAAGGTGAAGGCTTCCATGCCGCTGACGGTGACGAGCGGAAGCCCGTCGAGCGGAAAGCCGAAGATATCCGGCTGCCCAAGATCGATTGACCGCGGATTGCAAGCGACGGTCAGCACCGCCAGAAAGAGCAGGCCAGGCAGGACGATCAGCGCGTTTACGAGCAATCCGCGCATCAAAAGCGCGGCGCTGGTCAGATAGTCGATCAATCCGTTCGGGACGAGGAAGTTCGAATAGTTTCGCAGATGTTGAATTTCCGGCGTTTCCTGAGCGTCGAGTTTGCTGGCGAAGGGAAACGTATAGGGCTCCTGCATCATGCCTGAAACGATCGAGGTGCCGATGTAGCCGCCGCCGGACACTGTGGAGAGATAATCGAAGGCGTCGAGAACGCGCGGTTCACCGTCATGCGAGAGCGAGTCCAGCGCCTGTGAAGCGCCCAAGCAAAAGGCCGCGGAACGGATACCGCCGCCGGAAAACGAAAGCCCCGTCAGGTTGCTGCCCGTCTCCATTCTTACCGTGCCACGCTTGTCCGCGCCGACGTGGTCTTGCGACAGTTTTGCCGCACGACGAGGGATATGAAACCGTGCGCTATCCTCACTCGCCGCTCGCTCGGTGCGATGAGCTTTCGCACCGCCATTCTGAAGTGACTGACGGCGGAAATTGATGACATCCAGTTCGCGTCTAAAGATTGCTTCGAAATCCAGCTTCATGTGCCCCACCCAATTGCCAAGAATGGTTGCCACTCAACAGAAATGCGCGCTGCAACTGTATCAGAAATATTTCGCGGCCCAGGAAGCATTTTCCTTTGCACCGCATGCACGGCCCCATCAGGACGTGCGAGACTGATCATCCATGTTCGTCACTTCCCGATGGAGCGATGACGTGGACGACCTCCACCTCCGATGCTCATCAATGCGTGGGAGCCGGCTCTGCTTCAGACGCTTCCTGCTTGTGATGGTCCGCAGCCAATAGCATGTAGACAGCGGGCACCACGAAGAGCGTGAACAATGTACCGATAGCCAACCCCGTTGCGATCACCAACCCCATATTGTAGCGGGAAGCCGCGCCAGCGCCGGTGGCCAGGATCAGCGGCACCACGCCCAGAACCATGGCGCCGGTCGTCATCAGGATCGGACGCAACCGGATGCCGCAGGCGCCCTCGATTGCCTCGCGCTTGGACTTTCCGGAAGCCTGCAACGTGTTCGCCACCTCGACGATCAGGATGCCATGCTTGCTGATCAACCCCATGAGCGTCACCAACCCGACCTGCGTATAGATGTTCATGGTCGCGCCGCCGACACCAACGCTTATGAACGCGAGTGCGCCTGCTATCGACATCGGCACCGACACGAGAATGATCAGAGGGTCTCGGAAACTGTTGAACTGAGCCGACAGCGCCAGAAAAACGATGATCAGCGCGAGACCGAAGGTGGTGGCCATGCCGCTGGATTCCTGCACGAACTGGCGCGACTGGCCGCCATAGTCGACCGTATAGCCCTGCGGCAGGGTGCGCGCCGCGATCGACTTGAGGGTATCAAGAGCATTGCCGACGGCGACGCCCGGTGCCGGCACGCCGGAGATGGTGGCAGAGTTCAATTGCTGGAAATGCGCGACCGAGCGCGGGGTTGCCTGGAGTTTCGCCGTAGCGATTGCCGAAAGCGGGATCTTTTCGCCGTTCACGCTTGCGATCGGATAATTCATGATCTGATCGATGGTCTGGCGTGAGCGTTGCTCCACCTGCGGGATGACCTGGTAGGAGCGGTTGTCGATGCTGAAATAATTGACGTAGCCGCCGCCCAACATGGAGGAGAGGGCCGCACCGACTGTGTTCATGGATAGCCCAAGCGCCGACGCCTTGCTGCGGTCGATCTGGATCGAATATTGCGGATTGTCGATGTAGAGATCCTTTGTCAGGAAGATGAACTGACCGGATTTCTGCGCCTCCTGCAGGAAGGTGTTGGATACCTCATTCAGCTGGTCGAAGCCGCTGGTGCCACCGATGGCGAACTGCACCGGCAAGCCGCTGGCGCCAGGCAGCGGCGGTATCTGGAAGACCACTGCCTGGCCGCCGGCAATTTTTGCCATGTCGGCCTGCACCAATGGCTGCAGATCGTTCGCCGTTCTCGTGCGTTGATCCCATGGCTTCAGCACCATACCCTCGAAGGACGTGCCTGGCGCCTCGACCTGCAGGGTCTTGTCGGTCTCCGGGAAGCTCTTGAAGATCTTGGTGACCTGATCGGAATTAAGCAGTTTCTGTTGAAGCGTCGCGTTGGGAGCGTTGGTGACCTGCGCACCAAGGAAGCCCTGATCCTCGTTAGGGGCCAGCTCGTTCTTGGCGCTGGAATAGAGGAAATAGATGCTGCCCAGAACGATGGCAGCGAACAACAATGTCACCGGTACCGTGTTCAAGCTGCCGTGCAGCATGCGCGTATAGGGCCGATGGATCTCCGAGAAGCGGCGGTCGATGAAATCCGAGACACGCTCCTCCCAGCCACTGCGGTCGGTCAGATGCGGCTTCAGGATGCGCGAGCACATCATCGGCGTCAGGGTCAACGCGATGATCATCGAGACGGTCACGGCGCCGACCAGCGTGAAAGCAAATTCCGTGAACAGAGCACCGGTCAGGCCGCCCTGAAAGCCGATCGGCACGTAGACGGCGATCAGCACCACGGTCATGGCCAGGATCGGCCCGACCAGTTCGTGCGCAGCGGCCAGCGCCGCCTGCATCGGTGCGGCACCCTCCTCGATGTGACGGTTGACGTTTTCGACGACGATGATGGCGTCGTCGACCACAAGGCCGATGGCCAGCACCAAGGCGAGCAATGTCAGAAGGTTTATCGAGAAGCCGAAGACCAGCATCATCGCGAACGTGCCGACCAGCGACAACGGTATGGCGACGATAGGAATGGCAACCGAACGCGGCGAACCGAGAAATGCGAACACCACGAAGATGACGATAACCAAGGCTTCGAGCAGGCTTTTCACGACCTCCTCGATCGACGTCGTGACGAAGGTACTGGAATCGTAGACGATATAGCCCTCGAGCCCCTGCGGCAGTTGCTCCTGAATGCCCGGGAACACCGCACGCACGCCCGCGATCACGTCGAGCAGGTTTGCCGTCGGTGCGATCTGGATACCCATAAAGACACCGGTCTGCCCATCGAACCCGACCTGGACGTCGGTGTTCTGCGACCCGAGCACAACGGTAGCGACATCCTTCAGGCGCACGGTTGCGCTGCCGATCTGCCTGACTACCATCTCGTTGAATTCGTCGACCGAATGCAGGTCGGTCCGTGCGGTGAGCACTGTCTGCGTCATCTGTCCGCGCGTGGTGCCGATGCCGGAAATATAGTTATTGGCTGCAAGTGCGGTCCCCACATCGCCGGCCGTCAGCCCATAGGCGGCCAGCTTGTCGGGTTTCAGCCAGGCCCTCAAAGCGAACGTTCTGCCGCCAAGAATTTCGGCTGTCTGAACACCGTTGACCGTTTGCAACTTAGGCTGGACCACGCGCGACAGATAGTCGGTGATCTGGTTCCCGGCCAGAACATCGCTGCGGAAGCCGATATACATCGCGTCGATCGACTGGCCGATGGAAACCGACATGATCGGCTGCTGCGTGCCCGTCGGCAGTTGATTGAGAACCGAGGACACCTTGGCGTTGATTTCCGTCATTGCCGCATCCGCATCATAGTTGAGGCGCAGGTTGACGGTGATGGTCGACGTACCGCTGGTGCTCGTCGAGGTCATGTAATCGATGCCGTTGGACTGGGCGATGGCGTTTTCGAGCGGCGTCGTGATGAATCCGGCGATCACGTCGGGTGCGGCACCCGGATATGTGGTCGTCACCGTGACGACGGCATTCTGGGTCCGTGGATATTGGCGCACGGTCAGCGTGCGGAACGACTGGTAGCCGATCACGATAATCAACGCGCTCACCACCAGGGCAAGAACGGGGCGGCGGATGAAGATGTCGGTGATATTCATCGTCACGCCTCAGTTGGGATTTGCAGGATTGGCATTGGGATCGTTCGAAGGCTGCACCTCATTGTTGATAATGACAGGCGAGCCGTTGTTCAGTTTCAGCTGGCCGGAGGTCACCACGACGTCACCTGCGTTCAACCCCTTGGTCACCGCAATCTGATCGCCCCGCGCCTGCCCGGTGGAGACGAACTTCTGGTTGGCGACGAGCTGCGGCTTTCCGTCCGCGCCGTTGCCTTTGTCGGTCACGATATAGACGACGTTGCCGTAAGGGTTGATGGTGACGGCGGTCTGCGGCAGGGAGATATAGTTTTGCGGCTCTCCGACGACGACAGACACGTTGCCGAACATGCCCGGCAAAAGCCTGCGGTCGGGATTGGCGAAAGTCGCCCGGATGGTGAGATTGCGGCTCTGGCTGTCCACCAGCGGGCTGATCGCCGTGATCTTGCCGTCGAAGGTCTGGCTGCCATAGGCGTCGATCGTTGCAGTCACCGCCTGGCCGACCTTCAATTGTGACAGAGCCTGCTGTGGCATCGAGAAATCAAACTGGATCGGGTCGAGCGACTGCAAGGTCACGACTGCGGTTCCGGCCGCCAGATATTGACCGAGGCTGACCAGCCTGACGCCGAGGTGCCCATCGAAGGGGGCACGTATGGAATATTGGTCTATCAACGCCTGCTGGGAGGCGACCTGCGCCTGCGCAGCCTTCCAGGTTGCCAGATCGCTGTCGACCTGGCTTTGCGCGATGGTGTTCGCCTTGATAAGCTTGGAATCGCGATCATAAGCGATCTGCGCATTCGCCGCCGACGCCTGGTATTGCTGCAGCGTGGCAATCTGCTGATCGGCAAGCAACTGCACGATGAGATCGCCATTCTTGACGTCCTGGCCATCCTGAAAACCGATCTTCTGCACGATGCCCTGGACCTGAGCCGAGAGATTGGCGCCCTGGACGGCATTGAAGCTGCCTATGGATTGCAGTGTTGTCTGCCATGGGCTCATTGCAGCCGTAATTGTCGAGACGGTCTGCGGCGGCGCCTTGAGATTAGCCAGATACGCCGCGATCATGCGGTTCTTGAATGCCTGAAAGCCGAAAATCCCGCCCAGGATCAGGCCTATGACGATCAACATGATCACCATGCGTTTTATCATGATTGCAAACTCTACTCTTCAGGGACGGAAGGGAAGAAGATCTGATTGGCATCGGCTCTGGCGCGTCTCACCGAAAACGTCTCTCCGTGGGCGTGGTGGCGAGCGCGCCGCCAGCCGCATTCAGAGCCTGCACGACGGCCGATGGTGATATGGATCGGTGGGGTCGAGTGGACAAAGGCGTGTGCATCGAAAGGCGCCGCAGACCAACATCTCCCGCGCGCTGAAGGCGAGGTTTACTCGGCCATGATCGAAGCAGATCCCGTCGATCTCGACCATCCTCACGCAAACCGGACCAGTCAAACCTCATCAGCAGGCCTCCGTTTCCGATCGAGCACGATTTGTCTCGGTCATATTCACGATAACTGATTCAGTATGCCGCGACCATATCGAGGAGCCTCGAAACTATCTCCAGCGAAGTCAACCTTTGTTGACCTCAGTTGTTGCAGGTCACTTCATCCGAAATGCGATGGTTGCTGTCCATTTCAGGGCAAAATGGATGATCGGCGACACGAAGTCCATGCGGCGGATTTGCTCGTTTTGAAAGGTCTTCCAAGACATTTCGCTGGAAATACAGATACCAGGCAAGAGGAACGGCGCCCAAGGGTATTCGAGCGATGTCGCGCTGTTCAAACTATGGAAACAGAAGAAAAGCAGCCGCTAGGCCGCCCCAATTGTTGTTAAGCAGTCGGCAAATCAGGGCTCTAACCCACGGGAATGGCGACCAGCGCCGGGTCGTCGGCCGGCGGCAAGGGCGGCAGCGGAAAACACGGCTCACCGATTACCTGAACACCGATCCCGAGCACACTCACCTGTTCGACATTCGACGTGCTCCCAGTCGTGGTCTGTGGAGCCTGCATCAGAAGAGGTCCCAGGAATGCGTCGTTGCGGCTTTTACGCCTGTGGCAAACATTCAATTTACAGCCGCTTCATTTGCGGATATATATTGTCCTTAATAAGGAGCATCGGCGCCCCGCCGGCATCAAGTGAGCTAGAATGATCCTCAAAAGCCAGGTCGAGTGGGCGTTGCATTGCTGCGCTATTCTCGCAGGTCTGCCGCAAGGGCGGTATCTTTCCACGAAAGCCTTGGCCGAGCTCCATGGCCTGCCGAAGGAATATCTTTCCAAGGCGTTGCAGAGCCTATCCCAGGCATCGCTGGTCGAGACGACGCTTGGGCCGAGCGGCGGTTATCGCCTGGCAAGACCGACTTCGGAGATCAATTTTCTCGATATCGTCGAGGCGGTGGAAGGGAAGTCGCGCACCTTCACCTGCTCCAATATCCGGGCAAACAACCCCTGCCGTCCGAAAGATTTCTGCGACAGCAAGCCCTGCTCGGTTGCACGCGTCATGTGGCAGGCCGACGAGGCCTGGCGCAACACGTTGAAGAGCGTTAGCCTCGCAGACCTCGTTGAGACCCTGTCGGAAGACGTCCCGGCCGACATCTGGAAAAACACCTTCGAGTGGGTTTTGCAGCGCGCCGGGTAAGACATCCATGGCCTGTTTCAACGGCCGAAGATCATTCGCATCGCCTTCAGCATCCTCAGCGTGCGTCGCTCCCGCTCATGCGGCAGCGCGTGCTCTGGCAGATGTCCGGTGTGCCGCGAAAGATGGGCGGCGATCTCCTCGGCAAGAGCGGGGCGCGCTGCAAACAGCGGTTCGAAGGCCGGTTGGCCGATGTCGTAGACCGTCACCCGCGTCAGCGCCTCCAGCGTGAAGGCCTCTTCCATGCCGGCTAACAGGCCAGTTTCGCCGAAGTAGTCGCCAGGCGAAAGCCGTTTCAGCTCCCGCCCCTCCTCGCGCATCACCACTATTCCTGCGCGGATCATCATCAGCGACGGCAGCGTCTGCCCCTCCTGCACGATCACATCGCCCTTTTGGAATTCGCGCGTGACTGCCGCGTCCGCCAGGCTCTCCTGTTCCTGCGGTGTCAGGCTTGTAAAGATCGGGATCGCCCGGATGAGATCGAGTGGCGTCACTTCCGGCGGCTTCGCCGCCTCCTCGCTCGGAAGTGCCGCCACCACGGCGGTGACGGCCGGCGGCATGGCAAGCAGCAACCCGGCCGACTTGCAATGACGATAGAAGAGATCGATGACCTCGTTTCTCGCCCGGATGCGCACGGACGAACTCGTCACGCGAAACTGCAGCTCGATCTCCAGCGCGGTCGCATCCACGCCCTTCAGCGCCACGAGGGGCGGCGGCTCGCGGAGGATGGTGTTGCAGCCGGCAAGAACCGTGCACATCACATCCTCGACGATCGAAGGCATTTTGGTCGGGGCGACGCGGAACGTCATGGTGACGAGATGCGTCTCGTCGGGCTGGCTGACATTGGTGAGCGCAAGCTTGGCCAGCAGACTGTTCGGAAGGATGGCGATATTGTTGGCGCCGGTCAGGATGTGGGTGGAGCGCCATGTGCTGGCGATCACCCGCCCTTCAATTCCGTCGCCAAGCGCGATCCAATCTCCGAGTGAATAGGGCCGGCCGATTGTCAGCGCAATGCCGGAGAAGACGTCGCCGAGCGTATTCTGCAGGGCAAGGCCGAGGACGATCGCGACCACGCCCGAGGTCGCGACCAGCGTTCCGATCGGCACACCGAAGACGAAAGCGAGAACGGAAAGGGCGACGCAGAGATAGACCAGGCCGACGACAATATCCTGTAGCAGGCGAGCTTCGCGCGGGCGCCCCTCCAGCACCAGATAGATGCGTACGAAACCGATCAGCGCCCACGAGAGATGCAGCCACCAGAGGGATTTCGCCAGGATGACGTTGAGCGAACGGGCATCGTCGGTGCCATAGCCCTCGAAACTGTTGGGGGCGATCTTGCCGTTGAGAAGAATGGCAGTCATGACGCCGAAGAAGATGATCTGCACCACGAGCCGTGTATAGGCCGAAGCGCGCGGGATCAGATGCCAGACGAGGATTCCCGCAAGGCCCACGCCGATCAGCGAGGTAAGAGGTGAACTGGCTACCACATCGGGAAGCAATTGCGACACAGCGAGCTCCTCTCCTGCACTTCAAAGAACGCCGCACCCACGCAGAGCCAGTGCGGCGCGCTTTCAGCACTCACTTCTTAAGGGGATAGGTGAGCTCTTTCTGACTGGTATCGACGACGAAGACGGCCAGCAGCTTGGCGGGCGCGGTCTTGCTGTCATTGGCGCTGACGCCGTGGCGGTCGCCCGGCATTTCGGAAAAGCTTTCGCCAGCCTTATAGACTTTCACCGGGCCGTCATTGACCTGGCTTTTGATCGCTCCTTCAAGAACCGTGGCATAGATGAAGGCCGAGCTCGGATGGGTGTGACCCTCGGAAAAGCCGCCCGGCCCGTATTCCACGAGGATGCCCTTGATGCTCTTGCCGGGAACGTTCGGCAGTTCGTGCTCGTAGACGAGGCTGACTTTGGCGGCGTGGTTGTCGTCTGCCTTCGCAGCGCCTGCGGCGGCGAGCAGCATGCTGAGTGCGATAAGTTGCGTTCTGAACATCTCGATCTCCTTTTGGTGAATAGCATGCCAGGCAGCTAAACCGCCGGGCACGCGGGGTTACATCAAAGATTGCAGTTCACTTCGGCTGGCCGGCCTTGGCGAACCATTGCTCGAAGGTGATGTGGCCGAGGCGCGGATTGTTGTCGGAAACGAGCGAGCCATCGTTCAGTTTGGCGCCGAAGTAGCGAGCCTCCGGATCTGCCTCAACCTTGCGGGCATCGCCCATTGCTTTCAGATAGCGAGCAACAAGCTCGTTCAGCCGGACGCGCTCAGGCCCCGAGATCTCCAAAATCCCATTGATCGGCTCGGCTGTCGCAACGGCGGCCATATTGTCCGCCACATCGTCCGAGGCGATCGGCTGGACGTAGGCTGGCGACAGATGCACGGTGTCCCCGATCGTGCCGGACTGGGCGATGCCACTGAGGAATTCCATGAATTGCGTCGAGTGGACGATGGTATAGGGAATGCCGGCCCCCCGGACGATCTTTTCCTGAGCGACCTTGGCCCGCATATAGCCGCTGTCAGGTATGCGATCGACGCCGACGATGGAAAGCGCGATGTGATGCTTGACGCCGGCGGTCTTCTCGGCGGCAAGCAGGTTGCGGCCCGAGGTCTCGAAGAATTCGAGCACGGCCTTATCCTCGAAGGACGGCGAGTTTGCGAGGTCGATGACGACGGAGGCGCCGGCAAGCGCTTCAGCTAGTCCCTCGCCGGTGATCGTATTGACGCCGGTGTTTGGAGCGGCGGCAATGACTTCATGGCCTTGCTTGCGAAGGCGGTCGGCTGTCTTTGAACCGATCAGGCCGGTTCCGCCAATGATAACGATTTTCATAAGCTTCTCCATTCGCGGCCGCTCAACGCGCCGCATTGTCCATTCGTTTCTGGATGGTGGTTGTGGTTCAGGCCGCGTAGATCTTATCGGCCAACAAGCGTCAGTAGTCCCAGAAGGCCGGTACCCAGCGAAAGGCATCGCCATCGACCGCCACCCGACCAACGGAGGGGAATGGCAGGTGAGTGGCTACCAGCTGCTCGCCAGTCGCCGCCAGTTCCTGCAAGAGACGGATCCGAACGCGAGCCGCCTCTTCGGGGTCGTGTTCGAAACCGTTAAACCAGTCGGGGTGGTCGAACCCGACCGTGAACACGGCGTCGCCGGCAAACGTCAGCCGATCGCCGCCGGATGCCAGGCGGACCACGCTGTGTCCGGGGGTGTGGCCGCCGGTGCGATGGACAACCACCCCAGGCGCCACCTCGTACTCATCATCGAACAACCGCAGTTGGCTGCCGTACTCTTTCGCGAACCGCTTGGCGGCCAACCGAAGCGCATCCGGGAAGCCTGGCGGCATGGAGACATGGGTGAAGTCGGGCGCCTCCCAGAATTTGACCTCGGCGGCCGCGACGTGAATCCGCAGGTCCGGACGCAGCCGGTCCTTTACCCCGTCGACGAGCAGCCCGCCGATGTGGTCCATGTGCATGTGGGTAAGCACCACGTCGGTTACGGACGCAAGATCGATACCGGCGGCCTCCAGTCGCTTGATCAACTGCCCGGCCCGCGGCAAGTTCAGGTTCGGGTCCAATCCCAGTCCAGCATCGATGAGTATGGTCTGCTCGCCGCTGTGCACCACGACCACGTTCAGCGACCAGTCGAAAGCGTCCGGCGGCAAGAACATGTCGTTCAGCCAGGCCGCCCGGACGGCCGGGTCGGCGTTGTGCGCCAACATCGTGGTGGGGAGCGGCAGCACTCCATCGCTGATCACCAGCACCTCGATTTCGCCGACGCGCACCGCGTAGCGTGATGGAACCAGCTCGTCCTTGGCTGGCTTACCGGGATGGGAGATAGTGTCTACGGTCATGTCTGTCTCCTGTGGAACACGGTCTTGGAACCGGGCAGGCCGGTTACACCGATAATGACGGTTGTCGTAAGATGTCTTCTGTCGCAGCTGCCCATGCGGACAGGCATTATTTGATGGGTCCTCGGGCGAGAGGCTTAGTTCAGGCCGGCCTTGTCGAGACCATAGGCCTTGTCGGCCGAACCGGGCACGGCCTTGAAGGCGATGCTGGCACGGTTCCAGGCGTTGATCGCCATCACGAGGAAAGTGAGATCGGAAATCTCCTTTTCCGAAAGCTGGCCGCGCACACGCTCATAGATTTCGTCCGGCACGCCGCCTTCCGGCAGCTTCGTCAGCGCTTCCGTCCATGCAAGTGCCGCGCGCTCGCGGGGCACGAACAGGTTGGATTCGCGCCAGATGGCGATGTGGTAGAGGCGCAGTTCGGTCTCACCGTGGATCTTGGCTTCCTTGACATGCATATCGAGGCAGAAGGCGCAGCCATTGATCTGCGAAGCGCGGATCTGCACGAGATCGTGGATCCTGTCCTCGATCACGCTGTTCTTCAGCGCCATGCTGAATTCCATGAATTTCTTGAACAATTCGGGGGACTGTTGGGCATAGTTCAAACGCTGGGTCATCGTCTCTCTCCTATTAAGGATATTATCTATCCTTATGGATATAAAATATCCGTAATTGCTGGACTGTAAAGCCTTCCCGGCCTATGCTGCGTGCATAAGGCTTATGTCGAAAAGTATGGGGGACAGCGAAATGGATATCGTTTCGGCGTTGCGCACATTTCTGCGGGTAGCGGAAACCGGCTCGTTTTCCGCCGCAGCCGCCGATCTTAATCTGACGCAGCCGGCGGTATCGCGGCAGGTTGCGGCGCTGGAAAAACACTTCAATACGAGGCTTCTGCACCGCACGACGAGCGGCCTGTCTCCGACGGCGGAAGGCGAGCGCGTACTGCCGATCGCGCTGCGGATCTTGGGCAATGTCGACGATCTTGGCGACGCCCTATGCCCGGATGGCACGCGCACATCAGGGAAGGTGAAGCTCGCCCTGCCCGCTCCCCTCGGCCTTCTCGTCAGCGACCGGCTGGTGGACCTGCTCAGCGCGCACCCGAACCTGTCGCTCGAACTCGCCTTCCGGGAGCAGGCCTCCGCTCTCATCGAAGAGGGTATCGATCTCGAAGTACGCATCGGCGCCGTGGCCGACAGCAGCCTCATCTGCCGCCGTATCGGCTGGACGACGGCATTCCTCGTCGCAGCTCCGTCTTACATCGCTCGGCGCTCGCCGCCGAAGGTCCCTGCCGATATCTCAGCCCATGACTGCATCTGCTACGCCAGGGGCGGCCACGGCCGCGCCTGGCTTTTCTCCGATGGATCCGAGGATATCGCGGTGCCGATATCGCCGCGGCTGGTGGCGGACAATGCCCTCTCCATCCACCGCGCCGCCCTTGCGGGTGCCGGCCTTGCCATCCTTTCCCACATCATCGCCGTGCCGGATATATACGCCGGCCGGCTGATCCACTTGATGGAGGACTTCCCCCCGGCAAGGCTGCCGATCTACCTCGTCTACCCCTCGCGCCGGAACATTCCCCAACGCGTCAAGATCGTCCTCGATTTCCTGACCGCCCTCATCGATGCCGATCCCTCCATGTCGGAGCGAACCACCACGACGCCCTGCGAGACGCCGCATATGCCGGCGGCATGACTGCACCGTGGAAGGGCTCGCCTGGCCATCGGAAAGAAGGACTTGGCGTTTGCGTTCATGACGCTGTCCCACTCGTCCTCGGAGGTTTCGTGGACTGACCTCGAAATGATGAAGCCTGCGTTGCTGACCAGACCGTCGACAGGCCCAAACTTGCTCTCTGCGAAATCATAGATGGTGTTCACATGGTCCGATTTCGTGACATCGCCAGCGATCGAGGCCACCTCGTCTGCGCCACTCGCCGCGAGCTCCAGAACGTTGGCGACAGATCCGTTGCGCAGACGCGCGCGCCCGTTGCCGCGAGCTTGCTGACGACCGCGCGACCCATGCCGCCGGCAGCGCCCGAGACCACGATTGTCCTGCCAGCCAGATCCAATGGCATGATGCTTCCTTCTCCCACCTAGACGGCCGTATTTGCCGCGGCAAGTCGCTGCGGATTTGGTCGAAAATCAACACACGTCTGGTCCGTATGTTCTGACAGGCGTTTCGCATTTTTGCGCCGCCATTGTTCAGGCGTCTGTCAGGCTCTTGCGGCATGTCATGGAAACTTCACAGAAGGACGGGCTGAAAGAGCAATGACTGTATTTCGCAAGGTGGCCCTCGCCGCCCTTGGCGCCATCGGAATTCTGGGCGCGAGTTGCGCGGCTTATGCTGGCCTTCTGCAGGCCACCGGTAACTTTCATTCGGTGATTGATGGCCAATTTTACCGCTCGGCTCAGCCAACATCCGATGAGCTCATCTCCTACATACGGACACACGGAATCAAGACAGT
Source organism: Rhizobium sp. 11_C7_N12_5 (assembly GCF_051811145.1). NCBI lineage: Bacteria > Pseudomonadati > Pseudomonadota > Alphaproteobacteria > Hyphomicrobiales > Rhizobiaceae > Rhizobium > Rhizobium sp. 11_C7_N12_5. The sequence continues at coordinate 2,152,932 of NZ_JBPWPY010000002.1, forward strand.
CATCAATCTGCGCGGAACGCATCCGGGTGCTGCGTGGTATGACGATGAAGTCACGACGGCTCGTGGCCTTGGCATAACGCATATCGATTTTGGTATGTCGGCTTCGAAAATTATCTCGCCTGAAAAGGCGCAGCGGCTTGTCGAGTTGATGGCCTCGGCCCCGAAACCCATCCTTATTCACTGCCTCTCGGGTTCTGATCGCAGCGGTTTGGCCGCAGCACTTTATGTCAGGAAGATTGCCGGGTTGGATGAGGCCAGAGCTGAAGAGCAACTATCCTTCTATTATGGGCATGTGGGCATACCCGTAGTTTCAGCGGCCTACGCAATGGACAGGAGCTGGGAGGATGTCGAGGCTCAGGACAAAAAGCAGGCGCGGGCCGAGCTTGTAAACGGTGCCACTGTGCGATAGCGACGGAAGCTGAGCGGCGACTTTTTTGAAGTGAATGCGTCCAGCTGGGCGTCGATGGTAGCTCGCAGGCCTTCGGCACGACCGAGAGACGCATCAGGCTGGTCTTGTCCGCTGCCCATCCAGCAACGTCGCTGGCTAGAGATACCCCTCGGGCACGCTGGATCATCGGCAACAAGAGAAAATTGAGATCGGATAATATCGTGCGACAGGTTCAGGCTCTTGGGGCCACACACAAGCACACTGTCATGCGCCTTTTTGTCGTTGGCATGATATGCGCGCTTCTCGATTTTATGGCTTTCGTGGTGCTGATCAGAGTTGGCATCGACCCGATGAAAGCTCACGTTCTGAGCTTCGTCTGTGGTGTTCTCTTATATTTTGTCTGCATTGCGACCGGGATCTTGGCGCGGATCGATCCCGCTGTGGACAGCAATTCCAGTTCGCAGCAGCTGGCAATTTTCCTCTTCCTGAGGCTTTTGACGCTCAGTCTGAGAGGCGGAATCTTCGTTGTCGCAATGACAACCCTCAATCTTCCGGTCGTTCTTTCCGGCGCCTCCGTGGTGCTTGCAAGTGCTGCCATTGGTTTGCTGGGCGACACGCTTTTCTTATGGCCGACCATATCCATTGAAAGGCGAAAGCTGTTCGCGGCGGTTGGCCTCATCATCTATCTTCTTTCACTTCGCCTCGTATTTCTCGGTTTCGCCAACCTTCTGCCTGAAGAGGCCTACTATTGGAATTATGCGCAGCATCTGGACATCGGTTATCTTGATCATCCGCCGATGGTCGCATGGTTGATCTGGCTGGGAACCACGCTCTTTGGAGATAACGAGTTCGGTGTTCGCGTCGGCGCATATATTTGTTGGCTGTTGACCGCCGGTTTTTCCTTCTATCTCGCGCGGAATCTCTTCGATAAGGCGACGGCAATAGCGTGCGCTCTGCTGGTTGCCGTGCTCCCATTTTATTTTTCAACCGGCTTTCTGATGATGCCGGACGCGCCGCTGGCTGCAGCATGGGTGGCCACGCTGTATTTTCTGGAGCGAGCTCTCCTTGGTGAGAAGCGTCTTGCCTGGTTCGGGGCTGGCCTGTCGTTTGGTATAGGCCTGCTGTCGAAGTATACGATACTGCTATTGGGGCCGGCAGCGTTGCTGTTCGTTTTGATCGACCCGAGATCGCGCCGATGGCTTGGTCGAAGAGAGCCATATCTTGCCGCTGCAATCTCGGCCCTGTTATTTTCGCCAGTGGTTTACTGGAATGCAACGCACCAATGGATGTCCTTCGCATTCCAGGGGTCGAGACGCGTGGGTGAGGCATTTCAATTCACTTTGCCATCTCTCATCGTCAGCGCCGCTGTTCTATTGACCCCCACCGGCCTCATCGCCGCGGCCGCCAGCCTGAAGGAAAATGTCTCTGCACTCCGATCACGACCAGGCGCGACCAGAGCGCTTTTCGTTCTCCTCTTCACGCTTATCCCGCTTAGTGTGTTTGTTCTCTTCAGCCTTTTCCATGAGAACAAGCCGAATTGGACCGGCCCTCTGTGGCTCGCGGTCCTTCCCTTCATCGCATCCGTGCTTGCCCGAGCGGCAGGAGAAGAGCGGTGGCTGGGACGGCGCCTGAGACGCGCATGGATACCGACGATCGGAATCACAACGGCTGTTTATGCGGTGCTTTTTCATTACGTGGTTCTGGGTTTACCCGGGGTCGGCTACATTCATAACATCCGCACATTACCGGTCGCGTGGAGCGAATTCGGCGAGGCGGTCGGCGCAATTGAGGCCACGGTAGCCAAGGAGAATGCAGCTCCCGTCGTGCTGATCGGTACGGACAACTACTTCCTTGCCAGCGAAATGGCCTTCTATGCGCGCCAAGCACAGCGCATTCGAGACAATTCAATAGGGCTGAGCGCCATTGGCGGCAGCAGTCTGATGTATGACGTCTGGCATCCGGCCAAAACAGTGCGAGGAAGTACAGCAGTGCTCGTTTCCCTGAAACGAAACGAGTTGGAGCAAGACGACATCCCTCGATACTTCTCGCGTCTGACCGACATTCAAGAGCAGGTCGTGCGAAAGAACGGCGTCGTCGTTGGGAGCTTCTATTATCGCGTGGGTTTTAATCTTGGTGGTTGCGAGAATGCAGGCATGCAGTGCGTCTCGTCGTCGGGAGGCTAAACATTTCCTGTGCCGGCTACATGTGCTATGGGTGGATAGGTCCCAAATTTCGACGCGAATTCAGAGTATTGTCAGGTGATCGTGGCATATAGGCGATATCGAAGTCGCTCCGGCGTCATGGCGGGCCAATGGGCGAGGAAGATTCGTGGGAGCAAATTGGCTTCATGAGCCGCTGAAGCGGTCGCATGTGTTCGGCTCGAACCTTCCGCGAATTCGTCGACAGGACTCGCTCTTCCCTCCAAGGAATATTAGACCCATATGACTTCATCTCGTTTGGCTCCCATCAGCGCATGGCCTGGGGATTTGGCAATCTTAAAGAGCGAAATCCCACGGCAGGAGGGCTTTGAGCTCTCCATCGTCATACCGACCTTCAATGAACGTGAAAACATCGTCCCGCTCATCGAACGCCTTCGGGCTGCGCTTGTCGGTATCGCATGGGAGGTGATTTTCGTTGATGACGATTCAAGCGACAAGACCGTGGATGTCGTGCGAAGCCTGTCTCTAACCGATCGGCGTATCCGAGGGATCCGACGGATCCATCGGCGCGGACTTGCCGGTGCTTGCCTAGAGGGCATTCTCTCGACATCGGCGCCTATCGTTGCCGTTATGGATGCTGATCTGCAGCACGATGAAACACGGCTGGTAGCCATGCTTGCCATGATGCGCAGCAATCGGACCGATCTGGTGGTTGCAACGAGATATGGCGGGGAAGGCTCGTCGTCTGAGGGGTTCACTGGCGTCCGCCAAGTGGGAAGTCAGATGGCCATCCGGATTGCCAGGCGTCTGCTGAGGATCGAGACGTCCGATCCGATGAGCGGGTTTTTCATGGTCAAACGCGCGCTGATCGACGAGCTTGCTCCGAAGCTCTCGCAGCAAGGCTTCAAGATCCTGCTGGATATTATAGCGTCATCGCCCGTTCCCTTGAAAATTGGGGAGATTTCATACGTGTTTCGGCCGAGGATTCACGGCGAGAGCAAACTGGATGCATTGGTGGTATTCGAATATCTTGGGCTCCTCGTCGCAAAATGGTCGGGCGATATTATCTCCTCGCGAATGCTATTGTTCGGCTTGGTCGGCCTTAGCGGTGTTGTCGTTCACCTGACTATCTTGCGGCTGCTGCTGCTGGGCGGGCTGGAGTTTCCGGTCAGCCAGGCTGCCGCCATGTTGGCCGCAGTCGTCTCGAATTACACGTTCAACAATGCCCTCACATATAGAGATCGACGCCGCCGCGGCGTGCGATTCCTGACAGGCTTGATGTTGTTCTCGGCATTTTGCAGCATTGGAGTTCTCGCAGGGACCGGTGTGTCGTCACTTTTTTACAGTCGGGAGCCGCAATGGTGGCTCGCCGGCCTGGCGGGAGCCGTCATTGGTGCAGGCTGGAACTATATTACCAGCTCCATGATTACCTGGCGGCGAGCAGGCTGATTGGAGGCTTCGGCTTAATCTGGACAGGGACACAGGATGAGCGGAGTTGTGGACCTACCTATGAGGGCAATCGACAACACGATTTCGTGCCAGGTTGCCACAGCGGCGGTACGGCATTGACGATGGTCGGAAGCGCCAAGTGTTTGCGGTGCAGATGAAAAAGGTGAGCGATCGGGCCCATTGATTGCTAACCCCGGGTCATCTCTGAGGTTCTAGGAATAGGCCGCCTCATGGAAATCGATCTCCAAGCGTTGCACCAGTCCGAAAATCATGCTCAGGCGTTTGCGCTCGGCGGCATCCAGCGTCTCGCCGGCTTCGTCCAGCACGGTCTTCAACCATCGCGCCTGCGCCTCGAATGCCGGTTCGGCGTGGAGCGCAACCCATTCCTTCAGAAGCGGATCGTTGATCGTGCATCTGCTGGCGGTCTTCGACCAGGTCCAGTACATCCATTCGGCGGCAAACATCGCCGCAATCGTATCGAGGAAGCCGCCATTGCGCGCGATCGCCAGCATCCCGTCGCGGAAAGCGGCGACATCCTCGCGGCTGGTGTCATAGCTGGCCGGATCAATGCCACGGACGACGAAGGTCTTTTCGAAATAGGCGATCTGCTGATTGGCTAAAGCGTCGAGCACGCCGATCAGCCAGCGCTTCTGCGCCATCGTCTCCGCTTTGGCGGTGGCATAGGCGAAGATCGCGATCGCGGTATCGACAAAGGCGCCTTCGAAAACCAGATAGCGCTCGAAAGCGGCGACTGGCAGTCGATCAGCCTTGATGTCCTCGACAAATCGATGATGAACCATGGCATCGAATATATCGCGGTTTTCTTCGAGCATCTGGTCGGAGAGGCTTTGCATCATTTGCTCACGCCTCCAGGCCGGGTGCAGCAGCGGCCACAAAAGCTGCGACGCGGGCTGGATCGACTGGGTTCCACCAGACACCCCCCTCTTTGAGCGAGGAGGCAACAATGACGCCGTTCGTACGCCTGAGGATTTCAACGATATTGTCCTTGGTGACGCCGGATCCGACGAGCAGCGGCAGATGCGTTGCCGCGCCGATTTCCTCGATCTCTTCAATCGTCGCGCTATTGCCCGTTCGCTGGCCGGTGGCAATCACCACGTCGGCATCGAAGAAGGCAAGATCGCGCGTCAATTCATCGATCGTCCGGTCTGCGGTGATGGCATGCGCGCCATGCTTCACGTGGCTGTCGGCAAAAACCCTTATATGCTCGGCGCGCAGCAGCGACCGATAACGCATCGCCTCGGCAGCCCGGCCCTCCATAAAGCCCTCATTGGCGACATAGGCATTGGCCCATTGATTGACGCGGATGAAGCGCGCGCCTCCGGCCATGGCAATCGCGAAGGCGGGGATAGGCGCATTGGCAAGCACATTGATGCCAAGCGGCACACCGACGGCACGGGCAATGCGATCCGTGATAACAGACATGAAGGCGGCCGTCTCGTGTCCAATGTCTTCGGGCTTGGAGAAGGGAATATCACCGTGGTTTTCAATGATCAGCCCATGCATGCCACCTTTGACAAGCGCTTCCGCATCGCGCATGCAGGCGTCATAGATCGTGTCCATCGCGGCACTGCGATAACGCGGCGCGCCCGGAAAGGCCGGGCAATGAATCATGCCGATCAGCGCCTTGTCAGTCCCGAATATTTCCCTTATGGCGCTTGAAGCTCTGTCCGATATCAGTTGCATTTCTCTTTCCCTTCCGAAGGTGTGCCATGCGTGCCTATGTCATCGGTAACGTCGCCATCGACGAAACCATATCCGTATTATCGATGCCCGAAGCGGGCGCCTCTATCCTTGGTCGGGAGGAAACCCGCGACCTAGGCGGCAAGGGCGCCAACCAGGCAGTCGTGATGAGCCGGACCGGCCTCTCCACGACGCTCGTCGCAGCTGTCGGCGAGGATTTTCGCGCCCAGACGATCCGCGACCAGCTTGCCGGAGAAACCCTGCATGCCCGGCTGTCGGGCAGTCCTGCCCGCTCCAGCGACTTTTCCATCATCTTCACCACTCCCGACGGCGAAAACGCCATCGTAACCACCACGGCTTCCGCCGAAGCGCTGTCCCTTTCCGAGGCTCTTGCGCCGCTGGACGACGCCGCAGCCGGCGACCTCGTCGTGTTGCAAGGCAACCTCAGCCAGGATGTCACCCGAGGCATCCTTACCGAAGCAAGGCGCCGCGGGCTCACCACGGCCTTCAACCCCTCGCCGCTTCGACCCTACTTCACCGACCTCTGGCCGCTGATCGACATTGCCTTCCTCAACAAAGGCGAGGCGGAAAGCTTGACCGGATCCTCGGGCGAGAACGCCATTCGCCACCTTGCCGAAGCCGGTGTTGCCCAGACCGTTCTGACGCTCGGCGGCGAAGGTGCGATCCTTGCACATGCAAACCAAATCGTCGCAACCGTCCCCGCGCTTACCACTGACGTCGTCGACACGACCGGTGCCGGCGATACATTCATGGCCATCGCCCTCGCCTCGGCAGCGCTCAGAAACGCCGCGCTCGACATCAGGGCTATCGGCCATGCGACGGCGGCTGCGGCCATTACCGTCAGCCGGCGGGGAACAAGATCCGCATTCCCCAGCCGCCAGGAGCTTGCCGACATTCTTGCCGGCGGCTGAGCCTACGACCTCTCGGTCAGCCAACCGAGAATGTTCTTCCAAAGGCGTCCGTAACCCTCCCATTCGCAGAAGGCCGGCGATAGCCAGTGCGGCCCGATATCCGACGTCCACGCAGCCGTGCGGCCCTTGCCGAATTTGCCTGTGACGAGCAGCGGATGGCCGCCTTGGTCGTCCGGCAGGCGGGCAATGACTTCGATGTCGGCCCGTTCCCGCACCTCGACCTCATTGACACCCAGGAGCAGAGGCCATTCCTTCGGCATGCCGGTGACGGTCGCATGATCCGGCTTTTCGATGACGGCCATGGTCCCTTCCGGGATTTCGACGCGGTCGTCATAAGGCAGGCATGTGACCGGCAGCACATCCTCGACGGCGGTGCGACGCCAGCGGGCCTTGCCGTCGATCCCCTGGAACGAAAAGTAGCCGCCGACCATCAGCAGGCCGCCGCCCTTCTCGACCCAGGCCTTGAGCAGCTTCAGGCGGTTCGGCACGGTCTTGGAATGCAGCCAGACGTCCGGTGGCAGAAGAAGAGAATTCGCACCGATATCGGAAAGGATGATGGCATCATAGACGTCAAGTCCCGCCATCTCGAAGGGCAGCTTTTCGACCGCTTCGTGGGCGGGCATATAGGTCAACTCATACTCGCTGCCTGCGAGAGCCTTGACGAGCGGCTCGGCGCCGAGATGAAAAGTGACGCTTCCGAATTGGTCGAACCCTTTGTAGTGCGTCGCCGAACTGACCCAGCTTTCGCCGACCAGAAGAACCTTCTTCGTCATGATGTTTCCATTTCTGTTTTTTCTTGATGGTTAGATCGTCGCTTCGAAGACCGACCGTGGATTGGCGCGCATGAAAATGTCGAGCATCTTGTCATCCAAGCCGTGACGCTTCAGTCGCGGCAGGAAGTGGCGCAGGATATAGGCATAGCCGTTGCCGCCATAATGCTTGAGCATCATCTTCAAGAAGACGTCGTGCGACAGCAGTATCCGGCCGGCATGGCCCATCTCGACCAATTTGACGATCGCGCGGGCCACCTCCTCATCGCTCGGGCACTGCACCTGCTGGTCGGCATAGAAGAAATCCATGCCGATCATGTCGTATTCGAGGAAGGCGCCGCGGGCGGCCAGCTCCGACTGATAGGTGAGATCGTCATGCGACGGGTTCATGTGGCAAAGGACGGTATGCCTGAGATCAGCGCCCTCGGACGAGACGATGTCGAGGACCTTGTGACCCAAACGAAACCAGCCGGGCAAATGCACCATGAGGGGCAGGCCGGTGCGTGTCTGCGCCTGCGCTGCGCCACGCAGCGACTTTTCCTCCTGCGCGGTAAAGTCGGAAGAGACGCCGATCTCGCCGATGAGGCCGATCCTGACATCGGTATTGTCCGCCCCGACCGTGGCTTCAAGGACGATTTCGTCGGCGATATCACCGACCGACATGTCGGCGACCCTTGCCGGATGCGAGGAGCCGAGATAGAAGCCGGCCCCCATGACAATGTTCAATCCCCTCGCCTTCGATATGCGCCGCATCGCCAGCGGATCCCGTCCGATGCCCTGGCAGGTAGGTTCGACGACGGTCTGGCCGCCAAGCCCCGCGAAATCCTGAAGCTCGGTGACAGCAAGCTTTTCATCATCGAGCGTAATATTATGCTTGTTGACGAAGGGATCCTGCCGAAGCTCACTCAAGATTTCCATGCAGACGAAGCCTTCGGCAAGGTATTGCCGTTCGGGCGTCTTCGGCGCATGCCACCAGCAGCGGCAATCGTTGAGGATATGCTCGTGCATCAGCGTGACGCCGAGGTCGGATACCGGAATTGGTCCGTCCACGGTCATTACCATGCCGGAGCGCACATGACCTGGTGAAAGCTCGTCGATCTTCATGTCAGGCTTTCCTCTTGCGGGCGAACCGGAAATTGGTGGTGAAGATGCGAGTGTTGAGCCAGATGGCGACGAGGATGATCGCGCCGGTGACGATCTGGGTGAAGAAGGGCGAAATATGCATCAGGATCAGGCCGTTGCCGATGACGGCGATGGTCATGGTCCCGAGCACCGTGCCGATCATCGTCCCACGCCCGCCCATCAATGACGTGCCCCCGAGGACAACCGCCGCAATCACCTGCAGTTCGAAACCGACGGCGGCATTCGACGAGCCGGAACCGAGACGCGCCGCGATCAACAATCCGGCCAGCGCGGACGCAAGGCCCGATACTAGATAGACCGAGGCAACGATCCATTTGGCGGGCATGCCGACACGGCGAGCCGCCTCCATGTTGGAACCGACCGCCACGATCTGCCGGCCGTATTTCGTGGCCGCAATGACGACATAGCCGAAGACCGCAATGACGATTGCGATCAGCGCCGGCACGGGAAAGCCCGCCAGTTCGCCGCGCCCCATGTAGAAGAAGCCCGGGACGTCATTGATGGGGATCGAATAGCCCTGCGTCAGATAGAGTGCCACGCCGCGCAGGATGGAGAGCCCGGCCAGGGTGACGATGAAGGCCGGAATGTCCTGATAGGCAATGAACCAGCCCTGCAGCAGGCCAATAATACCGCCGAACAGAAGCATGCCGAGCGACACGAGGGGCCAGGGCAGGCCCGTGGCGAGCGTGATCGCGGCAACCGCATTTATGAGCGCCAGCATGGAGCCGACCGACAGGTCGATGCCCCCGGTGACGATGACCATGGTCATCGCGATCGCCACGATGAGAATGGGGGCGGCCTGACGCACGATGTTGAGAATATTGCCGGCGGTCATGAAGGTGGTGGTCGTCAGCGAAAAGAAGACGAGGCAGGCCAGGAAGAAAAAGGCGATGGATAGAACCTGGGCATGCTCGCCGAAGAAATCGGCCAGCGGCGAACCCTTGGCGCGTTCGGTATAGAGGGTCAATGTCCTTCTCCCCCGACGATGAGCTTAACGAGATCCTCGAGATTGGTCTTACCGATATCGCGCTCGGCGACCTTGGTACCCTCGTACATGACCGCGATCCTGTCACAGACCCTGAAGAGATCCTGCAGGCGATGGGTGATGAGGACGACGGAAACGCCTTTGGCCTTGACCCGATTGATCAGGGAAAGGACCGCCTCGACCTCAGCCACTGCCAGAGCCGATGTTGGCTCATCCATGATCAGAACCTGCGGATTGAAAGAGGCAGCGCGCGCAATCGCGATCGCCTGGCGCTGGCCGCCGGACAGTTTCTCGACCTTGGCCGAAAGGCGCGGAATGCGGATTTCCAAGGCATCCAACATCCCGCGAGCCTCGACCAACATTCTCTTGCGGTCAAGAAACGGCCCCCTGGTCAGCTCGCGCCCGAGGAAGAGATTGCCGACGACATCGATATGATCGCAGAGGCTTAAGTCCTGGAAAACCATCTCGATATGGCGGTCGCGAGCGTCCGCCGGACCGGAAAGGCGGACCTCTTCGCCGTTCAATGAAATCGTCCCCTCATCCGGCAGATAAGTGCCGGAGATAATCTTAGTAAGCGTTGACTTGCCTGCGGCGTTATCGCCCACAAGGCCGAGGCACTCGCCGGGAAAAAGATCAAGATCAACGCCGCGGAGCGCCTGATGCGAGCCGAAAGTCTTTCGGATGCCCCGCAAGGAGACGGCCGGCGTCGGCATCGATCGGCCGGGAGGCTGCGAGGAGGCTTTCGCCTCCCCGGCTCCGGCATGAACAGGCCGATTCTCTGTGATCATTTGAAAACAGCCCGGTACGGCTCGACATTCTCCTTCGTCACGATTGTGATCGGCACGGAGATGCTTTTTTGGACGCTGCCGCCGGACGTCAGCTTGGCAAGCGCTTCGACGGCCGCCGTGCCTTCGCCTGCCGGATCCTGTTGAACCACGGCAACAACATAGCCCGCATCAAGGCCGGCGATAGCCTGTGCGGTGAGATCCCAGCCAAACACCTTGATGCTACCTTGCTTGCCTTGGCTTTGGACGGCGGCGATCGCTCCAAGAAGAGCCGGTTCGCCGGTCGCGTAGATTGCCGTCATGTCGGGATTGCCGGTGATGAGATTTTCGGCGGCAGCCAGCGCGTTATCCTGGATATTCTGGCCATCGACAACGCCGACCGTCTCGATCCCATCACCCTTGATGGCGTCTTCAAAGCCTTTCTGACGAACGTTCTGGATATAGGAGTTCAAGGCGCCGACAATTCCGACCTTTGCCTTGCCGCCCATGTTTTTCTTCACGTAGTCGAGGAAATGGGCGCCGATGTCGGCACCTGCCTTGCCGTTGTCGACGCCGATCTGCGATTTCTGTGGGCCCTCCGGCAGGATAGCGTCAATCGCGACGGTCGGAATACCTGCGTCGGAGGCCAGTTTGACGGCCGGCATGATACCGTTCACGTCGATGGCGACAACGATCAGGCCGTCCACTTTCTGCTGGATATAAGTCTCGATGGCGCTGTTTTGCGCCGCGGCGTCATTGTTGGCGTTGAAGATGACCAGCTTGTCGCCCGACGCATCGGCCGCCTTCTGCGCACCTTCATTGATCTGGTTGAAAAAGAGGGCCTGCTGGTTGATCTGCACAAGCGCATAGGTCTTGCCCGCGGCATGAGCAAGCGATGCGCTCATGGCGACACCGGCAAGGGCTGTGAAAGCGAGCGCGGTATTGAACGCCCGACGTCTGATCTGTTTCATCATGTTCTCATCCTCTGGTTTCGTTATCTTTGCTTATTGTTACCGTTGCTTATTACGGGTCGACGGCAGTGCAACGGAGTTCCGCACGACGATTTCGACCGGCACGAGTTCCTCGGTGGCAAGCACCTCGCTCTCTTGCCAGTTTGTTTCTAGAAGAAGGGATAGGGCACGCCGGCCGATGGCACGCACCGGCTGGCGGATCGCCGTCAAAGGCGGTGCAAAGAGATGCAAGGGGCTGACATCGTCGAAACCGATGATCGACAGATCATCGGGAATGGAGATGCCGTGTTCGCGCAGCACTTCGATCATGCCGATCGCGATTTCGTCCGAGCTGGCAAAAATGGCCGTCGCAGGGGATCCTTCCTCAAGGAAACGCCGTGCCATCTCCCGGCCGCACGCGACCGTATATTCGCCGCTATAGCGCCGGATCGAAAATGCCTCGCCAAACCGTTCCTGCAGACCGCTGCGCAATCCATTGAAGCGGCGCTGCGTGCTGATCATCGCGTCGGGGCCTCCGACAAAAAGCACGTTACGATGACCGAATTCGGCCAGGTGACGGCCCGCGAGATAACCACCCTGCAAGTTGTCGGAAAAAAGTTTGGGCACCATCGCGAGCGGTACGTCTTCGTCGACAACGATGACCTTCCCGGTTCGATTGATGAGTGCCGCCAGTTCGCCGTCGTCCGGATGGTTGGTCACGAAAACAAGGCCGTCGACATGATTATGCTCAAGCAGCCGAAGATAGGCGACTTCACGCCCGGTGCGATTGAGGGTCGCATATAGCGAGACCGCAAGGCCCAGATCATTGGCTGCCTCCTCGACGGCGGCAACCATGGTGGCAAAAAAGGGATTCGCGATGTCGGGGACGACGAGCCCGATCGTATCGGAACGGCCACGGCTCAAACGACGCGCATGAGGGTTGGGCTGATATTTTAGCGCGGAGATCGCTTCGTCGATGCGTTGCTTGGTTGCGGCCGGCAGATCGAGTGACCCATTCAGCATGCGCGAGACGGTTGTCACCGATACCCCGGCGGCTTTCGCCACATCTTTCAAACCGGGAGCTCGTTCATGCGCCATTGTCTTGTAAACCGCTTTAGTAAATCGCTTTACTAATCCTGTTTGACAATCGCGGATCTGTCAAGCGCCGCACTGTGTGTTCATTCATTGACAAACACGGCGTGTCCGTCGGCCAAGCATTCCAACGAATGGATCCATTGACTTAGGTGTTCGCTCCACGCCGCTCGACGGATGCAACATAAGCATCAAGGAACTCACCTATTGAGGGTCGAACACCTTGCTCACCAATTTGAAGGGGCTGGCGACCGTGGCTCCCGCCGCGTCGAAAATGAAGGCGCCGACCTGTCCAGCGGATCTGCGGTTGGGCGGCTCATCGAGCGATGCCAGTTGCGGATAAAGTTTGGCAAGGCTCACAAAACGATCATGGCCAAGCCCATCGGATCCTTTGACGGATGTGATGTCGATGACCTTAACCCCGAACCTAACTGCCGCTTCCCTGACTTGCGGATCATCGATATCCAGACGTCCTACCCTCGGATGATTGGCATCAAGAAAGCTGGACGCGGCAAGCGCACGGTCGTCTTTCGAAACAAGCAGGTTTAGCGGTATCTTCAGTTTGCCGATCACGTCCATCTGCCGGCGAAAAACGTCGGCATCGATGTCAGGTGCGGCCAGCACGATGCGCAGCTTCGACAGGACATCGTCCCGGCCTTCGAGCTTGAGCTGCCGCACGGTTTCCATGATCAAAAATCCACCCATGCTGTGCCCAAACAGGATGATATCCCCGCTGTTTCGATCAGCCGAGATCGAGACCAGAAGCGAGGCGAGATAATCTCGGGAATAGAGTACGGATTCGCGATCGGCGACGTAGCCCGTCAATGCCCCTTGCGACGGCCATGCGAATAGAATCGGAACCACGGCCATCTTTGCGTCGGCCGCCATTTGCGCCAACCGGAAAAGCGATTCCTGAAATGTATAGTTATAGCCATGGACAAATATGGCGACGGGCCGGTGCCGCATCTGTTGGGTGGCCACATCCTTGTCAAAGACCGGTGCCGTCAGTGTGCTTTGAGAGGTGACAACGAAATCGGTTTTTGCATTCGGCGCACCCTTTGGCCATTCGATCGTCGAAGCCTTGTGAGCCGGCGGGATCGATATCGTATATTTGGTGTAATTCAGATCATCAGCGCGTCCCACGGAAAACCCGTTGTCGTTTCCCTCGTCCTTTGTCCTGGTCGTCGCTGCGTAGAGGGTAACTTCTTGTGTACCGGCGCTCTTTGCCGAGACGACCTTGAGAACCTCAGGCCCAGGACGTCCGGCACATGCACCGAGGATGAGAAGGATGCCAAGCGGGAAAAGCAACCGTGGGAAACGGCGGAAGGAGGCGAGAAACTGCATTGTGCTGAAATCCGATAAAATCACTATTTCGTGGATTGTACCGACGTCGGCTGCTCAACAGCTTTGCCGACACCGTTCTCGCTTAGCTTCAGCCCTCTGCTTGGATCATATCCCGTGCCGACGAGCCCGAGTTGGGCCGAGCGACATGGAATTTCCAGCGCACCGCCGTCCGGACCGGCGATGCGCTATGCCTCGTCAAGTGTGTGGCACGCCTTCACTCCCATGGGGTGACGTGCGCTTGATCCTGAACCACGCGACATAGAGCGCCGGCAGGAAGAGCAGCGTCAGGACGGTGCCGACCACGATGCCGCCCATCATGGCGTAGGCCATCGGTCCCCAGAACACTTCCCTCGATATCGGGATCAGCGCGAGCGTGGCGGCCGCTGCGGTCAAAAGGATCGGCCGCATTCGATGCTCTGTCGCCTCGACGACGGCTTGCCAGGGGGGCACGCCGCTCTCTCTTAGATGCTCGATCTGCACGATCAGGATGACTGAGTTGCGGATCAGAATGCCGATCAGTGCGAGAATGCCGAGGATCGCCACGAACCCCATGGGCGCATTGCTCGACAGTAGCGCGATGACGACGCCGATCAGTGCCAGCGGGGCAACGGCGAAGACCAGAAACAGGCGGTGGAAGCTCTGAAGCTGGATCATCAGGATGGTCGCCATTGCGAACAACATCATCGGCGCCACCGCTGCGATCGGGCCTTGCGCCTTGCCGCTTTCCTCGACGGCGCCGCCCACGGCGACCGAGTATCCGACAGGGAGGGTCTTTTCGAACTCGGCCACCTTCGGCTCCAGCTGCGTGACGATCGTTGCCGGCTGGATCGCGCCGACGACGCCGGCCTTGATCGTGATCGTGGGCACCCTGTTACGCCGCCAGACAACCGGCTGCTCGAGCTCGTAGCGGAATGTCGCGACCGCTGACAGCGGCACCGATTTGCCATTGGAGCCAGGCAATTGCAGGTTCTGCAACGTGTCGATAGATCCGCGTTCCGATCCCTGGGCGCGGCCGATCACATCGACGAGATAGATGTCGTCACGGACTTGCGTGGTGCTGGAGCCCTCGACAATACCGTTGAGCGCCGTTGAGATGTCCTCTGACGTCACCCCAAGCTGCCGTGCCTTGTCCTGAAGAACATCGACCTTGACGACACGTGCGGGCTCATTCCAATCGAAGGTCAGGGCCGCGAGAGAGGGGTTCGTGCCGACGATGCCCGCAAGCTTCTGCGCAAGATCGCGGACGGTCTGAATGTCCGGACCACTCACTCTGTACTGCACGGGCTTGCCGACCGGCGGGCCGATATCGAGAAGCTTTACGAACGCGTCCGTTCCGGGGAAGGTCTTGTTGAGATAGGCCTGAAGATCGGCCCGAACCTTGTCACGCACGTCCAGCCCCTTGGTGACGATGACCGTCTGGCCGAAGCTGACGTCGGCGGGCTGAACATCGAACGACAACAGGAAGCGCGGGGCGCCCTGGCCGACATAACTGGACCAATGGTCGATCGACTGATTTCCGACCAGCATGTCCTTTTCGAACTGCGCCATCTGGCGATTCGTCTCGCCGATCGAGCTGTTTTGCGGCAGATTCCAGTCGACTACGAGCTCGGGCCGGTCGGAAGACGGAAAGAACTGCTGCTGGACGAAGCCCATTCCGGCGACGGAAAGCCCAAAAGCGGCAACCGTGATGATGATCGTGACGTAGCGGAAGCGCATGGCGAGATCGAGCGCGGCCGCAAAGATCGACGCGAACCTGCCCTTCTTCTCGTGATGCTGCTTCATCGTTTTCGGCAGGATGCTGACACCGAGCAGCGGCGTGAACAGGACCGCCACGATCCAGGAGACGAGGAGCGAGACAGCAATGACGACGAATAGCGTAAAGGTGAATTCACCGGCGGCGCTGTCGTTGAGGCCGATCGGAATGAAGCCGGCGACCGTAACCAGCGTGCCGGTCAGCATCGGAAAGGCGGTGGAGGTGTAGACGTAAGTGGCTGCCTTGCGCAGGTCGTCTCCCAATTCCAGCCGCGCCACCATCATTTCCACCGCGATCATGGCATCGTCGACGAGAAGGCCAAGCGCGATGATAAGCGCGCCCAAGGAGATACGCTGCAGCGATATTCCCGAATAGGCCATGACCAGGAAGGTAATCGCCAGCACCAAGGGGATCGAGATCGCCACCACGAGACCGGCGCGAAGCCCGAGGCTGATAAAGCTGATGGCAAGAACGATGACGATCGCTTCGAACAGTGCGCGTGTAAAGCCCGAAACCGCCTCATCGACCACGGCCGGCTGATCGGACACTTGATGGACGTCGACGCCGATAGGCAAATCGCCGACGATGACGCCCATCTCCTTTTCGAGGGCCTTGCCGAATTCCAGCAGGTTCGATCCGTCCTTCATGCCGATCGCCAGACCGATTGCCGGCTGTCCGTTGAAACGGAAGAGCGAAGACGGCGGATCGACATAGCCGCGCTTGATCGTCGCGATATCCGTCAACGGGAAGAAGCGATCGTTGACGCGAAGGTTGATGGCGCGCAGGCTCTCCTCGGACGTGAACTGCCCTCCGACGCGCAAAGCGATGCGCTCGGGGCCAGCTTCCACAAAGCCCGACGCCGTCACTGCGTTCTGCGCTTGCAACGTCGAAATCACAGCTTGCCGATCGATGCCGAGAGCTGCGATCTTGCGGGTCGAGAATTCCAGGTAGATTGCCTCGTCCTGAGCGCCGATGACGTCCACTTTACCGACATTGGGCACAGTCAGGATCTTCGAACGGGCGTCCTCGACCCGGTCGCGCAGCTGTCGCTGCGAGAGACCGTCGCTGGTGAAGGCAAAGATGTTGCCGAAGACATCACCGAACCGGTCGTTGAAGAACGGCCCGACGACGCCGGACGGGAAGTCGCCCTTGATATCGGCGATCATGTTGCGGATGCGCACCCAGGTTCCGGCGACATCCTTCGCTTTCGTTGTTGCGAGGAGGTCGACAAAGACAATCGTCTGTCCGGCGGTCGTGATACTGCGCGTCACATCGAGCGACGGCAGTTCCTGAAGCTTCTTTTCGATGCGATCGGTGACCTGCTTCGTCACATCCTCGGCGGATGCGCCCGGCCATTGGGCCTGGATGACCATCGTCTTGATCGTGAAATTCGGATCTTCCTCGCGTCCCAGGCTGACGTAGGAGAAAACCCCGGCGATGATGAAGACGATCATGAAATACCAGACGAGGGAGCGATGCTCGAGCGCCCAATCGGAGAGGTTAAACGTCTTCAAGGGGTCGTCTCCTGATTAATTCTGACTTGCTGGCCTTCGGAGAGGTGATTGACACCGGCTATCGCGATACGGTCGCCGGGCTTCAGCCCCGACAGAACGGTGACCGGGCTTTCGTCGCCATCCGGTTTTGCGATTTCCACCGAGTGCAGCGAAACGGTTTTTTTCTCCGGATCGACGACCCAGACGCTCGCCTTGCCATCTTTCTGCAGAATTGCCGGTGGCGGGACGGAGATCGTCGGCGAGGCATCGGTCGTTGCCGTGACGGTGACGACCGAGCCGAGCCGGAAGGCCGACGGCGGATTGTTCAGACCGATCTTGATACGCTGCGTGCGGGTTGCCGCCTCGGCTTCCGGAGCGATCTCGCGAACCGTGCCGCTGGCGCGAATGGTGGTGTCGAGCTGAAGGGCGATCTCGAACGGCGAGCCCATCTTCAGACCCTGCATGTCGGCTTCCGGAATATCGACGACCACGTCGCGGAGGTCCGGCTGGGCGACCGTCAGAACGGTATCTCCCGCGGACACCACCTGTCCGACTTCCGCCGATGCCGCCGTGACGACACCATCGAACTCGGCTTTCAACTGCGCATATCCAAGCTGTTCTTCCGCCTTTGCAAGATTAGCCTGCGCCTTGGCAACGGCGGCGCTGGCGGTTTTCTCGGCCTGCTGTGCGCTCTCGAGAGCTGCCTCGCTGCCGGATTTCGCGTCCGCAAGCGCCTGCTGCCGTTGCGCGGTCGTGGAGGCGTTGGCCAATTGCGCCTGGCTGTTCGAAAGATCGGCCTGCGCGCTGCGAACCGCGAGCTGCAGCGACAACGGGTCGATGGCGGCGACGACTTGTCCCTTGGTGACGACGTCTCCAACCCCGACCTCTCTGGCAATGAGGCGGCCGAGTACCCTGAAGCCGAGATCGGTTTGAATGCGGGGCTGTACGACGCCTGCCAGCTTCAGAGTGGCGGCCGCTTGCGGCTGTACCACGACCGACAACAGTGGACGGATTTTCTCCGGTGGAGCATCGGTTTTCTGCCCGCAGGAGGCAAGGGCGACGGCTATTGCGGAGATCGCGATGATCGAGCGTTTATTCATTATTTCGTCTCCGGTGTGGCCGATACCTGCTGCCCGGGCCGGAGGAACTTGCCTCCTTCAACGACGACCAGCTCCTTCGGCTCAAGACCGCTGCTGACGGCGAACTTGCCCGTTTGATACTCCGCGACATCGATCTTCTTCATCGAGACCGTCTGCTTGGATGGATCGACAACCCAGACGGCAGGCGTGCCGCCGCTCGAGGTCATTGCGCTCCATGGCAGCAGGATCGCCTGGCGTGGCTGCGCCGTGAACGTGCCGACGACCACCGCACCGAGCGGCATGCCGTCGCCGCTTTTATCGAGGCCCACTTTCACGCGGATCGTGCCCGTGGCGGAATCGATCGTGGGAGACACCTCGCGAACGGGCACCGATATCCGTTTTTCGGGGCTCGACAGAAGGCTTACCTGAACATCCGCTTTGGACTTTTGAAGGAACAGCGATTCGAATACGTTAAAGACCGCATCGCGCGGTCCGTCATGGGCAAGCGTAAACACCGACTGGGCGGCTTGTGCCACCTGCCCTACCTCGGCATTGCGTGCCGTAATCACACCATCCGCATCTGCCCGCAACTCCGTGAACGAAAGCGCGTCCCTGGCGGTCCCGAGCTGAGCCTGCGCCGCGTCGAGCGTGCCTTGCGCAGTCAGAAGCGCTTCCTGCGCCGCGTCATAGCTGGCGCGGGTCGTCACTTGATTTGCGAAAAGACTTTTCTGGCGATCCGAGGCAAGTTGGGCCTGCATCAGCTGAGCTTCGGCCGAATGGAGGCTCGCCGTTGCGACATCGACATCCGCTTGCTGCTCCTGGGGATCGATCTTCGCCAGAACCTGACCGGCCTTCACCTTGGAACCGACGTCCACCGATCGCTCAATGATCCGGCCGCTGACGCGGAAAGACAATTCCGATTGAATCCGCGCTCTGACCTCGCCGGTCACCGCCGTATTGGAGGCATAGCTGGAGAGCTCGGCGCTCACGGTGCGCACTTCCCGGCTGACAGCGGAGTGATCACCGCTTTTTTCGCTACATGACGAAAGAATGGCTGCCGACATCGCCAGCCAGATTAGATTTCTGGAAATTCCCATGAAGGCCCCGATCGAACACCGAACCACTTTACGTTTTCGGACAGATAAACTTGACTAACCGATTAGTCAATGAGATGGTTTCTCGTCAGCATTGGAATGCCTGTCGGAGGGATAATGGCGGAGAAAAAAAAGCTCGGGGTGCGTGCGCAGCGAAAGGCTGCCAGGCCGTTGGAGATCCTGGACGCCGCTTTTGAGGAATTCGTTGCTCATGGCTATGTGGCAACCCGCGTCGAAGATATCGCTGCTCGGGTCGGAGTGACCAAAGGAACAGTGTATTTCTATTTTGAGACGAAAGAGGTTCTTTTCGAGGCAATGTTCAAGCACATGGCGGTTCCGTTTGCCGATATAAGAGCTCAGCTGAAGACGCTCACCGGCCCTTATGCGGACCGCATCAAGGCATTCTTCTATTTCTTTTACGAACGGATCGTCCTCGACCGCAGATCGAGAGAAATGCTGCGCTTCATCATATCAGAAGGGTCG
This sequence comes from Rhizobium sp. 11_C7_N12_5, assembly GCF_051811145.1. Taxonomy (NCBI): domain Bacteria; kingdom Pseudomonadati; phylum Pseudomonadota; class Alphaproteobacteria; order Hyphomicrobiales; family Rhizobiaceae; genus Rhizobium; species Rhizobium sp. 11_C7_N12_5. Next base: position 2,172,511 of record NZ_JBPWPY010000002.1, read on the forward strand.
CGGTTTCCGCAGGTGGTTGATCGCCACTATGAAGAGACCATCGCGCCAATGTTCGATGCAGCAAGAGAGCTCTTCGAAGAGGGAGTAGCCGCCGGCGAACTGCGGGCTTCTGCTGCTTTGCAAATCCCCGAACTTACCCTCAGTCCTGCGATAATGCTGAGCTTTTGGTACATGTTGTTCGCCGATCGAAAACCTCGCGACGTAAAAGCCTTCATCGACGGACACGTTGACCTGCTTCTCAACGGGATGGTGACACGAGCCGAGCGCACAATAAAATAGGGTTCACAGGGTGCCGATTACGCCGCCCGCCACGAGCGCTGAAGGTCGGCAATGGGATAAGCGCGGCCGGTTCCGGAGCTTCTTGAACAAACCCATAGCCCTACCGGAACGAGAAGCGCCATAAAAGTCCGTTGCAAGTATCCAGCACCAAGCAACCTGCTCCTAGCTTTTCAGCCCAAAGCGCTTTTCAAGCTGCTCCCAGCTTTCGTCCATCGCATAGGTGGACGAAAGATAGGGGATCCCTAAGTGACCATAGAGGATCGATAGCTGCCCTTCCGCCTTTTTCTCGTCAACACCCGCGATTTGCTGAAGATAAATGGCCGACACGAGGCCGGTAGGGTCGGCACCGGTTTCACAATGAACAAGGATCGGCTTTGGTGAATCGCGCAGAATGGCGACTAGCCGGTTGGCCTGCGCTGGTGTTACTTCCTTAGATGGTGGCAACGCAAAATCAATATGGGAGATACCGGCATGCTGTGAGGCACCGATCTCGTCCTTATACCAAAGGGCGTCGCTCCTGCCTCTAAGGTTGATGATGGTCCGGATACCATAGTGCTTCACATAATTGTCAATATCGGCCTGGGAAGGCTGCGCGGAACGATAGAGCTGACCCGGCACCACCTCGTCGAAATTATCCGTAAGCTGGATCGCACTCAGATGCGAGCCGAGAAGCACCATCGAGATACCGGCGATCCAAATAGATGTCTTTAGTAGTTTGATCATGGTCTCATTCTCGTTTCTGCGGAAAATCCAGTATGACGCCGCCCGATGCTGAGGCGAACCGATGCCGGTACTCTTTCTTGATCTTCGCTGCTTGCATCGGCTCCTGCCGTCGAAAGATGCAGGACATCGAAAGTTCGCAAGCTTCGCAGATCATTATGTCCTCAAGGCGGTAATATTCTTACATTTTCGTAAGTATAGCTTGGAGCTCAAGCGCTATCGTAGCCAGTGGTGTCCGCACGGGAACGGCGACTGAAGGAAGAAAGCCGCTGTTTGCGTCTTGCAATATGCGCTTGCGATGATTTTGGGTTCGTATTCGGTCAACGCGTGATGAGACGAATGCGCGATCCCGCAGGTCACTGGTCGATGGCCAGATCCATGTTGTGAAGTCACGCGATTGCCGCAACCAGACTGAGGCCGGCCCGTTACCCGGAGAGTGCCTGCTGCGTTCTGCTCTATAAAATCGCCTTAAAACCGCTTCGGATTCCTCCGGCCGGATGCCGGGACCTGTGTCTTCGACAACAAGCACAGTTCCTTGGCCGTCTTGCGCAGGTTGCGACGCTTTTTACGCAAGTCAGCCAATATCACGTCGTCATGGAACTCGACCCGCGCTTTGTCCTCTCCGCTGACGCGCTCTCGCATTTGTACTCGAAGTCGTCGACCGCCGACAAGCTCGTGCCGCTCAACATGCTGGGCACCCTGCAAACAGGCGTGCCGCCGGTCTCCATCAATCACCAGGGCAATTGGGCGAGGATATCACGGTTGAGCGCACGCCGACGATCATGGTCACAAGATCTGTCCCGCCGGGATCGGCGATGAAATATTTTGGATCGATCGCCGGATATTCCGTCGGGTCCGCCAAGCGCAGCATGATCTCGCCCCGGCTGTTCGGTCGCTGGAGCACCCAATTGGCGTTCAAGCCCGATCGGCTGCTCCACCGCGCCAAAAATAACACGACATCACCGTCATACAGTTTTCAAGCTTTGCCCATTGACAGACGGCCACCCCGCGGCAATCATTCGTATACAAACGAAGGGCGGCCAAGACCCTTGGGAACAGAGCCTATGAGAATCCTGACAACGCGCGGCTGCGACCGCCCGATTTCGCGTGGCGTCCTGCCATCCTCTGCGGTTGGCGGGATTGTTCCGGGACGGCAGGGAACGGCGAGCCCTTCCATTGCTTTCGCGTCAGGAAGGGAGCTGCGGTGAAGACTCGTCCGATCGCTCTTAGTGTCAATGGGCACTGCCACACGCTCGACCTGCCTCCCGAAACGCCTCTCCTCTATATCCTGCGCAACGATCTCGGTCTCAACGGGCCGAAATTCGGATGCGGCCTCGGCGAATGCGGCGCCTGTGCGGTGCTGATCGGCAAGCGCGCCGTGCGGGCCTGCACGATATCGGTTGCCGCCGCCGAGGGACGCGCCATCGTCACCCTCGAAGGTCTTGGCACAAAGGACAAGCCGCATCCGGTGCAACAGGCCTTCATCGAGCAACAGGCCGCGCAATGCGGCTATTGCCTGAACGGCATGATTATCGCGACCACGGCCCTGCTCCTGCGCGACGCGCAGCCGGACGAAAGTGCCATTCGCGCAGCCCTCAGCCGCCACCTCTGTCGCTGCGGCACGCATATCGAGATTCTCGCAGCGGCCCGGCGGGCCAGCGAACTGATGGCTGCCCTCCCCTTGTGGGTGATTGCGGAGGATGCGCCATGACCGCACTGCAAGAGACGCCCCGCACCCGCTATCTCGAAGCGGATGAAATCCTGCTGGTGGTCAAGCCTGGAGACGCGCTTCAGCCCGACATTTTCCTTGCCCTTCATCCCGATGGGACCGCAAGCGCCTTCAACGGCCATGTCGATCTTGGCACAGGCATCCGGACGGCTCTGGCGCAGATCGTAGCGGAAGAGCTCGATCTGCCTTTCGAGCGGGTCCGGATGGTGCTCGGCAGCACGACGGCGGCACCCGATCAGGGTGCGACGATCGCCAGCGAAACGATACAGGTGACAGCGATACCGCTGCGCCAGGCGGCGGCAACCGCGCGGCAATGGCTTCTCGAACAAGCTGCCCTTCGATATGGCGAAGCACCGCAGACACTCACGGTCGAAGAAGGCATCATTCACCCCGAAACACCGGCCAATTGGTCGATCACCTTCGGCGAGCTGATCGCCGGGCGCCATGAGCGGATCGCCATCGACGTTACCGCGCCATTGAAGCGGGTAGAAAACTACAGGATCGTCGGCAAGCCGCAGTCACGCAACGACATCGCCGCAAAGGCGACGGGACAATGGACCTATGTCCATGATGTCCGCGTGCCGAACATGCTGCATGGCCGCGTCGTCCGCCCGCCCTATGTCGGCTTCGACCATGGCCCGCATGTCGGCCATAGCCTGATCTCCGTCAACGAGGCCTCGATCTCGGATATTCCCGGCTTGGTCGGCGTCGTGGCGATCGGCGATTTCGTCGGCATCGTCGCCACGCGCGAGGAAAACGCTGCCGAGGCCGCACGCCGGCTCGAGGTCGTATGGCGCGATCCGCCACTTCTGCCCGACCTCAACAATCCCGAGCAGGCGCTGCGCGACAATCCGGCCAAGAAGCGCATTCTAGCCGATCAGGGCGATGTCGACCGCGCACTCGAAGGCGCCTCGCCGCGTTTTGATCGCAGCTACGTCTGGCCCTATCAGATGCACGGCTCTATCGGCCCATCCTGCGCCGTTGCCGATTGGCGCCCGGAGCGATTGGTCGTCTGGTCCGGAACGCAAAACCCATATCCGATGCGCCGTGATCTGGCGCTTCTTCTTGACATGCCGGAAGAGGCTGTTCTCGTCGAGCGGCTGGAGGCGGCCGGCTGCTACGGGCGCAATTGCGCTGACGACGTGACCGCCGATGCCGCCCTTTTGTCGCGCGCAGTCGGCCGGCCGGTGCGCGTGCAGCTCACCCGCGAACAGGAGCATGGCTGGGAACCGAAGGGCGCCGCGCAGGTGATCGATGTGCGCGGCGGGCTCGATTTCGAAGGCGGGCCGGCGGCCTATGATTTCGAGACGCGCTATCCGTCGAACCTGTCGCCGACGCTTGCCCTGATCCTGACCGGCAAAGCCTCGAACATCGCGGCAACATCGGACATGGGTGACCGCACGGCGATCCCGCCCTATGCTTTCAGCAATATGCGCATCGCCGTGCAGGACATGCCGCCGATCGCGCGGGCGTCGTGGTTTCGCGGCGTCTCAGCCATGCCGAACAGCTTCGCGCATGAAAGCTATATCGACGAACTCGCCTTCGCGGCCAAAGTCGATCCAATCGAATACCGGCTGCGCTACCTGAAGGATCCAAGAGCGGTCGATCTGGTCCATGCGGTGAGCGCGCGCGCCGGCTGGACGCCGCGCACTGAGCCGGGAACGATAGGCGGCGAAGGCGACCTGCTCTATGGCCGGGGCTTTGCTTACGCGCTCTATGTCCACGGCAAGTTTCCGGGAACGCCGGCCGCCTGGTCGGCCTGGGTCGCCGATGTCGCCGTCAACCGCAAGACCGGCGAAATCGCGGTCACGCGCGTGACGGTCGGCCAGGATTCCGGCATGATGATCAATCCGGATGGCGTGCGTCACCAGATCCACGGCAATGTCATCCAGTCCACCAGCCGCGTGCTGAAGGAGAAGGTGGATTTCTCCAGCACCGCGGTCGAGAGCGCGGAGTGGGGCGGCTATCCGATCATCACCTTCCCGGAAGTGCCTGAGATCGACGTGCTGATGCTTTTGCGGCAGGACGAAGAACCGCGTGGCGCCGGTGAATCCGCGTCGGTCCCATCGGCTGCAGCCATCGTCAACGCCGTCTTCGACGCCACCGGCATTCGGTTCCGCGAACTGCCGCTGACACCCGAACGCGTGCTAGCAGCCCTTGGTGAAACACCTCCGGCACTCGCTCCGCCGACACCGGTCAAGAAACCATGGTGGCGGCGCGGATCGACGCTCGCAGGCGCAGGCGGCATCGTCGCAGGCGTGCTTGCCGGCGGCATTCTCGCCGCCTCGCCCTGGCGCGGGGCCTATCCCGAGATCACGCGACCGGACCCCGGCACCTACAGCGCCGCCACGATCGAACGCGGACGGCTGGCGGCGGCGGTCGGTGCCTGCAATGTCTGTCACACCGGACCGGACGGAACACCCTTTGCCGGCGGCCGCGCCTTCGACACGCCGTTTGGCGTGATCCATGCCACGAACATCACGCCCGACGCCAAAAGCGGCATCGGCGCCTGGTCCTATCCAGCCTTCGAACGGGCGATGCGACAAGGCGTGCGCCGTGATGGAAAACATCTCTATCCCGTGCATCCCTATCCGTCCTTTGCCGGTGCCACCGATGCGGATCTTCAGGCGCTCTATGCCTTCCTGATGACGCAGGCACCTTCTGCCACAAAGACCAAGGACAACGCCTTGCGCTTTCCCTTCAACATCCGGCCATTGCTGGCCGGCTGGAACATGCTCTTTCCCGGCGGAATGACAGTGCCGGCGGACGCAACGAAAGGTGAAGCCTGGAGCCGCGGCGCCTATCTCGTCGAAACCCTCGGCCATTGCGGCGCCTGCCATACGCCGCGCAACGTGCTCGGCGCCGAGAAGAAGGGCGAGTTCCATCTTGCGGGCGGTGTCGCGGAGGGCTGGAATGCACCGGCGCTGAACGGTGCCGGTCTTGCCCCCGTCGGCTGGAGCCAAACCGCTCTCTACGACTATCTGCGCACCGGCACCGCCAAGGGCCATGGCAGCGCCGGCGGGCCGATGGGCGCGGTCGTCAAGGCGCTTGCTCCCCTTCCCGACAGCGATATCCAGGCCATGGCGACGTATCTGGCAAGTTTCTCTGGCCAAACCGAAGACGGTGCGGCCGCGCAGCAAACGACCGCGCTCGCTGCCACAAAGGCGGCCGAGGCGATGGCGGCACGCATCGCGCCGGTGGGAGCAAGGCTATTCGAGGGTGCCTGTTCAGCCTGTCACACCGAAACTTCACCGCTCGGATCGCTCACCTTCAATAGCAACCTGCACGCTGACCGACCCGACAATGTCCTGCTGACGATGATGCACGGGGCGGAAGCTCCGGCGCTGCTCGCCCAGAAGGCAGGTGCCGATGCCGCCGAGATCATGTCCATGCCGGCTTATGGCGAAAGCCTGAGTGATCGCCAACTGACCGACCTCGCCACCTATCTACGCGCCCGCTTCGCCCCCGATAGACCCTCCTGGCAGGAGCTTGGTGCCGCCATCGAACGCGCTCGCGCCGCCCAGCCGATGGATTGAGGTGGGAGCGAATGCGCACGATGGAGGAGGCCGGAAAAATGGAAAGGACTGAGCAGACAGCGCCGGACTGGTTTGCAGCTCCGCAATCCCGTTTCCGTCCAGCCGCCTACTGGTTCTGGCACAGTCTGCCGTCTCCAGACGAGATGAGGGCGCAACTGACGGACTTTCGCGACAAGGGTTACGGCACGATCCTCATCCAGGCGCGCCTTGCACTCCCGCGCTCGGTCTACCTCTCGCCTGCCTTTCTGCAGGCCTATGCGCAGGCAGTCGCGATTATGGGCGACCTCGGCCTCACCGCCGGGCTGTACGATGACTACAACTGGACGAGCGGTCAGGCCGGCGGGCGCACGGTCGAAGGCGCGGACCACTTGCGCGAACGGCATCTCTTCTGGGCAGCCGAAGAGACGCCCACAGGCGAAATCGACGGGATCGAGGCGCCATTCGCGGCCGCATTAGGCCCGGATATTGCCGATTGGCTATATGACGGCGGTGTGCCGCGCTTCGGTGACTGGCAACGCGTCGCCGCCTTGCTGCATCCCGTCGATGCGCCGTCTCCGGACCTGATCCTGGACGTGAGCGATCGGGTTCGCATTGTGGGGACAGACGAGGGCTGCCGCTTCTCTTACGATGGCCAAATTCCGAAGGGATGGAGGCTGACGGTGTTCGCCTCGGCGCGCTGCCTAACCTCTCGGCTCATCAACTATCTTCTGCCGGAAGCCGGCCAACGGTTCGTGGACGTCGGCCTCCAACCCTATGCGGATGCGCTCGGCAGACTGATGCCGAAGCCGCTTGAATTCCTGTTCTTCGACCAGCCGGGTCCCGGCTTCTATCGCTGGCGACAGCAGACCGGCAACCTTGGCAACAGCCCGCTCTATGCGCCGCTGCTGGAAGCCGCGGTCGAGACGGCAAGCGGAACCGCGTTCGGCACTGTGTTGCTGTCGTTGGTGACGGACCTGGGTCCGTCGACCGCACGGCTGCGCTGTCTCTTCTACGGAACCTATACCCGGCTAATGTATGATGGCTTTTTCCAGCCGCTGAAGGCGTTTGCGCGAAGGCATGGCCTGTCCCTGACCGGACATGAGATCCTGCCACATGTCGGCAGCTTCGCGCTCAATGGCGGCTTCTCCTCGATCGACCCGCGGGTCACCCCTGCTGTCGACTTTTTCGGCCTCGACGCATTGCGTGACGAGACTGCCGTCGATGCCAATAATTTCGCGGCACAACTCGCGCCGAAGCTCGGCGACTCCGTTGCTCGCGCCCACGGACGTTCGCGGACGATCGTCGAACTCTACACGACCGCCACCCGCACCGAGCGACGCGGTGCCGGGCAATGGGAGCTGACGCCAGCAACGCTGCGCGCGCAATCGATACGGCTGCATCTGCTAGGCGCCCGCCAGGTGCTGATGCACGCGCTCTACCAGACCGACGGCGACGATGATGACGACAGGCTGTTCGTCAATCCGCGTTTCGACTTCGCGCCCGGCCTGAATTTCGAGCCCTGGTGGCCGCATCATGCCACCATTGCTGATGAGACCGCACGGCTCTCGGCTTTCCTCGAGGATACGGCACCGCTTGCGCCCATTGCACTCTTCTACCCGCTCCACACGGCATGGGCGGAAGGGCCGCGCCATGCACACGCCCGGCATTTCGGCAGATGGTGCGAGGCTCTTGCCGAAAACGGCTGCGACTACATGGTGATCGACGAAAAGAGCCTGATAGATGCCGAGATCCGTGACGGGCGGCTGCATGTCAACGGTCTCCGTTTTGCAGCCCTCGCCCTGCCGGCGGTCAGAATTCTCGGGAGCGTTCGGACCACCCGCATACTCGGCGAGTTTGTTGCCGCGGGTGGCGAGCTGTGGACTTCGGGCGACGCTCCGGAAGGCGCATGCGACGGAAGCTTGTCAATCAGCTCGACAGCCCATCTCGACACCGAACCGGACGCGCAGATGATCACCCAACTGCTGAACAGGTTGCCGGCGCAAGGTCCGACAATATCCTTCTCCGGCAAAATAGGCCGCCACATCGCGAGTGATCGCGAGGATTTTTTGCGCGTTGTGCTCTTCAACGAAGGAAACGACGCGGACGACCTGCTGATATCGCTTGGCGCTGGCATGGAATACGAAATCTGGGACGCGGTTAAGGGGACGCACACGCCGATCGCAACGGCAACATCCTTGAGCATCACCCTCGAGCCGCAACAACTCGTGTGTCTTCGCCTACGCGAAAGTCCGGCAGCATCCGGAGCAATCGCGCCCCTGTTCAAACAACCGAATCCATCGCGTGCGGTGGCTCTCGATCGCGGCTGGACGTTCAGGACATCGGAAGGCGGCGATGCCCTCGCGATCAATGTCGATGAAGGCTGGCAGGTGCAGGGTTTTGCGAATTTCTCCGGCATCGGCCTCTATCGCCTTACATTCGATCTCGACGCCGCCGCCGATATTATCCTGGATCTCCCCTCGGTGGCGACGGCCGTCACGGTTCGCATCGATGGGCGTGATGCTGGCATGCGCTGCTTTCCGCCCTTTCGGATTGCTCTCGGCTGCCTGTCCGCGGGGCCGCACGATCTTGAACTTGCGGTCAGCAACACGGCTGCCAATCGCTATTATGCCGGAACGCCCTATGCCGGCTCGGTCTGGCCCGATGAAAGCGGCTTGACGGCAGCGCCGAGGCTGCTCTTCTACGACCCGTTCAGTGTGAAGGAATGAATGTAATGCCCGGCCATGTCACGATCCCACTTGCCCGCGCCTGGAACAGCTGGTCGTCCCGCCCGGCGGAATTGACCTTCCTTCCGCTTGGCCTGCGCATTACGCCGGTGCTCTATTCGACCCGCGCGCGACGGGCGAGCGCCATCGAACCGCGCCACGATCCCGTCCGTTTCGGCCGCCACACGATCGACAATAGTCTGATCGAGCTCGAAACGGAGCTTGGCGGAACGTCGATACGGTTTCAGGCGAGTGCGTCGGATCCTTTCGCCGTCCGGGGACAATGGGAAGCGCCTCAGCTCGGTGAGTGGGGGACGCGGTTCTGGTTGACGCTGGCCATATCGTCCGATGGCGGCGAAGTGGTTCGCTACGACGCGGAAAAGGGCGCCGCCATCATCAAGATCGACCGCCGCTTCGCGGCCATCGTCACCCGCGCACCGGCAATCCAGGTGACAGGTCACGACAGCATCGATGCCCTGCGCGCCGACTTCGAGACCAACGGCTATTTCTATACCGCGACCCGCAGCGACAGCGCACCGGTACTCGGTCTTCGCTTCAACATGGAAATGATGCGCGAAGGCGCCTACGCCGCTGCGGTCGCCGACAGCGAGGACCTGGCGGTCCTGAATGCGCGCGCCTGCCTCGAAGCGGCCTCCCGACCGGCGCCTTCTCTGCATGACGGACAATTTGCCGGCGCGCTCGATGCCGTGCGCGATGTCGTCGGCTGGAACACGATCTGGGACAAGGTCAACCATCGCCCCTACACCGCCGTCACCCGGATCTGGAACCTCGGCGAGTTCGCCGTCTGGTACAATGATCAGACATTCGCGGCCTTGCTGGCCGGTGTTTTCGACACCGATATCGCCCGCGAGAACATGGCTGCGGCGCTCGCCGGCGCCACACCGCAGGGCAATATCGCCTGCATCGTCACCTCGAACGACGCCTGGGTCGACCGCAGCCAGCCGCCGCATGGCAGCCTTGTTGCCTGGCTGCTGTATCTGAGAAATGGCGAGCGCTCGATGATCGAGGCGAGCTATGAGGCGCTCGCGAGAAATCAGCGCTGGTGGCGAAGCCATCGCGATCCCGATGATTTCGGACTTATCTCCTGCGGCACCAGCGATGTCGGTGAAGGGCTCTATAAAGGGACGATTTTCGGCGCCCGCAACGAGACTGGAATGGACAATTCCGCGACGCATGACGAGGCCGTCTACGATCCCGTCACCCGAACCCTCTCGACCTACGATCTCGGATTGAACTGCGCCCTGGCGCTCGACGCGGAAATGTTGTCGCACATGGCCGCCCTTCTCGGCCGCGCCGAAGAGGCCGATGAGTTCGCGGCACTCGCAGACCGGAGCCGGCGATTGATCCGAGAGCATCTCTGGGATGCCGATCGCGGCATCTTCGCCAATCGCCAGCGCAAGGGCGGCTTCGTCCGCTCGCTGTCGCCGACAAGTTTCTATCCCCTGATGTGCGGCGCGGCGAACGCTGAACAGGCCTCGCACCTCCTGGCATATCTTGCAGATCCCGCGACCTTCGGCGGTGCCTTCGTGCTGCCGAATGCCACGCGCAACGATCCGGCCTTTGCCGAAAACGTCTATTGGCGCGGCCGCATCTGGCCGAATGTCAACTTCATGGTATGGCTTGGGCTCAAGCGTTATCGCTTCGATGCCGAGGCCAGCCATCTGGCGAAGCAAAGCTATGATCTCTTCATGCAGTCCTGGCGGGACCGACGCATCGCCGCCGAGAACTACAATGCCACGACCGGCGAGGCGATGGACCAGGGCGATACCGATCCTTTCTACATCTGGGCGGCGCTGCTTCCCTTGATGGTGGTCGAGGAGCTCTGCGGCTTCGACCCATGGAACGGCTGGAGCCTTTGCAACAACGGTGCTGACGCAAATTTCGGTCCGCTGTTGTCACCCGCAGGACGTATCCATGTCAGCTCGGAAAACGGCGTGCTGACGGTGACGCGCGATGGTGTGCCGTTCCTGTCGACAAATAATCTTGGGCGGTTCACCCATCTCGTCGTCGGGGATGGCTACATTTCCTGCCGCATCGAAAGCGCATCGCAGAGTGCGGCGGAACTGCATCTCGTCGGGATCGATGCAGGCGAGGTCGTGGCGGTGAAACTTGGCGAGATGGATGCCCAATGGCGCGCGGCCGACATCGGTATTGTCGTTGCTCTTCCCACAGCGGACAAGACCCGGGAATTTCACCTATGGCATCGCCGGCAAGTAAAATGAAGCCTAGATCACATCAACTCGTTGCCCGTGCTTGACAAGACAATATCTCCGCATTAATCGTTTGTGTACAAACAAAAAAGAATAGGGAACGACCGAAGAACTTATTTCGCGCCAGATGCGAAAACCTTGGAATTGGCGATCAATTCCGGGATGTATTCTTTCGCTCAAGAAACTATACGGAAATAGGCCGCGTTCCGAGAAAGCCGGCGATTTCCACTTCACTGATACGTATCCATTTCGATATCCGCTAGGACTGCGAGCAAGACGAAGCCTTCACCACCATCGGTAAATGGACCAAAAATCAGACAAAAGGGGAACATCAGGATGAACACCACACGACGTCAAACTCTGGGCCTGATCGGCGCCGGCGCCCTCGCCGCCGCCACATCGTCCCTGTTGTCGCGCCAGGCGCGCGCCGCCACCAAGATCACCGTTCTCAACTGGCAGGGCTACGGCACCGACGAAGCCTGGGCTCTCAAAGCCTTCACCGAAAAGACCGGCATCGAGGTCGTTCACGACTATTTCAGCTCTGAGCCGGAAATGCTGACGAAGCTCAGGACCAATCCCGGCGTCTACGATGTGGTGCTGATCAACAGCGCCCGTTCGCAGCAAGCGGCGAGCGAAGGTCTCATCTCTCCCATCGACTTCTCCAAGGTGCCGAATGCAACGGGCCTGTCGCCCGAACTGAAGAACCATGCGAACCTCCAGCTTGACGGCAAGACCAACGGCGTCTCCTGGGTCTGGGGCATCACTTCGCTTGCCATCACCGAGGGGTCGCCCAAGCCGGACAGCTATGCAGCGCTTGGCGATCCCGCCCATAAGGGCCGAGTCGCCCTGTTCGACGATGCCGTCACCGGCGTTGCGATCGGCGCACTGTTGTCCGGCCAGGACATGAACAATCCGAAGGACCTCGCCGTCGTCACCGAGAAGCTGAAGGCATTCAAGCCGAACATCAAGCTGCTCTGGTCGAGCGAAGACGAATGGAACAAGGCATTCGCCGCCAAGGAATTCGACCTTTCGATCTTCTGGTCGGGTGCGGCCGTCCGCTCCAAGCGCAACAGCAAGCTGCCGGTCGAATTCGTGGTTCCGAAGGAAGGCGGCATCGGCTGGCTGGACAGCCTGTCTGTCCCGGCGACGAGCACCAATCCGGATGCTGGCCTTGCCTTCATCAACTACATGATCGACCCTGACTTCTATTTCCAATGGGCAACCAAGGTCGGGGCGCCGGCTTCGGCCAATGCTGCCGCCATGGAAAAACTGCCGGCCGACGATCTCAACCGGGTGATCCACAAGCCGGAATATCTGAAGACGATGACGATTCAGTCGGCCCTGCCCGACGATCGCCGCGAAGCTTTCAATAACCTCTGGCAGGAAGTGAAAGCCTTCTATGCAGCCTGAGGCAGTTTCTGCATCGACGACGCGCGGACCGGAAGGTTCGCGCGCCCGGCCAGGCATCCCCGGTTGGCTCGCGACGCTGGTGCTGCTGCTGCCCACCTATGGATGGCTCTTCATCGCGGTTCTCCTGCCGCTTTGCACGATGTTCGTGTTCAGCTTCATGAATGCGACACCGATGGGCAAGGCCCCCATCGTCTTCACGCTCAGGCAATACCAGGTCTTCTCCACACAGCCCTATCTCCTGGGCATCGCCTGGACGTCGCTGCTGATGGGTTTCTGGACGACATTTGCCTGTGCTGTCCTTGGTTTCTTCGCGGCGCTGGCGCTGGCGCGCGCCACCATCGGCCGTACGCGCGAAACCCTGCTGATCCTCATCCTGCTGCCGTTCTGGACGAATGGTCTCGTGCGCATCTTCTCCTGGACGATGGTGCTGCGCGAAGGCGGCTTTCTCGACGATGTGCTGCACTGGGTCTGGCCGGGAGCCGGTTCGATCGGCTTTCTCTACACCAGATCGGCAATCGTGGTCGGCCTCGTGCACGGTTATCTGCCCTACATGATCCTGACCTGCTACATAGCACTGGTCACGATCGACGATGCGATCATCGAGGCCGCCGCAAGCCTCGGCGCCCGCTGGTGGACGATCCTCTTCCGCATCCTCATACCGATGGCGGCACCCGGCCTGATCTCCGGCGCCGTGCTGACTTTCGTGCCGGTGCTGGGCTCCTTCATGGAGCCGCGCATTCTTGGCGGCCGTGTCGGCGTCACCATGGGTACGGTCATCGAGGACCAGTTCACCCAAGCCTTCAACTGGCCGCTGGGTGCAGCACTATCCTTCACGATGCTCGCCGTCGTGCTTGCGATCTTCGCGACGTTTTCGGGCGTGCTTCGGCGCGGCAGCGGGGCCGTCGCATGATCGGTCTTGCGCGCTTCTATCTCGCTGCCATCCTGGTCTTCCTCTATCTGCCGATCGTGGTGATGATGGCTATGGGCTTCAACGAGTCCTCGCTCTATGAGCTGCCGTTTCACTTCTCGACCAAATGGTATGTGGCTCTTGCAGGCAACGACCAGCTGATTTCAGCCGGGATCAACAGCATCGTCATTGCCGTCATCACCGCTGTCGTCTCGACAATCCTCGGAACGATGGCCTCGGTGGCGCTTGCCCGGCGAACATTCAAGGGGAAAACGCTGTTACAGCTCATGCTGCTGCCGCCGATCGCCATTCCCTGGCTGATCACCGGAACGGCCATGCTCGTCTTCTTCTTCTGGACCGGTATCGGACGCGGCATGCATGCACTGCTGATCGGCCATGTGGCGCTCGCCATTCCCTACGTGGTTCTCGTCGTCGGAACCGGCTTCCAGACGATCCGGGCCGATCTTGAAGAGGCGGCCATGAGCCTGGGTTCGACACCGATCCATGCATTCTTTTCGGTGACGCTGCCGCTTCTCGCCCCGAGCATCCTTGGCGCGGCCCTCTTTGCTTTCGCCGTTTCGCTCGACCAATTCGTCATTTCCTATTTCCTCGCAACGCCCGGCTTCACCACCTTGCCGGTGCAAATCTATTCGGCGATCCGCAAGGGCTTCACGCCAGAGATCAACGCCATCTCGACGATCCTCTTGATCGGTTCGATGGCCGCCATCCTCGTCTTTGCGATCTTTGCCAGGCCCGGAGGCGTCAGTGACAAACGTTGAAGTATCATCGGTCGCCAAGACCTACGGCCGGACACCGGTGCTGGCCGACATCTCGACGGATTTCACGGAAGGATCCTTCACCAGCCTGCTCGGTCCCTCCGGCTCCGGCAAGACGACGCTTCTGCGCATCATCGCCGGCTTCATCACACCCGACAGCGGCAAGGTCGCGATCGGCGGCCAGGACGTGACAGAGACACCGGTCTGGGCGCGCAATATCGGCATGGTCTTCCAGTCCTATGCGTTGTTCCCGCATATGACGGTCGCCGAAAACGTCGCCTTCGGCCTGGCGCGGCGCGGTATTCGCGGTGCGGAGGCCAGGCAACAGGTCGATCGCGCCCTGGAAATGGTACGCCTGCCGGGCTTCGGCGATCGCAAACCGAAGCAGCTCTCCGGCGGGCAGCAGCAACGCGTGGCGCTTGCCCGTGCCATGGTCATCAAGCCGAGCGTCCTGCTGCTGGATGAACCGCTCTCGGCGCTCGACCGGCGACTGCGGCAGGAGATGCAGGTCGAACTGCTTCGCATCCAGCGCGAGACCGGGTTGACAACGATCTTCGTCACCCATGACCAGGAAGAGGCGCTGACGCTCTCCGACAAGGTCGCGATCCTCGATCGTGGTCGTATTGTCCAGATCGGCGCTCCTGCGGAGGTCTATGAGCGCCCGAAAACGCGCTTTGCAGCGCAGTTCCTCGGCGATTCCAATTTTCTGAACGGCACGATTGCCAATGGTGGTGTCAGGCTTGCGGATGGCACGCTGGTGCGCTGCCATGGCCCGCTTTCGTCCACAGGCAACAGCGCGACGCTCGCCGTGCGGCCGGAAAAGATGTCGATCCTCCCAGCAGGTACATCGCCCGAAGCGGGCCTCAACGCCTTGGCGGCTCGCATCGAGACTGTGATCTATGCCGGCCCGGCGCTCACCTATGTGCTGGTAACGCCGGATGGAACTTCGCTGAAACTCTTCGCGCAAAATCGCGATGGCACCGTGCTCGCAAGCGGAACGGACGTGACCCTCGCCTGGTCGCCGGACCACACCATTGCCGTCGAGGATTGAAGATGACAGCGCCGTCGCTCACCAATTCCCGCCATATCGTCATCGACATGCAGCGGCTTTTTGCCGAAGAAACGGTCTGGCACACGCCGGCGGTGACCGAGATCCTACCGAACGTGCTTGATCTGACGCACGCCTTTGCCGACCGGACGCTGTTTGCCAAATTCATGGTGCCTGCCGCACCAAGCCACGCAACGGGGCGGTGGCGAACCTATTACGAGCGCTGGTCGATGCTGACGACGGGAACGATGGATCCGGCGATGCAGGATCTGGTCGCCCCGCTCGCGGCCTTGGCTGAGCCTCGGAACGTGATCGAGAAGACCACCTATTCCATTTTCGGCGCGCCGGGTTTTCATGAGCGGATGATCGCAGAGGGTGTCGATACGCTAATTTTCAGCGGCGTGGAGACGGATGTCTGCGTTCTGGCGAGCCTGTTTCACGCGATCGATGCCGGCTTTCATGTCATCGTCGCGAGTGATGCGATCGGCAGTTCGACGCCGCTGTCACATGCGGCAACCCTCGAACATATATTGTCGCGCATGCCCGAGCAGGTCGAATTTCGGACCACGGCCGAGCTGGTCACTGCCGCATCCCACGCTTGAATAGGAAATACTCGAAACCGCTTCTACGGTTTCGAGCCTGATCGATGCGCTCAGCCGACGAAGGCGCGCTCGATGACGAAGGTGGCCGGGGCATTGTTGGCGCCTTCAACGAGACCGAAGGATTCCAGAACAGCCTTGGTATCCTTCAGCATCGCCGCCGAGCCGCAGATCATGCCGCGATCCTCGTCCGGATTGATGCGCGGCAGGCCAGTCTGTTCGAAGAATTCGCCGCTGGTCAGAAGGTCGGTGATGCGGCCCATGCGCGCAAAGGGCTCACGCGTCGTTGTCGTATGCAGACGAAGGCGATCGCCGACGAGTTCGCCGATCAGCGGATCGTCCTTCAGCGCCTCGACCATCTCCGTGATGTAAGTGAGTTCGTCTACGTCCCGGCAGGTCTGGACGAGAACAATCTCCTCGAATTTCTCGTAGGTCTCCGGATCGCGGATCAGGCTTGCGAAAGGCGCGACACCGGTACCGGTCGACAGGAGGTAGAGCCGCTTGCCTGGGATCAGCGCGTCGAGCACCAGCGTGCCGGTCGGCTTCTTGCGCATCAGCACGGTGTCGCCGGGCACGATCTTCTGCAGATGCTCCGTCAGCGGGCCGCCCGGAACCTTGATGGAATAGAATTCGATCTCCTCGTCCCAGAAGGGGCTGGCGATCGAGTAGGCACGGAAAACAGGACGCTCGGCATTCGGCAGGCCGATCATGATGAATTCGCCGGAACGGAAACGGAATTCCGCCGGGCGCGTGATGCGGAACTTGAAGAGCCGGTCGGTGAAATGCCGTACCTCGGTCACCGTCTGCACAAAGACATTGGCGGGCACCGGAAAGGCCGGCGCGGTACTCGCCTGCTGACTGTCGGTGATGACTGCTTCTTCCGCTGACAAGCTCATCCGTTTTCCCTCGTCTTATTTATTTATTTCATTTGTACACGAATGAATTTTATCGCGCAATCCATTCCTTCCACCGAGAACGCGATGTTTTGTCATAATCGAAGACGTAAGGATGGAATCGAGGGTTTGACGGCAGCCGCTCAGCAGATTTTCTGCAGCAGTTCGAGGAACATCATCCGCTCGCCGGAGGTCAGCGGCGCCAATGTCTCCTCGGTCGCCGCGACCGCCGCGCCGACATTCGCGGCGATGACCGCGAGGCCATCTTCGGTCAGCGACAGGACGACCCGGCGCCCATCATTTTGGTCCGGCGCGGTGGCAACGAAACCGCGCTTCACCAGGCGGTCTACGACCCCTTTGACGGTCGCGACATCCATCGCCGTTTCGCGCCCGAGCTGGTTCTGCGAGCAGGGTTGGATTTCCTTAAGCTTCGAAAGCGCCGACCATTGCGTCGTCGTCAACTTGTCGCCGATGGCATTGGCGAAGATCGCGACATGCCGCTGGTTCGCCTGCCGGAGAAAGAACCCGACCTGCCGATCGACATGGTATGCGGGTGCGGCGGATTGTCTGTCTTCATGAGATTTCTGCATTTGTCCCGCCCCGGATCTGCGCATATGGTTGCGATGTGGATAAGCTGTTCCAGATTCAAAAGATTAGAGCGTCATTGTCGGTTGATGTAAACGCTCGAGGTCCCAAGCCTCTACTTTGAACACCATATTTGTCAACGCCATAGCCCGACCGATAACAGGGCTGGTCGCAGGCGGCGGCAAAGTCCATCCAGGCCGACGGCCGCATTTTTGCCAGGGCTCCCCACCGTCGCTTGACAGGACGGAAAGACCGGCTGATACTCATTCGCATACAAATGAAAAATTGGGAACAATGACGGTCAAATATCCGTCCATGGGCTAATGGCAGCACCACCGGACAAGCGGCCGTGTTAAAAGGAGAGTGCCATGGTCAAGCAACGCGTGGAAAGCGTCGCAAACGGCAAGATACGCTGCGATGCCTGTCCCGTCATGTGCTACATCTCCGACGGCCGGTCCGGCGCCTGCGATCGCTATGCCAATGTCGGCGGCGAGCTGATCCGCGTCGATCCGCTGACGATCATCGAGAACACCATTTCCGAAGGCGGCAATGTCGTGCCGTTCCTGGCCCAGCCGGGCGAGAGCGAATGGGACGGCGATATCGTCCACGCCACCAGAAGCTTCATCACCGCCGTCGGCGCCGGAACGACCTATCCCGATTATAAGCCGGCACCCTTCATCGTGTCGCAGCAGGAAAGCGGCGTCGACATGGTGACCGTCGTCACCGAAGGCATCTTCAGCTATTGCGGCGCCAAGGTGAAGATCGACACCGACCGCTTTCTCGGCCCCGAAGCCGCAACCGTGTTGGTCGACGGCGAAGCCATCGGTCACGTCACAACAGGCGAATACGGCTCGCAGATGCTGTCGCTCGGCGGTGTGCACCACCTGACCGGCGGTTCGAAGAAGGAAGGCCGCGTTACCTGCGACGCGCTCTTGAAGCTCTGTAATGGCGAAGCCGTCGACATGCAGGTCGACGGCGGGGTCAGCCTGACCATCAAGGCAGGCGCTGCTCCCGTTATCAACGACGTCGAGGAAAGCCGCATGCGCGTCGGCTGCGGCTCGGCGACCATTGGCATGTTCGCCAAGCAGTGGATGGGCCATGTCGATGAGGTGGTCGTTGTCGACGACCATATCACCGGCGTGCTCTCCGAACACCAGGCGGGACGCCTGCTCGACGTGCCAGCCACCGGCATTCGCATCAAGGGCCGGCGCTCGACGCCCGGCCGTTACTTCCAGGTCGCCGAGCCCGGCATCGGCTGGGGCGGCACCAACATCTCCGACCCCCTGACGATCCTCGGCGATTTCGACCCCAAGACGGCCTGGCCGGGCATGCGCATGCTGATGGTATCGACCACCGGCGAGCAGTACGGCTATTATATTCTCGACGACAATCTGCGACCGGAACTGCAGACAATTCTTCCCGCAGCCTTGCAGGAATCGGTCGAGATCATTGCCGAAAATTGCGAACCGGCACTCACCTCGGTCCTGTTCATCGGCGGTGCCGGCGGCAGCCTACGGGCTGGTGTCACCACGAACCCTGTCCGCCTGACGCGCTCCGTCAAGGAAGCGCTGACCCATGTTTCCTGCGGCGGCGTTCCGGCCTACGTTTGGCCGGGCGGCGGCATCACCGTCATGGCCGATGTGACGCAGATGCCGAGCAATGCCTTCGGCTACGTGCCGACGCCCGCGCTCGTCGCGCCGATCGAATTCACCATGCGGCTCGATGATTACCGCGCGCTCGGCGGCCATATGGACGCCGTCATCCCGATCGAGCAGGCGCTGGAAATGGCCGAGCGTAGGGTCACACCGATCGGACGCGGCCCCTGGCCGACGGAAAGCAGAAATTTCCGGTGGGGCGGCTGACGACAAAGGGAGCGATAGCATGTCGCGGCCTGTTGCCCGATATCTCGATGGCGATCCAAACGGCCGGCTGCATTTGCAGCACGGACCGATCGACCTCGTCATTGGCGTCGATGACGGCAGTGCTGAACGCAAGGACGAAGCCGAACGGCGCGCCCGTGCCTTCACTGCTGCCATCGCCCGTTTCCAGACCGTCCTTGACGAACTGGTGAGCGAACTGCCCCTGCTTCGCACGGCAGCCGAACTTGCCGGCCCGATGCCCGAGGGCTCGGTTGCCCAACGCATGGTCACCGCGGTCCGGCCGTTTGCTGCTGACCATTTCATCACGCCGATGGCGGCAGTTGCCGGTGCCGTCGCGGACGAAATCCTGGCGGCGATGTTGGCCGCGTTCGACAAGGAAGACCGCCCTGCCCGCGCCTATGTCAACAATGGCGGCGACATTGCCGTGCATCTTGAAAGTGACGCGGAGTTTCATGTCCGTATGGCGCGCGAAGACGGAATTTCGCTCGGCGATTTCGCGCTCCATGCTTCCAGCCCCACACGCGGCATCGCCACCAGCGGACGCGGCGGACGCAGCCTGTCGATGGGCATTGCCGACTCGGCGACCGTATTGGCAGCGAATGCGGCGGCGGCCGACGCGGCGGTCACGATTGTTGCCAATGCCGTCGATCTCCCCGGCCATGCCGCCATCAGCCGGGCACGCGCCATCGATGTCGTCGACGACAGCGATCTCGGCGAGCGCCTGGTCGTCACCGGCTGCGGCCCCCTGACCGATGCGGAAATCGACATGGCACTTTCCTGTGGCCTTGCCAGAGCAGAGCGCTTCATCGCACTCGGCCTCATCGATCGCGCCGGCCTCTTTCTCAGGAACCAGGGCCTGCTCGCCATGCCGACCGCGGCCCGGCCATTTACAGCCTCACCTCTTTCAATCGATCAATCCATGGAGCGGTTTTCCAATGCCTGACGTCAAGATCCGCAAGTTCCTCACCATCGTGGAGGAGATTTATCACGAAGGCGGCAAGCCCGTCGCAAAGCCGCTGAAGCGGGGGGCGATCGTCGCGGTCATCGAGAACCCCTTCGCGGGCAGCTATCATGAGGAAATCACCGGTTTCATGAAGGATCTGGAGCCGCTCGGCCTCGATATGGCAAAACGGCTGGTCGCCGCGCTCGGCGGAAATGTTGCTGACGTCGAAGGATACGGCAAGGGCATCATCGTCGGTCAGGCCGGCGAACTGGAGCACGGCGCCCTCTGGCACGCGCCGGGCGGCTACGCCATGCGCGAAGTGCTCGGCGGCGCCAAGGCGATCGTGCCTTCCTCGAAGAAGGTCGGCGGGCCCGGCACGCGGCTCGACGTACCGGTTACCCATATCAACGCCTCCTATGTGCGAAGCCATTTCGACTCGATAGAAGTCGGCGTGCCGGACGGCCCGCGCGCTAATGAGATGGCGGTCGTGCTTGTCATGACCACCGGTCCGCGCGTCCATGCCCGCAGCGGCGGCCTTAAGGCCGAGGACATCAAGGGCGAGGACGGCCTGCGTTGAGCGCTGAGATCCGCAAGATCACCGTCTTCGTCGAGGAGACACTGACCGAGATGGGTCAAACCATCTCGCCATCCACGCGCAAGGCTGCTGCGGTCGCCGTCATCGCCAATCCCTTCGCCGGCCGTTATGTCGAGGATCTGACGCCGCTGATCGAGATCGGCGCGGAACTCGGCGGCCTGCTTGGCCGCAAATGCGTCGAGGTGCTCGGAATTTCGCCGGCGCAGGTCGAAAGCTATGGCAAGGCGGCGCTGGTCGGTGAGGATGGCGAGCTGGAACATGCGGCCGCCCTGCTGCATCCATCGCTCGGCAAGCCGCTGCGCGAGGCGGTGGAAAAAGGCGCCGCACTTGTGCCCTCCTCGAAAAAGCGCGGCGGCCCCGGCCGGCCCCTCGATATTCCGCTCGGGCACAAGGATGCCGCCTATGTGCGGTCGCATTTCGACGGGATGGAGGTGAGCCTCGCCGACGCGCCGCGTCCGGCGGAAATCATGGTGGCCGTCGCCCTTACCGATAGCGGCCGGCCGCTTGCCCGCGTCGGTGGGCTGAAGGCGTCGGATATCGAAGGCAAGGATGGTCTGCGCTAGGGGCATGCTCGAAGATCGCGCCGCTTGACAGCGGTTCGATCTCGTCCATAAATTCATTTGTATACAAACAATAATGGGAACAGTCGTGACTCAGTCTTTTCCGAATGAACCGTCGGGCCCGACACCTGAACAATCGCAGGTCGCGGGCATCGATGTCGGCGGCACGTTCACCGATCTCGTGCTCTTCGACACGGTCTCCGGCAAGGTCCGTCTCGCCAAGACGCCGACCACGCTCGACAATCAGGCTTTCGGCGTTCTCAACGCACTGGATGCGGCTGAGGCCGATATAGCGGCGCTCGACCTCATCGTGCACGGCACCACCACCACCACGAATGCCGTTCTGGAGCGCAACCTCTGCCGAACAGGTCTCATCACCACACGCGGCTTTCGCGACGTGCTGGAGCTCGGCCGGCGCACGCGCCCGAACCCCTACGGCATGAAGGGCGAGTTTCGCCCGATCATCCCGCGCGACCTCAGGCTCGAAGTTCCCGAACGCATGGATGCCGCCGGCAACGTGCTGATCCCCCTCGACGAGGAAGCGCTCCGCATTGCGCTCAAAGCCCTGGTGGATACAGGTTGCGAGTCGTTGGTCATCCACTTCCTGCATGCCTATGCCAATCCGGCGCATGAGTTGCGCGCCGGCGAGATCGCCGCCGAGATCTGGCCGAACGGCAATATCACGCTCGGCCATGCGCTTCTGTCCGAAAGCCGTGAGTTCGAGCGCGGCGTCACGGCGGCCGTCAATGCATCCGTGCAGCCGCTCCTGGCGCGCTACATCGAGCGCCTCGCCGATCAACTCGCCACCAAGGGCTACAGGCACGACGTTCTCGTCATGAACGGCAATGGCGGCATGGTGTCTGCGCGCCACGTCGCCAAGGAGGCCGCAAAGACCGTCATGTCCGGTCCCGCCTCCGGCGTCATGGCAGCGGCCTATACCGGCCGACGCGCCGGCATCCCCAACCTCATCACCTATGACATGGGCGGCACGTCGACCGATGTTGCCCTGATCCGTAACGCCGAACCGGCTGTTTCCAACGAGATCGAGATCGAATATGCCATGCCGATCCATGTGCCGATGGTCGATGTGCGCACCGTCGGCGCCGGCGGCGGTTCGATCGCCAAGATCACCGCCGCGGGCCTGCTCCAGGTCGGCCCGGAAAGCGCCGGCGCCATGCCGGGGCCGATCTGCTACGGCCGCGGCGGCACGACGCCGACCATCTCCGACGCCAACCTGCTGCTCGGCCGCCTCAACCCCTCCAGGCTCAACTCGGTTCCCGGCAGCATTTCCATTGACGACATTCGTGACCTGTTCGAGGAAAAGCTCGGCCGTCCGCTCGGGCTCGACGCCACGGCGGCGGCGGCGGCCGTCATCCGCATCGCCAATGCCCGCATGGCGGACGCCGTGCGCATGGTCTCGGTCAGCCTCGGCGAGGATCCACGCGATTTCGCGCTGTTCTCCTTCGGCGGAGCAGGCCCGCTGCACGCGACCGCGATCGCGCGGGAGCTCGGCATTCCAAGGGTGCTGACACCGTCCCGTCCGGGGATCACCAACGCGCTCGGCTGCGTCGTCGCCGATCTCCGGCACGATTTCGTCAATACGGTCAACCGCCCGCTCGATGTCGCCGATATGGACGCGGTGCACGCACTCTTCGAAAGGCAGTCGGCGGAAGGGCGTCGGCTGATCGGCAAGGAAGCGGTCGCCATTCGCGAGATCCGCGAGATTTACTCCGTCGATATGCAATTCATCGGCCAGACGCATCTGCTGCGCGTCCCGCTGCCGAGCGCAATGCCGACCAGGGCCGAACTGCAGGCACGGTTCGAGGAGGCTTATTTCAACCGCTTCCATGTCGAACTTCCGGAAATCCGCGCAAGCCTCGTCAACGTCAACACCTCGGTCATTGGCCGGCGCACCGAGATCGATCTGTCCATGCTGATCGATGCGGCCGGACGCAAGGCGACACTCGCCGAAGCACAGACCGGCATGCGGCCGGTCTGGTTCGACGGCTGGCGGGAAACGCCGATCTACTGGCGCGATCACCTGCCGCTCAAGGCAACCATATCCGGACCGGCGATCATCGAGCAGATGGACACGACCATCATCCTCGAGCCCGGCGACGTCGCCACACAGGACGACGACGGCAATATCATCATCACGATCGGAGCCGGCCAATGAGCATCGACCCCATCACGCTGAGCGTCATCCAATCCGGCCTGCAGCAGGTCTGCGATGAGATGGACCTGACCTTCTCCCGAGCCGCCTTCTCGCCCGTCATCGCCGAGGCCAACGACCGTTCGGACGGCATCTATTCGGCCGAGGACGGCTCGCTGATCGCCCAGGGGGCCGGCGGCCTGCCGGTCTTTGTCGGCACCATGCAATATTCGACCCGCACGCTGATCGAGATGATCGCCTCCGGCAAGGCAGCGGCGCCGAAGCCGGGTGACATCTATATCGTCAACGACCCCTATCTCGGCGGCACGCATCTGATGGATGTGCGTTTTGCGATGCCCGTTTATCGCGATGGCAAGATCTTTTGTTGGTTATCGAACACCGGTCACTGGCCGGATACGGGCGGCGCTGTCCCCGGCGGTTTCTCGGCGTCGGCCACCTCCGTCGAACAGGAGGGCCTGCGCCTGCCGCCGGTCCGGCTTTTCAAGGAAGGCAAGCTCGACACCGAGATCTATGCGATCATCTGCTCGAACATCCGTGTCTCCGAACAACGCATCGGTGACGTAAAGGCACAGGCGGCCGCCCTTCTTGTGGGGCAGGAACGGCTGGTGCGCATTCTCGAACGCTACGGCGACGATACGGTCGCCCAAGCGATCGGCGAGTTGCGCCGCCGCGCGGCCGAGCAGATGCGCGCCAATATCCGGCTGATCCCGGAAGGCACTTATCGTTCCGTCGCCTATATCGACAGTGACGGCGTCGTCAACGAGCCACTCGAAATCCGTCTGACGATCATCGCGACAGGCGATGAACTCTCCTTCGATTTCGAGGGATCGTCGAAGCCCTGCGCCGGACCGATGAACTCGGTGCTGGCGACGACGCTATCCTCCGTCTACCTTGCCATGCGCCATATCTTTCCTGATGTCCCGATCAGCGCCGGTGCCTTCGAGCCGTTGAAGGTGAAGACGCCAGAGGGAACCTTCCTCGACGCCCATTATCCGCGCCCGGTTTCCGGCTGTGCTGCGGAAGTCAGCCAGCGGATCGCCGAGGCGGTCTTTGCGGCATTGGTCGAGGCACTGCCCGATCGTGTGACGGCCTCGCCCGCCGGAAGTTCGGGCAATTTCGCGCTCGGTGGCCACGATCCGGAGCGCGGGCGCGGCTACGTCATGTACCAGATTTCCGGCGGTGGCTACGGCGGCAACAGCGATCACGACGGGCTTGCCAACGGCTGTTCGACCATCGGCATTTCCAAGGCACCGCCGGTCGAGATCATGGAACAGCAATTCCCCGTCCTCTACCATCGCTATGCCCTTCGCGAGGGGTCCGGCGGTGCCGGCAAGCATCGCGGCGGCTTCGGTCTCGACTACGAGATCGAACTCAGGCGCGGTGCTGCCACCGCAAGCTTTGTTATGGATCACGGTCGTTTCGGGCCGCAGGGCGCACTCGGTGGCAGCGACGGGCGGACGAACAGCGTCACGGTCTGGCGCGACGGCGAAGCGATGACGCCCGAGCATCTGTCGAAGGCGCAGGATATTGCGCTGAAACCCGGTGATCGCGTTCGCGTCGGCACACCGGGCGGCGGCGGCTACGGCGATCCGCTGACACGCGATCCGAAAGCGGTGAGCGAGGATGTGCGGCTCGGTCGTTATACGACGGCAGAAGCGCTCGATCTTTTCGGCGTTGTCGTGACGGCGGATTGCCATTCGGATACGACCGCCACCGAACGAGCCCGCGCCAGCCGCAAGGCGTAGACTGACAGCGATCGAGAAAAGAAAGATCTGGGAGACGACAGCATGAGCCGCGAGATTTTCGACTGGGCCGATCCGTTCCGGCTGGTGGAGCAGCTGAGCGATGAAGAACGCATGGTGCTGGATACCGCGCATGCCTATGCGCAGGAGAAGCTCGCCCCCCGCGTGCTCGAAGCCTTCCGCCATGAAAAGACCGATCCGACGATCTTCCGCGAGATGGGCGAGCTCGGCCTGCTCGGACCGACGATTGCGCCGGAATATGGCGGCGCCGGCCTCGGCTATGTCGCCTATGGCCTGATCGCCCGCGAAGTGGAACGCGTCGACAGCGGCTATCGCTCGATGATGAGCGTGCAGTCCTCGCTGGTCATGGTGCCGATCGATGCTTTCGGGTCTGAGGCGCAGAAGCAGAAATACCTGCCGAAGCTTGCCACTGGCGAATGGATCGGCTGCTTCGGCCTCACCGAGCCGAACCATGGCTCCGACCCCGGCTCGATGGTGACGCGGGCAAAGAAGGTCGATGGCGGCTATAGCCTGACCGGCGCCAAGACCTGGATCTCCAACGCACCGATCGCCGATGTCTTCGTCGTCTGGGCAAAGACCGAGGACGGCATCATCCGTGGCTTCATCCTTGAAAAGGGCTGGAAGGGACTGTCGGCACCCGCCATCCACGGCAAGGTGGGCCTGCGCGCCTCGATCACGGGCGAAGTGGTCATGGACAATGTCTTCGTGCCGGAGGAAAACCTGCTGCCGAACGCTTCCGGCCTCAAGGGTCCGTTTACCTGCCTGAACTCCGCCCGCTTCGGCATTGCCTGGGGTGCATTGGGTGCGGCCGAGGATTGCTATGCCAAGGCGCGGCAATATGTGCTCGACCGCAAGCAGTTCGACCGGCCGCTTGCCGCCAACCAGCTGATCCAGAAGAAGCTCGCCGACATGGTGACCGAGATCACCCTTGGCCTGCAGGGCTGCCTGCGTCTCGGCCGCATGAAGGAAGACGGCCATCCGCCTGTCGAACTGACGTCGATCCTCAAGCGCAACAGCTGCGGCAAGGCGCTCGACATTGCCCGCGCAGCGCGCGACATGCTCGGCGGCAACGGCATTTCCGACGAGTTCGGCGTTGCCCGCCACCTCGTCAACCTCGAGGTGGTCAACACCTACGAGGGAACCCACGACATCCACGCCCTCATCCTCGGCCGCGCCATCACTGGCATCGCCGCTTTTGCGAATTGAGGCCGGCTTTGCGGTCACGATTGACCTGAAAAAGGAGATGCTGTCCAGCGATGGCATTTCCTGCCGGTCTATTTCTCCGTCGCGTTCGATGATTTGTCATCATGATAGTTCAGGATGCGGCGCAGCAGATAAAGCAGGGCCACTCGTTCGGCGGGATTGAGGTCGGCCATCGTCAACTCGCTGATGAGGCGGGCGGCCGGTATCATTTCCTCCAACAGGTGCTCGGCGGCCGGCGTCAGGGACATGATGATCTTGCGTCCGTCCTGCTCATCCCCGGAAGTCGTGATTAGGCCTCGTGCGGACAGTCGTTCGATGATGCCCCTGATCGTGCCCTGATCGACGGCCGTGGCCTTGACGAGTTCGGTCTGGGAACTTGGCCCATGATCGCGCAGCGCACAGAGGGTGACGAATTGCACTGAGGTCAGATTGGGATCGGAGGCGTTTTCCTGGAAGATGGAGAGATGACGTTGATACACTCTGCGCAACAGGTGGCCCACCTGCTGCGTGACATCATAGTCGTCCGTATCCGGCCTATCGTGCTTCACATCAGCCATCCGCTGCCAAGATTAGTGTGTACACGCGAATTTCCACGTTCTTCGAACGATTGGCAAGCTGGAAATACGGGATTTTCGCGCAATTTGCCTAAAAAATGCACAGAGAAAGATCTTGCATTTATAGTGAACACACCAGATCATACCTTCAGGCGACAAGCTATGGATCGCGATTGCACGCGCTCGAAATTCGATGCCGCCGATGACGTGCCGTAATAACAAGAATCAAAACAGATCAATCCAGAGAGGACGGAAATGAGAGGACTTTTTGCGATTATGGGTACGGCCCTTTGTCTGGCGGCCGGGACACAAGCGATGGCCGGTGAGATCAAGGTCGGCGAGATCAACAGCTATTCTGCCCTTCCCGCGTTTACCGACCCTTACAAGAAGGGCTGGCAACTGGCGCTTGACGAGGTCAATGCGGCGGGCGGCATCAACGGCGACAAGCTCGTAATCATTTCCAAGGATGATGGCGGCAAGCCCGGCGACGCGCTGACGGCCGCAAACGAATTGGTCGCAAAGGAAGGGGTGGTGATGATCTCCGGCTCCTTCTTCTCGAATGTCGGCATGGCGGTTGCCGATTTCGCCAAGCAGAAGAAGGTTTTTTACCTGGCCGGAGAGCCTCTGACCGACGCGATGATCTGGTCGAAGGGGAACGACTATACTTTCCGGCTGCGCCCGCCAAACTACGTGCAGGCCGCCATGCTGGCGCAGGAAGCCGCCAAGCTGCCGGCGAAGCGCTGGGCGACCATCGCGCCAAACTATGAATACGGACAAAGCGCCGTGGCTGTGTTCAAGGAATTGCTCCAGAAGGCCCGACCCGATGTGGAGTTCGTCGGCGAGCAATGGCCGCCGCAAGGCAAGATCGATGCCGGCTCCGTGGCGCAGGCCATCGAGGCCGCCAAGCCGGATGCGATCCTCAATGTCGAGTTCGGCGCCGATCTGGTGAAGCTGGTGCGCGAGGGCACGACCCGCGATCTCTTCAAGGGCCGCTCGGTCGTTTCCTTCCTGACCGGCGAGCCGGAATATCTCGATCCGCTGAAGACAGATACGCCGGAAGGGTGGATCGTGACGGGCTACCCCTGGTATTCCGTCGACACATCAGCGCACAAGGCCTTTCTCGACGCTTACCAGAAGCGCTACAACGACTATCCTCGCCTGGGCTCGGTGGTCGGCTATTCGCTGGTCAAGTCGATGGCCGCCATTCTGACCAAGGCCAAGTCGACCGACACGGACGCGCTGATTGCCGCCGCCAAGGGTATTTCGGTCGACACGCCGTTTGGCCCGATCACCTATCGTGCCGCGGATCATCAATCGACGCTCGGCGCCTTCATCGGCAAGACCGCCCTCAAGGATGGAAAAGGCGTGATGGTCGATTTCCAGTACCATAGCGGCAACGACTTCCTGCCGAGCGAGGCCGACGCCGCCAAGCTCCGCCCCTAGCGGAACCGTCAAAGGCCGGCGGTCGCGGCTTCATGCCCTTCCGCCGGCGAAACGGGCATGTATTCCGTCATAACGCATCGCGCCGGCATTCATTCCGTGGATCGAATGCCACCCTTGTTAAATGGGCAGGGAGCCTCCGTTGGACCTTTATCTTCTGCAGTTCCTGACCGGGCTTTCCAATGCCGCCTCGCTGTTCCTGGTCGCCTCCGGACTATCGCTGATCTTCGGCGTGACGCGCATCGTCAATTTCGCTCATGGCGCCTTCTACATGTTGGGCGCCTATCTGGCCTACAGCCTGACGACCCGTTGGGAAAGCGCCTTCGGCTTCTGGGCAGCACTGCTTGTCTCCGCCGCCATCGTCGCAGCCTGCGGTGCTCTGCTGGAAATCCTGCTGCTGCGCCGTATCTACCGTGCTCCCGAACTGTTGCAGCTTCTGGCCACATTCGGCGTTACGCTCGTCGTCGAGGACGGCGTGCGGCTGATCTGGGGACCGGAGGACCTCGTCGGGCCACGGGCACCCGGATTGTCCGGCGCCGTCCAGATTCTCGGCCGACCCTTTCCCGCCTATGATCTCGTGCTCATCGCTCTCGGACCCGCCGTTCTCGGCCTGCTGTGGCTGCTGCTGCACCGCTCGCGCTGGGGCATTCTGGTGCGCGCGGCTACCCAGGACCGCGACATGGTCAGCGCGCTCGGAGTGAACCAGAAATGGCTTTTCACCGGGGTCTTTGCTCTCGGCGTCTTCCTGGCAGCCTTCGGCGGCGGCCTGCAAATCCCGCGCGATGCCGTCACGCACTTCATGGATCTGTCCGTCATCACCGAGGTATTTGTCGTGGTGGTAATCGGCGGGCTGGGCAGCATCGGCGGCGCCTTCCTGGCCGCCATCGTCGTCTCCGAGCTGAACGCCTTCGGCATCCTGGTGTTTCCAGGCATTTCCCTCGTGCTGATGTTCGTGGTCATGGCGGTCGTCCTTGTCCTGCGTCCTTGGGGCTTCTTCGGCAAGCCCCTGCCCGCCTCCCGCGCCGGCTATGCGGCAAGGACGACGTGGCGGCCGCTTGGCCCACGCAGCCGTGCTACCGCCGGCATACTCATCCTCAGCGCGATCCTCTTGCCGCTGGTGCTCGGCAATTACGGCCTCGGTGTCGCCAGCGAAGTCCTGATCGCCGTTATCTTCGCCACCAGTCTTCAGTTCATGATGTCGGTGGGCGGGCTGGACTCCTTCGGCCATGCGGCGAGCCTCGGATTAGGTGCCTATGGGGCTGCGCTATCGGTCCAGTGGTTTGGCGCGCCGATGGAGCTTGCCGTCCTCATCGGGCCTGTTGTTGCAGCTGCCATATCCCTCGTCTCGGGTTGGTTCTGCGTCCGGCTGTCCAACATCTATTTTGCCATGCTCACCTTGGCCTTCGCGCAGATCTTCTGGTCGATCGCCTACCAGTGGGTCGACGTGACAGGTGGCGACAATGGCATCGTCGGCGTCTGGCCGTCCGAATGGGCAAGCGGACCCAAGGCCTTCTATTGGCTGACGCTCGTGGTGGCCGTCCTATCGGTCGGCTGTATCCGCTATCTGACCTTCGCGCCGTTCGGTCATGCCCTGAGGGCGCTTCGGGATTCACCGCAGCGCGCGGCGGCAACCGGCATTCCGCGCCGCACCGTCCAGCATACCGCATTCGTCGTGTCGGCCTTCTTTGCTGGCCTTGCCGGCTCGCTTCTGGCCTTTCAGAAGGGAAGCATCTTTCCTGAGGTGCTTGCTATTCCGATGTCGATCGACGGGCTCGTCATGGTCCTGCTCGGCGGTTTCGGTACGGTATCGGGCGGCATCGTCGGTGCAATCGTCTACAAGACCGCCTCGATCTGGCTGATGAGCAATACCGATCTCTCCCGCATGATCCTCGGCGGCCTCATCATTCTCCTGGTCGTCGCATTTCCGGAAGGGATCGTCGGGACGCTGGGCCGAATATTGGGGACTCGCAAGCAACGGCTCCAGATCCTGCCGCAAACCCTTTCGCAACCGGCCGCCAAAATGGGGGATGCGCCATGACCCCACCGCTTCTGTCGGTATCGCATCTAAGCAAGAGTTATCAGGGCGTCAAAGCGGTCACCGACGTCTCCTTTTCGCTTACCCGTGGTGAACTGATGGCGCTTATCGGCCCGAACGGCGCCGGGAAAAGCACCTGCTTCAACATGCTGAACGGCCAGATCAAGCCCGATGCCGGATCGGCGGTCCTCGATGGGGTCAAGACATCGGGCCTCTCGCCTGCCAGGATCTTCCGCCTCGGCGTCGGCCGTACGTTCCAGATCGCGGAAGTCTACCTGTCCATGACGGTTCGCGAGAATGTGCAGGTGGCGATCCTGTCCCATGCCGGACATCTTTCCGGTTGGACCGGCTTCTTCGGGCGGCTGGACCGCAAATTTCGCCGCGAGGCCGAAGAACTGATCGGCCTGATCGGTCTTGGCGACCAGGCCGATCGCGCCTGTCGCGAGCTTCCTTACGGCGACGTCAAGCGCCTCGAGCTTGCCATCGCGCTGGCCGGCGATCCGAAGCTGCTGCTGATGGATGAGCCGGCCGCCGGAATGGCCCCGCGGGAGCGCATCGAGCTGATGAAACTGACCGCCAGGATTGTCGAGGAAAGACAGATCGGCGTTCTCTTCACCGAGCATGATATGGATATCGTCTTCGAGCATGCGTCGCGGATTCTAGTGCTCAATCGCGGCACGATCATCGCGGAAGGAGCCCCAGAGGCGATCCGGGCCAATCCCGACGTCCAAGCCGTCTATCTCGGCTCCGGCTTGCTTTACGCCAACAGATCGGAGGGCTGATGCTGGAAGTATCCCGTCTCAATAGCTGGTACGGACCCGCCCATATCCTGTTCGACGTGGAATTGCAGGTCGCGGAGGGCGAGGTGATCGCCCTGCTTGGCCGCAACGGCGCCGGCAAATCGACAACCTTCAAATCGATCATGAGCCTTCTCCTGTCGAAACAGGGGGAGATCCGGTTTCGAGGAGAGGATATTTCCAGGCTTCCTCCGTTCGACATCGCCCGCCGGGGGCTCGGCTATGTGCCGGAAGACCGGCGCATCTTCACCACCCTCACGGTGGAGGAGAATCTCGAAGTCGGACGACAGGCGGGCCGAGACCAGCGCGCGGTGTGGACGCCCGAGCGCATCTACGAGATCTTCCCGAACCTCGGCAACATGCGCAGGAGACCGGCCGGCAACATGAGCGGCGGCGAGCAGCAGATGCTGACAATCGGCCGAACCCTCATGGGCAATCCCCATCTGATCCTGCTTGACGAACCATCCGAAGGGCTGGCGCCCAAGATCGTCGAGCAGATGGCCGATGCGATCCTCACGATGAAGCGCGAGGGACTGTCCATCCTCTTGTCGGAACAGAACCTGCATTTCGCCCGGCTGATATCCGACCGCGCCTATATTCTGGAAAAAGGCGCAATCCGATATTCCGGCACCATTGTAGAACTCGAAAGCCGGGAGGATATCCGGCAGGCCTATCTCGCAATGTAATGGGCGAATGCGGGTCGAAAGAGAGGATCCGGCGCGCGTCTCAACGAAGGTTGAGCAACTCGCGTGCGCGAATGAGCTCACGGGCTCTTTGGACCTCGCCGTTCGCGATCCAGATCTGAGCGAGTTGCAATGCTGCTCTCAATTCATATGAAAGTGCCGATTGCTTCCGGGCCAAGATCCATCGATCTCATAAGGCCGGCCTGTGGTGTGCTCACGCCGATCATGGCCGCCGTATTGTCTCGGCAAGCCCACCGGCGGCAAGGCGTCGGATCATTCCAGGCGTTAAGCATCAGGCCCCACAAAGGCCTGAACAATCGACCGAGATGCGCGCATCTGCCGTTTCGAAAACGAGAGAGAATGCGCCGGGGCTTTCGCTCAATAGACGTTTACAGCATTTCGTTTCGCTGTTTTCCGCCGCCCGCGCCCACATCGTCTGAAACCGTCAGCACCGGACTTAACGCGCTTGTCATTCAAACACGCTGACAACACCGCCCGCGGGAAAGGGATATCTCAAGCACGAGAAAGTCATTTCCTCGACAGCCGAAACATCCGTCACTCGATCTCCGCTAGCGAGCGGAAGCTCTTGCCTTCTTGGGGCTCGAAATACCGCTTTCCCGCTCAAGCTTTTTGCGAGCGAGTTTGCGGACACGCCTGATACCCTCAGCCTTTTCGCGAGCACGCTTTTCGGAGGGCTTTTCAAAACGCTCCCGAAGTCGGGCCTCGCGGAAAACGCCCTCGCGCTGCAACTTCTTTTTCAAAAAACGGAGCGCTTGCTCAACGTTGTTGTCACGTACCAAAACCTGCATTCTAAACTCCTAGGATCACTCACGCGCCTCATTAGATCTATGTGCCTTGATGATCAAGGCCTGGAAGACAGTTTGCCTAGATTCTCTGTCGCCACTGATTTCATGCGCATGATCGCGAATGGGGCTAGAGGTAAGCTCCGAAGGCGATTAGTGGGTCAGAAGTTCATATCCTTTCGAGAGCAAAGGCCGCCAAAACCCACCTGACGATGGTTCCTGTCATTGGCAGCGGGCTTGGCTCAAGTCAATGATCAATACCGACAATTCATCAGGCGCAGCCTTACGAACCGGCAGACTGCGCTTTCAGTCGTGGGTTGGACATCGAAGAGCAACGGCTTGCCCTTTATCTCTGCTTTCCGCTCAACGAAACGCTCTCCGGCAGCTTGGTTTCCGCGATGAATTTCCAGCCCCAATCCGATCGATGCAAGCAGGGTGCGGCCGGGGTCTGCGCGTCGGTGGGGACGATCACCCTTCTGGACCAACGGAGCTTGTCGTGAGGCTCCGTTCAGATGGCTAGCGCATATGGCGGCTGCTCCGCTCGCAGATTCTCCAGTGTCCGCGCGATGCCCTCTTCCAGACTGACCAGCGGCTTCAGTCCGTAGGAGCGTTGCAGCACCGTATCACCGCAGCGGTAGAAAACACCTTCGGGATGGTTCGATCGGCCTGTGACGACCGGCTGCCAGCCGATCTGCCGACTGATGATCTCCGCCAATTCGATGAAGGACATGGCAATGCCGGTCGAGAGATTGAGGCTGGCGCCATCTGGAAGCAAGTCCTTCGTCTGCCAGATGAATTCGATGCAATCGGAAATATGAATGAAATCGCGGCACTGACGGCCTGTGCCCCAAACGAAAACCTCTGCCGCACCTTTTTCCGCAAGCAGCCGGCGACAGATCGCCGGGAAAGGATAGGCCAAATCCTGACCCTCGCCGTAGCCACTGAACGGTCTGTAGGCGATGGCCCGTTGGCCGTAGCGCTCGACATAGAGCTTCATCAGATATTCGCCGGTCAGTTTCGCCCAGCCATAACTGAGGTCGGGCATGCCGACAGAGGTATCGAAATTGATCATGTCCTCCGACAGCAGCCAATGATTTTCGACCGTCTGAAGTGACACTGGATAGGCTGCGCTGGAGCTGAAGAATACCACGGTGCCAGGCTTGGCGCGTGAGGCCCACTGCCATAGCTTCGCATCGACAGCCAGATCCTCGGCGACATCGAGCGCCCGTGTCTCCAGCGTCACGCGGCCGCCGACCAGCGCGGCTAGATGGAAGACATAGTCAAAATGCTCGGGCGCGCGGGCAAAGAAAGTGCGACAATCCTCCTGGAGAAAGGTGAAGCGGGAGCGCGTAAAACACTGCCACAGATCAGCATGAAGCGCGCCCGTCCCCATGACCAGCGGATCGACGCAGACGACATCCAGCCCTTCGGCAAGAAGTCGTCGGATAAGATGTCGGCCAACGAAACCGCAGCCGCCCGTCACCAAAGCACGTGCCATTGTCCCCCCCACTAATGCGCAAGAAAATCGCTGCGCCCCATATAGATGTCCACCATTCGGCGTCCCCATTCCGCTCTGCTCGGCGCGATGCGTTGGCCAAGGGCAAACGCACCCTCGCTCAGCCTCCGCATCAGGTTGTCGTCATCGGTCGCCGCCAATTTCTCGGCCAGCGAATCCGCATCGCCGCTCTCGAAGACCAGACCGGCGCCGTTGTTCTCGACTTCCGTCGCAATCAGTGCATTGCTGCTGACAATGACCGGTATGCCGGACATCAACGCTTCGGCCGCGACCAGACCGTAAGGCTCGGGCATGCGCGACGGCATGACGAAAACGCGCGCTTCACCCGCGAGCCTCGCTACCTCCTCATCGCTCAGCCAGCCGGGCACGAAGCAATGCGGCAACGCGTGCTGCATCTCCTCAAGCAACGGTCCGCGCCCGATGAGCGTCGCCGTCCTTCCCGTTTTGTTGAGCGCATCCGCCAGCGTCCGCACCCCCTTTTCCCAGCACATGCG
The DNA here is from genome assembly GCF_051811145.1 of Rhizobium sp. 11_C7_N12_5. Lineage (NCBI taxonomy): Bacteria > Pseudomonadati > Pseudomonadota > Alphaproteobacteria > Hyphomicrobiales > Rhizobiaceae > Rhizobium > Rhizobium sp. 11_C7_N12_5. The sequence goes on from NZ_JBPWPY010000002.1 coordinate 2,207,365, forward strand.
GCCGAGAAAAACGGTGCGGTGGTTGCGCCACGCTTCTACCGGTCCGGGCGTCAATGGCTCCGTGGGCGTGCGCAGCGTCGTGAAATGTCGTAAAGGACCGGAGCGGAGATGCGCCTCCATGTTTTCATGCGCCAGCACGATGCCGATGCGACCCCAGAATTCCTCGCCGACGCCCCGCTGGGTCAAGGTTCGGCGGAAACGCCAGAGCTTATGGAAATAATTGCGCTTGTCGCAATTGGTTGTCAGACATGCGGCGGACAGCGGCTTGATATGGCAGACTTCGCCGCTATGGAAATTAATGAGACCCCCGTTGGGGCAATTCAGGAAAAAATCATGCGCCGTGACGATGACTTTGGCCTCATGCTTGGCAAGCGCGTAGAAGATCGACGGCGACAGGATCTGCGACCAGCCATGCACATGCACGACGGTCTCCTCCTCCGATTCCTTAAGCAACCCCTCCAAGGCCTCATAGGCGCGCCAATTGTAGTTCTTCGCGAAGACATCGGTGAAAGTCGGACCTTCCCGAAGGGGACGCTCGCCAAGCGCAACTGTCCGGATGCCAGCAAACCGCGACTTGAGGCCTTCGCCATCATCGCCGACCAGTATGGCGCAAGTCAGACCCGCATCCCTGCTTGCCTCAAGACACTGCAACGCCACCTTGGTCGCGCCGCCGCGAACGGTTGAAACATCATTGACGAGTATGAGACGCATAAGATTAGAAACTCGCCCCCTTGTGTCTTCGGGCCGGACGAAAGAAATTGGTCTCTTCTGTCACACGCCTGACACATATAAAGCGGTCTAACGCAGCGGCATTTCAATTCATCCATTCGCACGAAGGCATCCCGCTTTCAGATTGAATCGACAGGATCCTATAGATTCAAAGGACTAGAACGCTTTTTGCGCGTGCATAATATGGTCGTTACTCTAGGGTAGGTTGATTGAGCCGATGCTGAAAATAGCAGCATCGATTGACATCCGACGCGAGGCACCGGCAGCGCATTCGAGCTTTGAGGAGTCCCCCGCCGGTTCGGATCGGGCGCCGTAGGGTTAAGATAGCGCTTTTTCTATCCAGCACAGCGCTTCAATTGTAACCGGGAGGTGAAAGCGGCTTCGACACCCCTTACCCAAAATCGAGAACGTAGGGCACGTTGGGTGGCAACGTTTCACGAAAGAAGTGTGTAAGAGGATCCATTCTCAAAACCCCTTGCGGCGTCGAGGATTTCGAACTCGGCCGAATCATGATCCAAACTCTGAATGACCAAGAGGCCGTACCTCGCTATTTTACGGACAGCTTAGAATGTATCGGATTTCAGGACTTGCCGCGTTTCTCTGCTTCAACCTTCTGACCTCGCCAGCTTGGTGTCTTGATTGCGCAAACGCCAAACAACCGGTTGATCGACTTATTTGCAACAACCCGTCACTTCGAAAAGCGGACACGGAAATGAGCAAGGCGTATTTTGATCTCCTGAGAAGCGTCAAGGACCCGGAAATTCACCAAGCACTTGTCTCCAGCCAGCAACGATGGGTAGGTCTTCGATACATCGAAGGATCACGATTACAACCAGACGAGCGCAAGCAGGAAATCAATTTGCTGCGGGACGACACCGCGCAGAGAACAAGGAATCTCGCGATGAAAGGAGGAGTTCCGGAAAGCTCAGCGCTCGTGGCGAATGCGGTTGCCCAACAGCGTTATGTCTCCCGCTTTTCTGGCGGCCCGTATTCCGGCTATTGGACCGAGTGCGATTTCATTCCATCTGGTGAAGACAGCCACGATTACGAGTGTTTCGGTGTAAAAGCGATCCAAAACGCAGCACGGGTCTGCAGCGACTATACTTATTGGGCTTCAGGTCGATATTACGATTTCAGCAAAGTTGCCAACGTATCGAACGGCAAGTTGGTCACGGTGGCGGGATGTGGTGGAGAGGATGCGCAGTGCCCCGACGATGCGGCCGCTGGCCTCGATAAAGGCAAGACGGGTTGGGACTTCCATGTCGATGAGCATGACGACAGGTATAACCCAGATCTTAGCCATTCACCGGTTTTCCGCATCGATCCGGATTTTAAGGATGAGGACGATATCTCGGGAATTGCGCCTGACTGGATGACACAATGCCTGGCCGATCCGGACTTTCCCCCTCGCTCCCTGGAAAGCCCCGCCACGGCCCAGTAGCATCGCCTTCCCGATGCTTAACTAGGTCGCCAAAGGCGGTGATGCTTCCTGGCCGTATGTGGGGCCGATGTAGATCGCTGCCCCTTGCGGGTTTGTACGGACGTTCCCACCCAATCTGCCCCACTTATCCAAAATCGACACCGAGTTTTCCAGATACTCAGCGTATCAACCATATGAATCAAACATAGAGTTTCCGGATATTGAAATTAAACCACCATTAGCTTCCGTCATCCATACAGCCCCCAACCGCGCCGATCACTATCGATAGGTACCAGCTGTCGGCACCTAGCCCCTAACAGTGCCTCCGATAGCAGAGCGGATCGTGAGATCCATGGAGTTCGCGCGTTGCTGACCGCTTCCCTGCAACGAACACAGCAGGCAGCCAAAGCGTCGCGATAGAAGGGGTCAATTCGCCTGGAGTTTCTTCACGGCTTCGAGATCTTCGTGCGTTACGAATTCACACGCAAGCAGTGTTTTGCCGGGAAAGGCCGCCGACTCGCGGGCTACGATCGACACGCCCCCCATTTCCCTGGTGGGCTGATCGGCCTTCACCAATGCACGCGCATACGACTTTGAAGCCGCCCCCAAAAGACTGCCAAGATTGTCCGATTTCAGATGATAAGTCTTGGCGAGTTCATCCGCCCGCAAGCCTTCGATCAGCACGCCGATGCTCGAGCCGGCGAAAATGAGTTCATTTGTCTTGAAGCCCTGCTTGCCGAAGTCCGCGGACAATTTATAAACGGCAGCCGTCAGGAGAGATGTATCGGCCTTTGCGAGTTTTTCGGCCTCATTGTACATTTCCGTTGCCGAGGTTGTCGTGTACGGCGGCTTGCAGAGCGCGGCATCAAAGAAGGCTGACTTATCGAACGCCAGGGCAGACGAAGCAAGCGAGAGCGAGATAACAACACCCAGGGACAAGAACGCTTTCATATTCAAGATGCTTCTCTCCAGAAGATAGATAAGCCATTCAGCCTTTGGCTTTGCGGGTTGCGGCGCCATCTGTATCGCAACAGCAGCCACCAGCCAAGGCGGGTTTCGCAAGGGCAAGCTAGCCATGCCGATGTCTTCACATTTTTCGATGGAACATGTCGTCACTTGCGATGCAAACCGGCTCACCGACATCCGCGAGCATGCGATTGGGCCAACCTTGGCCCAGCGGCCGGCGGCGACGGAGTTCGCGAATTTGCGCGTCGAGCATTTCATGGACAAAGACCCCGCGCGGGATAAGCCACAGGATGGCACCTCCCCTGCCCCGCTTCCCATTCGAGAATCAACGTCGGCGGCACCGACTATCCCTGCCTGGATCGTCGCGAAAGCCTTTAGCACAGGAAGAGCACATCGGCGGGCATACCCTGCGGAAACACCATCCCTATCCAAATCGCCGTATCGGTTCGATCCCGGTGCGACAATGTGTGCTCTCCATCTCGCAACACATGAACCGACCACGATATTTAAAGCGTGAGAAGCGCGCGTGGCCATGGCTCGGCAAGCGCTATTAATATCGGCAGTTGGGGCGAGGCCCGTCAGTCCGGAAGGTGGGTTCGAAAGTGCCCCGGTCGACATGCTTGGCGTCGGCGGGCGGTGAGGCGCTCGGCAGGCGGGGATTCCGCGGTAAAGCTCCGGCAGCTCGCGCGACTTTGGAAAGAAAGACGCGCCGCGTACACAATACCCTTCGCGGCTAGGTGCAAGCTATCCGCCAAACTATAAAAATCCTGTTAACGCAAAAGCTTGCAGCGCGCTTTGCGCTTCCATATATGGTCATTGGCTTTGCATGGTGGCCATGTTCGAGAGCAAGCTTGTTCGCCGCCCCGTCAAAATCACTTCACAATCGATCCGTAATGGATTTCGATACAAAGGAGCGATTTCATGGAAGAACCCTGGACGATCAGTCGAGACCCGATTGTTGCAACGGAGCTCGACGTTAGAAAAGCAAAGGCGATTAACGCCCTCCTGGTCCGTCCGATCGATATCTTGCCTTCCAAACCCGGCGAGATCATTCGTCCTTTTGCGCTTGGTCTCTGGAACGAGATTCGCCCGCTTCTGAAGCCCGACACCCCGGTCATGGCGCTCCGCCGCGCCACGAGTGCATTTCTCCACTCGAAGCAATATTACTTTGCAAGCGCCCAACCCGACTCGATGCGCCACGATATCGACGGCAACCCGATCGAGCCGCTGTCGCCGGAAGACAGGCTTGCTGCGAGGCAGCGCCTCACGACGTTGAAACAGACGCCCGTCAAAACAGCCGAACCTCAGGAGCAACCCGCTCCGCCGCCGCCAGCGTTGAGCAAATCGGAACTGATCCGCGCCGCACTTCTTCGCAGTGGCAAGCGCTCCGATCGCCTAGTGCGCTAGCACGCATCGCCATCCGCGCTGACATCGTCAGCCCCACCCTGAATTCCTTCTCGCGTACCTCCCAGTGGATAGCCGCAGGGAGGTTTTGCGTTTCTTTGGTATGTAGGCGCTAGCGATTGAGACCTCATTCACCTGCCAATCGATCAATCCCTTTTGCACCTTTGGAACAGTCAAAGGAACGAAGCGCTGCTCAGCCAATAAGTCTCTTCGCTGCGGTCGTTTTTCCAAACGCGGATCAGGTAGTCCGCGGACAATCGGCTGCGCTCTGCCGGGACGCCACAGCTGAAAATATCTGAACACTCGCCGACCCGACAAATCCTCGCGCCCTGCCAAGCACCCATCGACCGGAAGTAGTCCGCGGACTACTTCCGGTCGATGGGGCTCTGCCCAATGGGCCTGCCCGGCTTGATGAAACACAGAGCAAACCGGATGCTGCCAGGCATAGAATCTGTCTCAAGGAACGGGCTTGAGCATGCCGAATGAGTAAAAAACCGCCAAAAGTCGCTATTTGTTTAAGCAATTGTAAAACTGCAACGAATCGGGGCATATTGTAACTGCGTAGTTAAGCAGCTTTCTGTAACAATTGCGCAGTTAATTGGGAAAACCGCC